>OZ252211.1:1815000-2987862 GCA_965248885.1 Sphingomonas sp. | reverse complement strand
GGCGCGGCGGCGGGTGCGCTCGGCGGCCGGGCGATCGACCGGACGATCACCGCCAAGGAACGCTGCCGCGGCTAGAGCATGATGACGTTTGCCTGATTGCCTTCCCCGAGCGAAGCGAGGGGCTCTGTCGAGCAAAGCGAGACCCGGCGCGAGAGCCAGTCAATTTCGCTGCGCTCGATTCAGCCCCTCGCTGCGCTCGGGGAAGCGGGTCTTCCGGCCGTCATCACGCGCTGAACCCTGGTGCGGCGGAACCCGGCTGGCGTCAATTTCGGGTCTCATCTGCCGAAAACCCCCTCCGCCCGACGACGGAGGGGGATTCGTTCGTCTCTAGCCGCCCGACGCCAGATTGACCGCTGCGTGCTTGCCGCGCCGGTCGATCTCGAGTTCGAACGACAATTTGTCGCCCTCGTTGAGCGTGGTCATGCCGGCGCGCTCGACCGCCGAGATGTGAACGAACGCATCGGGCTGTCCATCGTCGCGCTGGATGAAGCCGAAGCCCTTCATCGCGTTGAAGAACTTGACCGTTCCCGTGGCCTTTTCACCGGTCAGCTGACGCTGCGGTGCCCCGCCGCCGCCGCCAGCACCACCACCGGCACCACCGCCGCCATAGCCGCCACCGCGTGGGCCGCCCGCACCAGCACTTGGGCCGGCATCACGATCGCGCGGCGGACCGCGGTCGGTGACCGGCATCGGCTCGCCGTCGATCTTCAGGTCGGTCGCCGAGATGCGCCCGCCGCGATCGACGAGCGTGAAGCCGAGCGGCTGTCCCTCGGCGAGGCCGGTCAGCCCCGCCTGTTCGACGGCGGAGATGTGAATGAACACATCCTCGCCACCATCGTCGCGCACCACGAAGCCGAAGCCCTTTTGCGCGTTGAAGAATTTGACGACGCCCGTACCTTCGCCGACGACCTGTGCGGGCATGCCGCCGCGAGGCCCACCGGGTGCGCCGCCGCTGCGGAACCCGCCGCCACCGCCGCCGCCGCCGCCGAAGCGATCACCGCCGCCCCCGCCGCCGCCATAGCCGCCGCCGCCGCCGCCGCCGAAGCGGTCACCACCGCCCCCGCCGTAGGGGGCACCGCCGCCACCGCCATAGCTGGGCGTGCCGCCCCCGAAATTATCGTCGAACTTGTCACGTCCGCGCCCGCCGCGATCCCCGCGGCGTCCCTTGTCGAAACTCATGCCTTGATCCGTATTCCCTCGCCCGCCTCACCGTCCAGTTCCCACGCGCCGGACGACGGGCATGGGCCTGCATGGCGCAAAGACGTTCTGCGCCAGCGAGTCGCCTACAACATCGGCGGGCCATTCGCGAGCGAATTCATGCGTGAAGGTCGCGCGCGGCGTCGATGACGGTTGCAGGCGCGCGCGCGGCAGGCCACAGGCACACGCACCATGGCTGACCTGATGACTCTCGCTGCCGACCCCGCGATCTGGGCCGCGTTGCTCACGCTTATCGTGATGGAAGTGGTGCTCGGCATCGACAACCTCGTCTTCATCTCGATCCTGTCGAACAAATTGCCCGAGGCCGACCGGGCGCGCGTCCGGCGAATCGGGATCGGCCTAGCGCTCGTCATGCGGCTGGGGCTGCTCTCGACGATCGCGTTCATCGTCGCGCTGACCGCGCCGGTCATCGATCTCGGGCTGACCGGCGCGCCCGATTCGCACGGCAACCCCAGTTTCGAGACCGCCCTGTCGTGGCGCGACCTGATCCTGTTTGCAGGCGGACTGTTCCTCGTCTGGAAAGCGACCAAGGAAATCCACCACAGCGTGGACAATCATGACTCGGACGACATGCTCGACAAGAAAAAGGGGCCCGTCGCGCTCAGCGTGGGTGCGGCGATCGTCCAGATCGTCCTGCTCGATATCGTCTTTTCGATCGATTCGATCCTGACCGCGGTCGGCATGACCGACCATCTGCCGGTGATGTTCGCCGCCGTCATCATCACCGTCGTCATCATGCTGGTTGCGGCGAACCCGCTCGGCGATTTCATCGCGCGCAACCCCAGCGTCGTCATGCTCGCGCTCGGCTTCCTGCTTATGATCGGCATGGTGCTGATCGCCGAAGCGTTCGGCGTGCACGTGCCCAAGGGCTATATCTATGCCGCGATGGGCTTTTCGGCGGGTGTCGAGACGCTGAACATCTGGGCGCGAGCCAAGCGCAAGAAAATGGACCCCATGATTTGACCGTTCACCTCCACGAAGAAGATTTGCCCGCCGGTGCCCTCGCCCCCGGGCCCGTCGCGGTCGATACCGAGACGATGGGGCTCAACCCCGCGCGCGACCGGCTGTGCGTCGTGCAGATTTCGGACGGGCGCGGCGACGAACATCTCGTGCGTTTTGCGCCCGACAGCGACTTTGCGGCACCCAATCTGAAAGCGGTGCTCGGCGACCCCGCACGGCTGAAGCTCTATCATTTCGGGCGCTTCGATCTGGCCTCGATCCACGCCTATCTGGGTGTCATGGCCGCGCCTGCCTATTGCACCAAGATCGCGTCGCGGCTGGTGCGCACCTATACCGACCGCCACGGGCTGAAGGAAATCTGCAAGGAATTGCTCGCCATCGACCTGTCGAAGGCGCAGCAATCGTCCGACTGGGGCAATCCGGTGCTGAGCGACGCGCAGCGCGAATATGCGGCGTCCGACGTTCGCTATCTCCACCGGCTGCGCGACGAGCTCGACGTGCGGCTGGTGCGCGAGGGGCGGATGGAACTGGCGCAGGCGTGCTTCGATTTCCTGCCGACGCGCGCGCGGCTCGACCTTCAGGGCTGGCCCGAGATCGACCTGTTCGCGCATGTCTGAAGCCGCCGTCCTCGGGCGCGACCGGCGGTTGCGCTGGGCGCGACCGGGAAGCGGGCACGACCGTGCGGTCCGCGCCGCGCGCATCGTGCTGCCTTCTGCCGTCGGCGCGCTCGCGGCGGTGCTCGCGCTGACCCCGCTCGCCAAGCGCGCCGAGGTCAGCTTCGTCCTCGCCAAGGACAAGGTGCAGATGGCGCGCGAACGCATGCGCGTCGAACGCGCGGTCTATCGCGGCCAGGACGACAAGGGGCAGCCGTTCCAGCTCAACGCAGGCTCGGCGGTGCAGGCGTCGTCGAAGACGCCGGTCGTGCGGCTGGGCGCGATGTCGGCCCGCATGGCGCTCGCCGACGGACCCGCGACGCTCAATGCGCCGCGCGCGAGCTACGATATGGACGCCGAGCGGCTCACCGTCGACGGGCCGCTGACCGTCGAGCGCAGCGACGGTTACCGGCTGACCACGAGCAATGTCGGCGCGGACCTCCGGACGCGGATCGTGTCGAGCGACAGGCACGTCGACGGGCAGATGCCGATCGGCAGCTTCAGCGCGGGGTCGATGCGCGCCGACATCGGTACGCGCACCGTCACGTTGGGGGGCCGCGCGCGCTTGCGCATCACCCAGTCGCGCGCCAAGGGGCGCTGATGAACGCGCATCTGCTCATCCTCGCGCTGCTCGGCGTCGCGGGCCCATTGTCGGCGCAGGCGCTCAAAGGGCATAATTCGAAGGCCCCGGTCTATTTCGAAGCCGACCGGATCGAGGTTCAGGATCGCGCCGATCGTGCCGTCCTGTCGGGCAATGTCCGCGTGCGGCAGGGCAATCTCGCGCTCGACGCCCAGCGGCTGACCGTCGCCTACACAGGCGGCATCGTCGACGGAAACCCCAGCATCAGCCGCCTCGACGCGTCGGGCGGGGTCACGGTGCGCTCGGCGAGCGAGACCGCGCACGGCGATTTCGCGATCTACGACCTCAACCAGCGGCTGATCACGATGATCGGCGGCGTCACCCTCAACCAGGGCGCGAACACGATTCGCGGCGGGCGGCTGGTGATCGACCTGACGACCGGCCGCGCCGTCGTCGACGGCCGCGCATCGGGCGGCGCGCCGGGCGCGGTGACGGGCAGCGGCGGGCGCGTCAGCGGGCGGTTTTCGGTTCCCCAACGCGCGCCATAGTCGCCCGGCCGCATCGGTCTTGCACGAACCCTGCCAATTGCCCGAGCCGTAGCAGTTCGTTAACCGTGCACTGCCAGTGGCGAAGGGACGATGATGAGCGAAGCCGACCTCCTCGACCGCCCCGAAGCGAACGCCGCCCCCTTGGCGGCGGCCAGCCTCGAAGTCGTGTCGATCGCCAAATCCTATGACCGGCGCGTCGTATTGTCGGATGTCTCGCTTTCGGTCGCGCGCGGCGAAGTGATGGGGCTGCTCGGCCCCAATGGCGCGGGCAAGACGACGTGCTTTTATTCGATCATGGGGCTGGTGAAACCCGATTCGGGTCGCGTGATGCTCGACGGGGTCGAGATCACCGGGCTGCCGATGTATCGCCGCGCGGTGATGGGGCTGGGTTATCTGCCGCAGGAAACCTCGATCTTTCGCGGCATGACCGTTGCACAGAACATCATGTCGGTGCTCGAGCTCGCCGAACCCGACCGCAGGCTGCGCGACGTACGCCTCGACCAGCTGCTCGACGAATTCAGCCTGACGCCGCGGCGCGATTCGATGGCGACCGCGCTGTCGGGGGGCGAGCGGCGGCGTTGTGAGATCGCGCGCGCGCTGGCGGCCGATCCGTCGATCATGCTGCTCGACGAACCGTTCGCGGGGATCGACCCGATCTCGATCTCCGACATCCGCGACCTGATCTGCCAGCTCAAGCGGCGCGGGATCGGCGTGCTGATCACCGACCATAATGTCCGCGAAACGCTCGATATCTGCGACCGCGCGTGCATCATCTATGGCGGGCAGGTGCTGTTCTCGGGCACGCCCGAGGCGCTGGTCGCCGACGAGAATGTCCGGCGGCTCTACCTCGGCGAGAATTTCTCGCTTTAGCGATGGCACTGGGTCCGCGCCTCGAACTGCGGCAGTCGCAATCGCTGGTGATGACGCCGCAGCTGCAACAGGCGATCCGCCTGCTCGCGCTGTCGAACCTCGAGATCGAAAGCTTCGTCGCCGACGAGGTCGAGCGCAATCCGCTGCTCGAAGCCGGCGAGGAGCGTGAGAGCGTCGCGGCCGAAGCACCCGTCGAGGCGGCGACGACCGAGGCGCTGGTCGATCATGGCAACGCGCTGAACGACGCGCCGGTCGAGGCCGATTACGAGGGCGAGCGCTTTCACCACGACTGCGCGTCGGATGCGCCCTCCGGCGCGGGCTCGGGCGAGGATATCGATTTCGACAGTTTTGCCGGTGCCGAGGCGACGCTTGGCGAGCATCTGATCGCGCAGCTCGGCCAGTCGCTCGACGCGTACGAGCTGGCGGTGGCGCGCGTCGTCGTCGATGCGCTCGACGACGCGGGCTATCTGACCGAAAGCCTGCGCGACCTCGCCGCCCGGCTCGGCGTGCCGCTGATCGCGGTCGAGCGCGCGCTGTCGGCGGTGCAACGCTGCGACCCGACCGGCGTCGGCGCGCGGACGCTGTCCGAATGCCTCGCGCTGCAGGCACGCGAGGCCGACCGCTACGATCCGTGCATGGAGATGCTGATCGATCATCTCGAATGGTTGGCGGCGGGTCGCATCCCCGCGCTCCAGCGACTGTGCGGGGTCGACGACGCGGACATGGCCGACATGATCCGCGAGCTGCGCGGTTACGACCCCAAGCCCGGCTGCCGCTATGGCAGCACGCGCATCGACGCGGTCACCCCCGATGTGTTCGTCGTCGAGACCGCCAGGGGGTGGCGCGTCGAGATCAATTCGGGGAGCCTGCCGCGTGTCCTCGTCGACCGCCGCTATCACGCCGAGCTTGCGGGCGCGGCGCGCGACAAGGCGTCGCGCAGCTGGCTGAACGAGGCGTTCCAGAGCGCGAACTGGCTCGTCCGCGCGCTCGACCAGCGTCAACGCACGATCGTCACCGTCGCGACCGAGATCGTCAAGCAGCAGGAGGGGTTCTTTCGCCACGGCGTCGCGCAGCTGCGCCCGCTGACGCTGCGCACCGTCGCCGACGCGTTGGGCCTGCACGAATCGACCGTCAGCCGCGTCACGAGCAACAAATATCTCAGCTGCGCGCGCGGGCAGTTCGAGCTCAAATATTTCTTCACCAGCGGCATCGCCTCGGCCGATGGCGGTGAGAATGCATCGGCGCTCGCGGTCAAGGCGGCGATCCGCACGCTCGTCAATGCCGAGACGGCGGGGGCGATCCTGTCCGACGACACGCTCGTCGAGCTGTTGCGCGCGCAGGGCTTCGACCTCGCGCGCCGCACGGTCGCCAAATATCGCGAGGCGATCGGCATCGGCTCGTCGGTCCAGCGCCGCCGCGCCAAGGCGATCGACGCCAAGGCGGCCTGAACCCGCGCGTCCCCGTAGGGCCACGCGGGTTAAACCGTCGACGCGGGTTAAGCTTGCGCGTCGGCTCCCGATGCGATCTCGCCCGGCTCGGCGTTCGGATCATAATCCTCGGTGAAGCCGGCCTCGTCCTTTTCGAACATCGCCGCCATCACGTCGACACCCTGCGACTGCAGGTCGGCCTCCTCGGGGCTGCGCGCCACGTTGACCCTGACGGTCACCGCGACCTCGGGGTGCAGCTGCACGCGCACGTCGTAGAGGCCGATCGCCTTGATCGGCTTGTCGAGCACGACCTGGTTCTTGATCAGCTTGATCTTGTCGGCTTCGAACGCGTCGATGATATCGCGCACCGCGACCGAGCCGTAAAGCTGCCCCGTGTTCGACGCCTGGCGGATCAGCGTCACCGACTTGCCGTCGACACCCTTCGACGCCGCTTCGGCCTCGCCGCGACGTGTGTCGTTGTCGGCGACGATCCTGGCCTTGTTCGTTTCGAACAGCTTGCGATTCGCCGAATTCGAGCGAAGCGCCTTTTTGTTGGGCAACAGGAAGTTGCGCGCAAAGCCGTCCTTCACGGTGACGACGTCACCGATCTTGCCCAGCTTTTCGACGCGCTCGAGGAGGATGATTTCCATGGACGTCAGCTCACTTCACGACATAGGGGAGGAGGCCGATGTGCCGCGCGCGCTTGATCGCCTGGGCGAGTTCGCGCTGCTTGGGGGCACTGACGGCGGTGATGCGCGACGGCACGATCTTGCCGCGCTCGGACACGAAGCCCTGCAACAGGCGGACGTCCTTGTAATCGATCTGCGGGGCATCCTTGGCCGAAAACGGGCAGGACTTGCGGCGGCGGAAAAACGGGCGGGCCATATCTACTCTCCTCCTCAGGCCGCGTCGTCGCGGCGGGGGCGGTCTTCACGGGGGCGGTCGTCCCTGGGGCGATCGTCTCTGGGACGATCATCGCGGCGGGGACGGTCGCCATCGTCACGACGCGGGCGGTCGCCACGCTCGCCACGATCGCGCTCCGACCGTTCCGAACGGCGCATCATCGCCGAGGGGCCCGCTTCGTGCGCGTCGACGCGCAACGTCATGTAGCGGATGATGTCCTCGTTGATCTGCGTCTGGCGTTCGAGCTCGACGACGACGTTGGTCGGTGCCTCGAACTCGAGCATGACGTAATGCGCCTTGCGGTTCTTGGCGATGCGATAGGCGATGCTGCGCAACCCCCAGGTCTCGGTCTTGACGATCCGTCCGCCGTTCGCCTCGATGATTCCGGTTGCCGTCGCTGCCAGCGCATCGACCTGGGCCTGGGCCAGATCCTGACGCGCGAGGAAGACATGCTCATAGAGAGCCATGTATCGTTCGCCTTTTTCGTGCCGATCGCTGATGCCGCCCCATTGGCGACACCCCTCCGGCTTTCGTGAGTGCGCGCCTATGATGCATTGTGGGCGGGAAGGCAAGCGCGCGCCGCAGGCTCTCATACGGGTTCACGCGGAGACGCGGAGACGCGGAGAAGTGAAAGAGGGACGACCGGGCCTCCGCGTCTCCGCGCCTCCGCGTGAACCCCCTCCTTGAACCGCCAGCAAAGTGTCGCCTAAGCGCAGCGCCGAGGAGAGTGTCATGCGTGCGTTTATCTTCCCCGGTCAGGGGAGCCAGTCGGTCGGAATGGGGCGCGAACTGGCGGCGGCGAGCGCGGCGGCGCGCGCGGTGTTCCAGGAGGTCGACGATACGCTGGGGCAGCATCTGTTCCGGCTGATGACGCAGGGCCCCGACGACCAGCTGACGCTCACCGCCAACGCCCAGCCCGCGATCATGGCGCATGCGATCGCGGTGTTGCGCGTCGCCGAGCGCGAGGGCGGTCTGCGCGTCGCCGAGCGCGCCGCCTTCGTCGCGGGGCATTCGCTGGGCGAATATGGTGCGCTGTGCGCCGCGGGGAGCCTCGACCTTCCGACCACGGCACGGCTGCTGCGGACGCGCGGAGAGGCGATGCAGGCGGCGGTGCCGGTGGGTACCGGCGCGATGGCGGTGCTGCTCGGGGTCGATCTCGATGCGGCCAAAGCGATCGTGGCGGACGCGGCGCAAGGCGAGGTGTGCGAGGTCGCCAACGACAATGGCGGCGGGCAGGTCGTCGTCTCGGGCCATGCCGCTGCGGTCGAACGCGCGATGGTGCTGGCCAAGGAACGCGGCGCAAAGCGCGCGATACCGCTGTCGGTTTCGGCACCCTTTCACTGCGCGCTGATGGCACCCGCCGCCGATGTCATGTCGGCGGCGCTCGGCGAAACGCGCATCGACGCACCGCTGCTCCCGCTCTACGCCAACGTCACGGCGCGGCCCGTCGCCGACCCCGACATGATCGCATCGCTGCTGGTCGAGCAGGTAACGAAGACAGTGCGCTGGCGCGAAAGCGTCGAGGCGATGGTGGCGGCGGGCGTGACCGAGTTCGTCGAATTCGGCGGCAAGGTGCTGAGCCCCATGATCAAACGCATCGCACCCGACGCCGCGACGCGAAGTGTCGTGTCGATGGGCGATGTCGAGGCGCTGCTGGCATCACTCTAGAATTTGTTCACGCGGAGGCGCGGAGACGCGGAGGTCAGGTGTTGAAAGATATCGACGAAATTACGGGTGACGTGCTCGACGTGGCGTTGCGCCTTCATCGCGTTATTGGTCCCGGTCTCCTCGAAAGCGTCTATGAAGCTGTGTTGGCGGCGCGGCTCGACCCGATGGGCTATTTCGTCGATCGGCAACTGCCGATCGCTTTCGATTTCGAAGGCTTGCGCTTCGAGAACGCGTTCCGCCTCGACCTTGTCATCGACGACCGGCTCATAATCGAATTGAAGTCGGTCGAGCGTGTTGCTGCCGTTCACCAAAAGCAGCTGCTGACCTATCTCAGACTGACGGGGCGTTCGGTTGGACTGCTGATCAACTTCGGCGGAGCCACGCTGAAAGAAGGCTTTGAAAGGGTCGTGAACAACCATCGGCCCTCCGCGTCTCCGCGCCTCCGCGTGAACCAGATAAGGGATAAGGCCTGATGTTCGACCTCACAGGAATGACCGCACTCGTGACCGGAGCATCGGGGGGGATCGGATCGGCGGTTGCGCGGGCGCTGGCGGGTCAGGGTGCGCGGCTGGTGGTTTCGGGGTCGAACGCCGCCAAGCTCGACGCGTTCAGGGGTGAACTCGGCGGCGACACGGTCGCGCTCGCGTGCGATCTGGCGGATGCGAGGGCCGTCGACATGCTGGTCCCGCGCGCGGTCGAGGCGCTGGGCGGTCGGCTCGACATCCTCGTCAACAACGCGGGCGTCACGCGCGACAATCTGGTCATGCGCATGAAGGACGAGGAATGGGAGACCGTCATCCGCGTCAATCTGGAAGCGGCATTCCGCCTGATCCGTGCGGCGAGCAAGCCGATGATGAAGGCGCGCTTCGGCCGGATCGTCTCGATCACCAGCGTCGTCGGCGCGACGGGCAACCCCGGCCAGGCGAACTATGCCGCGTCGAAGGGCGGGCTGACCGCGATGTCGAAGGCGCTGGCGCAGGAACTCGCCAGCCGCGCGATCACCGTCAACTGCGTCGCGCCCGGCTTTATCGCAAGCGCGATGACCGACGCGCTGCCCGACGCGCAGAAAGCAGCGCTCACGGCGCGGATTCCGGCGGGTAAGCTCGGCGAAGGTGCCGATGTCGCCGCCGCCGTGGTCTATCTCGCCAGTCGCGAAGCCGCGTACGTCACCGGGCAGACGATCCACGTCAACGGCGGTATGGCGATGCTCTGAGACCAGCGGTTCAGGTCCTTGCTTCCTTCAATTCCTGCCCCGACAGGCGCACGACATGCAGGACGTTGGTCGCACCCGGCGTCCCGAACGGCACACCGGCCATCATGATCACGCGGTCGCCGCCGCTGGCCAGTCCATGGCGCAGCGCCATGCGTTTCGACTTGGCGACCATCTCCTCGAAATTGTGCACGTCGCGCGTCGTGACCGAATGGACGCCCCACAACAGTCCCATCCGTCGCGCGGTCTGGAGGCGCGGGGTCAGCACGAGGATCGGCACCGACGGCCGCTCACGCGATACGCGGCGCGCGGTCGAGCCCGACAGGGTGAAGCAGATGATCGTCCGTGCGTCGACGGTGACCGCGATGTCGCGCGCCGCCTCAGCCAGCGCATCGGCGGTCGTCGGGTCGGCCTTGGTCTCGGTAAAGTGCAGCCGCGCCGAATAGCCGGGATCGGCCTCAACCGAGCGCGCGATCGCGTCCATCATCGCCACCGCCTCGACCGGCCAGTCGCCGGCCGCACTTTCCGCCGACAGCATCACCGCGTCGGCCCCGTCATAGATCGCGGTCGCGACGTCGGAAACTTCGGCGCGCGTCGGCGTCGGCGACTTGATCATCGATTCGAGCATCTGCGTCGCGACGACCACCGGGCGGCCCATCCGGCGTGCGGTCTCGACGATGCGCTTTTGCGCGGGCGGGACGGCTTCGGGCGGGAGCTCGACGCCCAGGTCGCCGCGCGCGACCATCACCGCGTCGGCCATTTCGACGATATCGTCGAGCCGGTCGAGCGCCGCCGGTTTCTCGATCTTGGCGAGCAGCGCCGCGCGCCCGCCGATCAGCTTGCGCGCCTCCGCCAGGTCGTCGGGCCGCTGGACGAACGACAGCGCGACCCAGTCGACCCCCTGGTCGAGCGCGAACCCCAGGTCGCTGCGGTCCTTCACTGTCAGCGCCGCCATCGGCACGACGACGTCGGGGACGTTCAGCCCCTTGCGGTCGGACAGCGCGCCGCCGACCTCGACGCGCGTTTCGACCCTGTCGCTGGCCATCGACAGCACGCGCAGCACGATCTTGCCGTCGTCGAGCAACAGCCGCGCGCCGGGTTCGAGCGCTTCGAAGATTTCGTGGTGCGGCAACGAGACGCGGTCGGCGTCACCGGGCGTCGCGTCGCGGTCGAGCCAGAAGCGCGCGCCGGTCTCGAGCTCGACCTTGCCACCCGCAAACGTCCCCACGCGCAGCTTGGGTCCCTGCAAATCGGCGAGGATCGTGGTGGGGCGGCCGAGCGTCTTTTCGAGCGCGCGGATCGCCGCAATGACGGGGGCGTGGTCGGCCTGCACGCCGTGGCTCATGTTGATGCGAAACGCGTCGGCCCCGGCGCGGATCAGCCGTTCGATCATTTCGGGGGAACGGCTGGCGGGACCGAGGGTCGCGAGCACGCGCACCTTGCGCGTCCGGGGGGGCAGCAGCTGCATCGCACTCTCCTGTGGGTCGCGCCCGGATATCACCTCGCCCCTAGCGGCTCGCACGCCTGCGGCAAAGGGAGGTTGAGCGCGGTGCCGCGCTCGCCTAGGAGCCGCGGCTTACCTCGCGGGGAAGTGACATGAGCGACATTATCCAGGCCGACCAGTTGCGGCTGCTGATCGAACGCATCGAGCGTTTGGAAGAAGAGAAAAAGGGCACGCAGGACGACATCAAGGACGTCTATGGTGAGGCCAAGGCGGTCGGCTACGACCCCAAGATCATGCGCCAGATCGTGCGCCTGCGCAAAATGGAAAAAAACGCGCGTGACGAGGCCGAAGCGTTGCTCGACACCTATAAAGCCGCGCTCGGGCTGGCATAGAGGGCGACATGGCAGGTCATTCGAAGTTCAAGAACATCATGCACCGTAAAGGTGCGCAGGACAAAAAGCGCGCGGCGGCGTTTTCCAAGCTCAGCCGCGAGATCACCGTGGCGGCCAAGGCGGGGCTGCCCGACCCGGCGATGAATGCGCGGCTGCGCGCCGCCGTGCTGACCGCGCGCGCGGGCGGCATGCCCAAGGACAATATCGAGCGCGCGATCAGCAACGCCAGCCGAGCCGACGGCGCGAGTTACGAGGAAATCCGCTACGAAGGGTTCGGTCCCGGCGGCGTCTCGCTGATCGTCGAGGCGCTGACCGACAATCGCAACCGCACCGCGACCAACGTGCGCACCGCGGTGAGCAAGAACGGCGGCAATCTGGGCGCGGGCGGCAGCGTGAGCCACGGCTTCGACCGCGTCGGCCTCATTTCCTATCCGCTAAGCGTCGGCGACGGCGACGCGGTGTTCGAAGCCGCGCTCGAGGCAGGCGCGGAGGACATGACGACGTCGGACGAGGGGCACGAAATCTGGACCTCGGTCGCCGACCTGCACGAGGTGGCAAAAGCGCTCGAGGCGGTGCTCGGCGAGAGCGAAGGCGCCAAGCTCGCCTGGCGTCCGCAGACGATCGTGTCGGTCGGCGAGGGCGATGCCGGAACGCTGATGAAACTGCTCGACGCGCTCGACGACGACGACGACGTCCAGACGGTGTGGAGCAATTACGACGTGCCCGACGAGGTGATGGAACGGCTCAGTTAAGGCGAAGGCCGGGCTAGGGCAGCGGCCGCGGGCGGAAATCGTCGTCGAGCGCGACGAAGGTGAACACCCCGCTCGTCACCTTGACCTTTTCGGCACCACGCTCGCGATCGGCGATGACGTCGAGGCGCACCGCGATCGAGGTGCGTCCGCGGCGTTCGATGCGGGCGTAGATCGAGACGATGTCGGTCAGCAGGATCG
This sequence comes from Sphingomonas sp., assembly GCA_965248885.1. Taxonomy (GTDB): domain Bacteria; phylum Pseudomonadota; class Alphaproteobacteria; order Sphingomonadales; family Sphingomonadaceae; genus Sphingomonas_O. The sequence goes on along the minus strand of OZ252211.1, from coordinate 2,975,039 downwards.
GCGCGATGAATTCCATCGTCTCGATGGCGACCGTTGCACAGCGCCCCTGCGCGACGCGCCCCGCGACGATGCCGCCGGCAATATCCATCTGGCTGAGCACCCAGCCGCCGAAGATATGCCCGTTCGAATTGATGTCGCCGGGGCGCGGCACCACGCGCAGGATGGGGTCGTCGTCGGTCATCAATTGTCCTCGCGCATCGGGTCGATGATCCGGTCGTCGTGCCCCGTGCCCGACGACAGGAACACCAGCCCCATCAGCGTGGCGGCGAGCAACACGGTGAAAAAGACGCCCAGGAAACTTGCGATCGCCATGTGCAGCGGCAGCGGCAGCGGCCCCGTCGCATAGCGCAGCGCGACGAGCGCCACGCACGCCGTCAGTGCCGACGCGACGGCCATCCAGCCGAGCAGGCGCCGGAAGCGGCCCCATGCAAAGCGCGCGTAGCTCGGGTCGTCGAGGTCGGGTTCGGCCATTGCGTTCGCTGCTTTCCTTTGCGGCGCACAGGTGGAACACTGTGCGCCCAGCGACCGCCAAGAGTCGCGTCGCGTGAGCGTGTAGGAGAAGGCACGATGACTGTCAGGGCTATTTTGAACCAGCGTGAGGGTGAAACCGTCGCGGTCGGGCGCGATGCAACGGTCGCCGAGGCGGTGAAGCTGCTCGCCGAGCGGCGGATCGGCGCACTGCCGGTGGTCGAGGACGGGCGCGTCATCGGCATTTTTTCCGAACGCGACGTCATCTACGGGCTGGCCCGGGGCGGTGCCGAGACACTCGCCCTCACCGTCGGCGAGGCGATGACGAGCCCGGCGATGACCGTCGCGCCCGACGTACCGGTCATCGCGGCACTGTCGCTGATGACGCGGCGCCGCATCCGCCACCTGCCGGTGGTCGAGGACGGACGCATGGTCGGCTTCATCTCGATCGGCGATCTCGTCAAATACCGTATCGACCGGATCGAATCCGAGGCCGAGGCGCTGAAGGAGTATATCGCGGGGTAACGCCCCTACCCCCCCCCGCGCCCCCCAACGCGCCGTGCCGGGCACGACCGGTTGACGTTGGCGAAGCGTAACGGGTAAACGATGCGCAGGGCGGCCAGCAGGGTCGCCTTTTCTTTTTTGCCAGGGATGCCACCCATGTCGATCACCGCGCTGATGCCCGTCTATCCCCGGAGCGGGGTACGGCCGGTGCGCGGTGAGGGGGCGTATCTGTTCGGCGAGCGCGGCGAACGCTATCTCGATTTCGCCAGCGGCATCGCGGTGAATATCCTGGGGCACGGGCACCCGCATCTGGTCGACGCGATCCAGAAACAGGCCGCGACGCTGATGCACGTCAGCAACCTCTACGGGTCGCCGCAGGGCGAGGCGCTCGCGCAGCGGCTGATCGAGCTGACCTTTGCCGACACGGTGTTCTTCACCAATTCGGGGGCCGAGGCGGTCGAGTGCGCAATCAAGACCGCGCGCCGTTACCATTTCGCGACCGGCAATCCACAGCGGCACACGCTGATCAGCTTCAACAACGCCTTCCACGGGCGCACGCTCGGCACGATCAGCGCGACCAACCAGCCCAAGATGCGCGACGGGTTCGAGCCGCTGCTACCCGGCTTCGCCTATGCGCCGTTCGACGACCTCGACGCCGCGCTTGCCCTGGTCGACGATCATACGGCGGGGTTCCTCGTCGAGCCGATCCAGGGCGAGGGCGGCATCAGGCCCGCGAGCAGCGCGTTCCTGTGCGGGCTGCGCGCGGCGTGCGACGAGCGCGGGCTGCTGCTCGTCCTCGACGAGGTGCAGTGCGGCATGGCGCGGACGGGCAAGCTGTTCGCGCACGAACATTACGGGATCACCCCCGACATCATGGCGATCGCCAAGGGGATCGGCGGCGGCTTTCCGCTGGGCGCGTGCCTGGCGACCGAACGCGCGGCGCAGGGGATGGTCGTCGGCACGCACGGGTCGACCTATGGCGGCAATCCACTGGCGATGGCGGCAGGCGGCGCAGTGCTCGACGTGGTCGCGAACGACGAGTTCCTCGCTCAGGTCTGCGCGACGCGCGACCGGCTGCGCGCCGCGCTCGGCCAGATGATCCCCAACCACGACCATGCCTTTGATTCGGTGCGCGGATTGGGGCTGATGCTCGGGCTGAAGCTCAAGGTCGACAGTCGCGCGTTCGTCGCGCACGCGCGTGACAACCACGCGCTGCTGCTCGTGGCGGCGGGCGACAATGTCGCGCGCATCCTGCCCCCGCTCAACATCGAGGAACATCACATCACCGAATGCGTCGAGGCGCTGTCGGCGGCGGCGGCGAGTTTTCCGGGGTGACGCGCCACTTTCGCGACCTGTCCGATGCGGGCGCCGACGCGATCGCCGCGATGCTGAACGATGCGCTCGACCGCAAGGCGGCGCGGCGCGGCTGGCCCAGCGGCAGGTCCGACGCCGATGCGCCGCTTGCCGGATATACGCTGGCGATGCTGTTCGAAAAAAGCTCGACACGGACGCGCGTGTCGTTCGACATGGCGATGCGCCAGCTGGGCGGGACGACGGTGGTGCTCGACGCTGGCACGATGCAGCTGGGGCGCGGGGAGACCGTCGCCGACACCGCGCGCGTCCTGTCGCGTTACATCGATGCGATCATGGTGCGTACCGACGACCCCGCCAAGCTGAACGAACTCGCCGACCACGCGAGCGTCCCCGTCATCAACGGGCTGACCGACGCATCGCACCCGTGCCAGATCGTCGCCGACCTGCTGACCGTCATCGAACGCGGTCCCGCGCTCCCGGGGTCGCAATGGGCGTGGCTGGGCGACGGCAACAACGTGCTGCACTCGATCGTCGAGGCGGCCGGGCTGATGAAGTTCGACGTGCGCATCGGCTGCCCGCCGGGCTATGACCCGCACGACGATTATGTCGCGGCGGCGCGCGCGGCGGGCAGCCGGATCGAGATCGTCCGCTCTGCCGCCGAAGCCGTCGCCGGGGCCGACGTCGTCGTCACCGACAGCTGGATATCGATGGGTCAGCTCGAAGCGGACGAGAAACTCGCCGCGATGATGCCGTTCCAGGTCACGACCGCGCTGATGGCGCAAGCCAGACCCGCCGCGCTCTTCCTTCACTGCCTCCCCGCGCACCGCGGCGAAGAGGTTGCCGCCGACGTGATCGACGGGCCGCAGTCGGTGGTTTGGGATGAAGCCGAAAACCGGATGCACGCGCAGAAGAGCGTGTTGCTATGGTGTCTGGGGCGACTCGCGTAGCGGCTAGAGGATGGGGAGCCGCGTCGCGCTTGCCTGGCCCCGGCTCGCTGTCGTCCTGCACAATCGGCTTTGCTAAGCTCGCCCCTGCGTGGTGCTCAACCGGGCGTAGCCGCCCGACTTTACGGTCGCTTTACGCGTTACCCAAAGATCGACCGCGCGCCTTAACGGTGATTTGCGTCAACAGCGCGGCTTGAACAACCGAGGCGCGATCATGTCCCTGGACCTTTTGCTCGGCGCGATCGTCGCGGCCGTGGTGCTCGTCTATCTGCTTGCCGTGCTGGCGCGGCCCGAGCGGTATTGAGGGGCGATCCGATGACGCTTTCAGGCTGGGCGATGATCGCCCTTTTCACGGCTTTGGTCGTCGCGCTGGCTAAGCCCGCAGGCGATTGGCTGCATGCGCTCTATGCCCGCGAACGCTTGCCGCTCGGCGGGATCGAGCGCGGATTATACCGTCTTGCGGGCATCGACCCGCGCGTCGAGCAGAGCTGGGTCGGCTATGCCGCCTCGCTGATGGTGTTCAATCTGGCGGGGATCGCGTTTCTGTTCGCGGTGCTAAAGCTTCAGGGACTGCTCCCGCTCAACCCGCAGGGGTTCGCGGGCGTCGAGACGCTGCTGGCGTTCAACACGGCGGTCAGCTTCGTGACCAATACCAACTGGCAGAATTACGGCGGTGAGAGCACGCTGTCGCACCTGTCGCAGATGCTCGGGCTGACGGTTCAGAATTTCCTGTCGGCGGCAACCGGCATCGCCGTCGCCTTTGCGCTGATCCGTGGTTTTGCGCGGCGCCAGGCAAGTGGTATCGGCAATTTCTGGGTCGATGTGACGCGAGTCACGCTTTACCTGTTGCTCCCAGCCTGTGTCGTGCTCGCGCTCGTCTATGTGCTGCTCGGCGTGCCGCAGACGTTCGCTGCGTCGGCGACCGCGACCACGGTCGAGGGTGCGCAACAAGTCATCGCGCTCGGGCCGGTCGCATCGCAGCTTGCGATCAAGATGCTCGGGACCAACGGCGGCGGCTTTTTCAACGCCAATTCGGCACATCCGTTCGAGAACCCGACGGCGATCACGAATTTCGTCCAGATGCTGAGCATCTTCGTGCTCGGCGCGGGGCTGACGCTGACGTTCGGCCGCGCGGTCGGCAACATCAGGCAGGGGCGCGCGATCCTCATCGCCATGCTGATCCTGTTCGCGGGCGGTGTCGCCGTTGCCTATGCGGCGGAAGCGGCGGGCAATCCGCTTCATCACGCGCTTGGGCTGGCGGGCGGCAACATGGAGGGCAAGGAGGTGCGCTTCGGCGTTGCCGCGACCGCCTTGTTCGGCACGATCACGACCGCGACGTCGACCGGCGCGGTGATCGGCGCGCACGACAGCTTCATGCCGCTGGGCGGGCTGATCCCGATGTTCAACATGCAGCTCGGCGAACTCGTCATCGGGGGTGTCGGTTCGGGGCTTTATGCGGTGCTGATCTACGCCATCCTGGCGGTGTTCATCGCCGGGCTGATGGTCGGTCGCACGCCCGAGTACGTCGGCAAGAAGATCGAGGCGCGCGAGATGAAGCTGGCGGTCATCGCAATCGTCGTGCCGCCGCTGATGATCCTGGGGCTGACCGCGATCGCGAGCGTCACGACCGCCGGGCTCGCCGGGCCGCTCGCCAAAGGGCCGCACGGCTTCAGCGAAATCCTCTACGCTTTTAGCAGCGCGGCGGCGAACAACGGGTCGGCGTTCGGCGGGCTGACGGGCAACACGCCGTTCTACAATGTCCTGCTTGCGCTCGGCATGTTCGTGGGGCGGTTCGGCGTCATCCTGCCCGTGCTCGCGATCGCCGGGGGGCTGGCGGCCAAGAGGATCGTCCCCGCAGGCGCTGGCTCGTTTCCGACGACGGGGGCGCTGTGGATCGGCCTGCTCGTGGCGGTCATCCTGATCGTCGGCGGCCTTACGTTCCTGCCCAGCCTCGTGCTCGGACCGATCGCCGATCAGGTGCAGGTCACCGCCGGCACGCTCTTCTAGGAAGTTTAAGACAATGGCCGACCAGACCTCGCTCTTTACCGCCCCGTTGATGACCGCGGCCGCACGCGATGCCGTCGTCAAGCTCGACCCGCGCGTCCTCGTGCGCAACCCGGTTATGTTCGTGACCGCGATCGTCGCGGCACTGTCGACGGTGCTGATGATCAAGAACGCGGTTGCCGGCATGCCCGGCATCGCGTTCCAGGCGCAGCTCGTCTTCTGGCTGTGGCTGACGGTGCTGTTCGGCAATTTCGCCGAGGCGCTCGCCGAAGGGCGCGGCAAGGCGCAGGCGGCGTCGCTGCGCGCCACGAAGGCCGAGCTTCGCGCCAAGCTGCTCGACGGCCGCGTCGTCGACGCAAGCACGCTGAAGGTCGGCGACGTCGTGCGCGTCGACACCGGCGACGTCATTCCCGCCGACGGCGAGGTCGTGCGCGGCGTCGCCTCGGTCAACGAAGCCGCGATCACCGGCGAAAGCGCGCCCGTCATCCGCGAGGGCGGCGGCGACCGCTCGGCGGTGACCGCAGGCACGCGCGTAATCGCCGACTGGATCGAGGTCCGCGTGACTGCCGCAGCGGGTGAAGGCTTTCTCGACCGGATGATCGCGCTGGTCGAGGGCGCGAGCCGCCAGAAGACCCCCAACGAGATCGCGCTGACGATCCTGCTCGCCGGGCTGACGCTCATCTTCCTGATCGCGGTCGGTACGCTGCCGGCGTTCGCGCGCTATGCGGGTGGCGCCATCGCCGTGCCCGTGCTCGTCGCGCTGTTCGTCACGCTCATCCCGACGACGATCTCGGCGCTGCTGTCGGCGATCGGCATCGCGGGCATGGATCGTCTCGTGCGCTTCAACGTGCTGGCGAAGTCGGGCCGCGCGGTCGAGGCGGCGGGTGATATCGACACGCTGCTGCTCGACAAGACCGGCACGATCACGATCGGCGACCGGCAGGCGACGGCGTTCCTGCCGGTGCCAGGCGTCACGCTTGCCGAACTGACGGCGGCGGCGCGGCTCGCGAGCCTTGCCGACGAGACGCCCGAGGGCCGCTCGATCGTCGTTCTGGCGGGCGCTGGTGAGGATATGCCGTCGGATGCCGAACCGATCGCGTTCACCTCGCAGACGCGCGTCTCAGGCCTCAAAATTGGTGAGCGCGAGCTGATCAAGGGCGCGGTCGACGCCGTGCTCAAGCGGCTCGGGACGGTCGCGGGTGCCGATGCGCTGCGTGCCATCTCGGACGATGTCGCGCGGCAAGGCGCCACCCCGCTCGCGGTCGCCGACGGCCAGCGTCTGCTCGGCGTCGTGCAGCTCAAGGATATCGTGAAGGCCGGCATCCGCGAACGCTTCGGTGAGCTGCGCCGGATGGGCATCCGCACGGTGATGATCACCGGCGACAACCCGCTGACCGCCGCCAGTATCGCGGCCGAGAGCGGCGTCGACGACTTTCTTGCCGAGGCGACGCCCGAGGACAAGCTCGCGCTGATCCGCAAGGAACAGGAGGGCGGCAAGCTCGTCGCCATGTGCGGCGACGGGACCAACGATGCGCCTGCGCTCGCGCAGTCGGACGTCGGGGTCGCGATGAATACCGGCACGCAGGCAGCGCGCGAGGCGGGCAACATGGTCGACCTCGACAGCGACCCGACCAAGCTGATCGAGATCGTGGGTCTGGGCAAGCAGCTGCTGATGACGCGCGGGGCGCTGACAACGTTTTCGATCTCGAACGACGTCGCCAAATATTTCGCGATCCTGCCCGCGATCTTCGTGGTGCTCTATCCGGGTCTCAGCGTGCTCAACGTCATGCGTCTGGCTTCGGCGGAAAGTGCGATCCTGTCGGCGATCATCTTCAACGCGCTGATCATCCCCGCGCTGGTGCCGCTGGCACTCAAGGGCGTCAAGTACCGCCCTGCTCCGGCGGGCGACCTGCTCGCGCGCAATCTTGCCGTCTACGGCGTTGGCGGCCTCGTCGCGCCGTTCATCGGCATCAAGATCATCGACCTGGCCGTCTCCGGCCTCCACCTTGCCTGAGGTTCGTCCCATGCTGCTTGAAATCCGTGCCGCGGTTCGTCCCGCGTTCGTCCTGCTCCTCCTGCTGTCGGCGATCACCGGACTGGCTTACCCTGCACTCATCACCGGCGTCGCGCAGGTCGCCTTTCCCGCGCAGGCGAACGGCGGGCTGATCCGCGACGGGGAGCGCATCGTCGGCTCCGCGCTGATCGCCCAGGACTTCGCCCGCCCGCGCTATTTCCACCCCCGGCCATCGGGCGCGGGCAAGGGCTACGACGCGAGCGCATCGGCGGCGACGAACCTGGCGCCGGGTTCGAAGGATCTGCGCGACGCGATCGCTGCCCGGGTGGCGGACGCGCGTGCCCAAGGCATGACCGGGGTGACTGTTCCGCCTGACCTGGTCACCACTAGCGCCTCGGGGCTCGATCCCGATCTGAGCCCCGAGGCGGCTTTTGCGCAGGTTGCGCGCGTGGCAAAAGCACGCGGCATGCGTGAGACGGTCGTGCGCGACATCATTACCCGATCGGTCGAGCAGCCGTTGCTCGGCATCATCGGCGAGCCGCACGTCAACGTGCTGCTGCTCAATCGACAACTCGACCGGACCGCGCCAAACAGCCCCGAGTGACCGAACCCGCCCGCCCCTCGCCCGACGCGCTCCTGAAAGCTGCGCGACGCGAGGCGCGCGGGCGGCTGAAGATCTTTCTCGGCGCGGCGCCCGGCGTCGGCAAGACGTACGAGATGCTCGGCGAGGGCGGCGCGCTCCTCGCGCAGGGCGTCGACGTCGTCGCCGGGGTGATCGAGACGCACGGTCGCGCCGAAACCGCGCAGCTTGTGGCACCGTTCGAGGTGCTGCCGCGGCGGGTGGTCGAACACGGCGCGCACGTGCTCGAGGAGTTCGATCTCGACGCGATGCTGGCGCGGCATCCCAGGCTCGCGCTGATCGACGAGTTCGCGCACACCAACGCGCCGGGAAGCCGCCACCCCAAGCGCTGGCAGGACGTCGAGGAGCTCCGCGACGCAGGCATCGACGTGATGACGACGTGCAACATCCAGCACGTCGAAAGCCTCAACGACATCGTCGCGAGCTTTACGCACGTCCGCGTCCGCGAGACCGTCCCCGATTCGCTGATCGACGATGCCGAGATCGAGATCGTCGACCTGCCGCCCGACGAGCTGATCGAGCGGCTGAAGGCGGGAAAGGTCTACCGGCCCGATGAAGCCAATCGCGCACTCGGCAATTTTTTTTCCAAATCGAACCTGTCGGCGCTGCGTGAACTGGCGCTGCGGCGGGCCGCGCAGACGATCGATCGCGGGCTGCTCGACCATGTCGCCACGACCGGTGAAGCCGGCACCTGGGCCGGCGGCGACCGCGTCGTCGTCGCGGTCGGCGACCAGCCGGGCGGCGAAGCGCTGATACGCGCGGCCAAGCGGCTTGCCGACGCGCTCCATGCGCCGTGGACCGCGGTCAGCGTCGAGACGCCGCGCAGTGCGACGCTTGGCGAGGGCGCACGCATCCGCATGGCCGGGGCGCTGAAGCTGGCAGGCGCGCTCGGCGCGACGCTGGCGACGGTGCCGGCCCGCTCGGTCTTCGAGGGCGTGTGCGCGCATATCGTGGAGACACGCGCGACGGCGGTCGTCGTCGGCAAATCGCGGCGCAACTGGTGGTTCGAGCTCCGTCACGGGTCAGTGGTCGACCGCCTCGTCCGCACGCTCGACGGGGTCGCCGTGCATGTCGTGCCCGTCGCCGGGTCCACGGTGAAGCCCGCAAGCGACGAGGCCATGGCGCGCAAGCCCGTCATCGGCCGGATCGCGATCGCGCTGGCGATGGTCGCGGTGACGACCCTCGGCGCGGTGGTCGTTCGCCCGTTCATCGGCCTGAATTCGATCGATCTGCTCTATCTGCTCCCCGTCGTCGCGTCGGCGACGCTGCTTGGTCTGCGGCCGTCGCTGTTCGCCAGTCTGGCGGCGGCGCTTGCCTATAATTTCTTTTTCCTTCCGCCGCTCTACACCTTCACGATCAGCGATCCGCAAAACGTCGTGACGCTCATCGTGCTGGTTGCGGTCGCGGTCACGGCAAGCCAGCTTGCGGGACGGCTCAAGCGTGAGGCGACGATCGGCGCGCGGACGGCGACCGAGAACGCGGCGCTGTCGGCGTTCGGGCAACGGCTCGCCGCGGTGTCCGATCGCACAGGGACCGCGACGGCAGTGTGCGAAGAGATCGCGCGACTTCTCGACGTGTCGACCGTACTGCTCGCACGGCGTGACGGCCGCATGGAGGTTGTCGGCACCAGTATGCGCGATCCCGCGCTCGGCCCGCTCGATCTGACCGCCGGGCAATGGGCGTTCGACCACAGCGAAGTCACCGGCCATGGCAGCGGCACGCTGACCGCAAGCGACTGGCAATTCCATCCGCTCGAGACCGCGCTCGGCGTTCTCGGCGTGTTGGGCGTCGCCGGATCCAACGGTCGCGAGCCGATCGCGCCCGATCGACGGGTTCTCTTCGCAACGCTTCTGGGACAGGCGGCGCTCGCCCATGAACGGCTGAAGCTCGAAGCCGACACGCGTGAGGTCGACGCGCTCAAGCAGCGCGATGCCCTCCGGTCGACGCTGCTTTCGTCGATCGGCCATGATCTCAAGACGCCGCTGACCGCCGTCGTCGCCGCCGCCGACGCGCTCGCGGACCGGCACGACCGCTCCCCCACCGTGAACCTGCTCCGCAGCGAGGCACGCCGCCTTCGCCGCGTGTTCGACGATCTCGTCGAGATGACGCGGATCGAGGCAGGTGCGCTGCGCGTCAAGAACGAAGCGACCGACCTGACCGATGCGGTTGCGGCGGCGATCGTCGATCTGGCCGCGGAGCTGGTCGGGCACCGGGTCTTGACCGAGGTGTCGCCGACAGTGCCGCTGGTCGACGCGGACCCCCGACTGCTTCATCACATCCTGATCAACCTGCTGGGCAATGCCGCCAAATTCTCTCCGCCGGGAAGCAGCATCAGGGTGCGGGCCGAACAGGCGCCGACCGGCGTTACGCTGACCATCGCCGACGAAGGGCCCGGACTGCCCGCCGGTCGCGAATCCCGCCTGTTCGACCGGTTCGAGCGCGTCGACGGCGACGACATGAGCGGCGGCACCGGCTTGGGGCTGGCGATCGTGAAGGGCTTTGCGCAGGCGATGGGGCTCGACGTGGCGGCACGCAATGGGACCGGCGGCGGCGCGGCTTTCACCGTTTCATGGCCCTTGTCGCGCGTTCGCAGCCAGACAGCCCCGGTCGACAGCCAATGACGGCGCAGATCCTGATCGTCGACGACGAGCCCGCCATCCGCCGCCTCGTTCGCGGCGCCGTCGAGCGCGCCGGGCACCGTGTCGACGAGGCGGCGACCGCGGCCGACGCCCTCACGGCGGCCGGGCGTGAGGGATGCGACCTCGTCCTGCTCGATCTTGGCTTGCCCGACCGCGACGGGATGGAGCTCGTCCCGATCCTGAAAGCGCTCGGCCGCGCCGTCGTCGTGCTGACCGCGCGTGACGCCACCGACGAAAAGGTCGCGGCGCTCGACCTGGGCGCCGACGACTATGTCGTCAAACCGTTCGACACCGCCGAACTGCTGGCAAGGATGCGGACCGCGCTGCGCCACCGGATGGGCGCCGCGACGAGCGAGACCCTGACGATCGGCGCGGTGACGATCGATCTCGTCGCACGACGAATCCTGCGCGACGGGCAGGACGCGAAGCTGACGCGCAAGGAATATGCCGTGCTCGCCGAGCTCGCCCGTCACGCCGATCGCGTGGTGACGCATACCCAGCTGCTGCGCGTCGTCTGGGGCGAGGCGCACACCGGCGACGTCGAATATCTTCGCGTCGCGATGCGCGGGCTGCGGCAGAAGCTCGAAGTCGATCCGAGCGCGCCCGCCCTGCTCCGGAACGAACCCGGCGTGGGTTACCGGCTGATCGCGTCATGACGCGCGGCCGTCGCCGGCGATAGCGCGCGCTGCAACCCCGGCTTTCGCCTGACCGACGAAAACAAGAGTGCCGCTGTCCTACGGCGCATCGATCGTGCAGCGTTCGCGCGACTCACGCGCTTTGGCGCCCCGCCGCTCTTTCAAACCGTCGATCGAACCCTGTTCGCGCATCGGGGAGCGTTGCAGGCGCTCACCCGTGCGAAGTGTGTGAAGTTAACGCACGCAAATCGGCGCGAAACGGCCGGAAACGGGCGTCATTTCCCCTCTGCGAACCGCTCTCGCCCGATGGCATAGACGACATGCTCGAAGGGTATGCCCTCGACGGCGGTCCAGTCGATCCGGCCGGTCAGTTCCGCGCCGAGGCGTTCGACCGCGCGGCGTGAGCGCAGGTTGGTGGTGCCGACGCGGAAGGTCACGGTGTCGACAGCGGTGAACGCGTGCGCGAGCATCAGCCGCTTGACCTCGGGGTTGGTCGTCCCGCCCCAGTGCGCACGCGCGAGGAAGGTCCAGCCGATCTCGACCGACGCGCCATCGTCGGCAAGGCGATAGCGCGACGACCCGATCAGCGCGCGGTCGGCGCAGTGCTCGATCGCCAGACCACCGCCCGAGGCGAGGCCATCGGCAAAGAACGCGCGTGCCACCGGTTCCTGCCACCGGGTCGCAAACGGGTGTTGCGACCAGATCAACGGATCGCGCGCGACCGCATAGAAGGCGTCCCAGTCGCCGACGACGAGCGGCCGCACGACCACCGTATCGCCGACGAGCGTGGGTTGCAGGTTCAGCTCAGGCAGCGCGCGTTCCCGAAAGCGGCGAGGTGCCGAACATGCCCGCCTTGACGCCGCCGCTGATCGTGTCGCCGTCGACCGTCGCGTCGCACTCGAGCGTCATCGCCATCGGAACCTTCATGTCCATCGTCCAGGTCAGCGTGTTGCCCTCGATCTTGCCATTGTCGCAGGTCAGACCGCCCATCGCGCCGGTGTTGTCGCCGCTCCACGTGCCGTCGCCATTGTCGACGACGGTCATCACCGACTTCTGCTCGCCCAGCGGGGACTTCACGACGCAATCCCATTTTCCGGCAACGTTCGACATGATCTTCTCTCCTTGGGTTGAGCGATCGCCCGGCTAGCGGGCGGGGGGAAGTTGAACCGTTTCGACGGGCAAACCGAGCGCGTCGAGCTGCGGCCGTACGACCCCCGCGTCGCCGACGACGACGATCGCGAGCTTTGCAGGGTCGATCGCCGCGCGCGCCGCGCGGTCGAGGTCGGCGGCGGTCATCGCGCGGTAACGGGTGGCGAGCGTCTCGTAATAAGTGTCGGGGCGCCCGAGCTGGACGATACGCTGCATCGCGCCGAGCACCGAACCCGATGTCTCGAAGCTGCCGGGCAGTTCGCGGATGCTTCCCTCGGTCGTGCGCGCCAGTTCCGCGCCCGTCACGCCCTTGGGGCCCAGGAACCCGCCGATCTGGTCGAGCACCGCGCGTACCGCGGGGCCGGTCTTGTCGCTCTGCACCGGTGCCGTCACGATATAGGACACCGGTCCCTCCAGCCCAGTCACGCCCGCGCGCACGCCGTACGACCACGCCTTGGTCTCGCGCAGGTCCATGTTGAGCCGCGACAGGAACGACCCGCCGAGCACGTCGTTCGCCTGGCGCAGCGGCACGAGGATCGCATCGTCCTTGCCCGTCGCGCCGAGCGTCTGGCCGACGAGGATGTACGATTGCGGCGATTGCGGACGGTCGGCGAGGAAGATGCGCGTCGGGGCGCGCGCGGGCACGATGCCGGTTTCCTTGCGGGGGCGGGCCATCCTGTCGGCGGGCCAGTTGCCGAAGCGCGTTTCGAGGAGCGCGGTGACCTCGGCAAGCGTGGTGTCGCCGACGACGTAGATCGCGGCGTTGCCCGGCCAGATCCAGTCATGGTGAAAGCGCAGGATCGCGTCGCGCGTGATCGTGCGCACGCTCGCGACGGTGCCGCTCGCGGGACGGCCATAAGGGTGCGTCGCGCCATAGAGCTTGGCAGGCAGGATGAGGTTGGCGATCCCCGCGGGCTGGCTGAGCTGCGCGGCGATCCCGGCGAGCTGTTGCGCGCGCAGCCGCTCGACCTCGGCAGGCGCGAATGCGGGATTGCGCACGACGTCGGCGAGCAGGTCGAGCGAAGGCGCGAGGTTCGCGCTGAGCGCATAGAGGCTGACGCTGCTGCGATCGACTCCGCCGCCCGACGACACCGTCGCGCCGAGGCGTTCCTGCGCCTCGGCGATCTGCGTCGAGTTGAGCGTTCGCGTGCCCTCGTCGAGCAGGCTCATCGTCAACGTCTGGAGCCCCGGCATGTCCTTGGGGTCGGCGGCCGATCCCGCGTCGAAGGTCACCGCCACGCTGACCGCCGGGATGTTGGTGCGGCGCGCGAAATAGACCGGAATGCCGTTGGCGAGTTTGGCGCGCTCGATCTTGGGGAAAGTCAGCCCGGCGAACTGCCCGACCGGCGGCTGCGTGCGTGCCACCTTGGGCGCCGCAGGTTGGGGTGCAGCGGGTTGCGGTGCGGCGGGCGCGGCGACCGGCTGCGGGCCTGGGACATCGCCGGTGATCGCCTGCATCGCGGGCGACATGTCGCGCGCGCCGGGCTCGACGTTGAGCGCAAAGACCGGGCGCGACATCCAGCGGCGCGCGGCCTCGGTCACGCGTGCGGGCGTCATCGCCGCATAGTCCTGCAAGGTGCGGCGGTATTTGGCCGGATCGCCCGAATAGACCAGCCCCTCGGCCAGCGCGACCGCCTTGCCGCCGAAGCCGCCGACCGCTTCGTATCCGGCGATCCGCCCCGCGATCGTCCGCGCGGCGACGCGCGCGACCTCGTCGGCGGTGGGGCCGGTACGCAGGAAGTCGGCGATCAGCGCGTCGAGCTTGCGTCCGACCGCCGCTGCGTCCTGCCCGGGCTTGACGTTGACCTCGACCGACAGGATGCCGACCTGTTCGAAGGCCTGGACGTCGGCCGATACGCTGACCGCGCTCGCGTCGCCGCGCACCAGCGCATTGTCGAGGCGGCTCGACGACAGCCCGCCGAGCACCGACGCCGCGACCTCGAGCGCGACGGTGTCGCGCCCGTTGACGCCCTCGACTGCCCAGTTGCGCGTCAGCCGCGTGTACGGGACGCGGTCGTTGAGCACCGTCGTTTTCGCCGCCGGCAGCGTCGGCACCGCAAAGCTTCGCCGGACGACGTCGGGCCCGCGCGCGATGTCGCCGAAATATTTCTCGACCAGCGGCCGCGCGCGCGCGACGTCGATATCGCCCGCCAGCACCAGCACCGAATTGTTCGGGCCATAATGCGCGCGGAACCAGTCCTTGACCGTCGTCAGGCTCGCCGCGTTCAGGTCGGCCATCGATCCGATCGTCTCGTGCGCATAGCCATGCCCGTCGGGGAACAGCGTATTCTGCAGGACATAGCCCGTCAGCCCGAACGGCTGATTGTCGCCCTGGCGCTTTTCGTTCTGCACCACGCCGCGCTGCGCATCGAGCTTGGCCTGGTCGACCGCGCCGAGCAGATGCCCCATGCGGTCGGCCTCGATGAACAGCATCGGCTCGAGCGCGGCAGTCGGCACCGTCTCGAAATAGTTGGTACGGTCGAACCACGTGGTGCCGTTGTTGTTCGCGCCGCCCAGCGCGATCACCTGTTCGTCGAAGTTCGTGACGTTCTCGCTGCCGCCGAACATCAGATGCTCGAACAAATGTGCAAAACCCGTCTTGCCTGCCGGTTCGTCCTTCGACCCGATATGATACCACACCGATACCGCGACGACGGGCGCCTTGCGGTCGGTATGCACGACGACGCGCAGGCCATTGGGCAGCGTGAATTGTTCGAAAGCGATATCGACCTTTGCCACCAGCGCCGAGACCGGCGCGGGTTCGGCCGCCAGCACAGGCGTGGCGAGCAAGATGAGGGGGAGAAAGGCGGTACGCAGCACCATGAAACACATCCCGGATCAAAACTGTTAAACGCGCCTGTAACGCCGGATTTGCGCGAGCGAAAGGCGCGTCACGGGCGATACATCCGCACGGCATGCGCGAGGATATCGGCGCGCTCGAAATGCACCGGCTTCAACCGGTGCTCGACGAAGATTTGCGCCTGGTCGGCATAGTGCGGTGAGGCGGGGCGCGTCGTCGCCGCGCCGAACGGCTGGACGGATCGCGAGGTAACGTGTCCCGCCGCGTCCCAGTCGATCAGCATCACGAAGCTGTCACCGTGCTTGACGCGCGCCCGCCCATCGGGATCGAGATCCCAATAGGTCGCCGCGCGCAGCACGTCGGGACCGCCGTCCATCGGCAGGTCGACAGTGCCGCGCCGCACACGCAGCAGGGCGCCGAGCGGCGGGTCGAGCCGCCCGAAATGCGTCGCCAGATGGTCCGACCATCTGATCAGCTCGGCACGGACGTCGGGCATCCGGGTGAGCCGCTTGTAGTTCCAGCGGTTGGCGGGCCGCAGCATCAGGCAGGCGAGCGCGTCGCCCGGGCCGCGGCCGTCGAGCGTCCAGTCCCAATCGTTCAACAGCTTTTGCGCCTCCATCAGCCGCGGCTGCCCCGCGACGTCGAGGCGCCGCACCGCGTCGAACCAACGCCCGGCATAGCCCGTTCGGTCATAGCCGGTATCGTATTTGATGCGCAGCAGCTCGGCCTCGCCGATCGCGGGTGTCGCGCTCATCAGTTCGACCGCACGCTGCGCGCGGTTGGTCATGTCGCGCTCGATGCCGAGCAAAGGCGAAAAGGCGCGCGGGTCGAGCTCGGACCCCGCGCCCGCCGCCCTGAACGGCGTGTTGTTTGCATTGACGAGGAAGCCCGACGGCGGGTCGACATGCTGCGGGACCTGCGCCCATGGCACCGAGCCGCTGGCCAGGTTGCGCGACGTATCGCCGGCCAGCACGCCGCTATAATCGAAGCCGGGTTTGCGCCGCGGAAACTGCGCATTGTAGATGTGCGCGATGCGTCCGGTGCGGTCGGCATAGACGAAGTTGAACGACGGAATCTGGTCGCGCGCCATCTGCGCCGACCACTCGTTCCAATTGCGCGCGCGCGTCAGCCGGTACCATTGGTCGATCGCGCCGATCGTCCCCATTCCTGCATAGTGCAGTGCGAACGCGCCGCCCTTGTTGACGATGACCGGCCCGTGCACCGATCGATAAACGGTGCGCGGCACGGGTAGCACGAACGGCCCGATCTTGACGCGCAACCAGATGCGACGCGCCTCGAGCGGCAGCCATTTGCCGTCGAAGCGATAGCTTTTGCGGTCATCGCTCAGCACGAGCTTATAGATGTCGGTCAGGTCGGGGCGGCTGACGGTGTTGGTCCAGCCGAGGTTCCGGTTGTGCCCAAGGAACGGATAAGGCGAGCCCGGAAAGGTCGCGCCCGCAAAGTCCCAACCGGTCTGCGAATGCACCGTCACCTCGTACCACGCCGTCCCGCCGGTCCATGGCTGGTGCGCATTCGACAAGAGCCGCGTATGCCCGTCTCCCGATCGGCGCGGCGCCACCGCAAAGGCGTTCGACCCGTTCTCGCTCGTGCCGGTCAGCGCGGCGCGCTCGACCGGCAGCGGCTGATCGCCGACCAGTGCACCGAGCGGATCGTCGATCCCGAAAAAGAACGGTAGCCGCACGACGAAGCCGACCGCGATGTCGTGTCCGTCGAGCGGGAACAACCGCGCGAGCTTTACTTCCTCGGGGTGGCGCGCTGCGTAAAGGTTGAGTCCTGCCGCATAAGCGTCCAGCAAGGCGCGCGTATCGGCAGGGATCGTAGGATAGAGCCGGCCGGTCGTCGCCCGCGCGTCGAAGATCGCGGCGGCATAGTCGATCTTGGCCCCCTCGCTGCCGAGCAGCGCGGCGGCGCGCCCGCGCGTCATCGCCGCAACCTCCTGCAATGTCGCGAAATCATCCTCGGCATGCGCATAGGCGAGCGCGTAGGCGACGTCGGGGTCGGTGCGCCCGAACAGGTGCGGCACACCCCATTCGTCGCGCACGATGCGCGCGTCATAGCGGTGCGGCGGTGGTCCCGCGCCGGTGCTCGCGGTCAGCGGCTCCCACACCAGCCCTGCAATCAGGACGAGCATCACCAAAATCAGCAGGGCGCCGGCTGCGCGCTTCACCATCCTCATCGGCTTGGCATCTCGTTTTGCTTCTCGCCCCTCACAAGCTTAACGCACGCGTCGTCGCAAGCCGCAAAGGAAGCTTTTCCCCTGTCGTCGCCCCCGTCGCCTCCCGACTTGCCGCCCGACACGCACCGGCTCGCGCTCGACTATCTGTGCAAGGATATCGACGCGCTCGACCCGCGTGAGCGCGGCGTCCTCGACGCGCTCGCCGCACGCTCGGTAACGAGCCGCGACGCGCTCGAGGCGGCGGACGCGAACTCGGGATATTGGGACCGGCTCGCCGACCGTGTCGCCGCGATCGGCGGGTCGTGGGCGTTCATCTTCGTCTTCCTGGGCGTGCTGGTCGGCTGGATGCTGCTCAACACCGCGCTGCTGGCGCAGTGGCGCGCGCAGTTCGACCCCTATCCGTACATCCTACTCAATCTCGTGCTGTCGAGCGTCGCGGCGTTGCAGGCCCCCGTGATCCTGATGAGCCAGAACCGCGCGGCGGCGCGCGACCGGCTTGCCGCGAGCCATGATTACGAGGTCAATCTGCGCGCCGAGCTCGAAATCGTCCGCCTCCACGCGCGCCTCGACGAAATGCACGAAGAGGTACGGCTGCTGGTGAAGATGCTTGCCAAAAGCGAGGGTGTGTGACGCGGCGGCCCCGGAGTGCGGCGCTTATCGCAGGCGCCGCGTCGGCGACAGGCTTTGCGCCGCTGGGCTGGTGGCCGGTCACGCTGGTCGCGGTGGCGGTGCTGATCGGGCTGATCGCGGTCGCCCCCGGCTGGCGCAGCGCATTCGCGCGCGGCTGGTGGTTCGGGGTCGGGCAATTCTGCCTGGGGCTCAACTGGATCGCGCATGCGTTCGATTTCCAGGACGCGATGCCGCACTGGTTCGGTTATGGCGCGGTGCTGCTGCTCAGCCTGTATCTGGCGGTCTATCCCGCGTTGGCGGCGGCGGGCGCGTGGTTTTTTTCTTCCTCGCTCCCCCCTGAAGAGGAAGCGAAGAAGGGGGCATTCGTAACAGCCTTCGCCGCACTCTGGATCGTCAGCGAATATCTTCGCGCGACGATGTTCACCGGCTTCCCGTGGAACCCGCTTGGTGTGGCCGCGCTTACAACGCCGCTTGCGCACGCCGCGACGCTCGTCGGAACGTACGGTCTGGGCGCGCTGGTCATCCTCGTCGCAGGGGCAATTTTGTCGTTTCGCAATCTGAAGCTCGTTGCAGCCCTGCTCGTGCTTCCCGTTGCCCTGACACTTGTCGCCATTCCTTGGAGAACGAGCGTTCCTGCCGTCCGCGAAGTCGGCCCCGCTCTTCGTATAGTCCAGCCCAACACCTCACAGGCCGAGCGCCACGACCGCGATTCGGACGAACTCAGCGTCCAGCGGCTCGAAGCGATCACCGGGCCGCCGACGGCTGCGCCCCGGCTGATCCTCTGGCCCGAAGCCGCCGCACCCTATTTCCTCGACCAGGAGACATGGGCGGTCGAGCGGCTGTCGCGGCTGCTGGGCCCACGCGACCTGTTGCTGACCGGCGCGACCGCGCTCGTCTATGACCGCAGCGGTCAGCTGACGGCGGCGCGCAATTCGCTGTTCGTGGTCACCCCCGACGCGCGCCTGCCGCAGCGGTACGATAAGGCGCACCTCGTCCCCTATGGCGAATATCTCCCGATGCGCCCGCTGCTGTCGGCGATCGGACTGTCAAGATTAGTACCGGGCGACCTCGACTTCATTCCCGGGCCCGGCCCCGCGACGCTCGACCTACCGGGCTTTGGCAAGGGAGGCGTACAGATTTGCTACGAGATCGTCTTTTCGGGGCAGGTCGTCGATGCGGCGCACCGCCCCGACTTCATCTTCAATCCCTCGACCGACGCATGGTTCGGGCGCTGGGGGCCGCCGCAGCATCTGGCGCAGGCACGGCTCCGGGCCATCGAGGAAGGGCTGCCGGTGCTGCGCGCGACGCCGACGGGCATTTCGGCGGTGATCGATGCCGACGGGCGTCTGCTTGCCGCGCTCCCCCTCGACAAGCCCGGCTTCATCGCGACCCGCCTGCCGCCGCCGCGTGGCTCGACGCTGTTCGCGGCGTTGGGTAATCGCGCGCCGCTGACGCTTGCGCTGATCCTCGCGATTCTCGGCGTTGCGTTGCGCGCGCGGCGACGCTAGAGCCGCCACACTTAAAGACATCTTTATATGAGGTAGACGATGGCCAAGCGCGCGCACTTCCTGTTCACGTCGGAAAGCGTATCGGAAGGACACCCCGACAAGGTCGCCGACCAGATCTCCGACGCGGTGGTCGATCTTTTCCTGTCGAAGGACCCCTATGCGCGCATCGCATGCGAGACGCTGACGACGACTAACCTCGTGGTGCTTGCCGGCGAAATCCGCTGCAAAGGCGTTTACGAGGACGGTTCCTGGGCCCCCGGCGCGCAGGAGGAGATCGAAGCGACGGTACGCGCGACCGTCAAGCGCATCGGGTACGAGCAGGACGGGTTCCACTGGGATTCGTTCGAATTCATCAACCGGCTGCACGGCCAGTCGGCACACATCGCGCAGGGCGTCGATGCGGCGGGGAACAAGGACGAAGGCGCCGGCGACCAGGGCATCATGTTCGGTTACGCGACCGACGAGACCGAAGGGCTGATGCCTGCGACGCTCTATTACTCGCACCGCATTCTCGAAGAGATGACGAAGGATCGCCACTCGGGTGCCGCGCCCTTCCTCGAGCCCGACGCCAAGAGCCAGGTCACGCTCGAATATGTCGATGAAAAGCCCGTCCGCGCGACCGCCATCGTCGTCTCGACGCAGCACGGCCCCGACTATTACTGGCACGATAACGAAGGCGACCCGGCAAAGTACGAAGAGCTGCGCAGCTATGTCATCGGCGTCATCAAGAAGGTCATCCCCGCCGACATGCTGGGTGACTGGACCGAATATTTCATCAACCCTACCGGCTGCTTCCTGATCGGCGGACCCGATGGCGATGCGGGCGTCACCGGACGCAAGATCATCGTCGACACCTACGGCGGCGCCGCCCCCCACGGTGGCGGCGCGTTCAGCGGCAAGGATCCGACCAAGGTCGATCGCTCGGCTGCCTATGTCAGCCGCTACATGGCCAAGAATGTGGTCGCGGCGGGCCTTGCGCGGCGCTGCACCATCCAGCTCGCCTACGCGATCGGCGTGTCGAAGCCGCTATCGCTCTATGTCGACACGCATGGCACCGGCACCGTCGATGCCGAGCGGATCGAGGAACTGCTCCCGCGCCTCGTCGACCTGACCCCGCGCGGCATCCGCACGCATCTCTCGCTCAACACGCCAATCTATCAGCGGACGGCGTCGTACGGCCATTTCGGGCGCACCCCGGACGGCAGTTTCTTTCCGTGGGAAAAGACCGATCTCGTCGATGCACTTAAGGCCGAACTCGCGTAGCGACCGGCTTCAGTCGCGCGACGCGTCGTTGCCGATCGGCGTGTCGTCGCCCAATTGCGTCGGGCCGTGATAGTCCTTGAGCGTCTGGCCCCCGTCGAAGCCGTCGGGGGCCTTGCCGCTGTGCGGATTGTCGTACGCGCCGCCCTGGCTCGACCCCTGGCTTTTCTCGCCCCGGTCGTTGACGCCGTCAGGCGCATGCGCCGACCCGCCCGCGCCATCGGCTTGCATCGGTTGCTTTGGCTTTGCATCGGTCATCGTCGTTCCTCGCTGGTGTATCGCACTCAACGCGGCGAAGCGGCGCTCGGTTGCCCGACCGGCTGGCGCGGAACACGGCATCGGGCTATATCGGCTGGCATGGGCTACGAAGAACGCATTGCCACCTTTCCGAAGGTCGCGATAACCAGCAAGCCGCAGATCATGGGCGGCCAGCCTTGTATCGACGGTACGCGCGTTCCCGCCGCGACGATCCTGGCTTGCATCAACGAAGGCATGACGGTTTTCGAAATCTTCAATCACTACCCTTGGCTACCGATGCGATTTGTCGAAGCCGTCGTCGAATGGGCGCAAGCAAATGGCTATCACGTATCGCTTCCTGTTCGACGAGTGCCTGACTTTGAAACTGGCCGGAGTAGCGCATAGCCTCGGCTTCGAGGCTACTTCGGTTCATGACTTAAACAGGCTGGGGGACACAGATCCGACGCTGGCACTTTATGCGGTCGCTTGAGACTGGGTTTTCGTGACCAACAACCGGGTCGACTTCGTCAAACTTTACGCTCGATTCGATCTTCACCCGGGACTCGTGATCCTGATGCCCAACGATTACCCTTTGGCGCATATGCGCCTATTCGACCGATTTGCGCGCCAGCTCGACCAATTCGGCGACCTCGTTAATCACATCGTGGAAGTTGACGGAGACGGGAGGATAACAGTCACTGAATGGCCACCTGCGCAACGAAACGACGCGCCATGACCGACCCGCTCACCATCGGGCGTCTCTATGGACGCCGCGCGGGGCACAAGCTTCGGCAGGGGCAGGCCGCGCTGGTCGAGGCGCTGCTTCCGCGGCTTGCGGTGCCCGACGGTCCGCTCGATGCGCGCAGCGTGTTCGGGCGCGACTGTCCGCTCGAGCTCGAGATCGGGTTCGGCGCGGGTGAGCATCTCGCCGCGCAGGCCGCGATGCGGCCCGACACGGGTTTCATCGGCTGCGAGCCCTTCCTCAACGGCGTCGTCGGCGCGCTCGGCCATGTGCGCGAGCGTGCGTTGGGCAACGTCCGCCTGCACATGGGCGACGCGCTCGACGTGCTCGCGCGGCTGCCCGATGCCAGCCTGACGCGCGTCTATCTGCTCCACCCCGACCCCTGGCCCAAGGCGCGGCACGCCAAGCGCCGGTTCATGAATCCGGGCCCGATGGCGATGGTGGCGGCCAAGCTGCGGCCCGGCGGCGAATTCCGTTTCGGCACCGACCACCCCGTCTACGTGGCGCATGCGATGCGCGTGATGCAGCAACAACCCGACTTCGCGTGGCAGGTCGCCGAGGCGCGCGACTTCCTGACGCGGCCCGACGACTGGCCCGAAACGCGCTACGAGCGCAAAGCGCGCCGCCTGGGGCACGAAGTCTGGTACTTTCGATACGTACGCCTGTAGGCGCTGGAGAATTTCCAGAAAACGCCTGTTTTCAAGTATCTTACCTACGCCATGGTACGCCATGGTATCCGGCAGTTTCCGTTTTGGTGATTGCCCGGTGATTACTTTTTTGGTACCTGAGGTATAGAAATGGCGACCGGAAAAATCACAAAACGCACCCTCGACGCACTCCAAGCGGGCGCCGTGACCGGCTTTCTTTGGGACGATGACCTCAAAGGATTTGGCGCAAAAATAGCGTCGTCCGGATCGGCCTCATATGTCCTGCAATACCGGATGGGCGGTCGGGAGGCGAAAACCCGCCGGCACACAATTGGGCGCCACGGATCGCCCTGGACCCCTGCCACCGCACGCGCCGAAGCAGAGCGGCTGTTGCTGCTGATCGGCCAGGGCGTAGACTTTTTGCATTCTTAGTCATTATAGAGAAGTGGCGCGCTTAGAGATTAAAAACATCGTCGAAACTTCGAGTCCCGCCGGCATCTTTGCCCCTGGCGCGGTCGATTTGCTCGCTGATCGGCATGTGCTCGACGCGTTCCGGCCCGTCGAACGCGGAGTCGGGGCGGAATATGTGCGCGATACCCTGCTGGCACCGCTTGCAACGGCAATTCCAGGTTATGAAGTCCGCACCGACATCGCGATGCGCGGATCGTTCAAGGGCGGCGACTGGACCGCGTCGAGCGGCCATCTTCTCGGGCGCTTCATGGCGCCGTTGTTCGGCGTTCCTGCGACCGAGCGCGTGATCTGGCTGCACTTCGGTTGTTTCCAGCGTTGGGAAAGCGGACTGATCGCGGAGACGATCGTCTTCCTGGATCTGCCGTCGCTGATGCGCCAGGCCGGCGTGTGGTCGCTGGCCGCGCCGCTTGGTCCCGATTTCATGGCACCCGGGCCGATCGGTGGCGGCGCCATCTGGCCGCAGGGCGACGGCGACGCCAGCCTGGCGATCGTCGAAGCGATGATCGGTGGGCTGATGAAGTTCGACGGGTCGCTCAAGACGATGAACATGCGCGATTTCTTCGCCGAGGATTTCTGGTGGTTCGGCCCGGCGCCGATCGGCAGCTTCCGTGGCTTTGCCGACTACGAGCGCGGCCATGCCACGCCGTTCCTGACCGCGTTTCCCGACCGTGTCGGCGGCAACCACCGCGCCCGCTTCGGCGACGGCGATTTCGTCGCCTCGACCGGCTGGCCAAGCATCACCGCGACGCACAAGGGCAGCGGCTGGCTTGGTATCGACGCGACGAATCGGCCGATCACGATGCGCGTCATGGATTTCTGGCATGCCACCGGTGGCAAGCTCGACGAAAACTGGGTGATGATCGATATCCCCGACGTCCTCTACCAGATCGGCATCGACGTTTTCGCCGCCCTGCAAGACGGGACTTGATGGAACGGCGGAATCGCGCGGAGCCGACTGCCGGCTAGCCGCCTTTAAGTCTCAACGGCAGTCCCGCAACGACGAGATCGACTTGAGACACGACGCCTGCGACACGCTGATTGAGCGTTCCAGCGATGTCGCGGAACCGACGGGCGAGCGCGTTGTCCGGGACAATGCCGAACCCGACTTCGTTCGATACGAGCACGACCCTTGCGCGCATCTTGGAAAGTGTGGATTCCAACTTGAGGATCGCCTGATCAACGTCGGCCTCGGAGAGCAGAAGATTGGACGCCCACAGCGTAAGGCAATCGACGAGGATTGTCCGCCCCACGTGATCTTCGGCAATCATCGCCTCGACCAGATCGATCGGCGACTCGACGGTGCGCCATTCCGTGCCGCGATCGGTCTTGTGGCGTGCGATCCGCTCGGCCATCTCTAGGTCGAACGCCTGCGCCGTGGCGATGAAGACGAGCTCCCCGCCGGTGGCCTCCGCGGCGGCCTGCGCGTGCCGGCTCTTGCCGGAGCGTGCGCCACCGATGACAAAAAGACTCGTGCCAAAGGACTTCACATCGCGACTCCCCGGTGCCGCACCGCTTGCCTGGCGCGACGAGATTGTCGATGGCCGGGCTGATGTCGCAAGTCGAGGCCTAGATCGGTGTCTGCATTGATGGTGCACGGCGGACAGTTGGATGCCGCGTCGCTGCGCTTTCCGGGCGCGACGCAGCCATGGCTGGACCTGTCGACGGGAATCAATCCGATACCTTACCCGAGCGACGCTCTCGCGAGCGCCGATCCCTGCGCGCTGCCCTCGAAATTCGCCCTGGCAGCGCTCGAAGCGGCGGCCGCCGATGCGTTCGGCATGTCCATGGGCGCGGTGGCCGCCCTTCCGGGCACCGAAGTCGGGTTGCGCATGCTTGCGACGGTCGGGCTGCCGGAGCCGGCATATCGCTTAGCGCCAGCCTATGGAACGTATGAGAGCGCGATGCCGACCGCGACTTCGGTCGCGATCGAGGACCTGGCGCTCCGTGTAGCAGACGACGCCGCGACGATCCTGCTGGCAAACCCGAACAATCCCGACGGTCGCATCCTGCCGCCCACCGCGCTGCTTGGCATGGCGCGTACGCTCTGCGAGCGGGGCGGCTGGCTGGTGGTCGACGAGGCCTTTGCCGACACCGTCCCGGCGTGGAGCATCCTGCCCTGCCTCGAGGACGCCGACCGGATCATCGTCTTTCGTTCCTTCGGCAAATTCTATGGCCTCGCCGGCGTTCGGCTCGGGTTCGTTTGTGGGCCCGAGGCGATGGTTGAGCGTTTCCGCGACCGGCTCGGCGCCTGGCCCGTGTCCTCCGCCGCGATCGCGATCGGAACTGCCGCCTATCGAGATCGGCGGTGGCAGGCCAAGACCAGAACACAATTGACGCAAGCCGCCGCGAACCTTGACGCCGTGCTTCGTCGACACGGGCTGGAGCCGCGCGGGGACTGCCCCTTGTTCCGGCTCGTCGAGACCCAGGATTGCGCCGAAATCTTCGAACGGCTTGGACGCGCCGGGATCCTCACGCGCCCTTTTGCCTATGCACCGCGCTGGCTGCGTCTTGGGCTGCCGTGCGATGCGGCGGCACTCGACCGTCTCGACCGGGCGCTCGGCGATCGCTGAGCCCGTCGCCCTTGCCGCGTTGATTCTCGATGCCGCCGTCGGCTGGCCGGCGTCGGTCTACGCGCGCATCGGGCACCCGGTCGGAGCGTTCGCGCGCGTGATCGACGCGTGTGAGACACGCTGGAACAGACCGGATCGCGCCGACGCGACACGCCGCGTCGGCGGCGTCATCACGCTGGTGCTGGTGGTTGCGGGCGCAGCAGGGGTCGCTCATGCCCTTCAAGTTGCGAGCTACGCCGTGTTCGGCGATCTCGGGTGGGTCGCGGTCGCCGTGCTGGCCTGGCCGGGCCTGGCGCAGCGCAGCCTCGACGATCATGTGCGTCCGGTCGCAACCGCACTGGCTGCGGGCGACCTCGCCGCTGCACGGACCGCGGTCGGCATGATCGTCGGCCGCGACACCGGCGAGCTCGACGAGGACGGCGTTGCACGCGCCGCGATCGAGAGCCTGGCCGAGAGCTTTAGCGACGGCGTCGTCGCGCCGCTGTTCTGGCTCTTGGTCCTCGGGCTACCTGGCCTGTGGGGCTACAAGGCGATCAACACCGCCGACAGCCTGATCGGCCACCGCGAGCCGCGCTGGAGGGATTTCGGCTGGGCCGCGGCGCGGACCGATGACGTTGCGAACCTCGTTCCCGCCCGGCTTGCGGGGTGCATCCTGTGTCTGGCGGGCGGCGGGGGGCTGACGACGATGCTGCGCGACGCGCGACGCCACGCCTCGCCCAACGCGGGGTGGCCAGAGGCGGCGATGGCGGGCGTGCTCCGGGTCCGGCTGGTCGGACCCGTGTCCTATGACGGCGTCGTCCACGACAAGCCATGGATCGGCGACGGCGGAGAGCCAGCGGATACGGGCGCCGTCCGCCGCGCGCTGTCCGTCTACCGGCGGGGCTGCCTGATGCTTTGGATCGTCGCGGGAGGCATTGCGTGGGTGCGGTGATGCTGCAGGGGACCGGCTCGGACGTCGGCAAGTCGGTCCTTGTCGCGGGGCTCTGCCGCGCGTTCGCCAATCGCGGTCTGAGCGTGCGCCCGTTCAAGGCGCAGAACATGTCGAACAACGCCGCCGTCACGCCGGACGGCGGAGAGATCGGCCGCGCGCAGGCGACGCAGGCGATGGCGGCGCGCGTGGCGCCCAGCGTCGATATGAACCCGGTGCTGCTGAAGCCGCAGGGCGACCGCACCTCGCAACTCATCGTGCGCGGCCGGGTGCGCGGCACCCTGCCCGCCGCACGCTGGCGCGAGGGACGCGAAGGCCTGTTGGAGGAAGTGCTCGCCAGCTACTGGACGCTTTGCGGCGCGGCCGACATCGTCGTGGTCGAGGGTGCGGGTAGCCCGGCCGAGATAAACCTGCGCCCCGGCGACATCGCCAACATGGGCTTTGCGCGTGCGGCTGGGGTGCCGGTCATCCTGGTGGGCGATATCGACCGCGGCGGCGTGATCGCCTCGCTGGTCGGCACGCGCGCGGTGATCGATCCAGCCGACGCAGCGATGATCCACGGCTTCCTCGTCAACAAGTTCCGCGGCGACCCGGCGCTGTTCGAGGACGGGTACCAGGCGATCGCCGAGCGGAGCGGGTGGCGCGGGTTCGGCGTCGTGCCGTGGCTGCCCGAGGCGGTGCGCCTGCCGAGCGAGGACGCGGTCGTTCTCGAACGGCGCATCGCCGGAGGCGACGGTCGGATCGTCATCGCCTGTCCGATCACGGCGCGGATCTCGAACTTCGACGACCTCGACCCGTTGCGGCTCGAACCGGCGGTGGAGCTCGTCATGGTCCCGCCCGGACAACCGATTCCCGACGCGGCGCTGATCGTGCTTGCGGGCTCGAAGGCGACGATCGCGGACCTCGCGTTCGTGCGTGCGCAGGGGTGGGACATCGACATCCTCGCGCACCACAGGCGCGGGCGACCGGTGCTCGGCCTGTGCGGCGGCTATCAGATGCTCGGCCGCACCATTGCCGATCCGGATGGCATCGAGGGGCCTCCGGGGCAGGTCGCCGGCCTTGGGTTGCTCGATATCGACACGATACTTGCCGGTGCCAAGACGCTGCGACCGGTCACGGGGACCGCGCTTGGCGTTCCGTTCGAGGGCTACGAGATGCACATTGGCGTCACGACCGGCGCCGACACGCGGCGGCCCGCCGGTCACTTCGCCGACGGACGCGCGGATGGCGCCGTCAGCGCCGATGGCCTGACGACGGGCACCTATGTCCACGGGCTGCTCGGCGACGAACGACAACGCCACGCCTGGCTGAACCGGATCGGTGCGAATGGTGTCGGACCGGATCACCGCGCCTCGATCGATGCCGCGCTCGACGCGATCGCCGCCACGCTCGAACGCCATGTCGATATCGACGCGATCCTCGCTCTGTCAGAGACGGCCGACCGCCAGCAAAGCGAATAGCAGTCCGGTTTCGGTCAGCTCGATCCCGGCGCCGTGACAATCGCCGGTCACCCCCCCGACCCGCCGCCGCAGCCACCAGCCCCAGCCGCCGATCAGGAGTGGCGTCGCTCCGATCGCCGGGACGAGTGCGCTTGCCCCGCACAGCGCCAGTCCCCAGCCGACGAGGTCGCGCCGCCGCACCGCGCCGGCGACCGCCGACCCCAGGCCGCCCTCCCGCAACGGGGGAAGCCAGCGCGCCCAGGCCAGCGGGCCGATCCGCGCCGCGAACGGCACCAAAGCCAGCGACCACCAGTTATTCGCGACCAGGCCATACAGCAGCACGAGTTTGGCGATCAGTTGCAGCACGATCGCGACCACGCCGAAGCTGCCGACGTGCGGATCGGCCATCACCGCCAATAACCGAGCGCGGTCGCGGTGCGCAGCGCCGAGCCCGTCGGCTAGGTCGGACAGGCCGTCGAGATGGAGCGCGCCGGTCACCGCGACCCAGGCGAGCGTCGCGGCCAGCGCGCCGACCCAGGGATCGATCTGCCCTCCAGCCCAGCCGCATCCCGCGACGATGAGACCGATCGCCAGTCCGACGACGGGATAAAAGCGGATGGCGGCGGCGAAGTCGTCGCGGTCGGCGGTCACCTGCGGCAGCGGCAGGCGCGTCAGAAAGCTGAAAGCGACGATCAGGCGCTTCATGTCTCCAATCCGACGATCTGCGCGCTCGGCGTCCCTTCACGCCAAATCCTGAACGACAGGAGCGAGGCATACGGCAAGTCCAGTGCCCAAGCCTGCCGGAAATCGAACCCGCAGAGCGCCGCGGTCGCCGCGCGGATCGCGCCGCCATGGGTGACGACCAGGGTCGGCTGGTGGACAGTCGCGATTGCCGCTGCGACCCGCACCTGTAGAGCGGACCAGCTTTCCCCCTCAGGCGGGGGATGGCGGTCCGGGTCGTCCCAGAAGCGCCCCAGCGCATCGGCATCGATCTGCGCCGGTGCCAATCCGTCCCACGTTCCGAAATCGAGTTCACGCCAATTCGGGTCGACGGATACGACCAGCCCGCGCGGTGACGCGATGGCCTGCGCGCAGGCGGTCGCGCGCGCGAGGTCCGACGAGGCGATCGCCGCGACGTCGAGCTTCGCGGCGCGCGATACGCATGCCGCAATCCCCTCGGCGGTCGCCGGACTGTCGGTCCGGCCGAGCATCCGACCGGCAAGGACGGGGGCACCGTGGCGTATCAGATGAAGCAGAATCGGTTCCTGGCTCATCCCGTCGCGACGCCGGCCTCCGCGAAGGTCGCCATCCCGTCATGCGCCGCGAGTGCCGCCCGGATCACACCGACCGCGACCGCTGCGCCGCTGCCCTCGCCCAGCCGCATCCCCAGCGTCAGGAGCGGCTCGAGACCCAGCCTGGCCAGGAGCCGGGCATGACCCGGCTCGGCCGAGCAGTGGCCAGCGATACAGTGACCGACGATGCCAGGGTTCGCGACGAACAGCGGCGCGACGGCGGAGCAACAGATGAACCCGTCGAGCACCACCGGCACACGCGCCAGTCGCGCCGCGAGCACCGCTCCGGCGATCGCAGCGGTCTCGCGCCCACCGACGCGGCGTAGCGTCTCGAACGCGGACTCTCCTCCCTCCGTGTGGAAGGCGATCGCGGCATCGACGACGGCGGCCTTGCGGCCAAGCCCGGTCACGTCGACCCCGGTGCCGGGCCCGACCCAGTCCGCACCGCGGCCCCCAAAGCTGCGCGCGCACAACGCCGCTGCCGTGGTCGAATTGCCGATCCCCATCTCGCCCAACACCAGCAGATCGACGCCGTCCGCGACGATCGCGGCGCCAGCCTCGCATGCGCGCAGGCATTCCCCCTCGGACATCGCCGGCGCGCGCGTGAAGTCGGCGGTCGGGGTATCGAGCTCGAGCGCCACGACGCGCAGCTCCAGGCCGGCAACCCTTGCCAACGCGTTGATCGCGGCACCCCCGCTTTCGAAGTTACGCACCATCGCGGCAGTGACCGATGCCGGAAAGGCGCTGACGCCGTGGGCGACCACGCCGTGGTTGCCGGCGAACACCGCGGCGCGGCCTCGCGCAATGTTGGGACGTGGGCGGCCCTGCCAACCAGCGAGGAAGACCGCGATCTCCTCCAGCCGACCGAGCGAGCCGGGCGGCTTGGTCAGATCGCCCTGGCGGGCCAGGGCCGCCGCGCGCGCGTCCTCGTCCGCCGTCGGCAATCTGGCGAGCGCCGCCTCGAATGCCGCAACTGACCCGAACATCGTCATCCGACGACGAATCCTGCGGGCGGCGTGCGGGTGATGAAATGGCCCTTCACGCCCTGGGGCCAGCTGCGATACGGAACCTGCCCCATCTCGCTTCCCGCATAAAGCAACGCGTAATCAAGGATCGCGCGCGCCGCGTCCTCATCCGGCGCGAACCGGCCGAGCACGTAGCCGACCTTGCCCGGCGCACGCAGATGCACCGTGCAGAACTCCTTGCAGGCGAACAGGCACGGCATCTCTTGCACCGCGACACGCTCGTAGCCAGGCTCGCGCTGCACCGCCCGCAACGCCGCAACCAGTCGCGCCCCGCCGGCATCGCCCGCCGCATCTTCGCGCGCATCGTCCGAGACGCGGCACGTATTGCAGGCGACGACGGCGGGGCCGTCGGCGACGGGCGTCAGGATCGGCGTCGTCACGCGACGAGCACGCGCGGCGCTTGGTGAAGACGCGGCACGCCCATCGCGGTCAGCGCGAGATACAGCAGCTGCAATCCGGCGAGAATGGCGGCGTTGCGGACGAACTGCCGCGCCATGACCTGCAGCGACAGCGCGGCCTCGGCATGGCCCATGATCGGCGCCCAGAGCAGGATCGTGACCTTGAACGCGACGAATGCGGTGACATACGCGACGACGATCCGCAGCAAGATGTTGGTCGACAGCTTCGTATTGACCAGGCCTGCCGCGATCACGCCAGCGACCGCCGCCGTCCCGACCGCGAATCCAGTCAGCGCGGTGCCCGCGTCCAACGGATAGCCCATGAAGCAGAAGCCGATCGTCTGGCTCACCAGCCAGGCACCCAGGATCAACATCACGCCGTCCCGCCTGTTCATATAGACCGCGGCCAACGCCGCCAGCGACGGAAACGGCGTTGCGCAAGCGAACACCAATGGTGTCAGCGTGCTCGCGACGGTGAGCAGGACGATCCAGGTCAAGGACGCGCTTCGTTCTGCCGTTTGGTCGATCATGTTCGTTCTCCTTTATTGGTGCAAAAAGTGGGTGGTCTCAAAAGCGGCCGCGAAACCCCGCGTAAAAGCTGCGGCCGAGCGTGCCATAACGGAAGGCGGTCTGATACTGCTTGTCGAACAGGTTCTCGACGCGCCCGAACAGGGAAAAGGTCTTCGTCAGCGGCACACCCGCGCGCAGATCGATCAGCGCGTAGGGCGCGAAGCGGATCGCATGCGATGCAGTGTCGAAGCTCTCGCCCGACCAGCGCGCCGCCACACCCGCCGAGATGCCTTGAGGGAGGATGTAGGTCAGCGATCCGTTGGCCGAGTTCCGCGGGCGCCGCGCCAGTTGCAGGCCAAAGGTCGATGCGCCCGGCGAGCGGTCCTCCGAGGGCGCGTAGGTGTAGTTGCCGTCGATCAGCAAGCGGGGGCTGAGCCGCACGCTCCCGGCCGCCTCGATCCCTTGCGCAAACGCGCGAGAGACGTTCTGGTAATAGCCCGATCGCGCGATCGTCGTGCCGGGCTGGAAACACAGCGGCAGCGTCGATATCGCCGGGCAGCTTGCGAACACGATGAGGTCGGTGGAGCGCCGCTCGAAATAGGTCGCGCCGAGCGTCACCGCGCCGTCGAACAGACGCTGCTCGACGGCGGCCTCCCATCCGGTCGCCGCTTCCGGCCTGAGCGCCTGATTCCCGAAGTCGGAGAACAATTGAAAGAGCGTCGGCGCCTTAAAGGCCTCGCCGTAGCTTGCGCGGAGCACGGTTCCCGTCCGAAGCGCCCAGACGCCGCCGCCCTGAAACAGCGTCTTACTGCCATAGCGGCTGTGGTCGTCGTTGCGAATGCCTGCGGTGAGCGTCAGCCCATCGACCACCGTGGCGTTGAGCTGGCCGTAGACGCCGGTCAGTTCGGCGCGGCCGATCGCAGGCGCCGGCACCGGGGTCGCGAGTGCGGCCGGCGGAGACACGCTCCGGAAGCGCGAGCGTTCGTTCTCGACGCCGAAGACCGCGTTCCACCCCTTGGTGATCGCGAAACTGCCCTGATATTCGAGCCGTTCGTTCCGCCCGAGCGCATCAAAGGTCTGCTGGCGCGCGCGCGGCGGACTGTAGTTATCGCGTTTGATGGTGGTGTAGCCATAGCCGAACCGGTTGCGCAGCCGACCGCCGAGCAGATCGACATTCAGGCCGGCATAGCCCACGAACTCCTTGTTGAGCGTGTAATCAGAGGTGTCGGCGGTCGTGGAGTCGAGCTCGGTGCGGCCGTTCGAATAATAGCCGCGCACGTCGGCGCTGACGTTGCTCGTGATTTGCAGCACAGCGCGGCCCGTCAAGCTCTGGTTGGTGTAGCCGTCGGCCTCTACCCCTCCAAAGGCCGGCGCGATCGCCGAGATGCCGTCGGTGGTGAACGCTTGTGCGCCCAAGCGGAAGCTGAGCGGTCCCGCCTTGCCGCCGATCGCACCGCGCGCACTCACCGTCCTGCGCGATCCGGTCTCGATATCGAAGCTCTGCTCGATCGGCCGCTCCGGCAGCGGGGTCACGATGTTCACGACGCCGCCGATCGCCTGGCTGCCCCAGAGGATCGACTGCGGTCCGCGCAGCACCTCGATCCGCGCCGCATCGCCGACGAGGAGGTTGGCGAAGTTGTAGCCGCCGCCCGGCGACGACGGATCGTTCAGCTTGACGCCGTCGATCACCACGACGGTCTGGTCGGTCTCCGCGCCCCGGATGCGAAGCGTCGTGTTCGTGCCATAGCCGCCGTTGCGGGCGATGCTGACACCGGGCGTGCGGAGCAGCGCCTCGGTAACGCCGATGTCCTGGCTGCGATCGAGCGCCGCCTTGTCGAGCACCGTGATGGAGGATGCGACGCGGTTGATCGACGTCGGGACGCGTGTGGCGGTGACGATGATGTCGCCAACAACCGACGATCTGGCATCGCCGGCGGCATCGGGCGCGGCAGCCTGCCGCGCTTCGACGGATTTTGGGGCATCGGCGGCATGGGCCGGGCACGACAGAATGAAGCTTAGCAACAGGCCCAATGCGGGCGGCACGATCGGCTTAATCATGGCATCCCCGTCTGACAGTCGAGGACCCGCGCCATGACGGAGGGAGGGCGCGAACCATCACTCCTGCACGGAGCAGGTCGGCGATGTCGTCGCTCGGGTTGCTACCCGTCCGCTCGGCGCACCCTGGCCGGACGAAAGACGACCGCGACAGGCAGGTCTCCTGGCTCGCGGGTCAGTGCCGTTTCGGCCGCCTTCTCAGGACCGGGGTCCCAATGGCATGTGGCCGAGCAGCTCGCCGCTTACAGTTGCAGGGGCAGCCGGGGTTATCCCGTTCCCTTTTCATCCCCGTCGCCGGGGAACCTGTCACAATACGGGCGATAGGGCTGTGGGCCCGCCCGGTCAATGTGCCCGTCAGGCAATGACGTGGAAGAAGCTACCGGTAACGTGTCCGACACCGTGCCCCGCGACCGGAAGCGCCGTGCCGACGCCGTCAGTCATGTCGGCGAGCGTCGCATCCTCCCCGCCGACGATGGTCGCGTGATGATATTCGTGCCCCCACGCCTCGTCGCCCAAGGCGGCGAACGCCATATCGCGCCGCCAGCGCGCCCGGCGATAGCCGAGGTGGAGCTTGCGCACCGCGAAGCTGGTTTCGACCGGCAGCAGTCCGGCCATCGCGTGCGACACGCCGTCCGCGTCGGTCAAAGCGCGGCCCAGGACCATGTATCCGCCGCATTCGCCATGCACTGGCCGACTGTTTGCATAAGCGCGCAAGCCTTCAAGAAAACGTGCCGCGCCCGCCAGCCGGCCGGCGTGAAGCTCGGGATAGCCGCCCGGCAACCAGCACGCGTCGCAATCGGGCGGCGGTGGTTCGTCGGCCAGCGGCGAGAACCAGACGAATTCCGCGCCCGCGCGCCGCCATGCAGCCTCCAGATGCGGATAAAAGAAGGCGAACGCGTCATCACGCGCGACAGCGATGCGCTGGCCGGGCGGCCTGATCGAGCCGTTCGGGCGCCGCGCTGGCGACGTCGGTCCCGCCGCCGCGATAATCGCCGCGAGGTCGCAATGGCCTGCAACGACGTCGGCCATCGCGTCGATGCGTGCCGAAAGATCAGGCGTCTCGCGCGCCTGGACGAGACCGAGGTGCCGAGAAGGGAGCGCCATCCGCGGGTCGGGCGGGATCACACCGAGCACCGGAATGCCGACTTTCTCGAAACCGGCTTCGGCCATGGCGGCATGGCGACGGCTGGCGACGCGGTTGAGGATCGCGCCCGCGATCGGCGGCGCGCCCGGATAGGTTGCGAGGCCGTGCGCGACAGCCGCTACCGTTTGCGCCGCGCCTGCGGCATCGAGCACGAGCAGCACCGGCCAGCCTAGGATCCTCGCAACCGACGCGGCCGTGCCCGATCGATCGGCTACGGTAAGCCCGTCATACAGCCCCATCCCGCCTTCGGCGACGATCAGCCGAGCGCCGAGCGCGGTGTCAGCGGCCAGAGCCAGCAGCGCGCCGCGGTCGAACGCGAAGCCGTCGAGATTGATCGACGGTCGGCCGGTCGCGATGGCGTGAAAGGCCGGGTCGATATAGTCGGGGCCGCATTTCGCGCCGCCGACGACCATGCCGCTCCGCGTGAACGCACGCTGCAGCCCCAGCGTGACCACGATCTTGCCCGCACCGGTCAATGCGGCCGAGACGACCAGCCCGCGGGCGAGCCGTTCCGTCAGAACTCGATTCCCGCCTGTGCCTTCACGCCCTGCGACCGGAAGGGATGCTTCACCATCGCCATCTCGGTGACGAGATCGGCGATGTCGATCAGCCCCTGCGGCGCGTTGCGACCCGTGATCACGACATGCTTCATCGGCGCGCGCGCTTGTACGGCGTCCAGGACGTCCGCCAACGGAAGATATTCGTAACGCAGGACGATGTTGAGTTCGTCGGCCACCACCATCGCATAGCTTGGATCGGCGATCATCCGCTTCACCTCCTCCCAGGCGAGGCGGGTCAGTTCGATATCGCGCGCGCGGTCCTGCGTGTCCCAGGTGAAACCCTCGCCCATCGGTTTGAATTCGACCAAATCGGGAAAGGCGTCGAAGATCGGCTTCTCGCCGGTAGCCATCGCGCCTTTCACGAACTGCACAACGCCGACCTTCATGCCGTGGCCGATGGCGCGCACGACCATGCCGAGCGCTGCGGTCGTCTTGCCCTTACCCGCGCCGGTATGGACGATCAGCAGTCCCTTCTCCGCGGTCTTGGTCGCCATCATCGCCTGCCGGGCGACCTGGACGCGTTTCATCTTGGCGTTATGCTCGGCGTCGTCATTTTTCACGATCTTCTCCGTCGATCTTGTCCAGGCGGTGGCTTTTCGCGCTGCCGCGGTCGCCTATATCGACGCTGCTCCCAACCCGCACGCCCAAGATAGCCTGTCCGTTATGTTGAAACAGAGCGACATCAACAGCGACGACCGTGTCGCGCATTCATGACAACAAATTCGGCGTCAGCGGTCTTAACCGCTTTTTGCAGAATTGTGGCTATTCCGGAGCGTAACTTTGCGAACTGTTTACCCTGCGCTGCCACGGTCGGCATGTGTGTGCCGCTGCCAATACCCTGATTGTCCGCATCTTTGTCGCGGTCGCCGGAACGTCGGCGCTCGCGGCGACCGTCGCTGGCTTCGCGCTGTTCTCGATGGCGACAAGTGCCGACCGTACCGAACGGGCTTACGAACAGGGTCTGGTCGTCCGCGGACTGACCTACCGCATCGAAGAGGTCGAGAAGGAACTGTTTGCGCACGTCATTTGGGACGAAGCGCTCATCAACACCGACAACCGGTACGACGCTACCTGGGTGCGCACCAATGTCGGCTTGCCGTTGACCATCGGCTACGGCCACCATGCCGTTATCGTTCTTTCAGGCACCGATCAGCCGCTTTATGCCAACCTTGCCAAGCGCGATGTGTCGCCTGACATCTATCGCCGCTTCCAGCGTGCCGCCGCGCCGCTGATCGCCAAGGTCCGTAAGGCAGAGGCGCTTGCGTTTCCCACCCGCGACGTGCCGCCGATGTTGCCCAATCACGCCAGCGTGGCCGCGCTGATCGACGGTGTTCCAATGCTGATCACGGCATCGCTGTTCCAACAGGACAATAAGGCGCAAACCGTCGGGGCCACTGCGCCGATCCTGATCACCGCCTTGCCGTTCGGTGACCGGATATTGCCGCATTTTTCGCGCCGCTATGCGTTGATCAACGCACGGGTAACCGTCGGTCCGCCCGCTTCGGAAAGCGCGTTGGCGGCAGTTCCGACCGCCCCCGGCTCGCCCCCGATCAGACTGGAGTGGCAGCCGCGCCGACCGGGCAGCGATCTGCTGCACGCCGCGTTGCCGCCGCTCGCCGCGGCGGTCCTGCTCGTCGCGCTCGGGTCAGCGATTCTGTTCGGCATCACGCGCAAAGCGGTGGAGCGTGTGCTCGCCAGCGAAGCCGAAGCCCGGCACATGGCGAGGCACGACGTCTTAACCGGGGTCGGTAATCGGATATTGTTCGCCGAACGGTATCAGGCGGCACGCGCCGCGGCGGGTTCCCAACAACAAGGGTTTGCCGTTCTCGTGATCGATCTCGACCATTTCAAGGCGGTTAATGATACCTATGGGCACGACGTCGGCGATGCCGTCATTCATGCTGCCGCGAGTGCGCTGGCTAGCGTCGCCACGGCCGGCGACACTGTCGTCCGGCTCGGCGGCGACGAATTCGCGCTATTGCATGCTCCGATCGACGAGGATCGGCTCGGCGCTTACTGCCAGCATGTTTTGAACCATACCTCGTGCGTTGTCGCCACCTCGGCAGGCAGCGTTGCCATGTCCTGCACGATCGGTGCGGCACTGATCGACGCGACCGTGTCGATGTCGGAAGCGCTGCGCAGCGCCGACCTTGCGCTATACACCGCAAAGCGAGCAGGCCGTGGTCGTCACGCTCTGTACGATCCCGAACTCGAGTCGTTGGGCGACGGGCGGGTCGAGCAGCAGGGCCTGCCGCCCGCTCGCAGACTTGGCCAAGCCAAGCCCCTGAATCGAGCGGCGGCCTGACCGAGGTTCCGACTTTCGCCCGGACACAATCCCGCGACGAGAAAGACGATGCTCGCAGTCGTGCTTGATCTGAACCGCTTGAACATTGCGTCGCGACCGATCGATCAATATAGTTTGCAGGATGGCAAGGCTCAGAGAATTCGATGTTGACGCCGCGCTTGCGGACGCGATGCGGCTGTTCTGGCGTCGCGGGTATGTCGCGACGTCGATGTCGGACATCTACGCGGCGACCGGTCTAAAGCCGGGGAGCGTCTATGCGGCATTCACCGACAAGGAGACATTGTTCCGGCGCGCCTTCGAGCAATATGCCGGGCACTTCCGTGCCACGTTGCCAGACGATCTAGAGGGGCTGACCGCGATAGCGGCCTGGCTCGACCTTCAGGCGCAACTCGCGATCGACGACAAGGATCGGGCGGGATGCCTGATCGTCAACACGGTCATGGAGCGGGAAGCGCATTCTGCGAGCATGCGGTCGATGGCCGAGGGTCGGCTGCGCGAGATCCGCGACTTCTTCGCCACTCAGCTGAGGCAGGCGATTGCCATGGGCGAGCTCCCGCCGATGGTCGACGTCGATTTTCGGGCGGATGCGCTCCTCGGGGCGGTCGTGAGCATCATGGGGCTTGGCCGCGCCGGCGCCGACGGCCGGACGATCCGGAACATCGCGAAGGCCGCGTTCGAACCGCTTCGGAACTCAGCGACCGGCCAGCCGGATTAATTGTTGATTGGCCGATCAAGATAGGCAATGTGGCGTTCGACGGGGCCGCGGTGGTCCCTTCGGAGATCGGCACAATGCGCTATCGCCTGCTCGGCCACACCGGGCTCTACGTGTCCGAACTGTCGCTGGGTTCGATGACGTTCGGCGGCGGGCCGTTCTGGGAGGCGATCGGTACGCTCGACGAGAACGCGGCGACTGCGATCGTCAAGAGTGCGATCGACGCGGGGGTCAACCTGATCGACACCGCCGACGTCTATGCGGACGGGCTGTCCGAGCAGATCGTCGGCCGTGCGGTCGCCCGACTCGGCGTCGCGCGCGATTCGATCCTTATCGCGACCAAGGTCCACGAACGAATGGCCGCGCATCCTAACGGTGGCGGCTCCACGCGCCTTCGGATACTCGCAGGCATCGACGCCAGCCTCGCCCGGCTCGGTGTCGACCATGTCGATCTCTACCAGGTCCACGGCGTCGATCCGGTCACCGACGTGGCCGAGACGCTCGACGCGCTCGATGCCGTCGTCCGTTCGGGCAAGGCGCGTTACGTCGGCGTCTGCAATTTCCCGGCATGGCGGCTGCAGAAGGCGGTCGGCGTTGCGGCCGAGCGCCATGCGCCCGCCCCCGTCAGTCAGCAGGTCTATTACTCGCTGGCGGGGCGCGACGCCGAGCGCGCGATCCTGCCGCAGGCGATCGATGCGGGCATCGGCGTCCTCGTGTGGAGCCCGCTTGCGGGGGGAATGTTGTCGGGCAGGATCGACCCGCTCGCGCCGTCTGCGGGGCCTGTCGATGCGCGGCGCACGGCGTTCGACTTCCCGCCGATCGACGCTGAGCGGACCGCCCGCATCATTGCCACCGCGCGCGTCATCGCCGACGAACACAGCGCCAGCGCCGCGCAGGTCGCGCTCGCGTGGCTGCTGACGCGGCCGGGTGTCACGAGCGTGATCGTTGGCGCCAAGTCGATCGCGCAGCTCAGCGAGAACCTTGGTGCAGGCGAACTCGCCCGGGCGCTGACCTCCGATCAGATCGCGCGTCTCGACGCGGTGTCGGCGCTGCCGGTCGAATATCCGGGCTGGATGGTCGATTACCAGGCGGCGGCGCGCATTCCCGGCGGCGAGCGGCCAATGGCTGACGACGGGCAGGACGTCCGCCGCGCGCGCGGGCTCGCGATCCTCGAAACGCTGTTCGGTGGCGAGCCGCCGACGACGCCGGTCAACCGGGATCTCATGGCGATCAGCACCCAGCACCTGTTCGGCGATATCTGGTCGCGTCCAGGCTTGTCGCTGCGCGATCGCGAATTGGTCACGGTTAGCGTCATCGCGGCGCTCGGTTTCGAACGGCAGCTCCGGCTTCATCTGCGCGGCGCGATTGCGGCGGGCATCACCCGCGCCGAGCTCATCGAGGTGTTCGTCCACCTCGCGCACTACAGCGGCTACCCGTCTGGGTTCACCGCGCTCGCCGTGGCGCATGAGGTCTTCGAGCAGATCGACGGCGAGGGCGCGCCCGGATGATCATGCGGTTCCAATTCCCCTCCCCGACGACAGTTTTGAAAGGATATTGCCATGAGATTGACCAAATCTGCGCTTTTCGGTCTTGCCCTGATGACCGTCCCGCTGCTCGCGGCGCCCGCCGCCGCGCAAACCGCGACGGCAGCGGCGCGCCTCCAACTGCTCGAGGACCGCGACGCGCTGCGCTCGCTCGCCTATCATTACGGCCGCGGCAATGACGAGCTGTCGATCCATTTGGGCGACCGCGCGAAGGGCCGGGAACTGGCCGCCGCCGAATACGCCCGCAGCTTTGCCCCTGACATCGAGATCGAGGTGTTCGCGCTGGGTTCTCCGCTGCGGCAGGTCAAGGGCATCGCCGCCTGGGTCGATTTCGCCGACGGCTTTTTCAAGGCGAAGAATTACTCGAGCTCGCTCCATCTCATGTCGAACTTCGACATCAGCTTCATCGACGCGGACACCGCGCGCGTGAACGCCTACGTCGGCGTGCCGCACTTCATCCGCAGCGCGGCGAAGGACCAACGCTCGGCCGATACCATCGTCGAATACATGTTGTGCCGCTACGACTATGTCGCCCGCCGCCAGCGGGACGGCAGCTGGCGGATCGCCAAGCTGAGGATCGACCTTGAGGAGATCGCGAGCACGCCCGGCTTCTATGCGGGCGGGCAGGGCAAGGGTCTCTGACGGCCGGAAGGTCCCGGGGCCTCTACCGGATGGGCCACGAGGCGGGGGCGAACCACTCGCGGTGATGCGCCACCACGTCCTCGCGGCCGGCCGGGAGGCGACCGAGGTCGTGGCCCGGCACAATGACGAGGTCCGTCCGGCCTGCGCTCGCGGCTATGCTCAGACTTCGCTGCATCGGTTCTCCAATCCGGCGATCGGCTTTTCAACCCGAGAACACGGTCCCGTCGCCGATCCGCTTCCCGATCACCGCGCAGGGCGGCGAAGCGGCGTGGCAGGTCGTCGACGTCGTCAGCCGCGCCGACAATGCCGCGCTCGTGGCGCTCGCTGAGACGCGCTTCGGGCGGCTTGATGCCTTCGTCGCGAACGCGGGCGTCATGCTGCTCGCGCCCGTCGAGACCGCCGATCCCGACGAATGGGACCGGATGTGGGACGTGAACCTGCGCGGGCTGGTGAACGGCGTGGGTGCCGCGCTGCCCGCGCTGCGCCGCGCCGGCAAGGGCCATGTCGTCACTATCGCCTCGGTCGCGGGGCTAAAGGCGCTGCCCGGTTGCGCGGTCTATTGCGCGACCAAGTTCGGCGTTCGCGCGTTCTCTGAGAGCCTGCGCCAGGAGGTCGGTGCCGACATCCGGGTGACGATCGTCAATCCCGGCGCGATCGACACCGAACTCCCCAGCCACGTGACCGACGAGGCGACGATCCGCAGCCTCGATGCGGCCTATGCAGTGGCGCTCAAGCCTGCCGCCATCGCCGACGCGATCGCCTATGCGCTCGGCCAGCCGCCCGAGGTCGACGTCAACGAGATCACGGTGCGGCCGACGGCGCAGGCCCTCTAGCGGAGACGAAGCCATGATCGACCTCCATATCTGGCCCACGCCCAACGGGTACAAGCCGCTGATCCTGCTTGAGGAACTGGGGCTGGAATACCAGTTGCATCCGGTCGATATCTTCAAAGGCGCGCAACACGATCCGGACTTCGTGCGCCTGTCGCCCAACGGGCGTATGCCCGCGATCGTCGATACCGCCCCCGAGGACGGCGGCCCGCCACTGACGATGTTCGAGAGCGGCGCGATCCTGAGCTATCTCGCGCGCAAAACGCAGCGTCTGGCGGCCTTCGACGCGCGCGGCTGGTCCGAGATCGAGCAATGGGTCTATTGGCAGATGGCCGGGCTCGGGCCGATGATGGGGCAGGCCGGGCACTTCCTGAATTTCGCGCCCGAAGACGTTCCTTACGCCAAGGCGCGCTACGTCCGCGAGGCGCGGCGGCTGTTCGGCGTGCTCGATGCGAAGATCGGCGACCGCGCGTACATCGCCGAAGACTATTCGATCGCCGACATCGCCTCCTATCCGTGGATCCGCATCCACGATTTCATCGGCGTGTCGCTCGACGACTATCCCAACCTGGCCGCATGGGCGACGCGCATCGGCGACCGACCGGCGGTGAGGCGCGCTTACGAGATCGGCGAGCCGCTGAAGGCCGAAGAAGTCTCGACGAGGCGGCGCGCCAGGCGCTGTTTCCGATAAGGACGTGACCGAAGGTCCTTGCCAACGCAACCCTGCAGGGCATCACTGTCCCGTAGAGCGCAGGACCTATGTTTCCGTTGAGAAGGACGAGGCACTGTTGGACACAAGCCAACATAAGGACTGTCACTCTCAAGAGACCCGATGGAACGATGGCCCAATCAAGCGACCGGCCGACGTGGCTAATTGATGCGGGCGCGGAACTTTACGACCAGTGTCGCGCCAGGATTGAGCGTTCCGCCCGGCGTCACCACGATGCGTCGTATCGTGGTGTCGGACGCGGTTCCGCCATAGCCCGGCTGCGGCGACAACGGCGTTCCAGCGCCATTCTGGAAGACCACATTGGTGGCCGTGCAACACGTGACGCCACTGCCTGCGGTGACCTGCAGAGGATTTCCCGAGCCGTCATGATTACCGTTGGAGAAGGTAAGTTCCGCCGGCAGGGCTTCGGTCAGAACCATGCTGCCGACATCGGCTGCACCCGATCCACTGTTGGCAATCGTTATCGTATACTCGACGTCGTTTCCCGGCATCAGAAACAGGCCTGTGCTGGTCGAAGTAAAAAGCGCGCTCGTTTTCGTTATTGAAAGAGCGGGGGGCGACGAAAAAGGCGCAATCGAGTAACCGGCGAGGCAGGTTCCGGCGGCGCCCGCCGTCGCGCCCCAGTTGATTTCGCCACGATTGAAGCCCTCGGCGCTGACACCGGCGTTGCCACCGTTCGCGGTCCAGCTCAGCTGCGCGCAACTGACGCCGGCAACGGCGACCACGCCGCCGCCGCCGCCGCCGCCGGGGCCGCGTGCATTTGTGCTGCCGAAATCGCTACCGCCGCCGCCGCCATTCGCCGTTACGGTAATCGTTCCGGTGACCGCACCTGCCCGGATCGCGATTGCGCCGCCGGCCGCCCCGCCGCCCGCGCCGTTCCCCGCCGCGCCGGATCCGGATGAGCCGCTGGCGAGTATCGACCCGCCGTTCCCGGCAAGCGTCCCCGCGCGGACGAAGACCATGCCTCCGCCAGGAGATCCGCCGCCGATGGCGGTTTCGCCCGCTTCACCACCGCTGCCGCTGCCGCCGCCCATGAACAGCCGATTGAGGCTGGTGTAACTGAGCGACGTGCCGCCGAGCCCGCCGCGCGCGTTGTTGCATTGCGAATCCTCGCGCCCGCCATTCCCGCCGCTGCCGTAATTGCCGCCGCCGCCGCCGCCCGCATCCATGGCGTTGCCGCCGCCGCCACCATTGGCGCGTTTGCCGCGAAAGGCCGCGTTCGTGCTGTCGTTCGCAGCAATCCCCTCGCCCTTGTTGCCGACGCGCTGCGTGACGGCGCCCGTATAGCTTGGCGACGACTGGGCACAATCGAACGTACCCGTAAAGCTTCTCGCGCCGCCACGAAAGCCTCTGGCGCTCGCGTTGATGTTCGACGTCAGCGTCAGCGTGCCTGTTGCGTCGATAGCGATGACGCCGCCGGTCGAGCCGTTCCAAGCGACTGTACTGACCTGCCCGTCGACCGTGACGTCGGTATAGGTCGCTACCTTCACGACCTGAACCGCGCCGCCGGTATTGAAGCTCGTTGCGGGTGCCGCGGTCAGGGTCAGGGTCGAGCCACCGACCGAAGCGATCGTGGCATACTCATAGGCTCCCGCCGATTGATATGACGTGACGTCGCCGTGGCTGGCCGAATTCGCGGTATCGATGGCGGCGCCCTGCATCTGGACTATCAGGACGCGCTCGCCCGCTGCAAATCCGGTTACGGTTGATACGGTAAGCGTTGCGCCACTGATGTTGAACACAGCCGCCCAGCTGTTGAGAAAGCCGCTGACCGCCCCCGCGAGCGCGGGCCAAAGCAATGCCAGCGCGAACAGGAACCGTTTCAGTGCACCAAACGCCATAGCGTTTCGATAACGGCCGTATGGCTCAAACATTTAATGCGTGAATATAACCGGCGGTGCGCGGTTGGACATCGATGCCGCCATCGGCTCATGATTAGATCGACCGCGCTGGGCGCGGCATCGTCGCCGGGGACCTGGCCGCTGCCCCCAACGGCTCAGAATTGCCCTGAACTGTGGTCCTTTCGCTCTCTCAGGGTCTCGGCGCCAGCCGTAACAGGCGACCCTCGTCCTCGATCAGCCAGATCGCGCCGTCGGGGGCCTGCGCAACGTCGCGCAGCCGGGCCATCGGCCAGCGCTCGGCCTCGCGCGCGGTGCCGCCCGACAGCGCGACGCGGATCAGCGCCTGTCCCGACAATGCCGTCACGAGCATCGAGCCACGCCAAGCCGGAAACAGCGATCCTGAATAGATGATCATGCCGCCCGGCGAGATCGACGGGTTCCACCAGACCTTGGGTGCCTCGAACCCGTCGCCAGGCCGGTGATCGGGAATGTCGACGCCGTCGTAGTTGCTGCCGTTCGACGCGAGCGGCCAGCCATAGTTGCGCCCCGGCAGCACCAGATTGACCTCGTCTCCGCCGCGCGGCCCCATTTCGACGTCCCACAATCGCCCGGCCGCGTCGAAGGCGAGGCCATAGGGGTTGCGGTGCCCGCTGCTCCATGTTTCGGTCGGCGTGGTGTTGGGTGCGCGCGCAGCGACGGTGCGGCCGGGTGCGGCGCGTGCCGCAACGGTATCGCGCGGCGGGTCGGTCACGGTGACCGTCGCCGCACCCAGCCGCCCTTCCATCGGATTGCCTGCCGCCGGTGCACCGTCGAGCGTCAGGTGCATGATCTTGCCGAGCGCCTGGTTTGGGTCTTGCGCGGGCGTGAAGCGCTGACGCTCACCTGAGGCCAGGAACAGCGAACGGCCGTCGGGCGCAAAGGCGATGGTGGCGCCGAACTGCCCGCCCTCGCCCACCGAACCCGACCGCCAGATCACCCGCAGATCCTCGAGCGTGACCTGCGGCAAACAGGGTGCCCGGACGCACTGGACGTTGGTGATGCGCAGGCGCGCACGAGCGAGCGCCAGCTCGGACGCCTCGGTGCGCCCTTCCGAATAGCTGAGGTAGATCGTGCGGCTCGTTGCAAAGTCAGGCGCGACCGCCACGTCGAGCAGGCCGCCCTGCCCGCCGACCGCGACCCGTGGCACGCCCGATACCGCCGCAACGGTACCATCGGCTTGCCGCAGTTTCAGGACGCCCGCCTTTTCGGTGACGAGCAACGTGCCGTCGGGCAGGAAGGCGATCGCAAAGGGCTCGTCGAACCGTCCCGCCTCCGTGACACTGAAGGAGGGAGATGTCGCGCGCTGTGCATCGACGCCCGAGCTGCACGCGGTCAGCGCC
This sequence comes from Sphingomonas sp., assembly GCA_965248885.1. GTDB lineage: Bacteria > Pseudomonadota > Alphaproteobacteria > Sphingomonadales > Sphingomonadaceae > Sphingomonas_O. Next base: position 2,930,332 of record OZ252211.1, on the reverse strand, counting down.
AGGAACGCAGGCAGCAAGGTACGCATCATCTTTCCCCTCCAAGTCGGGCTTGCCGCTCAACGCGCGACCCGCTATATCGCTGCCTACTTCCTTACATCGTCGGTGTTTGGGTTCGGGTCCGCAAGGCCTCGGACACCGCCGGCGCTCATTCGAAAGACCGATGGCCGATATCGCCGCCCTGACTGCCCTGATCGAACCCGAGGCGACCGCTTTGGGGCTGAACCTCGTGCGCGTCGGGTTTTTCGGCGGCAAATCCGATCCGACGTTGCAGGTGATGGCCGAGCGTCCCGCCACGCGCCAGCTGACGCTCGACGATTGCGCGGTGCTGTCGCGGGCGATCTCGGAGCGGCTCGACGCGCTCGACGGCACGCCCGACGATCCGATCGCCGAGGCTTACCGGCTCGAAGTTTCGTCGCCCGGCATCGACCGCCCGCTCACGCGCCTGTCGGACTATGCCGACTGGGCGGGGCACGAAGCGCGTCTCAAGCTCGCCGAGCCGATCGAGGGGCGCAAGATGTTCGACGCAGAACTGAACGGCGTCGATGGCGACATCGTGCTGGTCACCGCCAAGCACGGCGCCATGCGCCTGCCATTCGCCGCGATCGCGAGCGCCAAGCTCGTGCTGACCGACAAGCTCATCAAGGCGACCGCGCCGCTCATCGCCGATGGCGCGGACAGGATAATCGAAGAGGAAGTGAACTGATGGCCCAAGCCGCGCCCGCGACCACCGCTCCCGCCACCGCCAATCGCGCCGAACTGCTCGCGATCGCCGATGCGGTCGCCAAGGAGAAACTGATCGATCGCGAGATCGTGATCGACGCCATGGAGGACGCGATCCAGCGTTCGGCGAAGTCACGCTATGGCGCCGAAAATGACATTCGCGCCAAAATCGACACGACCACCGGCGACCTGCGGCTGTGGCGCGTCGTCGAAGTGGTCGAGCAGGTCGAGGATTATTTCAAGCAGGTCAGCCTCGCCGACGGACAGAAGCTCCAGCCCGGTGCTGCGATCGGCGACTTCATCGTCGATCCGCTGCCGAACATCGAATTCGGGCGAATCGCCGCGCAGGCGTCGAAGCAGGTCATCTTCCAGAAGGTTCGCGACGCCGAACGCGAGCGCCAGTTCGAGGAGTTCAAGGACCGCGCGGGCGAGCTGATCGTCGGCACCGTCAAGCGCGTCGAGTTCGGCCATGTCGTCGTCGACCTCGGGCGCGCCGAGGGCGTCATCCGCCGCGACGCGCAAATCCCGCGCGAGATGGTTCGCGTCGGCGACCGCATCCGCAGCCTCATCCTGAAGGTCGTGCGCGAAGTGCGCGGGCCGCAGATCTTCCTGAGCCGCGCGCACCCTGATTTCATGAAGAAATTATTCGCGCAGGAAGTTCCCGAAATCTATGACGGCGTCATCACGATCATGGCGGCGGCGCGCGACCCCGGCAGCCGTGCCAAGATCGGCGTCATCAGCCGCGATTCGTCGATCGACCCGGTCGGCGCGTGCGTGGGCATGAAGGGCAGCCGCGTCCAGGCGGTGGTGCAGGAGATGCAGGGCGAAAAGATCGACATCATCCCCTGGTCGCCCGACACCGCGACCTTCGTCGTCAACGCGCTCCAGCCCGCCAATGTCAGCCGCGTCGTCATCGACGAGGAAGAGGACCGCATCGAAGTCGTCGTTCCCGACGATCAGCTGAGCCTCGCGATCGGGCGGCGCGGGCAGAACGTCCGCCTCGCATCGCAGCTGACCGGCAAGGCGATCGACATATTGACCGAGGCCGACGCGAGCGAGAAGCGTCAGCGCGAGTTCGTCGAGCGGTCGGAGCTGTTCCAGAACGAGCTCGACGTCGACGAGACGCTCGCGCAGTTGCTCGTTGCCGAAGGGTTCACCAGTCTGGAGGAAGTCGCCTATGTCGAGCCCGACGAGATCGGCTCGATCGAGGGCTTCGATGCCGAGCTGGCGTCCGAGCTGCAGAACCGCGCGAGCGAGGCGCTCGACCGGCGCGAGGAAGCGAACCGCGAACTGCGCCGTTCGCTGGGGGTCGAGGATGCGCTCGCGGCGATGCCGCATCTGAACGAAGCGATGCTCGTGACGCTCGGCAAGGCTGGGATCAAGACGCTCGACGATCTCGCCGACCTCGCGACCGACGAATTGATCCAGAAGCGCCGCATCGAACCGCGCCGCAAGGTCGTGCCGTCGAACGAGCCCAAGGGCGGCGTCCTCGCCGAATATAATCTGAGCGAAGAGCAGGGCAACGAGATCATCATGGCCGCGCGCGCGCACTGGTTCGAAGAGGAGGACGCGGTTGCGGAACCCTCGCAATGACCGGGATCTGACTTGCCCTCCCTCCGCCGACGGCGGAGTGGGGCACGTGCCCGAACGCACCTGCATCCTCACGCGCAGCACGGGCGAGCGTGGCGCTCTGATCCGCCTGGCGCTCGCGCCCGACGGGCAGGTCCATCCCGATGTGCGGGCCAAGGCACCCGGGCGCGGCGCGTGGATCGGGGTCGGACGGGCCGCGCTCGAAAGCGCGCTCGCCAAGGGCAAGCTGAAGGGTGCGCTCGCGCGCGCGTTCAAGACGGGAGAATTCACGCTCGCGCCCGACCTTGCGCACCGCATCGAGGAGGCCCTCGCGCGCGCCGCGCTCGAACGGCTGGGGCTGGAGGCGCGCGCCTCGACGCTGGTAACCGGCAGCGACCGGATCGCAGAGGCCGCGCGCAAAGGCGCCGTACACGCGTTGTATCACGCTGCTGACGCCAGCACCGACGGTCGGCGCAAGCTCGACCAGGCGTGGCGCGTCGGCACCGGCCGCGAGGGCAGCGATGCCGCCGGGTTGGTACTCGCCGCCGAACGCACTATCTTGTCGGTAGCGCTGGGCCGCGAAAATGTGGTACATATCGGCGTGATCGACGTGCGCGCTGCGGCGCGGGTGTCGGCGGCGATCGACCGGTGGCACGGTTTCATCGATTTCGCGTCCCCGTCGCGGACTTGCGCCCCCGCGGCGCAACGTTCAGTGGCGGGCGGCGCATCTGTTTGATCTATCTAGAGGGTTCGGGTCGTCCATGAGTGAAACCGAAAAGCCGAAGCTGGGGATGCGTCCTGCGCTGGGCCTGAAGCGTACGGTCGAAACCGGCCAGGTTAAGCAGAGCTTCAGCCATGGCCGCTCGAACACCGTCGTCGTCGAGGTCAAGAAGCGCCGCATGGTCGGCCGTCCCGGCGAGGCCGAAGCGCCCGTCGCCGCGCCCGCGCCCGCGCCCGAGGCAGTGGTCGAGGCCCCGCGCCCTGCTGCCCCCGTCGCACCCGCGGCGCCAGTCGCACGCGCTCCCGAACCGCAGAACGCGCGCCCGCTGACTCCGCTCGAACGCCGCGAGCAGCAGGAACGCCTGCTGCGCGAAGCCGAAGAAGCGCGGATGAACGCGCTCGAAGAAGCCCGCCGTCGCGAGGACCGCGAAAAGGTCGAATCGAGCGAGGACGAAAAGCGCCGCGCCGAGGAAAAGCGCATCGCCGATGCAGCGCCACAGCCCGAGGCCGCGCCGAAGCCCGAAGCCATTGCCGAACCGCAGGCCGAACCCGAAGTGCAAGCCGCGCGCGAGCGCACGACCGAGGCGAGCGACGAACGCCGTTTGGCCCGTCCCGCAACCGCCGTCCCGGCACGCCGCCCCGAGCCCGCACGACCGGTCGCGCGTCCGCGCGTCGACGACCGCCGCCAGGCGGGCAAGCTCACCGTCACGCGAGCGCTCGACGGCAATGAAGAGGGTGCGCGTGCGCGTTCGCTCGCCGCGCTCAAGCGCGCACGCGAAAAGGAACGCCGTGCGCACGGCAGCGGCCAGCCGCAGGCCAAGCAGGTCCGCGACGTCGTCATCCCTGAATCGATCACTGTCGGCGAGCTCGCCAACCGCATGGCCGAACGCGGCAGCGACCTGATCCGCGCGCTGTTCAAGCTGGGCATGCCGTCGGCGATGGGCGACACGATCGACCAGGATACCGCCGAATTGCTCGTGACCGAATTCGGTCATAACTTCACGCGCGTCAGCGAGAGCGACGTCGAGATCGACGTGGCGCAGGACGTCGATGCCGATGAAACGCTTCAGGCGCGCCCGCCGGTCGTCACGATCATGGGGCATGTCGACCATGGCAAGACCAGCCTGCTCGACGCGCTGCGCGGTACCGATGTCGTGCGCGGCGAGGCGGGCGGCATCACCCAGCATATCGGCGCATATCAGGTAACGCTGAAGTCGGGCGACAAGATCACCTTCCTCGACACGCCGGGTCACGAGGCGTTCACCGAAATGCGCAAGCGCGGTGCCAACGTCACCGACATCGTCGTGCTCGTCGTCGCCGCCGATGACAGTATCAAGCCGCAGACGATCGAGGCGATCAACCATACCAAGGCCGCCGGCGTGCCGATGGTCGTTGCGATCACCAAGATCGACAAGCCCGAAGCCGATGCGAACAAGGTTCGTCAGGCACTGCTCCAGTACGACGTGATCGTCGAGGAATTGTCGGGCGACGTGCAGGATGTCGAAGTGTCGGCGCTCAAAAAGACCGGGCTCGACGACCTGACCGACAAGCTCCAGCTGCAGGCCGAGCTGCTCGAGCTGCGCGCCAACCCAGACCGTCTGGCCGAGGGAAGCGTGATCGAGGCCAAGCTCGACAAGGGGCGCGGGCCGCTCGCGACGGTGCTTGTTCGCCGCGGAACGCTGCGCGTCGGCGACATCGTCGTCGTGGGTCCGCACAGCGGCAAGGTCCGCGCGATGATCGACGACAAGGGACGCCAGCTGAAGGAAGCCGGACCCGCGATGCCCGTCGAGCTTCTCGGGCTGTCGGGCGTGCCCTCGGCGGGCGACCCTATGTCGGTGGTCGAGAACGAGGCGCGCGCGCGCGAGGTCGCGCTCTATCGCGCCAACCTGGCGACCGAGCGGCGCACCGTGTCGGCGCCTGTCGACATCGAGAATGTCTTCGCCAATTTCTCGGCGCCCAAGGCGATCGAATATCCGCTCGTCATCAAGGCCGATACGCAAGGGTCGGTCGAGGCCATCGTCGGCGCGGTCAACCGCATCTCGACCGACGACATCAAGGTGCGCGTGCTGTCGGCGGGCGTCGGCGGCATTACCGAGTCGGACGTGGCGACGGCGGCGGCATCGGGCGCGCCGGTGATCGGCTTCAACGTGCGTCCCAATACCAAGGCAGCCGCACTTGCGAAGCGCGACCGTGTCGAGTTCCAGTATTTCGACGTGATCTATCACCTGACTGATCAGGTCCGCAACGCAATGGCGGGGCAGCTGGGCCCCGAGATCATCGAGAATGTCGTCGGCCGCGCCGAAATCCGCGCGATCTTCCCGGCGGGCAAGACCGGCAAGGCGGCCGGGTTGCTCGTCACCGAGGGCGTCATTCGCAAGAACCTGAAGGCGCGCATCACGCGCGACGACGTCATCATCTACAACGGCCAGGTCAATTCGCTGCGCCGTTTCAAGGACGATGTGCCCGAGGTTCGCGCCGGGCTCGAATGCGGCGTCACGTTCGATGCGACCAACGACATCAAGGCAGGCGACTATCTCGAAACGTTCGAGGTCGAGGAGCGCGTGCGGACGTTGTGAGCACGTGCGGCTCCCGCTATGTGATTGACTCGGGAACGGTAAGTCATATCTTACCGGCATGAACGCTGTAACCGCCATGTCGACTAAGGGCCAAGTCGTCATCCCTAAGGATGTTCGCGACGCTTTGGCGATCGTCCCAGGACAGCGTTTCCACGTCAGCACAGAAGGCGGCGACATTGTCTTGCGGCGGCATATTACCGAAGATGACAAGCGCGCGACCTTGGAAATTCTGGCCGACCTGCATGCCCGCTTTCCCTATCGAGGGCCCGCTGTCAGCATCGATGAGATGAACGCGACGATCGACGAGGCTTGGGCGGAGAGCGCCCTTCAAAGCAATTGCCTGCCTTGAAAGCGGTCGACACCAACGTCCTTGCGCGTGCTCTGCTCGCTGAGACCCCACCCAGTCGCCGCTTGCAAGCTCGGCCTTGATCGATGGTGCCTTCGTTTCGATGACGGTTATCCTGGAGACAGCGTGGCTCATGCGTCGAAGGTTCGATCTCGATCGTCGCGAAGTGGCGCAGTTGCTACTGGGCCTGCTATCGATGCGAACGGTCGTCGTCGAGCGCGCCACTCACGTCAAATGGGCGATCGAGCGGAGCGCGACGCGTGGCGACCTTGCCGACCTGCTTCATGTTGCCGCCGGTGCGGCGAGCGACGCCTTCGTGACATTCGATCGCAGGATCGAAACGGCTTGCGCCCCCGACAGTCCGGTTCGCATCGAGACGCTCGCATGAAGGCCCCCGAACGCTCGGTCCGGACGTTGCGCGTCGGCGAGGCGGTGCGGCATGCGCTCGCCGATATTCTCCAGCGCGGCGACGTGCATGACGAGGTTCTGGCAAGCCACCCCGTCACCGTCACCGAAGTGCGCATGTCTCCCGATCTGCGCCATGCGACTGCGTTCGTGAAGCCGTTGCTCGGGCGCGACGAAGAGGCGGTGCTGAAGGCGCTGCGCACCAATACCGCCTACCTGCAGAACGAGGTCGCCCGGCGCGTGAACGCGCGTTTCGCCGCCAAGCTCAAGTTCCTTGCCGATGAAAGTTTCGACGAGGGCAGCCATATCGACGGCCTTCTTCGCCAGCCCAAGGTCGTGCGTGACCTGACCGACGACTGATCAGCCGCCGCGCCGCGCGCCGCGCGCGTCGGCCATCACCGGGGTCGTGCGCCGGCACGCCGCAGTCAATTCAGGATATTCGAGGTCGGTATTGGCCGCAAGGACGGCGGGCATCGCCGCCTGGCATGCCTGTACCGACGTGTATTCGGCGCGGACGGTGCGCACTTCGCTGCACATCGCCTGACCGTCGCCGCAACCCATGATCGCCATCACGAACAACACCGGTTCCACCGCACGTCCTCCACTTCATTGATAAACTGTCACGATGGCGACATGTTCCGCGCTTGCGTCGTGCGGCTCCCTCTGCCAGTCATTGTGCCCGGGAGGACCCAGACATGGCCAAGACGACCACCAAGACCGACAAACCTGCAGCCAAAGCCAAGCCTGCCGCCAAAAGCGGCGGCACCAATGCGTTGCAGACGCCGGTGAACTTTTCCGAAGACCTTGCCGCGATCGTCGGCAAGGGACCGTTGCCGCGTGGTCAGGTGACCGCAAAGCTGTGGGAATATATCAAGGCCAAGAAGCTTCAGTCGAAGGAAGACGGTCGCCAGATCGAACCCGATGCGGCGCTCGCCAAGGTCATCGGCAAGGACTCGATCTCGATGTTCAAGATGACGGCTGCGGTCAACAAGCACTTCAGCTGACCGCGCGACGTTCGTCCCGATCCTGTCGAAGCACGCCCGCGCGGCATCGCTTCGCAGGTTCGGGAACGACGCTCAGCCGCGTCAGAGCATTCCCAGCTCGAGCCGCGCCTCGTCGCTCATCTTGCCCGGGTCCCATGGTGGGTCCCAGACGAGGTTGACGTCGACCACGCCGACGCCGGGAACCGAACCGACGCGCAGCTCGACTTCGGTCGGCATCGTCTCGGCGACCGGGCAGTTGGGCGTCGTCAGCGTCATGTTGACGACGACATGCCCCTCGTCGACCTCGACCCCGTAGATCAGCCCGAGCTCGTAAATGTTCACGGGAATCTCGGGGTCGAATATATCCTTGAGCGCGGCAATGACGCCTTCGTAGACGTCGCCGCCCGGTTCGCCCGACGCCAGTTGCGGCGGCGCGGCGTTCAGGAACCCGTCGAGATAATCGCGCTTGCGTTCGTCGCGCGGTGGCACTTCGGCATCGGCGACACGCGCACGCGGCGGCAGGTCGACGTGCGTGACTTCCTCGATCTTCATCCGAACAGCTTCCTTACCCGTGTCAGCCCCGCGACCAGCGCGTCGATGTCGTCGGGGCCGTTATAGACACCGAAACTCGCGCGCGCGGTCGCCTCGGTCCCCAGCCAGCGCATCAGCGGTTGCGCGCAATGATGGCCCGCGCGAATCGCGACCCCCGCTTCGTCCAATATAGTGCCGACATCGTGCGGGTGCACGCCTTCGACATTGAAACTGACGATGCCGGCCGAGTCTTCGGGGCCATAGAGGCGCACCGAATTCATCGCGCGCAGGGCGTCGCGACACTGCGCGACCAGCGCGGTTTCGTGTGCGTGGATCGCCTCGAGGCCGGTCCCCTCGACATAGTCGATCGCGGCATGCAGCCCCAGCACGCCGACGATATGCGGCGTTCCCGCCTCGAACCGCGCGGGCGGCGCGGCATAGGTCGTGCGCTCGAAGCTGACCCGGTCGATCATCGCACCGCCACCCTGCCACGGCGGCATCTCGGCCAGCAGTTCGCTGCGGCCCCACAGCACGCCGATACCGGTCGGGCCATAGAGCTTGTGCCCCGACAGTGCGTAGAAGTCGCAATCGAGCGCGACCATGTCGAGCGCGAGGCGGGGCGCCGCCTGGCAGCCGTCGAGCAGCAGCCTGGCCCCCACCGCATGCGCGATGTCGGCTGCACGCCGTGCGTCGAGCACGCCGCCGAGCACGTTGGATACATGCGCGAATGCCACCATGCTGTGGTCGGGCGTCAGCATCGCTTCGGCTGCGTCGAGGTCGATCTGGCCATCCTTGGTGAGCGGGCACACGTCGACCTGCCACCCGGCCAGCTGCCACGGCACGATGTTCGAATGATGCTCGAGCTCGCTGAGCAGCACGCGGCGCTTGGCGGGAAAGCTGTGCGCGACGAGGTTGATCGCCTCGGTCGCGCCGCGCGTGAAGACGATCTCGTCCGCGCTCGCCGCCCCGATGAACGCCGCGACGCGCCGCCGCGCGGCTTCATAGGCGAGCGTCATGTCGGCCGATCGCGCATAGACGCCGCGATGCACCGTGGCATAAGTCTCGCCATAGCCGCGCGCGATCGCGTCGATCACCGCCTGCGGTTTCTGCGCCGTCGCGGCGGTATCGAGATAATGCCAGTCGGCGATCGCCGGGAAATCGGCGCGCGCGTCGAGCGGGCGGGTAAGCGTGGCGAGCGTCATGACAGTCGTTCCAGTGCGGCAAGTGCGGCGGCTTCGAGTTCGTCCTGCGCCGCCGCCCCTGCAAAGACCTCGGCAACGAACGCACGCAGCAACAAAGTTTGCGCCGCCACCGGCGGCAGCCCGCGCGCCGCGAGATAGAACAGCGCGTCGCGGTCGAGCTCGCCGACGGTCGCGCCATGCGCGCACTTCACGTCGTCGGCGTAGATTTCGAGCTCGGGCTTGGCATTGGCGGTCGCGGTGCGGGTGAGCAGCATCGCTTTCACCGACTGTATGCTGTCGGTCTTTTGAGCATCGCGCGCGACGGCGACCTTGCCCAGATAGCTTCCCGTCGCCGACCCGCCGAGCACCGAGCGTACGATCTGGCGGCTCGTGGCATTGGGCTCGACGTGGCGGACGGTCGTGACGACCTCCAGATTCGCTGCGCCGCCGCCGATCTGCACCGCACCCAGTTCGAAATGCGCGCCGTCGTGGAGGGTCACGTCGATCGCAATCCGGCCATAGCCAGTGCCCGCGTTCAACAGATGCATGTCGAAACGCGCGCCGGCCGCGATTGTCACCTCGAAGTCGTGAATCCCACCCTCGGCGATCAGATGCTGCGCTGCGTGCGCACCTGCAGGTACCTCGACCGGCACCGCGCCACGTACGGGCCAAAGCGCCTCGACCGCGGCAAAGTCCGCGTAGCGCCAGGCCTCATGCTTGCGGTTGGGAAGCGGGTTCACGAGCCAGCGTTGCGCGCGGCGCGCCAGCGCGCGATGATCGCGTCCATTGCTGGCTGCGAGCGCTCCTCGACGCAGGCCTGCAACAGCTTGCGCGTCGCAGGTGCGCCCTCGAGACACGCCGCAGCCGCGGCGCAGGGGACCGCATCGATCTCGGCGTTGCCGCTGCCTCGCGTCACCCGGCAGCGCTCGATTACAAGGACCTTGTTCCGACGCGGCGCTCTAATGTCGACTTCCACGAAGCGCATTTTCTGCGCAACTACCACGATTTCGTCGGCGTTCGGGGCCAGCGCGGCGGCCGCAAGCAGCGTTATCAGGATCACGCCGCCAGCTCCCGATATCCCTCGCGCTCGAGTTCGAGCGCGAGTTCGGGGCCGCCGGTGCGCGTGATGCGCCCGTCGGCGAGCACATGGACGAAGTCGGGACGGACATAATCGAGCAGCCGCTGGTAGTGGGTGATCAGCAGCACCGCCTTGTCGGGTTTGCGCATGATGCGGTTGATACCGTCGCCGACGACGCGCAGCGCGTCGATGTCGAGGCCGCTGTCGGTCTCGTCGAGGATCGCCAGCGCGGGGGAGAGGATGCCCATCTGCACCATCTCGTTGCGCTTCTTCTCGCCGCCCGAAAAGCCGACGTTCACCGGGCGTTTGAGCATCTCATAGTCCATCCCCATCGCGGCCGCCTGGGCGCGCGCGACGCGCAGGAATTCGGCCCCCGACAGTGGCTTTTCGTCGCGCTGCTTGCGCTGCGCGTTGAGCGCTTCGCGCAGGAACTGGACGTTCGAAACGCCGGGGATTTCGACCGGGTATTGGAAGCCGAGGAACAGCCCCGCCGCCGCGCGTTCGTGGGGCAAGAGAGCGAGGAGGTCGACACTCGCTTCGTCACCCCGGACTTGATCCGGGGTCCCGCTGCCTTCTTCCGCCGCGCCCAAGAAGCGGGGCCCCGGGTCAAGCCCGGGGTGACGAGCTGGCGTGAAGCGAACCTCACCACCCGTCACCTTATACCCCGGACGCCCGCTGAGCACATAGCCCAGCGTCGACTTCCCCGCGCCGTTCGGCCCCATGATCGCATGAATCTCCCCCGCGCCAACGCTGAGCGTCAGTCCCTTAAGGATCGGCTTGTCGCCGACGCTGGCGTGGAGGTTATTGATTTGGAGCATTAATTGGTCTCGAGCTGCTTTTGCAGTGCTGCAATCAGTTTACGCAGTTCACTTTGAGGGACATGAACGAAGTAATCTTCGTCGTGCGGATCGGCGTTTTCTTGCCGAATGACAATTTCATTGAATTGATTTCGGTAAACGGCGACCGCCTTAACCGTTCGGATGACGAGAGTGTCATTGTCGTCCCAATCAAACCGTTCTTCCGCCATCACCCCACGCTCCCCTCAAGCGAAATCCCCAGCAGCTTCTGCGCCTCGACCGCGAAAAGCCCCTCCCCTTCAGGGGAGGGGTTGGGGTGGGGGCTGTGACGCGAAGTGCGTCCGGCTGCGGTCAAACGAATGGCCTCAACCACGCCGTCGGCATTCGACATCACATCAAGATTGGTCACGCGCAGCACGAAAAAACCGAACTGCGCGAGTACATCGTCGCGCAACCGGTCCTTTGCCTCGTCATGCGTATCACCATCGACTTCGACGATCAGCGCTCGGGCCGGGCACATGAAATCGGCAATGTACGGCCCGATCACTTCCTGCCGGCGGAACTTCAGCCCCTCGATCTGGCTGTTCGACAGATAGCGCCAAAGCCGCTTCTCCGGCTCTGTCGGGTTTTTCCGCATTTCTTTGGCGCGATCGTGAAGCCATTCGATCTGGGCGTTGGACAGGCCCCACCCCAAACCCCTCCCCTGAAGGGGAGGGGCTTCAGAGCGCCACCCTTTGTCTGGAGCGTTCGTCACCCCACGCTCCCCTCGAGCGAAATCCCCAGCAGCTTCTGCGCCTCCACGGCAAATTCCATCGGGAGTTGCTGCAGCACTTCCTTGGCAAAGCCATTGACGATCAGCGCCACGCCCTCTTCGGCCGATAGCCCGCGCTGCATCGCGTAGAACAGCTGGTCGTCGCTGATCTTGCTGGTCGTTGCTTCATGCTCGATCTGCGCGGTCGGGTTGCGCACCTCGATATAGGGGACGGTGTGTGCGCCGCTGAGCGAACCGAGCAGCAGGCTATCGCACTGGGTGAAGTTACGCACGCCCTCCGCCTGTGGGGCGACGCGGACGAGCCCGCGATAGGTGTTGTTGCTGTGCCCCGCGCTGATCCCCTTCGACACGATCATCGATCGGCTGCCCTTGCCATTGTGGATCATCTTGGTGCCGGTGTCGGCCTGCTGGTAGTTGTTGGTCACCGCGACCGAATAGAATTCGCCGACGCTGTTCTCGCCGTTCAACACGCAGCTCGGATATTTCCACGTCACCGCGCTGCCGGTTTCGACCTGCGTCCAGCTGACCTTCGAATTCCGCCCCTGGCACAAGGCGCGCTTGGTCACGAAGTTATAGATGCCGCCCTTGCCCTCGGCGTCGCCGGGATACCAGTTCTGCACGGTGCTGTACTTGATCTCGGCATCGTCCAATATGACGAGTTCGACGACCGCGGCGTGAAGCTGGTTCTCGTCACGCATCGGCGCGGTGCAGCCTTCGAGGTACGAGACGTACGACCCCTTGTCGGCGACGATCAGCGTGCGTTCGAACTGGCCGGTGTTTTCCGCATTGATGCGGAAATAGGTGCTGAGCTCCATCGGGCAGCGCACCCCTTCCGGGATGTAGACGAACGTCCCGTCCGAAAAGACCGCGCAGTTGAGCGTCGCGAAATAATTGTCGCGCATCGGCACGACCTTGCCGAGCCATTTGCGAACGAGGTCGGGGTATTCCTTGATGGCTTCGCTGATCGAACGGAAGATGACGCCTGCGCGTTCGAGTTCGGCGCGGAACGTGGTGGCGACCGACACGCTGTCGAACACCGCATCGACCGCGACGCGCCGCGCGCCTTCGACGCCGGCGAGCACTTCCTGCTCGGCGATGGGAATGCCGAGCTTTTCGTACACCCGCAAAATTTCGGGATCGACCTCGTCGAGCGACCCCAACTTCGGCTTGGGCTTGGGCGCGGCGTAATAATAGGCGTCCTGGTAATCGATCGGCGCGATGTCGAGCTTGGCCCAGTCAGGGGCGTCCATCGTCTGCCACAGCGCGAACGCCTTCAGCCGCCAGTCGAGCATCCACTGCGGCTCGTTTTTCTTGGCGCTGATGAAGCGGACGGTGTCCTCGGTCAGTCCCTTGGGCGCAAAGTCGGTCTCGATCGTGCTCGACCAGCCATGTTCGTAATCGGCGACGCGCTCGGCGGCTTCGATCGCTTCGTAATTGTCGGCCATCAGCGTGCCCCCGCCAGCTGGCTGAGCGGCACGGCGGCGAGCGCACCGCGCACCGCACCGTTGATCGCGCCCCAGTGAGGCTTGGTCAGGCAATGTTCGTCGAGCGCGCAGTCGTGGCGCGATTCGTCGACGCAGGTGGTCATACCGATGGGTCCTTCGATTGCTTCGATGATGTCGGCGAGGCTGATCGCCGCCGCCGGCCGTGTCAGCTTGAACCCGCCTCCGGTTCCGCGCACCGACGCGAGCAGCCCGGCGCCCGCCAGCCGCTGCATCAGTTTCTGCGCGGTCGGCACCGGCACGCCGGTTTGCGTCGCGAGCACCGTCGCCGACAGGCGCGCGCCACACCCGGCGCGCGCGGCGGCGCTCATGATAACGACGGCATAATCGGCAAGGCTGGAAAGTCGCATTGTGAAATCGGATATAATCACTCCGATTGAAAAGTCACGCCCTGCGGCTGATCGGCACCAGGCCCTCGATCGCGCCGCGCTTGAGCGTGAGCCGCGCGAGCATCGGCAGATCGGACGCGAGCTTGCCCGGCGTAACGCCGGTGAACTGCTTGATCTCGCGGATGAAATGCGACTGGTCGTAAAAGCCGTAGGCGAGCAGGTCGTGCGCGACCTCGTCGCCGCGCGCGAGCGCCATCGCGGCCCGCAGCGCGCGATATTTGCGCGCGAGCAATTTGGGCGGCGACCCGTAATATTTATTGCACTCGCGCTCGACGTGGCGCCGCGACAGTCCGCACGCGGCGACGAGCGCGTCGACCTGAGGCGAGGGCGAGGCGGCGAGCCAGTCTTCCACGATGGTCGTGAAGCGGCGCGCATCGACCTGACCCCGCGCGATCAGACCGCGCGCAAGCGTATCGGCAAGCCGCGCCTTGTCGGCGATCGTCGGTGCCGCGCGCAAACGGTCGGCGAACCCGTCGAATGCCGAACCGAGCAACGCGCTCGCGTCGACGACGCGGTTGACGAGCATCGACGCGTCGAAATTCATCAGATTGCCCCATCCGGCGGGGAGCAATCCGACGCCGAACAAGTGGAACGGCCCCGCGACGCAAACGCGCGTCATGCCGGTGGAAGGGCCCAGGATGTGCGCCTCGGCCGCCCGTGTCACCGTATGATCGGCGAAGGTATAGGCCCCCGACCCCGCGAGCAGCACGCGTGCCTGTGCCAGGCCCGCGCGCTCGACATCCTCGAACAGGGGAACGTCGGCGCGGAACTCATAATAAACCGATAGATGACCGCGCAGATCGGGCGCGACTTCGCAATAGTCGAGCGACACCGCACCCATGGCGACGCTATCCCTGTTTTCGACTCGGCCCCGGATATTCCGTAGCGTCAAAAGGCGAAAAAAGAAAGCGATCCGCCGGGCAAGCCGGGGATCGCTCTCAGGAAAAGGGTGTCCGGCGGCGTCGCCTTCGCACCTCCTTCGGGTCGCGTCCGAGTCGTTACGCATTGTGACCGACTGTGTATTGGACAGATACGACTCGCCAAATCTGATCGCGCGGATTTTGACGCCGTGCCGCACGGGCGATAGCGGGCGCACATGACGCCGTTCGACCTCGCTCGCCCGCTGCTGTTCGGGCTCGACGCCGAGCGCGCGCACCGGCTGACGATCCGTGCGCTCGCGCTGGCGCCGGTTCGGCGGGTGCCCGGTTTTCCGGTCTCGCTCGCGACGCGGGTCGCCGGACTCGACTTTGCGTCGCCCGTTGGGCTTGCAGCAGGGTTCGACAAGGACGCCGAAGTTCCAGCGGCGATGCTGGGCCTTGGCTTCGGTTTCGTCGAGGTCGGCACGCTGACCCCGCTGCCCCAGGCGGGCAACGCGAAACCGCGGCTGTTCCGGCTGGTCGAGGACGAGGCGGTGATCAACCGCATGGGGTTCAACAATGGCGGGCAGGGAGCAGCGCACGCGCGGCTGGCGCGACGCAGCCGACCGGGGATCGTCGGCGTCAACATCGGCGCCAACAAGGAGTCGACCGACCGCATCGGCGATTACGCGGCCGGGGTACGGGCCATGGCCGGTGTCGCCGATTATCTGGCGATCAACATCAGTTCGCCCAATACGCCGGGGCTGCGCGCGCTTCAGGACCGCGAGGGGCTGACCGCCTTGCTCGATGCCGTTGCAGCCGTTGCGCGACCGGATGACCCGCCGATCTTCCTGAAACTCGCCCCCGACCTCGAGCCGTCGGGCATCGACGATATCGTCCGCGCCAGCGTGGGACGCGTCGCAGGGCTGATCGTCGGCAACACGACCTTGGGGCGCGCCGGGCTCAAGTCTCCGCTCGCGCGCGAAGCCGGGGGCATGTCGGGCGCGCCGCTTGCGTCGCTCGCGGGGGCGCGGTTGCGCGACTTCCGTCGCGCCTCGGGCGGGGCGATCCGGCTGATCGCGGCCGGCGGGATCGACAGCGCGGACGAGGCCTATGCGCGGATCCGCGCGGGCGCGTCGCTCGTCCAGCTCTACAGTGCGCTGGTCTACAGGGGGCCGGGGCTCGCGCGCGCGATCGCGCGCGGGCTCGCACGGCATCTCGCGCTCGACGGGTTCGCGACGATCGCCGACGCGGTGGGGGTAGACGCGGTTTGACCCAAAGCCGTAGAGCGACGCAATGATCGTCCGTATCCTTGCGTGCCTCGCACTGCTTTTTGCCGCGCCCGCGTTCGCCGCAGGTGGCGTCGTCTCCTCCGCCGATCCGCGCGCGAGCGAGGCAGGGCGCGAGATGCTGCGTGCGGGCGGCAGCGCCGCCGATGCGGCGATGGCGATGATGCTCGCGCTGTCGGTGATCGAGCCGCAATCGTCGGGCATCGGCGGCGGCGGACTGATCGTCTATCACGATGGCCGGAGCGGCAAGATCGCGACCGTCGACGGTCGCGAAAAGGCTCCCGCAAGCGCGCGCCCCGACCGTTTTCTGGGGCCCGACGGCAAGCCGCTGCCCTTCCTCCAGGCATTCCCTGGCGGGGCATCGGTCGGAGTGCCGGGCAACATCGCGCTGATGGCGCGCGTCCATGCGCGCTGGGGCAAGCTGCCATGGGCGCGGCTGTTCGCCCCCGCGATCCGCCTTGCCGACGGATATGAGGTCAGCCGCCCGATGGCTGCAGCACTCGCCATGGTCGCGCCCCTGTGGAAGGATTTCCCGCAGGCGCAGGCGCTGTTCTGGGAAAACGGTGCGGCCAAGCGCGCGGGGGCGATGGTGCGCAACCCCGAACTTGCTACCCTCCTTCGCGACGTGGCGAAGCGCGGGCCGACCGCCTTTTATTCGGGGGCGACCGCGCGCGCGATCGGTGCTGCGGTGTCCGGGTCGGCCACGAACCCCGCCAAGCTCAGCCCCGGCGATCTCGCCGCCTATCGCGCCGTCGACCGGCCAGCGCTGTGCGCGCCTTACCGCCAGTACCGGGTGTGCGGCATGGGGCCGCCTTCGTCGGGCGCGACGACGATCCTGCAGATGCTCGGCATGCTCGAACGCTTCGACCTGAACGCGCTTGGTGCGGGAAACGGGACGAGCTGGCACCTGATCGCCGAGGCCATGATGCTCGCCTATGCCGATCGCGAAAAGTGGCTCGGCGACAGCGATTTCGTGGCGGTCCCCGTTGCCGGCCTGATCGACCGCGCGTATCTGCGCCAGCGCTCGGCGCTGATCTCCGAAACGACGTCGCTTTCCAGCTATCCTGCCGGGACCCCGCCGGGTGCTCGGCCGCGCAGCGCGGGCGTGTCGGGCGAAGTGCCCGCCACGACGCATTTCGTCGCGGTCGACGGCGCGGGCAGCGTCGCCACGATGACCTCGACGGTCGAGGGACCCTTCGGCAGCCAGCTGATCGCACGCGGCATGGTGCTCAACAACGAGCTCACCGACTTCACCTTTGCGCCGGTGCGCGATGGGGCGCCCGTCGCCAACGCCGTCGCGGCGGGCAAGCGCCCGCTGTCGTCGATGTCGCCAACGATCGTCTATGATGCGCAGGGGCGCGTCGTGCTCGCGGTCGGCTCGGCGGGCGGCAAGCGCATCATCATGCACGTCATGAAGACGCTGGTGGGGGTTCTCGACTGGGGGCTGTCGGCGCAGGACGCGATCGCGCTGCCCAACATCTATTTCGGTGGCGACGCGGTTCTCGTCGAGCGCGACACGCGCCTCGACCTGCTGCGCCCCGACATCGCACGGCTGGGGCGCACGGTGGTGTCGGCCGACCTGCCCTCGAAGCTTACCGCCGTCGAGCGCACCCCGACCGGCTGGCGTGGTGCTGCGGACCCCCGGTCGATCGGCGTCGCGCTCGACGAGTGATCAGAGCAATTTGACGAGCGCGGCAAGCACGGCCGTCTGGCCGATCAGCAACGGGATCAGCCATTTCAGAATATCGGATTTCTGCTCACGTATCTCGAGCCGCAACGATGACTCGAGGGCAGCGATCCGCGTATCGAAATCCACCTTGGTGACGAGGGTCTCGCGAACCGCCTCGGTCAATGCCTCGGCATGAACCTCGGCTTCTTCTTCGCTGACGCCGACCGACCTCAGCCGTTTGACGTAACGCCACGTATCGATGGCGAGCGCGCTCATGGATCGGACATAGACAGCGACCGTTGCTAAATCTACCCCGGCGCCCACACAGATGCCGTCGCGGCGGGCCGGAGAGCGAATGCGCGAGTTCGAGACATTTCCCAACCTCGTCACGATGTTTTTTGCTCGTGCCGCGACGGGCGGCGACGCGCCCTTCCTGTCGCGCAAGTCAGGTGGCGCATGGCACAGCCTGAGCTGGGCGGAGACCGCGCGACAGGTCGCGTCGCTCGCGGCGGCGCTGGCGCGGCTCGGCCTCGCCAGGGGCGACCGGGTGATGCTGGTCAGCGAGAACCGGCCCGAATGGTGCATCGCCGACCTCGCGATCATGGCGGCGGGATGCGTGACGGTACCCGCCTATGTCACCAACACCGAGCGCGACCATACGCATATTCTCGAAAACTCGGGCGCGAAGGCAGCGATCGTCTCGAGCGCCAAACTCGCGCGCGCGCTCGTCCCCGCCGTACTTCGCTCGTCACACTGCAAGACGCTGATCGGGATCGAGGACATCCGCATCGGCCAGTCGGGCGAAGTGGCGCTGCACGACTGGACGCGCCTGCTCGCCGCCGAGGTGCCCGACGTCGCCGGTGCCGCCGCGCGCGCGACCTTCGCGCGATCCGATCTGGCGTGCATCATCTACACCAGCGGCACAGGCGGCGCGCCACGCGGCGTGCAGCAGCACCATGGCGCGATCCTGCACAATGTGGCGGGGTGCATCGATGTCATCTCGACCGATTTCGGCTGGGGCGAGGAAGTGTTCCTTTCGTTCCTCCCGCTCAGCCACGCCTACGAACATTCGGGTGGCCAGTTCCTGCCGATCGGCCTCGGCGGGCAGATCTATTACAGCGAAGGGCTCGAAAAGCTGGCGGGCAACATCGAGGAGGTTCGCCCGACGATCATGATCGTCGTGCCGCGCCTGTTCGAGGTGCTGCGCGCACGGATGATCAAGACGATCGACAAACAGGGGGGTCTCGCCCCCAAATTGCTCAGCCGTGCGCTGTCGCTCGGCGAAAAACAGCTCGCGGGCAAATCGCGCTTCTGGGACAAGCCGGTCGACTTCTTCATCGGCAAGACCCTGCGGCCCAAGGTTCAGGCCAAGTTCGGCGGGCGGATCAAGGCGCTGGTTTCGGGCGGCGCGCCGCTCAACCCCGACATCGGCGTGTTCTTCCACAGTCTGGGCATCACGCTCCTTCAGGGCTATGGCCAGACCGAGGCGGGGCCGGTCATCTCGTGCAACCGTCCGCGCGTCGGCATCGACATGACGACCGTCGGTCCGCCGATGAAGGATACCGAGGTCCGCATCGCCGACGACGGCGAAATCCTCGTGCGTGGCGAACTCGTAATGCACGGTTATTGGTGCAACGAGCCCGAGACCGCGCGCGTCCTGAAGCGCGACTGGCTGCACACCGGCGACGTCGGGCATATCGATGCCAAGGGGCGCATCGTCATCACCGACCGCAAGAAGGACCTGATCGTCAACGACAAGGGCGACAATGTCTCCCCGCAGAAGATCGAGGGGATGCTGACGCTTCAGCCCGAAATCCTGCAAGCCATGGTCGTCGGCGACAAGCGCCCGCATCTGGTCGGGCTGGTGGTTCCCGACCCCGAATGGCTGGTCGACTGGGCGATGGCCAACGGCGAGTCACCCGATATCGCAAGGCTCGTCGCGCTGCCCGACGTCCACCGTGCCGTTCAGGGCGCAGTCGATCGCGTCAATCGCGACCTGTCGGTGATCGAAAAGGTGCGGCGCGTCGACCTGACCCCCGACGCCTTCACCGTGGACAATGAGATGCTGACGCCCTCACTCAAGATCCGGAGGCACAAGATCAGGGAGGCGTATGGCCCCCGGCTCGACGCGCTGTACAAGGCCTGAGCAAATGCGACGCGCGCTAACGCGATCTTGACCGGTCGCGGCATAGGTTCGCGCGATGCGCTTGCTCTGCCTTGCCTTGCTCCTCGTCGGTTGCGGCACGTCGCCCACGCGCAAGCCTGCCGATGCGAACGCGGTCGACCCCGCTGTCGCTGCGGCGCTTGCCGATCCGCTGATGACCGATCCCGACCTGAGCGCGCAGGCGAACATCGACACGCTGCGCCCCTCCGACCAGCCGTTCCAGGCCCCCGTGCCGGTCGGTGCCCCGACGAGTGCGCGCCCCGATGCGACACCGACACTCGGCGCGCGCGCCAAGGCCGTCACTGCTGCCGACCGTGCCGAAGCCTTTTCGTCGTGCGATCTTGGTGTCGCCTATAGCCAGCGCTGGGTCGACCGGCTGCCGCACGACCTCGCGCTGCCCGCAGCGGCGCAGGTGACCGAAGCGGCCGGAAGTGACACCGCCGCGTGCAAGCTGCGCGTCGTCAGCTTTGTCCTGCCCGATGCGCCCGACGCCGCGCTGGCGCGCTATCGCGCGATTGCGCGCCGCAGCGGCTATGCGATCGGCGAAACGAGCGATGCGGGCGCCACGATCCTGTCGGCGCGGCGCAGCGACGGGACCGCGTTCGTCGCGACGATTGGCACGAACGAGGGCGGCACGGGCGAAGGCGGCAGCGCGATCGACCTGATGACCAACCGCGGGCGCTGACTGGCGCAAAGCGCGCCTTCGCGTTAGGCGGGCGCGATGTACGGACTGGTTCCAGTGATGATCGGCGGCGGGCTGGGCGCGGGCGCGCGTTATCTCGTCGGCCTCGCGGTCGCCGCGCGTGACGCGCCCGGCTTTCCGTGGGCGACGCTCACGGTCAACCTGATCGGCGGGCTGCTGATGGGCGTGCTTGCCGGACTTGTTGCGCGCGGCAGCGTCGGGGAGCCGCAGCGCCTGTTGCTCGGCGTCGGCGTCCTCGGCGGGTTCACGACGTTCAGCGCGTTCGGCCTCGACGCGCTTGTGCTGATCGAGCGCGGCAATCCCGAGCTCGCGTTCGGCTATATCGCCGCCTCGGTCGTCGGGTCGATCGCGCTCGTCGCGCTCGGCATGGCGGTGGCGCGCGCATGAGCGAGGTCCGCCAGTTCACCGTCGGTGTCGACGACGATGGCATCCGCCTCGACCGCTGGTTCCAGCGCAACCTTCCGGAAGCGAGCTTCAACCTCGTCTCGCGCTGGGCGCGCACCGGCCAGATCCGCCTCGACGGCGC
This sequence comes from Sphingomonas sp., assembly GCA_965248885.1. Lineage (GTDB taxonomy): Bacteria > Pseudomonadota > Alphaproteobacteria > Sphingomonadales > Sphingomonadaceae > Sphingomonas_O. The sequence continues at coordinate 2,909,555 of OZ252211.1, read as the reverse complement.
GCGCGCGACGCCGGGCGACCGTGTCACGACGGGCCAGGTCGTGCGCGTACCCCCCGCCGACACCAAGAACGCCGACCCGGCGCAGGCCGATGCGGCACCGCGTCCCAAACGCATGACGTCGGACCTCAGCGACGATCAGATCGCGTTCGCACAAAGCCTCGTCCTCCACCGCGACGACGACGCGCTCGTGCTCGACAAGCCGCCGGGGCTCGCGACACAGGGCGGCAGCGGGACGACCGAACATGTCGACGGGCTGCTCGATGCGCTGATCTTCGATGCCGAGCACAGGCCCAAGCTCGTCCATCGCCTCGACAAGGACACGTCGGGCGCGCTGCTGGTGGCGCGCAGCGCGCGCGCCGCCGCGCATTTCGCCAAGGCATTTTCGAGCCGTACCGCGCGCAAGGTCTATTGGGCGATCGTCGTCGGCATTCCCGACATCGCGGCAGGCGAAATCGACCTGCCGCTTGCCAAACAGCCCGGATCGGGCGGCGAAAAGATGCACGTCGACGAAAAGGAGGGTGCCGCCGCACGCACGCGCTACCGCGTCGTCGACCGCGTCGGCAACCGCGCGGCGTGGGTCGAGCTCCAGCCGCTGACCGGTCGCACGCACCAGCTTCGCGTGCACATGGCCGCGATCGGCCACCCCATCGTCGGCGACGGCAAATATGGTGGCAAGGAAAGCTTTCTGACCGGCACGATCAGCCGCAAGATGCACCTCCACGCGCGCCGCATCCGCGTCGATCATCCCGACGGCGGCATGATCGACGTCGTCGCGCCGCTGCCGCCGCATTTCGCCGAGACGATGGTCGATCTCGGGCTGACCGAGGCCGACGGCGACGCGCTCCCGCTCGAGGAAGTAAAGTTCTCCGAAACCCCCGAGGGCAAGCGCCGCGCCGCGCTCAACATCGCCAAGTCGCGCCGCAAGGAGCGCAAGGGCGAACGGCGCGCGCGCGGCACGCGCTGATGCACCCCAATCCTCGTTTTCAGGCCGGTGATCGCGAAGCCATGCTGACTGAGGCAGCAGCGATGGGCTTTGCGCGGCTGTTCGCGGCGACACCCGAAGGACCGCGCGTCGCGCATGCGCCGATGCTCCGGCGCGGCGACTGTCTCCGCTTCCATCTCGCCAACGCCAACGACCTTTGCCGAACGCTCGACGGCACGCGGGCGCTGGCTTTGTTCGAGGGTCCGAACGGCTATCTGAGTGCCAATTGGTATGGCGATGTGCGCGGCGCGGTGCCGACGTGGAATTATGTCGCGGTCGAATGCGAAGGGCCGGTCAGGCGGCTCGATCGGACCGCGCTCGTCGATCTGCTCGATGCGCTCGCCGCCAACTTCGAACCGCGCGTCGGTGAGGACTGGACGCGGCAAAAGATGGACCCCGCGCGTTTCGGACGGATGCTGGGCGCGATCACGCCGTTCGAGATGACCGTCGAGGCCGTCCGCGCCACGCACAAGCTCAGTCAGAACCAGCCCGACGACGAAGCCGCGCGCGTTGTCGACGGCTTCGAGCGATCGGGGCAGTTGCACATGGCGGCGGCCGTGCGCGCGGCGCGAAGATGACCCGCCTTGCGGTGTTCGATTGCGACGGCACGCTGATCGATTCGCAGGCGGCGATCTGCGCGGCGATGACGGCGGCGTTTGCCGCGCATCGGCTTGCCCCGCCTCTGCCGACGGCGGTCCGCCGGATCGTCGGGCTGAGCCTGGTCGAGGCGGTCGGCGAATTGCGGCCGACGAACGACAGCGCGCTCCACGCCGCCATCGCCGCGTCGTACAAGCGCGCCTTTCACGATCTGCGCGCGAAGGGCGCGTTGGCCGAGCCCTTGTTCGACGGGATCGCGGCGGTGCTTGCCACGCTGCACGCCAGCGGCTGGCGCCTCGGCGTCGCGACGGGCAAGTCCGATCGCGGGCTTGCGCTCGCGCTCGCCGGGCATGGGCTGTCCGACCTGTTCGTCACGCTCCAGACCGCCGACCGCCACCCGTCGAAGCCCGACCCGTCGATGCTCGTCGCGGCGATGGCCGAGGCCGGAGTTGCCCCCGCCGACACCGTGCTGATCGGCGACACGAGTTACGACATCGCGATGGCGCGCGCAGCGGGGGTGCGCGCGATCGGTGTCGCGTGGGGCTATCACCCCGTCGCCGAGCTTTGCGCCGCCGGGGCGGACGCCGTCGCGCGCCGCCCCGCCGATCTGATCGACCTGCTGGAGGCTGCATGACCCCGGAAAACGAATCCCGGCCCGACCCCGCGCGCGCGCGCTTCCTGGTCCTCAACCTCGTCCGCCTCGGCGGGGTCGCGCTCGCCTTCGTCGCGGTGTCGATCATGGCCCGGCGCTGGGTCGAGCCTGCCGAGCTGGTCGGCGGCGCGCTGCTCGTCGTCGCCGCGCTCGACGTGCTGCTCGTCCCGCGCCTCCTCGCGCGCCGCTGGCGCACCCCCGGATGAAGCGCTTCTGGCGCGAGGTCGGCGTGAGTGCGGGCGCTATCCGCCTCGATGGCAAGCCGGTGCGTACGCCCGCGCGTGCCGAGCTGATCCTGCCCAATGATGTCCTCGCCCAAGCCGTCGCCGACGAGTGGCGCGCGGTCGGCGCCACGACCGATCCGCGCGCGATGCCGCTGACCGGTCTCGCCAATGCCGCGATCGACCAGGTCGCGCGCGGTTCGGCCGCGTTCGTCGCGACCCTGGCAAGCTATGCCGAGACCGAATTGCTCTGTTACCGTGCCGAAACGCAGCCCGACCTTGCACTGCGCGAAGCCGAGCGGTGGGACTCGCTGCTCGCGTGGGCGCGGGCGCGCTACGACATCGGCTTCACGCTCGCGAGCGGCGTCATGCACCGCCCGCAACCCGCAGAAACGATCATACGCCTGTCGGCCGCGCTTGCGGCGCGCAGCGCGTTCGAGCTCGCCGCGCTGTCGCCACTGATCACGATCGGCGGGTCGCTGGTCGTCGCGCTGATGCTCGCCGAGGACGCCATCGACGCGCGCCGGGCGTTCGATGCGACGCACCTCGACGAGCTGTGGCAGGCCGAGCTCTGGGGCGAAGACTGGATGGCGGCCGACGCCCGCGCGCTCCGCCGCGCCGATTTCGACGCGGCAGCGCGGTTTCTTCGGCTCGTGCAGGCGTAGCGCCCGCTGAGCCTCTCGGTCGTCAGAACGTCGTTTCGATCGCGAACTTGATGTTGGCGGGCAAGCCCTGCCCGAGCAGGCTCGTCCCCGTTGCCGCGAAATAGCGCTTGCCGCCGACATTCTCCGCGTTGACGCGGAAGGTCACCTTGTTGCGCCCGAGCGTGGTCGTGTAGCTGCCGCCGAGATCGAACAACGTGTATGACGGGACGAAGACGGTGTTGAGTGCGTTCACTGCGCGCGCCCCGGTGTGATACGCCCCCGCCGACAGCGCGAGCCCCGGCAGCATCGGCAAACGATATTCGACGAACGCCGACGCGGTCGTGCGCGGTGTGTTCTCGATCAGCTTGCCGACCAGTGTCGCGGTCGGTGAATTGAGTTGGCGCGGCGTCAGCGCCAGCGCGCTCAGGTAGACTGACAAATCGGGTGTGACCTCGCCGCTGGCGCTGAACTCGACCCCTTCGAAGCGCGCCTTGCCGATGAACTGATAAATGTTGTTGGTCGGGTTCAGGCCCGCCTGAGTCCGGTTGATACGGAAATAAGCTGCCGTAATCAGGAAGTTGCGGATCGGCTCGATCTTGACGCCCGCCTCATATTGCGTGCTCGGGCTGGCGGGTAGCGAGGCAAAGGGGTTGGCAGCGTTCGCGGGCGCGAGCGCGGTCGTTTCCAGCCCCTCGATATAGCTGGCATAGACACTCGCCCAGCGTGCGGGCTTGACCACGGCGCTGGCTGCATAGGTTGTCGGTTTTGTCGCGAACGAAATCGTCTGCGTGAACCGGTTGTGCTCCTTGTAATCGGTCTTGCGGATGCCGCCGATCAGCGTGACGATTTCGCCGAACTTGAGCGTGTCAGACGCATAATAGCCCTTGTCGTCGATATCGGATGCCGACGCCAGAACGCGCGCAGGGAACGGATTATAGGCCAGATTGACCGGATTGATCGAGTTCTGACGGAAACAGGGCGAGCCGATGCCCTGCGCCGTCGCGCAGTTCGACCCCGCAGGGTTCGCGGTTACCGGTACTTCGAGAATGCGCGCGTTGCGCGAATAGCCGAGGATCAGCGAGTTCTTGATCGACCCGATGTTGAAGCGGATTTCCGCCTCGGCGCGGGCCATGCGATTGCGGTAGAACAAGCGGTTGGACTGAGTAACCGTCACCACGCCGTCGCCGGGCTGGAAGGCATAGCCGACCGCGTTCGACCCCGGATAGAGCGTCGTATTGCACAGCGCCAACCCCGGCGTGCACGCCTGAAACGTCGAGAAGCGACGGTTGCGCGTCAGCCACGACTGGCCGATGTCGCCGGTAAACGACAGCCACGACGTCGCGTCGTAACGCGCGTGGAGCAGCAGATTATGCTCCTCCGACTCGGATTGCAGCCATTTGTCGCCCAGATTGACGCGCGGATCGAGCAGCGCGGGGAGGACGGTCGGGAGCGACGCGGCGGCGGTGCTGAGCTGGACCGCGGTCGGCTCGCTGACCGACTTGTAGATCTGCTCGGCGTCGATCTGGACGGTCAGCCCGTCGAGCGGCTTCCAGTCGAACGCGCCGGCAAGGAAATAACGCCGCCCCTCGACCTTGCGAATGCCGAACTCCTGCGTCCCGCCTGCCGCGGTCAGCCGATAGCCGATCGTGCCGATGGTATCGCCGACCTCGACGCTCGCTACCGCCTGGCCATATTGGTTGAATGCCAGCCGCGCGCCGCCGCTCAACACCTGCGTGGGGCGCTTCGAGGTCAGGTTGATGATGCCGCCCGGCGTCGTGAAGCCGTAATAGAGCGACGACGCGCCCTTCAGCGCCTCGACGCGGAACTTGTTCTCGAGCGGCAGGTCGATCAGGTTGATGATCGGCAACGTGCCGTTGAGCCGGTAATTGCCGCGATTTTCCACCGTGATGCCGCGGATCGTCAGGTTCGAATAGACCGCCGGCGTGATCTGCGACGCGACTACCCCGGCCGAATTGCGCAGCGCGTCGGCAAGCCCGTTCGCCTGTTGCGAGCGGAGCAGTTTTTCCGGCAGGACGGTAACGGTGAGCGGCGTATCGATCTGGCGCGCGCCGCGGAACGACCCCGCCTGCACGAAATCGGCCCCGAAACTGTCCGGGCGATCGGCGGTGACGACGATCTCGTCGGTTTCTCTCTTTGACGCGGCGGGGGAAGCGACGGGGGCCTGGGCCCATGATGGTGTTGCGGTCGCGAGCGCGATCGCACTCGAAACAAGCATCGTTTTGCGCGGTTTCGGCTTCGTCATCATCTGATCCCCTTATTTTCGCTGCCCTGTTAGTCTTGCGAGCGGTTCGCAACAAGCTTCCACCCGGCATGTATTTTGTAACGATAGAATTCAGTCATGGATTTGCAACTGCGAATTGCTTAGGGCATGACCGACCGGCTGGGGAACGAATGTGAGCGGCGTGGCGGACAATGACGGGCGGGCGGGCGGCAACGCCGGTTTCGTCGCCGACGCGTCCGAGCTTTCCGCCTTCCTGGCCGCGCACCCGCAGATGCAGTTCTTCGACGTGCTTTACACCGGTATGACCGGCGTGCCGCGCGGCAAGCGCATCCGGCGGCACGAGCTGGCGGCGGTCTATGACTATGGACGCATGCTGCCCGGCTCGATCCTCGTCGTCGACGTGACCGGGCGCGACGTCGAGGAAACCGGGCTCGTCTGGGAGGATGGCGATGCGGACCGGCGTGCGCGCCCCGTCCCCGGCGGGATCGTCCCCGCGCCGTGGCTCGGCGACGACGTCGGGCAGGTGATGCTGTCGCTCCATGAACTCGACGGGACCGTCAGCGACCTCGACCCGCGCGCGGTGCTGACGCGCGTCGTCGATCGCATCCGTGCCGAGGGGTATGAGCCGGTCGTCGCGTGCGAGCTCGAATTCTACCTCGTCGACCAGCGGCGCGGACGCAATGGCGCGCTTTGCCTGCCGCGCGGGGCTTCTAAGGGCACGCAGGTCTACGGCCTGCCCGAAATCGAGGAAGCCGCGCCGTTCCTGCGCGCGCTGTGGGCGGCGTGCGATGCGCAGGGCATCCCGCTCGAAGGCGTCATTTCGGAATGCGCGCCCGGCCAGCTCGAACTGACATTGCGGCACAAGCCCGACGCGCTCGGCGCCGCCGACGATGCGGTCAAATACAAGCGTGTCGCCAAGGGCGTGGCGCGCGAATTCGGCTGTGAGGCGACCTTCATGGCCAAGCCTTGGACCGACCGCGCGGGCAGCGGGCTGCACCTCCACGTCAGCCTTCAAGCAGCGGACGGCACGAACGCGATGGCGAGCGAGGACCCCGCCGGAACCCCGCTGCTGCGTCACGCGATCGGCGGCATGGCCGCGCTGCTCCCCGAAAGCATGGGCATTTTCGCGCCCAACATGAACAGCTATCGCCGCTTCAAGGCGAACAGCTATGCGCCGGTCGCGCCGAGCTGGGGCGTCAACAACCGCACCGTCGCGCTGCGCGTTCCTGCGGGGCCGCCCGCATCGCGTCATGTCGAGCACCGCGTGGCGGGGGCCGACGCGAACCCCTATCTGGCCCTCGCCGCGATGCTCGCGGGCGTGCATCATGGCCTTTCGCACCGGATCGACCCCGGCGCGCCTGTGGTCGGCGATGGCTATAGCCAGGCGAAGACATCGCGCGCGTTACCGACCAACTGGTTCGCCGCGCTCGACGCGTTCGACGCGTCGGAACTGCTGCGCGACTATCTCGGCGACCGGTTCGTGACGATGTTTTCCAAGGTCAAGCGCGCCGAGCAGAACCGCTTTTTCGACGAAGTGACGACCCTCGACCACGACTGGTATCTGGCGAACGCATGATGCGCGCGGAAATCAAACGGCCCGTCCTTGGCATCACCGCCTGCACGCGCAGCTTCGAAGGGGAGACCGCGCAGGTCGTGATCGACCGCTACGCGGTCGCCGCGATGCGCCATGCCGATGTCGCCGCGCTGATCGTGCCCGCGCGCCCCGACCTGATGACGGCGCACGAAGTCGCGGACCGTATCGACGGGGTGCTGCTGACCGGAAGCCCCTCGAACGTCGCGCCCGCGCTGTACGGCGACAGCGCGGGACCGGGTCCGTTCGACGACGGGCGCGACACGATGGCGCTCGCGCTGATCGACGCGATGGTCGCGCGCGGCAAGCCGGTGTTCGGCATCTGCCGGGGATTTCAGGAGGTCAATGTCGCGTTCGGCGGCACGCTGGCGCGCGACATGGCCGACGCGGGCCGGGCGCTCGCCCATCATGCGCCCGCCGACCATGACCTCGACGCGCTGTTCGCGCACCGCCACCGCGTCGATCTCGTCGCGGGCGGCGCGCTGGCAGAGGCTTTCGGCAAGCCCAGCCTCGACGTGCGGTCGGTGCATTATCAGGGGATCGACCGGCTGGGCAGCGGGCTGAGCGTCGAAGCGACCGCACCCGACGGCGTGATCGAGGGGGTCAGCGCGTGCATCGGCGGCGCTCAGGTCGTCGCGGTCCAGTGGCACCCCGAATGGCGCACCGACGAGGAGCCGCACGCGCGCGCCTTTTTCGCGATGCTCGGCCGGGCGCTGCGCGGCGAGCGCGTCGTCAAAACGAGGGAAACCGCATGACCCCGCGCAACCACGACATCGCCGAACTGCGCCGTCTCGACGTCGCGCATCACCTGCCCGCGCAATCGAACTACAAGCTCCAGTCGGACATGGGCGGCAGCCGCATCATCGTGCGCGCCGAAGGGTCGACGATCTGGGACGGCGACGGGAATGCGATCCTCGACGCGATGGCGGGGCTGTGGTGCGTCGATGTCGGCTATGGTCGCGCCGAACTCGCCGACGTTGCGCGCGAGCAGATGCTCGAGCTCCCCTATTACAACACTTTCTTCCGCACCGCGACGCCGCCGCCGATCCTGCTCGCCGAAAAAGTCGCCGGGCTGCTCGGCCCCGCGCTGCCGCATGTGTTCTTCAACAATTCGGGGTCGGAGGCGAACGACACCGCCTATCGCCTCGCGCGCACTTATTGGAACCTGAAGGGCCAGCCGCAGCGGACGATCTTCATCGCGCGCACCAACGGTTACCACGGGTCGAGCGTGGTCGGCGCGTCGTTCGGCGGCATGGCGCACATGCACGCGCAGGGTGGACTCGCGGTCGCCGGAATCGAGCATGTCATGCAACCGTATCGCTTCGGCGAAGGCTTCGGCGAGGACGAGGACGCGTTTGCCGCACGCGCCGCGCAGGCGATCGAGGACCGCATCGTTGCAGTCGGCCCCGACAAGGTCGCGGCGTTCATCGGTGAGCCGGTACAGGGCGCGGGAGGCGTCATCATCCCTCCCGCCGGTTACTGGCCGCGCGTCGAGGCGATCTGCCGCAAATATGGCATCCTGCTGATCGCCGACGAGGTCATCACCGGTTTCGGGCGGCTGGGGCGCTGGTTCGGGTTCCAGCATTACGGCTTTACCCCCGACATCGTGTCGATGGCAAAGGGGCTGTCGTCGGGCTATATCCCCATCTCGGCCAACGGCGTCTCGGCAGAGATCGTCGCGACACTGCGCGCCGCCGACGTCGACTTCAGCCACGGCTATACCTATTCGGGCCACCCCGTCGCCGCCGCCGTCGCGCTGCGCAACCTCGAGATCATCGAGCGCGAGCATCTCGTCGAGCGCAACGCGACCGAGACCGGGCCGCAGTTTGCGGCGATGCTCGCGCGTGTCGGGCAGCACGCGCTCGTCGGCGAGGTGCGCTCGCTGGGGCTGATCGGCGCGGTCGAGTTCGTGTCCGAACCTGGCACCAACCGCCGCTGGGGCAAGCCCGGCGTCGCCGGCATGGCGGTGCGCGACGCGTGCATCGCGCGCGGGCTGATGGTGCGTGCGGTACGCGATTCGATCGTCATGTGCCCGCCGTTCGTCATCACGGCGGCGGAGATCGAGCGGATCGGCGACATCGTGCTCGCTGCGCTCGACGAGGCGCGGGAGGCACTGGGCGGGGAGAGTTAGCGGCGCACGCCCGTACCCCCTCCCCTCCCAAGCCGAGGCTATCATGGACAAACGTTTCAAGAGCTGGATCGTCGAACACCGCATCAGCGAGGTCGAATGCCTCGTCCCCGACATGAACGGCGTCATCCGCGGCAAGGTTTTCCCCGCGCAGAAATTCCTGCAATCGATCGACAACGGATCGCTGCGCCTGCCGTCGAGCATCTTTTCGATCACCGTCACCGGCGATTATGCGCTGACCGGCACCGACGCGCATTCGATGAGCGATCCCGACGTCGAGCTGCACCCCGACCCCGCCTCGCTGTGCGTCGCGCCGGGGTTCAAGACGCCGACCGCCTTCGTTTTTGCCGACGCGCACTACAAGGGCGGCGGGCCGTTCGAGATCGCGCCGCGCCGCATCCTGCGCAAGGTGCTCGACCTCTATAGCGACATGGGCTGGCGTCCGGTCGTCGCGCCCGAGCTCGAATTCTACCTGACCGAGGTCAATCCCGATCCCGATCTGCCGCTCGTCCCGCCGTCGGGCCGGTCGGGCCGGTCGGAGACGTCGCCGCAGCCCTACGGCCTCGAAGCGGTTACCGAGTATGAGGATCTGATCGAGGAGATCTACGAACAGGCCGAGCTTGCCGACCTCGAGGTCGACACGATGATCCACGAGGCGGGGACCGCGCAGCTCGAGATCAATTTCAACCACGGCGACCCGATCCGCCTCTGCGACCAGGTCGTCGTGTTCAAGCGGCTGGTGCGTCAGGTCGCGCTCAAGCACGGCGTTTACGCGACCTTCATGGCGAAGCCGATGGAGCATCAGCCGGGCAGCGCGATGCATGTCCATATCTCGGCCGAAAGCATCGAGACCGGCGTCAACCTGTTCGGCGAAGCCAAGGGCGGGCTGACGCAGGCGTTTCGTCATTTCGTCGGCGGGATGCAGGCGCTGCTGCCCGAGGTCGCGCCGCTGTTCGCGCCCAACGTCAACAGCTTTCGCCGGATGCGTCCCAATCATTCGGCGCCGATCAACGTGCAATGGGGGTATGACAACCGGTCGTGCGGGCTGCGCGTGCCGATCAGCGATGCGGCCAACACGCGCATCGAAAACCGACTGCCGGGGGCCGATTCGAACCCCTATCTCGCGATGGCGGTGGCGCTCGTGTGCGGCTATATCGGCGTGCGCGACCAGATCGAGCCGCTGCCGATGGTCGAGGGCAACGCCTATGCGCACGCGCGCACGCTGCCGCGCAACCTCGACGACGCGCTCGACCGGCTGACGCGCTGTGACCGGGTCATCGCGCTGCTCGGTGAGGATTTCGTGCGCGCGTTCATCGCGATCAAGGCGCTCGAACTCGACGCCTATCAGGGCGTGATCAGCTCGTGGGAACGCGACCATCTGTTGCTGAAGGTATAGCCATGCCGAAAGCAATCTTGGCTGTCCTGCTCGGCCTCGCCACCGCCGCCCCCGCGCAGACCGCCGACCTGCTCGTGATCAACGCCAGGGTATGGACCGGCGACGCCGCGCGCCCCGCCGCCGAAGCGGTCGCGGTCGCAGGCACGCGCATTCTCGACGTCGGCAGCACGGCGGCGATGCTCGCGCATAAAGGTGCCGCGACGCAGGTCATCGATGTCCATGGCCAGCGCCTCGTCCCCGGCTTCAACGACGCGCATACGCATTTCGAAAATGCGACTCAGTGGTTCTACGAGGCGCGGCTGATGGACGTCGCCGATCAGCCGCGGATGATCGAGCGGCTGCGCGCCGCCACCGCGCGTGTGCCCAAAGGCATGTGGATTACCGGCACCGACTGGGGCGGGCTCGCGATGCGCGCGGCGTGGCGCAAGGGAGACAAGGCTTTTACAGCGTTCGTGCCCGACCTCGCCGCGATCGATGCCGCCAGCCCCGACCATCCCGTCATGTTCCGCCGACACGATGGCGCGGTGTTCGCCAACAGCTATGCACTTCGCCTGCTTCGCGACACGCCGGGCAAGCCCGACCCAACGGCGGGGGCTTATGTCAAGGATGCGAGCGGCAGGCTGACGGGCCTGATCACCGGCACCGCGGCCGTTACCGCCTGGTCGTGCCTGCCGCCACCCTCACGCGCCCGAACCCGTATTGCCGCCCGACTGCTGATCGCCGAGCTCAACAGCTATGGCATCACGTCGATCGGCGACATCGCGCGGATCGATGCGCTGTCGCAGGAATGGACGCCGCAGGTCGATATGGAGCGCTCCGCAAGCGACATGCGCATCTTCACCGACCTGCGCGACCGTGGCGAGCTCAACATCCGCGTCGCGCCCTTGCTGTCGCTCGGGACCTGGGCGGGATTGAAGGGCGCGGGAATCCGTCCACGGACGGGCGACGACCATATCCGCTATTCGAGCCTGAAGACTTTTCTCGACGGGTCGCTGATGGACGCGCCCTACGCCAATCGCCCCGGCTATGCGGGCGACTTCACCTACCGTGTCGTCGATCCCGAACAGATCCGCCGCGACATTATCGCCGCCGATCGCGAGGGCTGGGACACCGGCGCGCACCAGATCGGCGACAAGGCGACGCGGCTGTTCCTCGACTGGGAACAACAGGCGATCGCCGCCAACCCGCCGCGCGACCGGCGTATCCGCCTGATTCACTTATGGTATCCGTCGCCTGCCGACGTGGCACGCGCCGGGCGGCTGGGTGCGTTTGCCGAAATCACGCCGTGGCATCTGATCCGCGAGGGCGACGGCACCGACGCGCTGCTGGGGCCCGACCGGGCCAATTCGGCCTTCGCCTGGGCAAGCTTCGCGCGCGCGGGGATCCGGATCAACCTCGTCTCCGACTGGCCCGGCAGCTATGACAAGATCAACATCTCGCCCGTCCAGCCGCTTCTCAACATCTATATGGCGGTGACGCGGCGCAGCTACGAACCCGGCGCGCCGCCCGCCTGGCACCCGCAGGAGGGGCTGACGATCGAGCAGGCGCTGGTCGCCTATACCGTCAACCCCGCCGACACGGTCCACGAGCTGCCCGTCAAGGGGACGGTGACGCCGGGAAAACTCGCCGATCTGGTCCTGCTGTCCGACGACATTCTCGACCCGGCATTCACGGCGGACCCGGCGAAATTGCTGTCGGTGCGGGTGGTGACGACGTGGCTGGGGGGCAGAATTGTCTACCAAGCCCGCTAGTCGGGCCGATCAAGTCCGGGGTGACGGAGACGCGACGTGACCACCCCTGTCAACTGGTACGCCGCCACTGCAGCCCCGAGCCCGGCCTGCCCCGCGCTGACCGACGCCCTCGACACGCAGGTCTGCGTCATCGGTGGCGGCTACACCGGCGTTGGCGCGGCACTCCACCTTGCGCGGTCGGGGACGGGCGTCGCGCTCCTCGAGGCCGACTCGATTGGCGGGGGCGCGTCGGGGCGCAACGGCGGGCAGGTGCATGTCGGCATGCGCCGCGACCAGCCGTGGCTCGAAGCGAAATACGGGCAGGAGCGCGCGCACCGGCTGTGGCGCATCGCGCTCGACGCGCGCGACTTTCTCGATACCGCCTGCACAACCTATGGCATCGACTGTGGCCTGACCCCCGGCCACCTGCACCTCGACCACCGCGCGCGCGACGTCGCGCACAGCCATGCGCATGCCGAGCATATGGCGCGGCATTACGACCATGCGCTCGAGCCCATCGGCCGCGCACAGGCACGCGCCCTGGTGGCCAGCGACTCCTATCATGGCGGTGTGCTCGACCGGCGCGGGGGACATCTGCACGCGCTCGACTGGGCGCTGGGCCTTGCGCGAGCGGCGCGCGACGAAGGCGCGGCACTGTTCGGACAGAGCCCGGCGGTGTCGCTCGCACGGCACGGCGCGCGCTGGCGGATCACGACCCCGCACGGCAGCGTCACCGCCGACGCGGTGATCCTCGCGTGCAACGGCTATCTGCGCGGCCTCAGTACGCGCGTCGAAGCGCACGTCATGCCGATCAACAATTATATCGCGGTCACCGAACCGCTCGGGCGTGCACGTGCCGAAGCGCTCATCGGTCAGCGGCTCGCCGTGTCGGACTCGCGCTTCGTCGTCTATTATTATCGGCTGACGCCCGACGACCGCCTGTTGTTCGGTGGTGGCGAGAGCTATTCGCTGCGCTTCCCCGACGACATCGCCGCATTCGTCCGCCCGCACATGCTGCGCGTCTTTCCGCAGCTTGCCGGCGTGCGCATCGATCATGCGTGGGGCGGCACGCTCGCGGTCACCACCACGCGCATGCCCTTTGTCGCCGAAGTCGAGCCCGGACTGTTCAACGTCAGCGGCTTTTCGGGGCTGGGCGTATTGCTCGGTCCGTGGCTCGGCAAGATCGCGGCGGACCGTGCGCGCGGGGTGTCGGACGACTTCGACCTGCTCGCTTCGATCGCGCCGCCAGCCTTTCCCGGCGGCCGCCTTCTGCGCGCGCCGACGCTTGCGCTTGCGATGACGGGGGCGGCGCTGCTCGATCGATTCTGATCCGAATCGATTAATCTGTGTTGCACTGCGGAACCGAAACCTTGCGCACGGATTAACGGGCGTGGAGGCCAACGCTGCGCGATGCTGAAACTGATGCAGGTCAATCTGGCGGGTCCGCGCGACGATGCGAGCGGGCGGATGGCCCGTATCGCACAGTATGTGCGTGACGAGGGCGTCGATATCGTCGTCGCACAGGCCGGGCTTGACGCGTCCGGGAACGATGCACCGTTGCAAGCGCTGATCGCCGCGCTTCCCACCCATGGCGAGCGTGCGCTGGCCGAGGGGATGGCGATTCTGTCGCGGCGTCCGCTGGGCGGCGTGCGCACGCAGGTGCTGGGGCGGCTCGAGGACAGCGGCGATCCGACCGCACGTACCCTGCTGATCGCGACCGTGCCCGACGACGATCTGACGATTTGTGCCGCCTATCTGTCGTGGGTGGAGGCGCAGGCTGCGGCGAGCGTCGTCGAACTGCTCGACACGCTCGGCGACAGTGACGCGCTCGTTATCGGCGACCTCAACCAGCTGCCCGGAAGCGCCGCGATCCGCGCGCTCGTCCAGGCGGGTTTTTCCGACACCTGGGCGCGGCTCCGTCACGGCAGGCCGGGCTATACCTTCGAAGTCGGCAGCATGACGAGCCGCATCGACTATGTCCTCGAACGCGGGGCCCGCCACCGCGTCACGGCGATCCGCACGATCGAGCCCGACACGCGGACGCCGTTTTCCAACCATGCCGCGCTGATCGCCGAGATCGCTGCATGAAGATTGCCGTCGTTCGCGTTCTCGCCGGACTTGGCGATGTATTGTGCACGGTTCCCGCGCTGGCGCGGCTGCGTGCTGCACACCCGTCGGCGCATATCGTCTATATCGGCGCGCCGCAGGTCGCCGCCGTCGTCGCGCGCTATCCCACGCTGATCGACGAATTCGTCGCCGCGCCCGGCTTCCCGGGTCTGCTCGGCAGCTTCGACGCGGACGCGTTCGCCGGTTTCATCGCCGACATGCGCGCACGCCGCTTCGACCTCGCGATCCAGCTGCACGGCAGCGGCAGCGTGTCGAACCCGTTCACCGCGCTGCTGGGCGCGGCGCAGGTCGCTGGGTATTACGTGCCCGGCCTGTGGTGCCCCGACCCGGCCACCTGTTTCGCTTTTCCCGACGCGCTGTCCGAATGCGAGCGCTGGACTGCATTGATGGACCGGCTCGGCTTCGCGCCTGCCGCCGTCCCGCGCTTCGCAATCGAGCGCGACGAGCGCGCGCTGCGCCTCCCCTCGCCCTATGCCGTGCTCCACCCCGGCGCGAGCGACCCGCGCCGCCGCTGGCCCCCGACACGTTTCGCTCAAATCGGCGACCTGCTCGCGCGCTGCGGGCTGCGCGTCGTACTCACCGGCACCGCGAGCGAGGCCGTCATCGCGGCGCAAGTCGCCGCTGCAATGACGTCGCCCGCGCTCGACCTGAGCGGGCGCACGGGCCTGGGCGCGATGGCGGCGCTGATCGAGGGCGCGGCGCAGGTCGTCACCAACGATACCGGAACCGCGCATCTTGCCGCGGCACTCGGAAGCCCGAGCGTCGTCATCTTCCTCGCGTCGGACCCCGCGCGCTGGGCACCGGCCAACCGCGCGCTTCACGTCGCGGTCGGGCGCGGGCTGCTCGACACGCCGGTCGGCGAAACCGCGCCGCCGCAGGACATTCACGTGCCGAGCGTCGCCGAAGTCGAGGCCGCGCTCGACCGTTCGCTGGCGCTCGCGGCATGAGGCGGCTGCGCATCCTGACGTGGCACGTCCACGGCAGCTATCTTCATTATCTGACACAGGCACCGCACGACTTCTACCTGCCGGTCGATGCCACCCGGTCGGAGGGGCATGGCGGACGCACCGCCAGCTTTGCGTGGGGCGACAACGTCCATGACGTGCCCGTCGACGCGGTACGCACGCTGCCGTTCGACGCGATCCTGTTCCAGAGCGCGCGCAACTGGCAGGTCGACCAGCACATGACGCTGACCGCCGCGCAGCGCCGCCTGCCGCGCCTGTTCCTCGAGCATGACCCGCCGCGCGACGGGCCGACCGACACGCGCCACCCCGTCGACGACCCCGACGTGCTGCTCGTCCACGTCACCGCGTTCAACCAGCTGATGTGGGACGCCGGCGCGACACCGACGACGGTGATCGACCACGGCGTGCTCGATCGCGGACACCGCTACTCCGGCGACCTCGCGCGCGGGCTGACCGTCGTCAATGGCCTCGCGCGGCGCGGGCGGCGGCTGGGCGCCGACGTGTTCGAGCGCGCGCGCGCGCAGGTGCCGCTCGACCTGATCGGCATGTTCAGCGAGGAATCGGGCGGCATCGGCGAGGTCGCGCTTGCCGACTTGCCCGATTTCGCCGCGCGCTACCGCTTTTTCTTCCACCCGATCCGCTACACCAGCCTGGGGCTCGCGCTGCTCGAGGCGATGATGCTCGGGATGCCGGTCGTCGGTCTGGCGACGACCGAATTGCCGACCGTCATCCGCAACGGCGAGAATGGCTTCATCGCGACCGACGAGCGCGACTTGCACGACGCGATGCGCAGGCTGATCGCCGATCCCGCGCTCGCGCGTCGGCTCGGCGCGAATGCGCGGGCGACCGCGCTCGACCGTTTCAACATCGACCGTTTCGCGTCCGACTGGAGCGACGTCTTTGCGCGCGTGACGGGCCTCGACCTCGAAAGGGCTGCGTGATGCGCATCGCGATGATCAGCGAACATGCCTCGCCGCTGGCGACGCTGGGCGGGGCCGACGGCGGCGGGCAGAACGTCTATGTGGCGCAGCTCGCGCGCCAGCTCGCGCGCATGGGGCACCGCGTCGACGTGTTCGTGCGGCGCGAGAGCCGCGACATCGCCGAGGTCGTCGACTTCGCGCCGGGCGTCCGCGTCGTCAACGTGACGGCGGGGCCCAGCGAGGTCATCGCCAAGGAGCATATCCTGCCCTTCATGGACGCGTTTGCCGACGCGATGCGCGAATTTCTCGCTCGGCCGATCGGGGGGTGCGACCTCGTCCATGCCAATTTCTTCATGAGCGGGCTCGTCGGCACCGAGATCGCGCGCGCGCTCGACGTCCCGCTCGTCGTCACCTTCCACGCGCTCGGCAAGGTTCGCCGCCTGCATCAGCAGGCTGCCGACGGCTTTCCCGATGCGCGTTTCGCGATTGAGGAGCGCATCGTCGCCGAGGCCGACCGCATCATCGCCGAATGCCCCGAGGACGAGGCGCATCTGCTCAGCCTCTATCATGCCGACCCGGCGCGGCTGCGCATGGTGCCGTGCGGGTTCGATCCGCACGAGTTCGCGCCGATGGACAAGCGCGAAGCGCGCCGCCGCCTCGGCCTCGACCCCGCGCGGCCGATCGCGCTCCAGCTCGGGCGGATGGTCCCGCGCAAGGGGATCGACACCGCGATCGAGGGGCTGGGGCATGTGCGCCGCGCCGGGCTCGACGCGCAGCTGCTCGTCGTCGGCGGCAGCGCGCCCGATCCGGACCCCGCGCGCGATCCCGAACTCGCACGGCTGATGCGCGTCGCGCACCAGGCGGGCGTCGCCGACGCGGTCGTGTTCACCGGCAGTCGTGGCCGCGACGCGCTCGCGACATATTTCGCCGCCGCCGACATCTTCGTGACTGCGCCCTGGTACGAGCCGTTCGGCATCACCCCGCTCGAGGCGATGGCGTGTGCGCGCCCCGTCGTCGCGGCCGACGTCGGCGGGCTGCGCTATACTGTCGACGACGGCGTCACCGGCTTGCGCGTCCCGCCGCGCGACCCCGAGGCACTCGGCAGCGCGATGCGCACGCTCCTCGCCGACCCCGCGCGGGCCGAGGCGATGGGGCAGGCCGGGCTCGCGCGCGTCCGGGAGCGCTTCACCTGGCGCCAGGTCGCGCTCCAGATGGAGGAAGTCTATCGCGAGACGATCGCCAAGCGCACGCGCCGCCTTCCCCTGATCGCCGATGACGAAACGGCGGTGGTCGACCAGGCGTTCGAAACGCTCGCCGACACGCTGCGGCGCGCGCAACCGCTGATCGCCGCGCCGCTGCGCCAGACCGCCGACGCGATCGCGGGCGCGTTCCTGCGCGGCAACAAGGTGCTCGTGTGCGGCAACGGCGGCAGTGCCGCCGACGCGTCGCACTTCGCCGCCGAATTCGTCGGCCGCTTCAACAGTGAGGGGCGGCGCGCGCTCCCCGTCATCGCGCTGGGTGCCGACGGCGCGTTCGTGACCGCCTGGGCGAACGACATTGGCTTCGACGATGTCTTCGCGCGCGGCGTGTCGGCGTATGGAACGCCCGGCGACCTGCTCGTCGTCATCAGCACCAGCGGCCGATCGAAAAACATCGTCAACGCGCTTCACGAGGCGAGAGCGCGCGGGCTGACCACGGTCGCGCTGCTCGGCGGCGCGCTGTCGCCCGCGGTCGGGCTCGCCGACATCGCGGTGCGCGTTCCCTCTACCGACACACCCCGTATCCAGGAGGTCCAGACCCTGATGCTTCACCTGATCTGCGAACTGGTCGAGGCGCGCGTCGTCGCGCACGACGGCATGAACGACAATGCCACCGCGCTCGTCGAGGTGGCGTCGTGAATTCGGTCGAGGGACGCGTCATCCTCGTCACCGGTGGCGCGAGCGGGCTCGGCGCCGAGCTGTGCCGCGCGCTCGGCGAAGCCGGAGGCAAGATCATCGTCGCCGACGTGCAGCAGGACGGCGCGCAGCGCATCGCCGAGGAAGTCGGCGGGCATGCGATGACGGTCGACCTGACCGACGGCGGCGCGTGCGGCGCGCTGGTGGAGCGCGTCGTCGCCGAATTCGGCGCGATCGACGTGCTGGTCAACAATGCCGGAACCGACAAGACGGTCAGCGTCGAGGAGCTCGAGGTCGCCGATTTCGACCATGTGCTCGCGGTCAACCTCCAGGCGCCGTTCGCGCTGAGCAAGGCGGCGTTCCCGCACATGCGCGCGGCGGGACGCGGTTATATCGTCAATATCGTCTCGACCGCCGCCAAGCGCGCGTGGGCGAACGCCAGCGCCTATCATGCGAGCAAATGGGGGCTGCTGGGGCTGAGCCACGCGCTCCACGTCGAAGCACGCCCGCACAATATCAAGGTCACCGCGCTGCTCGCGGGCGGGATGCGCACGCCGTTCATCCTCGACCGCTTTCCCGACACGCCGCTCGAAAACCTGCAGGAGCCGCGCGCGGTCGCCGACACCGTTCGCATGCTGCTCGAAATGCCCGACGGCAGCGTGATCCCCGAACTGATGATCGTGCCGATGACCGAGACCAGCTGGCCGTGAAGCGCGCGGTCTTCCTCGACAAGGATGGGACACTCGTCGTCGATGTGCCCTACAACGTCGATCCGGCGCGGATCGAGCTCGCCTCCGGCGCGCGCGGCGCGTGCGTCGCGTGGAAGGCGGCGGGCTATGCGCTGGTCGTCGTCACCAACCAGTCGGGAATCGCGCGCGGGCTGTTCGCCGCCGATGCGCTCGACGCGGTGGAGGCGCGATTGTCCGAACTGACCGGCGTCGCGTTCGACGGCTTCTACCATTGCCCGCATGCCGAGGGGTGCGACTGTCGCAAGCCCATGCCCGGCATGTTGCTTCAGGCCGCGTGCGACCTCGACATCGATCTCACGCGATCGTGGATGGTCGGCGACATATTGAACGATGTCGCGGCGGGGCGCGCGGCGCGATGCCGCACGATCCTGATCGACAATGGCAACGAGACCGAATGGGTTGGCGGCCCCGACCGCACCCCGCACCACAAGGTCGCGACGCTCGCCGAGGCGGCCACGCTGATCCTCGCCGACGCAGAGGTCGCGGCGTGACGCCGACGGCGATGATCGACGCGTTCGCCGGGCTCGACGTGCTCGTCGTCGGCGAAGCCATGCTCGACCGTTATGTCAGCGGGCACGTCGACCGCGTCTGCCGCGAGGCGCCGGTGCCTGTGGTCGCGCTCGACGACGCACGCGACGTGCCCGGCGGCGCGGCCAATGCCGCCGCCGCGGTCGCGGGCCTCGGCGCGCGTGTCGCGCTGGTGTCGGCGGTCGGCAACGACGCCGACGGGCTGACGACGATCGAATGCCTTCAGGACGCAGGCGTCGCCACCGAAGCGGTGTTCCGCGTTCCCGCGCGCACGACGATGGTCAAGCAGCGCGTGAGCGCGAACGGCCAGCTGATGCTGCGCCTCGACACCGGCAGCGAGCATGATCTCGACGAGATTCACGAACGCCGCCTGATCGACGCACTGACCGCCGCGTGGCGCGGGGCCGACGCCGTCATCGTGTCGGACTATGGCTATGGCATCTGCACCCCCGGGCTGATCGCGGCGATCGCCGCGCTCCAGGCGCGCACTCCGCGCATCCTTGTCGGCGATGCCAAGGATCTGACGCGATGGGCGCGCGTCGGGCTGACCGCCGCCAAGCCCAATTACGGCGAAGCGCTCCAGCTCGCGCGGCTCGCGTCCGAAACCGGCACCTTGCCGCGCGTCGAACAGGTCGTCGCGGCGCGCGACACGCTGCGCGCGGCGACCGGTGCCACGATCCTGACCGTCACGCTCGACACCGCCGGTGCCGTGGTGTTCGAGGACGGCGTCGAGCCGTACCGGACCTTCACGCGCCCCTCGGCGAACGCCAACGCGACCGGTGCGGGCGACACCTTCACCGCGACGCTCGCGCTCGCGCTCGCGGCGGGCGCGCACAGTGCGGCGGCCGCCGACCTCGCGTCGCTCGCGGCGACCGCGTGCGTGGCGACGCCGGGCACGACCACCTGTACCGCCGACATGCTGCGCGCGCAGCTGGCGGGCGAGGCGCGGATGCACAGCCTGTCCGAGGTCGCGAGTGAGGTCGGACGCTGGCGCGCGAGCGGGCGCCGCATCGTCTTCACCAACGGCTGCTTCGACATCCTGCACCACGGGCACATCAGCTATCTGAACCGCGCCAAGGCGATGGGCGACGTGCTCGTCGTCGGGCTCAATTCGGACGCGAGCGTCCGCGCGCTGAAAGGGCCGACGC
Organism: Sphingomonas sp.; assembly: GCA_965248885.1. GTDB lineage: Bacteria > Pseudomonadota > Alphaproteobacteria > Sphingomonadales > Sphingomonadaceae > Sphingomonas_O. The sequence continues at coordinate 2,889,040 of OZ252211.1, read as the reverse complement.
GCCCGATCAACGAGGAGGAAGACCGCGCCGCGCTGCTCGCCGCACTCAGCTGTGTCGACCGCGTCGTGCTGTTCGACGACCCGACCCCCTCGCGGTTGATCGAGGCGATCCGACCCGACCTGTTCGTGAAGGGCGGCGATTATACCATCGCGACGCTGCCCGAAGCGCCGCTCGTCCAGTCGCTCGGCGGCGAGGTGAAGCTGCTCCCGTTCCTCGACGACCGGTCGACGACGGGCATCATCGAACGCATCCGCGCGAGCTATGCCGCGCTCGACGCGGTGGGTTAGGTGTGCTTTGGAAGCAATCGCCAGACCGAGGTTAATCACGATTTTCCCTACGGTCCGTTAGCCCTGAGCTTGTCGAAGGGCGGGCAACAAGAACAAGGGTTGGCCTTGGTAGCCCGCCCTTCGACAGGCTCAGGGCTAACGGTGGGAGAGGAATGACCCCCGACTGGTCCAACGTCCGCCGCGTCCTGTGCATCCGCCTCGATTCGATGGGCGATGTGCTGATGACGACGCCCGCGCTGCGCGCCGTCCGCGAGAATGTCGACCATGTCACGCTGCTCACCTCGCCTGCCGGTGCCGCCGCCGCACGGCTGGTCGAGCATGTCGACGAAGTCATCGTCCACGAGGCCCCATGGATGAAGGCGGGCGATGCGCATTCGTCGCAGGTCGAGCTGACGCTGATCGAGCGGCTGCGCGCGCGGCGTTTCGACGCGGTGGTGATCTTCACCGTATTCAGCCAGACTCCCTTCCCGGCGGCGATGCTCGGCTATCTGGCGGCCATTCCGCTCGCGCTCGCACATTGCCGCGAGCGCGCCTACAAGCTCGTCAGCAACGCGGTTCCCGAAACCGAGCCCGAGGGCGGCATCCGTCACGAAGTCCAGCGCCACCTCGATCTCGTCGCGACCGTCGGCTGGCGCGTGTCGGACACGCGCATGCACGTGCGCATTGCCGACGAGACGCGCGCGAGCATCGCGCGGCTCGTCCCCCAGGCAAAGCGCTGGGCGGTGGTCCACCCCGGCGCGAGTGCACCGTCGCGCCGTTACCCGCCCGAAATGTACCGTGAGGCCCTGCTCGCGCTCGCGACCGAAGGGTGGAGCTTCCTGATGACCGGCGATGCGAGCGAGGCCGCGCTGATCGCGTCGATGAACCTGCCGTTCGCCAACCTTGCCGGACAGCTCGACCTCGAGCGCCTCGCCGCGCTGATCGCGGCTGCCCCGCTCGTCATCGCCAACAACACCGGCCCCGCGCACCTCGCCGCCGCCGTCGGCACGCCCGTCGTCGATCTGTACGCGCTGACCAATCCGCAGCATACGCCGTGGCGCGTGGCGTCGCGCGTCCTCAACCACGATGTCGACTGCCGCTGGTGCTTTTCCTCGGTGTGCAGGACCGGGCATCATCTCTGTTTGCGCGGTGTGCCTTCCGCCGCCGTCGTCGCCGCCGCCAACGCGCTCGTTCCGGCATGAAGGCGCTGATCTTCGACCTCGACGGCGTCGTCGCCGATACCAGCGCGGCGCATTACCGCTCGTGGGTCCGGCTCGCCGCCGACGAAGGCATCGCGTTCGACGCCGCCGCGAACCGCCAGCTGCTCGGGCGCACGCGCGAGGATTCGGTACGGCTGTTCGCGGGTGCCCGCACGCTCGATGCGCGCACCGCCGCCGACTGGGGCGCGCGCAAACAGGCCTATTTCCTCGAAGAACTCGGCCGCATGGGCCCCGACGACGCGCTTCCCGGCGTGGCTGCGCTGCTCGCCGAGGCGCGCGCGGCGCGCGTACCGCTCGCGCTCGCCTCGTCGAGCCGCAACGCGCACGCGGTCCTTTTGCAACTCGGGCTGTCGGACGCCTTCGACATCGTCGCCGACGGCAGCACGGTGGCGAAACCCAAGCCCGCGCCCGACATCTTCCTGTGGTGTGCCGAACGTCTCGGCCATGCGCCCGCCGACTGCCTCGTGTTCGAGGATGCCGACGCCGGGGTGACGGCGGCGCGCGCGGGCGGCTTCCCCGTGATCGGCGTCGGGCGCGAGGTCGCGACCGAACGGCGCATCGACGACTTCGGAAACCTGCGGCTCGCCGACCTGCGCTGACGCGCGAGCGTGGCAAGCGGCCGGCGCTGTCCTACATGCTGGCGCTCTGCCACGGTCCGGGGTTGTCTGTCCTTCGGGGCCGACACCTTGGGCGAAGAGCGACGGCGGCGACCGTGCGAAGTGTGTGAAGTCATGCAACGCATTTCCGCCGATTATGCCCGCTGTGCGCCGCATAGTCTCGACGCGGGAGCGAAGGCTTATTAAGCGCATCGGACGCAATCGACGGAGAGACTCGCATGGACGCCCTCGTTTCGACCCCATGGCTTGCCGCCGAACTGGGCGCGCCCGACCTGCGCGTCGTCGATGCGACCTGGTTCCTCGAGGCGGGACGCGATCCGGCCGCCGACTATGAAGCCGACCATATTCCGGGCGCCGTCTTCATGGACCTGGCGGGTCTCGCCGACGACAAGACCGAACTGCCGATGATGCTCCCCTCGGCCGAAAAATTCGCGAGCCGGATGCAGTCGCTCGGCCTCGGCGACGGCAGCCGCATCGTCGTCTACGACAATTCGCCGCAGCACACCTCGGCGCGCGCGTGGTGGATGCTCCATCTGTTCGGCGCGCATGCGGTCGCGATCCTCGACGGCGGGCTAGCGAAGTGGAAGGCCGAAGGGCGCGAGGTCGCGACCGGCAAGCAAGTGCTGCGCCACCGCCACTTCACCGTCTGGCGCGACAATGCGTTCGTTCGCACGATCGACCAGATGAAGGACCTGCTCGTTAGCAAGGCCGAACAGATCGTCGACGCGCGCTCGGCCGCGCGGTTCGAGGGGCGCGAGGCCGAGCCGCGCCTCGGCGTCAACCCGGGCCACATGCCCGGCGCGCGCAACCTGCCGATGAGCGCCCTGTTCGAAGCCGACGGCAGATGGAAGTCGAAGGACGCGCTACGCGCCGCCTTTGCCGACGCGGGCGTCGACCCGATGCAGCCGATCGCCGCCACATGCGGCTCGGGCATCACCGCCGCGACCGTCGCGTTCGCGGCGCATCTGCTCGGCAATGAATCGGTCGCGGTCTATGACGGGTCGTGGAGCGAGTGGGGCGCACGCGCCGATACGCCCAGGGAGATCGGCGCGGCGTGAGCGAGTCCGTCGCCCCGGCGACCACCGTCGTCCAGGGTGGGCGGCGGCGCGAATGGACCGGTGCGGTGGTCAATCCGCCGGTGTGGCGCGCGTCGACGATTCTCTATCCCGACACCGCCGCGCTCGCCGAAGGAATCCGGTCGAACGAGGACGGCAACTGGTTCTACGGGCGGCGCGGCACCCCGACGCAATGGTCGCTGGCCGACGCACTGACCGCACTCGACCCGGGGGCGAAGGGGACGATGCTCTACCCCTCGGGCGCCGCGGCGGTCGCGGGCGCGCTGCTCGGGCTGCTTCGTCCCGGCGACCATCTGCTGATGGTCGACAGCGCCTATGATCCGACGCGCCGTCTGTGCGACGCCTATCTCCACCCGCGCGGGATCACGACGACCTATTACGACCCGTCGCTCGGGGCGGCGATCGCATCAATGGTGCAGCCGAACACGCGCGCGATCTTCATGGAGTCGCCGGGCAGCCTGACGTTCGAGGTGCAGGACGTCCCGGCGATCGTCGCGGTCGCCAAAGCGCACGGACTGACGACGCTGATCGACAATACCTGGGCGACGCCGCTGTCGCTTCCCGTGATGGCGATGGGGGTCGACCTGTCGATCATTGCCTGCACCAAATATATCGTCGGCCATTCCGATGTCATGCTCGGGTCGGTGACCGCCAATTCAGCGTCGTGGGATATCCTGCGCACGACTGCGCAGGTGCTCGGCACGTGCGTCAGTCCCGACGATGCCTTTCTGGCCGCGCGCGGGCTGCGTACGCTCGACGTGCGGATGCAGCGGCATGGTGCGTCGGCGCTGACGATCGCGCGCTGGCTGCAAGGCCAGCCGCAGGTCGCGCGCGTGCTTCACCCCGCGCTGGCCGACGATCCGGGGCACGCGATCTTCGCGCGCGACTTTCGTGGCTCGGCGGGGCTGTTCGGCTTCATCCTGCACGACCCGAGCGCGCCCGCCGCCGCGCGCGTCGTCGATGCGCTCCGCCATTTTGGCATCGGCTACAGCTGGGGCGGCTATGAAAGCCTCGCCATCCCGACCGATCCCGCGCGCTGCCGCACCGCGACGCCGTGGTGCGGTGGCCGCGTCATCCGGCTGAGCATCGGGCTGGAGGATGTCGGCGACCTGATCGACGACCTCGCGCAGGCACTTCCCCACGCCTGACCTGTTGCGTGCGCGCAACACTCGTGCCGCAGAGCGACGATCGTCGTTCGTTTGTTGTTGTGCAGCGCACAATGACTCGGCACAACACGATCGTCGGATGACGTGGCTCACCCAGAAGCACGCGCACCGCACAGCAGGTGGGACGATCCCCCCGGAACGGTGACAGCCTTCCGGTCATTTGAAAGGGAAGTCCATGCGCATTTCTTACGCCGCCCTGAGCAGCGTTCTCGCCCTCGTGGCCGTCACGCCAGCGTTCGCCGACGAGCCGACCGCGCCGCCGCCCGCGATCACGATCAACGGCACTGCCGCCATCGTGTCCGACTACCGGTTTCGCGGCATCTCACAAACCGACAAGAATGTTGCGGTGCAGGGTTCGCTGACCGTCACGCACGTCTCGGGGTTCTACGCCTCGGTCTGGGGATCGTCGGTCGACAGCTATGTGACCGCGGCAGGCGATTTCTACCGCGCACCTGCGCTGCGCACCTCTTGCTGCACCGCGCGCGCCGAACTCGACCTCATCGGCGGGTTCAAGCACAGTTTCGGCGGGACCACGGTCGACGTCGGCGTGCTCTATTATTTCTATCCCAAGACCAAGGCACCGCTCGACCGCACGAGCTCGGACTTCGTCGAGCCCTATGCCTCGGTGTCGCACACCTTCGGACCCGTCACCGGCAAGGCGACGATCAACTATGCGCCCAAGCAAAAGGCGCTGCGGCTCGACCAGCAGACCGGCCGGTCGTACGACAATGTCTATATTGCGGGTGACCTGTCGGCGTCGATCCCAAGCACCCCCATTGGGCTGACCGGGCATCTGGGCCACACGTTCGGGCCGAGCTGGCTGTCGATCGGCAAGGAATATACCGATTGGGGCCTCGGCGCGACGGTCACGTACAAGGCGCTGACGCTTGGCGTCGCTTATGTCGACACCGACGGCGCGTTCATCACGCCGAGCAACAAGAACGCGAGCAACGCGGGAGTCGTCGTGAGTTTGACGGCCAGCTTTTAGTTCCGACCCGCTCTTCCCCGAGCGAAGCGAGGGGCTGGATCGAGCGCAGCGAGATTACCGCGCTCGGTTCAGCGTCTCGCTGCGCTCGACATAGCCCCTCGCTGCGCTCGGGGAAGCGGCGCGCCTCAATTGGGCGTCGTCGCGCGCGCGCTCGTCCCTTGCGAGGCAGGCGCGGCGACCACGTCGCGTGTCGCAGCGCCCTTGTCGACCACGACCGTACCCGGATCGCCTGCGGTCGAGCGGATGCCCGCGTCGGCGCGCGCGACGCCTGCCTGATTGAGCGCGCCGGTCTCGGCACCGCTGCGCGGCGCGGGGCCACCGAACATCGCCTGGAGCGCGAGCGTCGACGAATCGGCTTCCTGCGGACGCGGCGCACCGGGAACGGGTGGGCGCAGCGCGAAATCGGGCGGCACCACCAGCGGCGCAGCGCGGGCGACGGCCAGCTCGTCGGGGCGCGCACGGTTGAACGCGCCGCCACGCGAGCCGCAGGCGCTGAGCGTGGCTGCGATCATCGTGACAGGGATCAGGACGGAAACGACTTTACGCATCGGCGTCGGCCTTCGACTTGGTTCCGCCGGTCAGCGCGCGGAACAGGAGGATGAGAACGCCGATGGTTATAGCCGCATCGGCGAGATTGAACACCAGAAACGGGCGGAACTCGCCGAAATGCAAGTCGGCCCAGTCGACGACGTGACCAAAGCGGATGCGGTCGAGAATGTTTCCGAGCGCACCGCCAAGGATAAGGCCGAGGCCGAACACGTCGCGACGGTTACGCTCGCGCCACAGCCAGACCGCAACGCCCGCCGCAATCGCGCCGGTCAGCGCGGTCAGCAACCAGCGCCCGACGGGCCCGTCGGCGGTCAGCAGGCTCAGCGACACGCCGTAGTTTTCAACCCATGTTAGGTTGAAGATCGGCAGCAGCACGATCTGCCCGCGCACCTGTAATGCGAGCGGCACCGCGACGATATATTTGCTGAACTGGTCGAGCGCGAAAATAACGCCCGCGATGACGAGGCCCAGAGTCCGGTTCGTCATCGGCAAAGCCCCTCCGTGTCTCCGCGTCTCCGCGTGAATTCAATCTCGCCGGGTTCACGCGGAGACGCGGAGACGCGGAGACGAGAAATCACGCCACCACCTCTTCGCACCGTGCACACAGCGCACCGTCCTCGGCAACTTCGGGCAAATGCCGCCAGCAGCGCCCGCATTTGTCGAACTTGGTCAGGTGGACGATCGCGACCGGTCCATGCTCGACCGTGCTGATGCCGACATCGGCAACGATGAACAATTCGGCGAGCTCCTCGCTCGTCAGCAGCGGACGGTCGCCGACGTCGCTGATGCCGAGCGTCACATCGGCCTGAAGGCTCGATCCGAGCTCCTTTGCGCGGCGGAGCGGCTCGATCTCTGCCGAGACGAGCAGGCGCAAGTCGCGCAGCCGCGTCCATTCCTCGAACAGCGGCGCGTCGCCCCAATTGCCGATCGCGGGCCATTCGAGCAAATGCACGCTCCCCCCGTGCGGGTACCGCGTCCCCCACACCTCTTCGCTCGTGAACACCAGCACCGGCGCGGCCCAGCGGACGAGCGCGTGAAACAACGTGTCGAGCACCGTCCGGCACGCGCGGCGCTTGAGGCTCGACGGCGCGTCGCAATAGAGCGAATCCTTGCGGATATCTAAATAGAAGGCCGACAAATCGTTGTTGGCGAAATCGGTCAGCAGCCGGACATAGCTGTTGAAATCATAATCGCCCGCCGACGTACGCAGCCTGGCATCGAGATCGGCGAGCAGCTGGAGCACATAACGCTCGAGCCCGGGCATCGCGTCAACCTCGACGCGCTCCCCCTCGTCCCATCCGTCGAGCGCCCCGAGCAGATAGCGGAAGGTGTTGCGCAGCTTGCGATACTGGTCGGCGACGGTGCCGAGGATTTCCTTGCCGATGCGGTGGTCTTCGGTGAAATCGACCGACAGCGCCCATAGCCGCAGGATGTCGGCGCCATATTCCTCCATCAGCTTGAGCGGGTCGATCGTGTTGCCGAGCGACTTCGACATCTTGCGCCCGTCGCTCGCCATGGTGAAGCCGTGCGTCAGCACGGCGTCGTACGGCGCACGCCCGCGCGTCGCGCAGCTTTCCATCAGCGACGACTGGAACCAGCCGCGATGCTGGTCGGACCCCTCGAGATACAGGTCGGCTGGCCAGCGCAGCTCGGGCCACTTCCCCGATTCGAGGACGAAGGCGTGCGTGCAACCGCTGTCGAACCACACGTCGAGGATATCGGTGACGCGCTCGTAATCCGCCGGGTCGCGTTCCGCGCCCAGGAAGTGCGCGGCGTTGGCGTCGGTCCACGCGTCGACACCCTGTTCGCGGAAGGCCGCGACGATGCGCGCGTTGACCGCCGCGTCGACGAGATACTGGCCGGTCCGCCGCTCGACGAACAGCGCGATCGGCACGCCCCATGCGCGCTGGCGGCTGATCACCCAGTCGGGGCGCCCCTCGACCATCGCGGTGATGCGGTTCTGGCCCTTCGGCGGGAACCAGCGCGTCGCGGCGATGGCGGTAAGGGCGCGTTGGCGCAGGCTTCCTCCCTCCCCCTCAGGGGGGAGGGACAGGCGCGCAGCGCCAGGGAGAGGGTATGCGGGATTCTGACCGTTACTCGGGTATCCCTCTCCCTCCCGCGCCTGCGGCGCGTGGTACCCTCCCCCCTGAGGGGGAGGGAGGGGCTGATCCATCGCGATGAACCATTGCGGGGTCGCGCGGAAGATCAGCTTGGCCTTCGACCGCCAGCTGTGCGGATAGCTGTGCTTATAGTCGGCCGACGCGGCGAGGAGCGCGCCCGCTTCGCGCAGGTCCGTACAGATCGGCCCGTCGGGGGCATTGAATTTGGCGTTAATCACCGACCCCTGCCCGCCGAGCCACGCCCAGTCGGCGCGATACTTCCCGTCGCCCTCGACCGCGAACACCGGATCGATCCCGTTCGCCTTGCACAGGTCGAAATCGTCCTCGCCATGGTCGGGCGCCATATGGACGAGGCCCGTTCCCTGTTCGGTCGTGACGAAGTCGCCGGGGAGGAAGCGTCGGGGTTTGGCAAAGAACCCGCCTAGATGGTACATCGGGTGGCACGCGACGGTGTCGGCAAGGTCCGAGCCTTTGCCGTGCCATTCGTCCGAATCGATCAGCGTTGCTTCTGGCCACATGTTGCGTAACCGTTCGTCAAATTCTGATCGTAAAACCTTGCTGTCGGCCATCAAGACTCGACGCCCCTGCAGCGCCTTGACTGTCGGATGTTCAAAGACGTCAACGCCTGCTAGCCCGTCGACCGACACGCCGATCTGAAAAAGTCGATACTCAACCTCCGGCCCATAGGCGATCGCCTGATTGACCGGGGTCGTCCACGGCGTCGTCGTCCAGATCACCGCATGTGCGCCGACTAGTTCGGGAATCGGCGACTCTACAATCTCGAACGCAACATCGATCTGCGTCGAGACGATGTCCTCATATTCGACCTCGGCCTCGGCAAGCGCGGTCCGCTCGACCGGCGACCACATCACCGGCTTTGCTCCGCGATAGAGCTGGCCCGACTCCGCGAATTTCATCAGCTCGGCGACGATCGTCGCTTCGCTGTCGAAATCCATCGTCAGGTACGGCCGGTCCCAGTCGCCGCCGATGCCGAGGCGCTTCAACTGTTCGCGCTGCACGTCGACCCACGCTTGCGCATAGGCGCGGCATTCGGCGCGGAACTCGCGAAGTGCGGACTCGTCTCCCTCGACTGCGCTCGGGACAGGCTTGTCCAGCTTCTTCTTGCGATACGCCTCCTCGACCTTCCATTCGATCGGCAGCCCGTGGCAATCCCAGCCGGGCACGTACGGCGCGTCCTTGCCGAGCAACGTCTGCGTCCGCACCACCATATCCTTCAGGATATGGTTCAGCGCATGGCCGATGTGCATGTCGCCATTGGCATAGGGTGGGCCGTCGTGGAGGATGAACTTCTCACGCCCCGCGCGCGCTGCGCGCAGCTGCGCGTACGACCCTTCGGCCTGCCAGCGCGCGAGGATGCCTGGCTCCTTTTGCGGCAGCCCCGCCTTCATCGGGAAATCGGTCTTCGGCAGGAAGACGGTCGAGCGCCAGTCGCGTGCGGTGTCGGTGTCGGTCATGTGGCGCGCCGTGTAGTCGAAGCCCGCGGCAACCGCAAAGTCGCTCTGGACAGGTGCGACAGAGGCGTCGAAGGCGGCGCGCATGTCGGAGATTTCGCCGCAAAGCCCCGAGGAGCGCCGCAAGGGCCATCTGCACGGCAACCCCGAGGTCCGCCGCCACACGCTCGACCGGCTCGGCGTGCCGGCGCGCGTTGTCGAGATCGTCAAACGCGTCGTCGTCGGCGTGTTCAGCGACGGGTTCATCCACGCGGGCAACCTCGCGTATCTCACGCTTTTGACGCTGTTTCCCTTCTTCATCGTGACGGCGGCGGTCGCGAGCCTGTTCGGGCGTGATGCCGACACCGTGCGCGCGGTCAATTCATTCCTCGTCACGCTCCCCGCAACGGTCCAGGCGTTGCTGCGCCAACCGATCCACGACGTGCTGACGCAGCGCACCGGCTGGCTGCTGTGGATCGGCGGGCTCGTCGGGCTGTGGACGGTGGGAAGCTTTATCGAGACGATCCGCGACATCTTGCGCCGGGCCTATGGCGCGCGCAGCTCGAAACCGATCTGGCATTACCGGCTCAGCTCGATCGGGCTCATCATCGGTGCGGTCGTGCTGATGATGATGGCGTTCACGCTTCAGGTGTTCCTCGTTGCCGCCGAACAATTCATTTATCGGCTGTTCCCGTTCGCGGGCGAGCTGGTCGGGTGGATTCAGCTGGGGCGGCTGGTGCCGCTGGTCGTCGCGTGGGGCTCGATCTATGCGCTGATGTGGTCGCTGACACCCAGCCGCTACCGTATGTCACGCTGCCCCAAATGGCCGGGCGCACTGTTCGTCGCGCTCTGGTGGTACGGCGCGCTCGCGCTGTTGCCAGTGATCCTGTCGAAGCTGTCGAACTACGACCTCACCTATGGCAGCCTCGCCGGTGTAATCGTCGCGCTGATCTTTTTCTGGTTCGTGGGGCTTGGCTTCGTCATCGGCGCGCACCTCAACGCTGCGCTGGCGGAAAGCCCCTTGCCTGCGCTACAGCCCGCCGCCGAGGAGTGACATGATGCTGATGAAGGGGAAGCGCGGGCTGATCATGGGGCTCGCCAACGATCGCTCGCTCGCCTGGGGGATCGCGCAAAAGCTTGCCGAACACGGCGCCGAGCTCGCCTTCAGCTATCAGGGCGAGGCGCTCGAAAAGCGCGTGCGCCCGCTCGCGGCGTCGCTGGGCAGCGAATTCCTGATCGATTGCGACGTCGCCGACATGGCCGAGCTCGACAAGAGCTTCGCGACCTTGGCCGAGCGCTGGCCGACGATCGACTTCGTCGTCCACGCGGTCGGCTTTTCGGACAAGAACGAGCTGCGCGGGCGCTATTACGACACCAGCCTCGACAATTTCCTGATGACGATGAACATCAGCGTCTATTCGTTCGTCGCCGTTGCCAAGCGTGCGCAGGCGATGATGCCCGAGGGTGGTTCGCTGCTCACGCTGACCTACTATGGCGCCGAGAAAGTCATTCCGCATTACAACGTGATGGGGGTCGCGAAGTCGGCGCTCGAAACGTCGGTCAAATACCTCGCGGTCGATCTGGGGCGCGACAATATCCGCGTCAACGCGATTTCCGCAGGCCCAATCAAGACGCTCGCCGCCTCGGGCATCGGCGATTTCCGCTACATCCTGAAATGGAACGAACTTAATGCGCCGCTGAAGCGCAACGTGACGATCGAGGATGTCGGCGGCGCGGGGCTGTATCTTTGCAGCGACCTCGCCTCGGGCGTAACGGGCGAAATCCACTATGTCGACGCCGGCTATCAAGTGGTGGGCATGAAGGCGGAGGATGCGCCGGATATGACGATCAGTTGACATTGCACCAGTTTTTGTTCAATGTCGGCGCATGGATATCGTCACCTATTCCGAGACCCGCAACAATCTGAAGGCGATCATGGACCGCGTGGTCAACGATCACGTGCCGATCGCGATCACCCGCCAACGCGGCAAGCCCGTCGTCATGGTCGACCTCGACGACTGGAACTCGATGAACGAGACGCGCTATCTGCTCGCCACGCCAAACAACGCGCGTGCCCTGCTCGAGTCGATTGCCGATGCCGATGCCGGGCGGTTGATCCGTGTCGATCCCGAGACGATGGAGCCGCTTTGAACCTGTCGTTCACGCCGCGCGGTTGGGAGGAATATCAAGCGCTGCGGGAAACCGATCCGAAGGCGCTGCGAAAGCTCGACGGATTGATCGAGGAATGCCGACGCCACCCTTTCAGAGGCACGGGGAAGCCCGAACCGCTCAAGGACAATCTAAAGGGCTGGTGGTCGCGGCGGGTGACGCAGGAGCATCGCATGGTCTACCGGGTCACTGGCAGTGGCGAAACGCAGGTGCTGGAGATCGCGCAATGCCGGTATCACTACTGACTCGCGAAGCTGCGTCGCCGCGTTCCACGTTTTCTAAGCTGCTGCGGGACGGCGAACGACGAGCGCAGCAATCCCTCCGTCGGCCCCTAAAGTCGCTCGGGTGTATTGCGGCACTTGCCTCACCGTTACCTTGCCTAGCACAACCTGTGCCCGAAGGCATTCACACCGCAGGGAAGGGAACGGTCGACGTCTGCGGCCTCAAAGCGGCAACGGTGGCCGACCTGCAAGCAGATATATTGCATCAACCCGATGTCGAAGCGCTGGATGGCACTCCGGAGTATCGAGCTTTCATGCTCAACAAGTCGATGCGCCAGCTGACCTTCACGACTGCCGCCAATCGCGCTCATCCCGCTGTAAGCTGCAGGCAAGTGATTGCCGATGCAAGCGGCGGATCAACAATCAACACGGAGATCGCTTGCTTCAGCAGCCGTGAAAATTGCGATTGGCTGTATCGCCAGTTCGAAACGCTGACCAATCGCACACTTCATGACTTGGGCGGCGCGCGATGAGCCACAACAGCTTCGGCCACCTCTTTCGCTTCACAACGTGGGGCGAATCGCATGGGCCTGCGCTCGGCGCGGTGGTCGACGGGTGTCCGCCGGGATTGCCGCTGAGCGAGGGCGACATCCAGCCGTTTCTTGACAAACGTCGTCCCGGCACCTCGAAATTCACGACGCAGCGGCAGGAGCCCGACACGGTGCGCATCCTGTCGGGAGTGTTCGAGGGGCGAACGACCGGCACGCCGATCAGCCTGGCGATCGACAATGTCGATCAGCGATCAAAGGATTATGGCGAGGTCGCGCGCGCCTATCGCCCTGGCCACGCCGATTTTGCCTATGACGCGAAATACGGGCTGCGCGATTATCGCGGGGGCGGGCGATCGTCGGCGCGCGAAACGGCGGCGCGCGTCGCCGCGGGGGCGGTGGCACGACTCGTGATTCCCGAAGTCAGTATCATTGCGCACGTCGTTGAGATCGGCGGCGACCGCGCGACGCAATTCGAAGCGGCGGAAATCGAGCGCAATCCCTTCTTCTGCGCCGATGCTGCGGCTGCCGCGCGCTGGGAAATTCTCGTCGACGAGGCACGGCGCGCCGGGTCCTCGCTCGGCGCGATCGTCGAGTGCGTCGCGACGGGCGTGCCTGCAGGCTGGGGGGCGCCGCTCTACATGAAGCTCGATGCGCAGCTCGCGAGCGGCTGCATGAGCATCAACGCGGTCAAGGGCGTCGAGATCGGCGATGGCTTCGCTGCGGCACGCCTGCGCGGCGAGGACAATGCCGATGCGATGCGCCCGGGCGGCGTGTTCCTTGCCAACCACGCCGGCGGCATCGCGGGCGGCATCTCGACCGGGCAGCCCGTCGTCGTGCGCGTCGCGTTCAAGCCGACGAGTTCGATCCTTCAACCTGTCGAGACGATCACGCGCGGAGGGGAAGCGACCGATATCGTCACCAGGGGGCGTCACGACCCCTGCGTCGGCATTCGCGGCGCGCCGGTGGTCGAGGCGATGATGGCGCTGGTACTCGCCGATGCAAGGCTGATGCACCAGGGGCAGACCGGGCGGTAGCTATAATTTTCCGCCGCGCGTCCCGCTCGCGTTCGCCCCGCCCGACGCGCCATCGGGTGAGCCGTGCTCAAGCCCGATCTTGAGCATTGCGACGAGCGGGTCGGCGAACATGAGGCCGAGCAGCCCGAACAGCGCCCCAAACAGCAATTGCGCGCTGAGGATCAGCGCGGGCGCAAGGTCGACCGAGCGTCTGGCGACCATCGGGACGATCAGGTAGCCGTCGACGATCTGCACCGCCATGTAGACGCCGAACGCATAGACGCCCGAATCCCAGCCGCCCGAAAAACCGACGATGATGATGAGGATGCCCGAGACGATCGACCCGATGTTGGGAAGAAAGGCGAGCAGCCCGGTCAATACCCCGAGCAGTGCGGCCATCGGGATATTGCCCACCGCGAGCAGAATCCAGACGCCGACACCCTCGACACCCATGCCGAGCAGTCGCCCCGCCATCAGGCGGCGCAGCGTACGGCCCATATCGCTCATCGCCGCATAGAAATGATCGCGCGCGCGCACCGGCAGCATCCACGCCAGGCCACGCTCGTACAGCCGCGGTTCGATCGCGAGGAACACACCGATCACGATGATCATGACGCCGCTGGTCACCGCGCCGACGACAGTGCCCACCGCCGACGTCACACGTCCAACCGAGCCGAGCAATTGCTTGCCGATTTCCTGCGCGCCGCCGCCCTGGTCGAGCAGATGGTTGGCATTCACCCACGTCAGCGCGCGATCGAGCTGCGCCATGACGACCAGCCGCAGCGATTCGGCCTGCGCTGTCAGCTCGGAACCGGTGAGCATCACGACCCAGACGAGGAAGGCGAGAACGCCGAGGACGACGATCATCAGCCGCCAGCCGCGCGCGATCGGGAGCACGCGCCCCAGCAGGCGCGTGCCGCCATCGAGCATCGCGGCAAAGACGACGCCGCCGAAGATCAGCAGCAGCGGTTGTGCGAGCAGGACGACGAGCCCGACCGCGCAGACGAGGCCGACCCAGACACCCGCGCGCTTCAGTTCCTGGCGGACGAAGGGGTCGCGAAGCTCGTTGGGCCCGGGGGTCTCGACATGTGTATCGGCCCCGGCCTTGGTCGGCAGGGCGTCGACCTGCATGGCTTCGGCGTCGACCAGCGCGGCGTCGGCCATCAGCCCGACTTGGACGGATGCAGTGATGTTCCTGCGCGTCCGCCGCGCAGCGCGCCGGGCCACGAGAAGGGGTTCCACCAGTGCTGCGATCCGTCGAGCGAGAAGCTGATGAATTCGGCGCGCCCGCCCAAATTCTCCCACGGTACCGGGCCGCCAAGGCCGCCGAGCATTTCGGGGACACGGCTGTCGGCCGAATTGTCGCGGTTGTCGCCCATCAGGAAAACATGGTTGGCCGGGATCGTGATTGACGGGTAATCGTCGACTCCCGGATCATAGCCCAGGTCGATCGTGTCGTAGCTGCGTCCGTTGGGCAATGTCTCGCGTACCACCGGCAGCGCGCACGTGACTTTGCCGTCGGGCGCGGTCTGGCGATAGTCGGCGTATTTCACGTCGGTGCACGGTTGCCCCTCGTCCACCGGGATCGCGCGAAGGACGGGTGCGGCGCGCTTGATCGGCACGCCGTTCAGGATGACCGTACCGCGCACGACTTCGAGCCGGTCGCCGGGCAGCCCGATGACGCGCTTGATATAATCCTCGCTGCGCCCCGGCGGCGACGCGATGACGACATCGCCGCGCTCGGGCAGATGCCCCAGAATGCGCCCTGGGATGAACGGCAGCACGTGAAAGCTGGGCGAGACGAACGACCAGCCAAAGGGGAATTTGCTCACCACGAGCTGGTCGCCGGTGAGCAGCCCCGGCATCATCGATTCGCTGGGGATGTAGAATGGCTTCGCGATCAGGCTGTGAAAACCGAGTACTGCGAGGATGAGGAAGAATATGCTCTTCGCTTCCGCGATCCAGTCGGTCTTTGGCTTGGCGACTTCGGCGACGGTTTCGACGGCTTGGGTCACGGTCATACTTTCGGCAGCGCTTCGATGATGACGAACGCCTGCGCCCATGGATGGTCGTCGGTGAGCGTCAGATGAACATAGGCATCATATCCGCTTGGCAGCATCGCGTCGAGCCGCGCCTTTGCCCCGCCGGTCAGCGCGAGCGTCGGCGCACCCGAAGGCGCATTCACGACGCCGATGTCGCGCATGAACACGCCGCGCCTGAACCCGGTGCCGACGGCTTTCGAGAACGCCTCCTTCGCCGCGAATCGCTTGGCATAGGTGCCTGCGCGCGTCAGCGGACGACGCGCGGCCTTTGCGCGTTCGACCGGCGTGAAGACACGGTTTTCGAAGCGCGTGCCAAAGCGTTCGAGCGAGTTCGCGATCCGCTCGATATTGCACAGGTCGGACCCGAGACCGAGGATCACAAAAAAGGAGCTTCACGCGAAGCCGCGAAGGCGCGAAGACGAATGCGGGAAAATCTCAACAGAAAGGTGCCGACGCGACAATCCTTTGAATGCGCTTCGCGCTTCATAAGTCACCCGCTGCTTCGCGCCTTCGCGGCTTCGCGTGAAACCAATCTTTTGCACTCACCGCGCACCCTCCATCATCCGCTTCATCCGCGCCACCGACTCGCTGAGCCCGCCGAAAATCGCCTCGCCGATCAGGAAATGCCCGATGTTGAGTTCGGCGAGATGCGCGATCGCCGCCACACCCGCGACGTTGTCGAACGTCAGCCCGTGCCCCGCATGCGGCTCGATGCCGTTCTTTGCGGCAAGCGCGGCTGCGTCGGCGAGGCGGCGCAACTCCTCTGCTCGTGCCTCACCCGCCAGCTGTGCATAGCGGCCGGTGTGCAGTTCGACGACGGGCGCGCGCAGCCGGATTGCGGCGTCGATCTGGCGCGCGGTCGGCTCGATGAACAGGCTGACGCGACACCCCGCGTCGGCCAGTCGTGCGACAAAGGGCATCAGCAGCGAGTCGAGCCCGGCGACGTCGAGCCCGCCCTCGGTCGTGCGTTCCTCGCGCTTTTCGGGGACGAGGCAGACCGCGTGCGGGCGATGACGCAGCGCAATCCCGAGCATTTCTTCGGTCGCCGCCATCTCGAGATTGAGCGGCAGGTCGATCTCGCGCATCAGCCGCGCGAGATCGTCGTCGCGGATGTGACGGCGATCTTCGCGCAGGTGAGCGGTGATGCCGTCGGCACCGGCAGCGGCAGCGATCCGCGCCGCCGCGACAGGATCGGGATGATCGCCGTCGCGCGCGTTGCGAATCGTCGCGACGTGATCGATGTTGACGCCGAGGCGGAGGGGCGACCGGGTGGCCATGCGTTGCCGATACCCGCACTCGTGACTTGGTTGCAACGTGGAACCGAAAATCGTGTTCGCGCGCTTGAGCCTTGCCGACCTCATGCGTATATGCCGGTCGTACTCGACGTCTGCGCGTATTCCCGCGCCCGACCTGACGAACAAAGGCCACCTGCTCGTGAAACTGCTGCAAGGCACGCTCGCTTCCCTCGGCATTGCCTTGGGGATGATGCTCTCCGTCCCGCTTCCGGCCGCGCCCGTCCAGGCGCCGCAGAACGCCGGGCCTTCTCAGGTCGTCGCCGCGCCCGCCGCGACGTCGGCCGCGCCAGCGGAACTCAAACCGGTCGCCGACATCGGTCAGCCTATCGATGCCGGCTATCAGATTCAGCCTCAGGTGACCAAGAACGGTCAGTTTGCATTGTGGATGCACAACTGGATTCTGATGCCGATCATCACCGCCATTTCGATCTTCGTGCTCGGACTGCTGCTGTGGGTCGCGTATCGTTATCGGCGTGCCGCCAATCCGGTAGCGTCGAAAACATCGCACAACACCACGATCGAGGTGATCTGGACGCTCGTCCCGGTCCTCATCCTCGTGGGCATCGCGGTGCCGTCGATCGGGTTGCTCGCCGCGCAATACAAGCCGGTCGGCAAGAACGCGATCACGATCAAGGCGACCGGCAACCAGTGGTTCTGGTCGTACGAATATCCCGACAATGGCGGGTTCGAAATCGTGTCGAACATGCTGACCGACGACCAGGCACGCGCGAGCGGCCAGCCGCGGCTGCTCGCGGTCGACAACCGGATCGTCGTACCCGTCGGCGTTCCGATCCGCGTGCTGACGACGTCGAACGATGTCATTCATAGCTGGGCGATGCCGGCGTTCTGGACCAAGATGGACGCCGTCCCGGGACGCATCAACGAAACGAGCTTCACCGTTGATCGGGTCGGCGTCTATTACGGCCAGTGTTCGGAACTGTGCGGCGCACGCCACGGCTTTATGCCGATCGCGGTCGAGGCGGTGCCCATGGCGCAGTTTGCGCAATGGATCGCGGCAAAGGGCGGAACGATGCCCGGTGCCAAACCCGCCGCGACGGCTCCGGTCAGCATGACGGCGATCCCCGTCGCGCCGACCGCCGTTTCGACGCCCGCCGCCACCACGACACCCGCCGTCGGCCCCGCGCCGACCGCGCCTGCGAACCGCGCGACCAACGCCGCCGCACCGCAGAATTGAGGACGAACCGATGACCGATCTCCGCGCCACCGCGAACACCTTCCAGGCGTTTGCTGATCCTCACCATGCCGATGCTCACGCCGACCACAAGCCGGCCTTCTTCGCGCGCTGGTTCATGTCGACCAATCACAAGGACATCGGGACGCTCTATCTGATCTTCGCGATCATCGCGGGGATTATCGGCGGCGCGATTTCGGGCATGATGCGTGCGGAGCTTGCCGCACCGGGGATTCAATATCTCGGTTATTGGACGTCGATGCTGGGTGGCGACGGCAGCAACGTCAACGCCGCACTGCACATGTGGAACGTGCTGATCACCGCGCACGGGCTGATCATGGTGTTCTTCATGGTGATGCCCGCGATGATCGGCGGGTTCGGTAATTGGTTTGTCCCGATCATGATCGGCGCGCCCGACATGGCGTTCCCGCGCATGAACAACATCAGCTTCTGGCTGCTGCCCGCCAGCTTCTCGCTGCTGCTCGGCTCGACCTTCGTGTCGGGCGGGACCGGGCTTGGCGCAGGCAATGGCTGGACGCTGTATGCACCGCTCTCGACAAGCGGGTCGGTCGGCCCGGCGGTCGACATGGCGATCCTGTCGCTCCACATTGCTGGGGCGTCGTCGATCCTGGGTGCGATCAACTTCATCACGACGATCTTCAACATGCGCGCACCGGGCATGACGCTGCACAAGATGCCGCTGTTCGTCTGGTCGGTGCTCGTGACCGCGTTCCTTCTCCTCCTCGCGCTGCCGGTGCTTGCGGCGGCGATCACGATGCTGCTGACCGACCGTAATTTCGGCACCGCGTTTTTCGACGCGTCGGGCGGCGGCAACCCTGTCCTTTACCAGCATCTCTTCTGGTTTTTCGGCCATCCCGAAGTCTACATCATGATCCTGCCGGGCTTCGGCATCGTCAGCCAGGTGATCTCGACCTTCTCGAAAAAGCCCGTGTTCGGTTATCTCGGCATGGCATACGCCATGGTCGCGATCGGCGTCGTCGGCTTCATCGTCTGGGCGCACCACATGTTCACGACCGGGCTGACCGTGAACATGAAGATGTACTTCACCGCCGCCACGATGGTGATCGCAGTGCCGACCGGTATCAAGATCTTCAGCTGGATCGCGACGATGTGGGGCGGCTCGCTCAGCTTCAAGACGCCGATGCTCTGGGCGATCGGGTTCATCTTCATGTTCACTGTCGGCGGCGTGACCGGCGTCGTCCTCGCCAACGGCGGCATCGATACGTACATGCAGGACACTTATTACGTCGTTGCGCACTTTCACTATGTGCTGTCGCTCGGCGCGGTGTTCTCGCTGTTCGCGGGCTTTTATTACTGGTTCGGTAAGATGAGCGGACGCCAGCATAATGAGTTTCTTGGGCAGGTGCACTTCTGGCTGTTCTTCCTCGGCGTCAACGTGCTGTTCTTCCCGATGCACTTCCTGGGCCTCGACGGCATGCCGCGGCGCATCCCCGACTATCCCGATGCCTATGCGTACTGGAACCATATCGCGTCGAGCTATGGTTATACGATCATGGCGGTTTCGATGGGGGTGTTCTTCGTCAATCTGTTCTGGTCGCTGTTCGCTGGCAAGCGCGTCTCGGACAGCTATTGGGGCGAAGGCGCGACGACGCTCGAATGGACGCTGTCGAGCCCGCCGCCCTATCATCAGTTCGAGACGCTGCCGGTGGTCGACTGATACTTGGTCCCCGGCGAAGGCCGGGGCCTAGTGCCACATCTGCGTCACTTGCCGTCCGGGCCCCGGCCTTCGCCGGGGAACAAGGTTAGCTCATGACAATGACTTCGATTGCCAGCCCCACCCTTCCCGCCGACTGGCGCGACTTCCTTGCGCTGACTAAGCCGCGCGTCATGCGCTCGGTTTTGTTCACCGCCGTTTGCGGGATGATCGCCGCGCCCGTGGCGCTGCCGCCTGCACTCGCGATCGCGGCGATCGTCGCGATCGCGCTTGCGGCAGGTTCGGCGGGCGCGCTCAATCAATGGTATGAGGCCGACATCGACGCGCTGATGCGTCGCACCGCCAATCGCCCGATCCCGGCTGGCCGGATGGACCCCGACGCTGCGCTTCAGTTCGGCGTCGGGCTTGGGGTGTTTTCGGTCATGTTGATGGGGCTGGCGACCAACCTGCTCGCCGCCGCGCTGCTCGCTGCGTCGATCTTGTTCTATGTGCTCGTCTACACCATCGGGCTGAAGCGCCGCACGCCGCAGAACATCGTCATCGGTGGCGCAGCGGGCGCGTTTCCGCCGCTGATCGGATGGGTCGCGGCGACGGGCAGTGTGTCCGCGCTGCCGCTGATCATGTTCGCGATCATCTTTCTCTGGACCCCGCCGCACAGCTGGGCGCTCGCGTTGCGCATCCGCGACGATTATGCGGCGGGCGGCGTGCCGATGCTTCCCGTCGTCGCAGGGGCGCGCACGACGCGTGTGCAAATGTTGATTTACGCCGTGGCCATGGCGGTGGCTGCGGTGGCGCCGTGGCCGCTGGGGATCGCCGGGCCCGGCTACGGCCTCGTCGCGTTGCTCGCGTCTGCGATTTTCGTCGCGCTCACCATCTGGGTGGTTGCGGACGATGCCGCGACCACAAAGGCGATGCGCGCGGAAAAGGCGCTGTTCCTTTATTCGATCGGCTATGTTCTGATCATCTTCGCCGCGCTTGCGGTCGACCGGGCGATGGCATGAACGACCCCGAATTCGACCGGCGCCGCAAGCAGCGCGCGATCGTGACGGCGGTGCTGCTCGTCGCGATGGTCGCGCTGTTCTATTTCATCACGCTCGCGCGACTGCCGATGGTGCAGGCATGAGCGCGCTTGCCGCCGACCCGCGCCGCCGTACCGCGATGCTGCTCGCCGCCTTCGCGCTCGTGATGGTCGGCCTGGGGTTCGCCAGCGTCCCGTTATACCGGATGTTCTGTGAGGCGACGGGCTTCGACGGCACGACCCAGCGCGCCAGCGGTGTCAGCACGCACGTCGCGGCCGGGTCAGTCGAGGTGCGCTTCGACGCCAATCATGTTCCGACCATCCCGTGGAGCTTCACGCCCGAGAAGACCGAACAGGTCGTACGGCTGGGCGAGCGCCAGATCGCGTTTTTTACCGCGACCAATCATGCCCGCTACCCTGTCACCGGCCGCGCGACCTATAACGTCACGCCGACGCAGGCGGGCGGCTATTTCGCCAAAATCCAGTGTTTCTGTTTCACGCAGCAGACGCTCCAGCCGGGACAGACAGTGCGCATGCCGGTGATCTTCTATGTCGATCCGGCGTTCGCAAAGGACCCCGACGCGCGCGACATTCAGGCGATCACGCTCAGCTATACTTTCTACCCGGTGGACGCGCCGCAGGTGCGCGGCTAACCCGACGACAACAAGCGCTACGAGAGATTAGGGACGACGAACGATGGCCGGTGCCAAGAACCACGACTATCACATCCTGCCTCCCAGCATCTGGCCGCTGGCAGGTTCGGCGGCCGCGCTGACGATGGCGGTTGGTGGCATCCTGTGGATGCACAAGGCCGACACGCATGGCTTGCTGTTCTTTCTTGGACTCGCCGGTGTCATCGCGACGATGTTCGGCTGGTGGTGGCAGGTGGTGCGTGAGGCGCAAGCGGGCGATCATACCCCCGTCGTCGCACTCCACCTGCGCTACGGGATGATCCTGTTCATCGCGTCCGAAGTCATGTTCTTCGTCGGTTGGTTCTGGGCGTGGTTCGACTTTTCGCTGTTTCCCTCGACGGTCGAGGCGATCGGCGGCGTCTGGCCGCCCAAGTCGATCGAAGTCATCGACCCGTTCGGTTTTCCGTTGCTCAACACGCTGATCCTGCTGTGTTCGGGAACGACCGTCACCTATGCCCATCATGCGCTGATCCACAATGATCGCCAGGGACTGAAAACGGGGCTGTGGGTGACGATCGTGCTCGGTGCGCTGTTTTCGAGCATCCAGGCATTCGAATATATGCATGCACCCTTTTCGTTTTCGGGGCTCAACTATGGTGCCTCGTTCTTCATGGCGACGGGGTTCCACGGGTTTCACGTCCTGATCGGAACGATCTTCCTCAGTGTCTGCCTGTTCCGGGCATACAAGGGGCATTTCACCCCACGCCAGCATTTCGGTTTCGAAGCGGCGGCATGGTATTGGCATTTCGTCGACGTCGTGTGGCTGTTCCTGTTCATCAGCATCTATGTCTGGGGCGGCTGGGGCGCGCCGGTCCACGGCGGGTGAGATGAGCGCGATCCCCGACGCGATCGGGGACGCGCTTGCCGGACGCTGCCCGCGCTGCAAGGCTGCTACCCTGTTCGACAGCGTAATCGGCTTTGCTCCGACTTGTCGCGCGTGCGGGCTCGACTATGCAACGTTCAACGTTGGCGACGGACCTGCGGCGTTCCTGACGCTGATCGTCGGTGCGGTCGTCGTGGCAGGCGCGGTGACGCTCGAGCTCGCGTTGTCGCCACCGTTCTGGGTCCATCTGCTGATCTGGCCGATCGTCACGCTGGGGCTCGTCGTCGGCGGGCTGCGCGTCGCCAAGGCGATGCTGCTCGCGAGTGAATATCGCAACGCCGC
This sequence comes from Sphingomonas sp., assembly GCA_965248885.1. Taxonomy (GTDB): domain Bacteria; phylum Pseudomonadota; class Alphaproteobacteria; order Sphingomonadales; family Sphingomonadaceae; genus Sphingomonas_O. The sequence continues at coordinate 2,866,533 of OZ252211.1, read as the reverse complement.
GCGCGAGGGGCGGCTGAAATGACGCGCGTTCCCCCAATCGCGACGGCGATCGTCGGCCTGGCGATCGCCGTGATGATCGCGCTCGGCGTATGGCAGCTGTCGCGGCGCACCGAAAAGGAGACGCTGGTTGCGCGCTATTCAGCCAACCTGCGCCTTCCACCGATGACTTACCCCACGCAGGGCCCCGTCGCGCCCGAAGCCATGTTCCGCGCGGCGCGCGTAATGTGCTTGCGGGTGACCGGCTGGCGCGTCGAGGGCGGGCGCTCGGCGGCGGAGCGCTCGGGGTTCCGCCACATCGCGCAATGCTCGACCGGTGCCGAGGGGCCGGGCGCGCTGATCGACATGGGCGTGTCGGCGTCGCCGACGCAGCGCGTAGCCTGGGCCGGGGGCGAGGTCGGCGGCATCGTCACCACCGAGCCCAACCACGAAAGCCTGCTTGGGCGCGCCTTTACCCGCGCGATGCCGTTGCGCCCGATGCTCGTCGCCGACGCCCCGGCTCCGGGATTGACCGCGAGCCAGCGGCCCGATCCCGCCAATGTCCCGAACAATCATCTCGCCTATGCGGTGCAGTGGTTCATCTTCGCGGCGGTCGCGGGGATTATCTATGCGGTCGCGCTTCGGCGGCGGTTGAAAGGGGCGCGCTGACGACGCGTCCTACCCGCCGACGATCGCCGAAAGCCTGGCACGAAACGCCTCGAGCTGTGCTCCCTCGAGCAGCGAGGTCGACGCGAAGCTGACGCTTGCTGGATTGACCGCCATGCCGCCGCGATAGACCTCGAAATGCAGGTGCGGCCCGGTCGAAAGGCCGGTCGACCCGACAAAGCCGATCACCTGCCCCTGCGCGACGCGCGCGCCCGGTGCGACCGCGATGCGGCTCATATGCGCATAGCCGGTGCCGAGTCCGCCCATGTGCGCCAGCTTGACCATATTGCCATGCCCGCCGTGCCAGCCTGCGAACGCGACGACGCCATCGGTAACCGCGCGGATCGGCGTGCCATAGACCGCGGCGTAATCGGTCCCCTGATGCATCCGCGAGTAACCAAGCAGCGGGTGCATGCGCATGCCGAACCCGCTCGTTTTGCGCGCGCCCGCGACGGGCATCACGAAACCGCTGCGACGCTCGCCGACGCCGGCGGCGTCATACCATTCGGTGCGGCCGTCGATCGTCCACTCGATCATTCGCGTCGCGCGGCCCCCCTGCGCAAGCCCGACGTAAAGCAGTTTGCCGAATTCGACTTCGCCCGTCGCCGCACGGTTCGCCTCGACGACGAGCTCGAAGCGGTCGTCGGCGGCGAGATCACCCATCGGCACCTTGGGTGCGAGCGCACGGATATAGGTCTCGACGGTCTTTGGCGAAGCGCCGGCCGCGCGCGCCGAGGCATAGAGACTGTCACCGACGCGCCCCGACACGCGCAGCGGCGTTCGATCGATTTCGATCGGCAGGCGCTGCATCTGCAGCGTGTTGCCGACGCGCGCGAACGACAGGCGCATGTCGAGCCTCGCGCGAAACGCGAGCGCCACGAGCGGGCGGGCATCGGTGCGCCGGGCACGGGGCCCGAGCGTGATCGCCAGCGAGGTGCCGGGCTTGACCGCACCGGAGTCGACGATCGCGCCGGTCATCGCCGCGATCCGTGCTGCTTCGCCTTCGCCGACGCCCGCGCGCGACAGTGCGTGCGCCAGCCCGTCGCCCTGGCCGATCGTGGCGACAAGCTCGATCTGCGGGCGTTCGGGGGTTCCGGCGAGTTGCTGGACGGCGTCGGTCGCGGCCATGTGCCGCCCGCTGTCACCGCCCCACGCCAGCGGTGCGATCGACTGCGAGCGCGCCTCTTGTGCAAAGGCGGGAGCAAGCCGCGCGCCCGATGCGACGGTCAGCGGTCGAAAACCCGGCGACAGCGCGACGGTCGCGGCGCACAGCGCGAAGCACGCGACCGCGCCTCGCCACCAGGCGGCGCTGCCGATGTCCACGCCAAGGTCGGGAAGCGCGTCGAGGCGCCGGGGCTGCGCCGTGACCGCTGCAGCACGTCCGAATGTCCGCACAGGCGGTGCGCGATCGAACGACAGCGCGACGGCACCTCCGGCAAATTCTGTCGCGTCGCCTCGATACAAGCCCGCTCGCCCTTGTTGGCGCGAGGAGCCGACCCCGCGCCTCCCCCCATGAAGCCGACAGCGTTAAGGGCAAGTTAGGGGCGCGGCAACATCGGGGCGGTCAGATCCGCTCGGCCTGGCTGACCGCGTCGGCGGCGCGCAGCCCGGCAAGGATGCGCGACAGATGCGCAAGGTCGTGCACTTCGAGATCGACGCGGAAGCCGTGGAACGCGGCATCGCGCGTTTCGAGCTTCAGGTTCAGGATGTTCGCCTTGTGCGCGCCGAAGATGCCCGCCATCACGCCGAGCGCGCCCGGCTCGTTCTTGAGCGTGACCGCGAGTTGCGCGGTCGCGCCGTCCGAACCGTCGCCCCACGCCAGATCGACCCAGTCGGCGTCGACCCCGTTGGCGAGCTGCGGACAGTCGATCGCATGGACGAGAATTGCCTCGTCCTCGCGGCGCAGCCCGACAATCCGGTCACCGGGAACCGGATGACAGCATGACGCGAGGTCGAACGCGACGCCGGGGGTGAGCCCGCGAATCGAGATCGGCTCGCGCTGCTGCGGCGGCTTGGCTTCGTCGTTTCCGACCGAACCGGGCATCAGCGCGTTCATCACCTGAGCATCGGTGATCGTGCGGCGCGCGATCGCCTCCATCAGCGCGCCTTCGTCGGGGAGTTTCAGCCTCCGCCGCGCCTCGGCCTGGGCGTCCTTGCCGAGTGTGGCGGGCAGGCGCGCGACGATCTCGTCATAGATTTTGCGGCCGAGCGCCACCGTTTCGCCGCGTTCCTTGTTGCGCACGAAACGGCGTATCGCGGCGCGCGCCTTGCCGGTCGCCACGAAGGCGAGCCATGCGGGTTGCGGCTCCTGCGCCTTTGATTTCAGGATCTGGACCTGGTCGCCGTTTTCGATTGGCGTACGCAGCGGGACGACGCGCCCGTTGATCTTGGCCCCTACCGCCTCGTTGCCGAGCTTGGTGTGGACCGCATAAGCGAAATCGACCGGCGTCGCGCCCTTGGGCAGCTGGAACAGCTCGCCCTTCGGCGTGAATGCGAAGATACGATCCTGGTACATCGCCATGCGCGTGTGTTCGAGCAGTTCCTCGGGCGTGTCGGCCTGTTCGAGGATTTCGACGAGGTCGCTGATCCAGCGCACCGGCACGTCGGGCTTGCGGCGGCCCTGTTTGTAGCTCCAGTGCGCGGCATAGCCATATTCGGCCTGCGCGTGCATCTCGCTGCTGCGCAGCTGGATTTCGATGCGCATCTTTTCCGAATGGAAGACCGCGGTGTGGAGCGAGCGATAGCCGTTGCGCTTGGGCGTCGAGATATAATCCTTGAAGCGCCCCGGCACCATCGGCCAGCGGCGGTGGATGACGCCCAGCGCGCGGTAACAGGCGTCGGCATCGGGCACGATCGCGCGGAACGCCATCACGTCGGACAATTGTTCGAAGCTGATGTGGCGTTCGGCCATCTTGCGCCAGATCGAATAGGGGTGCTTCTCGCGGCCCGAGACATCGGCCTCGATCCCCGCGCGGCTGAGCACGAGCTTGAGCCCTGACCCGATCCGCGCGATCTGGTCGCCCCCTCCGGCATGCAATTGTTCGAGCCGCTTGCTGATCGAGGCATATGCGTCGGGCTCGAGCTCGCGGAAGGCCAGCGTCTGCATTTCGTTCATGAATTCGTACATGCCGATACGCTCGGCGAGCGGGGCGTAGATATCCATCGTTTCGCGCGCGATGCGGCGGCGCTTGGCCGCATCGGGAATGAAGTGCAGCGTGCGCATGTTGTGGAGCCGGTCGGCGAGCTTGACCAGCAGCACGCGAATATCATCGGACATCGCGAGCAGGAATTTGCGCAGGTTTTCGGCCGCGCGCTCGTTTTCGGTCTGCGCCTCGATCTTGCTGAGCTTGGTCACTCCATCGACCAGCCGCGCGACCGCAGGCCCGAACTTGGCGGCGATCTCCTCGTACGTCGCCAGCGTATCCTCGATGGTGTCGTGGAGGATCGCGGTCGCGATCGTCTCGTCGTCGAGGTGAAGGTCGGTCAGAATCCCTGCGACTTCGATGGGGTGCGAAAAATAGGGATCGCCGCTCGCGCGCTTCTGGCTGCCGTGCGCCTTCATCGAAAAGACGTAGGCGCGGTCGAGCAATGCCTCGTCGGCGTCCGGATCATAGGATTTGACGCGTTCGACGAGTTCGTACTGGCGGAGCATGGGCGCGAGTGTGGGGGGAGTGGACGCCGCGTGGCAAGCGCCTATCGCACCGCGAACCCCTTCAACCCGCTACAGCGTGGCGAGGAACGCGCGGACTGCGCCGCCTATGTCGTCGCGTTCGAGCGCGAGCGCGATATTGGCAGTAATGAACCCTGCCTTGTCGCCACAGTCGAAGCGGCGTCCGGCGAAGTCGAGCGCATGGAACGGCTGCTTGCCGATCATCTGTGCCATCGCGTCGGTCAGCTGGATCTCGTCGCCCGCACCGCGCGCCTGCGTCTCGAGGATGCGCATGACTTCGGGCTGGAGGATATAGCGCCCGGGAATCATCAGGTTGGACGGCGCGGTGCCGGGTCTGGGCTTTTCGACGAGGCCGGTCACTTCGACCAGGTCGCCGTCGCGCGTCCCGGGCGTGATGATGCCGTAACGCTGCGTCTCGTGGTCGGGGACGTGATACCCCGCGACGATGTTGCCGCCGACGCGGTCGTACGCAGCGACCATCGCAGCCATGCAGCCGGGTTCGCCGACCATCAGTTCGTCGGGGAGCAGGATGGCGAAGGGTTCGTTCCCCACGATGTGGCGCGCACACCAGATCGCGTGGCCCAGACCGATCGGATCCTGCTGGCGGACGTAGATGACTTCGCCCGGCGCGCAGCGCGTGCCGTCGATCGCCTCCAGCGTCTTGCCGCGCGCCGACATCGTCGTTTCGAGCTCGTACGAAATGTCGAAATAATCTTCGATCGCCGATTTGCCGCGACCGGTGACGAAGATCATCTGCTCGATCCCCGCTGCGCGCGCCTCGTCGACGGCATATTGGATCAGCGGGCGATCGACGACGGGCAGCATCTCCTTGGGGATGGCCTTGGTCGCGGGAAGGAAGCGCGTGCCGAGCCCGCCGACGGGGAAGACGGCCTTGCGGATGCGCGCGCTCAATCGGTCGCTCCGGGCAACGGACCGACCCGGGGCGCGGTCGGCGTGTTGGGCTTGAGCGGCTTGGCGCTCTTCGACCGGTTGGCGTACATCAGCGCGGCGACGAGCGCGGCCGAACCGACGCCGGCGGCGGCGGCATAGCCCGCAGTGCGCAGCGCGCGGTCGCGGCGTTGTGCATCGGTGGGCGCATCGGTGGGCGCGTCGGTCGGCGTGTCGGCCGGGGCGGAGTCTTTATCATCGGTCATGGCTTGGCTCCCATAGGCAGGCAGGGTGAACAACCGATTGCCGCAGTGCGAGTTGCGGGACAACCGGAAACCCTTTGTGCGCGTTGTGCGAGTCGCGGCATGGACTCTGTTCGCTAGAGAACATAGCATGAACGCATGCGCCCGATTCGCCTTCACGATGCCCTGCACGCGCGGCTCGCGCCTGCCGCGGCGTTGCGCGTGCCGCTGGGGGCCGATGCGATCGACACCGCGCTCGGCGGCGGGTTGAAGCGCGCGGGGCTGCACGAGGTTTTTGCAGGCGACGACCCCGCGTCGGGTGGCGGGTTCGCGCTGATGCTCGCGCTGGTCGCCGCCGCGCGCGACCGACCGTTGTTGTGGGTGCGCCGCGAGCGAACGCGGACGCGGCTGCACGCACCGGGACTCGCCGAACTTGGTGCCGATCCCGATACGCTGCTGATCGTCGCGCCCGACGATGGCGACGGGGTGCTGCGCGCCGCCGACGACATCGTCCGCCATGGCGGCGCGGGGGCGGTGCTGATCGAGATCGAGGGGCGCGCACCGCGTTACGACCTGACCGCGTCGCGCCGCCTCGCGCTCGCCGCTACGCGTTCGGACATGTGCGCGCTCGTCGTGCGCTGCGCGGCCGAGCCCGTACCGAGTGCGGCCGAAACGCGCTGGCGCGTTCGCCCCGCCCCCTCGATCGCTTCCTTCGTCGACGCGCCGGGCGTGCCGGCGTTCGACATAACCCTGCTGCGCCAGCGCGGCGGCATTGCCGGGATCGACGCCCGGCTGGAGTGGAACCGTGACAGCCGAAATTTCGCGCCGCTATCTGGCGGTCTATCTGCCTTTCCTGCCGACCGAACGGATCGTACGGACCGCGCCGCCGCCTGACGCTGCACCGTTCGCTACGGTCGAAAGCCAACGCGGGGCGATGCGGCTGATCGCGCTCGGCCGCGCGGCGCTCGCGGCAGGGCTGATGCCCGGACTGACGCTCGCCGACGCGCGCGCGCGCGTCCCCGAACTCGTCGTCGCCGATCATGACGCCGCCGCCGACGCCGTGCTGCTCGACTGGCTGGCACAAGGGTGCGATCGTTATACGCCGATGGTCGCGACCGATGGCGAGGACGCGCTGATCCTCGACGTGACCGGCTGTGCGCACCCCTATACGGGCGGCGAGCGCGGGCTGGCCGACGATCTCGACGCGCGGCTTGCGCACCATGGCCTGACCGCTCGGATGGCGCTGGCACACACTCCAGATATGGCGGCGGCGCTTGCGCGCCATGCGGGACACGACGTCGCCGCACTGCCGGTGACGGCGCTGCGCGTCGCGCACGAGGTACATGTCGCGCTGTCGCGTGCCGGGCTGAAAACCGTCGGCGCGGTCGCGCGCATCCCCGTCGCCGCCCTCGCCGCGCGCTTCGGGGCCGATCTGCCAGTACTGCTCGCGCGGCTGACGGGGAACGAAGACGTGCGCATCACCCCGCGCCGGACCTTGCCCGAGGTCGAGGTCGAGGCGCGCTTTGCCGAACCGATCGGCACCGTCGAGGCCGCACTCGGCGTGATCGCGACGCTGTGTGCGCAGGCGGCGACGCAACTCAACGAGCGCGGCGGCGGCGGGCGGCGCTTCACCGTCGCGCTGTTCAGGAGCGACGGCCATGTCGCGCGCGCCGGCGTCGAGACCGCCGCGCCGGTGCGCGACCCCGCAACCGTCATCCGCCTGTTGCGCGAGCGCGTCGGCGCGCTCGCCGATCCGCTCGATCCGGGGTTCGGTTACGACCTGATCCGGCTGGGCGTTCCCATCATCGATCCGCTCGCGCCCGAACAATTGGCGCTCGAAGGGGGCCGCGTCGCCGAGACCGAGATGACCGCGCTGATCGACCGGCTGTCGGCGCGGCTGGGGCGCGGACGCGTCCGCCGCGTGGTGCCGTGCGACACGCATATTCCCGAGCAGGCCGCGCTCGAACTGCCTGCGGTGGCCCCGCGCCCGGCGGGGGCATGGCCAAAAGCATTTGACACGCCCGACCCGGACGAGCCGCCGACGCGCCCGATCCATATGTTCGACCCGCCGCAACGGATCGAGGTGATCGCCGAAGTCCCCGACGGGCCGCCGCGCCGCTTTCGCTGGCGGCGCGCGTTCCACGACGTCGTGCGTCAGGAGGGGCCCGAGCGCATCGCCGCCGAATGGTGGACGCGCGCCGACGGCGCGGGCGCGACGCGCGACTATTACCGGATCGAGGATGCGCGCGGGCGACGCTATTGGCTGTTCCGCCACGGGCTGTACGGGGTCGAGAAGGCGAACCCCGACTGGTACCTCCACGGGGTGTTCGCGTGACCCTTCTTTGCGGCGAGAGGCTCGCTTTGCTCGGCAATGCCCCTCGTTTCGCTCAGGGATAGGCCATGTTCGCCGAACTCGCCGCGCACAGTAATTTCTCGTTCCTGCACGGGGCGTCGCACCCGGCGGACATGGTCGCGCGCGCGATCGAGCTGGGGCATAGCGGCCTCGGCATCGCCGACCGCAACAGCGTGGCGGGGGTGGTACGCGCGTGGGCCGCGCTGCGCGACGCGCGCGAAAAGGCGAGCGACGAGGGGCTGGCGTTTCCCGATTTCAGGCTCGTCACCGGTGCGCGGCTAGTGTTCGCCGACGGTACCCCCGATATCGTCGCCTATCCGGTCGACCGCCGCGCATGGGGACGGCTGACGCAGCTGCTGACGGTCGGCAATTTGCGCGCGAGGAAAGGCGCGTGCGAACTCCGCTTCGACGACCTGCTCGCTTATGCCGAGGGATTGTTGCTGATCGTCATGGCCGACCCGCGCCGCAGTCGCCGCAAACCTGTCCTTCAGGAGCAGCGCAGCAACGTCATTCCTCTCCGCGTCCCCGCGTCTCCGCGTGAAACATTTTTAGGGGTTCACGCGGAGGCGCGGGGACGCGGAGATGTGTGCGACCTGTTGAAAGCGCTTTTCAAGGTTTCAGCAGGATTATGGCTGGGCGCGGCGATGCCGCGGGCGGGACGCGACCGGCAGCGGCTGGCAGCGCTGAAATCTCTGTCGGCGGAGACCGGCGTGCCGCTCGTCGCGGTCAACCAGCCGCTCTACGCCAGCCCCGACGACCGCCCGCTGCACGACGTGCTGACCTGTATCCGCGAAAAGACGGTGATCGCCGAGGCGGGGCGTCGGCTGGCGGTCAATGCCGAGCGTCACCTGAAATCGGCGCACGACATGGCGCGGCTGTTCGCCGACGCGCCCGAAGCGCTCGCTGCCACGCAGGACATTCTCGCGCGCATCGGCTTCGATCTGACGCAGCTGCGCTATGAATATCCCAACGAGCCGGTCCCGTCCGGCTGGGCCGCGCAGGACTGGCTCGAGCATCTCACCTTGCTGCGCGCGCGCGAGAAATACCCCGACGGGATTCCGGCGCGGATGCAGGCGTTGCTCGACGAGGAATTCACGCTGATCCGCCGCCTCGACTATGCCAATTATTTCCTAACGGTGCACGACATCGTCGCGTTCGCGCGCGAGTGCGACCCGCCGATCCTGTGCCAGGGACGCGGGTCGGCGGCGAATTCGGCGGTCTGCTACCTGCTCGGCATCACCTCGGTCGATCCCGCGCGCTACAATCTGCTCTTCTCGCGCTTCGTGTCGGAGGAGCGTGCCGAGCCGCCCGACATCGACGTCGATTTCGAGCACGAACGGCGCGAGGAGGTGATGCAGTACATCTATCGCCGCTATGGCCGCGCGCGCGCCGGAATCGTCGCCACCGTCATCCATTACCGTCCGCGCAGCGCGGTGCGCGAGGTGGGCAAGGCGCTGGGGCTGAGCGAGGACGTGACCGCGCGGCTGTCGTCGACGGTGTGGGGCAGCTTTGCCGGCACGATGGACGAGAAACGCTTCGCCGAAAGCGGGTTCGACCCGCACAATCCGGAGATCGCGCGGCTCAACCGCTTCGTCCAGGCGATCCTGATGTTTCCGCGCCATCTGTCGCAGCATGTCGGCGGATTCGTGCTGACCGAGGACCGGCTCGACGCGACGGTGCCGATCCTGAACGCGGCGATGCCCGACCGGACCTTCATCGAATGGGACAAGGACGATATCGAGGCACTGGGGCTGATGAAGGTCGACGTGCTCGCGCTCGGCATGCTGACCTGCATCCGCAAGGCGTTCGCGATGATCGCGACGCATCTGGGGCACCAGTATCTGCTCGATACCATCCCCGAGGATCAGGCCGACGTGTACGACATGCTGTGCACCGGCGACAGCGTGGGGGTGTTCCAGGTCGAAAGCCGGGCGCAGATGAACATGCTGCCGCGACTGCGCCCGCGCGAGTTGTACGATCTCGTCATCCAGGTCGCGATCGTCCGCCCCGGGCCCATCCAGGGCGACATGGTCCATCCCTATATGCGGCGGCGGCAGGGGCGCGAGGTCGTCGACCTGCCCTCGCCCGCGCCCGAACACGGACCCGCCGACGAACTCGCGCGCGTGCTGGGCAAGACTTTGGGCGTGCCCCTGTTCCAGGAACAGGCGATGCAGCTGTGTATCGCGGCCGCCAAATTCACGCCGGGCGAAGCGAACCAGCTGCGCCGCGCGATGGCGACCTTCCGCAACGTCGGGCGCATGGACCGATTCTACGACAAGATGGTCGGCGGCATGGTCGCGCGCGGCTATGAGCAGGCCTTTGCCGAGCGCTGCTACCAGCAGATCCAGGGGTTCGGCAGCTATGGTTTCCCCGAAAGCCACGCGCTGTCGTTCGCGCGGCTGGTCTATGTATCGAGCTATCTCAAATGCCGCTATCCGGCGGTCTTCTGTGCTGCCCTGCTCAATTCGCAGCCGATGGGCTTCTACGCCCCCGCGCAGATCGTCCGCGACGCGCGCGAACACGGGGTCGAGGTGCGCGCGATCGACGTGAACGCGAGTTGGTGGGACAATGAGTGCGAATCGATGCCCTTGGCGGTCCGCCTGGGCTTTCGCCAGATCGACGGGTTCCGCGCCGAATGGGCCGACCGCATCGTCGAGCGGCGCCCTTATGCCAGTGTCGAGGACCTTGCGCGCCGTGCGCACCTTCCCGCGCAGGCGCTGCGACTGCTGGCCGATGCCGACGCGCTGCGTTCGCTGGGGCTCGACCGGCGGCAGGGGCTGTGGGAGGTGCGGCGGACACCGACGGGCGAACTGCCGCTGTTCGCCGCTGCGCGCGCGCGCGAACTCGGCGTCGAACCTGCGGTCGAGCTTCCCGTCATGCGGACGAGCGAGCATGTCGCCGCCGATTACCAGACGCTGCGGCTGTCGCTGAAAGGGCATCCGATGGCGTTCCTGCGCGCAGGCTTCGCCGCCGAGAAAATCAGCAGCTGCGCCGATTATGCCCGGCTGAAGAACGGGGCGCGCGCGTCGGTCGCGGGGGTGGTTCTCGTCCGCCAGCGACCGGGCAACGGCAATGCGATCTTCGTGACGATCGAGGACGAGACCGGGGTCGCCAACCTCGTCATCTGGGCGCGGACGTTCGAGGCACAGCGCAGGAACATCATGGCCGCACGCCTGATGGTCGCGCACGGCGAGGTCCAGCGCAGTCCCGAAGGCGTCATGCACCTGATGGCGAACCGTATCGACGACCGCTCGGCCGAACTCTCGCGCTTGTCGGAGGATATCGCGACCGCCCAGGATCTGAGCCGGGCCGACACGCTCAAGAACCCGCTGCACAAGCGCGGCGAGCGTCCCGAAGTGCCGTGGCGCGGCGGCGGCAAGCTTCCCGACGGCGCGCTTCCGGCGGGCGGGCGTCATCCGCGCGACGTGCGCATCCTGCCGCGCTCGCGCGACTTCCATTGATGTCCCGCGCCAACGTCCCGCCGTGGCACGTCCCGTGGTGAAGCAGCGTTAACCATCTCGAATCAAAGCTAAAACTCTCGTTTTCGCCGACGTTATACCGGCAATGCTGCCGCTCCTCATCCTTGCTGCCGCGCTTCCTTCGCCGACCGGCGTCAGGATCGAGGCGCGCGCGACCGCAACGGTCCTCTCGGGGGTACGCGCCGGCGAGGCGCGTACGCAGCCCAATCTTGCCGCACTGCGCCCGATCGTGCGTACCCGAGGCTGCACCCCGCGCTGCCGACTGATCGTTATGGACATGCCGTAACTACTTCCGAACCTCGGAAGGCTTGCGACAGGGGGGCATGTAAGGCACTCAACTCGGCCATGACTGATTGGCGCTGGGGGCAGGCTCCCTTGCGTATGGAAAAGCGTTAGGTTGATAGGCATGAGGATGCGGGCTAGCGACCGAGCTGCCTTGAGGGGCGTTTGCGGCTTCGATCAATCGAGTGACGCGCGTGACGCTTGAAGCCGACATCGCCCTCGCGCACCGCCTTGCAGAGGTCGCAGGTGCCGCGATCCGCCCGTTCTTTCGTTCCCGCTATCAAGTCGAGACGAAGGCCGACGCGTCGCCGGTGACCGAGGCCGACCGCGCAGCAGAGGCGGCGATGCGCCGCCTGATCGAGGCCGAATATCCGCGCGACGGCATCGTCGGCGAGGAATATGGCGACAAGCCAAGCCAGACCGGGCGGACATGGGTCCTCGATCCGATCGACGGAACGCGCAGCTTCATCGTCGGGCGCGCGATCTTTGGCACGCTGATCGCGCTCGTCGAAGAAGGCTGGCCGGTGCTCGGCGTCATCGACCAGCCGATCCAGCGCGAACGCTGGGTCGGGGCGGTCGGACGGCCGACGTCGTTCAACGGCACCCGGGTGCGAACGCGTTCCTGCCCGGCCCTTTCGGGCGCCCAGCTCGCAACGACCAGCCCCCATCTGTTCTCGCAACAGGAAGGCGAGCGGTTCCTGCGCCTCGTCGCCATCGCGAGCGCGGGGCGGCCACGGCAGGGGCCGGTCTATGGCGGCGACTGCTATAATTACGCGCTGCTCGCGAGCGGCCATCTCGACGTCGTGATCGAATCGGGGCTGAAGCTTTACGATTTCGCGGCGTTGATCCCCGTCGTCGAGGGGGCGGGCGGAACGATGTGCGACTGGTCGGGCGAACCTTTGCATTCGGACAGTGCAGGTGATGTGATCGCGCTGGGCGACCCGGCACGGCTGGACGATGTACTTGTGGCGCTGAACTAGCCCGCGACACGCTCAGCGCGGGCCGTCGACCGCTTCCCAACCCAGATTGCCATCGTAACGCCACGCCATCGCGCCCTTGTCGTCGAGCGCGAACAGGTGAAGCCAGCGGTTGTCGAAGAGCGCGCGAACGTCAGCGTGGCGCACGAGGATCGCGACGATTGCCGCGGTTGGCGCTTCGACGCACACCGACAGGCGAAGCGGATCGTGCGCCAACGCACGCCCGTCGTGGACCGACTGCCACGGAAGGCCCGCACGCAATGTTCCGCCATTGCCTTCGACGACGCCGATCCCGCCGACGATGTTGTGCAACAGCTTGTTCCCGCCGCCGAAAGTCACCGGGTCGACGGTCGATCCATAATATTGCAGACTGATCCAGCTGGCGACAACGACAGGGGCGGTCAGAATCAGTTCGAGCACGGCAAAGCCCTTGTCGTGGTGCCAGTCATAATCATGAAGAAAAACGCGGCCCGCGAGGTTGCGACCCGCCGTTCGCGCGCGTGGTGCGGCGACGAACGCCCGGCACCCGGCCAGCCCCCATTCGGGACGCGTTTCCGCCCAGTTCCGGCTGCGCGCAGCAACGCTTGCCGGTTGCGCGCGCGGGAGCCGCAAGGCCCGCTCGCCCCGCGCAAGCAAGCCTGCCGTTTCGAGCCATTGCCGCGCCTGTTCAATCGCTTCCCGATGCGCGGGCGCGGGGTGGTCGTCCGCGTAAAGCATCACGCCATCGGTTGTCGTGTCGTGGAGGCCCGCCACAAAGAGCGTCTCGTCGCCGATGGCGATGCCGACGTCGCGCAATCCCGCCCGAACGTCGGGCGCGTTGAGCAGGCGCGCGAGCAGGCGTGCGTTGACTTCCCCCGAATAGCCGCCGCACGCGCCGCAAGCGAGCGCGCTGGCATGCGGGTTGTTCACGACATTGGCGCCGTGCCCGACCAGCAGCACGAGCGGCGCGAAGTTCGCGGTCAGCGACATCGCGCGCAGGATCGTCTCGGCCGACGCAACCTGGGCGGCGATGTCGAGTGCGGGCTCGATACGCGGCGGCGGCTCGTGGGATATTGCATTGCCCGAAACGCCAAGCGCATCGCGGACGAGGCGCGCGACATAGACAGGCCCCATCGCCTCGACGAAGGCGAACGACGAGACTGCGGCGAACTTGAAGCGCCCCCATGCACGCGAAGCGCGCGCACCGAAGCGGGCCGTCTGGTCGGCGGTCGTATCGCTCGCCTCCCCCGATCGAGAGGACAGTCCCGGGTTCAGCAAAACGGGCAGCCGGTGTTCGGCCACGTCGGAGGCGAACCGGCGGTGCGATGTCGTCAACCCGAAAAACCCGGCGAAACCCAGCGTCCAGATGGCAGGGTGCGCCGTTTCGAGCGCGCGCCGGAAGACTTCGGAACGAACATCGATGCAGAAGGCCGCTTGCAGGAGCGTCGTCGTTTCCGATCGTGTCGCCGGCTGCGCCAATTCGGCGGCCAGCGCCCGCTGGCTGGCGCGTTCGCTCGCTTCCTGAAGGATGGTGTCGACGATCTGGTCTGCGTCGGCGCGCACCGGCTGCGCGTGCGCCGTAACCGTTTCGGCCCAGCGCGCCCCGATCTCGCCTCCATATCGGGCGAACAAGGCCTCTTCCCACAACAGGCGGATCGCAAGAAGATCGGTGAGCGTCTCGTCATCGTGCCCCGCCAGCTGCGCCTGCCAGAGCTGGTAGCGCGCGACCTGGGCCCAGCCGCCAAGGGTCGTCAGCAGGGCGTGGAAATAGGTTTCGAGTGCATCGGGCAGGAGGCTGAGCGTCGCGACGGACCGGGCGATCGCAGCGATCGCAGCGTCGGGCGCGGCGGCGGCAAATGCGGCGAACCGGCGCAACCCGAAGATTTCAGGGGTCAGGTCGTGCGTCGCGACCGCCCGCCACGCTGTGTAGGCGGACGGCGGCTGCGGTGCTGCCCAGAGCGCCTGGCCCTGGTCGAAATAGCTGGCCGCCCAGCCGCCCAAACGATCGGCGATGAGGCCGGGCCAGTCGATTCCCGAGACATCGGCGGCAAGATCGGCGATCGTCGGCAGCGGCGCGCGCGTCGGCGCAGGCTGCGCGGCCGCCGTCTTCAAAGCGGCAAGCGAGGCAGGCCGCCGGTCGGCATCGGCAGTCGCGAGCGCATCGGCCAGGTCGGTATCGCTGATCGAAGCTGACGCGATGCGCCCCCAATACCAGTCGCGCGACATGGTGACCGGTGCGCCGACGACGCGCGCGAGGCGCGCGGCGACTTCGCTCAAATTCTGGTGCGTCTGGCCGAGATAGGGGTTGACCGCGACACTCGAGGCGAGCGGCCAGACCGGCGGTATCGCAAGCGATGCCGCATCCACGGCCGCCGAAACAATTGCCCGGTCGCATCCGTGCCTCGTCGCTGTGGACGCATAATTTTCTCTGGTGTTGATCACGAGCGTTTCCACGTCCAGCCTCCGATCAAACGGTCGAACAGCGCATTGGCGTACAGGCCGTTGCCGAGATGGACGCGAAGTCCCGCAGCGGCGGGATGATAGGCCCAAAGCGGAAACATCGCCTGCGCAACCGCGACGAGCCCGAAGCTCGACACCGCCAGCACGAGGAGCGCCCATTCGAGCGGACCCGGCGCCGGTGCCGCGGGCAGAACGCCCGCCGTCAGCCACAGCGCTACGGCGTGAAGCGTAAAATAGCCGAGCGAGGCGGCAAGCGCATAGACCGCCAGCCGCCGCGTCAGCGCACGCGGTGCCGCATCGGCAAACCCCTGTGCAAAGAGATAGGCGATTCCAAAAATCAACATCGCGCCAAGCGCGATCGCTTGCGGCGATTTGTGCTGCAAGCCGAAAGCGAGGCCGATCGCGCAGTAGATGGCGAGCGCGACAAGGAATGCGCGACCGACAGCGCCGGGGCCCGGCACGGCGACAGGGCCCGGCCGCCGTGCCGCAGCGATCCGCTCGACCGCGCCGCCCGATGCGAGGAACGCATGCGCCTTGTACAGCGAATGCGCGACGATGTGGAGCAGCGCGAGCGGGAACAGCGCAAGCCCGCATTGCATGATCATGAAGCCCATCTGCGCGACGGTCGACCAGGCGAGTGAGGTCTTCACGGCAGGCTGCGTCAGCATCACCAGTCCGCCGAAAATGGCGGTGAAGCCGCCGAGCAGTACCAGCGCCGCCAGAACGCCGGGGGCAAGCAGCATGACATCGGCGAAGCGGATCAGCACGAAGCCACCCGCATTGATAACACCAGCATGGAGCAGCGCCGAAACCGGGGTAGGCGCCTCCATGACCTCGGTCAGCCAGCCGTGAAGCGGGAATTGCGCCGATTTTAGCACTGCGGCGAGCGCGAGGAGCGCTGCGGCAGCGACCGCCGCGACGCCCCCCTGTCCGCCCCGTGCCAGCGTCAGGATCGTCGCGATGTCGGTCGTCGCGTAATCGGCGAACATCAGCACCGCCGCGCCGAGCAGCGCAAGGTCGGCGGCGCGCGCGACGAGGAATTTCTTGCGCGCTGCGCGCTGCGCCGCAACGCGTTCGGGATAAAAGAGCAGCAGCCTGTGAAGGCTGAGGCTGGTCGCGATCCAGGCAAGCGCGAGCAGGATCAGATTACCCGCGATCAGCAGCACGGTCACCGCCACGAGCGTCGCACACAGCCACGCCATGAAATAACCCTGCCGCGCCTCACCATCGAGATAGACGAGCGCATAGCGAACGACGACCCAGCCGATGAAAGTCACGAGCGCGAGCATGACCGTGCTGACGATGTCGAGCCGCACCGTGACGACCCCGCGGGCCCAACCGAAAGGCACGCTCGTTGCCGCGCCGCCGCTGGCGAGCACGACGACTGTCGCGACACCCACAATGAGCGCCATCAGGGCAAGCACCTCGATGGCCCATCGCTCGAAAGACCCGAGCCGATGGGGTCGCACCGCGCCTATCGTGGCTGCGGCCAGAAGCAACACCGGGGCGAGAAGCGGGAAAAGCGTCGATTGCACCGGTGAACCTCGAAACTTGCAACGTGTCGGGTGGCGCTATTGCGGTTCGATGCATGCGTAAAATTCATTGTCCGGCCGATACCGTTCTGTTTTAAGCAACCATGGCTGAATTCAACTATAATCATCTACGCTATTTCTGGGCGGTTGCGCGCGACGGGAATCTGTCGCGCACGGCAGAGCGATTGAACGTTTCGCAATCGGCATTGTCCGTACAAATCCGCAAGCTGGAGCAACGGCTGGGTCACGCGCTGTTCGAGCGGCGCGCGCGTGCGCTCCACCTGACCGAGGCGGGGCGCATCACGCTCGATCACGCCAATACGATCTTTGCGGCGGGCGATGAGCTCGTCGGGACGTTGCGGGACACGGGCACCACGCGTCAGGCAGTTCGCGTCGGCGCGCTCGCCACCCTGTCGCGCAATTTCCAGCTGAGCTTCGTGCAACCGGTCCTCGGGCGTGATGACGTCGAGATCGTGCTGCGGTCGGGAAGCCCGGCCGAGCTGCTACGCGGGCTGCAAGCGCTGGCGCTCGATGTCGTGCTGATCAACCAGCCGCCCGCGACCGATGCGCTGGCTCCCTTTGTGACGCATAAACTGGCCGAGCAGCACGTCAGCCTGATCGGCGCGCCCGCGCTGCTCGGGACGACAACATCGATCGGCGAATTGCTGGGCGCGCATCCCGTCATCGTGCCCACGGCGGGAAGCAGTGTTCGAAGCGGGTTCGACGCGCTGGCCGACCGGCTGGGGCTGCGCCCGCGCATCGCCGCCGAGGTCGACGATATCGCGATGATGCGCCTGATCGTTCGCGAAGGGTTCGCGCTCGCCGTGCTGCCGCCGATCGCCGTCAGGGACGAGCTGATGGCAGGCACCCTCGTCGAGGCCGACGAATTCTCCGGGATCGTCGACACTTATTATGCGGTGACCGTCGAGCGACGCTTTCCCAATGCGATCGTCCGTTTGCTGGTCGAGCGCGCGGGCATGATCACCTGATTGCGCGCAGCGCGAGCATCAAAAAGGAACATCGTCGTCGAGGTCCGCATCGAACGCACTCGGCCGTGCTGCACCGCCCCCGCGCGCTGCGCCACCGCCGCCACTGCCGCCACCAAAGTTCCCGCGCGGTGCCGAGTCCTGGTTCCAGTCGCTCCCGCCGCCGCCGCCGCCGCCACGTTCGCCGCCCGCGCGGTCGAGCATCACCATCGAGCCGTTGAACCGTTCGAGGACGACTTCGGTCGTGTAGCGATCATTGCCCGACTGGTCGGCCCATTTGCGCGTGCGCAGCGCCCCCTCGACATAGACCTTCGCGCCCTTTTTCAAATATTGCTCGGCGGTCTTGGCGATCTGTTCGTTGAAGATCTGGACATTGTGCCACTCGGTCTTCTCGCGCCGCTCGCCACTCGCTTTGTCGTTCCAGCTTTCCGACGTCGCGAGCGTGAAGCTCACCACCTTGCCACCGTTCTGGAACGACCGGCTCTCGGGATCCTTGCCCAGATTGCCGACCAGAATGACCTTGTTGACGCTGCCTGCCACGGCTTTCTCCTGTGTGAATTCCGACGCCTTACCGACTCGATCGCGTCGAAGCGAGAGCGGGCCGCTCGGTTATCGCATCACAGCCCCAGCGCCACCGCGCCCCAATAGGTCACACCCGCCGCGACATAGGCCAGCCCGAACAGATAGGCGAGCATGAACCCCGGCCATTTCCAGCCATTGGTCTCACGCCGCGTCACCGCGATCGTCGAAATGCATTGCGGCGCGAAGACGAACCACGCGAGGAAGGCGAGTGCGGTCGGAAGCGACCATTGCCCGCGCAGCGTTTGCGCCAGCGACACGTTGCGACGCCCTTCGTCGGGCGCGTCGATCGAATGGACGGTGGCGAGCGCCGATACCGCCACCTCGCGCGCCGCCATCGTCGGGATCAGCGCGAGCGCGATGTCGCGGTTGAATCCGATCGGCGCGACGAGCACCGCAAGCCCGTCGCCGATCCGCCCGGCGATCGAATAGTCGACCTGGCTGATCGCGCTTCCCGGCGGCACGCGCGGGAAGCTGAGCAGCGCCCACAGGATGATCGTCGTCACCGCGATGATCGTGCCCGCGCGCTTCAGGAATATCCAGGCCCGCTGCCACAGCCCGAGCACGAGATCGCGCGGCGCGGGCCATTGGTATTTGGGCATTTCCATCAGGAAACCCGACGGCGGTCCCTTCGTCACCGTATAGCGCAGCAGTACCGCCGCCGCCATCGCGCCCAAAACGCCCGCGAGGTAGAGCGCGAACAGCACCAGCCCCTGCAGCCCGATGCCGGGAAGCACATTGCGCGCCGGAATGAACGCCGCGATGATGACCGCATAGACGGGCAGCCGCGCCGAGCAGGTCATCAGCGGCGCGATCAAAATCGTCGTCAGCCGGTCGCGCGGATCGTCGATCGTACGCGTCGCCATGATGCCGGGGATCGCACAGGCAAAGCTCGACAGCAGCGGGATGAACGCACGCCCCGACAGGCCGACGCGCGCCATCATGCGGTCCATCAGAAAGGCGGCGCGCACCATATAGCCCGACGCCTCGAGCACGAGGATGAAGGCGAACAGGATCATGATCTGGGGCAGGAAGACGACCACCGCACCGACCCCGCCGAGCAGCCCGTCGACGAGCAGGCTGCGCCACAGCCCTTCGGAGGTGTTTGCCGTAACCAGCGCCTGCAGGTCGGCGATCCGCGCGCCGATCCAGTCGGCGGGGGCCGCAGCGCCCGTGAACACCGCCTGGAACATCACGAACAGCAACGCTGCAAGGATCAATGGCCCGGCGACGGGATGGAGCGCGATCCGGTCGATGCTTTCTGTCCAGCGTCGCGCAGGGTTGTTTTCGATCGTCACGCTGCGCGCGATGCGCCGCGCGCGACGCTGGCGTTCGGCCAGGTCGCCGATCGGCAACCCCTTTCCGCCGCGCAGCTTGAGGACAGTGCCAAGCTGTACGCCCAGCTCGCCGAGCAGGACGTCGAGCCCGCGCTTCCTAACGGCAACGGTCGGCACGACGGGCACACCGAGCGAGGCAGACAGCGCCGCCACGTCGATCGTCAGCCCGTCGCGCGTCGCAAGGTCGAACATGTTGAGCGCGACGACGATGGGCAGCCCGAGTTCGATCAGCTCCAGCGTGAAACGCAGGTGATTGTCGAGGTTCGCCGCATCGACGACGACGATCAGCGCCTGCGGCAACCGCTCGCCCGCCTGTTTCCCGAGGATGACATCGCGCGTCACCTGTTCGTCGGGGCTCGCGGGGGTCAGGCTGTAGGTACCGGGCAGATCGACGAGTTCGAGCGGGCGCCCGTCGGGCAGCGCGAGCCGCCCGGCGTGTCGCTCGACCGTCACACCGGGATAGTTGCCGACCTTTTGGCGTGCGCCCGTCAGCGCATTGAACAGCGCCGACTTGCCCGCATTGGGATTGCCGACCAGCGCGACCATCGGAATCGACACGGGCAGCGGCATCGGCGCGATCGCCGTTTCCATGTTCATGGCACGTCGCCGATCGCCAAGGGCGCGTCGGCGATCGGGCAGACGCCGATGCGCTCGGCCTGGACACGCCGGATCGCGACGGTCATCCGCCCGATCCTGACCGCAATCGGATCGCGCACGACCCAGCCTGCCGCGTACAGCGGCTCAACCGCGACGCCTTCGTCGAAGCCGAGTTCACGCAATCGCCGCGAGTCGCGCACCCCCAATGCGTCCCAGTCGATCGACGTAACGATCGCTTCGTTACGAAACGGGAGCATGGCGAGGTTCACTTGCGAACGATTATCATTATCGTTGCCGATTGCAAGCGCGTGCGTGGCGTGCGCTAGGGGGAGCATGAGTTCGCCCGCTGCCCTCACCACCGCGCTCGAGTCGCTGCCTGCTGCCCGCGGACGCGCGGGCCCGCCGCGCTTTGCCGACGGGCGCGCGAGCGTCATTCTCGACGCGACCGGGCTTGCGGCAGCAGACCGTGATGCGCTCAAAGCCGAGGTCGAGGCCGTGCTCGCCACCGTTCCGGGCGTCACCTCGGTACGCGTCGCGGTGACCGCCGAGCGCGGCGGGCGGCGGCTGATCGCGGTCGCGAGCGGCAAGGGCGGGGTGGGCAAATCGACCGTCGCCGCCAACCTTGCGGTCGCGCTTGCGCGCGCCGGGGTGCGCGTCGGGCTGATCGATGCCGACATCTACGGCCCGTCGCAGCCGCGGCTGATGGCGACCGAAGGGCTGCGCCCGACCGCGCACGACAAGCGGCTCGATCCCGTCGCGACGCGCTTCGGCGTGCCGATGCTCTCGATCGGGCACCTCGTGCCGCCCGGGCAGGCGATCGCGTGGCGCGGGCCGATGGCGGGCAATGCGCTCGGCCAGCTGATCGACGCCGACTGGGGCGATGCCGGGCTGATCGTCGTCGATCTGCCGCCTGGCACCGGCGACGTGCAGCTGTCGATGATCGCCAAGCACAAGCCCGCAGGCGCGCTGATCGTCTCGACGCCGCAGGATCTGGCGCTGATCGATGCAGAGCGCGCGATCGACCTGTTCGCGCAGAGCCAGGTGCCGATCATCGGCATAGTCGAGAATATGGCGGGCTATGCCTGCCCGCATTGCGGCGCAGTCAGCGACCCGTTCGGCAGCGGCGGCGCAGAGGCCAGCGCGCGCCGCCAGGGGCACGACTTCCTCGCGCGTATTCCGCTCGACATCGCGATCCGCACCGGGTCCGATGCAGGCGAACCCCCGGCGGCGGGGAACGGACCGCACGCGCAGGCGTTCGCCGGTCTTGCTGCCCGCGTTCTCGCCTGGGTGAAGGATCATTGAGATGAGCGACGACGCCCGGATCGAGGCACTCCTGCGCGCCACCAGGACGATCGCGATGGTTGGTGTGTCGGACAAGCCCGACCGCGCGAGCAACGGCGTGATGAAGTTCTTGCAGGACCACGGCTACCGTGTCCTCCCCGTCAACCCCGCGCTGGCGGGCGAGCAGGTGCTCGGTGAGACGGTCGTCGCCTCGCTTGGCGACATCGACGAGCCGATCGACATGGTCGACATCTTTCGCCGCTCGGACCAGGCGGGCGCGGTCGTCGACGAGGCGATCGCGATCGGCGCGAAGGCAGTATGGATGCAGCTTGGCGTCATCGACGCCGACGCAGCCGCGCGTGCGGAGGCGGCGGGGCTGAAGGTTGTGATGGACCATTGCCCCAAGATCGAAATCAAGCGCCTGGGGCTATAGCCTCAGGCACGGCGGCGCTGATCACGAACGCTGCGCCTGCGGGTGAATCGACGAGCTCGAGCGTCGCGCCGCTCCCGCCGAGCAGCGACCGGGCGATCGCCAGTCCCAGCCCCGTCCCCCCGCTCGCGCGGCGCGTCGTGAAAAAGGCCTCGAATATGCGTTCGCGGTCGCCGGCCGCGATACCGGGGCCGTTGTCGCTGACCGTGACGATCGCCGTCGCGCTCGTGGCCACCGCAATCCGCACTTCGGAGGCACCCGCCTGACGCGCATTTTCGACGAGCGTCGTCAGGACCGCCGTCAGCGCGGCGGGCGCGATGGCGATAAGCGCGCCCTCGACGCCGTCGAGCCGCACGCGGAAATTGGCGCAGTCGAACGCATCGGCGACGGCGCGCGCGGTCGAAACGGGGTCGCACCAAGTCTCGGCATCGGCGCGCATCAGGTCGGCGCGCGCAAGGTCGAGGAGGCGCGTCACGAGCTGAGCGAGGCGCCCGGCGTCGGCGGCAATATTGCCGAGGAAACGCGCCCGCTCGTCGTCCGCCATCGTGGCCCCGTGATCCTGAAGCAGCTCGACCGCGCCGCGAATGCCCGCCAGCGGCGTCTTGAATTCGTGCGAGACCGCGGCTGCGAAATCGCGGAGATAGTGCGAGCGGAATTCGATCGCGGCCGCCATCGTTCGGAAATTTTCGTACAGTGCGCGTATCTCGATCGCGGCGGTGACCGGCGCTTCGGGGACGACGACCTCGCCCTTGGCGAGGCTGCGCGTCGCTTGCCCCAGAATTGCAATGGGACGCGCGATTCCGCGCGACAGCAATCCCGACAAAAGCACGAGTACCGCGAAGATCGACGCGATCCCGAACAGGATTTTCCCGCGATCCTCGTAAAGCCCCCTGAACAAGGCACGCGGCGAACGCGACAGCAGCACGACGCCGACGACGCGCCCGCCGACGACGACAGGGCGCGCGTGGTGGATGCGCAGCGACGACGCGCGGCTGAGCCATTCGAACGCATAGCGCTGGCGATAGGCGGCGTTGCGGCGCAGCATCGTTGCGACCCGGCCCCCTAGCGCCGCCGTGATTTCAGGAACGGCGGCATAGCTTCCCCCGGCTTCATGCCCCAGCACCACGGTGCCGCGCGCATCGACCAGCGTGATCGCGGCGAGCGTCGTCCGCTGCGTGCGCGCAAAGATCGGCGCGAGCGTGCCAGCCGCCAACTGCGCGCGCGCGTCGGGCAATGCGCTCGCGGGGCTCGCGGGTGGTCGCTCGTCGAGCACGGGTGTCACGCGCAGGTCGATCGTCGACGGCTCCGGCCGGAAGCGCGCGGCCGCGTCGACGCCGTTACGCTCGCCCCAAACGCTCGCCGCCGTCGCCGCGAGCGCCGCGCCCTGCGCGACGAGTTCGGCCTCGGTCTGGCGCACCAGCGTGTTTTCATAGACGCGCAGGAACAGCGCGCCGACGCCCGGCAGCGCGGCCGTCACGAACAATGTCGCGAACAGGATCGAACGCAGGCTGAGCGCGGGCCAGTGCGCCTTTGCGACGCGCTTGAGCGCGGCGATCATCGCGGAACGCTCATCCGGGGCCGCCGCTGCACGCCCCCAGCCGATAGCCGACGCCTGCGCGCGTCTCGATCAGGTCGTGCCCGCCGACGCGCGCGAACTTGGCACGCAGGTTACGGACATGACTGTCGATCGTGCGGTCGGTGACCGCGAACCCGGGCCCGTGCAGCCGGTCGATGATCGCGCCGCGACTGAAGACTTTCGACGGCATGACGGCGAGCGTGTGGAGGATCGTGAACTCCGTCACGGTCAGCGGCACTTCGGCATCGGCCCAAGCCGCGCGCCACCCTTCGGTATCGACGGTCAGCAGCTGATGGTCGATACGCGCGGCGGGCGGCAGCTGCGGCGGGCGTGCCGACGCGCGCCGCAGGATCGCCATCGAGCGCGCGACGACCTCGCGCGGCGAAAACGGCTTCACGACATAATCGTCGGCACCCAGCTCGATCCCGAGCACGCGGTCGATCTCGTCGGCGCGCGACGACAGGAACAGGATCGGCACGTCGCCCCCGGCGCGCAGCCGACGACAGGTTTCCAGTCCGTCCATGCGCGGCATGTTGATGTCGAGCACGACGAGGTCCACGCGCCGTGCCGCGACCGCCGCGAGCGCCGCCTCGCCATCGCTCGCCTCGACCGTGTCGAGCCCTGCCTTGGCAAAGGCGAAGGCGAGCAGCTCGCGGATATGGTCGTCGTCGTCGGCGATCAGGATGGTGCGCGGCATCGGGCACATAATCATCGTGCGTCACCCGGGGTCAAGGCGTCGGGCGCTTCGGCGTCCTCGCTTGTCACGGGGACAGCATGCGGCGGCACGAACGCGCCGTCGCAGTTCCGGCCATAGGGGCTGAATTCCGGCCGTGGCAGCCCGTCGGGCAGGCTGTCGGCGACCGCCTTGACCTCGGCCATCCGGCGCGCGTTACGCCACGTCCACCACCCGCCCTGCTGGTTGCGCGCCGTCGCGAACAGTGTTTCGTGCCGGACGGCAGCGACGCGGTCCGCGAACCCTGTTGCCAGCCCTGGTTTGGCCTCCAGTTCGACGAGCGACACCAGTGCCGAAGAACCCAGTCCGCTCAGATAGCAGAGGTCGAGCGCAGCACCGCGTCCGCCGACCTCACGTGCATGGCGGACGTTCCAGCTCGTCGTCACCGACCCGAGATCGACGACGCTACAGCCGATCAGCACGCTGGTCGCGGCGGCGACATTGGCGTTGATCAGCCAGGTCGCGCTCTTGCCCGCCAGCATCCGCCACAGGATCATCGCCAGCCCGACCGCGACCAGCGCCATCCACAGTAGCGCGGCGATACGCAGCCGGGTCAGCGAATAGGCGTCGATATAGTCGATCGTGCGCAACATGCTCGACGCGACCAGAAAGATGTTCTGCACCACCCATAGCCCGACGAGCCACCGGATCAGCGGGACCGCAGCGGTCGCCGACCCGGGGCGCAGCGTGACGAGGACGAACAATCCGGCGAGCAGCGCGGTCGCGATCAGCGGGTACGCGCCGCGATGCGCATAGCCGGCGAGCGTCATCCCGTCGGGCAGCCCTGCCCCGCTCCACAGGAACGCGATGTCGAGGCCGTTCTGCACCGCGAACAGCGCGTTGAAGACGAGCAGCGAGAGCGTTACCGACCCGACCGACACGCCGGGCAGGCGAAAGTCCGCGGCAGCGTCGGGACGGTGATAACGCCGGATGTTCGCGCGGCGCGGACGCAAGGTCGCCCAGACGAGCGTCAGAACCACCGTCCAGAGCATCAACCGCACGAGGTCGAGCGTCGGCAGCGCGAGCCGCCCGATCGCCTCCTCGATCACCGGATTGGCGAGCGAGAACAGCGTCACGAAGACCGCCAGCCCCGCCAGCGGCAAAGGCAGCAACGGCAGCAGCGCGCGCAGACCCCCCGTCCTGCCGCGCCGCTTGACGCGCCTCAGCCGAAGCAGATCGGACCAGGGCGCGACGACGCTCGTCACCGCATGGAGCAGCAGTCGCAGCCCCCAGTCGAGCGCACTGCCGAAGCGCGCCTCGCGGGGGAGCAGCGTCGCGATGCTCAGCGCGCTCCAATACAGCGCCCATGTCAGCAGTCCGGGATCGTCGCCGAGCAGGCCCCCCATGCCGACCGCAAGCGCGAGAAAGGCAAGCGCGCGCGGATCGTGCCGCAGCGACGGGCGGACGACCGCCAGCACGAGTGCCCATGCAAAGGCAAAGCCGCCGAGGTTCGACCCGACGCCCCCCATGTTCCAGAACAGCCGGTCGGCGAGCGCGACGAGCGCGCACGCGGCGAAAAGTTTGACGAGAAACGAAGGCCAGTGAAGGGCACGCATGGCGAAGCTCCGGTGATCGGGGCTTTGCAGATGCGCGCCGCGTGTGCACGCGCGATGGTGCGACCCGTTAGGAGCGCGCGCGAATGCCGTGCAGAACCGATGCAGACCGCGACACGCGGCTTTCGATCACCGCCCGGCGATGTCGCGCAGCATCATTTCCCAGTGGCGGACATTGTCGTCGAGCGCCTGCACCGGAATGCGCTCGTCCTTGCCGTGCGCCCGCAAATCGGTCGGCGAGCGCACCCATGCACCCGACACGCCATAGACGGGAACGCCCGCGACGCGGAACGGTCGCGCGTCGGACGCGCCGGTCGACATTTCGGGTGCGACGTTCATGCCGGGGTGGAGCGCGACCACCGCGCGCGTGAACGCGTTGGTCACGTCGGGACGCAGCGGCGACGACAGCGAGGCGACATAGGCGTCGTTGCGCGTCACGACGACCTCCGGATCGGCGGCGATGCGCACCAGCTCGTCCTTGATCGCGTTCGGATCGACGCCGGGAAAGATGCGGCAATTGACCATCGCGGTCGCCAGCTGCGGCAAGGCATTGTCGGCATGCCCCGCAAACAGCCGCGTCGGGACGCAGCGCGTGCGCGTCAGCCCGACCTCGCTCTCGCTCGCCTCGATCGCATCGGCGGCTTCGCCGTCGTTGGGATTGGCGAGCCAGCGCCCGATCATCGCTGCGAGCGGCGCGGGCGCACTTTTCTGCCGGGTCGCGAAATAGGCGCGGGTCGTCTCGTTCTGCATCGGCGCGAAGCGATACGCCTCGAGCCGCTCGATGGCATGCGCGAGGCTATAGATCGCATTGTCCTTGCGCGGCTTCGACGAATGCCCGCCGCGATTGCGCACGGTGAAGGTATAGCCTGCAAAGGTTTTTTCGGCGGTCTGGAGCGTGGCGGCGAGGGGCTGGTCATCGGGCGAGAAATACACGCCGCCACCATCGGCGTTGAGCCCGAGATCGGGGTTGCCCATCAGCGCGCGCCATTCGGTCGCGCCCTTTTCGGCTCCGATGCCGTTGGTTTCCTCGTCACCGGTCAGGAACGCGACGATGTCGCGGTTCGGCTTGAAGCCGGCCGCGCGCAGGTTGATCATGCTGCGCGCGATGCCGACGATGCCCGCCTTCATGTCGAGCGTCCCGCGCCCGTAATAATATCCGTCGCGTTCGGTCAGCACGAACGGATCGGTCGTCGAATCCTCGCGCCGTGCCTCGACGACATCCATATGCCCCATCAGCATCAGCGGCTTGGCGGACGGCCTGGCCGCGCGCCACACGACGATCAGCGCGGCGGTATCGTCCTTGGCCGTCCCCGCGGCATTGTTGGTGGCATAGGGCATCACACGCACGTCGCCTTCGGCAAAGCCCGCGCGCCGGAACTCGCCCGCCAGATAGGCCGCCATCTCAGGCACCTTGCCGCGCCCGAGCACCGTCGGCGTGTTGATGATCCGTTCGAACATCGCGCGGGTCGCGGCATGATCGGCGGCGCTCGTCACGGGCGGTGAGGCGACTGCGGAACTGGCGATCAGGGCGGCGGCGGCGAAAAGGCGGATCATGAACGGGCTCTCCTGTCGCCTTCGATGCTAGGCAGTCGCAGCGTCGGCGCAAGCACTAGTCGCGGCCCGGCGATCTTTCTTTCGGCATGCGTGTGTTTGCGGCTTCTTAAGTGCCCTGCGACAATAGAGAAGCCACGAAGAGGGCTAGCGGCATGAAGCACGTCATCACCCCCCGCCCGGGAAGACGGCAACACCTTCATACCGTTGATCTTATCCGGCTCGCCGCGGCAATCATGGTTGTCGTGTTTCATTATGGAACCCTCACCATTCGCGGGCAGGATCTGCGTTTTCTGAACTTCGTGCCGCTCGATAGACTTCCCGATGCCTTGGCACCGATCGTCCGCCCGGGATGGGTAGGCGTCCAGATATTTTTCGTCATCTCAGGCTATGTCATCGCAATTTCGGCGTTGGGATCGTCCTCCACCGAATTCGCGCGACGTCGCTTCCTGCGGCTGGCACCTACGGCGTGGATTTGTGCGACGATCACCCTCCTTTGCCTTTCCTCCGTCGCTCATTGGCCCGCCGCTCTCCTCGCCGCCGAATGGTTCATTGCGGCGACGCTATGGCCGATCGGCGAATCCATTGACCCGTCATTCTGGACGATCGGGATCGAGATCAGCTTTTATGCGCTCGTCGCGGCAACTTTAGGGGCTTCCGGCCAACAAGCCTCGCTCGACCGCATTGCACTGGTCGTTGGAACGGCCAGCAGCGCGTTTGTCGTCGCATGTGCGTTGGGCATGCACGTCGCGTGGGTGCGCGGCGCGCAGCTCTGCCTGTTGTATCACGGCTGCTACTTCGCGCTGGGCATATCGCTGCAATCGCTCTCGAGCGGGACAGGAAGCTCGCTCCGACGGGCCGCGGCAGCGACGTTGCTTTTGCCCGCTTGCATCATCGGCATCATGCCCGAAGTCGTTGCCGTTCAGGCAACACCCGATCCGTCGAGACCGATGGCGCTGATCATCTTCGCGCTGGCGGTCGCGGCGCTCGTCTATGCGCCGAGCGTCGAGCACCGGATTGGCGCGTCGCGCGTAACCGGAGCAATCGCGGCCGCAGGCAGCGCGACCTATCCGCTCTACCTTGTCCACCAGACCGTCGGCACGATCCTGATCGGCGATCTCCTTGGCCTTGGCCTTGACGGAAGCGTGGCCATCGCCGTCGCGCTCGCCCTGATCGTGACGCTCGCACTCCTTATCGCCCGCTACGGCGAGCCGCCGCTGCGGCATTATGTTGCCAAGCGTCTAACGACCCGGCCTGTCATGCTGGTGCCACCCCATGACCCTGCGCCAGATAATCGGCGGACTGCATTTCGATAAGGCGGCTGACGGTGCGTTCGAATTCGAAGCGGCCGTCGCCCGCGAGGTAAAGCCTGGCGGGTAGCGCGTCGGCAGTGGCGATCAGCTTTACCCGGTGTTCGTAGAGCGCGTCGATCAGGGTCACGAAGCGTGCCGCCTCGTTACGGTTTTCGGGTCCCATCACCGGAATGCCGACGACGAAGACAGTATGATACCGTCGAGCGACCGCCAGATAGTCGCTCGACCCGCGCGCCTCGCCGCACAGCCGCTTGAACGAAAAGACGGCGACGCCCTTCAGGCTCTTGGGCACATGCAACACGCGTCCGCCACCGAGGTCGAGGTCGGCCGAGGGGACGTTTTTGGCGTCCTCGGGCGGATAGTCGGTCAGCTGGAAGAACACCTGCCGCACCGCTGCGGTCGCGCCGGCTCCGTTGGGCACATGCCATGTCGTCGCTCCCGCGAGCCGCTGCATCCGGTAATCCGTCGGCCCGTCGAGCGCGACGACATCGAGCCGCGCCTCGATCAGCGCGATGAAAGGCAGGAAATGCTCGCGGTTGAGCCCGTCCTTGTACAGGTCGCCCGGCGCACGGTTCGATGTCGTGACGAGCGTCACGCCCCCTTCGAGCAGATGCGTGAACAGCCGCGACATGATCATTGCGTCGGCCGAGTTGTTGACGACCATCTCGTCGAACGCGAGCAGGCGCACGTCGTCGCGCAGGTCGCCCGCCACCGTCGCAACCGGGTCGCCGGCTTCGCTGGCGCGCGCAACGCGTAACCGGTGATGTACCTCGATCATGAATTCGTGGAAATGGACGCGGCGTTTGCGACGGATGTCGGCGCACGCATAGAACAGGTCCATCAGCATCGACTTGCCGCGCCCCACGCCACCCCATAGGTAGATACCGCGCGGCGCCACCGGTTTGTGCTTACTGAAATGCCACAAGGAGCTGCCGCGGGGCGGCGCGACTTCAAGCTGCAATTCGAGTGCCGCCAGTCGCGCGGCTGCCGCGGCCTGCGTCGCATCGGGGCGGAGCTCGGCCCCTGCCACCAGCGCACGATATTGGTCGAGCGTGTTCAACTGCCCTTGCGGATCGTGCCCGCGAACGCCGCGACCTTGGCGTCACCTTGGACGACCAGCCCGCGCATGAACAACAGCCGCCGCGTCTCGCGCAGCAGTTCGACCTCGGCATCGAGCGGCATGCCCTCGCGCCCGGTGCCGATGAACTGAAAGCTCATGTCGAGCGTGACGGCCGTGCCCGCCTCGATCAGTCCGAACATTCGCGCGGCCGCGAACAGCGCGATATCGGCGAACCCCATCGTCGTGCCCCCGTGGATCGAGTCCTGTAGGTTGGTATGCCGCCGCTCGGGCATCATCCGCACGCGCGCGATGTCCCCTTCGCGACGTACAAGCAGGCGGCCGAGAAAGCCATTGTAACGCGTGTCGTCGCGCAACGCCCAGCCGTACCAGCCGGGATGGTCGGAATCCTCACCAAATGCGAAGGCGGCCTCGTCGGTCAATCGGAGGCTAGTGCAACGTCGCCCCAAGCGCCTCGACGCGCTTTTCGTGATCGTGCGGAATGCCAGCGACCATGCCAAGGAGCACGGTGTTTCCGTCGAGCTTGGTCTTCAGAACATCAATTCGCTCGTCTAGCCGCGCGAAGCCGAGCCGCATTTCGGCGCGTAACTCTTGCAGCAACCTCAGCGTGTGGTTCTCGATCTCTTCAGCCATGCCTGAAGCCTATCAAACAACGCGCTCGACTTCCAGTTTCTTGATCTCGGCGATCGCCTTGGCGGGATTGAGCCCCTTGGGGCACACATTCGCGCAATTCATGATCGTGTGGCAGCGATAGAGGCGGAACGGGTCTTCGAGCTCGTCCAGGCGCTCGCCGGTCATCTCGTCGCGACTGTCGGCGAGCCAGCGATACGCCTGAAGCAGGATGGCGGGCCCCAGGAACTTGTCCGAATTCCACCAGTAGGACGGGCACGACGTCGAGCAGCAAGCGCACAGGATGCACTCGTAAAGCCCGTCGAGCTTCGCGCGGTCCTCGGGCGACTGAAGCCGCTCCTTGCCCGACGGATCGGGCGTCTTGGTTTTCAGCCAGGGCTCGATCGAGGCATATTGCGCATAGAAATGCGTGAAGTCGGGGACGAGATCCTTGATCACGTCCATATGCGGTAGCGGGGTGATGCGCACCTCGCCCTTCACATCCTCGATCGCGGTCGTGCAGGCGAGGCCGTTGCGCCCGTCGATGTTCATCGAACATGACCCGCAAATTCCTTCGCGGCACGAACGGCGGAACGTCAGCGACGAATCCTGCTCGCCCTTGATCTTGATGAGCGCGTCGAGAACCATCGGCCCGCAATTGTCGAGATCGACCTCGAACCGGTCGTACCGCGGGTTTTCACCCGACTCAGGGTCGAAACGATAGATTTTGAACGGTTTGACGCGTTTTGCGTCGCCCTTTGCCTTGTGCACACGGCCCTTGCCGCTGATCTTGCTGTTCTTGGGCAACAGAAATTCGGCCATCGTTCGCATATCCTTCGCGCGTCCCCTCCATTTGCGCTGCACCGTCGCAAGTTCAAGTCCTATCGCGCGCGGCCCGCGCGTCGCTCCGGCGAAACCCTGTGTGATATTTTACATAACCTGTCTTGAATGCGCGCAGCCTGCTCCCATCTCTGCGTCACCGGATGCCGTCAGGGTCCGGTCATCCAAGTCGCTTTGAAAGGACTCGACCATGCGTGCCAATTTCGATTTCACCCCTTATCGCCGTTCGACCGTCGGCTTCGACCGGCTGTTTGACCTGCTCGAAACCGCGAGCCGCAACGGCCAGATCGACAATTACCCGCCGTTCGACATCGAACGGTCGGGTGAGGACAGCTACCGCATCACCCTCGCCGTCGCCGGGTTCAAGCCCGACGAGATCGAGATGGTTGCTCAAGCGAACATGCTCGTCGTCACGGGCAAGCGGGCGGACGCCGAGGAAGGGCGCCAGTTCGTCCACCGCGGCATCGCAACGCGCGCGTTCGAGCGCAAGTTCGAGCTTGCCGACTATGTCCAGGTGACCGGTGCGACGCTCGATGCCGGGCTGCTGACGATCGACCTCCAGCGCGAGGTTCCCGAAGCTATGCGCCCCCGCAAGATCGCGATCGGCGGCCAGACCCCGCAGCTCGAAGTCGCTCAGGCGGCCTGAGGCGCGGCAATCGGGGGGGAGGGGTTCGCTCCTCCCCCTTTTCGCTACCGCGTGTCAGGCTTGAGTTTCTTCTTGAAATAGGTCCAGCTCGTTTCGTTGGGCCGCTGATCGTCGGTCGGCGGGGGCGCGGTATAGGTGGGATAGTTGGCGGCGATCTGGTCGCGCATGACTTGCGGCAGCTCGTTGAAGTTCGACAGCATCCGCCCGGTCGCGTTGAAGATCATCTGACCGCTGCGTCCGCGCATCTTCATCCAAGGCAGCCAGTCGGCCACGCGGACCCACGCGACCGTCGGCATGCCCATCGTCGTACGCGAGTCGAGCACCGTCGCCGCACGCCCCGAAAAGTCGAAAATTTCCATCGCCTGGTATTTGCCGCCAATGTAATCCTGATACGCGCCACCGAGCGCATTCTCGTAGAACAGCGGAACCTCGGTCGGCATCATCAGCCAGTCGCCCTCGACGCGCAGCCCGAGCTCCTGCGGCTTGCCGTCGGCAGCGCGCGCAAACATGGCGCTGCGCATGTTGACGGGATCGTTGGCGACATGGATCGCCTCGACGGTGTCGCCCGACCAGGGGTTGGTCCAGCGGTCGATGGGCTTGCCGGTCTTCAGGTCGATGTAGAGCATGATCTCGCGGCTGACCTGGCGAAAGCCGGTGCCGCGCTTGGGATCGACGACGGTCACGCACTGGCGGATATTCATGCCCTCGAGCCCGAACAGCAGACGGTCGGGCTCGCCGGGCACGCGGCTGTAGGCGCGCCCCGACCAGCGGTAGACGACGGGCACATTGTCCTGCGTCGAGCATTGCATCTTGCGATAAGCCGCCAGCGCATCGTCGGGGTTGGCGAGGTCGAGCGTCCGCGCACCCGCTGCGCCGCCCACCGCCATTGCACCAAGCAGTGCCAGCTTCATCATCCGCATGACTGTTCTCCGTCGCAGGCCGATCCCTGGCCTAGCTAGCCGAGTTGCTCGCCGATGCAATGAGTCCGGACAAATGCGCTATTTAACCCAGCGATCGAGCTCGGCGGCGATCGTGGCCGGCGTGCCGTCGTGCGACAGCAGCGCGATCGGCTTGCCGTCGGGATCCATCAGGAACGCGGCGCGGCTGTGATCGACGAGATAGCCGCCCTCGCGCCCCTTTTGCTGGCTCGTATAGCTGACCCCGTAAGCGTTCGCCGCCTGCGCGACCTGCGCCGCCGTGCCCGTCAACCCGACGAGGTGCGAATCGATCGCCTGCGTCCAGGTCTTCAGGACCGGCGACGTATCGCGTGCCGGGTCTACCGTGACGAAGACGGGCACCACGCGCGCGGCGCGCGCCGGATCGCTTTTCGCGAACGCGCGCCAGCCCGCCATCAGATTGGCGACATCGACCGGACACACATCGGGACAGAACGTATAGCCGAAATACATGATGCGGTATTTGCCCGCGAAGTCGCGGTCGGTGCGCGCGTGCGCATCCTGGTCGACCAGCGCGAACGGACCACCGATCCGCGCGCCCGCGAGCGGCGGTACCTCGGGGCTCGACTGGCACGCCGCCAGCGCCAAGAGCGCGCCGAGCGTGATGAGTCGGATGTTCAGCATCGGGCCAGCCTTGCTTTGCAACGACGCCGTGCGCAAGACACGCCCCGCCATTCCGTCGCACTGGTATTCGCCATGACTCGCTCGCTCATCGTCCTTCCGCTTCTCGCCCCAATCGTCGCCGTTACAGCCCTTGCCGTGCCGGCGCAGGCGCAATTCTCGCAAAGCTTCAATTTCCTGAAGGCGGTGCGCGAAGCCGACGGGCAGAAAGCGACCGACATCCTCAACAAGCCGGGCTCGGCGATCATCGACGTGCGCGACCCGTCGACCAACGAAGCCGCGATCCATATCGTCACGCGACGGCGCGACCTGACCTGGCTCAGCTTCATGCTGTCGCGCGGTGCGGCGCGCGA
The DNA here is from genome assembly GCA_965248885.1 of Sphingomonas sp. Lineage (GTDB taxonomy): Bacteria > Pseudomonadota > Alphaproteobacteria > Sphingomonadales > Sphingomonadaceae > Sphingomonas_O. Next base: position 2,832,990 of record OZ252211.1, on the reverse strand, counting down.
CCTGCGCGACGGCAATGGCGACACCGCGCTGATGATCGCCGCCCAGCTCGGCTGGATCGAAGGGGTACAGCTGCTGGTCCAGCGCCGCGCCAGCGTCGATACCGCCAATGCGCGCGGCGAGACCGCACTGATTCGCGCCGTCCAGAACCGCGACGCAGCGACGGTGCGCGTGCTGTTGGGCGCAGGGGCCAATCCGAACAAGCCCGACAATGCCGCCGGGCTTTCGGCCAAGGATTATGCCAAGCGCGACCTGCGCTCGGCCGCCATCCTCAAGCTGATCGAAGACATCCGCCCCGCCGTGCGCGCCGAAGCCGCAGGACCGCGCTAGAGCGGGATGACGTTGCGATGAATCGATAGGGATTCACAAACCGGTTGAAGTCTGATTCAAGCTGCTGGCCGAGGATGGAGGTCGGCAGCGATGGCGAGAGCCTATTCGATGGACTTGCGCGAGCGGGCGGTGGCTCGGGTTTTGTTGGGTGAGAGCGTTCGTTCGGTGGCAGCGATGCTGAGCATCAGTCCGGCGACGGTGGTGCGTTGGTCGGGACGGTATCGTGCTACTGGGAGCGCGGCACCTGCCAGGATCGGTGGTTACAAGGTCGGGGTGTTGTCGCGGCATCGTGACTGGTTGCTCGAGCGTACCGCGCACGACTTTACGTTGCGCGGGCTGGTCGCCGAGCTGGCCGAGCGTGGAGTGAAGGTCGACTATGTGCAGGTGTGGCGGTTCGTTCATGCCGAGGGTCTGAGCTTCAAAAAAAAGCGTACTGCCCGCCGAACAGCTTCGACCGTGGATCGCGCGGCGGCGAACGCAGTGGAAGAAATATCAGGGACGGCTTGATCCAAAGCGTCTCGTCTTTATCGACGAGACTTGGGCCAAGACGAACATGGCTCCCTTGCGGGGATGGGCTCCCAAAGGGCAGCGGCTCCACGCCAAGGTGCCCTATGGTCACTGGCGCACGATGACCTTCCTCGCGGCGCTCCGCTGCGACCGGATCGATGCCCCTTGCGTGCTCGACCAGCCCGTCAACGGGCAGAGCTTCACCGACTATGTCGAGCAGTGTCTCGTCCCCACGCTCTCGCCCGGGGACATCGTCATCATGGACAATCTGTCGAGCCACAAAAAACCCGCAGTGCGCGCCGCCATCCGCAGCGTCGGGGCGCGGCTGCTGTTCCTGCCGCCCTACTCACCCGACCTCAACCCCATCGAGCAAGTCTTCGCAAAGCTCAAACACTTGCTGCGAAAGGCCGCCGAACGGTCCCACGAACAAACATGGCGACGCATCGGATCACTCCTCGACGCCTTCTCACCCAACGAGTGCGCCGCATACCTCAACAACTCAGGATATGGTGCAAGCTAATGTCATCCCGCTCTAAGCGAATACGAATCGTCAGCCTGCGGCGAGGCGCGCGACGAAGAACCCGTCACGTCCCGGTTCGGGCAGGATTCGTACCGATCCGTCGACCGAGGGCGCGATGCCAGCCGGAAGCGCGCTGGCGTCGGCGCTGTCGACCCGCAATCCGCTTGCCGCGACCACAGGCTCGCCTTCTTCAGGCTCGAGCGAGCAGACGGCGTAGACGAGTCGCCCGCCGGGCGCGAGCCAGCGGACGGCACGGGCGAGCATCGCGGCTTGCACCGCTGCCATCGCGGCAATGTCGCGTTGCCCGATGCGATAGAGGACGTCGGGGTGGCGCGCGAATATGCCCGTCGACGAGCACGGCGCGTCGAGCAGGATCGCATCGACCGGTCCCGCAGGCTCCCACTGCATGACGTCGGCGATCACGACATCGGCGTCGAGGCGCGTGCGCGCGAGATTTTCACGCAGCCGAATGGCGCGACGCGCGTCGCCTTCGACCGCCGTCACGCGCCAGCCCCGTGCGGCGAGTTGCATCGTCTTGCCGCCGGGCGCGGCGCACAGATCGAGGACGGTCCGGCCGTGCCCTGCGCCCAGCAACCGGGCGGGGATCGACGCACTGATATTCTGAACCCAGAATTTGCCCTCGGCATAGCCGGGCAGGTCGGCCACCGACGTGCCGCGCGGCAGGCGGCGGTGGCCGGGCATCAGGCTTTCGCCGCCGAGGCCGCCGTCGTCGTAGTCGTCGCGCAACGTCACGTCGAGCGGCGGCGCTTGGGCGAGGGCACGCCGTGCGCCGTCGATCATTGTTTCGCTCCACGCCGCGCGCCACCGCGCCTCGACCGGGGCGGGCAACGTCGGCCATTCGGGAAGCCTGGCGTCGCGGCGCATCAACGTACCGAACACGCCGTGGACGAGGCGACGCGGCCCGGCCGCGACCAAAGGCAGCGCGGTCGCAATCGCGGCATGCGGCGGCGTGCCGAGCACCAGTGTCTGCGCGAGTGCGATGCGCAGCACCATTCGCGCCTTGGCATCGTCGGGAAGCGGGCGCGCGGTCGCCGAATCGATCAACGCGTCGAGGTCGGGCGTCCAGCGGAGCACCTCGCCCGCGATCGCCCGCGCGAGCGCGGCATCGGGCGCGTCGAGACCGCGTACCGGCGTATCCGACAGCGACTCGCCGCGCCGGAACACGCCGTCCAGCAGCACCAGCGCCGCACGCCGCGCGCCCGACCCGATCACGCGATTGAGGCGATCGTCGCTCACCACCTTGCCAATGCGCGCCGCGCACCCAGATAGGGCGCATGACCAGCCGCCGCCCCGCGCACGTCCGTGCCCCCGCCTATCTGACCAAGAGCCCGCCGGTGCCGACGCCCGAACCGGTCACGCCCGCGACCGAACATGGCGGGCGGGAAGGACCCGAGCCGACGCGCTACGGCGACTGGGAGCACAAGGGCATCGCCTGGGATTTCTGACCCGCTCACGCCGTTTCCTCGCGCAAGGGCCGCGCGAGCAGCGATGCCACGACATCATGCGCATCCTGGCCCCGTTCGACCAGCGTACATACTGCCGCAACGACGGGCATGTCGACGCCGAGACGTTCGGCCTCACGCGCCAGTACCGGGGCGGTGAACGCGCCCTCTGCCACCGTCGGACTCGCGACCATCGTTTTGTCGATAGCCCCTCGCCGACCGAGCGCGACCCCGAGCGAAAAGTTGCGCGACGCGACCGAATTGCACGTGAGGACCAGATCGCCCAGCCCCGACAGCCCGGTCAGCGTCGCCGCATGCCCCCCGCGCGCGGTGCCGAAGCGCAACATTTCGGCAAAGCCGCGCGCGATCAGCGCGGCGCGCGCGTTTTCGCCGAGTGCGAGTCCGTGCGCCACGCCGCAGGCGATAGCGATGACATTTTTGACGGCCCCGCCGATCTCCGCCCCGATCACGTCGTTGCTGAGATAGGGCCGGAACGCCGGACGCGCGAGCCGCGCCGCGATCGCACGCCCGAGCGCGGCGTCGGCGGTCGCGAGCGTGACCGCCGTCGCCAGCCCCCGTGCAACCTCTGCCGCAAAGGTCGGCCCCGACAGCACCGCGAGCGGCGCCTGCGGATGGCGCGCGGCGGCGACCTCCGACATCAGCCGCCCGGTCGACGCCTCGATCCCCTTGGCGCACAGGATCAACGGACGCGTGCCGACCGGGGTACGCGCGAGGATCTGGCCGGTGTGCTGCGCCGGGGTGACGACGAGCAGCGCGTCGCACACGTCGAGCGCGCCGGGGTCAATCGTCGCCTGGATCGACCGCGACAGCGGCTGCCCAGGCAGGAACAGCCGGTTTTCATGCGCGAGATTGATCGCGCTCGCGACCTCGGCCTCGTGCGCCCAGATGGTCACCGGCTCGCCATCGGCCGCGGCGAGCTGCGCGAGCGCTGTTCCCCACGCGCCTGCGCCGAGCACCCCCAGTCTCATCGGCCCATCCTCACGCCTTCACCCCGGCGCCACGCACCGCTTCGGCAGCAGGGTCGAGCGGCCAGCGCGGGCGCGCGGCAACATCGAGCGCGTCGGTGAGCCCGAGCGCGAAACGCTCGGCCCCCGCCCATCCGATCATCGCGGCATTGTCGGTGCACAGCCACAGCGGCGGCGCGACAAATCGAAGCCCGTGCGATGTTGCAAGCGACGTCAGCCCCGCGCGGACGCTGGCGTTGGCGGCGACCCCGCCCGCGACGACGAGCGCGGTCGCATCCGGCATCCGCCCGATCGCGCGCGCGGTGCGGTCGACCAGGCAATCGACCACCGCCGCCTGGAACGACGCCGCGATGTCGGGTGCTGAGTAAATCCCGGTGTCGCGCGCGCGCAGCACCGCGCTTTTCAACCCCGCGAACGAGAAATGCGGTTCGGCACTGCCCATGAGCGGACGCGGGAGCGGGACGGCCCTGGCATCGCCGTCGCGTGCCGCCTGCTCGACGGCGGGGCCGCCGGGAAAACCCAGCCCGAGCAATTTGGCGGTCTTGTCGAACGCTTCGCCCGCCGCGTCGTCGATCGTCGTCGCAAGCCGCCGGTAGGAACCCACGCCCTCGACCGCGAGCAGCTGGCAATGCCCGCCCGAGACGAGCAGCAGCAGAAAGGGGAAATCGAGATCGGGGTCGGACAGCCGCGCCGACAGCGCGTGCCCCTCGAGATGGTTGACCGCGATCAATGGCTTGCCCGCGGCGTGCGCAAGCGCCTTGGCCGTCACCAGCCCCACCATGACGCCGCCGATCAGTCCCGGCCCCGCCGTCGCCGCAATCGCATCGAGATCGCCAAGCGTCTTGCCAGCGTCGTGCAGCGCCGCCTCGACCAGCGGGATCAGCGCCTCGACATGCGCGCGTGCAGCGATTTCGGGCACGACGCCGCCATAGGGCGCGTGTTCCGCCTCCTGCCCCGCGAGGCGATGCGCGAGAATCTGCCGATCGCCGGTGACCAGCGCCGCGGCGGTCTCGTCGCAGCTCGATTCGATGCCGAGGATGAGGGTGGGGTTGCGCGTCACGGCATCGGCGCTAGCACGTGCGCGATGCCGACTGCCAGCTTCAGCGCCACGCGCCCCTTTCGCCTCGGCACGCGCGGGTCGCCGCTCGCGCTCGCGCAGGCGCACATGACGCGTGCGCTGCTGGTCGCGCACGGGCTGAGCGAGGACGCGGTCGAGATCGTCACGATCGCGACCGAAGGCGACCGCGTACAGGACCGCCCGCTTGCCGACATCGGCGGCAAGGCGCTGTGGACCAAGACGCTGGATCGCGCGCTGCTCGACGAACGCACCGACGCAAGCGTCCATTCGATGAAGGATGTCGAGACGTCGCGCCCGGCGGGGATCGTGCTTGCCGCGATCCTCGAACGCGCCGACGTCCGCGACCGGCTGATCGGGGCCGATACGCTCGAATCGCTGCCGGAGGGCGCACGTTTCGGCACGTCGTCGCCGCGCCGCGCCGCACAGGTGCTGCGCCACCGGCCCGATGTCGAGATCGTCGGGTTTCGCGGCAATGTCGCAACGCGCCTCGCCAAGCTGGCGGCGGGCGAAGCGGACGCGACGATGCTTGCGGCGGCCGGGCTCGATCGGCTCGGCGAGCCCGGCGTCGGCGTGGCGATCCCGACCGACGTCATGTTGCCCGCGGTCGCGCAAGGAGCAGTCGGGATCGAGTGCCGCGGCGGCGATGCCGACGCGCGCGCACTGCTCGCGACGATCGATCACGCCCCGACGCGCGCCTGCGTCGAAGCCGAGCGCGCCTTGCTCGCCGCGCTCGGTGGAAGCTGCCATTCGCCGGTCGGCGTGCTGGCGACGCTCAACGGCGAAGTCGGGCTGCTCCGCGCCGAGATATTGACCGAGGACGGGCGGGTTTTCCGGTGCGGGCAGATCGCGTTCGTGCCGGGCATGGCCGCGACGTCGGGACAACTCGCGCGCCAGTTGCTCGACGGCGCGCCACCCGAACTTGCCGCGCTGTTCGCGTGCGCGTCCTGATCCTGCGCCCCGAGCCGGGAGCGCGCGCCACCGCCGATCGCGCCCGCGCGTTGCGTTTCACGCCGGTCTGCGTGCCGCTGTTCGAGGTCGTGCCGGTCGCGTGGGACGCGCCCGACCCCGCCGAGTACGACGCCATCGCCTTTACCAGTGCCAACAGCGTGCGCCATGCAGGCGACACGCTGTCGCGTTACACGCATCTGCAAGCTTATGCCGTGGGTGAGACCACCACGCAGGCGGCACGCGCGGCTGGCTTCGCTCGCGCTATTGCGGGGCCTTCGGACGCGGCGGCGATGCGAACCCTCATTCCGCCGGGAACCCGTCTGCTGCACTTCGCCGGACACGAAGCGCACGACCTGGGCGGCGATGCGGTCGTGGTCTATCGGTCGCGGGAGCGCGAAATCACGCAAGCCGACCGTGCGGTCATCGACGCCAGCCCGCTCGCGCTCGTTCACTCGCCGCGCGCGGGCGCGCGCCTCGCCGCACTCCACCGTCACCCCGCGGCCACGCACCTCGTCGCGATCAGTCAAGCCACCGCACGCGCGTGCGGCACCGGCTGGGCGAGCCTCGCCGCCGCCGATACGCCGACCGACGCCGCGATGCTGGCACTCGCGGCGCGTCTGTGCGACACGCGCGCCGCTGTGACCGGTGACCTCCATGCCCACTGACTATGACGCGACCGCGCCGCGCAGGGGCTATCGCACGATCGCACTGATCGTGCTGACCGCCTTTGTGCTGGGCGCGGCGCTCGTGCTGTGGATGGTCACGCGCTGGCAGCCCGCGCGCGACCTGCTCGCGCCGCCGCCGCCGTATCGCGTTGCCGCGCCTTCGGTACCTGCGCCGCTCGTCTCGCGCCCCGCCGCGCCCTTGCCCGCCATCCCCGGCGACGCGACCGCGCCCGAACAGATCGTCGCGACCGAGGCGCGGGTCGCCGGGGTCGAGGCGCGGCTTGTCCAGATCGACCGCGCCGCCGCGCTCGCCTCGGCCAACGCTTCGCGCGCCGAGGGGTTGTTGCTGGCCTTTGCCGCGCGCCGGACGATCGATCGCGGCGCGCCGCTCAACTATCTCGAAGGGCAATTGCGCGAGCGATTCGCGGCGACGCAGCCGCGCGCGGTCGCCGCGATCATCGGTGCCGCACAGCGCCCGGTCACGCTCGATACCTTGCGCGAACGCTTCGACGCGCTCGCCCCCGATCTCGGCGGCGGCGGCAAGGGTGAGAGCTGGTGGGCGGCGACACGCCGCGTTGCCGGTTCGCTCATCATCGTGCGCCGTGCCGACACCCCCTCGCCCGCCGCCGACGAACGCATCGCGCGCGTCCGCCGCCAGCTCGCCGGGGGGCAGGTCGATGCCGCGATGGCCGAGGTCGCGCGCATGCCCGGACAGGCGCGCGCCGCCGACTGGATGAGCGCGGCGACACGCTACGTCGAGGCGCATCGCGCGCTCGACATCCTCGAGGCCGCCGCCATCGTGACCCCGCAACCCGACAGGAATGTTTCCCAATGACGATCGAAGCCGAATGGTGGGACTATGACGACGCCGACGAGCTCGCCGACGCGGTCGCGGGCGATGTCGGCTTCATCATCGATTCGGCGCTCGACGCGCGCGGATCGGCGCTGATCGCGCTTCCTGGCGGCAGCACCCCGCTTGCCGCCTATGCGCGGCTGGCGAAGCAAAAGCGCAAGTGGAAGGATGTGACGATCATCCCCACCGACGATCGCATCGTCGAGGTGACCTCGCCGCTGTCGAACGTCGCAATGCTCGCCAAGACCTTCCTGCCGCTCGGCGCGCGCGTGGTGCCGCTGACGGGGGGCAAAGCCGCCGATTACAAGCTCGCGGGCAAGGGCGCCGATGCGCGGCTCGGCGACCTGCCGTGGCCGCTCGACCTGGTTTGGCTAGGGGTCGGCACCGACGGACATACCGCGTCGATCTTTGCCGGTCCCGACCTCGACGAGGCTTTGAACGGCCCAAGGGAGCGTCGCGCGCTGGGCGTGATGCCCGATCCGATGCCTGCCGAGGCGCCAGTCGCTCGGGTGACGCTGTCGAAGGCGGCTATTCTGGCTGCCCGAACCCTCACGATCGTTCTGACGGGCTCCGAGAAGCGCGCGATGCTGGAGGGGGCGCTGGCAGAAGGAGTCGGATCGCCGCTACCGGTAGGGCGGGTGCTGGGTGATTCGGATCTGGCTGTCGATATTCACTGGAGCGCGTGAGGGAGCAGACACGTGTGGCACAGCTTTCGCCACAAGCACCCAAGAAGCTGTATTTGATAGACGACGATAAAAAGTAATCCCGTCGCGGCAAAGCCGCGCCGTCGATCCTTGCCGCAGGCAAGGTCGGCCGAGCGTGTTTGGCGGTCAAAATAGCGGAGCTATTTTGTGCCCCAAACACGCTGGAGCGGGCGAAGGGATTCGAACCCTCGACCCCGACCTTGGCAAGGTCGTGCTCTACCCCTGAGCTACGCCCGCTCTGGCGTCGTCGGCGGCGCGGGGCCACCGGGTAGGGCGCGGCTGCTAGCAGGCGCTGTGCCCCTGCGCAATCCCCTTGGCATCGCGGTGCTTTGCACCACATATGGGCCAGACATCATCGGAGTGCGAACGTGGCGACCTTGGGACTGAGCGCGGCCGACAAACAGGCGATCGAGGATTTCCGCCGCGATGTCATCGAACCGTCGATGACGGCGCTGGTCATCCTCGATTTCTGGGCCGAATGGTGCGGGCCGTGCAAGGCGCTGTCGCCGGTCCTCGAAAAGGTCGCGGCCGCCTATGCGTCGAAGGGCGTGCGCCTCGCCAAGGTCGACGTCGATGCGAACAAGGCGATCGCCGCGCAGTTCCGCGTTCAGTCGATCCCGACCGTCTATGCGGTATTTCAGGGGCAGCTCGTCGCCGACCTGACCCCCGCGCGCACCGAATCGGCGCTGACCAAGATGCTCGATCAATTGCTCAAGCAATTGCCGATCGAGGGCGAGGAGCAGGCACTGGAAGCCGAGATCGCGCCGCTGGTGGCGATGGGCGAAGAGGTGCTTGGCCAGGGCGATGCACCGCGCGCCATCGGCATCTTTGCGCAGATCGTCGACATGGCCCCCGACGATGCCGGCGCGCTGTCGGGGCTGATCCGCGCGCAGGTCGCCGCCGGACAGGTCGACGAGGCCGCTTCGCTGCTCGCCGCGCTCCCGCCCGAGCTGGCGCGCGACCCCGCGATCGAACGCGCGGCATCGGCGCTCGCCCTCGCGCGCGACGTCAGGCCGGTCGACGATCTGAGCGGGCTCGAGGCCGAGGTCGCGGCGAATCCCGACGATCACACGAGACGCTTCGAGCTCGCGGGCGGGCTGATGGCGGCGGGCGACCGCGATGGTGCCGCCGATCATCTGCTCGAAATCATCCGTGTCGATCGCGACTGGAACGAAGGGGCAGCCAAGGCGCAATTGCTTAAATTGTTCGACGTCGTCGGCATCATGGACCCATGGGTGTCGGCGCAGCGCCGTCGCCTGTCGGCGGTGCTGTTCACATGAGCGACACCCGCGTCGAGACGGGGCAGCGCCTGTCGATCTTTCCGCTTACCGGTGCCCTGCTGTTTCCGGGCATGCATCTGCCGCTTCACATCTTCGAGCCGCGCTACCGGGCGCTCGTCAGCGATGCGATGGCGCGCGACCGGCGGATCGGGATGATCCAGCCGCGCCCGCCGACGATCCGCGAGGAAGTCGACGCGCCGCGGCTGTTCGAGATGGGATGCGTCGGCAAGATCGCGCAGGTCGAGGCGCTCGACGACGGACGCTACAACCTCGTCCTCGAGGGGCTGGCGCGGTTTCGCATCGTGCGCGAGCTGAACGTCACGACGCCGTTTCGCCAGGTCGAGGCGTTGATCGAGGAACTGACCGAGGACGTGGCACTTGCGGGCATCCAGCGTGCCGACCTCGAACGCGAGTCGCGGCGCTTCGCCGAATCGCAGGGCTATGCGGTCGACTGGGAAGCCGTCGGGCGGCTCGACGATGCGTCGCTCGTCAACGGCATCGCGCAGATCGCGCCGTTTGACGCGGCGGCGAAACAGGCGCTGATCGAGGCGCCGACGCTCGCGATGCGCGCCGAGCTGATCGTTCAGCTGATGCAGTTTTTCGGGCGTCACGGCGGCGAGGACCGCGTCACGCTGCAATAGCGGGTTAGCGGTCGAAAACCTGCTTGAGCGTCAGCATTGCCATCGCGGCTGCCGCTGCCCCGCCGCCCTTGTCGAGTTGGGCAGGGTCGGCGCGGACGATCGCCTGCGCTTCGTTCTCGGTTGTCAGTATGCCATTGCCGATCGCGAGGCCGTCCATCGACAGCGCCATGATACCACGCGCCGATTCGCCCGCGACAATCTCGAAATGATAGGTCTCTCCGCGGATGACGACGCCGAGCGCGACGAATGCGTCATAGCGCCCGCTTTCTGCCGCCAGGGCGATCGCGCCGGGAACTTCGAGCGCGCCGGGAACCGTCACCGTCTCGTGCACATGGCCCGCCGCTTCGAGCGCGGCGCGCGCACCGGCGAGCAGCATGTCGTTCAGATGGTCGTAAAAGCGCGCCTCGACGATCAGGATCTTCGCCATCGGTTAATTCTCCGGAATCGGGCGCTCGCCGACGATGCTGAGGTCATACCCCTCGAGCGCGACGATGTTGCGGCGTGCATTGGTGAGCAGGATCATGTCGTGCACGCCGAGGTCGGCCAGTATCTGCGCGCCGATGCCATAATTGCGCAGGTCCATGTCGGGCGCGCCGACGATATCGCCCGACACGGGCTGTTCGACCGGACTGGGCAACAGCAGGACGATCAGCCCCGCGCCGACCGTGCCGATCTCGGCCATCGCGCGCTGGAGAACGCGCTTGCGCGGGCCGGTACGGCCGAGCACATCGTCGAGGATCGACATGCCGTGCATTCGGACCAATGTCGGCTCGCCTTCGACGATCCTGCCCTTCTGGAGGACGATGTTGAGGCCGCCATCGGTTTTCGACCGGTAGGTGAGCGCGCGCCAGTCACCGCCATAGTCCGAGGTGAAGCTGCGTTCGAACACGCATTCGACGAGATGGTCGTGACGCATGCGATAAGCGATCAGGTCGCGGATCGTGCCCATCTTCAGTCCGTGCTGGCGCGCGAAACCGACGAGGTCATCCATTCGCGCCATCGTGCCGTCGTCGCGCATGATCTCGCAGATCACGCCCGACGGGTTGAGCCCGGCGAGCCGCGCGACGTCGACCGCCGCCTCGGTGTGCCCCGCGCGTACCAGCACGCCCCCGTCACGCGCGACCAGGGGAAAGACATGCCCGGGCGTGACGATATCGTCACGCGTCTTGCCCGCGTCGGTCGCGACCGAAATCGTCCGTGCACGGTCGCCGGCCGAAATGCCCGTCGTCACGCCTTCGCGCGCCTCGATCGACGTGGTGAACGCTGTTTCGTGCCGCGTTCCGTTGTTGCGGCTCATCAGTTCGAGGCCGAGCTGGTCGACGCGTGCCTTGGTCAGCGCAAGGCAGATCAGTCCGCGCCCGTGCGTCGCCATGAAGTTGATCGCGCTGGGCGTCGTCATCTGCGCCGGAATGACGAGATCGCCTTCGTTCTCACGGTCCTCGTCGTCGACGAGGATGAACATCCGCCCGTTGCGCGCCTCGTCGATGATCTCCTCGATCGGGACGAGCGCGGGCGCGTCATCGCTTGCGAACAGGAAGGATTCGAGCTTGCGCAACGTGTCGGCGGTCGGGTTCCAGTCGGGCGAATCGAGATCGCGCAGCGTGTTGGCGTGAAGCCCGGCCGCGCGGGCCAGACCCGACCGCGACATTCCACCCTCGGTGACGAGGCGACGCACTTTGGGGATGACGGCTGTGTCCATGCGTCGCTTCTACGACAGCGCAGTGTGAGCCGCAAGTCAGAAATCACAGCCTAATGTGAAAGCACATCTTTCATCCGGGCAAGATATCGCGCCAGCACATCGATCTCGAGATTGACCTGCAGGCCTTTGGTGGCACCGCCCAGTGTCGTGACGCACCAGCTATGCGGGATGATATTCACCGAGAACTCGGCACCACTGTCGGTGTCGCGCACGTCGTTGACCGTCAGCGACACGCCGTCGATCGTTACCGATCCCTTGGATGCAATGAACGGCGCGAGCGACGCGGGGACTGCAACGACGACCCGATGCGACCCCCCTTCCTCGCACACGTCGTGCACGACGCCGACGCCGTCGACATGGCCGGTCACGATATGCCCGCCGAGTTCGTCGCCGACACGCAGCGCGCGTTCGAGGTTGAGCCGGCGGCCCGCGTTCCACATCCCCGCTGCCGAACGCGCGATGCTTTCACGAGATACGTCAGCCGCGAACCAGTCGGATCCCTTCTCGACGACGGTCAGGCAAACGCCCGAACAGGCGATCGATGCGCCGATCGCCACGCCCTCCACGTCAAAGCCGCAGCCGATGACGACCCGCGTATCGGCAGTCGCGCGCGCTTCGCGGATCGTGCCGATGTCGGTGATGATGCCGGTGAACATGCGCTAGCTCCTGACGCGATCGTAGATGTCGAGCCGGTCGCTGCCAAGCGGGCGCGTGTCGTAGTGCTGCCAGCGTCGGTGCGCGGCGGCCAGATCGGTCAGCCCGATGTCGCCGACGCTCGCGCGCCCGCCGCCGATGACGATCGGCGCAGTGTAGAGCATCAACCGGTCGACCAGGTCGCGCGACAGGAAAGCAGCCGCGGTCCGCGCGCCGCCCTCGACGAGCAGCCAGTCGGCTTCAAGGTTGGAGATGCCTTCGGGCGTCGATAGCGCAGTCCATCCGTCAGGCGCGTCGCCGCTGGTCAGCACGACCCGGAGCGGCGCGCGATCCTCGAGACCCGGCAGTCGGACATCGAGGCGCGGCGTATCGGTCACCAGCGTCGCGCGCCCGACGAGGATCGCGTCGGAGCGTGCGCGCTCGAGGTGCGCGTGCGCGCGAGCCTGCGGCCCTGTGATCCAGCGGCTCTGCCCCGACGCGAGCGCGATGCAGCCGTCGAGCGACAGCGCGAGCTTCAAAGTGACGAACGGCCGCGCGCGGCGCTGGCGCTTGAGGAATCCTGCCATCGATCGCTCGGCTTCTTGGCTGCCCGGGCCTGTCGTCACCGTCAATCCTGCCGAACGCAGTGTATCGAACCCCTTGCCATCGACCGCCGGGAAGGGATCGCCCGTCGCCGCGACGACGCGCGCCACGCCGGCCTGGATCAGCAGGTCGGCGCACGCCGGGCCGCGTCCGGGCCGCGCGCAGGGTTCGAGCGTGACATAGGCGGTCGCGCCGCGTGCGGTCTCGCCCGCCTGCGCGAGGGCCATGGCCTCGGCATGCGGGCGGCCGCTGGGCTGGGTCCATCCGCGCCCGACGACGATGCCGTCGCGCACGATCACGCACCCGACGCTGGGGTTCGGCCAGGTCCGTCCGCGCCCGCGCTCGCCGAACGCAAGCGCGGCCCCCATCATCCGCGCGTCATTTGATGCCAAGTCTGTCGGCCAGTCGTTGAAATTCCTGGCGGCGCTTGAGCGCAGCGGCGTCGTCCGCGCGCTTTTTGGCGGCCTCGCGCGGTCCGTCGATCGCTTGTTGCGCGCGTGCCTCGGCGGCGGTGCGCGAGGCGGGCCACTGCGTCACATAAGTGATCTCGGGCGGATCATACGCCTTGGTCACGGTGAAGTCGCGCCAGACGACGATCATCAGCACGGTCGCGACCGCGAGCGCCGCGATCGCCGAGATCAGCTCGTAGCGCGGCCGCGTGCGCAGGAAAGCGCGCAGATCGCCGATCGCGCGCAAGGGAGAAACTGGACGGGGAAACATCGCCATGCGCGTGATGTAAGCAGACGGGGGCCGAGGTGCCAGCCCCACTCACGACTTCAATGCAGCTTGAACGTTACCGTCATCGTCCGCCAGCTGGCGACGGGCTCGCCATCGCGGGTCGCGGGCTTGAAGCGCCATTTGCGCAGTGCCCAGTCGCGCGTCGCGGCGAAAAAGCCCTCGGCGTCGGCGCGCACCTCGACGATCTCGATCACGCGCCCGTCGGGGCCGATGTGGACGCGGACCGTGACCTGCCCTTCCTGCTCGGCGCGTTGCAGCGCGAGCGGATAGGGCGGCTGAAGGTCGCGCGCGTAACGCGGATCGTTGCTCGCTGCAGTCAGCACCGGCGCGGCAGGCTTGATCTGGGGCACCGGATCGGCAGTCGGGGTCGGGGGAAACGGCTCGGGCCGCACCCATGGGTCGGCGGGTACGGGATCGATCAGAGGCCCTGCATCGGGACGAATCGGTGTTTGCGGTATCGGTCGGTCGATCGGGCGTGGGTCGGTCTTCGGCATGACCTTCCGGTCGATCTTGGGCGGGATCGGCGGCGGGGGCGCATCGGGGGTGATCGGGATCGTCTTGAAGACGTTGGTCACGGTGGTGCGGACATCGGCGTTGAACATGAACAGCGCGGCAACGATGGCGGCGTGGAGCGCGATCGTCACAAGCAACATCACCGAGCGTGGCGACCGCGCAGGCAGATATCGATCGACAGTCATGACATCCTCCTAACCAAGAGCGACGTCGCGACCGCGTCGCTTCAGGTCGTCGAGGCTATCCTAATCTGCGCCGCTTGCAAGAGGCGCCCGGTCGTGCGCTCGCGCCCGATCAGCGGCAGCAGCGTCGCCATGTCGGGACCGTGGTCGCGCGCCGTCAGCGCCCGTCGCAGCGGCAGGAACAGCGGCTTGCCGCTGCGCCCCGTCTCGGTCTTGAGCGCCGTCGTCAGGGCCTTCCACACCTCGCCCGACCAATCAATCACGCCCGCGATGCGCGCAGCGTGCGAAAGGAACTCGGCATCCTCGGCAGTAGCGACGGGGGTCACCGGCCCGGTCACGACCGTCCACCAGTCGGCAGCCTGGGCGACCGTCGCCAGATTGGCGCGGATCGCGACCCATGCCGCAGCATCCATGCCCGGCGGCAGCCGGTGCGCGACCGCGTCGAACGCCAGCGCATGAACGGTGCGCGCGTTGATCGCCTTGAGTTCATCAAGGTCGAAACGTGCGGGCGCCCGCCCAAAGCGCGCGAAGTCGATACCTTCGATCAGCGGTCGCACATCGGCAACCGTTTCGACCGGATCGCTCGTCCCCAGCCGGGCCAGCAGCGCGAGCAGCGCGAGCGGCTCGATCCCCTCGTCGCGCAGCGCATCGCAGTCGAGGCTTCCGAGCCGCTTCGAGAGCTTCCCCTCGCTCCCGGTCAACAGCGCCTCGTGCGCAAAGGCGGGCGGCGCCGCGCCGAGTGCGGCGAACATCTGAAGCTGGAGCGCGGTGTTCGAGACGTGATCCTCCCCGCGCACGACATGCGTCACGCGCATGTCGATATCGTCGATGACCGAGGGCAGCAGGTACAGCCACGACCCGTCGGCGCGCCGCACGACGGGATCGCTGAGCAAGGCGGGATCGAAACGCTGCGCGCCGCGCACCAGATCGTCCCAGACGATGGGCGCGCCATGATCGAGCCGGAACCGCCAGTGCGGCGCGCGCCCGTCGGGCACCGGCATGTCCTCCGCGCGGCGTTCGTACACGGGCGGCAGCCCGCGCCCGAGCAGGATCTTTCGCCGCAGCTCGAGTTCTTCGGGTGTTTCATAGCAGGCATAGACGCGCCCCGCGCCCTTCAACCGTTCGAATTGCGCCGCGTAAAGCGCAAACCGCGACGATTGCCTCACCTCGCCGTCGCGCGTTAGCCCCAGCCAGTCGAGATCGGCACGGATCGCACGCGTGAATGCGTCGGTCGATCTCGCCGCGTCGGTATCGTCGATGCGCAACACGAACTGTCCGCCCGATTTGCGCGCCCAGAGCCAGTTGTGCAGCGCCGCGCGGATATTGCCGACATGCAGCCGCCCGGTCGGCGAGGGAGCAAAACGCGTGACGGTCATCGTGCCGTGTATACGCAGTCGCGTGGCACGCCCGCAACACTGGGGCATGAAAAGCGCGCATGGGGCTTTCTTCGCGACCGCGCGACGCCTAGATAGCTGTCGATAAAACTGCCACAGGAGTCCCCGCTATACGTCCCCCCATGATACGCCGCCCGCTCGGCCAGCCGCCGATGCCGCTCAACGGTCCGCGATTCAACGAATTCATCCAGTCGCCCAAGGTGCGGGTGATCGACGAGGCGGGTGAAAATCTGGGGGTGATGTACACGCGCGAGGCCATGGAGGCGGCGCGCGAACTGGGCCTCGACCTCGTCGAAGTGTCGCCCAACGCCGACCCGCCGGTCGCCAAATATCTCGACGTTGGCAAGTTCAAATACGAAGCGCAGAAAAAAGCGAATATCGCGCGCAAGAGCCAGAAGACGCAGGAGATCAAAGAGATCAAAATGCGTCCGAACATCGACGATCATGATTATGATACGAAGATGAAGAAGATCAACGAATTCATCGGCGAAGGCGACAAGGTGAAAGTGACGCTGCGGTTTCGCGGGCGTGAACTCAGCCATACGCAGCTCGGCATGAACCTGCTCCAGCGCGTCCAGGTCGATATCGCGGAGATCGCCAAGGTCGAGCAGCATCCACGCTTCGAAGGGCGCCAGATGCTGATGGTCGTCGCACCCAAATAGGTCTGCCCGGGCGGAAACGCTCGCAACCGGGCGCTGGCGTCTGGTTCTAACGCCGCATCTTGCCCAGTTTTGCACCCGCGCGTCGTACCGCTGCCAGCGACCCGCGCTTCTGTCCCCGCGCCTTGGCGCAGAAATTGGGTGCTGCCGCTGCCGTTACCGCATTCGACGCTGCGGTGCCGTTCAACGTCGCATAGCTTTCGGGTTCGAGCGCCGCCTGCGCATTGTTGCGCGCGGTCAGCAGGACGAGCTTGTCGGCTTCGCTCAGGGCTGCGCGCGGACCGCAGGCGAGCTCGGCGCGTTCGAGTTCGGCGGCGCGACTAAAGACCAGTGCCGCTTGTGCTGCAGGCGTCGCCGGTGCGGCACCCACGCCCGTCGTCATCGTCGCCAGCAAAATCATGATCGTTGCCGTCACCGTCCACCGCATCGCACGCTCCTGTTACCCGATTCGTTGCCGTGCCTTACGCGCCCAAGCGGCTTGCCGACAGTCGCAAACCCCGCCATGACTGCGCGTCCGGTGCTTCGGTAATTCAAGGGCGCGTTCGACGACGCGCGGCACTTTTGGGGGCGGGACGACGATGAAGGCGACGATCGAACGCGCGGCACTGCTGAAAGGGCTGGGGCACGTCCAGTCGGTGGTCGAGCGCCGCAACACTATACCGATCCTGTCGAACGTCCTGATCGAGGCGAGCGCGGACGGCGTCGTCCGGCTGATGGCGACCGACCTCGACCTGCAGATCGTCGACGAGACGCAAGGCGCGGTCGACCAGGCGGGAACGACGACGGTCTCGGCGCACACCTTGTTCGAAATCATCCGCAAGCTGCCCGAGGGGAGCCAGGTCTCGCTGTCGGCGGCCGAGGGGCGGATGCATGTCGCCGCGGGCCGCTACAAGTCGAACCTGCCCACGCTGCCGCGCGACGATTTTCCGGTGATTGCCGAAGGGGAACTGCCGACGCAGTTCGAGCTTCCTGCCGCCCGGCTGCGCGCGATCATCGACAAGACCAAATTCGCGATCTCGACCGAGGAGACGCGTTACTATCTCAACGGCATCTTCCTCCACGTCGCCGACGACGCGATGAAGGCGGCGGCGACCGACGGGCACCGCCTCGCGCGCGTCACGATCGCGCGGCCCGAGGGCGCACAGGGGATGCCCGACGTCATCATCCCGCGCAAATGCGTGACCGAGCTGCGCAAGTTGCTCGACGAGGTCGAGGGCTCGGTGGCGGTGTCGCTGTCGGCGACCAAGATCCGCTTTGCGCTCGGCCACGCCGTGCTGACCTCGAAGCTGATCGACGGCACCTTCCCCGACTATAACCGCGTCATTCCGACCGCGAACGACAAATTGCTGACGATCGACCCCAAGAGCTTCATGGCGAGCGTCGATCGCGTCGCGACGATCGCGAGCGAAAAGACACGCGCCGTCAAGATGGCGCTCGACCGCGACCGCATCACCCTGTCGGTGACGAGCCCCGAGAACGGCACGGCGGCCGAGGAAGTTCCCGGCGATTATAGCGCGAGCGGCTTCGAGATCGGCTTCAACGCGCGCTACCTGCTCGACATCCTCCAGCAGATCGAAGGCGACACGGTCGAAGTCCACCTCGCCGACGCCGCCGCGCCCACACTGATCCGCGAGAACGACAAGGCCGAGGCGCTCTATGTGCTGATGCCGATGCGGGTGTGAGGTGGACGAGTGCGGCAATTGCGGAGCCAAAATAAAGGACTCCGCTTTCGGGTCGAATCATAGGTGGCAGACGGACGCGGTGGCGCGATTGAGCACCGCTTGGGGCAGCGATGTCGTCGATGCCTGTGAAAAATGCATCGGTGACCTTAGGCGGGCAGCACAAAAAAGCGTTCTTGATAGAAGGGCGGAAGCTAACGCGGCTTTGCAGGCTATTCTCGAACTAGTCCCTTTGGCGACGTTGCATTCGCCGCATGGTTGGGAATTCGAAACAATCGGACTTGTAACGGCGCAGTCGGTTACGGGAACCGGCATTTTTTCTGACGTGACCTCGGCTTTTACTGATTTGTTCGGTGCACAGTCCGGCGCATACAATTCTAAGATTCGAGCGGGAGAGAATCTATGCCGCTCCTCGTTGCGTGCTCAAGCCAGAGCGGTCGGGGGCGATGCGGTGATCGGCGTGGATGTTGACTATGCGGAGGTCGGAGGGCAGCGTGCGATGCTCATGGTGTGCATGACAGGCACAGCGGTCCGGGTCACCATTTTGTCAGCCATCAACCCAGGGCTTAGCGAGTTAGTTAGCCGGTACGACGCGACTCTCATCGAGTATAAAAAGCTCAGCGCAATTGACGTCGATCAAATTGGTTATTGATATAGCGGTTACGGGTCGGCTGAACCGGTAGCTAGGTGTCCAAGTTCGGTTGCAGCTCCTCAGGCCTTCGAATACAATGTGTTCATGGCAACTGGTCGGATCATGCATAGTTGTCGGACGATCGCGTTGCTGACACCCCGCCGCTCGCCGAGTCCGGCGTGTGCTACAGAGATGGCTCCGGATATCGACGGTCATTACATTCTGAGGCCCCGTTTCGAACTGGCGCAAGCTCTCTACAGTCCGTTTGCGAACTTCAGCGAATGGGCGAGCGAAGCCGACTGCGAAGCGTTTGATGATCTTTGACCTATTTCGGTAATTGCTAGCGAGTGGCACTGACACACCTCACTCTCACCGATTTCCGCTCTTACGCCGAGGCCGACCTTGCGCTAGGCCCAGGCTTCGTCATTCTGACCGGCGAGAACGGGGCGGGGAAGACCAATGTGCTCGAGGCGGTGTCGCTACTCGCGGCGGGGCGGGGGTTGCGGGGGAGTGCGCTCGGCGAGATGGCGCGGATCGGCGGTGCCGGGGGTTTTTCCGTCGCGGCGCGCGTCGCGGGGAACGAGCTTGGCACGGGGACGCTGACGGGTGCGCCCGAGCGACGCGTGGTGCGCGTCAACGGCGCGGCGGCGGCGGTCGCGCGGCTGGGGGAATATCTCAGCCTCGTCTGGCTGACCCCCGCGCAGGACCGGCTGTTCAGCGGGACCGCGGGCGAGCGACGGCGCTTTCTCGACCGGCTCGTGCTCGCGCTCGATGCGACCCACGCGCACGACGCCGCGCGCTATGAAGCGGCAATGCGTCAGCGCAACCGGCTGCTCGCCGAGGGCAATGCCGATCACGAGTGGCTGAACGCACTCGAACTCGCGATGGCGAGCCACGGCGCGCTGATCGCCGAGCGCCGGGCGCGGCTGGTCGCGATGCTCGATCAGCGGCTCGAAGCGCCGTCGGGGGTTTTCGCGCGCGCGGGGCTCGCGCTGGAGGGTTTCACGTCGGGCGACCTCACACGCGGCCTTGCCGCGAGCCGCGCGCTCGACGCGGCGGCGGGGCGCACGTTGGTCGGGCCGCACCGGCAGGACCTGATCGTCACGCACCGCGACAAGGCGCTTGCCGCGGCGCAATGTTCGACCGGCGAGCAGAAGGCGCTACTGATCGGGATCGTCCTCGCGCACGCCGAACTGCTTGCCGAGCGGCAGGGGCGCACGCCGGTGTTGTTGCTCGACGAGGTCGCCGCGCACCTCGACCCGCGCCGCCGCGCCGCGCTGTTCGAGCGGTTGCGCAGCCTCGGCGGTCAGGTGTGGATGACCGGGACCGAAGCAACGCTGTTCGACGAGGCTGGGCACGCGAGCCGTTTCACTGTCGCGGGCGGCCCGATCTACGCCGAATAGCCCGAGACGAAAGTCCCGATGCTGCCGTCCTCACCCACGCTGCGGCGTTCGAGCACGCCGATGTCGCCGCCATAGACGTGGATGCTGACGGCGGTCGTCGTGCCCGTGTTGCGCACACGGTGCCAGTCGTCGGGAGGTGCCAGCACCATGACTTCGCCTGCGTGGAGAGTCTCGGGCGCGCCGACCGCGGCGCACGCGCCATCGACAAAGCGATACGCCTGCGAAGTTTCCTCGCCGCGCACGACGCCGACAAGGCCCCACACGCCGTGGTCGTGGACCTGCGTTTCCTGCCCCGGCCCCCAGACGAAGCCGACGATAGTGAAACGCGCGGCGGCGTCGCGATAGAGAAGATGTTGCCGGTAGTTTGGCGGGTCCTGAATGCAGAGACGTTCCGGAAGCCATGCATCGTCGGCTATCAGAGCGCGCAACGCCTCGATTGCATCCTGACCGCGATCGAGCGCGGCGATCAGGGCATCAATGGACGAAACGCGCAACGACATCGCGGTAGCTGCGTGAGACCTTCACCGAGGTGCCCGAATCGAGCACGAGAAAACATTCGCCGTTGGTGTGCGGCTTGACCTGCTTGACGAGGTCGAGGTTGACGATCGTCGAACGGTGCACGCGCTGGAAACGGCGCGGGTCGAGGCGGCGTTCGAGGTCCTTCATCGTCTCGCGCAGGATCAGCGTGTTTTCGGCGGTGTAGATGCACATGTAATCGCCCGCCGCGTCGATGCGTTCGATGGTGTCGACATCGACGCGAAAAATCTGCCCGCGATCCTTGATGTTGATCAGCTTTTCGTAGCGCGCGACCGACGGCGTGTCGTTCGCGTCGGCCATTTCCCCGGCGGCATCGGGGGCGTGCTCGGCAAGCACCTCCATCAGCCGGCCAGCCTCCTGCGCACCGCGCTTTTCGGCGAGGCGGTGGCGCACGCGGTCGAGCGTGTCGGCGAGGCGGCTCTCCTCAACGGGCTTGACCAGATAATCGATCGCCTGCGCCTCAAACGCGCGGATCGCATGATCGGCATAGGCGGTGACGAACACGAACAGCGGCGGCTCGACCTCCATCAGCCCCTGCACCACCGAGAATCCGTCGAAGCCGGGCATCTGAATGTCGAGGAAGACGAGGTCGGGCTTGTGCATCTTGATCGAGCGGATCGCCTCGCGCCCGTTCGAACAGGTGTCGACGATATAGACATCGTCGTGCGCGGCAAGGCGCAGCTCCATACCCTGAATGGCGAGCGTTTCGTCGTCGACGAGTATCGTGCGGATCGTCATGCAGCCTCTAATCTCTGTGCCTCGACCGTCATCGGGATTTCGACCGTCACCACGAAACCCCCGCCGGGCGCATTGCCGCTGTCGAAGCGATGGTCGGAACCATAAGCCTGTGCCAGCCGATCGCGAATGTTCGCGAGGCCGACCCCTGTCGAATAGCTGGGGCGCACGCACGCCTCGTTCAACCCCGGCCCGGTGTCGGATACGGTAATCTGCACCCGATCCCCGGCCAGCCGCGCGGCGACCGCGATCTCTGCGCCCGTTTCCTGCGGCGTGACGGCATATTTGATCGCGTTTTCGACCAGCGGCTGGAGCAGCAGCGACGGCAGCCGCGCGAGCGACACGCGCGGATCGATATCGAAGCGCGAGCGCAGCCGTTCCTCGAACCGCATCTTTTCGATGTCGAGGTAGAGTTTGAGCGTCTCGACCTCCTGCGCAAGCGTCACCTGCGCCTCGGGTTCGTTGACCAGCGTATAGCGCAGGAACGCGGCAAGGCGGCTGAGCATCGCGTTGGCGCGGTCGGTGTGTTTCAGCAGGACGAGCGTCGAGATCGAGTTGAGCGTGTTGAAGAGAAAATGCGGGTTGAGCTGGTAACGCAGCATCGCCAGCTGCGCCGACGAGGCGGTCGCCTCGAGCTTGAGCAGCTGAACCGTCTGGCGCTCGGCGATGAGAAAGAAATTGATCCCGTAATAGAGCGCAGTCCAGGCCGCGAGCAGCAGCGCGTTGAGCGTGACCGAGCCGAGGAACAGGTCGACCTCGATCACCGTCCGCCCGCGGTTGACCATCGTATAGACCCAAGCGTCGATCACCGAATAGGCCGCCACCGCGACGACGATGGTCGCGAGGCTGCCGAGCCACATCATCCACGGCGTGCGGCGGATGAACACGCGGTAGAGCGCCGCCATGACGAGCGTCAGCGAATAGCCGACCGCCGCCGAGATCAGGACCTGGACGAGGATCGGCAGCCCGAGCCCGTTGGCGATACCGCTGGTCGCGCGGAGCAGCAGATAGCCGGTCCATCCCGCCCCCTGAAGCATCCAGAAGGCGCGGTTCTTGTCGTCGAAGAACGATCCGGGCGTCGCCGGGGCAATGACCATCTTGCCGGTCTAGTCGATCGCCGGGCAGAGCGATAGCGGGTGAGTCGGGATGACGAATAATCGGCGGTTTTGCGTGCGTTGACTTCACACACTTCGCACGGGGCGAGGGGGTCACGCCCCGGCAAGGCGAGGGCCGGATCGGGCAAGGGTCTAAAAATAGCGGACGGCGCGCCACATCGGGCGACGTTGCCGCGCAGGCGCGATGTAGGACAGCCCTTCGCCTTCGTGCCCCGGCGGGTTGCGGTTGGCAACGTTTTGAGCAACCGCGATCATGCGCTAACACCCGGCAACGTACACGAGGAACCGGACGATGGCAGACGGCGAGCAGCGCGCGGGGTTCCGCGCCATGACCGAGGGAACGAAGGACGACTGGGCGATCATCGCATCGCATTTTCGCCCGTTCGCGGCAAAGGTGGCCGATCGCGTGCTCGACCATCTGCGGCTGCTCGACGGCGATTACGGCGGCTTTCCGGTCGACCGGTTGACGCACTCGCTGCAGACCGCGACGCGCGCGCACCGCGACGGACGCCCCGACTCCTATGTCGTGATGGCGCTGCTCCACGACATCGGCGACACGCTGGGCAGCTATATTCACCCCGATGTCGCCGCCGCGATCGTCAAGCCGTTCGTGACGGCGCAGGAACATTGGATCTGCGCGCACCATGGCGCATTCCAGGGCTATTATTATTTCCACTATCTGGAGATGGACCGCAACGCCCGCGACGCATTTGCCGACTCGCCGCATTACGAGGCGTGTCGCACCTTTTGCGCCGACTATGACCAGAGCTCGTTCGACCCCGACTATAAGACCGAATCGCTCGATTTCTTCGAGCCGATGGTGCGCCGCGTGATGGCGAGACCCCGCGTCGTCAACGCCGGACCGGGCGCGAGCGAGGCCTGATCGGCGACACGCGCTTCGACTTCGAGACTGGCTCCGACAGGGGCGGGACTGACGCAACGCGTTGGGGCCGCTGGCGCTCGATCGCGAGGATATCGGCGATCGTTTCTCGTGGTCAGGACGAGGCGATCAGTTTCATCGCCCCGTCGTCGCTGCGTGTCAGCCGCTTCACCCGCCCCTCGACCTGCGCACCGTTCGCGACGCTGACCGTGTCGTAGCTGAGATCGCCGGTGATGCGCGCGGTCGCCTCGATGGTCAGTGCGTGCGCGGCGATCGTCCCGTCGACGGTTCCCGCGATCTGCGCCTCGTCGACGACGATATTGCCATGGACCGTCCCGGCGCTGCCCAGCGTCAGGCTCGATGCGGCGACGTCGCCGGTAACGGTCCCGTCGATGTGGAGATTGCCGGTGCCGCCGATGTTGCCGGTGACGGTGATCTCTGGCCCCAGAAAGCTCATCGCGCCGCTGCCGCTGCTGCGCGGGGTGCCCGGACGGTCGCTCGGCTTGTTGAACATGGCTATCCCCCTTCGATACGGCCGGGCACGACTCAGCGGCGCGCGCTTCCCGCCTCGAGGCTGTCATGCGCAAGCGCGATGCCTCCGGCAATGCCCGCGTGGTCGCCCAGCGCGGGGGGCACGACGAATCCTTCCCCCAGCACGGCGGGTGCCGCCACATAACCGGCGAGCCAGTGGCGCATGCGGCGTGCGACCTGAGCATGGAACCCGGGTGCCTTCGCCACGCCGCCGCCGATGACGATGCGATGCGGCGAGACCATGAGCACATAGCTCGCCAGCGCCTGGCCGAGATCGTCGAGGATCCGCGCGCGCATCTGATCGTCCTCGGGCACCTCGCTCAGCGTCTTGCCGAGCCGCGCGAGGATCGCGGGACCGCTCACCAGCCCCTCGATACAGTCGCCGTGATAGCGACAGGTGCCCGCAAAGCCGTCGCCAATTGCGCGCCTGATACGAATGTGCCCCATCTCGGGGTGGAGCAGACCGTGCAGCGGCATGCCCCCCACGAGCAACCCGCCGCCGATCCCGGTTCCGACCGTCAGGTAGAGCGCGTTGCCGCAACCGGCCAGCGCGCCCCAGCGATGCTCGCCGAGTGCGGCCGCGTTCACGTCGGTGTCGAACGCGAGCGGAACCCCGAATGCGTCGATCAGCGGTCGGGCGACCGGCGCGTTCGCCCAGTGCGGCTTGGGCGTCGTCGTGACGCAACCCCAGTCCGCCGCCGCCGGGTCGAGCCCGACCGGGCCGAACGAGCCGACGCCGATCGCGGCCATGCGCCCGGCGAACGGGCGCAGGAATGCGGTGACCGCCGCCATCGTCTCCGCGGGGGTCGTCGTCGGGATCCTGGCGCTCGCGAACAAAGCATCGGGATGCGCGCCGACCGCGACGTTGACCTTGGTCCCGCCGAGTTCGACCGCGCCCACCACGGGTGCCGACCTGCGGGCGATCACCGACTTGGGCGCGGGTGCGCGGACGATCAGCGTTTCATAATAGGCGAACAGGTCGGCGAAGTGCGCATCCATCGTGCGGACGTGGTCGGCACTGGCGACGGCGGCGGCGCGTACCGCATCGCGCGGGGCGAGCAGGAAGTCGCGCAGCACGTCGGCGGCCGATGCGCCGTCGGCCGCGCGGTACAGCCAGCCCTTGCCCGTCTGGCGTCCCTGATCGGCAGCGCCCCCGCCATCGGGGACGATCAGCGGGAGGCCGCTCGCGCGCGCCTCGGCGGCGACCATGCAGAATGTTTCGGCCTCGCATCCGTGGATCAGCGCGTCGGCGCTCGCGAACACGCGGGCGAGTTCGTGGCGGTCGGCGATCGGCGAGACGAGCTCGATATGCGGATTGCCCTCGGCGGCGCGCGCGACGCGGGCGCGCTCACGCCCGTCGCCGAGCAGAACGAGGCCGACGGGCGCGGCCGTCCCCGCCGCCGTCACCGCCTCGATCACCATCGGCCAGCGCTTTTCGGGCGCATGCCGCCCCGCCGCGAGCAGCAGCGTCGCGTCGGGGCCGAGCTTGCAGCGTTCGAGCAGCCGCGCACGGAGCGCCTCGTCACGCAGGGCAGGCGAAAAAATGCCGCCGGTCACGCCCATCGGGTTGGTGACGACGTTCGTCATCCCGCCCTCGACCATCCGCCGCGTCAGGTCGTCGCCTGCGGTGATCGTCGCGTCGAACATCAGGTCGAGCGCGAGCAGATGTTGCCAGAACCAGCCGAAGCCGCGATCGATGACCGAACGCGAGGCGACCTTGCCGAACCAGCGGTACGCGTACGCCGACAAAGGGTCGGCGTGCATGACGAGGACGCGCGGGGCCGCCCCCGGCCATTCACCGACGAGCCGCGCGCTGCGCCACGGCGACGACGCCTCGACCAGGTCCGGCCGCGCCGCGTCGAGTGCGGCATGAAGCGCGGTTTCGTCGCGGAAATAATGATATTTGCGGTCGAGCGGGAAATGCGGCGCTTTCAGATAGACGATCCGCGCGCGGGGGCCGCGTTCCTCGATGCGGTCCTCGACACCGGGGGCGATTACGACGATCTCGTGCCCTGCCGCCGGCCCCGCCTCGAGCTTGCGGTCGATATAGGTTTTTACCCCGCCGCCGTCGGGCGTGTAGAACGCGGCGACGTCGACGATGCGCACGACGTTATTTCTGGCGGATCGGCGCGAAGGAAATCAGGCTGCTGCGATAGAGCATGCGAACGACGATCGACACCGGGGCCGCGCCGACGCTCGCCTGCCCGGCGGCCGGACGCGGCAGGCCGTAGAGGGCGTTGGGGTTCGACGGGAAGCCGACGCCGTCGCTCGAAATACCGATCTTGTTGTTGCGATCGCGGTCGTGGAGGACGACGATCGCCCAGGTTCCCGGCCCTGGCGCACGAATGCACAGCTGGATGGGGCCGCTCGCCGGAATGTCCGAATAGACACGGCGAAACGGGCGACCCGCGTTGACGATCACGCTGTCGTCGCCGAGGAAGTCCGAACTGACCTGCGTCAGCTCTGCCTTGAGCTGACCGGTGCGGTCCTTCAACCCGACGACCGTGATGTAGAAGGTCGAACCCTGCTGCCCCGGGCGGCAGCGCCCTTCGGCGACACCGAGGGTTGGTCCCGATTCGACCGCAGCCGCCGCGACGGGCACACACAGGGCGAGGGCAAGGGCGGGGGCAAGCGCTTTGGTCAACTCACGGTCTCCGACTTTCTGCGGTTGATCGTCACGAAGTCGCCGATCGCAAGCGCGGCACCGACGACGACATGCGCGGTCAGGATGATCGTCGTCATCAACGCGATCATCGGCGCGATGTCATCGGTGCGCCCGATCAGCACGACCGCGACCCCGGCGAACAACACTTCCTTGTTCGTGAACAGCGGCAGACGCCCCAGCAGCAACCGCGCCGTCGCGAGCAAAAGCCACATGCCCGGCGCAACCATCGGCAGGGCGATGCTCCACATCAGCGCGATCAGCACCGTCGCGACGACGATACGCACGAACTGAATGCTCGCGACCATAAGCAGCTGCGCTTTCGTCAGGCTGAACAATCGGCTCGAAAAGACGAAGGCGAGGATCGAGATGAGGACGAGGACGCCGACCGAAGCGACGATCGTTTCGCTCGCCACCGACAGGCGCAGGCGGCCCATGAAGGGATAGGCGATCGCCATCATCGCGAGCGTGCAGCCATTGCCGACCAGCGCCGACATGATCGCCACGTCCTTGATCGCGCCGAATGGCGAGGTTGCCATGTGCAGCTTCTTGCGCGCCCAGCCGTAGAAATAGACTTCGCCGACATAGCTGAGGAGCAGTTCGTTCGAAACGAGCTTGCGCGTCAGGGCGACGAAACCCTCGACCGGGATGTTCCACAAGCGGCGGAAGATGAGATAGTCGAACGCGATCGGCGATATGTAGAACGCGGCGAACACCAGCCAGAACAGCGGGCTGACCGGAACGAGCGCACGCAGCTCGTCGAATCGCAGATAACGCAGCTCGTAGAAGACCGCGGCGGCGATCGCGAGGCTGAGCGCGGGCGTCGCCCAGCGCCAGAGCGGCGAACGACGCACCGCGAGCGGGAGCGGGTCGCCCCGGTCTTCTCCGGGGTCTTCACCGGAAACGCGATAATCGAGGGCGTGGCGGTCGCTCAGGGCTGCAGTCCGGTTGCGGCTCGCTGTGCGGCCCGGTGATGCGAGGCCCTTTAGCAACAAAGCGGGGCGGTGCAAAAGAGGCGCGATTATCGGCTGCCGACCCGACATCGACTGATCGGGCAATCCGCGACGACCCCTACTCCGGGTGTCGTCGATCGTCGACGGCGGGTGGTGCGCGTCGCGCCGTGCGCCCGCCGCCGTTCAGGGCAGCGGGTGTTCGACCGGTCCGGTGCTTGGCTTGGCAGTCTTGCCCTTCTTGTCCGCCCAGATGCTCCGATAGGCCATATAGGCGAGCCCGGTGAACACGAGCAGATAGGCCAATGTGGCCCAGCCAACCTGATGCCGCGCCTCGAGCTTGGGCTCGGCCGCCCACATCAGGAAAGCCACGACGTCCTTGGCCTCGTGCTTGAGATCGTTGGGCGACCCGTCGGCATAGGTCACCTGCCCATCGACGAGCGGCGGAGCCATCGCGAGGTTCAGATTGGGGAAATAAGGGTTGTAGTGTAGCCCGTCGGGGGTCCTCACGTCGGGGAATTTGGCGAGCAGCGCGGGCGGCTGGGCACCATCGGCAGGATAACCGGTGATAAGCGAATAGATGTAATGCGGCCCCTCGTGACGCGCCTTGACGATGAGCGACTGGTCGGGCGGCAGCGCATTGTTGTTCGCCGCGCGCGCGGCGACTTCATTGGCGTAGGGTGACGGGAAATGGTCCGCCGGGGTCGCCTTGCGCGTCGCGACTTCGCCCGTTTCCGGGTTGATCGACGGAACTTCGACGACCCACCCCTTGGCGATCGCCTTCACCTCGGCCTTTGAAAAGCCGATCTCTTCGAGGTCTCGAAAGGCGACGCGCGTCATCGAATGGCACGCCGAGCAGACTTCCTTGTAGACCTGGAAGCCGCGCTGGAGCTGCGCCCGGTCATAACTGCCGCCGGGCCCCTCGAAGCTCCACGAGACGTTCTCGATCGGCGCCTTGGGAAGGCCGAACGCGCTCTTGACGGTCGGTTTGCCGAACTCACCGACGTAACCGATGGCGCCCCAGACAACCGACCAGAGCAGGACGATGACGAACGCAAGACCGACCAGCGGCCCGGCGAGCGGTGCAATCAGACGAAGCATGTTCTACCCCTATTCGGCCGGCTGCAGCTGCATGCCGCCCAGATCGCGCCCACGGCCGTCGCGGCCGGTGTCGCGTCCCGCATCCTTCGTGCCATCGACATGACGCGTGTCCGGCGCATTGCCGAAGCCGTCGGTCACGTCATCGTGACCCAGCACGCTCGCCGTGATCGACGTCGGCAGCGGCAGCGGCCGTTCGATCATCGACACCAAAGGCAGGATGATCAGGAAGTGCGCGAAATAATAGGCGGCCGCGATCTGCGAGATCATGACATAGGGTTCGGCCGCCGGGGCACCACCACAATAGCCGAGCACCAGCACCGCAGGCAGCAGCCCAAACAGCGTGAAGCGCTTGAACAGCGGGCGATAATGACCCGAGCGCACCACGCCCTTGTCGAGCCACGGGAGGAAGAACAGCAGGATGATCGACCCGAACATCGCGACCACGCCCCACAGCTTGGCGGGCAGGATGAAGTCGACGGTGAAGGCGCGCAGGATCGCGTAGAACGGCCAGAAATACCATTCGGGAACGATGTGCGCCGGCGTGCTCATCGGGTTCGCCGCGATATAGTTATCAGGATGCCCCAGATAATTGGGCGCGAAGAACACGAGGAAGGCGAACAGCAGCAGGAATATGCCGAGCCCGAAGCCGTCCTTTGCGGTGTAATAGGGGTGGAACGGAACCGTATCCTGTTCGCCCTTTACCTCGACGCCGGTCGGGTTCGACGAGCCGGGGATGTGCAGCGCCCAGATGTGCAGGATGATCACCCCCGCCGTCACGAACGGCAGCAGATAGTGGAGCGAGAAGAAACGGTTGAGCGCGGCGTTGTCGGGCGCCGGGCCACCGAGCAGCCATGTCTGGATCGCCGGACCCACCAGCGGTATCGCCGAGAACAGCCCGGTGATGACCTTGGCGCCCCAGAAGCTCATCTGCCCCCAAGGAAGCACATAGCCCATGAACGCGGTCGCCATCATCAGCAGGAAGATGACGAGGCCGAGCAGCCAGATGACCTCACGCGGCGGCTTGTACGACCCGTAGAACAGCCCGCGCGCGATGTGCAGATAGACGACGATGAAGAACATCGACGCGCCGTTCGCGTGCGCATAGCGCAGGAACCAGCCGCTGTTGACGTCGCGCATGATGTGTTCGACCGAGTCGAACGCGACGCCCGCGTCGGCACGATAATGCATCGCGAGGATGATGCCGGTGACGATCTGGATCATCAGCGCTGCGCCCGCGAGCACGCCGAAGTTCCAGAAATAATTGAGGTTGCGCGGCACCGGATAGCCGCCGCCGACCGCGTTGTAGACGAAGCGCGGCACCGGCAGTTTCTCGTCGAGGTAACGCATCACCGGATTCTTGGGTGCGTAATGCTTGGCCCAGGGATAGCTCATGCCTTCACTCCCACTTCGACGAGGGTGTCCGAGCGGAACACATAATCGGGAACCTGAAGATTTCTAGGCGCGGGGCCTTTGCGGATGCGCGCGGCGGTGTCGTACGACGAGCCGTGGCACGGGCAGAAATAGCCGTGGAATTCACCCTGCACCTCGCCCTGCGACGCGCCCAGCGGCACGCAGCCGAGGTGCGTGCAGACGCCCAGCGTGATCAGCCATTGTTCCTTGCCGGGCTTGGTCCGCTGCGCCAGCGTCTGCGGGTCGCGCAGGGTCGAGACCTGGACGGCGTTCGCCTGCGTGATCTCGTCGGGCCGCAGATGGCGCACGAAGAGCGGCTGTTTCTGAAAGATCGTCTTGATCGCCTGCCCGACCGCGATTTTCGACAAATCGACTTCGGTCGTCAGTTCGGCGAGCACGTCGGCCGACGGGTTCATCTGGTTGACCGCCACATAGGCGATCGGCGCGATTCCGACGCCGGCAAAGGCGAGGGCGGCGATGTTGATGACGTCGCGGCGACGAAGTTCGGGCTCGGCACCCCCGTCGAGCAAGGGGTCTGCCTGCGTTACAGCCTGTCCGGCCATGTGTCCGTGGTCCCATGTGGCACGCAAGCGAGATAGCCGCGCGCGTCAGATCGTCCAATCGCGCGCTGATAGCGTTTCATCGCGCGTGTGAAAAGAGGATTTCGTGCGACTTCTGCCCTCTCGCTTCAGGGAAGAGGGACAGGCGCGCAGCGCCAGGGTGAGGGTGAGTCGCGAACACGGAAGAGTGACCCTCTCCCTCCCGCGCCTGCGGCGCGTAGTACCCTCTCCCCTAGAGGGAGAGGGGAGGATAAGGGTATCGCATGCGCCTCGCCACCTATCAGCCCGAAATCGCCGGCAACATGGGGGCGCTGCTGCGGCTTGCCGCCTGCTTCGCCGTGCCGGTCGACGTTGTCGAGCCATGCGGCTTCGTCTGGTCCGATGCGCGGATGCGGCGGGCGGGGATGGATTATGCCGCGCGAGTCGCGGTCGTGCGCCATGCCTCGTTCGACGCTTTGTGCGACGCGCGGCCCGGGCGGATCGTGCTGCTGACGACGAAGGGCGACGTGCGCCTCCATGACTTCGCCTTTGCGCCGTCCGACACTTTGCTGCTCGGCAGCGAAAGCGCAGGCGTTCCCGAAGCGATAGCCGCCGCCTGCGACGCGCGTGTGCGCATTCCGCTCGACCCCGCCGTCCGCTCGTTGAACATTGCGGTTGCCGCCGGTATCGCGCTCGCCGAAGCGCTGCGCCAGACGGGTGGACTGCCGGAATGATCACGATGGACGAGCAACAGACGGCGGCGCGCGCGTGGTTCGAAGCGCTGCGCGACCGCATCTGCGCGGCGTTCGAAGCCATCGAGCGCGACGCGGGCAGCGATGCGCGCTTCGACTATACACCGTGGTGGCGCGACGACGACGTCAGCGGCGCAGGCGGCGGCGGGGTGCGCGGCGTCATGAAGGGGCACGTGTTCGAAAAAGTCGGCGTCAACGTCTCGACCGTCGGCGGTGCCTTCAACCCCGAGTTCGCTAAGTCGATCCACGGCGCCGAGCAGGACCCCAATTTCTTCGCGACCGGGATCAGCCTGGTCGCGCACATGGCGAACCCGAAGGTTCCGGCGGTGCACATGAACACGCGCTACCTCGTCACGGCGAAGCGCTGGTTCGGCGGCGGGGCCGACCTGAACCCCGCACTGCCGAACGACGACGATACGCGCGACTTTCACGCCGCGATGGCGCGCGCCTGCGCCGCGTCGCCGTCGGGTGATTACCCGCGCTTCCGGCAGTGGGCCGATGATTATTTCTGGATCCCGCACCGCGGCGTGCACCGCGGCGTCGGCGGCATCTTTTACGACCATCTCGAAGGATCGTTCGACGATGATTTCGCGCTGACCCGCGCGCTGGGCGAGGCGTTTCTCGACATCTACCCCGCGATCGTGCGGCGGCGGATGGACGACGCCTATACGCCCGGGGATGAGGCGGCGCTGCTCGAATGGCGCGGGCGCTATGCCGAATTCAACCTCGTCCACGACCGCGGCACGTTGTTCGGGCTGAAGACCGGGGGCAATATCGACGCGATCCTGATGAGCCTGCCGCCGCGCGCCACATGGAGTTGATCCGGTGGGGGAGTTAGCACGGTGGGGCTGATCGCGGTCGCGGCGGGGCGCTGTGCGGCGGTCGTCACCCACCTCGAGATGCGCATGCGGCCGGCGACTTTCGTGGAACCTGCCAGCGCGCTGGTGCTCGACCATTGGCCGCGTCCCGATCCGGGGCGGTATCGCGCGCTGTTCAAGGCGGTCGGCGCGCCGTGGCTATGGTATTCGCGGACCTCGCTCGACGATGCCGCGCTGACCCCGCTGATTTCGAGCCCGACCACCGACGTCTATGCGGTGCGCGACGGCGCGCGCGAGGTCGGACTGCTCGAGCTCGATTTCGCCGCGCCGCGCGACTGCCTGATCGCCTATCTGGGCCTCGTGCCCGGCTATCACGGGCAGGGGCATGGCCGCTGGCTGATGGCGCATGCGCTGCGGCTGGGCTGGCGCGCCGATGTCGAGCGGCTGTGGGTCCACACCTGTTCGCTCGACCACCCCTCGGCGCTCAATTTCTACCGCGCGCAGGGGTTTGTCCCCTTCAGGCGCGAGATCGAAACCTTTCCCGACCCGCGGCTGACCGGGCATTTGCCGCGCGACTGCGCCCCTCAGATACCCTTGCTCTGAACGAGGCGGCGGAACACCGCTGCCGACAGGATCGTCATGACCAACGTTGCCGCCGCGCTCATCGCCGCGGTCACCAGCGCGGTCATCGCCGCGAGCGGCCCTTCGGAAAGCAGCAGCGACAGCGTGACCGTCAGTACCGAGCCGACCGCGCTGATCAGAATCGCGAGCACGATCGCGATCAGCAGCACGAGCACCGCGATCGAAAAGCCGCGACCGCGCGTCATCGCCAGCGAAGTCTCCAACGCGGCGATGGGGCTTGCACGCCGCGTCGCCAGCATCGCGGGCGCGGCGAGCAGCAACCGGCCGATCAGATAGATGCCCGGCACGATCAGCAGCACGAACCCCGTCGCGACGGCAAAGGTCACCAGAAGATTGAGCAGGAAAAAGGCAGGGAGAAGCCGCGCGGCGATCGCGATCGCCTGACCCACCGTCGGTCGCGTCGGATCGAGCAGCAGCACGAGCAGCGTCGCCTCGCCCAGCCGCATCGCGATGGCCGCGATCAGCAGCGGCACGAAATTCGCCGCGAACCAGCCGTTGAGGATCGCGATCGTGGCGGCGTCGATGGTCTTGATCTCGGGAAAGGGAAGGAACATCGACTGGACGAAATCGGGCAGGAAGATGAGTACGCCGGCGACGACGAGCAGGATTTCCCACTGCCCGCGCGCCATCGCCACCATATCCTGCCAGATGCGGTCGAAGGAAAATTGCATGGATCAGGCTCCGGTGGACGTGGGGCAGCGCGCTAGGGGTAGCGGCGGCGAAAGCCAAGTCGAGTGGCGCATCGCCGACCAGCCCGTCGCCTATCCGCAAGCGCTCGCCTGGATGGAAGCGCGCGCGAGCGCCGTCGCGGCAGGGACCGCGCGCGAGGCGGTGTGGCTGCTGGAGCATCCGCCGCTTTATACCTCGGGGACGAGCGCGGACCCGGCCGAACTGCTCGACGCACGCTTTCCCGTCTTTGCGGCGGGGCGTGGCGGGCGGTATACCTATCACGGTCCGGGGCAGCGGATCGGCTATCTGATCCTCGACCTCGGTAGGCGCGGGCGTGACGTGCGCTGCTTCGTGCATGCGGTCGAGGGCTGGGTGATCGCGACTTTGGCCGAACTCGGCGTTCCGGCACGGCGCGAACCGGGGCGAATCGGTATCTGGACGGGGGTTGGACCCGACGAGGCGAAGATCGGCGCGATCGGCGTGCGCGTGCGGCGCTGGGTCACGCTCCACGGATTTTCGGTCAATCTCGCCCCCGACCTGACACATTTCGGCGGTATCATCCCCTGCGGTATCGCCGATCACGGCGTGACCAGCGTTGCGCGACTCGGCGCCCACGCCTCGGTCGCGGCGTTCGATACGGCGCTGCGGCGCGGATTTCCGGCGTTTCTCCAAGAACTTGGGGGGGCAAACAATCCGCTTGAGCGGCGCGCAAAGAAAAGCTAATGCCCACCTCGATTTGGGTAATAGGGGCAACATGCCGTCCAAGTCCGCCATTCCTAGGGAGCTGAATATGCGCAAGATTGCCACTGTTTCGATGATTGCCGCCGCCGCGTTCGCCGTTGCCGCGTGCAGCAAGACCGAGAGCACGAACACCACCGAAGTCAACGTCACCGACATGAACGCGATGACTGCGACCGAAGGCACGATGAACGATTCGATGACCAACGTCGATGGAGCCATGGGTGCCTCGGGCAACATGACCGCCGGCAACATGGCCGAAGGCAACATGATGGCGTCGAACGCGATGGGTTCGAACATGTCGTCGGGCAACATGACCAACGCCATGTAACCGGCGCGGCGGACCCCGGCGACGGGGCCTGCCGACCAGTTCGAAAGGGGCTGTCCGGGACACCGGGCGGCCCCTTTTTCTTTTCGGTTCGTCGTGGTGCCGTTGCCGTGGCGCGACACCCCCTTTCACCGCGACTCGCGATGCGGCAAAGGCGATGCGAACCAAGGAGTTCGACGACCCATGCGTATTGTACCGACTGCGTTGCTGCTTGCCTGCGCGTCTCCTGCTGCGGCGCAGATCTTCTGGCAGGCTCCCAGCGTGGCGGGCACGCCGCTGACCCAGGGCGAAGCCGGTATCGGTGTCGCGCTACCCGGGGCCACCCCCGCCGAGGAGCGCGCCAGCTGGGCGTGGCAGATGCGATCGGGGCTGAACGTCGCCGCGCTGCAGTGCAATTTCGATGCGACCTTGCTGACGCGCGACAGTTATAACGGCATATTGAAGAACCACGAGGCCGAGCTCGCGACGACCTATGTCACGCTGCGGAGCTATTTTGCGCGGATGAACAAGAATCCCAAGGCCGCGCAGAACGCGATCGACGTCTATGGCACGCGCACCTATTCGGGTTTTTCGACCGTCAGCAGCCAGTTCGGCTTTTGCCAGGCCGCGTCACGGATCGCCAAGGCCGCGCAATTTGCCGCGCGCGGCAGCTTCACGCTGTTTGCCGTCGAGCGGCTGCGCGAGCTGCGCAATGCGCTGGCGCCGGGCGGCGAGCAATATTTCCGCCGTGCGCCGATGCGCGTGTCCTATCCCAGCCTCGATTCGCGCTGCTGGACGCGACGCGACCAATATGTCGCAAGCTGCGGGATAATCTACGGCTGAGCAGGACCGAGCGGCGCGCAGGCGGCGTCGAGCCAGGCACGCGGTGCGTCGTCGAGCTGTGGCCCGACGATCGCGATGACGCGCGCGTGATAAGAGTCGAGCCACGCACGTTCGTCGGCCGAAAGCAGCGCGACGTCGATCAGGGCGCGGTCGATCGGCGCATGCGTCAGCGTTTCGAGCCCGAGCATCGGCATGTCGCCGCCGGCGACCTCGCGCGCCTCGACCAGCACCAGATTTTCGATGCGGATGCCGTAGTCGCCGGGCTTGTAATAGCCGGGCTCGTTCGAGAGGAACATGCCCGCGCGCAGCGGCTCGCTCGTCCCCGCCTGTCCGCCGCCGGGCTTGGCGATCCGCTGAGGCCCTTCGTGCACCGCGAGGAAACTGCCGACGCCGTGCCCCGTACCGTGCGCATAATCGCACCCCGCGCGCCATAGCGGCACGCGCGCGAGCGCATCGATCTGCCCGCCTTGCGTACCCGGCGGAAAGACTGCGGTCGCGATCGCGATATGTCCCTGGAGCACGCGCGTGAAGCGGTCGCGCATCGCGGGCGGCGGCGTGCCAGGTCCGATCCACACCGTGCGCGTGACGTCGGTGGTACCATCGTCATATTGCCCGCCCGAATCGACGAGGTAGAGCGACCCCGGTGCGATCGCACGGTTGGTTTCGCGCGACACCTTGTAATGCATGATCGCACCGTTCGGGCCGCTGCCCGAGATCGTGTCGAAGCTCAGGTCGCGCAACCTGCCGGTGTCCGCACGAAACGCCTGCAGCCGGTCGGCGGCGGCGATCTCGGTCAGCGCGCCGCGCGGTCCCTCGACCGAGAGCCAGTGGAGAAAGCGTGACAGCGCGGCGCCGTCGCGGGCCTGCGCCGCGCGGTGCCCGGCCTGTTCGACCGGGTTCTTGATCGCCTTGGCCAGCACCGCCGGATCGCGCATCGGCACCACCACGGCACCGCCCCCATCGAGCGCGGCGAAGACCGCCGCCACCGCGCGTTCGGGATCGGCGGCGACGCGCTTGCCGCGCAACGCCGACAATGCGGGCGTAAAGGCGGCGCGGTCGTGCAGCCGCACCGCATTGCCCAGATGCTGGCGCACCGCCTCGTCGATCTTTTCGGGCGCGACGAACAGATCGGCGGTCGCATCGGCATGGAGGATCGCGAACGCGAGCCCGACGGGCGTATGCGTGACGTCGGCCCCGCGCAGGTTGAAGCTCCACGCGATCGAATCGAGCGCGGTCATCACCGTCGCGTCGAGCCCTGCCGCGGTCAGCGCATCGGCGATCTCTTGCCGCTTGTCCGCCGACGAGCGCCCGGCGTGCGCGACCGGCTGAACCGTCAGCCGCGCGGGCGAAGGAGCGGGGCGGTCGGTCCACACCGCATCGATGGGGTTCGCGTCGACCGCGACGAAAATCAGCCCGGTCGTCTTACCCAGAGCATCGATCGCGTCACGCGTGTGCAGCCACGGGTCATAGCCGATCCGGTCGCCGTCGCGCGCCTGTTCGGCCAGCCAGCCCGCCACGTTCGCGGACGGCATGTCGGCATAATCGAACAGCGCGCCGTCGACCTGCGCGCGGACCTGCAACGTGTAGCGCCCGTCGGTGAAGACCGCCGCGCGCCCGGCAAGCACCACCGCGCTCCCCGCCGACCCCTTGAACCCCGTCAGCCATTCGAGCCGCTTGGCGTAATCGCCGACATATTCGGACATATGCTCGTCGGTCAGCGGCACGAGGAACCCGTCGAGCCCGCGCCTGGCCAGCTCGGCACGCAGTGCAGCCAGACGGTGGGCATAGGCAGGCATCGGGCGAACCTTTCTTCGCGGGCGCACCTGCTAGAGCCGCAAGGGTAGCGATGTCGAGACCGCCGCAGGCAACGTGCCGTAGCGTCACGGGTGTAATAGTGTTGCAAAAAAGCCGCGCTTCGACGAAAAACGGCAGAAAACCGCCAGCTGACTAGGCGAGCGCGGGGCAGCGTTCTAGACCGCGCAATAACGGGCTCAATGGCCCGGCCGTAGGAGAGAGCAATGCCCAAGTTTCGCCTGATGCTGTCGGTCGCGTGTGTCGCGGTTGCGACCCCCGTCTTTGCTCAGGACAGCAGCGCCGCACCTGCTGCGCCGCAATCGGCACAGCCGCGGGCAGCACAGGACACGGTCGAGGACAATGGCGCGATCATCGTCACCGCGACGCGGCGCAACGAGGCGCTGTCGGACGTACCGCTCGCGGTGTCGGCGGTAACGGCGGCGAGCCTGCAGAATTCGGGCGCGTCGGATATCCGCCAGCTCAACCAGCTGTCGCCGTCGCTGCTCGTTTCGTCGAGTTCGTCGGAAGCAGGCGCAGGCAGCGCGCGTATCCGCGGCATCGGCACGGTCGGTGACAATGCCGGCCTCGAATCATCGGTCGCGACCTTCATCGATGGCGTTTATCGCAGCCGCTCAGGCGTCGGCCTGACCGAGCTCGGCGCGGTCGACCGCATCGAAGTGCTGCGCGGGCCGCAGGGAACCCTGTTCGGGCGCAACGCGAGCGCGGGGCTGATCTCGGTCATCACCGCCAAGCCGTCGTTCACCTTCGGGGCCGAGGGCGAGGCGACCTATGGCAATTACGATGCCTATCGCATCGTCGGCGGCGTCACCGGCCCCGTCAGCGAGCAGCTCGCGCTGCGTCTCGATGGCGTTTATTCGAAGCGCAACGGTTTCCTGCGCGACCTGGTATCGGGCCGCTCGGTCAACAACCGCGACCGTTTCCTCGTGCGCGGCCAGGCGCTGTTCCAGCCCAACTCGGACCTGTCGATCCGCATCATCGGCGATTATGCCGAGCGCAAGGAAGAATGCTGTGCGGCGACCTTCCTGCCCGCGCGCACGGTGTCGTCGAGCACGCCGGGCGTAGGCGGCGGCAATCTGATCTTCGGGCCCAGCGCGCTGAAAGCGTTCGAAAACAGCCTTGGCAATCCGGCTGGGCCCCAGGTCATCCAGGACAATCCGTTCGCACGCAACATCACGATCACGCCGGGACGCAGTTTTCGTTCGAACGTGCGCGATTATGGCCTTTCGGGCGAGATCAACTATAGTTTCGGCAATGCGACAGTGACGTCGATCACTGCCTATCGCGACTATCGCTTCATTCGCGGGCAGGACGCCGACTTCAATTCGCTCGACATCCTGTACCGCCCCGACGACGGGTCGGGCTACACCAAATTCCGGACGTTCACGCAGGAATTGCGGCTTCAGGGGACCGTCTTCGACGACCGTCTCAACTATCTGATCGGCGGTTATTACGCGAACGAAAAGCTGACGCTGGCCGACAACCTCAGCACCGGTGCCGACGCCGACCGCTTCGGCACGGGCCTCATCCAGTCGAGCAATGCCGCGTTCGCGGCGTTCCCCGGGTTCAACAACCTCAATGCCTTCGCGTCGGCGTTCGTCGGTGGGCAGCTTGCGGCAAACCCGGCTTTTGCCACCGTTCCCGTTGCCGCACGTCCGACGGTAATCGCAGCCGTGTCGTCGCAGGTCGTCAACACGCCGATTTCGAACGAGCTCACGCGCGACGTTTTCCGTCAGGAAAGCCGCAACTATGCGTTCTTCACGCACAACATCCTGAAGATCACCGACCAGCTGTCGCTGACGCTTGGGGCGCGCTATACCAACGAGCGCAAGACGCTGAACGCCGATCTGTCGTCGACAAGCCAGTGTGCCAATTACCAGGCGAACATCGCCCGGCTCACCGCGCTGGCGGCAGCCTCGACCGCCAACCCGGCGGGCAACGGCGGGCTCAACCCTGCAATCGCCGGTCTGGCGACCGCGCTGGCCGGTCAGGTACTCACGCCGATCGGCGGGCTTCCGTGCGCGATCAATTCGGTCAACGGCAGCTACAATGGCGGGCTGAAGACCGAGGAGCGCGTCACCGGCACCGCGGTGCTCAGCTACAAGCCGACCGACTCACTGCTGACCTATGCCAGCTATTCGCGCGGCTATAAGGCGGGCGGGTTCAACCTCGACCGCGCCGGCCTCACGATCGGTGCGGTCAATCTCAACGCGCTCCAGTTCGCGCCCGAGATCGTCAACGCGTATGAGGTCGGTGCCAAGTTCAAGGTGCGCGGGATCAGCCTGAACGTCGCCGCCTTCCGGCAGGATTTCTCGAACTTCCAGCTCAACACCTTCAACGGGATCAACTTCGTCGTCGAAAACGTCGGATCGTGCGGCACCAGCCTGAACGGTGCCGACACCGACGCCAGCGCGGCGGTCGTCCCCTGCACCGGCAGCCGCAAGGCGGGCGTCCGATCGGAAGGCGTCGAGATCGAAGCCTTTCTGCGTCCCGCGCGTAACGTCAGCGTCAATCTCGGCGCGACGTATACCGACACGAAGTATCGCCAGAATCTGATCGGGGCGACGGGCAACGCGATCATCCAGCCGCTGTTCCAGCTGGCGGGAAGCCGCCTGTCGAACTCGTCGCAATACGTCATCACCGGCTCCGCGGGCTGGACCCCCGACCTCGGAACCTCGGGGTTGACCGGACTGCTCTACAGCGACTTCCGCTATCAGAGCGCGACGAACACCGGTTCGGACCTCGACCAGGAAAAGATCCAGCCGGGCTTCGTCGTCGTCAACGCGCGCATCGGCATCCGCGGTCCCGCACAGCGCTGGGGCATTGAACTCTGGGCGCAGAATGTCTTCAACGAACAATATCAGCAGGTCGGTTTCGACGCGCCGCTGCAGGGTTCGGGGACGATCGGCGCGACCCAGCGCTTTGGGCAGACCGCTTCGCAACTGTACGGCGTCTTCCTCGGCGAGCCGCGCACCTATGGCGTGACCGCGCGGTTCAAGTTCTGATTACGGACGCCCCGGCTTCGGCCGGGGCGTCCGCGAACGTCATCGTGCCGACATGTTCGGCGCGCAGTCAGGCTCCCGACACCCGGGAGTATCACGCATGATCCGCATCGACCGCCGCCAGCTGCTCGCCACATCGGCCTTCGGGCTCGGGGGCCTTGCGTTCCAATCGGGCAAGCTCGCCGCGCAGACGCTCGGGCAGGCGCGCGGGTTCACGCATAATGTCGCGAGCGGTGAACCGTCGGGCGATTCGGTGCTGTTGTGGACGCGCTACGTCGGCAGCGGCGACAGCGCGCGCGTCACCGCCGAAGTGTCGGCGAGCGAGGATTTTGCGCGCATCATCGGTGGCGGCACCGTCGTCACCGGGCCGTGGCGCGACTGGACTGCCAAGGTCACCGTCGACGGCCTCGCCCCCGCGCGCCGCTATTTCTATCGCTTCGTCGCGGCCGACGGAACGCGCTCGCCGGTCGGGCGGACCAAGACGCTTCCCGTCGGCGACACGGCGGCGTGCGCGATCGCCGTCTTCTCCTGTTCGAACCTGCCGGTCGGCGCGTTCAATGCCTATGGTCATGCCGCCGCGCGCGACGACATCGACCTGACGCTCCACCTCGGCGATTATTTCTACGAATATAAGCGCGGGGACTACCCGGCCGACAACCCGCGCTGGAACCTCGTCGCGCCGCAGACCGAGGCGCTGAGCCTCGCCGACTATCGGCTGCGCTATGCCAGCTATCGCACCGATCCCGACCTGCAAGCGGTTCACAACCGCCATCCGATGATCGCAACGATGGACGATCATGAATCGGCGAACGACAGCTGGGAGGGGGGCGCGGAAAATCATCAACGCGACGAAGGTGACTGGACGTTGCGCAAGATTGCGGCGAGCCAGGTGTACCGCGAATGGATGCCCGTCGGCGACCTGCCCT
This sequence comes from Sphingomonas sp., assembly GCA_965248885.1. Taxonomy (GTDB): domain Bacteria; phylum Pseudomonadota; class Alphaproteobacteria; order Sphingomonadales; family Sphingomonadaceae; genus Sphingomonas_O. The sequence goes on along the minus strand of OZ252211.1, from coordinate 2,791,914 downwards.
ATGCGACCTATGAACTCGGGTCGCTCGCCACGCTCTTTCGCACCGATACACGGCTTCTCGCGCGCAGCCTCCAGCCGACGACCGCGTCGCTGTTCACGGGTGCCGATATCCCGGGCGCGCTCGCTACGTTCAAGGCGGGTGAGTGGGCCGACCCGGCGCGCACGATGATGGGAAGCGCGCAGGAAAGCTGGCTGGCCCACGCGTTGCGCGCGTCGACGGCGGCGGGCAAGCGCTGGCAGGTCGTCGGGACCGGCACGATCATGGGACAGACGATGATGCCCCCCGAGGCCGCATCATGGCTGCGCCCCGACGCGCCGGAAAACAATCGCCGGTACACCGCGAGCGGGATTGCGCTGGGCAAGGCCGGACTGCCGTTCAACTATGATAACTGGGGCGGCTATCCGGCGGCGCGCGCGCGGCTGTTGTCGGCGGCGCAGACCGCGCGTGCGAATCTGATCATGCTGGCGGGCGACAGCCACAATGCCTGGGCTTATGAGCTGTCGAACGACGGGCGGCGCGCGGGTGTCGAGTTCGCCGGACACGCGGTCAGCTCGACGGGATTCGAGAACGCGACGCGCGGCATCGACCCAGCAACCGTCGCGGCCGCGCTCGTCCGCACGAGCCCCGAACTGAAATGGGCCGACACGTCGCGGCGCGGCTATATGCGGCTGTCGCTGACGCCGGAAACCGCGACGAACGACTATGTGTTCATGGAGACGGTGGAGACGCGGACGCTCGCGACGCAGCCGACCAAGACGCTGCGCGTCCGCCGTGGCACCGCGACGCTCAAGGGCGTGTGAGAGTTCGCGACCTCGATTTGGATTTGCGGTCGGCCGACGCTAGAGCCGATTCATGACCGACCCGATCGTTATTTCCGCGTTCGCCCGCACCCCCATGGGTGGGTTCCAGGGCGCCTTGTCGAGCGTCTCGGCGACCGACCTCGGCGCGACCGCCGTGCGCGCCGCCGTCGCGCGCGCGAAGATCGAGCCCGACCGCGTCGACCAGATCGTCATGGGCTGTGTGTTGCCGGCGGGACTGGGGCAGGCCCCGGCGCGTCAGGCGGCGCTGGGCGCAGGGCTGCCGATGTCCACACAGGCGACCACGGTCAACAAGATGTGCGGATCGGGCATGCAGGCCGCGATCATGGCGCACGACATGCTGGTCGCCGGGACCGCCGACGTGGTGGTCGCCGGCGGCATGGAATCGATGTCGAATGCCCCCTATTTGCTGACCAAGCACCGGTCGGGGGCGCGGATCGGGCACGGCGAAATCAAGGACTCGATGTACCTCGACGGGCTCGAGGATGCCTATGACCCCGGCAAGCTGATGGGCGCGTTCGCCGAGGATTCGGCGCGCGACCACCAGCTGACGCGCGAAGCGCAGGACGCGTATGCGCTGCGCTCGCTAGCGCGTGCGAGCGACGCCATCGCCAGCGGCGGATTTGCCGGCGAGATCGTCGCGGTCGAGGTTGCCGGGCGCGGCGGCAGCACGACGGTCGACACCGACGAACAGCCCGGCAAGGCGCGTCCCGACAAGATTTCGACGCTGAAACCCGCCTTTGCCAAAGACGGCACCGTGACCGCCGCGAACGCTTCGTCGATCAGCGATGGCGCCGCCGCGCTGGTGCTGACGCGCGAGAGCATCGCGCGCGACCGCGGCATGCCGATCGTCGCGCGGATCGTTGCGCACGCCGCGCACGCGCACGCGCCCGCGCATTTCACCACCGCGCCGGTCCCGGCGATCCGCAAGCTTCTGGCCAAAGCGGGATGGGGCATCGACGACGTCGACCTGTTCGAGGTGAACGAGGCCTTTGCGGTCGTTGCGATGATCGCCGCGAAGGAACTCGGCATTCCGGCCGACAAGCTCAACGTCAACGGCGGCGCGACCGCGCTCGGCCATCCGATCGGCGCGTCGGGCGCGCGCATCGTAGCGACGCTGATCGCCGCGCTTCAGGCGCGCGGGCTTAAGCGCGGAGTGGCGGCGCTGTGCATCGGCGGGGGCGAGGCCACCGCGCTCGCGGTCGAAATCGCCTGACCGACGACGCCGCCTCTGCCGAGCGCGCGGCGCTCTCCGCCGCGCTCGCCCGCGTGGCGATGGGCGACCGCGCCGCGCTGCACGAGGTCTATCGTCGCACGTCGGCGAAGCTGCTTGGCGTCTGCCTGCGTATCTTCCCCGAGAAAACCGATGCGGAGGACGCGTTGCAGGACGCATTCGTCAATGTCTGGCAAAAGGCGGGAAGCTTCGACCCCGCGCGTGCGAGCCCGATCACCTGGCTCGTCACGCTGACGCGCAACCGCGCGATCGACCGCTGGCGTTCGAGCGCCAAGCGCCGCACCGACCCGATCGACGCCGCCGCCGACATCGCCGATGATGCCCCCGACGCCGAGGCGTGCCTGATCGCGGGCGACGAGCGCGCGCGCATTGCGCAGTGCCTCGACACGCTTGGCGGCGGCGACGCGACGATGATCCGGACGGCGTTTTTCGAGGGCGCAACCTATGGCGATATCGCCGAGCGTGCCGCGCTGCCGCTCGGCACGGTCAAGAGCCGCATCCGCCGCGCGCTGCTCAAGCTTCGGTCGTGCCTGGAATGACCGACGACGAGGATATTTTCGCCGCCGAGGTTGCGCTCGGGCTTGCCGACGACGCCGGGGCCGACGCCGCGCGCGTCGAATGGTGGCGGGCACATTTCGCCATGCTCGACGCGGGCGAGGCCGTCCCGTCTGACGCGCTGTGGGGACGCATCGCCTCGCGGTTGCCGGTCAACGACAATTCGGCAGGTGCCGTGAGGCGCTGGCAATGGGCGAGCGGTGGGTTCGCGGCGCTCGCCGCCGTGCTGCTCGGCGTGATCGTGTTGCAGGACAAGCCGGTCTCGGTTCCGGTAACCCCCATCGCCGCCGCCGCGCCGGTCGTCGCGAGCCTGTCGGGCAAGGGCGGCGTCGCGCTGACCGTCAGTTACGACTGGCGCGACGGGCGTGTGCTGGTGACGCCGGTCACGCTCGACGTGGCGACGGGCGATGCCGAGCTGTGGGTTATTCCCGCCGGCGGCAAGCCCGTGTCGCTTGGCGTGATCGACGCGCACACCGCAGCCAGCCACAATGTGGCGCGGGGGCATCGCGCGCTGCTCGCGCCCGGGGCCGTTTTTGCCGTGTCGCGCGAGCCGCACGGTGGCTCGCCGACCGGCCAGCCGACCGGTCCGGTCGTCGCAAGCGGAACAATTATTCGCGCCTGACGCATCCTTCGCCCCCCTTCGTGCGTATCTAGCCCCGCAGCGCCGCACACCGGTCTGCCGCTAGAAAAGGACTCTATTCATGCTGAAGCTCGCCCTCGGCGTAGCAGCGCTCGCGCTTGTCGCCACGCCGCTCGCCGCCAAGAACCCGATGGTCGGCGGCGCCGCCATGTATCCGACGAAGAATATCGTCGAAAACGCCGTCGCTTCGAAAGACCACACCACGCTAGTCGCCGCCGTCAAGGCCGCCGACCTGGTGGGCACGCTGTCGGGCCCGGGTCCGTTCACCGTGTTTGCGCCGACCAACGCCGCTTTCGGCAAGCTTCCTGCCGGGACGGTCGATACGCTCGTCCTGCCTGAGAACAAGGCCACGCTGACCTCGATCCTGACCTATCATGTCGTTGCCGGTCGCATGACCAGCGCCGACATCGCGCGCGCCATCAAGGCGGGCGGCGGTCAGGCCGTGCTCACGACCGTCAATGGCGGCACGCTGACCGCCAAGATGACGGGCCGCACGCTGACGCTGACCGACGCCAAGGGCGGCACGTCGAATGTGACGATCGCCAATGTGATCCAGTCGAACGGCGTCATCCACGTCGTCGACACGGTCCTCATGCCGTAACCAAGGCCAAGAACCCTGCGCCATCGGCGCGGGCAGGGAGAGGGGATGCGCAACGTTTCCCCCTGGCGTGAGTGCCCCTCTCCCGACCCGTTCAATCCGCTGTGCGCTTTGGCGCGCGGCGGGTTGAATATTTAAGCGCAAGTGGCTACCGGGCATGCAGAGTCGCCATGCGCCGCAACGCGCGTGGCTTTTTTGATGACGAATGGAGCCGTCGGTCCTTATGCAAATCATGGTGCGCGACAATAATGTCGACCAGGCGCTGCGTGCGCTGAAAAAGAAGCTTCAGCGCGAGGGCGTCTATCGCGAGATGAAGCTGCGCCGGCATTATGAAAAGCCGTCGGAAAAGCGTGCGCGCGAACGGGCCGCAGCCATCCGCCGCGCGCGCAAGATGGACCGCAAGCGCGCCGAGCGCGATGGCGTCCGCTAAACGCATGTCCGAAATCACCGCCGTCCCGATCGCGCCGGTCCGGCGCAGCTGGATCGTCCTGCTCGGCGGCGGCATCGCGCTCGCCGCGCTCGGCGGCCTCGCGCTGGCGTGGGCGGGAACGGGCAATGTCGTCGCCAATGGGTGCAAGCTGTCCGATTTTCCGGGCGCGAAGGCATCCGATGTCGCGCGGCTTCCCTCGGGACTGTTTTTCCGCGCCGTGAAACCGGGCACCGGCGGCCGTCCGACCGAGAGCGACGTGACGCTGGTCGACTATCGCGGAACGTTGCGCGACGGCAAGGTGTTCGATGCCAACCAGCGGACGCCGCTGCCGGTTAAGGGCATGATCCCCGGGTTTAGCGAAGCGCTCAAGATGATGCAGCCGGGCGGCCAGTATCGGTTCTGCATCCCGCCGCAGCTCGGCTATGGCGCGCGCGCAACCGGCCCGATCCCGGCCAACTCGACGCTGATGTTCGACGTGACGCTGCTCGATTTCCGCAGCGAAGCCGAAATTCAGGCGATGCAGGCGCAGATGCAGCAGCTTCAGGGCGCAGGTGCGTTGCCGCCAGGTGCCGCACCCGTCCCGCGCTAAAGCCGCGAACGCAGCCGCGCGATCAAGCCGTTGCGATCGATCCACGCCGCATAGGCGCGGTAATCGGCGTCGGCACGCAGGTGCTGTTCCTCGGTACGCGCGCGCCAGTAATAGACGCCGCTGACCAGCCCCAGAATAACGGTGTTGCGCACCGCGTCGCTCAGCGAGCCGGTCGTCGCCAGGAAGGGCAAGGTCGACAGCCACCAGAACGCGTTTTTCGCCACATAGGCCGGATGGCGCATCCACGCGTAGGGACCGTGCGTCAGGATACCGCGATGCGTGAGGTTCGAAAAGCGCAAGCCGAACGCCACCGTCGCCCACGCATAGACGCCGGTCAGGACGACGAGCAGCGTACCATTGGCCCACAGCAGTATCGGATGTCCCGCGAGCCAGTGGCTCCATTCGGCCGTGCCGGGGTGATAGTCGAGCGGTCCGCCGCCGCCCATCAGCACGAACGGCGGGTAGCAGATCAGCGCCGACACCCACCCCGCCGTATAGGGCGTCGCCGAACGAATGTGTGCGTCGAGCGGCTTCATGGTCAGGATATAGCCGACGGTCGCCATCGTCATGTCGATCAGGAACATGACCGATATGAGGAAATTGGCGAGCGCCACGGGATCGTCGAACCCGGGCCAAGGCCGCCGCACGGTATCGAAGAAATTGCCGGGAAACCCGGACAGCATGAACGCGAGGAAAAAGCCCTTGACCGCCCAGCTGCGGGCATGATCGGCGATCGCCGAGCGGTCGGCGGCGCGGTCCCCCATCAACAGGCTGCCGAGCGCCCAGGCACCGTCCTTCGGGTGCTTCAGCCGCCGGTCGAGCCACAGCACATAGGGGATCGATCCGGCAAACAGCAACGGCGCGGCATAAGCGAAGACGTTCATCGCAAAGGCGTAATTGCCGACCCAGTAATAGCGCGCGATCGCATAGACGAAGGCGATCGTCGCCCAGGTCGCCCAGAGCCCGGCGAGCTTGGTCAGGCTGATGTCGAGCGTCTTATTGAACGGCTGCGGCGGACGCGACCAGTCGAGCCCCGTCGTGCGATTGCGATGGACGCGATCGACGATCAGCGACCAGCCGACCATCGGCACCCCGCAAGCGACCACCGCCGTCAGCGCCGCGAGCGGTCCGTACATTTCGAAATGCCGCGCAAGGCCCATGTAGATCGCCAGACCCACGAGCCCCGCAAGGCCGACACCGGTCGAGACGGCCGATTTGGGACGCGGGTCGGTGGGGACCGCCACTTACTTGCCCTGCGACCGCCACCGCTTGATGACGCGCCCGACGATCTCCTCCTCGTTGCCCGACTGTTTCCACAATTCGGAAAACAGCGGGTCGGCGGATGCCGGGCGCTTGTTGTCCTCGAGCGGGTCGAACTGGATGCGGATCGGGATCGACACGCCTTCGCCGCAGACGATGCATTCGCGGTTGCGCAGTGCGGGAATGGTGTCGAGAAAGCCGCGCGCCCCCTCGGGCATCGCCGACCGCACGAACGCCTGGTCGCGATCATTGTTGAGGCGCATCGCGATGATTGTGCCGCACTGTGACAACACGCCCTCGGCAAGGTCGGAGGGGCGCTGGGTGATGAGGCCGAGCGAGACGCCGTATTTGCGGCCTTCCTTGGCGATGCGACCCAGGATCTTGCCGACCGCGCTACCGTGCGCGCTGCGTTCATTGGGGACGTAGCGGTGCGCTTCCTCGCAGACGAGCAGGATCGGGCGTTGCGGCTCGTTGCGCGACCAGATCGCATAGTCGAACACCATCCGCGCGAGCACCGCGACGACCACCGACGTGATGTCCGACGGCACGCCCGACACGTCGATGATCGAAATCGGCTTGCCGTCGCCGGGCAGGCGAAAGATGCGCGACAGGAAGTTCGCCATCGTATCGGCGACGAGCATCCCTGAAAACATGAAGCTGTAGCGCGGATCGGACTTGATCTCGTCGATCTTGGTCTTCAGCCGCTGGTACGGCGCATTGTCGCCGGCCTTGTCGAGCTTGCCCATCTCGTTGACGACATTGGCGGTCAGTTCGCTGAGCAGATACGGGATCGGCGAGTCGACGGTCAGTTTCGAGATGCCTTCAGCCGCGCGGCTCTTCGCCTTGGCGGCGAGCAGGCATTTGGCGAGGATGTCGGCGTCCATCTGCCGCTCGCTGCCGCGCGTCGTCAGGAATACCTCGCAATGTTCCTCGAAATTCATCAGCCAATAGGGCATGGCGAGATTGGTCACGTCGAACAGCGCGCCATTGGTCTTGAACGCGGCCGAATATTCGCCGTGCGGGTCGATCATCACGATGTGACCCTGCGGCGCGAGTTCGCAGATGCGGTGGAGGATCAGCGCGGCGCTGGTCGATTTGCCCGTACCGGTCGACCCGAGCAGCGCGAAATGCTTGCCGAGCATCGCGTCGACATAGAGCGCGCCGCGTATGTCCTTGGTCGGGTAGACGGTGCCGATCTCGATATGCGCACGGTCGTCGGCGGCGTAGATCTGGCGCATGTCGTCACCGCTGACCGGAAACACCGGCGTGCCGGGCAACGGGTAGCGCGTGACGCCGCGCCTGAAATTATAGATTTTGCCCGTCAGCCGTTCTTCGTCGCCTTCACCAAGGAAATCGATCAGCCCGTACACGAGGCTCGGGTCGCTCGGCTCGACGCGGAGCGTGCGAACGTTGGCGATCAGCCAGGTCGAACCGAGCCGTACCTTGATCTGGCTACCCACCTGTCCCGCATTGGCGAGGCTCGGGTCGGCCGATCGCTGTTGATTGGCGAGCAGCGCGCCGTCGAAACAGACCTGGCTCGACGACCCGGAGATCTCGGTCACGCAGCCTATTTCTGCGGTAAAGCCGTCCACGCGCGCGCCGCCCCCGCCGCCGGCCGGATGGTCGAACTCGCCGATACGCTGCATATCCATCCGAAGCACTGGCCCCCTGGTCCTCGAGACCGCGCTTAGCGGCAAGTGGTTAACAAGCCGTCAGATGCGGCGGAACAGCGCGCCCGCCGCCCAGCCAAAGCCGACCGACAGCAGGATCGCGGTCAGGCCATAGGCGATAGGCCATGCCCGCGCGAAGGTTGCGACGAAGCGTTCGAACCCCTGTTTGCGCACCTCGATAACACGCGTCGCCGCCGCGATGACCTTGCCGTCGCGGATCAGAAACGTCTCGGCGGTGTAGCGCCCGTCGGGGACGCGTGGCGGGATCGTGAGGCGCGCGCGATAGAGCACGCCGCGCGTGATCTCGACCGCGCCGGGCTTCGCTGCAAACAGACCGCCGCGCGCGCGCAGATCGAGGAAGCCGGTTTCGAAGCGGTGCGCCTCGACCGGATCGGCCCCGCCCGCGGGTGAAAGATGCACGCTGCCCAGCCCCAGCTCGTAAATCGCCGCCGTGCGTTCGTCGACGATCGCGCCGAGCGGCCGCGACGCGGCAATCGCGTAGAAGGCCGGTGCCGAACGAAAGCGCGCCGACCCGGCATTCGCCCAGATCAGCCCGCCAAGCTTTTGCTTTTCGCGCACGAGAACCGACTGCGGCGGCCCCTTGAGCACGACCGCGACGTCGCTGCGTCCGTCGGGCACGCGTCCGCCGGGATAGAGGATCGCGCCGAACAGCAGGAGCTCGGCGCCGGTGAAGCTGTAATGAATTTCGACCTCGCGCTGCGACACGTCGGGGATCAGCACCGGCACGTCGTCGCGCGCGGCGGTCAGAACCAGCAGCAGCAGCGCGGCCAGCGCCCTCACAACAGCTCGACCGAATAGATCGCGTCGGGCCGCCACGTCAGCCCCGCACCCATTCGCAGCGCGACGAGCAGGACGATCGCGGCAAGCACCAGCCGGAGATAATCGGGGGGAAAGCGTTGCGCGAGGCGCGCGCCGAGCTGTGCGCCCACCACGCTGCCGAGCAACAGGAAAAAGGCGAGGACGATGTCGACCGCCTTGGTGGTCACCGCGTGAACCATCGTCGTGGCAGCGGTGACGAACAGAATCTGGAACAGCGACGTCCCCACGACCACGCGCGTCGCCATGCCGAGGATATAAAGCATTGCCGGCACCATGATGAACCCGCCGCCGACGCCGAGCAGCACGGTCAGGATGCCGGTCGTAAAGCCGAGGATGAGCGGCGCGAGCGGCGAGATGTAGAGCCCCGAGGCATAGAAGCGCCAGCGGAACGGGAGCGCGGCGACGAGCGGGTGATGCCCGCGCTTGCGCGGTGCGACCGGTGTCCCTGCGCGACTCGCCGCGACCGATCCCCATGCCTCGCGCGCCATCGGCACGCCGACGCCGAGCAGCAGCCCGACGTAGAGCAGGCTGATGACGGTATCGATCTGCCCTAGTTTTTGGAGGATGCGGAACAGCGCGGCGCCAGCGACCGCGCCGACGATCCCGCCAGCGACAAGCACGATGCCCATCGGGATATCGACGCCGCCGCGCCGGTAATGCGCGAGCGCGCCCGACACGCTCGCCCCGGTCACCTGCGTGGTCGCCGAAGCCGCCGCGACGGTGGGCGGAATGCCGTAAAAGATCAGCAGCGGGGTGGTGAGGAAGCCACCCCCGACGCCGAACATGCCCGACAACATGCCGACCCCGCCACCGAGCAGGACGATCACGAGCACGTTCACCGACAAGTTCGCGACGGGCAGATAAATGTCCACGCCTATGCCGTAGCGCCTGACGCGCGGTGCGGCAAAGGACGCGTACGCTAAAAGTCCGCGCCCAATGACAGCGTCGGACCCGATGCAGGGCTCGCGTTGCCCGCGATCCGCGTGCGCCATTCGGCGGCAATCCGCACCGGGCGGTTTGCGATGCGGGTGCGCAGCGCGACCAGGGGGCCGACGTCGAGGCGCGCGAGATTGGGCTGCGCCGCGCCCCATGCGCCGAGCCCGACCGCGATCCCCGGCGCGGCGCTCTGTTCGATCCGCACGGCGCCGTCTGCAAAGCCGTCGCGACCGACGATTCCCGTCTGGGCATAGCCGTCGACACTGCGGCCAGCACCGAGCGATATCGTTTTTCCTCCCGCGATCGTGAAAGAAAAGGCGTCGCGCCCGCCCCGATCGATCGCAATGCGGCGTTCGGCGATCAGCACCGCGCCGCCGCGACGCCATGCCAGCCCGACGGCAGCTTCACGACCGGCTTGCCCGAGCGCTGCACTCAGTCGTGCCGTTGCCGCCAGGCCCGATGGTCGCCCGAGATAGAGGCGGGTGCCTGTCTGTGCCCCGGCAAGCGTCGTGCCGTTCGCGGGGCCAGCCCCGCCGCCGCGCCCGATCGCCCAGAGCGAACCGCCGAGCCGTAGCGCGGAGCTGTCATGATTGAGGATTCGTTGCGTCGGTGTGCGCAAATTCATGCCCGTCGCCCCGGCCAAGGCGGCGGCCGCTGGCGGCTCGGGAACCGAATTCAGCGGGGCAACCAAGAACGAAGCGGCCCCGGCCCGCGCGGGGGCGATGCCGGGGGAGTGTGGCTCGACAACGACACCCCGCGGTCGAGCTCCGAACAGTAGCGGTTTGTCGACCGTCGCCGCTGCAATCCGGGGAACAACGGTCGAGCCTGTCACAGACGCGGGCGTAACACCGATCGCGTTCCGCTCAACGGCAGCTACCGGGTCTGGCTTTGCGATCACAGCCACGACGGTTGGGAACGCAGGAACGGCAGCGCGCCACTCCGCCCACAGGAACGCGGCGCGCCCGGCGGTCCAGAGTGCGACGAGCCCCACGAGCGCTCGCAGCGGTCGGCTCGGGCCCGCGACGGTCAGGAAGCCGACCCCTGAACCGGAAAACGGTGCTCGGTCTTGTCCCAGCGCACGACGCCTTCGCGCCGCATCCGCAGGTAGACGCCGACCGCACGGCGCGCCGCGAGCATCGCGATGATGTTGCCGACGATCGTCCGCGGCACCGCGCGCAGCCCTTCGCGCCAGCCGTAGACATAAGTGACGATCCCCGCGCGCATCAGCAGCCGCCAGCCGAGCAGGCCCATCGCGATCGTCAGGATGGCGCGAAGCCAGGGATCAGGCTCGGGTACGGCAAATCCCGCGACGCGGTATGCGATTAGTCCGGCATTGAGAACGAAGGCGGCATAAGCGGCAAGCAGCGCAAGCGCGGCGACGAGCGCGCGGCGGTCGTGAAGGCGCATCCACCGTTCGACCCAGCCGCCGTGCCAACCGAGCCGGTCCCATCCCGACAGCGCGATGCCGGCGATCCAGCGCGCCTTTTGCCTGACCGCGCACTCGAGCGTCGCGGGGAAATGCGCATGGACGGCGATCGTTTCCGCGCGAGACGCCATCGGCAGCCTGACGAAGGCACCCCGCCCGCCGAGTTCACGGATGCGCAGGCCAAGCTCGTAATCTTCGGTCAGGCTGTCGGCATCGAACGGATTGCCGCCGCGCGCCGCCGCGATGCGACCGAGCATCGCGCGCGAAATCGCGCAGCCGACGCCCGCCGACGGAATGCCCGCGCCCAACGCCTCTCGAACGACGATGTTCTTGACATGCGCGTCGGCGAATTCGTCGAGATAATGGCCGCCGACCCAGCGCGAACGCGAATCGGGCAGCGGCCGCACTGGCAGCTGTACCATGTCGAAGCGTTCGATCATCCAATCGAACAGGTGGTATTCGCCGGCGTGAACCTTGTCCTCGGCATCGTGCAGCACGACGGCCTTGGCGCGTACGCCGCTGTCGATCTCATCGGCGAGCAGCGCGCGCCACATCGCGTTGAGATTGTCGGCCTTGGTCGTAGGTCCGGCGCGCGAATTGACGACGAGGCGCACGCGTGGCCCGAAACCGGCGACCGCCGCCAGCGTTGCCGCATCGTTCGGATAGGTTCCCACATAAATGCGCCAGTCGCCCGTGCCCAGCGCGTCGATCGCCGACGACAGCATGGGTGCGATGACCTTACTCTCATCCCATGCGGGCACGAACACGACGATCCGTCCCGGCTGGGCAGGAACCCCGAGCGAGGCGAACGTCGTGCGCTGGTACCGGCGATAGATCGTCAGCCGACGCCAAAGCGAGCGCCCGATCCATATCAGGTCGATCGCAAGATCACCGGCCCCGAAGATCAGGAAGATCGCGGCGGCAAACAACGTCAGTTCGTGGACGACGAAGTCGAGGCAAACGACGCCCCACGACATGCGCCCTACCCTTTTGCCGCCCGACACCGACGCAAGCAAAGCCGCGCATCAGGAAAAGGTCAAGACCATAGCGCGGCGATGTTCGCGCTGTGTCGACTTGGAGGCAAAATCAGCCCTTGAGCGTCGCAATTCCCACGACCGGTGCTTTGGTCGAGGGGTTCGAGGCATTTTGCTTGGCAGGCTTTTCGGCCTTGGGCTTGCGCGTTTCGCGATTCGGCTTTTTTTGACCCTTGGCCATCGTTCGTCCTTCAGGGCCGCTTGCCCGGACGCGTACCTATCGCAAATGGAGGTGCGATCAAAGCGTCTCGGTATTGAGCACGTTAATCGCGGCGTGAACGCGGTGTTCGACGTCGTCACGCGCGAGCCCGGTCGGGATCGCTTCGCCAACGCGTAGCGTAATGACGCCGGGGCGTTTGACCAGTCCGCGCTTTGGCCAGACACGCCCGCTGTCGACGGCGACGGGAACGATCGGCAAGCCGAGACTCTTGTACAGGCCGGCGATCCCGGGGCGCAGCGGAGGTGCCATGCCTGGTGCGACGCGCGTTCCTTCGGGAAAGATGACGATGGGGCGCCCGTCGGCGACCGCAGCGCGCGCAGCCCTGAGCATCTGGCGCAGGGCACTCGCGCCCGCTTCGCGTTCAACCGGGATGACGCCGTGCGCAAGCGCCGCCCGTCCCCACAACGGGATGCGCAGCAGCTCGGCCTTGAACACGACGGCCGGACGATCGAACAGCCTGAGCACCTCCGTCGTTTCGAGGAACGACTCATGCTTGAACGCGACGATCGCCTGCGATTGCGGGACCTGCCCCTCGACGCGGATACGAATGCCGAGCAGCCAGCGGACGCAAATATGGTGATAGTTCGCCCAGCCACGCGCGATCGCGATCTGCCCGACATGAAACGGGCTCAGCGCGACGGCCAGGACGACATAAGGCACGCTGCCGAGGTAGAACACCAGCATGTAGATCAGCGATCGGACGGCGTTGACGATCGCGGTCACAATCCCCCCAACACGGCCACGCGCCGCAGCAGATATTTATTATATTCGCGAACGAGGTCGGGGAGGTCGGCCTCGCTTTCGACGGCATCGGGCAGGATCGCGACCTGCGCCGGAAGCGCGCGGCGCAGCTCGAACAGCGCGCGCCGCATGTGCCAGTCAGTGGTCACCAGCCGCACGCTCTTCGCGCCGTGCACCTTGACCCAGGCAGCGGTTTCTTCGGCGTTCGAGCGCGTATCGCTGGCCTCGTGCCCCAGGTCGACGCAGCACGCGAACAGTGCCGTCGGCAGCCCGTTCTTTGCCGCAATCGCCGCGCCGCCGGTGCGCGCATCGACCCCGCTCACGAACATGCGACGCGCCTTTCCCGCCGCGAGCAGGCGCGCGCCGCGCGCGATGCGCCCTGTTCCCCCCGTCGGCACCACGATGGCATCGGTCGTGCGCAGATCGGCCGATGCGGGCATTCCGACCGCAAACAGCACGAATCCGCCGACCCACAGCAGCGGCGCGAGCAGGACAATCCGCACGACGATACCGCGCAGCATCACAATATCTTTGCCAGCGCGCGCAGGATCGTGAGCCGCGCGGCGAGCACCGCCAGCCCGACACAGGCAACCGGCAGCGTCGCGATAACGAGCCAGTCGAGCACGCCAAGGCCGCTCATTTCGACGAGCGCAGCACCGATCTGCGCGAAGCGCCGCCCGACGACGAGCATGACGCCGATGGCGAGCGCAAAGCCCAGGATCGCGCCGAACACCGCGTCGATTGCGACGCGACGTTCGAAAAGCCGGGCGATCTGGCGGTCGGTGGCCCCGATCAGATGCATGACGTCGATCGTCGCGCGGTGCATGTCGAGCGCAGCGCGCGAGCCGAGCACGACGGTCGCCGCCGTCGCCCCCGCGATCAGCGCGACGAGTCCGCCCGCGACCCATTGCAGCGTGTCGAGCAACCCGCCGAGCGGGCCGAGCCAGTCGGCGTGCCGTTCGACGCGCGCGCCGGGTGCGACCGCGCGCACGACCCCTTCGAGATCGGCCAGCCCGCGCGCGCCGGTATCGGTCAGGCTCGCGTCGATCAGCACGGGGATCGGCACGTCGGTGTCGCGGCCGTCGCTGCCCAGCCAGGGGCTGAGCAAATCGCGCACCTCCGCATCGCTCAGCGTCCTGATTTCGCCGACATTGGTCAGCCGTCGCAGTTCCCCGGCGACCGCGCTCGCCTGTCGCGCGCGCACGTCTGGATTGGCCTCGACGATCTGGATCGTCACGCGCCCCGCGAGCGCACCGCCCATGGTCCGCGCCGCACCGCCCAGGCTGAGCCCCGCCGCGGTCGCAAGCACGGTCAGGAACATCATGATCGCGATCACCCACGGCATCGGTCCCGCCAGCCGCCCCTCGGGCAGCAGTTTGCGGGCCGCGATGCTCGGCGCATCGGGATTGCTCATCGGCGCGCCTCGGTCGCCTGCGGCGGGAAACGCAGCGCGCCCGTCGGATCGGACAGCCGCCCGGCATCGAGGCGCATCATCCGCGCCGACCCGATCCGGCTCAGCAGATGAAGGTCGTGCGTCGCGACGACGACCGTCGTCCCCAGGCGGTTGAGGCCATCGAACAGATGAAGCAGGCGCAGCGCCATGTCGGGATCGACGTTGCCGGTGGGCTCATCGGCGACGAGAATGTCGGGACGGCCGATCACCGCGCGTGCGATCGCCACACGCTGCTGCTCGCCGCCCGATAGCGTCGCGGGGCGCGCGTGCTTGCGTTCGGACAGGCCGACCCACGCGAGCATCTCGTCGACCGGCCCGGCGATCTCGCGTTCGGCGGTCCCCGACAGCCGCAGCGGCAGCGCGACATTGTCGAACACCGTCAAGTGCGGAACGAGGCGAAAATCCTGGAATACGACGCCGATCCGCCGCCGCAACGCAGGCAGGCCGGCGCGCGGCATCGTGCCCAGATCGTGATCGAACAGGCGGATCGATCCCCGGCTGGGGCGCTGCGCGAGGTAGAGCAATTTGAGGAGCGACGTCTTGCCCGCACCCGACGGGCCGGTCAGGAAGTAGAAGCTGCCGCTCGCGAGCGCAAAACTGACGTCGGACAGCGTTTCGGCATCGGTTCCGTAACGCAAACCGACCGAATCGAACTGCACGATGTTCGCCATTCCCGTTTGCGCGCCCCTTGTCAGGCGTCATGCAATCGCACGGCGGCACAATATCTTGCAACAGCGCGCGTTATGCTGCTTTAGTCCTCGAAACGATGTCGGTGCCCGCGTGATCCTGTCCTGCCCTGCGTGCCGAACCCGTTATGTCGTCCCCGACGACGCGGTCGGCGCGACCGGGCGACAGGTGCGCTGCGCCGCATGTCGCCACAGCTGGTTCCAGGAGCCGAACCCTGGCACGGCGGCGACACCGCTGCGTGCGCCGGCACCGCGGGTGACGCGGCTCGCGACGCCACCGCCCGCGCCCGCGCCCGCGACGATTGCCGCGCCGCCCGCCAGCTATGCCGAGCCGAGCGGTGACGGTCCCGACACCGTCGATCCCTTCGCCACCGAACCGCCGTTCCGGCCGCGCCGCAACCCGGCGCGATACTGGACGATCGGCGCAGTCGCCGTGGCGCTCGTACTGAGCAGCGCGACCGCCGCACTCGCTTGGTTCGGCTCGCCGCAGCTGCTCGCGCGGCTGGGACTGCCGATCGCCGAGGGCGAGGTACCGCTGTTGCTCCAGGTTCCGCGCACGCCGGTTCCGCGCTTGCTGCCCAATGGCAATGCCTTGCTTCCGGTATCGGGGCGGATCGTCAACCCGACCGACAGCGCGCAGCCGGTTCCCGACATTCTGGCCGAAGTACGCGACGTTCACGGGCGCGTCGTGTATAGCTGGACCATCCCGCGCCCTGCCGCGACGGTCGCCGCGCGCGGGACGCTCGCTTTCGAATCGGCGGCGGTCAACGCGCCCAAGGGAGCCGCCGCGCTCAACCTCAGCTTTGCCGGATCGGCGGCCAACTAGCCTTGCGGCGGGCACACGGCTTTGCTACGGGCGCGCTCCTACCCGCTCGGGACGCAAGTTGCCGGGCGCATGACTGTGCGGTCGTGGCGGAACTGGTAGACGCGCAACGTTGAGGTCGTTGTGGCCGAAAGGCCGTGGAAGTTCGAGTCTTCTCGACCGCACCACTCCCCGAGCAAGAGCGACCATCGTTCCTGCGAGAGTTAGTTTGTGCGACGGCACGGGAGAGGGTGACGGCGATGATGGACCCCGAAGTCTTCGAGCAGCTTCGCGAGGCGGTGCGCCGCTTCGTCGACGAGCGACTGATCCCGGCCGAGGATCAGGTGGAGGCCGACGATGCGGTACCGACGGCGATCGTCGACGAGATGCGCGCTCTCGGCCTGTTCGGCCTGTCGGTCGCCGAGGATTATGGTGGCCTGGGCCTCGACATGGCAGAGGAAGCCGCAGTCACGCGCGAACTATGCCGTGCCTCGCTGTCGTTCCGTTCGGTCATCGGCACCGCCGTCGGCATCGGCAGCCAGGGGATCGCGATCGACGGCACGCCCGAGCAAAAGGCCGAATGGCTGCCGAGAATCGCCAGTGGCGACGTCATCACCAGCTTTGCGCTGACCGAACCTGAAGCCGGATCGGACGCGGCGTCGCTGCGCACCACGGCGGTCCGCGATGGCGACGATTATGTCATCAACGGCACGAAACGCTACATCACCAACGCACCGCGCGCGCACATCTTCACGCTGATGGCGCGGACCAACCCGGCGACGACGGGTGCAGGCGGCATCAGTGCGTTCATCGTCCCGGCTGATTCGCCGGGGCTTACGCTCGGTGCGCCCGATCGCAAGATGGGTCAGCGCGGAACGAAGACGTGCGACGTCATCCTCGACGATGTTCGCGTGCCTGCGACGCACATCATCGGCGGCGTTCCGGGAAAGGGCTTCAAGACCGCGATGAAAGTGCTCGATCGCGGACGGATCCATATGGCCGCCGTGGCGCTGGGGATGACCGACCGGCTGATCGAGATGAGCCTTCGCTATGCGATGGAGCGCAAGCAATTCGGCCAGCCGATCGCGGAAATGCAGCTTGTGCAGGCGATGCTCGCCGACATGAAGGTCGACCAGCTCGCGGTCGAGGCGCTGATGACGTCGATTGCGAGGCGTTTCGATGCGGGCGAGACGCTTTCGCTCGAATGTTCGGCGCTCAAATATCTCGCGACCGAGGCGGTCGGTCGCGTCGCCGACCGTGCCGTGCAAATCCATGGCGGCGCGGGCTATATGGCCGAATACAAGGTCGAGCGCTTCTATCGCGACGTGCGGTTGCTGCGCATCTACGAGGGCACCTCGCAAATCCAGCAGCTGATCGTGGCGCGCGGCATGGTGCGCGCGGCGTCGCAATGACGCTGCGCCGCGCCGCGATCGTCGCGCCGCTGCGGACCGCGGTCGGCAAGTTCGGGGGTTCGCTCAGCAGCATCGGCGCGGGCGAGCTTGCCGCCACCGTCCTGCGCGCATTGATGGCGCGCACGCGGATCGACCCCGAACGGATCGACGATGTCGTCTTTGCGCAGGCCTATCCCAACGCCGAGGCGCCTGCCGTCGGGCGCTGGGCTGCGCTGGCTGCAGGGCTGCCGGTCTCGGTTCCCGGCTATCAGCTCGACCGGCGCTGCGGGGCCGGGCTGCAGGCGGTGATCGATGCCGCGATGATGGTGCAGACCGGTGCGGCCGACGTCGTCGTCGCGGGCGGTGTCGAAAGCATGTCGAACGTCGAATATTATTCGCTCGATCACCGGCATGGCGCGCGCAGCGGATCGACGATCCTGCACGACCGGCTAGCGCGCGGGCGCGCGATGTCGCAGCCGGTCGAGCGCTTCGGCCCGATCAGCGGCATGATCGAGACTGCCGAGAATCTGGCACGTGATTACGCGATCGACCGCGAGGCATCCGATGCCTATGCCCTGCGCAGTCACGAGCGCGCCTCGGCGGCTTGGGCCGCAGGCCGGTTCGACGACGAGCTTGTCCCGGTTCCCGTGCCGCAGAAGCGCGGCGAACCCATTCTGTTCGCGCACGACGAAGGCTATCGCGCCGATGCGACGCGCGACACGCTGGCACGGCTGAAACCGCTCGAGGGCGGGGTCGTGACCGCTGGCAACGCCAGCCAGCAGAACGATGCGGCGGCCGCGTGCCTGATCGTCGCCGAGGACAAGCTCGACGAATTGGGCCTCGAGCCGATCGCCTGGTTTCACAGCTGGGCGGTGGCGGGGTGCGAGCCCTCGCGCATGGGCATTGGCCCCGTCCCCGCACTCGAACGCCTGTTCAGCCGTACGCGGCTCGGCTGGGACGATATCGGCGTCGTCGAGCTCAACGAGGCATTCGCGCCGCAGGTACTCGCGGTTCTGAAAGGCTGGGGCTGGAGCACCGACGACAGCCGCCTCGCCGCGCTCAACGTCAACGGATCGGGTATCTCGCTGGGGCATCCGATCGGTGCGACCGGCGGGCGCATCCTCGCTACTTTATGCCGCGAGCTGCACCGGCGCGACGCGCGCTATGGTCTGGAAGCGATGTGCATCGGCGGCGGGCAGGGGATCGCGGCGATCTTCGAACGCGCCTAGTCGCGTCAGGGGCCCGCCGTGCGCGTCTGGGCCGCAACCGCGCCCAGATGCACCGACGGCGTCTTTTCACCGACGTCCGCAATCGCCGCCAGCGACGGCGAAACGCGGATCGCCGCCGCCGACAGCGCCGCGACGCGCACGGTGTAGCGGCCATAGGCGACGGCTTCGAACAGGAAGAAGCCGTCGAAGTCCGAGCGCGTCGTCTTGATGACACGCCGCTCCGCATCGAGCAGTTCGAGGTCGACCCCCTCGAGGCTCGCGCCTGCGCTGCGCATCAGCGTCCCGTCGATTTCGCCTGCGCCGACCAGCGGCAGCTCGACCACGGCGACCTCACCTGCGCGCGGGGTCAAGACTACCCCCGGCGTCGAGGGCTGGACCATCGGGTCGGGCAAGGACGACGCGTCGATGCCGATCAGCACCGGCTGATACGGCTCGAGCCCGTCGACGACGCCTTCGCCGCGTGCGTCGGTCGGCGCATCGACGGGTACCCGCCCCGCCGTCAGCCCGACCGCTTTCTCCCACCGCTCGCCCGCGTCATGACGCCCGTTGGCATTGGCGTCGCGATAGACGCGCACCAGCACCGACCCGCGCGACGCGAGCTTTTCAGACGTCATGCGGATGCCCCCACCGCTGCGCGGGTTCGGGCCCAGGCTGAACGCGACGCTGAGCCCGGCGGCGACCGAACCGTCGGTCGCGACCTCGCCGGTCGCCGACAGCGCGAGCCGGTCGAAACGGCGGATATAGCCGAGCCCCGCGCGACCGCGGCGCAGCGCGCCATCATAGCCGAGTTCGGCACGCCAGTCGGCACCGTAGCGCGCGTCGCCGCGCCCCGCCCATTCGCCGATCAGAGTGAGCGACTCGAAGCGGGCCTCGGGCGAAATCCTGAACCGCCCTTCGGCGCGCAGTCGCACGCGTCCGATGCGCGCGTTGGCGAGCAGCGCGGCGGTGGCGTTGCCCGGCGGGTCTGGACCATAGCGCCGCCGGTCGTCGTGCCAGCCGATTTCGCCAGTCAGCGCGATGCGCCCGAGCTGCGCCGAGATGCGCGTCGCCACGTCGAGCGTGTCGTCGCCGGTCGCCCGCGTCGTATAGCGTGCCTGCAGGTCGACGGGGATCGCGGTGCGGCCGTTGCCGAATACATGGTCGAGGGTGAGGCTGTGCAGGCCGGTGACGTCGCGCTGGATGCGGTCCGAGCGGAATCCGCCGCGTGCCCAGATTGATTCGACGGCATAGCGCGTTCGTCCGATTTCGCCGATCGCGTTGAACCGGAATGCCGCCCCCCCTTGCCGGGCGCCCGCCAGGGAGGCCTCGACCAGCGCCGAGCCCAGCGCACGCCGCACGCCCGCCTCCGCAAAGTCGCGCCGCCCGACTTCATCAACGATCAGGCTATGAAGTTGCAAACTCACTGACGTCTTCGCGTCAAGGCCGCGCTCGACGCCCAGCGTCCCGCGCCAGCCCCCGCGCCCGTAAACCGCGCCAAGGCGGCGCAGGTCAATCAGGTCCCTGCCGTCCTCGTCGATCCCCGCCCAGTAATAGGTCTTGCGCGGCGGGATGCTGTCGAGGCCGACGGGCACGCTGCGCACCTCGCGCCGGACCTGTCCCTGCGGACCGTAGAGCACTACTTCGAACCGGTTCTGGCCATATTGCAGCGCCACGTCGATAAATTCGTAGCGCCCGTCGGCACGGTCGTTGGCGAACGCGATCAGCTGGCCATTGCGGTACAGTTCGGCATCCCACCCGCGCGGCAGCTCACCGCGCAGGTCGATCCTGTCGAAGCGGTCGAGGCGTTCGACCGGGCGGTTGGTGACCACTGCGCCGCGCCCGACGCTCGACGAGGCGACGAGCGCGCTCGAGGCGCCCTGGACGTCGCCGACCGCGACGTGCGTGGCGTCGAGCGGCCCGAGCAGCCCGCCGCGCGGCTCGGTGCGATAGGCGCGCACGCGGAGCGTTTCGGGAAGCCCACGCCGGTTCGACGACAGCCGTGCGTCATAGGCGACCGCACCGACCGTACCGGCGGCATAAAGTTCATAGCTCGCCTCGACGCGGTTGCTTCCGCGCCGGTCGAGTACCGCGCCGACGCTCGCCACAACATCGACCGCCGGCGGATGAAACCCCTCGGGTCGGTGCGATTGCGGGAGCGACGCGAGGTCGAAGATCGCCATCGGCCGCGCGATGGCCGCGCGCGCGCGCCGTTCGGCGGCGGCTTCGGGCGGCAGCTTGCGGTCGGACTTGACGATCAGCAGCGCGTTACCCGTGTCGGCGGTCAGCCCGACGCCCAGCCAGCGCGCCAGCGTCCCTGTCGCGACGCACCACCCCTCGGGTGTGTCCCGAATGTCGGCTAGCGCGACTTTGCGCGTGGCGTTCATGATATGTTCTTCACCGGCTGCGCGGTCGACGACGATCGTATGGCGTTCTTCAAATGCCCAGCCGGTCGCGCGGCGCGACTGTTTGTCGAGGCGAACGGGAATGTCGAGCGCGATCAGCGTATCGGCCAGGTCGACGCACACGCCATCGGGCGTCTGATAGCCGCGCACGCCGTCGCCGATGCGATACTGGCCCAGCCGCACGTCGAACAGCAGCGCGTCGTCGGCGTTCGGCGTCCACGCCGAATGGTCGGCCGCCGCCGACGGGCTCGACGCGACCGCAGGCACGCCCTGCGCGAGCGCCAGCGCGGTCGCCACGATCTGCAGAAGTTTGGAAAAAGGCCGCATTGTCGGGCCGCGGGGCATCGCGCCCCTAGCGGAGGAATGCCTGAGTTTCGGCGATCAGCCCGCCGGTATCATTGTCCTCGAGATACTGGATCGTCACCGCCCCCGTCATCGCGCCGACGAGCGCGGAAGGTACTGGAAGGACGACCGAACGCGCGGTGACCTCGGTATAGATCGCCACGCCGCGCGCCTCGAACAGCGGCTTTGCCACCCCGGCCTTGCCGACGCGGATGCGGCCGTAGACCGAGCGGTCGCCACTGCGCGTCAGGCGGAACGCGAGCGCGGGCTCGCCGCCGTCGCGCGTCAGCCGCACGTCGGAAATCGTCGCGCTCGCCGACAGGCTTCCCTTGCGCACGATCACCGGGATCGTCACGCCATAGATGGGCGTCAGCTGGATCGACACGCCGGGCGTCGCCGCGCCCGTCGGCACCGCAGGCTGCGCATCGGGTATCGCGCGGAACAGCATGTGCGCGCGGTATTCGCCATCGGGCAGCCCCTCGGGCAGCCGCGCGCCGATGCGGATCGTCTGCGGCTGGTTCGGCGGCAGCGTGACGCGACGCGGCGCATAGCTGATCAGCCCGAGCGTCGTCGTCTCGCGCGCGGTCGCCTCGGTCGGCGCGACCTCGTCGAGCTTGCCCGTCGCGTCCATCCGCCTGAGTTCGAGCGACACGCGGTAGGTCGCGGGCTCGGTCCCGACATTGTTCAACACCACCTCGGTCCCGCGCCCGCCCTCGAGGATCACGCGGGTCGGCGCGACGAGCAGATCCCCCGCCGCAAGCGCGGGCGAAGCAGTGGCAGCAAGGAGAGCGAGAGCGAGGCGGCGCATTGGCAAACGGTCCTTGGGACAGGGATACTGTCCGAAGGCGTAGCGCGGGCGTGGTTAAATTTGCGGTAAGGGCGTTTAACAAGCGAGCAGGTAATATCGCGAAGGATGTGCTGTCCTTTGTTAGGTCGCGGGCCTGTTGGCAACGTTACGAATTGGCCTGAGGTTGATTTAGAGTGTTCCACCATTTGTAAGCACTCCTGGACTGCTAGGGCCGGAGAGAATGCGCTGCAATGCAGCTTCTGTCTCTCGCTGAGTTGCCGCCGCTTTACGCCTATGCTCCTCCTGCTCGAGCATCTGAAAAAGGACAGCCTTGATCACTGGAAAGTGTTTCTTGCACTGCTCCTCTGAAAGTTCATGAAGCCCGAGACTGAGAACAGAAAATACGCCGCTATTTCGGACAACCATGTCAGGCAGTTCGTTTTTCAACGCGCGCACTTTTTCATCCATGCGCATAGTAGCAAAGCCAATAACGCGGTTATCTTTCGATGCCTGCCGGTCATGGGCTCGATCAATCATCCGCTCAAAGACTCGTCGCAGGTATGCAAACGCCCCGATTGCCGCGTCGTGCGAAAATAGTCCGAGAGCCCTCCCCAGTTCGCCACGGTCGACGGCATCCAAGGATTTATCAATTGTCTTCAATTCTCCAAAGGCCAAATCAGCCATAGAAGGCCATTGGCCGATCTTGATAACCTTCTCCTCAATTACATGCATCACGTAAGAATAGACAGTGAAATCTCGCTGGCAGACCGCGTGAATGCCGAACAACTCTGGAGGTATCGCCGCGCTGTATCGGCTTCCTACGCCCCGTGCGGGGATGTCTTTCACTGAAGTACGAAAGGTTGTTTCCCTCTTGCACCTGATACAATAAACATCGAGGCCGAATGCGCCTTGACGAAGCTTTGCCATCAAGGCTTCGCCAGCGGGCTCGTTGGTTACCGCCTCAGCATATAGCCCTTCCACAAATAGCAAATTGAAAGCTAACTGGGCTGCTTCTAAATCAAGCTGCTTCGCTTTTGCTTTGGCCTCAGCCGTGGCCTTTAAACTTTCTACGCCTGTTTCGGTAGCGCTGATAGATTCTGACATGCCGGTTTCAGTATCAATCCGATGGGAGTGACGAAAGGCGTCATCAATCATTAATCCAAAAAAAAGGGCTCGCCGGTTGCCCGGCGAGCCCTTCTTCACGCCCGTGTCCTAAGCTTACTGATAGTCGACCGTCACGCTGAACGTGCCCGAATAGACGCCGTCCGCCTGGCTCGCGCCGACAGCGAGGGCACCGCCCACCGTCACGGCATCGGTGCCGGTCAGCGTACGCGTCGCGGCCGAACCGGTGAGCGCGGCGGTCATGTTGTTCGAACCCGAGTTCAGCGTGACGCTGGCGGGAACGGTGATCGCGACGACCTGGCCGGTCGTGCCGACGATACCGAACGCGGCGGCCGCAACCGTGCCAGTGCAGACCAAAGGCGCCGGGCAGGTCTTGGCACCGGTCGGCGAGATCGTCACGGTGCCCGCGGTCGGCGCGGTCACGATCGTGCCGAAATCGAGGTCGGCGGTCTTGGTCAGCGTGACCTGCTTCAGGATGGTCGCCTTGGCGGTCGCCGAAGCGCTCGCGGCGTTGGCAGCCGACGCACCGAAAGCGAGCGCGGCGACGGTCGAAGCGGCAAGCGCCGCCTTCATCAGACGAGTGTTCATGGTCGTAATGTCCCCCAGATGGGTGCGAAACCCGGTGCGGAGGCCCCACGCCCCCTCAACCCACGGTCGCTCTAGGAGGGCGGACGTTCAGGAAAGGTGTCGCGCGCTGGTTAACGCGCGCTTTACGTCAGCGATAATCGGCAACGATGGCGATGCGCCCCCGGAAATCGCCCGATGCGCCGCCGTGCACTACCAGCCGACCCCCGAAGCCGAAGGCAAGCGCGCCGTTCGCGTCGAGCGCGGGATCGGGCGACAGGTCGGCGCGCAGGTCGACCGCCTCCGCCGTCGACCCGTCGGGCGCGGTCAGCACGACGCTGGACGGTAGCGAGACCTGCACATGCCCGAAGGGTTCGCCGGTCAGCCGGACGCTGCCTTTGATGGCGATACCGCCGAGATCGACCAGCCCCGCGACGCGCCGCGCGCCCGAGCGTTCGTCGACGACGATGCTGCCGCCCTGCCCGTTACCCGCCGCCCGGCTGAAATCGAGCGCGGTTTCAACCTCGATCGACAGCGGGCGCGTTCGCTCACGCGCAGCCGTCGGGGCAGGCGCGTCGGGACAGAGGCGACACTGTGCCTGTGCCCCGGTCGCACCGGTCAGGAGCAGCAGGATGCCGAGCATGCGCATCGTGCGTTCATACCG
Source organism: Sphingomonas sp. (assembly GCA_965248885.1). Classification (GTDB taxonomy): domain Bacteria; phylum Pseudomonadota; class Alphaproteobacteria; order Sphingomonadales; family Sphingomonadaceae; genus Sphingomonas_O. The sequence goes on along the minus strand of OZ252211.1, from coordinate 2,767,502 downwards.
GTCGCGCTATCAATTCATCGTTAACTACGGCACCATGCACCATGCAGGCCTGCTGGTGCGTTCGCCTGCCCATGAAAGCCGTCCCCCTGCCTACACCGCGCATTACCGCCCTCGCCACCGCCACCCCCGACCACGACATTCATGCGGCGTTCGTCGGCTATGCACGTGCGCGGCTGGGCGCGCGGCGCGAGGGGGCCGTGTTCGAACGGATGGCGAGCCGCGCCGGGATCGAGCATCGCTGGTCGGTGCTTCCGGTTGGCGCCGACGGCGGATCGCCGGTCGCGGCCGACGGATTTTATGCCGACGGGCGGATGCCGCCGACCTCGGCGCGGATGCGGCTCTATGCCGAGGCGGCACCCGAGCTCGCGCTGGCCGCGATCGCGGGCCTGCCCGACGTAAGCGACACGACGCATCTGGTGGTGGCGAGCTGCACCGGGTTCACCGCGCCGGGGATCGACCAGATCATCGCAGCGCGGCTGCGGCTGAGCCCGCAGGTCGAGCGGCTGCTGATCGGTTTCATGGGGTGTTACGCTGGCGTCACCGCGTTGAAGGCCGCGCGTACCATCGTGCGGTCGGACCCCGACGCGCGCGTCCTGGTCGTCGCGGTCGAGCTGTCGACGCTCCATCTCCAGCCGGTCGACGCGATCGAACCCTTGCTCGCGATGCTCCAGTTCGGCGACGGCGCGGCGGCGGCGATCGTCGCGGCGGACGGGCAAGGGCTGGCGCTCGACCGGCCGTTCGCGGCGACGCTGCCCGATTCGTCGGCGCTGATCCGCTGGGACATTGGCGACACGGGCTTCGCGATGCATTTGTCGGGCGAAGTGCCGGGACGGATAGCGACCGCGCTCGCCGATCCTGCGACCGCCGCGCGGCTGACCGGCGGGATCGACGCGCAGGCGATCGACGGCTGGGCGGTCCATGCCGGGGGACGTTCGATCCTCGACGCGGTCGAAACCGGGCTTCATCTCGCGCCCGACACGCTGGCGGCGGCGCGTGGCGTGCTCGCCGATCACGGCAATATGTCGTCGGCGACATTGTTGTTCGTCCTCGAACGCCTGTTTGCCCGTCAGCCCGCGCGCGGCGTCGCACTGGCGTTCGGACCCGGCCTTGCCGCCGAGGGGCTGACGTTCGGCTGGACCGACTGATGCTCGCAAAGCGCGCCATTGCCGAGGAATTGATGGACGCCGACGACCTCGACGCGGCGACGTTTCACCACGTTCTTCGTGATCTCGCCAAAGTGAACAGACTGACTCTGGCCTATCGGCCTACTCTGTTGTTCCTGCGTCAGGTTCGTGATCGGTTCGACACGCGGCGCCGTCAAGCCGTGCTGCGACGCTTTCCCAAGGCCCGACCCCGCTTCGCCAGCGTTCCGCTCCGCATCCTCGATGTCGGCTCAGGAGCGGGCGACCAGCTTCGCAAGATCTGTTCGCATCGGCGCCGACGCGGCTTTTGGCTCAGCAGTGGCGTCGGGATCGATCTGAACCCGCGAAGCCAGGCTGTGGCGATGGCGCAGATGCAGCACGAGGCGTGGCGAGTAAAATTCGTGACCGGCGATTACCGCGACCTTGCTGCAAAGGACTGGGACGTCATTATCTCCAGTCTCGTCGCGCATCACATGACACATGAACAGCTGATCGAATTTCTGCAGTTCATGGACAGCGAGGCGAAGCTGGGGTGGTTGATCAACGACCTCCATCGCCACGGTTTCGCCTATCGCGGCTTTCCTTTGCTCGCGCGACTCATGCGCTGGCACCCAATCGTGCGGCACGACGGCCAGCTTTCAATCGCGCGCAGCTATCGCCCTGGTGAATGGCCACCGATCCTCGAAGAAGCCGGGATCGAGGGCGCGGTCGTTGCCCGCCACTTCCCGTTTCGCCTGTGCGTTTCCAAGATCCGCTGATCGTCGGCGCCGGCCCTGCGGGCTGCGCGGCCGCGCTGCGGCTGGCGCAGCTCGGCGCGCGCGCAACACTGATCGAACGCAGCATCGAGACGGGCGACGCGATCTGCGGCGGGTTTCTCAGCTGGCGCACGCTGAACCGGCTCGAGCGACTGGGCGTGACCGGGCTCGGCGGACACGCCATTGGTCGCGTGTGCCTGTTTTCAGGGTCGCGGACCGCGCGAGCGCACCTTCCGGCCGCAGGCATGGGCGTCTCGCGTCACCGGCTCGACACCGTGATGCAGGCGATGGTCGCGGTGAACGGAACCGGTTTCGAGCGCGGAGTGACGGTGCGCGAGATCGAGGGGCTTCGCCTGCGCACCGATGCGGGCGAGCGCCTGCCCGACGCGCTGTTCCTCGCGACCGGCAAGCACGATGTGCGCGGTGCCGCGCGTCCGCGCGACGGCGACGACCCGACGCTGGGGCTTCGCCTTCGCCTGACGCCCAACGCGACGCTGAGCGCGCTCGTCGCCGACGCGATCGAGCTTCATCTGTTCGACCGGGGGTATATCGGGCTGTTGCTGCAGGAGGATGGCAGCGGCAATCTGTGCCTCGCGGTGCGCAAGTCGCGGCTCGCGGAGAGCGGAGGCAGCCCGGCACGGCTGATCGCCGAGATCGCGCGCGGAACGCCGCTGGCGGATCGCATGGCGCATATCGACGCGGCACCCGATGTCGATGCGATCGCCGCCGTCCCCTATGGCTGGCGCACTGGCGAAACCATTGCTGGCGTCTTTCGCCTTGGCGATCAGGCGGCGGTCATTCCGAGCCTTGCGGGCGAGGGAATCGGGATTGCGGTCGCGAGCGGGATCGCCGCCGCCGACGCGTGGACGCGGGGAGGGGCCGAAGCCGCGCCCCGCTATCAACGCGACTTCGCGCGGCGGACGGCACGGCCCGTCAAGGTCGCGCAGGCTTTATGGGAACTGGGTGAGCGGCCCGTCGTCGCTCATCGTGCGACCACAGCGCTTGCACACGCCCCCTGGCTGGTGCGCACCGCGGCGCGATTGACCCGAATCGGGGATTGAAGCGCGCTCGCCCGGCGACCATAATGCCACCTATGGACAAGATCGACCTTCCCGAAAGCGAATGGCGCAAGCGCCTGAAGCCCGAACAATATCAGGTGCTCCGCGAGGGCGGAACCGAGCGCGCGTGGACGGGCATCTATAATGACAACAAGGCGTCGGGCATTTATCGCTGTGCGGGCTGCGGCACCGAGCTGTTCACCAGCGAAGCCAAGTTCGAATCGGGGTCGGGGTGGCCAAGCTTCATGAAGCCTGCCGATAATTCGGCCGTCGTCGAACATCGCGACACGAGCCACGGCATGACGCGGACCGAGGTGCGCTGCGCGAGCTGCGACGGGCATCTGGGACATGTCTTTCCCGATGGCCCCCCGGAAACCGGCCTGCGCTATTGCATGAACAGCGCGGCGCTCGACTTCAAGCCGGCTGCTTGAGCGTCGCTTGCCGCACGCGCATCGGGCGCGTAGACGGCTCCGACGATGGCTAAGGCGGACAGCTCCAGTTTTCGACGCTGGCTTGGCCGCCTCGTTCGCTTCGGATTGATCGGCGGCGTGCTCGCCGCGATCGGCGTGGTCGTCGCGGTCGCGCTCGCCTATTCGACCTTGCCGAGCTATTCGGAAATGAAGTCGTCGCCCAACGGGCAGATGATCCGCGTTCATGCCGCCGACGGCACCGTCATCGTGTCGCTGGGCCCAAGCTATGGCCAGTGGCTGAGCTATGGCCAGATACCCGATGTCATGAAGGCGGCGATGATCTCGGTCGAGGATCGCCGCTATCGCAGCCACCCCGGCGTCGATCCGGTCGGCATTGGCCGGTCGTTCTACGTGCGCGCCACGCGCGGGCGCTTCGCGCAGGGCGGATCGACGATCACGCAGCAAATCGCGCGCAACATCTTTCTGACCAACGACCGTACCTGGACGCGCAAGCTGCGCGAGATGGTCCTCGCGCTCGCGCTCGAGCGAAAATTCTCGAAGGACCAGATCCTCGAACTCTATCTCAACCGCGTCTATTTCGGCGGCGGATCGTACGGGATCGACGCGGCTTCGCGTAAATTCTTCGGCCATCCCGCCGACCGGCTGACGCTCGCCGAGGCGGCCGTCATCGCCGGACTGGTCAAGGCACCGTCGAACTATTCGCCGACCGCCGACGCCCAGGCCGCGGTGGGACGCGCGGGCGTGGTGCTCGGGACGATGACGGAGACTGGCGCGATCACGGCGGCGCAGGCGGAGGCGGCCAATCCCGCCGCGCTGAAGTTCGCGCCCGAGCCGCGGCAGAACAGCGTGCGTTTCTTCTCCGACTGGGCACTGCCGCAGCTCGACACGATGATCGACGAAAAGACCGAGCCGCTCGAGGTGTGGACCACGCTCGATCTCGCGATGCAGGGGGCCGCCGACACCGCCGTCCGCGCGAACACGCCCAAGGGCGCACAGGGTGCGCTGATCGCACTCGACCGCGACGGCGCGCTCCGCGCGATGGTCGGCGGGACCGACTATGTCGCGTCGAACTACAACCGCGCGACGCAGGCGGTGCGCCAGCCGGGATCGGCGTTCAAGCTGTTCGTCTATCTGACCGCGCTCGAAGCGGGGCACACACCCGCCGACCAGATGGTCGACAAGGAAGTCGACATCGACGGCTGGCGTCCGCGCAATTCGTCGCGAACCTTTGCGGGGCCGATGACGCTGCGCACCGCCTTTGCCTATTCGGTCAACACGATTGCCGCGCAATTGGGAGCCGAGGTCGGCACGAGCACGATCGCCGACATGGCACGGCGGTTCGGCATCACGACGCCCATCAACACGCATCCGTCGATGGTGCTGGGAACATCGGACGTGCGGCTGATCGACATGACGCGCGCCTTTGCCGGCGTGGCCGCGAACGGCGTCGCGATCGCGCCCTATGGCATCACAAAGGTAACGACCTCGACCGGCAGCGTGCTGTATCAGCACCGCGCCGATACCAGCCACGTCCTCGTCGCGCCCGCCGTGGCCGCGCAGGCGATCGACCTGTTGCAGACTGCCGTCGCGACCGGAACCGCGCGCGCCGCGCAGATCGGGCGTCCGGTCGCGGGCAAGACCGGCACCACCAGTTCGAACAAGGACGGCTGGTTCATGGGATTTTCGAGCGGGATCACCACCGGCGTGTGGATGGGCCGCGACGATAATCGCCCGGTGCCGGGGCTTCAGGGCGGGCGCAACCCCGCGCGCGCCTTTGCGCAGTTCATGACGATCGCGGTCGCGCGCCGCCCGATCGAGCAGTTCCAGACGCAGGTCACGCTTCCCGAATGGCAGCTCGAGCCCGACGAGGAAGCCTATTTCGGCAATGCCGACGAGGGCGGGTTCGGCGATGGTGCGGCCCCGCCGCCCGAAGCCGCCCCCGATCCGATGGATCAGTCGCACGAAACGCCGTCGCCGTCGCCGCCGCAGGATACGCTCGACCAGAAATGGATCGACAATGCCCTCGGCAGACCGTCGCGCGACCGGCCTCCCGCACCGCAGCCGCAGGGTCAGCCGTCGCGCCCGAACCAGTGAAGTGTGGGGCCATGCGCGCGCAGCCAAGCGCGCGCCTCCGACGGGTCGCCACCGTTGAACTCGGCAGCGAGCCGGTGAAACGCTGGCCCGTGGTTCATCTCGACACGATGCGCGACCTCGTGCGCGACCGTTGCCGCGCGGACGAAGACGGGGGCGAGTATGAGGCGCCAGCTGTAGCGGATGTCGCCTGATGCGGCGCAACTGCCCCAGCGGCTGCGCGGATCGCCGACCCCGACGCGCCCGACGGTGATGCCGCGCGCCGACGCCAGCGCGCGCGTTTCATCACCAAGCGTTTCGAGCGCATGCGCGCGCAGGAAACGCAGCACGCGCGCCGCCAGTGCCTCTTGCGGACCCCCAACGCGGAGTACGCCGTCGCCAAACACGACGCGGCGCGGGAAGGTCGCGCTCCAGTCGATCGACACCGGCTGATCGTCGAGGTTCAGCTGCATGCGCGGAACGATCGGCTGCGGCTGTGGCAGGCGGTCGAGCTGCCCCTCGATCCAGCCACGCTTGCCGTCGGCCCAGGCAAGCGCCGGACGCAGCGCCGCGCGCGGCGGCAGCGTCAGCCGCACCGTCGCGTCACGCGGGTCGACCGACAGGCGCATCGTCCGCGCACCCGCGCGCCGGACGATCGTCAGCGCGCGCGTGCGTCCGCCGCCCGCAAAGCGCAGGTCAGAGGATGCGGTCGACAAGATGATATTCGAGGTCGCCTGCCTCGTCCTCGCTGATCGTCCAGCCGCGCACCGACATGCCTGCGTGGTGAACATCCTCGCGGTCGCCGGTTTCGAGGTGATGCCAGTCGGGGAGCGGCTCACCCTGCGCGACCAGCCGGTACGCGCAGCTGACCGGCAGCCAGTCGAGCTCCTTGAGCTTGGCAGGGGTCAGGCGGATGCAGTCGGGAACATAGGCGTGGCGATGGCGATAGTCAGAACACGCGCCCGATCGCCGGTCGAGCAGGCGGCAGGCGACGTTGGTTGCGAACATCTCACCGGTGACGTCGTCCTCGAGCTTGTGGATGCAGCATTTGCCGCAGCCGTCGCACAGCGCCTCCCATTGGCCGCGGTCGAGCTGGTCGAGCCGCCTGGTTTCCCAAAAGCGTTCGGACTTCGTCGCGCTGCGCCCGCTCGGTGTGTCGGGAAGTGCAGCCGCACCGTTGCGCATCATCGAAATTCCATTTTGGTGACAGGGGCTTGTCGGCGCCGCCGCGTGACGCGTGTCTACCCGATAAGCGCCGCAGCGCAAAACGGCTTTGCCAGTACGGTCAATGACGGAAGTGGCGCATATCGGTGAAGACCATCGCGAGCCCCGCATCGTCGGCGGCGGCGATAACCTCGTCATCGCGGATCGACCCACCGGGCTGGATTACCGCCGTCGCCCCTGCCTCCACCGCCGCGAGCAGCCCGTCGGCAAAGGGAAAAAACGCGTCGGAAGCGACCGCCGACCCGATGGTGCGCGGTTGTGGCCAGCCTGCCCTGTCGGCCGCATCGCGTGCCTTCCACGCCGCGATGCGTGCCGATTCGAGGCGGTTCATCTGCCCCGCGCCGATCCCCGTCGTCGCGCCGTCGCGCGCATAAACGATCGCGTTCGACTTGACGTGCTTGGCGACCGTCCAGGCAAAGCGGCAGTCGGCAAGTTCGCGCGGGCTTGGCGCCCGGCGCGTCACGACGCGGAGTTCATCGGGCACGCCAGCGTCGCGCGACTGAAGCAAAAAGCCATCGGCAATCGACTTCATCGTCAACCCCGTTCGCTGGGCGTCGGGCAGATTGCCGGTCAGCAGCAGACGAAGATTCTTCTTGCGCGCGAAAACGGCTCGTGCGGCATCGTCGGCACCGATCGCGACGACGACTTCGGTAAAAATGTCGGCGATCGCCTCGGCGGTCGGACCATCGAGCACGCGGTTGCACGCGATGATGCCGCCGAACGCCGAGACGCTGTCGCAAGCCAGTGCCGCGCGATACGCCTGGAGCAGGGTTTCGCCCGTGGCAACCCCGCATGGATTGGCATGTTTGACGATGACGACGGTTGGCGGTCCGTCGGCAAATTCGGACACGAGCTCGAGCGCGGCGTCGGCGTCGGCGATATTGTTGTAGCTCAGCTCCTTGCCCTGCACCTGCTCGGCCTGCGCGATGCCCGCAACCGCTGGCCCCGCCGGAAGGTAAAGCGCGGCGCGCTGGTGCGGGTTTTCGCCGTAGCGGAGCTCGCGCGCGAGACGCAGCGGCACGCTCACCCGGGCGGGAAACATCTCGCCCTGATCGGCAAAGGCAAACCAGGATGCGATCGTCGCATCATATTGAGCCGTCAGCGCAAAGGCGGTGGCCGCAAGTCGCTTTCGCTGGTCGAGCGTCGTCGTGGCCCCGGCAACGATCGCGTAATCTTCGGGATCGGTAACGACCGCGACGTGCGCATGATTTTTTGCCGCCGACCGGATCATCGACGGTCCGCCGATGTCGATATTTTCGATCACCGCGTCGCGCGACGCGCCGCGCGTCACCGTCTGCGCAAAGGGGTAGAGATTGACGACGACGAGATCGATCATGCCGATGCCATGCGTCTGCGCCGCAGCCATGTGCGCGGGATCGTCGCGAACCGCGAGCAGCCCGCCGTGAACCAAGGGGTGCAACGTCTTGACGCGCCCGTCCATCATCTCGGGAAAACCTGTCAGGTCGGCGATGTCGCGCACCGTCAGCCCCGCCGCCTCGAGCACGGCCGCCGTCCCCCCGGTCGAGACCAGCTCGACCCCGTGCGCTGCCAGCTCGCGCGCGAGTTCGACGATGCCGGTCTTGTCCGATACCGACAGCAACGCACGCTTGATGCCAATTTCGTCCAACTTTTGCCCCTAACCCGCGCGCTTCAGCAGCCAGCCGATACTGGTACCGCCAGCGGGCGCATGCCCCTCGATCACGAACTGTTTGGTCGCATGCGGCGCGCCGGCGGAATCGACCCACAAACTATCCTCGATCGCGAGCGTCCCGCCGCGACAGCGGAATTGCCACAGCGGCCCGTGATCGATCCGCAGCAACGCGGCGAGACCGTCTGCGGTCGGCGTCACCTCGACCCCCGGCGCGAGGTGAAAGCGGATCGCGAACGCGCCACCGCCGGCGCGCCTGCGCCGCGGAGCGGGGAGCAGCGCATCGTCGCCGCGCAGCTCTCGCCCACTCGCCGCGAGCACCAGGGTGCGCTGGTGGATCAGCCCGAAGCGCCGCGCATAGCCATCGTGGCTCGCGACGATCCGGCTCGTCCCTTCGCGCTCCTCACGATCGAGCTCGACCGTCGCAACCCCGGCGCCGAGCGTCCCGTCGTCGTTGAGCGCGGTCGAATTGCTGTCCGCGAGCACCAATGTCGAGTGCGCCGCCGTCGAGCGCAGCGCTCGCGCCAGTTCATCGGGGATCGACGCCGCGCCGTCGGGGCCGCCGCAATTGACGATCAGCCGCTGGTCGGCGTCGGACACCTCGATCGCCAGCGTCGAGGCGCACCCGCCACGCGCGATCCGCGCGGGCGGCGGCGGCGCCGCATCGCACACGACGATCGTGGCGCTTCCGGCCATCCGCTGATACCCCCAGTCGCGCGCCTGGCGCAGCGGGCGCGTGCGCACCCCCGATGCGGCGACCACATCCTCGACGCGTGCTGCCGCGATCGGTCCCGATCCCTGCCAGCTCGACAGCGCGCCATCGCCCATCGCCAGCCCGATCAGCGCCGCGACCGCGCGCTCGGTCGCCTGCGCGATCTCGGGCGGGATCTCGATGCGCCGGATGTCGTAGACCTGTGCGAGCAGCGCCAGCAGCTCGATCAGCTCTGCCTGTTCGGCAGGCGCGCGCGTTATCAACCCACCATCGCTGCCGGTGCCGCTCGCCAGCGCGCGGGTGAGGCCCCCCTCGCCAAAGGCACGACGGGGATCGCCCCCGGGGATCAGCAGCCCGGCGGCAACCACGCCCGCCCACGCGGTGATGCGCGGAAGCCCCGGGGGCGCGCGGTCGGCACCGCGGTCGAGGTGCCGACTGCCGCGGGCCATCGCGTTGAGCACGGCCGAGCGATAGACGAGGTCGGCCGACGACAGGATCAGCGGCGCATAGGCCGCCCAGAACAAGGTGCGCCACGCAACCAGATCGGGCGCCCACGCCGCCTGCCCGACCTGCGTCGCATGCGCGTCGAGCCAGCGGCGCGTGAGCTGTTCCGCGACGGGCACCGTCTGCGCACGCGTACCGCCGAGTGCCAGATCGCGCAGCCACGCGAAGCGGTGAAGATGCCGGTCGAGCGGCGTGCCCGTCGGTCGAAAGTCGACCGCGTCGATGGGCAGACGATGTCCGCGCCAGCCGATCGTTCCGTCGAGCATCGCCATCCCCGCGCGCGCGTCGCCGCGGACCGGATCGACGGGCACCGCGAGCAGTTTGAGCGGGTAGCGGCCATTGAGGCGGAGGGCGTGGAGCGGCGTGCGCCACGTCAGCCGGTGAAGATGATCGGCCAGCCGTTCGCCGAGCGATCGTCCGCGATCCCCGGCCCGGACGAGGCGCTTGCCGGCCTCGATCTCGCCTCCGAACGAGGCCTCGAACGCGGGCGGGTCGCGGTCGCTCAACTGCCGCGCAGTCCCGCGATATTGGCGGCGTAATGGTCGGGCCCGCCGCGAAAGGTGGCCGTTCCCGCGACCAGCACATCGGCCCCCGCCGCGATGGCGCGCGGCGCGGTCGCCATGTCGATGCCGCCGTCGACCTGAAGCCGGATGTCGCGCCCCGTCGCGTCGATCATCTTGCGGATCGCGGCGATTTTCTTCAGCTGCGACTCGATGAAGCTCTGCCCGCCGAAGCCGGGGTTGACGCTCATCACCAGCACCAGGTCGACGGTGTCGATCAGATAGTCGAGCATCTTTGCGGGCGTGCCGGGGTTGAGCGACACACCGGCCAGCTTGCCCAGCGCCTTGATCCGCTGGACCGTGCGATGCACGTGCGGCCCCGCCTCGGGATGGACGGTGATGATGTCGGCCCCCGCCTCGGCAAAGGCATCGAGGAACGGGTCGACGGGCGCGATCATCAGATGCACGTCGAAGGGGATCGACGTGTGCGGGCGCAGCGCACGCACGACCGCCGGGCCGATCGTCAGATTTGGCACGAAATGCCCGTCCATGACGTCGACATGCACCCAGTCGGCCCCGGCCGCCGTGATCGCGCGCACTTCCTGCCCCAGCTGCGCGAAGTCGGCGGACAGGATCGAGGGCGCGATGCGGACGGGATGCAGCATGAGACGGACGCCTTAACCACGGTGTCGGCGCCCGGCAACCGGGCGATAGCGCCTTGCCGAACGCGTCTCCCTGCGAATCCCCGAACTGGCCGATTCGCGTCACCTGATGACGCGCCTTTCGCAAGGTAGAACCCCTCACTTCGGGCTCAACGACACCTCTCCGTCGAACGGCAGCATAGGCGGGGCCGACGGCTGTCGGACAGGGCTAGACGAGCACTCCCACGCCCTCGTCCCCCACGCCGTTGTCGACGTCGCCGATCAGCCGCCGTGCGACACGGCGCGCGAAGCGCAGCGTTTCGGCCTTTCGACGCGCGGCCGCGAGCGCCAGCGATTGCGCGGGGCGCACGACGGCGGCGTCGTAGCGATCGGCGACGATCAGCCCGGTCCGCGCAGGCAACAGGTCGTCGTGATCGAACAGGCCGAGGTCGAACCCCATCGGCACCGCCCAGAAAAACCGGTCGCAATAGCCGAGATAGTCGGTCCATTTGGCGTCGCCGAGCAGATCGGCGCGCGAAACCTTGACCTCGACGACGGTGACCAGCCCGCGCGGGCACAGCCCCATCAGGTCGACACGCCGGGCGTTGCCGAGCGCGACTTCGGGTACGGCCAGGCAATCCTCGCGCGCGAGCAGGCGAGTCGTGCCGCGCACGACATCGGCGGCGATCAGGCGTTCGGCGGGAGTCGCGAGCATCGCGCGACTGTACGGAACAGGCCGGGAACGATGCAAGCCCCGAAACGCGCAAACCCGCTAGCGGTAAAAGATATGATTGCCCACCGAAGCGAGGCGCGTCATCCGCCAGCTGGGAGAAACGCGCCGGGCGTGGAAATAAAGTGCGTTCGCCGCCGGTGCCTCCCACAGCCCATCGCTCGCGATGCGCGCGATCGCAACAGCGGTGCGCCATTGCCGGCCTCCGCGCGCGACCACCGGCATTTCGCCGCCGCGCATGAACGAGAATTGCCCGCGCTGTGAGACGACGCCGCACACGGTCGACGCGAAGCGGCCCGATGCGACGCGGTTCAGGATCACCTTGGCGACTGCGAGCTGGCCCGGAAGCGGCTCGCCCTTCGATTCGAAATAGACCGCGCCCGCCAGGCAATCCTGTTCGTCGTCGAGCCCGTCGGCGGCCGCATGGCGCGCGACGAGCGCTTCGAGCGACGCTGCCGGGCTCTCCGAATCAACCAAAGCAACCGCGGGGCGGGCAATTGCCGCTGGGGGCGCGCCCGGGAAGTTGAGTGTTTCAGGAAGCTGCTCGACCGGCGGCGGGGCCGGGAGCGGGGTCGTCGCCGGTTCCAGCAGGACTGTGTCGCCCGAGGGAAGCACGAGATTCTGGCCGGTCGCACCGGCCGTACCGAAAGCAAGCGCCGCAAAAGCAGCGACGCGGAAATAATCGAACATTCAACATCTGCATCATGCGGCTGAGCGACCAACGCCGGGCGAAACATTGCCCGGGTCAACCCGTCCGACTGCGTACGGCGTGTCCGCCCACCACAACATCGGCGGGAACCCTGGACGCGACTGCGCGTTTACACTGCAATCGCCCCTTTATGCGTGGTGATTGCGAGTCAACCGTCCCCGCTCGTTTCGGCGGCGAAGCGTTGCGCATCCGCGATATCCAGTTCGATCACCCAGAGATCGGGGTCGCGCGCGCGCCGCCGGGCGAGCCATTCGGCGCGTTGCGAGTCGTCGGTCGGCCCGACTGGTTCCCACGCATAGCGCCCGTCGTGCCGCAGGATTCGTTCGAGGATCGCGGTCGTCGCGCCGCGCTCTGCCGCCACGACCAGGATCGCACCCGATTCGGGTGCCCCGCGCGCCAGCACGACGGCATTGCCCCCTTCGGCCTGGACACGGCGCATGAGCGCGGACACCTGCATCGCGGCGGTCAGCCGGGGTGTCATGCCGCATAACCGGGCAGCATCGCACGGGCGATGCGCGCTCGGGCGATCATCGGCGTCGCGGGGAAAAGCCGATCGATCGCCGCTGTCGCTTGGAGCCGTTCGAGCGGGCGACACTAGCGCACGGCGTCGCCAGACCCATCAGGCGGCACCGCGCGCTTCGCCGCCATCGAACAGCGCATAAAGCGCGTCGGCCGAGCCCGCGCCGCGCAGTTTGGCGACGAACCCCTTGTCGCGCAATACGCGGCTGATCTGCGCGAGCGCCTTCAGATGGTCGGAGCCGGCATCGACAGGGGAAAGCAGCATGAAGACGATGTCGACCGGCATGTCGTCGACCGCAGCAAAATCGATCGGTTGCGCAAGCCGTGCGAAGACCCCGACGCAGGCGTCGAGCCCGTCGATCTTGCCATGCGGGATTGCGACGCCACCGCCGAATCCGGTCGAGCCGAGCCGCTCGCGTTCGGCCAGCCGGTCGACGACCGCACGTTCGTCGATCGCATAGATGCGTTCTGCCAGCGCGCCGAGCGCGTGAAACAACGGTTTCTTGGCCGTCACCGGCAGCCCGGCGACGACGGCGCAGGGCACGAGGAATTGCGACAAGGCGCTCAAATTAACTGTCCAGCGATGTTTCGGGGGTGGCGGGCCGCTGCGCCCAAATCAGCCGTTGTGCAAGGGCTCGACCCAGCCGATCGTCCCGTCGTTGCGGCGATAGACCATGTTGAACGCCCCCGATCCTGCGTTCCGGAACAGCAGCGCGTTGGTGTTGCGCAGGTCGAGCATCATCACCGCATCGGATACGGTGGCGTCGGGCACGTCGACGCGCGTTTCGGCGACGATCGCGGGGCTGTCGCTGACCTCGTCAGCCATCTCGTCGGCTTCGAACACGGTATAGCGTGCGTTATCGAGGTTGGGATCGTCAACCTCGCCGCCGTTCGCGACCACGGGTCCGCTGTGATTCTTGAGGCGGCGCATATAGCGGCGCAACTGGCGCTCGATCCGCTCGGCCGCCTCTTCGAAGGCGGGATGGGCTTCTTGCCCGCGCCCGCTTCCTTTGAGGATCAGCCCCTGCATGACATGCGCGACGATGTCGCAGACGAAACCATTGTCGTGCGGGCCGCGCCCGAAGGTGACGTGCGCCGAAAGCGCGCGCGCAAAATATTTCGCAGCGATCGCCTGCAACCGGTCGTCGACGTGGCCGCGGAGTGCCTCGCCGGTCGCGACCTGATGGCCCGAAACGCGAATGTCCATGTTCGTCTCCTCGGTTGAGCTAGGCGGCGTCGAGCCAGAGCGGATCGACGAGCGTTGCGACGAACGCACGGTGGCGTTCGAGATCGGCGGGACTGGCGGCATGCGGTCGCGGACGGCGGACGAGCGCTGCGCCACTGCTCGCAAACTGCGGCTTGGCGACGATCGGCGCGGCGATGTCGAACCCGATCTGACGCCCGCCGGTCAGCTCGATATAGACCTGCGTCAGCAACTGCGCGTCGAGCAGCGCGCCGTGAAGGGTTCGGTGGCTTCGGTCGATACCGTAGCGGCTGCACAGCGCGTCGAGGCTGTGCTTGGCCCCGGGATGGCGCGACTTCGACATCGCAGCAGTGCACACCATCCGCGACTGTGGCAGATGGAGCCGCCCGCACGCCGACAGCTCGGCATTCATGAACGCGAAGTCGAACGCTGCATTGTGCGCCACCAAGGGCGCATCGTCGAGGAAATCGAGGATGTCCTCGACCAGTTCGTCGAAGCGCGGCTTGTCCGACAGGAACGCGTCGGTCAGCCCGTGGACCTGTTGGGCGATGCTCGGCATGCTGCGCTCGGGGTTGAAATAGGCGTGGAAGTGCCGCCCCGTCTCGACCCGGTCGATCAGCTCGATACAGCCGATCTCGACGATCCGGTCGCCGGTCGCGGGGTCGAGGCCGGTCGTCTCCGTATCGAACACAATCTCACGCATAACCCGCCGACTATCGGCGCGTCGCCGACATCAAGCAAGCCACGACGTCGGCAACGCGTGCGCGGGTGGTGGCGAGGTCGGTGCCGGTGTCGATGACGAAATCGGCACGCGTGCGCTTTTCGGCGTCGGGGAGCTGGCGCGCGACAATTTGCTCGAATTTTTGCGGTGTCATGCCGGGGCGCGCGAGGACGCGGGCGCGCTGGATGTCGGCGGGCGCGGACACGACGACGATCTTGTCGACCGAATCGCTTCCGCCCTTCTCGAACAGCAACGGAATGTCGAAGACGACCAGCGGGGCAGTGGCATGGTCGGCGAGGAAGGTCCGACGCGACTCGGCGACGGCGGGGTGGACGATCGCCTCGAGCCGCGCGAGCGCGGCATCGTCACCGAACACGCGCGCGCCGAGCGCGGCACGATCCACCCCCTGCGCGCCCGTCGTTCCGGGAAAGGCAGCCTCGATGGCGGCGACCAGCGCACCGCCGGGCCCTTGCAACCGGTGCACCTCGGCATCGGCATCGAACACCGGCACGCCCGAATCGCGCAGCATCGCCGCGACGGTCGACTTGCCCATGCCGATCGAGCCAGTGAGCCCGACGATCGTTTGTTGGTTCACGCGGAGACGCGGAGACGCGGAGGCTGTCATTCTGTCAGTACCGCGCGGAGTTCGGCGTCGTGTTCGCGGGGAGCGGGTACCCCGAAAAGGAGTTCGAATGCGGCGGCAGCCTGACCTACCAACATTTGCAGGCCGTCGATCGTCCGCAGCCCCAAATTACCAGCCTGAACGAGAAGTGGCGTAGCCAGGGGTGAATACACCATGTCGAAGACGATAGTGTCCGAATAATATGTCGTAAGGTCGATCGGAACGGGCGGCGATCCCAACATACCCATGCTAGTCGCATTGATCACGACCATGCTATACCGCTGGTCAGCAGGGCCATCTTCGGAATTGCGGATCGGACCAATAGCTTCGAGGCTATGAGCGAAGCTTTCAGGCAACCCGGCAAGGTCAGCCATCGCCTTGGCACCATCTATCGATCTATTGTAGAAGTCCCAATCGCAGAAGCCGGCAAGCACGGCACCGCGCAAAGCAGCCCGAGCCGCACCACCGGCCCCAACAATTTGAACATAAGTGGCGACATGATCTGGGTAATTCGCACGCGGGATTGCGGCGAGAGGGTCCGCCACGCCAACAACATCGGTGTTGAACCCCGACAGTCGTCCCTTCGAATGCACAATCGTGTTCGTGACACCGAGAAGTTCGACCTCTTGATCAGCATCATCGAGGTAGGCGCGGCCCGCTGCCTTGTGCGGCATGGTTAAATTACACCCACGCCACGCCGCGTCTCCGCGTCTCCGCGTGAAATAGTCTCTGAGTTCGTCCTGTCGGACGTGACACGCGCCGTACTCCGCATCGATGCCCAGCTTGGCGAGCCAGAAATTGTGGATCAGCGGTGATTTCGAATGCGCGATCGGGTCGCCGATCACTTCGGCATAGGGGCGTGTCATGACGGCAGGTCGCCGCGCATACGCAGCCAGGCCAACAAGGGAAGAAGCGGCAGCCCCAGGATCGTGAAATGATCGCCCTCGATCGCCTCGAACAGCTGCACGCCTAGCCCCTCGATCCGGTAGCCGCCGACGCAGCCCGCGACCGCTGACCCCTCGCGCGCGACATAATCGGCGATGAACGCCTCGCTCAGCACGCGCATCGTCAGCTTCGCGCGACCGACATGACGCCAGATCGCGACGCCGTTCTCGGCGGCGACGACCGCGCTGAACAAAGTGTGCGTGCCCCCCGACAGGATGCGCAACTGCGCCGCCACGGCGTCACCCGGGGAATCGAGCATCGTTCCGTCACCCTGCGCGAGCGTCTGATCGCAGCCAAGCACCAGGTCGCCCGGACGGCGCGCCGAGACACGCAGCGCTTTCAGCTCGGCAAGCGCATCGGCGAGCGTGCGCGCGTCAATCCCCTGCGCGCGAAACGACGCCTTGGCGGCGTCCTCGTCGACATTCGCCGCGACCGCTTCGAACGCGATACCCGCCGCCTCGAGCATCGCGCGACGCGCGCTGCTGGTCGACGCGAGTATGATCATGTCGCCTGCGCCTCGCGGCGTTCCTGCACGAGGTTGATGACTGCGGCGGCGGCTTCCTCGATCGAGCGGCGCGTCATGTCGATCACCGGCCAGCCATTGTCCGAAAAGATGCGCCGCGCGAACGAGAGCTCGCGCGCGACGGCATCGGCATCGACATAATCGGTGTCGGGCGACTGGTTGAGCGACAAAAGCCGGTTGCGGCGGATCTGGATCAGCCGCTCCGCACTCGTCACCAGCCCGACGACGAGCGGATTGGTGAGCCTGAACAGACCGGCAGGCGGCGGCGATTCGACGACGATCGGAATGTTGGCGGTCTTGTACCCGCGGTTGGCGAGGTAGATCGCGGTCGGCGTCTTCGACGTGCGCGAGACGCCCGCGAGCACGATGTCGGCGGCATTCCAGTCCTCGACCCCGATCCCGTCGTCGTGCGCGATCGTGAACTGGATCGCGTCGACGCGCGCGAAATAAGCGGCATCGAGGACGTGCTGACGCCCCGGCCGCGTCAGCGCGCGCTGCCCGAGCATTCCCGACAACAGGTCGGTGAGCGGATCGAGCGGCGCGAGCGCGGGCAGCCCGCGCGACCGGCATTCATCCTCCAGCGTGGCGCGCAGCTCGTTGTTCGCCAGCGTGAACAGCACGATGCCCGGGTTCTTGGCGATATCGCCCATGATACGATGGAGATGCCCTTCGCTGCGCACCATCGGCCAGAAATGCTTGATCGGCTCGACATCGTCGAACAGCGCGAGCGAGGCCTTCGCTACGGCCTCAAGCGTTTCGCCGGTCGAATCCGACAACAGATGGAGGTGGAGGCGTGTCATCGCCCGCTTGTGCACAAGTCGGTCGATAACCGCCAGCGAGCGCGCTGCGCGACCGATACGATTAAATTCCGTGGGTTGCGCCAACCGCTGTCCCCTATTCCGCCCACAGCGACGCGCCGTCGCGCGCTGCCTGTGGATAGCGGTAGCGACGCTTGGTGACTCGCGCGCGACGGTCGTCCGGTAAGGAGTCAAGCTGTTGGCAAAATGACGGCGAACGCATAAGCCCCGCCAATCGCCCCCCTACAGACTCCTTCAACCCTTATCTTAAAGAGTCTTTCAGTGAAGAGGTCTGTGTCCGACGTGCGCCAATCGACGATCCTGAAAGTGTTGAACGGCGAACGGGTCGATCCGGTTCCCGTCTGGCTGATGCGCCAGGCAGGGCGCTATCTGCCCGAATATCGCGCGTTGCGGGCGCAAAAGGGCGGCTTCCTCGACATGGCGTACGACCCGGTCGCGGCGACCGAGATCACCATGCAGCCGATCCGCCGCTTCGGTTTCGACGCGGCGATCCTGTTTTCGGACATTCTGGTCGTGCCGCACGCGATGGGGCAGCATCTGTGGTTCGAGGAAGGCGAGGGGCCGCGATTGCAGCCGACCTTGCTCGATGCGACGCTCGACAGTCTCGTGGCGGCCCCTGAGCGGCTCGACCCCGTCTACCGGACCGTTGCCGCCGTGCGCGCCGCGCTCGCGCCCGACAAGGCGCTGCTGGGGTTTGCCGGAAGCCCGTGGACGGTAGCGACCTATATGGTCGCGGGGCGCGGGTCGAAGGACCAGGCCGAGGCTCGCCGCCTCGCCTATCGCGACCCAGCGATGTTCGGCGTGCTGATCGACGCGATCGTGGCGGCGACGATCGGTTATCTGCGCCGCCAGATCGACGCGGGAGCCGATGCGGTGCAACTGTTCGACAGCTGGGCGGGCAATCTGGCACCCGCGCAATTCGAGCGCTGGGTGATCGCGCCCAACGCCGCGATCATCGCCGCGCTGCGCGAAACGCATGCCGAGACGCCGGTGATCGGTTTTCCCAAGGGTGCAGGCGGCAAGCTTCCCGCCTATGCGCGCGAAACCGGTGCGACGGCGATCGGCATCGACGAGACGGTCGATCCGGTCTGGGCGCATGCGTCGCTCCCCGAGGGCATGCCCGTGCAGGGCAACCTCGATCCGCTTGCGCTCGTCACCGGCGGTGAGACGCTGAACAGCGCCGTCAGTGTCATATTGAAGGCCTTTGCGGAACGGCCGCATATCTTCAACCTGGGACATGGTATCGTCCCCGACGCACCGATCGCGCATGTCGAGCAGCTGCTTGCGCAACTCAGGGATCATGCACCGCGATGATGGCCGCGATGATGGATTGGTTCGGGGTCGCCTATCCCTGGCTCAAGGCCGTGCATGTCATCGTCGTCATCTACTGGATGGCGGGGCTGTTCATGCTGCCGCGTTTCCTCGTCTATCATTGGGAAGCGCCCGAGGGTTCCGACGAAGCGTTGCGCTGGGTCAACCGCGAGGGGCGGCTGATCGCCATCATTCTCAATCCCGCGACGATCGCGGTCTGGGCGGTCGGCCTCGTTCTCGTGCTGGGGACCGGTGCCTATGCCGAATGGTGGTTCCGCCTGAAATTCCTCATCGTCGTCGGGCTGACCGGCTATCAGCACTGGATGATCGCGACCGCACGTCGGCTTGCGGCAGGCGATCGTCGCGTCAGCGGGCGGACGCTGCGCCTGCTCAACGAGGTTCCGAGCTTGGCGGTCATCGCGATCGTTATCCTTGCGATCGTCCAGCCGTTTTGACCTATATTAATGGGGGTCGGGTCGTAGTCGACGGCAGTTGCTGACAGGGTCGGCGGCGTCGTGACTTTCGGATCGTGCGAAGCTGGTTCCCGGGTTTTGCTCGACCACGTCATCCCGGGCTTGACCCGGGATCCCGCTTTTTTTGGATGTCCGCAAAAGCAAGCGGGGCCCCGGATCAAGTCCGGGGCGACGAATACCCGCGACGACGTCGGGCGACTGGCGTTTCCAGCTGCCCACCCTTGACTTTGCGTCGCCCCGAAGCGAAATATCGCGCGACTGGTCGGCTAGCCCGCACCGGTAACCTGAGCCCTCGTCCTGAGAACGCTCGACGCGACCATCGTCCGTCCACTCCCGCCGGAATACCGACATGCATCTGAAAGAATTGAAGAAAAGACCTCCTGCCGAGCTGGTCGAGATGGCCGAATCGCTGGGTATCGAAAGCGCGTCGACGCTGCGCAAGCAGGACCTGCTGTTCGCGATCCTGAAGGTGAAGGCCGAGCAGGGCGAGCAGGTGATGGGCATCGGCACGATGGAAGTGCTGCAGGACGGCTTTGCCTTTCTGCGCAGCCCCGAAGCCAATTATCTTGCCGGGCCCGACGACATCTATGTCTCGCCCAATCAGGTCCGCCGCCATGGCCTGCGCACTGGCGACACCGTCGAGTGCGAAATCCGCGGGCCCAGGGACGGCGAGCGTTATTTCGCGCTTACGAAGCTGACGGCGGTCAATTTCGACGATCCCGAGGCGGTGCGTCACCGGGTCAATTTCGACAATCTGACGCCGCTTTATCCGGACGAGAAATTGAGCCTCGACACGCTCGATCCGACGGTCAAGGACAAGTCGGCGCGCGTCATCGACATCGTCGCCCCGCAGGGCAAAGGGCAGCGCGCGCTGATCGTGGCACCCCCGCGCGTCGGCAAGACGATGCTGCTGCAGAACATCGCCAAGGCGATCACCGACAATCATCCCGAAGTCTTCCTGATCGTGCTGCTCGTCGACGAGCGGCCCGAGGAAGTCACCGACATGCAGCGCAGCGTGAAGGGCGAAGTCATTTCCTCGACTTTCGACGAGCCCGCGACGCGTCACGTCCAGGTCGCCGAAATGGTGATCGAGAAGGCCAAGCGCCTTGTCGAGCACAAGAAGGATGTCGTCATCCTGCTTGATTCGATCACGCGGCTGGGGCGCGCCTACAACACCGTCGTGCCGTCGTCGGGCAAGGTCCTGACGGGTGGTGTCGATGCCAACGCGCTCCAGCGGCCCAAGCGCTTCTTCGGCGCGGCGCGCAACATCGAGGAAGGCGGATCGCTGTCGATCATCGCCACCGCGCTGATCGACACCGGCAGCCGCATGGACGAAGTAATCTTCGAAGAATTCAAGGGCACCGGCAACAGCGAGATCATCCTCGACCGCAAGGTCGCCGACAAGCGCGTCTTCCCTGCGCTCGACGTCGGCAAGTCGGGAACGCGCAAGGAAGAACTGCTGGTCGAAAAGGGTAAGCTTTCGAAGATGTGGGTGCTTCGCCGTATCCTGATGCAGATGGGAACGACCGACGCGATGGAGTTCCTGCTCGACAAGATGAAGGACTCAAAGACCAACGAGGACTTTTTCGATTCGATGAATTCTTAAGAGCGATGCTTCCGCATCTCGACTTTGCGGCGGTGTTTACGGCCGCGGGCATGGCCAAGCTCGTGCAGATCATCCTTGCCGATCTGACGATGGCAGGCGACAATGTCGTCATCATGGGGACGATCGCGGCGGGGCTGCCCGAACGCGAGCGCAAGCGCGTGTTGTTGCTCGGCGTCGCGATCGCGCTCGTGTTCCTGATCGGCTTTGCGCTCATTGCAACGCAGCTGCTCAAGATCGTCGGGCTGTTGTTCGCGGGCGGGCTGTTGCTGCTGTGGGTTGCGTACAACATGTACCGCGAACTGCGCCCCAAGCGTGCGGCGACGATCCACGACGACCCCGACACGCCGCACGTCGAGGGGCCGCCGGCGACCAAATCATTTCTGGCCGCCGCCATTCAGATCACGATCGCCGATCTGTCGATGAGCCTCGACAATGTGCTCGTCGTTGCGGCGATCGCGCGCGACAATCCGGCGGTGCTGTTCATCGGGCTGACCTTTTCGGTGCTACTGATGGGATTTGCCGCCAATTTCGTGGCGCGCCTCGTCCAGCGCTATCCGGCTATCGCGTGGATCGGCCTTGCGGTCATTCTGTGGGTCGCGGGTAACATGATCTATCAAGGGCTGATCGACGAGCAGGTTGGCCTGATGCAGCTGATGCGATAGGCTGCTTGCCATGAAGATCACCGTCGATGTCGAATGCACCCCCGAAGAAGCGCGCCGGTTCATGGGACTTCCCGACCTGACGCCCGTGCATGACGCCTATGTCGCGCGGATGGTCGATGCGGTCGGGAACGGCGGGGTGTCGGGCGACCTGATCGAGGGCATGGTGCGCAACTGGGCGCCGATGGGCGAGGCGGGCCTGCGCCTCTGGCAGCAGTTGCTCGACCGCGCGGGCGGACCTGCAAAAAGCTGAGGCGCAGGCGCTGGACCGGGCGACGATCTTTGCACGGTCGAGCGGCGCGCCACCGGCGGCGATCGCGATCGTCCGGGTTTCCGGACCGAATGCAGGCGCTGCGCTCGAAATACTGTCGGCCGCGCCGCTGCCGGTTGCGCGCCGTGCTTCGGTGCGTCGGCTTGTCGCGCGTGACGGACGACCCTTGGATACCGCGCTCGTCCTGTGGCTGCCCGGACCGGCGACTGCAACGGGTGAGGACCTTGTCGAACTGCATCTGCACGGCGGACGCGCGGTCATCACAGCAGTCGAACAGGCATTGGGCGGAATTGACGGAGTGCGCGCGGCCGAGCCCGGTGAATTTACCCGGCGCGGCTTCGAAAATGGACGGCTCGACTTGTCCGAGGCCGAAGGGCTTGCCGACTTGCTCGCCGCCGAGACCGAGGGCCAGCGCGCGGCCGCGCTGCTGGTTGCCGAGGGCGGCGTACGGCGCCTGATCGAAGGTTGGCAGTTGCGGCTGCTGGCATTGGCCGCAGCGACCGAAGCCGAGCTCGACTTTTCGGACGAGAGCGACGTCGGGCGAGCTGACGATGCCGCGTTTTTAGGGGCGGTCGAGGCGCTGGCGGAAGACATCGAGCGTGCGTTGATCGAACCACCCGCCGAGCGGATGCGCGACGGCGTACGCGTGGTCATCGCCGGGCCGCCGAACGCAGGAAAGTCGACCTTGCTCAATGCCCTGGCGGGACGTGAGGCGGCGATCGTCACGTCGATGCCGGGAACGACGCGCGACGTTGTCGAGGTACCGCTTCAGGTGCGCGGCGTGCCGTTCCTGTTTTCGGATACCGCCGGGATACGCGAGGCCAAGGACGAGGTCGAGCGCGTCGGTATCGAGCGTGCCCATGCGGCAAGTGCGGCGAGCGATATCTTGTTGTGGCTGGGCAAGGTAGAGGACCGGCCACAGCACGCCCAGCTCTTTCTGGTGGCGGCACAGTGCGATCGGGCGGCTCCAGACGCCCGTGCCGATATCGCCCTTTCCGCCATGTCGGGGGAGGGGATCGAACAGCTGATAGGCCTGCTCGTTGCATGTGCCGAGAGGCTCCTCCCGCGGGCAGGGCAGGTGGCGCTGAGTCGGCATCAGCAGGATTTGCTTTGCGGTGCAAAAAGCGCGCTGCACAGGGCCGCCACTGAGACGGACGGGGTGTTGCGCGCCGAGGAGTTGCGTACGGCGCAGCGTTGCTTCGATCGCATTACCGGGCGCGCGGGCAACGAGGCGATGCTCGACGCGCTGTTTGGTCGATTTTGCATCGGCAAATGAGTTTCACGTGAAACACTTTGCCCAAGTGCGCCGCCATCAGTAAAGGCGTGCGATGTTCGATGTTGTAGTTATTGGCGGCGGTCACGCAGGGTGTGAGGCCGCAGCAGCGGCGGCGCGGCGCGGCGCGAGCGTCGCCCTGGTCAGTTTCGCGATCGACAAGATCGGTGCGATGTCGTGCAACCCGGCGATCGGTGGGCTCGGCAAGGGCCATTTGGTCCGTGAAGTCGACGCGCTCGACGGATTGATCGGGCGCGCATCGGATGAAGCCGCGATCCATTATCGCATGCTCAACAGGTCGAAGGGGCCCGCAGTATGGGGCCCGCGCGTTCAGGCGGACCGGACACACTACGCCACGCATATCCGGGCATCGCTGGTCACAACGCCGGGGCTCGAAATTATCGAGGCCAGCGTAGAGGCGCTACGCATCGAACAGGGCCGTGCGCGCGGCGTCATCCTAGCCGATGGCAGTGAGATCGCCGCGCGGACCGTCGTTCTGGCAAGCGGTACATTTCTTGGCGGGCGGATGTTTCGTGGGAACGAAAGCGAAATCGGCGGCCGCATCGGCGAGCAGGCGGCGACGCGGCTCGGCGAACAGCTCTGCGCACTAGGTCTGCCGATGGCGCGGATGAAGACCGGCACGCCGATGCGGCTCGACGGGCGAACGATCGACTGGTCGCGTCTCGCGGTGCAGAAGTCCGACCGCGAGGCTTGGACGATGTCGCCGCTCGGCGAGCGCGCCTTGCCGCAATTGTCGTGCGCACTCACCCGCACGAATGCGGCGACCCACGACGCAATTCGCGTCGGGCTCGACGACTCGCCGCTGTTCTCGGGGGCGATCGAGGGCGAGGGTCCGCGTTATTGCCCGTCGGTCGAGGACAAGATCCTGCGGTTCGGCGACCGTGACGGGCATCAGGTCTTTCTCGAACCCGAGGGTTTGGACTCGCACCTCGTCTATCCCAACGGGCTCTCAACATCGCTGTCGCGCGCGACGCAGGATCGCCTCGTGCACACGATCGCTGGGCTCGAGCGCGCCGACATCGCAATTTATGGCTATGCGGTCGAATATGATCATATCGATCCCCGCGCGCTTCGTCGTACGCTCGAGGTTCGCGCGCTTGCGGCTCTGTATTGCTGTGGGCAGATCAACGGCACGACCGGGTATGAGGAGGCTTCAGCGCAAGGATTGGTGGCGGGTGCCAACGCCGCCGCTGACGCACTTCACCTCGCCGAATTCGTCCCTGACCGTGCCACGAGCTATATCGGCGTCATGGTCGACGATCTCGTCCTGCACGGCACCACCGAACCCTATCGAATGCTAACCTCGCGCGCCGAGCACCGGCTTGCGCTCCGTGCCGATAACGCTGCCAGCCGGTTGAGCGAAACGGGTCGCGGTCTCAGCTTGCTCGGCGACACGCGTACGGCGTGGTGGCGGCAATATCGAGAGGACCTTGCATGTGCGCGCGCTGGGAAGCCGTGTCCGCCGGAGGCTTTGGCCGAAGTCGAGCTTGACGCGCGGTACGCGCCGTATCTTGCGCGGCAGGCAAGCGAAGCACGACAATTGGCGACCAGCGATGCTGTCGCCGTGCCTTTCGCTTTCGAATGGGCACGCGTGCCCGGCCTGTCGAATGAAATGGTCGAGCGCTTCACGAAGGCACAGCCTAACACGCTTGCCGAGGTTCGCCGCGTCCGGGGCGTCACGCCTGCTGCGCTTGCCGCCACCCTGGTCGCCGTGCGCCGCGCGCATGGATGAAGACGCTGCGCGAAATTGGCTCCAAGCCCATGTTTCACGTGAAACGCTGCGCAAACTGGACCGGTTCACCGACCTGCTACGCGAAGAAAATAAGGTGCAGAACCTCGTCAGTGCCGCTAGCCTCGACTCGATTTCTTCCCGCCACCTGGTCGATTCGGCGCAGCTGGCGTTGCTGACCCCGCCCGAAGCGAGCTGGGTAGACCTCGGTAGTGGTGCGGGGCTTCCCGGGCTGGTCGTGGCGATGCAGACGGGGCAACCCGTCACGCTCGTCGAGTCGCGCACGCTGCGCGCCGCCTGGCTCGAACGCATGACAGTTGCGCTCGCGCTGCCCAACGTCACCGTGGTCGCGCAACGTGCAGAGACGATGCCCGACCATCGATTCGATGTCATCACCGCGCGTGCGTTCGCGCCGCTCGCAAAGCTGCTCGCCATCGCACACCGGTTTGCAAAGCCCGCAACGCTCTGGCTGCTTCCGAAGGGCAAGTCTGCGGCGGAAGAACTGGCATCGGTGCGCGACACGTGGCACGGTAATTTCGTGATCCAGACCAGCCTTACCGACGCCCATTCGTCGATCATCGTCGCGCGCAACGTCCGGCCCGCGCGCGGCCGCCGATGATCACGATCTGCGTCGCGAATCAGAAGGGCGGCGTCGGCAAGACGACGACGGCGATCAACGTCGGGACGGCGCTTGCGGCGATCGGGCGACGCGTGCTGCTCGTCGACCTCGACCCGCAGGGAAATTGCTCGACCGGGCTCGGCATCAGCGCCTCGTCGCGGATTCGGTCGAGCTACGAACTTCTGACCGGCGATTGCACGCTTGGCGAGGCGGTGATGGCAACGAAGGTTCCGCGGCTCGACCTGATCGCGGCGACGGTCGACCTTTCGGGCGCTGAGATCGAGCTGGTCGACCTGCCCGATCGCACCGACCGGCTACGTCAGGCGTTCGAAACGGGTGCCGATGCGCGCTGGGACATCTGCCTGATCGATTGCCCGCCGTCGCTGGGGCTGCTGACGATCAACGCCATGGTCGCCGCGCATAGCCTGCTCGTGCCGTTGCAATGCGAATTTTTCGCGCTCGAAGGGCTGTCGCAACTGTTGCAGACGATCGAGCGCATCCGCGCCAAATTCAACCCACAGCTGTCGATCCTCGGCGTGGCGCTGACGATGTACGACCGGCGCAACCGGTTGACCGAACAGGTCGCGCAGGACGTGCGCGCCTGCCTCGGCGATGCAGTGTTCACGACCGTCATCCCGCGCAATGTGCGTTTGTCCGAAGCGCCGAGCCACGGTCTGCCCGCGCTGATCTATGACATGCGCTGTTCTGGGTCGGAGGCTTACATGGCCTTGTCGCGCGAGTTGATCGGGCGGCTCGCCCCGGTCGAGCAGGCGTTTGCGGCATGAGCGAGGGCGACGCCCCCGCGCGGCGACGGTCACCGGGGCTCGGGCGCGGCCTGTCGGCGCTGCTGGGTGAGCAGGATGCGCCTGCGGGCGCAGCGCCCGGTGGCATTCGTGAAATCGCGATCGCCGACATCGCGCCGCATCCCGGACAGCCACGCCGCCATTTCGACGATGCAGCGCTCGACGAGCTTGCGGCCTCGATCGCCAGGCGCGGCGTGCTGCAGCCGATCGTCGTGTCGGCCGACGGCAACCGCTTCCGGATCGTCGCGGGTGAGCGACGCTGGCGCGCGGCGCAACGCGCGCACCTGCACACCATCCCCGCGATCGTCCGCGACTATGACGAGGGGACGACGCTCGAAGTCGCGATTATCGAAAATATCCAGCGCGAGCAGCTGAACGCGATCGAGGAGGGCGACGCATACCGCCGCCTGATCGACGAATTCGGGCATAGCCAGGACGCGCTCGCGACGCTGCTTCACAAGTCGCGCAGCCATATCGCCAATCTGATGCGACTGGGCCAATTATCGCCTGAAATCCGTGCGATGGTCGCCGACGGCCGGATCGAAATGGGGCATGCGCGGGCGTTGATAGGCGTCGATGATGCAGAACGGATAGCGAACGAAGTCGTTGCCAAGGGGCTTTCGGTCCGTGCGACCGAAGCGCTCGCCAAGCGGGCGAAGCAGCCGGGCCGCGTCGAGTATAAGTCGATGCCCGAACGCGGGAGTGATGCCGATATCGCGCTGCTCGAACGCCAGTTGTCGCAATTGCTGGGACTGAAGGTCGCCATCTCGCACAAGAGGGGCGCGGGAACGATCGGGGTTGATTATGCGTCGCTCGATCAGCTCGACATGGTCTGCCAGCGGTTGAGCGGCGGGACCATCTGAACAGCGTTCACGACGCTCGCGCCGCGCGCGCGAACAACCAGCAGCGCAGCGCACTGGCCAGATTTGGCGGACGCGCGACGGTCAGGCGCTCGGCATCGATGCGCGCGACAAGGGCGTTGAGCGGCAGGTTTTCGGCCAAGGCTGCCGCTGACAGCGCCGTCCAAAACACCGGCTCGAGGCTGACAGACGTCTCGTGCCCGGCAATGGTCAGTGATCGCTTCACGGGCGGGTGATAGGGTATCAACCTGTCCACTCGACCCAGGCGGCATGCGGGTGTGCACTGCCGAGCAGCCGGTCTTCGCCGCCCGGCCATTGGCGCAGCCGGATGCGGTGCGGCGTATGTCCGCTGTCCCACTCCATCCGCACCCATGCGAGTGGTCGACGTTCGGTGGCATGCTCGCCTGCGGCCTCGAGCGCAGCGACGATCCGTGCGCGGCGTGCGTCGTCGAGATAGGGCCAGACGACCGACTGCATCAGCACACGCGTGACGCCTTCGGTTTGCGGGCGCGCAAGCGCATCCTCGACCCAGTCGGCGGCGTCGCCTGGCACGAGGTCGACGGGCCGGTCGACGATCATCGCAATCGCCGCCTCGATCCGCGCAACGCGCTGCGGCGCGTCGATCCACGCATAGGCGATCAGCCGCTCGGCGGCGTCGCGATCGCTGACGTCGATCGGCGCAATGTCGACCCCGCGCACCGCGTTGATGGTAATGTCGGCGTGCAGCGGGGGAGCGCCGCGCCATTCGGGCGCGATCCGCACCGGTGCGTCGGCGGGACCCGTCGTCGTCCCGCCAAGATCATAACTGAAGCGATCGATAAGCAGGTTGACGCCCGCGCTCGACCCGATCTCGAGCAGTTCGAACGGCAGGCCGAACGTTTCGGCCAGCACGAGGAGGGCCGCCATGAAGGTCGCCGAGCGCGCGCCCTCGTTCGTCTGCGGCGGACCGTCGAGCCAGCCTGCGATCCACGCATCATGCCGGGCGAGGGCAGCGCGAATCGCGTGCGGGTCGTCCATCACCGCGAGATCGCCACGCCGGTAGAGCGCGTGGAACGGCGCGACGAGACGCAGCGGCAGCGCATCGCGAATCGGATCGCCGGGCCAGTTCCGCGCACGTCGTCCTGTCAGGCTGGTCGCGTCGAGCGTGGTCGCCAGCGTGCGGCAGCAGGCAGCGGCAATCGGCGCGCCGCTCGTTTCGCAGAACCGGGCCTGCCATTCCATCGCTTCGTCGAACGTCATGGCGTCTCGCGCTTCGTCACTTGTGTCGTTAAGCCCACGCGATGAATATCGAAAGCCGCAAGCGTCTGTTTCGCGACCGCGACGACGCCGAAAGCGCCAAGGTCACGAATGTCGAGCTCTTCTTCGACCTGGTCTTCGTGTTCGCGGTCACGCAATTGTCGCATCGGCTGCTTGCCCATCTGACGGTGATGGGCACGCTCGAAACCGCGATCCTGTTTGCGGCGATGTGGTGGGTGTGGATCTACACCAGCTGGGCGACCAACTCGCTCGATCCTGACCAGATTCCGGTGCGCGCGCTGCTGATCGCGATGATGCTCGGTGGGCTCGTGATGTCGGCGGTGATCCCCAAGGCGTTCGAGGCGAACGGGGTCGCCTTTGCGCTCGCCTATGTCGTCATGCAGATCGGGCGGACGCTTGCGATCGTCTGGGCCGCATGGGGTCATGACGCGGCGCGCGTCCGCAATTTCGTCCGCCTGGCCTGTTATTTCGCATTTGCGGCCCCGTTGTGGATCACTGGCGCGCTTGCACCGCACGACGCGCGGATCGGGTTCTGGATCGCGGCGCTCGCCATCGAATACGCGGGGCCCTGGGTTTTCTTTCGCGTGCCCTTCCTCGGCGCCTCGACGCCCGAAGACTGGGACATTTCGGGGGCGCACATGGCGGAACGCTGCTCGCTGTTCCTGATCATCGCGCTGGGTGAGGCGATCATCGTCACCGGCACCACCTTTGCCGGACTGGCCCCGACGTTGCCCACGATCGGGGCGCTGGCAGCCGGGTTCGTATCGAGCGCGGCGATGTGGTGGATTTACTTCGACACCGGCGCGAAGCGCGCGGGCGAGGCGATCGAGGCGACGCGAGAGACCGGGCGGCTCGCGCGCAACGCCTATACCTATCTCCACATGCCGATCGTTGCCGGAGTCATCGTCGCGGCGGTCACCGACGAGATCGCGCTGCAGCACCCGACCGACCCTCAGGCGGTGAGCTTCCTCCTTGCGGCGTACGGCGGACCGGGAATGTTCCTGTTCGGCAATCTCGCCTTCAAATGGATGACCGCCGAACGCCCCGCGCCGCCGCTGTCGCACGGTGTCGGGCTCGCGCTGCTCGCCGTGACCGGGGGCGCGGCGTACGGATATGGCTGGTCGGCGCTGGGCGTGCTGGCGTCGGCGACGGGCGCGCTGATCGTGACGGCCGCATGGGAATGGTTCTCGCTCAACGGCGGCTGGCAACGCTGGTCGCCGTGGATCGGGCGAACCGCCGCCGTTGCGCTCGAGGACAGCGAACGATAGGCGCGAGCGCTTGCATGACCCAGCCGCTCACCATCGCCGTGCCCAAGGGGCGCATCCTGAGCGAAGCGCTCCCGCTGATGGCACGCGCCGGCGTGGTGCCCGAGGCCGGGTTCGGCGACGAGGACGACCGGCGGCT
The DNA here is from genome assembly GCA_965248885.1 of Sphingomonas sp. Taxonomy (GTDB): domain Bacteria; phylum Pseudomonadota; class Alphaproteobacteria; order Sphingomonadales; family Sphingomonadaceae; genus Sphingomonas_O. The sequence continues at coordinate 2,737,740 of OZ252211.1, read as the reverse complement.
GCGCTTTGCGACCGACCGCGAGGGCGTGTCGATCATCCGCGTCCGCGCGTTCGACGTCGCGACCTTCGTCGCGCACGGTGCCGCACAGATCGGCATCGTCGGTTCGGACGTGATCGACGAATTCGACTATGCCGAACTCTATGCCCCGGTCGATCTCGGTATCGGACAGTGCCGCATCTCGGTCGCCGAGCCGGCCGGGAACAGTCCTGCGGCGATCGCGAGCCATGTCCGCGTCGCGACCAAATACCCCAATCTGACGCGCAAATATTACGCGCGTGACGGAATCCAGGCCGAGATCGTCAAGCTGAACGGCGCGATGGAGCTTGCCCCGACGCTCGGGCTCGCTGGCCGCATCGTCGATCTCGTCTCGTCGGGGCGGACGCTGCGCGACAATGGCCTGGTCGAGGTCGCGGTGATCGCGCAGGTGTCGGCGCGGCTGATCGTCAATCGCGTCGCGATGAAGACGCGCGACGATCTTTCGCCGCTGGTCGAGGCGTTCCGGCGCGCCGCCGATGCTTAGGCTCGACTGGCATGATGCGGGCTTCGCACCCGCCTTCACGCGACTTGTCGAGGCGCGCCGCGACAGCGACGACGATGTCGCTGCCGATGTCCGCGCGATCGTGGCACGCGTACGCGGTGAAGGCGATGTCGCGCTGCGCGACCTGACATTGCGGTTCGACGGGCATGATCTCGACGGGCCTGATTCTGTTGGGCCTGCTCCAGACGGGGGCGGGTGGCAGGTGTCGCGGGAGGCTTGTGCCGCCGCCTATGCCGGGCTCGCGCCCGACCTGTGCGCCGCGCTCGACCTCGCCGCGTCGCGCATTCGTGCCTATCACGAACGCCAGCGCCCGACGGACAGCGACTGGACCGACGCGGCCGGCGTGCGGATGGGGGCGCGCTGGACCGCGGTCGAAGCGGCAGGTCTGTACGTACCCGGCGGGCGCGCGGCCTATCCCTCGTCGGTGCTGATGAACGCGATCCCCGCCAGGGTCGCGGGCGTCGAGCGGCTCGTGATGATGACCCCGACGCCGGGCGGGGCAATCAACGCGGCGGTGCTCGCCGCCGCGCATCTGGCGGGCGTCGACGAAGTGTGGCGCGTCGGCGGGGCACAGGCGATCGCCGCGCTCGCTTTCGGAACGCAGCGGATCGCACCCGTCGACGTCATCGTCGGCCCCGGCAATGCGTGGGTCGCCGAGGCCAAGCGCCAGCTTTACGGGCGCGTCGGGATCGACATGGTCGCGGGTCCCTCCGAAATTCTCGTCGTCGCCGATGCGGCGAACGACCCCGACTGGATCGCCGCCGACCTGCTGAGCCAGGCCGAGCACGACCCCGTCGCGCAGGCGATCCTGATGACCGACGATGCTGCGTTCGCCGATCGCGTCGTCGCGGCGGTCGAGGCGCGGCTGATGGGGCTGCCGACCGAACGCGTGGCGCGCGCAAGCTGGGACGCGTTCGGGGCGATCGTCGTGCTCGCGAGCCTCGACGATGCGCCGCCGCTGATCGACCGGCTCGCGCCTGAACATCTCGAACTCGCCGTTGCCGAGCCCCGCGCGATCGCCGCGCGCATCCGCCATGCCGGATCGATCTTTCTGGGGCGCCTGACGCCCGAGGCGATCGGCGATTACCTCGGGGGGCCCAACCATGTGCTGCCGACGGGACGACGTGCGCGCTTCGCTTCGTCGCTGGGCGTAACCGATTTCATGAAACGAACCTCGATGCTCGAACTGAGCGCTGCGGCGCTTGCCGAGCTCGGGCCGGCGGCCGCCTGCCTCGCCGATGCCGAGGGGCTCGCCGCGCACGCTGCGTCGGTGCGGGTGCGGCTGTCGTGAGCCCGAAAAAGGCGCGTTCGGCGGCGCGGCTCGCGGCGGTGCAAGCGCTGTACCAGCGCGAGATGGAGCAAACGCCCGTCGCGGTGCTGCTCCACGAATTTCACCAGCACCGGCTTGGGGCGACGGTGGGCGACGATGCCTATATCGATGCCGAAGTCGCGTTCTTCGACGACATCGTGCAGGGCAGTGACGCCCGCCGCGCCGAGTGCGACGCCGCGATCGTCGCGCGGCTCGCGAGCGGCTGGAGTCTCGACCGCCTCGACCGCCCGATGCGTGCGTTGCTCCGCGCCGCGACCTATGAACTGATCGCGCGGCGCGACGTGCCGGTGAAGACGGTCATTAACGAGTATGTCGACGTTGCCGACGCGTTTTATGCCAAGCGCGAGAAGGGGTTCGTCAACGGGCTGCTCGATGCGGTCGCACGCGATGTACGCGCCTGAGCGACCGAACGTGCGGCGGCACATGAGGCGGAACACGCGGGCGTCCGGGCCGGTTTCCCGCGCATGAGTTTCACCGAGCCCGACCGGCAAGCCCGCCTTGCGCCCGCACTCGCGACGATTGCGATCCATGTGGTGCTGGTGGCGGCGCTGTTCGTCGGATTTCGCGACCAGCTTCCGGCGGCGGTCGGCACGACGCTCGAGGTCTTCGACGTCAAGCCGCTGTCTCCACCACCGCCCCCGCCCCCGCGCCGCAATCCGAAGCCGAGCCATAAGCGCGAAGGCGCGGCATCACCGCCCAACCTGCGCTCGACCCCGACCGAAATCGTCGCGCCCAAGCCGGTGATCGTCCTTCCCGCGCCGCAGCCGGTCGTCGTGGCCGAGCGTCCCGCAACGGGAAGCGACCCGACGATGGGGAGTGCCGCGCTGCGTGGGCCGGGCACCGGCAGCGGGGGGACTGGCAACGGCACGGGCAGCGGGGGCGAGGGGGACGGCGACGGTGATGGCGGCGACGATACGCCGCCGCGCCAGCTGCGCGGGCGGTTGAGCCGGTCGGACTATCCGCGCGACCTGTTCGAGGCGGGGGTCGGCGGGACGGTGTCGGTCAAATACCACATCGACGAGGAAGGCCGCGTCGACGCATGCGCGGTGACGCGGTCGAGCGGCACGCGCGCGCTCGATGCGCTGACCTGTCGCCTGATCGGCGAGCGGTTCCGCTTCGATCCGTCGCGCGACGCACGCGGGAATCCGGTGGGCGCCTATCTGGTCGAGAACCACCGCTGGGACGTCGGGCGCTGACGCCGCCGCGCAGCGATCTTGCCGCGGCGAGCGCCGACCTACTCCAGGGCGATCAGCACTTCGTTGCGCCGTAACGGGCCCGGTACGAACGGCGCATCGTAGAAGGCATATTCGGCGTGGCTCGTCCTGGTCTCGCCGCGCCCCTCGAGCCAGGTTCGCAGCTTGCGCTCATTGGCTTCGAGCTGGGTGTCGCGCGCAAGCCCGCTGAAGCGGATCGCGGCAACGCGGCGCGCGGGAAGCTGTTCGATCTCGACGCCCGGCGACGGCGGCGGCAGCGTATCGGCGGTATAGGCGGCGGGCATGACGAAGCGGACGCGCCAGTCGTTGCCGCCCTCGCGGTCGGAGAGCACAGGGGCCGTCATCGCGATCTTCTTGCCGCTGCGCGACTTGGCGAAGATATAATCGGCGAGCGTGCGGAATCCGTCGTTTAGCGCGTCATAGCGCGCGCCGCGCTTGACCGTCTCTGCGACCAGAAGCGGTGGATAGCTGCGGATCTGATACGCGCCGTCGGCGACCTCGACCGCGTAGTCGGGGCGCTCGGCAAGCTTTTCGCGGATCAGGAACGCGCCCGCCACCGCCGCGAGCCCGCCGCCGATCAGCGCGCCCGTCACCAGCCTGTTGCGTTTGACCTCCGCCATTCTCCAGCCTCCTTACGCCGCGACCGCCTCGGCCGCCGGATAATCGGTATAACCCTTGGCGCCCCGCGAATACCATGTCGCGATATCGTCGGGGGCGAGTTTGACGCCTTCGCCAAGACGGCGCGGCAGGTCGGGGTTCGCGATGAACTTGCGTCCGAAACTGATCGCGTCGGCCAGGCCCGCGTCGATATCGGCCTGCGCCTTGTCGAGGTCGTATTCCTGATTGAGCACCAGCGGCCCCGTGAACACCGGGCGGATGCGCGGCGAGACGCGCGGGACGTCGGTGGTGCCGAAGCGGCCCTCGGGCTTGACCTCGCGCAGCTCCAGAAACGCGATGCTCAGGGGCTCAAGTGCGGCGGCGGCGGCGGTGAACAGAGCGACCGGGTTCGAATCATCGACCCCTTGTGTGTCGCCATTGGGCGACAGGCGAAGGCTGGTGCGGCCCGCCCCGACCTCGAAGATCAGTGCCTGCATGACGTCGACGAGCAAGCGGAGGCGATTTTCGACCGGGCCACCATAATCATCGTCGCGAAAATTGGCCTTGTCGCGCAGGAACTGGTCGATCAGATAGCCGTTCGCGCCGTGCAGCTGAACGCCGTCGAAGCCTGCGGCGAGCGCGTTGCGTGCCGCAGCGACATAATCGTCGGTCGTGCGCGCAATGTCGTCGCGCGTCATTGCGCGGGCGGCTTCATAGGGCTTTTTGCCGCCATAGGTGTGCGCCTTGTACGGCGCCGTCGTCGCCGATGACGAGACCGGGGCTGCACCGTCAAGGAAATCGGGATGGACCAGTCGTCCCATGTGCCACAGCTGACAGACGATCCGCCCCCCGGCATCGTGCACCGCCTGGGTGATCGACTTCCACGCCTCGACCTGTTCGGCCGACCAGATCCCTGGCGCGTCGGGCCAGCCGAGCCCCTCGCGCGAGATGCCCGTACCCTCGCTGATGATCAGCCCCGCCGAGGCGCGCTGGCTGTAATAGGCGCTCTTCAACGCGACATCGGGAACCCCGTCGGGGGTCGATCGCCCGCGTGTCAGCGGGGCCATCAGGATGCGGTTGGGCGCGGCGATGTCGCCAAGGCGGATGGGGTCGAACAGGCTTGTCATGATCGCTTTTGCTTGGCGTTGCAGCCACTCTGAACGCTCACGATCCGCCGAGGATGCCCTGCGTGACCATCGTGTAGAGCATCGGGACCGACAGCAGCACATTGGTACGGCTGAACATCATCGCGGTGGTCGCCGCCTTTGCCTTGGTGTCGGCATCGGCCTCGACGATCCCCAATGCCTTTTTCTGGTTGGGCCAGATCACGAACCAGACGTTGAACGCCATGATCAGCCCCAGCCACATGCCGAGCCCGATCATGCGGTAGCCGGCCTGAAACGTCAGCGCCTCGACCAGATATTTCTGCGGCGGGTGAGCAGCGATGACGAGCCCCATGACGACGGTGGCCAGCGCCGCCCAGCGGAACCAGAACAGTGCGGCGGGCGCGATGAATTTCGACACGCCGGGCTTCAGCTCGGCCGGAACCTTCGGCATCGTCGGAATCTGGACGAAGTTGAAATAATAGAGCAGCCCGATCCACATGATCCCGAACAGGACGTGCAGGTACCGGAACAGCGCGTTGAGATAGACCGGCGTATCGGTCCCGCTGTGAAAGGCAAAGATCACGACGACGAGGAAGGTGAAGCCGAGCAGCAGCACCGACCCCAGATTGCCGAAGAATTTGGCCATCGCAAAAACCCCCTGAATTGGCACGGCGCGCATGACGCCGATTGACCGGCTCGCCCTATCACCCCATTTCGGGGCTGTCATCCGCCGGAGCGCGTTCTGCAATGCCCGATCTCACCCTCGACGACATGCGCCGCACGCTGGCGCGCGAGCTTCCGCAACATGCGACATTCGACGGCTGGACGACCGAGGCCCTGATGCGGGCGGCCGAGGCGAGCGGGATCGACCCGGCGATCGGACGTCTCGCCTTTCCTGGCGGCGCGATCGATATGATCGACGCGTGGTTCGCCGACATCGACGCGCAGATGCTCGAGCAGCTGACCCCGGCAACGCTGTCAACGATGAAGATTCGCCAGCGCATCACCGCGCTGGTCGAGGCACGGCTCGATCTTGCGGGGGCCGAGATCGAGGCGCTGCGGCGCGCGCTCGCGATCCTCGCGCTGCCGCAGAACCTGGCGCGCGCGGCGCGGCTCGACTGGCGCGCCGCCGACGCGATGTGGCACGCGGCGGGCGATACGTCGACCGACCTCAATCATTATTCGAAGCGTGCGATCCTGGGCGCGGTCTATGCCGCGACCGTGCTCGTCATGGTCGGCGACGCGAGCGACGAGCGCGCCGACACGCGCGCTTTCCTCGCACGCCGGATCGAGGGGATTATGCGCTTCGAAAAGGCCAAGTCGAGCCTGACGCGGGCGGTGCCCGACGGTTTCAGCGTGTCGCGCTTTCTCGGACGGCTGCGCTACCCCGTTACCTGACGACCGATTGTTTCGTTCCCGAAAACATGCTTGAACCGAGAGTGGCAGGCGTGGTTCCGGGGGCAAGCGCGTGAACGAGGCGACCGACGGGAAGCAACTGTTGCGCGTGCTCGGCGTGGCATTCGGCATCGCGGTGCTGGTCGGCGGCACGATCGGGCAGGGCATATTGCGCACGCCGGGGCTGGTCGCCCAAGGCATCCCCGACGCGACGCTGATCCTGCTCGTCTGGCTCGGCGGCGGGCTGTTCGCAGCGATCGACGCGATGTCGACCGTCGAGCTCGCATCCTCGATCCGCAAGACCGGGGGGCCCTATGCGTTTGTCGGGCGCGCGTTCGGGCGGCGCGCGGGGCTGGCGACGGGCATCGCCGACTGGTTCGGCAACGCGGGCGCGATCGGTTTCGTCGCCGTCGTGTTCGGCGAATATCTCCACCGGCTGGGGCTGCTCACGGCCGTGCCGGTCGGCGGCCTAGGGGTCGCGCTGATCCTCGCGATCGGCGCAATCCATCTGGCGGGTACGCGCGTCAGCGGCGAATCACAGGCGGTCGGCAGTGCGATCAAGGCGCTGATGTTCGTGGCGCTGGTCGTCGCACTGCTCGCGAGTCCGCGCGGCGAGGCGGTGGCGACGCCCGTTGCAACGCCCGTCGCGGCCATGGGCCTTGCCGGCGTGGTCGCGGCGTTGCGCGGCATATTGGGCACCTACAATGGCTGGAACGGCGCGGCCTATTTCTGCGAAGAGGTGCGCGATCCAGGGCGCCAGATTGCGCGCGCGACCTTCCTGGGCATCGCGGTCGTCACCGCGATCTACGTGATGGTCAACATCGCCTTCCTCCACGTGCTCAGTCCGGCGCAGATGGCGGGGTCGAAGCTGGTGGCGGCGGAGGCGGCGGCGCACGTCTTTGGACCACGGGCCGACGGCATCGTCACCGGCATCTCGTTGATCTCGCTCGTCACCGCCGTCAACGCGGTCCTCATGCAGCACCAGCGCACCGGCTTTGCGATCGCGCGCGATTCGGGGCTGGCCTGGCTCGCGACGGTCGCGGCCAATGGAACGCCGCGCCGCGCGCTTGCCGTCACGCTCCTGCTGGCGGTCCTGCTCGCGTCGGTGGGCATCTATGATATCCTGCTGTCGTTCACCGCCGCGCTTGCGGTCGCGACCGGCGTTGCGGTCAATGCCGCCGCCATCGCGCTTCGGCGGCGTGAACCAACGCTCGATCGTCCCTACCGGATGCCGCTGTTTCCCCTTCCGGCGATCTTCGCCTTGCTCGGCAACGGCGCGATGCTGATCCTGTTCGTTGCCGATGATCCGGTCACCGCGGCCGAATCGGTTGCGGCGCTCGTCGTGCTGACCGCGCTCGCCTGGCGCCTGACACGCGGTGCTGCGGTGCCGACCGGCAGCCCGCTCGCCGTCGGTTCGTAACGTGCCCACCCGATTTCGCCCCACTGTATTTCCGCTGCGCACTTCCTATAGTGGGATGATGAAGACAGTGCGTGAGATGCGCGCGGCGGTGGCCGTGGTGCTCAATGACAGCGGTGGCCCCTGGGGTCGTGGTGGCGGCTCCGGTGGTTCGGGCGGCGGCTCGGGTGGGGGCGGCTCGGGCGGTGGCGGCGGCCCGCGCAATCCATGGAGCCAGCCGCCCGAGGGCAATCGACCGCGCGGCGGCAAGGGAGCCTCGGCGCTCGATGAACTGCTCGCGCGTGCCAAGCGCGTCGGCGGTGGAGGCGGCGGTGGCAATTTTGGTTTTCCGGGTGCCGGCAATCCGCGGCTGTGGGGCTATGCGGCGCTCACGCTCGTCGCTTTTTGGCTGGTTTTCACGAGTTTCCATCAGATCAACCCGGCCGAGCGCGGGGTCGTCACGCGGCTGGGCAAATATTCGCATACGCTCGACCCCGGTGTCAGCGTGACCTTGCCCGCGCCGCTCGACCGCGTGCAGACGATCGACGTCCAGAACATCCGTACGATCGACATTCCCGGCGGCACCGGTGAGCGGCTGGTGCTGACCGGCGACCAGAACCTGATCGACCTCGAATATCAGGTGCGCTGGACGATCCGCGACCCCGAATTCTATCTGTTCCAGAACGCCGATCCCGACGCGACGATCCGCAGCGTCGGCGAAAGCGCGATGCGCGCGGCGGTCGCGAATGTCTCGCTCAACGACGCGATCGGCTCGGGCCGTTCGGCGATCGAGCAGGAAGTGGCGACGCGAATCCAGACGGTGCTCGACAGCTATCGCACCGGCGTGAAGGTCCAGGGCGTGACGATCAAGCAGACCGACCCGCCCGAGGCCGTCGTCGACGCGTTCAAGCGCGTCAGCGCCGCGACGCAGACCGCGCAGACCTCGATCAACCAGGCGCGCGCTTATGCGCAGCAGATCCTTGCCAAGGCGCAGGGTGACGCCGCCGCCTTCGATGCGGTCTACGCGCAATATGCGCTCGCGCCCGAGGTCACGCGCCGCCGCATGTATTATGAGACGATGGAGGATGTCCTGTCGAAGGTTGACAAGACTGTGGTCGAGACGCCGGGCGTCGCGCCCTATCTGCCGCTTCCCGCGATCCGGCGGCCGGCTCCCGACGCCGCGCCCGCGGCCTCGGCGGGAGGACAGTGATGGCGCGCGTCATCCGCAACCCCGTAGTGCTGGTCGTCGCGTTGCTCGCGTTCGTCCTGCTGATAGCCAACACCTTCGTCGTCGTTCCCGAAACGCGGCAGGGCGTGGTGCTCCAGTTCGGCGAACCGGTCGGCATCATCAACCGCTATCACGCGAACGAAAGCTTCGGGCGTTCGGGCGCAGGCATCGCGTTCGTCGTGCCGTTCTTCAACCAGGTGGTCTGGATCGACAAGCGCGTCCGCGACATCGACATGCAGCCGCAACAGGTGCTGTCGACCGATCAGCTTCGCCTCAACGTCGATGCCTTCGCGCGCTTTCGCGTCAGCGATCCGGTGCGCATGATCACCTCGGCGGGGTCGGAGGCGCGGGTCGACGATCAGCTCCAGATGATCCTCGGCTCGGTCGTCCGCGCCGAACTCGGGCGGCGGCAGTTCCGCGAACTGCTCAGCCCCGAACGCGGTGAGATCATGGGCAATATCCGCCGCGCGCTCGACCTTCAGGCGCGCAAATACGGGGCCGAGATCGTCGATGTGCGGATCAAGAAGACCGACCCGCCCGAGGGTGCGCCGCTCCAGTCGACCTATACGCGCATGCAAAGCGCGCGCGAGCAGGAGGCGCTGACGATCGAGGCACAGGGGCTGAAGCAGGCGCAGATCATCCGCGCCGACGCCGATGCGCAGGCCGCGGGCATCTATGCGACCGCATACGGCAAGGACCCCAAATTCTACGACTTCTACCGCGCGATGCAGTCGTACCGGCACACTTTCGGTGCCGACGGCAGCCGTCCGCAGGGACAGTCGTCGATCGTGCTGGGCACCGACAATGATTATCTGCGTGAGTTTCGTGGCGGTCGCTGACGCGTCATTCAATCCATGTTCAGCCGCGCGCGGCCATCCGCGCGGCGGCGCTGCCTAGCTGAGAGGACCTGACCAACGTGCGTTATGCCTATGCCCTGACCACTGCACTCCTGATCGGCGGCACCGCCGGATCGATGCTCCTCCAGTCGCCGTCCGCCGCGCAGACCGCTCAGAACGAACCGGCGGCGATCGCAGCCGTCGTCCCGCGTCCCGGCGCGCCGATGAGCTTTGCCGACATGGTCGCCAAGCTCCAGCCCGCCGTCGTGAACATCTCGACCACGCAAAAGGTGCAGGTCTCGTCGAACCCGTTTCAGGGCACACCGTTCGGCGACCTGTTCGGGCAGGGCGGCGAGAACGGTCGCCCGATCACGCGCGAGGGGCAGTCGCTGGGGTCGGGGTTCATCATCTCGCCCGACGGCTATGTCGTGACCAACAATCACGTCATCTCGGCGGGTCAGCGCAACGCCACGGTCGAATCGATCACGGTGACCCTGGTCGACCGCAAGGAATATACCGCACGCGTAGTCGGGCGCGACCCCGCCTCGGACATCGCCGTGCTGAAGATCGAGGCGGCGAACCTGCCCTATGTGCGCTTCGGCGATTCGACGCGCAGCCGCGTTGGTGACTGGGTGATCGCGATCGGCAACCCCTTCGGGATCGGCTCGACGGTGACGGCGGGGATCGTCTCGGCGCTTCACCGCGTGACCGGACAGGGCGGTGCATATGACCGCTTCATCCAGACCGACGCCTCGATCAACCAGGGCAATTCGGGCGGGCCGATGTTCGATATGAACGGCCAGGTGATCGGCATCAATTCGCAGATCCTGTCGCCGACCGGCGGCAATGTCGGCATCGGGCTCGCGATCCCCGCCGAGCAGGCCAAACCCATCGTCGACCAGCTGCGCGGCGGCGCGCGCATCCGGCGCGGCTATCTGGGCATCACGCTCCAGCCGATGACGCCCGAAATCTACGAATCGCTCGGGCTTCCGCGCGACCGGGGCGAGCTCGTCGCGGGGACACAGCCGGGCGAAGCCGCGGCACGCGCGGGCATTCGCCAGGGCGACGTCATCGTCCGCGTCAACAACCAGGACGTGACTCCCGATACGACATTGTCGTTCATCGTTTCGAACCTGCCGGTCGGCTCGCGCGTGCCGCTCGAACTGATCCGTGGCGGCCAGCGCCAGACGGTGACGGCGGTGCTCGGTGAGCGGCCGTCTGAAGACAAGCTCGCCGCGCTTGGTGGCGCCGACGGTGCACAGGGGCTCGACCCGTCCGACGAGAAGACCACGTCGCAGGCGACACGCGATGCGCTCGGCATCGCGGTCGTGGCGCTGACCCCCGACATCGCGCGCCAGCTCGGGGTACCGCCGACGATACGCGGCGTGGTGATCGGCGCGATCGACCCGTCGAGCGACGCCGCCGCCAAGGGCTTTCAGCGCGGCGACATCATCCTTTCGGTCAACCAGCGCCCGGTCGCGGCCAGCGCCGACGTCACAGCCGCCGTCGCCGCCGCGCGAACGGCGGGGCGGACGAGCGTGTTGCTCAACGTTCAGCGCGGAACGGGGCAGCCGCGATATGTGCCGGTCAAGCTGGCGGCACGGTAACATCGTACATAACGGATGATGCGCCGATCCCCGGCCCTTGCCGGGGATCGGTACGTCAGCGGACGCGCACGATCGTCTCGTCGAGCGTCGCGACCACGATGCCTATCCGCCGTATCCGCATGACATTGTGTGCGCTCTGCCCGTCGGCGGCGAGCGTCAGCCATTGCGTCGCGCGCAGTCCGTGTTTCATGCGAAACCGCAGGACGAGCTGCTCACCGACCATGCGCCCCTCGATCGGGCCCGCCGCGTCGCTCAACGTCCCGGCATAACGCCCTGGCCCTACGGCATGGATCTGCCACTGGCGCACGGTCGGCGCTTCGCCCGCTTCCTCGATCCGCTGGTCGACGAACAGAACGCCGTTCGCGATCCGCCCCTTGCTCTGCACGCGTACGGCGTGCGCATGCCGCATCGCGACCTTCAGACGCCCGTTCCCTTTCAGCTTGCCTGCAAAAAACGCGAAGGGGTCGAACGGACGCGCTTGTCCTACCACGGGAAGCAGGACGGCGAAGGCGACAAGCAGGAAGCGCATGGCGACACGACGCGCGGAAGAGGAAAAGGCTCCCGCGCGGTCGAACGCGAGTCCGACGACCGTCCAGCGTGATCGCGCGGGACGCCTGCGCTCGAGCCCTTTCGGCTCAGGTCATTTGCAGGTCTTGATCGCGCGCGGCTCGGGTCTCGCGCCTGCCGGTTCGAACGCGGCGAGGTAGCCACCGGCCGCAGGCATCACCTGATAGTCGACCATCCGGTAGCCGACGGCGGCGAACTCGCATTTCAGCAAAGCGGGCGGGGTGCCGTGCTGGTTGGTCGGGCGGTCGGCGTCGACAACGATCACGCGTCCGCCCGAGCGCGTCGCCGGGCGCAAATGCCACAAAAAGGCGTAGGGCGACGCGATCTCGTGGTACATGTGGACGAGAAAGACCCGGTCGAAGCTGTTTTCGGGCAGCCCGGGCTGGTCGGGCGTGCCCAGCTTGACCGACACGGTATCGAGCCGCTCGCGCGTCACGCGTTCGGCGAGCGCGTCGCGCACCTGCGGCACGATATCCTGGGCGAGCACACGCCCCTTCGCGCCCACGCGGGCGGCGAGGCGGATAGTGTAATAGCCTTCGCCCGCGCCGATGTCGGCCACCGTCATGCCGGGCGCGACGCCCGCGCGGTCCATCACTTCGCGCGCTTCGTTGGCACTGTCGCGGCTATCCTCGTCGGACCAGCGCGCCGAGACGATCGACGCGACAGGGCGCGCGGCGGCGGGGAAGGCCGAGGGCTTGGGCGGGTTCGTCGGCTGCGCATGACATGACGTCGCGAGCAGCGCACAGGCGAGCATTCCCCTCAATCGACATCCTCCACCACGACCTTTTCGCCGGTCACGCGCTGGCTGAGCGCGGCCGCCATGAAGCGGTCGAGATCACCGTCGAGCACGTCCATCGGCGAGCCCGAGGTCACGCCCGTGCGCAGGTCCTTCACCATCTGGTACGGCTGGAGGACATAGCTCCTGATCTGGTGACCCCAGCCGATGTCGGTCTTCGACGCGGCATTGGCATTCGACTCGGCCTCGCGCCGCTGCAATTCGGCCTCGTAAAGGCGCGCGCGCAGCTGGTTCATCGCCTCGGCCTTGTTTTTGTGCTGGCTGCGCTGGTTCTGGCACTGGACGACGATGTTGGTGGGCAAGTGCGTGATGCGCACCGCCGAATCGGTCGTGTTGATGTGCTGACCGCCCGCGCCCGACGCGCGATAAGTGTCGATGCGCAGGTCGGATTCGACGATCTCGATGTCGATATTCTCATCGACGACCGGATAGACCCAGACGCTGGCAAAGCTCGTCTGGCGCTTGTCGCCGCTGCCGAACGGGCTGATCCGGACCAGCCGGTGCACGCCGCTCTCGGTCTTGGCATAGCCATAGGCATTCTCGCCCTTCAGCAAATAGGTCACCGACTTGATGCCCGCCTGTTCGCCGGCGTGATAATCGACGAGCTCGACCTTCATGCGGCGGCGCTCGCCCCAGCGCGTGTACATGCGCGCGAGCATTTCGGCCCAGTCCTGGCTTTCGGTGCCGCCCGCACCCGCATTGACCTCGATATAGGTGTCGTTCGCATCGGCCTCGCCCGCCAGCAGCGCGGCGACCTTGTCGCGTTCGGTACGCTCGGCCAGGTCGGCAAGCGCGGTCGCGCCTTCGTCGACCATCGCCTCGTCGCCCTCGGCTTCGGCCATTTCCATCAGCTCGACGGTATCGCTGAGTTCGGTCTGGATCGCCCGGGTCGCGGCGATCGCCTCCTCGAGCCGACGCCGCTCGCGCATCAGCACCTGCGCAGCCTTGGGGTCGTTCCATAGCGCCTGATCCTCGACGGCGGCGTTGAGCTCGGCCAGCCGCGCGAGCGCCACGTCCCAGTCGAGAAAACGACGCAGCAGCGACAGCGCGGACTTGATCTGATCGATATGAGCTTGCGCTTCGGCGCGCATGGGATTGTCCTCGATTGGCCCGGGTTAATAGATGCCGCCCTGCCTTTGCAAGAAGTCGCTGTCGGGGCGCGACTGCGGCGCGGCGGCACGCGCCCGTGCCATGCGCGGGCGGAGCACGGCGGGAAGCTCGTCGTTGCGGATCGAGCGGCGCGGTTCGCTTTCGGGCTTGAACGCTTCCCAGATCACCGCCGCCTTGGGATCGTCCGAAGGCCAGGCACCGAACACGCGCTTGCCCGAGCGACGGTCGATGCGCACCATGCGGATGCCCTGCGGCGCGCGGAACGGCACGACGGGCATGTCGGCCATCGCGACCTTGGCGAATTGCTTGAAGATCGGCGCGGCGATGACGCCCCCCTGCGCGCCGCCACCCAGTGACCGCGGCGTGTCATAGCCCAGATACACGCCGCCGATCAGGTCGGCCGACCCGCCGACGAACCAGACGTTGGTCGGGCCCGAGGTCGTGCCGGTCTTGCCAAACAGCGGACGGCCGAGGTCGCGCAGCACCGTCGCGGTGCCGCGCTGGATAACCCCTTCGGCGATATGGATCACCTGATAGGCGGTCATCGGATCGACCGCCTGCTTGGTACGCGACGGCGGGCGCGGCATTGGCTTCCCGTCATAGTCGGCCATGTTGCACCCGTCGCACGGGCGCGTGTCGGCGCGGAAGATCACCTTGCCGTTCCGGTCCTGGACGAAGTCTATCAGGCTGGGGACGAGTGCGCGGCCCTGGTTGGCGAGGATCGAATAGGCGTTGACCATCCGCGCGACCGTCGTGTCGCCCGCGCCGAGCGCGATCGCGAGCACCGCAGGATAGGGCTTGCCCGGGTCGCTGATCCCGACATTGGCGGCCAGCTTCACGACCTTGTCCATGCCGGTCTGGCTTGCCGCGCGCACTGTCATCAGGTTGCGCGATTGCTCGACGCCCCAGCGCATCGTCTGTGGCCCCGCGCCGCTCGCGCCACCGAAGTTGCGAAAGCATTTGCGACCCAGCCGCGCCGATTGATAGACGCAGAAGGGTCCGTCGACGATGATCGAGGCCGGCGTCATGCCATTGTCGAGCGCGGCGGCATAGACGAACGGCTTGAAGCTCGATCCCGGCTGGCGAAGCGCCTGCGTTGCGCGGTTGAAGCTGCCGAGCCGCGCGTCGAACCCGCCCTGCATCGCGAGCACCTGGCCCGTGTGCGGGTTCTGGATGACCATCCCGCCCGATACTTCGGGGATGCTGCGGAGCGCCCAGACTTTTCCCTCTGGTGCCACCGCGACCACGTCGCCGGGCTGAAGCCAGCCCGACGCTGCGCCACCCCCGCGGCGCGGCATCGACGCCGCCCAGCCGGGCATGACGCCTTGCGTCCCGTCGACGAAGCCGAGTTGGATCGCGCCCTCCCCCTTCGACAGCACGACGGCGGTGCGCCAGTCCTTGTAGGAGATGCCGATGTTCGCGCTGGCAAAGCTCTGCTGCCAGTTGCCCGCGACGTCGACCTTGCCGACCGGCCCGCTCCAGCCGCGCCCGCGATCGAAGCGCAGCAGCCCGTCGCGCAGCGCCGTTTCGGTCGCGCCCTGCGTTTTCGGGTCGAGCGACGTGCGCACCCACAGCCCGCCGGCATAGACCGAATAGGGACCGTCGTTCGCGCTTTCGCCGAACTTGGCGATGAGGTCGCGGCGGACTTCCTCGGTGAAATAGCCACCGACGACTTCGTCCTTCACCGCCACGCGCCCGATCGTGCCGAGCGGGGCGGCGACGGCGCCGTCGTGGTCGGCGCGGTCGATGAAGCCGTTCCTCAGCATCTCGCCCAGCACCCAGTTGCGCCGCTCGATCGCCCGGTCGTAGAATCGTTCGGGCCGATAATTCGACGGGCCCTTGGGCAGGATCGCGAGATACGCCATTTCGGGCAGCGTCAGCTCGCCGACGTCCTTGCCGAAGTAAGCGCGCGCCGCCGACTGGACGCCGAACGCGTTGCGCCCGAGCGCGATCTGGTTGAGATAGAGTTCGAGGATCTGCGGCTTGGTCAGCGCGCCTTCGATCCGGTACGCGAGGACGGCTTCCTTGACCTTGCGCGCATAGCTCGCCTCGTTGCCGATCAGCAGGTTTTTCGCGACCTGCTGCGTGATCGTAGAAGCGCCGACGGGGCGGCCCGACCGCGTCAGGTTGGTGAACAACGCGCGCACGACGCCGGGATAATCGACCCCGCCATGGCTGAAGAAGGTCCGGTCCTCTGCAGCCAGATAGGCTTTGACGAGCAACGGCGGGAATTCTTCGTAGCTGAGCTGGACGCGCCGTTCGCGCGCATAGCTGTAGACCGGGCGTCCGTCATAGGCGCGGATGTTGGTCGGCAGCGGCGGCTCGTACCGCAGCAGCGCCGACGCATCGGGCAGATTGCGCATGAACGCGAACCAGAACGCGATATAGGCGACGAGGAGAAAGAGCAGTACAGCGAGCCCGCGCCGACCCCAGCGACTGCCCGCCACACGTCGCCACAGGCCGAGCGCATCACTGCCACCGCGCGTCAGCCGCATTCTCAGGTTCGTGGGGTCCGCCGCTTCATCCATTTCGAAGCGCGCATTAGCAGCTTCGCCACTCGTGGGAAGCCGGTCAGCGCGCGACGGGCGCGCGCACCCCGGCGTGGCCGCGCCGCTTGAGCTCGGCCTTCAGCGCTTCGGGCCTGGGTGCCCACAAAAAGCCATAGCTGACCGTGCCGTGCTTCGTTTCGACGACATGATGCAGGCGGTGGGCCTGGACGATGCGCTTCATATAGTCGGACTTGGGCAGGTAACGCGTGGCGATGCGACGGTGGACGATGACGTCGTGAAACCCGAAATAGATCGCGCCATAGCCCGCGATCCCCGCGCCGATCCAGGCCGTCCATTGCGGCCAGCCGAGCTGGACGCCGCCGAGCAGCAGGACGATCGATGGCGTGGCGAAGATCACCGCATACCAGTCGTTCAATTCCCAGTTGCCGGTGCGCGCGCGGTGGTGGCTTTCGTGGAGGAACCAGCCGAACCCGTGCATTACCCAGCGATGCGCGACATAGGCGATGCCCTCCATGACCGCGATCGTGGCGAGGAAGATCAGGAGGCCGAGTGCGACGGGCATGGGTGACATATACGTCTCGAAGTTGAATTCGTCACCCCCGCGAACGCGGGGTCCAGCTTCTTTAGCGCGGGCCGAAGAAGGAGCTGGATTCCCGCTTTCGCGCGAATGACAGGGCGGTTAAGCGCGAGCAATGAACAAACTTGCCTTGCTCCTCCCGTTCCTGGCGCTTGCGGCCTGCGCCACACCCGAAATGCGTGTACGCACCGCGCTGATCGAGGCCGGGCTCCCGCGTCCGATCGCGACGTGCATGGCGCAGCGGATGGTCGATCGCCTCAGCCTGGGCCAGCTGCAAAAGCTGTCACACCTGTCGGGTATCTCGCGTGAGCGGATCGGCCAGCTGACCGTCGGCCAGTTCGTGCGCAAGCTCGGCGCGCTCGGCGATCCCAAGATCGTCGAGGTCGTGACGACCGCCGGGATCGGCTGCGCGATCGCGTCCTAGGGGCTGGCACGCGCGGGCCAGCCATGCTTTAGGCCGCGCAGCAACCGGGAGCCACGCGCATGAACATCCACGAATATCAGGCGAAGGAATTGCTCGCCACTTTCGGCGTTCCGGTTCCCGACGGCCATGCCGCGATGTCGGTCGACGAAGCGGTCGCTGCGGCCGGAAAGCTCCCCGGCCCGCTCTACGTCGTCAAGGCGCAAATTCATGCGGGCGGGCGTGGCAAGGGCAAGTTCAAGGAGCTCGGCCCCGATGCCAAGGGCGGCGTCCGGCTGGCGCGGAGCCTCGACGAGGTGCGCGCGGCGGCGACCGACATGCTCGGCAATACGCTCGTCACGATCCAGACCGGCGACGCGGGCAAGCAGGTCAATCGCCTCTACATCACCGACGGCGTCGACATCGCGCGCGAATTCTATCTCGCGCTGCTCGTCAACCGCGCGAGCGGCCGGATCGGCATGGTCGTCTCGACCGAAGGCGGCATGGATATCGAGAGCGTTGCGCACGACACGCCCGAAAAGATCCAGACGCTCGACATCGACCCCGCGACCGGCTTCATGCCGCATCACGGCCGCGCGGTCGCGGGCGCGCTCGGGCTGACTGGCGACCTCGCCCGGCAGGCGGCGAACGTCGCGTCAAAACTCTATGACGCGTTTCTCGGCACCGATGCGGCGCAGATCGAGATCAACCCGCTCGCGGTGACGGAGGATGGCCAGCTGCTCGTGCTCGACGCCAAGGTCGGCTTCGATTCGAATGCGATGTTCCGCCACAAGGACCTCGTGACCTTACGCGACCTGACCGAGGAAGATCCGGCGGAAATCGAAGCGTCGAAATACGATCTCGCCTATATCAAGCTCGACGGCGACATCGGCTGCATGGTCAACGGCGCGGGGCTGGCGATGGCGACGATGGACATCATCAAGCTGAACGGCATGTTCCCGGCCAACTTCCTCGACGTCGGCGGTGGCGCATCGAAGGAGAAGGTGACGGCGGCGTTCAAGATCATCCTCGCCGACCCGAACGTGAAGGGCATCCTCGTCAACATCTTTGGCGGCATCATGAAATGCGACATCATCGCCGACGGCATCGTCGCGGCGGCAAAGGAAGTGAACCTTGCCGTACCGCTGGTCGTGCGGCTTGGGGGGACGAACGTCGAACAGGGCAAGGCGATCCTCGCCGGGTCGGGCCTCGCGATCGTGGCGGCGAACGATCTGGGCGATGCGGCAAGGAAGATCGTGGCCGAGGTGCGCGCAGCGGCTTGAGCCCGTTTGCGTCAGTCCGCAATCCATACGAATGGCAGCACGCCCGGAGCGGTCCGACGTAACAGAACACTGGCCTCGGCAATATGGGCACCCGATGTCGCAACGTCGTCGATAAGCAATGCAGTCTTGGTGACGGGCTGCGCAATATTCATCCGCGCCCTGTGGACGTTGGTCTTCGGATGCGAACTCCCCTTTATGGCAATCGGCGTAAAGGCGTGCTGACAGTCGAGGTTCAGCATTTGCGCGACGCGCTTGCCGAGGAAGAAGGAAAAGCACGTATCGCCCGAGTGTCCACAGGGCATCGGCACGACGACGCAATGGCTGACATCGCCATGGATGTTACGGATCGACGCGACGATTTCGTTGGCAACCTGATCTACAAACGCTGCGGGGCACTCGCGTTTCAGCGCCTTTAGAGCGGTCAACTGATATTGCTTGATGGGCGCGCGCCATTTGCGGATCGCGACATAGGCCTGCTGGTCGCGCGACAGGATGCGTTGTTGCTTGCACAGCGTATCCGACAGGAATTCGATAACCGGTGCGGCGTTTTCAACCAACGCGCTCGGTTGCTCGGGCATCGTCAGCCGGGGACCTTGTCCTCCCGCCAGTTCAGCCTGGGAGAATGGAACGTGAAGTGAAAGCAGCCCGAAACAGGCACCGACATAATCGAAACGGATCGCATAGAAATCGAACTGCAGAATGGACCCGTCAGGCAAAGGCGCAGTATCGTGCCGAATGACTGGCAACGCGAGTTGGAGCGATTTGCGGACCGCGTCGCATGCCTGCTCACTCAGCCAGGCCTCGCTCAGCAGTTGCCCCAGTTGCGCTTCTTGACCGAAATGCTCGAGATACACTTGCGCGAAACGCCGGCTCGATCCCAGAATACGGAGGTCTTCGCCGACGAGGGCGACCGCCGGCAGTGCGTTGCGGACGCCGTTCAGTAAGAGCGCAGCCGCCGTATCGCGCGCCTTGATCTCCCTCGACGACAGGTGAATCTGGGTGACCAGCCAGATACAGTCGCTGATAAACTCGGCGTAGACGGCAAGCCGGGCGAGCCGCTTGCCGTCGGGTTTGAGGCAGATGCGATCGGCAACCGACAGGGCGAAGACGCCGTTGTCGTTTACGGGGTGGTAAAGCTTGATGGGAACATTTGCGCCGTACCGCCACTGGCTGGCAATCGGGAACATCGCCAGATTTGCCCAACCGGGCTGGGCCTGCAAATTCTCAACCTCGATCGCCTGATCAAACAGCCGTCGACCCAGCCGCTTTGCGGGTACGATTTCGAAGAAGGATGCGACCGGAACCCCGTGGGTTGCGATCATTTCATAAAATTTTCCGTGACGAACACCCAGCACCAGAAACTCGACCCCGACCACGTCGGCTGCCGCGCGAAGGATGCGATCGATCATCGTCCGTGCCGAGCCGGCGCGCAGCAACTGCGCAAGCGCTTGGCTCGTCATCCCATCAACAGCGCCCTGAGGGACAGACGACTTAGTCTGACGCATGCTGGCGATACCGCATCTCCTAATTCAGTTCGTTACAAGAAGGATGCCATTCGGTGCCAAAATGTTACCGAATGTAGATTGAACATATATAAAATCACTTCAAGCAATTTTGGTTTCACGGTCCGATTAACTCTTGAAGATCGCTGTGGCCTTGAAATCGAGCGTTGCTTTGCCCAAATCGGTTGCAGGTCTGACGTTTACGTAAAGCTGGTTCTGGGAGG
Organism: Sphingomonas sp.; assembly: GCA_965248885.1. Taxonomy (GTDB): domain Bacteria; phylum Pseudomonadota; class Alphaproteobacteria; order Sphingomonadales; family Sphingomonadaceae; genus Sphingomonas_O. Next base: position 2,717,524 of record OZ252211.1, on the reverse strand, counting down.
CATTGCGGTGAAGATTCTAGTCCCCGTCAAGCGGGTTATCGATTACAATGTGAAGCCGCGCGTCAAGCCCGATGGCTCGGGCGTCGACCTGGCCAACGTCAAGATGAGCATGAATCCCTTCGACGAGATCGCGATCGAGGAAGCCATCCGCCAGAAGGAACGCGGCGCGGCGACCGAGATCGTCGCGGTGTCGATCGGCGAGCAAAAGGCGCAGGAAACGCTCCGCACCGCGCTTGCGATGGGCGCCGACCGCGCGATCCTGATCGTCAGCGAAACCGAGGTCGAGCCGCTCGGAGTCGCCAAACTGCTGGCCAAGGTCGTCGAGGAGGAACAGCCGGGCCTCGTCATCCTCGGCAAGCAGGCGATCGACGATGATTCGAACCAGACCGGCCAGATGCTCGCTGCATTGCTCGGCTGGGGGCAAGGAACCTTCGCATCGAAGGTCGAGGTCGCGGGCGATACGATCACGGTCACGCGCGAAGTCGATGGCGGGTCGGAAACGGTGGCGCTCAAGGCGCCCGCGATCGTGACCACCGACCTGCGCCTCAACGAGCCGCGCTATGCGTCGCTGCCCAACATCATGAAGGCCAAATCGAAGCCGATGGCGCAGAAGACGCCCGCCGACTATGGTGTCGACGTGACCAAACGGCTGACGACGGTGCGCGTCGAGGAGCCTTCGAAACGCCAGGCGGGCGTCAAGGTGGCCGACGTCGACGAACTGATCGGCAAGCTCAAGACTTTGGGAGTGGTGGCGTGAAGCGCCACGGTCGCGGCGTGCGCCGCTTTGCGGGAGTGGTGGCATGAAGACGCTGGTTTGGGTCGAGCACGACAATGCGGTCCTGAAGGATCCGACGCTCCCCGTCGTGACCGCGGCCGCAAAACTTGGTGAGGTCGATCTGCTCGTCGCGGGGCAGGGATGCGCGGCGGTCGCCGACGCGGCGGCAAAGATCGCCGGGGTCGGCACCGTCTATCTCGCCGACGCCGCCGCCTATGCGCACGCGCTCGCCGAAAACGTGGCGCCGCTCGTCGTTTCGCTGATGGCAGACCATGACGCGTTCCTCGCGCCGGCGACCAGCATCGGCAAGAACGTCGCGCCGCGCGTGGCCGCCTTGCTCGACGTGATGCAGATCAGCGATATCCTGTCGGTCGAATCGGCCGACACGTTCACGCGCCCGATCTATGCCGGAAACGGCATCGCCACGGTCAAGTCGTCCGATGTCAAGCTGGTCATCACCGTGCGCGGGACCGCCTTTGCCAAGGCCGAGACGAGCGGCGGCAGCGGCACGGTGTCGCCGGTCAGCGCACAGGCCGACTCGGGACTGACAAGCTTCGTCGGCTCGGAAATCGCCAAGTCCGAGCGGCCCGAACTCACCAGCGCCAAGATCATCGTGTCGGGCGGGCGCGCGCTCCAGAACAGTGAGAATTTCCACAGCCTGATCGAACCGCTCGCCGACAAGCTCGGCGCCGGAGTCGGCGCGAGCCGCGCGGCGGTCGACGCGGGCTATGTCCCCAACGACTATCAGGTCGGCCAGACCGGCAAGATCGTCGCTCCCGAAGTCTATCTGGCGGTCGGCATCTCGGGCGCGATCCAGCACCTTGCGGGAATGAAGGATTCGAAGGTCATCATCGCGATCAACAAGGACGAGGATGCGCCGATCTTCCAGGTCGCCGATGTCGGGCTGGTGGGCGATTTGTTCAAGATCGTGCCCGAACTGACGAGCAAGCTCTAGGCTGCGCTGCCCAGCCTCGGGCGAAGCACGAACGGCTGCTAGCGCAGCCGTTCGATCGCCTGGGCAAGCGCGACGTAGAGCTTGCCCATGTCGGACGACAGCAACGTCACGCCGAGCGGCGACCCGGCCCGCGTCGCGAGCACGTTGCGCAGCATCGCTTCGAAATCGTGGACGTAGCGGTTGACCTGTTCGCGAAACTCCATGTCGTCGGCGTAATGACGCGCGATCTCACGCGCTTCGCCGGCGTCGAGCAGCCGCACCGCGCGGCGCGTGAACACGCCGCGATCGCCTTTCAGATAGGCGCTCCACGCGCTGTCGGCGATGTCGTTCGACAGGATCTTGGTGACGTCGATCGCGGTGGAATTGAGCGATTCGATCAGGAGCGCGACGCGGCGCGCGAAATTGTCACGGTCGGCATCCTCGATCTCGCCGCGTGCCTCGACGATCCGCGTCTCGATCTGCGCGCTGGTCTCGGCGATGGTCAGCATCTGGCGCATCAGGCGATCGGAGGCGGCGTTCGCCGCCGCCACCGCGCGCTGTGCGGTAACGGCAAGATCTTCGATGCGAACGCGCGCTTCGTCGGCGATGGCGTCGGCGAGCGCCGTGCCCGCCGCCGCCTTCATCGCGTCGGCGCTTGCGGGGATCACCTCGGCGATCGCCTCGCGCGCGCGGTCGGCCGAGGCGTTCGCGGCCTCGCGAACGCGGAGCAGCGCGTCGATCAGTAGCGCCGACGCACCCTCGGCGAGTGCGCGCGTCCGCGCGTCGGCCTCGCCGACCTGCGCGACCAGATCCCCCGCCGCTGCCGTCCCCGCGGCCAGCCGCTCGGCGACCGCAGTGCCCAGCGCGTCGAGCGCGGCATGCTGGTTGGCGAGCGCCGCTTCGGCCTCGAGCAGCCGGTCGAGCGCGACCGCCGCACTCGCCTCGATCGCGTGAACCGTGGGCGACAGGGTCTCGGCCTTGCGCAGCGTGGCGTCCGCATGCGCGTCGAGACGGGCCAGTGCGGCGGGAAGCGCGTCGTCGATCTCGTGGCCCAGCGCGGCATAGGCGGTCATCAGCGTTTCGGCGCGCCCGATCATCGCCGACGCTGCGGCATCGCCTCGGCCGAGTTCGCCGCCCAACCCGCTTGCCTGGTCGCGCAGCGCCACGATCGACGCGTCGAGCCGGGCAAGCCGGTTCGAGGCTGCCTCGTCGAGGTTTGCGACCTCTCCGCCGACTGCGGTGATGCCGCGGCCGAGCGCATCGATCCGCGCGCTCACATCGGCGATCCTGCGGCTGACCGCGACCGAAGCATCGGCCCCGGTGCGGGTGAGCGCGGCTTCGCTCTCTTCGACCAGCGCGCGCATCGTCGCTGCCTGCGCGTCCATCCCCTGCCGCGCGACCTCGCCCGCTTGGGCGGCGCGCGCCAGCGCCGCGTCGATCGCGCCGGTCATGCTGTCGGCGGCGGCGAGAAGCCGCTCGGTCGCGCTGCCGCTCAGCCCCTCGATCCGCGACAAATGTGCGGCGAGCTTGGCGGCGGCGCCGCCCGCGATCTCGTCGGCCTCGCGCCCGCGCAGCGTCAGCGCGGCGACCTGTGCATCGAGCGCGGCCGCATGTTCGTGCGCACGCTGCCCCGCTCCGTCGAGCGCATCGCTCAGCGCGACCGTCGCTTCATGCGCGCGCGGCATGTCGACGAGCAAAGCGCTGGTGTCGCCGCGCGCCGCCCCGGCCGCAGCCTTCAGCCGCTCGGCCTCGCGGACCAGCGTCTCGATATCGCCGCGCAGCGTCTCGCCGATGTGCGCAAGCCGCGTCGCGGCGTCCTCGCCGAGCGTCGACAAACGGTCGGATTGTTCGGCGATGTCGGACCGTTCGGCGGCCAGCCGGTCGGCGACGTGCGCGAGCACGGCCTCGAGCCGCGCCTGCTCCCCGCGCAGATCGTTCGACACGCGCGCGAACCGCGCCGATTCGCCCCGGCCAAGGCGAACCGCGAGGAGGTAGAGCACCGCGATCAGGATCAGCGGCGGAACGATGTCGCCGACCATCGCGACCAGAGCGTCGCCCGTGAGAGCCGAGGCCGGCCGCCCCTGCCGCGTCATGACGACGAGCGCGATCCACCCGAGCGCGGCAAGAACCGCGACGACAGCTGCAATACGCGTTCGCCAGTCGGCGCTTGGCGCGCGGACGTCGTCACGCTCGGTCAAAGGTTCGACGATAGCGGCATCGTCATCCGCGTCGGTGCCGAGCCACTGCCCGGCCTGTGCCCTGCCCCCAGTCATTCGCCGTGAATACCACGAATTAACCATGACTGGAAAGTGGTGCGCCCCGCGACCGCAACGCGCCGTTAACGACCTGCGCGATAGGGTCGCTGCATGGCTTATGATCCCGGTGCCCTCGAAGCTGCGCTTGCCGCTGCCGTCGGCGAAGATTCGTCGCTGATCGCCGAACTGCGCGGTGCGTTCTTCGCCAGCGCCGACGCCCATGTGATGTCGCTTGATGCCGCCACGACGCGCGCCGACTGGATCGCGGCTGCGAAGCGGCTGAAAGGGCTGGCGGCCAGCTTTGGTGCGCTGCGCGTCATGGATGCTGCCGAAGCCGCGATGCGCGCCGAGCGTGGCGACGCCAAGGCGATGCAGCGGATCGCGCGCTCGCTTGCGGCTTTGGCCGACGCGCCCACGGGATAGCGCCCTCGCGCGAGTGTGAACATCGGTCACGCGTACCCAAGGCTTTTGCGCTGACCTTGCATCGCGCCTATCGCGCGCGGGCAGGGGGCCCGAGTGACGAATTTTGCAGCGTTGATCGTGACCGGCGAGGTCGAGCCCGCGCGCGTGCTCGGCATGCCTTGGGCCGAGTTTGCGGTGCGTCGCTGCCACGCACTGGGCGCAAGTCATATCGTCCTCGTCGTCGAACGGGTGCCGCGTGAGCTCGTCGCCATCGTCGACAGGCTCCGCGCGGGCGGCATCGCGCTCCACGTCGCGCGCGAGGCGGCCGATATCGCCGACGCCTTTCACCCGGAAGAAGCCGTGCTCGTCTGGAGCGCCGCAGCGATCGTCGACAGCGCGACGCTGGCGGACTTCGTCGGCGGGTCGGGGCTTGCACTGCTCACGACGGTCGCGGCCGATCCGCGCTTCGAACGCCTCGACGCGACCGACGCCTGGACGGGTTTCGCACGTATCGACGGTGGCGCGGTGCGCCGTGCTGCGCCGACCACGGGGGACTGGGATCTTGGCGCCACGCTTGCCCGGATCGCGGTTCAGGGGCGCGCGGCGCGCGTGGCGATCGCCCCTGAAGCAGTCGACGATGCTCTTGTCGCGCCGAATGCCGAGCGTGCCGGGCGTCGGATAATCCGCGCGTCGTCGGCGACGACGCGCGGATGGGGCGCACACTGGCTGATCGCGCCTGCCGCGCGCGGGCTGGCCACGCTGGCCCGCAGCCGCCTGTCGCTGCTCACGCGGTCCGCACCATGGGGGGTGTTGGCGATGCTGGCGGTCGCGCTCGTGACGGCGCTGTCGAGCCTGCCGATCCTTGCCGCGGCCGCGCTGCTGGCGGCCGAACTCGGCAATGCGGTCACGGGGCTCGCAAGCCGCGCGACGGGGACCGCCAGTGCGCCGGGTTCCGTCGCGGCGCGCGCCACCCCTTTCGTCGCGGGCGTCGCGCTGATCGCGACCTTCGCGCCCGTCTCGCCCAATTGGGGGCCGCTGGCGGTAGCGATCGGTCTGAGCGTCGCGCTGCTGCTGGGCGTTCGCTTGCGCGCAGACGCAAACATCGAGCGCTGGCTCGCCGATGTTCCCGGCACGGCGGCGATCATCGGAACCGGCGCTGTGTTCGGCCCGGCGGGACTGTTGGTCACGCTGATCGCCGCGACGCTCCACGCCTTTGCGGGGCTCGCATGGTTTCAACACAGGCTTAGCCCGGTCTTAACGCACCGCGACTAAGGCGGGGCAATGGCGTACCCGGTTCGCGATGCTGGCAATGGCCGACCCTGAGTCGCTGCGCGTCGACGCGCGTGGTCGGCTGGTCGCGGCCAGCGCGCGGCTAGGTGCGCTCAACGCACGCGCCGGGGGCGCGCGCGGTTCGCCGATCGCGCTCCCTGCGCTCGCCTCGCTGGCCGCGCTCGCGCGCACGCTGGCGGTCGAAGTCGCGCGGACGGTGCGCATCGCCGACGGCCCGCTCGACGCCGAACTCGACGTCCGGGCGGTGCCGGTTGGTGACGACATCGACCTGTTCGTCGGCGCGTGGACCGAGCGCCCGCCGCGCTCGTCGTGGCTGATCGCGCAGCCGCTTGAGGCCACCGCTGCGCTGCCCGCGCCACCGTGGCGCTGGGCGACCGATGCGTCGCTGGTCCTGACCCGTCTCGACCTCGACGCGGGCGAACCGGCCGGACTGGTGGCGAGCGATATGATCGGCTTTCCGCTGACGCGGCTGGTACGTTTCGTCGAGGATGATACGGGCGATTTGCCGATCCTGCGTGCGCTTGCGGCGGGCATGCCGTTCCACGGGCAGCGGGCCGTGCGCCGCGACCGGCCGCTGGTCGAATACGTGCTGGCGGCGCGTCCCGAAACCGATGCCGAGGGTCGCTTCGCCGGGCTGACGGGCAATGCCACCGCGCACGCGACCGGGACTTTAACGGCGCCCGAGCCCTCCGATTTCGGGCTGCGGCTTAGCCAGGCGTTGCGCGCGCCGCTCGACCGCATCGTCATGCGCGCGGCGAGCATCGGCGCGCAGGACGAAGGGCCGCTACGCCGCGACTATGCCGATTATGCGGGCGACATCGCCAATGCGGGGCGACACCTGCTCGCGCTCGTCGACGATCTCGTCGACCTCGAAGCCGTCGAGCGCCCGGATTTCCTGCTCGTCGGTGAGGCGGTCGATCTCGCCGACATCGCGCGCCGCGCCGCCGGCCTGCTCGCTGTGCGCGCCGGCGCCCGCGCTATACGGATCGACCGCCCCGACGAGCAGGAAAGCCTTCCCGCCAGCGGCGACTTTCGCCGCGTGCTCCAGATCCTCGTCAACCTGATCGGCAACGCGGTGCGCTATTCGCCCGAAGGTGGCATGGTCTGGCTGCGCACCGAGACGAACGCCGACAGCGCGGTCGTCGTCGTCGCCGACCAGGGCAAGGGCATCGCGCCCGAGGACCAGGCGCGCATCTTCGACAAATTCGAACGCGTCGATCCGACCGAACCCGGTGGAAGTGGTTTGGGCCTTTATATCTCGCGCCGCCTCGCGCGCGCGATGGGCGGCGACATCAGCGTCGACAGCGCCCCGGGGCAGGGCGCGCGGTTCATGCTGACGCTGCCGGTACGCTAGCGCCGGGGCCGGTCAGCCGACGAGCCGCACATAGTCCCCGGCTGCATCCTGAAGCATCGCCAGCTTGCGGTTGACGCTATCGAAGCCGGTCTCGAGCTCGTCGATCTCGGTCGCCACGGTTTCGGTGTCGGCGCGGATCGCGGCGATGGTCGACGACATCGTGTCGGCGGCGAGCGCGGTTTCGTCGACGGCGGCGGTGATCATCGTCACCGTCTGTGCCTGCACCTCCATCGCCTGGCGGATGCGTGTCGCCGACTGGTGGACCTCGGTCACCGTCGCGCGGATCGTCGTGTTTGTCGCCACGGTCGATCGCGTCGCGGCCTGGATCGCAGCGATCTTGGCGGCAATGTCGTCGGTCGCGCGCGCCGTCTGGTTGGCGAGCGATTTCACCTCCTGTGCGACGACCGCAAAGCCGCGTCCGGCATCGCCCGCGCGCGCGGCTTCGATCGTCGCGTTGAGCCCGAGCAGGTTGGTCTGTCCCGCGACGTCGCGGATGAGGCCCAGAATCGATTCGATCGACTTGGCGGTGTCGGCGAGTGTCTCGCTGACCGCGACCGCGTTCGCCGCCTGGTCCGACGCCCGCGTCGCGATATCGGCGGCGACCTCGACTTCGCCGCGCGCCTCCTCGATCGCGCGGATCAGCCCGGCGGCGGTATGCGCGGCATCGCGCATCGCGACCGCCGATTGTTCGGCGGCGGCGGCGACTTCGCTTGCCTTGCCGAGCATCCCGCGGGTCGCGGTCGAGGCATCGGTCGCCTGCCCGCGCAGCTGGGTGCCGAGGTCGGAGGCACTGGTCAGTTCGCCCGCAATGCGTTCGCGGAACACGTCGGCGCGGCTGTGTCGCTCGCGCTCGACGTCGCGTTCCCGCAGTGCCGCGATCGTCGCGAAGATTACGTCGGCCTCGATGACGGAAGTGCGAAAGACGCCCGACGAGGCGCGCTTGAACATGTCGGCATCGTCGCCGACCTTTTGCCGGATGAAGCGGACGGTCATGCGATTGGCGACCTCGAAGCACGACAGCACGAGTGCGACCGGGTCGCCGAACTTGTAAGTCATCTTGGCATGGTCGCGCGCCAGGTCGACCCAGTGCTGCCCGGTCGCGTCAGTCCCCTTGGCGCGGATATAATCGACGCCGCGCTGGCGCAGCACCTCCATGTCGGCCCCGTGCGCGGGCAGGCTGCCCTTGCAGCGCCGGTAATGCTCCCAGAAAGCGTCGTTGATTTCCTTTTCGCAGCCCTCGATCAGTTTCGCCGCGACGCGCGTGTCGTCGCCCAGCGTGCCATCGGTGTCGAAATAGCGAAGCCGTTCGGCCAGATCGATGCGGATCGCGTTCGGGTCATGCGCCATCTTTGGTCCTGTCGTGAGATGCATCGGGGCGGCGATACGATGCACAGGGTAAACGCATGGTTAGTGCGCCGCCCGGGGCTCGGGCGTTGCATCGCGGCGCTGCAGCGGTAAGGACGCCTCAACCGCTCGATCCCCCAATCGTCCGCTTCTGAGGAATATCTGCATGGCCGCCGCGCGCACGCGACTCCAAAATCGCCCCCTGTCACCACACCTCAGCATCTGGAAATGGGGTCCGCATATGGCGGTGTCGATCGCGCACCGCGTGAGCGGGGTCGCGCTGGCGACGCTGGGCACGGCGATCTTCGTATGGTGGCTGGTCGCGCTGGCGGGCGGCCCGGCGAGCTATGCGGTCTTTCATCGCTGGATCGTCGGCGATGCCGGGGCCGAGGGGCTGGTCCATGCCGCCAACCTGCTCGCGCTGCTCGTCGCGCTGGGGCTCAGCCTCGCCTTCTTCACGCATCTCGGCAACGGCGTGCGGCACTTCTTCCTCGACATCGGCGCCAATTACGAGCTGCGCACCAACAAGACGTCCTCTTACGCGGTGTTCGCGTTCGGCGTCACCGCGACGGTCCTTTTGTGGGCCTATGTCTTCATGAAGGGGCAATGAGCATGCGCGGCGGTACCGAACTCAAACGCGTGCGTGCGCTCGGCTCGGCGCGCGAGGGCGCGCATCACTGGTGGCAGCAGCGCGTGACCGCGTTCGTCAACATCGTGCTGATGCTGTGGCTGGTCGTGTCGCTCGTGCGTCTGCCCGACCTCGACTACCGCGTCGTGCACGACTGGGTGCAGTCGCCGCTGGTCGCGGTTCCGCTCGCGCTGATCGTCGTCAACACCTTCTGGCATTTCCGGATGGGCCTGCAAGTCGTCATCGAAGATTATCAGCACGACGCCAGCCGCATTGTCGCGATGGCATTGCTCCATATATTCACTTTCGGGATGGGCGCGCTCGCGCTGTTCTCGATCCTCAAGGTCGCACTCACAGGGACGCCGACTGCATGACAGAAGCCTATAAGATCATCGACCACAGCTATGACGCGGTGGTGGTGGGTGCCGGGGGCAGCGGGTTGCGCGCGACGATGGGGATCGCCGAATCGGGGCTGAAAACCGCGTGCATCACCAAGGTGTTCCCGACGCGCAGCCACACTGTCGCGGCACAGGGCGGCATCGCCGCCTCGCTCGGCAACATGGGGCCCGACCACTGGACGTGGCATATGTACGACACGGTCAAGGGCAGCGACTGGCTCGGCGACCAGGACGCGATCGAATATCTGGTGCGCGAGGCGCCACAGGCGGTCTATGAGCTCGAGCACGCCGGCGTTCCGTTCAGCCGCACCGACGAAGGCAAGATTTATCAGCGCCCGTTCGGCGGGATGATGCAGAACATGGGTGCCGGGCCGCCCGCGCAGCGCACCTGCGCCGCCGCCGACCGCACCGGGCACGCGATGCTCCATGCGCTCTATCAGCAAAGCCTGAAATACGACGCCGACTTCTACGTCGAATATTTCGCGCTCGACCTGATCATGGAGGCAGGGGAATGTCGCGGCGTTATCGCGATGTGCATGGAGGATGGCAGCATCCACCGCTTCCGCAGCCATGCCGTCGTGCTCGCGACCGGCGGCTATGGCAAATGCTGGTTCTCGGCGACCTCGGCGCACACCTGTACCGGCGACGGCGGCGGCATGGTGCTGCGCGCGGGGCTGCCGCTGCAGGACATGGAGTTCGTTCAGTTTCACCCGACCGGCATCTACGGCGCGGGCGTGCTGATCACCGAAGGCGCGCGCGGTGAGGGCGGCTATCTGACCAACAGCGAAGGCGAGCGGTTCATGGAACGCTACGCCCCGTCGGCCAAGGATCTCGCATCGCGCGACGTCGTGTCACGCAGCATGGCCGCCGAAATCCGCGAGGGGCGCGGCGTCGGCGCGCACAAGGATCATATCTACCTGCATCTCGACCATATCGATCCCAAGGTGCTCGCCGAGCGGTTGCCCGGCATCACCGAGACGGGGAAGATCTTCGCCGGTGTCGACCTGACCCGCCAGCCGCTCCCCGTCACGCCGACCGTGCATTACAACATGGGCGGCATCCCGTGCAATTATCACGGCGAGGTCGTGACCCTGAAGGACGGCGATCCGGACAGCGTGGTCCCCGGACTGTTCGCGATCGGCGAGGCGGCGTGCGTCAGCGTGCACGGCGCGAACCGGCTCGGCTCGAACAGCCTCATCGACCTCGTCGTCTTCGGCCGTGCGACGGGCAAGCGCATCGCCGAGGTCGTGCGTGCCGACACCGCGCACAAGCCGCTGCCCAAGGGGTCGGAGGAAATGGCGCTGACCCGTGTCGACCGGTTCCGCCACGCCGACGGCGCATCGCCCACCGCCGAAATCCGCCTCGACATGCAGCGTACGATGCAAAAGCACGCCGCAGTGTTCCGCGACACCGAATTGCTCGACGAGGGCAAGGTGCTGATCGACAAGGTCGCAGGCCGCATCGCCGACGTTCGCGTCGCCGACCGCAGTCTTATTTGGAACACCGACCTGATCGAGACGCTCGAGCTCGACAACATGCTCCCGCAGGCGGTCGTCACGATGCACTCCGCCAGCAACCGTCACGAATCGCGTGGCGCGCACATGCACGAAAGCTATCCCGAGCGCGACGACGCCGAATGGATGAAGCACAGCCTGGTATGGGCGAGTCCGCCTGCCGCTGGTGTCGGCCACAATAGTGGCGTCCGCATCGACTACCGCCCGGTGCACGACTATACGCTGACCGACGAGATCGAATATATCAAGCCGAAGGCGCGGGTTTACTGAGCGGTAGTGACTTCCCGGCGGACGATTGCGGGGACGGTACAGTAAAAAAAGGGCGGCCCCTGCGGGCCGCCCTTCCCAAGGCCGTGCGGCCCGATCAGCCCTGTGGCAGGATGACCGTGTCGATGACGTGGATGACGCCGTTGGTGCAGTCGATGTCGGCGGTGGTGACGGTCGCGCCGCTGACGACGACACCGTGGGTTCCGTCGACGTTGAGCGTCGCGCCCGAAACGGCGGTCGGCGACATCGTCTTGCCGGTCACGTCGGCGGCCATCACCTTACCAGCGAGGACATGGCCGGTCAGGATTGCGGTCAGCTTGTCCTTGTTCTCGGGCTTCACCAGCTCCTCGACGGTGCCCGCCGGAAGCTTGGCGAAGGCGTCGTCCGACGGTGCAAACACCGTGAACGGTCCGGCACTCTTCAGCGTATCGACCAGATCGGCAGCCGTCACGGCTGCAACCAGCGTCTTGAACAACCCGGCGGCGACCGCAGTATCGACGATATCATGCATAGTAATTTCCTCGCACGCCTAGGATAAGGCGTCAGTCGCAACTAGTAATTTATTGGGCCGTTACAACCGGTGGAGAAAGTCAAAAAAATGACTTTCTATCGCAGGCCGAGTCTCAACTACGATTACGTGACATAACGATGACGATATACTTTCGGGCATCCTATCCTCGGTTGCGGCCCCCCAGTCGGCGAAGCGAAGCCCCGCTGGCGCGCGGGCCGGATACTCAGCGCAGCAATTTCGGCAAACCGCGCGCGAGCGCCTCACTGAGCTTGCCCGAAAACATGCTGAGCAGGGGCGGCAGATTCACGACGGCATGGATCCGCGTTTCGAATATCGTCGCGGTGCAGTGCATTGCCTGGCCCATCGCCGTCAGCGTGAACACCATCGTGTCGCCGTCCCAATGATGCGTGACCTGCGCGCCGCCGGGAATCATCGTGCCGATCTTGCCAATGCCGCGGTCGAGACGCTCGCGCGCGGCGGCCTTGTCCAGGCTGTGCGGAATATCGAGAGCGATCGGAGCGGGCATCGGCGGGTATCCCTGACGGCGTACTGCGCCCAACTTCGGTGACGCGCGTTGCGGGTTCAAGGGCACCGCGGAACCATCGGCCGCAGGCGACGATTTCAGTTATCGCGATGAGGACAGTGATTTGACCGAGAAAAAGGGCAAGGGCAGCGAGACCGCAAAGAAGGCGAACGCCAAGGCGGCCAAGGAAGGCGAGAAAAACCCGCGCAATTCTTCGTCCGCGCAAAGCGAGCTAAGCAAGAAGGGCGCCAAGGCCAAAAAGGGCTGATCGCGCCGTCCCACGCCCGTGCAGCCACCGCCCTATCCCGTCACCCCCGATCGGCGCTACTTCGTCGTCCGCGGCAGATTGTGGCGCCGGTCGAACCCTGCGCTCGACCCCGACGTGCGGACCCGTCTCGTCGCCGCGCTGATGGCGGCACGCCGTGCGGTGCGGGCCGCGCTTGGCAGCGGTGATGCGGGCGCGCTCCACGCGGCGCGCGCGGCGGTCGATGCGGCCAAGGTCGCGCTCGGCGAGCGCGGCGCGCCGTGGTGGGACGACGGCGCGCCCGACTATAACCGTCATATGGCGCGCGCGACGCCCTATGCCGACTGGTTCGCCGCGCTGTCGTCCGGCGCGGATATCAGAACTTGAAACCCGCCGTAATCGTCCACGTACGGGGATCGCCGTAATAGACCGTCTGAATATTGCCGACGCTCGAAAACTCCTGACCATCGGTCTTGTAGAGTTCCTCGAACGCGTTCTTCACTGCGCCGCGCAGGTAATAGCGCCCGAAATCGACCTGCGCATAGGCGTTGGCGAGCCAATAGCCGTTTTCGGTCAGCCCCGCGCGGTTGTCGACCGACAGAAATTGCTTGTCGACGAAGCGACCCTCGCCCCCCAGCGTCAGCGTGGCACCGCCAAGCGGAATCGCCCAGTCGGCACCGAAACGCAGCGTCAGCGGCGGCGCGAACGCGGGCTTGCAGACGATGGCGTTGCCGGTCGGGTTGCATGAAAATGCGGTGGGCGGCACGCGGCGGCCGTCGTTGAACTCGTTATATTTGGCGTCGAGATAGCCGACCGACGAGGTGATCGTCAGCGCGTTGCTCGGCTTGACCGCCGCCTCGAGCTCGAAGCCAAAAATACGCAGCTTGCCGGCATTGAGTACCGGGAACACGCCCGTTGCGCCGACGGTACCGCCGCCGACGCGTGCCTGGAAATCGCGATAGTCCGAATAAAAGGCATCGCCCGACAGCCGCACGCGCCCGCCCAGGAAATTGCCCTTCGCGCCCGCTTCATAGGTCCACACCGTTTCGGGCTTGAAACGCGTGACGAGGGTCGGCACGCCGCCGACGATCAAGGTCAGGTCAGAGGTCGAATTCGCGCGGCCGTTGAACCCGCCCGATTTGAACCCGCGCCCGGCGCTTGCATAGATCAGGGTATCGCGCGTCGGCTTGTACGACAATGTCGCCATCGGCGTCCACGCGTCGAAAGTCGCGCGATTGTCGGCGTTGAGCGGCGCAGGCAGGTCGTTGGGAAAAGCGAAGCGCAGATTGTTGAGCGCGGCCAGGCTCGAACCCGTCACGGTGACGCGGTTGTACGTCTTTTCCTCGCGCGTGTAGCGCAGCCCTGCGGTCAGTGAGAGCTGCGGGGTGAAGTCGAAGGTCGCCTGGCCGAACGCGGCATAGCTCTTCGTCGTCTGCACGTCGTCGATCAGGCGCAAGAAGCTGATCGGGACCGTGGTCGTCAGCTGGAACAGGTCGTTGGCATAGGCCTCCTGATGCGAGATGATCTTTTCGTTCAGATAATAAAGCCCGAACACGCCGCGCAGTCGCGGGGAATTGTATTTCAGCTGCAATTCCTGGCTGAACTGGTGCTGTTCGACGCCGACATAGACGTCGCCGACCTGGAACTGCGTCGCGTCGATATCGACGAAGAAATAGGGACGCAGGTCGCGGTAGGCGGTGATCGAGCTCAACGTCACCGCGTCGGACAGGCTGTAATTTGCGGTCAGCGATGCGCCCCAGTGCGTGAGCCGCTGTCCCTCGCTGCCCTTGAAGCTCGTCGAGGCGCGGTAGCTGTAATCACCATAGGGGTTGGCGGGGGCAAGCACGACCGCACCTTGCGTAAAGCTCGTCGCGATGATCGGCGCGGTCGCATAGCCGAGCGTCGGAGCCGAATGCTGGCGCGTGAAGTCGCCCGCGAGGATCAGCTCGAGCTGGTCGCTCGGCTTGGCGAGCAGGATCGCGCGCGCGGTGAAATTGTTGCGATCGTTATAGCGCCGCCCGGTGCGCGGATCGGTGACGAGCCCCTCGCGCTTGTCATATTGCCCCGCGACCGACAGCGCGAGCTTGCCGTCGACCAGCGGTGCCGAACCATAGCCGTTCCCGGTGATCTGTTCATAGCTGCCATAGGTCAGGCTGCCTTCGAGATGCGTCGCCGACAGGTCGGGGCGGCGGCTGACGATGTTGATCGCGCCACCGATCGTATTCTTGCCATAGAGCGTGCCCTGCGGCCCGCGCAGCACCTCCACGCGCTGCACGTCGGCGAGGCTGAGCAGGGCGCCCTGAATGCGGCTGAGGTAAACCCCGTCGACGTAGACGCCGACGGCGGGGTCGAAGGTCTGGAGCGCATCGGGCTGGCCGATGCCGCGGATGAAGAAGTTCGCATTCGACGCCGAGCCGCGCCCCTGCACCAGATTGACGTTGGGAACCGCACCCTGAAGTCCCGACAGGTCGTTCGCACCGAGCCGCGCGATATCGGCGGTATTGAGTGCTGTGATCGCGATCGGCACATCGACAAGGCGCTCCTCGCGACGCCGCGCGACGACGACGATCTCGTCGCTCGCGTCCGATGCCGCGACCGCGCTCTGCGCAAACGCAGGCAAAGCCCAGCCGCTCGACAGGATGCTCGCGGCCAGCGCGACGGTACGAAGCTGAAGACGGCGCATGATATCCTCCCCCTGATGGCGCAGCCCTTGGGCGGGTTGCGTCCGTGCATCCGCCGCTTATACTGAAACATGAACCGGGTTTCAACTTTCGTTTTGGGGGTCATTTGGACGAGGCGGCGATCGACAGCGCCAGCGACAAGGTGCCGCGTACCGATCGCGGCCGCCGGACGCTGCGTGCGATTCTCGACGCAGCGGCGGTCGAATTCGGCGAGCGCGGTTTTCACGACACCTCGATCGTGGCGATCACTGCGCGTGCGGGCGTCGCGCTCGGCAGCT
Organism: Sphingomonas sp.; assembly: GCA_965248885.1. Lineage (GTDB taxonomy): Bacteria > Pseudomonadota > Alphaproteobacteria > Sphingomonadales > Sphingomonadaceae > Sphingomonas_O. The sequence goes on along the minus strand of OZ252211.1, from coordinate 2,702,126 downwards.
TCTATACCTATTTCGAATCGAAGGACGCCGTGTTCCGTGCGCTCGTCCGCGACATGTCGGAACGCGTGCGCGCGCATGTCGGCCCGGTCATCCTCGACGCACCCGACCGGCTCAGCGGTGAACGCGCGGGGCTGGCGGCGTTCCTCGACTTCGTGCGCACGCACAAGGAACTCTATCGCATCGTCGATGAGGCCGAATTCGTCGACCCCGCCAGCTATCGTGCGCATTATGAGGATACCGTTGCGGGCTATGTCGCCTCGCTGACCGAAGCGGCCGGGCGCGGCGAGCTGCGCGGACCCATCGACGAGGTGCATGGCTGGGCGATCGTCGGGATGAACGTGTTTCTGGGGCTGCGCTACGGCGTGTGGGACGACGCGCGGCCGGTTGCCGAGGTTGCGGCGATCGCCAGCGATCTGCTCGCCAAGGGACTCAGCGCGCGCGGCTGAGCAGGAATACCGCGTGCTCGGCGCGCAAATTGGCGGCCGCGCTGCCGACGCGGCGCTCACCTGACAGATACCAGGCGTTCTCCACGCGAATGCCGCGTCCGTTCACGAACCCACGAAAATCGTCGATCGTCAGATGGTGGATATTGGGCGTTTCGTACCAGGCCACCGGCAGCGCGCCCGTGACCGGCATTCGCCCCCCGACGAGCAGTGCGCCGCGCACGCGCCAGTGCGCGAAATTGGGGAAGGAGACGAAGCCGCGTGCCCCCACGCGAAGCAGCTGGTCGAGCACGATGTCGGGCCGCCGCGTAGTCTGCAGCGTCTGGCTGAGGATCGCATAGTCGAAGCTGGCATCGGGATAGTCGGCAAGGTCGGTATCGGCATCGCCCTGGACGACCGACAGCCCACGCGCGAGCGCCGCCGTCACGTCGCCGCCGTCGATCTCGATCCCGCGTGCGTCGACCTGCTTTGCGTCGCGCAGCTCGGCCATCAGCTGCCCATCGCCGCACCCGACGTCGAGGACGCGCGTGCCCGGACGGACATGATCGGCGATGATCGCGAGATCGGGGCGCAGGTCGCTCACCCCAGGAACCCGGCGACCACGCGATCGAGCGCGGGAACGTCGAGGAGGAAGCTGTCGTGACCGAACGGTGCCGACAGCTCGACGAAGCTCGCCGGTGCGCCCGCTGCATTGAGCGCGTGCACGACGCTGCGCGATTCGCTTGTAGGGTACAGCCAGTCGGTGTCGAAGCTAACCAGCGCGAAGCGCGTGCGGCTGCCCTTGAACGCGTTCGCCAGCCGTCCGCCATGTTCCTCGGCAAGATCGAAATAATCCATCGCGCGCGTGATATAGAGGTAGGAATTAGCGTCGAACCGGTCGGTAAAGCTCAATCCCTGGTGCCGCAGATAGCTTTCGACCTGGAAGTCGGCGTCGAAGCCGAAAGTCTTGCTGGCGCGGTCCTGCAGGCGACGCCCGAACTTCTCGGTCAGCCCCTGTTCGGACAGATAGGTAATGTGCGCGGCCATGCGCGCGACCGCCAGCCCCGCCGCCGGCGCGACGCCATCGGCATAATAGCCCCCCCCGCGCCAGTTGGGATCGGCCATGATCGCCTGTCGGCCGACTTCGTGGAAGGCGATATTCTGTGCCGAATGCCGCGCGGTCGCCGCGATCACCAGCGCAGCGGCAACTCGCTCAGGGAAAGTGGCGGCCCAGCCGAGCGCCTGCATGCCCCCCATCGACCCGCCCACGACCGCGTGCAGCCGCGCGATGCCGAGATGGTCGAGCAGCATCGCCTGCGCGCGCACCATGTCGCGGATCGTGAGCACGGGGAAGCGCATCGCATGGGGCAGGCCGTCGTCGGCGAGGCTCCCGGGGCCTGACGATCCCATGCAGCTGCCGATCACATTGGCGCACACCACCAGATGCCGGTCGGTGTCGATCGGCTTGCCCGGGCCCACCATCCGCGCCCACCAGCCGGGCTTGCCGGTAATCGGGTGCGGCGAGGCGACGAACTGGTCGCCGGTGAGCGCGTGGCAGACGAGGATCGCGTTGTCGCGTTCGGAACCGAGCCTGCCATAGGTTTCGTAGGCGATTTCGACGGACGCGAGGCTGCCGCCGCCGTCGAGCGCGAGCGCCCCGGCCAGGGTGACGCGCCGGTTCGCGCCGAAACGGGCATCGTCGGTCATGTGCGCGGCGGCTAAGCGGGCCGCCTTGTCAACGCAAGGGGGTGGCGGGTAGGCGCTGCGCCATGCTTCCCGCTTCGACTTCGCTCAGGACGAGCTTCGCCCGTGTCTCGCTCATCGGCCTCGGCCTGATCGGATCGTCGATCGCGCGCGCGACGCGGAGCGCGATGCCGTCGGTGCGGTTGACCGGCTATGATGCCGCCGCCGACGTGCGTGAGGCTGCGCGCGCGCTGGCGCTGTGCGACGACATCGCCGACAGCGCGGGCGCGGCGGTGACCGATGCCGACCTCGTCATCCTGTGCGTTCCCGTGGGCGCGATGGGCGCGGTCGCCGCGAGCCTCGCCGCCGACCTGCCGCCCGAAGCGATCGTCAGCGACGTCGGCTCGGTCAAGGCGGCCGCCGCCGCCGCGCTCGCGATGGCGCTGCCCAACCACGCGATCGTCCCCGCGCACCCGGTGGCGGGGACCGAGCGCAGCGGACCCGACGCGGGCTTTGCGTCGCTGTTCCACCGCCGCTGGTGCATTCTCACCCCCTCGCCGACGACCGACTCCACGGCCGTCGAACGCGTGCGCGCCTTTTGGGAGCAGCTGGGGGCCGAGGTCGAGGTGATGGACGCCGCGCACCATGATCGCGTCCTTGCGGTGACCAGCCATCTGCCGCATCTGATTGCTTATACGATCGTCGGCACCGCCTCTGACCTCGAAAGCGTGACGCGATCCGAAGTCATCAAATATTCGGCTGGCGGTTTCCGCGATTTCACGCGCATCGCCGCGTCCGACCCGACGATGTGGCGCGACGTTTTCCTGACCAACAAGGACGCCGTGCTCGAAATGCTCAGCCGCTTCACCGAGGATCTCACCGCACTGCAACGCGCGATTCGCTGGGGCGACGGGGACGTGTTGTTCGACCTCTTCACACGCACGCGCGCGGTGCGCCGCTCGATCATCGAACAGGGCCAGGATGATGGCCGCCCCGATTTCGGGCGCGGCGACCATGGAGAGAGCGTATGATCGGGCGCAGCGTAAGATCGGGGCAAACCATTGCTCCGGAACACGTCGACCGGCTTTCACCAAAATCAAAATGATGGATCGTTAAATGATCGGACTATTAGGTAAAGCAATCGACCGCGTCGCGGTGAGGATCAACGCCGATCCGGAGGGTTTGCGATTTCTAGTTGCAGGCGGCGTGAATTTCATCTTCAGCTTCGGCATATACCCTGTGCTAATGTTCTTGCCGTTTTTGCGAGCGCGCTATCTTGTCGCGCTTGCAATCGCACAAATTCTATGTGTGTTGTTTTCGTTCACGACGCAAAAGCTGCTCGCCTTTCGTAGTCATGGTGCGATTGCGTCCGAATTTGCCAAATTCGCAGGATTCAACGCTGTTGGCATCATTGCCAATTGGGCGATCGTTCCCGCAGTTGTCGAACTGAAAATTCTGCCGCCCGTGATCGCCCAGACTATTTTCGCGGCCATTTGGACGTTCGGCAGCTTTTTTTGGCACAAGAAAGTCACGTTCATGAAACGCGGCTGATTATGCTGGGCGAAACTCGAGTTGCATGACCTCGCCCGGCACTGGCCAGAACCACGGCGGGATGTGATACTCGTTGGACATGACCTTGCCGGCAAATAAAGCGTGAAGTTTGCTACTGGTGCGGACGTTACCTCCGAAATCCATTTTGGCTAGCAAGAAGCCAAACGGGTTGGTCCATGCCTTTTCGGGCAAAATCGGCTCCATAAAAAGCGCTCTGATAGGTTTGCCCTTCAGTGTGGCGGCTTGATTGAGCCGATCGATCAGCTCTTTGACGGCAGCTGTTCTGAGGTGATGAATGAAGCCGTGACACAGGACATAGTCGAACTTGGCGACAAACTCCGGATCGAGCAACACTGCGTTTCCGGCGACGAAGCTGTGCGCCGGATGCGTTGCACGTGCGGTTTCAATGCGGTCGGGATCGCTATCGATGCCTGTGTAGACCGGGCCCGGAAAGGCGGCCGCCAGGATGCCCGTGCCGCAGCCCAGGTCTAGCGCGGCGTGACACGGGTCGGGCGCATGATCGCGCGCCCAGTTCATGATCAGCGTCTGATCGGAATGCAGCATCTTCTGCAGAATTTTGTAAACAGCGGGAGGTAGTGCAGCCATGTTCCAAATTCCATTCGCGCCAAATTGAAGAGCGTGTCTGTATTACCGCTTGTCGACGGGCACGCGATTTCCCGCGCAACCGAGATCGTGCCTTACCGTTTGGCGTCCCCAAGCGTCGCGCCATTATCCGAAATAAGGCTCGATGCAATCGAGAAAGGACAGCGGGGAAGGTCCAGATCGCTCTGACACAAGGTGCTGGAACGCGATGCACTGGCGGTCTCAGCTCGTCGAAGGAGTCGCTTATTTTGACCGAAGACCGCACACGGGGTTAGCAAAGCGACGCGCACCTGCTAACGCATCGGAATACGGATCAACGTGCCACTCGATCGGGGGAAGTGAGCGAATGTTGCGTGAACTGAGCTATGTCGCGGCCAAAGCGATTACCAAGGTGCGGCCCGAAATCTTCGCGATGAAGGCCAACGAGGAAGCGCGCCGTGGCATGAAGGTGACCGCGCACGACGGCGTCGTCGACATCGCACGCGTCGCCGACCGTTCGGTCATTCGCATCAGCCGCCCCAACGCGATCCACCTCGTCGAGATGATCGAGTCGTTCGATCATTATTTCACGTCGGCCGAATCGGTCGAGATGCGCGGCGACGACGGCGTCTGGAACATCGTCGACTTCTCGACGCCCAGGCTGCACAATGTCGCCGGTTTCGACGATTTCTCGGTGCTCTGCCCCAGCCAGACCGAACCCTATGCGATCACCGACCAATATATCCAGTTTGCCGAGTTTCAGCCCGGCGACGTCGTGTTCGACCTGGGTGCCTATTCGGCGCTGACCAGCATCTGCTTTTCGAAAGCGGTCGGGCCCACGGGCATCGTCATCGCGCTCGAGCCCGATCCGGTCAATTTCTTTGCGGCCGAACGCAACGTCGCCGCGCACGCGCGCGTCAACGGGCTGACCAACATCGTGCTCAGCCAGACTGCGGTCGCGGGAAGCGAGGGGGTGCTCCATCTGGCATCCGAAGGGACGATGGGCTCTGCGCTGACCTCGATCGTCGGCGGGCATCGCGGCAAGACGATCGAAGTCCGGTGCCAGACGATGCAGGGGATCGTCGATGCCAACAAGCTGACCAAGGTCGATTTCGTCAAGATCGATATCGAGGGGGCCGAGGAGGACATGATCCTGGCGAGCGGCGAGTTCCTGAAACGCTATCGCCCCAAGATGATCATCGAGTCGCACCGCGTGAAGGGCGTCAGCACGTCGGGCCCGATCGCTGCCTTCCTCGAAGGCCTCGGCTATGAAACGACGCTCGTCGCGCAGGACGGCATGGCGCTACCGCTGATCACCGCACGTTTCACCACGACGGCGTAACGCGCATCGCGAACGCGCGCGCGTGGTGGGGGGCGAGTTCGAATACGCCGGGTTTGTCGCGGAATTCGCCCGTGTATCCTTCGGCGTCGGCGATACCGGCCCATGGCTCGATGCACACGAAATTCGCGCCGGGCTTGCTCCAGATGCCGAGCCAGTCCGTGTCTGGAAAGTCGATCCTCAACTGCAGCCCGTCGGTCGCGCCATAGCTCAGCCTACGGCTGGACAATTCGGTCCAGACAAGCGCGTCGTCGGTGAAGAGCGCGTCGGTCAGCGGTAACTCCCCCTGCACGACCGGCGTCGGCCGTCGTTCTGGCGCGATCAGCCCTTGCGGCGTGATGGCGCGCAGCGTGGCGGGTTCGTCATGCTCGAACACGATCCGGTGCTGCGCGCGCGCCGCTCCGGGCAACGGCCATGCAAAGGCGGGGTGAAAGCCAAAGCTCGCGGGCAGCGGCACATCGCCGGTGTTGCGCACGGTCACCGTCATACTCAGCGTCGTGCCCGCGATCCGATACGCGGCGTCGAGTTCGAACGCGAAGGGATAGACGGCGCGCGTCGCCTCGCTGTCGGTCAAGCGGAACAGCGCGCGCGCGGCGTCGTGCTCGACCAGCGCAAATTCTGACCGGCGAGCGAAGCCGTGCTTCGGAAGCGCGTAGCGCCTGCCGTCGATCAGCGCGGTATCGCCGTTCAGCCGCCCGACGATCGGGAAAAGCAGCGGTGCGCGCCCCGTCCAGAATTGCGGGTCGCCGTCAGACATCAGATTACGTCGATCGCGCCCGTAGAGGTACTGCAACTCCGCCCCGAACGGCGAAATCTCCGCCGTCAGCGCGTCGGACGCGATGACGATGCGTTCAGCCACGTAGTCTCGCGCCGACCTTGCTCGCTGCCGCGACGATCTTTGCGGCAACCGCGCTCAGTTCCTCTTCGGTGAAGCTGCGCTCCACAGGCTGAAAGACGACCTCGATGGCGAGCGACTTTTGCCCCTCAGGAACGCCCGCCCCAGTGAACAGGTCGAACAAGCCTGCATCGACGATCGCGGTCTTATCGGCCCCGCGCACGGCGCGCACGAGGGCGTCGGCGGAGAGATCGTCGGGTACGAGAAACGCGAAGTCGCGGCGCACCGCCTGCAAGGGCAGCGGCGCATAGGGCGGACGCGCAAAGCTGATACCACGCTTCGCCGGGACAGCATCGAGGTAAAGTTCGGTCGCAACGACGCTGCCGCCCAGGTCGAACGCCTTGACGGTCGCGGGATGGACCACGCCGAAGCTCGCGAGGATCGTCCTGGGACCAAGCCGCAGCGTGCCCGACTGGCCAGGGTGGAAATGCCCGCCCGCCTCGCCGAACAGCTGGAGGTTCGCGACCGGCGCGCCCGCGGCTTCGAGCAAGGCGAGGACTTCGGACTTCGCATCGAACGCGTCGAACGCTTGCGCCTTCCCGCTTTGCCAGCCGCGCGGGTCGCGTTCGCCTGCGAGCACCAGCCCGAGCGTCAGCCGCTCGGCGTCGGCCAGATAACGCCGCCCGATCTCGAACAACCGCACCGACGACGCGCCGCGCGCGAGATTGCGCTGGGCGGCAGCGAGCAGGCCGGGCAGCATCGACGGTCGCATGACCTTGAGTTCTTCGGAAATGGGGTTGGCGAGCGTCCACGCGCCGCCTCCGAACGCGGCGGCCTCACGCTCGCCGACGAAGCTCCATGTGATGGCCTCGTTCAGTCCGCGCGCGGCGGCGGTCCGGCGCACGCGGCGCTCGAGCGTCTGGACCGGCGTCGCGGTGGGGCGCGCAACGCCTTCGGCGCGCGGCAGCGCGACCGACGTGACGCGGTCGATACCCGTCATCCGCACGACTTCCTCGACCAGGTCGGCCGGGCCATGCACGTCGCGCCGCCACGTCGGCACCGTAACGTGCCAGTCGTCCGATACCGCAAAACCGAGAGCCGCCAGGATCGCGCGCTGCGCATCGGGCGCGATCTCGATTCCCCCGAGCCGCGTACAAAGCGCCGGGTCGTAGGCAATCGTCGCGGTGTCGAGCGGCGGCGACCCGGCGCGGACGATCTGCGAAGGCGTGCCGCCGCAGTGTGCGACGATCAGCGCGGTGAGTATCGCGAGCCCCTCGTCGAGGAACGCCGGATCGACCCCGCGTTCGAACCGCGTCCGCGCGTCCGACGTCAGCGACAGCGCCTGCCCGGTCTTCGCGATCCGCTCGGGCGTGAAATACGCGACTTCGAGCAGCACGTCGGTGGTGTCGTCGGCGATCCCCGAATGCTCGCCGCCCTTGATCCCGGCAATGTCATGGACTTCGTTGGCGTCGGCGATGACAGTCATCTCTGGCGTGAGCGCATAGGTCTTGCCGTCGAGCGCGGTGACGGTTTCGCCCTCGTGCGCGCGCCGCGCGACGACGGGACCGGTCAGCTTGGCGAGGTCATAGGCATGGCTCGGCCGCCCGAGGTCGAACATGACATAGTTGGTGATATCGACCAGCGCCGAGATGGAGCGTTGCCCAACGGCGTTGAGGCGGCGGGTCATCCACCCGGGCGCGGGTCCGTTGCGGACGCCCGTGATGGTGCGGCCCCAAAAAGCGGGGCAGCCTTCGCGGTCGTCGGTTCGCACCTCGATCGCGGGGTCGCGCGTGCCGGCGATTGCGGCAACGGCCAGCGGCTTGAGCAAGCCCAGCCCCGACGCCGCCAGATCGCGCGCGATGCCGCGAACGCCCATGCAATCCTGCCGGTTGGGGGTGATGGCCACGTCGAACAGCGGATCGTCGAGCCCCGCCCATCCGGCATAGGACGCACCCACCGGCGCGTCGCCCGGCAAGTCGATGATCCCGTCGTGATCGTCACCCAGGCCAAGCTCGCGCGACGAGCACATCATGCCGTGCGACTCGACACCGCGGATGCTCGCGACCTTGAGCAGCATCTGATTGCCGGGAACGACCGCGCCGGGCGCGCCGAACACACCGACCAGACCCGCGCGCGCATTGGGCGCGCCGCAGACGACCTGCACCACGCCCGCGCCCGCGTCGACGCTCAGCACCTGCAATTTGTCGGCTTGCGGATGCGGTGCCGCGCTCAGCACGCGCGCGATGACGAAGGGGGCGAGCGGCTCGGCGGGGTTGCTGACGCTTTCGACCTCGAGACCGATCGCGGTCAGCCGCGTGGCCACCGCGCTCGCGTTCGCGTCGGTGTCGAGATGGTCTTTCAGCCACGACAATGTGAACTTCATGCGCCGACTCCGCCGCTGAGCGTCGGCACGTCATGCGCGCCGAAACCGTAGTGCCGGAGCCAGCGCACGTCGCCGTCGAAGAAGGCGCGCAGATCGTCCATCCCGTATTTGAGCATCGCCAGCCGGTCGACGCCGACCCCGAAGGCGAAGCCCGAATAAATGTCCGGGTCGATCCCGCAATTTCCCAGCACGCGCGGGTGGACCATTCCCGCACCGAGCAATTCCATCCAACTGGCCTCGCCGCCGAGCACGCGCTTGCCGTTCTGCCAGCTGAACCCGACATCGACCTCGACTGAGGGTTCGGTGAAGGGGAAATAGCTCGGGCGCAGCCGCAGGACGATGTCGTCGCGCTCGAAAAATGCCTTCAGGAAGGTCTCGAGCGTCCATTTGAGGTGCCCGAGATGGATGTCGCGATCGATCACCAGCCCCTCGACCTGATGGAACATCGGCGTATGCGTCGCGTCACTGTCCGACCGGTAGACACGCCCCGGTGCGATGATGCGGATCGGCGGGGCCTGGCTGGTCATCGTGCGCACCTGAACCGGCGAGGTGTGCGTGCGCAGCAGCATGCCGCCCCCGAAGTAGAATGTGTCGTGCATCGCACGCGCGGGGTGCGTCTCGGGAATGTTGAGCGCGGTGAAATTGTGCCAGTCGTCCTCGATCTCGGGCCCGGTCGCGACCGCGAAGCCCAGGTCGGCGAAAATCTCCGCGAGCTCGTCCATGACCTGGCTGACCGGGTGCACCGTTCCCCGCGGGGTCGCGCGCACGGGCAGGCTGAGGTCGATCCGTTCGCTCGCGAGCCGCGCTTCGAGCGTGGCGGCTTCGAGCACGGCCTTGCGCACCGCAATTGCCTCGGTCACCGCGACGCGCAGGCCGTTGAGCCGCGGCCCCTCGACCTGCCTCTGTTCGGGCGTCATCGCGCCGAGCGTTTTCAGAAGTGCCGTGATCTCACCCGATTTGCCGAGCAACGCGAGCCGCAACTGCTCAAGCTTCTCTTGATCGGCGTTTGCAATTTCGGAATCAACCGACTCAATGTCGCTGATATCGATCATCGTACATCACCCGTCGTCATCCCCGCGAAGGCGGGGACCCATCTCCTGAGCCTTCGGGAGATGGGTCCCCGCCTTCGCGGGGATGACGGGTAACGCGCTTTGATGGCAGCACTTCGAACCCCAAATCGAGCGCAAGATCGCGCCAGTCGGGATTGCTCTCGGCAAACAGATTGATGCGCCACTGCCGGTTCCACTTCTTGATCCGCTTTTCTCGGAGGATGGCGGTTTCCATCGTCCCGTGCTGTTCGAACCAAACCAGTCGAGCTACCCCATAGTCGCTGGTAAAACCTTTCAAGAGCCCATGTCGATGCTGATAGAGCCGCTGCATCAGATTACTGGTCACGCCGGTGTAGAGCGTACCATTGCGATGCGACGCCAAGAGATAGACCGTCGGCTGAAAGTCCTCGTGCATCCGCAGGCGCTAACATTGGCACGGACTGTACGAAAGCGGGAACCCCTCCTGTTGCGCACTCAGGAGATGGGTTCCCGCCTTCGCGGGAATGACGAAGTGAGGTAATCTTTCCGCGCGCTACGCCGCTTGAGCTGTCCCCGGCAACGCCGCCTTCGCCTGCGCGATGATGGTGCTGAAGCTTTCGCCTTCGTGCATTGCGATGTCGGCGAGGACCTTGCGGTCGAGTTCGACGCCCGCGAGCTTCAGCCCGTGCATGAACTGGCCATAGGTCAGCCCCTCCATCCGCACCGCCGCGTTGATGCGCTGGATCCACAGGGCGCGGAAGTTGCGCTTCTTGGCCTTGCGATCGCGATACGCGTACTGCCCGGCTTTTTCGACCGCCTGCCGCGCGATGCGGATTGTGTTCTTGCGCCGACCATAATAGCCCTTGGCCTGGTCGAGGATCTTCTTGTGCTTGGCGTGCGTCGTGACGCCGCGTTTTACCCGTGCCATCTGCCGGCCTCCTTATCTGAGACCGTAGGGGGCCCAGGCCTTTACCGCCGCCGTATCGGCGTCGGACAAAAGCTTGGTCCCGCGGTTCTGGCGGATGTACTTGGCATTGTGGCTCATCAGGCGGTGGCGCTTGCCGACCACCCCATGTTTCAGCTTGCCGGTCGCGGTGAGCGTGAAGCGCTTCTTCACACCGCTCTTGGTCTTGAGCTTGGGCATTTTCGTCCTTTCGAATTCGACGATTTCTGAAACGCCGTGGCAGCCCACACTGGCCAGGCGATTCGTCTGCAATCGTGCATGAAAGCGCGGCGCTTAACGACAGGGCGGTAAATTGGCAAGATCGTTGTGCAGCGTTCATGGAACGAGACGTGTGTCAGAGCGGTTGGGCGCTCATGGCTGACGTGGACTCAAGGTTCGACACCGACGAACCCGTCGACACGCCCGCGTCGGTGTCGACGCGCCGCCGTGCGGGGCCGCTGCGTGTCGCGCTGCGCGTCGTCGCGGCGATCTTTGCGCTGATCTTCCTCGCGTGGCTGATCCTGTACATCACCAAGGGGCGCTTCCTGAAACCCTATTTCGAGCGCTTCGCGTCGCGCAGCGCCGGGCGTCCGGTCAAGGTCGCGGGCGATTTCCAGCTCTATTTCGACCCCATCACGATCAAGTTCCTCGCCGACGGGATGAGCGTCGCCAACCCGGCGTGGCGCGGCAAACAGTTCCTGACGTCGAAACATATCGAGGCACGCGTCGCGACCTTTCCGCTGTTGTGGGGCAAGCGCCGCGTCGATTGGCTCACTCTCGACGGCGCGAACTTCGACCTGGCGTGGGACAAGGCACGCGTCCGCAACACCTTCACCTTCGGCGACCCGAACCAGAAGGGCAAGCCGTTCGAGATGCCCGACATCCGCCGCGCGGTGGTGTCGGGAACGCGGCTGTCGTATCTCGATCCGCTGCTGTTCCTCCAGACCGACATCCGTGTCGACACGATCCGCGCGCAGAACGCCAATGTCTCCGACGACGTGCGCTTCAGCGGCAACGGCACGCTGCGGCGCATTCCCTTCACGATGAACGGCAGCCTGTTGTCGCCCAACGCGACGATCGGCGGCGGTGAGAACCGGTTGCGGCTCGCCGCGCGCTCGGGCGCGACCGCGCTCGATATCTCGGGCACGCTTCCGGGCGCAACGGTGATCGAGGGGGCCAAGCTCAAGCTGCTCGCGCGCGGGCCCAACATCAGCCTGCTGATGGACTTCCTTGGGGCCGCCATTCCCGACACCCGCACCTACCGAGTGACGTCGAACCTGACCAAGGACGGCGGCGCGTGGAAGCTGACCGACATTCGCGGGCGCTTCGGCGCGTCGGATCTGAGCGGACGCGTGACGGTGACGATGCCCGACCAGCGTATCCATTTCGATGCCGACCTCGCCACCCAAAAGCTCGATATCATCGATGCGGGACCCTTCATCGGCTATGATCCGCAGGCGCTGGCTTCGGGGTCGGTGATGGCGGCGGCAGGTGGAGGCAATCGCCTGCTCCCCGATGCGCCGCTCCGGATCGAGGCGATCAAGCGCTTCGATGCCGCTGTCCGTTATCGCGTCCGCACGCTGCGCGCGCCCAACGTGCCGATCTCGAACATCGCGCTGACGCTCGACCTCGATCACAGCCTGCTCCAGCTGAAACCGCTGACGTTCGACATGGCGGGCGGGCATCTATGGTCCGACGTGTCGATCGACGCGCGTCGCCAGCCGGTGTTCACGCGCTACGACATCCGCCTGTCGCCGACACCCATGGGGACGCTGCTTGCGCGCTGGGGAACCGATCGGGCGGGGACGACGGGAACCCTCAAGGCGCGCATCCAGATGACGGGGTCGGGCGATTCGGTGCGCCAGTCGCTCGCGACGTCGAACGGGCGCATAGCGATCGTCATTCCGTCGGGCACCTTCTGGACGCGCAACGTCCAGCTTTCCGAACTCGACATCGGCGTTTATTTGCAGAAATTGCTCGGCAAGGAGTTGAAACAGCCGGTTCGCATCAACTGCGGGCTGGTCGGCTTCACCGTGCGCAACGGCATCGCGGCGGCCGACCCGATCCTGATCGACACGGCGGGCAACGTGATCCTGGGGCGCGGCGGCTTTTCGTTACGCAACGAAAGCCTCGATTTCGCGGTGCGCGCCGATTCGAAGAAGTTCAGCATCTTTTCCGCGCAATCGCCGATCGGCGTGCGCGGCTCGTTCGCCAAACCCGGCATCAACGTGATCAGTCCCGAACTGGTCGGGCGCGCAGGTGCCGGGCTCGGGCTGGCGATCTTCGCGACGCCCGTGGCCGGGCTGCTCGCCTTCGTCGATGTCGGCGATGCCAGATCGGCACAATGCGGCCCCATCCTTGCGGGTGCGCGCGCCGCCGGACAGCGCGATGCCAAGGGTCGCCCGCGCGACGACGTCGGCAACGGCACGACGTCGCAGGCCGAGCACGGCGGCAAGCCCAAGCGCAAGTTCCTCGGGATATTCTAGCGCGGCGGCGGTCAGTTCGCGCGGACGACGGCCAGAAACGCATCCCCATAGGCCTCGAGCTTGCGCGATCCGATCCCCGCGATCCGGCTGAGGTCGCCGATCGATGCGGGGCGCTTCGCCGCGATCTCGCGCAGCGTCGAATCGTGGAACACGACATAGGGCGGGACGCCGGCTTCCTCGGCAAGCTCCCGTCGCCGCGCGCGCAGCGCGTCGAACAGCGGATCGCCCTGCGGGTTCGTGCTCGCGCGGTCGCGCTCACGCCGACGTGGCGTGCGCTGCGGCGGCAGCGCCATGGCGAAATCGGCTTCGCCCTTCAGGATCGAGCGTGCGGCGGGGCCCAAGGCGAGTCCCCCATGCTCGGTCGTGCCGAGCGCGTCGCGAAGCAGCAGGGCGCGCGCGACGGGCTTGACCAGCGCCGCCTCGTCGCCGCCGACGATACCGAAGACGCTCAGCTGGTCATGCCCGGCCTTCGTCACCTTGTCGGTCGCGCTGCCGGTAAGCACGGCTTCGATATGGCCGACGCCGAACATTTGCCCCGTGCGGTACACCGCCGACAGGAATTTGCGCGCGAGCTCGGTCAGGTCGGTCCGGAGCGGCGGGTCGAGGCAGATGTCGCAATTGCCGCAGCGTGCCGGCGGATCTTCGTCGAAATGCCTTAACAGGATCGCGCGGCGGCAGTCGCCAGTTTCGACCAGTGCCGCCAGCGACGCGAGCCGCGCGCGTTCCTGGGGTCGCCGCGCCTCGGGCATGTCGTCGATCCAGCCGCGCGCGCGCGCGAAATCATCGGCACCCCAGAACATCTGCGCCACCGCCGGGTCGCCGTCGCGCCCTGCGCGCCCGGTTTCCTGATAATAGGCCTCGATCGATTTGGGCAGCCCGGCATGGGCGACGAAACGCACGTCGGGCTTGTCGATCCCCATCCCGAACGCGATCGTCGCGACCATCACCATGTCTTCGGACCGGACGAACGCCGCCTGGTTGCGCAGGCGGTCGGGCGCGTCGAGCCCGGCGTGATAGACGCGCACCGGACGCCCGGTCGCCGCGAGCTGCGCCGCAATCTTTTCGGTCGCGCTGCGCGTCTGCGCATAGACGATTCCCGCGCCCGGCGTGTCCGCGACGAACGCGCTCAATTGTCTTGCCGTGTTGACGCGCGGTGCGATCGAATAACGGATGTTCGGCCGGTCGAACCCCGCGACGATCGCCGCGTCCTCGGGAATGCCGAGCTGCACCAATATGTCAGCGCGCGTATGCGCGTCGGCGGTCGCGGTCAGCGCGAGGCGCGGGACCTGGGCGAACCGATCGAACAGCGGACGCAACAGGCGATAGTCGGGGCGGAAATCATGTCCCCATTCGCTGACGCAGTGCGCTTCGTCGATCGCAAACAGCGCGAGCGGCGCGCGACCGAGCAGCTCGGCAAAGCCGCTGCCCGAGGCGCGCTCGGGTGCCACGTACAGCAGGTCGAGCGCACCGTCGCGAAAGCGCGCCTGCGTTTCGGCCTGGTCGCTGTCGGCACTGGTCAGCGTCGCCGCGCGAATGCCGACCGCCTGCGCCGCGCGCAGCTGGTCGTGCATCAGCGCGATCAGCGGCGAGACGACGACGCACGTACCCGGCAGCGCAAGTGCGGGCACCTGATAGCAGAGCGACTTGCCCGCGCCCGTCGGCATGACGGCGAGCGTCGACCGACCCGCCATCACCCGGTCGATCACTTCGGCCTGACGCCCGCGAAATGCCGGAAAGCCGAACGTCGCGTGCAAGATGTCGAGCGGGCTCAAAACGCTGCGCCAAGCGCACGCACCAGCGCCTGCACGCGGTACCGAAGACGATCTGAACGCATAAGGCGAACTAGCGCGACGCGCCCTCGCGCGGCAAGCGTCTTGAACCGGTCACCGCTGAGGCGTTATCGCGGCGCATGCGTCGACTGCTTCCCCTGTTGCTGCTGGCGTCGGCGCCGGCGACCGTGCCGCTGACGCCGATCATCGTGCGGGCGCAACCGATCGCGATGAACGGGTCGGCGCCCGCTGCGGACCGGGTCGGTCGCTTGCGCTGGCGTGGCGGACTCGTGCTGAAGTCGAACGATCCCCGGTTCGGCAGCCTGTCGGCGCTGCGCTGGGACGCGGGACGCCTCGTCGGCGTCACCGACCAGGGCAATTGGGTCACGCTGACGCCGACGATGCAGGGCGACGTGCTGACCGGCATCGCCGCGGCATCGATGGGCGCATTGCGCGGTCTCGACGGCGCGCCTTTGACGACGAAGGACGAAAGCGACGCCGAAGCGCTGACGCAAGACGGGCGCGGCGGCTGGCTCGTCGGGTTCGAGCGCCGCCACCGCGTCGATCGTTATGCGACGCTCGGCGGCCCGGCGATGGCGAGCGGCATCGACCCGGTCGCCCTGCTCGGCCCGATGCCGGCCAACGAAGGCCCCGAAGCCGTGGCGGGCACCGAGCCCCGGCCGCTGGTCTGCGCGCAGCGTGCGCCGACACCGACCCGCGCCAACTGCAGCTGGAACGGGAAAGCGCTCGCGGTCGCGTCGCCGATCGATGCCGAGCGCGGCGCGCCGAGCGATGCCGACACCACCCGCGACGGGCGCGCCTTCGTCCTGTTTCGCACGCACGGCAGCGCCAACGCGCCTGCCGCAGCCATTATCGAGGTCGACCGATCGGGACAGCAGCGCGTTGTCGCCGTCCTGCGTGCGCCGCTGACGATCGATGCAATGGAGGGCATCGCCGTTCGCGAAGTCGGCGGGCGCACATACCTGTATCTGGTCTCGGACGATAATTTCGACGCGGCGCAGCGCAATTTGCTGCTGGCGTTCGAGCTGATCGACTAGCGCGAACCGAACCGGTCGCTTCAGGCCGCGACCGCCAGCTCGCCACCGGCCGCCTCGAGCAGACGCTGCTCGACCGCTTTCAGCCGCGCTTCCGAAATTTTGTCGCCGAGCAGGTCGGTGACATAGAAGGTATCGACGGCGCGCTCGCCATAGGTCGCGATATGTGCCGAACGGATCGTGACCTTCGATTCGAACAGCGCATAGGCGAGCGCGTTGAGCAGCGCGGGGCGGTCGCGCGCGTTGACCTCGATCACGGTGTATCGGTTCGACGCCTTGTTATCGATCAGCACATTGGGTGCGACCGCGAAGGCATTGGCGCGCGACCGCGTAAGCGGGCGCGCGGCGAGGCGTTCGCTCAGGCGACTGCGACTGGCAAGCGCGTCCTCGATCCCGGCTTCGAGGCGCTTGAGCCGGTCGGCTTCGTCGAACATCCGCCCGAACGGATCCTGCACGAGGAAATTGTCGAGCGCCATGCCGTCGCGCGTGGTGTGGACGCGCGCATCGATGATGCTCGCCCCCGCCAGATGGATCGCCCCGGCCAGCCGGAAGAAAAGCCCGGGGTGATCGGGCGTGTAGACGGTAACGAGCGTCGCGCCGCGCGCCGGATAGACTTGTGCGGCGATCGTCAGCGCGCCGTCGCCCGCGCGTGCGACAAGCGCGGCGTTGGCGGCAAGGACGTCGTCGGGCTCGGCGATCCAGTAGCTGTCGGGAAGCTGCTTGCGATACAGGGTGAAGGCGTTCGCCTCCCAGTGCAGCGCGGTCGCGAGCGTGCGCTGCTTGGCGGCGATGCGCTCCTCGCGCCCGCTGGTCTTGTGGCCGAGCCGCAGCACTTCCTCGGCAGCCTCGTAGAGATCGCCGAGGAGCTGCCGCTTCCAGCTGTTCCAGACGCCGGGGCCCACCGCGCGGATATCGACGATGGTGAGGGCGAGAAGCAGGCGCAGCCGCTCGGGCGACTGAACGACTTCGGTGAAATCGATGATCGTCTTGTAATCGGACAGGTCGCGCTTGAACGCGGTTGCCGACATCAGCAGATGATGACGCACCAGCCACGCCACCGTCTCGGTTTCGGCGGGCGTCAGCCCCAGGCGCGGGCAGAGCTTTTCGGCGACCTCGGCGCCCAGCACGCTATGGTCGCCGCCGCGCCCCTTGGCGATGTCGTGAAGCAGCACCGCGACATACAGGACGCGGCGCGAGGCGAACTGGCGCAGGATGTCGGTGGCGATCGGATGATCATGCGCCAGCGTGCCGCGCTCGATCTGCGACACCAGGCCGATCGCGCGGATCGAATGTTCGTCGACGGTATAATGATGATACATGTCGAACTGCATCTGCGCGACGACGCGCCCGAAATCGGGAACGAAGCGCCCGAACACGCTTGCCTCGTTCATCCAGCGCAGCACGGTTTCGGGGTCGCGCGGAGAGGTCAGCACGTCGAGGAACAACGCGTTGGCGCGTGGGTCGGTGCGTACGCGCGGGTCGATCAGCCGCGCATCACGGTTGGCGGCGCGCATCGCGGTCGGGTGGATCTCGAGCCGCTCGCGGTCGGCGATCGCAAAGATTTCGATCAACCGTACGGGGTCGGCGGCGAACCAGCCATCGTCGGGCAGCGCGAGGCGTCCGCGATCGAGCAGCAGCCCACCCAGCTTGCGCGGCGTGCGCATGAACCCCGACAGCGTGAAGCGCCGGCCCTTGGGCGCCAGACTGTCGTCGAGGTGCGCGAGGAACACCCCCGTCAGGTCGCCGATGGTTTTCGCGGTCAGAAAATAATGCTGCATGAAGCGTTCGACGGGCGAACGGCCGGGACGCTCGGCATAGCGCATCCGGCGCGCGACTTCGGGCTGGACATCGAAGGTCAGCCGGTCCTCGGCGCGCCCGGCCACGAGGTGCAGGTGACAGCGCACCGCCCACAGGAAATTCTCGGCCTTCTGGAACTGGCGCAGCTCGCTGGCGGTCAGCAAGCCCTTGTCGACGAGCTCGGCGACGCTGCCGACGCGGTGTAGATACTTGCCGATCCAGAACAGCGTATGAAGGTCGCGCAGGCCGCCCTTGCCTTCCTTCAGATTGGGTTCGACGACATAGCGGCTGTCGCCCATCCGCTTGTGCCGCGCGTCGCGCTCGGCGAGCTTTTCGGTGACGAAGGTCCGCGCCGTGCCGGCGACGACCTCCTTGTCGAAACGCGCGGCCGCGATGTCGTACAGCGACTGATCGCCCCAGACATAGCGCGCCTCGAGCAGTGCGGTCCGGATCGTCAGGTCGCCTTTGGCCATACGGATCATCTCGTCGAGCGAGCGCGACGAATGGCCGACCTTCAACCCCAGGTCCCACAGCGTGTAGAGCATCGATTCGATGACCGCCTCGCTCCACCCGGTCGTTTTCCACGGGGTCAGGAACGCAAGGTCGACGTCCGAAAACGGTGCCATCTCGCCGCGGCCATAACCGCCGACCGCCGCCATCGTCAGCTGTTCGGACGAGGTCGGGTTGGGAAGCGGGTGGAGCCGCTGCGTCACGAAGTCATAGGCGACGCGCAGGATCTGGTCGGTCAGGAACGATTGCGCCGCCGCCGCTTCGGTTCCGCGCGTCGGATTTTCGTTCAGCCGCCGTGCGATCTCGGCGCGCCCCGCGATCAGCGCCGGACGAAGCACCGCAGCGCCCGCCTGGCGCAACGCCGTGCCGGATCCCGCCAGTCCCGCCATCGCCAGTCCCGCCATCGCCTCGCCGAGCGCAGCCCGGTCGACGATCGCGCGGCGGCGGGGGATCAGGTCGTAACGATCGGGCATCAACGAGGGGGAGCGAGGAGGAGAGTGAGAAATATTCTGCGGCGGTCGCCGTCCAGGCTGTCGTATAGATCCAGCGCAAGCCAGGCCAATTGGATTACGGATTTAGCGTCTGCAGTGTTGAACCGGGGGATAGGGTCATAGTCGGCTTCGTGCCTTTTGCTTTGCAGGTCGGCCGCAATCAGCAAAAACCCGCGAAGGTCGTCGCCGATCCCATCGACCGGCAAATATGGCCTGAACCGATTGGGTGCGGGCAATTTCGCCAAATCGATACAGGTGTTTCTGAAATCTCGATGACTTAAGCTGCGATAGACCAACGCGTACCGTGGACTGCCACGGCGGCTTTTGCCGACAAACTCGTCAGCCAACGCCGTGGCGATGGCATGGAATATTGCATAATAGGCGGCGGATATGGCACGACGTAGATCGACCTGCCTCGGCTTTCCCCTTTCAGTCGAAATCAGTTGATCGGCCTGATCGAGCAGATGCTCCCAATTAAGCGTCGCCATCCTCGGCCAATTCGTCGATGTTCGTAAAGTAAACGATGGGAAATCGATCTTCGCCTTCTTCTACTAAAGCATCGTGCATCGCAAGCATCGCGTCGAGGGCAGACTTCCCTTCGACAACGTCGTCGCCCTCCATCACCAACGTGAGACGCAAAGCGTCCCTGCCTTCAGAATCGAGTGCATGCCCGACGGTGACGTTGTGCAGTCGCTCCCCGAGAATTCTCGACGCGGCAACCTGCGCAATCTCTTCTACGCGATTCAGTTTGAGAAGCGTTGCCATGGCGCAGGTCTAATTGACTCAGCAGATAGAAGGAAGCGCAATCATTCGTCGGCCATTCCCTTCAGCCGGTAGATCGCCTCGAGCGCTTCCCTTGGGCTCAGCTTGTCGGGATCGACCTGCGCCAGCGCTTCGCGCAGCGCATCCCGCGGCGCTTCTTCGACCAGTGTCGAAAAGAGCGGCAGGTCGTCGAGTCCTGCGGCAAGCCCTCCCGTTGCCGCACGTCCCGCTTCGAGCTTGGCGAGCACCGACTTCGCGCGCGCCAGTACGGCGGGGGGCAGCCCTGCCAGCCGCCCGACGGCGAGGCCGTAGCTGCGGTCGGCGGGGCCGCGCGCGAGTTCGTGGAGCAGGACGAGTTCGCCCTTATACTCGCGCGCGCGGACATGGTGGAGCGACAGTCCGGCAAGCTTTTCGGCGAGGCGCGTCAGTTCGTGGTAATGCGTCGCGAACAGGCAGCGGCAGCGATTAACCTCGTGCACCGCCTCGACCACGGCCCAGGCGATCGCGAGGCCGTCATAGGTCGAGGTGCCGCGCCCCACTTCGTCGAGGATCACGAAGCTGCGCGGCGTCGCCTGCGCAAGGATCGCGGCGGTTTCGACCATCTCCACCATGAAGGTCGATCGCCCGCGGGCCAGATTGTCCGACGCGCCGACGCGGCTGAACAGCCGGTCGACGAGGCCCAGCCGCGCCGACCGGGCGGGAACGTAGCATCCCGCCTGCGCCATCACCGCGATCAGCGCGTTCTGGCGCAGGAAGGTCGATTTGCCGCCCATGTTGGGGCCGGTGACGAGCCAGAGACGGTCGCCACCAAGGTTTCCGGCATCGAGCGCGCAGTCGTTGGCGATGAAGCGCGCGCCGCTTCGCGCCACCGCCGCCTCGACGACGGGGTGGCGCCCGGCGACCACGTCGAAACAGGCAAGATCGACGAGGGCAGGGCGGCACCAGTCGCATTCGACGGCGGCCTGCGCATTGGCGCTTGCGACATCGAGGCGCGCAAGCGCGGCAACGGTGCGCGCGATCGCCGCCGCCGACTGGAGCGCGAGCGCGGTCAAGTCCTCGAAATGCGCGGCCTCTGCGGTCAAGGCATGCGCGCCCGATTGCGTCACGCGCAGCGCGACCTCGTGCAGCTCGGGCGCATTGAAACGCACCGCGCCCGCCATCGTCTGGCGGTGGGTGAACCCCGAATCGGCGACCATCAGCGGGTCGGCCGCACGCGCGGGCACCTCGACATGATAGCCGAGCACGCCATTGTGGCGGATCCGCAGCGTCGCGATGCCGGTACCCGCGCGAAACCGCGCCTCGAGCGCGGCGATCTCGCGCCGCCCCGTGCCTCCTGCGTCGCGCAGCGCGTCGAGCGCGGCGTCGTAGCCCGGCGCGATATACCCGCCTGCGCTTGCGTCGACGGATGGCTCGGCGACCAGCGCTCGCGTCAACCGGTCGATCAGCGCGCCGTGCCCCGCGAGATCGGGGAGCAGGCCGGCGAGCAGCGCAGGCGGCGACGCGACGCGCCCCAAATCGTCCGACAATTCCCATGCGCGTGCCAGCCCGTCGCGCAGCTGCCCCAGATCGCGCGGGCTGCCCCTGCCCGCCGAAAGCCGCGCGAGCGCGCGCGCGACATCGGGAATGGCGCGCAGCGTCGCGCGCAATGCCTCGCGCCCGCCCGCGTCATCGACCCAGTGCGCGACGAGCGCGAGCCGCGCCTCGATCGCCGCGCGGCCCATCAGTGGCGCCGACAGGTCGGCGGCAAGCACGCGCGCGCCTGCTCCCGTGACCGTGCGGTCGATCGTGTCGAGCAGCCCGCCCTTGCGCCCGCCGCCCTGCGCCTGCGTCAATTCGAGACTGGCGCGCGTGGCGGTGTCGATCGCCATATGCTCGGCGCTCGTCCGTCGCACGGGAGCGGCGAGGAAAGGCAGCACCCCCTTTCCCGCATGATCGAGATAGGCGAGCAGCCCTCCGGCCGCAGCCAGCTCGGCGCGCGTAAATTGGCCGAACCCGTCGAGCGTCGCGACCTGATGCAGCGCGCGCAGTCGCGCTTCGCCTTTGATCGGGTCAAAGTCCGCTGCGGGTCGACGCTGCTCCTTGGCGAAGGCCGGGGTCGAGGACGCGCGCTCATCCGCGGCTCCGACATTCGCCGGGGAACAAGTCAGAAGCTCGGTCGGCGCGTACCGCGCCAGCTCGGCGTCGAGCGAGGCGACCTCGCTCAGCTCGAACGCTCCCGCCGACACGTCCGCCGCCGCCAGTCCCCAGACCTCACCCACGCGCACCACCGCGCACAGCCAGTTGCTGGCGCGCGCGTCGAGCAGCACCTCTTCGGTCAGCGTGCCTGCGGTCACCACGCGGACGATCGCGCGCTGCACCAGTGTCTTGCCCCCGCCCCCTTTGGCGCGGGCCTTCGCCGTTGCGGGGCTCTCGACCTGTTCGGCTATCGCGACGCGGTGCCCCGCCTTGATAAGCCGTGCGAGATAGGCGTCGGCGGCATGAACCGGCACGCCGCACATCGGCACGCGCACGCCGTCATGTTCGCCGCGCGCGGTCAGCGCGATGTCGAGCACGGCGGCAGCGGCGCGCGCGTCGTCGAAGAACAATTCGAAAAAATCGCCCATCCGGTAGAACAACAGGCAGTCGGGCGCCTCGGCCTTCAACGCATGATATTGCGCCATCATCGGAGTGGGAGCGGTCGTCATTTGACCTTGGGTAGCCAGTTTGTGAATTGGCTCCAACTTGCATCGGGCAGACATAGGATTATCGTCGCCAGCCATGTCGGCGCTGGACTTTGACCGTATCACGCTCAGTCCCATGGTCATGGGTGGCCGACCCAGTGTACGCGGCATGCGCGTGACCGTTGCCATGATCGTTGGCGCGATCGGCAGCGGCGGATCGATCGAGCGCCTTTTGGCAGATTATCCTTATCTCGAGCGTGAAGACGTCTTGCAATCGCTTCGTTTCGCTGCCTGGCGTTCGGACGAGCGGGAGATCGACCTCGCAGCTGCATGATCCTGCTGATCGACATGAATTTGTCGCCTCGTTGGGTGGCTTGGCTCGCACAGCATGACGTCGAAGCGCATCATTGGTCCGAAGTGGGCGATCCGCGCGCGTCAGACCAGGAGATTATGGCGCACGCGCACAATGCGGGATTGCTGGTGCTGACACATGATCTTGATTTCGGGACGATGCTCGCGGCAAGTGGGCGTCGTGACCAAAGCGTTGTTCAGCTGCGCACCGCCGACGTTCGGCCGGAAATTTGCGGACCGCTCGTTCTTGCAGCGCTTCGCACTTTGGCCGTCGAGCTGAGCGAAGGCGCTTTGGTCACGATCGATGTTCGTCGAACGCGCGTCGACATTCTACCGGTGAAGTCGCCGCGCTGACCGCTTGCCCTTCCGTCTCTTCTCGTGCGCGCGTAAGGGCGTGGAGAGCTGAATCCGGGACAACAACATGGCCGAAGACTCGAACATCGCGTTCTCCGACCGTGAAGCGCTGCTGTTCCATTCGATGGGACGCCCCGGCAAGATCGAGATCATCGCGTCGAAGCCGATGGCGACGCAGCGTGACCTGAGCCTTGCCTATTCGCCCGGCGTCGCGGTGCCCGTACGCGCCATCGCCGACGATCCCGCGGCGGCGTACGACTACACGGCCAAGGGCAATCTGGTCGCCGTTATCTCGAACGGGACCGCGATCCTGGGGCTCGGCAATCTCGGTGCGCTTGCGGCCAAGCCGGTGATGGAAGGCAAGGCGGTGCTGTTCAAACGCTTCGCCGACGTCGATTCGATCGACATCGAGCTCGCGACCGAAGACCCCGACGCCTTCGTCAACGCGGTCGCGTTGATGGAGCCGACGTTCGGCGGGATCAATCTCGAAGATATCAAGGCCCCCGAATGCTTCATCATCGAACAGGCGCTGAAGGAGCGCATGAAGATACCGGTGATGCACGACGACCAGCACGGCACCGCGATCATCACCGCCGCCGGGCTGATCAACGCGGTCTACCTGACCGGGCGCTCGCTGTCGGAGGTGCGCGTCGTCGTCAACGGCGCGGGTGCCGCGGCAATTGCGTGCACCGCGCTTATCAAGGCGATGGGCGTGCGCGGCGACCATGTGATCATGTGCGACCGTTCGGGCGTCATCTATCAGGGCCGCGAGCAGGGCATGGACCAGTGGAAGTCGGCGCACGCGGCAAAGACCGAGGCACGCACGCTCGAAGAAGCGCTCGTGGGGGCCGACATTTTCCTCGGGCTGTCGGCAAAGGGCGCGCTGACGC
This sequence comes from Sphingomonas sp., assembly GCA_965248885.1. Lineage (GTDB taxonomy): Bacteria > Pseudomonadota > Alphaproteobacteria > Sphingomonadales > Sphingomonadaceae > Sphingomonas_O. Next base: position 2,678,235 of record OZ252211.1, on the reverse strand, counting down.
CATCGTTCCTCGAAAAGATGGCGAAGTCGCCGATCATCTTCGCAATGGCCAACCCCGATCCCGAGATCACGCCTCCGCAAGCCAAGGCGGTGCGTCCCGACTGCATCATCGCGACCGGGCGGTCGGACTATCCCAACCAGGTCAACAACGTGCTGGGCTTCCCGTTCATCTTCAGGGGCGCGCTCGATGTTCGCGCGACCGCGATCAACGAGGAGATGAAGATCGCTGCGGCGCACGCCATCGCCGAACTCGCGCGCCAGCAGGTGGCCGAGGAGGTCGCGGCCGCCTACGGGGGGCGCGCGTCGACCTTCGGGCGCGACTACATCATTCCCGCGCCCTTCGATCCGCGCCTGATGGAGGTCGTGTCGGCCGCAGTTGCCAAGGCGGCGATGGATTCAGGCGTCGCGACGCGCCCGATCCTCGACATGGACGCGTATCGCCAGATGCTGCGCGGGCGGCTCAACCCGACCACCTCGGTGCTCGGCCTCGCCTATGAAGGGGCCAAGGCGCACCCGCGCCGCGTCGTCTTTGCCGAAGGCGAGGAAGAAGTCGTGTTGCGCGCGGCGATCGCGTTCAAGGACGGTGGCTATGGCACGCCGGTGCTCGTCGGCCGCGACGATGTGCACGAACGGCTGTCGGCGCTCGGCGTCGGCAATCCCGAAAGCTACGAGGTGCACAACAGCCGCAACTCGCCGCTGGTCCCGGCGATGGTCGACAAGCTTTACGAACGGCTTCAGCGACGCGGTTATCTGCGCCGCGAGGTCGAGCGGATGGTCAATCAGGATCGCAACGTGTTCGCCGCGCTGATGCTCAAGATGGGTGAGGCCGACGCGATGATCACCGGCACCACGCGCACCTATGCCCAGACGATGCGCGAGGTGCGGCGCGTCATCGACCCGGCCCAGGGGCGGGTGCCGTTCGGCGTCCACGTCCTCGTCGGCCGGTCGCATACCGTGTTCATCGCCGACACGACGGTCAATGAACGCCCGTCCGCCGAACAGCTTGCTGACATCGCGGAGGGCACGGCGGCGGTCGCACGCGCGATGGGCCAGGAACCGCGCGTCGCGTTCCTGAGCTATTCGACCTTCGGCAATCCCGAAGGCAATTGGCTCGGCGGGGTGCGCGAGGCGGTGGCGATCCTCGAGGAACGCGCGCCCGGGTTCGAATTCGAAGGCGAGATGGCGCCCGACGTGGCGCTCAACCCCAAGGTCATGGCGAGCTATCCGTTCAGCCGCCTGTCGGGCCCCGCCAACGTGCTGATCATGCCGGGGCTTCAGTCGGCCAATCTGTCGGCCAAGTTGCTACGCGAGCTTGGCGGCGACGCGGTGATCGGCCCGATGCTGATCGGCATGGAAAAGCCGGTGCAGATTGCGACGATGTCGTCGACGGCAAGCGAACTGGTGACTCTGGCCGTGCTCGCGGCTGGCGGGATCGCGCGTTAGCGCCCCGGCTGCGTTGCCGTCGTCCTAATTTCCGCCGCCGCCGCCATCGGGATTATCGGTCGTGCCGCCGCCGCGTCCGACCGAACCGACCTGCCCGATATTGCCGAACAATTCCTGGAAGAAGCTGCGGTTGCGCCCGAGCGTCGGGGTCTTGTCGTTCACGGGGCGGATCGCCGCGACGGTTTCGAGGCCGGTCGAGGTGACGCCCGTGACGTTGCCGGTGGCATCGAAACTGACGCGCAGCAATGTCTGCCCCGATGGCTTGGGGCGCTTGTAGGCAAGCTGGCGCGTGTCGCGCGAAACATAATACCATTCGCTCGCGTCGAATTGCCCGACGAAGCTGGGGCGCCCCAAAGTCCCCTCGACCGAGGCGCGGTTGTCGACACCTGGCCGGATCGATTCGACCAGCGGCTTGTCGATGATGAAGCCCTGGTGCGCGGGCACGCGGGCACAACCGCTTGCAAGCGCAAGCAGGGTGAGGGCAGCTGTCGTGATGCGGGGGTCAGCCATCGAATGTCCGTAATGTCGGCCGCGCGATTGCAACGGCCCGTCGGCGCATCAATATGCACAAGCGATGGACACGGCAAGCACACAGCACAAGTCATGGGTCGCGCGGCTGTTCGGACGCAGCCAACGCAGCGATGCCACCGCACTGTACCGCGCGGTCGTCGCAGAGGCGCGGCGGCCGATGTGGTACGCCGACCACGCGGTTCCCGACACGATCGACGGCCGGTTCGACATGGTCGCGCTGGTGCTCGCGCTCGTGCTGATCCGGCTCGAGGATGCCGCCGAACAGCATGCGGCGGTGCGGCTGACCGAAGTGTTCATCGACGACATGGACGGCCAGATGCGTGAGATCGGCTTTGGCGACCTGGTTGTCGGCAAGCAGGTCGCGGGCACGGTCGCGGCGCTCGGCGGACGGCTGGGCAGCTATCGCGACGGTTTCGACGCCGACGTCCTCGTGCGCAACGTCTGGCGCGGCAAGGCGCCCGATGTAGCCAAGGTCGCGGGGCTTCGTGAGGCAGCCGAGGCCTTGCGCGCGCGCATTGCGGCCACGCCCGTTGCGGAGTTGCTCGGCGGGCGGATCGCATGACGCCCGAATTCAGCCGCCGGATCGCGCTCGATACGATCGGCAGCGCGTGGCGCGAAGTCGCGATCGACGCGAGCCCTGACGAATGCGGCGCACTCGCCAAGCGCTTCGACCTGATCGCGCTCGACAGCTTGCACGCCGACGCAGAGCTTGCCGCGCGCGCGGTGGGGGTCGAGGCCCGCGGCCGCGTCGTCGCGCGTGCGGTGCAACGCTGCGCCGTGACCGACGACCCGGTTGCCTGTTCGATCGACGAACCCTTCACGCTGCGCTTCGTCGCCCCCGATCAGGTGGTCGGCGATGAAGAAGTCGAGCTCGGCGCGGACGATTGCGACACCGTCGCGCACGACGGAAGTGCGATCGACCTTGGTGAGGCGGTCGCACAGACGCTCGGCCTCGCGCTGCCACCGTTTCCGCGCAGCCAGACCGACGACGCGGCGGAACGGGTATGGCGAGCGGGACCCGACGCCCGGCCGTTCGCGGGGCTGGCCGGCCTGTTCGATCCATCGACATAGCGACATCGCGCCGGGCGCTGGTCGGCCCCTTCCGCCCCGCTTGCCGTAACCGCCTGCACCCGCCAAGGAAACGCGATGAGCGCACCCGTCCTTGCGACCTCGGTCGACGTCCATGGCATCATTTTTCAAGCGAACGCCGCGCATAACCGGGCCTTGCGTGATGCGCTTTGGGCACAGGTTGCCACGGCGGCGCTCGGCGGCAACGCGGCGTCGCGCGCGCGGCATCTGTCGCGGGGGAAGCTCCTGCCGCGCGAGCGGGTCGAGCGATTGCTCGATCCGGGCTCGCCCTTTCTCGAGATCGGTCAGCTCGCGGCGAACGGGTTGTACGACGACGAGGTCCCAGGCGCAGGGGTGATTGCGGGCATCGGCCGCGTATCGGGACGGCAGTGCATGATCGTGTGCAACGACGCGACGGTGAAGGGCGGCACCTATTACCCGATGACCGTCAAGAAGCACCTCCGCGCGCAGGAAATCGCGCTCGAGAACCGGCTGCCGTGCATCTATCTCGTCGATTCGGGCGGCGCGAACCTGCCGCACCAGGCCGAGGTCTTCCCCGACCGCGACCATTTCGGGCGCATCTTCTTCAACCAGGCGAACATGTCCGCGCGACAGATCCCGCAGATCGCCTGCGTCATGGGCAGTTGCACGGCGGGCGGCGCGTATGTCCCCGCCATGTCCGATGAGAGTGTCATCGTGCGCGGCGCGTCGATCTTCCTCGCCGGGCCGCCACTGGTGAAGGCGGCGACCGGCGAAGTGATCAGCGCCGAGGAACTGGGCGGCGCGGATACGCACGGGCGCAAGTCGGGCGTGGTCGACCATGTCGCGGAGAACGACGAACATGCGCTGACGATCGTGCGCGACATCGTCTCGCATTTGGGGCCGGTCCACAAACCCGACCTCGACCTGAAGGAACCGCGCCCGCCGAAATACGATGCCGACGAGCTCTACGGCATCATCCCCGACGACGTCCGCGCGCCGTACGACGTCCACGAAGTCATCGCGCGCATCGTCGACGGCAGCGAGTTCCACGAGTTCAAATCGCTCTACGGCACGACGCTCGTCTGCGGCTTCGCGCATATCTGGGGCATGCCGGTCGCGATCCTCGCCAACAACGGCGTGCTGTTCAGCGAAAGCGCGCAAAAGGGCGCACATTTCATCGAACTCGCCTGCCAGCGGCGGATACCCTTGCTGTTCGTGCAGAACATCAGCGGCTTTATGGTCGGCGGCAAGTACGAGGCGGAGGGCATCGCCAAGCACGGCGCGAAGCTCGTCACCGCCGTCGCCACCGCGCAGGTGCCCAAAATCACCGTGCTCATCGGCGGCAGCTTCGGCGCGGGCAATTACGGCATGTGCGGGCGGGCCTATTCGCCGCGCTTCCTGTTCACCTGGCCCAACGCGCGGATCAGCGTGATGGGCGGCGAACAGGCGGCGAGCGTGCTGGCGACGGTCCACCGCGATGCAGATTTATGGACGCCGGAGGAAGCCGAAGCCTTCAAGGCACCGATCCGCCAGAAATACGAAGACGAAGGCAACCCCTATCACGCGACCGCGCGGCTGTGGGACGACGGCATCATCGACCCGGCGCAGACACGCGACGTGCTGGGGCTTGCGTTCGCCGCAACGCTCAACGCGCCGGGCGAGGAGGCACCCCGGTTCGGGGTGTTTCGGATGTGAGGGGGCTATAGTGAAGTTCTTTAATCGCATTCTCGGGAAATCCGAACCGCCACCGGAAGAGGTGGCTAACGACGATGACCCAATCGTGATCGTGCCGATCCCGCCGTTGGTTGTGATGCTTTTTCGTCTTGAGAAAGACAAAGGATCGCCATTGACGAAGGAAGAAGTCGTTGCGGCGCGCGACGCTTCCGTTTGTATGACAATGACGGCAGGTCATCGAGACCAGCTGGCCGAAAGGCGTGGTTATGATGACGTGAGTTTGGATAACGTCTGGGAAGACTGGCTGATCACCAGATCGACAGATGGGGAGTAATTTGATCAAATCCCTTCTCATCGCCAACCGCGGCGAGATAGCTTGCCGGATCATACGCACCGCGCGGGCGATGGGCATTCGCACGGTCGCCGTATATTCGGATGCCGATGCCAGGGCGCTGCATGTGCGGCAGGCGGACGAGGCGGTGCATATCGGGCCATCGCCGGCGCGCGAGAGCTATCTGGTGGGGGAGAAGATCATTGCCGCCGCGCTCGCCACCAAAGCCGAAGCGATCCATCCGGGCTATGGCTTTCTCTCCGAGAACGCCGAGTTCGCGCAAGACGTGATCGATGCGGGGCTGATCTGGGTCGGCCCGCGCCCGGCCAGCATCACCGCGATGGGGCTGAAGGATGCCGCCAAGAAATTGATGGCCGCGGCGGGCGTGCCCGTCACCCCCGGCCATATGGGCGAGAATCAGGACCCGGCGTTCCTGAGCGAACGCGCCGCCGAGATCGGCTATCCCGTCCTCATTAAGGCGGTCGCGGGCGGCGGCGGGAAGGGGATGCGCAAGGTCGAGGACGCAGCCGACTTCGCCGACGCACTCGCCTCATGCCAGCGCGAGGCCAGCGCGTCGTTCGGCAACGCGCATGTCCTCATTGAAAAATACATTCAGCGCCCGCGTCATATCGAGGTGCAGGTGTTCGGCGACACCCACGGCAACATCGTCCATCTGTTCGAACGCGACTGCTCGCTCCAGCGGCGCCACCAGAAAGTGATCGAGGAAGCCCCCGCGCCGGGCATGGACGAAGCGACGCGCGCGCAGCTGTGCGCAGTCGCGGTACAGGCGGCGAAGGCGGTCGACTATGTCGGCGCCGGCACGATCGAGTTCATCGCCGATGCGTCGGAAGGCCTGCGCGCCGACCGCATCTGGTTCATGGAAATGAACACGCGGCTGCAGGTCGAACACCCCGTGACCGAGGAAATCACCGGCGTCGATCTCGTCGAATGGCAACTCCGCGTGGCAAGCGGGGAGGCGTTGCCGAGGCGCCAGGATGAGCTGTCGATCAACGGCTGGGCAATGGAAGCGCGGCTGTACGCGGAGGATCCGGCGAAGGGGTTTTTGCCGAGTGTGGGAAAGCTGGAGTTGTTCGAACTGGGCGCCGTCCAGCGCAACGGCGGACGGATCGACACAGGCGTCCGTGAGGGCGCAGAAGTCTCACCATTCTATGATCCGATGATCGCTAAGGTGATCGCCCATGCGAGCGATCGAAGCGGGTCTCGCGAACTGCTGCGCGATTTGATGCTGCAAACCGTCGTGTGGCCGGTCAAGACGAACGCCGCCTTTCTCACGAAGGCGCTGGAACATCTAGATTTCGTTGCGGGAAATATCGATACCGGTCTGATAGGTCGCGATGGAGAGGCGATGGCCGAACCGCCGATCCCATCCGCCTACGGCCTCACTTGGGCCGCCGCCGAGCTTATGCCTGTCGTAGATCAGCCAGGCTTCCGCCTCAACGCTGCTCCGAAATCATCGGCGTGGTTCATGGTCGACGGCGAAGCGACCGAGGTAGCTCTTAAATATCCCGGTGTCCAGAACCCACAACTTTCGGCAAAGCTCAGTGAGCTGGGGCAAACTTGGGAGATAGCTCGATGGCGCGAGACCCCTGGGGCTGCGGGCGGAGTCTCCTCTGGAACCATCCTCTCCCCCATGCCCGGCCGGATCATCACAGTCGATGTCGCGGCGGGGGATGCGGTGAGCAAGGGGCAGAAGCTCGTCACGCTCGAGGCCATGAAGATGGAGCATTCGCTGACCGCGCCGTTCGATGGCGCCGTCGCCGACTTACCCGCTCAGGTCGGCGGTCAGGTGAGCGAGGGGGCGATGCTCGTGCGGATCGAAGCCAGCAGTTAGGGCCGCGAGTAAAACTACGCTTCCCCGAGCGTAGCGAGGGGCTGTATCGAGCGCAGCGAGATTAACGCGCCTACATCAGGGTCTCGCTTCGCTCGACATAGCCCCTCGCTGCGCTCGGGGAGGGATGCACTAGAGCGGGATGACATTAGCTTGCACCATATCCTGAGTTGTTGAGGTATGCGGCGCACTCGTTGGGTGAGAAGGCGTCGAGGAGTGATCCGATGCGTCGCCATGTTTGTTCGTGGGACCGTTCGGCGGCCTTTCGCAGCAAGTGTTTGAGCTTTGCGAAGACTTGCTCGATGGGGTTGAGGTCGGGTGAGTAGGGCGGCAGGAACAGCAGCCGCGCCCCGACGCTGCGGATGGCGGCGCGCACTGCGGGTTTTTTGTGGCTCGACAGATTGTCCATGATGACGATGTCCCCGGGCGAGAGCGTGGGGACGAGACACTGCTCGACATAGTCGGTGAAGCTCTGCCCGTTGACGGGCTGGTCGAGCACGCAAGGGGCATCGATCCGGTCACAGCGGAGCGCCGCGAGGAAGGTCATCGTGCGCCAGTGACCATAGGGCACCTTGGCGTGGAGCCGCTGCCCTTTGGGAGCCCATCCCCGCAAGGGAGCCATGTTCGTCTTGGCCCAAGTCTCGTCGATAAAGACGAGACGCTTTGGATCAAGCCGTCCCTGATATTTCTTCCACTGCGTTCGCCGCCGCGCGATCCACGGTCGAAGCTGTTCGGCGGGCAGTACGCTTTTTTTTGAAGCTCAGACCCTCGGCATGAACGAACCGCCACACCTGCACATAGTCGACCTTCACTCCACGCTCGGCCAGCTCGGCGACCAGCCCGCGCAACGTAAAGTCGTGCGCGGTACGCTCGAGCAACCAGTCACGATGCCGCGACAACACCCCGACCTTGTAACCACCGATCCTGGCAGGTGCCGCGCTCCCAGTAGCACGATACCGTCCCGACCAACGCACCACCGTCGCCGGACTGATGCTCAGCATCGCTGCCACCGAACGAACGCTCTCACCCAACAAAACCCGAGCCACCGCCCGCTCGCGCAAGTCCATCGAATAGGCTCTCGCCATCGCTGCCGACCTCCATCCTCGGCCAGCAGCTTGAATCAGACTTCAACCGGTTTGTGAATCCCTATCGATTCATCGCAACGTCATCCCGCTCTAACGGCGCGCGTCACAGCACCTCGAACAACCCAGCCGCGCCCTGGCCGCCGCCGATGCACATCGTCACCACGACATATTTCGCGCCGCGACGCTTGCCCTCGATCAGTGCGTGGCCGGTCATGCGCGCGCCGCTCATGCCATAGGGATGGCCGATCGAGATCGCGCCGCCGTTGACGTTGAGCAATTCGTCGGGAATGCCGAGCTTGTCGCGACAATACAACACCTGCACCGCGAACGCCTCGTTCAGCTCCCACAGCCCGATGTCGTCCATCTTGAGGTCGAACCGCTCAAGCAATTTGGGGATCGCGAAGACCGGGCCGATGCCCATCTCGTCGGGTTCGGTCCCCGCCACCGCCATGCCGACATAGCGGCCGAGCGGGGTCAGCCCCTTTTTCGCGGCGACCGAAGCCTCCATGACGACCGACGCCGCGCTGCCGTCGGACAGCTGGCTCGCATTGCCCGCGGTGATGTTCATCCCCGGGCCCATGACCGGCTGAAGCGCCTGCAGCCCTTCGATCGTGGTGTCGGCGCGGTTTCCTTCGTCCTTGCTCAGCGTCACCTCGCGGTGGCTGACTTCCTTCGTCGCCTTGTCGACGACCGCCATCGTCGCGGTCACGGGCACGATTTCGTCGTCGAATTTGCCCGCCGCCTGCGCGGCGGCCGTACGCTGTTGCGACTGGAGCGCATAGGCGTCCTGTGCCTCGCGGCTGATGCCATAGCGTTTCGATACGATCTCGGCGGTCTGGAGCATCGGCATGTAGATCGCCGCATGCATCGCGAGCAGTTCGGGGTCGGGCCCGACGCGCATTTCGGGCGTCTGGACGAGGCTTATCGATTCGACGCCGCCGCCGACGACCACGTCCATCCGGTCGTGGATCACCTGCTTGGCCGCGGTCGCGATCGCCATCAGCCCCGATGCGCACTGCCGGTCGACCGACATGCCCGCGACCGTGACGGGAAGCCCGGCGCGGAGCAGCGCGGTACGCGCGATGTTGCCCGCCTGCTGCCCCTGCTGGAGCGCGGAGCCGAATACGACATCGTCGACTTCGGCGGGGTCGATCCCTGCGCGCTCGACGGCGGCGCGGATCGAATGGCTCGCCAGCGTCGGCGCAGGCAGGTTGTTGAACGCGCCGCGATAGGCGCGGCCGATCGGAGTGCGGGCAGTGGAAACGATGACGGCGTCGCGCATGGTCAAATCCTCAAACGAAAAACTGGCTGATCCACTCGGCGACGAGCGCGGGCTTGGCCTCGTCCTCGATCTCGAGCGTATATTCGACGGTCTGCTGCCACTGACCGGGGCGCTTTTCCTCGATCTCGAGCAGCTTGAAGCGCCCGCGCACGCGCTTGCCCGCGCGGACCGCGGTCAGGAAGCGCGTCTTGTTGCCCCCGTAATTCACCGCCATCTTGATTCCGTCGAGGCGCGGCAAGTCGGCGGTCTCGGTCAGCACCGGCATCAGCGACAACGACAGGAAGCCGTGCGCGATCGTTCCGCCGAACGGCGTCATCTTCGCCATCTCGGGATTGACGTGGATGAACTGATGATCGCCGGTCGCATCGGCGAATTTGTCGATCATCGCCTGATCGACGAGCAGCCATTCGGATACGCCGATCTCGTGCCCGATCAGCGCTTTCATCGCGTCTGCGGTAACGGTGGACATCCTGCGTGCTCCTGCCTGCCTGTTGCCGCGCCCCTAATGCCGCACGCCGCTCAGGTCAAAATCGGCGCATGCCGCAGCGTCACGCCGCAAGCGTTTTTTCCGGCAGGTCGGTCGCCTGATAGCTGAGCGCGATCCCCGCCGATTCGAGGTGCGCGAGCGTCGCCGCCATCGCCTCGTGCCGCACCCGGTCGCGCACGTCGGCGGCCCCTGCGGTCGAATGCAGCATCAGTTCGAGCATCACCGCATTGGCCTCGAACGCGGTCAGCAGCGCGTGGTCGAAACGGCTGTCGGCGATGCCGCCGATGATCGTTGCCAGGGCATCGGGGAGCGCGGCGAGGCTTGCCGCCGAATTGCGGTAATGCAGCGGCAGGCCGAGCACGATGCGCCGCGATTCGATGCCGTGGAAATTGCGGATCTGCTGGTCGAGCAATTTGTCGTTCGACATGATGACTTCTTCGCCGTCGAGCGAGCGGATGCGCGTGGTTTTCAGCCCGATCGCCTCGACGCGGCCGATGACGTCACCGAACTTGATCAGGTCGCGAATCTGAAAGGGGCGGTCGAGCAGGATCGACAGCGCGGCGAACAAATCCTTGAAGATACCCTGCGCGGCAAGCCCGATCGCGATGCCGCCGATGCCGAGCCCGGCGACCAGCCCGGTCACATCGACGCCAAGGTTCGACAGGATCAGGACGATAGCTATCGCGAACAGCGCGACCGTCACCAGCAACCGGATGATGCCGAGCGCGGAGCCGAGCGATTCATGCCCCTGCGCCCGGTGTTCGATCGTGCCAAGGATCAGTTCGCGCGCGAACACCGCCGCCTGAAGCGTGGTCGCGATGACGAACAGGAAATAGATCGTGCGCAAAAGGTCGGCGGGGGCGTGCGCATAGCTCGCGACCATCTGCGCGGCGACCGCGACCATGAACCAGATGCGCGTTTTCGCAAGCGCGCGGCCCGCGACGCTACGCCAGTGATTGTGGTCGGGGTCGGATGCGCAGAGCCGCACGCCGCCCCATTTCAGCCCGAGCAGCACGAGGACGATCAGCGCGCCCATTGCCGCCGCGATCGCGATTTGCGTGCCATGGTCGAACAGCCAGCGCACACGCTCTTCGACGAGTTGTGGAAGCCGCTCCGCCAGCGGCGGGTCGGCGAATGCGATCGACTTTGGCATCAGGCGGCCTTCGACAGGTCCTCGGCGGCCTCGTCAAGCAGCGCGATCAGCGCGCGTTCGACCGGTGACAGCCAGCGCGTCGTGCGCGGCAATCGCCTGGCGTCGAACCCCGAATCCTTCAGCGCGAGGACCAGCGGGTGGACATAGGATTTGCGCGCGATGCTCGGCGTGTTGCCCAGCGCCTCGGCGACGGGTTCGAGCAGCTCGGCCAGCTTGACCTTGCCGCCCGACCGGCAGGCGGCGACGACATGGTCGAGTGCGATCACGCTCGCACCCCAGGTGCGGAAATTCTTCGCTGTGAATTCGTCGCCCATGGCTTCCTTTATATAGGCGTTCACGTCGGCCGAGCCGACCGGGCAGGCGTGACCGTCGCCGTCGAGATACTGGAACAGATTCTGCCCGGGCAGGTCCTGCACGCGCCGCACGACACGCAGCAGCCCTTTGTCGCTGATCGTCAGCCGCCGCATCACGCCCGACTTGGCGCGGTACGACAGGCTGAGCTTGGTTCCCGCGACCTTGGCGTGGCGCGTGCGCAGCGTGGTCGCGCCGAACGACTTGTTCGCCTGCGCGTAAGACTCGTTGCCGACGCGGATACGCCCGAGGTCGAGCAGCCGGACGATCGCGGCGATCACCGCATCGCGCTCGGTCGGTTTGCCCTTCAGGTCAGCCTCGACACGCGCACGCAATAGGGGCAGCGCGCGCCCGAAATCGGCGCAGCGGTCGTATTTCGCCGCCTCCTGCTGCGCGCGGAAATCGAGGTGATAGCGATATTGCTTGCGCCCCTTTGCATCGATCCCCGTCGCCTGGATGTGCCCGTGCGGGCTCGGGCAAAACCACGCGTCGGTATAGGCGGGGGGGAGCGCAACCTTGTTGAGCCGGTCGATCTCGTCGCGGTCGGTGACGCGCACGCCCCTGGCATCCCAATAGCCCCACCCGTTCCGCACCTTGCGACGCGTAAGGCCAGGCATTTCCGGATCGACATAAACAAGGGGCATGACCGCTAAACGGCGGCGGCGACGTTTGCGTTCCGTGCCATCGTTTCGGGCGCGTTTCGGCGGCTCAGCCGCCGCGCATAGCTGTCGAGCCCGATCTGCAACCCGACGAGCATATAGACGAACGGCTGATACGCGATGCCGACGAACAGCGCGCCGGTCAGATAGATCGCGTGCGCCTGCATCAGCGCGGCGGCGAGGCTGCCGATCCAGCCCTGTTCGGCGTCGCGGCGCCAGCGGCGATAAACGAACTCCATCCGCAACAGTCCGCCGAAATGGATCATCGCCCAGAGCGCGAAACCCAGATAGCCCTGCTCGCCGAGCATTTCGAAATAGGCGCTGTGATAGGCGCGAGCCTGGTCGTATTCGGTCGTCGAGCGGACTTCGGTATTGCCGCCGGTCCCGGCGACCTCGGTCTTTTCGATGCGCAGCCGGTTGCCGCGATAGGCATCGAAGCCGCCGCCGAACGGATGATCCTTCACATAGTCCCACGTCCACGACCAGACCGCGAGACGCGTACCCGCCGAGCTGTCGGCCTTATATCCCTTGATCGTGTCCATCCGCGCGGTGAATTTGGACGGCAGCAGCGGCATGACGATCAGCGCAGCGGCGGCGACACCGCCCAGATAGACGAAGCGCCGCTTGCTCGAGCGCAGCATCATTACGCCCAGAACGGCGATGCAGATGAGGCCGGTGCGCGCCTGCGTGCCGACCGGGATCAGCAGGCAGGCAAAGACCAGCGCCCAGGCGAACAGTTTCACGCGCCAGTCGGGCGGATAGACGGTGCCGAATTTCGACAGCCACAGGATCAGCGGGACGATCGCGACCGCAACGGCGGAGATGATGCTTCCCTCGTACAGCCCCGAATTATTCGCCACCATCAGGTTGAGCGCACCATAGCCGCCGCCCGAAAATAGCGTCTTGATCCCGCCGACGATGATGATCGACGCCGCCGACAGCACCATGAACAACACCAGCGATTCGATTCGCAACCGCGTGCGCAGCGTCAGCGGCAGGAAAATCGCGAACGCCAGCGCCTTCCACACCCAGCTCCACTTGTCGGCGGCCTCGAGCGGGAAGTCGGCGACGGTCGTCGTCACCCCGCAATAGACGAGCAGCGCGAACAACAGCATCTGGCGCGGCGCGATCGTCGTGCCGCGCTTGTCGTCGATGAACGCCCAGCCCGCGACCGCAAGCCCGACGAGGATCTGCGAGACTGGCACCGCATTGAGCAGGATATAGGTCAGCCGCTGCGGCGCGACGATGTCGACATAGACATAGCCGAGGACGAAGATGAACGGGCGGCGAAAGCCGAGCCCGATCAGCGCGGCAAGAAAGGTGACGAAGGCGAGATCGCGCATCACGGGCGCGGGCCGCCCCACCGCGGTTTCGTCTCCGACGGCGCATCCTCGCTGTCGAGGTCCGGGCGCGAGAACAGCCGCCACGCCGCGAACAGCAACAGCGCATGCGTCAGCGCGAGCGAGAAATTGTCGATCATCGTCCGCTCGTCCTGCACGCGCTTCGACAGGGCTCCTAGCCGATTGCGGTTGACGCCGCCTTAAGTTTGGCTGTGCGAGAAAGCTGCGATGCGCATTCTCCACGTCCTCGACCACAGCCTGCCGCTGCACAGCGGTTACACGTTTCGCACGCGCGCGATCCTGAAGGCGCAGATCGCGCGCGGTTGGCCGGTCATGGGCGTGACCGGACGGCGGCACACGGCCCCGGGGCCCGCGCACGAAAGCGTCGAGGGGCTCGACTTCGCGCGTACCCCGCCGGGGACGCTGCGGCCGAGCCCGGTCGGCGAAGTGCAGGAAATTGCGGCCTTTGCGCGCGCGATCGACGCGGCGGTCGCGCAGTTCCGCCCCGACATCCTCCATGCGCACTCGCCCGTGCTCGATGCGCTCGCGGCCTTGTGGGTCGCACGGCGGCGGCGCCTGCCGCTCGTCTACGAGATTCGCGCCTTTTGGGAGGATGCGGCGGTCGGCAACGGCACGGGCACCGACCACAGCCTGCGCTATGCGCTCACAAGGGCGATCGAGAGTTTCGCCGTGCGGCGCGCCGACGCGGTGTCGGTGATTTGCGAAGGGTTGCGCGGCGACCTGATCGCGCGCGGCATCGCGCCCGACAAGATCGTCGTCGTACCCAATGGCGTCGACCTCGGCATGTTCGGCGCGCCCGTCGCACCCGATGCCGCACTCGCCGCACGGCTCGGGCTGAGCGGTGCCGAGACGATCGGTTATATCGGCAGCTTTTATGACTATGAGGGGATCGACGACCTCGTCGCTGCGATGCCTGCGCTCGTCGCCGCGCGCCCCGCAGCCAAACTGTTGCTCGTCGGCGGCGGACCGATGGAGGCGAGTCTCCGCGCACAGGCCGCCGCGTCCCCCGTCGCCGAGCGCATCGTATTCGTTGGCCGCGTGCCGCACGACCGCGTCGAGGATTATTACGCGCTGACCGACGTCCTCGCCTATCCGCGCAAGAAGATGCGGCTGACCGACCTCGTCACGCCGTTGAAGCCGCTGGAGGCGATGGCGCAGCGGCGGCTGGTCGCCGCGTCCGACGTCGGCGGCCACCGCGAGCTGATCGCCGATGGCGTGACGGGCACGCTGTTCGCCGCGGGCGATCCGCCCGCCATCGCCCGCGCGCTCACCGGCCTGCTCGCCGACCAAAGCGGGTGGGAAGCGCGCCGCGACCGTGCGCGCGCCTTCGTCGAACGCGAACGTAACTGGTCGTTCAACATTGCTCGTTATCAACCGGTTTACGAACGGCTGGCGGGGTGCGCCACGCCGGTAGAGGCATTTGCAGTATGACGCCCAAAAGCACGCTGGTCCGCACGCTCGCCCGCATCCCGCTTGCCCCGGTGATCGCGGTGATGTTCGGCCTCGCCGCAGCCGCGCTGGTCGCGCTGACGCCGCAATGGCGTTTCGAATCGCTGATCGCGTCGAGCGGGCTCGGCGACCTGCTGTCGGTGGCGCGACCGCCGCTGGGGATGAAGGCGCGCCTGCTTGCGATCGTCGCGGCGTTCGTGCTCGTGGCGGGGGCGCTGTACCTCGTCACGCGCGCGGTCGCGCTGCTTGGCCAGCGCGTCCGGCGCCCGCGGCGCGCGCCGACTGACGATGCGCTCGATCTCGCTGCCTTTCTCGCGCCCGAAACGATCGTCCCGACGCGCAAGCCGATCTTCGCTGATCGCGATCTGGGCGCGCCGCTGATGTCCGACGAAGCGCTCGGGCAGGGCATCGACGAACCGCCGGTCCGGACGCCGGGGTTCTTCGCGCCCGAGCCGGTCGTGCCGGTCGACGCGACCGACAGCCTCGACGCCCCGCTGCGGATCGAGGAATTCGACGTGGCGCAGCCTGGCGTCGAAGCGGAATCTTCGGGGGTCGAGGAACGCGACGACAGCATCGCGGCGCTCGTCGCCCGGCTCGAGGCCGGGCTCGCGCGGCGGACCGGGCCACAGGGACCGCGTCCCGGCGGCGGCGTGTTGCGCGACGGGCCGCCCGAATTGTCGCCACCCGAATTGTCGCCACCCGAATTGTCTTTGCCCGGATTGTCTCTGGTCGCATCGCCGCTGCGCGACGATGACGCGGCGACGAGCATGGCGCTGCGTACGCTCAAGCGGATGGCGCGGCGCTAGACCGCGCTGGGCGCACGCGGCCGCGTCCATAATCCTTCGCGTGTCGTCGGCGGGGGCCGGTTGACCAGCGCCTGGCGCAGCGCGCGCGCCACCCACTGCGCCTTGGCGGCTTTCGATACCACCACGCGCCGGTCCCACGCCGCCTGGTCGAGCGCGTCGACTTTCCGGGCAATCTCGCCATAGATGCCCGCCGCGGCGAGCACCGCCCAGCGCGCGCGCAGCGGGAGCCGTGCGGCCCCGACGCGCGCCGAGGCTTCGTAATCGCCGACCATGTTCGCCAGCCACCATGCCATGTCGGCCAGACGGCTGCGAAAATGCGGGCGCATGTGTTCACCGGGCGGAATGTCGGCCTCGACCAGCCAGTCGACCGGCAGGTAACAGCGGCCGACCGCGTCGTCCTCGCCGATGTCGCGTGCGATATTGGCGAGCTGGAACGCGAGCCCCAGGTCGCACGCGCGGTCGAGCGTCTCGTCGTCTTGCGGGTCGACGCCCATCACCACCGCCATCATACAGCCGACGACTCCCGCGACATGATAGCAATAGCGCAGCAGGTCGTTTTCCGAACGCGGCTGCCAGTCCTCGGTGTCGAGCGCGAACCCGGCGATATGATCGTCGATGAAGCGTCGGGGAAGGTCGCATTCGCGCGCGACGACGCCGAGCGCGTCGAACGCCGCGTCGCCGGTCGCCTGCCCGTCGAGCGCGGCGTCGGTCAGGAAGCGGATCGTGCCGAGCCGCGCCTGCGCATCGACCACCACGCGCCGCGCGCCGCCATGATCCTGCCCGTCGGCGAGATCGTCGCAGCGACGGCACCAGCTATAGAGCAGCCACGCCCGTTCGCGCGTCGGCTTGTCGAACAGCTTGGAGGCAAGCGCGAACGACTTGCTCCCGCGCGCGATCGATTCGGCAGCGGTGGCAACGAGGGCGGGGCGATTCATTTTCTTCCCTCTCCCTGAAGGGGAGAGGGACAGGCGCGCAGCGCCAGGGAGGGGGTGAGTCGCTCACTCACGTTACTCGGGTAGCCCTCTCCCTCCCGCGCCTGCGGCGCGTGGTACCCTCCCCCCTGAAGGGGGAGGGAAAAAGTGTTCACAATTCCCCCGCAGTCATCGCGAAGATCGTCGTGTGCGGGGCATAGGCCGTCATCCGCGCCAGCAACGCGTCGAGGTCGTCGTCGTGGATCAAGATCCCGGCATGCTGCGTCCGAATGAATCCGCTCGCGATCATCGTGTCGTTGAACGCGATAAGCCCGTCATAGAAGCCGCCGACGTTGAGCAGCCCCACGGGCTTGGCATGATAGCCGAGCTGCGACCAGCTGATCGCCTCCCACAATTCGTCCATCGTGCCGACACCGCCGGGGAGCGTCAGGAAGCCGTCGGCGAGATCGATGAAACGCGCCTTGCGCTCGTGCATGCCGGCAACGACGTGGAGTTCGGTCAGCCCGCGATGCGCGACTTCGGCATCGATCAGCGCTTGGGGGATGACCCCGATCACTTCGCCCCCCGCAGCGAGCGCCGCATCGGCAACCGCCCCCATCAGCCCGAGCCTGCCACCGCCATAAACGATGCCGACGCCGCGCTCCGCAAGTGTCGCGCCGACGAAGCGCGCGGACTCGATATAGCGCGGATCGGCCGGGGTGGCCGACCCGCAGTAGACGGCGAGGCGGTTCATTCTTCGCCGCGGTGACTTGCCGTCACCGCAGATCCTCGAGCATCAGCGCCGCCGTCGCCTTCGCGCTCCCCACCACGCCCGGGATCCCGGCGCCCGGATGCGTCCCCGCACCCACGAAATACAGGTTGGGGATCGCATCGTCGCGGTTGTGGACGCGGAACCACGCACTCTGCGTCAGGATCGGCTCGAGGCTGAACGCGCTGCCCAGATGCGCGTTCAGGTCGCGGCCGAAGTCGGTCGGCGCATAGTGGAATTCGGTGACGATCCGGCTGCGCAGATCGGGGATGAAGCGCCGTTCGATCTCGTCGAAGATGCGCTGTTTCAGCATTTCGCCAACATGCCCGTCCCAGTCCGCCGGAAACTGCCCCATGTGCGGAACGGGGCACAGCACGTAAAAGGTCGAGCACCCCTCGGGCGCGAGGCTCGGATCGGTGACGGTCGGGTGGTGCAGGTACAGCGAGAAATCTTGTGCGAGCACGCCATGCTCGTAGATATCCTTGAGCAATCCGGCATAGCGCGGCCCGAACATGATGACGTGGTGCGGAATTCCGGGCCACGTTCCGGTGATCCCGAAATGCACGACGAACAGCGAGGGCGAATAGCGCTTCTTGAGCAGCCCGCGCGTCGCGCGCTGCGCCCGGCTCGATTGCGGCATCAGGTCGCGATAGGTGTGGACGACATCGCCGTTCGACGCGACCGCGTCGGTGTCGGTGCGCCAGCCGCTCGCCGTGCGCACGCCGACCACCTGGTCGCCCTGCGTCTCGATCTCGGCCACGGCATCGCCCATCCGCACCGTCCCGCCCAGCCGCTCGAAGTGGGTAACCATCGCCGCGATCAGCGCCTGCGTCCCGCCACGCGCGAACCAGACGCCGCCGACTTTTTCGAGCTTGTGGATGAGGGCATAGATGCTCGACGTCTTCATCGGGTTGCCGCCGACGAGGAGCGTGTGGAAACTCAATACCTCGCGCAGTTTCTCGTTCTTCACGAACGACGACACCAATGAATAGACCGAGCGCCACGCCTGCGCCTTGATGAGCGCAGGCGACGCCGCGATCATCGACTTGAAATCGAGGAAGGCGACGGTCCCGAGCTTCTTGTACCCCTCTTCATAGACGAACGAGGAATAGTCGAGGAAACGCTGGTATCCCGCGACATCCTCGGGATCGAGCTTGGCGATCTCGGCGTTCAGCTCGGCATCGCGGTTCGAATAGTCGAAATTGGTTCCGTCGGGCCAGTTGAGCCGGTAAAAGGGAAACACCGGCAACAGCTCGACATCGTCGGCCATCCGCCGCCCCGACAGCGCCCACAGCTGCTCGAGGCAGTCGGGATCGGTGATGACGGTCGGCCCGGCGTCGAAAGTGAAGCCGTCGCGCACCCAGTGATATGCGCGCCCGCCCGGTTTGTCGCGCGCCTCGACGATCGTCGTTTCGATGCCGGCCGACTGTAGCCGGATTGCGAGCGCGAGGCCGCCGAATCCGGCCCCGATCACTGTCGCGCGCTTCAACTCAATTCTCCTGGAGGACTTTCAGAGCCCGGCTGATAGGGACAGGCGGCCTTCCCGCCAATATACGTATCTTGTCGAGCGTCGTCGAGCGGCCCGCATAGAATCGCTCGATCAGCTGCGGGCGCAGCCGATAAAAGCGCTGGTAGATGCGCAGCCGCTGCGTCGGGTCGGCGGCGCGGAACACCATGCGGTTGAGCAGGCGGTAGAAAGCCTGCGTCTGCCACTGGGCCGCGGCGTGATCGTGCATCGCCTCGACCAGCTCGGCCCCCGCGATCGACGGCATCGCGACGATCCGCGCGGCGGCACGCACCGCCTCGGGCAGCGAATAGCCGGTCGCTGCGTTGAACAGCCCGGCGCGCATGCCGATTTTTGCGGCACTCCCGCCCGACTGCCAATAGGCCTCGAAATTGCCGCCCATCGCGACCGGCAGCGCCCCGCTCTCCTCGCTCATGACCTCGGCCACGTCCCAGCCCTGCGCGGCGGCATAGTCGGCGATTCGCCCGGCGAACACGTCGCGGCTGATCGCGGGTCCGTCGCTGTAATAGGTGTCCTCGACGAACAGCCGGTCGGGCGCGAGCGGCAGGACATAGACGAAACGATAGCCGTCGTCCTGCGCCACGGTCGCGTCCATGATGATCGGAAAGACCTGCCCGTGCGGGGTGCGCGTGCGCAATTCCTGCCCGACGAATTTCTGCCAGCCGACCTCAAGCAGAGCGGTCTTGGCCGCGCCGCGCGCATCGACGACCGCACGCGCCGAAATGCGCGCCTGCGTGTTAAGCGCGACCGTCGTCGCCGACAGGCTGACCGCTTCGGCAGCGACCGGCACGGTGCCGGGCAGCGCGGCGCGCAGCCGCGCATCGAACGATTCCGAACGGATCGAATTATACTGGACGCCGAGCGTGCGGCTGTGCTGCGGAAAGCGGACCTCGTAGCCGTTCCAGCTGTGGTCGATGAACGGCTCGACGATCCAGCGGTCGGCGGGGTCGATGTCGGCCGAAAAGAACGACCAGACGTGATTGCCGCCCAACCCCGCCTGCGGCTCGATCAGGCGGACCTTCAGCTCGGGGCGCCGCACCGACAGCGCATAGGCGAGCAATCCTCCCGCGAGGCCACCGCCGACGATCGCCACATCGCATTTCGAATCCCGACGCACGTCCGGCGACTAGCGCAGTTCAGGCCGCGAGCGCAGCAGATTCGCGCGGCGGCGCAACATTGGTCACACAGGCGTGGCGATGGGCGCGGTGAAGCGCCGCGATCACCTCGGCAGTGTGCGTCGCATGAAGGAAATGCGCGCCCTGCCCGACGATGTCGACCTGCGCCTGCGGCAGCGCGTCGCGCCAGAAGGCGACATAATCGCCGATGTCGTGCGTCTCGTCGCCATGCCCGAAGATCACGCTCCAGCCGCGTGCATCGGCGACGGGGGCGACCGGCGCGCCGCTCTGCGCCGACAGCGCCTCGTGCGTGAAGCCATAGAGCCCGCGCGCCGCCTGTTGCGCCCCGCGCACGATCTCGCCAAGTTCGTGCGGATCGTCGAGCAGCGCGAGGTCGCGCGCGACGCCTGCCGACGCGCGCCGCCACATCCGCTCGACCAGCGCGGCGCTCGTCCGGCGCGCGAGCAGGCTGGCGAAGCTTTCGGCGAGCTGCGGGTAAGTCTGGAACAGCGTGCGCGCATGGTCGGTCATTCGTGTCTGCGGGCGATTGGGACGCAGCGGCGAATCGGGATCGAGCAGCACAGCGGCGGCGACGCGGCCACAGGCGGCCGCGGCGCAAATGGCGAACGAGGCCGAGGTGCAGCGCGCGAGCACGACCGCGCGCTCGAGCGCAAATACGTCGAGCACATCGTGGAAATCGGCGACCGCCACGTCGGTGACGTTGCCGGGGAGATAGTCGGTCAGCCCGAACCCCGAACGCTCCCAGCAGATCGGGCGAAACCCCGCCGCCTGCATCGCCGCGATCGTCGCGCGCGGATGATGCCGCCCGCTGACGTTGCTGTGCATCACGATTACCGGCACGCCCTCCGGGGGGCCATGGTCGGCGACCGCGATCCGCCCCCCTGCGTGACTGCGCGGGATCAGCCGCAGCGGCTCGGCGGCGCGGCCTGGCGGCTCGATCGTCACCTCGCACGCCGAGGCGAGCCCCTCGAGCGCGTTGACCTCTGCCATGATGCGCGCGAGGTCGACTGCCGAGTCGACGCCGCACGCCTGGAACACGATCTTCAGATCGGCCTTGGCGCGATTGTCCGACAGGCCGAGCGTTACGGCGGCACCCTCGCGCGTCGCGCCGCGCGCGACGAGCACGGCGAGCCGCGCCTGCCGCTCGGTCAGCGCGAACAGGTCGCGCGTCAGCCCGACCAGGCGGGCGCTGTCGGACACGTCGCCCGCCACCGTCGCCAGCGTCTGGCGGACGAGTTCGGTCTGGCGGCGCGTTCCGGTCTTGCGCATCGCCGAAGCGACGAATTTGCGCGCGGTCTCGTACGCCACGCCGCGCTCGCGCGCCGCACGCTGCAGGTCGCCGTGCCGCCCGAGCGCGGCGACCAGCCCGGCTTCGGCGCGCGTCAGGCTGAAGGTGCTGGCGGCGCTCTGCCACGAGCGGTCATCGGGGCGAAAGGCGACGACGGCAAAGCGCGCGTGCCCCTCGTGCAGCGCGGCGCGGACGCGCGGGTCGAGCGGCCAGTTGCGCGCGACCGCTTCGATTCCCGCCGCCAGTGCCACGGCCCGTCCGGTACGGTCGTCGGCGAACAGCGAGACGCGCGGGCAGCCGGGACCGATCCCGCGCACCGCGCCTGCGACCGGGTCGATCCCCTCGAACCAGTCGGCAAAGCGCGCGCCGGCCACGAGCACGCTGCCGTCGCGCGCACACGCCGCCGACGCAAAGCCCTCTGCCTTGATCTCGGCGGGCGCGCCGTGCGTGTCGCGCACCGCGTCGCGCATCGCGCTGTCCAGCGCGTCGGGCATCTCGGTCAGCGTCGCGATCCATCCGTCGGGATCGTCGATGAATGCCGCGATCGGCGACCCCTGGGCATCGTCCCGGCGAAAGCGGTCGAGGAACTGGGCTGCGCGCATGATCCGCGCATCATGTTCGAACGCCGCAAATTATCAAGCGGCATACCCCAAATGGGGCTTCTGGCGCGAGTCGCGGATGCTAAGCCGTCACCATCGGGTTCAAGGGAGGCGTATCATGCAAGGGTTCAGGACGATGCTGGGGTTCAGGACGATGCTGGCGGGCGCGGCGATGCTGGCGGCCGCGACGGGGGCACAGGCGGCCGACCGCCATGTGACGATCGTCAACGAGACGAACAACACGATGGTCCGTTTCTACGCGTCGAACAGCGGGCGGTCGAACTGGGAGGAAGACATCCTCGGCAGCCGTATTCTCAAGCCCGGCCAGTCGGTTCGCATCAACGTCGATGACGGCACCGGCGCGTGCAATTTCGATTTCCGTGCCGACTTCGACGACGGCGACAAGCTGACGCGCAACGGCATCAACGTCTGCCAGATCTCGACCTATCGCTACACGGCGAATTAGGACGGGTTCACCGGTAGGGGGAGCGGTACTCTTTCAGGTGCCCCGGGTGCCGCTCCTCAGCTCGGCGCTCCACGGCGTCAGGCATGACCGTAAAGCGCCAGGTAGCGCGTGACCGCGTGCGCGCGGTTGACCGCGCCCAGCTTGCGCCGCGCATTGTCGACATGGAACCGCGCCGTCGTCTCGGCTACCCCCATGATCGTGCCGATTTCCCAGTCGGTCTTGCCGTCGGCGACGAACGCAATGGCATCACGCTCGCGCACCGACAGTCCGGGCTCGTCGGGCACGCCTTCGGCATCGAACGTCAACAGCCGCTCGGCAACGAGCGAGGCCGCGGCGTGAACGAGCTGGAGCAGCGGCTGGTCGACGCGCGTGTCGCGAAAGCCGATGTGAAGCGAAGCGATCGCCGACGAGCGGCCATAGGCGACCGACGCCAGCGCATCGCCGATCCCCCCCTCCGACATGGCGTCCCAGTAACGTCCGAAGCGGCGATCGCCGTGCGGCGCATAGTCACCGAAGCGAAAGCGCGTCACGCCCTTGGCGACCGGCGCGATCAGCGGGTTGCAGTCGAAACAGACATAGTCCGAGCTGCCGCTGCCGATCCAGCCTTCCCTGCCGAAGCGTGCGACGAAGCCGCCCGCGCTCCAGTGCGCGCGCGGGGTCAGCCGCGTCGCGGGACGTCGGTAGCGCCGCGCCTGCATATAGCTGATGCCGAGCGGCGTGAGCGCGTCGTGAAAGACTGTGCTGGTCGCGGCCGCATCGACCTGGTCGAAAGCAGCGCTGCTGAGATCGAGTGCCTGACGAATCATCCGCTTCGCCTCCGCCGGAGCGCCTGTCTTCCTATCATGCCGCCCGCCCGTCAACGCTCGATTGGCGCGCGTGCCGCAACGGTACGAAACGCAAAACCTGTCAAATTCGACAGGTGTCGGCGCCGGTTCCGGACCGTATCGACGGAGCACGGACATGGGCAGCGAGGAACGGGAATATGCAGCGTATCGGAAAGCTTGCATTGGTCGCGGCCGCGATCGTCGGCGCATCACCCGCTTGGGCGGTGACGCAGGCGGTGACGCACACGATCAGCCTGACGGGGACCAGCGCGAACGCGACCACCGGCAGCTTTACATTCGAAGGCAGCAATTACTTCACGGGACAGCTCATCCTCGATCCGTTCACTTCCTTTACCGTGGCGGAGGGCGACGTGATCGAGGCGATCGTCACGCTCACCGGCGGGTTCACCGTGCCCGCGTCCGGTGAGCAATTCTTCGGGCTCAACTTCTTTCAGGGCGATTTCGGTTCGCCACCCGGCTATACCGAAGACGCCGGACCGACGACCGAAGGTACGCTGGTTTTTTCCTATTCGCTTGGCAACACCGGGCTGCCGTCCAACACTCAGCCGGGCGCGTGCGGTAACTGCCTGTCGGCGATCGGCGGGCAGTTTCCGGGCAACGCCTTCACCTTCGACGGGCTGCGCGTGACGCAGACCATCACGTCGCTCAACGCGCCCTTCACGATCGACAATGCGAGTTTCTCATACCAGCTGCGCGACGTGCAGGGCGCTGTCCCCGAACCCGCCACTTGGGCGATGATGCTCATCGGGTTCGGCGCGGTGGGCGCGGCGCTGCGGCGACGTGCCATGCCGGAGCGTGCGCTGGCCTGATCAGCGCGGCAATCGCTCGACCATCGCACGTACGTCGACGCGCGCCTTCATGCGCGCCGCGAGCAGCGCGGTCCCACTGATCTTGCGCTGGACGAACAGCGTGTCGATCGGCGGGATGTGCCACGTCGCGCGGTCCTGCGCGATCGCGATGCTCCGGTCGCGCAACGTGCCGACATAGGCACGGTCGCCGAAGTCGAACACATCGGGGCGGTTGAGCTCGGCGACGATCACGTCGATCATCGCATCGAACGCCGCGCGGTGCGCCGCCACCGCCGCTGCGCCCAGAAATCCCGCTGCGACCGCCGCGTCGCGCACTGCGTCGCGGTCGCCCTGCAGGCACGTCTCCAGCAGCCGCGCATAGCCCGCCTGCGTTTCGGGCGCGACCGCGCGCGCCGCACCGAAATCGAGCAGCACGAGCGCGTCGCTGTCAGGCTGGTAGCGGTAATTGGCGAAATTCGGGTCGGTCTGCATGAAGCCGAATTCGAACAATTCGCGCAGCACCAGCCCGATCAGCCGCGCCATCACCCGGTCGCGCACGGCTTGTGGCTGGTCGTCGAGCCGCTCGATCGACACCCCTTCGACAAACGACATCGCGAGCACGCGCGCGGTCGAGAATTCGGTATCGAGCACCGGCACGACGAAGCCCGGATCGCCGCTGAGCAGCGCGCCGAAGCGCGTCATCTGTTCGCCCTCGCGGACGTAATCGGCCTCTTCGTGCAGCTGGCGCTTCGCCTCGGCAAGCAAGGGTGCAAGGTCGATCTCGCGCGGCATCAGCCCCGACAGGCGCAGCAGCGTCGCGACATTGTCGATGTCGGCATCGATGCTCTCGGCGACGCCGGGATATTGCACCTTGATCGCCAGCTCGCGCTCCCCGCTTCCGTCGACGTCGTGCGTCGTCGCGCGGTGCACCTGGCCGATCGAGGCGGCGGCGATCGGCGACCCGCCGAAGCGCTTGAAGCGCCGCCGCCAGTCCTTGCCCCACTGCGCGGCGAGCACCGTCTGCAGCTGTTGCGGCGGCATGTGGTTCGCGCGGTCGCGCAGCCGCGACAGGATCTGCGTCAGTTCGGGCGGCAGCATGTCGCCCGCATCCATCGAGATCATCTGCCCCAGCTTCATCGCCGCGCCGCGCAGATGCGCGAGCTGGTCGGTGACGCGCCCGACATTGGCGGGGGTAAGCATCAGGTCGCGCAGCTGCGGCCGCCCGCCCGCCGCCAGACGCCGCGCGCCCTCACCCAGCACGTTGCCCGCGACACCCCCCGCGATCCGCCCGAAGGCGCCGAGCCGCGCCAGGCGGCCCGAGGGGACGGCGCGTGAGGGAGGATCGTCGGTCATGGGTCGGGTCTCGGGTGCCCGCGCGGGACTGCCGCGGGGCTGGCTGCTATCTGGGGTGTGCGGCGCGAATTACGACTTAAAACCTACAGGGCGTCGGGCTACGCCCGGTCCA
This sequence comes from Sphingomonas sp., assembly GCA_965248885.1. Taxonomy (GTDB): domain Bacteria; phylum Pseudomonadota; class Alphaproteobacteria; order Sphingomonadales; family Sphingomonadaceae; genus Sphingomonas_O. The sequence continues at coordinate 2,652,933 of OZ252211.1, read as the reverse complement.
TAACCCGTGGGCGCGGCATCGAGCCCGGCAAGATAGGTCGCGGCCTGCGCGCGCAACGCGCGCTGTGTGTCGCCGTTCATCTTGTCCCAGCTGCGATAGGGCATCGCGAGGCGGTGATTGCCGCCGAGCGTGTCGCGGTTGCGCACCAGGAAATCCCAGTAGAGCGCGTTGAACGGGCAGGCGTCGGGGCCCGTGCGCTGCTTCACGTCATAGCGGCAGCGCCCGCAATAATCGGACATGCGGTCGATATAGGCGCCGCTTGCGGCATAGGGTTTCGACCCCACCAGCCCGCCGTCGCCGAACTGGCTCATCCCCAGCGTGTTGGGCAAGGTCACCCATTCATACGCGTCGGCATAGACCTCCATGTACCAATCATGGACGCCGCGCGGGTCGGCCCCGATCAGCATCGCGTAATTGCCCGTGACCATCAGCCGCTGGATATGGTGCGCATAGGCAAGCTGCCACGTCTGGCCAATCGCCTGGCGCATGCAGTGCATGTCGGTGTCGCCGGTCCAGTAGAAAGCGGGCAGCGCGCGCGACGCGCCCAGATGATTGCGCTCGATATAGTCGGGGCCCGCCAGCCAGTAGATGCCGCGCATATATTCGCGCCAGCCGATGATCTGGCGGATGAACCCCTCGGCACAGTTGAGCGGCACCGCGCCGTCGCGGTAGCGCGCCTCGACCGCGCGGCACAGCATGAGCGGATCGAGCAGCCCGGCATTGATATAGGGCGAGAGGTGCGCGTGCCACAGCACCGGCGCGCCCGTCACCATCGCGTCCTGATAATCGCCGAAGCGCGGCAGCGCGTGGTCGAGGAAATAGTCCTGTGCCACCAGTGCATCCTCGCGCGTCACCGCGAAATCCCAGTCGTCGAGGCTGCCGAGCAGGTCGGGGAAAGCGCGTGTCACCAGTGCGATGACGTCGCGCGTGATCGCGTCGGCGGGAAAGACGGGTTTTTGCGGCACGAACTGGTCGGACTTGGCAGGTTTGCGGTTCTGCTTGTCGAAATTCCAGCTGCCGCCGGTCGGCTTGTCGCGCCCCGCCTTGGCGTCGCCCTCCATCAGCAGCCCGGTCTTGCGGCGCTGTTCGCGGTAAAAAAATTCCATGGTCAGCTCGCGCCGCCCCTGCGCCCATGCCCCGAAATCGCCGTGGCTGGCGATGAAGCGCGTGTCGGGGCGGATCGTGACGGGCAGGCCGAACAGCGTCTCCCACGCCTCGAGCATCGCCTGGACGCGCCACTCACCTGCTTCGGTCACGACGATCGCGTCGGGCGCGTGCCGCTCCACCGCGCGCGCGATCTCGCCGGTGAAGCTCCCCGAATTGCCGGGATCGTCGAGCTTTACGTAATCGACGGTCCACCCCTGCGCGCGCAGGGCATCGGCATGATGCCGCATCGCCGACAGGATATAGGCAAGCTTGCGCCGGTGATGCCGCACATAGCGCGCCTCGTCGGCGACCTCCATCATCAGCAGCACCGACCACGCCGGGTCGGCACGCGCAAGCGACGACAGGTCGAGCGAGAGCTGATCGCCGAGAATGGGGATGAGGGTGGTCATGAGGGGCTCAACGCGTGGGAGCGAATTTCTCCGTCAGCCAGTCGAGCAACGCTCGCTGGTCGTTGCCCGTCGCTTTGCGGACCTGAGCCTTTAGCTTGATGAGCGAGGGCCGGTCGGGCGTGATGTTCGACGCGCCTTCGTTGCATATCGAGCAGGTTGCACGCAGGTTCGAAGGATCATCGGTGCCGCCCATCGACTTGTCGACGATGTGTCCAAGGTGCAATCGCGTCTTGCGCGAGGGATCGTGCGCATGCGGTTCACCCCCGCCAGCGCCACACATCTGGCAAGTGTAGCCGTTACGGTCGAGAACGATCGCACGAGTCTCCTTCGAAATCGCGCGTTCGAAGGCGGGTTCCGGCGTCGCAGTTTCAAGCAGATACTGACCGGGCTTCAAATCGGCGCGATCATTGTTGGTGAGGATTCGATAACCTTCCTCGTTGCGCAGTTCGCGTACGCGGCGCGCCCACTCGGTGATGCCGCCGGCGGCTGCGCGAAGCTCGTCGCTCGATAGCACCTGCCCCAGATGCGAGAGGAAATAGTCGCGAAGTTGATCGCGCGCCGCCATCAGGCAACCGCAGCGAGCGAAAAAGCGCGCCTGCAGGCCAACGCAATTTTTAAATTCGTCGCAACCGCCTTTGCAACGGGCGGCGGAAATGCATTGCCGATCTGCCGATATACAGCAGTCTTGCGTCCGGAGAACTGCCACGAATCGGGAAACCCCTGAATGCGTGCGACCATACGTGTAGTCAGCCTCGGCATTCCGACGAAATTCGGCTCCGGTGGCGCTTCTGCGATCGTTCGACCTTCGACGCCGAGCGACGCCCATGCAGCGCGTGCTCTGGTAGGTCCCAAGTCTGGCCCACCGTGTTTTTTCGACCCGCCGACGATTGTCGGTGCAATGTCGTCGGCACGCTCGGCCCAGCGCGTCGCTCCCTGCCAGCCATTGGCGGCCATCAGGTCGCGTAACGTCCTGCCGACGCTCGCCGCATTTTGCGGATTTGGCGTCGGCCAGTCGAACATGTCCGACAAGCTGCGCTCGACGCCCACGATCACGACGCGGGGGCGCAGTTGCGGCACGCCAAAGTCTGACGCGTTGAGCAGCCGCCATTCGGTGACGTAGCCCATCGCCTCCAGTTGGCGTTTCAGCCACCCACGATAGTCGTCAAATATCGCTGAAAGAAAGCCTCGCACGTTTTCGATCATTATCGCTTTCGGCCTGATTTCGTCGATCAGTCTAAGGGCAGCCGGGAAAAGATTGCGCTCGTCAGCGGCACCGAGCTGCTTGCCGGCAACCGAGAATGGCGGGCATGGCAGGCCGGCTGCAAACAGGTCAACACCGCGAAAGGGCCTACCGTCGAAGCTGTCCATGTCAGCTTCGCGCACGTCCCAAGACGGACGGTTGAAACGCAATGTGCGCACGCAATCGCTGTCGATTTCAACGAGTGCAGTGTGTCGGAAACCGGCCTGTTCCAGCCCCAGCGCTTGGCCCCCCGCGCCCGCACAGAATTCGATCGACTGCATCGACCGAATATGTTCGATATTCGTTCTTCGTCAAGTTGGTTTTCAATCCTTGTGCGATCGCGCTAGACGAAAACGATGACCCCCCTCCACCTAGGACAGACCTCGTCGCTTCCCGCCTCGCCCGATGCGGCGGTGCTCGACTATGTCGCCAACCCGCGTCCGGGGCGGGCGTATCTCGTGCGCTTTGCCGTGCCCGAATTTACCTCGCTGTGCCCGGTCACCGGCCAGCCCGATTTCGCGCACCTCGTGATCGATTATGCGCCGCACGCAACGATCGTCGAATCGAAGTCGCTGAAGCTGTTCCTCGGGGCATTCCGCAACCATGCGGCGTTTCACGAGGATTGCACCGTCGGCATCGGCGAGCGGCTGTTCGGTGAGATGGCGCCGCAATGGCTGCGGATCGGGGGCTATTGGTATCCGCGCGGGGGCATTCCGATCGACGTGTTCTGGCAGTCGGGACCACCGCCGCAGGGGCTGTGGCTCCCGCCGCAGGACGTGCCCGGCTACCGCGGGCGGGGATAGCGTCGCCACTGACTATCGTGTAAACCGATACGATGTCGCGTATCCTTGCTCATCCCATCCAGATCGTCCCCGGTGACATCGATTTCATGGGGCATGTCAACAATGCCCGCTATCTGAGCTGGGTGCAGGACGCGGTCGTCGCGCACTGGCAAAAGCTCGCCCCGCCCGCAGCGGTCGCGGCGCATCTGTGGGTCGCGCTGAAGCACGAGATCACCTATCGCAAGCCCGCCTTCCTCGACGACGAGGTGATCGCAACGGTCGTGCTCGAAAAGGTCGAGGGGGTCCGCGCCTTTTATTCGACGATCATCCGGCGCGGCGACGAACTGCTCGCCGAGGTCAAGTCGAGCTGGTGCTGCATCGACGCCGACACGCAGCGCCCGGTGCGCATCGCCAAGGACATCGCCGCGCATTTCTTCGGCTGAGTTCCGGCCTAGGCCATCGCCTCGGCGACGACATCGATCCGTCCGTCCGCGATCGTGATCCGGTTATAGCCGGGCCGCGTCGCGCGGACACGTTCGGACAGCGTTCCCGCGCCGACCATCCGCACGGGCCGCGTACCGCCGGTCCACATCAGGTCGAACGGGTCGTGGACATGCCCCGACAGGATCAGGTCGGCGCCGTGGTCGGCGAGCGCGGCGAGCGCCTCGGCTCCGCCGCGCGTGCGCCCTTCGGCCTCACCGCCGGGCTTGTCGAACAGCGGGTGGTGGCAGGTGACGATGCGCACCCGCCCCGACGGGACCGCGTCGAGCGCGGCAACGGTCTCGGCGATCCGGTTGCGCGTGACGAGGCCATGCGCCCAGTTGACCCGCCACTGCGCGCGCGCGGTCGTGCGCAGCGGGACAACCGACGCGTCGGGCAGCGCGACGGGCTTTTCGAGCACGCGCTCCAGCCCCTCGTACCGTGCGTAAGGCGTAACGAAGCGCGCCCACAGGTTGAAATAGGGCAGGTCGTGGTTGCCGACCTCGATCGTCAGCGGCACGCCGAGCTTGCCGAGCCAGTCGGCGGCGGCGGCGAATTCGCGGCGGCGCGCGCGCATCGTCAGGTCGCCAGTGATCAGCACGGCATCCGGGCGCTCGTCGCGCACGGTATTCGCGAACCAGTCGAGCGCGACCATGTCGGCGCGCCCGAAATGAAGGTCGGAGACGTGAAACAACCGGCTCATGGCGTCGTGATAAACCTCAATCTGGTTTTGCCGAGGGTCAGCGTCGTGCGCGGCGGCAGGCGCAGCGGCTCGCCGTCGAACAGCGCGAAAATGGGGCGGTCCTCGGCGAGCGTGACGGCACGCGCGCGCGCGGTTTCGACCCCGCGCGCGTTTTCCCAGCTGCCGGTCAGATAGCCGAACCCCAGCCGAACCCCGTCCTGCCACCCGTCGGCGCGAACCTTGACGAGCGACAGCGCATCACCGTCGGGATGGATGAACACCGCGCGATAGCTGCGCGAGCGGCGGTTGCCCGCGACGAGGCGCACCGAATGCGACAGGCTGCGCAGATAGGCGAGGCGGACCGCGCGGCGCAATTTGCCCCACGCGCTCTTGCGCACCGCCTCGCGTGCATGGACCCAGCTTGCGGCGGGGCCGACAATCGCACCGACATACGCGCGTGCGCCCTCGACATCGACGGTTGGCACATGGCGCGTTTTCGGCGGGTCGGCGACGGCGGCGATGATCGCCTGCGGATCGACGCTGCCGTCGTGGAGCGCCTTGGCAAGCAGGTTCATCGTCCCGCCGGGCAGCACGAGCAGCATGCCCTCCCAGTCGTCGAGCGCCGACGCGGTCGCGTTGATCGTCCCGTCCCCCGCCGCGACCGCGACGGTGTCGATGCCTTTCAGCTGGTCGACGGTCGGCAGCGCGTCGTTGGAAAAGTCGGTGGTCCCCGCCACCGCGCACCCGCGCGCCTCAAATGCCGCGACCAATGTCGCCTCCCACCCCTCACCCACCGCGCGCGACGCCTTGTTGAGGATCAGCCAGACGCGGTGCATGCGGGCTAGAACCCCCCGCGCGCGCTGCGGTTGCCAACTTTATCGTCATCCCCGCGAAGGCGGGGACCCATCTCCTGAACCCGCGGGAGATGGGTCCCCGCCTTCGCGGGGATGACGCAACTAGAATTGCGCACCCCCATCACCCCCGGAACAACCCGCCGAGGATGCCGCGCATCACTTGCCCCGCGATTCCGCCGCTGCTCGACGCGCGTCCGCGTCCGCCGCCGCCGAACACGGCGCGCGTGACTTCGTTGGCGACGGCGCGCCCGACGCTCGACGAGGCCGAGCGCGTTGCCGATTTGATGACGGCGTCCATCATCGTCGGCTTGGCGGCTTCGCGCGCGGCGATCGCGGCCTGACGGTCGGCTTCCTTTTGCGCCGCCGCCTGCTGGCGCGCAGCTTCCTTGGCGGCGATCGCATCGGTCTTGGCCTGCGCGGCGGCCGCCTTGGCCGCGTCGTCGGACGCCCTGGCCTGCGCGGCGGCGGCGGCGGCCTCGCTCGATTTGGCGAGCAGGATCTCCTCCGCCGACTGGCGATCGACCAGAACGTCGTATTTGTCGCCGACCGCGTCGGTGGTGATCATCACGCCGCGCTCCTGCGGCGTGATCGGCGCGACGCGGCTGGCGGGTGGCTTGATCAGCGTGCGTTCGACGGGCGTGGGCGATCCGTCGGGCTGGAGCAGCGAGACCAGCGCCTCGCCGATCTTGAGTTCGGTAATGACCGTCGCGACGTCGACACCGGGATTGGCGCGAAACGTCTCGGCCGCCGCGCGCACCGCCGCCTGGTCGCGCGGGGTGAAGGCGTTCAATTTGTGCTGGATACGGTTGTTGAGCTGCCCGGCGACGGTGTCGGGAATGTCGATGGGGTTCTGCGTGATGAAATAGACGCCGACTCCCTTCGACCGGATCAGCCGCACGACCTGTTCGATCTTGTCGAGCAACGCCTTGGGTACGTCGTCGAACAGCAGATGCGCTTCGTCGAAAAAGAAGCACAGCCGCGGCTTGTCGGGGTCGCCGACCTCGGGCAGCGTTTCGAACAATTCGGACAGCAGCCACAGCAGAAAGGTCGAATAGAGCTTGGGCGACGCCATCAATTTGTCGGCGGCAAGAATGTTGACCACGCCGCGCCCGCTGTCGTCGAGCTTGATGAAATCGGCCATGTCGAGCGCGGGTTCGCCGAAGAAATGCTCGCCGCCCTGCGACCGCAGCTGGAGCAGCGAGCGCTGGATCGTGCCGATGCTCGCCTTCGACATGTTGCCATAGGCGATCGTCAGTTCGTCGGCGCGCCCCGCGCAGTCGACGAGCATCGCCTGCAGGTCGTCGAGGTCGAGGAGCAGCAGCCCTTCCTTGTCTGCGACGTGGAACGCGATCGTCAGCACGCCTTCCTGCACGTCGTTGAGGTCGAGCAGCCGCGCAAGCATCAGCGGCCCCATCTCGCTGACCGTGGCGCGGATGGGATGACCCTGTTCGCCGAACAGGTCCCAGAACTGTACCGGGGTGTCGCGATACGCCCACGCGTCGTCGCCGATCTCCTTGGCGCGCGCGGCAAAGATGTCGTGCATCTTGCCCGTCGGCGACCCTGCCATCGCCAGCCCAGACAGGTCGCCCTTCACATCGGCGACGAAGCACGGCACGCCGACGTTGGAAAAGCCCTCGACGATGCCCTGCAGCGTCACCGTCTTGCCGGTGCCGGTCGCGCCCGCGATCAGCCCGTGGCGGTTTGCGCGTTTCAGGTTGAGCACCTGCCGCGTCCCGTCCGCCGCCGTCCCGATAAAAATCCCGTCGTCGGCCATGTGCGCTCCCCCCGATCGGCGGGTGCTAGCCGATCGCGTGCCCCGGGGAAAGTCGGCGGCCGCTGCGGATCGGCGCGCTAATGCTACGCCCCGATCACCTCGCGCCCGATCAGCATGCGGCGGATCTCGTTGGTTCCCGCGCCGATATCGAGCAGTTTGGCGTCGCGGTAATAGCGTTCGACCGGCCAGTCCCTCGTATAGCCCGCGCCGCCCAGCGCCTGGACCGCTTCGTTGGCCACGCGCACCGCGTTCTCGCTCGCCAGCAGGATCGCGCCCGCCGCATCGAAGCGCGTCGTCTTGCCCGCGTCGCAATTGCGCGCGACCGCATAGACATAGGCGCGCGCCGAATTGAGCGCGACATACATGTCGGCGACCTTGCCCTGCATCAGCTGGAAGCTGCCGATCGACTGGCCGAACTGCTTGCGCTCGCGCACGAACGGCACGACCACGTCGAGGCAGGCCTGCATGATACCAACCTGGATGCCCGCAAGCACCGCGCGTTCGTAATCGAGCCCCGACATCAGCACCCCGACCCCGCCACCCGGCGGACCCATCACGTTCTCCTCGGGAACCTCGCAATCGGTGAAGACGAGCTCGGCGGTGGGCGAGCCGCGCATGCCCATCTTGTCGATCTTTTGTCCGATCGCGAACCCGGGCATGTCGCGCTCGATCAGAAAGGTCGTGATGCCGCGCGAGCCCTCTCCCGTCTTGGCATAGACGACGAGCGTGTCGGCTTGCGGCGCGTTGGTGATCCAGAATTTGGTGCCGTTGAGGACATAGCCACCCTGAACCGCGTCGGCGCGCAGCTTCATCGAGACGACGTCCGAACCCGCGCCCGCCTCCGACATGGCGAGGCTGCCGACATGCTCGCCACTGATCAGTTTGGGCAGATATTTCGCGCGCTGTTCGGGCGAGCCCCAGCGCGCGATCTGGTTGACGCACAGGTTCGAGTGCGCGCCATAGCTCAGCCCCACCGATGCCGACGCGCGGCTGACTTCCTCGATCGCGACGACATGCTCGAGATAGCCGAGGCCGAGCCCGCCGTCGGCCTCCGCTACCGTGATCCCGTGTAGCCCGAGCGCACCCATCTCGGGCCATAATTCGCGCGGGAAGCTGTCCTCGGCATCGATGCGCGCGGCAAGCGGCGCAATGCGCGCGGTGGCGAAACGCTGCGTTGAGCTGCGGATCGTGTCGGCCATGTCGCCGAGGGCAAAGTCGAAGTCGTTCATTTCATTGCGTGTCCGGTGAGTATGGCCTGCGCTAGCATGACGGCGCGCGATGACAAAAGCGGTCATACGCGTGCCCGTCGACGCGGTGCCCATGTTTAGCGGTGGCTTAACCGCTTTTCTGCTATACCGGCAGCATGGCTATCTCCGACCCCCTGACCGCACTGACCCGCGATCTCGAAGCGCCCGTTGCCGTGCGCAGCTTCGGCAGCGGCTGGTATGCCGGATTCTTCGCGCTGTTGCTGTCGATCGCCGGGCTGTTTCTCGTGGCGGCGCTGCGCTGGCCCGAATGGCTGTCGACGCCCGAGCTTGCCAAGGTCGAGGCGACGACGGCGTTCCGGCTGGTCGTCCATGCGGTGCTGCTGTCGAGCTATGCGCTCGCGCTGCTCAGCCTGATGCTGCGCCCGCAAAAGGTGATCGGCTTTACCGCGCTTGGCATCGGTATCGCCGCTGCCCTGCTCGGCGGGGCCGACGTGCAGGCGCGCGAGACCGCGAGCTGGGGCATCTTCTTCGGCGTCGACTTCTTCGTCGTGAATCTGGTCGCGACGGGGCTGATGTTTGCGCCGATCGAGCGGCTCTTTCCGCAGCGCGCCGACCAGCGGCTGTTCCGCTTCGAATGGCGCGAGGATCTGTTCTACTATCTGGTCAGCTCGATGCTGGTGCAGGTCTCGACCTATCTCGCGCTCGCGCCGTCGAGCTTCGTCAACGCGCATACCGGATCGTGGGGCGATTTCCGCGATGCGGTCGCCGCGCAGCCGTGGCTGCTCCAGTTCGCCGAGGCGATGCTGATCACCGATTTCCTGCAATATTGGTTCCACCGCGCGTTCCACCGCGTGCCGTTCCTGTGGGGGTTCCACGCGGTCCATCATTCGACCAAGGCGATGGACTGGCTCGCGGGCGCGCGGATGCACATCGTCGAGGTGGTGCTGCTGCGCGGGCTGACGTCGTTGCCCTTGCTCACCTTCGGCTTCGCGCCGTCGGCGATGCAGGCGTATATCGCGCTGGTCTATGTCTATTCGGCGCTGGTCCATGCCAATCTGCGCGGCGATTTCGACCGGCTCGGGCATTTCATCGTCACGCCGCGGTTCCACCACTGGCACCACGGGCTCGAGGACGAAGCGATCGACGTGAACTTTGCGATCCACTTCCCGCTGTGGGACCGGCTGTTCGGCACGTTCCACATGCCGCCGGGACGCTGGCCGAAGGATTATGGCGTTCCCGAGGCGGTCCCCAAGGGCTATCTGCCGCAACTGGTCTATCCCTTCGTCCGCAAATCTGGCTAGCCACTTCGCACCGATCCCGTTAACGTGTCGCCATGCCGCGCAAGCAATCCGCCCAGCTCAACATCCGCTCCGACTATGCGCGTGAGCGCGTGGCCGAGCTCGCCGCCGAAACCGGCAAGTCGGCGACGCAGGTCGTCGAGGACGCCATACGCGCCTATCGCCCGCCGCCTCCTGTCGACGAAGTCTTGCCGCCGGGGTTGGTGCGCGATGGGAAACTATTGGTTCTCGCCGCGCAGGGTCGTAAACCGACAACGATGGACGAGACGCTGGCCGGGATTGATGAGGACCGCAACCGCGAACTGTTCTACGATTGAAACTTCTCGTCGACAGTAATGTTCTCATCGCTGCCCTTGCGACCGAGCATCTCCATCATTTGCCTTCGATCCGACTGATCAAAGAGGTTCCTCCTGCTGACGTCGTCATTGCAGCGCACAGCCTTGCCGAAGTCTATAATCGTCTCACGCGGGGTCCTCAGCCAAGGCAGCCCGAAATCATGCTTGCCAGCATCATGAGCCTTGAACGGCAGTTCGCCGTGTACGCGCTCGATGCGCGCCAGTTCACCGCTTCGATCGCCGCGTTCGCGCGCCTCGGCGGAAAAGGCCCACGCCTCTACGACTATCTGATCGGTCAGGTCGCCGCGCTCAACGGCATCGCGGCGATCGTCACATGGAACGTGCGTGACATGGCGCCCTTGTTCCCGCAGCTGCGCGTCGATACGCCGCCGCGTTTCCTGAACGACCCGCCGGAGCAAGCCTGAAATGCCCACCCTCGTCCTCATCCGCCACGGCCAGTCGGCGTGGAATCTCGAGAACCGCTTCACCGGCTGGTGGGACGTCGACCTGACCGACAAGGGCGTCGACGAGGCGCGCGCGGCGGGCGAGCTGATGGCAGCAAAGGGCCTTGATTTCGACCTTTGCTTCACCTCGCTCCAGACGCGCGCGATCAAGACGCTCAACCTCGCGCTCGAGGCGATGGGGCGGTTGTGGCTGCCGGTCGAAAAGGACTGGCGGTTGAACGAGCGCCATTATGGCGGGCTGACCGGGCTGAACAAGGCCGAGACCGCCGCGAGGCACGGCAACGACCAGGTCAGGGTCTGGCGGCGCAGCTTCGACATTCCACCGCCGCCATTGGACCCGGGCAGCGAATGGGACCTGTCGCGCGACCGGCGCTATGCCGGGATCGCGATCCCCGCGACCGAAAGCCTGAAGGACACGATCGCGCGCGTGCTTCCCTATTGGGAGGGGCGGATCGCGCCCGCGCTGCGCGACGGGCAGCGCGTCGTCATCTCGGCGCACGGCAATTCACTGCGCGCGCTCGTCAAGCATCTGTCGGCGATTCCCGACGATGCGATCACCGCGCTCGAAATCCCGACTGGCCAGCCGATCGTCTACGACCTCGCCGGCGACCTGACCGCGCGCGAGCGTTATTATCTGTCCGAGCGCTGAGCCGATTTGGCCGCGTACATCGCCGCGTCGGCGCGTGCGATGACGCCGTCGGGCGTGTCGTCAGGCGCGATCGTCGCGACGCCCGGCGACAATCCTATGCGGATCGTCGTACCGTCCCATGCCAGCGGGTGCGCATCGAGCGCGGCGCGCAACGCCCCCGCCTTCGCCCGCGCGCCTGCGGCGTCGAGCCCTTCGAGGAGCAGCGCGAACTCGTCGCCGCCGATTCGCGCAACGCTGTCACTCGCGCGCACTTCGGCGCGCAGGATCGTCGCGACGTGGCGGAGTGCTGCATCGCCGCCGGCATGGCCCCACGCATCGTTGATCGCCTTCAGACCATCGACATCGACGAACATGACGGCAGCGGGTGTGGCACGACGCGCGTGACGGACGATCGCGCGCGCGACCTCGCGCACGAAAGCACGGCGATTGGGCAGCGGCGTGAGCGTGTCGGTGTCGGCGAGCCGCTCCAGATCGGCGACCCGCTCACGCAGTGCCGCCACGGTGGATCGCAGCCGAACCACTTCGCGCGACTCGGTCGAATGATCGCCAGCCCCCATCATGCACCTCACTTATACGCTTACTCGCCCGCCTCCAACGCCGCACGCGACCATGCGTTGCGCCAAATCGACACTCGGGCTAGGCAAATCAATCTTTGCGCCGGGGGCAAGCGATGACCGACCGATCGCCGCGCGTCGGCGTCATCATGGGCAGCACGTCCGACTGGGAAACGATGCGCGCGTGCAGCGAGATGCTCGACCGTTTCGACGTCGCGCACGAGGTTCGGGTGGTCTCCGCGCACCGCACCCCGCAACGGCTGTACGACTATGCGACGGGCGCGGCGGCGCGCGGGTTGCAGGTGATCGTCGCGGGCGCGGGCGGGGCGGCGCATCTGCCCGGCATGGCGGCGGCGATGACGCGGCTGCCGGTGCTCGGCGTGCCGGTCGAATCGCGCGCGCTGAGCGGCCTCGACAGCCTGTTGTCGATCGCGCAGATGCCCGGCGGCGTTCCCGTCGGCACGCTTGCGATCGGCAGTGCGGGCGCGATCAATGCCGCGCTGCTCGCGGTCGCGATCCTCGCGCTGTCGGACGCGGGGCTCGCCGCCCGCCTCGACGCCTGGCGTGCGGCGCAGACCGAGGGCGTGGCGACCGACCCGCGATGACGCCGCTCCCCCCCGGCAGCACGATCGGCATCATCGGCGGGGGCCAGCTCGGGCGGATGCTCGCGGTGGCGGGCGCGCAACTCGGTTACCGCGTGCGCATCCTCGACCCTGATCGCGATTGTTGCGCCGGGCATGTCGCGACGCTGGCCGTCGCCGATTATGGCGACCGCACCGCGCTGATCGCGTTCGCCGCGTGCTGCGACGTCGTCACTTATGAATTCGAAAACGTCGACGCCGACCCGCTCGACGAGATCGCGGCGCGCGTGCCGCTCTGGCCGCCGCTCGCGGCGCTCCGCGTCGCGCAGGACCGCATCGCCGAAAAGCAGTTCGCCCGCGCACACGGCGGCACGACCGCGCGCTGGGCGAGTGTCGCCGCGCGCGACGATCTGGCCGCCGCGACCGCTCACGTCGGCTTTCCCGCGATCCTGAAGACCACGCGTTTCGGCTATGATGGCAAGGGGCAGGCGCGGCTGCACGGCCCCGACGACGTCGCGCGCGCATGGGACGAAGTCGGCGGCCCTGCCATCCTCGAGGCGATGGTGCCGTTCGAGCGCGAATTTTCGGTCATCGTCGCGCGCGCACACGATGGCACGACCGCGGCGTGGGACATCGCGGAAAACGTCCATGTCGACGGCATCCTCGCCACCTCGACCGTCCCCGCGCACCCCGCGATTCTGACGCAGGCCGACGCCGCGCGCGCGCTGACGCTGCGCGTCGCCGACGCGCTCGGCCATGTCGGCGTGCTGACGGTCGAATTCTTCGCCGCCGCCGACGGCCCCGTCCTCAACGAACTTGCGCCGCGCGTCCACAACAGCGGCCACTGGACGATCGAGGGCGCGGTGACCTCGCAATTCGAAAACCACATCCGCGCGATCTGCGGCCTGCCGCTCGGCGACACGCGATTGGTGAGCGGCGCGGCGTCGATGCAGAATTTGATCGGCGCCGAGGCCGACACCTGGCCCGCACTCACCGCCGAACCGGGCGCACACCTGCACCTCTATGCCAAGGGCGAGGCGCGCGCGGGGCGCAAGATGGGGCATGTCACGCGCGTGGGGTGAATTTTGATCGTGTGAACGGGCAGGCTTGGTGAGATGTTGACTGGCGGCTTTCGGCAAACATTGCCGGGAAGCGTCCATCTTGGCGGTATCATTACCGTTCGAGGCTGTTGAAGAAGTCGGTCGACGGACGGCTGAGGGTGTGTTCGGCATCAAGGGCGAGCGGCGCACACCGTCCGTTTCACGCTGGTGCGGCTCGATTGGCGAGCAGTTGGAGGTTGTAGGCGGCCGCTGCCATCGTAAACTCTTCGGTGGCTCCGGCGAGACCCCTCAGTTTGAGAGTTCGAAGCTTCAGGTTGCGTTTCAGATGCCCGAACACGCGCTCGATCCGCTTCCTTCGTCGCCGCGCGCGGACGTAGGCCTCGGTGCCGGCAAGAGCGCGAACGTGGTCGCGGGCATCCTCATCGACGAGCCGGGTGACGGCGCGTTGCTTGGCGGTCGTGCATTGCGGCCTGAGCGCACATCCCGCGCAGTCGGATGCGCGGCCCCGGTAGCGCCGCACCTGGCTTGCTTGGACGGTGCCGATGTAGGCGAGCGGCTTATCTGCGGGACAGCGGTAGGCGTCTGCCTCTCGGTCGTAGTGGAACGCGGCGCGGTCGAAGAAGCCGTCGCGCTGGCGGGTGCGATCGATGACGGGCACGTAGGGCGTTATGCCTCGATCGACGAGCCAGCCCAGCAGCGGGCCGTTGCCATAGGCCTTGTCGCCGGCAAGGCTGGTTGGCGTGACGCCCAGCGTCGTCTCCACGCGAGTTAGCAGCGTGCGGGTCGCCGCGACCTCAAGCGAGAAGCGCGCGGGCGTCGTCTCGACGTCGAGGATGCAGTCGGTGTCGAGGTCGAGCAGCGGGTTGATGGCATAGGCATAGTGCGCAAAGCCGCCCTTTCGTGTGAACGAGGCTTGCGGGTCGGTCGGCGATACATGGGTCGGCTCGACCGGCAGGGGCTCGTCCGGCTCGGGCGGTAGCGCCGCATCGAGCGCGGCAAGATACTCGGCTACTGGTCGTGACACGCTCTCGCGAGCGCGGAAGGTATCGGCGGCGGTCGCGCCGGGCAGCTTCTTTTCCCAGCTCGCATCGGCCTGGATAGTGCTGCCGTCGACTGCCACTTCCCGTCCCGCGACTAGGCCAACGGCGGCGCACCTGGTGACCACCTGTTCGAACAGCAGGCGATGCAGGTCGCACTCGCGGAAGCGGCCATGCCGGTTCTTGGAGAAGGTCGAGTGATCGGGCACCGCGTCGCCGAGATCGAGCCGGCAGAACCAGCGATAGGCGAGGTTGAGGTGCACCTCTTGGCATAGCCGCCGCTCGGATCGGATGCCGAACAGATAGCCGACCAGCAGCATGCGCAGCATCAGCTCGGGATCGACCGACGGACGTCCTGTCGCGCTGTAACTCGCCGCCAGCGCCTTGCGCACGAAGCCGAAGTCGAGCACGCCATTGATGCGCCTAAGCAGATGATCGCCAGGCACATGATCGTCGAGACGGAAGCCGTAAAACAGAGACCCTTGCGCTACTTGCCGCCCCATCATCGCCCGCGCTCCCCATCCCGTCCAAGAGCAGAGAATCACGCTCGCGCTGTCGCCGCAAGTGCCAGTTCGACTGTAATTCAGGCTTCCGCCTAGAAGCGGTCGTTGACGCAGCGGACGAGCGGCCCATGATTGAAAGGTGAGTAAGACAACCCTCCTTCGACTGATCGGCATAATCGCAATTTTTGGCGGGATGCCCCTCTACTGGTGGGCGTTCCCGCCACGCCTGCCGATCGGGACTGCTGACGGTACGTACGCCAATCCCTGTTGCGGGTCGATTAGGCTCCACAATGGGCAGATGATTTTCGGTCGCGGCCAGATAGTCAGCTACGTGGTCGAACACGATAAGGTGGGGCGATACGTTCTGCCGACTTCCTATGTGGGAGTATGGAGCGGCAAGGCCGTTCAAGCTAACAGGTCTGCCAACCCCTTGAAGCTCCGGCTCGATGACGCGACCCGTCCGACAACCATTGAGCTGCTCAGCGAGTCTGCAGGGTTCGACTTCAAGCGGGTAGAAGAAAACGGCAGCTGAACACCAGTTGCTCCGACCTTCTCTTTTTCAACAGCCTCGTTCGGTTGTGACACCCGAACTGGGGTAAGCGGAACTGTCCGTCATAAAGCTTCAGGCCGCGAGACGGAACGCGTTTCGGCCAGCATCCTTAGCTTGATACAATGCCATATCCCCACGCTTCAAAAGCTTCTCCGCAGGCTCGCCCGACAACGCTGCCGCTACCCCCAAACTCACAGTAACGCTTGGATCAGTGTCGCTGGCCAGACCGCCTTCCGCTACCGCAACCCGCACGCGTTCGGCGACGGCCAGAGCATGATCGACGGAGGTGCGAGGCAGGATCAAAATAAACTCTTCACCACCGAAGCGTCCGATGAAGTCTGCCCCGCGCAAGGCATCGGCAGCGTCCCGCGCCACGCGTCGGAGCACCTTATCCCCAACCGGATGCCCGTAGGTGTCGTTTACCCGCTTGAAATGGTCGATATCGAAGATGGCGATCGACAGCGTTTCTGCTCCCGGTCCAGCAGCTGCCGCTTCGAGCACCTGCATCGCCTTTCGGCGGTTTGGGAGGCCGGTGAGTTCGTCGGTTTCCGCTGCGCATGTCGCGGTTGATGCATTGTGCTCGGCTGCCTGCCTCGCCTCGTCCAGCAGCCGGTTACTCGCAACAAGTTCGGCAAGGAGACGATCGCGAGCTGCCAGCAGCGCCGCAACCGGAAGTGCCGCTGCCAAGAGAACGAGGAGGTAGAACTGCAAGAAAAATATACGCGCCGGGCTGGCGTCAATCAGTGCGGTTGGACCGTGTCCCAGCGAAATTGATATGGAGCTTGCCAGCGCAATGGTAAGAACGCTTGCGGCCGCCCCCAACGGACCCAATCGGAACACGGCGACGAGCACACCGGCCATCGGCAGGAACAACAATGGATAGGATGTCTGGGCGAAGACGACCGCGCTCACGACCCCGACCGCGCCCAAAACCGCTACTACTTCCGGCCAACCACGCGCGCTTAGCCCGTCATCGCTATGTCGATGAAGTTCGACGCCAATGATGATTATGGGCGCTACAATGAGCATCCCGAGCAGGTCTGTGGCGAACCAGGACAGATAGAAGGCGATGGTTGGGATCGGCGAGACGCTGGTCGCCAAGGCAGCACTCACCCCCGCTGCGATAGCGGACGCCATGCAAAAGCAGCGTATCCCAGCCGGGTTGATAAACGAAAGCCGACAGCCTGCCCGGCGTTGGAGCAACCAGGCAGCCAACACGGACTCTGTCATGTTGGCGACGGTGAAGCCCACGGCGAGAATGGCAGGCACGCCCATCGTCAAATTGGCGAGAAGACTTCCGATCGCACCGACCGCGACGTAGCGAGGGGCTGATGCTCGCGAAACAGAGAGTAGAGTTGCGAGCATCAGGCCGCTTGGCGGCCATATGGTGGCGATACCCTCCCCGCCGCGGGTCAGGAACAGCGAAACGGCGGCGAGCAGATAATAGAGTGAGCCGATCAAGATCGGCCACAGAGCGACCCGGATGCCGCGTAGCTGAATTGAAAAACCGGAGCGCATCCGAGAGGATCACATACCTATCGTTAATTTTTTGCACCGGCATATAGAAACCACCGCTTGGCGAAGCTGAAAGTGTCAAAACCGGTCGGTTTGGACACGACCGACCGGCCCACGCTTTTCGGCGGGGTTGCGGGTGTCACAAATCCGCGTCGGAATGTCCTCTCTCGACGCAGTCGCAAGCTGAATCGAACGGCCGAAATTGGGGCGAAAGCGGCCACCCCTCCCTCGTCGCCCCGGCCTTGAGCCGGGGTCCCGCTGCCCTAGGGGTGCCAAAGAAGAAGAAGTGGGGTCCCGGATCAAGTCCGGGACGACGAGAACAAGAGGTTAAACTTTAGGACCGTCGGGCGGTCGATCCAACGACCGAAAATTTGTCGTCAACGGCTAAAGAATACAGTCCGCGGTCAGGGTCGAACCGGATGGCCCTCGAACTGTTTTGCGCCATCACAAATGTCGTACCAGTCAGGCTTGTCGGCAACGAATTCATGAAATCGATTCCGCACGCCGGGATCGACGTCCAATGCGTTCGCTGAAATCGGAAAGCTCGGCTGATCGGAAATGATCTCGCCGAGCGCGGTTCCGCAAATCTTGCAGAAACAACGGGCGTATTTGTTGGGCGGCGCGGGTTCATAACGCTGGACCTGATCGCGCCCGGACAGCCATCGCAAGTCCTCGGCCTTTACGAAAACGAAAGTGCTCGCGCCGACTTTGCGGCATCGTGAACAATGACACGTCGCCATCATGCTCGGACCCGACGCAAGCTCGAACTGAACCGCGCCGCAGCAGCAGCTGCCCTTCATTTTCCGCTCTCCCGCAACACCGGAACATTGAAAGAACAAGGCCTGCTTGTCAATGTCGCTTTGGGGCTTCCCCACCGAACGCTCGAAGGCCCACGACCCCGTCGATCGACCTGTTCACTCCGCAGGGAGGGGTGGAGACGCTCGACCGTGCGAAGCGTGTGAAGTCTACGCACGCAAATCCGCGTCAATTCGCCCCGCAGACCGCACTGGACTCGCCCGCCGACATCGGCGACGTTCGCGCGGGCGATTCCAGGGGGACGGCGATGCGCATCTTGGCGGCGGCACTGGTAAGTGCGCTGGCGTTTCTGCCGCTGACCGCGATCGGCAACGGCGCGCCGCGCGTCGTGCTCGCCACCGCCGGATCGTCGGGGGGCAATGGCGGCGCGGTCGAGCGCTTCACGCTGCGCTTCAGCGAGGCGATGGTGCCGCTCGGCGATCCGCGCGCGACGCCGCCCGCCAAGCTGACCTGCGCGGTCGGCGCGAACGCGCGCTGGGTCGACGGGCAAACCTTCGTCTATGATTTCGAACGCGCGCTGCCCGGCGGCATCAAATGCACCGTCGATCTGGTCGACGGGCTGAAGTCGGCGCGCGGTGCGCCGCTCGGCACCGGCACCTTCACGATCGACACCGGCGGGCCGACGGCACGCGCGGTGCTCCCCGCCTCGGGCGACGACGCGATCGAGGAGGAGCAGGTGTTCCTCGTCGGCGCCAACGTCGCGCCCACGCCGCAATCGGTCGCCACCAACGCCTATTGCGCGGTCGACGGGATCGGCGAAAAGATCGCGGTCGACGTGCTCAAGCCCGAGGTCGCACAGACGATCGCGGCGGGGCTGACCGACAGCTGGCAGCTGCACAATTTCTTCGAAGCGGCGGGCGTCGTGCCGCAAATGCCTGCGTCGGCCGCCGAGCGCGCGCGCGCGCTGTCGACCGTCGTCGCGGTCAAGTGCCGCCGCCCGCTGCCCCCCGGGCACGAGATGGCGCTCGTCTGGGACGCAGGAATCGCGAGCGCCGACGGGCGGACCGCCGGGACCGCGCAGCGCTTCGACTTTACGGTGCGCAAGGCGTTCGAGGCGCGCTGGGAATGCCCGCGCGTCAACCCGCAGGCGGGGTGCACGCCGATCGGCACCGCGCACGTCCGCTTCGCCGCACCCATCCCGGTCGCACAGGCGCTCGCCATACGGCTGAAATTCGCCGACGGGACGACGCGCAGCCCGACCGCGCCCGACGACGAGCGCAGCAACCCGATGGTCGCAGACCTCGATTTCAAGGGGCCGTTCCCCGAGGCGCAGTCCGCGACGCTCACCCTGCCCGCCGAAATCAGGGACCAGTCGGGACGCGTGCTGGCGAACGCCGCGCGCTTTCCGTTGCAGGTCGCGTTCGATGCCGCGCCGCCGCTGGTCAAGTTCGCCGCGCCGTTCGGCATCCTCGAGGCGCGCGAGGGCGGCGTGCTTCCCGTCACCGTCCGCGCGGTCGAGCCCGGGCTGGCACAGCGTATTGTCGGCGTGGCAGGCGCGTCGCTGCGCATCGATGCCTCCGATGGCCAGGTCGCCGACTGGCTGCGGCGGATCGACAAGGCCAACGACGATGATTTCCGCGACGAGGGGCCCGCCGATGCCGACGGGGTCAAGGCGAGCGTCAACTATACCGGCGCGACTTCGCTGCTCGCCGGGCAAGGGAGCGCGCTGACGCTCGGACTGCCAGGCAAGGGGCGCGAATTCGAGGTCGTCGGGATTCCGCTGACCAAGCCCGGATTCTATGTCGTCGAGCTCGCCTCGCCGACGCTCGGCCGCGCGCTGCTCGGGCGCAATGCCACGCGCTATGTCAGCGCGGGCGCGCTCGTCACCAATATGGCGGTCCATTTCAAATGGGGGCGCGAGGCGTCGCTGGCGTGGGTCACCGCGCTCGACACCGGCAAGCCGCTCGGCGGTGCTGCGGTGCGCGTCACCGACAGCTGCACCGGCGCGGTGCTCGCGCGCGGGACGAGCGATGCGCAAGGGCGGATGATGGTTGCGGGCGGGCTTCCCGAGCCCGACAGCTATGGCAGCTGCAGAGAGAATTCGGACGCGCACCCGCTGATGGTCTCGGCAAGCGCAGGCGACGATTACAGCTTCACGCTCACCCAATGGGGCAAGGGCATCCAGCCGTTCGATTTCGATCTGCCCTATGGCTATTCGTCGCACGACGACCTGTTGCACACCGTGTTCGACCGCACGCTCGTCCGCCAGGGCGAGACGGTCAATATGAAACACATCCTGCGCCACCCGGTCGGCAGCGGCTTTGCCTTTGCGCAAGGGCTGGAGGGCATTCTGCGGCTGTCGCACCGCGGGTCCGACACGCAGTTCGACCTCCCGCTCAGGATCGGCGCGGACGGGATCGGCGAGACGGCGTGGACCGCCCCCGCCGACGCACCGATGGGCGATTACGACCTGAGCGTCGAAGTCGGCGACAAGACGATTTCGACCAGCCAGTCGGTGCGCGTCGACGAATTCAAATTGCCGACGATGCGCGCGGCGGTGACCGGCCCGAAGGAGGCGCTCGTCCGCCCCAGGCTCGTGCCGCTCGACCTGTTCGTCGGCTATCTGGCGGGGGGCGCGGCGTCGAACCTGCCCGTCGCAATCCGCACCGCGTTCGAATTCGCCGATACCTCGCCCGAGGGGTGGGACGGCTGGCAGTTCGGCGGCGACCCGGTGAAGGAAGGCACGACCCCGCTCGACGGCGACGGCAATGCGACCAACGGCCTCGTGCTGCCGCAATCGCAGACCTTGCCCGTGACCCTCAATGCGAGCGGCACCGCGCAGGCGCAAGTCGAAGTGGGGCAGGAGATCGCCTCGCCGACGGTGATGACGGTCGAGATGGATTATGCCGACGCGAACGGCGAGACGCTGACCGCGAGCCGGCGGATCACGCTGAACTCGGCGGGGGTACGCGTCGGCATCAAGACCGACGGCTGGCTGATGCGCGACAGCGACATGCGCCTGCAGTTCGCGACGCTCGCCGCCGACGGGTCGGTGAAGGGCGGGCAGAACGTGCATGTCGACCTCTACACGCGTGAGACGATCACCGCGCGGCGGCGGCTGATCGGCGGCTTCTATGCCTATGACAATCAGGCCAGGGTCACCAAGGTCGCGAGCGGGTGCAGCGTCGTCACCGACAGCAAGGGGCTGGCATCGTGCACGATGAACCCGGGCGTCTCGGGCGAAGTCATCGCGGTCGCGACGACGACCGACGCCAGCGGCAATGTCGCGCGCGCGGTCAAGACGGTGTGGCTGGCGGGCGAGAACGACTGGTGGTTCGGCGGCGACAATGGCGACCGCATGGACCTCGTTGCCGAGCAAAAGGCATATAAGTCGGGCGAGACCGCCAAATTCCAGGTGCGCATGCCGTTCCGTTCGGCGACCGCGCTGGTCACCGTCGAGCGTGAGGGCGTGCTGTCGAGCTTCGTCACCAACCTGTCGGGGAAGGATCCCGTCGTGTCGGTGCCGATGCCCGCCACCTATTCGCCCAATGTCTATGTCTCGGTGATGGCGGTGCGCGGTCGCATCGGCGGCTGGTCGTTGTGGCTGTCGGACTTTGCGCGGCGCTGGCATCTGCCGTTCTTCGCGCGCGAGGGGCAACAGCCGACCGCGCTCGCCGACCTTGCCAAACCGAGCTACCGCATCGGCATCGCGCGCGTGCAGGTCGGGTGGGAAGGGCACCGGCTGGGCGTGACGGTCAAGGCCGACAAGGCCAAATACGCCGTGCGCGACACCGCACAGGTCGATGTCGCGGTGACCGAACCGGGCGGGCAGCCCGCGCGTACCGCCGAAATCGCGTTCGCCGCCGTCGACGAGGCGCTGCTCCAGCTGTCGCCCAACGAAAGCTGGAAGCTGATCGACGCGATGATGGGCGACCGGCCGCTCGACGTGCTGACCTCGTCGGCGCAGACGCAGGTCGTCGGCAAGCGCCACTATGGGAAGAAGGCGGTCGAAGCGGGCGGCGGCGGCGGCGGTGACCTGTCGGGGGTGACGCGCGACGATTTCCGCCCGGTGCTGCTGTGGCGCGGGCGCGTCGCGCTCGATGCGCAGGGGCATGCGCGGATTCCGGTCGCGCTGTCCGACTCGCTGTCGTCGTTCAAGCTCGTTGCGATCGCGACCGCGGGTGCCGACCGTTTCGGCACCGGCATGGCGAGCGTGCGCACCGCACAGGATCTGCAGCTGTTCGCCGCGCTTCCGCCGCTGGTGCGCAGCGGCGATTATTATGGCGCGAGCTTCACGCTGCGCAACGGCTCCGACCATGCCATGCGCGTGACCGCGAGCGTGAAGGTCGACCCCGGCATCGCAGGCGGGGCACCGCTGACCGTCGACATCCCTGCGGGCGGCGCGGTGCCGGTGACGTGGAACATGACCGCGCCCGAGGGCCTGAGCCGGATCGCTTGGCAGGTCGAGGCGCGCTCGGCCGACGGCAAGGCGGTCGACCGCATCGCGACGGTTCAGGATATCGTTCCCGCCGTGCCGTTCGAGGTGTGGGCGGCGACGCTGACGCGCGTGGGGGCGGCCGGGCCGATCCCGATCGCGCCACCGATGGGTGCGGTCGGCGCAAGCTATGTCGATGTGAAGCTCAGCGACACGCTCGCGCCGCCGCTCGCCGGGGTCCGCGCCTATATGGCGGCCTATCCGTATAATTGCTTCGAGCAGCGGCTGAGCCGTGCGGTCGCGCTGGGCGACGCGGGGCAATGGGGCGCGCTGGCGGGCGCGATCCCGACCTATCTCGATGGCGAGGGGCTGTTGCGCTATTTCCCCGGCGAGCAGCCGGGGTCAGAGGCGCTGACCGCCTATGCGCTGTCGATGACCGCCGAAGCCGGATTCGCCGTGCCCGACACCGCCAAGGGGCGGATGGTCGAGGCGTTGAAGGCGGTGATCGAGGGGCGGCTGAAGCGCGAGAACCTGGGTCCCGCCGACGTGCGGCTGTTCAAGGTCGCCGCGCTTGCCGCACTCGCGCGCAACGGTGCGTCGACGCCCGCGCTGCTCGGCGCGATCGACGTCGCGCCCGCCGACATGCCGACCGGAAGCCTTGCGGACTGGATGGTCGCGATCGACCGCACGCCGGGCCTGCGCAACGCCGCGCAGTTGCGGGGCGTTGCCGAGGCGACGCTGCGCAAGCGGCTGGTGTTCGAGGGCACGCGGATCGACCTGACCGATGCCGCGAACGCGCCGTGGTGGATGATGGTCAGCGACGACGAGATGGTGCTGAAGGCCTTGGGCGCGGTGCTCGGGCGGCCCGGCTGGGACGGTGAGACGCCCAAGATGATGGTGGGAGCTGCACTGCGCCAGCGACGCGGGGCATGGGACACCACGCCTGCCAACGCGTGGGGGACTGTCGTCGCACGGCGCTTCGCGACGCTGTTCCCCGCAAGCGCGGTGACCGGCACGACGATGGCTTCGCTCGGCGGGGTGAGCCGGACGCAGCTTTGGCCGATGGCGGGCGATGCCGCGCCGCTCCGTTTACCCGCCGTCGCGGGGCCGCTGATGCTGTCGCAGTCGGGCGGCGCGGGACCGTGGGCGAGCGTCTCGCTCAGCGCCGCCGTCCCGCTCGTCCAGCCGCTCTATGCGGGTTACCGGATGAGCAAGACGACCGAGATGGTGCTGCAAAAGACCAAGGGGCGACTGACGCGCGGCGACGTGATGAAGGTGACGATCACCGTCGATGCGACCGCCGACCGCAACTGGGTGGTGGTCAGCGACCCCGTGCCGCCGGGCGCGACCATCGTCGGTGATCTCGGCGGGCAGTCGTCGATCCTCGGGCAATTGGGCGCGAGCGGCGCGTCGGGCCTGTCGCCGAGCTATCTCGAGCGCGGACGCGACGCATGGCGCGGCTATTTCGCATGGGTTCCGCGTGGACGCTTCGTCGTCAGCTATGCCGTGCGGCTGAACGGTGTCGGACGCTTCGGCCTGCCACCGACGCGCGTCGAGGCGATGTACTCGCCCGAAATCCGTGCCGCGCTTCCCAATGCGCGCGTCGAGGTGGGGATGTGAATCGTGCCGATGCAAGTCCGGCTTCCTTCTTGACAAGGGCGCGCAGAAGAAGCTCGATTGCCGCTATCGCGGGGATGACGGCATTCCTTTTGCTCCTGCTCACCCTCCCTCCACTCCTGCCGACCTACCCGCGGGTCGTCGCGGCATGGCATCCGTCGGAGGCATGGCTTTACGATCGCCACGGCACGCTGCTCGATAGCGAACGCGTCAATTTCCGTGCGCGCCGCCTCGGCTGGGTCCCGCTCAAGGACATGTCGCCCGCGCTGGTCGACACGCTGATCGCGCGCGAGGACCGTCGCTTCCGCACGCATGGCGGGGTCGATTTCGTCGCGCTGGCCGGGGCCGTCCGGGCGCGTTTTGCTGGGGAGCGGTCGCGCGGCGCATCGACGCTGTCGATGCAGGTCGCCGGGTTCCTGTCACCGGGCCTTGCGCGTCCCGGCGCACGCGGCTGGCTCGACAAAGTGCGCCAGATGCGCGCCGCATGGGCGCTCGAATCGGGCTGGTCGAAGGATCAGGTCGTCGAGGCCTATCTCAACCTCGCGGGGTTTCGCGGCGAAGCGCAAGGGGTCGGGGCCGCCGCCCAAGCGCTGTTCGGCAAAGCCCCCGCCGACCTGTCGCGTGCCGATGCGGCGATCCTCGTCGCGCTGCTTCCCGATCCCAATGCGCCGGTCGCGCGGGTGGCGGCACGCGCGTGCCGCATCGTTACCGCGCCCGACTGCATCCCCATCGCCGCCGCCACTGCGACCGCGCTCTCGGCAGAGCGTGCGCGCGCGCTCGATCCGGCGCTCGCGCCGCATCTCGCCGCGCGGCTCCTCGATACGGCGGGCAAGCGCGTCACGACGACGCTCGACGCGGGCGTCCAGCGGGTCGCGACGATCGCGCTCACCCGCCAGCTGCGCGGGCTCGGCACAGGGCGCGCGCGAGACGGCGCGGTGGTGGTGCTCGACAATGCCAGCGGCGACGTGATCGCCTATGTCGGCGGCGTCGGGCTCGGCTCGACGGCGCGCCAGGTCGACGGCGCGAACGCCTATCGCCAGGCCGGATCGACGCTCAAGCCCTTCCTTTATGCACAGGTGATCGAGCGCGGCTGGCTGACGCCCGCGTCGATCCTCGACGATTCGCCCGTCCAGCTCGACACCGCGTCGGGCCTCTACGTTCCGCAGAATTACGACCATGCGTTCAAGGGGCCGGTCAGCGTGCGCACCGCGCTTGCCGGATCGCTCAACGTCCCTGCGGTGCGCACCTTGCTGATCGACGGGGTCGACCGGTTTCGCGACCGGCTGTGGGACACCGGCTATCGCGGGCTGACGCAGGACGGGCAATATTACGGGTTCAGCCTCGCACTCGGTTCGGCCGAGGTGACTTTGCTCGAACAGGCGAACGCCTATCGCAGCCTCGCGAACGGTGGGCGCTGGGCACCGCTCCGGCTGCGCGCGGGCGATCCGGTCGTCGCGCCGCGCCAGATGGTCGGCGCCCCGGCGGCGTGGATCGTCGGCGACATCTTGGCTGACGCGAGCGCGCGCGCGACGACCTTCGGCGTCGATTCGGCGCTGCGCCTGCCGTTCTGGGCGGCGGTGAAGACCGGCACGTCGAAGGCGATGCGCGACAATTGGTGCATCGGATATTCGGACCGCTTCACGGTGGCGGTGTGGGTCGGCAATCTCGAAGGCGATTCGATGAAATCGGTGTCGGGAACGAGCGGTGCCGCTCCCGTCTGGCGCGACGTGATGATGGCGCTGCACCGCACGCAGCCCGGTCGCCAGCCGGCCCGCCCGCAGGGGCTCGAAGCGCGCCGCGTGCGCTTTGCCGACGCGCGCGAACCGCCGCGCAGCGACTGGTTCATGGCGGGGACGGGCCAGCCGGCACAGGCGATGGTCCCGCAAACCGCGCGCCGCCCGCGCATCGTCAACCCCGTGTCGGGCAGCGTCTATGCGCTCGATCCCGATATTCCACTCGACCGCCAGCGCATGGGGGTGGCGGTCGCAGGCGCGGTCGCGGGGCATCGGCTGGTCCTCGACCGCCGCGACCTGGGGCAGGCCGATGCGCGTCCGCAGGTGCTCGCCGGGCCGGGTCTCCACCGCCTCGCGCTGCTCGACCCCGGCGGTCGGCTGATCGACCAGGTTCGCTTCATCGTGCGATGACGCGTCGGCGCGCGCCGTCTCAGTCGGTGCGCAACCCGATGCCGATGCTGGCGCGCGGGTTTTCCTCCTCC
Organism: Sphingomonas sp.; assembly: GCA_965248885.1. GTDB lineage: Bacteria > Pseudomonadota > Alphaproteobacteria > Sphingomonadales > Sphingomonadaceae > Sphingomonas_O. The sequence continues at coordinate 2,626,787 of OZ252211.1, read as the reverse complement.
GACGAGACGACGGGATAGGCGCAATAATCGGCGGCGTACCACGCGCTGGGGCGATGATTGCCCGACAGGCCGATGCCGCCGAACGGTGCCGATGACGAGGCGCCGCTGGTCGGCTTGTTCCAGTTGACGATGCCGGCGCGGCTGTTCGCCCAGAACCGGTCGTAGAGCTGCGGCGACCCGCCGATCAGCGACGCCGACAGCCCGTACCGCGTGTTGTTCGCCTCGATAAGCGCCGCATCGAAATCGGGCACGCGGATCATCTGAAGCAAGGGCCCGAACAATTCGATATCGGGGCGGTCGGCGACGTCGGTGACGTCGATCAGCGTCGGGCGCAGGAACGGGCGCGAATCGATCGGCCGCTCCATTTGCTGGATCGGGCGGCCACCCTTCATCAGCAGCGCGAGAAAGCTTTCTTGCAGACCGTCGGCGGCGTCGTTGTCGATCACCGGCCCCATGAACGGCGCGGGCGACGAATGCGGTTCGGCGACGATCAGCCGCGCCATCAGTTTCTTGAGCTGGTCGATCAGCGGCCCCTCGGCGCCGTCGCGAACGATCAGGCGGCGCGCGGCGGTGCAGCGCTGCCCCGCCGACAGGAACGCCGACTGCGCGACAATGACCGCGGCGGTATAGGGATCGGGCGCGTCCCACACGATGATCGGGTTGTTCCCGCCCATTTCGAGCGCGAGCATCTTGCCCGGATTGTCGGCGAACTGGCGGTTGAGCGCGATGCCCGTCCCCGCCGAGCCGGTGAACAGCAAGCCGTCGATGCCGGGGTGCGCGGCGAGCGCCTTGCCCTCGGCGGGGCCGCCGACGACGACGCGCACCACCCCTTCGGGAACACCCGCCGCGTGGAAGCAGTCGATCAGCGCGACCCCGCTCGCCGGGGTCTTTTCCGAAGGCTTGAAGACGATCGCGTTGCCCGCGATCAGCGCGGGGACGATGTGTCCATTGGGCAGGTGCATCGGGAAATTATACGGCCCCAGGACCGCGAGCACCCCGTGCGGCTTGTGGCGCAGCGCCGTGCGCGCACCCATCGCCCCATCGATGCGCCGCTGCGCTGTGCGCTCGTTATACGCATTGACCGAAAGTTCGACCTTGGCGATCACCGACTCGATTTCGGTGCGTGCCTCCCACAAGGGCTTGCCGGTCTCGCGCGCGATCGTGTCGGCGAGCGTTTCGTGCCGCGCACGCACGACGTTGACGAAACGGCGCAGCGTTTCGACGCGGACCGCATGCGGACGCGATGCCCAGTCGGCCCACGACGCGCGCGCGATCTCGACCTCGGTATCGACGTCGCCGATCGCGCCGCGCCAGAACACGGCACCGGTCGCGGGTTCGGTCGATATGACTTCGAAGGCCATCCTGCTCCCCCTAACGCCCTCAGCGCCGATTTCCAGTTGTCCCGGTCGTACCTATCGTTATCCCGAAGCGAAACCCGGAGTATCGCTTTATGGACCGCCGTACCTTCATCGCCACCGGAACGCTTGCCGCCGGTGTCGTGCTCGCGCCTGCGCAGGGGGCACCGGGTTCGGGCGACGCCGCACTCGATGCGCTGTTCGCGCGCATCGCGCAGGCCGACATCGCCGAATCGCCCGAAAATGCTTCGTCGCTCGGCCTCGACAAGGGCGCGCTCGCACCGCTGAAACGGCGTCTCGACGCGCCGGGCGCGGCGGCACGCGCGGCGCGGCTGGCACGCAACCGCCGCGCGCTCGCCGATCTCGCCAAGGTTGATCCCGCGACGCTGAGCGATGCAGGCAAGCTCAATCTCGAGGTCGTGCGCTAACAGCTGCAAAGCCGCACCGTCGCGCCGGGCACTTATGGGATCGCCTCGGTCGTGCGCCCCTATCGCATCTTTCAGCAGGGCGGGGCGTATTTCGCGACCCCCGATTTCCTCAACACGGCGCACACGATCCGCACCGCCGACGATGCCGAGGCTTATCTCGCGCGGCTCGACGCATTGGCCGACGTGCTCGACCAGGAAAGCGTCGAACAGCGCGCGGAGGCGGCGCGCGGGTTCGTCGCACCCGGCTGGTCGCTCGACCTGACCCTGGGGCAGATGGCAAAGCTGCGCGGCGTGGCGGCGTCCGACAATACACTGACCGCCTCGCTCGTCCGCCGCACGCGCAGCGCCAACATCGCGGGCGACTGGGGCACGCGTGCCAGCACGATCGTGGAGCGCCGCGTCTACCCCGCGCTCGACCGCCAGATCGCGCTGATCCGCACGCTGCGCGGCACGACGCAGGCGGGCGACGGCGCGTGGCGGCTGCCCAAGGGCGACGCGATCTATGCCGCAGCGCTTGCCGAGGCGACGACGACGCGCTTCACCCCTCAGGAAGTCCACGACATGGGGCTTGCGCAGGTCGCGCAAATCTCCGCGCAGCTCGACACGATCCTGAAAAGCCAGGGCATGACGCAGGGATCGGTCGGCGCACGCCTCGCCGCGCTCAACGCGCGACCCGACCAGATTTACCCCGACAGCGACGCCGGGCGCGCCGCTTTGCTCGACAGTCTCAACGCGGGCGTGAAGGACATGTACGCGCGGCTGCCCGCGCTGTTCGCGACGCTGCCGACGCAGCCGCTCGAAATCCGTCGCGTGCCGCCCGAGATTCAGGACGGCGCGTCGAACGGCTATTACAACCGTGCCGCGCTCGACGGGTCGCGCCCGGCGATCTATTTCATCAATCTGAAGGACATGGGCGACTGGCCGAAATACGGCCTGCCGACGCTCACTTATCACGAGGGGGTGCCGGGGCATCACCTCCAGATCAGCGTTGCACAGCAGACCGCTGGACTGCCGCTCATCCGCAAGACATCGTTCCTGTCGGCCTATGACGAGGGCTGGGCGCTCTATGCCGAACAGCTCGCCGACGAGGGCGGCGTGTATGACGGCGACCCGCTGGGGCGCGCGGGGTATCTCCAGTCGTTCCTGTTCCGCGCGGCGCGTCTGGTGGTCGATACCGGGCTTCATTCGAAACGCTGGAGCCGCGAGAAAGCCACCGCCTACATGGTCGCGACGACCGGTTTTGCCGCGCCGCGCTGCCAGCGCGAGGTCGAGCGTTACTGCACGCAGATCGGGCAGGCCTGCAGCTACAAGGTCGGGCACATGGCATGGACGCGCGCGCGCGCCGCCGCGCAGGCCAAGCAGGGCGCGCGATTCGACCTGCGCCAGTTCCACGAGGTGCTGAAGGACGGCGCCATGCCGCTGGTCATCCTCGAGCGGCGGATCGCCGAACGCGCTGTGTAGCGATGCCCTTCTTCCCTCCCCCTCTGATGGGGAGGGAGGAAGCATTTATCGCACCCCAGCCTCCATCTGGCGAAGCGTAGCTTGCCGGACCCCAAGTCGATCTCAATACTCTACCTGATGAGTCGGAGTTAGGCTCATCGTCGAGAGCGCAGCTCCCTCGCGCTTGCAACTGCGGCCCGCCGGGTCGGCGTCCTGGCGGGCCGCCTATTTGGAAAGGTTTGTCGATGGCGAATGCGACTGTTCTCATCGTTCCGGGCATCGACGGCTCGGGTCCTGACCATTGGCAGACGCGCTGGGAAGAGGAGCGCATCGATTGCCGCCGCGTCGAACAGAGCGAGTGGCACGACCCCGACCCGCTCGACTGGATCGCGCGGATCGACGGTGCGGTGAACGCGATCGGCGCGCCGGTCGTGCTCGTCGCGCATAGTCTGGGCTGCCTTGCGGTCGGCGCATGGGCGACGCTCAGCCGCACCGCGCGCGAACGTCCGCTCGCGGCGATGCTCGTTGCCCCATGCGACCCTGCACAGGAATCGGCGCGACCCGGCATCACGCGCTTCGGGCTGATTGCGCGCGCGCGGCTGCCTTTTCCGTCGTTGCTCGTGTCGAGTTCGAACGATCCCTATGCCAGCTTCGCGCGCGCCTCGCGCTTCGCCGCCGAATGGGGCAGCGAGCTGGTCGACGCGGGCGAGTCCGGCCACCTCAACGCACGGTCGAACCTGGGGTCGTGGCGCTGGGGGCAGGACATGCTCGAACGGCTGAAGGCGCGCGTGCGGGGGTAGCTTTCTCACTTCCCCTCTCGCTGGCGCTTCGCGCCTGTCCCTCCCCCCCTTGAGGGGGAGGGAAGCATCACCCCTCGACCCTCTCCGCGAGCATCAGCCACCGCTCTTCGGCCGCGTCCTTGTCGGCGCGGGCCTTGGCGATCGCTTGGGTCAGCGCGGCGAAGCGCTTCGGATCGCGCGTATAGAGGTCGGCGTCGGACATCGCGGCCTCGTCGCGCGCGATCGCCGCATCGAGCGCCTCGATTCGCTTGGGAAGCTGTTCGTAGTCGCGCTGGTCGATGTAGGTCAGCTTCTTCGACGCTGGTAATGCAGGTGCCGGAACGCCAGCCACGGCCTTCGAACGCGCCTCTCCCTTGGTTGGCGCACGCCGCGCGGCCCAGTCGGCATAGCCGCCCGCGACCACGTCGACCTTGCCCGACCCGTCGAGCCCCAGCGTCACCGTCACCGTCTTGTCGAGAAAATCGCGGTCGTGGCTGACGATCAGCACCGTCCCTTCGTAATCGGCGATCGTTTCCTGGAGCAGGTCGAGCGTTTCGAGGTCGAGGTCGTTGGTCGGCTCATCGAGGACCAGCAGGTTCGAGGGACGCGCGAATTCGCGCGCGAGCAATAGCCGTGAGCGCTCGCCCCCCGACAGCGAGCCGACCGGCGCGTCGGCGACGCCGGGGTCGAACAGGAAGTCCTTCAGATAACCGATCAGATGCTTCTTGACCCCCTGCACTTCGATCCAGTCGCCGCCCTGCGTCAGCACGTCGCGCACCGACTTTTCGGGCGCCATCAGGCTGCGCTGCTGGTCGATGATGACCGCGTCGAGCGTTTTGGCGAGCGCGACGCGCCCTTCGTCGGGGGCGAGTTCGCCGGTCATCAGACGCAGCAGCGTGGTCTTGCCCGCGCCATTGCCGCCGACGATGCCGATCCGGTCGCCGCGCCTGACTTTCAGCGAGAAATCCTTGATGACCGTGCGGTCGCCGTATGTCTTCGTGACGTGTTCGGCGGTGATGACCGATTTAGTGCGCACGTCGTCGGTCGCGATGCCCAGCTTGGCGGCGCCCGCAGGCCCCAGCATCGCCGCGCGTTCGGCGCGCATCTCGCCCAGCTTGGCGAGCCGCCCCTGGTTGCGCTTGCGCCGCGCGGTGACGCCGCGTTCGAGCCAGTGCTGCTCGATCTTGAGCCGCGCGTCGAGCCGGTCGGCGGCGCGCGCTTCCTCGGCGTACACCGCTTCGGTCCAGGCATCGAACCCGCCGAAGCCGATGTCCTTGCGGCGGATGTTGCCGCGGTCGAGCCACAGCGTCGATTTGGTCAGCCGCGTCAGGAACGCGCGGTCGTGGCTGATCGCGACGAACGCGCCGCGATAACGCGCCAGCCAGTCCTCGAGCCATTCGATCGCCGACAGGTCGAGATGGTTGGTCGGCTCGTCGAGCAGCAACACCTGCGGCGCGCGTGCGAGCGCCCGCGCGATCGCCGCGCGCCGCCGCTCGCCGCCGCTCGCGGTCGCTGCCTCGCGCGACAGGTCGAGCCCGATGCGGTCGGCGATGGCCTCGACCACGTGCGCCTCGCCGCCGCCCGCCAGCGCGAAGTCGCGCAAAGTTTCGAACCCGGCGACCGACGGATCCTGCTCGAGCAGCACGACGTTCGTTCCCGGCACGATGGTCCGTCGCCCCTCGTCGCTGTCGATCTGTCCCGCCAGCAGGCGCAGCAGCGTCGTCTTGCCCGCGCCGTTACGCCCGATCAGCGCGAGCCGGTCGCCGGGCGCGACATAGAGGTCGAGGTGGCGGAACAGCCATCCCGACCCCTGGATGAGGCCGAGGTCTTCATAAGCGAGAATTGGGGCGGCCACGGGTCAAACTCCTGTCGCGCGCCCTAACGCGACATTCACGGCCTGTTCAATGCCTGCGGCACATGGCAAGCGGCATGACGATGAAACTCGCTCTCGCTGCCCTGGCCGCACTGACCACCGGTCTTCCCGCGCACGCGCAGTGGCATCGCGGCGATCAGGATCTGGCGTATCAGGGACGGCGCGACGGCGCGCTGCGCTCGCTGCGCGAGATCGAGGGCGGGATCGTCCCCGACATGCGGCGACGCGGGGCCGACTATATCGGCTCCGAATTCGATGCGGGCGAGCAACGCTACCGGCTGAAATTCATGCGGCAGGGGTCGGTGATCTGGATCGACGTCGACGGGCGCACCGGCGCGGTCCTCGCGCGCGCGGGCGACTGAACACAACAGGGAGACGGACATGCGGCTATTGATCGTCGAGGACGAGCCTTCGCTTGGCACGCAGCTCAAGAACGCGCTCGAGGGCGCGGGCTATGCGGTCGATCTCGCGACCGATGGCGAGGACGGGCATTATCTGGGCCAGACCGAAAGCTATGACGCGATCATCCTCGATCTCGGCCTGCCCGAAATCGACGGGCTGACGGTCCTCGACCGCTGGCGCAAGGAGGGCAGGACTTTTCCCGTGCTCGTGCTGACCGCGCGCGACAGCTGGTCGGACAAGGTGGCGGGGCTCGACGCAGGGGCCGACGATTATCTTGCCAAGCCCTTTCAGACCGAGGAGCTGATCGCGCGGCTGCGCGCGCTGATCCGCCGCGCGGCGGGCAAGGCGAGCGCCGAGCTGATCGCGGGCGACGTCCGCCTCGACACGCGCTCGGGGCGCGTCACGCTCGCCGGCGAGCCGGTCAAGCTGACCGCACAGGAATATAAATTGCTCAGCTATCTGCTGCATCACAAGGGCAAGGTCGTCAGCCGTACCGAGCTGATCGAACATATCTATGACCAGGATTTCGACCGCGATTCGAACACGATCGAGGTGTTCGTGACACGCATCCGCAAGAAGCTGGGGGCCGATGTGATCTCGACGATCCGCGGGCTGGGCTATTCGCTCGACGACCCCGTTGGCTGAGGGCGACCTTAAGCCCCTCCCCTTCAGGGGAGGGGTTGGGGGTGGGGTCCATCAACCGGTGCCGCCGCTCGACCCGACTGAGACAGTCCCCACCCCAACCCCTCCCCTGAAGGGGAGCGGCTCAGAAGGCACGACCACCTCGTCCCCCGGCAGCCTCTCGCGTCGCATGATCGGCGTCGCGGCCGCGTGGATTCTGCTCCTGCTCGTCGGTGGCGGCGTCGCGCTCGACCGCGTGCTCGCGACCGCGATCACGCAGAATTTCGACGACGGGCTCGACTATGTGCTGACGGCGATGATCGCGAGCGCCGAGACCGACCCGGCGGGCGAGGTGCGGCTCAACCGGCCGCTGGGCGACCAGCGCTTCCTCGAGCCCAATTCGGGGCTCTACTGGCAGATCACGGGCAAGGGCTATGAACCGTTCCGCTCGCGCTCCCTGTGGGACCATGCGCTCGACACCGGCCCGCCGCACACCGACCGCGCGTCGCATTTCTATGACAGCGCGCAGTTCGGCGACGAAAAGCTGCGCCTCGTCGAGCGCGACATCAAGCTGCCCCTGTCGAATACTGTCTGGCGGTTCCAGGTCGCGCAGTCGCGCTCGGGGCTCGACGAACAGATCGGCCAGTTGCGCCGCACGCTCGTGCGCAGCTTCGCGCTGCTCGGGCTCGGGCTGTTCGTCATGGCCGCGCTCCAGACGCTCTACGGCCTGTGGCCGCTGCGCAAACTGCGTGAGGCGATCGCCGAGCTGCGCGGCGGGCGGACGGCGCGGATCGCGCAGGCGCGCCTGCCGCGCGAAGTCGCGCCGCTGGTCGACGAGCTCAACGGGCTGATCGAGCATAATGAGAAACAGGCCGAAGAAGCGCGGCGTCACGCGGGCAATCTGGCGCACGCGCTGAAGACGCCGCTGTCGGTCATCATGAACGCCGCGACCGCGCACGCCGCCGATCTCGACGACACGGTCATCCGCGAGGCGGGGACGATGCGGCGTCAGGTCGACCATCATCTGGCGCGCGCGCGCGCGGTCGGTCGCCGCGGCCATACGCACAGCCGCGCGGCGGTGTGGCCCAGCTTGGAGGCGGTCGAGCGCGCGGTCGGGCGACTCTACCCGCGTATCCGGATCGACATCGACGGCGACAAGGCCGCGCACGTCCATGTCGAGCGACAGGACCTCGACGAGATGCTCGGCAATCTGATCGAGAACGCCGCCAAATATGGCGGGGGCAGCGTGTTCATCACCGTCGCGCGCGCGGCCAAGTCGGTCGAGTTCCAGATCGAGGACGATGGCCCCGGTATCCCCGAAGCCGAACGCGCGCGCATCTTCGATCGCGGCGCGCGCCTCGACACCGGCAAGCCCGGCACCGGCCTCGGCCTCGCGATCGTCCGCGACGTCGCGGAGATCTACGGTGGGTCGGTAGCACTCGACGAGAGCGAGGATCTCGGCGGGCTGATGGTGCGGTTGCGGTTGCCGGCGGCGGGCTGACGACCGTAGCTCCATCGCCTCTTGCGCACGCCAGGGCTCCGCGCCAAACACCTGCCATCACTCGCATAAGAAGGTCGCCCATGAAGAACTTGCTCCTAGCCGGAGCCGCGCTCGCGGTTGCCGGGATCATCGTGTCGCCGGTCGTGTCGAAGCCTGCGGCTCCCGCCGTCACCACCGCCAAGCCGCAGCTGGGCAGCTTCGGCGTCGACCTCACCGCGATGGATTCCAGTGTCGCCCCCGGCGACGATTTCTACAGCTTCGTCAACGGTGGCTGGAACGCACGTACCGAAATCCCGGCCGACAAGGCGGCGTATGGCGGCTTCTACATCCTCGACGATTTGTCGACCGAACGGACGCGCGCGCTGATCGAACAGCTTGCCGCGCGCCCCGCCGCGCCGGGCAGCAACGCCGCCAAGATCGGCACGCTCTATTCGAGCTTCATGGACACCGCCGCGATCGAAGCCAAGGGTGCCGCGCCGCTCCAGCCGCTCCTCCAGCGCGTCGCCGCGATCCGCACCCCCAGCGATCTGGCACGCGCGTTCGGCGAGGGCAGCCGGACCGGCGTCGCCTCGCCGGTGCGCGTGTCGGTCGGGCAGGATCTGAAGGATAACAGCGTCTATTCGGCCTATCTGGGTCAGGGCGGGCTCGGCATGCCCGACCGCGACTATTACCTCGTCGACACGCCCAAGTTCGCCGAGACGCGCGCCAAATATCTGACCTATGTCGCGACGATGCTGCGGTTGGCGGGACAGCCCGACCCCGACGGTGCGGCTGCGCGCATCTTTGCGCTCGAAAAGTCGATTGCGCAGGTCCACTGGACGCGCGCCGAGCAGCGCCAGGTCGAAAAACGCTACAACCCGATGGCGACCACCGATCTCGCCACGAAAATGCCGGGGCTCGACTGGAACGCGTATCTGGGCGCGGCCAATCTCGCCGGGCAGCCGCGCGTGATCGTCTCACAGCCATCGGCGCTGACCGCGACCGCGCAACTCGTGTCGGCGACGCCGCTCGCCACCTGGCGCGAATATCTCGCCTTCCACACGATCCGGCGCTCGGCGGGCATGCTGTCGTCGCCGTTCGTCGATGCCAATTTCGGCTTCTATGGCACCGTATTGTCGGGCGTGCCGCAGCTGAAGGACCGGTGGAAGCGCGGTGTCGATGTCGTCAACGGCGCGATCGGTGAGGGCGTCGGCGAGCTCTACGTGGCAAGCTATTTCCCGCCCGCCGCCAAGTCGAAGGCCGACGAACTCGTGCGCAACCTGATCGCCGCGATGGACGTGCGGTTGTCGAACCTGACGTGGATGGCGCCCGAGACCAAGGTCAAGGCACGCGCCAAGCTCGCCGCCTTCACGCCCAAGATCGGCTACCCGTCGAAGTGGCGCGATTATTCGACGCTGGAGGTCAGGCCTGGAGATACGCTCGGCAACTCGTTCCGTGCCGTGGCGTTCGACTATGACCGCGATCTGGCCAAGATCGGTCGTCCGGTCGACCGCAGCGAATGGTTCATGACCCCGCAGACGGTCAACGCCTATGCCAACCCGCTGATGAACGAGATCGTGTTTCCCGCCGCGATCCTCCAGCCGCCGTTCTTCGATCCCAATGCCGACCCGGCGGTGAATTACGGCGCGATCGGCGCGGTCATCGGCCACGAACTCAGCCATCATTTCGACGATCAGGGGCGCAAGTACGACCCGCGCGGCAATTTGGCCGAATGGTGGACGCCCGAGGACGTGACGCGGTTCAAGGCCTATACCGACCGCGTCGTCGCGCAATATGCGGCGTACCAGCCGTTGCAAGGGCTCCATGTCAACGGCGAGCTGACGCTGGGCGAGAACATGGCCGACCTGGCCGGGCTCAACGTCGCGTACGACGCCTATCACCGCTCGCTGAACGGCCGCCCCGCGCCGGTCATCGGCGGATACACCGGCGACCAGCGCTTCTTCCTGGGCTTTGCGCAGGTGTGGCGCACCAAGATGCGCGAGGCGGCGATCCGTCAGCAGATCGTCACCGACCCGCATTCGCCCGGCGCCCTGCGCCCGCAGGTCGTGCGCAACCTCGACGCGTGGTACGCGGCGTTCGCGGTCAAGCCCGGGCAGAAGCTCTATCTCGCGCCCGCCGACCGCGTGAAAGTCTGGTAGCGGGTGGCGACTGGGTGGGGCTCACTCCACCCAGTCGAGCCCGATGTCGCGATAGACGCCGCGGTCCTCGTCCCAGCCGGGCGCGACCTTGACGTGCAGATAGAGGTGCACGCGCACCCCCAGCAGGCTTCCGAGTTCGGCGCGCGCGCGGCTGCCGATCTCCTTCAGCCGTGCGCCGCCCTTGCCGAGCACGATCGCGCGCTGGCTGTCGCGCGCGACGAGGATCTGCTGGTGGATTTCGACCGAGCCGTCGCCGCGCTCCTCATATTTCTCGGTCTCGACCGCGCACGCCTGCGGCAGCTCCTGATAGAGCTGGAGGAAGATCTGCTCGCGCGTGACCTCGGCGGCGAGCACGCGGTCGGTCGCGTCGCTCGCCTGGTCCTCCGGAAACATCCACGGCCCCTCGGGCATCGCGGCCGTCAGCCGCGCCTTCAAATCGTCGATGCCGTCACCGGTCGCCGCGCTCACCATCATCGTGTCGGCAAAGCCGAGGCGCTCGTTGAGCGCCTGCGCGTGGCGCAGCAGCCGCTCCTTGTCGGCGACATCGACCTTGTTGAGCACCAACAGTTTCGGCTCGGGGCGCTGCGCGAGGCCCGACAGGATCGTCTCGACCTTTGCGCCCAGCCCCGCCTTGGCGTCGATGACCAGCGCGATCAGGTCGGCATCGGCCGCGCCGCCCCACGCCGCCTGCACCATCGCGCGATCGAACCGCCGTTTCCCTTCGAAGATGCCCGGCGTGTCGACCAGCACCAGCTGCGTCTCGCCTGCCATCGCGACGCCCATCAGCCGCGTCCGCGTCGTCTGTGCCTTGGGGCTGACGATCGCGACCTTCTGCCCGACGAGCGCGTTGACGAGCGTCGACTTGCCCGCATTGGGCGCACCCACGACCGCAACGATCCCGCAACGGGTTGTCATTGGTAGAAACCCGCTTTGTCGAGCGTAGTCGAGACACTGTTTCGAGCGGAGTCGAGAATGACGCGCTCGCTGCAAGAAGCCTCGGCTTCGCTCGGCACAGCCCCTCGACTTCGCTCGGGGAAGCGGGTCTGGGTGCCGCTCACTTCAACATCTCCAGCAACGCCGCCGCCGCCAGCGTCTCGGCATCCTGTTTGCTCGCCCCGGTCGCGGTCGCGTCGCCGGTCGGGCCGATGTCGACGCGTACGGTGAATTTGGAAGCGTGGTCGGGGCCCGAACGCTCGATCAGGGTATAGGTCGGCGGACGTCGCTTGTTCGCCGAGGCCCATTCCTGCAGCGCCGATTTGGGATGGCGGCCGTCGGCGGTGGCGCCCTCGACGCGCGACCGCCACCAGCGCCGTACAAACGCCTCGGCTGCGTCAAAGCCATGCTCCAGATACAAGGCACCGATCAGCGCCTCGACGATGTCGCCAACGATGTTGTCGCTGTTCGCGCCCCCGATATCGCGCGCCTGCTTGCCGAGCCGGATGTGTGGACCGACCCCGATGGCGCGGCCGACCTCGGCGCAGACGACGCCGGTGACCAGCGTATTGAAGCGCCGCGACATCTCGCCCTCGGGCGCGTGCGGGAATGCCCGGTAGAGCCAGCGTGCCATGGCGAGCCCGAGCACGCGGTCGCCCAGAAACTCCAGCCGCTGATAATTTTGCGGACTATGGCTCCCGTGCGTCAGCGCGCGTTCGTAGAGCGCGAGGTCGCCGGGCGCGGTGCCGAGCGCCTGCGTCAGCCAGTCGCTCAGCTCGCTCAAAACCCTTCCCCGATCCGTCGCCAGCGCGCCGCGCTGACCCACGTCCACGGCAGCGGCCAGCGTGCCGAGCCGTCGGTCGAGAATACCGACACCCACGCGCGCCCCACCAGATTGTCGACCGGGACCAGCCCGATGCCGCCGCCGTCGATTGCGGCAAAGCGGCTGTCGGCGCTGCGGTCGCGGTCGTCGCCCATCAGGAACAGATGGTCGGGCGTGACCGTGAACACCGGCGTGTCGTCGGCCTGCGTCGGCCCGATGTCGAGCACGTCGTAGCTGCGCCCGCCGGGAAGGGTCTCGCGAAAGCGCGGGTAGCGGCAGCGTGTCGTCCCGTCGGAGCCCGCCTCGCTGTATTCGGGCGAGAAGCACGGCGAATTGGGCGTGACCGTCGCCACGAAGTCGCCGATGCGCAGCTTGGGAACCGCCTTGCCGTTGAGGGTCAGCTGCCCGGCGATCATCTGGACGCGGTCGCCGGGCAGGCCGATGACGCGCTTGATGTAATCGACGCGGTTGCTCGGTGGCGCCTTGAACACGACGACGTCGCCGCGCGCGGGCAGCCGCCCGAACAGCCGCCCGCTGCCGACGTCGGGCGCGAACGGAAAGCTGTAGCGCGACAGGCCGTAAGGCCATTTCTCGACGAGCAGATAATCGCCGATCATCAGCCGCGGCAGCATCGATTCGGAAGGAATCGAAAAGGTCGCGACGAACACGCTGCGGATCAGGACGACGATCAGCACCAGCTTGACGAGGAATTCGGCGAAGTCGCGCGCCGGCGATTTCGCGGGTCGCATGGCGGGCAAGCTGCTGGTATCGGTGGCGGACATCAGGCGCGCCGCATGGGACGCATGCCCCGGCCGGTCAAGTTTTGCGGGAGAAGACAATGAGCGACTGGACCGCAATCGAGGCGCTGCCCGCCACGCCGCTGACGCATTTGTTCGCCGAAGAGGGCGACCGGCTCGACCGGCTGACCCACGACGTCTGCGGGATGCGCTTCGACTTTGCCAAGACGCATCTGTCGGTCGCCGCGCTGGCCGCGTTCGAGGCGCTGGCCACGCGGCAGAACCTCGTCGGCAAGCGCGATGCGCTGTTCGGCGGCGGGATCGTCAACGCAAGCGAAGCGCGTGCCGCCGAACACACCGCCGAACGCGGCGAAGGTTCGGCGGAGAGTGTCGCGCGGGCCAAGGCGCTCCATCTGCGGATGCGCGCGCTGGTCGACGCGATCGAGGGCGAGGCGCTCGGGCCGATCCGTCACATCGTCCATCTCGGCATCGGCGGGTCGGCGCTCGGCCCCGACCTGATCGTCGATGCGCTCGGCGGCGACCGGCTGCGCTACGACGTGGCGATCGTCTCGAACATCGACGGGCTCGCGCTCGAACAGGCGGTCGCCGACTTCGACCCCGCAGCGACGCTGATCGTCATCGCGTCGAAGACCTTCACGACGACCGAGACCCTGCTCAATGCCGCGAGCGCGCTGCGCTGGCTCGAGGAGGGCGGCATCGCCGACCCCTATGCCCATGTGATCGCGCTGACCGCGTCGCCCGACCGCGCGGTCGAATGGGGCGTCGACGAAACGCGCGTCCTGCCTTTTGCCGAAAGCGTCGGCGGGCGATACTCGCTCTGGTCGTCGATCGGATTTCCGATCGCGCTCGCGCTCGGCTGGGACTGTTTTGAGGAATTGCTCGAGGGTGCCGCCGAAATGGACCGGCATTTCCGGCTGACCACGCTGGCGCAGAACGTCCCCGTCCTCGCCGCCTTCGCCGACCTGCTTTATACGCAGGCGCGCGGGTGCGCGACGCGCGCAGTGTTCGCCTATGACGAGCGGCTGCGGCTGCTGCCGAGCTATCTGCAGCAGCTCGAGATGGAATCGAACGGCAAGTCGGTGACGGCGGATGGGGCGCCGCTCGGGCGCGCGTCGGCCCCCGTCACCTGGGGCGGGGTCGGGACCGATGCGCAGCACGCGGTGTTCCAGCTGCTCCATCAGGGAACGCAGGTCGTGCCGGTCGAATTCATCGCCTGCATCGAGGGGGGCGACGATCTCGACCCCGAACATCACCGGCAGTTGCTGCTGTCGGCGTTCGCGCAAGGCGCCGCGTTGATGGCGGGACGCGCGCACGACGACGCGAACCGCGCCTATCCGGGCGACCGGCCCTCGACGACGGTGCTGCTCGACCGGCTCGACGCGCCTACGCTCGGTGCGCTGATCGCTTTCTACGAACATCGCACCTTCACCAACGCAGTGCTGCTCGGCATCAATCCGTTCGACCAGTTCGGCGTCGAGCTCGGCAAGGAAATGGCGCGCGGTGCCGACGATCCGGGCGGGCGGGCGTCACTCGATGCAGCAACGCGAGCCCTGATCGAGCGCGCGGGGGTTTAGTTTCCCCGTGCAACACTTATCTTACGGGCTCGCAAGGGAGCATCATGCCAGATTTCGAGTACGACCTTTTCGTCATCGGTGCGGGTTCGGGCGGCGTGCGCGCGGCGCGAATCGCGGCGGGGCATGGCGCGCGCGTCGCTATCGCCGAGGAGTACCGCGTCGGCGGCACCTGCGTGATCCGCGGCTGCGTGCCCAAGAAGCTCCTCGTCTATGGCGCGCATTTCGCCGAGGATCTGGCCGATGCGCGCCGCTTCGGCTGGAACGTCGCGACGCCCCAATTCGACTGGGCGACGCTGCGCGACAATGTGCTCGCCGAGGTCGACCGGCTCGAAGGCATCTACCACGAGACGCTCGCCAACCAGCGGGTCGAGGTTATCAATGAACGCGCGACCGTCGCGGGGCCGCAGGCGGTGCGGCTGGCGAGCGGGCGCGAGATCAGCGCGAAGACGATCCTGATCGCGACCGGCGGCTGGCCCGTCCGTCCCGATTTTCCCGGCTCCGAACACGGCATCACCTCGAACGAAGTGTTTCACCTCGAAACGCTGCCCCGCCGCGTGCTGATCGCAGGGGGCGGTTACATCGCCAACGAATTCGCGGGTGTCTTTCACGGCTTCGGTGCGCATGTGACGATCGTCAATCGCGGCGACACGATCCTGCGCGGCTATGACGAGCAGATCCGCGACCGGCTGCTCCAGATTTCGATGACCAAGGGGATCGAGTTCCGCTTCAACGCGCCGTTCGAATCGATCACGAAGAACGACGACGGCACGCTCCACGTCACGATGACCGGCTCCGACCCGATCGACGCCGATATCGTCCTGTTCGCCACGGGGCGCGCGCCCAACATCGCCGGGCTCGGGCTTGCCGAAGCCGGGGTCGAGCTCACCGGGCGCGGCGCGGTCAAGGTCGACGATGATAATCGCTCGAGCGTGCCGAGCATCTATGCGGTGGGCGACGTGACCGACCGCATCCAGCTGACCCCGGTGGCGATCCGCGAGGGGCAGGCGTTCGCCGATACCGTGTTTGGCAACAAGCCGACGCGCGTCGATTACCGCAACGTTCCGAGCGCGGTGTTCAGCCACCCGCCGATCGCGAGCGTCGGGATGACCGAGGGCGAGGCGAAGAACAAGCTGGGCAGCGTGCGAACGTATACGTCGGACTTTCGCGCGATGAAGAATGTCCTCGCCGGTCGCAACGAACGCGCGCTGTACAAGATGATCGTCGATGCCGCGTCCGACGTCGTCGTCGGCATTCACATGATCGGCCCCGACGCGCCTGAAATCCTCCAGGCTGCGGCAGTCGCGGTCAAGGCCAAGCTGACCAAGGCCGACTTCGACGCGACCATCGCGCTCCATCCGACGATGTCGGAGGAACTGGTGCTGCTGAAGTGAGTTCCTCCCTCCCCCTTCAGGGGGAGGGTACCACGCGCCGCAGGCGCGGGAGGGAGAGGGTCACCTGAATAACGTCGCTAGGCGACTCACCCTCTCCCTGGCGCTCCGCGCCAGTGGCAGGTCGGCTATCCCTCGGATGGCCTTGGATTGCCGGGGGCAATCCAACCTGCCACTCTCCCCCCCTTGAAGGGGGAGGGGAAACGGAGGCGGCAGGTTGCAACCTTTCGTCAGCTTGCTAACCGACATCGGATGAGCACACCGCAAGCCAAGTCCTGGGTCCTCGGCATCGCGCCCTATGTTCCCGGTCGCTCGACCGGTGAGGGTGCGGGACCGGTCGTCAAGCTCTCGTCGAACGAGAACCCCAACGGCACCAGCCCCGCCGCGCAGGCCGCGTTCGCGGCGCATGCCGGCGACCTCGCACGCTATCCCGATGCGAGCGCGACCGCGCTGCGTGAGGCGATCGCGGCGAAATACGGGCTCGACCCTGCCCGCGTAATCTATGGCACCGGCTCGGACGAGCTGCTCCACCTCGTCGCGGGGGCCTATGCGGGCCCGGGCGACCAGGTCATTTACGTCCGCTACGGCTTTTCGGTCTATGATATCGCCGCGCGACGTGTGGGCGCGACGCCCGTGGTCGTGCCCGACGCCGATTACGGAACCGACGTCGATGCCGTGCTCGCGGCGGTCACCGATCGAACGAGGCTCGTCTATATCGCCAACCCGAACAACCCGACCGGCACCTACGTTGCGCGCAGCGAGATCGCGCGGCTGCACGCCGGGCTGCCGCCGCACGTCATGCTCTGCCTCGACCGCGCGTACAGCGAATATCTCGACGACGCCGACGACGATGGCGGGCTCGTGCTGGCGGCATCGGCACCCAATGTCGTGGCGACGCACACCTTCTCGAAGATCCACGGGCTGGCCGCCGAGCGCATCGGCTGGGGTTATGGCCCCGCCGCCGCGATCGATGCGATGCACCGCATCCGCGCGCCCTTCTGCTGCACGACCGCCGGGCAGCAGGCAGCGATCGCGGCGCTCGGCGACGACAGCTTCGTCGCGCGCTGTCGCAGCGATAACGCCCGCCTGCGCGCATGGATGGCCGATGAAATCGCGTCGCTCGGCAATCACGGCCTGCGCGCGATCGCTTCGCAGGCGAACTTCATCCTGACCCTGTTCGAAGGCGCGACGACCGCAGAGGCCGCGTACAAGGCACTGATGACGCGCGGTTATATCGTGCGCTGGCTGCCGGGGCAGGGCCTGCCCAATGCGCTCAGGATGACGGTGGGGACCGAGGCCGAAACGCACGGGCTGATGGCCGCGCTGCGAGAGATCGTCGTCGAAGGCCCAAACCGTTAGTCCTGAGCCTGTCGAAGGACGGGCTACCAATGCTCTGTTCGCTTTGGCTGCCCGCCCCTTCGACAAGCTCAGGGCTAACGGATTTTTTGCCGCACTACGCCAGTTTGAAGCCTTCCTTGTTCATCATCGCGGTCAGCTTTTTGTTGGTCTCGACCGACAGCTGGCTCTTAAGCGACGGGAACAGCTGGTCTTCTTCCTCGCGGACATGCTCGTCGAGCGTGGTACGAAAGCGGCCGACGATGCTCAGGAATTCCACGCTGTCCTTGGGGCAATTCTCGAGCTCGTAGAGATATTGCTTCACATAGCCGTGATCCTTGTTGAGGTGATCGGCGGCTTCGGTCTGCCCGGCATCGCGCAGCGCGGGATAAATGACGTTTTCTTCCTGCATCGCATGCTTGGCGAGCGCGTGCTTGAGCTGCGCGAGCAGCATCGTGCGCTTGGTCGTGTTGTTGGTCGTCGTCGATTCGATCGCGTCGAAGACCTTGTTGACGGCGGCATGTTCGGCCGCGAGCGCTTCGTCCCAGTCGCCCGCGAGCAGCGTCGGGGCCTGGACGATGACCTTGCGCCCGATCATCGCGGCAACGCCGACCGCGACGCCGGCGGCGGCGGCACCCCACAGCTGGCCGACGTCGCTGGCGAACGGATTCGAAAAGCTCCAGCCCTCGCCGCCTTCGTTCGACTTGGACGCGCGCTTGCGCGGTGCCGGGGTCTTGGCAAAACGGCCTTCACCGTCGCGCTTCTCGCCCGAGACATCGTGCCCGCGGCGTCCGCGCGACTTGGTTTCGCTGGTGTCGGTGGTCGCCATCATAGCCTCCCATGAAGAATTGTTTCGCCTGCATAATGCGCAGGATAGTCGGCGGTTCCCTCAGATCGACGGCAGCACCTGATCGGCAATGCCCCAGTCGCGCAGTTCGGCGGAGGCGGCGCGCGCGACGAGCAGCGCGGCATCGCCGAGGTGAAAGCGCGCCGGGGTATCGGTCGTGCGCAATTCTTCCCAGCTGACGGGCGCGGCGACCGGAGCCCCGGGCCGCGCGCGCACGACATAAGGCAGCACCGCCGTGCTCCCGCGCTGGTTGCGCAGCCAGTCGATGAAGATGCGCCCCTTGCGCTTGGCTTTCGCCATCGTCGCCACGAAGCGATCGGGTTCGTCGGCGGCGAGCGCGCGCGCGAAGCGGTCGGCAAAGCTCTTGACCTCGGGCCATTGCGCCTGCGGCGTCAGCGGCACGACGACGTGGACCCCCTTGCCCCCCGACAGCAGCGCAAAGCTGACCAGCCCCATGTCCGACAGATGCTGCTTGATGTCGGCTGCGGCTTTCTTGACCGCCTCGAACCCCAGCCCCTCGTCGGGGTCGAGGTCGATCACCAGCCGGTCGGGGCGCTCGACGTCGGACGCGCGCGCACCCCATCCGTGGAACTCGATCGTCCCCATCTGGACGCAGGCGCGCAGGCCGTCGGCGCTGTCGACCCACAGATAATCTTCGGTGCTGCCGTCCTTTTCGGCGATCGCGACCTTGTGGACGTGATCGTCGCCGAAGCTGCCGGCGTCGTGCTTCTGAAAGAAGCAATGCTTGGCGCGCCCCTGCGGGCAGCGGATCAGGCTGATCGGCCGGTCGCCCGCCCAGGGGAGCATGATGTCGGCGACTTGGGCGTAATAATCCGCCAGCTGCCCCTTGCTGATGCCGTCGCCGGGGAACACCTCGCGGTCGGGGTTGGTGATCTTGATCGAGCTTAGCCCCTCCCCTTTAGGGGAGGGGTTGGGGTGGGGTCTGTCTGGCGAGAACCAGGCTTGGCTTTGGTTGACAGACCCCACCCCAACCCCTCCCCTGAAGGGGAGGGGCTTTTCCTTGACCACTTCCTTCGCGCGCTTGTCTTCGCGCAACCCGATGAAGCTCGCATGCCGCACGACATTGTCGGCGGTGAATTCGGCATAGGCGACTTCGGCGACGAGCTCGGGCTTCACCCAGTGCGCGCGCCTGGCCGCCTCGCGCGGCACCTCGGTCGCGGGTTTGTCGATGGCGAGCTTGTCCATCCGCGCGCGCAGATCGGCGAGCAGCTCGGCATCGAAGCCCGTTCCGACCTTCCCGGCATAACGGAGTTTGCCGTCTTCGTTCAGCCCGAGCAGCAGCGACTTGAACCCGCGCGTCCGTGCCTCGCTCGTGGTCCAGCCGATGATGACGAATTCCTGCCGCCGCGTGCATTTGACCTTCAGCCAGCTTTGCGTGCGCGTGTGGCGATACGGCGCATCGGCGCGTTTCGACACGATCCCCTCATAGCCCTCGCGGCACATCGTTTCGAACAGGGGCTCGCCCGCGCCGACGATATGCTCGGCATAGCGCAGTGCGCCGTCGGCGGGGATGATGCGCTCGAGCCTTGCCTTGCGCTCGGTGTTGGGCAGCGCGGTCAGGTCTTCGCCGTCGAGGCTGAGCAGGTCGAACGCGAAACAGGTCAGTCCGGTCGAGCCGCTGTCCCTGATCGCGGTGCGCAGCGTCGAGAAGTCGGGTCGGCCCGCGTCATCGAGTGCGCAGATTTCGCCGTCGATCAGCGCGCTCGCGACGTCGAGGCGCGCGGCGGCCGCGGCGATTTCTGGAAATTTCGCGGTCCAGTCGAGCCCCGAGCGCGTATAAACCTTCGCCGCGCCCCCGCCGACCGCGATCAGCGTGCGGTATCCGTCATATTTGACCTCATGGATCCACGCGCGTCCAGTGGGGACCGTATCGACGAGGGTGGCGAGTTGCGGGGGCTGGAACGCGGGAACCGTCGCCCCGGACTTGATCCGGGGCCCCGCCGCCTTCTTGGGCGCAGCAGCAGGCGAAGCGGGGCCCCGGGTCGAGCCCGGGGCGACGCGGCGTTTCTTCCCCTTCGCCCCCGCCGCGATCTCCTCCATCGTCCGCCCGGTGGTGACGCTCGTCAGCCCGCGCTCGACCAGGTCGTCGCTGCCGCCGGCGAATTCGTCGCCGACCTTGCGCAACAGCCAGTTCTCACCGCGCTCGCGCCCGCGCGGTTTCAGGCGGATCAGCATCCATTCCCCCTTCATCCGCTCGCCCTCGAGCGTGAAGTGGAGGTGACCTTCGTTGAGCGTCGCAGCGGTCTTGCCTGCGATCGGCGCCCAGTTGCCGCTGTCCCACAGCATCACCGTCCCGCCGCCATATTCGCCCTTGGGGATCGTCCCCTCGAAATCGGCATAGCTCAGCGGGTGGTCCTCGGTGCGCACCGCGAGGCGCTTGTCATCCGGGTTGGCGCTCGGCCCGCGCGTCACCGCCCAGCTTTTCAGGACGCCATCGACTTCGAGGCGGAAATCCCAGTGCAGCCGCGACGCGTCGTGCTTTTGCACGATGAAGCGGTTGCCCGCGCCCTTGGCGACCTGTCCCGCAGGCTCGGCGGTTTTCGCAAAGTCGCGCTTGGCGTTGTATTTTTCGAGGCTGTCAGGCGGCACGTTTGCGCGCCGGTTTCTTCGCCGCAGGCTTGGCAGCTGCCGGTTTCGCTTCGGCAGCAGCAGGCCTCTCGACTGCGCTCGAGACAGGCTTCTCGATCGACTTCTTGAGCGCGGCCATCAGATCGATGACGTTGCTGCCGCCCTTCTTCGGCGCTGCTTCTTCCTCGGTATCGATCGTGCCGTCCTTCGACTTCAGCTTGCGGTCGACCAGCTCCTTCAGCGCCTCGACATAATGATCGTGGAACTTGTCGGCGGCGAACGGTGAGGTCTTCTTGGCGATCAGCGTCTCGGCCAGATCGAGCAATTCGTCGTCGGGCTTGGCGTCGGGAATGTCGTGAAAATACGCCCCCGCCTTGTTTAGCTCGTCGGCATAACGCAGCGTTTCCATCATCATGCCGCGCCCGCACGGCTTGATCGCGACGACATATTCGCGCCCGCGCATCGCGAGCTGCCCCAGCCCGACCTTTTTCGTCCGCCGCAGCGCCTCACGCAGCACGATGAACGCTTCTTCGGCAAGGTCGTCGGCGGGGACGACGAAATAGGGTTTTTCGTAATAGAGCGCGTCGATCTCCGACGTATCGACGAACTGCGTCAGCTCGAGCGTCTTCTTCGATTCGAGCCGCACCGCGTCGAGCTCGGTCTCTTCGAGCAGGACATACGACCCCTTCGAATATTCGAACCCCTTGACGATGTCGTCGGGGTCGACGGGCCCCAGCCCCGGCACGGTCTTTTCATATTTGACGCGCTTGCCCGACGGCTTGTGGATCTGGTTGAACGCGACGCTCGACCCGCTCTTGGTCGCGGTGAAGATCTGCACCGGGATCGACACCAGCGCGAGGCGTATCTGGCCCTGCCAGTAAGGACGTGCCGCCATGATCGAATCGCCTCCGTTACGAAGGCGATTCAAATGCACGGGAAGGGCAAGGGTTCCGCCTACTTGCCTCCCTCCCCCTCAGGGGGGGAGGGACAGGCGCGCAGCGCCAGGGAGAGGGTAAGTCGCGCACTCGCGTTATTCAGATAGCCCTCTCCCCTCCGCGCCTGCGGCGCGAGAGACCCTCCCCCCTGAAGGGGGAGGGAGAAGGACTACATCGCGGTCAGCATGTCGAGGTGCGACTTCACCTTGGGCGCGGTCGCGGCTGCGAACGCCTTGACCGCGGGCTTGTCGCCGCTCGCGGCATAGGCCTCCATCACCGCGAGCGTCTTGGTATGCGCGTCGGTCTGCTGCGTGCGATAGAGCGTGTCGAACGCCGCGCCCTTGGCACCCTTCAGCGCGTCGATCAGCGCCTGGTGCTCGGGGTCGAGCGTTGCGGGCGGCAACGCGATGACATTGTCCTTGGCCTTGGCGGCCTTTAGCTCGCGCGTCGTCGCGGTGTGCGCCTCGACCATCTTGGCCGCGAACGCCTTGAGCGCAGGCGTCGTCGCCATCGACACCGCCATCTTGCTCGACGTCGTCTCGTACATGTCGCTCATCGCCGCCTTGGTCACGAAATCTTCGGTCGAGACGGTTTCCAACGCGCCCGCATTCCCGTCTTCGTTCGGCATCACCATCATATTGTCGGACGACGCCATCGCATTGACGTTGGGGGTCGTGTCGTTGGCTTTGGGCCCGCACGCGGCAAGCGCCAACGCGGTGGTGGCCATCAGAATTGCGGTACGCATCGGGCAAGACTCCTCTGTTGTCGCGCCCCAACGTGGCGCGGTGCGCTCGGGTTCCCGACTTGGCGCTTGAGCTTGGCGGCGAAAGCGTGTGTTGTCTCGGGCGAGAGAGAGGGGCAGCCATGACCGAGACCGCGACGATCCCGGCGCCGAAGACGCTGCCGCTGGTCGGCAATCTCCACCAGATTCCGCGCGCCGGGCTGATCGGGCATCTGCTCGACGTGTCGCAGGATTACACCCACCCCGGCATCTTCAAGCTCAAGTTCGGATCGCGCGTGGGCATCTTCGTGACGCACCCCGATCTCGTCGCCGAATTGTGCGACGAGACGCGCTTTCGCAAGATACCGGGGCCGGGCCTGCGCGTCGTGCGCAAGTTCGCGGGCGACGGGCTGTTCACCGCGTTCAGCGAAGAGGAAAACTGGGGCCGCGCGCACCGCATCCTGCTTCCCGCCTTCAGCCAGCGCGCGATGCGCGGCTATTTCGACCTGATCCGTGAAGTCTGCGACCAGTTGATCGCCAAATGGAGCGGGCTGGCCGGGCAGGATCTGGTCATCGCCGACGATATGACGCGGCTCACGCTCGATTCGATCGCGGTCGCCGGGTTCGGCCACCGCTTCGACAGTTTCGCGCGTGACGAACTCGACCCCTTCCTCGTAAGCCTCGCCTCGGCGCTCGGCGAAGCGCTCAACGTCATAACGCGCCTGCCGGTGCAGCAGCGTTTCGCCAAGAAATCGACGCGCCGCTTCGCCACCGACATCGCCGCGATGAACACGCTCGTCGACGGCATCATCGCCGATCGCCGCGCCAGGCTTCAGCAAGGATCGGGGGCCGGCGCCAACGACCTGCTCAACCTGATGCTCACCGCCGCCGACCCCGAAACGGGCGAACAGCTCAGCGACCTCAACATCCGTTATCAGGTGCTGACCTTTCTGATCGCGGGGCACGAGACGACCTCGGGGCTGCTGACCTTTGCCTTCATGGAGATGCTGCGCGCGCCCGCCGTGCTGGCGCAGGCCTATGCCGAGGTCGATCGCGTCCTGCCCGGCGACACGCGCCCGGCCTACGAACATCTCGCGCATCTCAAAGTCATCGAGCGCGTCGTGAAGGAAACGCAGCGGCTGTGGCCGACCGCGCCCGCGTTTTCGGTCGGGCCGTGGGAAGATCAGGTGATCGGCGGCAAGTGGCGGATTCGCAAGGACCGCCCCGTCAACATCTATACGCCGGGGCTGCACCGCCACCCCGCCGCCTGGAGCGAGCCGCAGGAATTCGACATCGAGCGCTGGCTGCCCGAGGCCGAGGCGATGCACCACGCGCACGCCTACAAGCCGTTCGGCAACGGCGCACGCGCGTGCATCGGGCGCCAGTTCGCGCTCGTCGAGGCCAAGTTGGCGATCGCGATGATCCTCCAGAAATTCGCCGTCGCCGACCGGCGCGGCTATCGGCTGACGCTCAAGGAAACGCTGTCGATCAAGCCCGACGATTTCCGCGTCCATATCCGCGCGCGCAAGCCGACCGAGCGGCTGAGCTTCGGTGAGGCGGTCAAGCTCGGCGGCGACGCGGACGAGGCCTTGCGCGCGGCGGGCGCCGGACAGCAGCTGTCGGTGCTCTACGGCACCTCGCTCGGCACCGCGCGCGACATCGCCGAGGAGATCGTCGAGCGCGCCGCCGCCGACGGGTTCGAGGCGCGCAGCGTCAGCCTCGACGCGGCGATGAACACCCTGCCCGAGGATCGCGTGGTCGTCGTCGTGACCGCCACCTACAATGGGCGCGCGCCCGACAGCGCGCTCGCGGTCGAGGCGGCGATCGATGCAGGCCAATTCGCCGACGCCCGCTGGCCCGACACGCGCTTTGCGGTGCTCGGCATCGGCAACAGCCAATGGCCCAATTATCAGGCGTTTCCCAAGAAGATCGATGCGGCGTTCGCGGCGACCGGCGCTCATCGACTGTGCGCGCGCGGCGAGGCGAACGGCGATGGCGACTTCGACGGCGGCGTCGCGGCGTTTCTAAAAGGTCTGTGGGCCGCGCTCGGTGCAAACGGCGACACCGTCAAGGCATCGGGGCTGTCGCTTCAGGTCGTCGACACGCGCGACGCACGCGCGGCGGTGTTGCCCGAGCAGGCGGTCGAGATGGCGATCGTGCGCAACGACGAGCTCGTCCGCCCCGCCGACGGGCTGTGGGATTTCGCCAGCGAAGCGCCGCGCGGCGCGACGCGCTTCGTCACCGTCGCACTGCCCGAGGGACAGAGCTATGCCGCGGGCGACCACCTTGCGGTCTATGCGCGCAACCGCCGCGAACAGGTCGATCTTGCGATCGAGCGGTTCGGCGTCGCGGGCGCGATGCAGGTCGTGCCGTCGGGGTCGAGCGGACGCTTTCGCCATCTGCCGATCGGGCGGACCGTGACGGTCCGCCAACTGCTTACCGACTTCGTCGAAATCCAGGACGCGATGCCGCGCCGCGCGCTCGACGTTGTGATCGCACAAACACGCTGCCCGCAAACCAAAGCCGAACTGGCGCGGCTGACCGAAGACGGCGTCTGGCGGGCCGAAGTCGCCGACCCGCGCCTGACGTTGCTCGGACTGCTCGTTAAACACCCCGCTGCCGAACTCAGCCTCGACAGCTTCGTCGAACTGTCACCGGCGATCGCGCCGCGCTTCTATTCGATCGCCTCGTCGCCGCTGGTCAGCCCGAACGCGGTCGACCTGATCGTCGGCACCGTCCATGCCCCCGCCTGGTCGGGGGTCGGGGAGCATCAGGGGTTCGCCTCGACGCACATGCGCGACCTGGCCCCCGGTGAGACGCTGTTCGCCTATGTCCGCCGCCCCAACCCGCCGTTCGCGCCGCCCCAGGACGGCGCGGTGCCGCTGGTGCTGATCGGCCCCGGCACCGGCTTTGCGCCGCTGCGCGGGTTCATTCAGGAGCGCGCGGCGTCGGGCGCGAGCGCGCCGTGCCACGTCTTCTTCGGCGCGCGTCACCCCGACCATGACTGGCTGTGTCGCGACGAAATGGAGGGCTGGGCGCGGGACGGCGTGATCGACCTCCACCTCGCGTTCAGTCAGGTCGCGGGCGCGCACCGCTATGTGCAGGACGCCATCTGGGCGGCGCGCGACGCGGTGTGGGATGTGGTCGCGCGCGGCGGGCAGATCTTCCTGTGCGGCGATGGCCGCTACATGGCCCCCGCCGTCCGCGACACGCTGATCCGCATCCATGCCGACAAGACCGGCGGTGCCGGAGACCCGGGGCATCTGGCGGGATCGGCGTGGCTCGAGGGGCTGATCGACGACGGCGTCTATCATCAGGACGTGTTCGGCTTCGGCAAATAGGGCCGACTATTCGCTGTCCTACATGGCGGCGATCGCGCAGCCTGCCGACTCATCCGCTTGACCAGCAGCCGCTCTTTCAAACTGTCGATCGACCTGGTTCGCCCATTGGGGAGGGGTGCGGGGTCCCACCCGTGCGAAGTGTGTGAAGTCTACGCACGCAAATGCGCGCGAATCGCGCGGATCGCGCCGGGGATGACGTTGCGCCTGTGCCACCCTATCTGGGCGGCATGACCGGTTCCGACATCGATCGCACGCTCGGCTTCACCATCCCCTCGCGGCATGCGCGCGGGCGCGTGGCGCGGCTGGGGCCGGTGCTCGACGCGATACTCGACGCACATGCCTATCCGCCCGCGATCGAGCGCCTGCTCGCCGAGGCCCTTGTGCTGACCGCGCTGCTCGGTGCGCTGCTCAAGGACAGCGACGGCCAGATGACGTTGCAGGCGCAGACCGAGGCGGGGATCGTCGACCTGCTGGTGTGCGACTATCGCGGCGGCGAGCTGCGCGGCTATGTCCGCCACGACGCCGCGCGGCTCGCCGCGGCGCCCGTCGACCCTTCGCTGTTCGCGCTGTTCGGCAAGGGCTATCTGGCGATCACCTTCGACCAGGCCGCGACCAAGGAACGCTATCAGGGGATCGTCCCGCTCGACGGCGCGAGCCTTGCCGAGGCGGCCGAAAGCTATTTCGCGCAGTCCGAGCAAATCCCCAGCCTCGTGCGGATCGCGATCGGCGGGGTGCCCGGCGCGCGCGTCGCGGGCGGGCTGCTCCTCCAGCATCTGCCCGAAGGCGAGGACGGGCGCGAGCGGCTGCACACGCGGCTCGACCACCCCGAATGGGCGCATGTCGCGATCATGGGCGGCACGATCGCGCGCGACGAGCTCTGCGCGCCCGACCTGCCGCTCGAGACCATCGTATGGCGACTGTTCAACGAGGAGGACGAGGTGCGCCTGCTCGGCGGTGCGTCGATGGCGCGCGGCTGCCGCTGCGACGCGGCGCACATCCGCGGGGTGCTGTCGCAATTTCCGCCCGACGAGCGCGCGGCGATGGCGGGACCCGACGGAACGATCGGCGTCGATTGTGCATTCTGCGCGCGACGCTTTCCCATCGCGATACACGACGCGGGGGAAGGGGACTCAACATCGATCGACAAAGTGGTTATATCGACGCCGTAACGTGATGCGCGCCGGGACGCCGCGCGGACGAAGCGACCGATGGTTTTGCCCGCATAGCCTACCCGATCTCATGCCCGAAAGAAGACGATGCGCCTTTTTGCCCTTGCTCCCGCCCTGTTGCTGCTGACCGCGGCCGCCGACACCGTGCCGCTGACCGCGCTCAAGACGCTGGCGCCCGGCCAGTGGGAGCTGACCTCGCGCGACGGCGACTTCCCCAAGCGCGCGATGTGCATGAGCGACCCCCGCGCGCTGCTCCAGCTCGCGCACGCCGGAGCAGGGGGGTGCAGCCAGTTCGTGGTGCGTAACGACGCCGATACGTCGGTCGTCAGCTATAGCTGCCCCGGTGCAGGCAGCGGGCGCACCTCGATCCATGTCGAAACGCCGCGCCTCGCACAGATCCAGACGCAGGGCTTTGCCGCCGGGGCGCCGTTCGATTTGACGATCGAGGCGCGGCGCACGGGCGACTGTACCGCAGTGTCGATGCGGTAACACATCGTTAACCACGCGCGACGTACAAGCGGCCACGCGGGTCGATCTCTCTTCGATGCGCTTTCCTCCCTAGCGAGCCATTGGGCTCTCCTCGGGGCCGCCGCAGGGTGGCCCCCTTTTTTTGTGCGCGCCGCGTCGCCATAGGCGGAGGATGAAACATGCAAGCGCGGGCGCGCACGCGGTCCTGCTCCTGTCGGGCGGGCTCGATTCAATGGTGGCGGGCGGCCTCGCGCGCGAGGCGGGCTACCGGCTGTTCGCGCTGACGATCGACTATAACCAGCGCCACCGCGTCGAGCTTGCCGCCGCCGCGCGCGTCGCCGCGCTGCTCGGGGTCGAGCGTCACATCACGCTGCCGCTCGACCTGACGCGCTTCGGTGGCTCGTCGCTGACCGATGCCGCAATCGACGTCGGGAAAAACGGAGTGGAGGACGGCATTCCGCAAACCTATGTCCCCGCGCGCAACACGATCTTCCTCAGCCTCGCGCTCGGCTGGGCCGAGGCGGCGGGCGCGCGCGACCTCGTCATCGGGGTCAATGTGCTCGATTACTCGGGCTATCCCGATTGCCGTCCCGACTTCATCGCCGCGTTTGAGCGCCTCGCGCGGCTCGCGACGAGGGCGGGGGTGGAGGGTGATGCTCTGACCGTCCACGCGCCGCTCGCCGCGATGAGCAAGGCCGACATCGCGCGCGAGGCGGCACGGCTGGGCCTCGACGTGGGCGCGACCTGGTCATGCTACGATCCTGCGCCCGGCGATGTGCCTTGCGGCGCGTGCGACAGCTGCCGCTTGCGCGCGAAAGGGTTCGCCGAAGCAGGCCTTGTCGACGCGGGCGCACGGTGAACTACGCGGTCAAGGAAGCGTTCCTGACATTGCAGGGCGAAGGCGTGCAGGCGGGGCGGCGCGCGGTATTCGTGCGCTTTGCCGGCTGCAATCTGTGGAGCGGGCGTGAGGTCGACCGGGCCGGTGCCGTCTGCCGGTTCTGCGACACCGACTTTGTCGGCACTGATGGGGACGGCGGCGGACGCTTCGCCGATGCCGATGCGCTCGCCGCGCATGCGCGCGCGCTGTGGGGCGATGTCGGGGGCATGCGCTATGTCGTGCTGACCGGGGGCGAGCCGATGCTTCAGGTCGACGCGCCGCTGATCGACGCGCTGCACGCTGCCGGTTTCGAGATCGGGGTCGAAAGCAACGGCACCCTGGCCGCAGTCGCAGGTATCGACTGGCTGTGCATCAGCCCCAAGGCGGGGAGCGCGGTGGTTCAGCGCCGCGGCAACGAGCTGAAGCTGGTCTGGCCGCAGCCGATCGACCCCGAACCGCTCGAGCACTGGCAGTTCGACCATTTCCTCGTGCAGCCGATGGATTGCGCCGATGCCGGGGCGGCACGTGACGCGGCGATCGCGCTGGTGCTGGCGCGTCCCCAATGGCGGCTGACCGTGCAGGCGCACAAATTGCTGGGGCTGCGCTAGCCCGGTGCGCCGCGCGCCCGCCCTCGTCGTCGCGCTCATGCTCGTCGGCTGCGTCAACAATCCGCGGCCGAGGTCCGAGACGGCGCGCGGCGCCGACCCCGCCGCGCTCCGCCAGTGCATCGCGCGGCTCGACCGGATCGTCGCGCGTTATGCCGTGCTGCCCGACCGCGTGTTCGGCGGCGGCTGTTCGGCGGTCGGGGCGGTCCAGCTGCGCGACATCGGCACGCCCGTGACCAATCTGGGCGCGATGACCTGCCCGCTCGCTTACGCCTTCTCGATCTGGGTTCAGTCCGACCTTCAGGTGCCCGCAATGGGCGAATTCGGCAGCCCGGTGGTGCGTATCGAAAGCTTCGGCACCTACAGCTGCCGCAACGTCAACGGCGCGGCGAGCGGGCGTCTGTCGGAACATGCCTTTGCCAACGCGGTCGATGTCGCCGCGTTCGTGCTGAAGGACGGGCGGCGGATCAGCGTGGCGGGCGGATGGAACGGCGATCCGCGCGACGCGCGCTTCCTGCGATCGATCCGCGCCTCGGCGTGCCGCCGCTTTCAAACGGTGCTCAGCCCCGATTACAACGCCGCGCACCGCGACCATCTGCATTTCGACATGGGACGCGGACCGTTTTGTCGCTAGGGCGCGCGGCCATGGCCGAACCCCACATACCGAGCCGCGTCTTCGCACGCGCCGCCGACGAGGCAAACGAGGCGCATTCCTATGCGCCGACGCCGCAGACGGCGCACCCCGCCTATCGCCTCGCGTTTCAGGATATGGACTTTTTGTTGCGCGAGGATCTGCGCCCGGTCCGCTTCCAGCTCGAATTGCTCAAGCCCGAACTGCTGCTCGACGAAGCCAGGATCGGCTCGCTGATGGTGTTCTACGGGTCGGCGCGCATTCCCGAACCCGGCGTCGCCTCTGCGCACCCTGAGCCCGAAATCGCCGCCGCGCTCGATGCCAAGGCGCACTGGTATGCGCAGGCCCGCAAGCTGGCTGCGCTCGCGAGCGCAACGCCGGTCGCCGCGGATGGCTGGCGTCATTTCGTCGTATGTTCGGGCGGCGGACCGTCGATCATGGAGGCCGCCAATCGCGGCGCGCATGACGTCGGTGCCGAATCGCTCGGCCTCAACATCGTCCTGCCGCACGAACAGGCCCCCAACGCTTACGTGACGCCGTCGCTGAGTTTTCAGTTTCATTATTTCGCGCTGCGCAAGATGCACTTCCTGCTGCGCGCGCGCGCGGTCGCGGTGTTTCCGGGCGGGTTCGGGACGTTCGACGAGACGTTCGAGCTGCTGACGCTGATCCAGACGGGCAAGATCAAACCGATGCCGGTCCTCATGTACGGGCGCGATTTCTGGCACCGCGTGATCGATTTCGATGCACTCGCGGCCGAAGGCGTCATCTCGGCGCGCGATATCGAACTCATCACCTTCGTCGACACCGCCGAAGAAGGGTGGCGGGTGGTGCAGGACTTCTACCGCGAAGGATAGTTCGTCTCGATATGCGCGACCACGCGTGCGGCGAGCGCCTTGGCGGCGGCAATCTCATACGCATCGACCGCGTCGCGCGGCGTGGTGTCGATGATGCACAGCGTACCGATCGCCGCCCCGCGTACGACGAGCGGAATGCCGAGGTAGAAGATCACGTGCGGCGCCGCCGTCGCGAGGGGGTTACCCGCGAAGCGCTGGTCGTGACGTGAGTCGAGCACGACCAAGGGCTCGTCTTGCAGGATCGCATGCCCGCAGAACGAGATCGCGCGCGGCGTTTCGGGAGCGTCGAGGCCGTGCGTGGCTTTGAACCACTGCCGCTTGACATCGATCAGGCTGATCAGCGCGATCGGGGCACCGAATAGCCGTGCCGCCTCATCGACGATCGCGTCGAGTGCGAGGTCGCGCCCGGTGTCGAGGATGTTGAGGTCGCGCAGCACGCCGAGCCGCACGGCCTCGTCGGCGGGACGCGGCGGGACAGTAAAGAAGGTCACGACGCCATCGCCGCGGCGTGGCCGACACGCAGGCCGCCCTTTCCGGCGCGCTTGACGTCATACATCAGCGCGTCGGCCCAGCCGAGCAGCGCGGCGCGCGTGGCGGCGGCAGGGGGCGCGATGACGAGGACGCCCATGCTGCACCCGAGCCCGGCATAGCCCAGCGCCGCGAACGCCTCGGTCAATGCGAAATGCAAATCATCGGCCTGTGTATAAGGGTCGGAGAAGTCACGCGCGCGGATCATCGCCACGAATTCGTCGCCGCCATAACGCGCGAGCGTCTCGCCCGATCCCATCTGCGCGCGAATGGCATCGGCACAGGTCGTCAGCACACGGTCACCGGCGTCGTGCCCATAGCGATCGTTGACCGTTTTGAAGCCGTCGAGGTCGAGATAGACGAGCAGCTGCACATCGGTATCGAGCGGTCGGCGCGCGGCGATCTTGTCGAGCCGAGCAAGGAATGCGCGCCGGTTGAGCGCGCCGGTCAGCGGATCGTGACGTGCGGCATGCTGCTCGGCGAGCCAGGCTGCGCGCAGGTGCCCGACAAGGACGGCGACGAGTCCGACCGCGACGAAATCCATAACAAGGCCGGTCGACCGGCTCGCGCCGTCGATCATCGGCGCGGTCGGCAACGACGCGCAGATCAGCGCCACCGCGACGACGCCGAGGACGGCACCCCATCGCGCCCCGAAGCGCCAGCTGAGCGCGACCACCGGGACGAGCATCGTCGCGACCCAACCGTCGATGGTTGCGGTGGCGAGCGCGCCGCCGACACTGAACAGGGCGCAAGCGATGCACGCGGCGACGAGCAGCGCGCGCGGTGCCTCGATGAGCCACAGCGCAAGCGGCGACTGCCGTGGGACAGGGGGACGGGTCACGACTCTCCTTGGGGGAACAGGATAGTGTCGTGGCGGACTAAGCCGCGAAGGTTGAAGATACCCTAAACATTTCACCGATTTGGCTTTTCGCCCTCGCGCTATTTCCCGGCAGGCGCAGCAGGCGGTGTCGCACCGGTCGCCGCGGGTTCACCCGTCGGCACGGCGGGTGCCGCATCTCCCGTAGGACCGCCGGGTGCCGCACCGCCGCCAGCAGGGGCCGCAGGAAGCGGCAGGTTCGATCCGCTGGCATTGAGATAGGCGATGACGTTGGCGCGATCTTCGGGCTTGGCCAGGCCGGCAAAGCTCATCTTGGTGCCCGGCGCGTATGCTTTGGGCGAGGTGAGCCAGGCGTTCATCGCCTCGAAATCCCACTTGCCGCCCTTGCCCGACAGCGCTTCGGAAAAAGCGTAACCGCCCTTGCCCTTGCCGATTTCCTCACCCAGCGTCGCCCACAGATTCGGGCCGATGCCGTTTGCGCCGCCCTGTTCGATCGAATGGCACGACTTGCACTTGGTAAACACCGCCGCGCCTTTGGTGGCGTCGGCCGTCGGCAACAGCGTCGCGATCGGAATCGGGGCGGCTGCCGCAGCTTCGCCACCCGGTGCTTCCTCGACGCCCTCGACGACGTAACCGGGCTTCTCGGGACGTTCGCCGCGGAAGAATTCCCCCGAAACGATCGTGCCGCCAAGCGCGACGATCGCCGCCCCCAGCGTCATCATCGCGATCATGTTGCCACGGTTGTCCATGCTGTCCGGAATGCCTCGACTAGGGCGTGATGCCTTGCGCTGCCCATATAAGCGCGACCCCCCCTACCGCAAGCGCGCTTGCGCGCCGGGAACGCCCTGCCCTAAGCGCACGGGCCGATGAACCAGTTTCCCACCCCCGCGCTCGCCCTCGTCGAGGCGATGACTCGTGTTGCCGCGTCCGACCCCGTGCGCGCCGTGTCGTTTCAGGGGGCACCCGGCGCCAATTCGCAGATCGCGGTCGAACAGGCGTTCGCCGACGCGCTGCCGCTTCCGTGCTTCGCGTTCGAGGATGCGATCGATGCAGTCAAGGAAGGGCGCGCCGACTGTGCGATGATCCCGCTCGAAAATTCGCTGCACGGGCGCGTCGCCGATATCCACTTCCTGCTTCCGGAATCGGGGCTGGTGATCACCGGCGAGCATTTCCTGCCGATCCATTATGCGCTCATGGGGCTTGGGTCGCTCGCCGACGTGCGCGAGGCGACGAGCCACCCGCAGGCGCTCGGCCAGTGCCGCCACTGGCTGCGCGCGCGCGGGATCGTGCCGGTTGCCTATGCCGATACCGCAGGCGCGGCAGCGCGCGTGGCCGAACTCGGCGATGCGTCGGTCGCGGCGATCGCCCCGCCGCGCGCAGCGGCGCTTTACGGGCTCGACCTGCTCGCCGACGGGCTCGAGGATTCGGACGACAACATGACTCGCTTCGTCGTCCTCGCGCGCGCCGCGCCCGTCCGCGCGCTGCCCAAGGCGGTGATGACGACGCTGGTGTTCGAGGTGAAGAATGTCCCGGCGGCACTCTACAAGGCCATGGGCGGGTTCGCGACCAACGGCGTCAACATGACCAAGCTCGAAAGCTATCAGCGCGGCGCGCGTTTTGCGGCGACCGAATTCTTTGCCGATATCGAGGGGCATCCCGACGACCCGGCGGTTGCGCGCGCGCTCGACGAGTTGCGCTATCATTCGAAGTGGGTGCGGCTGCTCGGTACCTATCCGCGCGGGCGTGAGCGGGGCTGAAGTGCGCCGGGCGTCGCGCGACGACATTGCGGCGCTCCACGCGCTGATCGAGCGCAGCTATCGCGGCGAATCGGCGCGGCGCGGCTGGACGCACGAGGCCGATCTGCTCGGCGGACAGCGCACCGACATCGCGGCGCTCGAAGCAATGCTCGACGATCCTCAGCAGCATCTTCTGGTCAGCGAATTGGGCGGCGGGCTGGCCGGGGAGCTGGTTGGGTGCGTCGATCTCACCTGTCTGCCCGATGGCGGTGCGTATCTCGGTCTCCTGACCGTCGACCCCGCGCATCAGGCGGCCGGGCTAGGCCGCGCGCTGGTTCATGCGGCGGAGGCAGTCGCGCGCGCGGCGGGATGCATTCGCGTCGAGATGACCGTCATCAGGCAACGCGCCGAACTGATCGCTTGGTACGAACGGCTCGGTTACACGCGGACGGGCGAACGCCGCCCATTTCCGCTCGACGACGCGCGCTTCGGTCTTCCCAAAACACGCGACCTCGAATTCGTCGTCCTGGCAAAGGCGCTCGTTCTCGATGATAGCTCCCGCAGTCAGGAAACCCACGCCCTGAACAAAGTATGCGCGATCGCGAACGGCGGCGGAACCTTGAACCGCGCGTCAGGGGCACCCGCGAGCGCCGCGCGGACTTCGTCGCGGGTGACCCACATCGCGTCCTCGAGCTCGGCGGGGTCGATGACGATGTCCTCGTCGATCGCTTCGCCAAGGCAGGCGATCATCAGCTGCGCGCCGCCGAACGGCCACGGCTGGCTGGCGAGATAGGTTACCGCGCCGACGGTGATCCCCGCCTCTTCCTTCACCTCGCGGCGAACCGCTTCCTCGATCGATTCGCCGGGTTCGAGATAGCCCGCGAGCGCCGAGTAATTGCCTTTGGGAAAGCGCGGCTGGCGCCCGACCAGCGCGCGGTCGCCGCGTGTCGCCAGCATGATGACGACGGGGTCGACGCGCGGGAAATGGTCGTGCCCGGCGGGGCAGCGGCGTCCCCACCCGGCGCGGAACACCTCGGTCGGCAAGCCGCAGCGTGCACAGCACGGGTGCGCGGCGTGCCACGCGATCAGGCTGTAGGCGGCAGCAAAGATGGCGGCTTCGCTAGGCGACAATATTCCGAGCGCGGCGAACATCGCGGGCGAGCGCATCGGCGGCGGCAGTTCCTTCTTCGTCAGCGCGACAAAGTGCGGTCGCGCATCGTGCATGCCGAGCAAGGCGAGTTCGGCATCGTCGGGAACGTCGGCCAGCGTTCCCCAGGCGAGCGCACCGCTGTCCGACAGGCGCGGCACGAAACCGTCGAGCGCGAGCACGCGCGCCCGCCAGTCGCCGACCAGCGCGGCGAAGGCGGCCGGGTCGGTACGGACGTGATCGACCCGGTCGAGCGGGGATCCGGTCAGGCCGGGGGCGTGGACGCTCACAGGCTGGAATAGACGGCTTTGCCGAAATCGCGCGTGAAGGGCATGACGTCGCTCGGCATATATTGCGCAAAGCCACCGGCGCGCACTCCGCGCGTCGGGTCGACAAAGGCGATCGTCGCCGCGGCGCCGCCCCAGCCGAAGGTGCCGATACCCGCCGGCGCAAGCGGATCGAGCGCGATCGTCACACGTCCGCCCGCGCCGAAACCCTGCCCCGCGACCGGCGTCCCTGCCGTGCTGGTGCCCGGCGGCAGCAGATTCGACATACCGAGGCGCGCGGTCGCCTCCTCCATCACGCGCGTGCGGCCGACCGCGCCACAGCCCGCAAGCATTTGCAGGAAGCGGTCGTAATCGCGCGCGCTCATCACCAGCGACGCGCCGCCGAGCGGGACGTTGTCGTCGGCAAAGACCGTCGTCGCGGCGGGGTCGATCGGAATCTGCGTCGTTCCCAAAATCCCGTAATTGGTCGTCAGCCGCCGCTTCTCACCCTCGGGCACGCGGAAAAAGCTCGACGTCATGCCGAGCGGCACGAACAGGCGTTTCATCATGAAATCGGGAAAGCTCATCCCGCTCGCGACCTCGATCACGCGCCCGAGCACGTCGAGCCCGGCGGAATAGCTCCAGCGCGTGCCCGGATCGGCGATCAATGGCAGTGTGGCAATGCGATCGGCAAAGGCGGCGAGGCTCGGCGCGGGCTTGACGTTGGCGAAGCCGGGCAGGTCGAGGCGGCTCGCCACACCCGAGGTG
This sequence comes from Sphingomonas sp., assembly GCA_965248885.1. Lineage (GTDB taxonomy): Bacteria > Pseudomonadota > Alphaproteobacteria > Sphingomonadales > Sphingomonadaceae > Sphingomonas_O. The sequence goes on along the minus strand of OZ252211.1, from coordinate 2,591,119 downwards.
AGCCCGAGCTTCAGATAGGCTGCGAGCAGCGGCCCCTTGCTGATGATCGCATAGCCGAGCCCCGCCGAATGCGTCATCAGATTGCGCACCGTCACCGGTCGCGTCGCAGGACGGGCGTCGAGGTTTTTCGTCCCGTCGATCAGCACGCGCGGGTTCCTGAAGCCCGGGATGAAGTCGCCGATGTCCTGATCGAGGGTGAGCTTTCCGTCCTCGACGAGCATCATCGCGCACATGCCGGTCAGCGGCTTGGTCATCGAATAGACGCGGAACAGGCTGTCTGCATCGACCGGGCGCGTCGAGTCCCTGGCGAGCGTGCCGCTGGCGAGAAAGTCAGCAGGCTCGGTTCCGCGCCCGACGCTGGCGACGACGCCGGCGAGTTTGCGCTCGACGACGTAGCGATCGAGCATCGCCTGGACCTGCGGCCAGACGCCTGCTCCCGTGCGGGCAAACGCCCATCCGGGGATCGCCGACGCAAGCCCGAGCAACGCGCCGCGCTGAAGCAATTCGCGGCGGTCGAGACGCGTATCGAACATCACTTCACTCCGATCGCGACCGCCGCCGCTTTGCTGAACACTGTCGGCAGACCTGCGGAATCGAGGTCTTCAATGCGCCACCATTCCCCGCCGGGTGGCGGATTGCAACCGGGTTCGCCTGCGGTGGCGACGATCGTCATGGTGAGGGTGAAATGCGTGAAGACATGGCGGATCGCGCCGAGGACGCGCGCTTTTCCCTCAACCAAAGCCGTTGAAGCCCGGGTGTCGCCCAGATCGGAGGGCAATGCGCGCATACTGCCGAGCAAACCCTTGGCCGGCCGCCGGACCAGCCACACCGTGCCGTCGCGTTCGATCCACCAGCAGGTTGCGGTGCGTTCGGGCTTGGCAAGCTTGGCCGCGCGCAAGGGATAGCGCGCGGGGTCGCCGGTCGCGCGTGCGCGGCAGTCGGCGGCGAGCGGGCAGAGCAGACAGCGCGGGTTTCGCGGCGAGCAGATCGTCGCGCCCACGTCCATCATCGCCTGCGCGAAGTCGCCGCTGCGCGCGTCGGGCGTAAGCGTTTCGGTCAGGCGGCGGAGCTCGGAGCGCGCGGCGGGAACGGCGACCTCGACCGCGAACAGGCGGGCGACGACGCGCTCGACATTGCCGTCGACGACCACCGCCTGTCGCCCGAACGCGATCGCGGCGATCGCCGCCGCCGTATAACGCCCGATGCCAGGGAGCGCGAGCAGGCCGGCTTCGGTATCGGGAAAAGCGCCGAGCGCGGCGACCGCGCGCGCGCACGCGATCAGGCTGCGCGCGCGCGAATAATAGCCGAGCCCCGCCCATGCGGTCATCACGTCGGCATCATCGGCTCGGGCAAGCGCCTCAACCGTCGGCCAGCGTTCGGTGAAGCGCAAGAAATAGGGTTTGACGCTCGCGACGGTCGTCTGCTGGAGCATCACTTCCGACAGCCAGACGCGATACGGATCGGGCGACGGCGTCCCCGGCGGGCTTCGCCACGGCAGGTCGCGCGCATGGGCATCGTACCAGCCGAGGAGTTTGGCAAAAACGGGGATATCGACGGACACACCCTGCCTGTGCCATGACGCACCGCCATGGCCAAACCGCTTCCTCCCGCACCACGCCGCAACGCACCGCGCCGTGTCGCCGACCTCGTCCCCGACGTCGGCCGTGTGGCATTTCGGCGGTTCGGTTTCATCCAGTCGTCGGTCGTCAGCCGTTGGGATGAAATTGTCGGCGAACGCTATTCGACCGTCTCGGCGCCTGAATCGATCCGCTTTCCGCACGGCGAACGTGCACGCGGAGTTCTGACGATCGTTGCGGTCGGCGCGCATGCGACGATGATCCAGCACGTCGCACCGACGCTGATCGAACGGGTGAACCGCTTTTTTGGTTATGCCGCAGTCGAGCGCGTCGTCATCCGTCAGGGAAGCCTGCCCGCGCCACGCCGCGCCGCGGTGCCGATGCCGTCGGTGGCGATCCCGCAGGAACTCGGCGAGTCGCTCCGCACGATCGCCGATCCCGAGTTGAAGGCGGTGCTCGAATCGCTCGCGCGCGGCGTGATCGCGGCGACACAAATCCCCGTGCTCGGAAAGATCAGCTGATGCGCCTGTTGCTTGCGCTCCTCGGCCTCATGCTGGTCGGCGCTGCGCCCGACTGGAGCCGCACCGTCACGCGCACCCCCGCCGGTGCCTACGTCGTCGGCAATCCGGCGGCAAAGGTCCGGCTGGTCGAATATATGTCGTATACTTGCCCGCATTGCGGCCATTTCGCCGTCGAGGGCGCGCCGAAGCTGATCGCGGGGTACGTGTCGAAGGGCCAGGTCGCGTTCGAAATCCGCAACGCTGTGCGCGATCCGCTCGATCTTGCGGTGGCGCTTGCCGCACGCTGCGGAGGAGCGACGCGTTTCTACGGCAACCACGACGCAGTCTTCGCCGCTCAGGCGGGCCTGCTCGCCAAGGCCGAAGGGTTTCAGCAGGCGAACGGTGCCGCGCTCGCCAAGCTCCCCGCCGACGCGCGGCTCAAGGCGTTCGCGCGCGGGTCGGGGCTGGCGGCGCTGATGCAGCGGCGCGGCATCGCGCCTGCGCAGCTCGATGCCTGCCTGACCGGCAAGGCAGCGCAGGCCCCCGTGCTCGCGATGACCAACGATGCTTGGGCCGTGCGCAAGATTTCGGGCACGCCGACTTTCTTCATTGCCGATACGGCAATCGACGCAAACGCGTGGGAGGGGGTTGAACCGTTGATCCAGGCCGCGCTGAAATGAGGACCGACATGAAAGCCGTGACACTCACCGCCCTGCTGGCGCTCGCCGCGTGCAGCGGTTCCGCCGACAACGCCAGCGCGCCCGCCGCAGCGCCCGTCGCCGCCGCGCCCGCACCGCAGGGGACCGACTGGACCGCGACCGTCGCTGCGACGCCCGAGGGCGGTTTCCGGATGGGCAACCCGAACGCGGCGATCAAGGTGGTCGAATATGGCTCGCTGACCTGCCCGCACTGCGCCGCATTCTCCGCCGAGGGGATGGAGCCGCTGAAGGCCAAATATATCGCCACCGGCAAGGTAAGCTATGAATTCCGCAGTTTCCTGCTCCATGGTCAGGATCTGATGGCGACGATGCTGGTCGGGTGCGGCGGTCCCGAGCCCTTTTTCGGGCTGCTCGAAGCCGCCTATGCCAATCAGGAGGACTGGCTCGGTAAGCTGATCGCGCTGCCGCCTGCCGAACTCACGCGGCTGCAGGCGCTTCCCGTTGCTGAACAAAATGTCGCGCTGGCGAAAGCGAGCGGGCTCGACGCGTTCGTCGTCCAGCGCGGGATTCCCGCCGCCGACGCGCAACGCTGCCTGACCGACGCCGCCGCGCCCGACAAACTGTTGAAGCAGCGCGACACCGCGACGAGCAAGTTCGAGGTTGCGGGGACGCCGACGTTCATCATCAACGGCGCAACAGCTCCCGATACCGCCTCGTGGAGCGCGCTCGAAGCCAAGCTGCGCGCCGCCGGGGCCTGATCGGACCTTGCAGCTTACGCGCGTCAGGCTCTCGGGCTTCAAGAGCTTCGTCGATCCGGTCGAGCTGCGGATCCTGCCCGGGCTGACGGGCGTCGTCGGCCCCAACGGCTGCGGCAAGTCGAACCTGCTCGAGGCTATCCGATGGGCGATGGGCGAGGCCAGCCCCAAGTCGCTCCGCGGCGCGGGCATGGAGGATGTCATTTTCGCCGGAACGGCGACGCGTCCCGCGCGCCAGTTCGCCGAAGTCGCGATTCTTGCCGAGGCTGCGCGTGGCGAGGTCGAGGTCATCCGCCGGATCGAGCGCGGCGCGGGGTCAGCGTACCGGATCGACGGGCGCGACGCGCGCGCGCGCGATGCGCAATTGCTGTTCGCCGATGCGGCGACCGGTGCGCACAGCCCCGCGCTCGTCAGCCAGGGGCGCATCGGCGCGGTCATCGCCGCCAAGCCCGCCGAACGTCGTGCCATGCTCGAGGAAGCCGCCGGGATCGCGGGGCTGCATGTTCGGCGGCGCGAGGCCGAGATCCGCCTGAAGGCGACCGAGGCCAATCTGTCGCGCGTGGGCGAAACGCTCGCCGACATGGACACTCGCGCCGCCGCGCTGAAACGTCAGGCGCGCGCCGCCGAACGTTATCGTCGCCTGAGCGACGCGATTCGCGTGGCGGAAGGGCGGCTGATCTATGCGCGTTGGCGCGATGCCGCCGCCGCCGCCGACGCGGCGCGCGCCGAGGCGAGAGCGGCCGACGATCAGGTCGCGCAGGCCGCCGAGGCACAGCGGGTGAGCGCTGCGCTCGTCCGCGACGCGACCGACCGGCTCGCCGAAGCGCGCGTGACGGCGCAGGCGGCGCGCGACCGCGCGTCCGACGCGCGCCATGCGCTCGCGGTTGCGGAAAGCGAGGCACGCGCTGTCGAGGGCAAGCTTGCGAGCCTTGCGGTCGAACGCGCGCGGCTCGACGCCGATCGTGAGCGCGAGGGCGAGCTGGCCCGCGACGCAGGCGATGCGCTCGCGCGGCTGGGCGACGAGGTGGCGGTGATCGAGGCGCGGCTGGCCGACCATGAAACCGCACGCGCAGCGAAGGTCGGCGCGCTTGCGCCGGCCGAGGACGCGAGCCGCGACGCCGAACTCGCCCTCGCGCGCAAGCTTGCCGAAGCTGCCGAACGCGGCGCTGAACGGCGCGTCGCCGATGCCGCGCTCGCGGTCGCGCGCGGCCAGGTCGAGCGCGCCGAACGCGACGCGGAACGCCTGAAGGCGGAGGCGGCTGCGCTGTCATCGCTCGACGACGCAGCTAATGAAGCGGCGCGCGCGATCATGGAACGCGACGCAAGCCAGGCTGCCGTCGGCGCGGCGGTGGCGGCGCTCGATGCCACCGAAAGCGCGCGCGAAGCCGCCGCCGAGGCGCTCGGCGTGGCACAGACGGTACGCTCCGATGCGTCGGCGACGCTTGCCGCGCTCGAAAGCGAAGCGCGCTCGCTCGCGCCTGCGCGCAGCGCACAGGGCGTGCTCGGGCGGGTCGTCGCCGCGCAAGGGTATGAAGGCGCGCTCGCCGCCGCGCTGGCGGACGATCTCGGCGCCGACATCGGTGCGAACTCGACGGCGGCGCGGCGCTGGACCGGAGCCGAGCGGTCGGCCGATGATCCGCCGCTGTCGGCGGTGGACGCCCTTTCGGCGCATGTCGAGGCTCCGCGCGAACTCGCGCGCCGCCTCGCGCAGATTGCGGTCGTCGACGCCGACACGGGACAAACGCTGGCGGTCGGGCAACGGCTGGTGACGCGTGGCGGCCACCTGCGGCGCTGGGACGGGTTCGTCAGCGAAGGCGCGGGCGCGGCGGAGGCCGAGCGGCTCGTTCGCCGCAACCGGCTGAACGAGGTCGAAGCGCTGCTTCCCGCGCACCGCGATGCCGCCGCTGCCGCCGCTGCCGGGGCCAGTCAAGCACGCGCCCGTGTCGACGCAGCGACCGACGCGCTGGGCAGGGCGCGAAGCGCGCGCGAGACCGCCGAGGCGCAACAGCGCATCGCGCTGCGCCGCGTCGACGCCACTGCTGCCGAAGCCGAGCGCCTCGCACGTGCGCATGACGAGACCGCCGAACGGCTGGCCGCGACCGGTGAGGCGCTCGACGCCGCGCGCCGCGAGCTCGCGACTGCCGAAGCCAATCGCGCCGCGCTTCCAGACGACGACGATAGCGCGGCGGTCGCCGCGCTCGAAGCGACCGCGCGCGCGGCGCGCCAGCTTGCGGTCGCGGCGCGCGCCGAACTTCTCGCGCTCGACGGTGCACGCGACGCCGATCAGCGCCGCCTCGCTGCCGCGCGCGCCGAAGCCGCCGACTGGCGAACGCGCAGCGGGCGCGCGGCGAAGCGCGCCGAGGACATGGCGCGCCGCGCGGCGAACCTCGACGAGGACATGCTCGCGCTCGACGACGCGCCCGACGCCGCTGCGCGCGCGGTACGCCGCGCACGCACCGCGTTCGACGAGGCCGCGCCTGCGAGCGACGCCGCGCAGGCCGCCGAACGCGCCGCCGAAGCCGATCTACGTGCGCGCGAAGCCGTCGCAGCGCAAGTCGGCGAGACGTTGGTCACCGCGCGCGAAGCCCGCGCGGGGGCGGCCGCGCGCGCCGAAAATCAGGAACTCCGCCGCGTCGAGATGGGGCGCGTATCGGGTGAGCGCTTCGCATGCCCGCCGCCTCTGCTCCCCGAACGCGCCGGGTTCGATGCCGCGACGGTCAAGACGCCGCAGGACGAATCGCAGGCACTCGACGCGCATACCGCCGAGCGCGAGCGGCTGGGACCCGTCAACCTCGTGGCCGAACAGGAGCTTGGCGAGATCGAAGCCGAGCGCGCTGCCGCCGCCGCCGATCTCGCCGAGCTGACCGAGGCAACGCACCGGCTGCGCGGATCGATCGGCAGTTTGAACCGCGAAGGTCGCGTCAAGTTACGCGCGGCGTTCGAGGCGGTCGACGGGCATTTCCGGACGCTGTTCCGCACGCTGTTCAACGGCGGCGAGGCGCATCTCGAACTGATCGATTCGGACGATCCGCTCGACGCGGGGCTCGAGATCATGGCGCAGCCACCAGGCAAGAAGCTCGCCTCGCTCACTTTGCTGTCGGGGGGCGAACAGGCGTTGACGGCGGTGGCGCTGATCTTCGCGCTGTTCCTGACCAACCCGGCGCCTTTGTGCGTCCTCGACGAGGTCGACGCACCGCTCGACGATGCCAACGTCGAACGGTTCTGCGACCTGCTCGACGCGATGGCGAACGACACCGCCACCCGCTACCTGATCGTCACGCACAATGCGGTCACGATGGCGCGCATGCACCGCCTGTACGGCGTGACGATGGTCGAACAGGGCGTCAGTCGCCTCGTTTCGGTCGACCTCTTCGGCGCCGAAGCCTTGCTCGCCGCCGAGTAGATTCCCCGCAAACGCGACCTTAACCGAAGCGCGCTACCCACGACCTCGACGCGTAATGTTCGAAGGGCGTGTAGTGCCGAGCAAAGTTTCGATCGTGGCGATCACGCTGAGCCTTGCGATGACGCACGGTGCGCGGGCACAGGAAGGCTATTGGCAGTGCGCGGCGTTTGCACGCAGCTTTTCGGGCATCGAGATACGCGGCGATGCCGTCAATTGGTGGCAGCTTGCCGAGGGCCGTTACGCACGTGGCGGGCAACCCCGCGTCGGCGCAGTGCTCGCGCTCAAGCCGCAAGGGCGGATGACGCTTGGTCATGTCGCGACGGTCACGCGCATTCTGAGCCGGCGCGAGATCGCGGTAACGCACGCGAACTGGTCGCCGATCGATGGCGTGCGCGGGCAGGTCGAGCGCGACGTGCTGGTGCGCGACGTGTCGGAAGCGGGCGACTGGAGCCGGGTGCGAATCTGGTTCGCGCCGATCGGCGAACTCGGCACGACGCATTATGCGGTCCAGGGATTTGTTTATCCGCAGCGGCTGGACGGGGCCGAATCGCAATCTCCGCCTGCGCCGCGCCTGACTTATGCGCGGCTCGACACGCTCGAGGTGGCGCCACACCGCTTGCTGGCGCGCGACGTCATGCGTCTGGCGCTGCTTGAGGCGCGGCAGCCGCAGGACCCGCATCCCTGAACCAGACTTCGACGGGCCCCGTCAGCTTCAGCGTCAGCGCCGCACCGCGACGGTCGACCTTCTTGCCCAGGGCGACGCGGATCCACCCTTCGGACACGCAATATTCGTCGACGTCGTTACGCTCGCCTCCCTTGAATCGCACGCCGACGCCACGCTCGAGCGCGTCGGCATCGTAAAAGGGCGAGGATGGGTGCGCAGCGAGGCGGTCGGGCGGGCCAATATCGGGGTCGGTCATCGCGCGCCCATGCCCGCCCGCACCGATTGCGTAAAGGGTTGCAATTCTGAACGGCGGTTCATCGCGGGGACTCGGCAACTCGTCGTAATTGCCTCCCGCCAGGGGTTTTGCGGTTAACGATTGTCGGGCAGCAAGGTCGGCGAGCGTTGGGGATCAGTAACAAATGCTTCGAACGACACCGTTTTTCGGCGCGATGGCGCTTGCCTTCCTGACTTTGGTTTCAACGGGGGCGCAGGCGCGCGGGTGGCAATGCGTGACCTACGCGCGGACGATCACCGACGTCGCGATCCGCGGCAACGCCAACACCTGGTGGAACCAGGCCGAAGGGCGGTATCAGCGCGGCTCGCAGCCGACACCGGGCGCGGTCCTTGCATTCAAATCGGCCCCCGGCATGCGGATGGGGCACGTCGCGGTCGTCCGTGAGATCCTGTCACCCCGCGAACTGCGGATTGAACATGCCAACTGGACGCGGCGCGGGGGTGTCGAGCGCGACGCACGAGCGATCGACGTGTCGCCGCAGGGGGACTGGAGCGAAGTCCGCGTGACTTTCGGCAGCACGATGGGGCTGCGCGTCAATCCCGCGTTCGGCTTCATCTATCCGGGCAGTGCAAGCGAGGCCGCGCCGCAGATGGCGAGCGTACGTGCACCGCTGGTGCTGAGCAGCGACGTTATCGATCTCGCCTCGCGCGAAGGCTGACTTCAGCGGGCGCGCTTGGCGCCCTTATCGGGCGTTCCGCCCGGCGCGACACCCAGTTGGGCGAGCGGCTCGGCTGCCTGATCGACGACGTTGGTCGGTGGCGGCGGAGCGGGAACCACGGCGGCCTGCGCGACGGCGGCACGATTGGCCGACGCCGTCCGCTGAACACCGCTGGTGATCGCGGTCGCGAGGGCGACGATCAGCAGGACGGCAGCCAGCCCGGTGACGCCGACGCGAACGCGCTGCATCCGCTCGCCATCGGGGACGGGTGGGAGCCGGTCGCTGCGCTCGGGCAGCGCCATGCGTCCGAATTTGATGCGCTTCATCGTGCGAGCCAAGGGAGAACGGGCAGCCCTTTTGCCCGCAACCAGTCGGGGTTGTAGAGCGTCGACAGATAGCGAAATCCGGTGTCGCACAGGATCGTCACGATCGTCTTGCCCGGCCCCAGATCGCGCGCGAGGCGTACAGCACCCGCGACGTTGATCCCCGACGATAGCCCGAGGCACAGCCCTTCGTCGCGCAACAATGCCTCGACCTGCGCGAGTCCCTCCTCGTCGGAAATCCGGTACTGGCGATCGATCGGCGCGCCTTCGAGGTTGGCGGTGATACGCCCCTGCCCGATCCCTTCGGCGACCGATGATCCTTCGGCTTTCAGCTCGCCGCACGCGTAGTAGTTATAGAGTGCGGCACCGTGCGGATCGGCCAATGCGATCGTCACGCGCTCGTCCTTGGCCTTCAACCCCAGCCCGACCCCCGCGAGCGTACCCCCGGTGCCGACCGCGCAGACGAAGCCGTCGATCCGGCCACCGGTCTGCGCCCAGATTTCCTCGGCTGTCCCGGTGATGTGCGCGCGACGGTTGGCGATATTGTCGAACTGGTTCGCCCAGACCGCACCGGTCGTCTCCTCGGCGATGCGGCGGCTGGTGTGAACGAAATGCCCGGGGTTGCTGAACGGTGCTGCGGGAACCAGCACCAGCTCGGCACCCAACGCGCGCAGCGTGTCCATCTTTTCGCGGCTCTGCGTCTCGGGCATCACGATGATGGTATGATACCCCTTGGCGTTCGCGACGAGCGCGAGGCCGATGCCGGTATTGCCCGCCGTCCCCTCGACGATCGTGCCGCCCGGCTTCAGCGTACCCGTGCTTTCGGCATCCTCGACGATCGCGAGCGCCGCGCGGTCCTTTATTGAGGCACCGGGATTGGTGAATTCGCACTTCGCGAGGATCTCACAGCCCGTCGCGTCGCTTGAGCGGGTCAGGCGAACCAGCGGCGTGTTGCCGATCAGTGCGAGCGGATTGGGAACGATGGACAAGGAACTGGCTCCGGGACGATGTAGCACTCTAGGCACTCACAGCTTGTCCGCATAGATGAGCCGTCCGGGACCCAGCAGCCCGAGCAACTCGTTCAGCCGGTGCGGCGCAAAGGCGAGGCAGCCGTCGCTGCGCCCGCATTTGCCCCATTGCGCGATATGATCCTCGCTGACGTAGCTCGCGCCGTGAATGACGACCGCGCGAATATCGGCATTGTCGTTGGTCGGGTCGAGACCGACGAGGCGCATCGACTGGCCATGCGAGCCTTCGTAGATCTCGCTCGTCCTGTACGCGCCCGACGAACTGGCGCGCGACCCGATCTCGTTCGAAAAACTTTTCAGATAGCCGCTATGCTCGGGGTCCGAACCGATGCCGTGCGCGACCAGATACGACCAGCGTTGCCCGCCGACGAGGTCGACGATGTGAAAGCGCAATTCGCGGCTATGGCGCGCGAAATCGGCGATCCCGAACCGCTCGCGCAGCGCGAATGCGTCCTTGTGCCGATCGAGCGCCGCCTTCGCACGATCGAGCAAAGCCGGCGCGAGCAGACCACCCGGCTGAACGACGCCGGGAAGCGGAGGCGCGATCGTCGCGGGCGCGTCAAGCGTGTCGGGTGGCGAGTCCGATGCGCGCGTCGAGGCCGATGTCGCACCCGCAAGCACGCCGGCCGCGCCCCACAGGAACCCGCGCCGGTTCATCGCGAGTTCGCCATCCCGCTCATGCCTGCGGTCATCGTCCAGTGATCGATCACCGCGCGCGCCACATTGGCGATCAGCATTTGCCGCTCGGCGATCGGGCGTTCGCTGCGCGCGATCATCACTGCCACGGTATAGATATGTCCGTCGGGCGCGGTGAGGATGCCGACGTCGTTAAATCCCGCTTGCAGCGCACCGATCTGCGGGCCCGTGCCGGTCTTGTGCGCCAATTCCCAGCCCGGCGCGATCGCCGATTTCAGTCGCGCCCGCCCGGTCTTGCTGCGTCCCATCAGCGCGAGCAACTCACGCGTCGAGCTTTCCGAAAGCAAGTCGCCGCGCACCAGCCGCGACAGTGCGTCGGTGATCGCCGAAGGCGCCGCGCCATCGACCGGATTGCTCGCATAGGCTTCGAGCGAGGCACGCCGCGCTTCGGGTGACAGTTTGGCGCGTGCCGCTTCGAAACCATTCCCCTGGCTGAACGCCTGACGCCAGCTCATCCCCGCGATGCCGCTCTGGAGCAGCCGTTCGCCGGGGCCAAAGCGGACGTGGTCGATGTCGAGGCGCGACAGCGTCGCACGCACCGCGCTTGGGCCCCCGACACGACGGAGCAGCGCGTCATTGGCGGTATTGTCGCTTTGCGTCATCGCGCGTTCGAGCAGGTCGACGATGCTGGTGCGAAACCCCGCGTCGCCGACCAGCGCGCGGATCGGCTGGTGGAACAGGGTCAGGTCGCTGCGCGTTATGGTGAGCGGCTCCATCAGGTCGAGCTTTCCGCGGTCGATCGCGTCGAACACGCTGATCGCGACCCATAATTTGCTGACGCTCTGTTGCGGGCAAAACGTATCGCCGCGATAGCCCGTTTCCCACCCGCTCTGCGCGTCACGCACCGAGATCGCTGCGCCACTGCCGAACGGCGCGCCGAGCGACACTATCCGGGATGCGAGGCGTTCGGGCGGACGCGATGCGATCGCCACCGTCGTTGAGCGGCTCCAGCTGGTGCCCGCATGCAGCGGTCCCAGCAGCAGTGCAACCGTAGCGGCCCCCAGCGCGATCGGGAGAAGAATACGCATACGCGGACTGGCCCTTATTTGGCTTCGGTCGAATTGGTTGCGGTGGCGTCCTCGCCACCGCTGTCGAGGCGCGAGGTCATGCCGGTCGCGTCGGCATCGTCGCGCATCTGCGCGTCGTCCTGCGGCGGCGGTACCGGTTTTTCGACCGGCGGCTTGACCTCGACGGTATTTTCGACCGGCAGCTGCAGCGGCTCGGGCGAAGGCGCTTCGACCGCCATGTTGACCGGTTCCTGCACCATCTCGTTCTGGGGCAAGTCGAGCGGCTTCTGCCGCGAGCAGCCCGCGATCGCGAGGAGCGTCGCCGACATTATTAAAATGCTACGCAGTTTCATCGACTTGTCACCTCGACCGGAAGTTGGGGCGCGGGCACCCGGGGCGCAACCCCGCGCGATCGCGCATCGATCTTGCCCGCGAGCAATTTGTCCCAGCCATAGGGATCGGCCCTGAACCCGACCTGACCGTTCGCACCCGCGAACGCCGTCCAGTAAAGCAGATAGACCGCGACCGGTTGCGCGAGCGGGACTCGCACCGTCGGCCCCGCGTCGATGCCCGCCTGCACTTGACCGGTCCATTTTGCGTCGCCCGCGAGCAACCGCTCGGCCAGATCGACAGGATGCTGCAACCGCACGCAACCATGGCTGGCGAGCCGGTCATAGCTGTCGAACTTGGCGCGGCTCGGCGTGTCGTGGAGATAGACCGCGAAGGGATTGTCGAAGTCGAACTTCAGGCGCCCGAGCGCGCTCTGCTCGCCCGCTGCTTGCTGAAGCCGCTGCCCGGTCTCCGGACTGCCGATGATCTTGAAGCCTCGCGCCGCGAGATAACCGGGGTTAGCGCGCTCTTTCGGCCAATATTCGCGCGCGGCGATTCCTGCGGGCACGTTCCACGGCGGATTGACGACGATGCTGTGGATTTTCGACTGGAGCATCGGCGTCTCGTCGCCGGGTCGCCCGGTGACGGCGCGCATCGACTGGACCGGCTGGTCGCCCTCGAACACCGTCAGCACAGCGGCCGCGATATTCACTTGGATGCGCCGCGTCGGCAATTCGCGCGGCAGCCAGCGCCATCGTTCCAGATTGGCCATGATCGCGCCGATCCGGTCGCCAACAGCAACGTTGAGCGCCGCCCGCGTCTCTGCGTTCAGATTGCCCGTCGGGTTCAGCCCATAACGCCGCTGTGCGCGCACGACGGCCTCGCGAAGCCTGGCGTCATAGGTCGTGCCTGCGGTGTCGACGTCGCGGTCCTCGATCACGAGGCGCGCGCGCAGCGCCGCCACCGCCTTGCCGGTCGCGCCGCTCGTCAGATCGACCGCAGGCAATGCCTGCCAGCCGCCCGCCGCCTCGATCGCGAGATAGGTCTTCAGCCCGCGCCGCAGCCCGTCGTAACCCGTATAGGGCGGCGTGAGCGAGGCGATCCACTGCGGCAGCCGGTCGCGTGCAACGGCATCGGCAAATCCGGGAGCCGGGTCCCATGCGGCCGGGCGGAGTGCCCAGATCTGGAGGAAATCGCCCGAATCGAGCCGCCCCGAATGCAGGGCCCGCGCGCGGTCGAGCGCTGCGAGCGCGAGCGCGTCGCCCGACACATTCGTCGCATCCGATGCCTTGGGCGTGCGCGCCAGCCCTTCGGCAGTCAGATCGGCGAGCCAGGCCCGGATCGTCGCCGATTGAACCTCGCTCAGCCGTGGCAACGCGAGCGGGGCGGGTGGTGGTGCGACAGGAATCGTCGGCACCAGCCTGGGGGGCGCAACGGGCACCGACGTCTGCGGCGCGGGGGACGTCTGCGACTTGGCTTCGGGGAACGGATAGGAGGATTGCGCCGCAACCGCCCTCGCCTGCGCCACCAGCACCGCACTCAGCACGGTCTTCCACATCGTCTCGAGTCCTTTGCGCCGCACGAACCGCTGTCCGTACGCCGGACATTTAGCCGAGGCCGCGCGCGATGGGAATCCCGTCTTCACTATGTCGCACGCGAATTCGCTGCTAAGCGACGCTGTACCCCACGGAGAGTCGTCGCATGTTCCGCAAGCTCGTCACCGCCGCCGTCCTGTTCGCCGCCACCCCCGCGCTCGCCGCGCTGCCCGTCGGGGCGAAAGCCCCCGACTTTTCCACGCAAGGCGCGATGGCGGGCAAGACGTTCCAATTCTCCCTGGCACAGGCGCTGCGCAAGGGGCCGGTCGTCCTGTACTTCTTCCCCGCTGCCTTCACGCCCGGTTGCACAATCGAGACCAAGGCGTTTGCCGACGCGAGCGATGATTTCGCCCGCGCAGGCGCGACGCTCGTCGGCGTATCGGCCGACCCGATCGACAAGTTGCAGAGCTTTTCGATCGAAGCGTGCCGGTCAAAATTCCCCGTCGCGGTCGCCAGCGCGCAAATGATCAGCGATTATAACGTCGTGCTGCCGCGCTTCGCGGGCCGCTCCGACCGCACCTCGTACGTCATCGGCAAGGATGGCAAGATCGCTTTCGTTCATTCTGACCTGCGACCCGACGGCCATGTGACCGGCACACTTGCAGCAGTGCAGGCGATGAAGGGACGGCGGTAAACGATCCCCACGGAACTGGTGGATCGGGCGTCCCGCGGTAACTGAAACCGTTCTCGAAGCATCTCGGCTCGCGTCGCTGCTTGGTCGCAGCAAATGTCGGTTATGTCCGACGGTGCTCGCGAAGCTCTGACGTTGTTCCACTTCGACCAGAACTACCGGTTCTGTGGGCGGACGGTCGTCGCCGGAGAGCGGGCGTCGAGCGTTGAGGTCGGTCTGGGTGAGATCGTGCGCGAGGCGGTACGCTTTGCAAGCGGTGCCGTCGTCATCGTTCATAACCATCCCGGGGGCACGCCGAAGCCGAGCCGCGCCGATATCGCGACGACTCGCCTTATCGCCCAGGCGCTGCGTGCGCTGAACGTGCGCGTCCACGATCATCTCGTCGTGACCAGCCAAACCACGTTCAGCTTTCGCGCCGCTGGTCTGTTGTGAGGATCGATTGCGCTGCCGCCTCGGCGGTTGCTAAGGCAAAGCGATGCGCCGCCCCAACCGCACCCCGACGAGTGGCAACCGGATACGGCTCTGGGGCCGGCACGCGGTGCTTGCCGCACTCGCCAACCCCGACCGCACGATCCGCAAGATCTGGGGAACGCGCGAGGCGCTCGGCAAGCTCGACCTGCCACCGGTCGTTCCCACCGTCTTTGCCGAGGTCTCCGACCTCGGGCGGATGGTGCCGATCGACGCGCCGCATCAGGGGCTGGTCGTCGAAGCCGATCCGCTCGAGGAGGTCTGGCTCGGCGATCTGATCGAAAATGGAGCGAATGACCGGCGTCCGCTGATCGTCCTCGACCAGGTGACCGATCCGCACAATGTCGGCGCGATCCTGCGCTCGGCAGCTGCCTTCGACGCGCTCGGCATCGTCACCCAGGACCGGCATGCGCCGCCCGAATCGGGTGCCCTCGCGCGCGCCGCGTCGGGCGCACTCGAACTGGTGCCGTGGACGCGCGTCGTCAATCTGGCGCGCGCGCTCGAGGAAATCGCCGAGGGCGGATTTTGGCGTATCGGACTGGCGGGCGAGACGCGAACCACCCTCGCCGATGCGTTCGGGGGACCCAAGGTCGCGCTGGTGCTCGGCGCCGAGGGCGAAGGGTTGCGCCAGAACGTCGCGGCACATTGCGACGTGCTGGCGCGCCTGCCGATCAGCGCCAGGGTGGAAAGCCTCAACGTGTCGAATGCGGCGGCGATCGCGCTATATGCGGCACGCGAACGCCCTGCCTGACATTGGCCGCCTAGGCGCGCGCAGCCGCCCGCGCTAAGCCGACGCCGACATGCGCGCCAACCATCTCTATCTCGTCGACGGATCGGGCTATATCTTTCGGGCCTACCACCGGCTGCCGCCGCTGACCAACCGGCACGGCGAGCCCGTGGGCGCGGTCTATGGCTATACGACGATGCTGTGGAAACTCGCGGCCGACCTCCACGCCGCCGATGGCCCCTCGCATATGGCAGTCATCCTCGATGCATCGTCGACGACGTTCCGCAATGAAATGTACGACCAGTACAAGGCGCATCGTCCGCCGCCGCCCGAGGATCTCGTCCCGCAATTCCCGATGATCCGCGACGCGACGCGCGCGTTTTCGATTCCCTGTATCGAGACCGAAGGGCTCGAGGCCGACGACATCATCGCCTGTTATACCAAGGCCGCGCAAGCCAAGGGCTGGGACGTCACGATCGTGTCGTCCGACAAGGACCTGATGCAGCTGATCGAGGCGCGACAGGAAGGGCGCGGCGGCGTCGACCTGCTCGACACGATGAACAACCGCCGCATCGGCGCGCCCGAGGTCGTCGAGAAATTCGGCGTCATGCCCGAATTGCTCGGCGACGTGCTCGCGCTCATGGGCGACAGCGTCGACAATGTTCCCGGGGTTCCGGGTGTGGGCCCCAAGACCGCGTCGAAGCTGATCGGCGAACATGGTGGGCTGGAGGCGGTGCTCGCTGCCGCGTCGGCAATGAAGCCGGGCAAGTTGCGCGACAGTCTGATCGACCATGCCGACAATGCGCGCCTGTCACGCGAGCTGGTGCGGCTGGTGTGTGATCGCGAATTGCCCGAACCGCTCGACGATCTGTTGCTGAAGGGAATTCCCGACACGCCGCTGCGTGCCTTCCTCGAACATCATGGTTTCAAGACGCTTCTCGCCAAGGTCGGCGGTTCATCCAACGTGCCGAGCGGGCCGGCACCGCCCGCGCCGAAGGAAGCGCCGCTCGCGCCGGAAGTGTTCGACGTCGATGCCTATGCCTGCGTCACGACGATCGACGCGCTCGACCAGTGGATCGCCGTCGCGACCGCGAGCGGACTGGTTGCGTTCGACACCGAGACCGACGGGCTCGATGCCTGCTCGGCCAAGCTGATCGGGTTCAGCCTCGCGGTCGCGCCGGGGCTCGCCTGTTATGTGCCGATCGCGCACGGCGGCAGCGACCTGTTGAGCGAGAAGCCCGAACAGATCGCGCTCGACGACGCGCTCGCGCGCCTGCGTCCGCTGATGATCGACCCGGCGGTCGTCAAGGTCGCGCATAATGCCAAATATGATTTGTCGATGCTCGCGCGGCACGACGTAGCGGTCGCGCCGTATGACGACACGATGCTGATGAGCTTTGCGCTCGATGCGGGCAAGCAGTTCAACCATTCGATGGACGAGCTTGCCGCGCTGCATTTCGAACACAAGTGCATCGCGTTCGCCGATGTGTGCGGCAAGGGCAAGGCGCAGCTGTGCTTCGATCAGGTGACGCTGCGCGACGCGACGCGTTACGCCGCCGAGGACGCCGACGTGACGTTGCGACTGTACAGGCGTTTCAAGCCACGGCTCGCGCGCGAACAGGCGACGGGTGTCTATGAGCGCGTCGATCGTGCGCTGCCTGCGGTCATCAGCCGGATGGAGCGCCATGGCATCCGCGTCGATCGCGCTGCGCTGTCGGGGCTGTCGACCGAATTCGCGGGCGAAATGGCCCGGCTCGAGGGCGAGATCCACGAAGCTGCGGGTGGTCCGTTCCAGGTCGGCAGCACGCAGCAGCTGGGGCAGGTGCTTTACGACCGGTTGGGGCTGAAAGGCGGGCGCAAGGGCAAGTCGGGCGCATGGTCGACCGACGTCACCGAGCTCGAACGTCTGGCAAAGGACGGCATCAAGGTCGCGCGCAAGGTGCTCGACTGGCGTCAGGTATCGAAACTCAAATCAACCTACACCGATAACCTCCAGGCGCAGATCAACGCGGGCACCGACCGTGTCCATACCAGCTACAATCTGATCGGCGCGCAGACCGGGCGGCTGTCGTCGAACGACCCCAATCTGCAGAACATACCGGTGCGCACCGAAACCGGCCGCCGCATCCGCGAGGCGTTCGTCGCCGAGCCGGGCAATGTCCTGCTCTCGGCCGACTATTCGCAGATCGAGCTGCGCCTTGCCGCGCACATGGCCGACGAGCCAGCGCTGAAGGCAGCGTTCGCGAACGGCGACGATATTCACAACCTGACCGCGACCGAGCTGTTCGGCGAGGTCAATCGCGACACGCGCGGGCGCGCCAAGACGATCAACTTCGCGATTCTCTATGGCATTTCGCGCTGGGGGCTGGCGGGCCGGCTGAGCGTAACCCCCGACGAGGCGCAGGCGATGATCGACCGCTATTTCGAGCGCTTCCCCGGCATCAACCAGTATATCGCCGAGACGCTGCACCATGTCCGCGAGATGGGCTATACGCAGACGCTGTTCGGGCGAAAAACGCATTTCACCAACATCCGCTCGAAGAATCAGGCGGAACGGCAGGGGGCCGAGCGCGCCGCGATCAACGCGCCGATCCAGGGAACCTGCGCCGACATCATCAAGCGCGCGATGGTGCGGATGGATGGTGCCCTATCGGCGGCGGGGCTGCCCGAGGTGCGGATGCTGCTTCAGGTGCACGACGAGCTCGTCTTCGAATTGCCCGAGGGGCAGGTCGCGGAGGCCAGTGCCGTCATCCGCGAAGTGATGTCGCACGCCGCCGAGCCGCTGGTCCCGCTCAGCGTGCCGCTCGACGTCGAGATCGGCACCGGACACAGCTGGGGCGCAGCGCATTGAACGACATCGCGGCGGGACGCGACGCCGACATGGTCGCGCTCGCGAAGGGCGGGCGCACCAACATCGTCGGTTTCATCCTGCGGCTGCTCGCGCGGCTACCCTTCCTGTTCATTGCCGGGCGCATTTACGGCCCCGATGTCGTCGGGCGATTTGCGGTCGCTGTGCTGGCCGTCGAGTTCGCGGGGCTCATTTCCACGCTGGGGCTTAAACGCGGGCTGGCACAGGCGCTGAGCGAGACCGACCGGCCGCATGCGCACGTTGCATGGGATGCGCTCGTTGTGGCGGCGCTTGCGGCGACCGTCGCGGGGTCGGTGCTCGCGCTGTTCCCGCAGCTGATGTTTCCCAACAGCGCGGTCAATCGCTTCGATCGGCTGCTCGCGCTTGGCGTCGTCGCGCTGACGGTGTCGGACATCAGTCTGGCGGCGCTCGCCTATCGCCACAACGTCCGCGCGAGCGTCACCGCGCGCGCGGTGATCGAGCCCTGGACGATCAGCATCGCGGCATGGGCGCTATCCTATTATTCGATCCGCGACGGGCTGATCCTCGCCTACGCGCTGTCGACGCTCGCCGCGCTTGCCGCTTCGCTGGTGCCGTTCGTGTACAGCTATGGCTGGCCGCGCGCGTGGCGACCGAGTGTCCTGCAACTGGTCACGCTCGCGCGCGCCAATGCGCCGCTGGCGGGGGCTGACACGATCGAATGGGCGACGCGCAACGTCGATCGCGCAATCCTCAGCCTCGCCTTCGCGCCGTCGGTCGTCGGCATATATTACATGGCACAGCAAGTCGCGTCGCTACCGCAAAAGCTGAAGACCAGCTTCGACCCGATCCTTGGACCGGTCATCACCAGTCGCCTGCACGACCACGACCATGCCGCCGTCGCGCGCCAGATATGCCAGGTCGGTTTCTGGATCATTGCGGCGCAGACCGGTCTCGCGCTGATGGGCGCGATCCCGGCACGCGGCGTAATGGGGGTCGTCGGGCCGCAATTCGTGATTGGCGCGACCGCGCTCGTCTTCCTGCTGATCGCCGAGGTCGTCGCGGTTACCGGATCGGTCAGCGAATCGGCGCTGGTCTATATGGCGCGACGCCGCAACCTGGCGATCTCGGTCGGCGTGCTGGCGACGCAGATCGCGCTGACGTTTGCACTTATCTATGCGCTGCGCGGCAATCAGGTGCCGCTCATCTGGCAGACCGCAAGTCCCGCCATCGCGCTTGCCATCGCGCTTGCGCTGGGTTCGGTCGCCAAGGCGGTGCTTCTGTCGAGGCTGCTCGGCAGCCGCGTCGCGCCGTGGCGCTGGTCGATCGTGCTCGCCGCCGTCGCGGCAGGCCTCGTCGGGTCGCTCGCGACGCGCTGGGCCGAATGGGCCGAACTCGTTATCGGCGTGCCGCTGATCGCGGTCACCTATCTCGGGCTGCTCTGGCTCGTCGCGTTCGGACCGCAGGATCGCGCGCTGTTCGCGCGCGCCTGATTATTTCAAAATCGCGACCGATCCCGCGAAATCGGGAATCGGAAACATGCACGCGCCCGATTGCTCGACGAACTTCAGCACCGCGCTGCGTACACCCTTGTAGCGGATGCTGTTGTAATCGTGGCAAAAGATGAACCCGCCCTTCGACAGACGCGCATAGAAATAGTCAAGTCCGGCGAGCGTCGGCTCGTAGAGATCGACGTCGAGACTGACAAAGGCGTAAGTGTCCTCCACCCCCTCGGCGGTGCCGGGGAAGAAGCCCTTGTGAACCTGGACCACCGATGCGTCGGCCATCTTGCCGAGCACGAGGTCGACGCTGGTGTCGGCGAAATCGCCGAGCGCCGCGCCCGAAAAACCCGCATTCTTTTCGGTCGACAGATCGTTGCTCGAAAACCCCTCGAACGTATCGAACAGGTGAAGCGTGCGGCCCGGAAAAAGCCGATTGAGCAAGGCGGCCTGATTGCCCTGGTAAACACCCAATTCGGCGATCGATCCGGGCACGTTGCGCGATTTCACCTCTTCGGCGGCCAAGCGAAACGACTGGATTCGCACGAAATCGCCCGACGGCACGATCGCGCCGAGGTTGTCGGGGTCGGGACACAGATACATCGTCGCCAGCCCCATCGGCGCGAGCCCGATGCCGAGTTCGGCATTCAGCTTGGCGATATCGGCGTTCGCCGCCTGTTTGAGTGAAACGCTATGGCTGGGGCAGGCGGCGACGATCCGGTCGGGCGCGACGCCCAGCCCCTCAAGCTGCGTGCGGATCGGATCGACGGCACCTGCCGAGATGATGAACAGATCGGCTGGCAGCTGCGCAAAAGCGTCGGCCGCGTGCACGGCATGCCCAGCGACCTGCGTTCCCTGCTTGGCGGCGTTGTTGTCGCCCAACCCTAACACCTCGACGTCCGACGGAAGCAGCGCAAGGATGTCGGTCAGCCCGCTGCCCGTTCCGAAAATGGCGACACGTTTCATGATGTTCCCCCTGCGCGTCGTCGCGCTTCCAAGAGTCTTCGGTTGGTTGCTGCACCCGCTAACACGGCGTCGTCGCCGTGCCTATTCTTCCATCAGCGGAATGCGCATGTTTTCGGCAAGCACATCGCGCGGCAGGAACGGCGACAGATCCTCGAGCGGGGGCGAGGTGATGCGCCCGTCGGGATGCTGCTTCGATCCGAGCTTTGGTTGGAACGCGACCTGTTCGTCGAGGATCAGTTCGAGCACCGCTGGCCCGTCGTGCCCGAGCGTTTCGGCGAGCTTGGCATCGATCTCGTCGTGGCGCGAAGCGCGGAAGTGGGCAAAGCCGAACGCCGTCACGACCTTGCCGAAGTCGGGGAAGTTGACCCCGCTCTTGGGCCCGCCGCCGATTTCGCGTCCGAAGAAATTGCGGTGTGTCTGAAAGATCGACACATAGCCCGAATTGTTGAGCAGGATGATCTTCACCGGCAGCTTGTTGCTGGCAATGGTCTGCAATTCCTGCAGATTCATCATAATGCTGCCATCGCCCGCGATGCAGATGACGCGGCGCTGATTGTGCGTCGCGGCACACACCCCGACTGCGCCGGGCAAGTCGTAGCCCATCGTCGCGCTCCCCGAGCTGCTCCACAGCCGCATCCCTTCCTGCAGCTGGCTGACCTGAAAGCTGACGACGCACGCGGTCGCATTGGCGGTAACGACGATGTCGTCCCTGTCGAGGCCGCGGAACACCTTGTCGAGCGCGACATAGGGGTGGCAGACCTGGTTGTTGTCATATTCGGGCAGCACCGTCGGAAAGCGGCGCACGCGCTCCTTCGACCATTCGAGCCATTCGCGGTGGACTTCGCTGACCTCATCGGGTGCTGCTGCGGTGATCGCGGGGATCAGCTCGGCGAGGTCGGCGCAGATCGCGGTGTCGGGCACGACGTTGGGCTTGCGCAATTCGATCGGATCGATGTCGACCCAGATCTTGTGCGCCGCGCGCGCGAACGAGGTCCAGTTATAGCTGACCTGGCGAATGTTGAGGCGGCTACCGAGGATCAGCAGGCAGTCCGAACTCTGCACCACCATGTTGCCGCCACGGTCGCCGATCGTGCCCGGACGCCCGCAATAAAGCGGGTGGTCGTTGTGTAGCAGGTCGCGTCCGTTGAAGCCTGGCACCACCGGAATGCCGAGCTTGTCGATCATCTTCAGGAAATCGTCGTATGCGCCCGACAGCCGCACGCCGTTGCCCGCGAAGATCACCGGCCGCTCGGCTGCCTTCAGCTTGGCGACGATGTCGGCAGCGGCGGCGCTCAGGTCGGTCGCGCGCCACGGCTCGTCGAGCTCGGCGGGGTCGAAGCCGGGTAACAGATCGTCGGAATCGATCTTCGCTGCTTGCACGTCGAGCGGAATGTCGAGCCACACCGGCCCCGGCCGTCCGTGCGTCGCGAGATACAGCGCCTTTTCGAGATGATAGCGGATCGAGCGTGGATCGGTGACCATCACGACATATTTGGTGATCGGGCGCACGACCTCTTCGATGTCGAGTTCCTGATCGCCATATTGCCGCAGCGGCAGCCCGGTGTGACGCACCGTCGTCTCGATCTTCACCTGACCCGATATGACGAGCATCCCGATCGAATCGGTGAACCCGCCATAGACGCCGGTGATCGCATTGGTGCCGCCCGGGCCCGAGGTCACATTCACCACCGCAAGCTTGTTGGCATAGCGATAATAGGCCTCGCCCGCGATCGACAGCGCCTGTTCGTGGTGCATGAAGATCGTCTTGAGCTTTTCATGCCCGCCGAACGACTGGTTCATGTGCATCGCGCCGCCGCCGGTCACCATGAACACATGTTCGATGCCATAGTCGACGAGCCGGTCGGCCATCCAGTCGCTGAGCTTGATCAAAGTCACCCGGTCCATCCATTCCATCGCGCCGTCCGGCGGATCGCTTCGTCGAGTCCAATGCCTACGTCAACGCCAAGTTCGGCGCGGATGCGATCGGTCGAGGGGACGTAGCGCCCCGGATTCCAGCCGGGGTCGGGTCGCCCCAAGATTTCGTGGCCCGGCCCGCCGAGCACGCGCGCGACGCGTTCGGCGAGTTCGGCGATCGATACCGCCTCCTCGGACCCCAGATTATAGGTCGCGCCCGCTGCGCCGCGCGTGAACAGGGTCCACAGCCACGCGGTCAGATCGCCGGCGTAGAGATAGGAGCGCACCGCCGTCCCCGCGCCCTGCACCGTGATCGTCCGACCGGCCAGCGCGTCACGGATGAAGTTGCCCGCCGCAAAATGAATGTCGAGCGAGAGCAGCGGCCCCAGGCACGCAAAGATGCGCGCGGTGACGACGTCGAGCCCGAACTGCTTGCCATAGATCGCGCCGAGCATCTCGGCGGCGCGTTTCCCTTCGGCATAGGTGTTGCGCGGCACGGTGAAGTCGGGGCCGCCAAGCCAATCCTCGGCGACATGCGTCATCTCCCACGGCTGCGCGCCATAGACCGCGCCCGACGAGAAGTTGAAAAAGCGCTGCGCCTTTTTCTCGACGGCGAAGTCGAGCGCGCGGCGCGTGCCGGCGACGATCGTGTCGAACATGCGCGCGGGGTTGTTTTCGTTGAGGTCGGCGCTCGCCTCGGTCGCGGCGTGGATCACATGGCTGAACGCGCCGTCGGCGGCGATCGGCGACACCACATCGCCCGCGACGCACGAGAAATACGGGTGCGCGGCCAGATGCGGCACGCGGCGCGCGAAGGCGTCGGGGTCGCGCGTCAGGATGACGACCCGCGCCCCGAGGGCATGCCGCGCCTCGGCATGGCGCAACGCCTCGAGCATCCAGCGCCCGATAAATCCGGTGCCCCCCGTCATATAGATGCGCGCGCCGCGCAACGCGTCCCACTCCGATCCGACCGAGTCGACGATCGCGTCGAGGTCCTGCTCGAAGGTCCAGCCGGTCATGCTCCGCGCAGGCGATCGACACGGAAGCGACGCGGATGCGGGTCGAGCGTGGGACGGCGCAGCCGGTGGGCGATGACGATCTGCGTCAAGCTGTCGAGCGCCAGCCCCCAGAAGGCGATCAGTACAAGCCCGGGACGCAGCAGCAGACCGATCGTCATGCCGACGGTGACTGTGGCTGGCGTTTGGCCCAGCCAGCTATTGTTTTCCCCGCGAAAGAAAGTGACGATGTTCCAGTCGAAGGGAAAACACATCGCATAAGCAGCCGTTAGGGCGACGATCTGCCCTCCGCGCTTCCACGGTTCAAGAAACAAAAGAAACACCAGAAATAGCGTCGCGTAACCCCCTGGGTTGGAAGTCAGCAAATATAGCATCAGCGCAACGGCCGCGATGCGCGTCCGCGTCAGCGCTTCAGGTTGAAACCATGCCGCCACCAATGTCGTTATCCCTAGAATCTGACTAATCCCGATGACTAGCGGAACATAAAAAGCGACGGCTTCAACAAATATTGAACCAACAAAGTCACGTGTCGGGTACCTCTCGCTATTCAGAAGCAAAAAAGGCGTATAGCTAGTAGAAAAATATATTTGCTCGTAGACTAATGACCCTATATTCGTCGACCAATCAGTAATATTGTTAGCGAGAGTAAGTAAATCACCTTCGCCGATAATTGCAGAAGTCACCATGTAGACAAACAGTGTCAACAAGCCGGCAAGTTCCAGCGTACGCCATTCGCGTCGCACTACGTGCGAAAACACCGGGATGAGTAGATAAGGCTTGAAGTTGATGGCTAGCGCCACATTAAGGGCGATCGCGAGCCGCGACTTGACTAGTTCGCCATATCCCAACGCAAAGAAAATGAAACCGACGAGGATCAGATTGCCGCGCTCGAGCGTGTAGAGCAACGGCAGTCCAATCGCGACCGAAATGGCTCGGAACAACGCAGTGCGGGGATCGCGCTGAAAAAATGCAATTGCTGATACCGTCACGCAGGCGAAGTAACAAATGCCGATGGTGACGAGGCCGAGCCTGTCGCAATCTCTCGCTGCATAAGGAGATTCGGCATAGCACGCGGCAAATCCGAAGACCTTGAGAAAAACGAAGGAGATAGGCGGGTAGACCGTCCGCCAAACGGTAAAAGCGCCAGGGCGATGCGCCCAGAACGCCGTGTTGAACCAATCCATGAACGTATCGCTAACATCATAGACGAAAGGCTGCGGAACTCGGCCGGTCTGCGCAAAATCGAGAACCACGAGAATGAAGCCGCTGACGACCAACGTCATCAAGGCCGCTTCGGGAAGCAGGCTCCACGCCGAGCTATGCCGCCGGATCGGAAGGGAATCAGCGTTTGGGATCGGCGACCCCCACGAACGTACGTTGCGAAGGCTGCTGCCGGTCGGGGGGGAAATTGACGCGCTCGGCTTCGATGACGAGAGGCACGTTGCGTCCTCGCTCGCTGATCATGCGCACCTGCTCGCCCATCAAACCAAGGAAAACGAGCAACACCGCAAAAATACCGAGTTGCAGCGTCGCAACTGCCAACAAGCCTGTTGCGCCCCATCCCAACGCCGCGCCGAGCAAGACGACGAGCAGCGCCACTGCGGTCACCCCTGCGACGATTACGCCCAGTGACAGCGGCACGCGCAGTAGCGATTTGGACGAACCCGCCATCGACGACAAAGCAAAATCGAACAAGGTGAGGAAATTATTCTTGGTCGTTCCCGCTGCCCGTTGGGGCCGGTCGAAAGGGATGACAGCGAGACGATAGCCGCTCTCGATCAGCATGCCCCGCCAGAAAGGTTCGGGTTCGTGCCAAGCACCGATCGTGTCGATCGCCCGGCGATTGTAGAGACCAAATCCCGTGACGCCGGGTACCACCGGATAGTCGGCAAAACGGGCCAAGAGATTGTAAAAGATTTTTCGCGTGGCGCCCGTAAAGGCAGAGGTGCGCTCCGACCGCCGCTGCGCGAGGACGATTTCCGCACCAGCCCGCCATTGGGCAATAAACGAGCCGATCAGCGCGGGCGAGTCCTGGAAATCGGCCCCCATGCCGATGACCGCCTGCCCCTCGACTTGGAACACGCAATAGGTTGGCGATCGCATCTGGCCAAAATTGCGTGTGTTGAAAATTGCGCGGACGCGGGGATCACTTGCGCATATTTCGCGCAGCAATTCGCGGGTGCGGTCGGTCGAGCCGTTGTCGATGAACACGATCTCGTGACTCGCGGCATGCGCTTCGAGTTCGGCAGTGACGGCTGCACAAATTTGGCGGACGTTGTCTTCCTCATTCCATGTCGGGATGACGACGCCGATCTCGGGAACCGGCGACGCGCCCGGCTCAGACATCGTCATCGACCGAACCCGCGAGATAGCGCCATTTAAGCCCGGTCAGGGGAACGTAGAGTTCGGTAAAGACGATCACTAAGATTAACGCGATCAGCGAGGCAACTGCCGAGTTGTTGTAATGACGCTGCGGATCGAGATGCGCAGCCTCGACCATCTGCACATAGGTCGCGCTTTCGGCGGCGAGTCCTTCGACCGCGACCTGTTCGGAACCGCGCACATAGACTTCGTAGAGCGACTGGGCGAAGCGGTAATCGCGGAACAGGTTGAGGTAACGACTGCTCAGAACGGTCAGCCCACCCACATTCGGGCCTGCCGCCCCCAAGGTCGGAGGGTCGGATTGGGCGATCTGCGCGCGCAGCTTGGCAACCGCCTCCTGCGCACCCACGAGCTGCGGATTTTCTGGCCCCGCATACTCCTGGATCTGGCGAAGTTCGACTTCGCGGGCGGCGAGCTGCCCTTGAAGGCTGGCACGCAGCGAAATTTCGGTGCCGAGCTGTTGTTCGGGCGACGCTAGCCGGTTGACGCGCCGGAATGCATCAAGTTCGCCCTCAGTCTGTGCCACACGTTGCTGTGCATCGCGCAGCCGATTTTCGACGATCCGCCGACGCCGATCGAGCGTCTGTCCTGCCAGTCCGCCGATCCGCTTTGCGATCGCCTCGACATAAGCCTGTGTCAGTGCCAGCGATTCGGCCGCATCGTGGGTCTTGACCTCAACCTCGACGACGCCGCCCAACAGCAGCCGGACATCGACCTTTTTCCCCAGCGCGATCTTGGCGCGATCGGTCGTGCTGTATTGCCTCCCTTCACCGGCGAGCTTCAGTCGCTGGACGACCTCTGCTTGCACCGTGTCGCTCCGCGCAACGATCAGATAGAAGTCATTGGGAACGCGGCCACCACCGAGCAGGTTGACGAAGTTACCGAGCTGGCCGCCGAGCGCGGTCAGCACCTGACCCAGCCCCGCGCTGTTGGCGTCCTGAGGCAGCAATTTGGCCCGCGCGACCTTTGGTGTCGGAAAGACGCACAGGATCGCGAGGATCAGCGCGATCACCAGGTAGCCGATACGACGAAGGCGCGTATCTTGTACCCAAGCCCCCGCCCGCCTCGAATAGTCTGCTACCCTGTTCATGCGCGCGGCCTCTATCGCAGCCAATGAGGGAGTGCCACCCCCGCGCGTGCGCCGAGCGAGCAAGCGCGCATCTATCTGGCCCTACGCGTCAGAAACGCGTCGATCTGTTCGCTGGTGACGGCGCGCGCCGCTTCGCCCGCGCCGACGCGGCGGTGCCAGTCGACGATCCATTGCAGCGCATCGTCGAGGGTGAGCGTCGGACGCCAGCCGAGGCCGTTGCGTGCCTTTGAACATTCGAGGCGCAGCAGCCCGGCTTCGTGCGGGACCGCGCCTTGCCAGTCGCTCCATTCGCTCGGCGCGCCCCACGCGCGAGCCATGCGGTCGACGATCCAGGCGACGGGCTGCGTATCATTTTCCGAAGGGCCGAAATTCCACGCGGTCGCCATCGCGGCATCGCCGCGCAGCATGTTCTCGGCGATGTCGAGATAGCCGCTCAGCGCCTCGAGGACGTGCTGCCACGGGCGTACCGCGGCGGGGCTGCGGATGGTGGGGGCAACGCCATTTTCAAATGCGCGGACAAGGTCGGGGATCAGCCGGTCGGTCGCCCAGTCGCCGCCGCCGATGACGTTGCCCGCGCGGACCGAAGCGAGCAGCGGCCCCGCGTGCCCCGTTTGCCCGGCGTGTGCATCGAAATAGGATTGGCGGTATGCCGCGATGACGAGCTCGGCGCACCCCTTGCTGCTGCTGTACGGATCATGCCCGCCCATCGGGTCGGTTTCGCGGTAGGGCCATACCCATTCGCGGTTTTCATAGCATTTGTCGCTCGTTACCGCGACGATCGCCTTCGTGCCGCCGACGTGGCGAACCGCCTCGAGCACGTGCGCGGTGCCCATGACGTTGGTCGCATAGGTCTCAATCGGGTTGTCGTACGAATAGCGCACCAATGCCTGCGCCGCGAGGTGGAATACGACCTCGGGCCGCGCGTCGCTCACCACCGCCTCGATGGCCTTCGCCTCGCGCACGTCGCCGATGACGCTCGTCATCGAACTGGCGAGATCGGCGGTCTCGAACAGGCTGGGGCTCGTCGGCGGTGACAGCGCGAAGCCTGTCACTTTGGCGCCTGCGCGGATCAGCATCAGCGACAGCCATGCGCCCTTGAACCCGGTGTGCCCGGTGACGAGCACCGAACGATCTTTCCAGTCTTGCATGAACATCCATCCGAATTCGAGCGACGCAGCGCGGACAAAAAACCTGACCCCGCCCTCAGGCAGCGAGCTTCCGCAGCACATAATGGAGGATGCCGCCGTTGAGGAAATAGTCGAGTTCGTTGACCGTATCGATCCGACAGCGCGTCTGGAACGCTTCGCGGCTGCCGTCGGCACGCGTCAGCTGGACGGTAACATCCTGGCGCGGGCGGATCGCAGCGACGGTCTCGATCGTGAACGTCTCCGACCCGTCGAGGCGAAGCGTCTTGCGGTCGATCCCTTCGGCAAATTGCAGCGGCAGCACGCCCATCCCGACGAGGTTCGAGCGGTGGATGCGTTCGAAGCTTTCGGCGATCACCGCACGCACGCCGAGCAGGTTGGTACCCTTCGCCGCCCAGTCGCGCGACGAGCCCGTGCCATATTCCTTGCCTGCGACGACGATCAGCGGCGTCCCGTCGGCCTTGTGGCGCATCGCCGCGTCATAGATCGGCATGACCTGTCCGTCATAGCTGGTCATCCCGCCCTCGACGCCGGGGATCATCTCGTTCCTGATGCGGATATTGGCAAAGGTGCCGCGCATCATCACCTCGTGATGCCCGCGCCGCGCGCCATAGCTGTTGAAATCGGCGCGGCTGACCTGATGCTCCTGCAGCCAGGTCCCGGCAGGCGAATCGGGCTTGATCGACCCGGCGGGCGAGATGTGGTCGGTGGTGATCGAGTCGGCAAAGATCGCGAGTAATTTCGCGTCGGTGATGTCCGCGACCGGCGCGGGCGTCATCGAGATGCCCTCGAAATAGGGCGGGTTGGCGACATAGGTCGACCCGGCACGCCATTGATAGGTGTCGCTGCCCGCCACCTCGATGGCCTGCCAGCGCGCATCGCCGTCGAAGACGTGCGCGTAGCGGTTGCTGAACATCCCGCGGTCGATGTTTGCATCCATCAGCGTGCGGACCTCGGCGTTGGTCGGCCAGATGTCGCGCAGATAGACAGGCTCGCCAGCCTCGTCGGTACCGAGCGGGTCGTTGACCATGTCCTTCGTCACCGTGCCCGCGACGGCATAGGCGACGACGAGCGGCGGCGAGGCCAGATAATTCGAGCGCACGTCGGGCGACACGCGCCCCTCGAAATTGCGATTGCCCGACAGGACCGATGCGGCGACGAGATTATTGTCGGCGATCGCCGCCGATATCTCGACCGCGAGCGGCCCCGAATTGCCGATGCACGTCGTGCAGCCATAGCCCACGAGGTTGAAGCCCAGCGCGTTCAAATCCTCGGTCAGCCCCGCCTTGTCGAGATAGTCGGTAACGACCTGCGATCCGGGCGCGAGGCTGGTCTTGACCCATGGCTTGGCGGTCAGCCCCTTCGCCCGCGCTTTGCGTGCGACGAGCCCGGCCGCGACGAGGACGCTGGGGTTCGACGTGTTTGTGCAGCTGGTGATCGCGGCGATCACCACGTCGCCGTGGCCAAGGTCATGCCCGAGCCCGGGAATCATGACGCGGCCGAGATCTTCCTTCTTGTAGGTCGCGTGAAGCTCGTCGTTGAACTGGTTGTCGACCTGCGTGAGCAGCACCTTGTCCTGCGGACGCTTGGGTCCGGCCAGGCTTGGCTCGACAGTGGCCATGTCGAGGCCGAGCGTGTCGGTGAAGATCGGGTCGGGTGCGTCGGCAAGCCGCCAAAGCCCCTGCGCGCGCGCATAGGCCTCGACCAGCGTAATCGCGCCTTCGTCGCGCCCGGTCAGCCGCATATAGTCGATGGTCTTGTCGTCGATCGGGAAGAAGCCGCAGGTCGCGCCGTATTCGGGGGCCATGTTGGCGATCGTTGCGCGGTCGGCGAGGCTGAGCGCGTCGAGCCCGGGACCGTAGAATTCGACGAAACGCCCGACGACGCCCTTGGCGCGCAGCATCTGCGTGACCGTCAGCACGAGGTCGGTCGCGGTGATGCCTTCGCCGAGCGCCCCGGTCAGCTTGAACCCGACGACTTCGGGGATCAGCATCGACACCGGCTGGCCAAGCATCGCCGCCTCGGCCTCGATCCCGCCGACGCCCCAGCCGAGCACGCCCAGGCCATTGACCATCGTCGTGTGACTATCGGTGCCGACGCAGGTGTCGGGATAGGCGACGGTCGCACCGCTCGCGTCGACCGAGGTCCAGACGGCCTGGGCAATATGTTCGAGATTGACCTGATGGCAGATACCGGTGCCCGGCGGCACGACCTTGAAATTGTCGAGGCTCCTGGAACCCCATTTCAGAAAATCGTAGCGCTCGTTGTTGCGCGCATATTCCAGGTCGACATTATGCTGCTCGGCATGCGGCGTGCCGAATTCGTCGACCATCACGCTGTGATCGATGACGAGGTGGACCGGAACCTGCGGGTTGATCTTTTGCGCGTTTCCGCCGAGCACATTCATCGCGTCGCGCATCGCTGCCAGATCGACGACACAGGGAACGCCGGTAAAGTCCTGCATCAGCACGCGCGCCGGGCGGTACTGGATTTCGCGGACCGAACGGCCCTCCTTTTGCCAGTCGACGATCGCCTGCAAATCCTCGATCGTGACGGTCACCCCGTCTTCGAAGCGCAGCAGGTTTTCGAACAACACTTTCATCGAGAAGGGCAGTCGCGACACATCGCCGAGCTTTTCGGCGGCCTTGTCGAGGCTGTAATAGGCGATCTCGCCGCCGCCCGTTGCAAGCATGCTCCGGGTAGCAAGCGTATCGTGTCCGACGGCAGTCATTATTCAGTTCCCGGCTCGATTGAGTCGGGTGCCCTTAGCAAGCGATGTCCGGAGGGCAAAGGCGCAACCGACCCCTCCCGCGCAGCAGAAGGGGTCGGAGCAATGCTATGCCGCGCCTCCACCCGCCGACGCGGCGCTCGCGCCGTCGCCGATGTCCGTCATGCTGTCGTCGTCGTTGCCGGCGCGGTCATAGGCCGAGTTGGGATTGGCCTGCTGTCCGGAACTACCGTTGCTGCCCTGCTCGCCCTGCTTGCCCTGCTGTTGCTCAGGGTTCGAGCCATAGCCCGCCTGCTGGCTCTGCTGATCCTGTTGCTGGCCGCCGGGTTGCCCCTGCGCCATGTTCTGGGTGCTCTGGTCAGCGTCATAAAGGCTCGAACCGCTCGAGGCTCCCGCCGCCGAACCCGACGTATCGCCGCCCATGCCGGTTCCGCCGGTCACATTGGCCTGAGTGCCCAAATCGGTGCCGCCATTCTCGCCGATGCCGCGAAACGCGCTGCCGCCCTGATCGGCCTGCGACTGCGCCTGCGTCAGCATCTTGCTCTGATCCTTGCCGCTGGTAAAAGTGTCGGTGGTATCGGTCATCGAATCTCTCCTCTTCTTTGCCGTCCGCGTCCATAAAACGAGCGCCACTCCCGCCCGTTCCAACGCTTAGTTCACACATCGGCGCTAATGCGACGAGCCGAGCCATGCCCAAGTCATTCCTCTTTTTCGTGGCGACAGCCGCCGTCTTCCTGCTGCAGGCGTTTCCGGTGACCGGCATCATCCTGATGCTGATGGCGGCACCGTTCTGGTCGATCGGCCTCGTCAACGCGGGATTTATCGGGACGGGTATCGAGGCGTTGAGTGGAGGCATCTCGCGTGGCTGGCTGCTGCTGCCATTGCTGTGGTTCACGGGCTACGGCGCCGTCGCATGGAACGACCACGCCGTTCTGGGGAAGCTGCGCGATCAGGCCGCCGCGCAGAATGTCACTGTACGCGTGCCGTTCGATGCCGAACACGAAGTGCTCGTTTCGAACGAAGGCGGCGCTGGCAATTCGGGCGTCGGGATCGCGTGGTTCGTGCAGAATTATGCGCTCTCCGTCGCCTACAGCTTCAATCCTGACGCTGGCGAATCGCAATTTCGCGCAACGCGCCTCGCCGACAATGCGCTGTGCCGACGCCTGTTCGACACGCCCGAGGGACGCGCGAGCGGCGTGAGACCCATGTGGTTCCACGACAGCCCCGGCCAGCGCATCGCCGATGGCGTATTCGAACAAAGATTTTGTACGATCGACGTACCGCAGGCGCCCGACCTTCCCCAGGTGCTGATCACGCGCAACGAAAACGAGACGAAGGTCGACGGCTTGCCCGTGACGCTCATCACGACGACGATCGCCTCGACCGACGGCGCGACGCACGTGCTGAGCGGCGGGGTCGCTTCACCGCTCAGATGGTTTCCGATGCCGGTGATCGGCTGCGCGCTCAATTCGGGCGCAGCGCGCTGGAGCTGCACGATGCAGTTCTGGCGCGACAGCGCTCAGCCGATCGAGCGTGTCGGGCGTCGCTTTGGCGCGGGCGATGTCGCGCTGGCACAGGCGCTGGGGCTGCGGCGCGTGCTGCCCGCCGACCGCAGCGCAGCGCCCGCCGACGAGATCGAGACGCTGATCGCCGATGCGGCCCGCCGCAAGCTCGACGCCGAACTCGCAAAGCTCGACGCGGTCCTCTCCGATCCTGAAGCCGATATCGGCAGCGTTCCGTTCGATGCGCTACTCATCCGTGCGGATATCGTCACGCCGCGCCTGTCGACGATCGTCGCGACGATCGAGACCGCGATCGCGCGCAAAGGTAACAATGGTCGCGGCCATTCGAACGGGCAACAGCTGCTGCGCCTTCTCAACAAAGTCCCGCGCGACGCGCTCGAACCCTATGCCGATCGCCTGCGCGCGCTGCAGACGATCGATCCCTGGTTCGTCGAAGCGACCAAGCTGGTCGATTAACAACGTATCGCCGATCAGGCGGTGCGAAAAGCATTCGTGATCGGATAGCGGCGGTCGCGGCCGAAATTGCGGCTGCCGAGCTTGACGCCGGGCGGTGACTGGCGCCGCTTATATTCGGCGACATAAAGCAATCGCTCGATCCGCGTGACGGTCGCGACATCGAACCCGCGTGCGACGATCTGCGCGACCGAGGCTTCCTCCTCGACCAGCCCGCGCAGGATCGGGTCGAGGATCTCGTAAGGGGGCAGCGAGTCATCATCGCGCTGCTCGTCGCGCAGCTCGGCGGATGGCGGGCGCGTCATGACGCGGTCGGGCATGACCGGCCCCGCAGGACCGAGCCCGAGCCGCGGCCGGTTGGCGTTGCGCCACCGCGACAGCACGAACACCGTCGTCTTGTACGCATCCTTCAGGACCGAATAGCCGCCTGCCATGTCGCCGTAGATGGTGGCGTAGCCGACCGACATTTCGGACTTGTTCCCCGTCGTCAGCAGCATCGGCCCGAACTTGTTGCTGATCGCCATCAGCGTCAGGCCGCGGATGCGCGACTGGATATTCTCCTCGGCAAGGTCGGGCGTGCGTCCCGCGAAAATCGGGGCGAGCATCGCGTCGAACGCCGCCATGGCGGGTGCAATCGGTACGGTGTCGAGGCGGCACCCGAGCAGCGCCGCGCACGCCGCCGCATCGCTTTCCGAAATGTCGGCGGTAAAGCGCGACGGCAGCATGACGCACCAGACGCGCTCGGCCCCGAGCGCGTCGACCGCGACCGCCGCCGACAGCGCCGAGTCGATCCCCCCCGACAGGCCGAGCACGATACCGGGAAACCGGTTTGCGTTCACATAATCGCGGAGGCCCACGACCATCGCGTGATAAATGTCGGCGGGATGATCGTCGAGCGCGGCGATTGGCCCGGGCTGGCAGGTCCAGCCGTTTGCGCTCCGCTCCCAATACGTCTCGCGCACCTGCGCGTCCCAGTCGGGCAGCTGGTGGACGACGCGCCCGTCGCGGTCGAGCACGAAGCTCGCACCGTCGAACACCAGCTCGTCCTGCCCGCCGACGCGGTTGAGGTAAGCAAGCGCAAGTCCGGTGTCGGCGACGCGGCGCTGCGCGACACCGCCGACACGCAGATCGTCCTTGGCGATCTCGTACGGGCTGCCGTTGGGCGAGAGCAGCAGCGCGGCGCCGCGTTGCTTCAGATGCATGCACACGTCGGGAAGCCAGATATCCTCGCAGATCGGTACGCCCAGCCGAACGCCCCTGAAGTCGACCGGTTCGGGCAGCGGCCCCGCCGCGAAGAGCCGCTTTTCGTCGAACGTGCCGTAATTGGGCAGCTCGCGCTTGGCGCGTTCGGCGACGACCGCGCCGCCGTCGAGCAGCGCCATGACGTTGTAGAGGCGGCCCTCGCGCCGCGCGATCGTGCCCACGAGCATTGCCGGGCCGCCGCCCGCAGTCGCCGCCGCAAGCCGCGCCAGCTCGACCTCCGCGCGCTCGACGAGCGCGGGCTTCAGAACGAGATCCTCGGGCGGATAGCCGATCAGCTGGAGTTCGGGGAACAGGATCAGGTCGGCGCTGCTTTCGGCGCGCACCGCGAGCATGGCATCGGCGTTGGCGCGCAAGTCGCCCATGGCCTGCGGCAATTGCGCCAGCGCGATCGTCAGCCGGTCGGTCATCGCCCGCTCTTGGCTTTGGAAGCCGCACGCGGCAAGGGGTGCGGCAAGCCAGGGGACCGCGCATGAAGCTTTTGACGGGCAACGCCAACCTGCCGCTCGCGCGCGACATTGCCGCCTATCTCGAGACACGGCTGACAGAGGCGAGCGTGCGGCGCTTCGCCGACGAGGAAGTGTTCGTCGAAATCCACGAGAATGTGCGCGGCGAAGACGTGTTCGTGCTGCAATCGACAGGGTTTCCCGCCAACGACAATCTGATGGAATTGCTGATCTGCATCGACGCGCTGAAGCGTGCATCGGCGAAACGGATCACCGCCGTCGTGCCCTATTACGGCTATGCGCGGCAGGACCGAAAACCGGGACCGCGCACGCCGATCTCGGCCAAGCTCGTCGCCAATCTGATCACCGTGGCGGGCGCGAATCGCGTGCTGTCGGTCGATCTCCACGCCGGGCAGATCCAGGGATTCTTCGATATTCCGACCGACAATCTGTTCGCGGCGCCGGTGATGGCGGCCGATATCCAGGCGCGGTTTCCGGTCGACAATCTGATGGTCGTCTCCCCCGATGTCGGCGGCGTAGTGCGCGCACGTGCGCTCGCCAAGCGGCTGTCGAACGCGCCGCTCGCGATCGTCGACAAGCGTCGCGAAAAGCCCGGCGAATCCGAAGTCATGAACATCATCGGCGATGTCGCCGGGCGTTTCTGCGTGCTGGTCGACGATATCGTCGATTCGGCGGGCACGCTCTGTAACGCCGCTGCCGCACTCAAGGTGGCGGGTGCCGCCGACGTCGTCGCCTATGTCACGCACGGCGTCCTGTCGGGCGGCGCCGTGGCGCGCGTCGAACGCAGCGAATTGCGCGAACTGGTCGTGACCGATTCGATCCAGCCGCCGGAGGCACTCGCCGGTTCGGCCCACCTGCGAACGCTGACGATCGCGCCGCTCCTCGGCGAGGCGATCAAGCGCATCGCCGACGAAACATCGGTCTCGTCGCTCTTCGACTGATCAATACATATGCTGTCCGCCGTTGAGCGACAGCGTCGACCCCGTCACGAACCCGGCATCCTCCGACACGAGAAACGCCACGCCGCGCGCGATTTCGGACGCCTGACCCAGCCGACCGACGGGGATTTTTGCGACGATCTTTTCGAGCACGGGTGCGGGGACCGCCGCGACCATGTCGGTGTCGATATAGCCGGGCGCGATCGCGTTGACGGTCACGCCTTTCTTAGCGCCCTCCTGCGCCAGCGCCTTGGTAAAGCCGTGGATGCCCGACTTGGCGGCGGCGTAGTTGACCTGTCCGTACTGCCCCGCCTGACCGTTGATCGATCCGATGTTGACGATCCGTCCCCAGCCGCGCGCGACCATGCCGGGAAAGCACGCCTTGGCCATGTTGAAACACCCGCCCAGGTTGACGCGCATCACGTCGTTCCAGTCGTCGAACGTCATACGCGCGAGCGTTCCATCGCGCGTGATGCCTGCGTTGTTGACGACGACGTCCACGGGACCAAGATCGTTCGTAACCCGTGTGCAGCCATCGATGCACGCCTGATGGTCGCCGACATCCCATTTATATACCGCGATGCCGTGTTCGGCGCTGAACGCCTGTGCCGCGGCGTCGTTGCCCGCGTAGTTCGCGGCGACGGTCATTCCCATGTCCTTGAGCGCCAGACTGATCGCCGCGCCGATCCCGCGCGATCCCCCCGTCACGATTGCAACGCGTGCCATACTCGCCATCCTCATTCCTGTGTTCAGGTC
Organism: Sphingomonas sp.; assembly: GCA_965248885.1. GTDB lineage: Bacteria > Pseudomonadota > Alphaproteobacteria > Sphingomonadales > Sphingomonadaceae > Sphingomonas_O. The sequence goes on along the minus strand of OZ252211.1, from coordinate 2,554,839 downwards.
GGTCGAGACTAGGCGGCTATGCGGGGGCAATCCACCCTAGAAGCTCCCTGCGGGCGATATATTCGATCAAGTCCATGCCCTCGTCGGACGCGTTGAGGCATGCGAGCGAAGCCAGCCGTTCGCCTCCTGCAGCCTCGAAGGTTTCGGCGCCGCGAATCGCGATCTCCTCGAGCGTTTCGAGATTGTCGGTGGTGAAGCCCGGCGTCGCGACCGCGATGGCCTTGACGCCCTCGGCTCCGAGGCGCTTGAGCGTGTCTTCGGTCGACGGTTCGAGCCATTTCGCGCGACCCAGCTTCGACTGGAAGCTGACCTCGAGCGGTCGACCGAGCGCGTCGGCAAGCAGGCGCGCGGTCTTGCGGCACTGGCAGTGATAGGGATCGCCCTTGTGCAGCGTCGCCTCGGGCATCGAATGAAAACTCGCGACGATCGCCTCGGGCACGAAGTCGAGCGCGGCGATCTGGCGCTCGATCGATTGCTTGAGCGCGGCGATATAGGCCGGGTCGTCGTGCCAGGGGGGCAAGGTGCGCAGCGCCGGCTGCCAGCGCGTGCGCGCGAGCGCGGCAAAGGCGGCGTCGTTCGCGGTCGCGGTCGTCGCGCCCGAATATTGCGGGTAGAGCGGCGCGATCAGAATGCGTTCGCATCCTGCGTCCTTCATCGCCGACAGCCGGTCGGCGATCGTCGGACTGCCGTAACGCATCGCCCAGTCGACGTGCACGCCGGGCAGGCGCGCGGCGAGCTGGACCGCCTGGTCGGCGGTGATCGTCGCCAGCGGCGAACCGCCCTCGCCCCAGATCGACGCATACGCCGCCGCCGTCGTCTTGGGACGAGTCGTCAGCACCAGCCCGCGCAGGATCGGCTGCCACAGGATCGGCGGTAACTCGACGACGCGGCGGTCCGACAGGAATTCGGCCAGATAGGTGCGCACTGCCCCGCGCGTCGGCGCTGTCGGCGAGCCCAGATTAATCAGCAGCACCCCGACAATCGGCGTCGGAATCGGCGGGTGTTCGGGGGGGCGAATCATAGGGCTCCGGTCAGTGGCAACTGGCGATAGCGCGTGCCGGTCGCCGCGAACAGCGCGCCCGCGACGGCCGGCGCGACCGGCGGTACGGCAAGCTCGCCCGCCCCGCCGGGCGTTACGCCGCTGATGACCAGCTGCACCTCGATCTTCGGGCAATCGGCGAGTGTCGGCAGCCGGAGATCGCCGAACCGCTGCGGGCCGGGGATCGAGCGCGACACGCTGATCGCCGCTCCCGTCGCCGCCGACAGGCCGAACACGAGTCCGCCGACGATCTGCGCGCGCACGACGTCGGGGTTGATCACGCGGCCGACGTCGGCGACCGCGAACAGCCGCGTGACACGCGGACGTCCCGCGTCGCCGATCTGTGCTTCGGCCAGCACCGCGATACAGCTGCCTGCCATTTCGTGGAGAGCAAGACCCTGGCCCGATCCCTGCACGCCGCCCTGCCAGTTGCCGAGCACGGCGACCTCCGTCAGGCAGCGCGCCAGACGCGGATTGTCGCCGAGCATCGCCATTCGTACCGAAAAGGGCTCGCCGCCGGTCATGTGCGCGACCTCGTCGACGAAACATTCGCGAAAAAAGACGTTGGCTCCGTGCATGCGCCCGCGCCAGTCGCCCGTCGCGATGCCGAGGTCGGCGGGACAATGGTCGAGCGCGTAGATCGGGATCGCATAAGGCGGCATGGCCCCCGCGATCGCCGCCGGTTCGCTTACCCCCTTTGCCGCCGCACGCGCCGCGCTCGCCGATGCGCCACCGATGCGCGCGTGAAGCTCGTGCGCGCTCGCGGGTGTGGCGATCCGCGCGTACCACGCGGCGATGCGCCCGTCGGCGTCGGTCCGCGCGGCCATCTTTGCGGCGGCGGCAGGGCGAAAGCGATCGTGGCGCAGCTCGTCGGCGCGCGACGTGACGAGCTGGACGGGCCGCTTCAGCCGCTGTGCCAGCAACGCGACGTGTCCCGCGATCTCGACCTCATAGCGCGCGCCGAACGAACCGCCGACCATCGTGGGATGGAGCACGACGCGATCGACGCTCAGCCCGCACGCCCTGGCTGCCGCCGCCGCCGCTGCTTCGGGCAATTGCGTCGCCATCCAGAGTTCGAGCGTGCCACCCGCGAGCCAGGCAGTCGCGCTCGCGGTCTCGATCGCGGCATGCGGGGCGAACCCGATGCGGTAGCTTTGCACGAAGATGTCGGCATTCGCGAACGCTGCGCCGATGTCGCCCGCCGACGCCAGCCGTGTGCCGCCATCGACGAATGCGGCGTCGAGCGCACGCGTGATGTCACGATCGCCGACAGTCCTGGCCGGCTTTTCAAATCGCGACGCAAGCGCTTCGAGTGCTTTGCCCGCCGCCCAACCGTTCGTCGCGACCGCCGCGATCCAGCGCTCGGTGTCGACGAGGTCGAGAAAGCCGGTGACGCGCTCGGCGGCTTTACGGTCGAAGCTGACCAGCTTGCCGTCGTCCACGCCGCGAGCAAGAACTGCGTAAACCATGTCGGGAAGGCGAATGTCCCCGGCATAGTTGACGCTGCCGTCGACTTTCGACGGCAGGTCGAGGCGCGGCAGTGCGCTTCCCGACAGGCGGTTTGCCTCGCCGGTGCGGTGCGACACCCCCTGCGGCACGTCGAGCTTTGCGGCCTCGGCGCTGATTTCGCCGAAGCGCATCTTGTCGTCGCCGCGCCAGACGAAGCCGTCGTGCGTGTCGCAGGCGCGCCAGTCGGCGTCCCAGCGCGCCGCCGCCGCCGCGCACAGCAAGGCGCGCGCCGCCGACCCGGCATCGCGCAGCGTCGCTTCCCATGCGCGGACCGACCCCGATTCCCCGGTCGCGAGGGTCGCTTTGACCCCAGAAAAAAGACCGGTGCCGAGCGCCTCGTCCCTCTCACGCGCGAACAGAGCGTTGGCATAGAGCGGTCCCGGCCGCGCAGTCTCGACCGCGATCGTGCGCCAGTCGGCCCCGAGCTCGTCGGCGACGATCTGCGCGAGCGTGGTGAATACGCCGTGCCCGAGTTCGACCTGCGGCACGACGATCGCGACATGCCCGTCGAGGCCGACGCGGACAAAGCCGTTGAGTACCGCTTCGCCGGGGGCTGCATCGACAGCGGTCAGCACGCGGCGGGGCCACAGCGCATAGCCGACGACCAGCCCGATCCCCGTCCCGCCCGCGATCAACAGGTTGCGGCGCGAAATGTGCGGGCGTTGCATGACCCCTCCCTAGCGAGGCGGCCGCGCGAAGGGGAGAGCCAAGCTTATGGTCGGGGAATCCAGCGCATCACGTCGCCCTCGAACACCGTCCACGCGCCCACCCGAACGCCCGCGCTGCGCAGCGCGTCACCGGTCCAGACATTACACGTGCGCAGCGCGCTGTAATGCCCGCGCGCGGTGTAAAAGACGTCGCGCGCCGTATAGCCGCGAATGACTTCGGGACGGTCGGCGAAGGTCGCCGCGACGAATGCCGCCAACCGCGCATATTCGGCGGGGCGCAGGCGGAGCGGGCGCCAATAGGCGTCGGGCGCGAACGCATCGAGGTGGTCGACGTGGACGAGCGTCCTGCCGCTGCCGACCAGTGCCGAGGCGATCGTCGCGGCGTGCATATCCTGCCAGCGCGGGGTGTTGAGGTAAAAGTCGCGGTCGCCCCATCCGAACGCGAGCCACTGACCCACGCCGCGCGGATCGGGCAGGTCGCTCGCCCTGACGCGCGCGCGCCAGTCGATCCCGCCGCCGACTGCGGGAAGCACGACGCCGGTATGCACGCCATTCGACTGGACGTAGATGGTGATGCCGTCGGCGGGCTCGCGCCAGTTGCGATTGACCGCGACATGGCCGAGCAGCCCAGCGGTCAGCAGGAACACGCCGAGCGGGACGAAGAGCATCAGTGCGACGAGACGGCCGAACCTGCGCAGTGTCATCGCTAGCGCGCGACGAGCCGAAGCACCGGCCATTGCCCTATACCGCGCCCGGCCAGCCGCATCCCTTGACGCCGATACGCGCGCGCCACGGTGTCGGCCTGCGTGTCGAGCAGCCCGGCGAGCAGCAAGGTTCCGCGCTTCGCCACGCTCGCCGCGATCCACGGAGCCATGTCGATCAGCGGCTGGGCAAGGATGTTGGCAATGACGAGGTCATAGGGGGCCGACGCAACGAGCGTCCGATGCGACAGCCCGTCGGCGACGAGTGCCGCGACGCGCGGCGCTCCGTTCGCGTCGGCGTTGGCGCGCGCGACGGTCACCGCCTGCGCGTCGATGTCGGTCGCGATCACCGAGGCGCGCGGCCATAACTTCTGCGCGGCGATCGCGAGCAGCCCCGTCCCCGTGCCGAGATCGAGGATATTGCGATACAGCTTGCCGCTGCGGCGAAGGGTATCAAGCGCAGCAAGGCAGCCTGAGGTCGTCGCATGCTGCCCGGTCCCGAACGCCAGCCCGGCGGGGATCACCAGATCGGTCAAGTCGGTGCGCGCGCGATGTTCGGGGGTGCGGACATGAAACCGGCCCGCGACCAGCGGCGCAAACCCCGACTGACCAAGCGTGACCCAGTCGGTATCGGGGAGCGGCCGCGCGCGCGGGTCCTTTTCGCGCGCGCTCGGCACCAGTCGCGCCACGCGCCGCAGCACGTCGCGCGACGGCTTGCCGTCGAAATACGCGTCGAGCCGCCATCGCTCGGGGGTCGCTTCATCGGGTTCAGACACGACGAGCACCGGTGGCGGTACCAGATCGGCGAATTCGGTCACGTCGTCCGCCAGTCGCTCGGCCTCGGCGCGCGTGCACGCAAGCGTCAGTTTCCAGCTTTCCACGCGCACTCCTTTGCGGGACGATGTATCGCAATGCGCGATGTTGAACAGCCCCGCACATCCCGACCCGCTGTTCTTCGTCTACAACGCCGTTGCGGTGCTGGTGCGAGGTGAAACGGCTAAGTCAGCTGATGACGGTCGACGCGCTTATCGCCGAGCTCGAAGCGTCGTTGCGCTGAGCGACGCGCGCGACGACCACGGCAAGCCCCAGATCGGCATACCAATGGCGAACCGTGTCGCCGGGATCTCGCGGGGCGGGCACGACCTCGAGATGCCGGTTGACCTTGTCGCGGTGATGCATGCGCGCGGTATTTTCCTGCCCGACGTAACAGCCTTTGGTAAAGCTCACGCCCTGTTGCTCGCGCGCGTTCGCCTCGAGCCAGAGCGTGCGATCCTCGCCAAGGTCGCGTACCCCTTCGACGACGCCGAGCGAAAGGCGGTGCGCATGCCAGCCCTGTGCTGGCTGCGCGGGCGCGGCGATCCAGCGGCGACCGAGCGCGGAATTGCGCGGATCGAAGACACCCTGCACGCCGTCGCGTGCCCAGTGCACCGCGAGGCTGCGATCGACCTCGATCGCGATCGGACGCCGCAGCCGGTACATGCGCAGGCGTTTGGCAAGTGCTTGCGCACGGTCGGTCTCGCAGTCGATCAGGACATCGTCGCCATCGGACCAGACGATAAAATCGAATAGCGCCTTGCCTTGCGGCGTTAGCAGCCCGGCATAGACGGGAAGCGGACCCGAGACGTCGTTGGTCACGAGGCCCTGGAGGAAGCCGCGTACGTCCTCGCCTGAAAGGCGGATCACCGCGCGGTCGATCAGAGTGGTTGCGGACATCGCCCGAAACTAGGATGAAGCAGAGCCGAAAGCAAAACACCATGCCCGAAAAGCTGACGATCCGCCGACCCGACGACTGGCACGTCCATCTGCGCGATGGCGCGATGCTGCGCGCGGTGCTGCGCTATACCGCCGCGCAGTTCGTGCGCGCGATCGTCATGCCCAATCTGTCGCCGCCGGTGACCACGGCGGCTGACGCCGAGGCCTACCGCGCGCGCATCGTCGCGGCGCTGCCCGAGGCGAGCGATTTCACGCCGCTGATGACCTGTTATCTGACCGATGCGACCGACCCCGACGATCTGGCGAGCGGCGCAGGCGAGGGCGTGTTCACCGCCGCCAAACTCTACCCCGCGCATGCGACGACCAATTCGGCGCATGGGGTCACCGATGTAACGGCGATTCGACCCGTGCTCGAACGCATGCAGGCGATCGGCCTGCCGTTGCTTGTCCACGGAGAGGTCACGGACCCCGAGATCGATATCTTCGACCGCGAGGCGCTCTTCATCGATCGCGTGCTGGGGGGACTCGTGCGCGATTTTCCCGCGCTCAAGATCGTGTTCGAACACATCACCACCGCCGAGGCGGTCGGCTTTGTCGAGAGCGCGCCGGCGCAAGTCGCCGCGACGATCACCCCGCATCATCTTCACCTCAACCGCAACGCGATGTTCGCGGGCGGATTACGCCCGCATGCCTATTGTCTGCCGGTCGTCAAACGCGAGCGCCACCGGCTCGCGCTCCGTGCCGCCGCGACCTCGGGGTCAGGCAAATTCTTCCTCGGCACCGACAGCGCGCCGCATGCCGTCACCGCCAAGGAAAGCGCGTGCGGCTGCGCGGGCATCTTCAACGCGCCCTACGCGCTCGAAAGCTATGCTGTGGTATTCGATCAGGAAGGCGCACTCGACCGGCTCGAGGGGTTCGCGTCCGAATTCGGCCCGCGTTTCTACGGGCTTCCCCTGAACGCGGGGACCGTGACGCTGCACCGCGCGCCCTCGACAGTTCCGGCAACGCTGGCGGGCGACGACGTGCCGATCGTGCCGTTTCACGCTGGCGAAACACTCGGCTGGTCGATCGAGCGCCCATAAAAAGAGAGCCGGCAGATCGCTCTGCCGGCTCAGTGGTTCGCAGGAGGAACCTGGTCTGGGGTGACGACGGGCGGGGGAGAGGACCCTCCCGCCGACACCCCAAGCTGTGAAACTCAGTAATTATAGGCGCGCTCGCCGTGTTCGGAGAGGTCGAGCCCTTCGCGCTCGGCCTCTTCGGTCGGACGCAGCCCGATCGTCTTGTCGACGATGAAGTAGAGGATTGCCGAGCCAATGCCCGACCACGCCAGCGTCAGCGCAACCGCTTCGAACTGGGTCACCAGCTGCGTCGCCATGTCGTAGGTTCCAACGACCGCCGGGAACTTGGTGTAGTCGAAGAAGCCCTGGCCCCCGAGGGCCGGGTCCGCGACGATCGCGGTCCCCAGCGCACCGACGATCCCGCCGATGCAATGCACGCCGAACACGTCGAGCGTGTCGTCATACTTGAGCCGGTTCTTCACCGTCGAGACGAAGAAATAACAGATCGGCGAGACGATCAGCCCGAGGACGATCGACGTCATCGGTGCCGCATAACCGCTTGCCGGGGTAATCGCGACGAGCCCGGCGACCGCGCCGGTCGCCCCGCCGAGCATCGACGGCTTGCCGTGGTGGAGTTGCTCGACCAGCGCCCAGCTGACCGCCGCTGCCGCCGTCGCGACGAACGTGTTGATGAAGGCCAGGCTGGTGACGCCGTTCGCCTCGAGGTTCGACCCCGCGTTGAAGCCGAACCAACCGACCCAGAGCAGGCTCGCGCCGATCATCGTCATGGTCAGCGAGTGCGGTGGCGTGACTTCCTTACCGTGGCCGATGCGCTTGCCGATCATCAGGCAGCCGACAAGCCCGGCGATGCCCGCATTGATGTGGACGACGGTGCCGCCCGCGAAGTCGAGTGCGCCCTTGCCCCACAGGAAGCCGTAATCGGTCGGCGCGTCGGGCAGGAAGTCGGGGCCCGCCCAGTACCAGACCATGTGCGCGATCGGGAAATAGACGAGCGTCATCCACAGCACCATGAACACCATGAGCCCGGTGAACTTCACGCGCTCGGCAAAGGCGCCGACAATCAGCGCGGGGGTGATGCACGCAAACGTCATCTGGAAGACGACGAAGGCGTATTCAGGGAGGTAGACGTTGTTCGAAAAGGTCGCCGCATAGGTCGACGCCGACACGCCCATCAGAAAGATCTTGCTGAAGCCGCCGACGAAGGGCCCGCCGCTGGTGAACGCCATCGAATAGCCCCAGCTGACCCAGACGAGACTCGCGATCGACACGATCATGAACACCTGCATCAGCACGCTGAGCATGTTCTTGGTGCGCACGAGCCCGCCGTAGAACAGCGCGAGCGCGGGGACCGACATCATCAGCACCAGCGCCGACGAGATCAGCATCCAGCTGGTATCGCCCTTGTTCACCATGGTCGCCATCTGCTCGACGGTCGGCGCCTTGACCATGTCTGCGGCAAAGGCCGGAACGGCGGCCGTCAGGCCCACCGCGCTCGCCAAGATTTTCGAAATGCGCGTCATTATTCTCCCTGTCTTTTTCAAAGCGCGTTCGCGTCGGTTTCGCCGGTGCGGATGCGCACTGCCTCCCCGATGTCGAGCACGAAGATCTTGCCGTCGCCGATCGCGCCGGTGTTCGCGGCCTGCTGGATCGATTCGACCACGCGCGAACTCATGTCGGTCGGGCAGGCGACCTCGACCTTCAGCTTGGGGACCATGTTGGTCGAATATTCGGCACCGCGGTAGATTTCGGTCTGCCCCTTCTGACGTCCGAAGCCCTTGACCTCGGTCACCGTCATGCCGGTGACGCCGAGTTCGGTCAGCGCCTCACGCACTTCGTCGAGCTTGAACGGCTTGATGATCGCAACGACGAGTTTCATTCCGCCCCCTGGCCTGCGCACCGCCCCACTGCGGCTCGCCAGAAAGTGGGAGCAATTAACGTGCCACTTAGCCGCAAGGGTCGGCGGCCGAATCAGTGCGAAGTTTCGCCCATCAACCGGGCAGAAGCCGCGCGCGGCTGCTCAATTCTTAAGCAGAATTTAAAGTGGTCTCAGTGTCCCATCGCGTCGGCGCCGACGTCGCCGGCCGGACGCGCAGGCTTGAGCAGGAACAGCAAAGGCAAGGCGACGAGCGGCGCGATCATCATCAGTTTGAAATCGTTGAGATAGCCGATCATCAGCGCCTGGCGGCCAATTTGCGCGTCGACCATGGCATAGGCACCCGTGCCAAGCTGTCCGAGCTGGCCGATCGCATTGGGGTCGAGCCAGGGCACGCGGCTCGACGTGACCTGGGCGGCCATATCGGCATGGCTGATCTGCGCGGTCCGCGCGAGCGTCACCGTTACCACCGAGATGCCGACCGACGCGCCGATGCTGCGGATGAGGTTCAGGACCGCCGCGCCCTCCGTGCGGAACTGCGCCGGCAGGTTGGAAAAGGCGAGGATGTTGATCGGGATGAAGACGAACCCCATTCCCAACCCCTGGATAAATCCCGCAACGATGAACGGTCGCGCATCCATTTGTGGCGACCAGCCGGTCATCATCCACAGCGACCCCGCCGCGATGGTAAAGCCGATGCCGACCATCAGTCGCGCATCGACCTTTCCGATCAGTCGTGAGACCAGCGCCATGGTGAGCAGGATGCCGACCCCGCGCGGGATGAGCAGCATCCCCGCCTCGAGCACCGAATAGCCATAGAGCACCTGCATCATCGGTGGCAGCAGTGCCATGACCGAAAACATCATCAGCGCGACGACGACGAGCAGGATCATCCCCGACACGAAATTGGGATCGGTCATCACGCGTCGCGAAAACAGCGGCGCGCGCGCAAAGGCCAAATGGACGACGAACATCCAGATGGCGGCGATCGCGACCCCGCATTCGACGATGATCTCGGTCGACTCGAACCAGTCGAGCTGTTGCCCGCGGTCGAGCATGAGCTGGAGCGAGGCGAGCCCGATCGACAGGAGCGCGAACCCGGTCGCGTCGAGCGGACGCTTGCGCCGCGGTGATCGGGGCAGCAGCCACCATAGCACCGCGAGCGCCGCGAGGCCAACCGGCACGTTGACGTAAAAGCACCAGCGCCAATCGTAATTGTCGGTCAGCCAGCCGCCGATGAGCGGACCCATAATCGGCCCGATCATGATCGACATGCCCCAGATCGACATCGCGCGCGCCTGTTTTTCGGGCGGATTGATCTCGACGACGAACGATTGGGACAGCGGGCTGAGGAAAGCGCCCGCGACGCCCTGCAGCGCGCGAAAGACGACCATCTGCGTCAGGTTCTGTGACGCACCGCATAGCATCGACGCGGCGACGAAACCGACGACGCTGAGCAGGAACAGGTTGCGCGCGCCGAGCCGGTCCGACAGCCAGCCGGTCAGCGGCATTGCGATCGCCGATGCGATGATATAGCTCGTCAGCACCCAGCTGACCGAATCGATCGTCGCGTCGAGGCTCGCCATCATGTTGCGAAGCGCGACATTGGCGATCGTCGTATCGAGGATCTGCATGATCTGCGCGGCCATGACGCCCGCCATCAACAGCCCGCGATGCTCGACCAATTCGTGCGTCGGGCGCGCGATCGTCGTCGTCTCGCTCATGCCAGGGCTGCGACGCGTGCGGCCACACCGGGCGAAGCGAGCAGCTGGCGCAGCGCGATGTCGCGCGCGGCGTCGCGCGCCAGTCCCAAGGCGTCGGCGATCGGCTTGCCGAGCAGTGCATCGCCCAGCGCCATCAGCATCAGGGTCAGCGTGTCCTCGCGCAGCAGCTGTTCCTCGTCGTCGCCGACCACGCCGTCACTCAGCTCGTCGACGAGGCGGTGGATCGCCGACAGGATCGGGTCGAGCGCATCGCGATTGCCCGACAGGATCATCCACGTCGCGAGCGCCCCCGCGCCCTGCTGGTCGAACGCGTCGAACGTCAGGTCGACGATGCGGCGCGGATCGACGGCGCCACGTCGCGCGCCGACCACGGCTTCGGCAATCGACCCGCACACGCTGTCAGCGAGCATCGCCGCGAGCGCCTGCTGCAATCCCGCGGCCGAGCCGAAATGATGCAGCAGATTGGCGTGCGTACGCCCGACGCGCGCCGCAACCGCTTTCAACGTCACCGCCTGCGGCCCTTCCGCGATGAGCAGGTCGCGCGCAGCATCGAGCGCGTTCGTGCGACTTTCGTCGGGAGTCAGCCGCTTGCGATCTATTGACATGAGTGTAAGTAAGCTCAAATTGCGCGGTCCGAACGGAGTTCCTAGCATGGCCGCAACGGCGACGCCTACCGACTTGACGATCACACCGCGTGACCGGCGCTTTGGGCGGAACGCGCGGCAGGCACGCTGGTGGCTAAACAACGATCCCATCGGCAGCGCGTTCCACAATGCGCTATCGATCACCTTCCCACTCGGCGAGGCGTTTTTTGTCGATTCGGTGAAGGCATTTCGCGACGGGACGCCGCCGCGCCTCGCCGACGATATCCGCAATTTCGTGAAGCAGGAAGTAATGCACAGCCGCGAGCATGTCTCGTTCAACCGCCGTGTCGTCGATGCCGGCTACCGCATCGACCACCTCGAGCAGGTCGTCGCCGACAGCCTGGCGCTGACGAAGGGCCGACCCGAAATCCTCAACCTCGCGGTCACGATGGCGCTCGAACATTACACGGCGATGCTCGCGCATCTCATCCTGTCCGACGATCGGTTATTTGCCGGTGCCGACAATGATCTGGCGGACATGTGGCGCTGGCATGCGATCGAGGAGATCGAGCACAAGGGCGTCGCCTATGACACCTGGCTGCACGCGACGCGCGACTGGACGCGCGCGAAGCGCTGGAAAGTCAAGGCGGTCATGATGATGATCGTGACCGCGCGCTTCTGGTCGAAGCGCTGGAGTGGCACGCTCGACCTGCTGGCGCAGGACGGCATCACCGGCTGGCGCGCAAGGGCGCGGCTCGCGTGGTACCTGGTCGGCAACCCGGGGCCGCTGCGGCGCATCTTGCCGTCGTGGCTCGCTTATTTCCTGCCCGGTTTCCATCCCTGGAACCACGACGACCGGGCGTTGATCGCGCGCGCCGACAGCGCGTTTCCGGCGGCACGGCTGGCCGCCTGACGCGACCGGCGCGCGGGCGAGGCGCTTGGCGCGCGCGGTGGTTTGACCTAGGTCGGCGTCCATGAACCCGGTTTTTTCCGCGCTCGGCACGACGATTTTCGAACATGTTTCGGCGCGCGCACGCGCGACGGGCGCGATCAACCTGGGCCAAGGCTTTCCCGACGCGCCAGGGCCCGCCGACGTGATCAAAGCGGCAGCACGCGCACTGGTCGAGGGGTCGAACCAATATCCGCCGATGGCAGGGTTGCCCGTGCTGCGTGCGGCCGTCGCCGCGCATTATGCCGCGCACCAGAACCTCGACCTCGACGCGTCCGAAGTGATCATCACCTCGGGCGCGACCGAAGCGATCGCCGCGTCGATCCTTGCGCTCGTGTCCGACGGCGACGAGGTGGTGATGTTCGAGCCGCTCTACGACGCCTATTTGCCGATGGTGCGGCGCGCAGGCGGGGTGCCGCGCATCGTGCGTCGCCATCCGCCCGACTGGCGCATCACCGAAGAAATGCTCGCGAAGGTCGGCAGCGCACGGACGCGGCTGGTGATCGTCAACGATCCGGTCAATCCGGTCGGCGCGATGCTGTCCGCCGACGATCGCCGCACGCTGGCCGACTTCTGCATCGCGCACGACGCGGTCGCAGTCTGCGACGAAGTGTGGGAGCATGTCGTGCTGGGCGAGCGCGCGCATGTGCCGCTGATGACCGAGCCGGGAATGCGCGAACGCACCGTCAAGATCGGGTCGGCGGGCAAGATTTTCGCGATGACGGGGTGGAAGGTCGGCTGGATGTGCGCCGCGCCGCCGCTTGCCGCACAGCTTGCCAAAGCGCATCAGTTCCTGACCTTCACGACGCCGCCCAACCTGCAGGCCGCGGTCGCCTTTGGGCTGGCCAAGGAACACGCGTGGTTCGATGCACAGCGCGCGGGCTTTCGTCGTTCGCGCGACCGGCTTCGCGACGGGCTGGTACCGCAAGGCTATGTCATCCTGCCGGGCGACGCGACGTGGTTCGTGACGCTCGATCTCGCTGCTTCGGGCATCACGATGCGCGACACCGACTGGGGCGACTGGATGATCGACACGTGCGGGGTCGCGACGATTCCGCTGTCGGCCTTTTACGCGAGCGAACCGCCGACGCACCTGGCGCGGCTGTGCTATTGCAAGGAGGATGCGGTGCTCGATGCGGCGGTGGGGCGCATGGGGGTTCGGCCTTAGTCGACTCCGCCTCCCGACCGTCGCGCAACGCTGCATAGCGTCAATCCGGAAATCTCGGTGTTTCAATCGGTTCGCCCTGTGGCTGCTAATACGTTTGCGAGTCGCCCGCGGCTGGGCTAAGCAGATGCATGTCCGATTACGATGATGGCCCGCTGACGGGCGACACGATCGAAGCGACGAAGCTGCCGGTACCCGGCGAGGTGCAGGACGCGATCCGGACGTTGATCCGTTGGGCGGGCGACGATCCAACGCGTGAGGGGCTGATCGACACGCCCAAGCGTGTCGCGCGCGCATGGCGCGAATATTGCGCGGGCATGGACGAGGACCCCTCGATCCACCTCTCGCGCACCTTCGATGAGGTCGGCGGCTACGACGAACTCGTGCTGTTGAAGGACATTCCGTTCCAGTCGCATTGCGAACATCATATGGCGCCGATCACCGGCAAGGCGTCGATCGCCTATATGCCCGAAAAGCGCGTCGTCGGGATTTCGAAGCTCGCGCGCGTGCTCAACGGCTATGCGCGGCGGCTGCAGATCCAGGAACGGCTGACCGCGCAGGTCGCGGCGTGCATCTGGGAACACCTCCAGCCACAGGGTGTCGCTGTCGTCATCGAGGCACAGCACGGCTGCATGACCGGGCGCGGCGTGCGCACCCCGGGCGTTGCGATGACCACGTCACGGCTGCTCGGCTGTTTCCTCGACGACCACAGGAGCCGCGCCGAAGTGCTCAAGCTCATGGGATATTGAGCGCCTCGGCGCGCGTTACAAAATCGCGACAAGCCTGCTGGCTCCATTAGGATCAGTGTACCAGACGGCGGCTATGGTTGTGAGTCACCCTAGAGCGGGATGACATTAGCTTGCACCATATCCTGAGTTGTTGAGGTATGCGGCGCACTCGTTGGGTGAGAAGGCGTCGAGGAGTGATCCGATGCGTCGCCATGTTTGTTCGTGGGACCGTTCGGCGGCCTTTCGCAGCAAGTGTTTGAGCTTTGCGAAGACTTGCTCGATGGGGTTGAGGTCGGGTGAGTAGGGCGGCAGGAACAGCAGCCGCGCCCCGACGCTGCGGATGGCGGCGCGCACTGCGGGTTTTTTGTGGCTCGACAGATTGTCCATGATGACGATGTCCCCGGGCGAGAGCGTGGGGACGAGACACTGCTCGACATAGTCGGTGAAGCTCTGCCCGTTGACGGGCTGGTCGAGCACGCAAGGGGCATCGATCCGGTCGCAGCGGAGCGCCGCGAGGAAGGTCATCGTGCGCCAGTGACCATAGGGCACCTTGGCGTGGAGCCGCTGCCCTTTGGGAGCCCATCCCCGCAAGGGAGCCATGTTCGTCTTGGCCCAAGTCTCGTCGATAAAGACGAGACGCTTTGGATCAAGCCGTCCCTGATATTTCTTCCACTGCGTTCGCCGCCGCGCGATCCACGGTCGAAGCTGTTCGGCGGGCAGTACGCTTTTTTTTGAAGCTCAGACCCTCGGCATGAACGAACCGCCACACCTGCACATAGTCGACCTTCACTCCACGCTCGGCCAGCTCGGCGACCAGCCCGCGCAACGTAAAGTCGTGCGCGGTACGCTCGAGCAACCAGTCACGATGCCGCGACAACACCCCGACCTTGTAACCACCGATCCTGGCAGGTGCCGCGCTCCCAGTAGCACGATACCGTCCCGACCAACGCACCACCGTCGCCGGACTGATGCTCAGCATCGCTGCCACCGAACGAACGCTCTCACCCAACAAAACCCGAGCCACCGCCCGCTCGCGCAAGTCCATCGAATAGGCTCTCGCCATCGCTGCCGACCTCCATCCTCGGCCAGCAGCTTGAATCAGACTTCAACCGGTTTGTGAATCCCTATCGATTCATCGCAACGTCATCCCGCTCTAGCTTGCCTGCCTTCCCAATGTCGTGGCAAACGTGTCCGCACACCTTCGCCTAGTCTCGACGCAGCAGTAAACGCTCCTGAGCTTCTCGACCGTGGCGCGTGCTGTGAACTAGCGGCATCCTAGCGCTGTTGCGTCGGCATGTAGGGTCCGTCCGCAGAGTCGATCATTTCGGTCGCTAGACATCCATCTTCAGCTGCGTCGTTTGCGGCTGATATTCTTTCCCGCTTCACCTGAAAGCTCTGCGCCCGACGCCTCAGCGCTTGAACGGGTCGACGAAACCACCCGCGAGCAGCGGCGCTTCAACTTCACCCGATGCGATGCGTTCGGCGAGCTTGGCAGCTTCCTCGCGTTCGTGGCGCAGCTCGCCGATCAGCGCCTCGCGGTCGCCTTCGAGGCGAGTATCGACCACGGGATCGAGCCCGGCGGCCTTGGCCGCCTTTGCAACGACAGCATCGAGGTTGATCTGCGAGCAAAGCCCCAGCGTCACCGGGTCCTTGGGAACGATGTTGACCATGTTCCAGTGGCTCTTGTCGCGGATCGCGGCAATCGTCGTCTTGGTCGTGCCGATCAGCTTGCCGATCTGCGCATCGCTGACTTCGGGATGATTGCGAATGATCCACGCTATGCCATCGGGCTTGTCGGGGCGCTTCGACACCGGCGTGTAGCGCGGGCCCTTGGTGCGCGTCGCGGCTTCGGGTTCGCGGTCCATCTTGAGCACGTAATTCGGGTCGGCCTGCCCGCGGTCGATCTCGGCCTGCGTCAGCTCATGCGCGCGCAGCGGATCACGGCCGGTCAGTTTGCTCGACGCGGTATCGTCGGCGATCGCCTGAACCTCGAGGATGTGCAGCCCGCAAAAGGTCGCAATCTGGACGAAGCTGAGCGAGGTGTTGTCGACCAGCCACGACGCGGTCGCATGGGGCATGAGTGGCTGGGCCATGGTCAGAATCTTTCGTCGATAAAGAAAGGGCCGCCCCTTACGGAGCGGCCTCGAAACCATGGCTTTACCGCCAGCCCTCGCGCACTTCAAGGCTTCTAGGCAGCGACCGCCAAATCTTCGCGCGCAGGCACGAGCGCGGACAAAAATTGTCGCGCACTCGCTTCCCAGGTGAAGCTGCGTCCGTACAGTGCGCAATCGGCGGGGTCGCGCGTCAACGCGGCGGCGATTGCCGTGTCGAGATCTTCGTCGAGCGCGCCGGTCGCGGGTGTGATGATATCGATCGGGCCGCTGACGGGGTATGCGGCGACCGCCGTTCCACTCGCCAATGCCTCGATCATGACGAGGCCGAACGTGTCGGTGCGACTGGGAAAGACGAAGACGTCGGCTCCGGCATAGGCGCCGGCCAGCTCGGCGCCCGACAGTGCGCCAAGGAACACGGTATCAAGGTGCTGTGCGGCGAGCAGCGCGCGGGCGGGCCCGTCGCCGACCACGACCTTGGTTCCGGGATGCGTGCAGGCGAGAAACGCCTCGATATTCTTTTCGATCGCGACGCGCCCGACGAAGAGCTGAATCGGGCGCTCGAGGTCGGCAAACGCCGGATGCGCCGGTGCTTCGGGAGAGAAGGCTGTCAGGTCGACACCCCGGCTCCAGTGCGCGCTGTGCGCGATCCCGTGTTCGGCGAGTATCGCGCGCACCGAAGGCGTCGATACCAGCACCGCTTGCGACGCCGCGTGGAACCAGCGGAAATAAGGCCACACCCAGGATGCATCGATGCCAGTGCGCGCGGCGAAATAATCGGGAAATTGCGTGTGATACGCGCTGGTGAAGTGCCAGCCGTTGCGCAGGCACCAGCGCCGCGCGGCGAGGCAAAGCGGCCCCTCGGTCGACAGGTGCACCGCGTCGGGGGCGAAGTCGCGCAACCGCTCACCCACCCACGCGGCGCGTGCGACGGCGAGACGAATTTCGGGATAGGTGGGACAGGGGATCGAGGGGTAGAGATCGGGCGATACGACGAGCACGTCGTGGCCCATCGCCTCGAGCTCGCGCCGGGTCGCGGTCAGCGTTCGGACGACGCCATTGACTTGCGGCGTCCAGGCGTCGGTGACTATCGCGATGCGCATGGGGCAATCTGCATGACGCGCCGTTCCGCTAGGCGGCTTGTTTGAGGGTCGGGCGAACGCGGTCACGCGCCGCCATCTCGTCGACCCAGTGCAGAACTTCCATCCGCCCGTCGAAATGCTCGACCAATGCCGTGCACCCCTCGACCCAGTCGCCGTCGTTATAATAATCGACGCCCGACAATTCGCGGAATTCGGCGTGGTGGATGTGGCCGCAGACGACGCCGTCGACGCCGCGCGACGCCGCCTCGTGCGCGACCGCGTGTTCGAAGCGGCTGATGAACTCGACCGCGTTCTTGACCTTTTGCTTGGCGGTCTTCGACAGCGACCAATAGGGCTTGCCGAGCCAGCTGCGCACCTTGTTGACTGCATGGTTACAGCGCATAAGCGTCGCATAAGCCCAATCGCCCACGAACGCGAGCCAGCGGTGGCTGAGCATGATCGCATCGAACTCGTCACCGTGCACGATCAGCAGGCGGCGACCGTCGGCGGTGGTATGAATCGCCTGGCGCTTGATCTCGACTCCGCCGAAATTCATGCCCGTGAACTGTCGGAACATCTCGTCATGATTGCCGGGCACATAGACGACGCGCGTGCCGCGCTTGGCACGCTTCATGATCCGCCAGACGATGTCATTGTGCGCGGCGGGCCAGTAGAATTTCTTCTTCATTCGCCAGCCGTCGATGATGTCGCCCACGAGGTACATCGTCTCGCTGTCGGTCGAGTCGAGGAAATCGATCAACAGTTCGGCCGCGCAGCCGCGCGTGCCGAGGTGAATATCGCTGATCCAGATCGTGCGGAAGCGTTGCCGACCGCGTCCGCCGACGGGCTCTGGAATGCTCGGCGACGACGCGGAGAACTCCGTCAGATCGGCTTCGAACGGCAATCGCGTAAGGGCGTCCATGATGACTCCATGCGTCGGCGCTTTGTTAACACGCCTGCTATGAATCGCGAATATGACAAATTCGGCTCATTTGCGTGCACTTATCGTGACAAGCCGATCGAGTGGCCGAGCTGCGACCTTACGAAGCTGGCCGTCGACAACCTGACTGGCTGGAAGGGAGTCCTCAAATGTGGATCGGTTTGCCGGTCACTGCCATTGCCGCTTCCTTCAACGCCTCGGTGTGCGTCGGGTGCGCGTGGCTGGTGTAGGCGATGTCCTCGCTTGTCGCACCGAATTCCATTGCCAGCGCCGCCTCGGCGATCATCGTCCCGCCGAGCGACGAGATGATGTGAACGCCGAGCACCTTGTCGGTCGCGGCGTCGGCGATCACCTTGACGAAGCCGTCGGTGTCGCGGTTGGTCTTGGCGCGGCTGTTACCCGCGAATGGGAATTTGCCGACCTTGATTTCGCCGCGTTCGCGCGCCGCTTCTTCGGTCAGGCCGACACCGGCGATTTCGGGATGGGTGTAGACGACGCTGGGAATGACGTCGTGATTGACGATTCCCGTCAGACCCGCGATGTTTTCGGCGACCGCGATCCCCTCGTCCTCGGCCTTGTGCGCGAGCATCGGACCCGGCGTGACGTCGCCGATCGCCCAGATGCCGGGAACGCTCGTTTCGAAGCGGTGCCCGACCTCGATCATTCCCCGCGCGTTGACCGCCAGCCCCGCCTTGTCGAGCGCAAGGCCATCGATGTTGGGACGGCGGCCGATGCTGACGAGCACGGCATCGGCCTCGATCGTTTCGGCGGCACCGCCGCTCGCGGGCTCGACGCTCACCGTCGCCTTGCCATCTGCCACCGACACGCCGGTGACCTTGGTGCCGGTCTTCAGCTCGAACCCTTGTTTCTTGAAAATCCGCGCCGATTCCTTGCGCACCTCACCGTCGAAGCCGGGGAGGATCTGGTCGAGATATTCGACCACCGTGACCCTGGCCCCCAGGCGCTTCCACACCGACCCGAGTTCGAGCCCGATGACGCCGCCGCCGATGACGACGAGATGCCCGGGCACCGTGGCCAGCGCGAGCGCGCCGGTCGAATCCACGACGACCTGCTGGTCGATCGTGACGCCGGGCAGCGGCGTAACCGACGAACCGGTTGCGATGACGATGTTCTTTGCGCGGACCGATTGTCCGGCGATGTCCACGGTATCGGGCGAAGTGAAGGCCGCGCGACCCTTCAGCCACTCGACCTTGTTCTTCTTGAACAGGAACGCGATGCCGCCAGTCAGTTCCTTGACCGCGAGCGCTTTTTCCGCGTGCATCTGGTCGAGGTTGAGCGTCGCGCCGGTCAACTCGATTCCGAATTTCTTGAGCGCGCCCGAATGCGCCTCTTCGTAGAGTTCCGACGCGTGCAGCAGCGCCTTCGACGGGATGCACCCGACGTTGAGGCACGTGCCCCCCAGCGTCTCGCGACTCTCGACGCACGCGGTCCTCAGCCCCAGCTGCGCCGCGCGGATCGCCGCCACATAGCCGCCGGGGCCAGAGCCGATGACGAGGACGTCGTAGTCGTAATCAGGCATATTCAATTCCAAGGATGCTTCCGGATCGTGGCGTACTGGCCACGCCATTTTTCCGGCTCGGGTTGTTTGAAGCAAATTCTGCCGCTTGCCGATCGCTCAACCGACTGAAGCAGCGACAGAACCGGTTATACTTCGCTTCGCCATCGCCCATTCCCAACCGATTCTTCGGCGCGGTAGATCGGCACAGGCGGGGCAAGGGGGAAGAGGTGGTCCGCTCATGTCACCAACCGACCAAAAAATACAGGAGTGGTTCTGCGGTTGCCCTATCGCGCGAACTACGAAGCGTCAAAGTTCAATCGCGCCCGAACACTTCGTTCCACGAGAGTTCAACCGAAAGCGACGGCAAGACAATTTTTTGCCCCTTCTCGATCTCGAGCGCCTCCCATGCACGCCGGTGGTCGCGAAGGTAAAGCGTTGCGGTCTCCGCTGCTGGATCAACGTAAAAAATGATTTCGTTCGATGTTAGCGCCATGTACTCAGGTAACTTGAAATCAATGTCTTCGCGACGCGTGGAGGGCGATAACACTTCGACGATCATCCGCGGATCGTCGAAAGTAGAGCTGCGATCGTTCTCGGCACTGGTGCGTCCGCAGAAGACACTTACGTCTGGCAGGCGCATCGAAAGCTCATGCGAACGGACCCCCATGTCGGGACCGAAGGGACGACATCCCGAGCCGCGCAATTTTTCGAAAAGCGCCGCGAAGATATTTCCTTGGACACGCGCGTGCGCACCACTGCCGCCACCCATCATTCGTACGACATGGATGACGCCGTTAGATAGCTCGGCCTTGCACTCGGGATCGAATTCCAGCGTCAGGAATTCATCGACAGTGATCAGGCGCCGCGCGGCACTCGCCATCATCCGCTCCTACAGATCGATCAACAACCGGGTCGGATCCTCGATAGCATTTTTCAGCGCGACAAGGAACGTCACCGCCTCGCGTCCGTCGATCAGGCGGTGGTCATAGCTGAGCGCGAGGTACATCATCGGACGCACCACGACCTGCCCGTCGCGAACCACGGCACGATCCTCGATACGGTGAAGACCAAGTACCGCCGACTGCGGCGGGTTGATGATCGGCGTCGACATCAGCGAGCCGAACACGCCACCGTTGCTGATCGTGAACGTCCCGCCGCTCATATCGGCCATCGTCAGGCTGCCTGCCTTGGCACGCGCACCGAAGTCGCCGATGGTCTTTTCGATCTGCGCGACCGACATCGCCTGCGCATCGCGGATGACGGGGACGACGAGGCCGTTGGGGGCCGAGACCGCGACCGAGATGTCGGCATAATCGTGGTAGACGATCTCCTGATTGCCTTCCGGGCCGTCGATCTGTGCGTTGACGTTGGGCACATCACGCAGCGCCATGCACGCCGCCTTCACGAAAAACCCCATGAAGCCGAGCCGCACGCCGTGCTTCTTCTCGAACAAGTCCTTGTACTTCGTTCGCGCCTCGATGACCGCCGTCATATCGACGTCGTTGAACGTCGTGAGCAAAGCGGCTGTATTCTGCGCTTCCTTCAGACGGCGCGCGACGGTCTGGCGCAGCCGCGTCATCCGTATGCGTTCTTCGCCGCGTGCGTCCGGCGCGGTGGCGGTGGCGGTGGCGGTGGCCGGGGCCGGGGCCGGGGCCGCATCGGGCACAGGCACCGGCGCCTTCGGCGCGGACAGCACATCATCCTTGGTCAGCCGACCGTCCTTGCCCGTGCCCTTGATCGACGAGGGGTCGATGCCCTTTTCGAGCACCGCGCGGCGCACCGAAGGCGACAGGGTGGGGGCGACCTGAGGCGTTTCGGGAGCCGGGGCGGGTACAGACGAAGGCGCTGGGACAAGCTTGGCAGCAGGCTCCGCCACGCCGCCCGCCTCGATCGAGGCGATCGTCGCGCCGACGTTGACCGTGTCGCCGACCGCGACGACCTGTGCGCCCATGACGCCCGCGACAGGCGCAGGCACCTCGACCGACACCTTGTCGGTTTCGAGGCTGGCGATGGGTTCGTCGGCAGCAACCGCCTCGCCGGGCTTCTTCAGCCATTCGCCGAGGGTCGCCTCGGTAATCGATTCGCCCAGCGTCGGGACTTTGACTTCGGTCGACATATTCGCTCCTCAGCCGGGATTGTCGGCGACGGGTTGGGCGGTGGTTTTTGCCGTACGCTGGCGGCGAATTTCCTCGCGCACGCTCTGCCCCAGCGCATCGGCGACCAGCGCGGCCTGTTCGGCCTGGTGGCGCTTGGCGAGCCCGGTCGCAGGCGACGCCGCCGCCTTGCGCCCGGCATAGCGCGGACGGCGCGGCGCGACGCTCGCCTTGGTCAGGCATTCCTCGATGAAAGGCTCGACGAACGACCAGCCGCCGTTGTTGCGCGGTTCTTCTTGCGCCCAGACCACTTCCTCGAGGCTGGTCATGCGCTTCAACCGCATGACCAGCGGCTCCGATGGGAAGGGATAGAACTGCTCGATCCGCACGATCGCGGTGTCGGTGAGGCCGGCCGCGTCGCGCGCGTCGAACAGGTCATAGG
Organism: Sphingomonas sp.; assembly: GCA_965248885.1. GTDB lineage: Bacteria > Pseudomonadota > Alphaproteobacteria > Sphingomonadales > Sphingomonadaceae > Sphingomonas_O. The sequence goes on along the minus strand of OZ252211.1, from coordinate 2,532,920 downwards.
CGAGCTTGCCGCTGACGAGCACCAACCGCCGGACATCGGCATCGGCCGGCGCAGCGGGGTCCGAGAGGATCCGCATGAAGTGGCTCTGGCCCAAGAACTCGTCGGCCTTCGACACTGCGCGCTTGTGCCGCAACAGCGATTTGGGCGTCATGATGACCAGCGGCTTGCGGAACGACCGGTGCATCTGGCGGCGCAGCGCGTGGAAATAATTCGCGGGCGTGGTGATGTTGGCGACCTGCATATTGTCCTCCGCGCAAAGCTGGAGGTAGCGTTCGAGCCGCGCCGACGAATGCTCGGGACCCTGCCCCTCGAAGCCATGCGGCAACAGCATGACGAGGCCATTGGCACGCAGCCACTTCGCCTCGCCGCTCGCGACGAACTGGTCGATCATCACCTGCGCGCCGTTGGCGAAATCGCCGAACTGCGCCTCCCACAGCACGAGCGTCTTGGGGTCCGCCCCCGCATAGCCATATTCGAAGCCGAGCACGCCGAATTCGCTCAGCGTCGAATCGAGCACTTCGAAACGCCCGTGCGGCAGGTTCCATAGCGGCACATATTTATGCTCGTCGGCCTGATCGACCCAGACCGCGTGACGCTGGCTGAAGGTGCCGCGCCCCGAATCCTGCCCCGACAGACGTACTCCATAGCCTTCGGACAGCAATGAGCCGAACGCGAGCGCCTCACCCGTTGCCCAATCGAACCCCTCGCCGCTCGTAAACATCGCGCGCTTTGCGTCGAGTACGCGGCCCAGCGTCGGGTGGATTGTCAGGTCGTCGGGAACCGTGGTCAGCGTGCGCCCGAGGCCATCGAACAATTTGCGTTCGATACCCGTTTCGACATTGCGCCGCGCGCTTTCGCTGTCGGTCGGCTTGTGCAGCCCGGCCCAGCGCCCGCCGAACCAGTCGGCCTGGTTGGCCTTGTAGCCCGCCGCGCCTTCGAATTCGCCTTCGAGCATCGTGTTGAAACGCATCGCGTGTTCGGCGGCCCAGTCCTTGGCGATCACGCCCTCGTTCACCAGCCGCGTCGCATAAACGTCGCTGACACCCGGGTGCGTCTTGATCACCTTGTACATCAGGGGCTGGGTAAAGCTCGGCTCGTCGCCCTCGTTATGACCGAAGCGACGATAGCACCACATGTCGATGACGATGTCGCGGTGAAAGCGCTGGCGGAACTCGATCGCCATCTTGCACGCAAAGGTCACCGCCTCGGGATCGTCGCCGTTGACGTGAAAGATCGGGGCCTGGACGCCCTTGGCCACGTCCGACGGATAGGGCGACGAACGCGCAAACTGCGGGCTGGTCGTAAAGCCGATCTGGTTGTTGATGACGAAATGAATGCAGCCGCCGGTATTGTACCCGCGCACCCCCGAAAAACCGAGGCATTCCCAGATGACGCCCTGTCCCGCGAAGGCGGCGTCACCGTGGAGCAGCACGGGCAATACCTGAACATGGTCGGCGAGGTCGTTGCGGTCGGTCTGGATCGCGCGCGTCTTGCCGAGGACGACCGGGTCGGCGGCCTCGAGATGGCTCGGGTTGGGCACCAGCGACATATGGACGCGGATGCCGTCGAACTCGCGATCGGTACTGGTGCCGAGGTGATATTTGACATCGCCCGACCCGCCGACGTCGTCGGGGTTCGCACTGCCGCCCGAAAATTCGTGGAAGATGACGCGGTAGGGTTTGGCCATGACGTTCGCGAGCATGTTCAACCGCCCGCGGTGCGCCATGCCATAAACGATCTCGCGCACGCCGAGCTGGCCGCCATATTTGATGACGGCTTCCATCGCGGGGATCATCGCCTCGCCACCGTCGAGCCCGAAACGCTTGGTGCCGACGTATTTCTTGCCGAGGAAGCGCTCCCATTGTTCGGCTTCGATGACCTTGGCGAGGATCGCCTTCTTGCCTTCGGGGCTGAAGCTGATCGCCTTGTCGCGCCCCTCCATGCGTTCCTGCAGGAAGCGGCGTTCGTCGACGTCGCCGATGTGCATATATTCGAGGCCGACATTGCCGCAGTAATTGGCGCGCAAGATGTCGACGATTTCGCGAAAACTCGCGCGCTCGAGCCCGAGCGCCCCGCCCAGCCACACCTGCCGGTCGAGGTCGGCATCGGCAACGTCGAAGAAATGCCAGTCGAGATCGGCGGGCAGCTCACGCTTCGACAGGCCGAGCGGGTCGAGATTGGCGGCGAGATGCCCGCGCACGCGGTAGGTGCGGATGATCAGCATCGCCTTGATCGCATCGGACGCCGCACGCTGGAGGTCGGCCTCGGCAACCGGCGCGCCAGCCTTCGCGGCCGCCGCCTTGATGGCCACGGCCATCTGCGTCGGGTCGAGCGCCGCGGTCAGCGCGTCGGTCGGCTGCGGTGGCCAGTTGGTGCGCGCCCAGCTGGGGCCGGTTTCGATCTCGGGGGTAGGGTCGTCGAGTGCCATCGTCACTCTCCTTGCGGTCAGGCGTTCAACAGCGCTTTCAGCGTCGTGCCAAGTTCGCTGGGGCTCGGCGATACACGGATGCCGGCAGCTTCCATCGCCGCGATCTTGTCTTCGGCGCCGCCCTTGCCGCCCGACACGATCGCACCGGCGTGACCCATGCGCCGCCCGGGCGGGGCGGTCAGTCCGGCGATGAAGCCGACCATCGGTTTCTTGCGCCCGCGTCTGGCTTCGTCGATCAGGAATTGCGCGGCCTGCTCCTCGGCGTCGCCGCCAATCTCGCCGATCATGATGATCGAATGCGTCGCGTCGTCGGCGAGGAACAGCTCGAGCACGTCGATGAAGTTCGTCCCGTTGACCGGATCGCCGCCGATACCGACCGCCGTCGTCTGGCCGAGGCCCTCTGCCGTGGTCTGGAACACCGCCTCATAAGTCAGCGTGCCCGACCGCGAAACGACGCCGACCGAACCCTTCGAAAAGATGCTTCCCGGCATGATGCCGATCTTGCACTCGCCCGGCGTCAGCACGCCGGGGCAATTCGGCCCGATCAGCCGCGACTTCGACCCCGACAGCGCGCGCTTGACCTTGACCATGTCAAGCACCGGAATGCCTTCGGTGATGCACACGATGAGCTCGACCTCGGCGTCGACGGCTTCGAGGATCGAGTCGGCGGCGAACGGCGGCGGCACATAGACGACGCTCGCAGTCGCACCGGTGGCAGCGACGGCCTCAGCAACCGTGTCGAACACCGGCAAGTCGATGTGCGTCGTGCCACCCTTCCCCGGAGTGACGCCGCCGACCATCTGCGTGCCATACGCGAGCGCCTGCTCGGTGTGGAACGTGCCGGTCGCGCCGGTCATCCCCTGCGTGATCACGCGGGTGTTCTTGTCGACGAGGATGCTCATGCGAGCGATCCGTCGATCGCCCGACACGCCACCAGCAATTCCTTGACCGCGTCGACCGAGACCGCAAGATTTGCTTTCGCCTCGTCGCCCAGCTTGATTTCGACGACTTGCTCGACCCCACCCGCGCCAATCACCACCGGCACACCGACGTACAGGTCGTCGACCCCGTACTGCCCGGTCAGGTGCGCTGCGGCGGGCAGGACGCGCTTCTGGTCGTAGAGATAGGCTTCGGCCATCGCGATGCCGCTCGTCGCAGGCGCGTAGAACGCCGAGCCGGTCTTGAGCAGCGCAACGATCTCGCCGCCGCCCGCGCGGGTGCGCGCGACGATCGCGTCGATGCGCTCCTGCGTCGAACGGCCCATCGCGATCAGGTCGGGAATGGGGATGCCCGACACGGTCGAATATTCGATCACAGGGACCATCGTGTCGCCATGGCCACCCAGCACGAAGCTTGTGACATCCTTGACCGAAACCTTGAATTCCTCGGCAAGGAAATGGCTGAAGCGCGCGCTGTCGAGCACGCCCGCCATGCCGACGACCATGTGGTGCGGCAGCCCTGAAAACTCGCGCAATGCCCAGACCATCGCGTCGAGCGGGTTAGTGATGCAGATGACAAACGCGCCCGGCGCGTTGGCGGCGATGCCCTCCCCGACCGCCTTCATGATCTTAAGATTGGTCGCAAGCAGATCGTCGCGGCTCATGCCCGGCTTGCGCGGAATGCCGGCGGTGACGATGATGACGTCGGCCCCGGCGATGTCGGCATAGTCGTTGGTGCCGGTGATGCGCGCATCGAACCCCTCGACCGGGCCGCATTGCGACAGGTCGAGCGCCTTGCCCTGCGGCACGCCGTCGACGACGTCGAACAGGACGACGTCGCCCAGACCCTTCAGCGCCGCCAGATGCGCGAGCGTGCCACCGATATTGCCTGCGCCGATCAGCGCGATCTTCTTGCGTGCCATGCGCGCGGTCCTTCCCTTGCCATTCCCGGAATTGCGAGGCGCTTAGGCCCGTTGGTATGCAAGGGCAACCAATGGCGCGACCTTATCTTTGCGACCTATTCGCATTTGCAATAAGGGTTCTCAGTCGCCCTCGCCGGGTTCGGGGGAGAAATATTTGTCGAACTTGCCCTCTTCGCCCTTGAACGCATCGGCATCGTCGGGCGCGGCGCGGCTGCGCGTAATGTTGGGCCATTGCGCCGAGAAGGTGTTGTTGAGCTCGAGCCATTTTTCGAGCCCCGATTCGGTGTCGGGCAGGATCGCCTCTGCCGGGCATTCGGGTTCGCACACGCCGCAGTCGATGCATTCGCTGGGGTTGATGACGAGCATATTCTCGCCTTCGTAGAAACAATCGACGGGGCATACCTCGACGCAATCCATGTACTTGCACTTGATGCAGGCGTCGGTGACGACATAGGTCATTGCGGACAAAGGCTCCAGATGGTCGGGCGCGAGCGTTAGGTTTGGGCGCACGCCGCGTCAATCGTCGAGCGCGCCGACGACAGATCGTCGATCCAGCTCGCGGCTTCGGCGGAGGATCCGCGACGCTGCGGCAGCGCGCATACCCGGACGGCCCGCACGCGCGACCCGGCGGCGAATGTCAGCACATTGCCGACGCGTACCGGGCAATGCGCGCGGTCGATGGCGCGCCCGTCGATGCGCAGATGCCCGGTCTCGGCGAGCGCCTGTGCCGCGCTGCGCGTCTTCGTCAGCCGCGCGAACCACAGGAAGCGGTCGATCCGCATCGACTGAACGCGCTCAGCCAAGCCGCCAATTCTCGAGCGCGGCGAAGGCACCAGCCGGTTTCGACTTGGGCCGGGCGCGCGCCCTCGGGCGATAGCCCCATGCCCACAGCCCGTCGCCGCGCGGGTGAAAGCCGAGCGCGCCCAGGATCGCCGCATAGGTTGCGGCATCGATGCCGAACGATGTCGCAAGGCTTGCGTCGGGGACGAAATCGGCACGCGCGGTCCTCAGGTCATGCGTCGCACGCGCGATCCGCTCGACGAGATCGACGCGCACGAGCGTTGCACCAAAGGCGCGAAAACCACGCGCGGCGGCGCCGGTCGCGATCGTCGCCCCCGCATGAGGGAGCGCACCGACGGGGGCTCCCTCTTTCACCGCCTCGAGCAGATTGGCCCAGAAGAGCGCGCCAGGTTTCAGCAGGCGCTGGTCGAAGATATCGAGCGTACCGATCGTCAGCCCCGCGCGGGTCAGCGCGCGCCGGTCGTCGGTGCCGAGCGCACTCAACGCGCCATCGAGCGAGGCGCGCGTGGCGATGCCGCCGCCAGCGATCAGTGGCGCGAGCACGGCGCGGACGGCGGCGGGCGTCGATGCGGCGCGGCGTGCCGCTTCCATCTCGCGCAGTGCCCCCAGATAGCGCTGCATCTGGCCGTCGAGCCATTGTCCGAGCCGCCGGGCGATCGCATGGCGCATCGCCGCATCGAGCGGATCGAGCGCGCGATCGGGCGCGACCGCCGGCGTCAGTTCGCGCCCCGGTCGCAGCGTCGCGACGGCGTGCCCCTGCCATTGCACGACCGGGGGCACGCGCGACCCGTCCACGCGAAATGCCGCATCGTTTTCGGCAACCAGCGCCGTCGCGCGCCGCGTACGTTCATGGACAAGGTGCCGTTCGGCCGCCGCGATCAGCCGCTTGCGGTCGATCCCGCGCGACGCCGGATCGACCTCGAACGCGAACCCGACCAAACGACCGATCGCCTCGTCCTCGACGTGCACGGCACCGTCGTCGCCGACACTGACGTCGAGCAGGTCGGGGGCGTTGCCGAGCTGGCGCATCAGCACCGATGTCCGGCGGTCGACGAAGCGTTCGGTCAGTCGCGCATGGAGTGCGTCGGACAGCCGTTCCTCGACCGCTTCGGTGCGCGCCGCCCAGTGCGCCGGGTCGGCGAGCCAGTCGGCACGGTGCGCGATATAGGCCCAGGTGCGCACCGCCGCGATCCGCCCGCCGAGCGTCTCGACATCGCCTTCCGTCCGGTCGAGGCGCTGAAGTTCGTCGGCGAACCACGCGACCGGGACATGCCCCCGCGAACCCTTCACATCCTCGCTCAGATGACGGAACAGCCGGGCGACGAGGCGGGCGTGCGGATCGACGCCGACCTTGCGGAAATCGGGCAGCCCACAGGCCGCCCATAGCCGCGCGACCATGGCGGGTGCGCGCACGCGATCGCGCACCACCGGGTCCTCGGCCAGCCGCTTGAGCACCGACAGGTCGATCGCTTCGGGGGCCGCACGCAGCACCGGGTGCGCCGGGCGCGTTTCGAGCGCCTCGATCAGCGCATCGAGCGAGCCGGTCTCGGGATTGCCTTCGCGCCAATAGAGATGCTCGATACGCGGGAAACGATGCGCCTCGATCGCCTCGATCTCTTCGGGGCGAAAGGCCGAAGGGCCGACTTCGGCCCCCAGCGACCCGAACGTCCCGTCGCGCTGGTGCCGCCCGGCACGCCCGGCGATCTGCGCCATTTCTGCGACCGTCAGCCGCCGCTGGCGGTGCCCGTCGAATTTGGTCAGCGACGCGAACGCGACATGCCCGATGTCCATGTTGAGCCCCATGCCGATCGCATCGGTGGCGACGAGATAATCCACCTCGCCCGCCTGATACATCGCGACCTGCGCGTTGCGCGTGCGGGGGGAGAGCGCGCCCATGACGACCGCAGCGCCACCACGCGTCCGCCGCAGCATCTCGGCGACGGCATAGACTTCCTCGGCGCTGAACGCGACGATCGCCGAGCGTTTGGGGATGCGCGCGAGTTTCTTGGCCCCCGCATAGCTCAGTGTCGAAAAGCGCGGGCGCCGTACGATCTCGGCCTCGGGAACCAGGGCGCGCACCATCGGCGCGAGGCTCGCGGACCCGAGGATCATCGTCTCCTCACGCCCGCGCGCGCGCGACAGCCGGTCGGTAAAGACGTGCCCGCGCTCGGGGTCCGCACCCAGCTGCGCCTCGTCGATCGCCACGAAGGCAGCATCGCGCTCGACCGGCATCGATTCGGCGGTGCAGCACAGCCAGCGCGCGGTATCGGGCAGGATTTTCTCCTCGCCCGTCACCAGCCCGACCGCCGCGGCACCCTTGATCGCGACCACGCGCTCATAAACTTCGCGTGCGAGCAGGCGTAGCGGAAAACCCATTACCCCGCTCGAATGCGCGCACATCCGCTCGATCGCCAGATGCGTCTTGCCGGTGTTGGTCGGGCCCAGCACGGCGGTGATCGCGGGACGCAGGAGACTGGTCACGCCCGCTATCTTGGGCGTTGCGGCGCGGAGTGCAACCGCCGTCTACGCCAAAGCCCCGGCGGTTAGAAGAAGCTGGCGAGCAGCGTGACGTTGAGCACGATAATGAGTGCCGAGATGGAATAGGCGACAAGCTTAAGCCAGCGCGGATTGACGAAACTGCCCATCAGGCCGCGATCGCTGGTGAAGCGCACCAGCGGCACCACCGCGAACGGCAATTGCAGGCTGAGCACGACCTGGCTCGCGACGAGCAGCCTGGCGGTGCCGCTCGCGCCGAACAGGCTCGCGACCACGACGGCGGGCACGATGGCGAGGCCGCGCGTGACCATACGCCGCGCCCAGGCGGGCAGGCGCAGGTCGAGGAACCCCTCCATGACGATCTGCCCCGCCATCGTCGCGGTCAATGTGCTGTTCTGTCCCGACGCGAGCAGCGCGACGGCGAACAACAGGCTTGCCGCGCCGGCACCGAGCATCGGCGCCAGCAGTTCGTGCGCCTGCGCGATTTCGACGACATCGGTGCGACCGGCCGCGTGAAACGCGGACGCCGAGAGGACCAGGATCGCGCCGTTGATGAACAGTGCGAGGCCGAGCGCGAGCGTCGAGTCGATCGTCGCGAACTTGATCGCTTCGCGCTTGCCCGGGTCGCTCGGCTCGAACGCGCGCGTCTGCACGATCGACGAGTGAAGATAGAGGTTGTGCGGCATGACGGTCGCACCGATGATCCCGATCGCGATGAACAGCATCGCCGGATTGGTGACGATGTCGGGCGAGGGGATCAGCCCGCGCGCGATCGCGCCGAGTGCGGGCTGCGCGAGTGCGAGTTCGACCGCGAAACATCCCGCGATGATGATCAGCAACGCGATCACGAACGCCTCGAGCGTGCGAAACCCGCGCGTCTGGAGCGCGAGCACGAGCAGCACGTCGAGCGCGGTGACGATTATGCCGCCGACGAGCGGCATGCCGAACAGCAATTGCAGCGCGATGGCGGTGCCGATGATTTCGGCGAGATCGCATGCGACGATCGCGACTTCGCACGCCAGCCACAGCATGACATTGACGCGCCGCCCGTAGCGCGCGCGGCATGCCTGCGCGAGGTCGAGGCCCGCCGCGATGCCGAGACGTGCGGCCAGCGCCTGGAGCACCATGGCCATCAGGTTCGACAGCAGGATGACGCCGAGCAGGCTATAGCCGAACGCAGACCCGCCCGCGATGTCGGTCGCCCAGTTGCCGGGGTCCATATAGCCGACCGCGACCATGTAACCGGGCCCGGCGAACGCGCCCATCTTGCGCCAGAACCCGCCCTGCCCCGGGACCGCGACGCTTCGGTGCGAGTCGGGCCGGTGCGCGACGGGCAGGCTCGGTGGCGCGATCGATTGTCCGCCTTCCACGGGAAACTCGGTCGCTGGCGAGAAGGGCGGACTCATCTTCAATTCCCGTCCGCGAAAGAACGAGCCAACTGTAGTTTGGCTCCGTACGCTGTCGTTACGTTATTCGACGCGCCACTCAATCGGTTTGAAACTGCCGCCGTTCGATTGCAGTGCCGAGCACGCCGTCAGTCCGACGATCAGGTCCATGCGCGCGGTGAACTTGATATGGTCGCCCGCACGGCTCAGCGGCGGGAGCACCTGAAACGCCCCGCTCGCATCGACGGGTACGTTCATGAAACAGTTGAACGCGGTCGGGATCATGTCCGCGGTCACGCCGTGCGGCGCGAGCGCGGCGACGAGATTGCCGAAACACCCTTGGTGCGGATCGGTGTCGCCATAGATGATGCGGAACGTGTCCTTCGAACACGGCGTCAGCAGGAAATCGTGCCGCCCGACGGTATCCTCGACGATGTCGAGCATCACGTTCGACCGGTTCGAATACAGCGGGTCGCCCGTCGTCAGGTAAAGCTTGCTCGCATAGTCGAGCGTCCGCCCCGACGAGATCACCTCGCCGATGTCGTGCGCATTGAACGCGAGCAGATCGGCGACCTGTCCGCCCATCGGGTCGATGACCGTGATCGATTGCCTTGCGCGAACCGTAAACGCGACGCCCGAACGCGGCTCGATCCGATTGCGTTCGGCCACGCGCGGATCAGGCAGCATCGCGCGCGTCCGAGGGTGCGCCGCCGCGATAAGCGAACGGGCAGCCCCAGTCGTTGCCGACCGCGCGTCCGCTATACTGGCGCGCCTCCGAAAACTCGCCGTGGCGCGCGAGCATCGGGTTGAGCGATCCCGAATAATGTTCGTCGCGCTGAAGGATCGAGGCACGCAATTTCTCGTAGCGTCCCTCGGCCCGCAGCCGCTCGAACTGGTCGTGCAGGTTGAAGATCATCGTCGGCGCAACGAACCGCCGCGCCTTGCGGCTGGCGCGCGGATGCAGCCCGACGACGAAGAACGCTTCGCCGCCGAAGCTCAGCGAGAAATGCGGGTTGGCGGGGTCGGGGCTGACCGCCTTGTCGTATCGCTGCCCCAGCCACACGTCCTTGTCCGACATCGACTGAATGCGCGCCCACATGTTTGCCTCGAACGCGCGCTCGTCGAGCGTGCGTGGCCCTTCGAAGACCACCGCCAGCGACTGGAACAGCTTGCGCTCGCGCCGGTAATCGCCGACGAAACGCATGAGAGCGGCGTGGATCGCGAGATCGTTCCAGGCGCTGGTGATCGACCGTGCGACGACGACCTTGATCTGCCGCTTCGCCAGCGCCGATTTCGCGCCGACGCACGGGAACAGCGGATTGGCGATGAAGGCATTGAGCTTGTCGACCAGCGGATGGTCGTCGGTGAAGGCTGCGCTGTGCATGTCGTTCGAATCAGTCCCTGAATGGAAAGATGCGAACGAAGGTCGGCGCAAGGCGTTCCCGGATGCCGCTATTCAGGCTGACTTGAGCTTTAGACCAGGCGCAGGCACCGGCCTGCCAAGTTCTTCGGCGGCCTCGATCCAGCTCTCGATCGCGGCATAGGCATTCGCCAACGCAGCCTCGGGCGTATCGCCGTCGGACATACAACCCGGCAGGTCGGGCACATAGGCGGCAAAGCCTCCGCCCTCATCGGCGGTCAGCGGCGCGATTTGAACCGGGTAGTCGCTAGGCGTCATCCCGCGATGCTACCACATCGTCGATGAATTTCACCAGCTTTCGTATGTAAACGGGCTTGATCGGTCGATGTGCCGGGATCGTCAGTATCTCGACCTGGCTTGCATGCGCGATTTTGTAATGGTCGCCACGACGCGGTGGCAGGCATCGTACATCGAATTCGCTGCAAAGTTTTTCGACGTCGGCAATACGCCAATCCCCTTGTGGCGCGCGGCGCATTGCGTTGAGGCGCTTGGTTTCGTGCACAGGCATATATGGTTATTAGCATCCTCCAAACTGAGAGTGAATCGCCGACGAGGCATTAGCGGCTTGTGTCTCTCTTTGAATTTGCGCAGTTTGCTTTCAATGACCGCGCCCCCCTTCGACGAACTCTGGGCAACGAGCGGCGGGAGCGTAGCGCGGCATGAGTTTGCCGGGCTCGCGCGCTGGCTGGCCGAGACGCCGCGCGCCGAGCTGATGCGGCGGCAGAAGTCCGCCGAGGCGACGTTTCGTCAGCTCGGCATCACCTTCGCCGTTTACGGCGACGAGGAATCGCCAGGAGCGAACGGCGAGCGCATCATCCCCTTCGATATCGTCCCGCGCCTGTTCACCGCACGCGAATGGACGCGGCTGTCGGCGGGGATCGTCCAGCGGGTCGAGGCGATCAACGCCTTCCTCGACGATATCTATGGCGAGCGCCGCATCCTGCGCGACAAGATCGTCCCCGACGAACTGATCCTGACCAACCCGCAATTCCGCGCCGAGGTCGCGGGGGCGCGCCCGCCGCACGGCATCTGGGCGCATATCTGTGGCATCGACCTCGTGCGCACCGGCCCCGACGATTTCTGGGTGCTCGAGGACAATGCGCGCACGCCATCGGGTGTCAGCTACATGCTCGAAAACCGCGAGGCGATGATCCGCCTGTGCCCCGAACTGTTCCGTCAATACCACGTCCAGCACGTCGACAGCTATGGCGACACCCTGCTCGCGACGTTGCGCTCGGTCGCCCCTGCGGGCGCGGGGGCCGACCCGGTGTGCGTCATCCTGACGCCGGGGCGGTTCAACTCGGCCTATTATGAACACAGCTTCCTCGCCGATTCGCTCGGCATCGAACTGGTCGAGGCGGCCGATCTCGAAGTCGACGACGACATCGTCTGGATGCGAACGATCACGGGTCGTGTGCGCGTCGACGTGATCTATCGGCGCATCGACGATGATTACATCGACCCGCTGGTGTTCCGTCCCGATTCGATGCTCGGCGTGCCCGGGCTGATCGCCGCTTATCGCGCCGGCAAGGTCGCGCTGGTCAACGCGCCCGGCACCGGCATCGCCGACGACAAGGCAATCTATAGCTATATGCCCGAGATCGTCCGGTATTATTCGGGTGGTGAGGCCAGGCTGCCCAACGTTCATACCTTTCGGTGCCGCGAAAAGACGGCGCTCAAATACGTCCTCGATCACCTGCCCGAACTCGTCGTGAAGCTCGTCGACGGGTCGGGTGGCTACGGCATGCTCGTCGGGCCGACCGCGACGAAACAGGAGATCGAGGATTTCCGCGCCGCGCTGATCGCCGAGCCGCATCGCTATATCGCGCAACCGACGCTGGCCCTGTCGACGGTGCCAACGCTCGTCGACAGCGGCGTCGCGCCGCGCCACGTCGATTTCCGGCCGTTCGTGTTGACGGGCGCCACGGGGGTCAAGGTGGTGCCCGGCGGGCTGACGCGCGTTGCCCTTCGGGAGGGTTCGCTGGTGGTCAATTCGTCGCAGGGTGGCGGGACGAAGGACAGCTTCGTGCTGATGGATGAGGGAGGGGGGGAGTGAGGGGGCGCACGCTGATCCTCCCCAGCGGAGCGCAGGGGAGGTGCCCGCAGGGCGGAGGGGTCGCCGCGTTCAGCGGCGGGCGACTTTGCTGCGCGCGCGCCCGCTCGCTTCGCTCGCGCCCCTCCGGCGCTTCGCGCCACCTCCCCTGCTCTTCGCTGGGGAGGATTTAGATGCTCTCGCGCGTCGCCGCCTCGCTCTACTGGATGGGCCGCTACGTCGAGCGCGCCGAATTCACGGCGCGCCTCGTCGAGGCGACGGTGCGCCTCGATGCGCTATCGTCGCGCCCGGCGGGGGAAGCGGCGTGGGCGAGCGCGCTGTCGGTGCTCGATGCCGATACCGCGTTCGCGGCGACGGGCGCGAAGCTCAACCCCAAGAATGTCGCGCGCTACCTGACGCTTGCCACCGACAATCCGGGGTCGGTGGTGTCGTGCCTCGACAAGGCGCGCGGCAATGCCAAGGCCGTGCGCACCGCGCTGACGCGCGACGCCTGGGCGACGATCAACCGCGCATGGCTTTTGTTCCACGGCCGCACCAGCCCCGGCGACACGCAGGCGACGCTCGCGCTGGTCGATCAGGCGCAGGCCGAAACGCGCGGGTTCGAGGGATCTATCGGGCGGATGATGCGCAACCCGTCGTCGTGGTTTATCCGGCTGGGCGCGACGCTCGAACGCTCGGACAACACCGCGCGGCTGCTCGATGTGAAATATCACATCCTGTTGCCCGAGGGCGAGCGCGTGGGCGGTGCCGTCGATCGCGACCAGTGGACGACGATCCTCCAGACCGTCGCGGCGGTGAACGCCTATCGCTGGCTGTACCGTGAGGGGTTGAAGGCGCGTTCGGTTGCCGAACTGCTTATCCTGCGCCGCGAACTGCCGCGTTCGCTCGCGGCCAGCGCAGAGGAGGTCGTGCTGCACCTGAATGCGCTCGGCAAGCAGACCGGTTTCCAGGGCGAGGCCGACCGGCTCGCACGGCTGCGCCACGCGCGGCTGGGCGAAACCAGGATCGGCGATGTCATCAAGGGCGGACTGCACCAGTTCGTCGAGGACTTCATCGAGGAAAACGCCGCGCTCGATCGCGCGATTTCGCGCCAGTTCCGGTTCTTGTGATGGGTCCCGGCTTCCAGCAAGCAACAGTCGTCATCCCCGCGAAGGCGGGGACCCATCTCCCGATGGTGCAGGAGATGGGTCCCCGCCTTCGCGGGGATGACGAAAAGGGAAGACGTGGGACTCACAACGGAGGTATATCGTGCGTCTCTCGATAGACCACCACACCAGCTACCGGTTCAGCGAGCCGCAAGCGCGCGTCGTGCAGCTTCTTCGCGTGACCCCGTCCGACTTTGCCGCGCAGACGGTGCTCGACTGGCGCATCGACGTCGATTGCGATGCGCGGCTGCGCACCGGCCATGACGGTTACGGCAACCCGACGACGATGCTCTATATCGACGGGCCGGTCGAGGCGGTCGCGCTGACGGTACGCGGCGAGGTGCTGACCGACGATATGGCAGGGGTGGTGAAGGGCGCGCCCGAGCCGCTGCCGCCCTTGTTTTTCAAACGCTCGACCGGGCTGACGCACGCGTGCGACGCGATCTGCACTTTCGCCCGCAGCGTCGGGAGCAGCGACCCGCTCGAGCGTGCGCACGCGCTCAATACGACGGTGGGTGGCCGCGTGCGCATCGTGCCGGGGCGCGGGGTCGTGGGTCGCGCGCCCGCCGACGTCCTCGCCAGCGGCAGCGGATCGGCGCGCGATGCCGCGCATCTGCTCGTCGCGGTCGCGCGTGCCGCCGACTATCCTGCGCGAATCGTGTCGGGGCACAGCCTCCACGGGCCCGACCGCGGGCATCGCCGCTCGGCGCATTACTGGGCTGAACTCTATCTCGATCGCCTCGGCTGGGTCGCGCTCGACCCCGCTTCCGGCTTCAGCCCCGACGAAAGCTATGTGCGCGTCGCGGTCGGCCTCGACGCGTCGGACGCGACGCCGGTTTCCGGAACGCGCAAAGGCGGCGGGGTCGAGGAACTCGACGTCGACGTGCGCGTCGATGCGGCAGGATAAGGAAGCGTCACCATGACCTATTGTGTCGGGCTGCTCGTCGAGGACGGGCTGGTGCTGATCGCCGATACGCGGACCAACGCCGGCATCGACAATATCTCGATCTACAAAAAGCTTCACGTGCTCGCCGACGACGAGGACCACCGGATCTTCGTCGCGACCGCCGGCAGCCTGTCGGTGACGCAATCGATGCTGTCGATGCTCGAGGAGGGGCTGGGGCCGGTCGACGAGACCACCCCGGCACGTCGACTCACCGGTTGCACGACGATGTTTCGCGTCGCACAACTCGTCGGCGAAGCGGTCGCGACCGCACAACGCAGCATCGGCATGGGGCTTGAGGGCACGAAGATCAGCGCACGCGTCTCGCTGCTGCTCGGCGGACGCATCGGCAACGGCCCGCTGTCGCTGTATCTCATCTACAACGAGGGAAATTTCATCGAGTGCCAGCCCGACGCACCGTTCCTTCAGATCGGCGAGCTGAAATACGGCAAGCCGATCCTCGACCGCGCGCTGAAATACGACACCACGCTCGAAGAGGCGGTCAAGGTCGCGCTGATCTCGTTCGACGGAACGATC
The DNA here is from genome assembly GCA_965248885.1 of Sphingomonas sp. Taxonomy (GTDB): domain Bacteria; phylum Pseudomonadota; class Alphaproteobacteria; order Sphingomonadales; family Sphingomonadaceae; genus Sphingomonas_O. The sequence goes on along the minus strand of OZ252211.1, from coordinate 2,517,851 downwards.
CGATCGAACCTGTCGGTGGGGCGTCCGCTCGACCTCGTCGCCATCCCGTCGGACCCCGCGCGCGCCACGATCAAATTACGCATCGCCGACGACGACGCTTATTACAATCGATTGTCCGCCGAATGGGGACGGTTGCTCAACGAGGGGCGCAGCATCATTCCCGACCCGCCCTTCTTGAAGCGCCAGAAGGGGCATGCGGCGCCGGCGGAGTGACGGGCGCTGCCGCGAGCGCGCGCAGCCCCGCGCGATAATCGGCATGGCGCGGCGACCAGTGCAGGGTGCGGCGCGCCTTGCCCGACGCGACGCGGCGGTTCTCGGCGTAAAAAGCGCGCGCGGCGGGCGACAGGCTGTCGAGCGCGACGATCGGCGGCGGCGATAGCCCCAGCAGTTCGGCGGCATAGTCGACCACCGCGTCCTGGCTCGCAGGGTGATCGTCGGCGAGGTTGTAGACGCCGGGCGGTGCGTCGAACGCCGCGATCACGCCGCGCACGATATCGTCGACATGGACACGGCTGAAGACCTGGTCGGGAAGCGCGACGCGGTGCCCCTGCCCGGCGGCAAGCCGGTCGAGCGCGGATCGTCCGGGGCCATAGATACCAGGCAAGCGAAACACGCGCGCGCCCCGCGCCTGCCACGCGAGATCGGCAGCGATGCGTCCCCCGCGCCGCCCGTCGAGCGGTGCGCTTTCGTCGACCCACGCACCGCCGGTATCGCCATAGACGCCCGTCGACGACAGATAGCCGAGCCATGGTGCGCCGAGCGCGTCGCCATATCGGTCGAGCACCGGGTCGCGCTCGTCGACGGGCGGGACCGACGAGACGACGTGCGTCGCCCACGCGAGTTGCGCGCGCACCGCGTCGTCGTCGTCGAAGGACAAGCCTGCACGCCCCGTGCCCGAAACGTGCCAGCGCTCAGCGACGATGGACGCGAGCCGGGCACCCGTATAGCCGAGGCCGAAAACGAAAAGTGACGCCATGCCGCGTGCATTGCCGCAACGCGCGCCCAGGCGTAAACCCCCGCATCATGCTCGACATCCAGACCAACATCGCCCCGGCCACGCCGCATGTCACCAAGCGCGAGGATTACCGCCCGCCCGATTGGCTCGTCCCCGACATCGCCCTCGACTTCGCACTCGATCCTGCGCGCACGCGCGTACGTGCGACGCTGTCGGTCGCGCGCAACGGCACACACCGCCATCCGCTCGTCCTAGACGGCGACGGCCTCACGCCGTCGTCGGTGAAGGTCGACGGCACCGCGATCAACGACTGGCGGATGGAGGACGGCAAGCTCGTCATCGACCTGCGCGGCGACACGGCAAGCATCGAGACCGAAGTCGACCTTGCCCCCGAACGCAATTCACAACTGATGGGGCTTTATGCCTCGGGCGGCCTTTTGTGCACGCAGTGCGAGGCCGAGGGGTTCCGCCGCATTACGTTTTTCCCCGACCGCCCCGACGTGCTCAGCCGCTACAGCGTGCGGATGAGCGCCGACAAGGCCGCGTATCCGGTGCTGCTCGCCAATGGCGACCATGTCGGCGCGGGCGATGGGCCCGACGGCACGCATTGGGCCGAGTGGAACGACCCGTTCCTGAAACCCTGTTACCTGTTCGCGCTCGTCGCCGGCGACCTGACCGCCAACCGCGACAGCTTCACGACGATGAGTGGACGCAAAGTCGAACTCGGCATCTGGGTGCGCGCCGCCGACGTCGCCAAAACGCACCACGCGATGGCCGCGCTTAAGACCGCGATGAAGTGGGACGAGGACGTCTACGGCCGCGAATACGACCTCGACGTGTTCAACATCGTCGCGGTCGACGATTTCAACTTCGGCGCGATGGAGAACAAGGGGCTCAACGTCTTCAACAGCCGCTATATCCTCGCCGACCCCGATACCGCGACCGACATGGATTATGACGGCGTCGCCGGCGTCGTCGCGCACGAATATTTTCACAACTGGTCGGGCAACCGCGTCACCTGCCGCGACTGGTTCCAGTTGTCGCTGAAGGAAGGCTTCACCGTCTTTCGCGACCAGAGCTTCATGGCCGACCAGGGTTCGGCGGCGGTCAAGCGGATCGAGGATGTGCGCGCACTGCGCTCTAGCCAGTTTCCCGAGGATTCGGGACCACTCGCGCACCCCATACGCCCCGAATCCTATATCGAGATCGGCAATTTCTACACCGCGACGATCTATTCGAAGGGTGCCGAAGTCATCCGCATGCTGCACACCATGCTGGGGGCCGGGCAGTTCCGCAAAGGCACCGACCTTTATTTCGAGCGCCACGACGGCCATGCCGCGACGTGCGAGGATTTTGTCCGCGCGATCGAGGACGGCGCGGGTGCCGACCTGAGCAAGTTTCGCCGCTGGTACGAACAGGCGGGTACGCCAAGGCTAAAGGCCACGATCGAGCGCGACGGCGATACCGCCGTGCTGACGCTCAGCCAGACGGTACCACCGACACCCGGACAGCCCGTCAAGCAGCCGATGGTGCTGCCGGTCCGGCTCGCGCTGTTCGACCGCGCGAGCGGCGTGTCGCTGGGCGAGCAGCTCGTGATCCTCGACGAGGAGAGCCGCGAATGGCGCTTCGACGGGCTTGCCGATCGGCCCGTGCTCTCGATCAACCGCGACTTTTCGGCGCCCGTCATCGTCGAGACCGACCGAACCCCGGCCGATCTCGCGTTCCTGTCGGCACACGACGACGATCCATTCGCGCGGTACGAGGCGATGCAGCAGCTCATGCTCGACACGCTGACGGGCGCGGTCAGCAAAGGCTCGGCCGATCATGCCGCAGTCGTCGAGGCGGTCGGCGCGACGCTCGCCGACGCGCAGCTCGACCGCGCGTTCGTCGCCGAGGCGGTGCTGCTGCCGAGCGAGCAGTTCATCGGCGACCAGATGGCGGTCGTCGAGCCTGATGCCATCGCCGACGCGCGTGAGGCGCTGCGAGGAGCACTTGCGCATGCGCACGCGGACCGCTGGCGTGCGCTGTACGACGATCATGCCGGCGACGCGTACGTCTATTCGCCCGAGGCCAAGGGTCGCCGCCGCATCCGCAACGTGGCGCTCGGCTATCTCGCTGCGGCCGATCCCGCCGACGGGGCGGCGCGCGCGCTGCGTCAGTTCGAGGCGTGCGACAATATGACCGACCGGATGGCGGCGCTGATGACGCTCGCGGGTGGCGACCAGCCGCAGCGCGAGGTGGCGCTCGAGGCATTCTACCAACGGTATCGCGGCAATGCGCTGGTCATCGACAAATGGTTTTCGACGCAGGCCTTGTCGACGCGCATCGATACACGTGCAGCGGTCGAGGCCCTGCTCGACCACCCCGACTTCACGCTCAACAACCCCAACCGCTTTCGCGCGCTCGTCGGCGCGTTTTCGGTCAACCAGCGCGCGTTCCACGCCTGCGATGGGCGGGGCTACGAGCTGCTCGCCGGACAGATCATCGCGCTCGACAAGATCAACCCGCAGACCGCCGCCAAGATGGTCCCCGCGCTCGGCCGGTGGCGGCGCTTCGACGAGGGGCGTCAAACGCTCATGCGCGCCGCACTCGATCATATCGTGGGGACGCCGGGCCTGTCGAAGGATGTGTTCGAACAGGCGAGCAAAAGCCTGGGGTGAAGGGCCCAATTTCGTTCCCCTTCTCTCCCTCCCCCTTCAGGGGGGAGGGACAGGCGCGCAGCGCCAGGGAGAGGGTGAGTCGCTCACTCACGTTATTCGGGTAGCCCTCTCCCTCCCGCGCCTGCGGCGCGTGGTACCCTCCCCCCTGAAGGGGGAGGGAGGGAGGAAAGGACTCCTAAATCCCGCCCATCGTCCCCGGCGCGTAATAGTCGCTGACCCCGCGCGTGTATTCGGCATCATAGTGCGGTTCGGCATCGTCGGCGTAGTTCGGCGCCTTTTCGAGCATCGCCTTGTCGAGATCGACGACATAGCCGCCCTTGTCGGAATCATAGTCGAGCACGTCCCATGGCAGCGGATAGTTCGACGCGCCCATGCCGAACAGCCCGCCGCTCGCGAGCACGGCATATTCGACTTGCCCTGAATATTTGTCGACCATGAAGTTCTTGATCGTCCCCAGCCGCTCGTCCTGACGGTTATAGACGGCGGTGCCCTCGACACGGTCGGAGGCAATCAGCGAGGTATGCTGGTGGGTCTGCGTTTCCATCGTGCGTCTCCTGGCGGGCGTGCGCCGGACCGGCGGCACGCAGAAAGGACAACGCGCGTGTCACGCGAACGTCGCTCGCTTCACCGCAAAGGCATGCGCCTGATCGCGAGAATGACGACGCCGAACACGGTCACGAACACGCCGAGCACCCCGCTGAACGGATCGCCCGCAAAATGTTCGAGCCGCCACAGCTGGACGAGCAGCAGCGCGCCGACGCCGATCATCATCAGCGGCACGCTGAGCGGCAGCGCCGCAAGCCGCACGCGCGCACCGACGCCCAGCCCGCGCGCGCGGGCGACCGCCACCCGTCGCCCGGCCAGTTCGAGCGGCGCGCGCTCGGCGCGCCAGCGCAGCCACATCGCGACGACGACGCCGCCCGAAAATGCGGGAACCTCCTGCCACAACGGCGGGTAGCGGTCGGTCGGCACGTAAAGAACGCCGAGCAGCACGATCCCGGCGACGAGCCACCCGATCGCGACCCGGTAGGCCAGTTTCAGCGTGCGGGCGTAGTCGGCGATCAGCGATGCGGTTTCCGACGCCGAGACGGGGAAGCCGTCGGTCGTATCGTTATGAAAATAGACGAACCCGCCGTCCGGCTGTGCGACGAAGCGCGCGGCGAACTGGTTGGCGGCGTTCTCGTTGATCGGGAGATGGATCATCCGGACGGTCTAACGGGTGTTGCCGGACTGTCACCCCACCAGCACGCGGTTGCGACCGCCGGCCTTGGCGCGGTAGAGCGCCTCGTCGGCACGCCGTAGCAGGTCCGCGCCGACGTCGCCTTCGCCGAGCGCCGTGACCCCGGCCGAGAAGGTCACATGGCCGATGCTCGTCCCGCCGTCGGCGGCGTAGAGGTGGCGTCCGCCAAGCTTTTCGCGGCAGGCATCGACCGCGCGGCGCGCGGCAGCGGCGCCCTTCGAGTCGAGCAGGATGACGAATTCCTCGCCGCCGAACCGCCCGACGGTTGCGCCCCTGGCGAATTCCTTCGCCAGCAAGCCCGCGACGAAACGCAGCACGCGGTCACCGGTTTCATGGCCATGACTGTCGTTGACCGACTTGAAATGGTCGATGTCGCAAAAGGCCAGACTCATCGGTCGCCCCACGGCGCGTGCGTCAATGATCGCCGCCTCGAGCGTGCGCTTGAACGCCCGCCGATTGGGAAGTTCGGTCAGCGGATCGACATCGGCCACGCGTCGTGCCTCCGCCAGATTCTCGCGCAGGCCCGTCAATTCGGCCTGCGTACTGCGCAGCTGCGCTTCGTTCGCCTTGGCCTGCGTGACCATCGCGCGCGTCAGTTCGAGGATCGAACCCGTGTCGCCCGCCGCTGCGATCGCGCTGCCGAACGCGCGTACTTCCTGCCCCGAACGTGTCGCGATGCCGGTCAACCCCTCGGCCTGCGACTGGATTTGTTCGGCAAGGTCGGACAGCGCGCCGGCGTCGAGCGACCCGCCGCAATTGGTAAAGATCCGCTCGGCCGCCGCTGCGTCGAGGATGCCCTTTGCGTCGATTTCGGCGCGGATCGCCTCGACCAGCTGCGCATTGGCGGCAAAACGCACCGCATAGGCGAGCGCATAATGATCGGGGATCGGGTCGAGGTCGTGCGTCGTCAGGAACTGCGACACCTCGGCCATTACATGCTCGCGCCAGCGGTTGACCGGGTCCGGCGGCGCTCCTTCCACGTCGGTTGCCAGCCAACGCGAAACACGCCGCGCGACAGAGGGGCGACGCAGGGGATCGAGACTGGACATGTGGTGGTTAACGGCACGGGATCGAAACGGTTTAGCACGAGATCATGTGCTTGACGCTGACCGCGTCTCGCCTAACGTTCAGGCCATGTGCCGCCTCCTGCTTCTCCTCTTCGCTCTTCTGGCCACGCCTGTGTTTGCACGCGACTGGCCCGTGCGCGAGGGCGATTATGTCATCCGCGATTTCGCCTTTGCCTCGGGCGAGCGATTGTCCGAATTGCGCATCCATTACACCACGCTCGGCACGCCGCACCGCGATGCGCGTGGGCAAATCGACAATGCGGTGATGGTGCTCCACGGTACCGGCGGGTCGGGCAAGTCGTTCCTCGTCCCCGTCTTCGCCGACGAACTCTATGGCCCCGGTGCGCCGCTCGACATCACCAAGACTTACGTCATCCTGCCCGACGGGATCGGCCACGGACAGTCGTCGAAGCCGAGCGACGGCCTTCGGATGCGCTTTCCCAAATATGATTATGCCGACATGGTCGACGCACAATACCGGCTGCTGACCGAGCATCTCGGCGTCAGCCATCTGAAACTGCTGCTCGGCACGTCGATGGGATGCATGCACGGGTTCGTGTGGGGTGAGACGCATCCTGGTTTTGCGCAACGCCTCGCGCCGTTTGCGTGCAACCCGGTCGAGATCGCCGGGCGTAACCGGATGTGGCGCAAGATGTCGATCGACGCGATCATGGCCGACCCGGCGTGGCAGGGCGGCGATTATACTGCGCAACCCGCGCAAGGACTGCGCACCGCAACCGACCTGTCGATCATCGCCGGGGCCAATCCGCTCGGGCTGCAGGCGCAGTATCCAACGCGCCTCGCCGCGGAGGCCGCGCTCGCCCGCGCGATGGCGCGCCCGCAGAACGACGCCAACGACACGATCTACCAGCTCGACGCGTCGCGCAGCTACGACCCGTCGAAGGCGCTCGAGCGGATCACCGTGCCGGTGCTTTGGATCAATTCGGCCGACGATTTCATCAACCCGCCCGAACTCGGCATCGCGCAGCGCGAGGTGAAGCGCATGCCGCGTGCGCGGTTCATCCTGATTCAGGCGACGACCGAGACGCGCGGACACGGCACGCACACTTCGGCGAAGTTCTGGAAGAACGATCTCGCACGGCTGCTCGCGACCCCGGCCCTTCCCTGAACGCCGCGCCGCCGATAGGGCGCGGGTCATGATCCTCGTCATCGACAATTACGACAGCTTCACCTGGAACCTCGTCCATTATCTGCGCGAGCTGGGGACCGAGGTCGAGGTCGTCCGCAACGACGCGATCAGCGTCGGGCAGGCGATGTCGTCGGGCGCGGCCGGGTTCCTCATTTCGCCGGGGCCCAAGACCCCCGACGACGCGGGCCTCTCGCTCGACCTTGTCGCCGCCTGCGCCGATCAGGCGCGACCCTTGCTCGGCGTTTGCCTCGGCCATCAGGCGATCGGGCAGCATTTCGGCGGGCGCGTGGTGCGCGGCGGATTGATGCACGGCAAGACCAGCCCGGTGCGGCACGACGGCAGCGGGGTGTTCGCCGGGCTCCCCTCGCCGTTCACCGCGACGCGCTATCACAGCCTGATCGTCGAGGATTTGCCCGACGAGCTGATCGTCAACGCGACCGCCCACGACGGCAGCATCATGGGGATCAGGCACGCGACGCTGCCGATCCACGGCGTCCAGTTCCATCCCGAAAGCATCGCCACCGAGCACGGCCACGATCTGCTCGCCAATTTCCTGAAACTGGCAGGCATCGAGACGAGGGCGCGCGCGTGACCGCCGACGAAGCCGAAAGCCTGATCGGTGCGATGCTCGACGGCGCGATGCCCGATGCGGAGAGTGCCGCGACGCTGACCGAAATGTCCGAACGCGACGAGACCGCCGATGAAATCGTCGGCGCGGCGCGCGCGATGCGCGCGCGGATGATCCCGATCGTCGCTCCTCCGAACGCGATCGACGTGTGCGGAACGGGCGGCGACGGCAGCCACAGCCTCAACGTCTCGACCGCGGTGGCGATCGTCGTCGCGGCGTGCGGCGTTCCCGTCGCCAAGCATGGCAACCGTGCCGCCTCGTCGAAGGCAGGCGGGGCCGACACGCTCGAGGCGCTCGGGCTCGACCTGACCATCGCCAGCGACACCGCGGAAGCTACGCTCGCCGACCTCGGCATCGCCTTCCTGTTTGCGCAGAAACACCATCCCGCACTCGCGCGCCTCGCGCCCGTGCGCCGCGCGATCGGGCGGCGCACGATCTTCAATCTGATCGGGCCGATGTGCAATCCGGCGCGCGTCACGCGCCAGCTGATCGGCGTCGCGCGACCCGACTATCTGCCGGTCTATGCCGAGGCGCTCGCAAAGGTGGGCGGCGAAGGCTCGATGCTGGTCGCGGGCGACGAACCGCTCGACGAACTGTCGATCGGCGGACCCAGCACGGCGTTGCGCGTCGGCGGCGAAGCGCAGCGGATGCTCCCCGAAGACGCCGGTTTGCCGCGCCACCCGTTGGCGGCGCTGCGTGGCGGCGACGCTGCCTACAACGCCGCCGCACTGCGCCGCCTGCTGCGCAGCAAGCCCGGTGCCTATCGCGACGCCGTCCTCCTGAATGCCGCCGCCGCGCTGATCGTCGCCGAACACGCGAGCGACTGGCGCGAAGGCGTCGCGCAAGCCGCCGAGGCGATCGACCGCGGCCTTGCCAACACATTGCTCGATTGCTGGATTGCCTACCGATGACCCAAGCCCGCTTCCCCGAGCGAAGTCGAGGGGCTGTGCCGAGCGCAGCCGAGGCCCTTTGCGGCGAGGGCACAATTCTCGAATTCGCTCGAAACAGTGTCTCGACTTCGCTCGACAAGGCGGAATTGTGAACACGCTCGATGCTATCTGTGTGGTCACGCGCGAGGAAGTCGCGCGCCGTAAGGCGAAGCGCAGCGTCGCCGACCTCGACGCGGTATCGACCACCCTCCCGCGCGGCTTCCACGCGGCGCTGAAACGTGACGCCGCGACCGGTTACGCGCTGATCGCCGAAATCAAGAAGGCCTCTCCTTCGAAAGGCCTGATCCGCGCCGACTTCGATCCTCCCGCGCATGCGCGTGCCTATCAGGCGGGCGGTGCGGCGTGTCTGTCGGTGCTGACCGACGCGCCGCATTTTCAGGGGCATGAGGCGTATCTGGTCGCCGCGCGCCAAGCGTGCGACCTGCCTGTCCTCCGCAAGGATTTCATGCTCGACCCCTGGCAGGTGGCCGAGGCGTGCAGCATCGGCGCCGACGCGATCCTGATCATCGTCGCCGCGCTCGAAGACGCCCAGATGGCCGAGATCGAAGCCGCCGCGCTCGAACGCGGCATGGACGTGCTCGTCGAAGTCCACGATGCGCACGAGTTCGAACGCGCGATGCGGCTGCAATCGCGGCTGATCGGCGTCAACAACCGCGACCTGCGCGATTTCAGCGTCGATCTGGCGCGCACCCGCGAAATCGCTGCGCTCGCGCCTTCGGGCGTCACGCTCGTCGCCGAAAGCGGCATCGCGACGCATGAGGACGTGCAGCACCTCGCCGAGCACGGCGTGCGTTGCTTCCTCGTCGGCGAGAGCCTGATGCGCCAGCCCGACATCGAGGCCGCGACGCGTCGCCTGCTGACCGGCGCATGAGCCGCCTCACGCACCTCGACGACACCGGTGCCGCGCGGATGGTCGATGTCTCGCCCAAGCCCGACACGCTGCGCGAGGCCGTCGCCGAGGGTCGCATCGCGATGTCGGCCGAGGCGCTGGGCGCAATCCGCGACGGGAACATCAAAAAGGGCGACGCGCTCGCCGTCGCGCGCGTCGCGGGCATCATGGCCGCCAAGCGCACCAGCAACCTCATTCCGCTCTGCCACCCGCTCGCGCTGTCGTCGGTCACGCTCGACCTGGTGTTCGAAGCGACCGCAATCCGCGCCACCGCCACCGCGCGCACCACCGGCCCGACCGGCGTCGAGATGGAAGCGCTCACCGCCGTCACCGTCGCGCTGCTCACCCTCTACGACATGGGCAAAGCGATCGACCGGGGGATGGTGATCGCGGGCGTACGGCTGGTCGCGAAGTCGGGCGGCAAGTCGGGGGACTGGCGCGCGCCGTCATGCTGACACCGGACGAAGCGCTAACGCGCATCCTCGCGCTCGGCACTCCGCTCGAGAGCGAAACCCTGCCGCTCGCCGCCGCCGCCGGACGCTGGCTCGCCGGGGATGTCGCGGCGCGCCGCGCGCAGCCCGCGCGCGACCTGTCGGCGATGGACGGCTATGCCGTGCGGCTTGCCGACGGCGATGGGCCATGGGCCGTGATCGGGCAGTCGGCGGCGGGGGTGCCGTTCGCCGACCCTGTTCGCGCTGGCGAGGCGGTGCGCATCTTCACCGGCGCTGCCTTGCCGTCCGGAACCGACGCCGTTGTTATTCAGGAGGAGGTGACCCGCGATGGTGACCGGCTGACCGCGCGTAACAGCGATGTCGTGAAGGCGTCGTGGGTACGGCGTGCGGGGTCCGACTTTGCAATGGGGCAGCGGCTGCTGCGCGCGGGTGACGCGCTGACCCCCGCCGCCATCGCGCTCGCGGCGGCGGGCGGGCACGGGGCGCTCACGGTGCGGCGGCGCGTTCGTGTCGCGCTTGTGTCGACGGGTGACGAGCTCGTCGCGCCCGGAGTCGATGCGGGGATCGATTGCCTGCCGGCGTCGAACGCCGTCATGCTCTCCGCGATGTTACGCGACTTGCCGGTCGAAGTCGTCGATCTTGGCCTCGTCCGCGACGATCTGTCCGCACTCACCAAAGCCTTTGCGCGCGCCGCTGCCTGCGACCTGGTCGTCACGAGCGGAGGCGCATCGGTCGGCGACCACGACCTCGTTCGCCCCGCCCTGGTCGCGGCAGGCGGCGACATCGATTTCTGGCGCATCGCGATGCGGCCGGGCAAGCCGTTGCTCGCGGGCACGCTCGGCGCCGCCGTCGTCGTCGGTCTTCCGGGCAATCCGGTCAGCGCGTTCGTCACCGCATGGCTCTTCGTCCTGCCGCTCGTCCGCCATGTGTCGGGGGCACGCGATCCGCGTCCGCGCCGCTTTTTCGCCGGGCTTGCCGGACCCTTGCCCGAGGTCGGTATCCGCACCGACTTCCTGCGCGCCCGCTGGGTCGCGGGGCGCCTCTTGCCCTCGGGCGACAGCAGCGCGCTCGTCCCGCTCGCGCGTGCCGACGCGCTGATCATACGCCCGGCGGGTTCGGCGGCAGTGCCCGAGGGCGCGCAGGTAGAGGCGATCGCACTCGCTTGACGCGCGCGCGCATGTTGCCTACACGTTCCGCGTTCGTTCCGGGAAAGAACAGGAGCCACGGCCATGCTGACGCGCAAACAGCACGAGTTGATCTGTTTCATCAACGACAAGCTTGCCGAAACCGGCGTGTCGCCGTCGTTCGAGGAAATGAAGGACGCGCTCGACCTCAAGTCGAAGTCGGGCGTGCACCGGCTGATTTCGGCGCTCGAGGAGCGCGGCTTCCTCAAGCGCTTGCCCAATCGCGCGCGCGCACTCGAAGTGACGCGGATGCCCGAACGCGCGGGGACGACGCCCTCGAACGTGGTGGAGCTGCCGCGTCGCCTGCCCGAACCCGCCAACGACGTGATCGAACTGCCCCTCCATGGACGGATCGCGGCGGGCATGCCGATCGAGGCGATGGAGCGCGACACGACGTTGCCCGTTCCCGCCGCGCTGCTCGGGCCCGGCGAACATTATGCGCTCGAGGTGTCGGGCGATTCGATGATCGAGGCAGGCATCTTCGACGGCGACTATGCGCTGATCCGTAAACAGGATGTCGCGCGCGACGGCGAGATCGTCGTGGCGCTGATCGACGACAGCGAAGCGACGCTCAAATATTACCGGCACGAGGGTCCGTGCATCCGCCTCGACCCCGCCAATGCGTCGCACGAGCCGCAAGTCTATGCCGCCAATCAAGTGCGCGTACAGGGTCGGCTGGCCGGGCTGCTGCGCCGCTATCATTGATAGGGCGTTTGCGGTCGGTGGGGTGAGCGAAAACGAGCGGCTGAAACCAACGCTGGACACCTCCCTTACGCCTCCCCACATACGCGAGCGATGCCCCCTGTAATCGAAACACCCGACGCGGCCCCGGCGAGCTTTGCCACGCTGCGCCGGTTCCTCCCCTATCTTTGGCCGCGTGACGACCGGGCGCTGCGTTTGCGCGTCGTCGCCGCGTTGGTGCTCGTGCTCGTGTCGAAGGCGGTCCAGCTCTCGATGGGGCTCGTCTATGGCGCGGCGATCGACCGCATGGCGCCGGGCATGCAGTCTGCCCCCTTCCTCGCGATCGCGCTCGTCGTCAGCTATGCCGCCGCGCGCTTTGGCGGCACTTTGTTCGACAATTTGCGCAATGTGATCTTCGAACGCGTGGGGCAGGACGCGACGCGCCATCTCGCCGAACACACGTTCCGCCAGCTCCACACCTTGTCGCTGCGTTTCCACCTCGACCGGCGCACCGGCGCGGTCGCGCGCGTCATCGAGCGCGGGACCAAGAGCATCGACACGATGCTCTATTTCCTGCTGTTCAACATCGCGCCGACGATCGTCGAACTGGCGGCGGTCTCGGTGCTGTTCTGGGTCAAGTTCGGGTTCGGTCTCGTCATCGCGACGCTGGTGATGGTCGTCGTCTACATCGTCTTCACGCGCACCGTGACCGACTGGCGCGCCAAGCTGCGCGAAGACATGAATACGATGGATACCGGCGCCGCGGCAAAGGCGGTCGATTCGCTGCTCAATTACGAAACGGTCAAATATTTCAACGCCGAGGAGCGCGAGACGCGGCGCTATGCCGCCGCCGCGCGCGGCTATGCCGACGCCGCAGTGAAGTCGGAAAATTCGCTTGCCTGGCTGAACATCGGGCAAAGCTTCATCACCAACGCGATGATGGCCGGCGCGATGGCCTATGTCGTCTGGGGGTGGAGCGAGGGGCGCTTCACCACCGGCAACGTCGTGCTGGTCAACACCTGGCTCAGCCAGCTGTTCAGGCCGCTCGACATGCTCGGCATGGTCTATCGCACGATCCGCCAGGGGCTGATCGACATGGCGGCAATGTTCGACCTCATCGACACGCCCGCCGAAGTGGTCGACATCGCTGGCGCGCTGCCGCTCGCCGTCGGCGCGGGTGAGGTGCGCTTCGAGGATGTGCGCTTCGGCTACGACCCCGCGCGTGAGATTTTGCACGGCGTAAGCTTCGCCATTCCGGCGGGCGGGACGCTCGCGGTCGTCGGACCGTCGGGCGCGGGCAAGTCGACGCTCGCGCGGCTGCTCTACCGCTTTTACGATACGACCGGCGGGCGCATCCTGATCGACGGACAGGACATCGCGCGCGTCCAGCAGGCGACACTGCGCGCGGCGATCGGCATTGTCCCGCAGGATACCGTGCTGTTCAACGACACGATCGGCTACAACATCGCCTATGGCCGTGAGGGCGCGAGCGAGGGCGACGTGGCCGACGCAGCGCGCGGCGCGGCGATCCACGGCTTCATCGCGTCGACCCCCGACCAATATGCGACCAGGGTCGGGGAACGCGGACTGAAGCTGTCGGGCGGCGAGAAACAGCGCGTCGCGATCGCGCGGACGTTGCTCAAGAATCCGCCGATCCTGATCCTCGACGAAGCGACGAGCGCGCTAGACAGCCGGACCGAAGCCGAAATCCAGGCGACGCTGCGCGCGATCGCCGAACGCCGCACGACGATCGTCATCGCGCACCGCCTGTCGACGATCGTCGATGCCGACGAGATCGTCGTGCTCGACGCCGGACGCGTGGCCGAGCGCGGCACGCATGCAGCCCTGCTTGCGCGCAGCGGCCTCTATGCCGAGATGTGGGCGCGTCAGGCGGCCGAACAGGACGAAGTCGCGAGCGCGGCATGAGAGTGAAGGCGATGCGCGCTTTGCTGATCGCGGCGATGCTGCTGATGCCCGCGTTCACCACCGCCGCTCCGCCGCGCAGGCTGGGGACGACGTCCGTGCCTGGCCGATTCTACGCCTGGGTTGCGGGCAAACGGCAAATGGCTGCCGGGCCCATGAAACTGACCATCGACCCCGTCGCCGAGGGCGAGCTCGTCGCGCCGCGCATCACGATCGCCGCGCCCGGGCTCGCCACGCACAGCCTGACAGGCGAGGCGCGTAGCAAGGGGGTCGAGCATCGCTTCGGCTATGGTTCGCTGACCATGGGATCGGCGCTGCCCGGCGTCGTCCTGCAAAGCGACACCGGAGGCGGACATTGCTGCATTCGCGTCCAGGCCGCCTTCGTCATCGGCGGGCAATGGCGCACTGTCGATATGGGGGAATGGGATGGCGACTGGATGGCGTCGTTCCCGCGCGACCTGTCGGGCGATGGCAATGCCGACTTCGTGATGCGCGACGACCGGTTCCTCGACGCATTCGCGAGCCATGCGGGGAGTTACGCGCCGCCGCAGGTGCTGTCGATCCGCAATGGCCAGCGCGTCGACGTCTCGCGTGAGCCCGCCTTCGCTTCGATCTACGCCGCCGATCTGAAGACTACCCGCGCGCAATGTCTCGCGGTTCGCCCGAATTCGCGCAACGGGGCGTGCGCCGCCTATGCCGCCGACGCGGCGCGGCTTGGGCGATTCGATCCCGCCTGGCGCGAGATCCTCGCGCATTACGACCGCATCGACGGGTGGGCGCTGCCGACCGGTTGTCGCGTTGCTCTGGGACAAGAGGAGGACTGTCCCGAAGGACAGACGATCACCTATCCCAATTATCCAGCGGCACTCCGCGCGTTCCTGGTGCGGACCGGCTATCTGGCGCGTTAGCACCGACCCCGAGCAGAAGAACGGCGAACGCCGCGAGCGCCATCGCCCCAGCCCCCAGTTCCATCGTCATCGCGACATGGCCCGCAAACAATGTGCGCGTCAGGATGCCGAACAGCAGAACCGCGACGACTTGCGGGAGTACGACCGAAAAGCCGAGGATGTTCATCGCCCGGCGCAACTCGGCTTCTTGCGCGACTTCGGCGACGATCGCGTAAGGCACGGTCGAGATCGCGCTCCACGCGATGCCGATCAGCGCGAAACAGCCGAGCAATGCCGCCGGCGAAGCGCCATAGGGGACCAGCGCAATGCCGAGCGCGCCGACCGACAGCGAAGCGGCATAGCTGCGGTTGCGCCCGACCGCCGCGAATACGATCGGCTGCGCAAAGTTCAGTATCGCGGCCAGCAGCGCATAGGCCGCAAAGCACCAGCCCACCCAGGTCAGACCCGCCAGATAGGCCGGATCGTCACTTGCGACGCCGGGCGAAAGCCGTTCGATGACGACTGGAGTAGTGTAGATCCATAGCGCGAACATGCCCGTCCAGGCGAGGAATTGCACGACGAACAGCCGCGCAAGGCAAGCGATCAACACGCGACGCATCACATCGCGTTGAAACTATCCTTGAGCGCGCGCAACTGGGCATCGTCGACCGGCGCTCCCGTCGCGTCGGTCGTGATGGCGTTCGACGCATTGCCGTCGTCGTGCGGGACGAAGTCGATGACCTGCCAGCAGACGAAGATCACGAAGGCGACCGCCCACCAGCGGTTGCCGAAGATGCGTTGCGAGGTGAACGGCCACATCGCTGCATCATCGCAGGCTGCGGTTAATGCTTCTTACCCGTTGACGATCGTGCCGCCATTGGGATGCAGCACCTGCCCCGACATATAGCTCGCATCGTCGCACGCGAGGAACAGGAACGCGGGGGCGACCTCATTGGGTTCGCCCAGACGCCCCATCGGCGTCTTCTGCCCGAAGGTCGCGAGCTTTTCCGGACTCGAGCCTCCGGATGGGTTGAGCGGGGTCCAGATCGGTCCCGGCGCGACGGCATTGACGCGGATGCCCTTGCCGACCAGATTTTCGGACAGCGATCGCGTGAACGCCGTGATCGCACCCTTGGTCGACGAATAGTCGAGCAGCTCCTTTTCACCGGCATAGCCGGTGATGCTCGTGCAGTTCACGATCGCGGACCCGCGTGACAGATGCGGCTCGACTGCCTGCACCATGTAGAACATCGAAAAGATGTTGGTCTGGAAGGTGCGGCGCAGTTGCGCATCGGTGATGTCGGCGATGTCCTGGTCGGGGTGCTGCTCTCCGGCATTGTTGATCAATATGTCGACCCCGCCGAGTTCGGCGACCACCGTGGCGACCGCGCGGCGGCAGAATTCGGGATCGCCGACGTCGCCCGCGATGCTCAGCGCGTTACGCCCTTCGCCTTCGACGATCCGCACTGTTTCGGCGGCGTCGTCATGCTCGTTGAGATAGAGGATCGCGACATCGGCGCCTTCACGCGCGAACAGCGCGGCGATGGCACGCCCGATCCCTGAATCGCCGCCGGTCACGATCGCGGCCTTGCCGTCGAGGCGTCCTGAACCCGGATAGCGCGGTTCCCATTTGGGCTTGCGGTCGAGCGCCGATTCGTGACCCGGAAGCGCGTCTTCGTGAATCATCGGTTGCATCGGTGCCCTCGGGTTCAGCTAATGCCAAAGGGAACGCGCGGGTGACGATGCAGTTGCGATGGTTCCCGAGAGAATATGTCGCGCGGTCCGGTCACGCCACGGGGTTGCGCAAGACCCCGACGCCCGTGACCTCGATCTCGACGACATCGCCCGGCTTCAGGAAGACTTGCGGGGTCCGCTTGTTGCCGACGCCACCGGGCGTTCCGGTGACGATGACATCGCCGGGCAGCAGCGCGGTGAAGGTCGACAGATACGCGATCTGCTCGTCGATGCCGAAAATCATCATGTCGGCGGTCGCATCCTGCATGACCCGGCCGTTGAGCCGCGTCTGAAGCCGGATGTCTTTCATGGTCGCCGGCATGGCGTCGGGGGTGACCAGCCAGGGGCCGAACGCGCCGGTGCCGTCGAAATTCTTGCCCGGCGTCCACTGCGACGTGTGGACCTGCCAGTCGCGGACCGACACATCGTTATACGCACTATAGAAGGCGACGTGTGCCATCGCATCGCTGCGCTCGATGTGCCGCCCGCCGCGCCCGACCACGACGGCGATCTCGCCCTCATAATCGACGCGCGTCGAGACGTCGGCGGGCACATGGATCGGCGCGCCCGCCGCGAGCTGTGACTGCGGCGTGCGCATGAAGATGGTGGGTGCCGCCGAACGCTCGCGCCCTGTCTCGAGCCGGTGCTCCTCGTAATTCACCCCGACGCAAAAGATGCGCGGCGGATCGAACACCGGGGGCAGCAGGGAAAGACCCGCCAGCGCGATCGCCTGGCGCGCATCGCCGCGCTGCATCAGTTCGTCGAGCCGACCCGTTGCTAGGACAGCCGCCATGCTGGCGGGCCCCGTCCATCCCTCGGTCAGCGGTATCACCGTTTCGCCGTCGACGCGCCCGATTTGGGGACCGGAACCGTTCGTAAAGGCGACCAAGCGCATCATCTGCTCCTTCTGGCTGACGCCTCCGCTAACGAAGGCGCTTTGCGCTGTCACGCCTGCGCGTCTCATTCCGTTGATCAGTGAGCAGGCTTGTCCGTGACAGCGGGCTGGCGCATGCCGTCGGTGCGACGAAACGAACAGGAGAGAGCGATGCATTTGGGGTCGGACATTGCGGCAGTCGTCACCGGCGGTGCATCGGGCCTCGGTCGCGCCACCGCGACCGCACTGCGTGAGGCCGGCGTCAAGGTGACGATCCTCGACCTCAACGAGGCCGGCCGTGATGTCGGCGCCGAGATCGGCGCGACGTTTGCCAGCGTCGATGTCCTCGACGAGGCGAGCGTCGATGCGGCGTTCGACGCTGCACGCGCCGTCAACGGGCAGGAACGCATCCTCGTCAACTGCGCAGGCGGCGGCAACGCTGCCAAGACCGTCAGCCGCGACCGGACGACGGGGGAGATCAGGCGCTTTCCTTCGGACAAGTTCGCCTGGCTGCTAATGCTCAATACCGTGGGCACGTTCCGCTGCCTGACCAAGGCGGCATCGGGGATGGTGACGCTCGAGCCGATCGACGGCGAGCGCGGCGTCATCGTCAACACGGCGTCGGCTGCGGCGCAGGACGGGCAGATGGGGCAGGCGGCCTATTCGGCGTCGAAGGCCGCGGTCGTCGGCATGACGCTGCCGATCGCGCGCGACCTGTCGTCGGAGGGGATTCGCGTCAACACGATCATGCCCGGCATCTTCGACACCCCGCTGATGATGGGCGCTCCCGACACGGTGAAAGCGGCACTCGCGGCATCGGTGCCGTTCCCCAAGCGCTTCGGCGCGCCGGCCGAATATGCCAGTCTCGTCCTCGAGATGGTGCGCAACACCTATCTCAACGGTGAGACGGTGCGGCTCGACGGCGCGATCCGCATGCCGCCGCGCTAGATGCCTTGGGCAGGTTGGAGCGGGTGAAGGGAATCGAACCCTCGTCGTAAGCTTGGAAGGCTTCTGCTCTACCATTGAGCTACACCCGCAACCGGCGTTGCAGTGCCACAGTTGTCGCGTGCGGGTCAACGACGCTAGAGCGGCTGCGAAGGGAACGGCTGTTGGCGAACGTGACGGTAATCGGCGCGCAGTGGGGCGACGAGGGCAAGGGAAAGATCGTCGACTGGCTCGCTAGCCGCGCCGATGTCGTCGTGCGCTTCCAGGGCGGGCATAACGCGGGCCACACGCTTGTCGTGGGTAACCAGACCTACAAGCTCAGCCTGCTCCCTTCGGGTATCGTGCGGGGCACCTTGTCGGTGATCGGCAACGGCGTCGTGCTCGATCCGTGGCATTTCCGCGACGAGGTGGCCAAACTCGGCGGGCAGGGGGTGACGATCACCCCCGACAATCTGCATCTGGCCGAAACCTGTCCGCTGATCCTTCCCTTTCACCGCGACCTCGACGCGCTGCGCGAGGATGCCTCGGGCGCGGGCAAGATCGGCACGACGCGGCGCGGCATTGGCCCCGCGTACGAGGACAAGGTCGGGCGGCGTGCGATCCGCGTGTGCGATCTAGCGCACCTCGACCAGCTCGAGCCGCAGCTCGACCGCATCTGCGCGCACCACGACGCGCTGCGCGCCGGATTCGGCGTCGCCGCGCTCGACCGCGCAGCACTTGTCGAGGAGCTCCTCGGAATCGCCGGTTTTATCCTTCCCTATGCCAAGCCCGTTTGGCTGACGCTCAACGAAGCCAAGGCGCGCGGACGGCGGATGCTGTTCGAAGGGGCGCAGGGCGTGCTGCTCGACGTCGACCACGGCACCTATCCGTTCGTCACCAGTTCGAACACGATCGCGGGGACCGCGTCGGGCGGAACCGGGCTGGGACCGTCGGCGGCGGGGTTCGTGCTCGGGATCGTCAAGGCCTATACGACGCGCGTCGGATCGGGACCGTTTCCGACCGAGCTGACCGACGATACCGGACAGCGGCTGGGCGAGCGCGGGCACGAGTTCGGCACCGTCACGGGGCGCAAGCGGCGCTGCGGCTGGTTCGACGCGGTGCTGGTGCGTCAGGCAGCGGCGGTGAGCGGGATCACCGGGATCGCGCTGACCAAGCTCGACGTGCTCGACGGTTTCGAGACGCTGCGCATCTGCACCGGTTACCGATTGCACGGCCGCGCGCTCGACTATCTGCCGCCACACGCCGCCGATCAGGCAGGTGTCGAGCCGGTTTACGAAGAGATTGCCGGGTGGAGCCAGTCGACTGCGGGCGCGCGGAGCTGGGCCGACCTGCCCGCCCAAGCGATCAAATATATTCGACGCGTCGAGGAACTGATCCGCTGTCCGGTTGCGCTCGTGTCGACCAGCCCCGAGCGCGAGGATACGATTCTCGTCCGCGACCCGTTTGCCGACTGAATCAGTCGTCCGAACCGGGGCTGGGGTTGAGCATCGGCTGGCCGGGACGCGGGTTGCTGGCGCTCGGTGACGAATAGCTCGGGGTGTAGCTGGGCGACGAATAGCTCGATGCGCGTTCCTCGCGCTCGGTGCGCGCGCGCTCGGCGGCCTCCTCGATCGTCGTACGGAGTTCGTCCATCGCCGCCGACCTTTTCGCGGTCATCGCCGGGGAGGTCGCCGCAGTGCGCACGACCGATGCGATCATCATGCATCCGACCACCGACAACAACAGCCAGCCGATAAACACGATTCCCAAAACCTTCAGTACGGTGCCCATGTCGCTGTCCCCTGCGTCTCGCCCAGGCAGGATTAGGACCGAACGGGTTTAGACAGAGTAAACGGTCAGGCCGTCTTTTCTGCCCTTAATTTGGGCACTCTTGCCGGAGTGCTGCTTCCGTCAGCAATCCGGACGCCGGTGGATGCGCAACGCGACGCCGATGTTGCACTGCGGCGATGGCTGCGCCTAGGATCGCACAAGGTCGGGGATTCGTCAGCCATGAAAAAGATCGAAGCGATCATCAAGCCGTTCAAGCTCGACGAGGTGAAGGAAGCGCTTCACGATGTCGGCGTCAGCGGGATTACGGTGACCGAGGCCAAGGGCTTCGGGCGGCAAAAAGGGCATACCGAGCTGTACCGCGGGGCCGAATATGTTGTCGATTTCCTGCCCAAGGTGAAGCTCGAGGTCGTCGTCGACGACGCGCAGTGCGCGCGCGTCGTTGAGGCGATCGCGGCAGCGGCGCAGACGGGGCGGATCGGCGACGGCAAGATTTTCGTGATCCCGGTCGAAAGCGCGCTGCGCATCCGCACGGGCG
This sequence comes from Sphingomonas sp., assembly GCA_965248885.1. Taxonomy (GTDB): domain Bacteria; phylum Pseudomonadota; class Alphaproteobacteria; order Sphingomonadales; family Sphingomonadaceae; genus Sphingomonas_O. The sequence continues at coordinate 2,497,327 of OZ252211.1, read as the reverse complement.
AGACCGACAGCGACGCGATTTAGGTTGACTGATCCCCGGCGAAGGCCGGGGCCAGACTTTTTGTTGGGCTAGACCCCGGCCTTCGCCGGGGAACAAGAGGGAAGCAAAATGGCGAACACCGCACAGACGATCCTCGACATGATCAGCGAAAAGGAGATCGAATGGGTCGATGTCCGCTTCACCGATCCCAAGGGCAAGTGGCAGCATCTGACGATGGTCTCGAGCGTCATCGGCGAGGATGAGCTGACCGACGGGCTGATGTTCGACGGGTCGTCGATCGAGGGGTGGAAGGCGATCAACGAGAGCGACATGATCCTGAAGCCCGACCTCGACGCGGTCTATATCGACCCCTTCAGCGCGACGCCGATGATGATCCTGTTCTGCGACATCGTCGAGCCCTCGACCGGGCAGCTCTACGCGCGCGACCCGCGCTCGACCGCCAAGCGCGCCGAGGCGTATCTGAAGACGACGGGCATCGGCGACACGATCTACATCGGGCCCGAGGCCGAATTCTTCATGTTCGACGACGTGCGTTTCGAAAACAGCTATTCGACCAGCTCTTATTCGATCGACGATATCGAACTGCCGACTAACACCAACACCAAGTATGACGGCGGCAACATGGGGCATCGCCCGCGCGCCAAGGGTGGCTATTTCCCCGTCGCGCCGGTCGATTCGGCGACCGACATTCGCGGCGAAATGGTCTCGACGATGATCGAGATGGGCTTGCCGTGCGACAAGCACCATCACGAGGTCGCCGCCGCGCAGCATGAGCTCGGCCTCACCTTCGGCACGCTGACGCAGACCGCCGACCGCATGCAGATCTACAAATATGTCGTGCATCAGGTGGCCGCTGCCTATGGCAAGACGGCAACGTTCATGCCCAAGCCGATCAAGGAAGACAACGGCAGCGGCATGCACACGCATCTGTCGATCTGGAACGGGAAGGAGCCGCTTTTCGCGGGCAACGGCTATGCCGGCTTGTCGGACATGTGCCTCTATTTCATCGGCGGCATCATCAAGCATGCCAAGTCGGTCAACGCCTTCACCAACCCGACGACGAACAGCTACAAGCGGCTCGTCCCCGGTTACGAAGCCCCGGTGCTGCTCGCCTATTCGGCGCGCAACCGCTCGGCGTCGTGCCGTATCCCCTATGGTGCCGGGGCCAAGGCCAAGCGCGTCGAAGTGCGCTTCCCCGACGCGATGGCGAACCCCTATCTCGCCTATGCCGCACTGTTCATGGCCGGGCTCGACGGCATCCAGAACAAGACGCATCCCGGCGAGGCGATGGACAAGAACCTCTACGACCTGCCCCCTGCCGAGCTCGCCGAAGTGCCGACCGTCTGCGCGTCGTTGCGTGAGGCACTCGAATGCCTCGAGGCCGATCACGCCTATCTGCTGAAAGGCGACGTCTTCACCAAGGACCAGATCGACAGCTATATCGAGCTCAAGATGGCCGACGTCGCACGCTGGGAAATGACGCCGAGCCCGGTCGAGTTCGACATGTATTACAGCGCTTAGGCCTCTAACTCCCCTCCACGCCTGCGTGGAGGGGCCGGGGGTGGTTCTTATGCTTTCTTCTCAAGCTACAAAAAAAGAAGAGCCACCCCCAGCCCCTCCAGCAAAGGCTGGAGGGGAGCAGCAATCCCTCAATCATCCTCGTCCTCATACCCGACCAGGTCGAGCGCGCGTGCCTTGATCTGGTGCGTCAGGCACCAGTGGACCAGCGCATCCTCCCGCCCGTGCGTCACCCACACTTCCCGGGGCGCAACCTCGCGGATCGTGGTGGTCAGCTCGTCCCAGTCGGCGTGGTCGCTGATCACCAGCGGCAATTCGACGCCGCGCTGGACCGCGCGCTGGCGCACGCGCATCCATCCGCTCGCCATCGCGCTTACGGGCTCGGGAAGCCGCCGCGACCAGCGATCGCCGAGCGCCGACGGCGGCGCGACGACGATGCTCCCTCGCATCTCGTCCTTCGACGCGACCAGTGCCGGGCGAAGCTCGCCGAGATCGACGCCGAGGTCGCGGTACAGGTCGCACAGCCGCTGCATCGCGCCGTGGAGGTAGATCGGCGCGTCGTGCCCCATCGCGCGCAGTTCGGCGATGACACGCTGCGCCTTGCCGAGTGCATAGGCGCCGATCACGACGCAGCGTTCGGGCTGCGCGGCAAGCGCGTCGAGCACTTTGCGCAATTCGTCGTGCATCGGCGGATGGCGAAACACCGGCAGGCCGAACGTCGCCTCGGTGATGAAGATGTCGGCATGGCGCACTTCGAACGGCGCACAGGTCGGGTCGGCGCGGCGTTTGTAATCGCCCGATACGATCGCGGTCTCGCCGTCGCATTCGAGCAGGATCTGCGCCGAGCCGAGCACATGCCCGGCAGGCAGGAACGTCGCCGCGATGCTCCCGAGATCGACCCGCTCGCCATAGACCACCGGGTGCGCCGTCTGTTCGCCGTAGCGCACGTCCATGATCGCCAGCGTCTCGCGCGTCGCCCACACCGCGCCATGCCCGCCGCGCGCATGGTCGGCATGCCCGTGGGTGACCAACGCGCGCGCGACCGGACGCGACGGATCGACCCAGATGTCGGCACGCGGCAAGTAGATGCCCTGCGGCTGCGGATCGATCCATGTGCCGAGGCGCGTCATCGCAACGATATGGGATCGACCGTGCCGATCGTCACCCGGTTCTGGCGAGCCATTGCTCAAGCTGACGGACGCGTTCCGGCTTCAAGCTGCGCGTGGCGAGTCTTTGAGCGGCAACCGAATTGTCGTTCACTGCGGCAACGGTTTGACGAAGATCCTGTCCATTGTGACGCGCAGCCAATATGATGCTCAGATATGCGGGGTCGCTGGCCCAGAGTTGATACTCTTCCCACGACATGCCGAGAAACGCGTGCAACGGCTGATCGCCCTCGCCTGCGTGCCATTGCGCAACGAAATCGTCGATCTCGTCCGAGACCACCCGCCCGGCCAGTGCCAGGCTCAGAAAGCTTTCGTCAGACATCGATCCTCCGCCCTCGAACTGCTGGTTTGACGAGAACGCCTGTCACGGCGTCCGCTGCACCAAGATGATTGCCGCGCTGGTCGAATACCTCAATTTCACCGTGCAGGTAATCCCAGGTGTATAGCCGCTTCCCGTCGTGACTTCTCCAGCGCTTTTCACCCGAAATTGCCCCTAACGCCTCGCAGCCGTCGAGATAGCTCGGGCGTGGGACTGTCTTGCGCATTGGCTGAAATGATTAGAGACCACATATGAAAATGCCAGCGTGCGATGACCCGGTGGCGCAGCGATGCGCAACGCGGCATGGCGACGGCAATGGCCGCAACCCTTCCCCCCGTCATCGCCGACTGGTTCGCCGCGAAGGGCTGGCACCCGCGGCGACACCAGCTCGGGATGCTCGATGTCGCGCGCGCCGGGGACCACGCGCTGCTGGTGGCGACGACGGGTGCGGGCAAGACGCTTGCCGGCTTCCTGCCGACGCTTACCGAGCTGATCGAGCAGCCCGGAGAGGGGCTGCACACGCTCTATATTTCGCCGCTGAAAGCGCTCGCGGTCGATGTGCAGCGCAACCTGATCGCGCCGGTCGATGAGATGGGGCTCGACATCCGCGTCGAAACGCGCACCGGCGACACGCCGTCGGACCGGCGCAAGCGTCAGCGCGAACGGCCGCCGCACATCCTGCTGACGACGCCCGAATCGCTCAGCCTGCTGCTCAGCTATCCTGACAGCGTCACGATGTTTGCGGGGTTGCGCACGATCGTGGTCGACGAGGTGCACGCCTTTGCAACGGGCAAGCGCGGCGACCTGCTGTCACTGTGCCTTGCGCGGTTGCAGGCGATCGCGCCCGCGCTGCGTCGCGTCGCGCTCTCGGCGACGGTCGCCGACCCCGACGGCTATCGCGCATGGCTTGCGCCCAATGGCGATATCGACGCGGTGACGCTGGTTCAGGGCGAGGCGGGCGCCGAACCGGACATCGCGATCCTGCTGCCGCAGGGGCGCGTGCCGTGGGCGGGGCATTCGGGGCGCTATGCCGCTGCGCAGGTGATGGAGCAGATCGCCGCGCACCGCACGACGATCGTCTTCTGCAACACGCGCGCGCTCGCCGAGCTGATCTTCCAGGACTTGTGGAAGGCGAACGATGCGCAACTGCCGATCGGCATTCACCACGGCAGCCTCGACATCGCGGGGCGACGCAAGGTCGAGGCGGCGATGGCCGACGGACGGCTGCGTGCACTCGTCGCGACCGCCAGCCTCGACCTCGGGGTCGACTGGGGCGATGTCGACTGTGTGATCCAGATGGGCGCGCCCAAGGGATCGTCGCGACTGCTCCAGCGGATCGGACGTGCCAACCACCGCCTCGACGAATCGTCGAAAGCGCTGATCGTGCCGGGCAACCGCTTCGAATATCTCGAGGCGCGCGCGGCACTCGATGCCGTCGCCGACGGCGAGCTCGACCCCGATCAGTTCAACCCTGGCACATTCGACGTGCTGGCGCAGCATCTGATGGCGTGCGCGTGCGCCGCCCCCTTCGACGAAGCCGCCATGCTCGCCGAGGTGCAATCGGCGCTTCCCTACAGCGCGATGGACGGCGCGGCGTTCGCGCGCGTCCTCGATTACATCGCGACTGGCGGCTACGCGCTGAAGGCGTACGACCGGTTCCGGCGGCTGGTGAAGGATGATACCGGGCACTGGCGCGTGGCGCATCCCAAGTTCGTGACGCAGCACCGGCTGAACGCGGGGATCATCGTCGAGGCGGCGATGCTGACGGTGCGCTTTCGCAACGGGCGCAGCCTCGGCAAGGTCGAGGAGGCCTTTGCGGCCACGCTGTCGGTGCGCGACACGTTCTTCTTTTCGGGGATCAGCCTCGAAGTCGAGCGGATCGACAATGAGGAGGTGCTGGTGCGTGCGACCGCGCGGCCTGCGCGTATTCCCAGCTATGGCGGCGCGCGTCTCGCGCTGACGACGAGCCTTGCCGACCGCGTCCGCGCCCTGCTCTACGATCCGTCGCAATGGGTGCGCTTTCCCCCTGAAGTGCGCGAGTGGCTCGAGATGCAGCAGCTGCGCTCGCGCCTGCCGCGCCCGGGCGAACTCCTGATCGAAACCTTCCCGCGTGAGGGGCGGCATTACATGGTCGCCTACAGCTTCGAGGGGTGGAACGCGCACCAGTCGCTCGGCATGCTGCTGACCGCGCGGATGGAAAAACTGGGGATGCGCCCGCTGGGCTTCGTCGCGAACGATTATGCGCTCGCGACCTATGGGCTTGAGCCGATCACCGACCCGCGCCCACTGTTCTCGAACGACATATTGACCGATGAATTCGTCGACTGGGTACAGGGCTCGCACCTGCTCAAGCGTGCGTTCCGCGAGGTCGCGGTCATTGGCGGGCTCGTCGAGCGCCAGCATCCGGGCAAGCGCAAGACCGGCAAGCAGGTGAGCTTTTCGACCGACCTGATCTACGACGTGCTGCGCCGTTACGAGCCCGACCATCTGCTGATGAAGGCCGCCTGGGCCGACGCGCGCGCGCGGATGACCGATGTCGGGCGTCTCGCCGACCTGCTCGACCGCGCCGAGGGGACGATCCTGCACGTCGAATGCCCGCGCGTCACCCCGCTTGCGGTGCCCGTGCTGGTGATGATCGGCAACGAACGCGTGGCGCAGGGGACCGCCGACGACGCGCTGCTGATCGAGGCCGAGCAATTGGCGCAGGAGGCGATGGCGAACGGTTAGCTTGGCCGCACTCAGCGCGTCAGGAAGGCGCGGATCGCCCCGGTCACGGCTTCGGGCTTTTCCCATGTCACGAAATGACCGGCATCGGGGACGCGCACGATCTCGAGGTCGGTGACGAGCGCGTCGAGCCCGTCGAGCTGTACCGGCGTCAGCGCGGTATCTTGCATGCCCCAGACGACGAGCGTGGGCACGTCGAGCGTCGGGAAAGGCTTGTCGAGGAACGCCGGGCGCTCGGGCGTCTCGTCCATCGCGGGCACGATCACCTGCGCACCCTTGTACCATTCGAGCATCGAGGTCATCGCGCCCGGCTGCGACCATTCGTCGAGATAGGCGGCGCGCTCGGCGGCGTCGACCGCGGGCGCCATCTGCCCCTCCCCGAACATGCGATCGGCGAACGCGTCGAGATTGTTCGCGATCTGCGTGTCCATGCCGGGGGTCCGGAACGCGCGGATATATTGCGACCCGGCGCGCTGCCCCATGTCGTCGAACATCGATCGCTGAAAGATCAGCGGGTGCGGCGCGTTGACGATGACGAGCCGCTCGACGCGGCGCTGGTCGGCGAGCGCCGCGCCCCACGCGATCGCGCCGCCCCAGTCGTGCCCGACGAGCGTGAAACGGTCGATGCCGAGCGCATCGGCGAGCGCGAACAGGTCGGCGACAGGCTTGTCGGGGGTGTAATTTTCGGTGCCGACGGGGCGCGACGAGCGGGCGAAGCCGCGCTGGTCGGGCGCGAAGACGCGGTAGTCCGGCGCGAGGTCGGCGAGCTGATAGCGCCACGTCCGCGCGCTTTCGGGAAAGCCGTGGAGAAAGAAAATCGCCGGCGCATCATGCGGGCCACCGTGCGTCACGTCGAGCTCGACGCCGGTCCGGAGCGGAAAGCGGGTGCGGGCAAGATCGGTCATCGTGGGTCTCCGGGTGCGAGCGCGCGAATCGCGAGCGCGTGAACGCGTTCGCCGGGAATTTCGCCGAGCGCGGCATTGACCATGCGCTGGCGCTGAAGCCGCGCCACGCCGGCGAACGCATTGCTTTCGATGAGGATCGAGAAGTGCGACTCGCCCGTGCCGTCGTCGCCGCGATGTCCGGCGTGCGACGCGCTGTCGTTGGTCACGACCAGCCGCGACGGGGCGAGCGCGGCGGTCAGCCGCGCTTCGATCTCGGTGGCGACCGACGGTCCCGGGGCAGGGGTCGAAGCCATGTCCATCCGCCCTATATACGCGGTTTGCCGATTTGCGAGAGAGCTTTGAGCGCCGACGAACCCCGCCCCGACAGCCCGCGCCGCCCGCGTTTTCACGGGCGTGTCGAGCGCGACGACCCGTGCCAATACTCCGGATGCGGCGAGGCGGGCGAGTTCCGCGCGCCGGTGACGCCCGGCGGACCCGACGGTCCCGGCGCGTGGCGCTGGCTGTGCCTCGATCATGTCCGCGAATTCAACGCGCGCTACAATTATTTCAGCGGGATGAGCGCCGACGAGATTCAGGACGCGCAGCACCCGACCGCAGGCTGGGAACGCGAGACGCGCGCATTCGCGCATGTCGGCGCGACGCCGCGCTGGGCCGATTTCAACGACCCGCTCGACGCGATCCAGGCGCGCTTTCGCCGCACCGTGCCGCCCGAGCGCAAGGACGGCCAGCCGCTGTCGGGCGAGCAGCGTCGTGACCTGAAGACCATGGGGCTCGAGGTCGACGCCGATCGCCGGACGCTGCGTGCGCGCTATTCCGAACTCGTCCGCCGCTACCACCCCGACCGCAACGGCGGCGACCGCACGCACGAGGCGGTGCTGACCGAAACGATCGCGGCCTACAACCGGCTGAAAGGCGCGGCAGTGTTCGGGTGATCCTCCCTACCCCTCAGGGGAGGGAGGGGGGAAGGAAGCGTCACCCCTCGCACAACGCCTTCAGCTGATCGGCCACCGTTCCCCAGCCGTCCTCGAACCCCATCGCGCGATGCTTTTCCATCGCTTCTTCGGTCCAGTGCCGCGCCGAGGCGCGGTAGCGCGTGCCCTCACCGTCGGGCGTGATTTCGAAAATCCCGATCATGAAGGGCCCCTGCGGCACCCAGTCGCCGTCGCCGCCTTTGCGCACCGCGTCGGTGAAGACGAAGCGGCGCTCCGGCACGACTTCGAGCATCAGTCCGTCGCCGCCCGAAGTCTCGCCGTTGGGCCCGTGCATCGTCATCGCGCTGCGCCCGCCGGTTACCCAATTCTGTTCGACGATCTCGGTCGTCCACGGCCTGGGGCACCACCATTCGGCGGTGCGTTCGGTCATCACCTGCCACACCCGTCCGGGTGAGGCAGCGATATGGCGTTCGATGGTGAGTTCGTGGGTCATGCCGGTCTCCTCAGTCACGGTCGGGGGCACCCGGTGGAAACAGCGGGCGGTACGGTCGTGCCGCGTCGACGACGCGCGCGACGGACGGGTGCGCAAGGACACGCGCGCGGTAGGCGCGCAGCGTTGCGTGCTCGGGAGCAATCGGGTGCACCCAGTCGGCGTAGAACAGCGATGGCGCACCCGCACAGTCGGCAAGCGTGAAGCCGTCGCCCGCTGCCCAAGCTCGGCCCGCCAGCCGCGTGTCGAGCCAGGCATAGGCCGTGTCGAGCAGCACGCGCGCTTCCCCGACCCCCGTCGCGTCCTTTGCGCCATCGGGTCGCATCGCATCGACGACGAAGCGCGTCATCGGCGTCATCACGTAATTATCGAAGACGCGGTCGAGCCGCTTTACCTCGCGCAGCGTCGCCGCATCGCGCGGCATCAGCCGTGCGGCCTCGTCGCGTGTCTCCGCGAGATGTTCGACGATCAGCGAAGCCTCGGGGATCGCGTCGCCCGCGTCGATCAGCAGCGGGAATTTGCCGAACGGCCAGTGCGCGACGAGCGCGGCGAAATGTTGGGGATGATCGGCGTCGAGCATCGCATAGTCGAAGTCGACGCCGGTCTCGTAGAATGCGATCAGCACCTTCCAGCAATAGGACGAGAAGGGGTGGGCGTAGAGCGTCGGCTTCACGCCGGCGTTTTTCGTGCGCCCGCCACCGCCGCCTCGATCGTGGCGATGTCGATCTTCTTCATCGTCATCATCGCCGCGAACGCCGCCTTGGCCGCCGGGCCGCCCGCCTTCATCGCATCGGTCAGCGCGCGCGGGGTGATCTGCCACGAGATGCCCCATTTGTCCTTGCACCAGCCGCACTGGCTTTCGGCGCCGCCATCGGTGGTGAGCGCATTCCAGTAGCGGTCGGTCTCTTTCTGCGTATCGGTCGCGACCTGGAACGAGAACGCCTCGCTGTGCTTGAAATGCGGCCCGCCGTTCAGCCCGAAACAGGGCAGGCCAAGCACGGTGAAATCGACCCCGATCGCGTCACCCTGCTGCCCGTCGGGATAGTCGCCCGGCGCGCGCCAGACCGTGCCGACCGCGCTGTCGGGAAAGGTCGCCGCATAGAAAGTCGCCGCCGCTTCGGCGTCGCCCTCGTACCACAGGCAGATCGTGTTCCTGGCCATGATCAGTTCCTTTTGCCGACGAGCGCGAACATCGCGCCCTGCGGATCCACCGCGTTCATCGAAAAATCGCCGCCGGGAATTTCCTGCGGCCCGTGCACCACATGGCCGCCGCGCGCGGCGATCGTGGCGGCTGCGGCGTCGATATCGGGCACGCGGAAATAATAGGTCCATGCGGACACGGGCATCTGCAGCGGCTTGTCCATCACCGCGCCCAACATCCCGTGCGCGCCGTGGCGCACGAAGTGATAGGTGCCCATCGGCCCCATCGCCATCTCGCCGTCCTTTACCCAGCCAAAGCGCGCGCCATAGAAATGCAGCGCCGCCGCCGGGTCGCTCGCCGCCAGTTCGTTCCACGCGCAATGGCCGTCGGTCGGCCGATCATAGGCAAAGGCATTGCTGGTGGCGTCAGGATTGCCCGCCGTCGGTCGCGGGGTCATCATGTAGAATACGGCACCTTGCGGGTCGGCGACCAGCGCAAAGCGACCGGCTTCGGGCAGGTCGCGCGGCGGCACGAGCACTTTTCCGCCACCCTGTTCGACCGACACGACGGCCTTGTCGACGTCATCGACCTTGACATAGCCCAGCCACGCCGGGCGCGCACCGGCTGCGGTCATCTCCTCGGTGATCGGGAGCATTCCACCAACGTGCCCGTGCGGCGTCTGAATCTCGCGATACTCGGGCTGGTCGCCCACCTGCCAGCCGACGACGGCGCTATAAAAGGATGCGGCGGCATCGGCGTCGGTCGTCATCAGTTCGTACCAGATGAAATCGCCATGACTGTTCATCTCAAGCCTCCAGCTGAAAGATCGGGTCGAAACCGCCGAAGATCATGCGCTTGCCGTCGAACGGCATCGGCTGTTCCATCATGCGCGGGTCGTTCTGCATTTTTACCATTGCCGCATCGCGCGTCGCCTTGTCGGGCCATTCGATCCAGCTGAATACGACGGTCTCGTCGTCGTTCGCGTGTACCGCGCGCGTGAAATCGGTGGTCGTGCCGCTGGGAACGTCGTCGCCCCAGCCTTCGACGACACGCAGCGCGCCCCATTCGAGGAACAGCGCATCGACCGACTCGGCATGCGCGAGGAAAGCGTCCTTGTCCGCCGTTTTCACGGGGATCACGAAACCGTCGATATAGCTCATTGTCCGTCTCCTTGGCTTGGTCGTGTGTGCGTCTCAGCTCAGCAGCGCGCGGACGCGGGCGTCGCGCAACCATAATCCGCCCCAGATCATCGCGCCGAGATAGACGCCGAACAGGATATGCGTGGTCAGGGGGCTGCCGATGCGGACGTGCGCGGCGACCGCGCCGCCGAGATAGCCGGTCAGCACGATCGCGCCGAGTGCCGACGTGCGGCGGATTGCATAGAGCGCGGTGGCGAGCAGCTGGATCGTCCCGAGTATTGTCCAGGTGGCGGCATCGGTCGGCCAGCCGAGCTGCGCCGTCGTGTCGATCACCACCTGCGGCCGCGCGAGCTTCATCGCGCCGTCGAGCGCGAGGAAAGCGATCGCCAGCCCGCTCAGCATCCAGCCGGTTCCCGTCATCAGCCGGGGCCGCGACAGCCTGCGCGGCGGGTCCGAAACCATGGCGTTCATCATTCCTCTCCTCGTTTGAACAACAGTTCGAAATAGCGCTTCAGATGCGCGGCGGCGTCGCGCGCGACGCGCGCGTCGTTCCTCGCCTTGGCGAGGATGAACCCGCCCTGCAGCACCGCCTGGGTATACAGCGCGAGGCTCACCGGATCGACCCCGCTTATCCCGCGCGTCGCGAGCGCGTCGGCAATATCGGCTTCGAGCGTAGCCGCATGCTGTGACACGCTGGTGTCGCACGCCGTCGCGATCGCCGGGTTCGACTCCCAAACTTCCTGCGCGAGCGTACCGACGAGGCAGGTGAATTCGCCGATCTCGCCCGCGATGATGTCGCTGCGAAAATCGATATAGGCGAGGATGCGGTCGAGCGCGTCGGCGTGCGCATGATACGGCGCCTGCGCGAAAAAGGCGCTCGTCGTCGACGACCAATAATCGGCGACCGCGACGCCCAGCGCTTCCTTCGACGCGAAATGGTGAAAGAACGCGCCCTTGGTCACGCCCGCCGCGCGGCACAGATCGTCGATCGAGGTCGCGGCATAGCCCTTGCGACGAATCAGGTCGCGCGCGGCGATCAGCAGGCTCTCACGGGCCGAGGAACGAATCGATGCCATACCCAAACATACCAACCGGTCGGTATTACGCAATGCGTTTCGCGGGTGTACGACGATTTCGTCGTCGCAACTATTCACAAGGCCGCTCGTTACGCCGCCGTTCGCCCCGGGAAGTGTCATGCCTTCGACTTATCGGTTCATTGCCGCAGCCGTGTTGCGCCACCGCGTGCCAGGCGCATGACGCTTGCCGATGCTGCCGGCTGGATCGCTCCCGCTGCGACGATGATCGCGGCGATGATGACCGCTGCGAATCTGGGGCCGCGCTTTACCGGCTATGGCTTCGTCGTGTTCGTGTTCGGGTCGCTGGCGTGGACGACGATCGGCCTGTCGACGGGGCAGACCAATCTCGTCGCGACCAACGCGTTCCTGACGCTCGTCAACATCGTCGGCATCTGGCGCTGGCTGGGGCGTGAGGCGGTCTACAAGGACAAGGCCGACGCGATCGCGCGCGACAGCGTCGCCGCGCCCGCGCCGACGCTGACTCCCTCGGCCAGCCTGATCGGGGCCACGGTCACCGGTCACGACGGTTCCGCAATCGCGACCGTCGTCGACACCATGATCGCGCACGACGACCACCGCGTCCGCGCGCTGCTGGTGCGCCACGGCGGCGGTGTCGTCGGTGTCGGCGAACGCCTTGTCGTGCTCACCGACGATCGCTTTTCGATCGAGCCGGACGGCGTGGGGACCGGTCTCGACGCCGACGCACTCGGCCGCCTTCCCGAGGTTGCCGCCTAGCGCAGCGCGCCCTGTCACAATCCGGCTGGCCTACACCCGGCGCACCTGCCAACGTCGGGTCGCGAGGCGGTCCTGCCTTGCGGGCAAGGAGGTGCCGATGCGCGACCGTGCGAAGAGTGTGAAGTCAGCCCACGCAAATCCGCCATTATCGCGCATTATTGGGCGTCTGGTGCGCGGTTATTCCGGCGCAAAACGATGAGCGAATGGACGATCGGCGTCATCGGCGGCTCGGGATTGTACGCGATCGAGGCGCTCGACGATGCGCGCTGGGTCGAGGTCGCCTCGCCATGGGGAAAGCCTTCGGATCAGCTGCTCACTGGAAGCATCGCGGGCGTCAAATTCGTGTTTTTGCCGCGCCACGGACGCGGGCACCCGATCCCGCCGGGCGAACTCAACGCGCGCGCCAATATCGATGCGATGAAGCGAATGGGTGTCACCGACCTGGTGTCGATCTCGGCCGTTGGGAGCTTGGCCGAGGCATTGCCGCCGGGGCGCTTCGTCATCGTCGACCAGTTCATCGACCGTACCAAAGGGCGTCCGTCGAGCTTTTTCGGCACCGGCATGGTCGCGCATGTCTCGATGGCCGATCCGGTCTGCCCGCGCCTGTCGGCGATGGCGGCGGCGGCGGCGCGCGCGGCGGGGGCCGACGTCAGCGAGGGCGCGACCTATCTGGCGATGGAAGGACCACAGTTTTCGACGCGCGCCGAATCGCAGCTCTACCGGCAGTGGGGCGCGCACGTGATCGGCATGACCGCCATGCCCGAGGCCAGGCTCGCGCGTGAGGCCGAGCTTCCCTATGCGCTCGTCGCGATGGTCACCGATTATGATTGCTGGCGCGAGGGCGAGGCGCATGTCGACGTTGCGACCGTCATCGCGCGCCTGTCGAGCAACGCCGCGACCGCGCGCGCGCTGCTGCTGCATCTCGCGAAATCGCTGCCCGCGACGCGCGCGGCTTCGCCGATCGACACCAACCTCGAGGTCGCACTGATCACGGCACCCGAAGCGCGCGACCCCGCACTTCTCGCCAAGCTCGACGCGGTTGCCGGAAGAGTGCTGAAATGAGCGTCGTCCTTTATGATTTCTGGCGCTCGTCGGCGTCGTACCGTGTGCGCATCGCGCTCAACATGAAGGGGATCGAATATCAGTCGGTGCAGGTCGATCTGGCCAAGGGCGAACAGGGCGGCAGCGACAATGTCGCGCGCAATCCGCAAGGGTTCGCGCCGACGCTCGAAATCGACGGACACCGGCTGGTGCAGAGTCTGGCCATCATCGATTATCTCGACGCGCGCGTCGAAGAGCCTCGGCTCTTGCCCAGCGACCCCGCCGCACGGTCGAGGGTGCTTGCGATGGCGCTCGTCGTCGCCGCCGACATCCATCCGATCCAGAACCTGCGCATCCTGAAATTCGTCGAGGCGCACTATGGTGCCGATCGGGCCGAATGGTCGAAACACTGGATTACCGAAGGCTTTGCCGCGCTCGAGGTCATGGCGGGGGAAGCGGGCGAATATCTGTCGGGCGATGCACCGGGACTAGCCGACATCTGCCTGGTTCCGCAGATGTACAATGCGCGCCGTTTCGGTGTCGAAGTCGACACATATCCGACGCTGGCGCGCATCGATGCGACATTGACCGCGCTTCCCGCGTTCGCCGCGGCCGCACCGGAGGCGGTTCGACCGACAGTGTAAAACAAGTTGCCGACTGTGTGACACGTCTCGCAACCGTCACGGCTTCGCGTTAGTTGAGTGGGCTGGCCAAACAGGGCCGAACGACATGGGAGAGTTACGATGAGCATCTTCGGCGCGATCAAGAACGCGATCTTCGGTCACCACGAGGCACAGGCCGCCCCCGCGCCGCAGGCCGGCCCCGCCGCGGCAGCCACACCCGCGCCCGCGCCCGCACCTGCGGCTGCTGCGCCTGCTACTCCGGCGGACATTGAGGCGCGGCTCGATGCGATTGCTGCGTCGAAGGGCGTCCAGTCGAACTATAAGACGTCGATCGTCGACCTCATGAAATTGCTCGATCTCGATTCGAGCATGGCGAACCGGATCAGCCTCGCGAACGAACTCGGGTTTACCGGCGACACCAACGACAGTGCGACGATGAACATCTGGCTTCACGGCAAGGTCATGGAAAGCCTGGCGACGCGCGGCGCGTGACGCACTCGAAATGACTTGAGTTGAACCGTAAAAAGGTGTTGCGCTGCGGCTGCGGTCGGGCGCGGGTTTGCTCTTCGAAACGGGTAGGCGCGGCGAATTCTTCCGTGAGTTCTCCGCGTCCAACCTGCCGCCAGAACGGCGGCCTATCGGGAGCCTGACATGACATTCCGCCACCTTGCGCTCGCGGCCCTCGCCGCCACCACGACAATTGCCTTGTCGGCGCCCGCGCAGGCGCAGCGCTCAGCCTACACGTTTGGCAATTATACCGAAATCTCGATGATCCGCACGCTGCCCGGCCAGTTCGAAAACTACGTCGACTATCTCAATACCAAGTGGAAAGCGCAGCAGGCGTTCGCCAAGTCGAAGGGGTGGCTCCTCGACTACAAGATCCTCGCGCGCAGTTACGGGCCGTCGACCGAGGCGAACCTGTATCTCGTCATCGAGTTCAAGGACTGGCCGTCGAACGCCGAGAGCGAGCGTCGCCAGGCCGAGATGGTCGCGATGATGAAGCAGGACGAGCACCAGATGGACGCCGCGAGCGCCGCGCGCGGGCCGATGCGCACGCAGCTCGGTTCGATGCTGTTCCAGGAAGTCGTGCTGAAGTAACGTGATAGTCGCCACCCCTGCGCTTCGCGGGGGTGGCGATGATCAAAGCGTATCGACGTCGACCTCGTCGTCGAAATCGAGCCCTGCGTCGGTGTCGACCGTCACCGTCAGTTCGTCCGCCGAATCCTCGACCTCGTCCTCGTCGAGGTCGCGGCCGTCGTCGGGGGGCAGGTCGGTCATGACCACGCCGTCGGTGGGGCCATCGCCCTCGACTTCGGCGATCTCCGCGCGCTGTGTCTCGTCATAGCCCTCGAGGTCGGGTTCGTCCTCGGCGCGGTTGGCATTGTCGAACGGGATGGCGTCCTGTTCGCTGAACGGTGCGCTGACGTCGCGATCGGGCATATCATCCTCCGGTGGGGGTTCGAAGGCGCAACCAGCGGCGGCGGCGCGCGGTTCCCGCTTCCCCCAAACTTGTCGCATCGTCGGCGCGCCGATAGAGCAACGTCATGCTTGCCGTCCCCCCGCTTTCGCTCACCGACCTGACGCGAAACCGCGCCGCTTTCGCCGCCGACCTGGGTGGATCGTTCGAACGCTTCGGTTTTGCGATCGTGACCGATCACGGCGTCGATGACGCGCTCGTCGCCGACGCGTGGCGGCTGACCGCCGAATTCTTTGCGCTGCCGGTCGCGGAAAAGCGCGCATATCGCGCCGCGAAGGGCGGCGCGCGCGGTTATACTCCGTTCGGGGTCGAAATCGCCAAGGGCGCGAGCGAGAACGACCTCAAGGAATTCTGGCACGTCGGTCGCGACCTGCCGCCGGGGCATCGTTACGAAGAGTCGATGCCGCCCAATGTCTGGCCGGACCGGCCCGCAGGGTTCCGCGATACCTTCACGCGGCTCTATGCCGAACTCGACCGCGTCGGTGCACAACTGCTGTCGGCGATCGCGGTGCATCTGGGCCTCGCGCCCGACTGGTTCGACGCCAGAATCGCGGAAGGGAACAGCGTGCTGCGCCTGCTCCATTATCCGCCGGTCTCGCCCGACGCGCCGGGCGTCCGCGCGGGCGCGCACGAGGATATCAACCTGATTACGCTGCTGCTCGGGGCCGAGGAGGCCGGGCTGCAATTGCTCGACCGCGACGGGCAGTGGCTGGCGATCGACCCGCCGCGCGGTGCGCTGGTCGTCAACGTCGGCGACATGCTCCAGCGGCTGACCAACCATGTCCTGCCCTCGACCACGCACCGCGTCGTCAACCCGCCGCCCGAACGGCGTGGGCGCTCGCGCTATTCGATGCCGTTCTTCCTTCACCTCGCGTCCGACGTCGAGATCGCGACGTTGCCTGGGTGCGTGAGCCCGGCGAACCCCGATCGCTATCCCGATCCGATCACGGCGGACGACTATCTGCACGAGCGGCTGCGCGAGATCGGGTTGCTATGACGCCCCCGCTTCGCATCGCGCTTGCAGGCCTTGGCACCGTCGGCGGGGGCGTGGTCGAATTGCTCGACGCCAACGCCGACCTGATCGCGCGCCGTGCCGGGCGCGCGATCGAGGTCGTCGCGGTGTCGGCGCGCGACCGGACGCGCGAGCGCGGCTTTGATATTGCGCGCTTCGGGTGGGAGGACGACGCGGCCGCGCTAGCGGCGCGCGAGGATGTCGACGTCGTCGTCGAGCTGATCGGCGGCAGCGACGGTCCCGCGCTCGTCCTCGCGCAGCGCAGTCTGGCGGGTGGCAAGGCGTTCGTGACCGCGAACAAGGCGATGATCGCGCATCACGGGCTCGATCTCGCGCGCGCCGCCGAAGAGTCGGGCACGCCGATGAAGTATGAAGCAGCGGTCGCGGGCGGTATCCCCGTTATCAAGGGGTTGCGCGAGGGCGCGGCGGCGAACCGCATCGCGCAGGTTTACGGTATCCTGAACGGCACCTGCAATTACATCCTGACACGCATGGAGGCCGAGGGGTCGGACTTTGGCGCCGTGCTTGGCGATGCGCAGGCCCTGGGGTTCGCCGAGGCCGATCCTGCCTTCGACGTCGACGGCATCGACGCCGCGCACAAATTGTCGATCCTTGCGAGCCTTGCCTTCGGAACGCGGATCGATTTTGCGGGGGTCGCGCTCGGGGGCATCCGCGACGTACTTGCCGCCGATATCGCACAGGCGCGGGCGCTCGGCTTTTGCGTGCGGCTGGTGGGGCTCGCCGAGGACGACGCGCACGGGCTCTACCAGCGCGTCCACCCCTGCCTCGTGCCGTTGTCGCACCCACTCGCGCATGTCCAGGGCGCGATGAACGCGGTCGTCGCCGAGGGAAATTACGTCGGGCGATTGTTTTTCGAAGGGCGCGGCGCGGGCGCGGGACCGACCGCGAGTGCAGTCGTCGCCGACCTGATCGACATTGCGCGCGGCGATGTCGGCCCCGCCTTTGCGATGCCCGTCGCCGACCTGACCGAGGCGATGCGCGCCGACCCGGGCGCGCGACGCGGGCGCAGCTATCTGCGCTTCAGCGTCGCTGACAAGCCCGGCGTGCTCGCCGAGATGACTGCGGCAATGCGCGATTCGGGAGTTTCGATCGAAAGCATGATTCAGCGCGGTACCGCGCCCGATGGGGGAGCGCTGGTCGTGATGACGACACATGAGGGGCCGGTCGCATCGGTCGAGGCGGCGCTCGACCGGTTGCGACTGTCGCCGAGCCTGGCGGGCGCGCCGATGTGGATGCCGATCCTCGATCTCTAGTCAGACGAGGGCGAGCAGCGCCTCGACGGTCAGCGGCACCGCGAACGCGATGCCGACATGGCCCTGGCGCGTCCATGCGATCCGCCCCGCAGTCGGTGCGAGGCCTGCCAGTTCGAGCGTCACCGGGCGTCCTGGCACGAAGCTCGCCTTGACCTCGGCCATCACGCCGTGCGCCGAGATGTTGAGGACGGTTGCCGCGACGCGCCGCGATGGCCCCGCAACGATGCTGGCGGGCAGGCGGATTTCGGACCGCATCGACTGGCGCTCGTCGCTGAGCGCGACATTCACTCTTTTAGGCATGACTCGATCCCCAACTGATCGCCTGCCGTCCTAGCGATCAAAGGTGAATAATCATTGAGTTAGGCGGGTCAGTGTCACCGGCAGGCCGTCACGCGGCTTGGGGATCGGCCACGCCTGCCACGCGTCGCCTGCGCCCGCAGCAATGTCGATCCGGTGCGCGCGGATAATATGCCACATGATCAGCTTGATCTGCATGTACGCAAAATGAAGCCCCAGGCACATATGCGCGCCACCGCCGAACGGCACCCAGGCGTATTTGTGCCGGTCGCGTGCCGCTTCGGGCGTAAAGCGCATCGGATCGAAACGGTGGGGCTCGGGCCAATGCTCGGCCATCTTGTGGACGAACATGGGGCTGATCCCGACGTGCGTTCCGGCAGGGAAGTGTTTGCCGCGGAATTCGAACGGCTTGATCGCGCGGCGTGGAAGCGAGGGGACCGGAGGCATCAGCCGCAACGACTCCTTGAATGCATATTCGGTCAGCACCAGCTCGCCCAGCCGCTCATAGGGCAGGTCGGCGCCATTGATGCCGAGTCCGTCCATTTCGTCGCGCAGCCGCCCCTGCCATTCGGGATTGCGCGCGAGCAGCATCGCCATCGCGGTCGCCGACGAGGTGATCGTGTCGTGCGCGGCCATCATCAGGAAGTTCATGTGATCGACGATTGCCTCGACCGACAGCTGCGTGCCCTCCTCGTCGGTCGCGCGACAGATTTGCGAGAACATGTCGTCGCCGGTGCCCGCGCGCCGCATCGGCACCTCGCGCCCGAAATACTCGACCAGATATTTGCGCGCCGCAACGCCGCGCCCCATCGCAGTGCCGGGCAGAGGCACGCGGACGACCGCGATCGTCGCCTGCACCATGTCGATGAAGGCCTTGTTGATCCTCGCCGCCTCTGGCCCGAACGGAATGCCGAGGAACGCCGTTGCCGCGAGTTCGAGCGTCAGCGCCTTGACTGCCGGATAGAAGGGAAACGACTTGCCTGACCAGCGCGCGATCCCGGCGGCAATCCCGGCGTTGAGCGCCTCGGCATAGAGCCGCATCGGCTCGGGCTTGAACGCGACCGACAACGTCCGCCGGTGGACGCGGTGCTGGTCGAAATCCATCAGCATCAGCCCGCGCGGGAACAGCTGGTTGAGCATCGGGCCCCAGCCCTGCTCGGACGAAAAGACCTTGTCTCGGTCGAACAGCACGAGCTCGTTGGCATCGGCGCCGAACAGCGCGATGTTGGGGCCGCCGAAGCTCGTCTGGCGATAGATGGTCCCGTATTTGGCGACCATCCGGTTGCCATAGGCCGGGGGATCGGCAAGCAGTTTCAGCGTATTGCCGACTACGGGCCAACCGCGCTCACCGGGGATATGATCGAGCGCGTCTTTGGCATGCCGGGGAAGCCAGTGCGGATTGGCGGCATGGCTGTCAGCGCGCGCGGGCATCGCGTTCTCCCTTACTGACACACGTATAAGTAAGGGAGCGGTGGAACGCGAGCGATGCTACCAGCGCTTCCAGGGCGCGTTGCCCTTTTCCCAGATCGCCTCGAGGAATAATTTGTCGCGCAGCGTGTCCATCGGCTGCCAGAAGCCGGCGTGGCGATACGCGACGAGGTCATGGGCACGCGCAAGCGCCTCGAGCGGTCCCTGCTCCCACACCGTCTCAGGCCCGTCGACAAGGTCGAGGACGCTTGGGTCGGCGACAAAGAATCCGCCGTTGATCTGCCCGCCGTCGCCCGCAGGTTTTTCTTTGAACGCGGTGACCAGATCGCCCTCGAACTCGAGCGCGCCGAAGCGTCCGGGGGGCGCGACCGACGTGATCGTCGCGCGCTTGCCATGGCCTTTATGAAACGCGATCAGATCGGCGATGTCGATGTCTGCGACTCCGTCGCCATAGGTGAAGCAGAACGGTTCGCCCTCGGTCAAATAGGGGCGCACCGCTTTCAGGCGACCGCCGGTCATTGTTTCGGCGCCGGTTTCGACGAGGGTGATGCGCCACGGCTCGCTGCGCGAATGGTGGACCTCGAGGCTGTTCTGCTTGAGGTCGACGGTGACGTCGGCGGTGTGCAGGAAATAGTTCGCGAAGAACTCCTTGATCACATAGCCCTTATACCCGAGGCACACGATGAAGTCGTTGATCCCGCCAGCCGAATAGATTTTCATGATGTGCCACAGGATCGGCATGCCGCCGATCTCGACCATCGGTTTTGGACGGATCGAGGTTTCCTCGCCCAGACGGCTGCCCAGACCCCCGGCCAGAAGCACAGTCTTCATCGCGAATTTTCCCCTTGTTGGCGGGCCCTTTTCCGTCTGCCATGCGGCATGTCAATGCACCGACGGTGACATTGCGGCGGGGCAGGGCTAAGCGCTGCAGGGTGACGCGTAATTCCATCGGATGGCACCGGCTTGCCCTTGTCGGCATCGTGCTCATCGGCTTCGTCCTCCGCCTTCACGGGCTCGCGTTCGGCCTGCCCGCGCTTTACGACCAGGACGAACAGATGTTCGTGATGGGCGCGCTGCGCATGATCAGCGGGCCGACGCTCGACCCCGGCTGGTACGGCCATCCGGGCACAACGACGATCGTCAGCGTCGCTCTGATGGACGTGCTGACTTTCGCTGGGGGGTGGCTGACGGGACGTTTTCCGGATGCGGAGGGCTATGCGCGCGCGATCTACAACGACCCGACGGTCGCGTGGCTGCCCGGACGCGTGTTCATGCTGTTTTGCGGACTGGTCGTCATCGGGCTCGCCTATCGGTTGAGCGAGCGGCTGTTCGACCGGCGCGTCGGGCTGGTCGTCGCGGCGCTTCTCGCGGTCGCGCCGCTGCACATCAAATATTCGCAGATCATCCGCACCGACATGCACGCGACGGTCTTCATGCTCGCGTGCATGATCGCGGCCGTCGGTATCGCGCGGACGGGGCGATGGCGTTACTATGCCTGGGCGAGCGTCTGGCTGGGGCTGACCGTCGCGACCAAATGGCCGGGCGCGGCCGTCGCGCTGACCGTTGCGGGTGGTGCGCTCGCTTATGTCCTGCGCCGTCGCGACGAGCGACGCGCGCAATTCATCCGCCTGCTCGCGGTGGCCCCAATGTCGCTCGCTGCGCTGTTCGTCGCCTCGCCCTATCTGTTCATCCATCTGCCGCGCGTGCTCGAAAACCTTCAGGGCGAGGCGCGCCCCTATCATCTGGGCGCGACCGGGTACGGGTTTTTTGGCAATGCGGATTGGTATGTATCGGGGCCGCTGACCAACACGCTCGGCATCGCGGGCGTACTGCTCGCGCTCGGCGGACTGGTCGTTGCGGTGCGCCGGTCGCGCGAAATCGCACTGGTCGTCGGCCCACCTTCACTCCTGTTCGTCGTCGCGATCTGCGCGCAAGGCTTGGTGTGGGACCGGTGGCTGGTGCCGTTGTTGCCGGTCTTCGCCATCGGCGCCGGCGTTGCGATCGTCACCATTGCCGATTCGGTTAAGCCCACATGGCACCGCCCGATCCTCGCCGCGCTCGTCGCGCTGCTGGTCGTGCCGATGCTGGTGACCACGCGCATCGAAGCCGCCGAACGCACCAACGACACGCGTCGCCTGGCATCGAACTGGGCGCGTGCGCATTTCAAGCCTGGCGACACGGTAATCGTCGAACAGCTCGCGTTCGACATTCTCCACGCCGGGTGGCGCTTTCTCTATCCGGCGGGTGATGCGGGGTGCGTCGACGTGTTTGCCAATTTAAAGGCGAAAATCCCCTACAGGACGATCGAGAAGTGGCGCGGCAAGCGCCCGATCGTCGACCTCGGCACGATCAACCCGGCGATGATCCACACCTGCGCCGCCGACTGGGCAATCGTCGTCGATTACGACCGTTTTCGGCACGAGGCACCGCTCTATCGACCGGAAATCGCGGTTTACGAGGCGGCGATCGCGACCGGAGGGGTCGCTGCAACCTTCGTGCCCGAACGCGGACGTGTCGGCGGGCCGATCGTCCGTATCATTCGCATGGGTGGCCTTGCTCGCCCGCCGGTCCTGCCGCCGCGATGATGCGTCAGTGCCCCGTTTGCGCGGTGCGTGAGATGCCCGATGCCGCAAGCTGCGCGTCGATCATCGCGAGCAGCCGGTCGAGCCCCGCCTGATCCTTCGCCTCGGCGCGCGCGACCAGCACGTCCTGCGTGTTCGAGGCGCGCAGCAGCCACCAGCCGTCGGGGGTCGTAACGCGCGCGCCATCGGTTCGATCGACGTCAGCGCCTTCGGCTTCGAGGCGGTCGAGCACCTCGTCGATCGCGGCGAACTTGCGCGGCTCGTCGACCTGAAAGCGTAGCTCGGGGGTGTTGATCATCACCGGCATCGCGTCCTTGAGCGCGGTCAGCGACCCGCCGCCCGTCGACACCGCGCGCATCAGCTGGATCGCGGCGAATTGCGCGTCGTCGAACCCGTACCAGCCGTAATAGTCGTCGGCGAAAAAGATGTGCCCGCTCATTTCGCCGGCGAGCGGCGCGTGCGTTTCCTTCATCTTGGTCTTGATCAGGCTGTGTCCGGTCTTCCACATCAACGGTGCGCCGCCGAGTTCGCGAATCCGGTCGTAGAGCATCGTGCTCGCCTTGACGTCGCCGATCACCGTCGCGCCGGGCATCGCGGCGAGCAACGGTGCCGCGAGAATGCTCAATATCTGGTCACCCCATATGACGCGCCCCATGCCATCGACCGCACCGATCCGGTCGCCGTCGCCGTCGAAAGCCAGTCCGAAATCGAGCTTGTTGTCGATGACGAGGCGCTTGAGGTCGGCCAGATTCTTTTCTTCGGTCGGATCGGGATGGTGGTTGGGAAAATGCCCGTCGATTTCGGTGAAGAGCGTCATGTGTTCGCCGGGCAGCAGCCGCGCGAGCTTGTCGATCACCTCGCCAGCCGCCCCATTGCCCGCGTCCCAGCCGACGCGGAACGGGCGTCCGTCGTACGCGGCGACGAGGCGCGCGACATAATCGTCGAGAATGGCATAATCGGTGACCGTGCCCGCGCCGCTTTCCCAGTCGCCGACCTCGGCCAGCCGCGCCAGGTCCTGGATGTCGACCCCGTAAAACGGCGCATGGGCGTGTACCATCTTGAAGCCGTTATACTCGGCGGGATTATGGCTGCCGGTTACCTGGACGCCGCCATCGGCCTCGAGAATATTTTCCGCGTAATAGAGCATTGGCGTGGGGCCTAACCCCACGCGCACGACATCGACGCCGCTGTCGGTCAGCCCGCGCACCAGTTCGGTGGCGAGCGTCGGCGACGAGACGCGCCCGTCCCAGCCGACGACCACCCGTGTGCCGCCCTCACGCCGCACACGCGTCGCAAAACCTCGGCCGATCGCATAGGCATCGGCCTCGCCCAGCGTCTGCCCCACGATCCCGCGGATGTCGTACTCGCGCAGCGTGGTCGGATCGAATTTGTGTGTCATGACTTCCTCCGGAAAATCTTTGATCTGCTTACCGACGCAACATGACGTCGCGGGCACGGTTGATCTGTGCTGCGAGCTCGGCGCTGCCGCCGGTGTCGGGGTGGACGCGCGCGATCAGGCGGCGGTGCGCTTCGGCGATAGCGGACGAGTCGGCGTCCGGCGTCAGGCCGAGCAACTTCGCCGCCTCGGCGCGCGGCATCGCCTTGGGCTGCTTCATGAACTGCACGACGAACCGGTAAACGAGATAGGCGAGCGCGACAAAGACGATCAGCTTGATCAAAGCGCGAGCTTTTGCTGGTCGGCATCGGCCGACAGCTGCAACCCCGCGATCATCTCGCGCAGTTCCTGCCGCGCGGCGATATGGCTCAACCCGACGTTGCCGCTCGCCTTCATCGCGTCCATGTCGAGCAAAGTCAGCCCCTTGGGAAACAGCTCGCGATAGATGACGCGTTCGCCGAGCCCCGGAATGACGCGGAAACCCACGCGCTTGGCAAGTTCGTTGAGGGCAGCGCCGACGCGCCGCATGTTGTGCGCGTCGAGATGCTGGAGGCGGTTGCGCAGCACGACCCAGTCGACGCTGCCCCCATCGGTCTTCGCGCGCTGCTTGCGCAAATCCCAGATCAGCTCGGCGTAAAAGCTCGGGCGCTTGACGCGAAACGTCTCGGCGTCGACCTGCCCGATCAGGTCGAGGTCGACGAAACTGTCGTTCATCGGCGTGACCAGCGTGTCGGCCTGCGCGATCGCCGCGCGCGCCAGCGGATCGTCGCGCCCGGGCGTGTCGACGATGACATAATCCGCGCCGTGGCCCAGCCGCGCGATCTCTTGGTTCAGCCCCGCCGGGGTCAGCAGGTCGAGCACCGCATAATCGGCCTGAGGCAGGTCGAGCGTGCGACGCCGCGCGGTCGCCGAGCGATTGTCGAGATAGCGTGCCAGTGTGCGCTGGCGCGTGTCGAGGTCGAGCGCGGCGACGCGGTGCCCCGCCGCCGCCAGCGCGATGGCGACGTGAACCGCCGTCGTCGATTTGCCCGTGCCGCCTTTTTCATTGGCGAATACGATGCGATGCGCCCGCGAGCTGGCCACGTGTCGACTGTCCCCCGGACTTGATTCTTGGAGCCCCGCTGCTGCAAAGGCCGCGCCCGGTCTTTAGGGAAGTGCCTGCCCCCATGCAAATTATCCGCGCGCTCGCCGAGCTTCGCCAGGTGCGCCGCTCGTTGGGGGGAACCGTCGCTTTCGTACCGACGATGGGGGCGTTGCACGCAGGGCACATGGCGCTGGTCGCTGCGGCAAAGTTGCGCGCCGACCACGTCGTCGCGTCAATTTTTGTCAACCCGCGCCAGTTCGGACCGGGCGAAGACCTGACCCGCTATCCGCGCCGTGAGGCGGCCGACGCGGCGATGCTGCGCGAGGCAGGCGTGGCGTTCCTGTGGGCTCCCGAGGTCGAGACGATGTACCCGCCGGGATTTTCGACGCACATCGCGGTGTCCGGACTCGGGGCGGGACAGTGCGGGCGCGTTCGCCCCGGCCATTTCGACGGCGTCGCTATCGTGGTCGCCAAATTGCTGGGACAGGTCGCACCCGACTTCGGCGTGTTCGGCGAAAAGGACTGGCAGCAGCTCGCGATCATTCGCCGCATGGTCGTCGATCTCGACCTGCCGGTCGACGTCGTGCCCGTCCCCGTCCAGCGCGACGCCGACGGCCTCGCGCTGTCGTCGCGCAACCTGTATCTCTTGCCCGACGAGCGGCTCGCGGCGCGCGCGCTGCCGCGTGCGCTTGGCGAAGCGGCGGCAGCGATCGAACGCGGCGGCGAAGTGGCGGAGGCGACCGCGCGTGCGGTCGCCAACCTCGAACGTGCAGGGCTTACGGCCGATTATGTCGAACTCGTCGACGATAGCCTTCGTCCGGTCGATGCTCTGGCCGGCGAAATGCGGCTGATGGCGGCGGCGCGCGTGGGTACGACGCGACTGATCGACAATCTGCCGGTACGCGCAAATTAATCCACAATTGGTGTTAACCATTTGTTTGAACCATTTCGGCGACAGTCCCGCTTGACAGCGAGTCAACAAAGGGATCGCCGACCATGGCCAGCAGCTTCAAGAGCGCAGCGTTTCTGATCGAAAGCCGCATCGCCGATGCGGCGCAAGGCGACACGGACGCCTATTACGATCTTGGCATCGCCTATTCGAGCGGGAGCGGGGGCCTCGACGTCGATCTGATCCAGGCGCACAAATGGTTCAATCTGGCGGCTTTGTCAGGCAATGATCGCGGGCAGGAATGCCGCGCGGAGATCAGCTACGACATGACGGCGCGCGAAATCGCCGAGGCACAGCGGCAGGCGCGCGCTTGGCTCAACGCGACGCAGGCCCGCGCGGCTTAAGCCAGATCGCGCCGCACGAAATCGGCGCAGCGTTCGCCGATCATGATGCTGGGCGCATTGGTATTGCCGCTGACCAGCCGCGGCATGACGCTCGCGTCGGCGAGGTAGAGCCCGGCGACCCCGCGCACATGCAACTGCGGGTCGCATACCGCGCCTTCGTCGCTCCCCATGCGCGCAGTGCCGACCGGGTGATAGACGGTGTCGGCATGGTCGCGGATCGCCTGCGACAGCCCCGCATCGTCGTCGACGCCGCGCGCGTGTCGCTCGCGCCCGCCATAGCCGGACAGCGGCAGCGCTTCGCAGATGCGCCGCATCAGCCGCACCCCGCGCAGCAGCACGTCCATGTCGCGCGCATCGCTCAGATACCTGGGGTCGATCAGCGGCGCGTCCTTCGCGCGCGGGCTGGCGAGGCGCACCGTCCCGCGGCTTTCGGGACGAAGCACGCAGACGTGGCACGAAAATCCCGCGATCTTCACCTTCGTCCGCCCGTGATTCTCGAGCACGGCGGGGACGAAGTGAAACTGGACGTCGGGCAGCGCGACTTCGGGTCGCGTCTTTGCGAATCCGCCCGCTTCGGCGAGCGGCGAAGTCAGCCAGCCCGATCGCGACCGGCGCCATTCGCGCAACGCCTGGAACCCGCGCCATTGCCCCTTCAGCGACATGTCGTGGAACAGCGTGCCGCCGGTTTCATAGCCCCCGACATAGTCGATATGGTCCTGAAGGTCGCTGCCGACGGCGGGCCGATCGACGACGACCGGCACGCCGTTCTCCTGCAAGTGCGCGCCCGGTCCGATCCCCGACAGCATCAGCAGTTGGGGCGTGTTGAACGCGCCGGCGGCGAGCACCACCGCGCCCTTTGCGCGAATCGTCGCGCCTTTGCCCCATCGCCCGCGCAGCGCGACGCCGGTCGCGCGACCCTCCTCGATCAGGATGCGTTCGACGAGCGCGCCGGTCTCGACATGCAGCCGACCTGCGGCGACGGCAGGCTCGACATAGGCGCGCGCCGCCGACCAGCGCTCGCCGCCCTTCTGTGTCGCCTGATAGAGCCCGACGCCCTCGAACTGCGGTCCGTTGAAGTCGGCGTTGCGCGGCAGCTGCAGCGAAGCCGCCGCCTCGACGAAATCGAGGCTGCCGGCGTGCGGCCAGCGCTGGTCGGTGACGTTGAGCGGACCACCGGTACCGTGCCAGTCGTCGGCACCGCGTTCATTATGCTCGGCGCGCCGAAACCACGGCAGCACCGACGCATAGTCCCAGCCGGTCGCGCCGAGCCGTGCCCAATTGTCATAGTCCCACGCAGCGCCACGGATATAGATCATCGCGTTGATCGCCGATGACCC
This sequence comes from Sphingomonas sp., assembly GCA_965248885.1. GTDB lineage: Bacteria > Pseudomonadota > Alphaproteobacteria > Sphingomonadales > Sphingomonadaceae > Sphingomonas_O. The sequence continues at coordinate 2,470,338 of OZ252211.1, read as the reverse complement.
GCCAAGCCCGCGCCCGCGCGGCTGGAACCCGCGCCGTCCGTTCAGCCCGGGCTGCGGCACCGTCTCGTAGCGATAGTTCGACTTTTTGGGGATCTGCCCGAGCATCGCGGGGGCAAGAATCTGGAGATAGTCGTTTCGCCCGCCCGCTTCGATCAGGCAGACGCGGTAGCGCCCGCCTTCGCTCAGGCGGCCAGCGGTGGCGCTTCCGCCCGATCCGCCGCCGACGACGACGATGTCGAATTCTGCGTCCACTGCTGTTCCTCCCAGCGGCGCCGGATCATCGCCGACGTCACGCGCGTCGCAAAAAGGTCATGCGCCGAACTCTCGGTTCAAAGGATTGCCTTCCCCGATCGAAGCGAGGTCTCCGATCCCGACACACGCGAGAATCGCCGCAAGCGATGCGCCGAGGGATAGCCCGTTCACCTTCCCGCCGACAGCATGTCGAGCAGCGCGTCGACCGGGCCGAGGTCGTAACCGGCCTGCGCCGCCTTGGTGCGGAGGTCGTCGGGCGCGTCACCGAGCTTGGCGCGCGCCAGACTCCATAACAGGGTCGAGCGCGTGCCCGAGCGGCAATAAGCGAGGACCGGGCCGTCCGCATTTTCGAGCACGTCGGCCATCGCATCGACCTGCGGCTGCGAAAAGCCGCCATGGCCGACGGGGATCGCGATGTAATCGAGTCCGGCGGCGCGCGCGGCAGTTTCGATCTCGGCGCCTTGCGGTTCGTCGGGGGCCTCTCCGTCGGGACGGTTGTTGACGACGATTGATACACCCAGCGCGCGCGCCTGGGCCAGATCGGCGACTGCGATCTGCGGGGCGACCAATACACGCTCGTCGAGGTTGCGAAACATTGTCTCTCTCCTGCTGCGCGGGCGCGCTTCATGCGCCGTGCAGCTTACGCATGTCAGGCACTGGGCGTATCACAGTGCACTGCCCGACCGAAAGCCCGCCGCATGATCCTTCTCGCACTCGCCGCCGCCGCTGCCGCTCTGGCCAATCCCGACCAAGAACGTTTCAATGCCTGTGTCGTGCTGGCGGAGCGCGATCCGGCAGCGGCGCTGACACAAGCGACCGCGTGGCGCGTCGCGGGTGGCGGGGTGCTTGCGCGGCATTGCGAGGGGCTTGCCTATGTCGCGCAAAGCCGCTGGCTTCCCGCCGCGACCGCCTTTGCCGCCGCCGCACGTGCAGCCGAGGCAGCGAGCGACCGGCGTGCGAGCAATTTCTGGGTGCAGTCGGGCAATGCTGCGCTCGCGGGCAAGGACGCAGGCGCGGCGCGCGCGGCGTTCGATGCGGCGATCGCGCGCGGACAGATTGCCGGTGCCGAGCTCGGCGAAGTCTATCTCGACCGCGCACGGGCGCGCTTCGCACTCGGCGACAAGCCCGGCACGCGCGCCGATCTCGACCAGGCGCTGAAGCTCGCTCCCGCCGATCCGCTCGCGTGGCTGTTGTCGGCGACGCTCGCGCGCCAGTCGAACGATCGCGCGCGCGCGCAGGCCGACATCGAACAGGCCGCCAGCCGCTCGCCGGACGATGCGCAGGTCGCGCTCGAAGCGGGCAACATCGCGCTGCTGTCGGGCTCGGAAAGCGCGGCGCGCACGGCGTGGGAAGCGGCGGTCCGCAATGCGCCGACGAGCGAGGCGGGCAAATCGGCCGCGGCCGCGCTCGCGCAACTCGGGGCGGTGCGCTAAGCTGACGCTGATGAAATATCTCCACACGATGATTCGGGTGAGCGACCCGCAGGCGACGATCCGCTTTTTCGAGCTGCTCGGGCTCAAGGAAGTGCAACGGATCGACAATGCGGCGGGCAAGTTCACGCTGATCTTCCTTGCGGCACCCGGCGACGAAGCCGCGCAGGTCGAACTGACGCACAACTGGAACGAGAGTGCCGAGATCGGCCATCTCGGGGACGGGCGCAATTTCGGGCACCTCGCTTATGCGGTCGACGACATTTATGCCGCGTGCCAGCGGCTCGCCGACGGTGGTGTCGTGATCAACCGCCCGCCGCGCGACGGGCGGATGGCCTTTGTGCGCTCACCCGACAAGATTTCGGTCGAGCTGCTTCAGACCGGCCCGGCGCTGCCGCCCGCCGAACCCTGGCTGTCGATGCCCAACACGGGGGTCTGGTGATGCCGCTCGAGATCGTCCGCATCCCCGTGCTGAGCGACAATTATGTCTGGCTGGTGCACGAGCGCGACTCGCGCGCGACGATGGTCGTCGATCCGGCGGTGGCCGAGCCGGTGCTCGCCGAAGCGGCCGCGCGCGGCTGGACGATTACCGACATCTGGAATACGCACTGGCACCCCGACCATACCGGCGGCAATGCGGCGATCAAGGCTGCGACGAACTGCACGATCACCGGTCCGCGCGCCGAGGCCGCGCGCATCCCGACGCTCGACGTGCTGGTGGCCGAGGGCGACATCGTGCGGCTTGGCGCGGTCGCGGCAGGGGTGCTCGACGTGCCCGCGCACACCGCGGGGCACATCGCCTATCACTTCGCGGACGAACGCATCGCCTTTGTCGGCGACACGTTGTTCGCGATGGGGTGCGGTCGGCTGTTCGAGGGGACGGCGGCGCAGATGTTCGACAATATGGCAAAGCTCGCCGCGCTGCCCGATGCGACTACGATCTACTGCGCGCACGAATATACGCAAAGCAACGGACGCTATGCGCTCGTCGCCGAACCCGACAACCAGGCGATTATCGCGCGCATGGCGCAAGTCGATGCGATGCGCGCGCGGGGCGAGCCGACGGTACCGACGACGATCGGCGAGGAGCGCGCCACCAACCCCTTCATTCGGGCAGCCTCGGCCGGGCAACTCGCGGAACGAAGAGCGGCCAAGGACGGTTTCAGAGGCTAGATCGAAAGGATGTCTGCGATGCTGCGTTACGCTCTCCCCCTGCTCGTGCTTGCCACCGGTTGCGCGACGACGCGCGATCATCGGCGGACGACCGTCGTCGACACCGAACTGCAGCGCGCGCTGGCGGGCAAGGTCGCAGGGACGCCGGTGTCGTGCCTGTCGAGCTTCGACACGCGTGAGGGGCAGACGTTCGACACCGCAATGCTCTACCGCTCTGGGCGCAATATCAGCTACGTCAACACGCTCAACGATTGCCCTTCGCTCCGGAGCCACGACATCCCTGTCGTCGAGGTGCACGGTTCGCAGCTATGTCGCGGCGACATCGTGCGCTTCGTCGACCGGACCAGCGGTGCGCAATTCGGCGCGTGTTCGTTCGGCGATTTCGTACCGTACAAGACGGCTGGCCGCTGAGCCTGCGCGGTCAGAAGGTGTAGGCCAGCCCCACGGCGCCATAGAATTGATCGCGGTTGCGGACGACCGGCGATCGTCCGATCTCTCCGACCAGCCGGGTGTAGTTGGCGAGGCCGAACAGCGACAGTCCGTGAAGCAGGTCGCCGGTCAGCGAGATATTGCCGATCGCGCCGAAATTGACGTCCTTGAACCCCTCTCCGGGGCCATAGGCGCGCAGCCCGCTCGCGATCGATTGCGCAGGGCTGACGCCGAAATAGGTCCGCGCATTACGCGCGCCGACATAGTCGGCCGACACCGATACCCCGACGAACGCCTTGCGGCTGAGCGGGGTACCATAGTTGATCGAGGGCGTGACGATCAGCGAGCTGTGCACCCCCGCGACGTCGTAGAGCGCGGCGACGTCGAACGACAGCACATCATAGTCGGACGTAATCACCCCGGTCTGCGAATAGCCAAAATGTCCGCCGAGTTCGACCGCCGCGTCGACCTTGCCCAAAGCGCGCACCTGTACGTCGCGAACGCGGCGCTGGCTGTTGCGGTTGAGGTCGATCTTGAGTGCCGGACCGAGGACGAACTTGCCCCCCGTCGGGGTCGTGCGCGGAATGACATCGACATAGAGGCCGGTTCCCTGCGTCGTGAACGCGATGCCTTTCACCTGCCCGCGGATCGCCGCCGCCGGGATCAGCGTCGATTGATCCGACCCCTCGTAGCGCGGCACCGTGCCGACGCCGATGCCGATGGTCACCGTGTCGCGCGACAGGTCGGGCGCGGGGTCCTGTTGCGCGTGCGCGGCGCTGGCAAGACCCAGAAGGGCGGCGGTGCAGATCGTACGACGCAAGGCTAGGCTCCCGAATTGCGGTTCAGGGCCGAAACGACGCAGTCGCGGTTAGGTTGCGTCTACAGCAGGTATTTGACCTTGACCGTCTCGCCGACCGCGCCGCTCGTGACCTCGAACTGTGCGGCGGCGAACTTGGGCGGGCCGAAGCCGATCGCCGGATTGCGCGAAAAGCCGAAGCCTTCGCGCGGGATGCCGAGCAGGGTGTCGAGCTTGTTGTTGCCATTCTCGTCATGGATCAGCGCGATCGCATAATCGCCGCTGGGCAATCCGGCGAACCGCAGTTCGCCGCCCGCGCGTGCGGGCACCGTCAGGCGGCGCGACTCCGGGTCCGACTGGCAATCGGGGAAATGCGCCGGATCGGCGGTCAGGCAGACGAGCAGCTGACCCTTGCCCGATCGCAATCCCTCGACCCCGGCGTCAACCGACCCCGGCGCCGCCGCCCCGCCGAACGCGAGCCCCAGCGCCAAAGCTGCCAAGCCCTTTGTCAGTGGCGCAAAGCCTGTCCCAGAACCTGAAGTAAAGGCCATAATTTCCCCGATAGTCGGCATGATGCCGCTGATGATGCGTCGCGGTTATCAGCCATTGCCCTAATGGCCCGTTAACCACACGGCTCGGGAAGACTTCCCACCCCATGTGATTGGTGACCCCCATCACCGTCATCACCGATAGCACGGTTCCCAGCATCGCAACATGAATGGGAATGATAAAAACAAGCGCAGGGATGACGATCGCGCCGGACAGTGCTTCGATCGGGTGGAACGCCATCGCCGCCCACGCTGTCGGCGGGCGGCTGGCGTGATGAACGGCGTGCGCGCGCCGAAACAGCCACGGTTCGTGCATCCAGCGATGCGTCCAATAGAACCAGCTATCGTGCGCCGCGAGATAAAGCAGCACCGACAGCGGCAGGTACCAGAGCGGCATCGCCGCCGCGTCGGTATAGACGCGCGTCCAGCCATGCTCGCGCCATCCCCATGCGACGATCCCGGCGGGGACGCCATAGATCGCCGCACTTGCCAGGCTCCAGCGGATCTCGCGCCCGATCTGCGCGTCGAGCCCGGCATAGAGCCCGGGCATGCGCCAGCGCGTCGCGAGCGCGAATGCCCCGCTCGCGAGCAGGTAGCGCACGCCCACGATGACGCTCATCGCGACGGCCGAAAGGATCAGCGCGATCATCGGCCGAGCAACACGCGCGCCTGCCCCGCAACCTGCGCGAGCATCGCCGGAGTCGGAGCAGAGGATTGCCGCGCGCGGTCGAGCAGGCGGCGGAAGTCGTGGATGCGGTTGGCCTGCGCCTCGATCCAGCCGGTTACGCGCGCTTCGGGTGCCGCTGCGTCACGCGCGAGGAAATCGAGGCGCATCTGCTGGAAATCGCGCGCGAGGCCCGCGACCAGCAAGCGCTCCCACGGGTCGCTCGGTGCGCTGCGCATCGCCGCACCCTGCGCCCAGTCGAGGCCGAGCGCACTACCGAGCGCCGTGAACGCGCGCGTCAGCGCGGTCGCATCGGTGCCCGATCGCTCGGACAAGGCGGCCAGCCCCACCGCCCCGTCGAGTTCACCCAGCCGCACGACGCGCGCGACGAGCGCGGGCGGAACGCCCGCCTGCGTCAGCTGTGCGCCGAAGGCGCTCGCCCGCTGACGCGCTTCGTCGCGGAGCAGAACGCTCACCCCGGCATCGAGCGTGGCGATCCCCGGGCGCAGCGCTGCGATCGTGTCGCCGACCGAGCGTCCGGCGACGCTGCCGCGCAACAGGTCGGCCATCGCGGCACGCAGTTCGGCGGCGATCTGTTCGAACAGCAACAGCCGCGCGGCTTCGGCCATGTCGGTCGCGTCGAGGTCGGCCCAGAGCGTGCCGACGTCGAACAGCGCCTCGGCAACGACGAACGCCGCCGCCACATCGCCCATGCTCGCGCCTTCTTCCTCGGCGAGTTCGAAGGGGTGGATGAGGCCCATCCGGTTGACGATGCGGTTGGCGACGACCGTTGCCACGATCTCGTCGCGCAGCCGGTGCGCGACGATCGCCGGGCGATGCGTCTCGCGCATCCGTGCCGGAAAGGCCGCAAGCAGGTCGGGGATCAGCGCGGCGTCGGCGCCCAGCGCCGCGCGCTCGACCGCTTCCTGCAGCGCGAGCTTGGCGGTGGCGAGCACGACCGCGAGTTCGGGACGCGTCAGCCCCTGCCCATCCTGCGCACGCCGCACGAGCAGGTCGTTCGAAGCCAGCCCCTCGACCGCGCGGTCGAGCCGCCCCGATGCCTCGAACGTCTCGATCAAGCGGATCAACGATGGGACGGCGGCTGCCCCGCCGCGCTCGGCGATCGACAGCGCGAGCGTCTGCAAGCGGTTGTCGTCGAGGACGAGGTCGGCGACCTCGTCGGTCATCGCGGCGAGCAGCGCGTTGCGATCGGGCTCGGTCAGCGTCGCGGCGCGCACGTCGGCATTCAGCGCGATCTTGATGTTGACCTCATGATCCGAACAATCGACTCCGGCCGAATTGTCGATGAAATCGGTGTTGATCCGCCCGCCTTTGAGCGAGAAGGCGATGCGCGCGGCCTGCGTTACGCCAAGGTTCGCGCCCTCGCCGATCGCGCGCGCGCGAACCTGCTCCGCATTCACGCGCAGCGCGTCGTTGGCAGGATCGCCGACCTGCCCGTTGGCCTCGCTCGCCGCCTTTACATAGGTGCCGATGCCGCCGAACCAGATCAGGTCGACGGGTGCACGCAGGATCGCCGAGATCAGCGCGGCGGGTTCGAGCTCGGCCGCCTCGATGCCGAGCGCCGCGCGCACCTGCGGGGTCAGCGCGACCGACTTGGCCGAACGCGCGAAAACGCCGCCGCCCGCCGAGATCAGCGTTGCATCATAATCCGCCCATGACGAGCGCGGCAGCGCGAAGAGCCGTGCACGCTCGCCCCAGCTCGCCGCAGGGTCGGGGTCGGGATCGAGGAAGATGTGACGATGGTCGAACGCCGCGACGATCTTGAGCGTCTTCGACAGCAGCATGCCGTTGCCGAACACGTCGCCCGACATGTCGCCGCACCCGACGACCCGGATGGCTTGCGTCTGCACGTCGGTGCCGAGCTCGGCGAAATGGCGCTGGACCGACACCCACGCGCCCTTGGCGGTGATGCCCATCGCCTTGTGATCATAGCCGACCGACCCGCCGCTCGCAAAGGCATCGCCCAGCCAATAGCCCTGTTCGATCGCGATCGCGTTGGCGACGTCGCTGAACGTCGCGGTCCCCTTGTCGGCGGCGACAACGAAATAGGGGTCCTCGCCGTCGCGCACCACGACATGCGGCGGGTGAACCACGCTGCCGTCGACGATATTGTCGGTCACCGACAACAGCGTGCGGATGAAAAGGCGATAGGCTTCAGTCCCCTCGGCCAGCCACGCGTCGCGGTCGCCGGGGGCGGGCAGGCGCTTGGGGAAGAATCCGCCCTTGGCCCCCGTCGGCACGATGACGGCGTTCTTGACGCGCTGCGCCTTCATCAGCCCCAGTATTTCGGTGCGGAAATCGTCGCGCCGGTCCGACCAGCGCAGGCCGCCGCGTGCAACGGGCCCCGCGCGCAGGTGAATGCCCTCGAGCCGTTGCGAATAGACCCAGATCTCGCGCCAAGGCACCGGCGCGGGCAGCCCCGGCACCTCTGCGCTGTCGAACTTGAACGCGACGGCGATTTGTCCGGCAGGCGCGAAGAAATTGGTGCGCAGCGTCGCGCGTACCACCGCGCGCAGCAGCCGAAGCACGCGATCCTCGTCGATCGCTGCGACCCCGCCCAGCCCCGCCTCGATCTCGGCTTCGACCAGGGCGGTATCGCGCTCGCCTCGCGTCGGATCGTGAAGGATGACGAAAAGCGCGACGATCGCGCGCGCGATGTGCGGATGTCGCCGCAGCGCCTCGACCACGGTCACGATGCCGTAAGCCAGCCCGGTCTGGCGCAGGTAGCGGAACAGCGCGCGCAACAGCACGACCGAGCGCGGGTCGAATCCCGCGCCGGCGACCAGCGCGTTGAACCGGTCGTCCTCCTGCGTGCCAGCGATCACTTCGGCGATAGCGGGCTCGATGACGGCCGCGCGCCCGATCAGGAGCTCGGCCTGGTCGCCGCAATCGAGGACGAAGCGGTGCATATGCCCAATCGCCCCGCCCTTGCCGAGCATCGTCGACACTTCCTCGACCACCTCGAACCCGAAATTTTCGAGCGCGGGAACGGTGTCGGATAGCGTGACGGGCGCGAGGCTGTAGAGTTTCAGGCGCAGGACGCCCGGCGCATCGTCGGCGTTGCGGTACAGCCGCACGTCGCGCGCGTACGGGTCGGTCAACCGCGCCATCCGCACGATGTCGCGCGCGGCCTCCTCGGGGCCCGCGCCGCTGCGATAGGGGAGCGGAAAGGCAGCGGCGAAGCGCAGTGTCAGGCGCGTTGCGGCCTGCCCCTCGGTGATCGCCGCCAGGCTCGCCTCGACTGCTTCGTCCCAGCCGCGGATCATCTGCACGAAATTAGCCTTGAGCGCGGCTTCGTCGGGTTCGCGCTGCGCGGCGCGGCGGTCGAACGTGTAGCGGACGAGGGCGACTTCGCCGTCGCCCAGGTCGATCGACCAGCTCAACAACCGCCCGTCGGCGCCCTCGCCGATCATCGTACCGACCGCGACGCGCCGCGCGGTCGTCAGCTCGTCGCGCGGGAACCAGACGAACGCGAATAGGTGACGGTCGAGCGCATCGCGCGCAAGGATCATCTCGGCGCGCGGACGGTCGGCCAGGCTCATCGCGGTCAGCGTCAGCCGCTCGAGCGTCGCTTCGTCGAGCGCGAGCAGCACGTCGTGCGGCAGGTCGGTCAGCGCGTGCTCGAGCGACTTGCCGGCATGCCCGCCCGCCGCAAAGCCATATTTGCCTAGAAGCGTCGCCAGGCGCTCGCGCAGCACCGGGATCTGCGCAGGTGAGGCTGTCAGCGCGGCGCTCGTCCACAAGCCGGCGTGGATCGATACCCCGTCGCCGTCGCGCACGACGAGCAGGTCGAGCGGCGCGCGACGGTGGACGGTCGACAGGAAGTTCGACTTGGCGAGCATCGGCCCGCGATGCTGACCGAGCCACGCGTGCGCCTTGGTGCGCTGTTCGGGCGCGAGCACCGCATCGCCGACCGATGCCGCGATGCCGAGCGGGCTCGCGATGCCACCGGCCCCCGGGTAATGCGCCGACCCCAGCAGCGTGAAATTGGCGTCGAGCAGCCAGCGCAACAGCGCCTTGCCTTCACCCGCGCCGAGCGCGACAGCGTCATCGGCGAGTGCGGCCTTCATCGCGCCCCAGTCGGCGACGGCGGCGCGGACATGCGCCAGCGCCAGCGTGATCGCGGCGGTCAGCTCGACGCGCGTCTTTGCATCGCCGCGCTCGGTTTCCATGTAGATCAGGCTGACGCCGTCGATGACCGGATGGAGGATGCGGTCGATCGTCAGCCCGCTCGCGCCGACCGCCGCCGCGATCGAATCGACGAGGAACGGCATGTCGTCGTTGGCGACCGCAAGCCGCATCAGCCGACGCCCGCCGTCACCGGTGCCCGTCGACAGGTGGATCGCAGGGGCACCCGGCGCATAGCGCGACAGCGCGTCGTGCGCGGCATCGGCCGCCTGGCGCTGCTGCTCGTCGCCGAACCCGGCAAGCTCGCCGGGCAGCGCGCCCGCGATCAGCCGCTGCGACAAATCCTCACTCCCGACCCGCTCAGGGGCGACGGTCGCATCGGCAGTCATGGACGAAAGGATCCTGTCGTTGGCGCTTGTCGGGCGCTATGCCGCTTCGCGCCGCAACGCTCAAGGCCGTTGCGTCGGCGTGCGGTCAAGGGTCGCATCGGCCAGTTCCGCGATCGCCCATCTTGCCGCCTCGGCGACGACGTCGTCGGGCTCGCGTGCCAGCGCCTGCAGTCGCGGCACCAGCATCGCATCGCCACTGTTCCCCGCCGCGATGCACGCGTTGCGGACCATGCGGGCGCGCCCGATGCGTTTGATCGGCGATCCCGCGAAGACGGCGCGGAAACCGGCATCGTCGAGCGCGAGGAGGTCGGCGATGTCGGGCGCGACAAGCTCGGCGCGCGGGCGGAACGCCTTGTTCGCTGCGGCGGCCTGCGCGAACTTGTTCCACGGGCACACCGCAAGGCAATCGTCGCAGCCATAGACGCGGTTCCCCATCGCGCGGCGGAACTCGTGCGGGATCGGTCCGTCGTGCTCGATCGTCAGGTAAGAGATGCAACGCCGCGCATCGATCTGGTAGGGCGCGGGGAAGGCGTCGGTCGGGCATGCGCGCTGGCACGCGTCGCAGCTGCCGCAGCGGTCGGCATGCGCTGCGTCGGGCATCAGATCGAGCGTCGTCATAATGCAGCCGAGGAACAGCCAGCTGCCGTGGCGCATGCTGACCAGATTGGTGTGCTTGCCCTGCCAGCCGATCCCCGCCGCTTGTCCCAGCGGCTTTTCCATCACCGGTGCGGTATCGACGAAGACCTTCACGTCGCCCCCGCCATTGACGACCAGCCAGCGCGCGAGCGCCTTCAGGTCGCGCTTGACCACGTCGTGATAGTCGCCGCCCTGCGCATAGATCGAGACGCGCGCGGTGCCGGGTACGTCGGCGAGGCGAAGCGGATCGTCGGCGGGCGCATAGCTCACCCCGAGCGCGATCACCGACTGCGCGTCGGGCCACAGCGACCGCGGCGACCCGCGCTGGTCGGCGCGCGCCGCCATCCACGCCATCGTGCCGTGATGACCCTGCGCCAGCCATTCACGCAGCGCGGCGTGTTCGTCGACCGCATCCGCGCGCACGATGCCGCACGCGGCGAACCCCAATCGTGCCGCTTCGCTCTTTAGGGCTTTCGTCAGGGATGGATCGTAGGGCACAGGCGTTCGTTAGCGACGCTCACCGGAATTGCCACGTGCCCGACAACGCCATCACTGCCCAGGGCCTCGTCAAGGACTTCGGATCGACGCGCGCGGTCGACGGGATCGACATCGCGGTGCCCGCAGGCAGCATCTACGGCGTGCTCGGCCCCAATGGCGCAGGCAAGACGACGACGCTGCGCATGCTGCTCGGCATCATCGACCCCGATCAGGGCACTCGAACTCTGCTGGGTCATGCGCGTCCGCTCGATGCCGCGCCGCAGGTCGGCTATCTGCCCGAGGAGCGCGGGCTCTATCCGTCGATGGTCGCGCGTGAGGCGATCGCGTTCATGGGGGCGCTGCGCGGGCTGCCGCTCGCTGAGGGGCGCAGGCGTGCCGACGTGCTGCTCGAGCGGCACGAGCTCGCGCATGCCGCTAGAAAAACCGTACGTACGCTGTCGAAGGGGATGGCGCAGACGGTGCAACTGCTCGGCACGCTGGTGCACCGGCCCAAGCTGATCGTGCTCGACGAGCCGTTCTCGGGGCTCGACGCGCTCAACCAGGCACGGCTCGAAGGCTTGATCCGCGAGGAAGCACGCGAGGGGGCGACGATCCTGTTTTCCACGCACGTCATCGCGCACGCCGAGCGGCTATGTGAGCGGATCGCGATCATCGCCGGGGGCAAGGTGCGCTTCGAAGGCGCGGTCGACACCGCACGTAACCGGTTGCGTCCGATCGTTCGCCTCCAGACGCGCGCCGCCGACGGGGCGTGGCGCACCGCACTGCCTGCCGATGCGGCGCGGCGTGAGGGACAATGGCAGTTCGCGCTGCCCGAAACCGGGATCGAGCCGTTGCTCAAGTCGCTGATCGACGGGCAGGCGGGGATCGAGAATCTGTCGATCGAACGGCCCGGGCTGCACGACGCGTTCGTCGCGATCGCGGGGGCGCAGGCCGCCGCCGACATGGCCGCGCCGACCGCGCAGGAGGTTCTGTCATGAGGCGGACGCTGTCGTCGGCGATGGTCATCGCGCGGCGCGATTTCGTCGCGACGGTCTTCTCGCGCTCGTTCGTGCTGTTCCTGCTCGGCCCGATCATCGCGATCGGCTTTGGCGGGGTGTTCGGCTATGTCGGCGGGCAGTCCGACGGGCAGGCGCTTCGCCCCGTCGTCGCGGTCGTCACCGCCGACGGGAGCGTGCTGCAGGCTGCGTACAAGCGCCTCGACGACCGCGTCGGCGACCTGCCCGAGCTGCGGTTCGAAATGCCGTCGGGCAATGCCAATGCGCAGGCGCGCGCTCTGCTGACCGCGCCCAGGCGAACGCCGACGCTGGTGCTGACCGGCTGGCCCGAAGCGCCGCGCCTGACGGGTCCCGCGCGCCAGCTGAAAGCGGTCGGCCCCGACGTTCAGCTGATCCTCGACGAGGTCGCGCTGGGCAACACGCTCGCGCGGGCAAAGCTGGTCCGGCCCGAGGTCGCGCTGGCACGAACCGTCGTCGATCCAGCGGGGGGAAGCACGTCGGCCGCGCGTCACGTCCTCGCGCGTGGCGCACAGACGTTGCTGTTCATGCTGACGATCCTGCTCGCGGGCATGCTGCTGTCGAACCTCGTCGAGGAGAAGTCGAACAAGGTGATCGAGGTGCTCGCCGCCGCCGTTCCCGTCGATGCGATCTTCCTCGGCAAGCTGATCGCGATGCTGGGCGTTTCGCTGACCGGCATCGCCGTATGGGGGTCGCTGATTGGTGTCGCGATCGTCAGCGTGCTGCCGCCGGGCGTCCCGCTGCCTGTTCCCGCGGTCGGCTGGCCGATGTTCGTCGTGCTCGGCGTCGCCTATTACATCATGAACTACATGCTGCTCGGTGGCGCGTTCCTCGGCATCGGCGCGCAGGCGTCGAGCGTGCGCGAGGTGCAGACGCTGTCGATGCCCGTCACGATGGCGCAGCTCGCGGTGTTCGCGCTCGGTTCGTCGGTGGTCAACAATCTGGCGGGGCCGCTCGGGCTGTTCGCCGCAGCATTTCCGCTGTCGTCGGCGCTGACGATGCTGGCACGCGCGGCACAGGAAGGCGCGCTGTGGCCGCATGCGCTCGCGCTGGCCTGGCAAGCGCTGTGGGTCGCGATCATCATCCGCTTCGCCGCGCGGCGGTTCCGGGTTGGGGTATTGAAGTCGGGAGGGCCAAGGCCGTCGCGTAAGGCGTTGACGGGTTAGTCCGAGTGAACTAACTCTAGCGCATGGAACAGGTCAATATCCACGAAGCAAAAACGCACCTCTCGCGCCTCGTCGCCTCCATAGAGAGCGGGGAAACATCGCAGGTTGTGATCGCACGCAACGGGCGTCCCGTTGTCAAGATGGTGCGGCTCGATGAATTGCCCCGGCGACCCATCCGCCTCGGTCTGGCAGAGGGCAAGTTCCGGCTGCCCGACGATTTTGATGCGCATAACGAGTATATCGGCAAGCTGATGACCGGTGAGATTACTGGTTGAGCCTGTTGCTCGATACGCACATCGCGATCTGGGCGATCGATGGCGACGAGCGGCTCACTGGGTCAGCGAACGCGGCAATCCTTAAGAGCGACTATGTCTTCGTCAGTTCGGCGTCCATTTGGGAGATTGCCGTCAAATATGCGCTACGGAGCGAACGTCGGCTAGAGATGCCGTATTCCGGGTATGACGCGATCGACAGGTTCGAAGAAGCCGGCTTCATCGTTCTTCCGCTCGAGCCGCAACACGTCGCTGCAGTTGGGTCGCTGGCGCATTATCACGGTGATCCCTTTGACCGGATGATCATCGCTCACGCGTTGGTCGAGGGCCTTCGCCTGATGACGCACGACCGGACATTGAGCCTCTACGGTGATTTCGTCCGCGTCGTCTGACGCTACATCGGCAGGATCAGCCCCGCAAGTGCCGCCGACATCAGGTTCGCCAGGCTGCCCGCCGCCAGCGCGCGCAGGCCCAGCTTGGCGATCATCGGGCGCTGGTTGGGGGCAAGGCTTCCGGTCGACGCCATCTGGATCGCGATCGACGAGAAATTGGCGAACCCGCACAGCGCAAAGGTGACGACCGCGACGGTGCGGTTCGACAATGTCTTGAGCTGCCCCAGGTCGATGAAGGCGACGAATTCGTTGAGCACGACCTTGGTCCCGAGCAGCCCGCCCGCCGCCGCCGTCTCGTTCGCCGGAATGTTGAGCAGGAACATCATCGGCGACAAAAGGGTGCCAAGGATCAGCTGAAAGCTCAGCTCGGGATGCCCGAACAGCGCGCCGACCGCGCCGAGCAGGCCGTTGGCGAGCGCGACCAGCGCGACGAAGGCGAGCACCATCGCGGCGACGGCGACCGCGATCTTGACGCCGGTCTGCGCGCCCATGGCGGCGGCCATGATCAGGTTGGCGGGCACATCCTCGGGATCGACCGGTGCGACCGCGAGCCCGTGGTCCTCGGCGATCAGCGCGCCGGGCCGCACGGCCTCGTCGGGCATGATGATCTTGGCCATCAGCAAACCGCCAGGCGCCGCCATGAACGAGGCGGCGAGCAGGTAGGGGAGCGACGCAGGTCCCAGCAGCGCGGCATAAGCGGCCAATATGGTTCCCGCGACGCCGGCCATGCCGACCGACATCACCGAAAACAGCTGCGACGGCGTGAGACTGGCGAGATAGGGGCGGATGACGAGCGGCGATTCGCTTTGCCCGACGAAGATGTTGGCGGCCGCGCACAGCGCCTCGACGCGCGACACGCCGACGACCACCTCGATCCCCCCGCCGACCCAGCGAATGACGAACTGCATGATGCCGAGGTGATAGAGTACTGCGACGAGCGACGCGAAGAACACGATCACCGGCAGCGCCGAAAAGGCAAAGGCGCTGCCGAAAGTGGGATCGGTCGCCAGATTGCCGAAGATGAGGCGCGTTCCCGCATTGGCGTAGCCGAGCAGCGCGCTGACCCCCATCGCCAGCCCCTCGATCGCGCGCTTGCCCGCGGGCACAGAGAGCACCAGCACGGCGAGCGCCGCCTGAAGCGCGAACGCCGCACCCACGACGCGCAGCCGGATCGCGCGGCGGTTCGACGACAACAGCACCGCGAGGCCCAGGATGACGGCGATCCCGGCGATGCCGATGAGAAATCTGGTCAAGACGCTGCCCCTTTATCGCCCGCTCCTAACGGGGAATTGCATGTCGGCGCAAACAGGCTAGCAGACGGCCATGTCAGCACCACCCGCAATCCCGCGCTCGTTGTTCGTCCTGTCGGTGTTTTACGGCGGCATGGTTCCGCTCGGCGGGTTTCTCGGCGCCAAGCAGGTCGCGCTGGGTCCGTTGGCGGTCGAGGCAGGCATCTTTCCCTTTCTGACGCTGATCGCGGTGTCGAGCGGGATCGCGCAACTCCACGGCAAGCAGGTCGCCAACCGGCTGGTCTGGTACGGCTTCGTGCCGCTCGGCATCGCGATCCTGATGGCGTGGCTGGTGCTCGAGCTCCCGACCGACCCCGGCATGTACGAACCCGCCAAGGCGGCGTTTCCGATCATCGTCGGGCAGAGCGGACGGATGATGGCGGCGGGGATCCTCGCGTACGGCGTGTCGGTCACGCTCAACATCTGGATCTTCGCCAGGCTCGCCGACGCGACCGGGCGCTTTGCCGAGCTGCGCGGCATCGTCGCGGCGTCGCTGTCGCAGATCGTCGACACGCTCATCTTCATCACCGTGTCCTTTTACGGGGTGCGCCCGATCGGCGCGCTGATGGTGGGGCAGATGGTCGCCAAGATCGTGCTGTCGGTCGTGCTCGTCCCGCTCGTCATCGCAGCCGTCGTGCGCATCGGACGGCAGCTCGACGCCGGAGATTTCAGATGAGCAGGCATGACCCCGATCGCTCGCTGCTCGCGAAAGCCGAAACGCTCGTCGAGGCGCTCCCCTACCTGCAGCGCTACGCAGGCAAGACCTTCGTGGTGAAATACGGCGGGCACGCGATGGGCGACCCCGCCGCCGCCGAGGATTTCGCCGAGGACATCGTCCTGTTGAAGGCGGTGGGCATCAACCCCGTCGTCGTCCACGGCGGCGGGCCACAGATCGGCGCGATGCTGAAGAAACTCGGCGTCGTGTCCGAATTCGTCGGCGGGCTGCGCGTCACCGACCGCGAGACCGCCGACGTCGCCGAAATGGTGCTGGGCGCGATCAACAAGCAGATCGTCGGCTGGATCGCCGCCGAGGACGGGCGCGCGGTCGGGCTGTCGGGCAAGGACTCCGGGCTGGTCATCGCCGAGAAAGTGACGCGCACCGCCGATGCCAATATCGGCATCGAGCGCAACGTCGACCTGGGCTTCGTCGGCGAGCCGGTCCGCGTCGACCGCAGCATCATCGACACGCTGTCGGCGGCGGGCGTCATCCCCGTGATCGCGCCGATCGCGCCCGACGCGAGCGGCCAGACATACAACATCAACGCCGACACGATGGCGGGGGCGATCGCCGCCGCGCTCGGCGCGTCGCGGCTATTCCTGCTCACCGATGTCGCGGGTGTCCTCGACGCGGCAGGCGAGCTGATGACCGACCTGAATCCCGCGCGCATCGCCGAATTGCGCGCCGACGGCACCGTGACGGGCGGGATGATTCCCAAGCTCGAAACCTGCGTGACCGCGGTCGAGGGCGGCGTCGATGCGGCGGTCATCCTCGATGGTCGCGTGCCGCACGCGATGCTGGTCGAGGTCTTTACCGCACGCGGAGCAGGTACGCTGGTGCGCCGCTAGCCGACGAAAAAGAAATTAGAAGGAAGAAGCTGGATTCCCGCTTTCGCGGGAATGACCTTAATTACCCGTCATTCCCGCGAAAGCGGGAATCCAGCTTCTGCTTTTTACCCGTTCAATCGTTCGAACAAATCTTCCCAGTTCGGGTTCGCAGCTTCGATCAACTCGATCTTCCAGTCGCGGTACCACTTTTTTATCGCTTTCTCGCGTGCGATTGCGTCGATGATCGACGCGGCTTCCTCGGCATACACTAGCCTAACCACCCCGTACCGTTTGGCGAACGCGGACCCCTGTCCATGGCGGTGCTGCCAGGCTCGTTGCGCGATGTCGCGCGAAACGCCGGTATAGACCGTGCCGCGATAGCGGTTGGCCATCAGGTAAACCCAGCCGGACATCGGTCGGGCCTAGCAAACACAAGAAGGCAGGAGAAGAAGCTGGATTCCCGCCTTCGCGGGAATGACGGGGAGGTTGCGGTTCACAAGGGATGCGTTCCTCGCTATCCGCAGATCACAACCCGTGGAGCGCCAAGTGAACGAACTTTGGACCATCGTCGATTTCGTGCTGATGATCGCGCAATGGGTGATCGTCATTCAGGCGGTGCTGTCGTGGCTGATCGCGTTCAACGTCATCAACACGCACAACGACGCGGTGCGCGGCATCTGGCAGGCGCTCGACCGGATGACCGAGCCGCTGTACCGGCCGATTCGCCGCGTGCTGCCCGATTTCGGCGCGCTCGACCTGTCGCCGATGGTCGTGCTGCTCGTCATCATCCTGTTGCGGCGGCTGGTTCAGATGCAGGTCGCGCCCGTCGTCTACGTCGGCGGATGACCGTGACGATCATCGACGGAAAGGCGCGCGCAGCCGCGTTGCGCGCCGAGGTGGCGGAACAGGTCGCGCGCCTTGCACGCGCGCCGGGGCTGGCGGTGGTGCTCGTCGGCGACGACCCCGCAAGCGCGGTCTATGTGCGCAACAAAGAGGCCGCGTGCCGCGCGGCGGGGATGACGAGCATCGAGCATCGGCTGCCGGCTGAAACGTCGCAAGCCGAACTGCTCGCGCTGGTGCGCAGCCTCAACGCCGACGGCGCGGTCGACGGCATCCTCGTCCAATTGCCGCTGCCCTCACACATCGACGCCAATGCCGTCATCGCCACGATCGACCCCGACAAGGACGTCGACGGGTTCACCGCCGAAAACGCCGGGCGGCTGGTCAGCGGGCTGCACGGCTTCGTACCGTGCACGCCGATGGGATGCCTGATCCTCGCACAGGGCGTGCGTCCGCTTGCCGGGCTCGACGCGGTCGTCGTCGGGCGTTCGAACATCGTCGGCAAGCCGATGGCACAGCTCCTGCTCCGCGCCGACTGCACGGTGACGATCGCGCATTCGAAGACGCGCGACCTGCCTGCGGTCTGTCGCCGCGCCGACGTGCTGATCGCCGCCGTCGGCCATCCCGGCATGATCCGCGGCGATTGGATCAAGCCTGGCGCGACGGTGATCGACGTCGGCATCAACCGCACCGGCAATGGGCTGGTCGGCGATGTGGCGTTCGACGAGGCGGTCGCGGTCGCCGGCGCGATCACGCCGGTGCCGGGCGGGGTCGGGCCGATGACCATCGCCTGCCTGTTGCGCAACACGCTGATCTCGGCCGAACGGAGGCAGCGATGATGCTGCTTGCGCTGGCCGCAAGTGCGACGGCGGATATCGCCGCCGCCGAACGCGCGTTCGCGCGGCGCGCGCAGGCCGAGGGGCAGTGGCGCGCGTTTCGTGCGACCGCCGCGCCCGACGCGGTGATGTTCGTCCCCGACATGAAGCCCGTCACCAAGGCACTCGCCAACGCGGCCGAGCCCGCCGTTCCCGTCATGTGGTGGCCTACGACGATCGCGAGCGCGTGCGACGGCTCGGTCGGGATCAGCACGGGGCCGTGGGTGCGCGCGGCGTCGGGCGGGTTCGGCACCTTTACGACCGTTTGGAAGCGGATCGGCACCGGCTATCGCTGGCAGCTCGACCATGGGCGCAGCACGCCGCGGCTGGTCGCATCAGGGAATATTCCGACGCCGATCGCACCCGTGTGCACCGCGGCCACGCCCGAAGCCGTCGCCGCGCGCGAGGCGGCGTATGAGCGGCTGGCGTCGGGGGTCGCGGCCGCCGCAGGCGTCGAGGGCGCGGCGGCGTTTGCCAGCAGTGCCGCCGCCGACGTGCTGGTCCAGGCGGAGGAAGCCGCACCTGCGCGTGGCCCCGCTGCGCTGCCGCGCGTCAAATTCGGCGCCGCGCTCGCGTCGGGGCATGCCGACGACTGGACGCTCGCCTGGGCATCGCGCGCGCTGCTCGGCGCGGGGCCGGGCGCGCACGACCTGCGCGTCTGGCAATGGCGCGGGCGCGACGGGTGGAGGCTCGTCGTTTATGAGACGATCGGGCTGAAATGAGCGGGCTGAAAATGAGCGGGCCGAAATGAGCGGGCATTGATCGAACTCTTCATCTCCGCCTTCGTCACCCTGTTCGTCGTCATCGACCCGCCGGGCTGTGCGCCGATCTTTGCGAGCCTGACATCGGGTACGCCCACCGCGCACCGCCGCGCGATGGCGTGGCGCTCGACGATGGTCGCAGGCGCGATCCTTCTCGCCTTCGCGCTCGTCGGAAAGGCGTTCCTGACCGCGCTTCACGTCAGCCTCGACGCGTTCCGCATCGCAGGCGGGATCATGCTGTTCCTGATCGCGCTCGACATGGTCTTCGAAAAACGCACCGAGCGGCGCGAAAACCGCGCGCAGGACGTGATGGCAGGCGATCACGAGGACATCTCGATCTTTCCGATGGGCATCCCGATGATCGCGGGGCCGGGATCGATCGCGAGCGCCATGCTGCTGACCTCGCGCGCCGATGGCTGGGCCGAGCGCGGCGTCGTGCTTGCGGCGCTCGTGGCGACGCTGGCGCTGACGCTCGTGTCGCTGCTCGCGGCCGCGCCGCTGATGCGGCTGCTCGGCTACCGTGTGGAGGCGATGATCACGCGCGTACTGGGGGTGATCCTGGCCGCGCTCGCCGCGCAATTCGTCATCGATGGGGTGAAGGCGGCGTTCCGCGTCTGACGGCGATCCGTCCTTGCGCGGATCAGCCGGTGATCGCGCGCAGCGCGCGGTCGAGCAGCGGCTTGTCGTCGGGTACGACGCCGATCACCGCGACGCGGTCCGGGTCGACGCGCCGCGCGACCATGATGACGAATTCGTCGTCGCCGGGAAGCGTCAGATAGGCCTGGACCGCCAGCACGCGCGCGGCGTCGCGGACGGCGTCGGGACGCTCGGGCTTGCCCTCGGGCCGCCGCTCGCGCCGTTCGGTGGCGACGATCGCCTTCAGACCGCCGGGGAAATTCTCGAGGAATAATTTCATCCCGCCTGCGGGGAGCAGCCGGCGGCGCGCGAAGGCGAGCGCGGCGGCGAATTCGGTGACGCGCGTCTTGTCGTACCCGGCTCCGAAGATCAGCTTGACGATCGGCGTCATCGGCGCGCGCGCCTGGCTCGAGACGCCGCTGTCGGCGAGCAGTTGGCGATATTCGCCCTCGCGCGCCTCGGCGAGGAGCGCGAAGTCATAGGTCAGTGCCAGCGCCTGATAGAGTGCGGCGCGGCTGCGGCTGTCGGCGCTCAGCGCCGCGCTCGCCGTCGCACGCGCCGTCGCCAGCCAGTCGGCGAGTGCACCTTCGACGGTGGGTTGCGTGGGGGCGGGCTGCGTGGGGGCTGGCTGCGGGGAGGCGTCGTCGACCTCGACCGGATCGACCGTGAGGGCGGAACGCTTGACGAGGCCCGAAGGACCATCGGCCCAGCCGGTCACCACCGGGCGCGGCTTGAGCGCGGGCGTTGCAGGCACCTGCGCCGCGAGTTCGCGCGCAAGCCCGGCGGTCAGCTCGGCGCTGGCGACTTCCTTCCAGTTGATGACGCCGTAGATGAAATCGATCGTTTCGTCGTCGGACGAAAAGGGCAACAGGATGCCCCGGTACATGGTGTTGAGCCCGCGTGCATTTTCGAACTCGGCCTCGAAGCCGATCGGCGCGCGGTTGGCGATGATCTGTAAATGATGGTCGGTCAGCCGCGACAACAGCGAGCGCGGCGGAACCTCGGCGACGCTGGCGACGGCGTGCGGCAGGTCGCACTCCTTGCGCAATCGTTCGCCGAGCCAGGCGATTGCGGGCTCCGCGCCGCCGTGGGTGAAGTCGAGCAGCACCGAGCTGGGTCCGAAATCGGCCAGATCGTCGAGGTCGAGATCGTCGACCGCGGGAAACGCGCGCCCGCCGAGCAGCGACACCCAGTGATTATACGCGCGGACATGCATCCGCCGTTCGTCACTGCCGATCGCTGCAGGTGCCTCGATCGCACCATGTTGGGCCTCCGCGCCCGCATCTGCGAAATCCTGAAGCCTGTCCATTCTACCCCCGCGTCGGGTCGAAACTCGTCCCGTTCAACTGTGCGCCGGGGATGGTTACCAGGTCGTTAAACCGTCCCGCGGCTTGCGACACCGCGCGCGCACTGTTACGAGCCCCGCAGCGCCGCCTTAGCTCAGCTGGTAGAGCATCGCATTCGTAATGCGGGGGTCACAGGTTCGAGTCCTGTAGGCGGCACCATTCCCGAGCAAGGGAAGGCACCATTGGTGCTTCGTGCTCAGCCATGATGACGCGCGAAGGTCCTTCGCCTTAAGCCGCGGTTCGCAATTCCGCGATCCGATCGCCTTCGGCAACGAGCTCGCGCGCTTTGGCCTCGTCACCCTGTGCGTTGTGAAGCGCGACCATCTGCGCGATTTCGGCCTCGCCGCGAAGCATTGCAAACGCGATCGCGTCGGAATGAATTTTAACCTCGCCTTCGAGAACATAGCTCGCACGCGTATCAATTCCGGCATCGATCAGTAGTCGAGCGCATTCAGGGCTTCGTCCGACGATCGCGCCGAACAGCAGATTGCCGACAGAGGTGCTCACGTCGAGTATAGCGCCACGGGCGAGGAGAAATTTCACATTTTCGGGACGGGGTTCCATCGCGGCGCGATGGATTGGCGTGTCCCCGTAATTATTGTCCTTGCTATTAATGTCGAATCCGAGATCAAGCAAATAGTCAATTATTTCGGTAGAGGAACAAGCTGCTGCCAGATGCAGCCATGCTCCCGATGAAGGGACTTTGAATGAAAGCAAATCAGGATCAGCAGCAAAAAGTTGTTTTAAGTTATCAACCGATCCGGATTCGCGAATCTCCTTGTAAATAATGCCTTGGGGCGGTGGCTGGCTCGCACTCTCCATCGACCTACCTTTCGGAAGCAAGTTTTCCGTGATCTGTCAGCACTTTGATGATCGGGGTCTTTTCCAATACCAAGTGCGTCGGCAGATTTTAGTTCATCAACTACCGCAGTCAAATTTGCAAGAGTGTGCTGCCCTTTCGTGTTCGGTGCCCAGACAAGGTTCTCGAGGCCCTTCACCGGGTCGATCCCATGCCTGCGAAGAATGTCCTGCCCTTCTTTAACCAGCGCCTGCTGTAACCTTCCAATTCCGTTCTCATAGACGACGTGATGCGCATGAGGCTGCTTCATACCAACGGGCGGCTCGATACCAGCGTCTCGCAAAACCCTGCCAGAATCGCCGACCTTCGGCGCGTTCAGTTCGACGGGGCCCGATCGACCCCTCGCCAGCGCCGCGCCCTCCTCGGTCGCCCGGAAGCGCGTCGCGGCGGTTCCACCTTGATCGATGATGACCGACGAGCGTTTCGCGAGTTCCGAGCGATGTCGGCCCAACTTTAGATTCGAAGAACGTCGACGCGACGGCCGCCGCCCACAGTTGTAAAAGATTGCCCAACAGTCCGGGCTTCAATTCTCCAAGGAACTAATCAGCGCCTGTCGAACTCCTGCGGCCTTGAGCACGTCTAATGCACGTTGCGATACAACCAAGCGGCCGTCGGGCAACGTCCCGATGTCGTCGGTGCCGGCCAGGCCTGCGGGTATCAGGCGCTCGAAGACAGGCAGGGTCCTATCTGGATACAGCTCATTGAATTCGTCGCTCGTCGAAATTTCCATGTCCTCAAATTCGGTTCCGCTCAGTCCGGCCTCGTTGAAGCGCCGCTTCAGATCACCGGTCACGCCGAACACGGGGAAGCTTTCCACCAGGGGGTCGCCCAGCCAGCCTTCGAACAGGTAGTGCAGCTTGGTCACACGGGGAGGGTGGATCGTTCGATCCAGAATAGATCGATCGCCAATCGAGCCCGCCACCTCCGGTTCCACTACGAAATACATCACTGCCGTTCACTTATCTGATTGGTGGGTCAAATTGTGCGCCAAACCTATTGTCGATCTCCGTAGCCTTGGCAAGAAGTTGCTCCTGCGTCGCGTTGGGGTGATTGCGGTAGAATTGGTTCCACTCGCGTCGAACCTAGGCTCAGGACCTGTTAAATTGCTTGCGCGGACGATGATCGGCTGATTCAATGGCGGCGTTAAGGAGGCGTTGCCATGAGTGATTTGATTTGGTTGTCGGAGGCGCAGATGCGCCGGATAGAGCCGTATTTTCCGCTATCGCACGGGGTCCCGAGGGTCGATGATCGGCGGGTCGTCAGCGGGATCATCTTTGTGATCCGCAACGGCCTGCGCTGGCGCGATGCCCCTGGCGATTACGGGCCGCACAAGACGATCTACAACCGCTTCATCCGCTGGAGCCGGCTCGGCGTGTTCAACCGTATCTTTGCGGCGCTTGCAGCCAAAGGCGGCAAGCCTGACCAGCTGATGATCGACGCGACACACCTCAAGGCGCACCGAACCGCTGCCAGCCTTTTAAAAAAGGGCCTGTTCCCCGACGTATCGGACGCACAAAAGGTGGATTGAACTCCAAGCTGCACGCAGTCTGCGACGGCCAAGGTCGACCGCTGATCATGTTGCTCACCGAAGGCCAGACCAGTGACTATAAGGGTGCCGCGCTGATGCTCGATGCCCTGCCGTCGGCCAAGGCAATACTCGGGGACCGGGGCTACGACGCCGACTGGTTCCGCAACGCCCTGATCGCAAAAGGCATCACGCCCTGCATCCCGTCAAAAGCCAACCGCAAGCTGCCCATCCCGCACGACCGGACCCTCTACCGCCAGCGCCACCGCATCGAAAACATGTTCGGAAAACTCAAGGACTGGCGCCGCATCCACACCCGCTACGACCGATGCGCACACACCTTCTTCTCAGCGATCGCCATCGCCGCCACCGTCATCTTCTGGCTCTGATCAATGAGTCCTGAGCCTAGCTTAAGTGAATATCGGAATTGATATTCTTCGGTATTCCTCGAAGATTTTCGATCGAGTGCATCTGAGACTCGGAAACGACGCCTGGATAGCGCGTGAGAACCTGCTGCTCTACCGCGTGATGGACGACTACCTTGCCTTCAAGCGATGGATGGGCACTAAAAAACGTCGTTTTATAATTGGTGGATATGGAAGTGCCGAGTGTGGCCGGATCGGGTGCGCGAAGCCGGACCGCAGAGGCATCGGTTCGCGCCAAGGCAGATCCCGCTTCCGTCGCCCGGAAGCGCGTCGCGGCGGTGCCGCCCTCGTCGATGATGACCGACGAGCGCTGTCCAAGGCGCGCAAGCGCGGCCTCGTCGGCGAGGCTGGCGCGGACGGCGCTGGCACCGGTGCCAGGCTGGGTGTGTGCGATCAGGCGCGAACCTTGTGGCACTTCGACGCCCGTGCGCGTGCCGACCGCGACGAAGCGTTCGCTGGTTGCCGTGTTGCGGTAAAGCGCGACCTCACGGCCAGATTGACGGCTGGCTGCGGCGAGATCCTGCGCCGTTACGCCTCCTGATCGGGCGACACGCACTGTGCCGCCGCCGGCCTCGGCTCCTTGCAGGAGCTTGGCGCCCGACACTTCGGCTGCCTGTCGCGCGGCAGGTGATGCGGCCAGCGTAACCGCGCGTGTTTCGGCACCGGCGACACGCAATGCCGCCTCGCCACCCTCGCGCGCCAGCGTCCGCGTCCCGCCGACCGCGATAGCTTCGACCCCGCGCACCCCAGCAGAGGCAGCTTTGGCCCCAGCGCCGACGGGGATGAGATAGGACGCAACCTGACCCGTCGTCATACCGATCGTTTCAAATCCCTCACCGCGACGGAAGGCCTCTTCATGCCGTCTGATTTGACCGTCGACGAAGTGATCTGCCCCCTTCTGAGTGGTCCAAAATATCTGTTATTTTGGATCATGAAGGAGATTGGGAATGCCGTTCAAGAAGCACAAGCCGGAGGAGATCATCGGCAAGCTGCGTGAGGCGGAGATCGTGCTGGCGCAGGGTGCATCGACAGCTGAGGCGTGTCGCCGGATCGCTGTCAGCGAGCAGACATACTACCGGTGGCGCAAGGAATATGGTGGTCTGAAGACCGACCAGGCGCGGCGGATGAAGGATCTGGAGAAGGAGAATACGCGGTTGCGCCGCGCGGTCTCTGACCTGACGCTCGACAAGCTGATCCTGCAGGAAGCTGCACGGGGAAACTTCTGAGCCCCGCGCGACGGCGTCGGTGCATCGATCATGTGCGGCGGGTGCTGCCGACGTCCGAACGGCGGATATGCCGCGTGCTCGGGCAACATCGATCGACGCAACGCAAGGTCCCGCGCGGGGCGGACGACGAACAGGCACTGACCGAAGACATCATTGCCCTTGCCAAGCAATATGGGCGTTATGGCTATCGGCGGGTGACAGCGCTGCTGCGCAGCGCGGGGTGGAGCGTGAACCGCAAGCGTGTCGAGCGCATCTGGCGGCGCGAGGGTCTGAAAGTACCGCAAAAGCAGCCCAAGCGCGGTCGGCTCTGGCTGAACGATGGGTCGTGTATCCGGCTGCGCCCGGAGTATCCGGGCCATGTCTGGGCCTACGACTTTGTGGAAGGTCGCACCCATGATGGTCGCAAGTTCCGCATCCTGACGATCATCGACGAGGCCAGCCGGGAATGCCTCGCGCTGATCGTCGCGCGCCAGCTCAAACACGAGGATGTGCTGGCAGCGCTTGCCGATCTGTTCATTGCGCGCGGTCCGCCAGCGAATATCAGGTCTGACAATGGCAGCGAATTTATCGCGACAGCGGTCCAGAAATGGCTGGCGCAGATCGGCGTCACGACCCTCTACATTGCGCCGGGGTCACCGTGGGAGAACGGCTATAACGAGAGCTTCAACGGGTCGCTTCGCGACGAGCTGCTCGACGGCGAAATCTTCTATAGCCTCGCCGAGGCCCGGGTGCTGATCGAAGCGTGGCGGCGTCATTACAATACCGTCCGTCCGCACAGCAGCCTGGGCTACCGCCCACCGGCCCCCGAAGCCGTTCCATCGCCAGTGCCGCCCTCCGGTTCCGCTTCGCTCCACCTGCGGCCGACACTGGCGATGGAGGTGACAATGCACTAACGATCAACACGGACCACTCAGTGGGGGCCGGTCAAGTGGGGGCCGGTCAAGCTTGTCGCTGAGCACGAATCCGAGATAATTGGTAATCACGTGGAGCGTGAAGAACGGCGTCGCCAGCACGAGCGGATCGACCGGGAACCCGGTTGCGTCGATCTCCAGAGGTAGAGCGCTACCGGCACGACGCGCGGATACCGGTGCGATTTTGTTGAGCCAGAAGGCCATGTAAGCGGCCTTCTTCGTGCCATCGAGCCGGGCACCCGCCGGATTGTCGGGAAAGTGCCACGCCTTGTACCGCGAGACGTCCTGAAAATAAGATAGTACGACAAGTTGCAGCTTTGGCAGGTCGATCTCAAGATCGAGGTCGACGCCGTATTGCGTGTCCATGCGCGCAACGAAGGCTTCGAACTCGCGGCCGAGTTCTTCGAAGCGCTGACGAAGTTTTTCGTCGGGCACGTGCGGAATGGACTGTGTGACGACGACCCCCGGGAACGCTAGGCTCAGTCGCGCTGGCGCGGATCGGCGGCGAGCAGTGCAGCCGCGTTGAACAACGTTTCGATGATCAGCGGCGAATTGGCACGAACGCGCTCCAGATGTGCTTCCGAATCGTGCTCCGGCGCGGAATTCGGACGCCGCGCGTTGGCAAGCGCGCGCACGAAGCTGTTCGGCTGAGCGGAAAGCCGGTCGTACTCGGCACCCCAGTCGATCGGTGTTTTAGCCATTGCTGCCTCCGTTCTCCCCACGCGGCTTGACCTTTTTCGCCAGCGCATCCTGGAATGCCGCCGAATAATGAATAAACCGGCGCGTCCCATGCTCGATTTCTTCGGGTTGGGGAAGCTCGCCGTCGCGGATCATCTGCTTCAGCTTCTTCACCGAAATCGGAAAACGTGCCGTGACGTCCGAAATCGTCGGATAACTCTTGCCTTCGAATTCGAGCACACAACCGATCCTTCTTAGCCCACCGATGTAGCAGCGCGATCTGCACTGTGCAAGTCACCCGAACGTGCACAACGTTGTAATGCAACGGAATATACGGAGCCAACCGACCCAGCCGAGCGAGCCGACCCCACTGACCAGAAAATCAGAGCGACGGTCGCACCCGCACGATCGGGCCGATAACATCCTTGTCCGTGATCAGCGGCGGTTCCGCTGACAGGCCCGCTGCGAGCCGGATATCGCGGTGAAGCGCGACCATCCTCGCAACCGTTTCCACCGCATAGTCGAGCGCGTCGATGCTCCGGCCCATATACGCCTTGTACCGCGCGATACCTTCGCGGGCGGCACTGTCTTTGCTGACGTCGAAGACTTCCTCGTCGCGATGGACCGACCCGTCTGCGTCAAGCAACGGATATTGCAGCGTCGGGACGACGCTTTGACCGAAGCGACGTTCGCGGACTGAGGAGTTATGCATCGCGGTGTTGCGCCCGACGGGTGCGACATGGACGATCGCGTCGCGCAAATCGCCGAACTGCTTGAGCCAGCCCGTCCCGCTGGCATCGACGATCATGCCCGCGCCGATCGGATGATCGCTTGCGTCCGCTTCCCGGATGAACTTCGCGAGCTTCCTCACCTTCGGTGTTTTACCCAGAACGACCCGCCAGGTGATTTCGGCCAGCAGATCGCGGTAGCTTCCCGCGTCGGCGACAAAAGCATGGATGGCGGCATCAATGTAAGGAAGGTTCAGATCGCCGAACAGCCGCCCGGGTTTGCGGTCGCCTCGCATCCAGTTGGCGAGCATCAGGTTATAGCGGTTGCTGAGTTCGATGAGCCGAATCGCCATCATGGACAGATAGCTTGCAGACCTCGCCGCCATGTCCGCGAGCGCGTGATCGCCTGCGGTATGCGCCGCATGGCGAATGCTGCGCCACTGGTTCCGCTCTTCCATCGCGACGAAGCCGCCATTCGGAGCCGCGATTTCCCAGTCCGGCGGGTAATGACCTGCGTATGTACTCGCATTGACGAACTCGACCCCAATGGTGCTCAGCCCCAGCCCAGCCAGAATGCTGTAAAGCTGCGCATAGGGCGGGGCATCGAAGCGCGCCAATTGCATTGTTGTGTTCACTTGGACCGAGATCGTATCCGATCCGTCGTCGAGTGCGCGCAAGCCGCCGGGGAGATGGATGATGCGAGGAGGCATTTCAGGCTGATCGGGCATTGCTCATCGTCTCTGGCTAAGTCACTTGTGCCACCTATGACACTTTACCCGCAGTTCGCGGTAAAGTGTCAGTGCTGACAAAGCGGCGCATTGTGGATTTAGAGGATTCACGGCGAGACGCGTTTGTGCTTTGTTCACGGGCATGACAACGATCAGTCCGACCCGCATTGGCGATATTTTCGAAACGCTGGCGACGGTTTCAGCCCGCCCGCGCTATGCGTTCATGGTCTTAAACCTGCTCGGCGAAGCGGCTTCGGCAAAGGGGGAGGCCGGGCCGTGGGTACGCGAGGGGGAGGGGGCCACCCCGATCCGCGACTGGCTGACGACGCAGCTGATGCCGATGTCTGCGCGCGATGGACGGCGGTCGGCGATGCGCATCCGCGTAGCGCACGGGCTACGCGCGCGGCTGACTGGCGATGCCGTGCGCGACGCAGCGATGATCGATGCGGCCGTCGTCGATATCGCACTGGCTACCGGCAAGGCGAACGTCAGCCGTGCGGTCAGCGATCTTGTGCGCGCCGGAATGGTGCGGCGACACTATGCGGGGCGCGTGACCGATCACGCCAACCGCGGAGCGGGGCGGCATGCGGTCTATCGCGTCGAACCCGAGGTGCTCGCGGCGATCCGCACGCGGACTATGCTTGTTTAAATTACCGTGTGGACGCGACCATGCTATTAAATAGAATGGCATGTTGCTTTATTAAGCCGACCTCTTAATAAAGCCGACGTGGATCACATCCCGCCTTCGCGCCTCGGCAACTATGTCGAGACATCGACTTTTAGTGGAAGCGTGCGCGCGTTCGTGCCGTCGCCATTGCCACCGGCTCCTGCAATCCGACTGTTACCGCTGCTCGACCGCCTGAGTCGTGCCGAGCGGGCGCTAGGACGGCTCGACGGCGTCGCTATGCTGCTGCCCTCACAAGCGCTGTTTCTCTACATGTATGTCCGCAAGGAAGCGGTGCTGAGTTCGCAGATCGAGGGGACGCAATCGACGCTGACAGATCTGTTGCGATTCGAAACCGAGGCTCGGGCAGGGGAGCCGATCGACGATATCCGCGAAGTCTCAAACTATGTCGATGCGATGCTTTATGGCATCGAGCGGCTGCGCGACCTGCCGCTGTCGCTGCGGCTGATCCGCGAGCTGCACGCACGGCTGCTGGCGAGCGGGCGCGGACAATCGAAGAACCCCGGCGAATTCCGCACCAGTCAGAATTGGATTGGCGGGACGCGACCCGGCAATGCGTTATTCGTGCCGCCGCCAGTCATTGAAATGACCGAAGGCTTGAATGCGCTCGAGCAATTCTTTCATGAAGACGATAGTCAACTGCCGCCGCTGATCAAGGCCGCCCTGATCCACGTCCAGTTCGAAACGCTGCACCCGTTCCTTGACGGCAACGGGCGGGTAGGGCGGCTGCTCGTCACGCTGTATCTGACAATGACCGGCGCGCTGCGCGAACCGCTGCTTTACCTTAGCCTTCATCTGAAACAGCGCCGCGCCGATTATTATCGGTTGCTGCAGGAGGTCCGCGAGCACGGCAATTGGGAAGCGTGGCTCGATTTCTTCCTCGACGGGGTGGAGACGGTGGCCACGCAGGCATTCGATTCGGCAACCCGTATCGTCGCGCTGTTTCGTAGCGACCGCGGATCAATCGTGACGCAGGGCGAGCGCGCAGGTTCTGCATTGCAGCTTCATGAAGTGCTTCAGCGCGACCCCTATGCCGGTGCCGCAGTGCTGGTGGCGCGAACGGGGCTGACCATGCCGACTGTCAATGCGGCGCTCGTCGAACTGCAGCGGCTCGGCATCGTCGAGGAGGTCACCGGCAAGCGGAGGGGCCGAGTGTTCGCCTATCGCCGGTATCTCGACATCCTGAGCGAAGGCACCGAGCCGCTCGCGCACTGATCGGGCTTGCACTCCACCTCAGACAAGACCAATCTCGCTTGGCAGCCCGGCAAATTCCGGCTGTGAGGTGTCGAAACCTCAAAACGCGAACGCCGGCCAGAATCTGATTCTGTCCGGGTGGCCGTCGCGCATGTCCAGCGCTCGCCTAAAGGTGGCGGCGCTCTGTGACTACGCAGGGTTTCCAACACCCGGCTTCGGGCCGCCTCGTCGATGTTGAGCGAGGCTGGTCGTGGCGAAGGGATTGCTGATCGCAGTGTTGTTGGGTTGCGGGGTACCGGCGATGGCTCTCGCTGCGTCCGGTCAGCCGTCGACACTCCAGCAATTTCTTGCGAAACGTTTCAAGCCGGGCAGGGGCGTCTTCGGCGCGATTGCCTCTGCCATTCCGGTCAAACTCGATCCCGATTCCATAGCCGGTATGGAAGGGCGCAAGCCCGACGGGAGCTATTGGACCAGCGCGTTCTTCAATCGCAGCAACACGGTCATGTTCGATGATCCGAGAAATGCGCTGGCGAAATTCTGCACGGCGTCGGGCGGGGCACTGAAGCGGCTGCGCGGCTTTGATCTTAGTCCCAAACACGATCTCACCTTCTTCTCCGTGGTGCTGACCGACGGGGTTGCCCGCGCGGCGCTTGAGCTGCCCAAGCTGCGGGCGTTTCAGTCATCGGTGAAGGTGGGGGATGATACCAGTTGCGGGCTCGTCCTGACGATCAATGGGCCATTGGTCGAAGTGCAGGTGCCCGACACAGTGCGACTCGAAAACGGCGCGTCGCGGCTGTTCGTCAAACGCACGCAGCTGACCGCGAAGCGATCACCATACACCTGTTATATTCACGATCCCATCGCTCGTCGCTCGTCGCTGTCAGCGTCGCCTGAAGCGCTGATGAGCCAACCCTAATGCGAGAAGAATGCCGATGACCAAAACATTCGATCATGTCGAGCGGCCGAGGCGTGGGCCGGCGCCGAACGATGGTGCGGTCGCCGCGAAACTTCTGGTCAAAACCCCTTGGAACGCATGGCTCGACGACGATATCTGCGGCGCGCTCGACTGGCCCGAATTGCTCGCGCTGCTGCTTCGTGATCTGCCTGTGGCACCAGTTGCACCGCTGCTGTCGCATGCAATGAAAACGGCTGCGGCACGTGTCGGTGAGTGGTGCGCCGATATGTGCGAGCGGGAGCCCGACCTGATCGTGAAGATCGAGGACTGGCTGGCGACCTGGGAAGATGCCGGCGACCCGCCGCACGCCGAAACGATGGTCGCGATGATCGGCCAGATGATGACGGATGCCGCACCCGACGCGCGCTACGGATTGCATCAGCTGCTCGCCCACGACGCCCGTGCGCCCGCAGCGCTGTGGTATTTTGCCCATGTGCTGCAAGCACAGTGGCGTGACCAAGTTGAAGCGGATGCGGTCGGCGCCGACGAGCGCTGGCTGGTCGATGCGGTCCGATTGCACCGCGATCCGGTGACCGGCATTTTCATCGCATTATTCGATCAGTTTACGGCGGGCGGCGCGTGCCCGACGGCACCCATTCCGGACGGTATCAGGACCGAAGAACCCGGCACGATGCCTGGCTATCGGGCGCTGTTCGATCCGATCGTCACGCTCGACAAGACGATGGCCAGCATGACGCAGCCCGATGTCACGCTGATCGATGTTCTTGGTCCTGGAACCGACTGGATTGCAAGCGCGGCAAACCTCAGGACATTGCGTAAGCATGGGCTGGCGGAGACGGCGTCAGTGAATCTTACTGAAAAGGGCTATGCGGCGCTCGGGCGATCATGGACGCGACGGAACCGCAGCGACAAAACTGAGCCAAAATGTTATCCGGGAAAACGCCAACCGACGGTGTTGATGGAGGAGCTACGCGATGACCGATCATAGATCACACCGTGAAACCGCGTCACCATTGCCAGGGCCATTTCGGCTTGCGGCGCTTGTCCGTTTCGATGCCTGGGTGAGCTGCTATTTTCTGGTTTTCCCGGCGCTATCGATGGTCGGCGGCACCGCGATTACAGCCATCGCCCCGCATGCCTCACCAACAGTCGTTCTCACAGCGTCCGCTGCATATTTCACGCCGCTTCTGCTCGCCTTTGGGTTCGCGCTTTGGCGCATGGCGGGACTGCGCAAGATTGCAAGCATCGGTTATGTGATGGCCGTCGATCGCTCCCTGAATCCGTTCGAGCGGATGCACTATCGATCCGAAATTGCCTGGCGTGGACGCAGATCGACACCATTGCTTCGCCGCGATGTCGTCGAGGCGCTGATGATCATGCGGTGGCATATCCGGCAGGCCCGACTGGATGCGATCGGAAGCGCCCAAGAGGCATCTTTGGCAGGGGTTCTATCCGGGGCGCGATAACATTAATTCTGCAGCGGCGCACTCACCGGAAAGCGAAACCCTGATCAAGTTCAAAGCCCCGATACAATACCACAACGATTCAAAATGAGGATGCACACATCACGCTATGAATAGCAGTCGGCGCGTAATCGATTTTGTCCGCAAAACCAATTGTGTAGCAGCGTATCCAATTTCCTAGATGTCGTTACGAAGCTCGATGCTAGAGCACCGATGCCCGCTACTTTCGTGCTATGGCGCTACGCATTTGACGTAACTACCGGTCTTCGCCGACGATGCCGACTCAATCGGAGAGGCACCGCGCCGCAACATGGCTCAGTTTAACATCCGTCTCGACAATGAGACACACCGCACGATCGACGGCATCGCGGCGAAGCGGGGCATCACTACGCCCGAGCTTGCACGGCAAACGATGGGCGAGCTGATCAGCGCCGACGCGCAGGGTCGCGCTATGTTCGACCGGTCACAGGATCTCGATCCGATCATGGTGACGCGGGCCCTGATTGCGTCGAATGCTACAACCACCGAACTCGACCGTGTTTTGCGTGATCTGGTGAAACTACAGGCAAAACTTGCCAAGCAGGCGGTCGGCGACGCGGACCGGATGACCCAGGCGCGAAACGAATTCATCGCTTCACTGCCGCCCCGCCTCGAAAAATCCTATGCCCCGTTTCGCGACGACATGAGCGCGATGCGTGGTGAGATCGGGGCCAAGCTCGACGATGTCCGCAGGATCGCCCAGATACCCAAGAATAGTTACATCATAAAGCTGACCGATGAGCGGTTTTGGAGCATCGGATTTTTCTTCCTGATATCGCTGATGACCGGCTTCCTGCTTACGCTTCTGTTCCTTTTTGTCACCAGTCTGATAGGGCCGACGCGGGCCTTTGTGATCGACAGGATGTTGAAGACCGACCAGCAACTCTGCACCTATCTGGAGGATCGTTACGGCAAAGGTTGTGAGGGTTCAATGGCCCCGGTTGCGCGGCCCGCGCGCAAGGTTGCACGGCCATGATCACCCTGTCCGCCGTAGCCTCGGCATCGGATGCGGCCAACTATTATGCGGCCGACAATTATTATACGATCGACGAGGGAACCGATGCCAGCGAATGGGTCGGGGAGGGGGCCCGTGACCTCGATCTTTCGGGCCGCGTCGATGCCGATATCTTCACCAGAATCCTGAGCGGCCAATTGCCCGACGGCAGTATCATCGACGCCAGACGCGGGCCGCATCGGCCCGGGCTCGACATGACATTTTCGGCCTCCAAATCAGTGTCGCTGGTGGCGCTGCTCGGCAAGGATCCGCGCGTCGTCGCGGCGTTTCAGGCGTCGGTCAAAGCGACGCTCAAATGGGCCGAGAAAAACCTCATCGAGACGCGCGTGTGGGACGGCAAGCGCCAGCTCGTGCAGAAAACCGGCAAGCTCGTCGCGGCGACGTTTCTGCATGACGTGAATCGCCTTGGCGAGCCCCAGCTCCACGTCCACGCAGTCATCGTCAATGCCACCAAAGGAGCCGATGGCAAATGGCACGCGCTCAAGAACGATGTGCTTTACGACAGCCAGCATCTGCTAGGTGCCGTGCACAATGCCGACTTTCGCGCGCGGCTCGAAGCGATGGGCTATGCGACCGTTCCGGCAAAGAACGCCCGCGACGGATCGTTCGAGATCGCGGGCGTTTCGCGGGGCGTGATCGAAGCCTTCTCGACACGCTCTGCTGAGATCAAGGCGGCGCTCGCGAAAGGCGACCGCGGATCGCCGCGTGAACGTGAAATCGCTGCACTGGCGACACGGCGCGCAAAGACGCCCGACCTTTCGGCCGAAGCACGAATGTCAGGCTGGTCCGCGTTGGCGCAGTTGCTCGGCTTCGACGCCAAGGCATTGATCGAATCCTCGATTGCGCGTGGCAGCGCGGGCCAGACGCGCTGGTCGCAGCTTGTCGAGAATGTCCGGGGGATCGGCGCGCAGGGCATGGCCTTTGCAGCCGATCTGGGGCTGACACCGCGCGACGGCGATCCGCTCGTGCCCGAGCGTATGGGTCACTTGGCGCCAGTAGCATTTGCCGCAGCGCAAGCGGTCGCATCTGCGGCGCGCAACCTGCTCGAGCGAGAGGCGGCGTTCACGAAGTTCGAGCTGATCGCCGCCAGTCTCGATCGCGGTGGACCGTTCGTCGTTGCCGATATTGAAGCGCGAATTGCGCTCTTGCAGGACCGCGGACTGCTGATCGGCGACGGCGACAAACTGCTGACGACCGGATCGATGATCGTCCTCGAACAGTCGATCCTCGATGGCGCACGGCAAGGCGTCGGCAAGGTGTCGCCGATCGCGCACGGCACGACTTTGGGGTCCGAGGCAGGCAGTCAAAGCGATGACGCAGCTGCGCGGTGCGCTGGTCATTGTCGATGAGGCATCGATGGTCGGATCGGCGCAGATGGCGCAGCTAGTCATCCTTGCGAACAAATTGGCTGTTGGGCGCCTCGCGCTGATCGGCGACACGCGCCAGTTGGGCGCGGTCGATGCAGGCAAACCCTATGCGCAGCTGCAGAAGGACGGTCTGGCGACCGCACAGATGCCCGACAATCTGCGCGCCAAATCGCCTGTGATGAAGGCGACGGCGGCCGCGCTCAATTCAGGGGACATCGGCGCGGCGTTCGATGCGCTGAAAGATGTGACGGTCGAGGTGCCGAGCACTGACATCGTCCGCGTCGCGACCGACGTCTGGCTCGGCCTTGCGCCCGAAGATCGCGCAAAGACGATGCTGCTGGCATCGGGACGCGTCATGCGCAGCGCTGCCAATACTATGGTGCAAGCCGGTTTGAAGGCACGCGGCGAGCTGTCGGGATCGGGGCTTAAGCTCGAGGTGCTCGACCGCGTGTCAGTCACGCGCGAGGGCGCACGCCAGCCCGCCGTTTACGCCACGGGCCGTGTCGTCGACTTCCGCACCGATCTGCCGAGCCAGGGCATCGCGCGTGGCGAGCAGGGCAGAGTGACGGGAGCGCGCGAGGGTCTTGTCCGGCTGAGGATGCAGGACGGGCGGCTGCACATGTTCAAACCTGCAAAGCTGCCACGCAATTTGAAGACCGACGCCGTGTCGCTCGCCGAACCCAAGTCGATCACGCTTCACGCAGGCGACACGATCCGCTGGACCGCCAATGACCGCAGCCGCGACCTGCTCAACAGCGATCGTGCGCGGGTGGACACGATTTCCGAGAAGGGCGTTGTCATTTCGTCGCTCGCCGACGGCGCGGTCCACGAGCTGCCTCACGGCGATCCGATGCTTCAGCGTCTCGATCTTGCCTATGCGATCAACGTGCACATCGCTCAGGGCGCGACGACTCAAAACGGAATCGCCATGATGAGCGCGCGCGAGCGCAATCTGTCGAACGCGAAAACGTTCCTTGTCGCGATGACGCGAATCGTGGACCGCGCGACGCTGGTGATCGACGACGGACAAAAACTGGAACGGGCGGTGGGGCGTAACGATGGCGAAAAGCGGTCGGCGCTCGATGCTCAGCGAGCGGAGCGGGTCTTGGAAGCTGAAGCTCAATCCCTAGCAACACCGAGGTACCCGGAGAAGGAACTGAGTCTTTGATGGCTGGGAAGGCAGGCAAGGAAGATACCGCATAAATGTTTGGTCAGTGCGGCTGCCTGCGAAATTGTTCCCAGTACGACGCCGTGATCCATTTCCTCGACGAAGACCGCTCCGCCGTCGATGAGGCCAAGGCTTTCCTAATATCGGCAGGCAGGCTCATCCGGCCGTTTGGCGTGATGTTGACCGTTAACATCATGAAAGGCGTGCTGTTTAGCTGAATTGGTGTAAAACTAGCATATCAAGGTGCCGGGCTCTTCAATAGGTAGACGCGACCGATCTCGATCGTCTGCTTCGCGCTGCCCGTCAGCATAGCGACGCTCGCCTTACCCGCCTCCAGGTTCATCGTCGACGCGGTTCTTAGCTGCACAAGTTTCCACGTCGGGCCGACCGAAATCTCGTGTTGGCCGAAACTGTCGAACTTGCCCTCGTTTTCCTGAACGCGCAGCGTCAGGCGGCCAAGGCCGTCGGGCGTCTCGGCAGCGATGGTGCGTGCAAGCACGGCGATGATCAGCGTATCGCCTTCGGCAATCGGCTGGGTGATGGGCACGATGATGCCGCTGTTATAAAAGTCGGGCGGTATGACGGGCACGACGATTTGAAGGGCTTCGTCGCCGGGCATGCCCCGCGCTGGCACGATGCGGTGAGTGACGCCCGGGCCATAAACGTTCCAATCGAGTGAACCCGGGTCGTTCAGGATCTCGCCTTTCCCTGCGAGCGAAGGCAGCATCACCGGCGTTGGCAGGCGGACGGGGGCGACGCCCCCCTTCGTCAGGATCGACGATGCGCCTTCGACGACGATCGTCTGACCGAACTGGATTGTCTGTCGCGCAGCGCCCAGATGGAACACTACCGTACCCAGGCCCTTGTCGAGCGGCCGGTCGGCGGTGGCTGCAA
The DNA here is from genome assembly GCA_965248885.1 of Sphingomonas sp. GTDB lineage: Bacteria > Pseudomonadota > Alphaproteobacteria > Sphingomonadales > Sphingomonadaceae > Sphingomonas_O. The sequence goes on along the minus strand of OZ252211.1, from coordinate 2,433,418 downwards.
CTTCGTAAAGCTTCCAGTCCTTGCCGATCGTCTGAAGGCGATCGCCGAACCCTGCGAACGGGGCCGCGCTCGACTGGAACTTCACATTGACGCTGCCCAGCCCGTCGGGCGCACCGGATGAAACCGTTCGCGCCCAGAAGGCCACGACCAGTCGCTGACCGGGTGTCACGGCCGCCGTCAGCGGCAGTGACGTGCCGTCCGCATAGATGCTGGCTCCGGGCCTCGATACGGTGAACTCGAGCGCCCCGCCTCCCGGCGCATCGACGCCCCGTACCGGCTTGACCGCGACATCCTTGCCATAGGTGGCCCAGTCGAGCGAGGCCGGATCGTTGATGAGCCGTCCCGGAAGCGCTGCCCGCAGCGCCGCGAGCGGATCTTCGGTCGGCGCGGCGAGCAGGGGCGGTGCCCCCGCCATCCCCAGCAATACTGCCGCAGCGATCAGTCGCATCAGTTCACTCCCATGGCATCGAGCATTCCTGCAACCCACGATTTGGCTGCAGGATCGTAAAGCGGAAAACTGTTGCTGTAAGCCCAGGCGCAGGCACCGGTGCCGACCGTTTCGAATGCGCGCCGGGTCGCCTTGTAATAGGTCACGCGTTGCGCGAGCGGAGCGGTTTCATAGGCACCGAATTCGCCCATCAGCGGGATCTTCCCAGATCGCGCAATGTAGTCGCGGATTTTTCTGACGTCGGTCGCGAGTCCGGCCCGGTCGGCCGCGCTGCCATAGGTGCGCCCGAGCGGCGGGATCGGCGAAACCCAGCCTGCGCCCTGATGGGTGAAATCGAACGGCGAATAGTAATGGAATGTGGGAAAGACATGATCGTCGTCCGGCAGCGTCAGCGTCGATAGCGAATCGATGCCACTATAGCCGTCGCCGCCGATGACGACGGGCCGGTCGGGGTTGCTTTCGCGGATGGCGGCCAGGGCCGGCGACAGGGTCGCGACCAGATTTGCGTTGGTGAGCAGGCCGTGCGGTTCGTTCTCGATCTCGAACCAGAGCCGGTCGCGGGGCCGGTCTTTCAGCGCCACCGCGATCTGCCGCCACAGTCCGGCGAGCCGCTCGCGTTCGGCATCGGGGTTCGCAAAGAGCGCGTCATAATTGTGATCGTCGAGCAGGACGTTGAGACGGGCCGCGAGCGCGGCGTCGACGACCTGGGTAACCCGGCTCAGAAACGCTGCATCGATGGTGTACGGTGGCGTGACAGACGCATGCCCCGACCATCGCACCGGGATCCGGACGCTGTCGAAGCCGGCGGCGGCGATGATGGCAAAGTCGTCGTCGGCAATCGGGCGTCCCCATTCGCCCTCGTGCGGTGCTTCAAGCTCATTTGCCATGTTCACGCAGCGCCCGAGCGGCAACGTGATCGCATTAGTCCTCGCACTGCCCGCGCTGCTGACTGACAGCAGCGCAAGTGCAACAGAAACAACTGGCCAACTGTGTTTCACCCAACGCACCCGTCTCTCCCTCTGCGGCACTCAGTAAAAGTCGATTTCTTCCATCGACCGGTCGGCGGCATGGTGTCGGTCAATGATTATGCCGGGGTGTCACTTGCGATGTTCCCCGGAATTCCAATGCCATTTCGATGACTGCGCCCGCACTGAGCTGCCCGGTCTTTTCGCGGTACAGCGCTTCCCACGGCGTGCGGCTGGGCGGCACCGGCGGTGGCGGCAGGGCTTGCCGTCTGGAAATTTCGGCATCGTCGACCAGGGCATCGCAACGACGTCGATCGAGGTCGATGCGAATTTTGTCGCCGGTCACCAACCACCCCAGCCCGCCACCGGCGGCGCTTTCGGGCGAAGCATTGAGGATCGACGGGCTGTCCGACGTTCCCGATTGTCGCCCATCGCCGATGGTCGGCAGAGCGGCAACACCGGACCGGATCAACGCATCCGGCGGTTGCATGTTCACGACTTCGGCCGACCCCGGCCAGCCGATGGGGCCTGCGCCGCGCATGACGAGAATGCATTCCTCGTCGATGGCAAGCGCAGGATCATTGATCCTCGCGTGATAATCATCGGCACCGTCGAAAACGATCGCGCGCCCTTCGAAAACGCCCTCACGCCCCGGCTGCGAAAGATAGCGCGCGCGAAAGACGTCGGAGATTACGCTCGTTTTCATGATGGCGAAGTCGAACAGATTGCCCGACAGGACCAGAAATCCTGCGTTGTGGCGCAAGGGCGCGCTGAACGTCCTGATCACCTCGCGATCGGTTGCGACGCGTCCCTCGATATTGTCGGCAATCGTGCGTCCGGTGACCGTCATCAGCGAGCCGTCGAGTTCTCCCGCCGCGAGCAATTCATGCATCACTGCCGGAACACCGCCCGCGCGGTGGAAGCGCTCGCCGAGAAAACGCCCCGCCGGCTGCATGTCGACCAGCAGCGGCAGACCGTGCGCCGCCTGCCAGTCGTCGGGCGTGATTTCTACGCCCGCGTGCCTCGCCATGGCAACGACATGCGGCTGCGCGTTGCTCGACCCGCCGATCGCGGTGATCACTGCAATGGCATTGGTGAAGGCGTTCCGGGTGAGAATCGTGGACGGGCGAAGGCCTTCGTGCGCCATGCCAACGATCCGTCGCCCGGTTTCGTAGGCCATTTGTCCGCGTTCGCGATACGGGGCGGGGATCGCGGCGCACCCCGGTAGCGAAAGTCCGAGGGCTTCGGCGACCGCGTTCATCGTCGATGCGGTACCCATCGTATTGCAATGTCCCGCGGAGGGCGCGGACGCGCAGGCGGCATCGAGGAACTGGTCCTCGTCGATCTCTCCTGCGGCAAGCCTCCGGCGGCTTCGCCAGATCACCGTGCCCGACCCGACCAGCTCTCCGTCGTGCCAGCCGTCGAGCATCGGGCCACCCGACAGGACGATGGCCGGAATATCGACCGTCGATGCCGCCATGATCGCCGCTGGCGTCGTCTTGTCGCAGCCGGTGGTCAGGACGACCGCATCGATCGGGTAGCCGTTCATGATCTCGACCTGGCTGAGATACGACAGATTGCGGTCGAGCGCGGCCGTGGGTCGGCGGCAGTTCTCGAAAATTGGGTGGACGGGATATTCCATCGGAATTCCGCCGGCATCGCGGATGCCGTCGCGCACGCGTTTGGCGAGCTCAAGATGGATGCGGTTGCACGGCGACAGGTCGCTGCCGCTTTGGGCGATGCCGATGATCGGCCGGCCCGAGCGCAGCTCGTCGGGCGTTACGCCGTAGTTCATGAAGCGCTCGAGATAGAGTGCCGCCATGTCGCTGCGCCCAGGATCGGCAAACCAGTCGCGAGACCGAAAACGGGGGCTCATCGCCAAGCTTCCCTCTTGCACGTGCGGTACCCGCGCCCGCTCGCGAAGCGAAGCGTGCCGACCCGCAAAACTTGAGTCAGGTGCCGCCGCTCAGTCATGGGCGAGCATTTTCGCGCATCCGCGAAGCGCGGCGTCGCGGGCGGTGAAGCCCCACAAAGGCGCCTGCGCGAGCATCCGGTCGTAGGGGCGCTTGATCTTAGACGGCGTCAGGAACGCGGCCCGTTCGGCCGGGGAGCCGACCAGCTGTGCCGCCTTGTCAGACAAAATGATCCCGTCCCACGCGCCAAAACCGTAGACCAGATCGGCCGTCATTGCGCCGAGGCATCGCTGCGCAGCGTGGTCCGGCAGGACCGCGCATTCCCCGGATAGGGCCAACTTCAAGGCATTTTCCCAGGATGGAAACTGATTGCGCCGCCGAAGTTCGGCGATGAGCGAATCGCCGCATGCGTCGAACGCCGCGATGCCGACATGGCCCGCCTCGGTTTCTGATACCCTCGGACCGCTGCCGGTGGTGTCGATGATCGCGATCCCGAGCCCGTCGGCGAGCGAGACGAAAGCCCATCGCCCGGAACAAGCCAGCGATGGTGGCGGTCCTCCGGAAACCGGTCGCCATTCAGAGCTGACTGCTCCGAACACCGACCAGGCCTTCGCCGCGACTTCGTTGACGATGATGACTCGCCGCCCGAAATACAGATCGAGCCCTTCGCGCGACAAGGTCCAGCGCGACCTCGCGATGGGGATTGCCACGCCCGTCGCGACCCCCGCAATCGCAAACGCCACGCGACAGTTGGTGAGCGAGAGGCCGGGGTCACACTCGAATTTCTGAAACACCGCGGTCATGGTGCTGAAATCGGCGTCGCTGTAGGCCGAGATTGCTCCGAGCGATGATCCCGCGCGTTCGACCAGAGCGAGGCGGGCGACACCCGTCGAGGACAGATCGACGACGAGGCGCGTTTCGCTTGCCGGCGGCTTCTCCGAAGTCACGCGGCCGCCGGGCGCAGGTCGGCCGTGCGATCGTCCTCGGCACGAAGATAATCGCGCGGTGCCACACGGCTTCCGGCGGCGAGCACTGCGGTGTCCGCAACGATATCGAGCGGTTCGTAATAAGGCGTGTGCGACGCGATGATCGGGCTGTTGCTCGCCAGATTATACGCCGTCAGCATCAGCGTGCGCGGTCCGTCGCTGTCGTTGCGGGCCGAACTGTGCAGCGTGTTGCAGTGGAAAAACACCGCGTCGCCGGGCTCCATCGTCAGCGCTTGCCGCGGGCACACAGCCATGATTGCCGCCACGCGCGCCGGATCGGCACCGGTCTGCCCGCCCACGCGACCGTGATCGATTCGTCCGAGCCGATGACTGCCGGTCAGCACCTCCAGACAGCCATTTTCGAGCGTGGCGGCGTCAATCGCGACCCCGACGCTCAGCATGTCGGGCCACAGGCACCCGTTCTGGTACCAGTAGCCATAGTCCTGATGCCAGTCCCACGCGCCGCCCGCGCGCGGACGCTTCATCGTCAGCTTCGTGTGATAATGATACACCTCGCCGCGAAGCAGTCGGGTGGCACCGATCGCCATCCGGCGCGAGCGCGCCATCGCACCGAAAACGTCATCGCTCGGGTGATTCCAGAGCGCCAGTTCGGTAGCGGCACCGCCTGAATCGCTGACCGCGACGGCATTCGCGGCGATCGCCGAATCCAAAGCCATCACGGTATGAACCAGGGCTATTTCTTCGCGGCTGAACAGCCCGCGCTTGATCACGAAACCATCGCGGTCGAACGCCGAACGGTCGTCAACCGTGATTTCATCGAACATCTAGACCTCTCCGACACGACCGCCCCTGTTCACGTCGGGACTATGCGCTTGCGCAGCGTATTGAGTTACCGCTACCATCGCAAGAGCCGCAGAGACGGCAGGGGAGATGTTGATGATCGGTCGTAATCTGATGATGGCTGTTGCGGCAGCCGCGATCGCCGGCTTGCTCTTCGGTTTTGATACTGTCGTCATTTCGGGGGTGACCGGCGCGTTGACCCGTCTTTACGGGCTCAGTCCCGGCTGGCTCGGTTTTACCGTTTCGGCCGCCTTGTGGGGCACGCTCGGCGGCGCCGCGCTTGGCGCGTTGTTCGGTTCGCGTATCGGCAGCCGCGACGGGCTGCGGATTGCCGCACTGTTCTATGTCATCTCAGGGGTAGGGTGCGCGCTGGCGTGGAGCTGGGCGGCGCTTGTCGTCTTCCGCATCCTGTGCGGGGTCGCGATCGGTGCTTCCTCGGTACTCGCGCCGGTCTATCTTGCCGAAATCGCACCTGCCCGGCAGCGCGGCCTGCTCGTCGGGATGTTCCAGGTGAACATCGTCGTCGGTATCGTCGCAGCCTATGTCAGCAACTATTTCGTCGGAACCCTCGAACTCGGTGCCGATGAATGGCGCTGGAAGCTGGGCGTGACCGCCGTTCCGGCGATCGTGTTTTTCCTGATGATGCTGCCCGTGCCGAATAGTCCGCGCTGGCTGGCCAGCAAGGGCCGCGTCGACGAGGCGCGCCGGGCGCACACGGCGCTGCACGCCGAGCGTGAACCTGTCGATGACATTTTCGTATCCGATCCCGGCGGCAAAAGATCCGTCAGCCTCGCCGAACTCTGGCGCAACGCCAAGCGGCCGATCCTGCTGGCGGCAGGTCTCGGCGCGCTGAACCAGCTGACCGGGATCAACGCGATCCTCTACTATCTTAACGATATCTTTGCCGCTGCCGGCTTCGGACGGGTATCGTCCGACGTCCAGTCGATCGCCATCGGTCTCACGAACCTGACCTTTACGTTAATCGCCATGGCGGTGATCGACCGGCTCGGCCGACGTGCGATGTTGCTGATCGGATCGGTCGGCATGGCGACGATGCTGGGCGTCGCCGCGCTGGTGATGTTCGGCCAGCTGCCGCAAACCTGGCTTCTGGGCGTGCTGGTGCTGTTCATGGCGTCGTTCGCCTTTTCGCAAGGGGCGGTCATCTGGGTCTATATTTCGGAGATTTTCCCGACCCGCTACCGTTCGGCCGGGCAGGGCATCGGCAGCGGCACGATCTGGCTGTTCGACGCGCTCGTCGCCCAGCTCTATCCGATCGCTGCGGCACAGTCGAAGGGAGCGCCGTTCGTCTTCTTCATGGCAGTGATGGTGCTCCAGGGCTTTCTGGTCTGGAGGTTCTTTCCCGAAACCAAGGGGGTCAGCCTTGAGGAACTGGGTGCGCGCATGAGTACCGTGGCTGCATGACAGCCACGTATGCGATCGACGTCGGCGGGTCGCACGTCAGTTGCGCGATCGTCGACCGCCACCGTGTGATCGCGCGCGAAACGATCGCCGTTACCACCACCGCCTCGTTCATCGCGTTGCTACCGGCGATCGAAGCGGCGCTGCGGAGGCTGGAGCTGGAGACGGATGTTCGGCCGACGAGGCTGGGCATCGCATTTCCGGCGCTGCTCGATCCGTTCGCCAACCGCGTGCTGTCGACCCCGGCGGGCAAGTTCGAGGACGCGGCCGGCTTCGACTTCGACGGGTGGGCACGGGCTGCGTTCGATGTTCCAGTACGGATCGAACTCGACGGACGCGTAGCGCTGTTGGGCGAGTGGATAGCGGGAGCTGCGCAGGGGTGCGACGATGTCGTCATGCTGACGATCGGCACCGGACTCGGCACGGCCGTCATCGCTGGCGGCAAGCTGCTGCGCGGACGCCACTTTCAGGCCGGGGTGCTCGGTGGCCATCTGTCGATCTCGCGCCACGGGCGCACCTGCATCTGCGGCGGTAAAGGCTGTCTGGAGGCCGAGGCATCGACCTGGGCACTAGCGGCAATCGCGGCGGAGGACGGTCGTTTTGCCACGAGCGCGCTGAGCACGACGGCACCGCTTGATTTTGCGACGCTTTTTGCTGCTGCGTCGGCGGGGGACCGGCTGGCGTGCGATCTGCGCGATCGTTGCGTGGACCTCTGGTGTGTAGCGGCCATCAATCTCGTTCATGCTTACGATCCGGAATTGATCGTGATTGCGGGCGGCGTGATGGCCGCCGCCGACGCCATTCTGCCCGCCATTGTCGATCATGTCGGCCGCCACAGCTGGACGCATTGGGGGAAGCCTGCAGTTCGCGCGGGCATCCTCGGCGGCGATGCCCCGCTCATCGGGGCCGCTGCATTATGGGAAGAGGTGCGATGAGCGGTTACGACAAGTTTCCAAGGATCGACATCTCCGGAGACCGGCATCGCTGTGTTTGCGGATGGGCGGCAATCACGGCGGTTTTTCGCGACCGGGCACAGGTTGCAGTGGAGTGTTATCCCGGTGCGCCGGTCGATGCCGTCATCGCGGCATGGCCCGGACCGGTGCTCGACACGCGTACGCTCATGCGTCCACCGCAGGAAATCGATGCGCAACTCGCCGACACGCTGACCGGCGATCCGGTCTTCGCCCGCTTCTGGACGCACGGCATCGCGCCGTTTTTCGACGAAGACCGGCTGGCGGCAGCGCGTTCCGGGTTGGCCCCTGACACTGCGATCATCGGCCCCGGCGCGTACTACGTCGCGCAGCAACCGGACGTCCGCGTCCATGTCTCGATGGCGCGCTGGGAATTGCAGCGCCGCCAGCGCGAGGGTTCGATCGGCAATCTGGGCAGCGACAATGCCGATGCTTCGGCGGCCGCCAAATACAAGCGCGCCTATTTTATCGACTGGCGCATCGGCGACGCCATCAAGCTGGCGGCGTGGGATGCGATCGATTGGGTCATCGACGCCAACGCCGAAGTGCCGCAGATGATTTCGGGCAGTGACTGGCGGGCGGCGCTGGCCGTCGTCGCCAGCCGTCCGTTTCGCGTCGTTCCGTTCTTCGACCCGGGCGTATGGGGCGGGCAATGGATGCGCCGCCGGTTCGACCTGCCCGATGGGCCGCCCAATTACGCGTGGTGCTTCGACTGCGTGCCCGAAGAAAACAGCCTGTTGCTCGGTTTCGGCGACCGGACGGTCGAGTTGCCCGCGATCGACGTCGTGTTGGGACAGGCGGAGGCGCTGCTCGGGCCTGCCGTCGTCGCGCGTTTTGGCGCCGAGTTTCCGATCCGCTTCGACCTGCTCGACACGATGGAAGGAGGCAATCTTTCGCTACAGGTCCATCCGGTCGAAGCCTATGCCAAGGATCGCTTCGGGCTCGGCTATACGCAGGACGAAAGCTATTATCTGCTCGATGCCGCGCCCGATGGGCGCGTTTACCTGGGGCTGAAAGACGGCGTCGACCCGCAGTCGATGGGAATAGCGCTTCACGAAGCACAGGCAGGCGGCGTCCCGTTCGCCGCCGAAGACTTCGTCAACGTTCTGCCCGCGCGTAAGCACGATCATTTTCTGATCCCCGCCGGTACCGTCCATGGCTCGGGGGCGGGCTCGATGGTGCTCGAAATCAGCGCGACGCCGTATATCTTCACGTTCAAGCTCTGGGACTGGGGACGGCTCGGGATGGACGGCAAGCCCCGTCCGATTCATCTCGATCATGGCCTCGCCAACATCGCGTGGGACCGGACAACCGAATTCGTGAACCGTGAACTGGTCAATGCTGTCGAGCCCGCAGGCGAAGGGCCCGGTTGGCGGATCGAACGCACGGGTCTCCACGCGCTCCAGTTTATCGAAACCGAACGCGTTTGGTTCAGTGCACCGGTGTTGCTTGCGACCGAGAAGAGCGTGAACGTTCTCAACCTGGTCGAGGGCGAAGCGGCCTGGGTAGAAAGTCCCGACGCGGCGTTTGCCCCATTCCGCGTGCATTATGCCGAAACGTTCATCGTGCCGACTGGCGTCGAGCATTACAGTCTGCGACCGGCGGGCGTGCAACAGTGCGGGGTCATCCGCGCGCGGGTGCGGGTATAAACCGGTGGGACCGGACGCCGTCGTGCGTGCGGGTCGCTGACCCACGTACGGAACCCATCCGCCAGTGCGCTTGCGCCGGAAGGAGAACCCTCATGCCAGCGGCAATACCCCGACAGCAGACCATCGACGATAAGGACCACCTGAGCTGACGGGGATTGAAGACGGCTTGATTTGGAAGCTCGGTTTCGATCGCACGCCTGTGGCGGTTGTCGGTCACCCGATGCGGCACCCTTCCGTATTTTCCTCTTCAAGGCGTCACGCACTCCCGAGCCGGTCCCTGAGCCAAGCTATCTGATCAGCAGTCGGAACTTCAGGATGAGGCTGGCGCCAGCAGCAAGCGCTCCAGAGGGCGTGATCGCAAGCTGACGAATCGTCGTATCAAGCCCGGTTCCCCCATATGCCGGCTGCGGTGACAAATCGACGCCGCTTGCATTGCGAAACTTGACCTGCGCTGCCGTACAGCAGCTCGCGCCGCTGCCATTGGTGACCGCCAGCGGATTGCCGCTGCCGTCATGATTGCCGTTGAAAAACGTCAGCTCCGCGGGCAGCGCGTCGACGACCAGCATGCTCCCGGTATCGGCAGTGCCGGTGCCGGTGTTGCTGATGGTGATGGTGTATTCGACGTAATTTCCCGGGATCATGAACAGGCCGGTGCTGCCGCTGGCAAACAGGGCACTGGTTTTGGTAACGGTGAAGCTCGGACTGGTGAGCATCGCGGGAATCGAAAAGCCAGAAAGGCACGTGCCGCTGGTGCCGCCAAGCGCACCCCACGAGGCGTCGCCGTTGTTCAGCCCGTAGAGGCTTATTCCGGGTGTGCCGCCAGTCGCGGTCAAACTTACCTGACCGCACGAAATGCCGACGAGTGCGACGACACCGCCGCCGCCGCCGCCGCCAGGCCCGGCACCGGTCGCGCTCGACAGCTGGTCGCCACCAGCACCCCCGGTTACGTTGACGTTTACGGTGCCCGTTACCAAAGTGGCACGAATGGCAACGCTTCCGCCGCCGCCTCCGCCGCTCGCCCCGTTGTCTTGCGAATAGCCACCGCCGCCACCGGCCGCACGAATCGCGCCGCCATTACCAGCCAGTATGCCGACGCGGAGGATGACTATTCCGCCACCGGCCCCGAGCCCGGTGGACGTTACCGATTCGCCGACCTGCGATCCACTTCCGCCGCCACCACCTGAAAACAGACGGTTGTTCCCTGAATAGTCGAGGGCGACTCCGCCTTGGCCGCCATAAGCCCGGTTGCATCGCATATCTTCACGCCCGCCATTGCCACCCGACCCGTAATTGGACCCGCCGCCACCGCCTGCGTCCTGCGGGTTGCCACCGCCGCCGCCATTTGCTTTTTTGCCCCGATAGGCGGCGTAAAAGCTGCTCGAATCCGCAGCGATGCTTTCGCCCTTGTTGCCGATCGAATTGCCACCGGTGCCCGTATATTGCGTTGACCCCGCTGCGCATGAAAAAACATCGTTTGACGGCAACGCACCGCCGCGGAGCCCGCGCGCATTGACATTGATGTTGGATGTGAGTGTCAACGTGCCGCTGGCGTCGATGGCGACGACCCCACCTGTCGTTCCGTTCCAAAGGGGGGCTGTGACATTGCCGTCGATGGTGACGTCGGTATACGTCGCGACACGTACGATCTGGACCGATCCTGTGATGTCATAAGCGCCGGAAACAGTTGCCGACAGGCCGATCGTACCCGCACCAACTGAACTTACCTTGCCATATTCGAATACGCCGGATGTCGAGTATCCCGACACAGTTCCGTGCGATGCGTCGTTCGATACATTGACCAAAGCCCCCTGCATCTGGACGATGAGCACCGTATCGCCGACGTTGAATCCTGACGTCGTCGATACCGTCAGGTTGCTGCCGGATATACCCGTAACCGCTGCATAGCTATTAAGCGTGCCGCTTACGGCACGCGCAGGCGATGCCGGTAGGATCGTCATTGCTGCAAGTAGCAAAAGTGCGGCGAAATTCCTGATGGTGTGGAATGCGAAGCACTTCGGTACTGCGCACTTCATCTCGCGATCCCCAATTCACATCGAAACGCTTGCGCGTCGCGTATTGACGAGAACGGTAGAAATCAGGATGGGTTTAGTACGGCCAGTGTTTTTTGCTCCGTTTTAGCCTTATTTCCAGTGTCGACACGCAATTTGCAGACTGGATTTGGCTAATCGGGTTATCGGATTTGCTCGATCTGACCTGGTGCAGCGAACGGTCTTTCACCCGCATAATGGTGAAAGGATTGTTCGTTCAACGAAGTGGAAAGGAGCCGTCTCATTGCAGAATATTGTCATTGTACGTCTCGTTCGCGCCGTGTCCATCCAGCCATCCAACAGTTTCTTTATGCCGAGCGATGTCGAGAGTTAAGCCTGTCGTATCACGGAAAATCTTGTGACAAAAAGCGCGCAGTCGCGGTCGATGAGTCCAGCTTGGCCACGCTGCCCAGTCTCGCGAGCCGCAGCATCTGCCGTTCGCGATATCGATGGTCCAAAGCCTGCCTTTCGCTCATTCAAACTGCGTATCTTCTTCGCCCGGCTAATTCAGTGGTGCGGTTTAGGGCTTACGGTGTGTCCCACCTTCTAGAAGCAAAGCTGTTGTAAGTCTGCAAGGCAATTGGACGCGATGGTGGCGACGTACTCCGTGCGACGCAGGCCGTGCGTGCGAGCCCCCCGTTCGCGACGGTCGCACCTGGCAGCGACTATACGATCCGCGTCGCGCGCGTCGAACGCACGTCGATAATGGGAGAGGAGTCTTACCGTGTGCTCATCGACGAGGTGCCCATGGCGGCACAGCAGGACGGTCAAGTCCGGCTGACCGTACGCTATTCACTGCCGGTGTTCATCCGTTCCGCCGCCGCGCGGCCGGCTGAAGCTGCATGGCGGATCGAACGCACCGGGTCTGACCTGCGCTTGATCGTGGTCAATCGTGGCGAACGCCATTTGCGCGTCGCATCGCTCGCCCTGGTCGACGGGCAGGGACGCAGGATCAGCGTGGCACAAGGTCTCGCCGGTTATGTCGGTGCCGGACGGTTACGATCGTGGCCGGTGACGCTTCCCACTGCGTTCGGCAATGTGACGCTGCGCGCTGCCTATCTCAGCGAGGCTGGCCCGCAAAGCCTGGAGGTCTCCGAAAGCCCCGGCGCGGCGGCGATAGCCAGCGCCGGGCACTGACGCCGCTTGTCGTGCGTGCGCCTCGATTTCTGCGTTCGCGCGCCTCGCTTGGGGTATTAACCATGCTCGCCCTGGTACAAGGTGCGCCGGGCCGGGCCGACACGACACGACTGCTGCTCGAAGTCGTTGTTAATGGCGACGCAAGCGGGCTTGTCGTCGAATTCGATTGCGACGAGGACGGGAAACTGTCTGCAGCGGCTTCCGATCTGCGCGCGCTGCGGGTGGCCGTCCCCGCCGCGGAGACGGCGTCGATCGCGCTCGATCGACTGCCGGGCGTGTCGTATCGATACGATGGGTCCCGGCAGCAACTGCTGCTGTCGATCGCCCCTGATGCACTCGCGGTCCAGCGCCTGTCGGCCGCCGCGCCGTCCGACGGCCCGGTCGTCATCGATGCCGTTCCCGGTACGGGCGCGATCGTGAATTACGGTGTCGACGTGGCGCTGGGCAACGCCGGTTCAGCCATGGCATTCCGCCAGGGCACCATCGATTTCGACTTGCTGGCCTATCATCATCGCAGCAGCCTGCATCAGACCGGGATCGTGGTTTACGACGGCAGCACCGCCCGTGCCGTCAGATTCGAGACGACCGTCGCGCGGCTGATCGGCGGAGATCGGCTTGTCGCTCGCATGGGCGATGCGATCAGCAGTGGTTTTGCCTGGACCAGACCGATCCGCTTTGCCGGACTTCAGCTTCAACGGGATTTCTCGCTCCGGCCCGACCTGGTGACCCTTCCCTTGCCCGGCATCGGCGGCAGCACGGCAGTGGCTTCGTCGCTCGACCTCTACGTCAACGGTGTTCGCAACTATTCGAATGGAAACGTGCAGGGACGGTTTCAGATTGACGACTTGCCGATGATAACGGGCAGCGGGACGGCGCGCGTCGTCCTGCGCGATGTGACCGGTCGCGAAGTCGAGACGACGACGCGCTTTTTCACATCTTCGCGGCTGCTCAGACCAGGCCTGTCGGAATATTCGATCGAAACCGGTTTTGCGCGTCGGGCTTTCGGCATAGCTTCGTTCGACTATGCAGCGGATCCGTTCCTTGCAGCATCGGGACAAATCGGCGTGACGCAAAGCCTGACAGCCGAGGGGCATACCGAGCTGTCGCCGCACCTCGTATTGATCGGTGGCGGTATCACCGCGCGGACGGGCAATTTCGGCGTCCTGAGCGCGGCCCTGGCCGCTAGCCGAGCAGACCGCGATAGCGGCCTGTTGGCCAGCATCGACTATGACGTCGCTATCGGCCCGGTCCGTCTCGCGGTCGAAAGCCGCCGGGTTGTGGGAGCCTATAGCGACCTTGCCGCCGATGGGGACACCGGGATCGATGCGACGGCCAGGGCACAATTGCGGCCGCCGCGTGCCCTTGACCGTGCAACCATGGGAATGCCGCTGGGGCGTTGGGGCAGTCTGAGCATGAGCTATACGCGTGAGGTTCGCGCAAACGCCGACCGCTTCCAAACCGCTTCGCTGTTTTACGCCCGCACAATCGGACGCTCGAGCATCAGTGCGAGCGGCTTCATGGATTTTGCCCATCCCGGCAATTACGGACTTTTCGGCGGCATAGCGCTCGCACTGGGAGACCGTCGTACAGCCTCTGCCACGCTCAGCAGCGATGCGAGCGGCGCGACGATCGCGAGCGACATCGCACAGTCGCTCGATACCCGCACGGGTAGCGTCGGGGGGCGGGTAAGCGCCTTTCGCGGCCGCCAGACCGGCGTCAGCGCCGCAATCGACTATCAGGGCGCGAACGCGACGCTGCACGGGTTTTTCGGCCAGCGCGGTTCGCAACGACAGGTGAACCTGCGTGCCGAGAGCGCTATCGTTCTAGACCACGGTATTTATGCGGCGCGCGGTGGCCAGGGGGGTTTTGCCATCGTCGAAACCGGGACGCCGGGGGCCGCGATCAGCGCGAGCAATCGTCTTGTCGGAAAGACGGGCGCGAGTGGACGAATGCTCGTCGCGCAAATCCGCTCCTATGAACGCAATCTCGTGGCGGTCGACCCGGCAAGTCTCCCGTTCGACGCCGCCGTCGCGCAACCGGCACAATGGTTTCGGCCGGTCAGTCCGGGCGTTGTGCGCGTGAAATTGCTTGTCGACATGAACGAGTCGAGCGCCTTGCTGCATCTGGTTGATGAAACAGGCGCCGACCTGCCAATGGGGACGCCGGTATCGCTCAACGACCGGGTGCCGGTCGTCGTGGGTTTCGATGGCCTAGTCCTTGCCAAAAATCTCGTCGGATCGAACCATTTGGCGATCGATAGCGGTGCGCACCACTGCGAAGCGGGATTTGTGTTTGCTCCTCGCGCGGGCGGCATGCAGGCGATCGGGCCGCTGGCCTGCAGACGTGCGCGGCAATACATTTTAACGTCAAGCCGGAATTGAGCATGATCGACGTCCGCATCAAAGCTTTCGCGATTGCGCTCAGCTTCTTGTTGGCAGGACTGGTGGCCAGCCCTGCCCAGGCGCAAAGCTGTTCGGCAGCCACGCCCGTGCTGGACTTCGGCACCACGAGCGCCGACGGAACGCAGGTCTATGCTGGATCGACGGTGCTTATTTTCTGCAACGGAACCGCGAACAATACGATCAGAATCTGTCCTTATGTCGGCACCGGCTCGTATCCGGCAGTGGCGAACGGCCCGCGCAGACTTGGCTCGGGTACTGCGCGGATGGACTTTGACGTGTTCGAGGATGTGACCTTTTCTAAGCGATTTGCGAATGGTCAGGTTGACGGTGCAAATGGATCGCTACCGCTGACATTGAACAGCGGTGGCAGCGCTACGGCGAACGTCCCGATTTACGGACGCATACCGACGGGCGCGACGACAGGAGCTACCAGCACCTTATACTCAGCCAGCATGTTCGACAGCTTGATAGTCTACGGCTACGCGGCGACATTTTCGAGCTGCACAAGCAGTTTTGGTCGCCAATTCGCTTCGTTCAACGTCAATGCACAAGTCAACGTTCAGTCCTCTTGCTCGGTGACGACATCGGCGGTCGCTTTCGGGTCGCGATCCTCGCTCGCAACCCAGGTCGATGCGACCGGCACTGTGACAGTCGCGTGCGGATCGGGAACCAGCTACTCCGTCGCGCTCGATGGCGGGGCCAATGGCGGCACCAGTGCGACCACGCGCAAAATGGCAAGCGGAGCCAACCGAATTGCCTATGGCTTATTTCGCGATGCTGCGCGAACCGCGGGGTGGTATTCGGATGCGTCATCCCTTGCCAGCGGTACTGGCACCGGGTCCGCCCAGACACTAACCGTTTATGGTCGCGTCGGGGCGCAGCCGACGCCGACACCCGGACCATATAGCGACAGTGTCGTGGTGACGGTCAGCTATTGACCGGCCGTTGCCGCGATCATCGGCCAATCTCGAGCCAGGCCTGTAACGGCCAGGCATGTGCATGCGCGCACCATGGGCCCATGGCCGATCGCCCGGCGCTCGGCAGCAGGGCTGAATCGATGCTGTCCGAGTTGGTCCACGCGCCGGTCCACGCCTCGGGATGCGTACGGGCGTAGGTCGCAAAGCTCATGCGGTCCGACAGCGTGCGGGCACGGGCCTTGTCGAACGTTGCGAGGCCAAGGACGAGGGGACCAGTCAACGCGAACCAGACGCCGCCGTTCTCACGTTGCCCGGGTTGCAGATCCTTTTGTGCGGTCGTCCGTTCGATCTGACGGGGCCCGAGCGGCTCACCGGCAAGCAGTCGCGCCTCCATGGCGGCGGCCAGTGCGCGCTTTTTTGCCACCGCCACCTCGGGGATCATCAGGCTGAACCCCACCGGCTCGAGCCACATCTCCGCCTCGCCCACCGGCCCGGCCTTGCCGAGATACGCGCGGCGCGGAAATGCGCGATCGCCCCAGTCCTTCACGTAAGCGGCGAGCAGATCGATCCGGAATGCCGTCATCGCCGCGGCCAGCGATCGGGCGGCGGGCAATAGACGCTCGAGCTGCGCCGCGAGCCGCCCGAGCGCGACAATCGCAAGCGCAGTGTTCAGATGGCTTTCGGCCGCACCATAAAGTTCGGCATAAGGCAGCGGCTTCGGCCAGAAATAAAACAGGTCGTTCCAGTCGCTGTTGAGCAGACGCACCAGGCCGTGCGCGCCGACACCAATGCGGTCGCGCAGGAAGATGAAAGCACGTTCGAGATGGACGAGGCCCGTCGCCGTGGCCCCGGTCTCGACCGGGTGCCAGCCGAGTGGTTCGGTCAGCAGGCCCGCGTCGCCGGTGCGTTCGAGATATTCTGCCGCGAGCAGGAACGTGTAGAGTTGCTGGTCGCTCGGCACCCACGACCCTTCGGGAACCCAGCCATAGCCGCTGTCGCCAAGCTTGATCTCGCCGTCAGGCGACGTGCGCTTCAGGATGTAGCGCAACGCCGAAAGCGCGAGCGCGGGGCGGGTGCGGCACAGCGGCAGCGCATGCTGTGCGATGTCGCGCGTGCCGAGCGTCAGCCCCCAGTCATAGTCGTAGGTGGTGCCCTGCGGCACGATCGTTTCGCCATAATAGTCGCGCCACGTCGCCATCGCCTCGAGCATGGCGGCGTTCCACTGCGCCTCGCGGCGGGCGGGCGAGGGGGGCTGGTCGGCGAAGGCGGGAACGATGCGCCGCCATTCGAGCGCGAAATGATTGTCGGTGGCGGCCTCGGCAAGCGCGTCGGCGGTCGCGCGGGCGGATGCGTTGTTGCTCGCAAAGCCGTGGCCGATCGCATAGCGGAGGCGCGCGCGCTGGCCCGGCTTCAGCGTCAATGTGGCTTCGACACCGAATCCGTTAAGGACGCATCCGTCGATCCGGGCGATCCACACCGTCGGCGGCTCGGCATCATATTGCGATGCCTGCGGGCGTGGTGGCAGGACGAGCGGACGCTTCGCCTCGCCAGCGGTTGTGGCGCAGACGACGCCGTCGACAGGTTCGCCGATCGTGGTCCGGTAGCCGACCGGGAGCGGGCCTGCCCACGGCGCCTTGACCGGGCGATAGACGGGCGTCGCGCGCTCGTTCAACGTGACGGTGTGGCTCGTCGTCCCCGTGTTGGCAATTTCGATGGTCACCAGCATCGCCGGTTCGCCCTTGCCAACGATCGCCGACGGACGCACCGAGAGCGTCCGCAACAGCGCCAGCCCCGGCGCGAGCGCATATGCAAAACGCGCGGTACCGACCCCGAATGCTTTGCCGGCCGCAGCAGCGGTACTGGCGCCGGATCCGGTCAGCGCGATCGCCTGCCCGTCGACGGTAGCGGCCGCCGTAAATCCATCGAACAGATCGGCCCAGCCGCGCTCTCCCGACAGCCATCGCAGGCGGCCGCTCGCATGGACAAATGCTGTCAGCCGGTGATTGCCGAGCAGGAACCACGGGTCGTCGGGAAGCAAAGCCGCTCCGCCGAAGGTGAGGGGACCGGTATAGCGATAAGCGGGCAGGCCGAGCGGATCGTCGAGCCACTCGCCGAGCCCCGAATTCGCGGTCGCGGCGAATACCGCCGGCATTCCGGCGATCGCGCCGAGCATGGCCCCACCTTGGAGCAGCACCCGGCGATCGACGGCCGTCATGCCGCGAACAGCATTGGATTGATCGGCGAGTCGATTACCGCGCCGACCGCAACTTCCGGACACCAGTCGCGCCGGTCGTTCGCCTGCATCGCGTTGACCGGCTCGGCGAGCCGCATCGCGCCGTCGATGTAGATCATCGTCATCACCGACCGCGGGCGATCCGATACATTGGGACCGGCGCGGTGGAAGGTCCAGCCGGCGTGAAAACTTATATCCCCCAGGTCGAACGGCTCATCGACGATGGCAAATCCCTGTTGGGCCATTGCCGCGGTGATCTTTGCCTCGCTTTCATCCGAAATCGGCAGATCGCGACCGTTTTCATAGCGTTGGCTGCCAGCGAAAAAGGCTAGTGGGCCAAGCGCGCGCGGCACTGCCTGCACCGGGATCCACGCGGTCACCGAGCGGTCGGAGGCGAGCGGCCAGTAATACTGGTCCGCGTGCGCCGGGGTGAGCCCGCCGCCGGGTTCCTTGTAGAGCGACTGGTCGTGGTAGAGGCGGACGCTAGCGACTTGAAGCAGGTCGGCGGCGATCTTGGCGAGCCGCCGACTGAACACCAGCGTGCGCACGGTGTCGTCGATCAGCCAGAGATTGTGTACCTGGAGAAACGCGCGGTCATAGGTATTGCGTTCAGCGAGGGCGCGCGTTTCGCGGCTGTGCGCCAGCGTTGCTGCGGTCACGGCGGCACCGTAGTGCGCCAGTGTTGCGGGGCTCAGCACATCGTTTAGGTGGACGAAGCCCTGAGTGCGGAAACGGTCGATCGCGTCGAGAGGCAGGACGTAGGGCGTCGCAAGATCGATCATGGCTGGTCCATCGGAAAACCGGGTAAGACGAAATGACGATCGGCATCGTCGAGCACTAGCACCCAGTCCGGGCCATAGGGCGGGGTCGTAAATCGGTGCGTGCCGCCAGGCAGCACGCCTTCGATAGGAGTCGCCTTGCCGCTGCGCGGGTCGTACCACCAGGCGTTCAAATGCCGGATTGGCAGACGTGACAGATCGATCGTCGCGCTCTGGTCGAGGCTGGGAAAATAGACGAACGCATAGCTGCCGTTGGCGCCGCGGGCCGCGACCATGTGCTGCGCGCCTGCCGTCGGGTTATCGACGATCAGTTCGGGCGCGGGCACGCGGTCGGCATAGGGACGCGACAGCACGAGGTCGCGCAGATAGCGCATCTGATCGGCGGCGGGCCGGTGCAGCGCCGACACCCAGTCGCGATCGGCAAAGTTGATGACCGGATAGCGCGCGCCGACGAAGCCCCAAACGGCATGATGGCCGTAAGTTACGCCCGCGCCGCCCGCGAATACCGACCGATAGATCTGCTTGCGGACGTCATGGTCGCGGAACCACCCCGTCGCCGGGTCCCACGCGGGCCACGGGTTGTAAGGATGGTCCTCATAATTCGGTTCGATGTCGAGCGTCGGCTTTGGGTGCGGCAGCGCATATTCGCGCGCAATCCACTGCCACACCGGCAGGTCGTGGCCGCCGCCATGGCCGCTCTGCATCCCGTTGATGTCGACCCAGTCGGCGTCTGGTAGCTGCACCGACGACGAAAACTCGCCGCCCTGCGGATGAAATCCGACCAGCCGGTGCATGCCGCTGGCACCGCCTTCAGCAAGGCCCGCAGCCATCGCCGTCCAAATAGTGGTCCAGTCGCTATTGGGAGCAAGGCCCGCCGCGGTCGCATTGCTGGCAATCCATGGCTGCGCGCCGGGGAAGTTCAGTTTTGCGGGCCGGTCTCCGCCAAGCATCCAGACGATGTTGGACCGTCCCTTCAGCCGCTGTGCGAGGAATTTGCCATAGGCGTGCGCGACTTCGGGGTGATCGACGGTGAAGAGGCGCGGGCCTGCACCCCATGGCGCGGTGAGCTTGTCACCCCAAGTCGGCAGCAGTGCGACATAAAGGCCGTTGCGTGCGGCCTCGTCGACGACCCATGCGACCTTGTCGAAATAGGCGGTGTTGGGCATTTCCGGATTGTTGTCGGCAAAAGGAGTCAACCCGTCGGCGGTGGGCTCGCGGACACCGTTGAACTCGGCCAGGACAACGGTCTGGATGACCGTGAACCCTTGCCGCGCTCGGGTGCGCAGATAAAAGCTGATCTCGTCGCGCGTCGTCCGGTGGATCAGTTCCCACGCGGTATCGCCCAACCAGAAGAACGGCGTGCCGCGTACGGTTTCGATCATGTGCCCGCCCGGCGCGACACGCAGCGCGGGCAGCGGTACAGGTTCTGCCGGTCTGGCCACTGCGGTGCCCGTCAGCAGCGCGGCGACGATAAGGGCACGGATCATGGTCTCATTGCCGCGCCGCGCCTGATCGCAGGACGCCCGGCGGCCAGGCGGTGTCGTTCGATCCGCTCCCCGATACCGTGGTCAAGCGCGATCGAACTGCCGCGTGGGGGCGGGGTGCCGCGTTCGGCAAGACCGTCGATGACGAGATCGTCATAGCGCTCGGCACGGACGGCTTCGGTCGTATAATCGGGTTGCGCGCCCAGCCAGTCGATCTCGACATCGCGCAAAGTTGTGCGCTTGGTATCGCCGAGGAAAATGGCCGGAGTGTCGTGCTTCACGATGCCTTCGGCAGGCGTCGGCGCGGTCCAGCGGCGGTCGAAATTGCCGCCGACCTGCTCGGCAAAGCGGGGATCGGGCGCGTGCATGCGGAGGCGCACGTTGCTGAGCGTCAGTCCCTCGATCGGCAAGCCGGCTGCACCGACGATCACCGCACCGGCCTCGGCATCGGCGTCGATGTTGCTCAGCGTGACGTTGCGGATCCCGCCTGCACAGCCCGTCGCCGCGCAGCGCTGGACCGAGGCGTAGATCGGCTCGCCCTTGCCCCACCAATGGCCGGGGATCAGGCGCGTGCGCATGATGACGTTCGAAAAGACGATACCGTCGGTGGGACGCGTCAGCTTGGTGCTGGCGAAGAGCGCGAGCCCGCGGTTGCTGTCGATTGTCAGATTGGTGAAGGCCGCGCGCTGCGTCGCTTCGACCCTGATTGCGGCTGATCGCGACGACATCGAGACATTGTTGACGGTGATGTCCTCGCCTTCCGAAATGGCGAAATCGTCGTCACCGGCATGGATCGTCGCATCGCTGAAATGCGCGTCCTTGCACCGGTTGCAGTCGATCCCGTCATTGTTGGGGATGAGCGGGCTATTGAGAATGGTGAACTGGCTGAAATAACCGCGCGTGACGTCCTGCATGACCAGCGTCCAGTTCGGCGAGTTCGCCATCGTCACGCCCTGCACGCGCACGTCGGTCGCGTGAAAGAACAGGATGAGGACGCCCGGCCGACCCGACTGCCTGACTTCGAGTGGTCCATAACTCGTGTCGCGCACCGCAGCCGCCGATCCAGCCGGATTGCGGGTTGCGCCAGCCGCGAAATCATTCGCGACATGGGGCTCGCTCGTCATGAACGAATCGCCGTCGCCATCGATCGTCCCGGGCCCGACGATCGACACGTCGGCGACACCGCGAGCGACGATCAGGCCGGCCCGCTTACCTTCGCCGAAAACATCGACGCCCAGCGTGGTGCCCTGACCGATCGCGCTGCCGGGCAGGTAATCGGCCACGTCGCGGCTGCCAATCAGGACCGCATTGGGCTCGAGCTTAAGCACGATGTGGCTTTTGAGCAGGATCGTGCCCGACCGGAACCGGCCGCCGGGGACGACCACGGTGCCGCCGCCCGCCGCCGCGCAGGCATCGATCGCGCGCTGAATGGCAACCGTGTTGACCGTCGTGCCATCGCCCTTCGCGCCGTACGCCGCGATATCGCAAGCGCGCGGTGCGGCCAGTGCGGCGGTTGATAGCAGGCCGAACCAAAGTCCGAGCCCGAGCACCAATGAGCGAGGCATGCTATCCCCTCCGACATTAACTTTCGTCGCGAACGCTGGACGTTCCCGCCGGTCGATGGTAGCGGTATCAAAACGCCGCGCAAGTCCGGCGATAACCGGGGATGAGCGAACATGGCGGCGGGCGCGACACGCGATGCGGAAACGCCTAAGGCGATGGGTGTAGCCTTTGCCACGGTGACCACGCTGTTTTTCGCATGGGGGTTCATAACCTCGATGATCGATCCGCTGGTCGCGGCGGTCAAAGCCATATTCACGCTGACGACGCTCGAAGCGCAGCTCAGCACCTTTGCCTTCTTCATCGCGTTCGGCTTCGTCTCGATTCCGGCGGCCATCCTCGTGCGCCGCATCGGCAAGGTTACGGCGATCCTGATCGCGCTCGCGATGATGATCGCGGCGTGCTTCGTCATCCGCTCGGGCGCCGATACGGCGCATTATCCGGTCGTGCTGACCGGCTTGTTCCTGCTGGCCAGCGGCATCACCATTCTTCAGGTCGCCGCCAACCCGTTGTCGGCGATGCTGGGGCGTCCGGGGCTCAGTCATTTTCGCCTGAACTTCAGTCAGGCGTTCAATTCGCTCGGCACCGTGCTCGGTCCGCTGATCGGTGCCAAATTGCTGTTGCAGGGGGTCGAAATTCACCCCGGCGCGACGCTTGACGCCGGTGTCCGGTCGAACGCGCTGGGTGCGATCAACACCAGCTTTACCTGGATCGCGCTCCTGATCGCGGTCGTGGCGCTTCTCATCTGGGCGCTCCGCGCTACGATCACGTCCGCCGAACGCGCCGCGGCCCCCGCGCTGGCGCTCGAGGGACGCGCAGGGCCGTTGGTCTCGCCGTGGATGCTGATCGGCGGCGCCGCGATTTTCCTCTATGTCGGTGCGGAAGTATCGATCGGCACTCAGCTCGCGCTGTTCCTCAGCCAGCCGGGCGTCTGGCATATCGCGCTGCAGAGCGCAGGCTATTTCGTCAGCCTATACTGGGGCGGGGCGATGGTCGGTCGCTTTGTCGGATC
Source organism: Sphingomonas sp. (assembly GCA_965248885.1). Classification (GTDB taxonomy): domain Bacteria; phylum Pseudomonadota; class Alphaproteobacteria; order Sphingomonadales; family Sphingomonadaceae; genus Sphingomonas_O. Next base: position 2,410,694 of record OZ252211.1, on the reverse strand, counting down.
GGCTCTGCTCGCACGGTTTCCGGCGGCAAAGCTGCTTGCGGGAGCGGCGGGGGTTGCGTGCCTGCTGTGCGCCGCGGCATGGACGGCGGGGGGCCTGGCAGCAGGCTACGCCGCAATCGCGGTCGGGCTATTCAATTCGATCATGTTTCCGACGATTTTCACGCTGACGCTCGAACGCTCGACTTCAAGCGAAGAGGCGACTTCGGGTTTCCTCGTCTTTGCGATCATCGGCGGCGCGTTTTTGCCGCTACTTGCAGGATATGTGACCGATCATGCGGGATATCAGGCATCGTTCGTCGTGCCGATGGTCTGCTATGCAGTCATCGTTGCGGTCGCGCTGGCGGCAGCGCGGGCGCGCACCGTCGCGACCGGTCCGGTCGGCGGCACGTTTCACTAGAAGGTCCGCTCCATGCCTATGCGCTTCCTCCTGCTCGCCGCCACTGCGCTGGGTTCCACCGCACCGCTGGTCGCCCAAGTCGCGCATCCCGAGACATGGCCTGTGCCTCCGCGCACCCAGCCGCGCGATGCCCGGGTGGAAGCTCGGGTCGATGCGCTGCTGCGCACGATGCCGGTCGAGGACAAGGTCGCGCAATTGATCCAGCCGGACATTGCGAGCATCAAGCCCGCAGATTTGCGCGACATCCGTATCGGTTCAATCTTGAACGGCGGCAATTCCGCGCCGAACAACGACGAGATCGCGCCACCGTCCGAATGGCTGAAGCTCGCCGATGCGTTCTGGACCGCGTCGGTGCAGCCACGCCCCGGCCATCCGACGATCCCGCTGATCTGGGGCACCGATGCGGTGCACGGCGACAACAACATCGTCGGCGCGACGTTGTTCCCGCACAACATCGGCCTCGGCAATGCGCGCGATCCGGCGCTGATGCGGGAGATCGGTCGCGCGACCGCGGCCGAGACGGCCGCGACCGGGCTTGACTGGAGCTTTGCGCCGACGCTCGCGGTCGTTCAGGACGACCGCTGGGGCCGCAGCTACGAAAGCTATTCCGAAGACCCTGCCGTCGTCGCCAGCTATGCCGCACCCATGGTCGAGGGCGTGCAGGGCGTGCCCGGCACGAAGAATTTCATGGGGCCGGGTCACGTCATCGCTACCGCCAAGCATTTTCTCGGCGACGGTGGCACCGGCGGCCGCGATCAGGGCAATACGCAAGTCACCGAAGACACGCTGAGGACGGTGCACGGCGCCGGCTACCCCCCGGCGATTGGGGCCGGGGTGCTGACGGTAATGGCCTCTTATTCAAGCTGGAACGGGGCCAAGATGCACGGCAACCAGAGCCTGCTGACCGGCGTGCTGAAACAGCGCATGCGCTTTCAGGGCCTTGTCGTGGGCGACTGGAACGCGCACGCGCAGCTGCCCGGCTGCACCGTCGATCATTGCGCAGCGGCGATCAACGCCGGGCTCGACATGTTCATGATCTCGGGCGACTGGCGCGCGCTCTACCGCAATACGCTCGACGACGTGAAGGCGGGGAGGATTTCCATGGCGCGGCTCGACGACGCCGTACGCCGCATCCTCAGGGTCAAGGCGCTGGCGGGAACGCTCGACGCGCCAAGACCTTCGGCGCGCGCGACGGCGGGGCGCTTCGAGTTGATCGGCTCGCCCGAACACCGGTCGATCGCCCGGCGGGCAGTACGCGAATCGCTGGTGCTGCTGAAAAACGAGGGCGGGTTGCTGCCGCTGAAGGCGACCGGCCATATCCTGGTGGCGGGTGCCGCTGCCGATGACATTGCGCAGCAATCGGGTGGCTGGACAATCACGTGGCAGGGTACGGGTGTCACCAACAAGGACTTTCCCAACGGCCAGTCGATCTGGGGCGGGCTGTCACAGGCGATCACGGCGGCGGGGGGCACCGCGACTTATTCGCGCGACGGCAGCTTCACGTCGCGCCCCGACGCGGCGATCGTGGTATTCGGCGAGAAACCGTATGCCGAGATGGTCGGTGACCGGACGACGCTCGAATACTCCCCGTCCGACAAGCGCGACCTGGCGCTGCTCAAATCCCTCAAGGCGGCGGGCATACCCGTCGTCGCGGTATTCCTGTCGGGCCGGCCGTTGTGGGTGAACGCCGAACTCAATGCGTCGGACGCGTTCGTTGCCGCATTCCTGCCGGGAACCGAAGGTGGCGGGGTCGCGGACGTGCTGCTGCGTCGGCGCGATGGTGGCGTGGCGCACGATTTCACCGGCAAGCTATCGTTTTCCTGGCCAAGGCGTCCCGACCAGTTCCGCCTGAACCACGGCGATCCGGGATACGACCCGCTGTTCGCGTTCGACTATGGCTTGAGGTACGCGAGCCCGGGCCACGTCGGTGCGCTCGACGAAGCGCGGCCGGCGGGGCTTGCCAGCGGCAGCGGCGATCTGGTGTTCGCGCGCGGAACCGCACCGACCGGATGGACCGTAAGATCGGATGCCGGGCTGACCGTGACCAACGTCGATCGACGCGCGCAGGAAGATTCGCGGACGCTGACCTGGGCGGCACCGGGAGCGTGGACGATCGCACCGCCGTCACCGCTCGACTGGTCGCGCGAAACCAATGCCGAACTGGCGCTGGTGGTCGAGGCGCGGAGCGTGGGAACGGCGTCGATCTCGGTGGCGCTCGCCACCGGTGGTGCGGGCGCAGCGGTCCCGATCTCGGCAACGCTGGCGAGGCAGGGCCGCGGGCGCTGGAGCGACATCGCGATCCCGTTGAAATGTTTTATATTACCAGGATTTGATCCGGCGAAAGTGACGGCAGTACAGGTCACCGGCAGCGTCGGCGACGCAGTGACCATTTCCGGCATCCGGCTTGCCGGCGTGCCGGGCAGCGGCGATGGCTGCCGGTTCTAGGTACCTCAATCGACTGGACGGCTGAGCTTGGCAATCAATTCGCGCTTCAGTGAGGCGACACGGTCGGCTGACAACGGTCCCAACAAGCCGCGCAAACCGGCCGGCAGGTAATCGGCCAGGTCGGGCGCGAAAACATAATGGTCGAACGCCGCGCGCCACGCTGCCCGTTGCGTGTCGGGCAGTGCGCGAATGGCGAGCATCGCGTGGAGCATCGCGTCCGCCGGGGACGAGGCGCGCGGCACGGCGTCGTTCCACCAGTAATTGACGAGTACGTTGACCGGGTCGAGCGACTCGACATGATGCCACCAGTGATAGGGAATGAAGATCGCATCGCCCGCCTCGAGGTCGGCGACCTGCGCGGTCGCGAGTGCCTGCTGGAAGCGGGGAAAGCGGTCGAGGTCGGGCGCGGTGACATCGACCATGCTGATCGGCGTGCCCGCGGGCGTTCGTTCGAGCGGCCCGATGTAGAGATCGGCGATGGCGGTCGGTGGAAAAAGCGTGAATCGTCGCCGACCGGCCGCGACGCAGGCAAGATTGTCGTTCGGGTCCTGATGGGCGGCGATCCTGGCCGCCGTGCCGATCCAGATGTTCGATGCGATGTCGCTCGACAGCAGCGGCATGGCGTTGGCGTGCTCGAGGCCCGGCAGATGCGTGGCGATGCGAATCGACTGTGCTGCCAGCGCGATCGGCGGCGTCGCTTTTGCTTCGGTTTCGAGCACGTCGAGGAACGTCGGCAGGGGCAGTTGGGCGCTGTCGAAGTTGAAGCCCGACAGGTCGGCGCGGTAGTGGAAGCGTCCTGCGGCCTCAGGCTTGGCGCGGATCGCCGAAACGACATCGGCGGTGGCGAATTCGCGCAGATAGCCGATCGTTCGGCCCTGTACGGCTGCGGCAACCAGTGGCCAGTCGCCGACCTGTTGGCGCAGAACCATCGGCGCGGCGGCGCGAACGACGGTGTCGTGGAACTCGGTACGACCGACGCTGCCCAGTTCGGGAACCGCGATCACCGCGCGAGAGCCCCATCGTGCAGCGGCATCGCCTCGGCACAATTGGCAGTCACGCGTCGGATTTGCGCAAGTCGGTCGCGCAAGTCCCCCTCGCCGACGGCATCGGCAACCCGGTTGTATCCGCGGGGATCGAGGCCCTGTCCATGCATGACCGCTAACCAGCTCGTCTCGTTGAACAGTTCGTTTCCGTCACGGAAAATCCGGCCGTTGGCCGTGAACAGGTCGATCTTGCGCCGCAGGGAATCGGTGCGCTGCAATTCGCGGCACTGTTGCCAGAACAGCGTGTCACGACGCTGCGTGGCGGTATAGTGAAACAACAGCAGGTCGCGGATGCCCTCGTATTCGGCGATTGTCTGGCGGTTGTATTCGGCGATGTCGCACGCGTCGAACGCGCTGCTGGGGAACAGCATCATCAGCCTTTGCAGTCCCGACTGCACCATGTGGATACTGGTCGATTCGAGCGGTTCGAGAAATCCGCCCGCCAGACCGAGGGCAACCACATTTTTCGTCCAAGGGGTACGCCTGTGCCCGGCGGCAAAGCGGAGCAGCCGCGCGTCGCCGGTCGGAGGGCCATCGAGATTGCGCCGCAGCACCGCCTCGGCCTCGTCGTCCGACAGGAAACGGCTGGCATAGACATAGCCGTTGCCGGTGCGATGCTGGAGCGGGATGCGCCATTGCCACCCTGCTTCGCGCGCGGTAGCGCGCGTATAGGGGGCGGGCTGAGCGATCCGTTCGCACGGCATGGCGACGGCCCGGTCGCAGGGAAAATGCGGGCCCCAGTCGACGAAATCCACTCCCAGCCGCTCCCCGAGCAGCAGGCTTCGGAAGCCCGAACAGTCGATGAACAGATCGCCGCAGACCGTTGCCCCGCGATCCGTCGCAATCGTTTCCACGTGGCCGCTTGCGCCGTTCAACCGCACATCGGTGATGCGGCCTTCGTGGCGGACGACACCCATCCCCTCGGCGATCGTGCGCAGGAAACGAGCGTATAGGCCGGCGTCGAACTGAAAGGCGTAGGCGATTTTCGACAGTGGCGAGTTCGGGCGGCTGGGATCGGGATGCTGGAACCGACCTCGCTGCGCCGCCTGAACGGCGATGGAATAGTCCGAGAGCGGGGCGATTTCCCCCAGCATGCGGGCCCGCAACCAGTCGTGATGAAACCCGGCACCCGATATATCGGTGCCGTAAACGCCGAACGGATGAAAATACCGCTCGCCGCGCCGGTGCCAATCGACGAATTCGATGCCCAGCTTGTACGTCGCTTGCGTCGCGGCGACGAAATCGGCTTCGTCGATGCCGAGCAACGCGTTGAAACCGGTGATCGGCGGGATCGTCGCTTCGCCCACCCCGACCGTGCCGATCTCGTCGCTTTCGATCAGCGAGATCGAAACGCCCGCAGGTCCGACGATTTTAGCCAGTGCCGCAGCCGCCATCCAGCCGGCGGTGCCTCCGCCGACCACGACGATCCTGCGCACCGGCGTTATCGTCACCGGCTCCACTCACCATGCGCGGCGCGATCGACGAAATATCCCGGAGTCTTGCGCTGACGCAGCCATGCCGGAACAATCTCGGCCCAGGCGGCGATGCTGCTGGCATAGGGCGGCGGCAACTCGTCCTTCACCAGCGCGTGCAGGCGCGGCAGCGCGTGGTAGGGCACCATCGGAAAGATGTGATGCTCCAGATGGTAGTTCATGTTCCAGTAGAGAAAGCGGAATACCGGGTTCATGTAGACGGTGCGCGTGTTCGTGCGGTGATCCTCGGCGTCTTCCTTCAGACCGGCGTGCTGCGTCCAGCCGACATACCAGACGAACCACGAACCATACATCGTCGGCAGCGGGCCGACGAGCATCGCGGGCAGCAGCGACCGCGATGCGACGCAGGCGACGACCACGCCAGCCAGGACGAACAGCCACATACGCGCCAGCCGGTAAGTCCCCGGCCATTCGGACGCCGGGATATAGGTCATTTCGTCAGCGTCCATCCGTCCCGATGCGTGGCGAACGATCCGCGCCATCACCGGATAGACATTGGGCAGCCAGAACATGAACAGCATGATCTTGATCAGGTCCGGCGGACGCTGCGCCGCGATTTCCGGATCTCGCCCGACGTGCAGCGTATCGGTGTGATGGCGCGCGTGCGAACGCTTCCAGGGTGTCGGTTCGCGCAGGATCATGAAGCAGGCAATCTGGTGCAGCGCCTCGTTCATCCAGCCGGTCCTGAACGCGGTCCTGTGCTGCGTTTCGTGCCAGCGGCTGTCCCCCGCGGATCCGTAGAGCGTCCCGTAGACAAACAGGAACGGCACGCACCATAAGGTGCCCCAATACGCGATGCCGCCCGCCGCCGACGCGGCCAGCAACCCAACCCAGACGAGGGTGTCGCGAATTGCCGGGCCGTCGCGCTTGATCATCAGCTCGCGCAGGATCTTGCGGTCGAGCGGCGGCGCAAACCAGCGCACATTCGGCGAATTACCGCCACGTGCGGCATAGGCGGCCAGCGAATAATCGGGGTAGGCCGTCTCGGTCGTCACCGTCGCGGTCATCGCATGGCGTCCAGCGCGTCCCACCGGTCGCGAACCAGTGCCTTCATGATCTTGGAGTCTTCCCACCGGTCGGAAAGATCGTTGCCGTCGGCACCGGTGATGGCATAGGGTTTGGGTCCGAGTTCGCAGGTGAAGACCAGGACGTCATCGGGTCCGCTGCGCCGTTTCCAGCTGGCAAATCCATAGGCCCACCAGTCGAGGAACTGGTCGAGATACGGTTTGTGGTGGGCAAAGCCGATCTCGATCTGCACCTGCTCGCGGCTGGCCACGCGGCCGTGAAACGCCCAGCACGCGTCCAGAATTTGTCGCATATAGCCTTGATTGACCGAATCCACCGGCCAGGCGAATTCCCGTCCGACCAGATAATGCGACACGTCCCCGAGCAATTTCATTCCGGGCAGCGCTTCGAGCAGGTCGAGCGTCGCGAACAGGTCGGTCGTCATCCGGTCACGGTGCGTTTCGACATAGACCGGAATGGGACAGTCTTCGATGATGCGCTGCCAGCCCTCCATGACCCGGACGGCGTCGGCGAAGCGGCGCGGCCGATAGTCGGGTTGCATGTCGACGTGGCGGAGACCGTTGCGGACGGCATTCTCGACCGCAGGCTTCAGATCGTCGATCGTTACGGGAAAGCACTGTCCCTCGATTTCGAGCCCGTGACCGCGCGCGGCGGCTGCAAGCTGCGCGGTCGCGGTCGCTTCTCCACAATGGCCGCTGACCCCATCGAATCCGGCAGCTGCGATCATTTCGAGGCTTTCGCCGAGCGAACGTTCGATGCCGTCGGTGTGACGCCGCTCCATCGCCCACAACGACTGATAGATTTTCAAACTCTGCATGCGCTCGCCCTCATGTCGCTCGACAATGTGCAGCGATATACGCTGCCTGAGTCGGCATCGCCGCGACCATGTGCCTGATATCGCTGGCCATCTGTCCAAGCGCCGTAACGATCCCGGGCCGGTCGATCGAATCGGCGATCGGATCGTGGCCAGTCGGCAAAATGCCCTGACCCAGCATGACCGCGACCCAGCTCGTGACCGTAAAGAGCTCGTCGTCGTACCGGAAAACCCGCCCCTTGCCGCGAAACAGTTCCAACTTGCGTGACAGGCTGTCGGGCACCACCATGGTGCGAACATGGTCCCAGAACGGAGAGTCGTCGCGGCACGTCGCATGGTAGTGAAGGATGATGAAGTCGCGGACGCCGTCGTACGCAGCCTTGACCAGCCGATTATATTCGTCGCGCTCGATCTCGGCGAAGCGGGTATCGGGAAACAGTGCGAGCAGTTTGGCGATACCGGTCTGAATCAGGTGAATGCTCGTCGATTCGAGCGGCTCGAGAAACCCGCTCGACAGACCGATGGCGACGACGTTCTTGTCCCACGCGCGCTTGCGTCGACCGGCCTGGAACGAGAGATGGCGCGGCTCGGCAAGCTGTTCTCCGGCCAGGTTGGCGAGCAGCAATGCGGTCGCATCGTCCTTGTCGATGAATTTGCTGGCATAGACATGGCCATTGCCGGTGCGATGCTGAAGCGGGATGCGCCACTGCCATCCCGCAGGTCGCGCGGTGGCGCGGGTGAACGGTTGCGGGTCTCCGCCATTGGTCGACGGCACCGCGACGGCCCGGTCGCAGGGCAGCCACGCCGACCAGTCCTCGTATCCCGCCTTCAACGTGTCTTCGATCAACAGCCCGCGAAAGCCCGAGCAATCGATGAACAGCTCGCCCGACAGCTGTCGACCGTCGGCGAGGGTGACGGTCTCGACATACCCCGTCTCCGCGTCCTGCTCGACGGTCCCGATTTTACCCTCGATCCTGACGACGCCACGTTCTTCGGCATAGGTTCGCAGGTAGCGGGCATAAAGACCGGCATCGAAATGATAGGCATAGTCCAGGGTGCCGAGCGGAGATTGCGGATTCGAAGCGCGGGAAAAGCGCCCATGCTGGGCGGCGATCGACGGCAGCGAGTAGGCATAGAGCGGTGCGCCCCCCGCTTCCTTCCCGAACCGCGCATGAATCTGGTGAAAATCGACACCGTTGAGCGTGACGCCGTAGTTTCCGAACGGGTGGAAATAGCGTTCGCCGATCCGGTTCCAGTCGACGAATTCGATGCCCAGCTTGAACGTGCCCTTGGTTCGACGGATGAAATCGTCCTCATCGATTTCGAGCATCCGGTTGAAGCTCGCAATGGTCGGAATCGTGGCTTCGCCAACGCCCACGGTCCCGATCTCGTCGGACTCGATCAGGGTGATCCGCGTATATCCGTTATCGAGGAAGCGCGACAGCGCTGCTGCCGTCATCCAGCCAGCGGTGCCGCCGCCGACGATGACGACCGACGTGATCGGACCTGGAACCCCGGCAGTCATGTGTCGCTCTCCAGCATGCGGGTCAAATAAGCGCGGTGAGAGGGTAGGGACAAAACAGCGCGGTCGATCGCCGTCCGCATCGTCGCCATCGTGCGCGAAGCCTCGCGCGCCGCCAGCGATTCCGCAACCGGATCGATCCGTCGCGGCCGATTTTGCTGGGCGATCAGGACCGTCCGCCAACTGTCGATCGAAAAACTTTCGTTGTCGTGCAACGGCAACAGGCCACGTTCACCCCAGAGTCGAAGGTCGTGATCGAGGTCGGCTGGCGGCCGGGTGATCGACAGGTCGCGCCACATCGCTTCGCTCCGGCCCGAACCGCGATAGAGCAGAATGACGAAATCGCGTAGCCGCTCGGCCTCCTGCACGGTCTGACGATTGTAATCGCTCAGCTCGACCGGCGCGAACGTGCGATCGGAAAGGGACGCCGTCAGCCGGTCGATCTGCGCAAAGGCGATATGAAGCGGGATGCCCTCAATCGGCTCGATCGTGAGTGCCGCGTCGCCGATCGCGACAACGTTGCCCACCCACGGGTCGTTTCGCATGCCTGCCGTAAAGCGGCGGCTTTCCTCGATCGATGAAGTGGCGTCCGATCCTGCCGATACCGATACGTGCACGGTTTTGGCCCGCAGTTGCGCTGTCAGCCGCCATCCATCGGCGTGTGCGTCGATGGGTTCGACCAAGGCCGGATTCTCGACCGCGGCAGCCCGGCTCAGGAACAGGCGTGATGCGGGCAGCCAGCGCGACCAGTCGGTTCGGGCAGCGCTGCAGCCATCGGCAATCGAGCCGATGCAGTCGACGAACAGATCGCCGTCGACACGCGTCCCATCGCTGCAAATCAGCGCCCGGACGCGTCCGTTCGAGCTGGCCACCTCGGCAAGCGCCGGCCCGGTATATGATCGGACGCCAAGATACTCGGCGTACGCACGCAGATATCGGCCATACATTTGCGCATCAAGTCGCAATCCATAGCTGAACCGCGACAGCGGCGAGGCTTCGTCCAGCGACGGGTGCACGAACTTGTCGGCCCGGGCCATCGCGGCCGCGACGTTGTAGTCGGAAAAATCGGAAAAGTCGGAAATACCCGGCTTCGCCGCTCCCGCATTCAGCCAGTGCTGGTGGAACGAAGATCCTGCAAACGCCTGCCCGTTCTCACCATAACAATGCAAATAATCCGCGCCTTTGGCGCTCCAGCCGCAATAACCGCTCCCCACGCGATATACTGCGTCGACGGCGCGCAGCACGCCGCGTTCCTCGATGCCGATATCCCCGTGAAAATCCGAGATCGACGGCGTCGCAATACCGGAAAGGTCGGCCATCGCCGGCGGGGCAGCCGGATCGTCGACCACGGTCACGGCGACCGTGCGAACCCGTGACGCCACGGCCGCAGCGGCGGCCCAGGCGACCACCCCCGATCCGTAAACGACAACCTGTCGCGGCGGCAAGGTCACGCCGCTGCCGGCGCAAAGGCTGCCACATAATCGGCGTGATCGGGCATCGCGGCGACGATCGTGCTCGTTTGCAAGCGCAAATCGTCGAGGGCGCCTTGCATTGCGACCGCTGGCACGTCGGCCGCGCGCAGGTCGTACCCGGCCGGTATCACTCCCTGACCCAGATAAACCGCAAGCCAGCTGGGTTCGAGGAAGACGCCCTGCCGGTATTTGACGACACGGCCGCTGGTACGGAACAGTTCGATCTTTTCGGCCAGCGTGTCCGGGATGGCCATGGTTCGCACGTAGTTCCAGAACGGCGTATCGTCGCGCGTCGTGGCGTGATAATGCAAGATCAGAAAATCCCGGATGCGATCATATTCCAGGTCGACGACGCGGTTGAACTCGTCCCGGTCGATGTCCGCGATGGGGTTTTCGGGAAACAGTTCGACAAGCTGCATGATCGCGACCTGGATCAGATAGATCGAGGTCGATTCGAGTGGTTCGAGGAACCCGCCGGCGAGCCCGACGCCGATGCAGTTCTTCACCCAGGATCGTGCCCGCCGGCCGGCCCGGAACCGCAGCGGCCGCGGCTCCGCCAGCGATGGCGCCTCGACCGCGCGTTTCAGCGCGTCCATTGCGGACGACTCGTCGCAAAAGGCCGATGCATAGACATAGCCATTGCCGACCCGGTGCTGCAGCGGGATGCGCCAGCGCCAGCCCGCATCCATCGCGATCGCCGACGTATAGGGCGCGAGCGGCCCGGAGGCGTGTTGTGTAGGCATCGCCACCGCACGGTCGCACGGCAACCAGTGCGACCAGTTCTCGAACGGCTCTTCAAGCGCACCCCCGAGCAAGAGCGAACGAAACCCGGAGCAGTCTATGAAAAGGTCGCCGCACACGGATTCCCCGTTGGCGAGCAACAGGGATGCCACATTGCCGGTTTCGTCATTCAACCTCACATCCACGATGCGGCCTTCGGTGCGCATCGCCCCGGAAGCTTCGGCGACCTCGCGCAGCCAAGGTGCAAATCGTGTTGCATCGAATTGATAGGCATAGCCGAAGGTAGAGCCGAGCGAGCGCGGATCGGTATCGGGCGGGGAAAACTTATTGGCCCGAGCCGCGCAAACCGGCGCCGAGTAATCCGAGATCGGGCCCGCCGTTTCCTTCATTCGCAGCCAGTATTGATGAAAAGGCACGCCCGCGACATCGGTACCGAATGCACCGAAGGGGTGGATATAACTGTCGCCGATCTTGCCCCAGTTCCTGAATTCGATGCCCAGTTTGAAGGTTGCGCCCGTGCGCGCCATGAATTCGGCTTCGTCGAGCCCAAGGCGCTGAATGAACGCGCGGATATGCGGAAGCGTCGCCTCTCCAACCCCGACGATTCCGATGTCTTCGGATTCGACGACATGGACCGACGCTTTGTGAGGCAGGAGCTTGGCGACCGCAGCGGCGGTCATCCACCCCGCAGTGCCGCCACCGACGACAACTACGTGTAACTTACCATGTGATGCGTCGTCCATGACATCCTCGTTGCGTGCCTCCTTGCTTCGCGGATGGCGAAACACGGTGCACTCGGCTCACAGTAATTTTGTGCTTGCGTTATCGCTACCAGCGTGTCTAGTGTTAGCGATAACAAAATGTCTTGCGGCCGCTGAAGGTCGAAGAGTGGGGAGTTGATCATGAAAGCGACAGTGAAAATCCGTAGCCACGCGTTGACCGGCCGGCTGCTCACGAGCGCGTCGGCTCTGGTGATGGTCGCGGCAACGCCTGCGATCGCTCAGCAGACGCCTGCAGCAACCGGCACGCCCACTGCGAGCGCGGCAGACATTGTCGTCACCGGCATCCGCGGCTCTTTGCAAAGCTCGCAGAACGTAAAACGTCGATCGGCAACGGTCGTTGACGTGGTTACGGCCGAAGATATCGGCGCTTTGCCGGATCGGTCGGTGACGGAAACGCTTCAGCGCATTCCCGGGGTCCAGGTGAGTCGCTTTGCCGCCGTCAACGACCCGGATCACTTTGCCTCGGAAGGCCAGGGCGCGGTCATTCGCGGTTTGCCGTTCGTGCTGTCGCAGTTCAACGGTCGCGACGCGTTCACCGCCAGCCGGGGCCGCGCCATCAATTTCCAGGACATTCCGCCGCAGCTTCTATCACGGGTCGAGGTCTACAAGAACCAGACCGCCGATCAGGTCGAAGGCGGCATCGCCGGCGTGGTCAACCTCGTCACGCGCCTGCCATTGGACCGAAACGCCAATGTTTACGCGTTCATTGTGAACGGCAACTACGGTAATCAGTCGAGGAAACTGGGCACCGACATTTCGGGGGTCGTGACCCAGCAATGGGAAACGGGGTCGGGTGGGCGTTTCGGCATCCTCGTGGGCGGATCGTATTCGAAACTATACACGCAGCAGGACAGCGCCAAGGTCACCAGCTGGGCGCAGCGCTGCAATGTCGGCGCGGGCTGTCCGATCACTACGGCCAACCCGACCGGGGGGATCGGCGCGCCGCTCGCGGGCCTCACGCCGGGAACAATCTATTATGTCCCCGTTGGCGGGGGCACCTCGCGGCAGAATTATGATCTGACCCGAATCGGAGCCAACGCGGCGCTGGAGTATGAAAGCGCCGGCGGCGAACTGCACGCCACGCTGCAGTTCCTCCATACCCAGACAAAGAACGTGTGGACCGAAAACACCTTTGCCGCCGTCGAGGACACGTCGCAGGGGTCGGTACGACCGCTTGCAGGAACGAGCTTCACCTTCGACTCATTGAACCGGTTGCAGACCGGGACGATCTCGGACGGCAACTGGGCGAGTTCGGCCCCGCCCACCGGCGTACAGCAGCAGGTATTGAAGCGCGGTGTCATCGATCGGACGCGGACCAACGATTTCTCCGGGCACGTCACCTGGAAAGCGACGGATCGCTTCACCATCGACCTGGATGGACAGTACGCCGATTCCTACGCCGACAATCTCGATGTCTCGGTCTTCAATTCGACATGGGCGCAGACCAAGCTCGACCTGACCGGCAATGTCCCGCAGGTCACGCTGATTCCGCCGGCCGGTGCGAACTACACCAGCTTCGCCGATCCCAAATCGACGTTCCAGCGTGCGACGATGGACCATCAGGACAATAATTTCGGACGCGAATTCGCCTTCCGGGCCGACGGCGACTACAAATTCGACGACGACAGCTTCCTGAAGCGGGTCAAATTCGGTGCGCGTTACGCCGATCGTCAGCAGCGGATCCGGTCCGACGGCTATAACTGGGGAAACCTCTCGGAAGTCTGGAACGGCGGCGGACCGGTCTTCGCGTCGCAGGTGTCACCTGCTTATAATGGCGTCTATAATTTCGGTACCGTTGCCGATGGTGCCGCAGTGGGCGGACAGAGCGTCGTGACTTACCCTGGCAACCCCGCCGAGGATTACGCGATCATTCAAGCCCGGGCGAGAGCCGTCCAGGCGATCGTGGTCGCCAGCGGTGGCTTTGCGGGCTGGACGCCGCTCGGCGCGCGCCCTGGCGTGATCTCAGTCGCCAACGGTGGCGACGGCTTTCACACCGCCGGAGAAATCTCGACCAATGGCGAAAAGACCTTCGGTCTTTACGGCCGCCTCGATTTCGGTGCCGATCTGGGCGGCGGCGCGCGCTTCGACGGCAATGTCGGCCTTCGCTGGGTTCGCACGACCACGACGTCGACCGGAGCCGTCAACTTCCCGACGCCCGGCACGTTCGGCAATGTCGTGTGTCCGCCGACCTCGCCGATCAACGGCCCGAATATCTGTCTGAATACCCCGACCCAGCGCGCAGATCTCATCGCATTCGCCAACAGTGCGTTCCAGCTGAACGGGCCGGGGCAATCGTACAACCACTTCCTGCCCAGTGTGAACCTTCGTTTCGCGCCGACCGACGAACTGCAGTTCCGGTTTGCATATTCGCGGGCGATTACCCGGCCGAGCTTCAACGATCTGAGGAACTTCGTGAGCTTCGCCGTCACGCCGACGGCTTCGGGCACACCGGTGTCGGGCTTCGACGCGACCGCCGCTGGCAATCCGCTTTTGAAGCCGACGGTCGCTGACAATTTCGACCTCACGGCGGAATATTATTTCTCACCCGTCGGGTCGATCACGCTGTCTGCCTTCTACAAGCGCCTTAAGAACGTCAGTTCGGTCACCAACGGCGTGGGCCAGGCGTTGCTTGGCGCGCCAATCGGAGGGGGAACTCCCTCAGCGGCATCGCCGTCGGGCACGCAGACCTACACCAATAACGGTGTGACGCAGGTCGCGCGCTTCTTCGGACCGACCAACGATCCCAATTCGATCAACGTCAAGGGGTTTGAAATTGCGTATCAGCAGACGTTCACATTCCTCCCGGCGCCGTTCAACGGTCTAGGGTTCCAGGGGAATTTCTCTTATATCGATGCGGACCCGATAACGACGCTGGCGAACAATTACCTCGGACAGCCGGGCTATGCGCAGCTGCCCTTCCCAGGCGTGTCGAAATATAACGTCAACGCGGTTCTGTTCTACGAGGTGGACAAATTCTCGGCGCGCGCGGCTTATTCATGGCGCTCGAGTTATCTTGTTACCGGCCGCGACGTAAACTATCCGACGCAGCCGGTGTATTCGGGGGCGACCGGACAGCTCGACGCGTCGATGTTCTATAATTTGACCCGGAACATCAAGGTCGGGATCGAGGGCAACAACGTCCTTGGTGCGATCAACAAGACCTATTCGCAGATCAATGCCCAGGGCCTGCAGGGTATCCGGGCGGCATACCGGTCCGACCGGCGGGTTACCTTCGGTATCCGCGCGGACTTCTAGAGCGGGATGACGTTGCGATGAATCGATAGGGATTCACAAACCGGTTGAAGTCTGATTCAAGCTGCTGGCCGAGGATGGAGGTCGGCAGCGATGGCGAGAGCCTATTCGATGGACTTGCGCGAGCGGGCGGTGGCTCGGGTTTTGTTGGGTGAGAGCGTTCGTTCGGTGGCAGCGATGCTGAGCATCAGTCCGGCGACGGTGGTGCGTTGGTCGGGACGGTATCGTGCTACTGGGAGCGCGGCACCTGCCAGGATCGGTGGTTACAAGGTCGGGGTGTTGTCGCGGCATCGTGACTGGTTGCTCGAGCGTACCGCGCACGACTTTACGTTGCGCGGGCTGGTCGCCGAGCTGGCCGAGCGTGGAGTGAAGGTCGACTATGTGCAGGTGTGGCGGTTCGTTCATGCCGAGGGTCTGAGCTTCAAAAAAAAGCGTACTGCCCGCCGAACAGCTTCGACCGTGGATCGCGCGGCGGCGAACGCAGTGGAAGAAATATCAGGGACGGCTTGATCCAAAGCGTCTCGTCTTTATCGACGAGACTTGGGCCAAGACGAACATGGCTCCCTTGCGGGGATGGGCTCCCAAAGGGCAGCGGCTCCACGCCAAGGTGCCCTATGGTCACTGGCGCACGATGACCTTCCTCGCGGCGCTCCGCTGCGACCGGATCGATGCCCCTTGCGTGCTCGACCAGCCCGTCAACGGGCAGAGCTTCACCGACTATGTCGAGCAGTGTCTCGTCCCCACGCTCTCGCCCGGGGACATCGTCATCATGGACAATCTGTCGAGCCACAAAAAACCCGCAGTGCGCGCCGCCATCCGCAGCGTCGGGGCGCGGCTGCTGTTCCTGCCGCCCTACTCACCCGACCTCAACCCCATCGAGCAAGTCTTCGCAAAGCTCAAACACTTGCTGCGAAAGGCCGCCGAACGGTCCCACGAACAAACATGGCGACGCATCGGATCACTCCTCGACGC
This sequence comes from Sphingomonas sp., assembly GCA_965248885.1. Classification (GTDB taxonomy): domain Bacteria; phylum Pseudomonadota; class Alphaproteobacteria; order Sphingomonadales; family Sphingomonadaceae; genus Sphingomonas_O. The sequence goes on along the minus strand of OZ252211.1, from coordinate 2,394,735 downwards.
CTTCTCACCCAACGAGTGCGCCGCATACCTCAACAACTCAGGATATGGTGCAAGCTAATGTCATCCCGCTCTAAAGGTCAAAAGAAACGGCGATGCTGCGGCGGCGACGGGTGTTCCCTGTCGCCGCCGTTCTTTTGGCGGTATTGGCTTGACGGCCTTCTCGATGATCGACGACGAAGCCGCTGGCAGCGACGTCGAGGATTACAAGCTCGATTGTCTTGCGATGCTCAAAGCCATGGTAAGTCAAGCTACGACGCGACAAGCCTGGTCGAAGCAACTCTTCATGTCGGCGCGCGACTGCGCGGCCTCACGGCATCGCCATCAACGCTGACGCTCGATGCGATAGAACGCCCGAGCTGGTCGACACATCAATGGCTGGACTGAGCAAAACTATTGGACGTCAGGGTAAAGCTTTGTAAAGCATTGCTTATATACCAAGGATGATGATGAACGAAGCTGAAGGATCGGCTGACCTTTTCGGGGCGATCGAGCGGGGCGACATCTCCGCCGAGCAGGCGCGTGGTGCGCTCGCCGCACTGAAGGGGAAGCTCGACGAAGCGACGACGCGTCGGCTGGTCCATGCCTTCAGCGTCTGGACGTGGAAGGCGATCGATCAGAAGCGCCGCGATCCCGAACTTGCCGATTGGCACGACGTTCTCGAGCGCCTTCAGGTCCGGGCGACGGGTTCTACGTCGCTGGCGGCGCAGTTGAAGGCGCTTGCCAACCTCGTGCACCAGAGCGTGATGATATCGGGAACTAGTCACGTGAATCTAAAGTCCACCGCATAAGGTTTGATTGGTTTTCTGACAGAAGCGTTTGACCGAGGCGAGGATTTCGTCGGCGGACTTGGTCCATTTGAAAGGTTTCGGGTTGTCGTTGTGACGGTCGATGAAGCTGTGGATGTCGGCTTCGAGCTGGGCGGTGGAACGATGGACGCCGCGTTGAAGCTGCTTTCGGGTCAGTTCGGCAAACCAGCGCTCGACCTGATTGATCCATGACGCCGATGTCGGCGTGAAGTGCACATGATAGTGCGGGCGGCGGGCGAGCCAGGCCTTGACCTTGGCGGTTTTGTGGGTCGCGTAATTATCCATGACGATATGGACGTCGAGGTCGTCGGGAACCGTCCGGTCGATCTGCTTAAGGAAGTCGAGGAACTCGGTTGCCCGGTGCCGCTTGTAGCACTTGCCGATGACGAAGCCTGACGCGATGTCGAGTGCTGCGAACAGTGACGTGGTGCCATGGCGCACGTAGCTGTGGGTCCGGCGCTCGGGAATGCCCGGCATCATCGGCAGCACCGGCTGCTCGCGGTCGAGCGCCTGGATCTGGGACTTCTCATCGACGCTGAGCACGATCGCGCGGGTCGGTGGCGACAAATAGAGTCCAACGATATCGCGCACCTTGTCGACGAACAGCGGGTCGCTCGACAGCTTGAATGTCTGGCTCCGGTGCGGTTGCAATCCGAAGGCGTTCCACATCCGGCGGATCGTCGTGTGCGAAAAGCCGGTCTCTGCCGCCATCGATCGGATCGACCAGTGCGTCGCATCGGCAGGTGTGGTGCGCAGCGTCCGCTCGATCACGGCGGCGACCTGATCGTCATCGATCGTGCGCGGCCTGCCCGGACGCGCTTCGTCGAACAACCCGTCGATGCGATCGGACAAAAAGCGCCGACGCCATTTGCCAACGGTGTGCTCATGAACGGCTAACTCGGCCGCCACAGCCTTGCTGCAAACCGTCGGCACAGCGCAGAATGATCCGGCATCGCTCCGATAATGACCGTGCAACCCGGTGCCGTCGCACCTGTCGTTCCAGATACACACGCTCCTCGTCCGTCACCACCAACGGCTCAATCGGACGACCCCTCGCAAACGCGTTCGCCATCAACGCCTCCCTACCGGAAAACGCCTTATACAATGTAATTTACTTCAGTTCCAGATGACTAGTCTCATTTAGCATGCGTTGCTCATGACAGTAAACGGTTGTTCTGCAAAAGTTTACGGCTGGCAATGTCCAATGCTTGGGAGGCTGAATGCGAGGCTAATTTCACTCAACCGGAAGCAACGTGTGAACGATCTCAGACAATCTAGCGGGAATCTCATATTTATTGAATTGGATCTCGAAAATTAACACTCCTCAGTCTCACGGTAAGAGGATTTTGACATCCCGATTGCTGCCGCCGCAATCGATGCCCCTTAAACGGGGGCATGTCGCGCTCGCCATCGATCGCAGGTCTTTCGCCCGAACTGCCGCTGTCCGAACGACACGCGGACTTCATTATTTCGAGATTTTACCGAACGTTTTGCTCCCGAGCTTGAGAACATTGATCGACAGACTTCGCGAACCGTCGCGCTTGCGGAAGCCCGTGATCGTAACGGTTTGTCCGACTGCGAAATCGCTTTTGACCCAGCCTGCGGCGCGCCAGTCGGCCGGGCTCGGTCCGCCGAACTGCCAGGTCTCGACGACGCCGCCCTTGCCGCGCACATCGACCGTGAGCCCGATGTGCGGATTAGTGAAGCGAACTTCCTTTAACGTGCCCGACAGGGTCATACGAATCTTGTCGTCATAATCGGCGAAGGAATGATGGGCGAGCGCCGGGGTCGCAAGTGCGACGGCGGCAACAATGGCTGTTTGAAACGCGCGCGTCATCGTGAGACCTCTCATTTTGCTGGGGTTGCGGTTGGGGCCGAAGTCGCAGCGGTGGCAGGCTTAGGGGGCTTGGGTCCCTTCACATAGCCGATCTCGCCGAGCAATTCACTGGTCCGGCATTCATATTCGGGAACGTCGATCTTCAGCGACCGTCGGCTAAAACTTCGGCGGAGCACCCACGGGCGCGTAAAGACCTTCGGATCGGTCAGCGTGATTTCCCACTCGAGCCGGTCGGGTGTCAGAAAGCGGACGCGCTCGACCACGTGGAGCTGATCGCTGTGCTCGATGCCGGTGATCTGGATGAGCTTGCCTTCGAAGGTGCCGAGGTTGGCAGTATCGATGACAAGCGTATCGCCATCCCACTTCGCTGTCGAATGGCCCATATAGGACGCATCGTAATTGTCTTCACTCGGGTGCGATCGACCGTCCATATAAGCGCGCCGGATCTGGCTTTTATACTCGAACAGCATGACCAGTTTGTCACGCAACTGGACAAGCTCCATCGGGAACGGGTTTGCCATCACACGCGGCATGCCGGTCGGGTCGCAGTCGTACAGTCGATTATAACCGTCGGCCTTCACACGGTCGTTGAACGCTTTGTAGCGCGCGGCATATTCGGGCGTGAAGGGCGGTGGATTGATGCCGTCGTCATAGCCGGGGTGCGAACCGCTGTGGTGCTTGGGCGTCATGTCGGTGAACAAGATGCCCTGATTCTGTAGCCAGTAGCCGCTGAAATCAGGATGCCCGAATTGATTGGGCACGGTCGCGAGCGGCGCGGTCGGCAGCTTGGTCGGTGAGAGCGAATATGCGACGACTTCGTCGGGCGTCATGGCAGGCGGCCCCGCAGGCGGACCGGCACCGACCAGCCCGGCCGCCATCGCGAGGCACGTGAAGCTTTTCAGCACCGCCAAACTATGTTTCATCGCGTTACTCTCCCTTTGTTGTCGAGCTTATCAGTCGTTATCTTGCCAGCGAATGTCAAAGTCGCCTCAAGCGCGGAGCGAGCAGAACCGCGATGAAACTCAGTGACGCCCCGAACATGACATAATAACTCGGCGCCAGCTTGCTGCCGGTGAGTTGAATGAGCGTTGCGATGATGAGCGGCGCGACCCCGCCGAACAACATGGCCGCTAAATTATAGCCGAGCGACATGCCCGTTCCGCGCGTCCGCGTCGGAAACAAATCTGACAGAAAGGCTGGCTGCGACGCGAAATAGCTGACCTGCAGGAGGCCAAAAATGATCTGTACGGCCAGCAATGTCGATGCCGTCGGGTTCCCGACCAACCAGATATAAAGCGGATAGATGCAGACGAACATCGCACCCGAACCTGCCAGCATGATCGGACGACGGCCGATGCGATCTCCGAGCAGGCCGACAAGCGGTGCGAAGAGAAACTGGACCGCGCCCGTCGCAAGCGTCGCGATAAAAGCGTCGCGCGGTGCAATACCAAGTTCTTTTGAGGCGAAGGTTGGCACAAACAGGATCGCATAATTTGAAACCGTGCCGAGGATGGAGGCGCCGAGCCCGACAACCAGCTCCCCCTTTTGCTCGATCAGTGTCTCGCGAAGCGGAGCCTCGGACGGTATTGCCGCCTCGAACTCTTCGGTTTCGGGCACGCGCAGTCGGATGTAGAGCGCCACCGGTCCGATCAGCATGCCAAAGAGGAAAGGTAGTCGCCAGCCCCAGCCATCGAGCTGTTCAGGCGTTAGCAGGCCGAACAGCGCCGCCCCAGTCGCCGAGGCGAGGATGGTCGTGATGCCCTGGCTGGCGATCTGCCAGCTGGCAAAAAAACCGCGGCGCTTGAACGACTGCTCGGCGAGAAACGCCGTCGCGCTCGCAAATTCGCCGCCTGCCGAAAACCCTTGGATGAGCCGGGCGAGAACGAGCGCAAGCGTCGCAACAATCCCGACCGAATGATAGGTCGGCATGAACGCGATCATGCCGGTGCCGATCATCATCAGCGTCGCAGCGAGCGTCAACGCCTTCATTCGCCCGGCGCGGTCGGCATAGATGCCAAGAATAACGCCGCCGATCGGACGCACAACGAACGAGATGCCGAACGTTGCCAGCGTTAGCAGCAGCGCTGCCTGAGGATTGCCCTCGGGGAAAAACTGTCTTGAAACAACGACACTCAGAAAGCCGAAGATAATGAGATCGTACCACTCGAGCGCATTGCCGATCGATGCGACAACGATCGCGCGAACAGGAGAGATTGTGCGCGGCCTGCTCATACGCGCTTGCGCGCAACGAAATCGCGGATGAAGGTCTCGCACCGTTCGATCTGCGCGAGTGAAACGAATTCGTCAGGGCGATGCGCCTGGCGAATGTCGCCGGGACCGCAGATGACGGTGGGAATGCCGATTGCCTGAAATTGCCCACCTTCGGTGCCATAGGCGACCTTGCGGACGCCGGTGTCGCGCGCCAGCGCACGCACGAGCGCGGTAATCGCAGCATCCTCGCTCGATTCCATCGCTGGCGCGCGCGCGATCCGCTCGAAGTCGATCTGCGCTTCATGCGATTCGCTGCGCATTTTGGGGACGAGCATCTCGACCGCATAGGCTTCAATGCGAGCGATCAACCCTTCGGCAGCCACCGTCGGCAAATTTCGGAATTCGAATTCGAAGGTGCACAACTCGGGGATCAGGTTGCTTGCCGCTCCACCAGCGATCAGGCCGGTCTGCGCCGTGACGTAGGGCGCGTCAAAGGCGGCATCGAAGGGACCTTCGCGGCGGAAATCGTCGGCAAGGTCGCGGATGAAACAGATCAAGCGCGCCGCATATTCGATCGCATTGACCCCGTTTTCGGGCAGCGAGCTATGCGCCGAGCGACCGTGGACCCGGCAACGGTAAATGTTGATTCCCTTGTGGCCGACGACGACTTCCATGTTGGTCGGTTCGCCAATGATGCAGCCGTGCGGGCTGAGACCGCGCGCTTCGACTTCGGCGAGCATAAGCGGAGCGCCTAGGCATCCGACCTCTTCATCGAACGACAGCGCCAAATGGATCGGCTCGCGCAAGGGCAGCGCAAGCATATCGGGGACCTGCGAGAGCGCGATCCCGAGAAATGATTTCATGTCGGCCGCGCCGCGTGCGTAGAGCAAGCCGTCGCGAATTTCGGGGACGAACGGATCGCTTGACCAATTCTGCCCATCGACGGGCACGACGTCGGTGTGCCCCGAGAGTACGGTGCCGCCCGCGATAGTGCCGTCGGCCGCGGGAATGCTGACGAAGAGATTGGCTTTCGTCCGCTCGACGTTGTGCGTCAGCCAGGGGGCAAGGCCGTGGCCGCGGAGCGCGTCACGAACGTCCTCGATCAGCGCAAGGTTCGATCTGCGGCTCGTCGTGTCATGGCGCAACAACCGATCGATCCACGGGTAAGACCGCGGCAGCGGCAGCGCCGTGGTGCTCGCGTTGTCGGTGACCGGGGAGGGCATAAGGTCGGCGTCCATCGCTTAATCTTTCTCGAAGAACAAAGCATCGCGACCGGCGACGACGATGTCGAAGCCGATAGACTGATCGACATCGTCCACATCGGGCGCGGACTCACGCCCGATGTGGCGCGATTTTGCGTCGCCTAGCAACTGAAAGCACGGGTCGATGTCGAGATACGGATCGTTGGCGAAATACATTTGCGTGATTAATCGCACGAGGCCGCCGCGCAGCGAGAGATGAAGGTGCGATGGCCGCCAGCGGCCGATGTCGGGCCGCGCAAGATACGCGGCGGGGCGGATTGTCTTGAAGCGGTAACGACCGTCGTCGTCGGTCAGCGTTCGCCCGAAGCCGAGAAAATGCGGATCGAGTGGCTCGCGCGCGGGATCGTCGATATGGGTATAACGACCGAAGCGGTTTGCGTTCCACATCTCGACCAAGACACCCGGCTGTGGTCGCCCGATTTCGTCGGTCACGCGGCCCGAAACTGCAATCGGTATGCCATCGGCGCGCGGGCGGTGGGGCAAAATGCGCGTTAAGTCATTCTCGCCGATACGCAAACCTGGCAACCGTTCGACAAAGGGAAGAAAGTCACGACGGGCAATCGCCGGAATGGGTCGCAACGCTGCGATTGGCGTTCGCGCCGCCGAGGTGCGGTCGGTTTTCCCAATTTCCAAGCGACGCCAAGGCGCGTTGGGATCTTCGGTCAGAACAGCCATCACCAGCCTAAGTCATCGAAAAAGGGCGTTTCGCCCTCGCCGCGCAGCGTGATGTCGCGGTGAAAGGTCGCCTCGTGCCCCGTCGCGCGCGCGATCAGGCGCGCTTGGAGATCCGATGGGAGCGACCCGAGAACCGGGTCCGACGCGTTCGCCGGCTCACCGTCAAAGAACAGCTGGGTCACCACTTTGGCGATACCGTCGCAGAAGATTGTTACCGTCACATGGGGCGCGCGTCCCGGCAGGGTCGACCCGGGCATGATCGTCTCGAGCCGAAAGCAGCCGTCGATCGAATACCGTCGTACCGGGCTGGCAAGCCAGGGATCGCAATCGACCGATCCCGGACGACGACCTTTGGCATCGGTATGCCAAAATTCGATCAGAACAGGTGCGACCCGCGCGCCATTTTCGTCGAGGATACATCCCTCGAGGGTAATCGGCGTGCCCTGCGGGACGTTGACCGTTCCATCGATAAGCGCCCGACCGATCGCCTCGCCAAGAACGAATGAAGGGGGATAATAGGGGCCAACGGTGTCCTCGAACGTCAGCAAGTCGCTTTTTTCAGCCATACGTTTTTCATATGAAACGAATGTTTTCCTGTCAACGTGATAGTAGCTTATCAGGTGGCATCCGCGGGCGGGGGTTGACAAGCCAAAGCTGTTCGTAGCGTGTCGCGGTGATAGATGAACAGGATTAGCTTACCTACGATGACGGAAGACGACGACCCACTTCACAAGAACCATGGTGCCTATTTCGTGCCCGGGCTCCACCGCGGACTGCTCGTTATGGAAGCGATTGCGGGTGCACAGCGCCCATTAAGCGTTACCGAGATCGGCAAACTTCTCAACCTAACCCGCTCTTCGGTTTTCAGATTAACCTATACGTTGCGCCATATGGGCTTTCTCGAAGCGATCGCAGATGGGCGGTCATTCGGACTGGGACCACGCGTCCTCAACATCGGTTTTGCCTATCTGGCATCGAAGGACATCATAGAGCTTTCCCGTCCAGATCTCGACCAACTGCGCGACGAGACCAACGTGTCATCGCACCTGGCGATCCGTGACGGGCGTGACATCCTCTACCTTGCGTGTGTGCAGACACGCTCGGGTTTTCTGAGCAACATGAATGTCGGCGCGCGCATCCCGGCGCATGCAACGCCGATGGGGTGGTTGTTGCTCGCTGATCTGGCCCCACGCGAGATCAAGGACCTGTTCGATGGCGCCGACTTTTCCCCACTTTCAAAGCAAACCCCGCGCTCAATCGGACAGCTCGCCAAGCGCGTCGCTGATGCAGCGTTGACGGGTCATGTCGTCAGCCGTGGGATCGTCGAGCACGGCGGCAGCTCGGTAAGCGCGCCCATTTTTGACAAATTAGGTCGAATTGTGGCGGCCATCGACATCAGCGGACCTGACTCGGCTTTTGACCTCGATCAACTCGATACGCGATATGCAACGGCAGTGGTCAAGACGGCATCGCAAATCTCCCGGCGTCTCGGACACCAATCCTGAACCGATCTTCCGGCTCTGTCGCAACGGTCTGCGTCAGCGCCGGAAGACAGGTTGACCCATAAGGGCGAGCCGGGCAGCTTTTAGAACTTGAAGCGCACCGTCGCGAAAATATCGCGGGGTCGGCCAATGTTGGTATAGGCAAAGCCGGCATTGCCTGCCGCAACCGGAACCAAATTTACGCCGCTGATGAGGTAGCGCTCGTTGAGTAGATTCTTGCCCGTCACGCCGATCGATATCTGTTTACCGGGAAAATTGTAGAACAGCGATGCGTTCAGCAACCCATAGGCTGGCAACAGGATTTGCACCGCCGAAGAAGTTGCGGTCGCAACGCTCGACTGGTGTCCCCAGTCAACGTTGGCAACGACCTGACCGCCATTTGCAAGCATCGGATTGACCGTCGCGTAGAGCGAATAGGTCGCTTCCGGCGCGCCCGCTAATCGGCTTGCGAGCGTCACGGCAGTGACCGTCGGTGCGATCTCCCGGTAGCGGGCGTCGAGGTAGCCGAAGTTGCCACCAAGCGTCACGAACTGGGCAAGCTTGACCGCGAATTCGCCTTCGATACCCCGCAGTCGCGCCTTCCCCACATTGTCGATTTTGATGAACGAAGCACTTCCGACTCCAGTCACTTGCGACGAGCTTATCTGTAGTCCTTCATAGTCGGTCTGAAACAGCGTCACATTCGCGCGCACGCGTCGATCGAACAGCTCCGAACGAATTCCGACCTCATAGGACCAGGCGGTTTCGTTGCCGAACGGCAAAATACCGTTGTTCGGGTTGGCAAGCGTCGTGGGATTGAACACCGCGACCCCGTTGTTGAACCCGCCCGCACGATATCCGCGCGATACCGAACCATAGGTCATGACGTCAGGTGTCCACTGGATCGCCATGGCAGCTTTCGGCGCAAAATTTGTGAACTTGATCGATCCGGTGCCACCGATCGGTCCAAAGCGCGTGGCGGTGGTGGGCGTGACCACGTCAGTTGTCGCATTATACCCGACCGGCGTCGCCGCCAGGCCAGCCGCGTTCAACAGCACCTTCGTGCGGAGAATGTCGGCATCCTTGGTGTCCTCGCTGTAGCGCCCGCCGAGCGTGATCGTGACGCGCTCGAGCGGTTTGATGTCAAGTTGGGCAAATGCCGCCTTGCTGCGCGTCGATATTTTGTCGAACTGCTGATTGCCGTCAGGTTCGCCTGGAAAGCCGCGATCGTTGATACTCGTTGGCGTTTCGCGATAGTAATACAGCCCGACGATCGATTTCAAGCGACCGTCGAACATGTCTCCGAGCAGCTGAACCTCCTGCGAAAATGAGGGCAGCCGCTGCGTAAGCGCGTTCTGATTGAAATTGAGGGGGGACTGATCCCCGTCATTTTTATAGAATACAAAATTACGGCGCCATCCCGTGAGCGATTTGAGTGTGAATGCGTTGCTCAGTTCATACTCGAGTGTCAGGTTCACCCCGTAACCGTTCATCTGATAGCCGGTGTTGGTGGCGTAGCTCTCATATGGCCCTGCCAGATAGCGCGAATCATAGGTCGCCGTCGGCGCGCTCAGACCGGCATAGAGCTGCGTGGCATAGAATGGCACAGGAATGCGGCCGCGCACGATCGCGTTATACACGCCGGTCGACGATGTCGCCGAGGGAGCGAACGAGTCGAGGTGGGCGGGCTGGCCGTTGTTATATGAATCGACGTAATCGGCCGAGAGGTTGGCGGTAAGTTTTCCCGACTTGAACAGCAGCTGCGCGCGGATCGCGTTGACGTGTTCGTCGCCAAGGTACTGACCGGTTGGAATCTGCCGGACATAGCCATCCTCATTGAGGCTGGCAGCCGAAATACGCACCGCGAACATATCGCCGAGCGGCAGATTGACCGATGCTTTGATATCGTGGCGTTCCATTTTGCCGAGGCTGCCCTCGATCGTCGCAGCAGTCGTGAAATCGGGCCGGATAGAATTGTACCGGATGGCACCGCCAATCGTATTCTTGCCAAACAGCGTGCCCTGCGGCCCGCGCAGCACTTCGACCGAAGCAACATCGATGACGGAAAGGAGCGATCCGGCGGTGTGGCCGTAATAAAAGTCGTCGATGTACAAGCCAACACCCGGCTCGCGCGCGAGCGTGTCGACGTCGATTCCGACACCGCGAATAAAAAATGTGCCCGCCTGTCGCCCGCCGGCACCTGCGCCGCCCACGAAGAGATTAGGCACACGCGTGTTCAAATCGAGAAGCGACGTCGTGCCACGCGCGGCAAGAACCTCGCTCGTGAGCGCCGTCACCGCGAGCGGTGTCGCCTGCAGGTTTTCCTCGCGCTTTTGTGCAGTGACGATGATGTCGCCGAGCTGACTGCTCGAAGCGTTCGCTTCGGCACTCGTTTGAGCGAGCGCGGGCATGGCACTCAGACCAGCCAATAGCGCGCCGAGTGCGACCCCCATTTTGAAACGCGTGTCGTTAGCACTAGTCATTGTATTCCCCTTTTCATTGTACGAGCGCCGGTTCCTCCGATCGCACTGGTGCAGTTGCTTGCGGCTTGAGCCCGAGCAGCGCGCGCGCTTCGTCGGCCGTTGCGATCGAGCCGCCCAATTGTTCGACGATATTGACGCCTTTTTCGACAAGCTCGGCGTTGTCACGCGCGAGAACGCCATAGCGAATGTAGATATTGTCTTCCAGGCCGACGCGGACATGACCACCGAGCAGGAAGGCTTGCGCCAGCATGGGAAACTCGGCACGGCCTATGCCGAATGCTGCCCAAATGCAGTCGTGCGGCAATTGTCCGACGAGATAGGCAAGCGTCGCCGGATTGGCCGCCGCGCCCCAGCGAACGCCGAGAACCAGCTGAAATACAGCCGGGCTGGACAGGACACCCTGGGTCAGCAGGTGCCGCGCGAGCTGGAGATCGCCAGAGTCGAACAGCTCGATCTCGGCGAGCGTTCCGGCGGCGCGAATGACCTCAGCCATGTGCGTGATCGTTGCCGGTGTATTGATCACGACCGCCGACCCGGACACCATTGTATTTAGATCCAGCGTGCACATCTCGGGCCGCAGCGCGGCGACGTGTGCAACGCGTATATCGGGATGAACGAGCGTGGTGCCTGGCGCGCCAAGGCTCGGGTTTGCCGCGTCCGGCACAAAGCGGCCACCTTCGCCGGTCGAGAGATTGATGATGACCGGCGAACCCGACTGGCGGACGCGATCGACGATTTCGGCAAACACCCGAGCGTCGGTTGTCCCGCGTCCGGTTCTTGGGTCGCGCGCATGGAGATGGACGACCGCTGCTCCCGCTTGCCCTGCTTCGATAGCCGCCGTTGCGATTTCGACGGGCGTGATGGGGAGCCGCGGATGCTGAGCACGCGTCGTAATGTTACCGGTCACGGCGCAGGTCAGCACCGTCTTTCGGCCGCTCACGCCATCACCATCGCAGCCTTGAGCACCGTATCGAGCGCCGGCGCGAGCCGATCGACGATCTCGTCGATCTGTGCTGCCGTTGTCGTGAACGGCGGTGCCAGCAGGACGTGATCGCCGTCGATGCCATCGGCAGTCCCGCTTGACGGATAACAAATCAGACCGTTCGCCATTGCCGCTGCGCGCAGCTGCGGCGCCAGCCCGAGGCGCGCGGGGAAAGGGCGTTTGGTCGCACGGTCGGCAACCAATTCAAGCGACCAGAACATGCCGCGCCCGCGAATGTCGCCGACATGGCGATGGGCATCGAAACGGTCGCGGAGTGCGCTTTCAAGCAGGGTGCCGTTCGATTGGACACCCTCGAGCAGATTATCGTCTTCGATGACGTCGATGACGGCAAGCGCAGCGGCGCATGCAACCGCATGGCTCATATATGTATGACCGTTGGCAAGCGTACCGCTTCCTTGCTCGAGCGCGCCGACGACCTGCGCGCTGGCAAGCACGGCTCCGATCGGCTGGAAGCCGGCTCCCAATCCCTTGGCGATCGTGATGATATCTGGTCGGACCCGCTCATCCTCAATCGCAAACCAGCGACCAGCACGTCCCATGCCACACATCACTTCGTCGCCGATGAAGAGGATGCCGTAACGGTCGCAAAGCGCACGCACGCGGTTGAAATAGCCTGCGGCGGGCGGCACTGAACCCAGTGTTGCCCCAACAATCGGCTCAGCAACGAAAGCGGCGATGGTCTCAGGCCCGATCGTGCGGAAGTGAGCGTCGAGTTCATCGGCGAGTCGATCGACGTACGCGGCGTCGCTTTCGCCATCTTCGCGGTAGCGGTACGGGTGACACGGCGAGACGAACGACGCGGCCATCAGCAGCGGCTGATACATCGCGCGACGTCCCCGGTGACCGCCGATGGCCAGCGCCCCCAAGGTGTTGCCGTGATAGCTCATTTCGCGCGCCACGAAGTGCGTGCGTCGGGGCTCGCCGCGCTCGACATGATATTGCCGGGCGAGCTTGAGTGCGACTTCCATCGCTTCCGAGCCGCTGCCCACAAAGGCTACGCGACCTGCGCCGAAGCCGTCCGGCGCAAGTGAAATCAATTTCTCGGCGAGCCGCTCCGAGGGTTCATTGGTGAAGAATGACGTGTGTGCGAACTCGACCTTGCCAAGCTGGTCGACGATTGCTGCACGGACACGCGGCTCGTTGTGCCCGAGACACGAAACCGCCGCGCCGCCCGACGCATCAAGATAGCGCTGTCCATCGGAGTCGATCAGATAAACGCCATCGCCGCGCACAGCCGTGGGAAGCGGGCCCGCCAGTGTTCGATGCAAAACCGCACTTTTCACAAATCGACCCTTCAAAACCGTTTGACATGCGAACGGCGTGTGCATCAATAAAACGGCCAAGCTTTAGTGCAAGTGTTTTCTGAAGCGTTACACTGCTGTGCGGCGGGCCTAGCGAAGGCGCGGCAGAGCAAGGGGAGTGCGTGATTGCGTCCGTTCAATGGAATAACCGTTATTGACCTGACCCACGTTCTAGCGGGGCCGTACTGTGCGTATCAGCTCGCGCTGCTCGGTGCGGATGTGGTCAAGGTCGAATCGCCCGACACGCCCGATGTTGCGCGCGGCCGCGGCCGCGCGCGCCCGCTGAACGCGGCTGGCCTGGGCCTGAATTACCAGGTTCAGGGCTCGAACAAGCGCGCAATTGCCCTCGACCTTGCTGCACGCGACGGGCGTGAAGCGTTTCTGCGCCTTGTCGATCATGCGGATGTCCTGGTTGTCAATTTGCGACCCGGCGCGATGGAACGGCTCGATTTGGCAACGACAGCGCTTCGGGTCCGCAACCCCCGCCTGATCGTTTGCACGATCTCGGGCTATGGCGATGCCACGCCGCTAAGCAGTCGCAGCGCGTATGACAATATCATCCAGGCGGCGTCGGGCATGATGTCGCAGACCGGTGGGATAGGCTCGCCTGTCAAAACTGCTGCCTCCGTCGTGGATTATGCAACCGGAATGAGTGCGGCTTTTGCGATCGCCGCGGCAGTCTTGCAACGAACGCAGACCGGCGTTGGCCAGTCGATCGATTGTGCGATGCTCGATGTCGCCCTGTCGATGATGGCGCCCGAGATTGCTGGCACGCGCTGGCACAGCGATGAGGGTGCCACGCCTCCTGAAGCGGGACTGGCCACTTACCCCACTGCCGATGGGCTCTTGATGCTGGGAGCGTTCAATCCGCGGCAGAACCAGCGATTGTGGAAACACCTCGGCCATGAGGGCTTTGCAGCGCTTAACGACTGGGAACAGCTTTGGACGGCAGCCGATGCGATGCGCGTTGAACTTGCCATTCGGTTTCGTGAAAAATCTGCCCGAGCGTGGGAGTTGGAACTGAATGACATCGGCGTTCCGGCGCAGCGTGTCGCCACGCTCGGCGAAGCGATCGACAACGTCGACGTCGGTGAAAGGGGCTTTTTAACGAACGTCGGCAACGTCACGGTGCCGCTCGCGCCTTTCCGCTTTGCCAAGGACGGACCGCGCATCGATTCACCACCTCCCAGCGTCGGGGCGGACACCCGTAATGTCTTGGAAGAGCTTGGCTTTGCGCCCGGTGAGATCGATGCAATGTTCGTGGCGGGGCACGCGCGATGAACGGTCCGCTTACTCTCGTTGCCGCACCTTTCGCGCGCTTGCCTGAAGAGATGCACTATCGTGGCGAGCCGACCGAATGGGTCCGCGTTACGCGTCCAGGGCAGCGGCTGCATTCATTTCTCGAAGGCCCGCGTTTCGACGCGGTGGGCAATTTATGGCTCGCCGACGTCCCCTATGGCCGTGTGTTCTGCGTCAATCCGAACGGCGAGTGGTCCGTTGCCCACGCTTATGACGGAGAACCGCACGGGCTGGCGTTCGATGCGGCCGGCCGCCTGCTGATCGCCGACTACCGCCATGGACTGCTGCGGCGCGATGGCAGACAACTCGAAACGATTTGCGCTCGCAGCAATAGCGAGCCATTTCGTGGCCTTGCCGACGTCTTCGTAGCAGCGTGCGGCGACATCTGGATGACCGACCCGGGGCGGTCGAGCCTATCGGATCCGACCGGTCGCCTGTTTCGGCTACCCGCTCGCGGGGGCCCCATCGAGCTTGTCCTAGCCAATCTTCCCTATCCGAATAGCGTCGCGCTGTCGCCCGATGGTAAGCAAGTTCTGGTGTCGGTCACGCGCGCGAACGCGATTTGGCGACTGCTTGCCGACGCACCCGACGCTGGCTGGCCGATGGTCGGCATCCATATCCAGCTGTCGGGCGGGCTTGGACCGGACGGCATTGCCGTCGATCCGTGCGGTCGGCTGGCCGTGGCCCAGGCGCAAGCGGGTCGCGCCTATCTCTTCGATGCGCTTGGCGATCTGCTTGCCGTCATCCGCACACCCGACGGGCTGTGGACGACCGCTGTCGCGTTCAGCCCTGACGCAAGCACCTTGTATCTGGTCGAAGCGCAAACCGGATCGGTGTACCGCGTCTCGCTTGATATCCTCGTTCGACAGGAGCTTCCATGACTCTCGACCGCCACGGCCTTCACGGCTTTGTTCCCGCCATCGTCACGCCCTTCAATCCCGATGGCGCGGTGATTGAAGCTGACTTTCGCACCATGATCGATACCTTACTCGCATCGGGCGCCACAGCCATCTGTGTTGCGGGCGACAACGGCGAAAGTTGGACCCTGTCACTGGCCGAGCGGCAACAATTGACTGAAATCGCGGTCGAGCAGGTTGCTGGCCGCGTGCCCGTCATCACCGGGTGCAGTGCGCCCACGGCGCAACAGAGCATAGCCTATGCTAACGCCGCGCAAAAGGGCGGTGCATCTGCGCTGCTTGCCATGCCCCAGACCTATGTGTTGAAGGCGAGCCGCGCAGAATTGACCGCGCGATTCGCGCGTCTTGCCGACGCGACGCCGTTGCCAATCGTTGCCTATAACTCACCGCGCCGCGCGGGTATCGAGCTAACGCTCGGAGATCTTGACGCCATAATGGCGGTTGCACCCATCATCGGCATCAAGGAATCGCACCGCGACTTTTTTCACCTGACGCATCTGATTGAACAGTTCGCCGATCGGCTGGCGATCATGGTCGGGCCGAGCCATTATATCCTGCCCGGTCTGGCCCTCGGCGCGGCAGGGTTCATCGCAACCGGTCCCGAGCTGCTCGGTCCCCGTGCGGGACAGCTCGTTAGCATCGCAAGATCGGCCCCCGACGGCGACTATGCTTCGACGCACTTCGCGCTGACGAGAATCTATGAAGTCCTGATGGCCAACGGCACCTGGCCGTCGTCGTTTAAGGCAGCGCTCGGGTTGATCGGTCTGCCCGCCGGCGTGCCGCGTGAGCCTGTCCTGCCGCTCGCCGGACCGGCGCTCGATATCCTGCGTCAGACCCTCATCGAGCTGGGATTGATCGAGTGACGCTGATCCGGATCGCGGCCGCGCCGCACGGCACACCCGTCAGCTTCCTTTTTGACGGTAAATCCGTTACCGGCTTCAGCGGCGAGAGCGTTGCCGCCGCTTGCGCCGCTGCAGGTATCGTCACGTTGCGTCGCAGTGCCGGCGATGGCGGACCGCGCGGGGCATTCTGTTATATGGGTACGTGCCAAGAGTGCGTTGTCCTCGATGCCGGCGTCAGGAGCGAGGCATGCCGCTTGCTGGTGCGCGACGGGCTGACCCTCGAACGCGCATGAGCGACCCTTACGATCTTGTGATCATCGGCGCGGGACCGGCTGGTGCCGCGGCTGCGATCGAAGCCGTCTCGCTGGGGATGCGCTGCGTCGTCGTCGACGAAGCTGCGCAACCGGGCGGCCAAGTCTACCGGGCCCAGGCGACAGCGCCAGGATTTGACACCGGGCCGGGAGCTAGTTTGCGTCAGGCGTTGCGCGATCACGGGATCGATCACCGCGCGAGTGCGCGGGTTTGGATGATCGAGCGCGGCTTTCGGACGCACGTCATCGAGGGCGATGGCAGTACGGTCATCGCGTCGACTGCCGTCGTTCTCGCAACGGGCGCGATCGAGCGCGTCGCGCCCGTGCCAGGCTGGACGCTGCCTGGCGTCATCGGCCTTGCCGGTGCCACCATCCTGCTCAAGGCAGAGGCGATGTTGCCCGGCGCTCGCATCGTGGTCGCGGGCCGCGGGCCCTTGCTGCTGCTCGTTGCATCGCTGATAATCGAAGGCGGCGGCGAGGTCGCGGCGATCATCGATGCCAATCCGGTGCGCGCTTGGCTGGCACGCACACCTGCCGTCCTGTCACGTCCCGATCTTCTCGCCCAAGGCGCAAGCTGGTTTGCCAAGGTCATAGCTCGCGGTGTGCCGGTGTACTTCGGCAGCCGCATCGTCGCCTGCCACGGGGAAGACCACGTAACCTCCGTCAGCGTTGCATCGGGGACCGGGCCGGGCACGCGCCAGCGGCGTATCGACTGCGATGCCGTCTGCCTCGGTCATGGGCTGGCGCCTGCCACTGAGCTGTCGCGTCAGTTGGGAGCAGCGCACCGGCATGACCCCGATCGGGGTGGCTGGCACGTAGCGACCGACGGCGCGGGTCGCACCGACATCCCGGGGCTGTATGCCTGTGGGGACGGGGCCGGCGTCTTGGGGGTCGGCGCTGCGCCGCTTCGCGGCCGGCTCGCCGCGCGATCGGTGGCCTCCGATCTCGGCCACCGCGTCAGTCGTGCAGAAACAATCAAGCTGCGCCAGCCGCTGGCGAGGGCCTCGCGCTTTGGGGCCGCGATGACTGCGCTCGGCAGTCCGGGACTGCACCAGATCGCCGATACGCGTGCCGATACGATCGTCTGCCGCTGCGAAGGCGTACCGCGTGCGGC
This sequence comes from Sphingomonas sp., assembly GCA_965248885.1. Classification (GTDB taxonomy): domain Bacteria; phylum Pseudomonadota; class Alphaproteobacteria; order Sphingomonadales; family Sphingomonadaceae; genus Sphingomonas_O. The sequence goes on along the minus strand of OZ252211.1, from coordinate 2,377,193 downwards.
GATCGACGCCGCGATTGCCGACGGTGCGTCGAGCCTCGACGCGATCAAGGCGACGACGCGCTGTGGCATGGGCCCCTGCGGCGCGCGTTATTGCGGCGAGAGCGTCGCAGCGCTGCTTTCGGTCGCGACGGGACGGTCGCTTGCCGAGATCGGTCAGATGCGCGGTCGCGCGCCGGCACGCCCCCTGCCGTTGCATGCGATCATGGGCGGATTCGACTATGCCGACATTCCTTTTCCCGAACCCGCGCCCTTGTGACCCAAGCTTGGGATCTTGCCGTTATCGGTGGCGGAATCATGGGCTCGGCAGCCGCGATCCGGGCGGCGCGGGGCGGCATGCGCGTCGTCGTTATCGAGCGCGGGACGCTGGGGCAGGGGGCGTCAGGCGTAAATGCCGGCACGCTTTCGCTTCAGATCAAGCGCGTGGCGCTGATGCCCTATGCGCTGGCGGGGCACCGCCTGTGGGAAGCGGCGGGTGACGCAGTCGGGTTCCGCAAGACCGGCGGTCTGACGTTGGCCTTTACCGATCGCGAAGCCGAACTGCTCTGCGAGCGGATGACGCTCAAGCGTGCTGCAGGCGCACCGATCGATCTGATTTCTGCCAATGCCGTGCATTTGCACGAAGCCAATCTCAACCGCCGCGTTGTCGCCGCCAGCTGGTGCGCCGAGGACGGCTTTGCCAACTCGAGCCTGACAGGCGCCTATTACCGTGCGCGTTTGGCGGCGGCGGGAGTGACGATCATGGAACACGCCGTCGTGACCGCAATCGATCGCGATGCGGGAGGCTTTTCACTCGCAACGCCATCCCGCCGCGTCCAAGCGACGCGTGTCCTGCTCGCGGCCGGAGCCGGGCTACAGGATGCCATGGCGCAGCTCGGGGTGAACATTCCAATACGGATAAGGGTCAACACCGTGTCCGTAACCGAGCGCGCGCCGCGCCTGATCGCAGGGGTCATCGGCCATGCCACTGGCCTGCTGACGATGAAGCAGAAGGTCAATGGCACCGTTCTAATCGGCGGCGGTTGGCAGGGGCAGCGCGATCCGGCCACCGGCGTCGGGCATGTCGACCCGGCGACGCTGCTGCCGAATCTGCGGCTCGCACAGTTTGCAGTGCCGGGGCTTGCCCAGACGCGCCTGGTGCGCAGCTGGACGGGCTTCGAGGCCAATGTCGCCGACTTTTACCCGCTCGCCGGGGCATTGCCCGGGGTGGACGGTGCCTTTGTCCTGGGCTGTGTTCGCGGCGGCTACACCATCGGCCCGTATATTGGCACGCTGATGGGCGATTTCATGCTCGGTCGCGAACCCGAATTGCCCTTATTCGACCCCGCCCGCTTGTTGGAGACCCAGTGATGAAGACGCAAATGCTCGCCGGACAAACCGCGATTGTGACCGGCGGCGGCAGCGGCATCGGCAAGGCCATCGCGCTGTGCTTTGCTGCCGAAGGGGCCGACGTGGTCATTGCGGGGCGCTCGCCAGACACGCTCGAAGTTGTCGCCGACAAGACCGGAGGACGCGCCTTTGTCTGCGACGTCACGAAACTCGACGACGTCGAAGCATTGTTCGCCTTCGCCCGCCAACCGAGCGGGCGAGTTGATATTCTCGTCAACAATGCGGGCGCGAGCGGGCCGGTCGGGTCGCTGATCGATATCGATCTTGCCGCGTGGCGTGCGTGTGTCGAGCTCAACCTGTTCGGGGCCATGCATTGCATGCGCGTCGCTGCCCGGATGATGCAGGCGCAAGGGTCGGGCTCGATCGTCAACATGTCGTCGTTGATGGGCCTGCAAGGCTATCCGATGCGGACCGCATATTGTGCGACCAAATTCGCCATCATCGGCATGACAGAGGCACTGGCGCGCGAAATCGGACCCGACGGCGTGCGCGTCAACGCACTTTGCCCGGGTGCGGTCAGCGGTGAATTGATGGACCGCGTTATCGCGCGTCGCGCCGCCGCCGAGGGACGGTCGGCCGAAGCCATCATCAAGGAAAATTACACCGATGTGGCGGCGCTGCGTCGATGGGTCACGCCCGAGGAAGTCGCGGCTGCGGCGCTGTTTTACGCCAGCGACGCAGGCTCGGCGGTGACCGGCGAGCGCATGAAGGTCGATGCTGGGCGCTTTTAAAAGCTCAGTCGACGAAGGCAATCCAGCGCCCGAGGAAGACCACTGTCACCCACAATAGCAGCGAACTCGCGCCCGCGATCCGCGCCGCGCGGGGCGTTGCGATGCCATGGTTCCAGCGATCGACCGAGCGATAAGTCAGGAAGTGAAAAGCGACCATGTTGAGCCCCGCCAAAGCGAGGACGCATAACTTAATTCGAAACGGAACGTTCGCGATATACTCGGTCGCTTTCGAGATAAACATCAGTGCGCCGGTGACCAACGCCAATCCAAAGCCTGCCCAGGTATAGGGCAATGTTTCGGCGACCAGGTCACGGACCGGGCGGCTGCGCGAAGCGAGGTCGAGCAACCGTAGATCGACGATCGCGATCGTGCCGACGACGGTTCCCAACCCCAGCACATGGGCTGTTTCGAGCAGAGGAAAGGGATAGGCGCCTTCGGCAATCGCAACTGCCAGCGGCGTGTTTTCGAGCCACTGCGCCGCAGCGAAGATCTGATCGTAAACGCTCATTCTGCGACCGTCGAATAAGCGATCCAGCGACCGCAAAACACAATGAGTACGGTGAGCGCGACAATCACAATAAAGACCGCGCGGACGCGTCGCGGAAACACGGGCAACCCGTCCCACATCGCCGGATCACGTCGTATCGATCGCTGGAAGCGGGCGAGCAGAACGACGACGATCGCGAGGAAAACCATCTTGGCCTGGAAAAACGGGTTGGGCAGCGCCCGTCCGGGCTCGGCGATCATCTGGAGAATGCCGGTCAGCGCGAGCACCCCAATTGCGGCCCAAACCCATGGCAAAAAGCGCGCGGTGACAAGACTGATACCGACCCCGCGGGCGGTTACGCCTGCGGTCCGCATCGTCAGCATCAAAAATGCCGCAAGCACGACGCCGACCGCAAGAATGTGGATCGACTGGCTTGCCGGTACGAGCCAGCCGAGCGTCTTCAGCTCGAGGCTCAGCGGCGTCGCATCGACCCAATCGGTAAAGGGCTTGAGCACGACGCGTTTGGTCACTTGCCGCCGAGGAAGCCGGGCTGAATGGCCTTATATACCATGGCCTCGGTCTTGAGCACCCAGCGGGGGTCGGGCGCCTGCAGTCGGCCTTCCTTTACCGCCGGTCCGAGCGCGGCAATGATGGTATCGGGATCGCCATTGAATTCGTACATGATCAGATAACCATAGGGCGGGTTTGCTTTGTTGACGCGCGGTTGCATCTGAAAGCGTTGCGCCCTGACGAAGCCGGGCAGCTTCATGATCGCCTGCATATGGGTGTCGTACCATGTGCTGAATTCGGCATCCTGTCCCGGAACCGCATTGGCGAAGACCAGCATCATGTTGGTGCCCTGCGGCACCACGCCGGCCTGTGTTCGCGGGGCGGGCTTGGCGGCAAGCGGCTGCAAGGGGGCTGCGAGCAAGCCGAGTGCGGCGAGCATGATTTTCGTTCGTTTCGACATGTCCGTCTCCCTGATCTAGCTGAGTTTCAGTCGCGCCGCGGCCGCCACCGCTGCCGTGCGCGCGGCAGCGTCCATGCCTACGCGGCCCGCCTTGATCTTGCGGACCAGCGCGGGATCGGCCTCATCGGGCGTTCCCGAATGAAACGGGGGCTTCGGCGCATATTCGATCGTCAACTGCACGCGCTCGGCCATCTCGCGCCCGCGAAGCTTTTCGGCGAGGACAAGGCCGAAATCGAGCCCCGCAGTGACGCCGCCGCCGGTCATGCGATTGCGGTCGACAACGACACGGTCGTTGACCGGTGTGGCGCCGAGCAGCGGCAGGATGTCCATGACCGCCCACAATGTTGCGGCGCGATAGCCTTTAAGCAGGCCGGCCGCACCCAGTACCAGTGCGCCGGTGCACACGCTCGTCACATATTTGGCCTGCGCGCCAATATCGGCCAGAAAAGTCAATACTTCGGGATCATTCATACAGGCCGTCGTGCCCATGATGCCGCCCGGCACGAACAGGACGTCGATATCGCGCGGGCATTCGGCAAAGGTCGTGGTCGGCGTTACGGAAATGCCAACCTCGGTCGCGACCGGTGTCTTGTCCTTCCATACGAGGTGGATCTCGCATTGCGCGATATTGAGCACGGTCTGGGGCCCGACAAGGTCTAGCATGACCATGCGCGGGTAGACGAGCATCGCGATCTTGGGCTTGCATCCGGGCAGCATCGTGCCGGGTGGCATCGGGTGGTCCATCGCCATGGGCGGCGCACCCTGCGCAGCAGCGCTCGCGGCGGTTCCCAGAGCGGCGCCGGTCGCCATCATCTGCAGTAAATGCCGACGGGCGATGTAAGGGTAGAATTCGGTCATCGGGTTCTCCTTAAGCCGTTCTTACCCGACGGCGTCCGATTTCGATCGCCTTTTCATTAAAGCTGGGCAGCAGGTCGGCGACGAGCTTCGTCGTTGCTGGCCATGCCTTGTGCGGGCTCCCGGAATCGAACGGTGGGGTGGGGTCATATTCGGCGATCAATTGCGTGACGCGCGCATTGTCGGCGCCCCGCATTTTTTCGACGATGCGCAAGCCGAAGTCGATGCCTGAAGTCACGCCCGCGCCGGTTATCCGATTTCGATCTTCGACATAACGGGCATCTACCGGTACTGCCCCGAGCGATGGAAGAACTGCATCGCGGCACTTCCAGTGAGCGGTCGCTCGGTACCCCTTCAACAGCCCGGCGGCCCCGATGATGAGTGCGCCGGTACAGATGCTGCTGACATAACGTGCCCGGGAGCCTCGATCGGCGAGAAAAGCGAGAAGTTTTTCGTCGTCCATTGCTGCCAGAACGCCGGTGCCGCCGCCAGGCAGATACAGGATGTCGAGGTCGGCTGGCATGTCGGCGAACGTCGCCGTTGGCACCAGCGTCACGTTGCGATCGCACAGCACCGGGTCACGCGTTGCCGCAACCATGTGAACTTTCGCACCCTTCATCGTCTGCCAGAAATAATGCGGGCCAATCAGATCGAGTGCGGTCATGCCGGGATACATCACCATCGCGATGTGCTCGCCGCCGGTGACCTCGGTCCAATAGCGGGTGTCGCTGCTCGGACGCGCGCCGTGGGGCACGCCCGAGGACGCTTCGGCGCGATCCGCCGACAATCCCAGCAGTGCTGCCGGCGCGGCGACCAGTGCCGCCGCACCAACCTGCCTCCGCGAAATCCCTTTGCCGCTCATTCGTCGACCTTTTCTATTGCTGTTTCTGCCACCGTCGAACGAAGCGTTTTATATGTCAACTCTTGTTTTTCATGCTAAGAGCTGTTGAAGTTGCTCGGCTTGATGATGGGGATGCCGGAATGACGCGAACATGAAACCAAAAGGGTCCGCGTCAGCCGCCCGAACCGCTCTCGCAATAAGACCTGATCGGGAAGGGGGCACAAGGAAGTTAATTGCGAGTAGGCGCGCGCTGATGAGCGCATCCGCTGTGGGGCCGCTTTTGCTCCTGAACGCGGCGTCGTCAGCCGCTGCGCAAAAAGCGCGCACTAGGACGGGCGCAACCGTTCAGAACTCCGATATCATCGTTGAGGGCAGGCGTGTCGACGAGCTGCTCGCGCCAGCCGCGACGGGTAGCAGACTGAAGCTCACCCCCTTGGAGACGCCCGCGAGCGTCGAAGCAATCGACGGCGACATCATCCGCGCTCGCGGCGATCTCTCTATTGTCGATGCCGTCACGCGAGCGACCGGCGTAACCAGCAACGCCAACCCGGGCAATGGCGGAACGGCGCTTGCCTCGCGCGGCTTTTCCGGATCAGGCTCGGTTCAAATCCTGTATGACGGGGTGCGGCTTTACCCGGGCGCGGGGACGACAACCTTTCCGTTTGATCTGCCCCCTTCTGAGTGGTCCAAAATAACTGTTATTTTGGATCATGAAGGAGATTGGGAATGCCGTTCAAGAAGCACAAGCCGGAGGAGATCATCGGCAAGCTGCGTGAGGCGGAGATCGTGCTGGCGCAGGGTGCGTCGACCCCTGAGGCGTGAGGCGTGTCGCCGGATCGCTGTCAGCGAGCAGACATACTACCGGTGGCGCAAGGAATATGGTGGTCTGAAGACCGACCAGGCGCGGCGGATGAAGGATCTGGAGAAGGAGAATACGCGGTTGCGCCGCGCGGTCTCTGACCTGACGCTCGACAAGCTGATCCTGCAGGAAGCTGCACGGGGAAACTTCTGAGCCCCGCGCGACGGCGTCGGTGCATCGATCATGTGCGGCGGGTGCTGCCGACGTCCGAACGGCGGATATGCCGCGTGCTCGGGCAACATCGATCGACGCAACGCAAGGTCCCGCGCGGGGCGGACGAAGAACAGGCACTGACCGAAGACATCATTGCCCTTGCCAAGCAATATGGGCGTTATGGCTATCGGCGGGTGACAGCGCTGCTGCGCAGCGCGGGGTGGAGCGTGAACCGCAAGCGTGTCGAGCGCATCTGGCGGCGCGAGGGTCTGAAAGTACCGCAAAAGCAGCCCAAGCGCGGTCGGCTCTGGCTGAACGATGGGTCGTGTATCCGGCTGCGCCCGGAGTATCCGGGCCATGTCTGGGCCTACGACTTTGTGGAAGGTCGCACCCATGATGGTCGCAAGTTCCGCATCCTGACGATCATCGACGAGGCCAGCCGGGAATGCCTCGCGCTGATCGTCGCGCGCCAGCTCAAACACGAGGATGTGCTGGCAGCGCTTGCCGATCTGTTCATTGCGCGCGGTCCGCCAGCGAATATCAGGTCTGATAATGGCAGCGAATTTATCGCGACAGCGGTCCAGAAATGGCTGGCGCAGATCGGCGTCACGACCCTCTACATTGCGCCGGGGTCACCGTGGGAGAACGGCTATAACGAGAGCTTCAACGGGTCGCTTCGCGACGAGCTGCTCGACGGCGAAATCTTCTATAGCCTCGCCGAGGCCCGGGTGCTGATCGAAGCGTGGCGGCGTCATTACAATACCGTCCGTCCGCACAGCAGCCTGGGCTACCGCCCACCGGCCCCCGAAGCCGTTCCATCGCCAGTGCCGCCCTCCGGTTCCGCTTCGCTCCACCTGCGGCCGACACTGGCGATGGAGGTGACAATGCACTAACGATCAACACGGACCACTCAGTGGGGGCCGGTCAGTAAGAGCTCGGCGTCGTCCCGGTCTGGACGTCACGCGTGTACGATGTCACCGATTTCAGCGAAACCCCGCCCAAGCCCACATCGATCGTCAGGCTGGGGAGCAACAGCGTGGCATCGCGTGCCGCACGCTGCACGCATTCGGGCACGGTTGCAGCGAAATTGGCACCGACGTTGCAATTGGCTCCTGTCTTTCCGGGGCCGTAGACGTTGTAGTCGGGAAAGACGAAGCCTGGATGCGTATAGGGAAGTCCTGTGATCGTGGGCGCCGCTGCGGTCGACGGCGTTGTAAAGGGAGCTTGGGTATAACCGCCGATGTTCGTCCAGTAATTATCCGAGTCGTCGTATTTATCGTACGATGCGTAAAAGGCTGGTGTGATCGCCACGTCGGTGACGGGCTCGAAGCGAAGCGCGATCCGCCCGGACAACGACTCTTGGCTGTTTGTGTCGCTCGCGAGAACATTGCCCGTGTAACGCGAGACATGGTCGATATAGCCGCCAACGTGCCGCCCGAAAGCGCTAATCGCCAGGCCCAGGCGACCTTCGATCAACGGAGCCGCCGCAGACACCCCGAGCTCGTAACTTGCCGCGCCGTCGCGTGTCGTCGCGACCTCCGCCTTGGCGCGCAAGCGCGTCCCCGCAAGGCTTGGCGTTGGCAGGATGAACTTGATCGTCCCCCCGATCGACGACCCGCCATAAAGTGTTCCTTGCGGGCCGCGCAGAATCTCGACGCGTTCGAGATCGAAAAATTGCGGGAAGTTGGTGCCGTTGCCGGCGAACGCACCATTGGCACTGCGGCGGGTGAGCGAGACGTCGTCGAGATAGATGCCGACCGTTGGCGCGCCCACGTTCGACGAGAGCCCGCGTATCGTCACCGTCGATCCGTTCGCGCCGCTGCCGTTGCTGATCGCGAGCGATGGCGTCACGCGCGAAAGGTCCTCCGGCGTACGCAGCGACTGCTGGTCGATCGTGTCGCGCGTGACGACCGCGATGCTCAACGGCAAGCGTGAGACGGTTGATTCCTGCTTGGTCGCGGTGACGACGATATCGGCGGGCGAGGTGCGCTCATCGACTTGCGGTGCAGCCTGGACCGCGCTCGCGGCGATCAGTGCAAGCGCCGATACGGTCGAACGCACAAGATGGCTCCCCAGCCGCTGTTTTCCATAGCGTTCGCGCATGATCTTAATCCCCCTTTTGCTGCTCTCTACGGCGTGTCCTGAATGGTCATCAAAATGTCACCATCAAACTGACCGTGGTGTGTTTTATATGTCAACACTTGTTTTTTTTATAGGGCCGTGGTTTGGAGCATCATCGGCCAAGGGCCAGCGGTTGGGGAGCACGAAATGACACGTACGGGGATTCGTACTTTATTCGCCATTGCAGCAACCGCGGTCTTGATCGCAGCAGCGCCTGCGCCGCCGCCGGCACCCGCTGGCAGCTACGTGCTCGACGGCAAGCATGCGAGCGTGATCGCCAAAGTGTCGCACCTTGGTTTGTCCGACTTTACGATGCGTTTCCGGACCGCTGACGCACGTTACGACTTCGATCCCGCGCGACCGACCGCAGGCGTGGTCACGGTGACGATAGATCCTGCGTCAGTCGATAGCGGGGTGGCAGCGCTCGATTCCGAACTGGCGGGCAATCGCTTCTTCGATGTGGCGCAATTTCCGCAGATAACGTTCGTGTCGTCACGAATCGTGTCGGGAACGGGCGGTACCGGCAAGCTCATTGGCACGTTGAAACTTCGCGGCATCAGTCACCCGCTGACGATGGACGTGCGTTACCGGGGAACTGCCAAGCAGGGTGGCGCGGACAAGATGGGATTTTCGGCAACGGCCGTCGTCAACAGGTCCGATTACGGCATGACGGCCCTCGTTGGTCCGGTCGGTGATGCGGTCACGATCCTTATCGAGGCCGAATTCGTGCGCAAACTATGACGCCGAGCATATCGAGCGACCACTATAGCATTGTCGCAAGAAGCTTTCACTGGATTATCGCTGCGCTGATCCTTGCCAACCTCGTGCTCGGCTGGCGGATGGTCCGCGAGGCGGGTCTGACAAAATTCGAGCTGATCCAGGTTCATAAGTCGATCGGCATCACCATTCTGCTGCTGTCAGCGCTGCGCCTCGCCTGGCGCCTGCTGGTGCCACCCCCACCGCTGCCGATCACGCTGAAGCCGTACGAGCGCGTTCTTGCAAAGGGCGTGCATTGGAGTTTTTATGCATTGATGATCGGACTGCCTTTGTCGGGCTGGGCAATGGTCACCGTCAGCCCGCTCAAGATCCCGACGCTGCTTTATGGGGTGATACCCTGGCCGGGGATCCCGGGTCTCGCGACGTTACCAGCCGAGTCCAGCAAAGCGCTCGGCGCGAACTTTGGTACGTCGCATGCCATCATGACCTGGATCATGTGGTCGCTAATCGCGCTGCATCTTGGCGGCGCGCTCAAGCATCGCTTCGTCGATCGCGACCAAGTCCTGCAGCGCATGCTGCCTTGGCGACAAACTTCGGGAGAACAGCGATGAAATCAACGCGCTTTGCAGCGGTATTACTGCCCGTTCTTTGGTCGGTCGCCGTGCCGGCGGTCGCTCAGCCTGGCCAATGGATTGTTGCGAGACCCACATCACAAATCGCCTTCCACAGCTCCATGGGTGGCGCCGCATTCGCTGGCAGCTTCCGCCGGTGGGACGCGCGCATCGCGTTCGATCCAGCCGCGCTCGATCGATCTTCGGTCGTCGCGGTCATCGATTTGAGTTCGGCCACAACGGGAGACGCTTCGCGCGACCAATCGTTGCCGACCGCCGACTGGTTCAACGTCGCACGATTTCCGCGAGCGACCTTTGCCGCGAGCAAATTCAAAAGCTTGGGCGGTCGTCGTTATATGGCAAGTGGAACGCTGACGATCAAAGGCGTGACAAGACCCGTGGTGCTGCCGTTCGACTTGACGATCGTCGGGACCAAGGCGCGCATGCAAGGGTCATTGACGCTCGACCGTCGCGCTTTCGGGATCGGCCAGGGGCAATTCGCCGGTGCCGACACGATCCCGTTCAATGTCCAGGTCGTCATCCGTGTCGACGCCATGCGGCGGAACTAGCACCCGTGGAACATATTTTTGGTCGTCTTCAGCCCCAGGAGCCGGACGCGCTGCTGTCGATTATCGCGCAGCACAGCGCGGACCCGCGCGCCGACAAGCTCGATCTCGGCATCGGCGTTTACCGTGACGGTACCGGCGCGACGCCGGTATTTGCGGCAGTCAAGGCGGCCGAGCAGCTTTTGGTCGAAAACCAAGCGACCAAGGCATATCTGGGGGCCGAGGGCGACCAGGCGTTTACTGCTCGGCTTGCGCATGTCGCCTTAGGCGCGCCACTGGCCCATTCGACGTGTCTGATCGGTGTCCAAACCCCCGGTGGTTCGGGAGCTTTGCGTCTCGCAGCTGAACTATTGGCACGGACGGGCGTATGCCGTCGGATTTGGCTGGGGATTCCCAGTTGGCCCAACCACGCGCCGATCCTGCGCGAAGCGGGACTGACGCTAGCATCGTTTTCGTCTTTCGATGCGATCCATCGAACGATCGACGTGTCCTCGATGATCGACGCGCTCGATGGCGCCGCTGCTGGCGACGCGGTGCTCGTTCAAGCATGCTGCCAAAATCCGACGGGCGCCGACCTTAGCGACGACGACTGGCAGGCGCTGACCTCGGTAATCGTGCGACGGGGATTGGTGCCGTTGATCGACATGGCATATCAAGGGCTCGCACAAGATCTGGAGACCGATGCGGCGCCAATGCGGAAGCTGCTGAGTGCCGTACCAGAGGCGATCCTGGCTTATAGTTGCAACAAGAACTTCGGCCTGTACCGCGAACGCGTCGGGGCATTATGGGTGAAGGCACAGTCGACGGAGCAGGCGTCGACGGTGCGCGAAAACCTCAACAATCTGACCCGCAGCTTGTGGTCGATGCCCCCCGATCATGGTGCGGCCTGCGTGCGCATTATCCTTGAGGATGCCAATCTGACGACAATGTGGCGCGACGAACTGAATGCGATGACGACGCGCATTGCAGCGCTGCGTCGCGCCCTTGCGATCGCGCATCCGCTGCTTGCACCGATCGGCAGACAGTACGGGCTGTTTGCCATGCTCCCGGTTACGCCGTTGTCAATCGAAGCGATGCGCACCGACAACGGCATTTACATGGCGGCATCGGGCAGGATCAACATTTGCGGCCTGAATGGCAGAACGCTCGACCGCTTCATCGATTGCCTGCGCCCCTATTTGGACGACGCCGTACGGGGCACTTCACTGGCGGATTAGTTTGACGAATTAAAAGGGTGGAAAATCATGGTCACCATCTGTTTCTCGGCGATCGTTTCTGTCATCGGCGCATTATGCGCTGCCGTGGCAGCCGTCGCTTTGGCTTGGAATGGGTGTCGATTGGTCGGCCGACCGCAGGTTGGTCCTCGGCTGGTTTTCGGCTTGGTCACTTGGGCGCTGCTTCACTATGAACAGCAACGGCACTTCCTCGTCTTGTTTTGGCTCTTTACGGTCTTGGGTGCCCTTGCCTGCAGTGCCGGGATCATCGATACGCTCCCAGCCGATCATGCCAACCGCGTCGACAATCCATCCTGACTTGAACTGCACAATGGTGCGTCATTGTCAGCCCAAAAGGGCTCTCACGGTGTCATCGATTCGTCGAAGCATCATGACGAAGTCGGCCATTTCGCTATCGCTGAAGCTGCCTAAAATTCGCCTCTCGAGTTCAACTGCCTTCGGCACCACTTGAGCATAAAGCGTTTTTCCCGTGCCGGAGAGTCGAAGCTCGCGCGAACGGCGATCGGTCGTACTCGCAGCGCGCGTGACGAGACCGCGGGTGGCAAGTGCGATGGCGGCGCGGCTGACTGTGACCTTTTCCATGCCGGTGCGCGTGCAGATCGCGGCCTGGCTGATGCCGTCGTGTTCGGCGATGACGGCGACCAGTCGCCATTCGTGGATCGAAAGGCCGAACAGGCTTTCATAGGTGCGCGCGATCGCTTCGCTGACCAGGTTCGATGTGTACGACAGGCGGTAGGGGACGAAGTCGTCGAGGCGCAGGCGGGCGTAGGGTGTGCTCATTCCACGGTCGTATCAATTGACACGACTCGGTCAACTCAATATCGTTTCATTTGATACTAAATCGGAGCAACGCGCATGACCGACCTGTTCGATAATCCCCTGGGCCTCGACGGGTTCGAGTTCGTCGAGTTCGCCGCACCCGAGCGCGGGCTGCTCGAGCCGGTCTTTGCCGCCATGGGCTTCAGCCACGTCGCGCGACACCGGTCGAAGGACGTGGATTTGTGGCGGCAGGGCGGCATCAACCTGATTGCCAATTACGAACCGCGCAGCCCGGCGGCGTATTTCGCTGCCGAACATGGCCCGTCCGCCTGCGGCATGGGCTTTCGCGTCCGCAATGCGCGGATCGCGTATGACGAAGCCCTCGCACGCGGGGCAGAGCCGGTGCAGACGACGACCGGGCCGATGGAACTGCGCATCCCCGCGATCCGGGGCATCGGCGGCGCGATCATCTATCTGATCGACCGCTATGCGACGCTCGACAAGCCCGAGGCGCTGTCGATCTACGACATCGATTTCGACTGGCTACCGGGCGTCGATCGCAACCCGGTGGGGGCCGGCTTCACGCTGATCGATCACCTGACGCACAATGTTTATGGCGGGCGGATGGAGCATTGGGGCAAGTTCTACGAACGCATCTTCAACTTCCGCGAAATCCGCTATTTCGACATCAAGGGCGAATATACCGGGCTGACCAGCCGCGCGATGACCGCGCCCGATGGCAAGATCCGCATCCCGCTGAACGAGGAAGGCAAGCAGGGCGGCGGGCAGATCGACGAATATCTGCGCGCGTACAACGGCGAGGGTATCCAGCATATCGCGCTGATCTGTGACGACCTGATCGGCTGCATCGACCGGCTCCGCGCGAGCGACGTGCCGCTGATGGCACCGCCGCCCGCGACCTATTACGCGCAGCTCGACGATCGCCTGCCGGGGCATGGCGAGCCGGTCGAGGAGTTGAAGGCGCGCGGCATCCTGCTCGACGGCTCGACCGAAGGCGGCGATCCGCGGCTGCTGCTCCAGATCTTCGCGCAGGCTCAGATCGGGCCGGTGTTCTTCGAATTCATCCAGCGCAAGCAGGACGAGGGGTTCGGCGAGGGCAATTTCACCGCGCTGTTCAAGTCGATCGAAGCCGACCAGCTCGAGCGCGGAATGCTTGCGGAGGCGGTTCAATGACGAGCCAAATGTGCTCCGTTCGGCTGAGCTTGTCGAAGCCCAGGTTCGACGCCTGGCGTTCCGCCCCCGACTGCCTGCCCTTCGACAGGCTCAGGGCGAACGGGATCTCGCGGCGTGACGCTCCCCTTCACGCTCAACAAGATCCACCACGTCGCCTATCGCTGCCGTGACGCAAAGGCGACGGCGGACTGGTATGCGGCGATGCTCGGCATGACCTTCCAGACTGCGTTTTCCGAGGATCATGTGCCGTCGACGGGCGAATACGACCCGTACATGCACATCTTCCTCGACTGCGGCGGCGGCAACGTGCTGGCGTTCTTCGAATTGCCCAAGCAGCCCGAAATGGGGCGCGACGAGAACACCCCGGCCTGGGTTCAGCACATCGCGTTCCAGGTCGCCGATTTCGACACACTGAAGACCGCCAAGGCGCATCTCGAAGCCCACGGCGTCGAAGTGCTCGGCCCGACGTTCCACGGCATTTTCCGCTCGATCTATTTCTTCGATCCGAACGGCCACCGGCTCGAACTCGCGTGCGACATCGGCACGGCCGATCAATATGCCGAACTCGCGCGCGTCGCGCCGCTAATGCTCGACGAATGGGACCGCACGAAGACCGCACCGCGCCACGCCGACTGGCTGCACGTCGATCCCGGCTCGCTGGCAGAGTAGGTCCGGCCCAGAACAATAACCTCGGAGAGCGCGTTGAAACTTGCCTCATTGAAGGGTGGCCGTGACGGTCGCCTGGTCGTCGTGTCGAACGATCTCGCCTGGTGCGCCGACGCCGATCATATCGTGCCCACCTTGCAGGGCGCGCTCGACGACTGGGAGCGGGTCGCGCCCTTGCTCGAGGCGCTGGCGACCGACCTGAGCCATGAGGCGATTCCGATGCGGCGATTCCACGAGCGCGACGCCGCGGCGCCACTGCCGCGGGCGTTCCAATGGGCGGACGGTTCGGCCTATGTGAACCATGTCGCGCTCGTGCGGCAGGCGCGCGGGGCGGAAATGCCCGAGACGTTCTGGCACGATCCGCTTGTGTATCAGGGCGGCAGCGACGGCTTCCTTGGGCCGCGCGACATGATCCCGCTCGCGGATGAGTCCTGGGGCTGCGACATGGAGGCAGAGGTCGTGGTCGTGACGGGCGACGTCCCGCAGGGGGCGACCCGCGACGAGGCGCTCGCGGCAATCCGGCTGGTCGGGCTGACAAATGACGTAAGCTTGCGCAACCTCATCCCCGGCGAACTCGCCAAGGGGTTCGGCTTCTACCAGTCGAAGCCGGCAAGCGCGTTTTCGCCGGTGTTCGTGACGCCGGAGGCGCTGGGCGATGGCTGGGCCGACGGCAAGCTGCACGGGGCGCTCAAGGTCGATCTCAACGGGCAGCCGTTCGGCCGTGCCGATGCGGGGGTCGACATGACTTTCGATTTCGGCACGCTTATTGCGCATCTGGCGAAGACGCGGTCGCTCGGCGCGGGCACCATTATCGGGTCGGGCACAGTGTCAAACCGCGATTGTGATGGCGGGCCGGGCAAACCGATCAGCGAAGGTGGCCTCGGCTATTCGTGCATCGCCGAACTACGCATGATCGAAACGATAGCAGCGGGAACGCCTTACACGCCGTACTTAAAATATGACGATAATGTGCGCATCTGGATGGAGGACGACGCACAGCGTCCGATATTCGGTTTGATCGATCAGCTGGTGGTTGCACCAGCCCGCTAGCAACGCCCCACTGTAAAAATTCAAAGTTTTGGCATTCTCGTGACCTGCTCCCCTTTTTCAGGCCGCTGATAACTTAGCTTCGGTGTCCTTATGCCCGTGGCGGGGGCGGTTCGTAAACTCGGCGGGTGCCCACCCGCCAAGGCTGCTATGCGGACGCACGGTGTTGTAGTCCATCCGCCATGCCTCGATGATCCGCCTCCCCGCAGCCAGCGATGGGAACAGGTGCTCGTTCAGGCAACGGCCTGTTCTATAAGCTCGCTGGGTGCTCCACCCCCGACGGCATCATCAACCCGAACCTCGTTCTCCCGAGCGGCCAGACCTGCCGCGTTGCGCTGGGCCACCCGACCGACGCCAACCCGCTGCGCGTTTACCCACCGGGTCTCAACAAGCTCACCTTTAATAACTTCTCACCCAAGGTAGGCGTGCAAATCCATCCGGTCGAAGACGTCATGATCTACGGATCTTGGTCCGAGGGCTACAAAACCGGTGGCTGGACAACGCGCGTTACGACACCACAGACCGTCGCCAGCAACTATCTTCCCGAAAAAGCCACAACCTTCGAAGTCGGGCTCAAGACCAGGCTTTTCGACCGCAAGCTCCAGATCAACGCCGCGCTGTTCACGACGCGATACACCGGGATCCAGTTGAATTACAAGGTCGGCTCGTCGCCGACGATCGCAAACGTCGGCGACGCCCGGATCAAGGGATTCGAGCTCGAAATGGTCGCGCAGCCGACGCGCCACTTCTCGATCAGCGGATCGGTCGGCTACCTCCACGCGCGCTATACTTCGCTTGATCCCGCCGTCGCCGCGACGAGCGGACCGAGCAACCTGCAGGCCGGCGCTCTGGTCGGCGGCCCACTCCCCAAGACGCCCGAATGGAAGATCAACGTTAGCCCTCGCCTCGAAATCCCGCTTTCGCGGTCCGGCACGGTCGTCGTCCTTGGCGACTGGACGCACACGTCGAGCATGTCGAACAACGTGGAGCGCACCTTCGTGCTGGAGCGTCTGGCGACTGACATCTTCAGCGCGAGCGTCGCCTTCACCGAACCCTCCGACCGATACACGCTCACTATCGGCGGCACGAACCTGTCGGACGAGCGTTACGTAGCGTCCGGTTCCGCGATCATCGCCTCGGGCGCGATCGCTGGCACATATAACCGCCCACGCGAATGGTACGCGCGTCTCGGCGCGCGTTTCTGAGCTAGCGGAGGGCTTCCACCCGATGACACGCTCGATTGGCTCGGAAGCCCGTCGCTACGCCGCCGCTGTCAGGCGGGCCTGAAGAAATCCGAGCAGCGGCACTTTCTCACGCAGGCCATCTGCACTTTCAAGCAGGGCCGCATTGCGGACCGCACGCACGAAGCGCAGCAGTTCCGCGCATCAGGCCTGGAACTCGCCATCGCCGCGATCGACTACTGGAACTCGACCTACATCGCCGATGCCGTCAATCATCTCCGGTCGATCGGCGAACAGATGCCCGACGAGCTGCTTGCCCACACGTCGCCGCTGGGCTGCGACCATATCGCCGTCTCCGGCGACTTTCTGTGGGATCGCGCAGCCGCAATGCCCTCGGGGTCGGCGCCCGACCAATCTTGGGCGAACGAGCCTGGCAGCATGACCCCAACGATCTTCGCTGGCCATTCTCGATTAGCGCAATTCAGCGAACATTCGATGCGACGCCCTCAATAATGCACTGAAGCCTTGACGGAAAGTGCCGCACGCGATTGGCGGAAGCCGCAACCTCGGTTGCCGCCTCAACTCCAGCGAAGCGCGGCGCGGTAGCGTGGCTCGAGCTCGTCGGCGATCTTCACGTGCTCGGCGGCGATCGGGTGAACGTTGACCGCCCGCCCCGGATAATGGGCGATGTTCGCGCGCGTTACGGCCGGCGACGCGATCCGCGCGACGATCTCGTCGAGGTAGTCACCCTGAATCGTCCGGCGATGGCCCTGCTCAGCGTTGTCGGTCGTCATCGGCGAATCGATGACGAACACTAGAGCGGCCGACGCATCGCGCATCAGCTTGCGCAAGAATTCGACATAGCCGTTGGTGAATTCATTCTGGTCCGGGACACCCTGGTTGAAGTCGTTGGTGCCAAGACAGACCCCGATTGCGTGCGGAACATAGCTGGCGTGATTCCACAGCGCGGTCGGGTCGTCAGGCATCGCGCGTTCGTAGAAGACCGGCGCGTTGTTGATGTTGCGAATGCCCTGCCAGTCACGAATCATGCCACGGCCGCCATAGCTGACAAGGTGACATTGCGAGCCCAGCCGCGCGGCGAGCACCCGGCCGAAGCTTTTTGCGCCGTTGTTGTTTTCGTTGCTTTCGCGCGTGCTGTTCGCATCGGGCACGTCGGCCCCCGCCCCGCAAGTGATCGAATCACCGATGAAGGTCATGCGCCGTGCGGGGGCCAGAACCGGATCGACGCGGTCGACGCCGGCGACGCCGATAACGTCGATCGTGCCCTGCCAGCTTTCCGTGCGTTTCAGCACCTGAACCCGGCGCACGCCCGTGGCGCCGGCAAAAAGCTCCACTTCCTGGAGTCCCGCGGCAAGGTGAACGACGCGTGGCGTGCCGCCGTCCACCGTGACATCGATCCAGCAGTCGGCGCTCGACGCAGTGACGGCAAGCGCCGCGCGAGCGCTGCTAGCGGTGAAATTCAGCGCAACCCCAGGATAACCGATGCGCAGCGCGCCGTTGGTGCCGATTGCGGTCCGCCCGTCGATCCAGCAATTGGCTGCGCCAAGCCGGACGAGCGGGCGTGCCGCCAGCACCGCGCGCGGCATCGCGGCAAGCGCGGCTGCGCCGAGCAGACCGCCGAGCGTGGTACGGCGCGAATAATCGGCTTCGTGCATCAACGGTCTCCCTTGGTCGGGGTCACGCCCCATTGCTTGTTCGGTTCGTTGCCGAGCACATAATGCAGCGTGCCGCCGCGCGTCAGCAGCGCGTGGTCGATGCGCGGCATCGTCAGCGGCTTGCCATTGAAGCTCGCCGACTGGATATAGACCGCATCCTTCGGCCCTTCGGTCTCGATCACGAGGTCGTGCGCGCCATAATGCTGCGGGTCGAGGTGAATGACGACGCGCCGGAAGGCAGGGCTCGACAGATCGTAAGATGGTTTGACCGCGCAACCGCCGTCCATCTCGAACAGGCCGAGCGAGAGCAGGACGAAATAGGCCGTCATCTGGCCTTCGTCCTCCTCGCCCTGCCAGCCGCGCCACGGCGAGGTGTCGAAGTTTTCGGCGACGACTTTGCGTGTCCATTTCTGCGTCAGCCATGGTTCGCCCGAATAGTTGAACAGGAACGGCGATTGCAGCCCCGGCTGGTTGGTCAGGTCGACATCGCCATTCTCGAACCCGGCCTCCAGCCGCCGGTTGAACCTGTCCTTGCCGACCAGCGCGACGAGGCCCGGCACATCGTGCGGCACCCAGTGGCTGTACGTCCATGCGCTGCCTTCGACGAAGCCGGTGCCGTTCCAGCCGCCGATCGTGCCGAACAGCATCGGATCGAACTTTTCCACCCAGCTGCCATCGGCATTGCGCGGGCGCATGTAACCGACGCCGGGATCGAACTGGTTGCGCCAGTTCGCCGCGCGTTTGCCGAACAGCGCGACGTCGGGGGCGACACGGCGGTGCCGGGCAAACTCGGCCATGCAGTAATCATCATAGGCGTATTCGAGCGTGTTCGACGTCGGCCCGGCGTCGGCAGGCACGAAGCCGTATTTCATGTAGGCAGCAAGCTGGCGGTCGCCGGCATATTGTCCATCGGGCAGCGGGGTGCCCGGCGTCGTCAGGTCGTGCCGCATCGCGCGATAGGCCTGTGCCTCGTCGATGCCCTTCAGCCCCTTCTGAATGCTGCTGACGATCAGCGCGTTCTGGTGCTGCGCGACCATGATCGGTGAGTAGCGCAAGTTGACCGGTGCTTCGGGAATCCACCCGCCGCGCGACTGAAGCTCGAGCAGGCTGTTTGCCATCGATACCGCGACGCGCGGCGACAGCAGCGTCCACATCGGCGTCAGGTCCCATTGCGTCCCCCAGAACGCATCGGCGGTATAGACCGCGTCGGCGCGCGGACCCAGCCGGGCGATGCTGCCGTCGAACGCGCGGTAACGCCCGTCGGCGTCGTTCATGAGGCTCTTGCCCGCATAGGTTCGGTACATCGCGGTGTAGAACAGGTCGGCGCGGTCGGGGTTTTCGCCGGACACTTCGACTGCGCCCAGCAGCGCCGTCCATTGCGCGCGCGCGTCGGCGACCACCGCGTCGAAATCCCAGCCCGGTTTTGCAGTTTCGGCCGCCATGTTGGCATGCGCACCCGCCATATCGACAAAGCTGATCGCGCTGCGGACGGTGATCTGTTCGCCTGCTGTCAGCTCGGCAAAGTCGAGCACCGCGCCGGTCTTCGCGCCTCCGGAAAAGCTGCCCGCGAGCGGTTTGAACGCGACCGAGCGCCGCCAGTCGACACCGTAATTCGTCTCGGTGCTCTTGGGTTCGCCGTTTGCCCAGGTGTTGACCGCGTTCGGGGACTTGCTCAGTTCGATCACGAAATAGACATCGTGCGAGCCGGCATATTGGTTCTTCTGACGGACATGGCCTTCGAACCGGGTCGGAGTGACTTGCCGGAACTCGACCGCCGTGATCTCGTTCTTTTCCTCGGTCGGAAAATCAAAATCGATGAAGACGTGCGCGTCGCTGGTTTTCGGATAGGTCAGCCGCAGATAGCCGACGCGTGCAGTTGCCGTTGCCTCGGCCTTCACACCGTAATCGATCAGGTCGGCGCTGTAATAGCCCGGTGACGCCCGCTCGCTCGCCTTGTCGATGCGGCTACGGTAGCCTGCGGTCCACATACCGCCAAACGGGCCGTCGGGGCTGCCGGTGTGAAAACGCGACGAGGTCGGATCGACCTGCAGCTTGCCGACGACGGGCATGATCGATAGCGCTGACATGCCCATCGCATGGAGGTGGCTGAACCCGGCGATGCTGGCGACGCTATATTCATAGCCACCGTTCCACACATTGCCCTGGTTGTCGGGGCTGAGCTTCACCAGACCGAACGGCACCGCCGCGCCGGGGTAAAGCTGCCAGCGCGAGTTCGACGTTCCTGCCAGAGGTTTTACCCGGTCGACCGCCGCCGGCTTTGGGGCAGGGGGTGCCTCGGCGGTCAGGCAGACCAGCGCGACCGTCAGGAGCGCGGCGCGCGCGATCACGCTGTCACCGCCACGGTCGTCGCTTTCAGCTCGGCCAAATTAGGCCCCGCCTCGATCACGAACTCGCCCGCCTCGACGACGCGTTTCATTTCACCGTTCCACAACGCAAACGCATCGGCGGCAAGCGTCAGCTTGACCGTCCTCGTCTCGCCCGGCTGCAGCGTCACGCGCCTGAACGCTTTGAGCGCGCGCACCGGCATCGTAACCGACGACGTGGTTTCGTGAAGGTAGACCTGGACAACCTCGTCGCCCGCGCGCTTGCCGGTGTTGGTGACATCGACTTCGATGGTCATGTCCTGCCCCGCCTTTGCCGATGCTGGGGCGCGGGGGGCCGACAGCGTGAACGTCGTGTAGCTCAGCCCGTGCCCGAACGCGTAGAGCGGTGCCGTGGTGTCGAGCAGATAACCGCGCCGCGCGCTTGGCTTGGCGCTGTAATAGATCGGCAGCTGGCCGACCGAACGCGGGATCGAGATCGGCAGCTTGCCCCCCGGATTGACGCGCCCGAACAAGACATCGGCCACGGCATTGCCGGTCTCTTGCCCCAGATACCAGCCTTCGAGGATCGCGTCGGCCTTTTCGGCAATCATCGGGATCGACGCGGGGCGGCCGTTGAGTAGCAGCACGATCACCGGCTTCCCGAGCGCGAACATCGCCTCGGCGAGCTCGTTCTGCTCGCCGAACAAGTCGAGGCTGGCGCGGTCGCCCAGATGATCTGCCGACCACGCCTCGCGCGACGTTTCCTCGGTATCGCCCAGCACCAGCAGGATGCGATCGGCCTTGCGCGCCACCGCTACCGCCTCGTCGCGCAAGGCTTTGGCCTCAACCGGCGTCGGCGGCGTGACGGCGTTTCCGTACCAGTTGCGCGTCTTGCTGATCCGGGCACCGACGGCATAATCGACTGCGAACCGGCCTTTGCTTTCCGCCTTCAGCCCGTCGAGCACCGAGACGACCTGGCGCGGCACGTCGCTGTAGCCGCCGATCGGGGTGTCGCTCGCCGAGATGCCACAGACCGCCAGCCTGCCGACCTTATCGGCGGCCAGCGGCAGCGTGTCGCGCTCGTTTTTCAGCAGGACCATCGTCCGTCCCGCTGCATACCGCGCCAGCGCGCGGCCCGCTGCCGCACCGGTGCGTGCATCGGCCTTTGCGACATCGACATAAGGGCTTTCGAACAGTCCGACCGCAAATTTGATCGTCAGCACGCGGCGCACCGCTTCGTCGATCCGCGCCATCGGCACGCGGCCGCTGGCGACGAGTGCGGGCAGGCGCGGATAGGCTTCCGGGTCGGGCAGCTCGACATCGACCCCCGCCAGCATCGCCAGCACCGCCGCATCGTCGAGATCGCGCGCGACATGGTGAATCGTCATCAGCTCCTTGATCGCCTTGTAGTCGGCGATCACCATTCCCTCGAAGCCCCATTCGCGACGCAACACGTCGGTCAGCAGCCAGCGGTTTGCCGCCATCGGGACGCCATCGACCTCGTGATAGGTGACCATCACCGACGGGGCGTGGCCGCGCTGCACCGCTTCCCTGTAAGGCGGCAGGAGTTCCTCGCGCAGCGTGCGCTCACCCATCATCAGCGGCCCCGTGTTGGTCCCGTTTTCGGGCGCGCCGTGCCCGGCGAAATGCTTGACCGTCGCGAACACCCGGTCGGGCGCGAGCCCCTTCGATAGATCGCCCTGAAATCCCTTGATCGCGGCGACGCCCATTTCGGAGACGAGAAAGGTGTCCTCGCCATAGGTTTCCTCGGTCCGGCCCCAGCGCGGGTCGCGCGCGACGTCGACCACCGGCGTCAGCACCAGGTGCGCGCCGCGCGCTCGCGTCTCGGCGGCGGCATAGGCAAAGACGCTGGTCAGCAGATCGAGATCCCAGCTGCTCGCCAGCCCGATCGCCTGCGGAAAGCTGGTCGCATCGCGCCGACCGAGCCCGTGCAGCGCTTCCTCCTGCGCCAACACCGGGATGCCGAGGCGGGTGTGTTCGACCGCCCATTTCTGGACTGCATTCATATAGGTGGCGGTTTCACTTGCGGTGCGCGTCGGCGTGACGCCCGCCGTGCCGAGGTTGCTGAGCGAGGGACTGCAGAGATGACCGAAGCCGTCCGGGAATTCACGGCTCGCGGCGGCTGGGTCGAAATGTCCCGTGGCTTTCTGCACCCTCGTTTTGGCGTCGGCGATGCCGAACAGCTGTGCCACTTTTTCCCCGATCGTCATTTGCGCGAGCAGATCGGCAACTCGTTCGGCAACCGGTCGGGACGCGTCGCGATAGCCGCGCGATGGCGGCGCGGCAGCGGCGAGCATGCCAGCGGCGCCGGTTGCGGCAAGGCATCGCGCCGCCTCGCGCCGTGTCATCGTCATTTCGGGCATTCCACGCTCTCCGTCCGGCCGCTGTACTGTTGCGCCCTATTCGCTGTTTTTCTCAATGCCCAAGGGTTGTGCCCCGATACGTTAGCGCTATCAAGGGCGCGGGGAGGACAGATCGAAAATGACGGAACTTGCGGCGATTCTGCCGACCGACTGGGAACGCGCCTTGCTCGTCGGGCGAATTGCGAGCGCCGCCGGACCGGTGCCGATTGTCGTGCGCGCCGGTGTGGTCGAAGACATGAGCCTGGTCGCGCCGACCGTTTCGATGCTGCTCGCCGGGTCCGACCGACCGCCACCGGGCAGGGTGCTCGGCCCCGTGCACGCGGTGCTCGGTGACCGCTCGAACCTGCTGGCGCCGATCGATTTCCAGTGCGTCAAGGCAGCAGGTGTGACTTTCGCGGTCTCGGCGATCGAGCGTGTGATCGAAGAACGCGCACGCGGCGACGCCGCTGCCGCCGGTGCTCTGCGTGGCGCGCTCGAGGCCAGCATCGGCACTGGCATCCGCGCCGTCGTGCCCGGATCGACCGAGGCGGCCGCGCTCAAGGCAGCGCTGATCGAGCGCGGACTGTGGTCGCAATATCTCGAGGTGGCGATCGGCCCCGACGCCGAAATATTCACCAAAGCGCCGGCGCTCTCGAGCGTCGGCGCGGGGGCCGAGATCGGGATCCGGTCCGATTCGTCCTGGAACAATCCCGAGCCTGAGATTGTGCTGGTGGTCACCCCCGACGGACGGACGGTGGGCGCGACGCTCGGCAACGATGTCAATCTCCGCGATTTCGAGGGCCGTAGCGCGCTGCTGCTCGGTAAGGCCAAGGACAACAATGCATCCTGTGCGCTGGGACCGTTCGTCCGCCTGTTCGACGACGAGTTCACGATCGACACGGTGCGGAGCGCCGAAGTCGCGCTGACCATCGGCGGTGACGACGGCTATGAGCTCGAGGCGACATCGCGGATGAGCGAGATCAGCCGAGATCCGCTCGACTTGGTCGCGCAGACGCTCAGCGAGCATCATTATCCCGACGGTTTCGTCCTGTTCCTCGGCACGTTGTTCGCGCCCGTCGACGACCGTGACGAGCCGGGACGGGGCTTTACCCACAAGTGCGGCGATATCGTCCGGATCGCCACGCCGTCGCTCGGCGCGCTGGTCAATCGGGTGACCACCTCGGCCGCCGCTGAGCCGTGGACGATGGGGATCGCCGCCCTGATGACCAACCTTGCCCGGCGCGGGCTGCTTGCGAAAGCCGACGCATGATCGAGACGACCCGCCAGTCGGCAATTTACCCCAGTCTGAAGGGGCGACGCGTTTTGGTCACCGGCGGCGGGTCAGGAATCGGCGAGGCGATCGTCAACGGCTTTGCCGACCAAGGCGCGGCGGTCACGTTTCTCGATATCGCCGACGACGCCGGCAGTGCGCTGGTCGCGCGTCATAACGGATCGGGCAACGCGCCGCGCTTCGTGCACTGCGATCTGACCGATGTAGCGGCACTGCAGACGGCCATCGCCGGGCTCGTCGCTCGCCACGGCGGCTTCGATGTGCTCGTCAACAACGCCGCGAACGACGATCGTCACCGTGTCGACGAGGTGACGGCGGCATATTGGGACGAACGCATCGCTGTAAACCTGCGGCATTATTTCTTCTGCGTGCAAGCCGTGCTGCCCGGCATGCGAGCGAGCGGGCACGGTTCGATCGTCAACCTCGGATCGATCTCATGGCATCTCGCCCTGCCCGATATCGTGCTTTACCAGACCGCCAAGGGCGGGATCGAGGCGATGACCCGCGCGCTGGCACGCGACCTCGGGACTGACGGCATTCGCGTCAATACCATCGTTCCCGGCGGTGTCGTCACGGCACGCCAGGATGCGTTGTGGCGCGATCCGGTTGAGGACGCCCGCATCCTCGAGCAACAATGCCTGAAGGATCGCGTGATGCCGCATGACGTTGCCGCCATGGCGCTGTTTCTGGCGTCAGACGATGCGCGGATGTGCACCGGTCACAGCTACTGGGTCGATGCCGGCTGGCGCTGAGAGCGCGGCGGCGGCGCGTCGGATGCCCGCCTGATCAGCGCATGGTCGAGCACCAGATGACGGGGCTCGAGTGGCTGGCCACTGCGCTTGGCGCGGATTTCTTCGACCAGCAGGTCTACCGCCGCGCGCGACATCGCCGCGATCGGCTGCTCGATCGTCGTCAGTTCGGGCCAGACGGTGGTCGCGATCTGCGTATTGTCGAAACCACAGACGGTCACGTCGCCCGGCACATCGAGCCCGCGCCGGTGCGCAATCGCAATCGCGGCCGCCGCCATGTCGTCATTGCTCGCAAAAATCGCGGTCGGACGATCGGGTAACGCAAGCAGCGCTTCGGCGGCCCCAAGTCCGGAGCGGTAGGTGAAGTCGCCCGGGCATTCGAGCGCGTGGTCGTACCCGATCCCGACCTCGGCCAGCGCATCGCGATAGCCCAGCAACCGCTCGTTGCTGACCGTCTGGTTGGCATTCCCCGCGATGAAACCGATACGGCGATGACCCAGCGCCAGCAGGTGCGCGGTCATCGCGCGCGCCGCTTCGCGATCATGGATGGTGACGGCCGACATCGTCGACGGCGGTCGTCCGGTCGCGACGACGACGGCCGGGACGCCGTGTTCCTGCAGCATGGCGATGACGGCTGCCGAATCGCACAGCGGCGGCGGCAGGATGACGCCGTCGATCCGGTCTCCGACCAGGCGGCTCGCCGCGACCAGTTCGTCGGCACCGCTCTCGCACTTTTCGACGACCAGGCCGACGTTGCTGCGGCTGACCTGATCGAGCCCCCCCAGCAGGAATTCGCTGAGATAGGAAGCGCTGGGATTGCTGTAGAGCAGCCCGATCCGGATGCGGTCGGCGCCGGCAAGGCTCTGCGCGGCCGGGTTCGGCGCATAATTGAGCGCGGCCATTGCCGCCTGCACCGTCGCCCGGGTCGAATCGCGGACGTTGGAGTCGTGATTGATGACACGTGATACGGTCATCGTCGAAACACCGGCGTGCGCCGCCACTTCGCGGATCGTGATCGCGCTGCCCTGACGGCGAGATCGTTTCGCTCCCATGGCGCGGGTGATGGCGATGCCCATGGGGGCGGTCAAGGTCGGCACGCCGCGCTGCTGCCGCGGTCTCCGTTCATCGGGCGGACACCGGGGCGGCGTCAGTACCGATCGCGCCGAGTTCGCCGCTGTCGCGCGCACGGCGGCCATAGACCGCTTCGAACAGCGGGCTCGCCATCATCGTCGTCACGATCGCCATCAGCACCAGCATCGCAAACAGCGTCGGCCCGATAATCCCTTTCTGCAGCCCGATGTTGATGATGATGAGTTCCATCAAGCCCCGCGAGTTCATCAGCGCACCGATGCCGAGCGCGGTGCGGTTGTCCTCCCCCGCCAGCCGCGCTGCGCCGTAACAGGCGACCCCCTTGGCGAGGATCGAGGCGGCCAGGATCCCGAACGCGATCACCAGCAATTGCGGTGAATCGACCATATCCATTCGCGTGTTCAGCCCCGAATAGGTGAAGAACATCGGCAGCAGCAGAATGACGGTCAGCGGCTCGACCTTGCGCTTCAGTTCCTGCGCGAACAGCCCCCGCGGCATGACCGTGCC
Source organism: Sphingomonas sp. (assembly GCA_965248885.1). GTDB lineage: Bacteria > Pseudomonadota > Alphaproteobacteria > Sphingomonadales > Sphingomonadaceae > Sphingomonas_O. The sequence goes on along the minus strand of OZ252211.1, from coordinate 2,350,815 downwards.
CAGAATGAACCCGCCGAAGATCGCGTGGATGCCGATCGCGTCCATCAGGAACGCCGACAGGCAGAACAGCGCGAGCGTAATGCCGAGCACGGTTTCGCTCATGGACCCTGAGCGCTCGACCGCGGGCCCGAGCGGAGCAAGCAGCCGCCGCCCGAACAGTATGATCAGGATCGCGTAACCGACGCCACCGCCGATCGCCATGATGGCAACGCCGGGGCCACCGCCGAACGTTGCAAGCACCAGCGCGAGCACGCACCACGACACCGCGTCGTCGAACGCGCCTGCCGTCAGCGAGAGCGTTCCGAGCGCGGTGTCACTCAGCCCGCGTTCGTTGATGATCCGCGCCAGCATCGGGAACGCGGTCAGCGCGATGCAAGCACCCATGAACAGCGTCGCGTTCGCCTGCGTAACGCCCGGCATGAACAGCCCCGGCACCGTCAGCAGCGACGGCGTGATCGCGAACGCAACCAGGAATGGCGCGACGATGCCTGCCAGCGAGACGCCGATCGCGCTTCTCGCCTTGGCGCGGAAATGTGCGGTTCGCAGTGTGGTGCCGACGAGGAACATGTAGAGTCCGACGCCGAGCTGCGCGCCGACATAGAGAATGCTCCGGGTCGGTTGCGGGAACACGCCGGCCTGCACCGCAGGAGCGATCAACCCGAACAGCGACGGCCCCAGGACAACCCCCGCGATCATCTCGCCGACCACCTGCGGTTGCGCGAGCAGCGTCTTCCCCACCCACCCGACGAGGCGACAGGTGACGATGATGACCGCCAGCTGCAGAAAGAAGTGGATGCTGAAATCGCCCGGAGCGAACGCTGCCGGGACGGCAACGGTCGCCGGCCCATGTGCGCCGAGCACGCCGCCTAGCGCTTTGACCGTTCCCTCGACCAGGTCAGTCATTCGTACTTGCCATGCGTATCAGTGGACCGTCGCACTAGCTGCCGTCACGTTCCAGCCTCGCAGGGCGACGGTTGCAGCCTTGCCCTTCGCTGCCGGATAACCAATGTCGATCGTCCGCGTTTCGCCCGGCAGCAACGACACGTAGTTGTCGGCGTAATAGGCGGGGAGAATGCGCGCGCCGTCGGCACCGAGCAGCGTGACCTTTGCGTTGAGCGCGGGTGCGCTGCCGGCGTTCCGCAACGTGACGGTGAGATGCGCTTCGCTGCCGACGTCGTTACCCATCGTCGCCGCGATCGCGACCGGCTGGGGTGTCATCGCCGCGATCCGCTGCCACCCGGCCGCGTCGTTCGCAAGCCAGTAGAGATTGCGCGACAGCGTCCCGCCGGTATCCCGGGCGTCGAGTGCGACGACCACCGCGCCTTCGCGCGCGATCGCGCCGTTCACGTCGAGCACAGGCCCGTCGACGACCTGCCCGGCCGCGGCCGTCACCCGACTTTGCGCGTCCGACAGCGAACGGCCGTCGAGCGCGTAGACGTGCGCGGTGACCTGAGCATCCAACGATGTGAGGCGATTGTTCACGAGCTGGATGCGGTGGCCGGGCAGCGTCATCTGCACATGCACCGGCTCGCTGGCATGTTTGAAGGCATAGAACGAGGCGTGAGTGTCGTAGTCGTGGCTAAGGATTTGCCACATCGTGCTTGGCCATGCCGGTTGCGTCATCCACAGCATCCGCCCGCTGGTCTTCGACCACAGCTGCGCGTTCATCCCCTCCATGATCGCGCGATAATCGTCGTAGTTCATCAACTGCGCCTTGCGCTCGAAATCGGCGAGGCCGGTCGCCGCACCGAGGTTCTTCGTCATCGCGTCGACGAAGCCGTGCGTGTCGCCATTCCCGTTCTGGTGCCAGTCGTGATAGGCCCAGCTGTCGGTGATCGGCCATTGTTCGGACGCGGGCACGGCGGCCTGGAAGGCCTCGAGTGTCGGGAACGACATCGTGCCGACTTCGACGGCGAACCCCTTGGCATGCGTCGTGAAGTAGGTTTCGGGTTTCTGATAGTTGTATGGACCGCTGAACCACAGGTTCACGCTGTTCGAGCTGCCGGTGTACCAGCGCGTGCCGTCGAGCGTGCGCGTCAGCCGCTCCAGCCCCTCGTTGATCAGGCGCGGCGGCACGCCTTCGTTGCGGCCGAACCACGCCGCGATCGACGGGTGATTGCGATACCGCCGTATCGTGTCCTCGGCGTTGGCAAGGAACAGCGCCGGGTCCTCGGGCTCCATCTGGTAATCCTGCGTCGACGCCCAGAAGTCGTTGACGACCAGCATCCCGTATTCGTCGGCCAGGTCGTAAAACACCGGCTCGGTATTCTGGCCCATCCAGTTGCGGATCAGGTTGACGTTCGCTTCGCGATGCAGACGGAAATAGGGTTCGAGCCGCTCGCGGCCGATGCGCTTCATGAAATCGTCGGTGCCCCACGCGCCGCCGCGCACGGGAATGCGCACGCCGTTGACCTTCAGGATCAGGAAGGGCGTCAGGCGCGTGTCGGCGACGTCGGTGACGGCGGGTGAAGCGTCGCCGGCCGGGGTGAGCGAATTCACCCACCCGCCGACGACCTTGCGGATGCCTTCGTGTCGGGAATCGACGACCTGCTGCCCGAGCGCGCGGGCGCGGGTGAAATCGACCTCGACCCGGCGCAATCGTCCCGCCGGGTTCATCAGCGACAGCTCGTAGCTCATCTGGCGCATGCCGAAACGTACGTCACGGACGTCGCTGTCATGGCCGTTGCTCGTCACCGCGATGTGCGCGGTGTGCAGCGCGGGGTCGCCGTAGCCGTTCGGCCACCATAGTTTCGGGCGCTGCACCAGAAGTTGCGGGAAGTCCGCGCTGGCGAAGCGGACCGTAGTTTCACCCGGCGGCACGGTAACGCTGCGGTGTACGGCGACATCGTCGAACCGCGCGCTGACTTCGGTCGTCACTGCGACCGACAGCGCATTCTTGACCGGCACATCGATCTCGACATCGGCCACCGAGTTGTCGGGCCGGGGCAGGGTCGTAACGATCTGCGGGTCGCCGATGGTGATGGCGTCGCTGCCGCTCAGCACCACGTTCTGCCACAGGCCGATGTTGCGATCGCGGACGCCGGGAATCCAGTCCCAGCCCTCGCTGGCAAAAAACGTCGGGCCGTCGAGCGCCTGCAGGCCGCCGTTCGGTCCCCAGCCGGCGGTGATCGACTGTTCGTGCGGGGTTCCGGGATGGATCGGCGGGTGGATGCGCACGGCGATTGCATTAGTGCCCTGGCGGAGTTTGCCGGTGACATCGAACTGGCCGCGGGTGAATGCCCCGGTGATGGTGCCGAGCTGCTCACCGTTCAGCCAGATGTCGGCGATGTAATTGATGCCGTTGAACGTCAGCGTGTGCCGGGGCGGCATTGCTGCGGGGGCATCGAACTCGGTGCGATACCACCAGTCCTGCCGACCGATCGCGTCGGGGATCGCCATGTTGTTGAGGCCATAACCGGGGTCGGGATAGACACCGCGATCGACCAGCGTGGTCAGCACGGTGCCGGGGACGGTCGCCGCGCGCCACATACTGCCGACAGCGCCGGGAAGCGACAACGCCGCGCCGTCGGTCCGGACGTCGCGCGCGGCCGCAAGCTGCCAGCGGGCGAGCGTCCAGTGGCGTGCATCCTGCGCGACGAGGGACGCCCCCTCGTAAGCTGGAATTGCGACCGGTCGCTGAGGCGGCGTTTTTGCAGTCGGCAGCGTCCACGCTTCCTGCGGCCGGATCAACCCGGTCATGTTCTGTGCCTGCACCGGCCAATGCGGGCTGCCGGTATCGAAGGTGATCAGATCGAAATCGGGCCGCGCGCTGGCGGCGAGCTCGGCTGGCGTGACCGCGCGTTGCTGCAGCGTGAAACCGGCCACCCGCCCGCCGAAAGGCTCGAAGTCTTCGATACCACGCGGCGCGAGACGCAGTTTGGTCGGCGCGAATTCGGTCGGCAGCGCAACCTCCCCCATCCGCCGACCGTCGCAATAGAGTGCGACGATCCGCCCGCGGCCCACTGCCGTCAGACGATGCCAGTCGCGACCGAGCGGCTGGTTGACGATCAGAATGTCTTTGCCGACCCGCAACCCGACGGACCCGCGCGCGACGGTCAGGTAGACGTCGCTCGTGCCATCGGTGACGCCCCCGACCAGCACCGACAGTTCGCCTGCGTCGCGCGGCTGGACCCACGTCTGCATCGTCCATTCGGAATTGCCGCCGATGCGCCAGCTGCCCGACAACGGAACGCCATATTCATCGCCGCCGACTGGAAAATCTACATTGAACGGCCCGAATTCGCCTGCGGTTTGAGGAATGTCATTCTTGGCCCGGTTTTGATCCATGATTTGTGCGACCAGCGGCGTCGCGATACCCGCCAGCGCACAGGCGATGGCGATCGATCCGAGACGGCGTGCTGATGTCATGGTCGTTCCCTCCGCGGCGGCATTCTGGGGCTCGCCTTGACACGGCTGGTTATCGCGCGATGTTATCGCTAACGCAAGCCGCGATCGGCGTCAGAACCGGTGCACGGACGATAGGGGGGATCGATGACGCGACGGAACGGCCAGACGACCAATTTGCCGCTGATCGCCGCGATTGTCGGGGTAGCGACTATCGGCGGTTTCATGTTCGGTTATGACAGCGGCGTCATCAACGGCACTCAGGAAGGGCTCCGGACGACGTTCGCTCTCAGCGACGCGGGGCTGGGCGCGACCGTCGCGGCGCTGCTGCCGGGGTGCGCGCTCGGTGCGTTCGGCGCGGGGCGGCTCGCCGACCGCGCGGGGCGGCGCAACGTCATGCTCGCTGCCGCGGCGCTGTTTCTGATCTCGGCGGTGGCGTCGGGTGCGGCGACGAGTGCCGCGATGATGATGATCGCCCGCTTTGCCGCCGGTGCCGGGGTCGGCGCGGCCAGCGTGCTTTCCCCTGCCTATATCAGCGAAGTCACGCCCGCCGCGATGCGCGGTCGCCTGTCGAGCCTGCAGCAGATCATGATCATCGCCGGCCTGACTGGCGCGTTTCTTTCGAACTATTATCTGGCGCAATCGGCGGGTAATTCGACCGCGCCGTTCTGGCTCGGCTATCCCGCCTGGCGCTGGATGTTCTGGGCGCAGGTCATTCCTGCCTCGATCTTTCTCCTCACGCTGCTGCTGATCCCCGAAAGTCCGCGTTTCCTCGTGGCCAAGGGTCGCGATACCGAGGCGCAAAACGTGCTGACCCGTTTGTTCGGTACGGACGCGGCGGCAGTTAAGGTCGCGGAAATCCGAGGGTCGCTTACCGCCGATCATCAGCCGCGCCTGTCCGACCTGAACGACACGGCGACTGGTCGATGGCGGCCGATCGTTTGGGTCGGCATCGGCCTTGCAGTGTTCCAGCAGCTGGTCGGCATCAACGTCGTCTTCTATTACGGCGCGGTGCTGTGGCAGGCGGTCGGCTTCAGCGAAAACGACGCGCTCAAGATCAACATCCTGAGCGGCGCGCTGTCGATCCTTGCGTGCCTTGCGGCGATCGGCCTTATCGACCGGATCGGGCGCAAGCCGCTGCTGATGATCGGGTCGGTCGGCATGGCGCTGACCTTGTCAGTGCTCGCCGTCTGTTTCGCCTCCGGTGCGCTCGTCGACGGCAAGCTCGCGTTGCCGCCGGGCGTCGGCACGGCGGCGCTGATCGCGGCCAACCTCTACGTCATCTTCTTCAACTTCAGCTGGGGTCCGGTGATGTGGGTGATGCTGGGCGAGATGTTCCCCAACCAGATCCGCGGCTCGGGTCTGGCGGTGGCGGGCGCCGCACAATGGATCGCCAACTTCGCGGTCAGCGTCAGCTTTCCCTGGGCCGCTAAGCACATCGGACTGCCGGTGACCTATGGCTTCTACGCGACTTGCGCGTTCATCTCGATCGGCTTCGTGCAGCGTATGGTGCGCGAAACGCGCGGAACCGAGCTCGAGGCAATGGTCGGCTGAAGATGGCGCGGGTCGACCTCGTCTGGGATGTTGACTGCACGCTAGGCGAGGGGCCGGTGTGGTCGGCGCACGAACAGCTGCTGTGGTTCGTCGACATCAAGGCCGGCGAGCTGTTGCGCTATCGTCCAGCCGACGGCGCGCGCGACCGGTGGTCGCTTGGCGGATCGCCGGGTTTTGCCCTGCCCGCGCGCGACGGATCGCTAATCGTCGGCATGGCGGACGGGCTATATACGTTCGACCCGGCAAAATCGGCACTGACCCTGCGAATGGATATCGAGCGCGACCAGCCCGGCAACCGACTGAACGACGGCTGCGTCGCGCCCGACGGCGCGCTGTGGTTCGGAACGATGGACAATGCGGAGACGGCATCGACGGGACAGCTGTTCCGTTTCGACGGGACCAGCGCCAAGGTGCACGATCGCGGCTATGTCATCACCAACGGTCCCGCGCTTTGTCCGGCGGCGCGGACTTTCTATCACACCGATACGCTCGAACGGACGATTTATGCGTTCGACCATCGCGACGGGCTTCTGGCGAACCGACGGGTGTTCGCGCGCTTCGACGCGACGATGGGCTATCCCGATGGCACGACGGTCGACGCCGGCGGCGGGCTCTGGGTCGCCTTTTTTGGCGGGGGCTGCGTGCGCCGGTTCGACGCCGATGCCACACAGACCGACGAGGTGCGCCTGCCGGTGTCGAACGCGACCAAACTCGCGCTCGGCGGGCCGGATTTGACGACCGCTTATGTGACGACGGCGAGATGGCTGCTCGACGACGCGGCACTTGCTACAGAACCACTGGCGGGCGCCGTCTTCTCGTTTACGGCAGCAATTCCGGGACTGCCGACCCCTGGCTTTATGGGCTAAAGCATATCGCGACCCTGGTTTCTTGAGCTGGAAAGACGTGGCATGACCGACAACTATTCGACGACGCTTTGCTCGCATATCGACGGCGAGTGGATCGCAGGCGGCGACCGCGCGGTGCACAATGTCGTCAATCCGGCGACCGGTGAGACACTCGGCGCGTTGCCGCTGGCGACGGCGAGCGATCTCGATCGTGCGCTCGACGCCGCGGCGCACGGTTACCGGGTGTGGCGGGCGATGCCGGTCGACGCGCGCGCGGGCGTGCTGGCCAAGGCGGCGGCGCTGATGCGCGAACGCGTCGATCTGATCGCGACGGTCGCGACGCTCGAACAGGGCAAGCCGCTGACCGAAGCCAAGGGCGAAGTCGCCTATACCGCTGCGCTGACCGACTGGTATGCAGCCGAAGCGCGACGCAACTACGGGCGGGTGCTGCATCGCCCGGCGGGCACCCGTTCGCTGGTGCTGCGCGAGCCGATCGGGCCGACGGCGGCGTTCTGCCCGTGGAACTTCCCGATCCTCAATCCGGCGCGCAAGGCGGCGCCCGCGCTCGCAGCTGGCTGCTCGATGATCGTCAAACCGCCCGAGGAAGCGCCTGCCTCGGCGATCGAGGTGCTGCGCTGTTTTCTCGACGCCGGCCTGCCGCCAGGCGTACTGCAGATCGTGTTCGGCGAACCCGACATGGTGTCGCGTCAGCTGATTGCCTCGCCCGTCATCCGCAAGATCAGCTTCACCGGCTCGGTGCCGGTCGGCAAACATCTGGCGAGCCTGTGCGGGCAGCAGATGAAACGCGCGACGATGGAACTGGGTGGCCACTCGCCGGTGCTGGTGTTCGACGACTGCGACCTCGACAAGACGGTGGCGATGCTGGTCGGTGCCAAGTTCAGGAACGCCGGCCAGGTGTGCGTATCGCCGACGCGCTTTTACGTGCAGCAGGATATTTACGAGCGCTTCGCCGCCGCGTTTGCCGAGCGCAGCCGCGCGCTCCACATCGGCAACGGCATGGACATGGCGACGCAGATGGGGCCGCTCGCCAACCCGCGCCGTCCCGACGCAATCGAAACGCTCGTCGCCGACGCAAGGTCCGCTGGCGCGCGCGTGGCGGCGGGGGGCGAGCGCGCGGCGGGAGCGGGGTTCTATTACCCGCCGACGGTGTTGCTCGACGTGCCCGACAACGCGCGCGCGATGAACGAGGAACCGTTCGGCCCGCTCGCGCTGATGCAGCCGTTCGCGACCGTCGAGGATGCGATCGCGCAGGCCAACCGGCTGCCGTTCGGCCTCGCCGCCTATGCCTTCACCGAAAACGCCCGCCGCGCCAATGTCGTCGCCGATGGCATCGAAAGCGGCATGGTCGGCATCAACATGGTCGCGATGAGCGCGGTCGATGCGCCGTTCGGCGGCGTCAAGGATTCGGGCGACGGGTCGGAGGACGGACCCGAAGGGATGCAGGCGTTCATGGTGACCAAGGCCGTGCACCAGGCGTAGCCGGAACTTTGCTCGCAAGCACTACCCCGCAGCGACCAGAAACAGCGCAAAGGCGACCAGGGCGAGGGCGGTGCGAATGGTGTCGAGCCGCTCCCAACGGTCGATCACGATCTGCCAGTCGGCGGGGGGCGCGCCCGGCGACCATGTCAGTACCGCTTGATTGATCGGCACCGTCGCAAAGAGCGTGACCGCGATGAAAAGCATCAGCGCGATCACGTCGGCGACGCGAAGCGCTGCGGACGCGCTGCCGCCCCAACCGGAAATCGTCGCGGCAATACCGCTCGCGAGCGCGAGGGCGAAGATCGAGGGCACAAGCACGCGCAATGTGCGGATCAAAGCCTGGCGAAGTTCGATATGCGGCCGCGCGTCAAGAGCACGCAGCGGCGCCCGAATGCCGACCCGCACTGTAACTTCTTCGCCCGCCAGCAATCCCGCAAAGAACAGATTTGCGACCGAGGACCAGTACAACACCGGCGAACCCGGGACTACAAACATCGTCATCGTCGATCTCGGCTATTGGCCAGCGGCGGCTGTTCCCGGCGCCTTGAACCGGAAGATGTAGAACGGCGCGGCGCTGGCGATGTGGGCTTTGGACTGCATCATCACGTCAGGTATGTCGCTGTCGGCCACGTAGATCATGTTGCCCGGCCCGAACGACAGTCCGTCGGGCCAGCGCATTTTCGGGTGCCCGGCAAGTGCCACGAGCCTGCGGTCGGCCCCGAGCTTCCAGATGATGCCGTCCTCGATACCGGTCAGGTAGATATTGTCCTGATCGTCGATCGTCAGCCCATCGGCCTGCGGACGCTGGGCATAGGGCTCGACTTTGTCCGCGAGCTGTTTGGGCGTCAGTTTTGCGTCGAGCAGGTCGGCGGTGCGGACGCGCGACAGCGTCTTGCCCGCCATCGGCCCGATGTAGAGCCACTGGCCGCGACGATCGAGCGCGATCGGATCGAACGCCGGGTGGAACCAGAACAGGCTGCTACCCAGCGGGCGGACGATACGGCCTTGCGCGTTGACGTCATAGTTCTCCGCCATGATCGCCGGATGCCGGTCGAGCACACGGCGCGCCGCGCCGGTATCGCTATCAACGATAACAAGGCCTGGATGCCCGCTGAACACGCCGATGTCGGCGATGTAGATCATCCGTCCTGCCGGATCGATCTGCATGTCCTGGAGATAGGAGCCGATTCCGGCGACGCTGCCGGGCAGCCGGATCTGCTTGATCGGCTTGTTGGTCGCAAGATCGACCGCAACGAGGCGAGCGCCCTGCACCCCGTGCTGGCCATGGTCGATGCTCCACAACCGATTGCGGCTGTCGATGCGGATATTGAACACCGCACCGTATGACGGCTTCGACTGGTCAGGCGTCTGCATCGCGAGGTTGGGATAGGGCACGGGCTTGCCGCCGACGAGCTCGAGCACCTTGATGTCGGGCCGGCTTTCGGCATGGTAAGTGAAGAACACCCGTCCGTCTTTCGATACCGCCAGATTGCCGGGGGGTTCGGGCAGCGTCGCGACAATCTCGGCCTGCTGCGTCGGCCGGGGATCGCCGATGCGCGGAAACGCGGCACCCGAGCCGCCATAGCTCCAGTAGAACCACGCGACAAGCAGGCCGAGCGCGAGCGCCAGCACTGCAACGATGCGGAACAGGACGCGCTTCATTCAAGGGCTCCGTGCAATGCCGACAGACAATCGTTGTCGCGATACGGATCGGTATAGCCGGAGACGGCGCGCGGAGCCATGGCCCGCCTCGCTCCAACCAACTGGACGGACCGCCAATGCGAGCCGCAGGCGCGTACCGATGTCACGCGAGCTAGTCGATCATTCTGCCGGGCGCGCCTTCCGCCGTGATCGCCCGAGCGAGCAGTCGCCTGCCTTCGATAACGCCTGCGTCCGCTTTGAAAGCGACGTCGAAACGATCGCCGTGGCGCTCGATTGCGCGCTGCTGAGCCTGGAGAATCGTCTTGTCCTCGTCGAACGCTTCGGCGACCTGAGCAAACACGATGTCATCGACTTTTGCATCCCCGACGGCATGGTCGCGCACCGCCGCCCAGAAATACGCGCAGCGCGTGTCGGTTACGGGCGTTACCGCATTGACGATCCAGAAATTCACAGCAGGCGGCCATCGGGGTTCGGACGCGGGTCCTGCGGCTTCCGAATTGCCGACGTGGATCACCAGATTGGACGGCGGGTAATATTCGATCACCTGTGAGCGGTCGATGTTGACCCCGGCGGCAAAGATTCCCAGTTTTATCGTCGCGGGCGGAGGTGACACATCGCGAACCCAGCGGGTGACAGTGACGCCATCGCCGGTCTTTTTCACCCCGATTTCACCCTTTTCGCCCATCTCGGCGTTGCCGATCGTTGAGCCGTGAACAAAGCCGACGTGCGACAGATCGAGCAGATTGTCGATCACCAGCTGATACGACGCGTCGACCGAATTGGTCGTGCCCACAGCCGAATAGCGCGCATCGGTGAGGCGACTGAAGTTGGGAATAGTTGCGGGGTCGGCGTCGTCGGGGCTGCCCGTCCACACCCATGCCAGGCCATGGCGTTCGGTCGCGGGATAGGCTCTGACCTTCGCAGCCGATGGCACGAGTTTCTGACTGGGGACACGCACGCATCGGCCCGACGCGTCGAATTCCGCGCCATGATAGCCACAGCTGATCAGCGAACCAGCAACCCTGCCGAGGTGGAGCGGTAGCTGGCGATGCGGACAGCGATCTTCGAGGGCTGCAATGCCGTCTTCTGTCCGAAAGATGACGATCTCTTCGCCAAGCATCCTCACCGCGAGCGGCTTGTCCAGCAGTTCGCGCGACCAGCACGCGACATACCAAGTGTTGCAGTAATGTATGGCCGATTATGCCACTCGAATTAGCGGACTGTGGTGGCGGGTGAGCGCACGACCGACATCTTCACGCGCACACAGGCGATCGACAACCTGGCGATAGCTGGTCAGCGCGCCGATCTCCCGCCCGTCCATAACTGCCCAATTGTAAAAGTTCAGCGCATAGCATTGCACCGCGATCGGGATGGCCGGATCAGCCATCCAGCCATCGACCTTTTTTAACGCCGCGCCGTATTCTTGTGCGGCCATCGCGCGGATCGAAGGCTCGGTTGCCGGGTCATCCGAAAACATCATTGGCCGGGAGAAGCGGCGGCGAATGATGTGGAAGACGTTGCCGAACCAAGCGAGTTGTCCGATCGTGATAGCCGCCATCGCTGGGTCGCTGGGTAGCAGGTCGGCGTCGGGAAAACGCCGGGCAAGCCAGTAGAGGATTGCCACGGTATCGGTAATTACGAAGCCGTCGGCTTCGAGCACCGGCACCTTGCCTTCGGGACTAACCGCGCGGAGTTCGGCCCGATCGCTCGCCAGCATGACTTCGGCAGGCACATAGCTTGCCCCGCAGATTTCAAGCGCTGCCATGCCCGCCAGCGAACAGGTTCCCGGAAAATAGAAATACCTCATGCCTTCACCGCCGTGCGAAAACGTTCGGGCGGCGGTTCGCCCCACTGGTTCGTCAGCCCGTCGTGGACATCCCATTGGTTGGTTGCGGTCGACGCGTTGAGGCGATCCGAGTCCGCCCAGTGTTCGTGCGGATAGCCGAACGGGTCCGACCAGTAGTCGAAGACCTGACTGCCAAGCAGGTGACGACCGACCCCCCACAGGTGGTCGTAGCGTCCAAGGCTTTTTAAGTAATGATGGTCTGCGAACACGGCATCGATGTCCTGTACCTCGAACGATACATGCTGGAGGCCCGCAGTCGGCGCGGCAATAATGAAAATCTGATGGTGATCGACATACTCATCGCCGCTATCGACACGCATGAACGCGCCAATCTGCGTCTTGGCCGGCCCGGCCACGATATCGTCGGACGACATCAGCCCGAGCGTCGATTTGAACCACTCGATCGTCTCGATGACCTGCGGCGTACCCAGCACAACATGCGCGAGTCGTTTGACCGGTGTCACCCCACCAGGCGGCAAGCGGTAGAGTTCGCCCTTGCGCACGAGCGGCGCTGTTCCCGAGTTATACGGTTGCCGGGCGATAGCGATCGGCGGCGCTGACGCAATCCCCCAGACGACATCAACATCGGTGCCATTGGGTTCTGTCAGCCGGACGCGAGTCCCACCGCCGGGTGCGTCGATCTCCTCGATTGGAGCACCGGTTGCTTCCGACAGCAGCTGAAGGTCCCCTGCAGATTTGGCGTGAAAGCCACAGCCTAAAAAGCGTTCTTGACCGTGCTCGACGACGTAGCAATAATGAGTAGGATCGCTGCCACGGTAAAACCGCCGATCGTCCTGCATGGCCGCCGCCACCAAGCCAAAGTCGATCAGGAACTGCTCGGCCCTGTCGAGGTCGGGCAGCCGGAATCGGCAATAGGTAAGGTCCGATACCGATATGACAGCCATCCGAAGGGCCTCTCTTCTTAGGTTTTTCGCTGATCGCGCGATTGGAAGAGGGCTACTACAGGGGCCGCCGCGACAGAAATTGCATGTTTCGATGCGAGGCATCGTGCCCGGGCATGGCCGCCTGCGGCCGGGACATAGCGGCGGCGGATGTCTCCAATCGGCGAAAACGATTGGCGGCATTCGCTGGCGCTATGCTCCAATAACCTATCGCGATTGGTAACGGTCGGCCCGATAGGCAATCCTTTAAGATAACAAAAATGGCAAGGGGGAAGATTTTATGCGCCACACACTTTGGCACTCTGCCGCGCTGATCGCGCTTGTTGCAACGGGTCCGGCATTTGCTGCGGCACCGTCGGCCGACGGTGCCGCACCGAAGCCCGCGACTGCAGCCGATCAGCCCGCCACCAGCGGCGAGATCGTTGTCACTGCGCTGCGTAACAGTCAGACGTTGCAGCAGACCCCGGCTGCGGTCACCGTCGTCAGCGGCGATCTGCTTCAGCGTCAGCAGGTCTATGACATCCGCGGAATCCAGAATTTCTCGCCGGCAGCGCGGTTCAGCGCGAACGTCAACTCGACGCGCATATTCATCCGCGGCATCGGCTCGTCGCTCGATTTTTACTGGGTGCCCGAGACATCGGCGGTCAACGTCAACGGCGTCTACACACCACGCTGGGCGACTTCTGGAAGCTTTTTCGACATCGCCAACGTTCAGGTGCTGCCCGGGCCGCAGGGGGTGCTCTATGGCAAAAGCGCCGGCGGCGGTGTCGTCGTCGTCACCAACAATCGTCCCAAATTCACCAATGAGGCAAGCGGACTGTTCGAATACGGCAATTACAACACCTATCACCTCGAGACGGTCGGCAACGCCGTGCTGAGCGAGACGCTGGCCGCGCGCGTCGGGTTTAGTCTCAATAAACGTGACGGCTATCAGAGCTTCGGGCTTCAGGCCGACGACTCGTTCGCGGTACGCGCGTCGCTGTTGTGGAAAGCGACCGAGCAGTTCTCGGCCTATCTTTGGGGTACGCATTACAAGCAGAATGGCAAGCCGACGGCCGCGCATTACATCGGTCAGCCGACCGGCGACGGGCCGTGGCTGATCCCCGCGACCGACCCCGTCACCGGCGCCAGCAACGTAACCGGGGCGGTGCAAGACTTCCAATATACGATCGGTGGGGCTGAGCTGACATACGATTTCGGCGGTGCGACGCTCAAGTATCTGGGGTCGTACATGCGCCAGACCGAGGTCGCGGTAGTCAAGCTGGTCGGCAACGACCAGCTCAAGGACAATGCACAGAATCAATACACCCATTCGTTGCAGTTGTTCGGCAAGAGCCCGTCGCTCGACTGGATCGTTGGCATCGATTATTATCTTGCGCGGTCGCGCTACGACACCCGCTTCGGCCCGCGTCAGTTCGGGCAGATCTTCTCGCTGATCCGCAACCGCAGCGTTTCGGGCTTTGGCCAGCTGACCTATTCGGCTACACCTTCGTTGCGGCTGGTCGGCGGACTTCGCTATACGCGCGACAGCCTGTTCGCCGACGGCCGTTCGAACGCCTGTTTTGCGGCGTGCGGCGGTGCGCCGATCCAGTTCGACCAGTCGTGGGAGAACCTCGACGTCAAGGGCGGCGTAGAGGCCGATGTTGCTGACCGGGTGATGGTCTATGGCAACGTCCAGACCGGCTATGCGCCGGGCACTTTTAACACCTTCACCAACGCGAGCGGCCTGAACAAAGAAATCCAGCCGCAGCGCCTGGTTGCATACACCGCCGGGCTGAAGTCGCAGTTCGACGACGGGCGCGTGACGCTCAACCTCGAAGGATTTCACTACCGCTACCGCAAGCTGATCATCCAGTCGTTCAACGCCTCGATCGGTCAGCAATCGCTGTTCAATGCGCCCCGCGCTACGATCTATGGCCTACAGCTGATGAGCGTGTTCAAGCCGACGCCAAACGACACGATTACCGCCAACGTTGCCTACACCCACGGCGAATACGGCACGTTCGTCCCCGGCCCCGGCCAGCGCGATCTCGACGGGCTCCAGATGGTCAATACGCCAGAATGGACTGCCATTCTCGCCTACGATCACCGGTTCGAGCTGAACGGTGGTGCGGCGATCGACGCGCGCGTCTCGACCTATCTGTCGAGCAGCTTTTGGGGTACGTTCGATCATGGTGCCGGCGCGTTCCAGGACGGTTATTCGCGCACCGACGCGTCGCTGGTCTACCGCGCGCCGAACAACTCCTATTCGATCGGGGCTTGGATCAAAAATCTCGAGAACCGCGCGATCAAATCGGCGATCGCGAGCTCAGGCTATGCCGCACCCTATGACGGTGCTACCGGCTACGAGCCGCCACGGACCTATGGCGTGTCGTTCGGCTTCAAGTTCTAGATCGCGTTTGATGTCCCAGCCCGTAGCCGACCGCTTTCGTTGCATCTGTCCCAAGTGCGTGGATTTCCACGCACATTTTTTGCAGCGTGAAGTGTTCGAAACCTGCTTTCCGAAGTCGGTTTCGTCGGGGTTCGGCGCTGGGATGCTGCCCCTCGACGCTCCGCTGTTCCAGCCGATGCTCGACCCCGACGTGCAGGTCCGCAACATGGACGCACGCGGTGTCGACGTGCAGGTCCTCCTATCATGCGACGTCGTGCAGAGCCGGGCCTGGGCCGACACGGTCGAGGAGCAGCGAATGACGCGCCTCGTTAACGATGAATGCCTGGCCTGGGTCGAAAAGCACCCGACCCGCTTCGTTGGCAGTTCGGTGTTGCCGCTCGGCGACATGACGGCGGCAATGTGCGAGCTCGACTATTGCGTGTCGGCAGGCCTGCGCGTCGTGCAGCTGCCGGCCAACTTTCGCGGCGCTTATCTCGGCGATTCGCGCTTTTACGACGTGCTGGGCGCGATCCACGATCGCGAGATGATTGCGTTCATGCATCCCGAAGGCGTTTCCGACCCATGGTATCAGCCCTATTCGATGTGGAACTCGATCGGCCAGTCGATCGAGGAGGTGCGCTGTCTGTCATCGCTGATCTACGAAGGCGTGATGGACCGATTCGCGGGGCTAAAGCTCGTGATCGCGCACGGCGGCGGTTACATGCCGCATTATATGGGGCGGCTCGATCGCAACGCGGTGGAGAAACCGTTCACGACCAAAAACCTGACCAAGAAGCCAAGCGAGTATCTCCGTGATTTCTACTATGACAGCTGCGTCTACGACACCCGCACCCTCGAACTGCTCGCCGAACGTGTCGGGATCGACCGGCTGATAATGGGCGGCGATACGCCGGTCGCGGCGCTCGACCCGCTCGATTTCATCGACGAAACGGCGCTGACGGCTGAGGAAAAGGCCCAGATCGCGGGCGGCAACGCGGGCGCACTGCTCGGACTCGCCTGACCCGATGGTTGCGACAGATAATTTCGCGCTCGGGCGCTTCGACGCGGGCGACGGCGACGTTTTTCTCGGTATCGTGCGCGACCGGGCGGTGACGCGCGCGGGTGCGCTCGGCATCGCGCAGATCACCGATCGCACGTCGCTGCGCGAATTGCTTGCCGACTGGGAGGCGGTGTTCGGCGCGCTGCGGACGGCTCTGGCACAAAACGGCGCACAGCAGGTCTGGCACGAGCTGGACACCGTGCGCGCGCTTGCCCCGCTTTCCGATGTGCGCCAATTGTTCTGCGCAGGGGCCAATTACGGGCGGCACGTCGTCGAGATGGCGACCGTCATGCCGCACCCCGACACCGGCGGCATGACCATCGACGAGAAGCGCGCTTACGGCGTCGCACTCGTCGAGCGGCAGCGCGCGAGCGGCAAACCGTACATCTTCATGAAGCCGACATCGTCGATCTCCGGTCCCGAAGACGACCTCGTATTGCCGAACTTATCGGACCGGATCGACTGGGAGATCGAGCTGGCGGCGGTAATCGGTCGATCAGCCTATCAGGTCGCGCGCAATCAGGCGATGGTGTGCGTTGCGGGATATATGGTCGCCAATGACGTGACTGCGCGTGACAAGGTCCAGCGCAGCGACCCCGGTGCGTTCGGGCCCGACTGGGTGAGCGCGAAAGGCGCGCCCGGGTTTCTGCCGACGGGACCGTGGTTCGTGCCCGCCGCGTTCGTTGGCGATCCGCACGATCTCGGCATGCGGCTGTGGGTCAACGGTGAGCTCATGCAGGATGATCGGACCAGTGACATGACCTTTGGCATCGACCGCCAGATCGAGCAGCTCACAGCCCACGCATGCCTCTTTCCGGGCGACATCCTGTGCACGGGCAGCCCGGCGGGCAACGGCATCGCGCGCGGTATTTTTCTGAAACCCGGCGACCTGATCGAGGCGGAAATTGACGGTCTTGGGCATCAGCGCGTGCGTTGCTTCGCACAGGCGGGCATATGACCGATCACACTCTATCTGCTGAGCTGCGTACCCGGCAGACGGTCACGATCGCGTCGGTTTTCGTCGGGCTGGCGGTCGGCTATCCTTCGGTATTCGGCGCGACATCGACCGCGTTCGTCCTGCCGTTGACCCAGGCGTTCGGCTGGGGGCGGCTGGTCCCGTCACTGATGTTCACCTGCGCGATGCTGGGCGTCTGTTTGGCGTCGCTCCTCCTCGGCCGCATCATCGAACGCCTGGGTGGGCCGCTGACTGCCGCGCTGTCGTCTGTCGGCCTGGCCTTCGCGCTGCTGCTGCTGTCGCGAATGACCGGCGCGGTCGGACCGGCGTTGGCTCTCGCGTTTGCAGCGGGGCTGCTCGGATCGGGGACTGGCAACGGGCTCTATGTCACGGTCGTTCCCCAGTATTTCTCACGCAGGCTGGGGCTGGCGCTTGGTGTCGCCGTCGTTGGACAAAGCCTAGGCAGTGTCCTGATGCCGTGGCTGGTCGTGGCGACGACGGCTGCTGCGGGCTGGCGCGCTGCCTATGGCGTGCTCGCCGCTCTCCACCTTGGCGTCACGCTGCTGGTCGTGCTCGCGATGCGGACGTGGCTTCTTGCCAACCCATCGACTATCGCCGCCGCATCCTCGAGGGACGGTGTCAGCCCGCGTGCAGCTGTCCGGACGGGCGCGTTCTGGGGGCTGGCGCTCGTCGTGTTCTTCCAGACGCTCGCGATGTTCGGGATCACCGTCCACCTATTCCCGATCTATGCCGATCGAGGCGTCGCCACTGCTAGCCTGCCGATGCTGGTCGTGCTTGTCAGCATCGGCATGGCGCTCGGGCGGATCGGCGCGGGCGTACTGCTCGACCGGCTCGACGCACGCCGCGTTGCCGCAGGGCTGTTCGCGCTCGGCGTCACGGGGATCGTCTGGCTCGCCATGACGACAACTTCGTCGAAACTCGACCTCTATGTACCGACCGTACTCGTCGGTCTCGCGCTCGGCGGCGAGAGCGACATTCTCGCTTATCTGGCGCGCCGCTATTTCGGGCTGCGGCACTATGCGGTGATCTATAACCGGCTCCTGATCGGGTTTTTCCTCGGGTCGATGGCCGGACCGACGCTCGTCGGCTGGTCGTTCGACCATCTTGCGCGCGGCCCGTTCGCGCTGTGGTTGCTCGCGGCCAGCGCGACGCTGGCGACTCTTGGAGTGCTGCTGCTGCCCCGTCCGGAGATTTTGGCGCGTGACTGAACGCTATGACGTGATCGTTGCCGGGTGTGGCCCCGTCGGCGCGGCCGCGGCCAATCTGCTCGCGCAGCGCGGCTTGTCAGTGTGCGTCGTCGAACCGAACACCGCGCCTTATTCGCTACCGCGCGCGATTCATTTCGACCATGAAATCATGCGCATCCTGCAATCGGCGGGGCTTGCCGACCGTATCCTGCCGCTGTTGCACGTGCCGGCGGGGTCGATGGCCTTCGGCGTCGATCTTGCGCCGATCCGCCCGTTCCGGGGCAACCAGGGACAGGCCGCGCTCGGCTGGGCGCCAAGCTATTTCTATCGCCAACCCGAGATCGAACAGGCGATGCGCAATGCGCTGACTCAGCGTGCGAACGTCCGTCTGCTGTTCGGCCATTGCGTCACCGGCGTCGAACAGGATGACGACGGCGTCACCGTTGCACTTGATGACGCGCCGGCGGTCACCAGCCGCTACCTCATCGCGTGCGACGGCGGTCGCAGCACAGTGCGCAAGGAACTCGGCATAGGGCTCGAGGACCTCAACTTCGAGGAACCGTGGATCGTCGTCGACGCGCTCGTCGACGAGCCGGTCGTGCTCCCGCCGCTGACCGGAACCCCGCCGGGCATCGACATGCGCGACGTGATGTTCACGATCGCCGACCCGGCACGTCCGACATCGTATGTTCCGGGATCCGGGCGGCACCGGCGCTGGGAATTCATGTTGCTGCCAGGAGAGTCGCCCGCCGATTACGACGATCCGGCGCGCGTCGCGGCACTGATCGCCGACTGGGTGCCGGGCGGAAAATGGGAGCCGCTGCGCCTGGCCATCTATCGGTTCCATGCGTTAATTACCGAGCAGTGGCAGGACCGGCGCATCTTTCTGGCGGGCGACGCCGCGCACCAAACCCCGCCGTTTTTTGGGCAGGGCCTGTGCCATGGCATCCGCGACGTCGCCAACCTCGCGTGGAAGCTCGAGGCGGTCATCCGCCACGACGCCGACCTGGCCCTGCTCGACAGCTACGAGCCTGAACGCAAGCCGCAGGTCCGGGCCGTCATCGAGCTGTCGGTCAAGACCGGGCGTTATTTCTGCACGCTCGACCCCGAACTTGCGGCGAAGCGCGACCGTGAATTGCGCGAGCCGGGCAAGACGCTCGCGGCCCCGACGCCCGACCTTATTCCGCCGATCGCGGACGCGTTGCGCCCTGCCTCTGCCCCGCCACCGGTCGGGACGCGGTTCATTCAGCCGGAAATGTCGAAAGGCGGCACCGTTGCCCTCCTCGATTCGTTTACGGGTTCAGGGTTCGTGGTGCTCACCCTGTCGAGCGTCGCCTCGACTATTGCGATTCCCCGGCGCTTGCGGGAGTCGGGCGCAACGCTGCTCGCGATCGATGGCGCTACGGAATTGTCCTCCACGACAAGCCTCGTCGATCACAGCGGCGAGCTTTTCAAATGGCTTGCCGCCGCCGGGGCAGTCGGAGCAATCGTTCGGCCCGACTTCTATGTCTACGATATTTTCGCCGATGCCGCCACCGCGAACGAGAGCCTTACCGCACTCGAGGCGGTGCTCTACCCGGCCTGATCGTTACGGAGGCACCAATGGCTACGCGCGAACTTCGTTATGTCGCGGGACAAACCGACTTGGTCGGCCATTTCTCGTGGGATGCCGGTGCGGCGGGTCCGCGACCGGCGGTGCTCGTCTTCCCCGACGCCGGCGGCCTTGGCGCGCATGCCAAGCAACGCGCCGAACGGCTGACGGCCGAGTGCGGCTATGCAGCTCTCGCGTGCGACATCTACGGCGGTCAGGAAACGATGACCGATATGGCGAAGATCGGCCAGCGGCTGGGCGCGCTGCGCGGCGACCGCGACGCGATTCGCGCGCTCACGCTCGGTGCCTGGCGCGCGCTCGCCGCTCAGCCAGAGGTCGATCGCGTGCGCATCGCCGCAATCGGATTTTGTTTTGGCGGGACAGCGGCGTTCGAACTGGCGTTGACCGGGGCGGAGCTCAGCGCCGCGATCGGGTTCCACTGCGGCCTCACGGTCACGTCGCCCGACGACTTCGACGCGGTCACGGGGCGGATCGTGGCGCTGCTCGGTGCCGACGACCCGAGCATAACCGCCAACGCACGCGCAGCGTTCGAGGATCGCCTTCGTGCAGCGGCGGTGCCCTGGCACATGGTCGTCTACGGCGGTGTGCGCCATTCGTTCACCAACGAGGATGCCGCCGCGATGGGCCGGCCCGAGTTCGCCGTCTATGACGCATTCGCGGATGCCGACAGCTGGGTCCAAATGAACCGTGTGCTGGATTGCGAGTTCCATTTCCGAGAGGTCGCGACGGGAGATCGCACTTTGACGAACGAACGAACCCGACGGCGCAATAGCAGCTATCGAAGTCTGCGCGGCGGGCAGTAGCACGTACGCCGTAGTCGGCAGAACCCAAATAGCCAGCGACTATTTAGCAAAATCGTTCTTGAGGGAGATAGCCCTGCCGCTGTGGAGCTTCGGCATCGGGTCAACCAGTTTCGTAAGCGGTGTTCTCACCCCACGTCGGGCGGAAGTTCCACGGCATGAGTGCATCGAGGGCGCTCGCTGCGTGACCGACAACAAGGCGCGAGAGGGTTTCGGCGAGCCAGGCCTGGGGATTGATGGCGTTCAGCTTGCAGGTTTCGATCGGCGACGTGATCACGGCCCAGTTGGAAGCGTGTTCTGCGGGCCGCTTGTTTTTGATATGACGTCGGCGATGCTTGGCCCCTTTGTGTTGAGGTATCGCGGTGTCGGATGAGGTTGTTGATGGTGCGAGTGGTCATACGACCGGTCGTATGAGTGGTCGGATCGAGGTCGTGGCCCGGGTTTCGGGGCGGCGGCACTGGACGGTCGAGCAGAAGCTTTCGATCCTGCGCGATGCTTTTGGTCCGAACGGTTCGGTGCGCGATACGGTCGAGCGGCACGAGGTCGGGAGCGGCCAGCTTTACACATGGCGGCAGCAGGCGATGTCGGGAACGCTTGCCGGCGTGAGCCGACCGACGGCACCGGCGTTCGCGCAGGTGCAGATTGCGCAGGCCGAGCCGATCGCTCCACTGCCCGCACCGCCTGAGCCAACCGGCAGGATTGGGATCGAGCTGCCGTCGGGCATCCGGTTGAGCGTCGATGCCGGGGTCGATGCCGAAGCACTGGCACGGGTGCTCTTGGTCGTCAGCCGATGACGACCCTGCCGCATTCCGTGCTTGGCGGGATGGGCGCGGCCACGATCTGGCTGGCGTGCGGCGCAACAGATCTGAGGAAGGGGTTCGACGGTCTGGCGGTGCTGGTTCAGCAAGTGCTGGCGCAGTCGCCGCATTCAGGGGCGCTGTTCGCGTTCCGGGGCAAGCGCGGCGATCTGGTCAAGCTGCTCTGGTATGACGGGCAAGGGCTGTGCCTGTTTTCAAAGCGCATGGACCGGGGCCGGTTCGTCTGGCCACAGACCAAGACCGGCAGCGTCAGCCTGACGCCTGCCCAGCTTTCGATGCTGCTCGAAGGCATCGATTGGCGACGTCCCGAACGGACCTGGGCGCCCTCGCTGGCGGGGTAATAATCGACGCGATTCAGGCGTTTTCGATGGTGCTGCTATGCAGTTTCTGGTATGTGCTGGCCATGTCGGCAGCGGTCATTCCGGACCCCGATCGGGACGCGCAGATTGCCGCTTTGACCGCAGCGCTGGCGGCCGCCAATGCCGAGCTTGCTGCCCGTGATCTGCTGATCGAGACGCTGCGCGTCCAGATCGCCCGCATGCGCCGGATGGCGTTCGGCGCCTCGTCCGAGAAGCTGAGTGCCGAGATCGAGCAGCTTGAGCTGGCGCTCGAAGAACTCGAAGCCGCCGCCACGGTAACCGCACTGGTGTCGCCGATTCCCAAGGCCGGGCGTCCGGTGCCAGTGCGTGTCTTGCCCGACCATCTGCCGCGCGATGAGGTAGTCGTCGAACCGGTCAGTGGCACCTGCACCTGCCCTGATTGCGGCGGCGCGCTGCGTCGGTTGAGCGCAGATGCCGCTGAGCAGCTCGATATCGCGCCCGTCGCATGGCGCGTCGTGCGAACGATCCGGCCCAAGTATAGCTGTCGCGCGTGCGAACGGGTCGTCCAGGCTCCTGCACCCGTCAAAGCCATCGCGCGTGGTCGAGCGACCTTTGCCACACTGGCACATGTCATCGTAGCCAAGTTCGACCATCACCTTCCGCTCTACCGTCAGGCCGAGATGATGGCGGCGCAGGGGATCGATATCGACCGATCGACGCTTGCCGGGTGGACGGGGCAAGCGTCGGCACTGCTCGACCCCATCGTCAGCCGTATCCGCGACGACGGGTTGAAGGCATCGAAGATCCACGCCGACGATACCCCCGTGCCGGTGCTCGATCCGGGACGTGGCCGGACTGCCACCGGCAGATTGTGGACCTACGCGGTCGATGATCGTGCTTCGGGATCAACCGCGCCGCCGCCTGTGTGGTATCGCTTCACCCCCGATCGCACCGACGCGCATCCCCAAGCCGAGCTTGCTCACTTCACGGGCCACCTTCAGGCCGATGCCTATGCCGGATATGACAAGCTCTACCAGACCGGGCGCGCCACCGAAGTTGCCTGCTGGGCGCACTTCCGCCGCAAGATATTCGATATCCACCAGGCCAAGCCGACGGCGCTCACCACCGATATCCTCGAACGCATCGGCGCGCTCTATGCCGTCGAGGCCGATGTGCGTGGGCAACCGCCCGATATCCGACGCCGCGCACGGCAGGATCTCAGCGCGCCGTTGATCACCGAACTACGCACCGTGCTCAACGATGCGCTGCGACGCCTGTCGCCCAAGTCGGTGATGGCCAAGGCCATCGTCTATGGCACCAAGCGCTGGGCCGCACTCACTCGGTTCCTCGACGACGGTCGGCTCGAGATCGACAACAATATCGCTGAGCGTTCTTTGCGTGGCATTGCGGTGGGCAGGCGCAACTGGCTGTTCGCAGGCTCGCGCGTCGGAGGCGAACGTGCCGCCGCTATCTGCACCGTCATCGAGACCTGCAAGATGAACGGCATCGAACCCAAGGCCTATATCGCCGACGTCATCGCCAAAATCGCGAACGACTGGCCCGCAGCGCGCTGGGACGAACTCATGCCGTGGAACTGGCAACCGCACACCGAGCCTGCCAGACTGGCGCCATGACCGACCAGATCGCGCGGATTCGCATTACACTCGACGACATTGAGCCTGTCGTTTAGCGACGCGTCGAACTGCCGCTCTCCAACAACCTCATGACTCTGCACCTCGCGATTCAGGCCGTCATGCTGTTCGAGAACTATCATCTGTTCCGCTTCGATGTCGGCGAGGCCAGCTACGGCATCCGCTTCGACGACGACTATATGGACCCGCCAACGCGCGACGCCGGTAACCTTCGGCTCGCCAAACTCATTGAGCGCGGCATCACGGATTTCACTTACACCTATGATTTTGGCGATGACTGGCGGCACAGCATCGTGATCGACGAAGTTTTGCCCGCCGACCCAACCGCGGATTATCCCAGATTCGTCGACGGCCAGCGCCGCGCACCACCCGAAGATGTCGGCGGCCCACCAGGCTTCGAGGCGTTTCTCGACGCGATGGCCAAACTTCGCCATCCAGAACACAAGTCGGTGCTGAAATGGTATGGGCGAACCTTTGACCCAAACGACATCAGCACGGACGAAATTCACGCTCGGATGGCAACGCTCGCCAAACGCCGCGCGTTGGGTAGAGCCGCATACGTCCGCAAAAATACCTGACGATCAAGGCGGCCCCCAAGACACGCTTACGCCCAGTTGGCTGCCCCGTCGTCTGATCCTGCGAAGAGCGCATTTTTGCGATTGAGGGCCAGCGGGCGGATCGAACGCTCGACGATATTGGAGTACGACGCCCGAGAACGGGGCCGCACCATACTCGGCCTTCACCATCGCCGCGAGCGAGTCCGCGCCCTTGCGGAAGTGTACGGGCCGCGTTGCCACCAACATGCGCGCTTCCGTACCGGGGCCGATCACTGCCCGTTCAACGAGTTGTCTTGGGCGCGTCGATCACCGCTGCGATCACGCCCGCGTCTGCACCGCGCGCGATCTTCACCGCGACCCCGTCGATCTCGAGCTCGACCGCAGCCGACGATCTGCGCTGCCGTCTCGCCTTGCCAGGCTTTGCTGGCTGGTGAACCGCATCGACCGTAGGCACGCCAGCGCGGGCACGAGCATCGGCTCGGGCGATGCCTTCGCTGCCGTCGCAGCGTTCTCGGCGACATACCGCAACTCGCGGCGCCACGTGAACAGCTGCGACGGCCTCAGATCGTGCCGACGCGCCAGCTCACTGATGTTGTCGCATCCCGCCATCTGAACTGATGGGGTTGGATGCCCGCTTCGCCGGGCATCGTATGATGCCTGACCGGCGCGACTTTGCGCTGGAGAAGGAGGAGCACATGACTGACGTTCACATTCTCGCGATCGACCTTGCCAAGCGCAGCTTCCAGATATGCGCGACCGCTGTGGGAGGGGCGGTTCTATTCAACCGGATGGTTTCGCGCGCGAAACTCGAGACGGTACTGCGCGAGCAGGCACCCTGCATCGTGGCGATGGAGGCCTGCGCGACGAGCCACTTGTGGGGCCGGTTCGCACAAGGCCTCGGCCACGAGGTGCGACTGATCCCGCCGATCTACGTGAAGCCGTTCGTCAAACGACAGAAGAACGATGCTGCGGACGCGGCTGCGATCGCAGAAGCCGCCCTGCGGCCGAACCTGCATTATGTGGCGGTCAAGAGTGCGGAGCATCAGGCTGGCGCAGTCGCATTCCGGACCCACCAGTCCTTTGTCGGACAACGCACTGAGCTGATCAACGCCTTGCGGGGACATCTTGGCGAGTTCGGACTAGTCGTTGCGCAAGGGCCGACAGGTCTAAAGGCCGTCGATACCATGATCGACGACGATGCGACCGATCTTCCTGACGCTGTGCGCGACATCGTTCGTCTCACCTCGACCAGATCGCGGTGCTCACGAAGAAGATCGATGAGCTGCACTTCAAGCTGCGCGCCGCGACCAAAGTCGATGACGCGATGCGTCGCCTCTGCACAGTGCCGGGAGTCGGCCCGGTGACGGCGGGCGCGATCATGGCGTTTGCACCCGACCTGCGCGCTTTTGCCAGCGGCCGGAACTTCGCCGCATGGCTCGGGCTTGTGCCTCGCCAGCGATCGACCGGCGGTAAGACGCGGCTGGGCGGCGTGAGCAAGATGGGCCAGGCCGATATCCGTAAGCTGCTTATCGGCGGTGCCATGAGCCGCATCCGCTGGATCATCCGGCGCGGCGTGTTGCCCGACAACTGGCTTGGCCGCGTGCTGGGGCGCAAGCCACGCATGGTGGCGGCTGTCGCGCTCGCTAACAAAATGGCGCGCATGATCTGGGCGATGATGACGCGCGAACAAAATTACCGGATGGCGTGACGCGCTTGCCCCCACAGGGGCAAAGCGGGAAGCGCTTAGGGGCTGACAGCCCCGACAAGGAGATCGACAGACGATTATGCGGCAAGGACTTCAATGTTCCAGGACGAGCAAACCAGTCCCGGCGCTCGAGCAATAAAGCTCTCTGAACCGATGTGGACCTCGTTTTTCGAACTGCATACCGGCCCGTGGCAAATTCAAGCCACAAAATGAGGCCTGACACACGAGCGATAGAAGCGCCGAGCCGTCATCACCGTCCGAAAATCACCTTGCAAAACTGGCGGCATTCACACACGCGTCTACGGCGTGCGCTGCACGGTCGCGCGGCTCATGCGGGCGATGGGCTTGGCAGGCGTCATCCGTGGCAAGCCCGTGCGCACGACGATCAGCGACCGCTCGGCACCGTGCCCGTGTGATCACGTCAACCGGCAGTTCCGCGCGCCAGCGGCCGACATGCTGTGGGTCTCGGACTTTACCTATGTCGCGACCTGGGCAGGGTTCGTCTACGTCGCGTTCGTCATCGACACGTTCGCACGACGGATCGTCGGTTGGCGGGCAAGCCGCACGGCCCATGCCGGCTTCGTCCTCGACGCGCTCGAGCAGGCGCTCCACGATCGCCGACCGACGCACAGCGGCGGTCTCGTCCACCACTCCGATCGTGTCAGCCAGGCCGATTCAACCGGTCGTCGCAACATCCTGAACAAGGAGGTTGCGATGAAGGCCCACAAGCGTGCTTCGGATCGGTGTACGCGCAGGAAGCTGCGATCGCCTGGCCATGCACCCGGTTGGCAACGTGAGAACGTCTGCCGCTTCTGGCAAGCGATAGCTTGTGGAAGATCGAGCGAGGACGCGGCGATGGATGCGGGCGTTTCGGCGCCTGTTGGCGTGCGCTGGTTTCGGGGAGCAGGAGGGATGCCACCAACCCATATATCGCCATCGGCGAAGCCGACCATTGGGCGTTATCTGACATTTCCCGAGCGTGAGGATATTGCGATCGAAGTCGCAAAGGGCACCGGGATCAACGCCATCGCTCGTAAGCTTGGCCGGTCGCCGAGCACGATCTCGCGCGAGCTGACGCGCAATGCCGCCACGCGAAGCGGTAGCTTCGATTATAGGGCGAGCACTGCGCAACGGCATGCCGACCGGGCGGCTCGGCGGCCGAAGCCGAGCAAGTTGGCGACGAACACGGCGCTGCGCGATTATGTTCAGAATCGGCTTGCTGGACAGATTACCAACCCTGACGGCGTCAGCTTTAACGGCCCGGATGTGATATGGAAGGGACGCCGTGCTGTTCACCGCCAAAGCCGGCGATGGTCGTCGGCCTGGAGCCCCGAACAGATCGCGCATCGGCTCCGGCTCGATTTTCCTGAGGACCCGACAATGCGCATCAGCCACGAGGCTATCTACCAGTCCCTGTACATTCAAGGCCGTGGGGCATTGCGACGGGAACTGACCGCCTGCCTGCGCTCGGGCCGAGCCCTTCGCCTGCCACGCGAGCGGGCGCGTCGTCGCGGCAAGTCCTTCCTCGCTGAAGCCATCATGATCAGCGATCGACCACCCGAGATCGAAGACCGGGCTGTCCCCGGGGATTGGGAAGGCGATCTTATCCTCGGTCTCGGCAGTTCCGCGATCGGCACGCTCGTCGAACGCACCACACGCTTTACGATGTTGCTGCACCTTCCGCGCATGGAAGGCTATCGACCGGGAGAGACTGTCAAGAACGGGCCACCACTGGCAGGCCATGGCGCCGAAGCCGTACGCGAGGCGATCGCAAAGTCGATGACCAAGCTCCCCGACAAATTGCGCCAGTCGCTCACCTGGGATCAGGGCGCCGAGATGGCCCAGCATGCCAGGCTGCACATCGATACCGGGCTGGAGATCTACTTCTGCGATCCGCAAAGCCCGTGGCAGCGCGGCACGAACGAAAACACCAACGGCCTGCTACGACAATATTTTCCCAATGGCACCGATCTGAGCTGGCACAGCTCGGATGCACTCGAGGCCGTCGCGCACGCCGTCAACACGCGGCCCCGCAAAACGCTGGGCTGGAAGACGCCCGCCGAAGCCCTCGACCAATTGCTCGAAGACGTTCATATCGAGGGTGTTGCGACGACCGGTTGAATCGGCCCAGTACGTCTCGGTCAAGTACACCGAACGCCTCGCCGAAGCTGGTATCGAACCCTCGGTCGGCAGTGTCGGCGACAGCTATGACAACGCTTTGGCCGAGACCATTAGAGCGGGATGACATTAGCTTGCACCATATCCTGAGTTGTTGAGGTATGCGGCGCACTCGTTGGGTGAGAAGGCGTCGAGGAGTGATCCGATGCGTCGCCATGTTTGTTCGTGGGACCGTTCGGCGGCCTTTCGCAGCAAGTGTTTGAGCTTTGCGAAGACTTGCTCGATGGGGTTGAGGTCGGGTGAGTAGGGCGGCAGGAACAGCAGCCGCGCCCCGACGCTGCGGATGGCGGCGCGCACTGCGGGTTTTTTGTGGCTCGACAGATTGTCCATGATGACGATGTCCCCGGGCGAGAGCGTGGGGACGAGACACTGCTCGACATAGTCGGTGAAGCTCTGCCCGTTGACGGGCTGGTCGAGCACGCAAGGGGCATCGATCCGGTCACAGCGGAGCGCCGCGAGGAAGGTCATCGTGCGCCAGTGACCATAGGGCACCTTGGCGTGGAGCCGCTGCCCTTTGGGAGCCCATCCCCGCAAGGGAGCCATGTTCGTCTTGGCCCAAGTCTCGTCGATAAAGACGAGACGCTTTGGATCAAGCCGTCCCTGATATTTCTTCCACTGCGTTCGCCGCCGCGCGATCCACGGTCGAAGCTGTTCGGCGGGCAGTACGCTTTTTTTTGAAGCTCAGACCCTCGGCATGAACGAACCGCCACACCTGCACATAGTCGACCTTCACTCCACGCTCGGCCAGCTCGGCGACCAGCCCGCGCAACGTAAAGTCGTGCGCGGTACGCTCGAGCAACCAGTCACTATGCCGCGACAACACCCCGACCTTGTAACCACCGATCCTGGCAGGTGCCGCGCTCCCAGTAGCACGATACCGTCCCGACCAACGCACCACCGTCGCCGGACTGATGCTCAGCATCGCTGCCACCGAACGAACGCTCTCACCCAACAAAACCCGAGCCACCGCCCGCTCGCGCAAGTCCATCGAATAGGCTCTCGCCATCGCTGCCGACCTCCATCCTCGGCCAGCAGCTTGAATCAGACTTCAACCGGTTTGTGAATCCCTATCGATTCATCGCAACGTCATCCCGCTCTAATGGCCTTTACAAGGCCGAGGTGATCCATCGGCGGGGACCGTGGCGATCGTTCGAGGCTGTCGAGTACGCGACGCTGGAATGGGTCGACTGGTTCAACCACCGCCGGTTGCTCGAACCCATCGGCAACATCCCGCCCGCAGAAGCAGAGGAGCAATACTATGCCATGATCGAACAACAGCCCGACTCAAACCAAACAGCCTCCGGCAAACCCGGCGCAGTTCAATCCGCGACACCAGCGCCAGCTTCTCCTAGGTCGAAAATGACCGGCGACGCCCCGCGCCCGTGAATACCTCGAACCGCCGAAACGGCTTCGAGCTAGCCCCCGCACTTGATCCCGACATAGCTCCAGGCGCGTCCGTATCCATCCGCGCAGGACTCGCACCCGACAATCACCCAAACAAGGTGGGGGCAGAACATCGCTTACCCAATTTCGAAAATACCACGATTCGCAACGCGACAGTGTCGATTGCGTTTAGCTTCCCCCGCCCCGACCGGGCTGGCAGCAATCGCCCCACCGCTCAAAGTCGGGCTAACGCTAGCGTTCTGGCGTTAGCAGCGGCGGTCAGGGCTCCGCGCGGCAAACCGCCTCGATTTTACCGAGCCGTGCGATCTCGACGGTAACGACGTCGCCTGCGGCCAAAAACCGCGGCGGTGTCATTGCGGCACCGACCCCGCCCGGGGTGCCAGTAAAAATCAGGTCGCCCGGCTCGAGCGTCATCGCCTTCGAGAGGTGTTCGATCTGGTCCCACAGGTCGAACACCAGATGGCAGGTGTTCGACGATTGCCGGATTTCGCCGTTGACGCGTGCGACGATACCGAGCGCGTGCGGATCGCCGACCTCGTCGGCAGTCACCAGCCATGGCCCGATCGGTGCGTGTGTGTCGAACGATTTGCCGAGCATCCATTGCGGCGTCATCTTCTGCCATTCACGCACCGACACATCATTGCCGCAGCAATAGCCGAACACATGTGCTGGAGCGTGCGAACGCGAAATGTGACGCCCCTTGTGCCCAATGACGGCGACCAGTTCGGCCTCGTAATCGACCGAGGCCGGAGCGACCCTGGGCAGGTCGATCGGATCAAACGGACCGTTGATCGAAGTCGCCTGTTTGCCGAACCACAGTTGGTGTTCCGGCGTCGGCAGGCCGCTTTCGGCGATATGGTCGGCATAGTTCAGGCCAATTGCCAGCACCTTGCCGGGACGGGCGATGGGCGCGCGTAGGGTAACTCGATCGGTGGCAATCGTTCCTTGCCCGGCGTCCACCGCCGCCGTGATGGCACCGCGCAGGTCGTCCCACGAAGCGATGAGCTGCGTCATGGAACTGGCAAACGCGTTCAACGGAACGATGCCACCTTCGACAACCCCGCCAATCCCGTCACCTGCGCTGGACGTATAGCTGCACAATTTCATTCCGCTCTCCTTCGCTGCTGCGATACCGCCTTGCCGGATCTGAGGAAGCCGGAACGCGATAAGTTCGGGCAAACCGGCCATAGGCAGGAACGATATGCGACGCTTGCGCAGCTATGTCACAGGTAGGAAACAACGGTCGGCCACGGCTGACTTCATCAAGGAGCTTACCATGACCGACCGCCCGACGATCAAACTGCTCGGCATTTCAGGAAGCCTGCGCAGTGGGTCGGCGAACACCGCTGTCTTGCGCGCCCTGGCCGAGCGCGTGAACCAGTCGGCGCTGGCCACGATGACGCTGTTCGATCTCGGCCAAGTGCCGCCCTATAACGGCGATCTCGATACCGACACGCCGCCTGTGGGCGTTGCTGCATTGCGGATCGCGATCGGGGCGGTCGACGGGCTGGTCCTTGCCACCCCCGAATATAATCACGGCATGTCGGGAGTGCTGAAGAATTCGCTCGACTGGGCGTCGCGACCGATGTTCGGCTCAGCGCTGATCGACAAACATGCGATGACCGTCACCGCATCGCCGGGCGCGACCGGCGGCATACGCGGCCACCTTCAGCTGCGCGAGGCGCTGCTCGCCTGTTCGGTGCGCGTCACGATGACGCCCGAAGTCGTGGTGGCCGGGGTCTACCAGAAGCTGGTCGACGGTGCATTTGTCGATAACGATATCCTCGCCTTTGCCGAGCAGGGGGTTGCTCGGATGATCGCCGAGATCGAGCGGTTCCGTTAAGCGACCGCCGATAGCGCGCGGCAATACGCCTATCGGTCACGGCTATTTGGTTCGCTGCACACGCGACGGCACAGTCACGCCCAATAATGGAGGGCGACTTGGATGAAGGTGGAGGCGTTAGCCTATGTGCGGATCGGCGTTGTCGATGCCGCCACTGCGGCTGAACGCGTTGCGGATTTGCTCGGGCTAACGGTCACGGAACGACAACCCGGTTACGTTCTGTTGCGCGGCGGGGACTTCGCCTATTGCATCCTAATCGACGAAGGCGGGCCGAACGGTTCGGTCGGGCTGCAGGTGCGCGATGAAGAGACACTCAATCGGATAAGCGACCACGTCGCGGCGTCTGGTTTGTCGGTCGCCCGAGCAACGTCCAACGACTGCGCAGCCCGCCGCGTCAAAGCCATGGTTTGTTTTACCGACTTTTCGGGCAACGGCATCGAGCTCGTCGTCCGGCCGCAGATCGAGGGCTGGCACTTTTATGGTGCACGTGACCTCGGCATCGCCGGGTTGCAGAGCGTAACGCTGCGCTCCACGGCCATCGCCGACGACACGCGCTTGTGGCGCGAAGTGCTGGGCGCACGCGTGGCGGACTGGGTCGGCAACGGTGTGTTCCTGGGTATCGACGATGCGCATCATCGCATCGCGCTTCATCCTGCGGCTGCGCCCGGTGTCATTGCGACCACGCTTGAAATTGCCGACATCGACCGGCTGATGCGCTCAACTTACTTGCTGCGCGACCGGCAGGTTCGCATCGTCCACGGTCCCGGGCGCGATCCGGTTTCGGGTCGGATGTTCGTCACCTTCGCGCTGAACGACGGGGTACTGATGACGCTTGCCACTGCGCAGGATGCGCGCGCCGGCTGTCTGTCACGGCAGTTCGCCGATCGGCCCGAGTCGCGCTGCGGGTGGGGAAGTGCTTGCGACATTGCGGACTATGGCCGATGATCCTACTTCACCGTATCTCCTATTGCCGCGTCGGCACGCGCAAACTCGCGAAAGTGGCCGCATTTGCGACCGATATCCTCGGGCTCGAAGCGGCAGGACGCAACGGCGACACCCGGTATTTCCGGTCGGACGACCGTCATCACACGCTTGCCTATCACGATGGCGATCCGGACGAGCAGGCGACCGGGTTCGAGGTCGCAGCGGCAGAGTTCGGAAATGCAGCGGCAACGCTTGACGCACTCGGCCACCCTTTCCGCGTCGGCAATCGCGAAGCGTGCGAACTGCGCCACGTCCGCGAACTGCTGACCTTCGACGACCCTAGCGGCAACACGATCGAACTGGTCGTCCGGCCCGAAATTTCGCCGCGTCCCTATCAAGGCGCGCGCGATGCCGGGATCACGGGGTTCAGCCATGTTGGGCTGTATTCGACCGACGTGGAGCGTGACGAACGCTTCTGGACGCAGGTGTGCAATGCGCGGGTCAGCGACCGGCTAGGCGACGCGCCGCTGCTACGGATCGACCGGATGCATCACACGATCGCCTCGCTCCCGCGGGCCAAGCCGGGCTTTCACCACATCAATTTTCAGGTCCGCTCGACCGACGATGTCCAGCGGTCGCTCAGCTTCCTGAAAGCGCGTGGTGTACCGATCGTATTCGGACCCGGCCGTCATCCCGCATCGACCGCGCAATTCCTGTATTTCGCTGGACCCGACGGGCTGACATTTGAATATTCGGCCGGCGTAGCCGAAATCGCCGATGAGCCACTGTATCGCGAGCGGCAGCTGCCAATGAGCGCCGAAGGTGCCTGCCGCTGGGGCGCGAAACCCGGATTCGCGGCATGAGTGCCGCTGTCGCTGCGTCCGACGAACAGCAGAGAACGGTGCGCGTCGCCGCACGAGCGCTTGGTCGGGCGGGTCTGGCCAACGCCTATGGTCATTGCAGCATCCGCCTCGATGCAGAGCATCTGCTCGTCTGTGCCGCGATGCCGATGCAGATGATCGACCGGCACGAAGGCGTAATCGTTCCCGTCGATGGCCCCCTGCCTATGGGCGTCCTGGGAGAAATGCGCGCGCATCAGGCGATCTATCGCCGGCGACGCAATGTCGGCGCGATCTGTCGGTTTGCTGCGCCCCGCCTGCTTTCGGTTTCGGCGCTCGGTCGCTGTCCACGCGTTCGACACGGCTTCGGCGCCTATTTCGCCGACGCGCCGTTCTGGCCGGACACGCGTCTGTTGCGATCCGAGGCTTTGGCGAACGCGTTGGCGCAGGGGTTGGGAGAATCGCGTGCGATCCTGATGCGCGGTAACGGCGCGATCACGGTCGGCGAGACGATGCCGCAGGCCTTAGCCGCAGCATGGTTCTTCGAGGACATGGCCCGGGTCGAACTCGATGTCTTGGCCGCTGGGGCCATCGACGCCCCGGTCTATACGTCCGCAGAGAGTAACGTGCGCGCGACCTGGGACGGACGCGTTGCGGAGCGCATGTGGGATTACCTGACGTCCGGTGACGCGGAAGCGCCTGATCGGGTATCGGCGGCATGACCGGTTTTAGGCTCGCCACCCTCGATACACTCGCAGGATCTCGCGCTGCGCTGAACGTCGGCGATCGACTTCACGACCTTGCGACCGTCAGCGGTCGCGTCGAATGGGCCGATACAAACGCCGTATTCGCTGACTGGGATGCTTGTGCGCCGTTGCTTGAGGCGCTCGCAGCGCAGGTGCCGGAGGGTGGCGGGATCGCATTGGCTGATGCCCGCTTGCAGGCACCTGTCCTTCCCGCCGCGATTTTCTGCGCTGGGGCGAATTTCCTCGACCATATTCGTGCGATGGAGCGCCGCTTTGGCGCGCCGAGCGCTCCGCATCCGCGCGATAACGGCGGACGCCCGTTCCATTTCCTGAAGGCGTCGCAGTGTTGCGTCGGCGATGGCGCCACCGTCGCGACCCCGTCCCCGGCGCTCGACTATGAGGGCGAGCTAGCAATCATTATCGGACGTCGCGGACGCAACATCGCAGCCGTGCATGCGCTCGATTATGTCGCAGGCTATCTTATCGGCAACGACCTGTCGGCGCGTGACGTCGCATTCCGTGCACAGCTGCCGAACACTAACATCTTTCATCACAGCTGGCTCGAACATAAAGGGTTCGAAGGCTCGGCACCGCTCGGGCCGATGGTCGTGCCGGTCTCGCAAATCCCTGATTACCGGTTGCTCCGCCTGATCACCCGGGTCAACGGTGAGGTCCGGCAAGACGCACTGTGCGGCGACATGATCTTTTCGATCGAGGAACAGATCGAATATCTGTCGTCAGTGCTCACGCTGATGCCGGGCACCGTCATCATGACTGGCACTCCGGCAGGCGCAGGGATGGAAAGCGGCCGCTTCCTTTCGGCAGGCGATGCCGTGAGCGTCACGATCAAGCCGATCGGCACACTGACGACGACCATTGGTCCACCCTGTTCCGCACAGCCCACAACAGCGTACCCTGTCGAAGGGCACCGTCACCACGGAGGAAGGCAATGAAAAACTGGAAGGCCATCGCCAGCCACGGCGCTTTGCCGCCGTGTGCCTAACCGCCGCGCTCGCGCTGGCGGAATCGGGCAATGCGTTGGCGGTCGCGACCGAAGAGATCATCGTCACCACGCTGCGCGACGAAACGCTGGCGTCGAAGACCCCGCTCTCGGTCACGGCGATTTCGGGGGACCGGTTGCTAGCCGCAGGGGTTACGAACCCGACGGCCCTGTTTGCGCAGGTGCCCAACCTGTCGATCGATCGCTGCAACGGACATTGCGCTCATCGAGGCGTCGCGCGGTCCGCAAGGCCCGCTGTTCTGCCGCAACAAGACCGCAGGCACGATCAACGTGATCTCTAACCGCCCGGTGCCCGATCAATTTCTGGCTCGCTACATCTGGCCTATGGATCATACAATACCGCGCAGGCAACCGCCGTCGTCAACGTGCCGATCGGCAGCGGCGCGGCGATCCGTGCCGCCGTCAATTACGATCGTCACGACAGCCTTTCCGACGCGCGGCCCCGCGTTCGTCTCGCAGCTCGACCTGTTGAAGCGCAACATTTCGGCGCGCGTCTCGGGTTGCTGAAGTTCGACCGCGGTCAGTTGATCCTCATCGCCGACTACCGAAATTGGTGGCGTCTGGCTCAATTTGGTGCTGACCAACAACTTCTACGCCGGATACAATGCCGGCCAGGCAAGCCCCGTCTATATCGGCGATCAGTTCGACCGGCAGACGCTGAGCACGATCCGCAGCCCCTCAACTGGATGTCTGAAACGCAAGAATATGAGCTGGGGCGTGCTCCGCACCGGCAGCTATCAGCTTGGTTTATGCCGGGCTACTGCCGACGCTCTTCGGCTGCGCAATGCTCTATTTGTTCACGGGCGCATCGCTACGCCGCCGATGTGGGCGCGGATAACCATCGCGACACTGCGGATGCCGGATAAGGTGATTGCTCAGCCGCGCGTCGATTCGGGCCGCGCGAACTTGCGGTCGAGGTGACCGCGCCCGACCTGATCGCCGCGCTCGAACCCCCAGCTATAGCCGCCCTTCGGATTGGCGAGAATTTCCCAGCAATTGTCGTCAGCGTCCCAGAAATAAAAGGCATAGGTGCCGTGCTGAACCACGGGCTTGGTGATCTTCTTCAGGCCCCATTTTTCCGCGTCGCGCTTGGCGATCGCCCAGGCGGCGTCGACTTCGCTCTCGGTGGCGACATCCATGCCGTTGTGGTTGAGAAACGGCATCGTCGGCTTGGGCTGTCGTGACGGGCTCTGGACGACGACAATGATCTGTTCGCCGCCCATGCGCGCCCAGAAGGCGATATCGGCCATCTGGACGGTTTCGAACCCGAGAAACTGGTCGAAAAAGCGCCGGGTAAAGGCGACGTCGCGGCATTCGAGCGTGGCGTGGCTGTAGAAGCGCAGTTTGAGCGCGGGTTCGATCGCCGTCGGCATCGTCGGTTCGTCTACCTGCATTTCGTTCCTGCCCCTCGCGCTTCTCGCCTCGCCATGTCACATCCTAGCGCAACCATTGCGGGCTCGCGCCTGAAACATGACCCGCCCCGCCTATACCGCTATCGGCGGAAGATATGATCGCTCAGGGCCGACGGCGTCGGCATCGGGCGATTTTTCGTAAGGGAGTTGCCATGTCGAAGTTCGATTTCAATCTGCTCGCGTCGCTCGATGCGCTGCTCAGCGAGCGCAACGTCACCGCCGCCGCGCACAAGATGGGCGTGAGCCAGCCGTCAATGAGCGGAATGCTCGCGCGGCTGCGTGAACAACTGCAGGATCCCCTACTGGTACGGATCGGTAACACCTATGTTCTGACAGAACGTGCGACTGAACTCGCGTCGGAAGTCCGCCAGGCCTTGCTGACGATCGAGCGTCTCGTCGAACCGTCACACCGGACACTCGCGGAAGCGAAGCGGCATCTGCGCATCATGGCATCAGAATCGAGCCTGATCACCGTCATGCCCGAAGTTTTCCGCCGTGCCGCCGTCGAGGCACCGGGGGTAACGTTCGAAATCGTGCCGATCAGCAATCCGGTTGAGCAAGTCCACGCCGGCCATTGCGACCTTTGCCTGACCGGGAACATCATCGCCGAAGTCACGGGCGAGGTCGCCGCCTCGATCCGGACGGCAACGGTGCTGACCGACCGGCTGGTCGCCGTGGTCGATCGCGACCATCCGCTTCGCGATTCCATGTCGGTCGAGCAGTTTCTGTCGTATCCGCATATCGCGACTCGCTTCCCAGGGCTGACGATGTCGGTTGAAGATCATGTCTATCAAGGTCCCGACGCACCGGCAGCGCGCGTGTGCGTTCACAGTTTTCTGGCCATCGGCCCGAGCGTGGTCGGCAGCGACATGATCGGGCTGTTGCCCGAACGGTTGTTGATGATGCTGCCCGGTGCTGGCGGGACGCGCACCGTGGACCTGCCCGAGGATTTCCAACCGGTGACGCTACGCACCTTGTGGCATTGCCGCGAAGACCATGATCTGGTGCATCGCTGGCTGCGGGCCGCCATCGCCGATATTTGCAGCCGACTCAGCGGCTCTTCGCATCCTGAGGCGCCTGTTCCAGCTTTCAGGATAGGTTTAAGAGTGCCATCATGAGGGTGCGCCGATCGTCTTCGCTTTCCGGCGAGAACCCGGGCGCGGTGCATGGCATTGCCGCCAAACGCGAAGCTGCGGAGACACAATGCGCAGCCGTACAGGCAGCGGCACAGCGTTGGGTAGAGACCGTCCGCCAGATGGTTGCCGCCGGAGAGCTTTGAACACAATCGACTCACCCCGCTATCGTATCTATCGTAAGACCCGCAACCGGATTTGCAGCGGGCAACAACTCTGCACCGGCGGGGAGAGAAACGATGGCACGATTCGACCTCAATCTGCTCAGCGCGCTCGATGCGTTGCTGTCTGAACGAAATGTGACGCGCGCCGCCGACAAGCTGCACGTCACCCAGCCGACGATGAGCGGGATGCTCCAGCGTCTGCGCTATCAGTTCAACGACCAGCTGCTCGTCCGGAACGGGCGCTTGATGGAAGTCACGTCATTCGCCGCAGCGCTCGTCGATCCTGTCCGCGAGGCACTGCGCGGGGTCGAGACGATCGTCCGCGCCGAGCCGATCTTCGATCCACCGACGAGTTCGCGGGCATTTACGGTCATGGCGTCCGACTATTGCACCGCGATGTTCCTGCCGCGTGTCGTCGCACGGCTCGCGACCGAAGCGCCCGGCGTTCGGCTGGCTATGCAGCCGCTGAACGCCCCCGTTGAACGATTGTGTGCGGCGGAAATCGATTTGTTCATCAGCGCTGACAATCTGTCGCTCTTGTGCCGTGACGGTGCCGACGAGCGGATGCACGCCGAATACTTGTTCTCCGACGATTTCGTTTGCGTCGTTGCCGCCGATCACCCGATTTCTGACAGTCCGACGCTCGAGCAATACCTTGGCTATCCGCACGTTGGCATTGAGATGGAGGGGTTGCTTGCCTCGATCGAATCGCAGGCGATCGGGCGTCACGCACCACATTTCCGGCCGTCGTACGTCGTCGCCGAGTTCTCGCTTATCCCGCCGATGGTCGCGAACACGCAGCTTGTCGGTATCGTGCAGCGCCGGCTGGCTAGCCAGGCCGCTGCCACACTGCCGATCCGAACCTTTGCTCCACCGTTTCCGATGCCAGAGCTGAAGGAAACGCTGCTCTGGCATCCTCGCCATCTTGAGGACCCCGCGCATATCTGGCTGCGCGAACTGATCCTCGGCGAGGCCAAGGCGTGGCAGACGCATTGGGCGCAGAGCGACCCTGCCGTCGTGTGTTCCGCCGCCCTGGGTAAGGCGGCACCGTTGAGGATTGTTGCAGGCTAGATCTGCACAAGCCAGGCCTCTGCAGCGGCCACGTCATCGAACACGATGCTGATCGACTGCGCGAATGCGCTTGGCCTGCAATCGGTGCAGCGCACTTCGACGACCACTGCCGTCCGGTCGAATGCGCGCTGTCCTTCCTCGGCCAGCGTATGAAGGGCGGGACGGCTTTCTGCGACTGGACGTCGTGCGTTCGCGCGTCGATGAGCAGGCCGGTTTCGGCCCGGACGCGACGGACGCGATCCGCCGCCGCATTTCTTTTGCAAACGCCCTCATCTCGGCCTGGCCCCGATGACCGGAAAGCCGCATGCGAGTGAGCCGGGAATCCGGGCGGGTCGCGAAATCGAAAGGCTGGTCGTTTATGGGCACCTCCTCCATCCCGCCATCCATCAGTGAGGCTTAGCAATCGTTAACAAGCCTGCGGCTCAGCTCGCATCGCACGTGCCTATCGGTTCCATAGGGCAAAACGATTTCCCCGAATGTTCGCCGGGCCGCACGCCAGCATGCGGAAAAAAAGGAGAGCAGTCGGTGGGCGTACGGTGGGTTCTGAGCATGGGCCGATGAGCGCTATAAGGACGGTGCTGGTCGTCGGCGGCGGCATCGGCGGCCTGACCGCGGCAGTGGCGCTGCGTCGGCAGGGGATCTCGGTCGATCTGGTCGAGGCGCGGCCCGATTTTTCGGTCTATGGCGTCGGCATCATCCAGCCCAACAATACGCTACGCGCGCTCGCGGAGATCGGGCTCGCCGATGCGTGCGTCGCCGCGGGCGGTGCCTTCCCGGGCTGGCGAATGCACGACGCCACGGGAAATGTCCTGATGGACGCTCCGGGCGACGCGATAGCGGCGCCCGCGTATCCCCCCGTCAACGGTATCACCCGACCACGCCTGCACGATATCCTCGTGTCGGCGGCGCGCGATGCCGGCACCGTCGTCACGCTCGGCGACAGGATCGTTTCGCTCGACGACAGCGGCGAGATCGTGGCGGTGGGCTATGCATCGGGGCGGACCGGCGCGTACGATCTCGTGGTCGGGAGCGACGGCATCAATTCTGACCTGCGCGCGCGGCTATTCGGCGACGCAATCAAGCCTGTCTTCACAAGCCAGGGCGTGTGGCGCTACAACCTTCCGCGGCCTGCCGACATGGAATGGGGCGAGGTTTATTTCGGGGCTGCCAGCAAGGTTGGTCTCGTACCGATGTCGCCGACGCTTATGTATATGCTGATCGTGACGCACGAACCGGAAAACAGCTGGATCGAGGGGATCGATATGGCGGCGGCGATGCGTGACCGGCTGGAAGGCTATGACGGACGCGTCGCGGCGCTGCGACCGATGATCGTCGACTCCGACGCGGTCGTCTACCGCCCGATGGAAAGCCTGCTGCTTCCGGATCCCTGGTACAAGGGGCGCTCGGTCCTCATCGGCGATGCCGCGCACAGCACGACGCCGCATCTGGCTCAAGGGGCCGCGATGGCAATCGAGGATGCGGTGCTGCTCGGCAAGTTGATGGGCCGTGACGAGTCTGTGCCGGCGCTGCTCGAGGAATTCATGCGTCGCCGATTTGAGCGCGCGAAATTCGTCGTCGACAGTTCACTGCAGATCGGTGCGTGGGAGCTAGAGGCATGGGCGGGCAACCCCGCGCGCAACGCGGACGCCGGGCAGCTTTTGGGTTCGGCGACGCGTGCGCTCATGGACGCCTACTGAACCTTGGCCAAGGTCATCATCTCGTGCGCGGTGACCGGTGCGGTGCATACCCCGACGATGTCGGATGCTCTGCCGATCACGCCCCGACAGATCGTCGACCAGTCGGTCGCTGCGGCAGCGGCAGGGGCGGCGATCATCCATCTTCATGCTCGCGACCCTGAAACAGGCGCGCCGAGCGGCGATCCCGGCCTGTTCGGCCAGTTCCTGCCCGTCATCCGCCAGCGTTGCGATGCAGTCATCAACATCACCACTGGCGGCTCGCCGACGATGTCGGTCGAGGAACGGTTGCGCGGCGCGCTCCGCTTCTCACCTGAAGTCTGTTCGCTCAACATGGGCAGCATGAACTTCGGCCTGTTCGGTGCGGCGGGCCGCCACGATAAATGGAAGTTCCCGTGGGAGCGCGAATATCTCCTCGCGTCAGAGGATTTCATTTTCCGAAACACGTTTCGCGATATCGCCTATATCCTCGAAACGCTCGGCGCGGGC
Source organism: Sphingomonas sp. (assembly GCA_965248885.1). Classification (GTDB taxonomy): domain Bacteria; phylum Pseudomonadota; class Alphaproteobacteria; order Sphingomonadales; family Sphingomonadaceae; genus Sphingomonas_O. The sequence goes on along the minus strand of OZ252211.1, from coordinate 2,310,186 downwards.
GGGACACGGTTCGAGCACGAATGCTACGACGTCGGGCACCTTTACACTGTTGCCCACTTCCTTGAACGGCAGTTGATCAAGCCGCCCTTCTTTGTGCAGATGATCTTCGGCATTCTCGGCGGCATCGGTGCCGACCTCGACAATTTGATGTTCATGCAGCGCACTGCGCAACGGCTGTTCGGGTCCGGAACCTATCAGTGGTCGGTGCTTGCCGCCGGGCGGCACCAAATGCCGTTCCTAACCCAGGCCGCATTGCTCGGCGGCCATGTCCGCGTCGGGCTGGAAGATAGTCTGTACATCGAACGGGGCAGGCTCGCCGCCTCGAACGCCGAGCAGGTGGAAAAAATTGTCCGCATTCTGGCTGAAATGGGTCACGTACCCGCAACCGCTGCGGAAGCTCGCGAAATGCTCGACCTCAAAGGCGGCGACAGGGTGAACTTCTGATATGTTCGAACCTTTTCCCGGCAATTATGTGTGGAACCTGTCGGTCAACATCTGTCTTGCGATGGGCGGTGCGATCGGAGAAATCGATGAGGCCAATGCGCAGGTCCGCGAGGCAGCACAGCAGGGCGACGACAATGGCACCGAAGCCTTTTTCGCGGCGTGGGGCGCAATGGCCGACCGCGTGAGATCGCTCGGCGACGAAGCGCTGGCGGCAGGGCAGGGACTGACTGCGGCGAACAAATATCTGCGCGCGACGGCTTACTATATGACCGCCGAGCGTATGCAGAGTCGCCATTACGCGCCGCGCCAGGCGATGTACCGCACGATGCTCGACACAATGCAGGCGGCGACGCGCGCGTCCGGCGATCCATGGCAGCGCGTCGATATCCCTTACGGCGAAAGCAGTTTCCCGGGATTGTTCATTCCCGGAGAGGGGGACGGCCCACGCCCGTGCTTGATCTTTTGCAACGGGCTGGACAGCGTCAAGGAGATGATCGTGCTTTGTTGCCGTGACGCGTTCGCCGCGCGCGGGATTTCGCTGCTGGCGATCGATCAGCCCGGAGTGGGCGAGGCGCTTCGCCTGTCCGGCCTCACCGCCGAGATTGCGACCGAGGGTTGGGCAGGCGCTGCAGTCAACGTCCTCGCACAGCGTGACGACGTCGACGGGGAACGGATCGGCATCATCGGCTGGTCGCTCGGCGGCTATTTCGCGCCGCGCGCGGCTGCCTATGACAAGCGACTGAAGCTGTGCGTTGCCTGGGGCGGCAATCACAACTGGGGTGAGCTGCAGAAACGCAGGCTGGCGCGCGAGGGCGATCGCCCGGTGCCGCATTACTGGGACCATGTTCAGTGGGTCTGGGGCACGACCTCGCTCGACGACTTTATGGCGATGGTGCCCAAGGTGACCCTTACCGGACATCTCCAGAACATCGGGGTGCCGTTCCTGATCACGCATGGATCAAACGATCGGCAAATCCCGTCCGAATATGCGCAAGCGAGCTATGACGAGGCGATAAACAGTCCCTTGCGCGCGCTGAAGTTTTTCACCCCCCATGAAGGGGGGGTCGAGCACGTCAGCGCTGACAATCTCGAGCCGGTGCTTAGCTATATCGCTGACTGGACCGCCGATCGTTTCAGGGAAATGACATGACCCTCATCAGCCACGCGCACGGACCAAATCCCCTGATCGGCTTCAGCGTCGACCGCGAAGCGATCACGCGCGTGGGGCACGATCTTCAGCGCCCCGAATGTATCCTTGCGGAACGCGACGGAACGTTGTGGGCGGCCGATGCTCGCGGTGGCGTGATGCGGATCGACCCGGACGGCAGCCAGCAGCTGATCGTGCAAACCGCCGACCCACATTTCAAACTGACGCCAGGACGCGAAACCGAAAGCCTGCTCGAAGGGACGCTGCCCAACGGTCTGGCCTTCGCCGCGAACGGCGACATTCTGATCTCGAACTTCGGCACCGATCGGCTCGAGCGCATGACCCGGACCGGCGAGACTCGCATCCTCTACGATCGACTCGACGGAGAGCCGATCGGCAAGGTCAATTTCGTGCTGCGCGATCGCCGCGACCGCATCTGGATGACTGTGTCGACCATGGTCAACCCATGGAGCGCGGCAATCAACCCGACGCTGGCTGACGGTTACATCGTGCTGATCGACGAGCGCGGCATGCGGATCGTCGCTGACAGATTTCACTTTACGAACGAGATCCGCTTCGATGCCAACGAGGAATGGCTATACGTCGCGGAGACCACTGCCAAGCGCGTCAGCCGACTTCGCGTGGCATCCGACGGGTCGCTCAGCGATCGTGAGGTTTATGGCCCTGCAAGCTTGGGCACCGGTTTCATCGATGGCATCGCGTTCGACAGCTATGGTAATCTCTGGGCGACGATGATCATGGCCGACCGGCTTGTTGCCATCACGCCGGAGGGCGATGTGCTCGAACTGCTCGATGACGGTGAGCCAGCGGCCACCGCCCGACTTGAATCGGCGTTCGCGAGCGGCGAGGTTATTCCTTTTGAACTCATGCTCGCCTGCGGCGGATCAACCTGCAACTGGATGGCGAGCCTGACGTTCGGCGGGCCGGACCTGTCGACCGTTTATCTGGGCGGACTGCGCGCGACTAACTTGCCAAGCTTTCGCAGCCCTGTTGCCGGCCTGCCGATGGTGCATTGGTAGCTCGGGAAGCTCAGTGACCCGACCGCTTCCTAGGGCAGTCGTGACGTGACCCCCGTTTTTTCCTCCGGATGGAACTAGAGTCTGGCCCGAAGAAGGGACGGACAGATGAAGCGGAAGCAGTTTTGCCGAAGAGCATATCATCGGCATCCTGAAGGAAGCCGAAGCAGGCGCGGTGGTGACGGAGCTGTGCCGGCGGCACGGCATGTCGAGCGCGACCTATTACGCATGGAAGGCCAAGTTCGGCGGCCTGGAGGTGTCTGATGCGAAGCGGCTGCGAGCGCTCGAGGAGGAGAACGCTCGGCTCAAGCGGCTGCTGGCGGATACGATGCTCGACAACGCAGGCCTGAAGGACCTGCTATCAAAAAAATGGTAGCGCCCGCTGCAAAGCGCGAAGCGGTCGCGCATCTCCAGACGACGCTGGGGATGAGCGAGCGGCGGGCGTGCATGGTCGTCGGGGCGGATCGCAAGAGTATGCGGTATCGGTCGTGCCGGGCCGATGATGGCGACCTGCGGTCGCGGCTGTGCGAGCTGGCGCAAGCGCGCCGGCGGTTCGGCTATCGGCGGCTGCACATCCTGCTGCGGCGCGACGGCATCACGATCAACCGCAAGAAGACGCAGCGGCTTTACCGCGAAGAGGGGCTGACGGTGCGTCGCAGGAAGGGCCGGAAGCGCGCTGTCGGCGCACGGGCACCCGCACCTGTGCTGGCGCTTCCCAACCAGCGCTGGAGCCTGGACTTCGTCCACGACCAGCTGGCGACGGGTCGGCGGTTCCGCGTCCTCAACATCGTCGACGACGTGACGCGCGAGTGCCTGGCGGCGGTGGTCGATACGTCGATCTCGGGCAGACGGGTGGTGCGCGAGTTGAGCGATCTGATCGACAGGCGCGGTGCGCCGAGGACGATCGTCAGCGACAACGGGACTGAGCTGACGTCCAACGCCGTGCTGGCATGGTCGGGCGATATGGGCATCGACTGGCATTACATCGCGCCCGGCAAGCCGACCCAGAACGGGTTCGTCGAGAGCTTCAATGGTCGCATGCGCGACGAGCTCCTCAACGAGACGCTGTTCTTCACGATCGGTCAGGCCCGCGCGATCCTCGCGCGCTGGGCCCACGATTACAACACCGAGCGGCCACACTCGTCGCTCGGCTATGCCACCCCGGCGGCCTTCGCCGCCGAACTCGAAAAGCAACGGGCGGGGTTAACCCCGCCCGTTGCTTCACCTGCGCTCATGCGCGACAACACCGGTCGGTCTCTGGTGGCGGCTGGATGAAAGACGGGGGTCACGTCAGACTGAGCGCGGAGCGACCGAGCTGGGTCGCCGTCTGCGCCGTGTGCGTGACTGTCGAGCGGACCTCGTTCCACGACGGGAGTTGGGGGGCATCAACCTTGAATCCGAAAATCTCGGGCATGGGTCAGCTTCTCGTGTTCGGGGCAGCGGCGGGGTCGTAGAGCGGGGCGGCGGGCGTCTCGGCGAGGCTGCGTGCTGCCTCGGCGAAAACCGTCGTGGCAAGATCGAGCGCATCCAGCCCGACGTCGGGCAGCGAAGCGGACTTTGCCACACCCGCGGCAAGAGCTTCCTCGATAAGAGATAGGGCGGCATCAGGATTGCCGATCCGCAAGGCCTTCGCTTCGCGTGCGAGATCGAGCATCGCCGTTTCAAGACGCCCCGCGCCGACCGTATCATGGGCACAGCCTGCCGCGGTTGCGAATTGCCCACTCAGCTTCTCAACGGTCGCCAGAAGTGGTTCGCCGATCAAACCGGCGGAGCGCGCGACATTAAAGAATGTTGCGTTAGTTCCGGTCCCAGCAGAGGACGCCGACGCGCCAACGGTGCTGGCGTTAAACGTTGAAGGGCCGACTCCGATGATCATTAAAGGCGTTTGCCCGATCACCGGGAGCGGGGCTTGTCGGGATTTTCGCTACACGATCTTGTTCAGAGGCTTCCGGCGCGGACCCACATCCGCGTGAGGAACAGCAGATCGGCGAGCGGCAACGGACGCCCGGGGCTTAGTTTAGCCCGGATACGGACGATATGCGTGTCGACGGTCGTCGCCGCGATCGCCAGCTCATGGCCGATCGCCTTCGGCTTTAGTCCCTGCCCAAGCATGACGAACACCGCGAGCTCCTGATTCGAGAGACGCTCAGCTTGCGCCAGCATCTGAAGCTCGCCTTCGGTCAGAAGCGCGCGCAGGGCTTGCGCACGGGCATTCGAATCGGCTGCGATCGCGACATCCTCGTCATGGCGCGCCAATCGACTCGACCGACCGGGCGCGCCATAATGTGCGCGAATTAAAAACGGAGCGCCAGATGACCGACGAAGCCGATCCTCTCGATGCGCTGCGTCATGCGGCTGCCTGGGCGGTGACGCGCGGAAGCCTCATGTTTCATCTGGACTTGGCGGCAACCATCGCGCGCGAGCATCTCGATGGCGATGCCATGATCGCGGATTGCGACGGCTGGGCCGTCGACGTGACGAGCCGTGGCTACGAGGCTGTGTTTGTCAGCGATTTGCCCGATGGCGAGCTTGCGGTCGTGACCTTCGCGGCCGACGGATCGCCGATCGTCGAAGCAGGCCGCGGCGCGCCGTCGTCACGCGTCCGAGCGCTCGCCACGGCGGCCCGATCGATTGCGGCGACGGGGAACGGACCCCCCTCGACCGTTATCGCCATACCCCCCACCGCCGGGTCGATCGGCAACGAGATCGAGGGCTATCTTTTGCGCCGCGCCGATACGCCTGATGCTATTGCGATCGGCCCTCATATCCGATTCCGACTGTCTCCCGACGGGCGCACGATCCGCGCTACCGAACCCCTCGCGCTCTCAGAGCTCATCCTTCCCGCCAGAAACCAGGGCGATATCGGGGACGTGACGATCACCCACCTGCTCGATGACGTGCCGAGCGAAGCGCACGTCTACCTGAGCCTGCGCCACGGCATGGCGCTGAGCGTCATCACGACCAGCAACGATGAGCACTGGCGCGTCGATGGCGAAAGTATAAGCTTGATGTAGAATTGCAACGATGCGGTCTCTGTGCCGAGTCGACGCTTGCCGCGAACGATATCGCCGTTCCTTTGCCCATGCGCCGGTCCTGAAAGCGCCGCGATCAGCAAGATCGCTGATAGACGGGAAAAGGCGATGACCACGCCCACAGGCACGTCAAGCATACGGCTTTTCCAGCGCGCAGCATCACCCTGTCGCTTGCCCGTAACCAATCTCCCGGCTGGCGCGTAGAGCCTTTTGCGCATACCCATGCAGCGGCAGCCAGGGAGCAGGCATTGGAACAGGCAGCGACGGTCACCGGCGGTGAGCTGGTCAAGCGGCACCGCATCTCGGCGCGGGTGTGGCACTGGGTCAACGCGGTGACGATCCTCATCATGCTGATGTCGGGCATGATGATCTCGAATGCGCATCCGCATCTCTACTGGGGCGAATATGGCGCGAATTTCGACACGCCGTGGCTCAATCCGCCTGCATTCCCCGGCTGGGCGACGATCCCGTCGGGGTATAACCTCGCGCTTGCGCGGCACTGGCATCTCGCATTCGCGTGGGTGTTCGCGTTCGGCTTCCTTGCCTATCTGGTGGTCGGGCTGGTCAACCGGCATCTGCGCGACGACCTCGCGCTGCGTCGCGGCGAACTGGCGCCTGCGCATCTGTGGGAGGATATCAAGCATCATGCGCAGCTGCGTTTTCCGACCGGGGCCGACTCGCTCAAGTACAACACGCTGCAAAAGCTCACCTATATCGGCGTGCTGTTCGTCCTCATTCCGCTCCTGATCCTGACCGGCATGTGCCTGTCGCCGGGGCTGTCGCCGGTCACGCGCTGGGCGATCGACCTGTTCGGCGGGCGATCGACCGCGCGGTCGATCCATTTCCTGCTGGCGGGCGGCATCGGCGCCTTCATCGCGCTCCACCTGTCGCTGGTGATTCTTGCAGGACCGTTCAACGAGATCCGCTCGATGGTGACGGGCAAGTTCCGCGTACCGCCCGAGCGTGTCTCGGCGGCGCATGAGGAAATGGCGGGAGAAACGGCATGAGCGGCCTTCTCACACGCCGTGCGCTCGTCGGCGGCGTCGTCGCGGGCGGCGGGCTGCTCGTGTCGGGCTGCGACGCGATCTGGACCAACCCCGGCGTACGCGAGGCGCTGATGGCGGGCGAGGACGCCAATTACGTCGTCCACCGCTCGTTGCAGGACCGCATGGCGCTGGCGCACGAATTCGCGCCCGGCCAGCGCTCACCGATCTTCCGTTCGAATGGCACGAGCATGCCCGTCGGCCCCGACTATGCGCATCACGTCGCTACGCAATTTTCGGGGTGGCAGCTGGTCGTCGACGGGCTCGTCGCGCGTCCGCAGGCGATCGCGCTTGGCCAGCTCCAGGCGATGCCCGCGCGCAGCCAGATCACGCGCCACGACTGTGTCGAGGGGTGGAGCGCGATCGCGAAGTGGACCGGCGTGCCGCTCGGCCACCTGCTCGACCATGCCGGGGTCGCCCCGCAGGCACGCTATATCGTGTTCCACTGCGCCGACGCGAACGACGGCGCGCCCTATTATGAATCGATTGACATGCTCGACGCGCGCCACCCGCAGACGATCCTCGCCTGGGCGCTCAACGACGTGAAGCTTCCCGTCATGAACGGCGCGCCGCTGCGGCTGCGCGTGGAGCGGCAGCTCGGCTACAAGCAGGCGAAATATGTCCAGCGGATCGAGGCTGTCGCGAGCCTGAAGGGCATTCGCGGCGGCAAGGGCGGCTTCTGGGAGGACGGCGCGGGCTACGAATGGTACGCGGGGGCTTGACGCTGCGCGCGCTTCGCTAGACCGGCAGGCGCGATGTCACTGTTCGATAAATTCGTGCGCCTCGCCTTCCGGCGCGGGCACCTGACCATCACCTATGCCGACGGCGTCGCGCGCGACTATGGCGTGGCGGAGGAGGGCTTTCCGAACGTCCGCGTACGCTTTGCCGACGCGCGCGTGCCGCGCGACATTGCGCTCCGCCCCGATATGGGCGCGGGCGAGGCGTTCATGAACGGACGGATGATCGTCGAGGACGACGATATCCTCGGGCTCATCACTCTGCTCGGCGCGAACAATCCGTGGGAAAAAGGGGGCGAGCTGCGCGAACACGGCGCGCTCCGCCGGGGGCTTTTGTCGGTCAAGGGACGCATCGACCGCGTCAACATGGCGCGCCGGTCGCGCCGCAACGTCGCGCATCATTACGACCTGGACGGCGGGCTCTACGACCTCTTCCTCGACGCCGACAAGCAGTACAGCTGCGCTTATTTCACCGACCCCGCCAACACCCTCGAACAGGCGCAGGCCGACAAGAAAGCGCATATCGCCGCCAAGCTGGCACTGGCACCCGGGCAGCACGTGCTCGACATCGGCTGTGGGTGGGGCGGGATGGCGCTGTATCTCGCGCGGCACTGCGGCGTCGAAGTGCTCGGCGTCACGCTGTCGGAAGAGCAGATCAAGGTCGCACGGCAGCGCGCAGCAGCGGAAGGGCTGAGCGACCGCGTCAAGTTCGAGATGATCGATTACCGCCATGTCGAGGGGCGTTTCGACCGGATCGTGTCGGTGGGCATGTTCGAACATGTCGGCCCGCGCCACTACGAGCAATTCTTTCGCCAGTGCGCCAATCTGCTGACCGATGAAGGGGTCATGCTGCTCCACACCATCGGGCGGATGTCGGGACCGGGGACGACCGACGCGTGGACCGCGAAATATATCTTCCCCGGCGGCTATTGCCCGGCGCTGTCGGAGATCGCGGCCGCGCACGAGGGGCACCAGCTGATCCTGACCGACATGGAGACGCTGCGTCTTCATTACGCGCTCACGTTGCGCGAATGGTACAAGCGGACGCGCGCGGCGCGCGCGGAGATTGAGGCGCTCTACGACGCGCGCTTCTACCGGATGTGGCTCTTTTATCTCGCTGGGTCGGTGACCGCGTTCGAAAGCGGGTCGCTGTGCAATTACCAGCTGCAATATGCGCGCAACCGGCGCACGCTGCCGATCACGCGCGATTATCTGGCGGCGGACGAAGCCGGGCTTCGTGCCGCCGCCGACTGATCACATCGGGCGGTCGCCACCCCCGTCACCATTCATTTGCGCCACCCATGCGCCCGCGCATCGCGCCGCGCGCGGCCTGACGTTCTTCGGGGGTCAGCGTGCCGTCGTGGTTGGCGTCGGCCGCATCGAAGCGCGCCAGCGCGCGCTTGACCGCGTCGGCGATGACGACCGGCTGGTCGCCGCGTGCGCCCCTCATGCCCATCATCGCGCCGCGCCCGCCGCGCATTCCGTCGCGCATTCCGTCGCCGGCCATTCGGTCTCCGGGAGGAGGTCCGCCGTCGGCGCGCCCTTCCATCGGCGGACCGTCGTGGCGCATGCCCGCCATGCCGTGATGCATCGCATGGTGCGCGTCGAATTCGGCGCGACTGATGCTGCCGTTATGGTCGGTATCGATTTCGGCAAACTGGTCACCACCACGCTTGCCATCGGGACCGGGCGCGGTCGCTTCGGAGCGCGCGGCGCGCATCTCGTCGGGCGACACGCTGCCGTCGCGGTCCGTATCGAGCGCGGTCAATCGTGCGCGCAGATTGGCTTCGACGGCGGCGCGCGTCTGCGGTTGCGTCGCGAACTGGGCAAGCGCGGGGAGCGCGAAGCCCATCGACGTCGACAAAAGCGCGATTTTCCAGAGCTTCATGTGCGATTCCTTCGGGCGTTCGAACGGGACGCCGCCTGATGCCCCCGCCATTGTGTATGCCGGTTGAACGTCGCCGGTTATGAGGCAGGCGAATCGGGCGATGGAGGATGCACATGAACGAGATCAAGCGGGTCGTTTTGGCCTATTCGGGCGGGCTCGACACCAGCGTCATCCTGAAATGGCTCCAGCAGAACTACCAGTGCGAGGTGGTCACCTTCACCGCCGACCTGGGACAGGGGGAGGAGCTCGAGCCCGCACGCGCCAAGGCGCGGCTGATGGGGGTGCGCGAGGAGCATATCTTCATCGACGACCTGCGCGACGAATTCGTGCGCGATTACGTCTTCCCGATGCTGCGCGCCAACGCGCTCTACGAGGGGCTCTATCTGCTCGGCACCAGCATCGCGCGGCCCCTGATCGCCAAGCGCCAGATCGAGATCGCGCGTCAGGTGGGGGCCGATGCGGTCAGTCACGGTGCGACGGGCAAGGGCAACGACCAGGTCCGCTTCGAACTCGGCTATTATGCGCTCCAGCCCGACATCAAGGTTATCGCACCGTGGCGCGAATGGGATTTGACCAGCCGCACCGCGCTGATCGCCTTTGCCGAAGCGCACCAGATCCCGGTCCCGCAGAACAGGCGCGGCGAAGCGCCGTTTTCGACCGACGCCAACATCCTCCACACCTCGTCCGAAGGGCTGGTGCTCGAGGATCCGTGGGACGAGGTGCCCGATTACGTCTATTCGCGCACCGTCAACCCCGAAGACGCACCCGATACGCCGCAGACGATCACGATCGATTTCGAGCGCGGCGATCCGGTCGCGGTCGACGGCGAGGGGATGTCGCCAGCGACACTGCTCGCCCGGCTCAACGATCTTGGCCGTGCCCACGGTATCGGGCGGCTCGACCTCGTCGAGAACCGCTTCGTCGGCATGAAGTCGCGCGGCATGTACGAGACGCCGGGCGGCACGATCCTCCACCTCGCGCATCGCGGCATCGAGCAGCTGACGCTCGATCGCGGCGCGGCGCATCTGAAGGACGAACTCGCCCCGCGCTATGCCGAGCTGATCTACAATGGCTTCTGGTTCAGCCCCGAGCGCGAAATGCTCCAGGCGCTTGTCGACCATAGCCAGGTCAAGGTCTCGGGAACGGTGCGCCTGAAGCTCTACAAGGGCAGCGTCATCGTGACCGGGCGCAAGTCGCCCAACAGCCTTTATTCGCTCAAGACCGTGACCTTCGAGGACGACGCGGGCGCGTACGACCAGCGCGACGCGGAAGGGTTCATCAAACTGAACGCGCTGCGGCTGCGGCTGCTGGGGCGCAGGGACGGTTAGGACTAGAACGCACGCGGCAGCAATGTTAGTTTTGGCGACATGACCGCGCTCGAATCCGTGACGACTGCACGCCGGCTGCCGCTTACGATCGATGATTTTCTGCTGCTCGACAGCAGCGGTGCGTTTGCGACGTATGGCAGAACCGAACTGATCGAGGGGGAAGTCCTGCTGATGGCAGCGCAGCACCGACCGCACGCGCGGCTCAAGATGAATTTGGCGTTCGCATTGAAAGACGCGCTTGCGGCGATCGCCTCGCCGCTGTCGGTGCTTGCCGAAGTCACGGTAAGTATTCCGCCGCACAACGCGCCCGAGCCCGACGTGGTGTTGACGAATGCGGCCGAAGGCGAAGGTCCTGTTCCGGTTTCTTCGGTCGCGTTGATCGTCGAAATCGCCGATTCGACGCTTGCGGAGAACCTTGGTTCCAAAATGCGCATCTACGCGCGCGGGGGAGTGCCCGAATATTGGGTCGCCGATTTGCAGGGTGGTATCATGCACCTTTTCTCGCGTCCGGTCGGTGAAGGCTACGCCGATACAAACGTGACCGATCTGAAAGGTTCGATCGTTGCGCACACGATCGAGGGACTGGCGATCCAGCTCGATCGGACCCGGTGACGCCGGGGAGTTAACCACGTCGCAACGCGCGCGCGGGTAACGCCGCGCGATGGACCGCGTCGCGCTGGATGCCCGCCACTGGCTGATCTTGGGCGTGCTGGCGGCGCTGATGGAGGCGCTGTGGCTGCGCAGCGGGGGCGCGGCGGTGCTGGCGGGCGTGCTGCCCGATACCGACGACATGCTCCGGCTGGTGCAGGTGCGCGACTGGCTGGGCGGGCAGGCGTTCGGCGACCTGCGCCCGCACCGGCTGGGTAGCGACGCCTGGGCGATGCACTGGTCGCGGCTCGGCGATTTCGGCATTGCGGCGTGGATCGTCGCGCTTCGCCCGGTACTTGGCAGCGCTCTGGCCGAAACGGGCGCGGTCATCGCCTGGCCGCTGACGCTGTTCGTCGCCTATCTGGCGCTCTCGGCGCGGCTGGCGATGCGGCTGGGCGGGCACGCGGCAGGGTGGCCCGCGCTCGTCGTCGCGGCGTTCGCCTTTCCCGCGATCACGATGTTCGTGCCGGGGCGGATCGATCATCACGGGTTGCAGATCGTGCTGCTCTTGGTCGGAGTGCTCGCTTGCAGCAGAGCCGTCGGTCCTACGCTCGTCGAAGGACCAACAGGGAAAAGTGCGGCGGTTCTGGGCCTTGCAACGGCTGCAAGCCTGGCGATCGGCCTCGAGACCGCGCCGCATCTGCTCGTGCTGCTCGGCGTCGTCGCCTTGGGCTGGGTGCGCGGTGGCGATGCAAAGCCACTTGTTATCCTGGGCTCCACGCTCGTGCTGGCGACGCTGGCGTGGCTGGCGATAGCGCGCCTGGCCTATTGGCCCGCCGACGTGTGCGACGGGTTCAGCCGCGCGACGATTGCCGCGACGGTCGCGTGCGGCGCGTCGTTTGCAGCTTTGGGGTTGTCGACGCCCCGACTCCGCGACTGGCGCTGGCGGCTCGCGAGTGCGGCCGTGATCGCCCTCGTCACGCTCGCGCTCGCCTGGACGCCGATCCGCCCCTGCCTCGCCGGCCCCTATGGCGCGGTCGATCCGCTGCTCGCGCGGCTGTGGCTGTCGCGCGTCGAGGAGGCGCGGCCCTTGTTCGCGCACGGGATCGCGGTCGTCCTCGGCTTCGGCGGGCTGCCGGTTGCGGGGCTGGTTGCCGCTGGCTGGCTCGCGCGCCGCGATCCGCGCTGGTGGCCGATTTTCGCGATACAGGCGGTCGCGGTCGCCCTGATGTGCGTGCAGGTGCGCGGCGCGGCACCCGCCGCCGCGCTCGCCGTGCCCGCACTCGCCCAGCTCGTGACACGCGCGCGCGCCAGCGGGCGCATCCCTGCGATATCGAGCGCATGGATCGTGTCGGCGGGGCTGGCATGGAACGCGCTCGGCTTGGCGCTCGCGCCCGCCACGCCCGCGCAACCGCCAAGTCCCGGCTGCGACGACCCGCGCGTCATGGCGCGCATCGCCGCGCTGCCGACGGGCACGATCATCGCGCCGGTCGATATCGGCAGCCATATCCTCGTCGCGACGCGCCACCGCGTGCTCGCCGCGCCCTATCATCGCAATACCGGCGGAAACCGCGCTGCCTATGATTTCTTCCTCGGCAGACCCGGCGCGGCGCACGCCGTCGCGACGCGCTGGCACGCCGATTATGTCCTGATGTGCGGCGATGCGTTCGGCGGGATCGACCTGAACCGCGAAGGACCGGGCGGCATGGCGGTGTTGCTGGGGCGCGGCGCGGCCCCCGACTGGCTCGCGCCGGTGGCGCTCGGGGTAAGCGACGCGTCGCTCTATCGCGTCTTGCCCGTCCGCCCCCGCGCCGACTAAGCCTGTGGGCATGGGGGACCGGCAACACTGGTGGGAATGGCGCGCGACCGTCGCCGCGCTCGTCCTCGTCTCGATCCTGCCGCTCGTCTGGCCGACGATCCCGCCGCTCATCGACCTGCCCGGCCATATGGGTCGCTACGCGATCCAGCTCGGCTACGACGATGTCGCGGTGTTCCGCGAATGGTACGACATCAAGTGGAGCCTGATCGGCAACCTCGGCATCGACCTGCTGATCGTTCCCGTCTCGAAGCTGTTCGGCCTCGAGCTCGGCGTCAAGCTGATCGTCATGGCTATTCCCGCACTGACCGTCGCCGGGCTGTTGTGGATCGCGCGCGAGGTGCACGGGCGCGTCCCGCCGACCGCGCTGTTCGCGCTGCCGCTTGCCTATGGCCATCCGTTCATCTTCGGCTTCGTCAATTTTGCGCTGTCGATGGGGATCGCGCTGTGCCTGTTCGCGCTGTGGTTGCGCATGGCGCGACTGGGCGACGCGCGGCTGCGCCCTTACGTCTTCGTGCCTGCCTCGATCCTGCTCTGGGTGTGCCACACCTTTGGCTGGGGGATGCTCGGCGTGCTGGCTTTTTCGGGCGAGCTGATCCGCCAGCATGATCGTGGCATCGGCTGGGTGCGCGCATGGTATAATGCAGGAATCCACTGCCTGTCGCTCGCGCTGCCGCTGTTGCTGATGATCGCGTGGCGGTCGGGCGCGGTGACGGGAGAGACGGGCGACTGGTTCAACTGGCCCGCCAAGCTCACCTGGCTCAACATGACGCTGCGCGACCGCTGGCGCTGGTTCGACGCGGCGTCGCTCGGCCTGGTGTGCTTCGTGATCTTTTTTGCCGTCCGCGACCGGCGGCTCGGCTTCTCGCGCAACCTGGCGGCGAGCGCGCTGTTCCTCGTCGCGGTGTTCATCTTGCTGCCAAAGATCGTGTTCGGCTCGGCCTATGCCGACATGCGGCTCACTCCGTACATGTTCGCGATCGCGATCGTTGCGATCCGCCCCAAGCCGGAGGCGAGCGCGCGTTTCCTGGGGGTGCTCGCCGCGATCGGGCTCGCCTTCTTCGGCGTGCGCACGCTCGCCACCACCGCGAGCTTCGCAATGACGGCCAATCGCGCCGATGCCGCGCTCGAAGCGCTCCCGCATGTGCCGTTGGGGGCGAAATTGGTAAGCTTCGTCGGCTATCCGTGCGGCATGGCATGGACGACCAACCGCATGGAACATCTGCCCGCGATCGCGCTGGTGCGGCGACAGGCGTTTTCGAACGACCAGTGGGACATGGCGGGCGCGCAACTGCTGATGACCAAGCGGCCCGAGGCGGGGCGCTATCGCGGCGACCCGTCGACGATGGTGACCTACAGCGGCTGCCCGCCGCACCGGCAGCGCAGCCTCGACTGGTCGATCGACAATCTGCCGCGCGACGCGTTCGACTATGTCTGGCTGATCGATCCGCCGCGCCACGATCCGCGCCGCTTCGTCGGCATGACGATGATCTGGACGAACGGGCGCGACAGCCTGTGGCGGATCGAGCATGACCGGGGCCCCGGGGGGAGCATGACGCAATGACGAAGCTTTCGATCGTCATTCCCTGCTACAACGAAGAGGCTTGCCTCGACGTCCTTTACGCACGCGTCTCGGCGGTCGCACACGCGGTGGCGGGCGACGCGCACGAGATCGTGCTGATCAACGATGGTTCGCGTGACTCGACGTGGGAAAAGCTTCGCGCGATCGCCGCCGCCGACCCCCGCGTCACCGCGATCGGCCTGTCGCGCAACCACGGGCACCAGCTTGCCTTGACCGCTGGGCTCGACCTGTGCCGCGGCGAGCATATCCTGATCCTCGATGCCGATCTGCAGGATCCGCCCGAGCTGCTTGCCGACATGCTGCGCATGATGGAGGACGAGCACGCCGACGTCGTCTATGCCGTGCGACGCCAGCGCGCGGGCGAAAGCTGGTCGAAAAAGCTGACCGCCGCGCTGTTCTACCGGCTGCTCGACCGGCTGACCGACACGCCGATCCCGCTCGATACCGGCGACTTCCGGCTGATGACGCGGCGCGCGCTCGATGCGTTCCTCGCGATGCCCGAACAGGCGCGCTTCATCCGCGGGATGGTCGCGTGGATCGGCTTTCGCCAGGTGCCGTTCGCCTATGACCGTGCCGAGCGGCTGGCGGGCGAGACGCATTATCCGTTCAGCAAGATGGTCGGCCTCGCGTTCGATGCGGTGACGGGATTTTCGACCGCGCCTTTACGCCTCGCTAGCCACATCGGGCTCGCGCTGACGGGCGCGTCGCTGCTGCTGCTCGTCTATATCGCCGTCGGCTGGCTGACGGGAACGGCGGTGCAGGGCTGGACCTCGACCATGCTCGTCGTCGTCGGGCTGGGCGCGGTGCAGATGTTCGTGCTCGGGATGATCGGCGAATATCTCGGGCGGCTCTATATCGAATCGAAAAAGCGCCCCTTGTACATCGTCGCCGACGTCATCGGTGGCGCGCGCGACGGCACGCGACTGGGCTATCGCGGCGATACGATCGCGGCGAGCGAGACCCCCGGCGGCATCGGCACCCTGCCGACCAGGTGACGCTCGGCGGCGAAGATCGTCCTGAACAGCGTGTTGACGGCCGCGCGGGGTAGCGCGTCGTCGCTGCTCCCTGCCTGCCGCCTGACCTTCATCGCGACGCGGCTGGCCGCGGCGAGCGGGAAGAGCAGGCTGTTGAAGCTCGTCATCAGCTCGGCGCGCATCCCGGCGGCGGCGATCACGCGCTGCAACTGCATGCGCCCGTAGCGCCGGTGGTGATGATTGGCGACATCGTGCCCGGTCCACATCCACTGAAATTGCGGGACGGTGAGCAACAGCTTGCCCCCCGGGCGCAAGCGCCGCGCGATGCTGGCGAGCGACGCCACATCGTCCTCGACATGCTCGAGCACGTCGAGCAGCGCGACCAGATCATAGGTCCCCTCGTCGACCCCATCGAGCTCGGGCAGCCGCGCGTCACCGACCACCGGGCCGAAGCGTTGTCGCGCAATGGCGCGGCACGCGGGATCGAGCTCATGCCCCTCGACCTGCCCGAATTCGGACAGCATCGCCAGATTATGCCCCGTGCCGCAGCCGATTTCGAGAATGCGTGCACCCGGCGATGGCGCGATTCGCCGCGCGATCAGGTCGCGCAGCACGTCGCGGCGCGCGACATACCACCAGTGCGCGCTGTCGTGCGCCGCCATCGCGTCGTAGATCGAGCGGTCCATGTCAGGCGAAGACCCATTTGCGGTTGAGCGCGAACACGATCACCGGGGTGACGAACACCATCGCCGGGATCGGCCACCACGTCGGCCCGTGCAGCCAGCCGGTCAGCAGCCACACCCACAGCGAATTGAGCGCGAGGCTGACGAGCGACACCGCGACGAACTTGATCGTGCGCGCGGCATGGCGGCCGCCCTCGCCATGCCCGCGGAAACTGTAGCGGCTGTGGAGGACGTAGCCGAGCGCCATCGACACCACATAGGCGATGACGGTGGCGAGAAGCGGCGGATAATGGAACGGCGTCGCCCAGATCCAATAGGCGCCCGCACCGATGAAAGTCACGAACCCGCCGGTCAGCGCATAGCGCAGGAATTGCGCGACGAAGGCGCGGTCGGCGGGCGACAGCCGGTCGAGCAGAGGCTTGGCGATATCCACGCGGCCCCTTAAGGCCACGAATGCTAAGATTGCACGAACTTTGAGCGTTGGGGAATTACGAGTGACGGGCGAACCCGCGCTATCGCGCAACTGGCGCTGGTGGGTGTTCGCCGCATGGGCGCTGACCTGCGTCTGGTTCCTGCGCGACCGCTGGTTCATGATCCAGTGGTTCGTCCTGCCCGACACCGACGACAATATGCGGATGATGCAGGTCCGCGCGCTGATGCACGGGCAGGGCTGGTACGACCTGCGCCAGCACCGGCTCAATCCCCCCACCGGCTTCAACATCCACTGGAGCCGCCTCGTCGACCTGCCGATCGCGGCGCTCATCTGGACCGCGCGGCTGTTCGTGAACGGAGCCGCCGCCGAACGCTTCGCCGCCGCCGTCGCGCCGATGCTGCCGCTCGCGGTCGCCATGTCGGCGATGGCGCTCGTCGTGCGGCGGCTGATTGACACGCGCGCCTTTTTCGTCGCGATCGCCTTGATGCTCTGCTGCCAGGCGGCGCTGCTCATGTTCATGCCGATGCGCATCGACCATCACGGCTGGCAGCTCGCGCTGCTCGTGCTTGCGGTCGCCGGGCTTGCCGACGGCGATCCGCGACGCGGCGGGATCATGATGGGGCTGGCGAGCGCGGCGTCGCTTGCGATCGGGCTCGAACTGATGCCCTTCCTCGCGATCGTCGGCGCGGCGGTCGCGCTGCGCTGGGTCTGGCAGCCGCAGGATCGCGACCGGCTGGCGGCGTACGGCGTCAGCCTCGCGGTCGGCTGCGCGCTCGGCTATCTGGTGTTCACCTCGTACGACAGCGCGGTGCCGCGCTGCGACGCGCTGTCGCCGGTGTGGCTGGGGCTGATGGTCGCGGCAGGATGGCTCGCCTTCGCGCTCGCACAGGTCAGGACGCCCGACTGGCGCGTGCGGCTCGGCGCGGCGGCGGTCGGCGGCGCCGTCGTCGTCGGCGGCTTTGCGTGGGTCGCGCCGCAATGTCTCCAGCGTCCCGAACAGGTCTCGCCCGAACTGATGCGGCTGTGGCTGTCGAACATCCGCGAGGCCAAGCCGCTTTACGTTCAGCCGTGGACCGTCGCGGTCTCGGTTGCCGCGCTCCCGGTGATCGGCGTCGTCGGCGCGGTCGTGGCGAGCGTGCGCGCGTGGCGGACCGATCGCTTCGCGGTCTGGGCACCCGTCGCGCTGGTCAGCTTCACCTCGCTCGCGCTGCTGATGTGGCAGACGCGGATGGGCCCCGCCGCGCAGCTGATGGCGGTTCCCGGCGCGACCGCGCTCGCCTGGGCTGTGGTGCCACGGCTGGCGGCGAGCGGGTCGGTGCTCGTCCGGACGCTGGGCGTCGTGGCGGCGTTCCTGATCGTGTCGGGGCTCGCGGTGCAGCTCGCGCTCGGCTGGCTGCCGCCCGACAAGCCCAATCCACGCATGCAGACGATCAGCCGCGCGAATGCACGCTGCCCCTCGATCCCCGCGATGCGCCCGATCGCGCGCATCCCGCGCACGACGATCTTCACCTTCGTCGATCTGGGGCCACGGCTGATCGTGCTGACGCATCACGATGCGATCGCGGGGCCGTATCACCGCAATGGCGACGCGATCCTCGACACGCACCACGCGTTCGGCGGCACGCCGCAAGTCGCGCACGCGATCATGCTCAGGCACGGCGCGACGCTGCTGATGACCTGCCCGAACATGAACGAATCGACGGTCTATCGCGCGCGCAACCCGAACGGCTTTTATGCGCAGCTGGCGGCGGGGCGGAAGTTCGACTGGCTCGAGCCCGTCCCGCTGCCCGGCGAGTCGCCGCTGCTCCTGTGGCGGATCAGGCCCTGAACGCGTGCTCCGCTAACGCGCCTCGCGCCGCCGCGTGAGCGCGGCGACGCAGCTGGCGCGGTCGATGTCGCGCCCGTCGGGCTGGCGCGCGTCGACATAGGTGACCTGCGGTTCGCGCGCCTTGTCGGGCGGGTAGAGATAGGCGTCGAGGATGCAGATCGGCCCCGCGAACTGCAGCCGCCGTGCGCCTTCGGCCTCGCGCACGTCCTGGTCGGCCTCACCGAACAGCGCGGTCAGCGCGCGCGCGTTCTGACCCAGCACGCGCTCGAGCCCCGTCGGGCGCATCGGCGGGCTGCGCGGCGCGGCGAGTGCAGGCGACGGCAGCGGGCGCGGCGCGGTCGCACACGCGGCGAGCGTGACGAGCGGCAACAGGAGGATCACGCGCATCATGTGCTCTTCCCCTCGGCCACGCGCGAAGTAAAGGGGGCACACCAACCGACACAGGGGAATTGAACGCAATGCCTGCACAATATGACGTGGTCGCGATCGGCAATGCCATCGTCGACGTGATCGCCAGCACCGACGATGCGTTCATCGCCGCCGAGGGGCTGCCGCGCGGATCGATGCAGCTGATCGACGCCGCGCGCGCGACCGAGCTTTATGGGCGCATGGGGCCGGGGCGCGAAGTGTCGGGCGGGTCGGCGGCGAACACGATCGCGGGGCTCGCCGCGCTCGGGCGTCGCTGCGGCTTTATCGGCCAGGTCGCCGACGACCAACTGGGTGAGGTGTTCGCGCACGACGTCCGCGCGCTCGGCATCGCGTTCGACACGCCGCCGCGCGGGGCCGAACCGCCGACCGCGCGCTGCCTGATCCTCGTCACGCCCGACGGCCAGCGAACGATGAACACTTTCCTGGGGGCGTCGCAATATCTGCCGCAGGCCGCGCTCGACCGCGACACGATCGCCGCCGCCGACATCCTCTATCTCGAGGGGTATCTGTGGGATCCGGAGGAGCCGCGCGCCGCGATGCGTGCCGCGATCGACGTCGCCAAGGCGGCGGGGCGCAAGGTCGCTTTCACGCTGTCCGACGCGTTCGTCATCGACCGCCACGGCGACGATTTCCGCGCGCTGATCGCCGACGGGTCGATCGACATCCTGTTCGCCAACGACAGCGAAGTCCGCGCGCTGATGGCGACCGACGATACCGACGCCGCGGTCCGCGCGCTCGCCGCGCAGGTCCCGGTGCTCGTCTGCACGCACGGCGCGAAGGGCGCAGAGGCGCATGCGGGCGGCGAACACGCCCGCGTCGCCGCTGAGCCCGTCGCGCAGGTCATCGACACCACCGGCGCGGGCGACCTGTTCGCGGCGGGTTTCCTCGCCGGCCAGGCCGAGGGCCGCTCGCTGACCGACAGCCTGACGATGGGCGCGGTCTGCGCCGCCGAAGTCATCGCCCACTACGGCCCGCGCCCCGAGGCCGACCTGAAAGCGCTGGTCGCCGCGCGTTTGGGGTGAGCGTTAGCGCCGAGCGAGAAAAAAGGCCGGTGATCCCTTTCGCGGGACCACCGGCCTTTTCGTTTACGCAGCGGATGCGAGGCGGTTCAGAAGCCGACCTGCAGCGAGACCGAGAACGAGCGCGGCGAACCCGGCTGGAAGGTCGGGTTGGCACCGCCCGGAATGGACGATGTGCCATTCTGTCCGATGCCCGTCACGCCCAGCCCGAAGTTGGTCGGGATCGCGATCTGCGAGTTGATCGTGCCGAGATACTGCTTGTCGAACAGATTGCTGACGTTGAGCTGGACAAAGGTCTTTTCCATGCCGAGCGACTTGAGGCTGACGCGTGCGTCGACGTCGACGACGGTATAGCCCGGGATGATCACGTCGTTGACGTCGGTGGCAAAGCGCGGAGTGACGCGCTTGGCACCGATGCCGAGGCGTGCGGGGCCATAAAGGAACACCGCGCGCGCGCCATATTGCCATTCGGGCGTCTCGACGAGGCGCTTGCCCGCTGTCAGCGCGACGATCGGCAGGCCGGTGACGGTCGCGCCGTTGACGCCGGCAACCGTCGTGCCGAGCCGGATGTTGTCCTTCAGCTTGGCATCGATGTACGACCCATAGGCATAGAGGTTGAACCACGGCACGGGACGGACGTTGACCGTCGCCTCGAGCCCCTTGATCTCGACCCGCCCGACGTTCCGGTCGACCGAGATGCCCTGCTGATCGTCGAACGACGTCACGATGCGGTTCGCGAACTTGTTGTAGAACCCGCCGAACGTCGCCTGCAGCTTCGCCGAATTGTAACGGACACCGACGTCGAAATTGTCGGTCGTCTCGGGCGCGACACCGACGAACGGTCCGCGATAGAGATTGTCGGTACGCGGTGCCGACAGCCCCTTGGCATACGACCCATAGGCGGTGATGTTTTCGACCGGGCGGAAGGTGAAGCCGATGTTGGGAAGCACCTTCTGATACTTATAGACCTGCCGGAACGGCGCGTAGAGCGCGTTCGCCGGAACGCCCGTCGCGGTGTTGAAGTTGGCGGGGACGACATAGAGGAAGTTGTTGGCGTTGCCGCCGGTCGGGATCGTCAGCGGCGTCGTCCCGAACTGCGTCGAGGTGCACAGCGGGTTGCCGCTCGACACGATCGTGTAGCAGAACTGGTTGAGCTGACGATAGAAGAACGGCGCGCGCACCCCGAGCTGCACCTCGAGCCGGTTGTCGAAGAACTTGCCGCGATATTCGCCCGACACCTGATTGAGCTCGGCGATCGAGAAGCGGTCGCGTGCGCGCAGGAAGTAATTCGAGCTGTCGGTTACCTGCTGAGTACCACCGCGGCCGCCGAACACGTTCGAGGGGTTTCCGATCGAGTCGAAGAACGAATATTCACCCGTCTGGCGGTGACGGCCATAGTCGAGCGCATAGGCGATGCGGAACGACTGCCCCTCGGCAAAGTCGTAACGCAGCGACGCCAGCAGCGTGTACCGGTTGGTGTTGGTGGTGTTCGGCGCATAGAGCGCGACGGTGTCGAGGATGTCGCCGTCGCCGCTCAGATCCTTGCCACCCGTCGTCACGCCGACCGCATAGGCACGGGTACGCGGATCGGTTTCGGCCTGGGTAA
Source organism: Sphingomonas sp. (assembly GCA_965248885.1). GTDB lineage: Bacteria > Pseudomonadota > Alphaproteobacteria > Sphingomonadales > Sphingomonadaceae > Sphingomonas_O. Next base: position 2,288,572 of record OZ252211.1, on the reverse strand, counting down.
AGAAGCCGCCGCCATTCGCCAGGACATATTGATACCCGGCATCGACCGTCAGCGTCAGCTTGTCGGTCAGCGTGAAGCGCGAGTTGAAGCGGGCGTTGCCGGTGTTCGACGGGTTGAGGCGCGAGCCGACATAGTTGGTGCAGCTCTGGTCCTGGCCGCTGACGACGGTCTGCGCGTTCGCAGGGCGCCCGTCGGCCTGGTACGTGCTGTTGAGGCTGGTCGGAACGAGAGTGAACGCCCCCTGCGAGACGCCATTGCCCTCATTCTGCGCCGTGCCGCCAACGAAAGCGGGACGGACGCAGAACCCGTTGTTGTCGAACGTGTAGCGACCATTCACCGCCAAATCGTACGACGCCTGCGACAGCGTCAGCGCGCGGTAAGAATTGTTGCGGTTGCGGTTGTAATGCCCGGCCAGCGCGATGAAGTCGCCGTTGGTACCCAGCGTCTTGTACAGCCGGGCGTTGAACTGTTCCTTGTCGATATTGCCGAACCCGCGGAACTTGGCGTTGCGCGCGCCCGATGCCGAAACGAACCCGCGCACCCCGGTGCCCAGGATGTCGCCGGTCTGGATCATGCCGAAGGTGCGATAGAAATTGCGGTTCTGGTACGACTGGCCATAGGCACCGACGACCATCGCGCCGAACTCCTCGCTGGGCGTGATCGTGCGATAGTTGATCGTGCCGCCCGACGACGCTGCCGTCGGGCTGTCGACGTCGGTCGTGCCCTGGTTGACGTTGACCGAATCGACGATTTCGGGGTCGCCCGCTTGGTTCGAGAAGATCGCGTAGTTGCCCGTGTCGTTGAGCGGGAGGCCGTCCCAGGTGAACGAGATGCGGTTGCCATCGAAGCCGCGGATGCGGACGTTGCCGCCCGACGAACCGAACGGGTCGTTGTTGGTGAAGTTGACGCTGGGGACGATGTTGATCGCCTGCAGGATCGACTGGCCCGGGTTCTGCGTCCGCAGATATTCGTTGTTGAGCACGGTGCGCGCCTTGGGCGAATCGGGGACGCTGACACCCTCGACGCCGGGGCTCGACGCCGTGCGGCTCCCGGTCACGACGATCTCTGTGACTTCGTCGGCGGCGACGGTGCCCGACGACTGCGCGAACGCATATCCCGGAACGATCAGCGCAGCGAAAGCTGCGCCCGAGAGCAGGTGCTTTTTCATGTTGGTTCCCTAGCCGTGAAGTCGCCGCGCGGCCTGTGACCGTCGCCGATGCGTGGCCCGTGGCGCGCATATGTTGCGCTTGCGTGACACGGCGGACACCCGTGGTGGACCCTTGGCGTTTGTTTATGCTGCGTTGCAAAAAGGTCACATGTGCTGACGGCCTCAGCTCCCGGTTCAGGGCGTCAGGATCGTGTCCACCGCTTCGGTTGCCAGATCGGGCCAGTCGCTGTTGTAGTGCAGCCCGCGCGATTCGTGGCGCGAGAGCGCCGATCGCACGATCAGGTCGGCGACTTCGACCAGGTTGCGCAGCTCGATCAGGTCGGGGGTGACGCGGAAGGTGCCGTAATAATCGGCAACCTCCTGCCGCAGCAGCGCGACACGGTGCGCGGCGCGTTCGAGCCGCTTGGTGGTGCGCACGATGCCGACATAATCCCACATGAAGCGCCGGATCTCGCGCCAGTTGTGCTGGACGACGACCTCCTCGTCCGAATCGGTCACGCGGCTCTCGTCCCAGGCGCGGACCGCGGGAACGCTGTCGGCCGAATGGGCGAGGATATGTTGTGCCGCCGCCTCGCCGAACACGAAGCATTCGAGCAGCGAATTCGACGCGAGCCGGTTCGCGCCGTGCAGCCCCGATTCGCTGACCTCGCCCGCCGCATAGAGGCCGGGCAGGTCGGTCCGCGCATCGAGGTCGATCTTGACGCCGCCGCACGTGTAATGCTGCGCGGGGACGACGGGGATCGGTGCCACCGTCATGTCGATGCCCAGCCCCATCAGTTTCTCGTGGATGTTGGGGAAATGCCCGCGCACGAAATCGGCGGGCATGTGGCTGATGTCGAGGTGGACGTAATCGAGCCCGAAGCGCTTGATCTCCGCGTCGATCGCGCGCGCGACGACGTCGCGCGGCGCGAGTTCGAGGCGTTCGTCGTAAAAGGGCATGAAGCGCTTGCCCGTCACCGGGTTGATCAGCCGCCCGCCCTCGCCGCGCACAGCCTCGGTGATCAGGAAATTCTTGACCTCAAGATTATAGAGGCAGGTCGGGTGGAACTGCATGAATTCCATGTTCGCCACGCGCGCCCCTGCGCGCCAGGCCATCGCGATGCCGTCGCCGGTCGCGCCGCGCGGCGCGGTCGAGAACAGGTAACACCGCCCCGCGCCGCCCGTCGCGAGCACCGTTGCGGGCGCGGTGATCGCCTCGACGCGCTTGCTCGCGCGGTCGAACGCATAGACGCCCCAGACGTGGCGCGCGCTCGGCCCTTCGACGTGCCGGTCGGTGATCAGGTCGATCGCGACCCGGTCGGGCATCAGCACGATGTTGGGGTTGGCGTTCGCCGCCTTTTCGAGCGCGACCTGCACCGCCCAGCCGGTCGCATCGTCGACATGGACGATGCGCCGCGCGCTGTGCCCGCCTTCGCGCGTCAGGTGGAGCTCGTCGCCGTCGGTGTTGAAGGGCACGCCCAGTTCGATCAGCCGGCCGATCGCGGCGGGCGCGCCCTCGATCACGCGCTCGACGGTCGCGCGGTTGTTGAGTCCCGCGCCCGCGACCATCGTGTCCTCGATGTGGCTGGCGAACGTATCGCCTGCCTCGAGCACCGCGGCGATCCCGCCCTGCGCCCATGCCGTCGACCCCTCCGACAGCCCGCCCTTGGCGATGACCGCCACGCGCTTGCCCGCCGCCGCCAGCGTGATCGCCGCGGTGAGCCCCGCCGCGCCCGAGCCGATCACGAGTGTGTCGTAGGTCATTGGCGACCCAGCACAAGGTCGAGCTTGGCAAAGAGCCGCCTGAGCTGTCCGTCGGCGAGCGCACCGATGCGTTCGAGCAATTGTTCGTCGGCAACGGCCAGCAGCAGCGTCGGCTGCGCAACTGACTCACGATCGAGGCCCGTCGCGCCCGGCACGAGCGCCAAGTTGGTCGGAACCTTTGCATGTCGCAGATTTGCCGTCATCGGTACCGTCAAATAGGTCGTCAGGCCACTGGCGTTGACGGCATCGCCCTGCACGACGACTACCGGCCGCACGAACCCCGCTGTCGATCCGATCGGCTGACCCAGGTCGGCCAACCATATGTCGCCCTGCCGGACGACGAGCGCGCGTTTCACCACTCGGTATGCTTCAGCACCGTCGCGGCACCGGCCCGGAGCAACGTCTCTTGTTCCTGCCAGTCGTCCTCGGTCATTTCGTCCAGCGCCGCATTGATCTGGTCGGTCAGGCTGATTTCCGACTTGGCGATCATCGCATCGAGTGCGAGCGCGTAGAACGCACTGCGAGGCAACGCCAGACGCTTTGCGATCGTGTCGGCTTTGCGAAACGTCTCGTCGGGAATTGACACCGCAACCTTCATACCATCAGTATGTCGTGCACGTTATCGATCGTCAACCGCCACTTCGCGTCAGCGCCAGGAACACATGCTCCAGATCGGCCTCGCGCGTCGAGACGTCGACGATTCCCAGCCCCGCCGCATTGACCGCGCTGATCACGTCGCCCGCGTTCGTGCGCGCCTTTGAGTAAGTGATCGACAGGATACGCTCGCCTTTCAGCTCCACCTGCTCGAACACCGGCGACTGCGGGGCGGCCGTCAGGTCGCGGTCGACGGTGACCTCGACGATCTTTTCCTGCGCCATGCCGACCATCTCGCGCGTCGGCTTGTTGGCGATCAGCTGGCCATGGTTGATGATCGCGATCCGGTCGCACAATTCCTCGGCTTCCTCGAGGTAGTGCGTGGTCAGCACGACCGTCACGCCCTGCGCGTTCAGCTCCCGGACATAGGCCCAGAGCTGCTGGCGCAGCTCGATATCGACGCCCGCGGTCGGCTCGTCGAGCACGAGAACGGGCGGCGAGTGGACCATCGCCTTGGCGACGAGCAGGCGGCGTTTCATCCCGCCCGACAGCGTGCGCGCATAGGCCCCGGCCTTGTCCTCGAGATGCACCGCGCGCAGCAGCTCCATCGACCGGCGCCGCGACTTGGGAACGCCGTAGAGCCCCGCCTGCAATTCGAGCGCCTCGAGCGGCGTGAAGAACGGGTCGAACAGGATTTCCTGCGGCACGATGCCGATCGACGCCTTGGCGTTGCGCGGGTGCGCGTCGATGTCGAAGCCCCAGATGCTCGCGTGCCCGCCGGTCCTTTTCACCATCCCCGACAGGATGTTGATCAGGGTCGACTTGCCTGCGCCGTTTGGACCCAGCAGCCCGAAGATCTGCCCGCGCGGCACGTCGAAGCTGACACCCGACAGCGCCTGCTTGCCGCCGTGATAGGTCTTTTCGAGGCTGTCGATGCGGATCGCGGCGTCGGTCATCCCCGCGCACCTAGCGACGCGGCCCCAGCTTGCAAAGGCGCGACACGCGTAACCGCGTCGTTAACCATGCGCCTTCATGCCAATTTATGCCCGTGTGGGGCAGAGCAGCGGCGTGGGGATTACCGGGAAGTTGGGGGCGCGCGGCCTGGGGGCGGCATGCGCAGGCGCGGTGGCGCTCGGGCTGGGGAGCCCGGGTTTGGCCGCGACGCAGGCGACGACGGTCACGGTCGTCGCGCTCAAACCGCTGTCGATCGTCAAGATCCGCGACCTCGATTTCGGGCGGATCGTCGCGGGGACGACCGCGGGCACGGTCACGATCGACCCCGATTTCAACACGCGGTCGAGGACCGGCGGCGTGACGCTGGCGGGGGGGAGCCCGCAATCGGCCGAATTCGAAACCTATGGCGCACCGGGTAAGACGCTCCAGGTCAACCGCGGCCCCTTGCCGGTCCTGACGCGCGTCGGGGGCGGGGCGACGATGAACGTGACCGACATCACGCTCAACGGCACGACGACCAAGTTCCTGAACGCCGCCGGGCTGTTCGACCTGCTCGTCGGCGGCACGCTCGCGGTGGGCGCGAACCAGATGGACGGCGTCTATACCGGCACATTCGACATCATCGTCACCTATTACTGATGCGCACCCTCGTCACCGCGAGCCGCACCGCGCGGGGCAAGGCGCGGACATGGACGCCGATCTCGGTCGTCAACATTCGGGAAGCTTCAGCGTCACCGTCGACTATCAGTAACGGCCGACCAAGAGTTGCAGCGGCCCCGACGCCGCTCTAACGCGGCGCGCCATGGTCCCGCCGCCCGAAACCTTTCGCACCACCAGCCGCCGCGTTGTCTGTGACGGATCGGGCGGTCCGGACGGCGTTCCCGCCGCGCTCGGTCACCCGCGCTCGTTCCTCGAAATCGACGAGCGTGGATATGTCGATTGCGGCTATTGCGACCGGCGCTTCGTCCTCGTCGGCGGCGATGCCGATCTGGCCGGCGATATCGAAAAGAGCGATGAGGATGGCCTCGGGCGCTAGACCGCCTATATCGGAGTGATGACCCTCGATCCCCGCGCGTTGCTCTATGGCGACACTCTCGACCCCGCAACCGCGCGCGCGCTGACCGCAACCGCGCTCGACGCGTGCGACGATGGCGAGCTCTATCTCCAGTACAAGACGACCGAGGCGTTCGGTTTCGACGACGGACGGCTGAAAACCGCCGATTACGGGACCGAGCGCGGCTTTGGCCTGCGCGGCGTGTCGGGTGAAGCGACGGGGTTCGCGCATTCGGACGATGTCAGCCCGGCGGGCATCCGCCGCGCCGCCGAAACGCTCGCGCTGCTCGACCCGGCGCAGGGCACCGGGCGCACCCCGCCGCGGCGCAGCAATACGCATGTCTATACCGGCGACGATCCGCTCGGCGCGATCGCGTTCGCCGACAAGGTCGCGCTGTGCCAGCGGATCGACGCCGCTGCGCGCGCGCGCGACCCGCGCGTCGTCCAGGTCTCGGCCTCGCTGTCGGGCAGCTGGTCGGTGATCGAGATCGTCCGCGCCGACGGCTTCGTCGCGACCGACATCCGCCCGCTCGTCCGCCTCAACGTCGGCATCGTCGCGCAAGCCGGCGACCGGCGCGAATCGGGCAGCTTCGGCATCGGCGGGCGCTATCTCTACGACCGGCTGTTCGACGAGGGCGTCTGGCAGCGCGCGATCGACGAGGCGCTGGCACAGGCGCTCGTCAACCTCGAGTCGGTACCCGCCCCCGCGGGCGAGACGACGGTGCTGCTCGGCCCCGGCTGGCCTGGCATCCTGCTTCACGAGGCGATCGGCCACGGGCTCGAGGGCGATTTCAACCGCAAGGGCACCAGTGCGTTCTCGGGCCGCATCGGTGAGCGGGTCGGCGCGCCGGGCGTGACGGTGGTCGACGACGGCTCGATCCCCGACCGGCGCGGCTCGCTGAGCATCGACGACGAGGGGACGCCGACCGGGGAGACCGTGCTGATCGACGACGGCATCCTGCGCGGCTATATGCAGGACCGGCTCAACGCGCGGCTGATGGGCGTCGCGGCAACGGGCAACGGGCGACGCGAATCGTTCGCGCACGCCCCGATGCCGCGCATGACCAACACCTTCATGAAGGCCGGGCGCGACGACCCCGCCGAGCTGCTCTCGCGCGTCCAGTCGGGGATCTTCGCCAAGAGCTTCGGCGGTGGCCAGGTCGACATCGTCAGCGGCAAGTTCGTGTTCAGCTGTACCGAGGCGTACCGCATCGAGAACGGCAAGCTCGGCGCGCCGATCAAAGGCGCGACGCTGATCGGCGACGGCCCCACCGTCCTCACCCGCGTGACCGGCATCGGCAACGACTTCGCGCTCGACGAAGGCGTCGGCATGTGCGGCAAGGGCGGACAGTCGGTGCCTGCCGGCGTGGGTCAGCCGACGCTGCTGGTCGATCGGCTGACGGTCGGGGGGACAGCGGTTTAGTTGGGGATTGCCGACAGTCCGGTTTTAGGAAATGATCCCAACTAAGCAGACACAAAGCAGCGAGGGACAAGTTTATATGGTGAGCAGAGAGAGCTTCGCGCGTACTTTTCTCTGGCTTGCAGTGTTGGTGGGTGGACCGCTGCTCGGTGCCAAGTTGTTCGACCTCCTCGTCCTTGCGGGCGCGTGGAGCGCCGATCCACCTACGTCTCTAGCGATGATGCCGTACGGCAAGGCTTGGCCCGTCGATACCGGGGTTTTCTTCATTCCGTTCTCGGCTGCCATGTTGATAGCCGGGTTCGGGGCGCTCGTGGCAGGGTGGCGCACGCCGTGGCGATTTCGATGGCTTCTCTGCCTCCCGTCAATCGGCATTTTGCTCCTGCTCATCCTGACAGTTGTTGAGTTCTGGCCTATGAACGCTGCGCTCTACTATCATGGCGTCCACTCGCCTAAGGACACAATTACCGACGCTCAATCGATCGCCATGGCGCAACGCTGGGTGGCTTTGGACTGGGTTAGGGTTGCCGGAGCGACGGCTGCATTCGTCGCCCCCTTGCGGGCACTAACCTTGCCGTGGCCTCAGGACATAACGCCGAAAGATCCGCCGGTCGTTCGTGTCATTCTTGCGCTCGCCCTGGCCGGAGTGGCTGCATTTATCGTTTGGTTCGTGTCGAACCTATGACCGTTTAGTCGTCGTTCGCTGCAGTCGCCACCTTCGTCGCCCCGGGCTTGACCCGGGGCCCCGCTACCCTGGCGGACGTCGCCCAAGCCAGCGTATCATAGAGATCGCGCCAATCAGGATTGATCCCGCCATCACGCTCGCTTGCCACCGGCGTCAGAGTGCGATGACAGCAGGAAGACCCGCTTCCCAGAGCGCAGCGAGGGGCTGAATCGAGCGCAGCGAGATTGGCTGGCTCTCGCGCCGGGTCTCGCTTCGCTCGACAGAGCCCCTCGCTTCGCTCGGGGAAGAGAACACGTAACGATCATAATGCACTAGAGCGGGATGACGTTGCGATGAATCGATAGGGATTCACAAACCGGTTGAAGTCTGATTCAAGCTGCTGGCCGAGGATGGAGGTCGGCAGCGATGGCGAGAGCCTATTCGATGGACTTGCGCGAGCGGGCGGTGGCTCGGGTTTTGTTGGGTGAGAGCGTTCGTTCGGTGGCAGCGATGCTGAGCATCAGTCCGGCGACGGTGGTGCGTTGGTCGGGACGGTATCGTGCTACTGGGAGCGCGGCACCTGCCAGGATCGGTGGTTACAAGGTCGGGGTGTTGTCGCGGCATCGTGACTGGTTGCTCGAGCGTACCGCGCACGACTTTACGTTGCGCGGGCTGGTCGCCGAGCTGGCCGAGCGTGGAGTGAAGGTCGACTATGTGCAGGTGTGGCGGTTCGTTCATGCCGAGGGTCTGAGCTTCAAAAAAAAGCGTACTGCCCGCCGAACAGCTTCGACCGTGGATCGCGCGGCGGCGAACGCAGTGGAAGAAATATCAGGGACGGCTTGATCCAAAGCGTCTCGTCTTTATCGACGAGACTTGGGCCAAGACGAACATGGCTCCCTTGCGGGGATGGGCTCCCAAAGGGCAGCGGCTCCACGCCAAGGTGCCCTATGGTCACTGGCGCACGATGACCTTCCTCGCGGCGCTCCGCTGCGACCGGATCGATGCCCCTTGCGTGCTCGACCAGCCCGTCAACGGGCAGAGCTTCACCGACTATGTCGAGCAGTGTCTCGTCCCCACGCTCTCGCCCGGGGACATCGTCATCATGGACAATCTGTCGAGCCACAAAAAACCCGCAGTGCGCGCCGCCATCCGCAGCGTCGGGGCGCGGCTGCTGTTCCTGCCGCCCTACTCACCCGACCTCAACCCCATCGAGCAAGTCTTCGCAAAGCTCAAACACTTGCTGCGAAAGGCCGCCGAACGGTCCCACGAACAAACATGGCGACGCATCGGATCACTCCTCGACGCCTTCTCACCCAACGAGTGCGCCGCATACCTCAACAACTCAGGATATGGTGCAAGCTAATGTCATCCCGCTCTAATGAGAAAAAGCGGGGTCCCGGGTCGAGCCCGGAGCGACGGGATGCGCGAAGGCCGCTTTCCTACGCCGCGGCGATGCGGCAGCGTCGTCGACTCGCGCGTTTCGACGCGTCCTGCTCTTTCAAACCGTCGATCGATCCTGTTAGTGCCTTCGGGAGGGCTATGGGGGCTCACCCGTGCGAAGTGTGTGAAGTCAACGCACGCAAATCTCACTAAAACGGATCAAAACAGGCTGCCACCGCCCACCGCCGAGGTCGGGGCGACGCAGCGCAGGGGGTTATAACTCGGCGAGGTGCGCGTGGATCAGCGCCACGACGGCGGCGCCTTCGCCGACCGCCGCCGCGACGCGCTTGACCGATCCGGCGCGGACGTCGCCGATCGCAAAGACGCCGGGGATGCTCGTTTCCAGCGGCGCGGGCTTGCGGTCGGCGTGCCAGCCCGCGCCCGCCAGCGCCTCGGCATCGAGCGCGTCGCCCGTCGTCACGAAGCCCTTGGCATCGCGCACCGCATCGCATTCGCCCAGCCAGCCCGAATTGGGGTCGGCACCGATGAACAGGAACAGATAATTGGTGTCGCACATGTCCTCTGCGCCGGTCTCGCGGTTTTTCCACGTGACACCGGTCAGCCCGCTGCGGTTGCCGTGCAGCGCGCTGATCTCCGCCCCCACGTGCAGCTTCACGTTGGGCAGCGCGGCGATGCGCTCGATCAGATAGTTCGACATCGTCTCCTCGAGCGGACGCCGCACGACGAGGTTCACCTCGGTGCAATGCTGCGCGAGGAAGACGACCGCCTGTCCCGCCGAATTGCCGCCGCCGACGAGCGCGACCGTCTGTCCCTTGACCAGCCGCGCCTCGACCGGCGACGCCCAATAGGCGATGCCGCGCCCCTCGTAGCGCTGAAGCCCCTTGACCGAAGGGCGTCGATAGGCCGCGCCGCTCGCGACGACGACGGTGCGCGCGCGCACGCGGCGCCCGTCGCCGAGGACGAGGCTGGGCGTCTTGCGCGAACAGTCGAGGCGTTCGACCGTCACGGGAATTGCGATCTGCGCGCCGAACTTCTGCGCCTGGCCATAGGCGCGCCCCGCGAGCGCCTGGCCAGAAATGCCGGTCGGGAAGCCCAGGTAATTCTCGATCCGCGCGGACGCGCCCGCCTGACCGCCGTACGCGCGCGCATCGAGCACGACGACCGACAGCCCTTCGGATGCCGCATAGACCGCGGTCGCGAGCCCCGCTGGCCCCGCGCCGACGACCGCGACGTCGTATGTCGTGTCGGTGTCGATCGCGTCGAGCCCCAGGCAATGCGCGAGCGCGGCCTCGGTCGGGTTGCGCAGCACTTCGCCGCCCGGACAGATGACGAGCGGCAGGTCGTCCTCGGACACGTCGAACTGCGCGATCAGTGCGCGGGCATCCTCGTCGCTCTCGGGGTCGAGCAGGGTGAGCGGCATGCCGTTGCGCGACAGGAAACTCTCCAGCCGCACGATGTCGGGCATCGACGGCGCGCCGACCAGCACCGGCCCGCCCGCGCCGCTTTCGATCAGCGCGACGCGGCGGATGATCAGCGCACGCATGATCATTTCGCCTATCGCGGCATCGACGACCAGCAGCCCGCGCAGCGCCTCGGGATCGAGCAGGATCGTCTCGACCGCGCCCCTCGCGTGCCCGTCAACCAGCGCGGGCTTGCCCGACAATTGCCCGACTTCCGCCAGAAACTGCCCCGGCCCCTGTTCGACGACGGGCACGGCCTCGCCCAGCGGACCGCGCTGCGTGATCGTGACCCACCCCGACAGGACGACGAACAGCCCCGGCCCGGTCTTGCCGGATTCGAACAGAAGCTCACCGTCGGCCCAGCGGTGGCGCTCGCCCAGCGGGTCGATCCGCGCGATCTGGTCGGGATCGAGGGCGGGGAACATCTGCGTCGCGCGCGCCGCCTGGGGTGCGCCCTGGGGCAGGCGATAGGTCGGCTCGGCTTCGGTCATCGTCGGCTACCCCTTTGGCAATAGGGTGGGGCGCAGTGGCGACCGATACAAGACGGCCCGCGCCTCCCCGAAGGGAAACGCGGGCCGTCGAGTGATCGTGAGCGACTTTAGAAGCGGAACGCCGCCGTCACCCGGATCGAGCCCCAGCGGAAATTATCGTCGGCCCGCGCGAAGTCGGTGCCGCTCGTATTGCCGAGCAGGAACGGATTGGTCGCCGGCGTCGCGCCGCCATTGGCCGCCCGGACGCGCGCCTTCTTGTCCTTCAGCGAGGTGTAGATGTATTCGAGCCCGACCGAGAAATGATTGCCGATGCGCTGCTCGACGCCACCACCCGCGCTATAGCCGTAATCGTCCTGGCTGCCGTTGGTCGAGAACGCGTTGGTCGCATTGCCGATCTGATAGAAGCCGTTGCGCACACGACCATAGGCACCACCGCCAGTCACGTACATCAGCGTCGAGTTGTTCGGGGTATAGCCGACACGCGCGCGGATCGCCGCATTGTAACGCAGCGAGCGCGTCATCGTGTAGGCAGCCGGCGTCGTGCTGAACGCCGACACGCTGTCGGTGATGTCGGCCTTGCCGAATTCACCCAGCACGCCGAACACGATGCTGCCGCGCTGGATGTCGAAGCCGACGCGACCGTAATAGTCGATGCCGTCCTGATCCTTCAGGCAGTCGATGTTGGTGGTCGACGTCGAACGGCCCGAGCAATAACCGGGCGCGAACGCGGTCGCGCCGGTCGAGGTCGGGACCGGGTCGCCGAACGTGCCGTCGAGGTTGCGGTCGAACTTGATCGCCGAGCCGAGATCGTTCGACTGCGCGGAATAGCCGACGGCACCGCCGACATAGAGGCCCGAAAAGCCGGTCTGCTCGGCTTCCTGCGCGAGCGCGGGGGTAGCGGCGGCAGTCGCCATCAGGGCGGCGGTAAGGGGGGTGAGGATACGCATATACAAATCTCCTTGGGTGACAGTGTCGCCGCCCCAACCCGCCGCACGCAGAACGGTTGCAAAGGTTCCGCCGAAAAATCGCGCTATGTTGCAAAGCAGCAACACCATGCGTCGCGGTTGCGTTCGGCGGCACCGCCTCCCTATAGCATGCCGACGCATGACCGACTTGTTCTCCGGCCCCACCAACGCCCCTGCCACCGGCTATGACGCCGCGTCGATCGAGGTGCTCGAGGGGCTCGAGCCCGTCCGGCGCCGTCCGGGCATGTATATCGGCGGGACCGACGAGCGCGCCTATCACCACCTCGCCGCCGAAGTGCTCGACAACAGCATGGACGAGGCGGTCGCGGGGCATGCGACGCGGATCGAGGTCGTGCTCGAGGTCGGCAATCGCCTGACCGTCACCGACAACGGGCGCGGCATTCCCGTCGATCCGCACCCCAAGTTCCCCGACAAGTCCGCGCTCGAAGTCATCATGTCGACGCTGCACGCGGGCGGCAAATTCGACGGCAAGGCCTATGCCACCAGCGGCGGGCTCCACGGCGTCGGGATCAGCGTCGTCAACGCGCTGTCGAGCGAGACCGTGGTCGAGGTCGCGCGCAACAAGGAATTGTTCCGCCAGAGCTTTTCGCGCGGACAGACGCTCGGGGCGCTCGAACCGCTCGGTGCCGTCCAGAACCGCCGCGGCACCAGCACGTCGTTCGTTCCCGATACGCAGATCTTCGGCCCCGAAATGCACTTCAAGCCTGCCCGGCTGCACCGGCTGGTCCGATCGAAAGCCTATCTGTTCGCGGGCGTCGAGATCCGCTGGCGCTGCGCCCCGGAGCTGATCACCGACGCCACGCCCGCCGAAGCGACGTTCCAGTTCCCCGGCGGCCTCGCCGATCATCTGCGCGAACAGGTGGGGGAGCGCGAGTGCGCGACCGCCGAATTTTTCGCGGGACGTCAGGATTTCCCGGGAGAAGCGCAGGGCCGCGTCGAATGGGCGATCGCTTGGCCCTTGTGGAGCGAGGGCGCTTACAGCTGGTATTGCAACACGATCCCCACCCCCGACGGCGGCACGCACGAAGCGGGGTTCCGCGCCGCGATCGTCAAGGGACTGCGCGCGTTCGGCGTGCTGACGGGGCAGAAGCGCGCGAACGACATCCAGCCCGAGGACGTGATCGGCGTCTCCGAGATCATGCTGTCGGTGTTCATCCGCGACCCGCAGTTCCAGTCGCAGACCAAGGACCGGCTGACCTCTCCCGAGGCTGCGCGCCTCGTCGAAAACGCGGTCAAGGATCATTTCGATCATTTCCTGACCGATAATATGGAGCGCGGCCGCGCGCTGCTGACCTACGTCCTCGACCGGATGGACGAGCGGCTCGCGCGGCGCGCCGAGCGCGAGGTCAAGCGCAAGACCGCGACCTCGGCGCGCAAGCTCCGCCTGCCCGGCAAGCTCACCGATTGCTCGACCGATGCGCCCGAGGGGACCGAACTCTATATCGTCGAGGGCGACAGCGCAGGCGGCTCGGCCAAGCAGGCGCGCGACCGCAAGACTCAGGCGATCCTGCCGATCCGCGGCAAAATCCTGAACGTCGCGAGCGCGACCGCCGACAAGATTCGCGCGAACAGCGAGATCGCCGACATCGCGCTGGCGCTCGGCTGCGGCATGCGCGACCGCTTCGTCGCGGAAAACCTGCGTTACGAACGCATCGTCATCATGACCGACGCCGACGTCGACGGCGCGCACATCGCGACGTTGCTGATGACGTTCTTCTTTCAGGAAATGCCCGACCTCGTCCGGCGCGGGCATCTGTTCCTCGCGCAGCCCCCGCTCTATCGCCTGACCGTCGGTGCCAAATCGCTCTATGCGCGCGACGAGGCGCACCGAACCCAAATCGAACGTGGCGAATTCGCAGGGAAAAAGGTCGACGTCGGGCGCTTCAAGGGGCTGGGCGAGATGAACCCGTCGCAGCTGCGCGAAACGACGATGGACCCCAAAAGCCGCACCCTGCTGCGCGTGACCCTGCCGCAGGAATATGAAGAGCGCGCGAGCGTGCGCGACCTCGTCGAGCGGCTGATGGGCCGCGACGCGGTCCACCGTTTCAACTTCATCCAGGAAAACGCCGCACGCCTCGACGAGGAAGCGATCGACGCATGACGCGGCTGCTGGCGCTGCTCTGGCTGGCGCTCGCGACCCCGCTTCTGGCCCAAGCTTCGCCGCCCTTGACGCCCCCGCCGTCCTTGACGCAGCGCGCGGCGACGCTCGTGGCGCTCCTGCGCGACGGCAAGCCTCGTGCAGGCGACTTCGCGCCTGCCTTTCTTGCCGCGGTTCCGCTTGAGCGGCTGGCCGACGTCGCCACGCAGCTGCGCCGCGACAATGGCACCGTGGTCGGGCTAAGTTCGATCGACGCCGAGGGACTGGCGCAGGCGATCGTAACGATCGACTATGCCCGCGCGCGGGTAACGGTGCGGATCGCGCTCGAGGCCGTCCCGTCGCACCGCTTCATCGGGCTGCTCGTGACGGGCGTCGCACGCAAGGACGACAGCCTCGCCGCGATCGCGACCGAGCTGCGCGCGCTGCCGGGCCGTGCCGGGTTGCTCGTCGCGCGGCTCGATGGCGACAGGCCCGATCCGATGCTGGCGATCGAAGCGGACCGCAGCTTTGCCGTCGCGTCGCAGTTCAAACTGTTCGTGCTCGCCGAGCTTGCGCGCGCGGTAGGCGGAGGCGAGCGGAACTGGGGCGATGTCGTGCCGCTCGCCGCGCCGTCGCTGCCGTCGGGCGTGATGCAGGACTGGCCACGCGGCACGCCGGTGACGCTGGCGACGCTCGCCACGCAGGCCATCTCGATCAGCGATAACACTGCCGCCGACACGTTGCTCATCGCGCTCGGGCGCGACCGCGTCGACGCGATGCGCGCCTCGATCGGCTCGACGGCGGGCGCGCTGCCGATGCTGACGACGCGCGAGGCGTTCGTGCTCAAGATGGATGCGAGCGCCGCACTGCGCGACCGCTGGACGCGCGGCGCCCTCACCGAGCGTCGCGCCGTGCTGGCGCGCGACTTCGATGTCGCGACCGTCGACGCGCGTCAGCTGGCGGGTGCGCCGCGCTTCGTCGACAGCGTCGAATGGCCCGCCACACCCACCGAGATCGCGCGCACCTTCGCCCGGCTGCGCGCGAGCTCCGAAGCGCTCGACATCCTCGCGGTCAACGCCTCGCTCGCGCCCGCCGACCGCGCACGCTTTGCCTATGCGGGGTTCAAGGGCGGGTCGGAGACCGGCGTCGTGTCGCTCGGCTGGCTGTTGCGCACGAAAGGCGGGGCATGGTTCGTCGTCGAGGGCGTCTGGAACGACCCCGCGGCCCCCGTCGACGCCGCGCGCTTCGTGGCGCTAATGCAGCGGGCAGTGGCGCTCGTCGCCTTGCCCGCTGACGCGCGTCAATAGTCGATGCGCGCGCCGTCATAGGCGAAGAACCCGCCGCTGTCGGCCTCCGTCAGCCGCGCGAGCACATCGAGGAGCGCGCGCGCCGACACCTCGGGCGCCAGCGTCGGCCGCTGCCCGACGAAGCGCGCCGACAGCGGCGTCGCGACCGTCCCGGGGTGGAGCGTCACCGCGATTGCGGCGGGGTTGCGCACCGCCAGTTCGTTGGCGAAGTTGCGCACGATCATGTTCAGCGCGGCCTTCGACGCGCGATACGCGTGCCACCCGCCCAGCCGGTTGTCGCCGATCGACCCGACGCGCGCCGACAGCGCGGCGAATACGCTGCGCCGGTCGCGCGGCAGGCGCGACAGCATGTGCTTGCCGATCAACGCGGGGCCGATCGTGTTGACCGCAAACGCGCGCGCATAGGCATCAGCGGTCTGCATCGACCAGCTTTTCTCCGGGTTACGCAGCTCGCCCGTCGCAACGATGCACAAGTCGACAGTGCCGATTGCCTCGGCGGCGGCGGCGATCGAGGGTTCGTCGGTCAGGTCGAACGCGAAGGCCGCGACGGTGTCGCCGCCTGGCCCCGATCCCGCGCGCGACCCGGCATGGACGATCGCGACCGAGGGATCGGCGGCGAGCGCGGCGACCAGCGCGGCACCGATGCCCCCCGACGCGCCAAAGACGGCGGCGCGCGTGGCGCTAATCCTGCGGCGGCGTCGGCGGACGCATCGCCGTCATCGCGTCCTTGCCGAACTGCGCGATCAGCTCACCGACTTCCTTGACCTGGCCCAGCGAGCGCGCGCCCTGTTCCTTGACGAAATCCGCCTGGATCTTGGCGAGGTCCGACAGGCTTTTCGCCTGTGCCGCCGATCGCATCGCCGTAAACGCCTGGCGCGCATTCTCCTCGGCATGGTCGATCACCTTGCCGTTGAGCAGCCCGGCGTTCGACGCAGCCTTGCCGGTCGCATCCTTCATTGCCTTGCCAGCCTTCTTGACCGAATCCACGATCTTTTCGCCCTTTGCCATCATGCCGTCTCCTTCGTCTTGCGCATCTTCTTGATCTTCTCCGGTGCGGGTGTGCGCGTCGCCGCGCTCAGCTCGGCAAAGCTCCGGCGCAGTGCCGCCGCATAGCCCGCAGGATCGGGCATCATGTCGCGGTCGCAGGTGAAGCTGATCGCGATCTCGTCGACGTACGAATAGATCGTGTTGATCAGCCCCATCGAATCGAAGATCGGCCCCAGGCCGTACATCTTGATCATCTTCGCCCCACAGAAATACAGCGGGACGCGGCTGCCCGGAACGTTCGTCGCAACCACGTTGAACACCGGCGCGGTCGCGTTCGCCACCCCCAGCCGCGTGTAGAGCCGCGCGCCGAGCCCGGCGAGCCCGCTCGGGATCAGCTGCGAATAATCGGTCAGCGTGCGCGCACCGACCGCGCCCACCAGCCCCTTCGAATTGACCGCGTCGTTGTGGATGTGCGCGAGGCGTTCGACCGGGTCGGCGATGTGCGTCCCCAGGCTGACCACCATCGCCGCGACGAGATTGCCCAGCGCCTCTTTCTCACCCTCGTGCCGCACCGAAATCGGCGCCATCGCGGTCAGGCTCGCCTCGGGCAGCTCGCCTTGGCCCGCCAGATAATGGCGCAGGCCCCCGCCGATGATCGCAAGGATCGCGTCGTTGACCGTCGCACCCGGCACTGCATTCCTGATCGCGCGCACGTCGGCGAGCGCAAAGGGCACGCCGTCGAACACGCGGTGCGGCCCCACCTTGGCGTTGAAGCGCGTCTTGGGCGGGGTGCGGGCGCCCGCGATCGACAGGTCGCCGCGCCCGATCTCGTTTGCCAGCCGCGCGACGCCGGGCACGCTGCGCAGCGCGGTCTCGAGATATTTCTGCGGACTGCGCAGTGCGTTGAAATAGCCCGAGATCAGCAGCTCGCCGATCCCCGGCTTCGCTTCGGCCTGCCAGTCGGTCTGGGGAAAGCGGTTCGCCTTGTCGGGCGACAGGTCGTGGATCGCCGCCGACATCTCGACCCCCGACATTCCGTCGATCGCCGCATGGTGGACCTTGGCGACCAGTGCGAAGCACCCCGGCGGCAGCCCGTCGATCTTGTCGAGCCCCTCGACGATCACGAACTCCCACAACGGCTTCGACAGGTCCATCGGGCGCGAATGCAGCCGCGCGACCTGGATGCACAATTGCCGCCAGTCGCCGGGCGAGGGCAGCGCGATGTGGCGGACGTGATATTCGATGTCGAAGTCGGGATCCTCGATCCAATAGGGATGGTCGAGGTCGAGCGGCACGCGCACCAGCCGCTGGCGGAACGAGCGCGCCCCGCCCAGCCGGCTTTCGATGAAGGCGAGAATATCCTTGAACCGCACGAACCCGCCGGGCGCGGTCGCGGGGTCATAGATGCCGACCGAGCCGATATGCATCGGCGTCGCGGGCGTCTCCAGATAGACGAAGCTCGCATCCTGTCCGCTCAGCTGCTGCATGCTCTCTCCTCGACGCGTCTGGTGCGCGCGGGGGCGATGCTGCCCCGGATCGCGCACGTGGGCAAGCGGCGCCAGCGCGGGACAGATTTAGCGCAAGCTAAATCCCCTCGCGCCAGCCCGGACGGCGGGGCCGCTGCCCCGACCGACGACGTGGCTTTGCCACGGCGACTAGCTATCCTGCACCGCCTCCACCGCGCGCCCCGTCGGCGATCGCATCCCAGTCGTTGTCGTGCCCCGGGTGGAGCACGTCATAGGCGGCGCGCCGCGCAGGGTCCTGCGCGATGGCTTCCATCTCCGCGCGCCGCAGCACCTCCAGCTTCTGCGTGATCCCTGCGCGCACCTCGTCGATCCGGGTTTCCTCGGCCTGCCACTGCTCGCGCTTCGACCCGGATGCGAGCGTCGACCCGCCCGGATATTGGTCGGGCATATGATGCTGCAAGGCCCAGATCATCGTGCGGTGGTTGAAGCGCCGCCGCTCGATCCGCGTCTCCTTGCCGGTGATGATGGTTTCCGGGATTCCGTGAATGGCATGGCCGAACAGGACGTCGCGGATGCGCGCCGCTCCCATGCCCACCGCAATGTCCCACGCCCGCGCAAAACTGCTCCCGCCCGGCGCGGTGCGCAGCGCGTAAACGCCGGTATACGACATCCCGACCCCTTCGGTCGCCAGCCGCACACTCCCCGTCGCCGCCAGCCCCGCGATGAAATCGCGCTGCTTGGCGACGGTCCAGCCATGCGTGACGGTGTTCTTGCGCGGCACCGGGGTGAATTCGGGAAGCGCGGAGGCGGGGGAAAATTGGGGCGACTCGGTCATGCGGGCAGCTAACCATATGGGTTTTCTGTAGGACATGATTTATTTTGCCGGAGCAAGGACTGACGACGTGGCTCTGCCACGCGGGCTAACCCACACCTGCGCGTTTGGTTAAACTTGCGAGGTCTTCGCCGATCGGGCATTTGTTCGCGCTCCTGGGAGCGACAGCTAGGAAGTAGGCCCGTTCCGCCGACCGTATGCCGCGCAAGCGGAGTACCCGGTTTGTCGCGAGACGGCGGGCTGAAACTGCTTCTTGGAATCTGTTAGACTCGGTTCCTGCACGGTTCGACTCACGCCCCTTGAAAGGGCGGATCGCGACTGATTCAGATCCTCATGGCCCTATTCGATCCCCCTGAACGATCTGCCGCACGAGACTTCGAACAAGCGCTGGCGGGTCAAAAGTTCGGCACCATTCTTGCCGATCCGCCTTGGCAGTTTCAGAATCGCACGGGTAAGATTGCGCCAGAGCATCACCGGCTCAATCGCTATGGCACCTTGAACCTCGAAGAGATCATGGCGTTGCCAGTTGCGGATGTCGCCAAAAGCCCAGCGCATCTATACCTGTGGGTGCCCAACGCGCTGCTGCCCGAGGGGCTGGCCGTGATGAAGGCGTGGGGCTTCGATTATAAATCGAACATTGTCTGGCATAAAGTCCGGAAGGACGGCGGGTCGGACGGGCGTGGAGTCGGTTTCTATTTCCGCAACGTCACCGAACTCTGCCTGTTCGGCATTCGCGGCAAGAACGCACGCACCGGTCCGGCGGGTCGGCGACAGGTGAATTTGCTTGGCACACGCAAGCGTGAGCACAGCCGCAAGCCCGACGAAATGTACGACCTGATTGAATCATGTAGTCCCGCCAAACGTCTCGAGCTTTTCGCTCGTGGTTCGCGAAAGGAGTGGGCCGTTTGGGGCAATCAAGCCGAGGATTATGAGATTGGTTGGACGACCTATCCGCGCAACAAACTCGCTCCCAGCGAGCAGGCTTGCTGACCCCTGACGGACAATTTGTAGGGTCGTCCCCGCCGCCATGATCAACCCGTTGACCCACCTAGTGTTTTGCGGATAGCGTCCACGCGAGATGGAGGGGGGATTAGTGGCGGTAAAGCACTGGGCTAAGGCTGCGATAGCCAAGCTACCCAATCCGCAATACTGGCTTTGGCCCATCGCGGAAGTTGGGTTCATTGCAACGTTCTCTATTATACCGCTGTTTGTATTTGCATTTGTGGTGTATGTAAAATCAGTTCCGACAATTCCCTATTTTACCGCACTTTCTAATCTTCTTTTAGCGGGTCAGTTGATGTTTTATTCGGTCGGCTTTTTGGCATCCTCAAGCTGGCTTTTAATATATCAAATACAATGGCCACGGTTGCTCAAGCCATTTCTATTATTGCTGATTTTTGCTGCCACGATTGTCTTTGCAATCACGGTTGGGGTTGATCCAACCGCACAATCACTCAACAGAGAAGCATTCCGCACCACGTCATATTGGACGTTTGGTGTCTCGTTAGCCCTCTATCTGTCTTGTGAAATTTTGGGTGCAGTTCAGCCGCTGCGAACAGCTGAACAGCAATTCAAATCTGACTCTGATCGATTTGTACAAGAAGTAGAGCAAAAGGTCGCCGAAGCATGATCGATGAGGCGCTAAAGACCGTTAAGTTTCCGGTCATCAAAATACGCCAGCCTATCGGCGAAATATATATTGGCGCAATACCGTCGAAAAGTCTATATGACATTGCTCACTTCGATATCCGTCGTTTGAATGAGGAAACGTTAGATGAATATTTGGGTATCCAGCGTGAGTTGAACAACAAGCGTGTTCAGATGATACAACAATATGTTCAAGGGCAGGATGCTACGTTTCCAACATCAGTAGTAATAGCGGTCGATGAACGATGCGTATCGATTACACCTGCTTGTGAAGGGAGATCTGACGTTTTCGATATGGAGCTATCCAACTTCACTGCCGGTGATGATCCCGAGCAAATATCTTTATACCGCTCCATTGCTCGAATCATTGACGGCCAACACCGGATAGCGGGACTTGCAAATTACGCTGGTCCTCAATTTGATATCAACGTTTCAATTTTTGTTGGTGCTGATATCGCAGATCAAGCGATGGTTTTTTCCATAGTGAACCTTGCACAGACAAAGGTAAATAGAAGTCTCGTTTACGACCTTTTTGCTCTTAGTAAATATCGCAGCCCCGAAAAGACTTGCCATAATGTTGCCGTTGCACTCGACCAGGCGAAGGGTAGTCCCCTGTATCATCGAGTTAAGAGACTTGGTACGGCGACGGTCGGGCGTTCAGAAGAAACTTTATCTCAGGCAACTGTCGTTAACTCTCTCCTAGTCTACGTTTCGGGTGACGCGAACCGCGTCCTGATCGACAGGCAAATCGGACAAAGGCAATCTAAATGGCCACCTGTCTCGTCAGAAGAAAGTGAACGGCTGGTTCTTAGAAAAATGTTCGTAGACGACAGAGACACCGAAATTGCCAGGTTGGTTTGGAACTACCTTGAAGCTGCTAGGGAGCGCTGGCCAATAGCTTGGAACAGCAGTGAACCCGGAATGATGCTCAATCGCACTAACGGTTTCGAAGGACTGATGCGTTTCTTTCGACCGGCATACAAATCTACAAATAGACTTGGAAACATTGTAGAAGTTAAGGACTTTCTAGCTATTTTTCAAACCTCTAATTTGACTAATGACGATTTCCACATTGACCGTTTCAAACCGGGCACATCTGGGTCAAGTCTGCTATATAGAACATTATTAGAGGAAAGCGGTTTGGCTTAGTTTCAGTAAATGGGCACATGTCGCCCCTCTATTGAAGAGAGAGTTGGTGTCACCCCGCCACACTCTCCATCCCCAGCAGCGGCGCCAGATAGTGCCCTGTGTACGACCTTGGCTCCTTCGCCACCGTCTCGGGCGTCCCGACCGCCACGATCTCGCCCCCGCGCACGCCGCCTTCGGGTCCCAGGTCGATCACCCAGTCGGCGGTCTTGATCACTTCCAGATTATGCTCGATCACCACCACGGTATTGCCTTGTTCGACCAGCGCGTGGAGCACTTCGAGCAATTTGCGGACGTCCTCGAAGTGCAGCCCGGTTGTCGGCTCGTCGAGGATGTAGAGCGTGCTGCCGGTCGCGCGGCGGGAGAGTTCCTTGGCGAGTTTGACGCGCTGTGCCTCGCCGCCGCTCAGCGTCGTCGCCTGTTGCCCGACCTTGACGTAGCCGAGCCCGACTTCGGCGAGCATCGCCATTTTCTCGCGGATGCTCGGCACCGCCTTGAAGAATTCGACCGCGTCCTCGACGGTCATGTCGAGCACGTCGGCGATGCTGCGGCCCTTGAACTTCACCTCGAGCGTCTCACGGTTGTAGCGCGCGCCGTGGCACACGTCGCACGTCACATAGACGTCGGGGAGGAAGTGCATTTCGATCTTGATCAGCCCGTCGCCGCTGCACGCCTCGCACCGCCCGCCCTTGACGTTGAAGCTGAACCGCCCGGGCTTGTAACCGCGCGCCAGGCTGTCGGGGAGCCCCGCGAACCAGTCGCGGATTTGCGTGAAGCTGCCGGTGTAGGTCGCCGGGTTGCTGCGCGGGGTGCGGCCGATCGGCGACTGGTCGATGTCGATCACCTTGTCGAGGTGCTGGAGCCCCTCGATCTTTTCATGATGCCCGGCGAGCATCCGCGCGCCGTTGAGCGTACGCGCGGCGCTGGCGTAGAGCGTGTCGATCGTGAAGCTCGACTTGCCGCTCCCCGATACGCCGGTGACGCAGGTGAAGGTGCCGAGCGGGATGCTCGCGGTCACGTCCTTCAAATTGTTTGCGCGCGCGCCGCGCACGGTCAGCTTCTTGCCATTGCCCTTGCGGCGTTTGGGCGGGACCGGGACCGCGCGGCGGCCACTCAGGTAATCGCCCGTCAGGCTGGCGGGGTTGGCGAGGATGTCGGCGAGCGACCCTTCGGCGACGACCTGACCGCCGTGCACCCCCGCGCCCGGCCCCATGTCGATGACATGGTCGGCGGTGCGGATTGCGTCCTCGTCATGTTCGACGACGATGACGGTGTTGCCGAGGTCGCGCAGGCGGCGAAGTGTGATCAGCAGCCGGTCGTTGTCCTTCTGGTGCAACCCGATGCTCGGTTCGTCGAGCACGTAGAGCACCCCCGACAGGCCGCTGCCGATCTGGCTCGCGAGGCGGATGCGCTGGCTCTCGCCGCCGCTGAGCGTGCCCGACGTGCGGTCGAGGTTGAGATAGTCGAGCCCGACATTGTCGAGAAACCCCAGCCGCTCGACGATTTCCTTCAGGATGCGTTCGGCGATCTGGTTCTGTTGTCCGGACAATTTGCCGGGTAGGTCGCGGAAAAAGGCGAGCGCGGGGCCGACCGCGCGCCTGGTGGACATGGAGATGTCCTCACCCGCCAGCTTCACCGCGAGCGCCTCGGGCTTGAGCCGCGCGCCGTGGCAGGTCTCGCACGGCTGCGCATTCTGGTACTTGCCCAGCTCCTCGCGCATCCAGGTCGATTCGGTCGAGAGCATGCGGCGGTCGAGATTGCCGATGACGCCCTCGAACGGCTTTTTCACCTCATAGGATTTGCGCCCGTCGACGAATTTCAGGACGACCGCGACGCCCTTCGTGCCGAACAGGATCGCGGTCTGGTGTTCGGGGGCAAGCTGGTTCCACGGCGTGTCAAGGTCGAAGCCGAAGTGACGCGCAAGGCTGCCGAGCACCTGCATGTAATAGGGGCTGGGCGGGTTCGACTTCGCCCAGGGGACGACCGCGCCCTTCTTGATGCTGAGGTTCTCGTTGGGGACGACGAGCGCGGGGTCGAAATGGAGTTTTTCGCCCAGGCCGTCGCACGCGGGGCAGGCCCCCTGCGGCGCGTTGAAGCTGAACAGGCGCGGTTCGATCTCGGCGATCGTGAACCCGCTGACGGGGCAGGCGAATTTCTGGCTGAAGGTGATGCGGCCGTCGGGCGCGTGCTCGCCCGCGACGAGTTTTTTTACCTTCTTCCCTTCCCCCTCAGGGGGGAGGGAAGGAGGAGCATCCGCCGGGTCGACATAGGCGAGCCCGTCGGCCAGCTTCAGCGCCTGTTCGAACGAATCGGCCAGCCGCGATTCGATTCCGGTGCGCACGACGATGCGGTCGACGACGACCTCGATGTCGTGCTTTTTCGCCTTGTCGAGCGCGGGCGCCGCATCGATGTCGTGGAACTCGCCGTCGATCCGCACGCGCGTATAGCCCGCGCGCTGCCAGTCGAGCAGCTCTTTGCGATACTCGCCCTTGCGCCCGCGCACGACGGGCGCGAGCAAATAAGCGCGCGTCCCCTCGGGCAGTGCCATCACGCGGTCGACCATCTGGCTGACCTGCTGCGCGGCGATCGGCAGGCCGGTCGTCGGCGAGTAGGGCACGCCGACGCGCGCCCACAGCAGGCGCATATAATCATAGATTTCGGTGACCGTCGCGACGGTCGAGCGCGGGTTGCGACTGGTCGTCTTCTGCTCGATGCTGATCGCCGGGCTCAGCCCCTCGATATGGTCGACGTCGGGTTTCTGCATCAGCTCGAGGAATTGGCGCGCATAGGCCGACAGGCTCTCGACATAACGCCGCTGCCCCTCGGCATAGATGGTGTCGAAGGCGAGGCTCGACTTGCCGCTCCCCGACAGGCCGGTGATGACGGTCAGCGTGTCACGCGGGATGTCGACCGACACGTCCTTCAGATTATGCTCGCGCGCGCCGCGAACCGAAATATGGGTGAGCATGGCGAGCGTTGTTCCAGATTTGTTCGTTACCGGCAAGGCTGTGCCGTGCCTTGAAATAGGTCGGCAGCACCGCCTTGTCAGCAAGCGGGGTCCGACGCCGCGACATAAACCGAATCTTTGTCTTTTGATCCGCTAGGCACTAGCCGCATCGAACCCCGAGGAGGCGCCGCAATGCCCGTTGTCCGCGATTACACCGCCGTCGTGTCGGGAACGACGATCAACGCGACGGTCGGCAAGGGCGCGTTCATCAGCTATTCCTTTCCGACGTCGGTGCCGACCTATCTGTTCGGGTCGTACAGCGCGGCCGGGCTCTCGACGTTCCGCACGTTCAACGAGGACGAAAAGAACAATGCCCGCGCGACCGTCGCCGCTTATGCGGCGATTTCGGGCCTCAATTTCTTCGAGGTGGCACCGGAAGACGGCGATATCAAGTTCATGTCCTATGATCTGGTCAAGCTCGGCACCGGCTCGAGCACAGCGGGCTTCGCCTATTATCCCGACAATGGCTATGGCGGGACGGGGATTTCGAGCGATGTTTTCGTCGATATCCTCGACAACGGAACTTCGCTTGCCGGATCGCGCCACCTGCTGCTGCACGAGCTCGGCCATGCGCTCGGGCTCAAGCATTCGTTCGAGGGGAGCGCGACGCTGGCCGCCGATCTCGACAATTATTCGCAGACGGTGATGAGCTACACGTCGGGCGGGGTTGCGGGCGATGTGCTGGGGCCGCTCGATATCGACGCGATCCGCTACATGTACGGGGACGCGAGCCAGAAGGGCAGCCAGATCGCCAGCTGGAGCTGGAACCCGGCGACGCTCACGCTGACGCAAACCGGCAGTGCGTTGGGCGAGAATATCTACGGGATCGGCGGTGCTGCCGACGTCATCCGCGCGGGCGACGGTGCCGATACGCTCTACGGACGCGGCGGGCGCGACCAGCTTTATGGCGAGGGCGGCAACGACACGCTGAACGACACGGCGACGGGAGACGTCACCGGCATGATCGTCGACGGCGGCGCGAACGACGACACGATCAACATCACGATGACCGGTGCAACGGGGGTGGCGCTCTATGGCGGGACGGGCAACGACTCGTTCAACGTCACGCTGTCGGGCAGCGCGTCGGGGCTGGTGATCGACGGCGGGGCCGGCACCGATACCGCATATGTGAATTTCACCGACGCGCTCGCGCGGGTGTTTACGACGACTCAGCTCGGTCTGGTCGGTGTCGAATCGGTCAGTCTCTACATGACGCAAAGTACCGGAAGCTGTATCGTCGTCGTCGACGGTGACGCGACCAGCGGCAATGTTTCGACGGGCAGCGGCAACGACGTGATCCGGTCGGCGACCGCAACCGGGACGCTCAACGCCGGGGCGGGGGTCGATCAGCTCTTTGCGGGCACCGGCTTCAACTATCTCTATGGCGGCACGGGCAGCGACCGCTTCGTCTTCGAAACCGCAGCCACGTCGCGGGTGGGTTCGGTCGACCAGATTGAGGATTTCGTTCCGGGTACTGACCTGATCGACATCAGCGGTTTCGCGCCAGGAACGCCGACCTTCTCGGCGTCGGGCGCGTACACGCTCGTCAATGCGACGAGTGCGGGGGGCAATTTCCAGCTTTTCGTCCGCGGGGCGGCGACCGCAAATGACTTCGTCACCGCCGCGCGAACGGGCGACGCGGGCGCGAACACGCTGACCGGCACGACGGGGCGCGACGTGTTGCGCGGGCTTGGCGGCGCCGACACGCTCACCGGCGGCGCGGCACTCGATTTCTTCGTCGGCACGATGGCCGAACTGGCTGGCGATACGATCACCGATTTTCAGGTCAATGAGCAGATCTGCTTCACCGATGCCACGCTGGCGAGCTTCAGCTTCACGCGCAACGGCTTGTCGCAGCTCAATTTCGGTGGTGGCACGCTGACGCTCGCCAACGCGCCCGCCGGACGACTGGTCGCGAGTGCCAGCTATTTTGGCGGAGTGGCGCTGACGTTACAGGCCAACCGTGCGACGGGCGACGTCAACGGCGACACCCGCGCCGACCTGATCTTTCGCAACACGAACGGCAGCTTCGGCGACTGGCTGTCGACGGGCACCGGCTTTTCGGTGAACACCGCGTCGATTGCGAGCGTGTCGACCGACTGGAAGGTCGTCGGCAAGGGCGATTTCAATGGCGACGGGCGCACCGACATCCTCTGGCGCAACGACGATGGGCGGCTGAGCAACTGGTTGGCGGGCGCCAATGGCGTGTTCGTACCAAACGGTGCTTCGCTGACAAGTGTTCCGACTGATTGGAAAATTGCGGGCACTGGTGACTTCAACGGCGACGGTATCACCGACATCCTGTGGCGCAACGACGACGGGCGGGTGTCGAACTGGCTCGCCAACGGCAGCGGGGTGTTCACGCCGAACAATGCGTCGGTGATGACGATCACCACCGACTGGAAGGTCGCAGGGATCGGCGATTTCAATGGCGACGGGCGCAGCGATATCCTGTGGCGCAACGACAATGGCACCATCGGCAACTGGCTGAGCAACGCGGCAGGCGTCGGGGTGTCGAACGCCGCGTCGATCTCGAACCCCGGCACTGCGTGGAAAGTGGCGGGGGTCGGCGATTTCAACGGCGACGGGCGCGCCGACATCGCGTGGCGCAACGACAATGGCGCGTTCGGCGACTGGCTGGCGCAGGCGAACGGTGGCTTTGTCGGCAATGCGGGCGCGAACGCGACATTGGGCACCACCAACCGCGTCGCCGACGTCGGCGACTATAATGGCGACGGGCTCGCCGACCTGCTCGTGCGCGCCGATACGGGCACGATCTCGACATGGTTCGCGTCCGCGGGCACCGGCTATGCCGCGAACGACGCGGCCACGGTCGGGGTGGGCAACGAGTGGCAGGTCGTGGCGCGCGGCGACTTCAACGGCGATGGGCGCACCGACATCGCGTGGCGCAGCACGAGCGGCGGGTTCGGCAACTGGCTCGCGCAGGCAAACGGCAGCTTTGCGGTCAACGCGGCGTCGCTGGCCAGCGTGCCCACCGACTGGAAGGTCGTGGGTTCGGGCGACTTCAACGGCGACGGACGCGCCGACATTCTCTGGCGCAACGACAATGGCGCGTTCGGCAACTGGCTGAGCGGCGCCAACGGCGTCGCGACGCCCAATGGCGCGTCGATGGGGACGGTCCCGACCGACTGGAAGATCGTCGGCACCGGCGACTTCGATGGCGACGGGCGCAGCGACATTTTGTGGCGCAACGACGACGGGCGGCTGAGCGACTGGCTGGGGCGCGCCGACGGCGGCTTCACCCCCAACGGCGCGTCGGTGGTCGCGGTCGATACCAGCTGGAGTGTGGCGGGAACCGGCGACTTCAACGGCGACGGGCGCGCCGACATCTTGTGGCGCAACGCCAACGGCACGCTGACCGACTGGTTCGGTCAGGCTAACGGCAGCTTCGTCGGCAACGACGCCGCGACCACGCTCGTGCCGACCGCGTGGAAGGTCGCAGGGACCGGCGATTACAACGGCGACGGGCGCAGCGACATCCTGTGGCGCAACGACAATGGCGAGATCGGCGTGTGGAACGCGACGACGGCGAACAGCTTCGCCTATGACCCGACCACCGCATCGTCGCGCACCACCGACTGGAAGATCGTGGGCAGCGGCGACTTCAACGGCAACGGTATCGCCGACATCCTCTGGCGCAACGACAACGGCACGCTCACCGACTGGCTGACGCGCAGCAGCGGGTTCGCACCCGCTGGCTCCAGCTACGGGGTCGGCAACGACTGGGCGGTGGTGGGGTAGGCTTTCCTACACGCGGCGGGCGCGGCACGGGGCGGCGATGCGCTTCGATGATGATCGTCCACAAACGGATGCCGGGGATGGCCCCTCACTTCACCCTATAGATTCAGCCAGACGACACGACCCCGACCCTGCGAAATCCGGGTCATCAAGACACGCAATTCCGCCATTCGCGCTTGCGGTCGGCAGGCGAAGGGGGTTAGCCGGAACGATGCATAAATTCCTCATCGCTCTCCTCGCCGTCCCCGCGATCGCGCATGCCGCCCCCGCCGCGCCCGCCCCCGCCGGCAACGCGGCGTTCGCCAGCGTCTCGCGCGCATATCTCGACGGGCTGGCAGAGCTTAGCCCTGTCGAGGCGACCAACCTCGGCGATCATCGCTACGACGACCGGCTGCCCGACCTGTCGGCGGCGGGGCGCGCCAGGCGTATCGTGTTCGACCGGTCGATGCTGGCGCGGCTCGGCGGGGTCGATCGCGCGGCGCTGAGCCCCGACGAACGCGTCGATGCGGCTCTGCTCGGCAATGCGCTCCGCTATGACCTCTGGAAGCTGACGGTGCAGCTCGGTTGGGCGTGGGACGCGCAAATCTATACTGCGGCTGCGGGCGACGCGCTCTATTCGCTCGCCGCGCGCGACTTCGCGCCCTGGCCGCAGCGGCTGCGCGCCGCGACCGCGCGAATGGAGGCGCTGCCGGGGCTGCTGGCACAGGCGCGCGCGCAGCTCGTCCCCGCGCGCGTTCCTGCCATCTATGCGACGACCGTCGCCCGGCAGAACGCCGGGGTGGTCGAGGTCGCCGAGACGATGCTCGCGAGCCATGCACGGGAACTTGGTCCCGCCGAACGCACGCGCTTCGACACCGCGCGCGCCGGGCTCAAGGCGGCGGTCGCGGCGCACCAGCGCTGGCTCGACACCGTACTCGTTCCGGGCGCAAAGGGCGATTTCCGGCTCGGTACCGCGCGTTACGACGAGATGGTGAAGTTCGCGCTCGTCGGCGCGCTGACGCGGCCCGAGATCCAGCGCCGAGCGCGCCTCGCCTTCAACGCCACGCGCGTGCAGATGTACACGCTGGCACGCACCGCGCTCGCGGGCACCGCCGACGCGCCGCCGACGCCCGCGAACCCGACTCCGGCACAGCAACAGGCCGCGATCGCTGCCGCGCTCGAGTTGAGCTATGCCAAACGCCCATCGCGCAGCGCCCTGATGAGCGAGGCTACGGCGACGCTGCGCGACGCGACCGCGTTCGTGCGTGCGAAGGACCTGCTCACGCTGCCGCCAGCACCGGTGCGGATCGTGACGATGCCGGCGTTTCGCCAGGGCGTCGCGGTCGCTTATTGCGATTCGCCGGGGCCGCTCGAGGTCGCGCTGCCGACCTTTTATGCGATCTCGCCGATCCCGGCGGCGTGGAGCGACGCGCAGGCGACGTCGTTCCTGCGCGAATACAACAGCTACATGATCCACGACCTCAGCATTCATGAGGCGATGCCGGGACATTACGTCCAGATCGCCAAGGCGAACGGCGCTCAGTCGCCGTTGCGCGCCGTGCTCCAGTCGGGCCCCTTCGTGGAGGGCTGGGCGGTCTATGCCGAGGGGGTGATGATGGATGCGGGCTATCTCGACCGCGACCCGCTCTATCAGCTAACGGTGCTCAAGATGCGGCTGCGCTCGATCACCAACGCGCTGCTCGACATCGGCATCCAGACCGAGGGGATGACGCGCGAGGCGGCGATGAAGCTGATGATGGAAGGCGCGTTCCAGCAGGAGCGCGAGGCGGCGGGCAAATGGACGCGCGCTTCGCTGGGGGCGGTGCAGCTGCTCAGCTATTTCACCGGCTATGCCGAACAGCTCGACCTGCGCGCGGAGGCCGAGCGTCGCGCGGGCGGACGTTTCGACCTGAAGGCCTACCATGATGCGTTGCTGTCGCACGGTTCGCCGCCGACACGCTTCGTGCGCGCGCTGATGTTCGACGAGGCTGTGCCCGAATAGCGGAACCGCGTGCGGCGTGCGGCGCTTTATGCCCGCATGCTCGCGTCGCCGCATCTCGACCCCGACCTGTCCGCCGCGCCGGTCGATGTCGCGGCCGCGGGCGACGATACGCGGATTTGGCGACCGAAACGCGCGCTCGTCACCAGGGCGGCTTTGACCTGGGCGCATGGCCGCGCGATGGCCGAACGCTGCGCGGGGCTCGGCATCGACGTCGCCGAGCTGGCCGGCGACCGGCTGCTGCTCGGCGACACCGATTATGCGACGGCCAAATCGACGCTCGCGATCACCGTCGCCTCGCCTGGCAAGCTGCGCCTCCAGCCGATCGCGCCGTCGGCCGACTGGCGCGTCGATCTGGCCGAGGGGTGCCCCGCGCACTGCAGCTATTGCTATCTCGCCGGATCGCTGAAGGGTGCGCCGATCGTGCGCGCCTATGCCAACCTCCCCGAAATCTTCGACGCGGTCGCCGCGCATCTGGGGCAGGGGCGCGTCACGTCGCGCTCGCGCCGACGCGCCGACGAGGGCACGACATACGAAGCGTCATGCTACACCGACCCGCTCGGCATCGAGCATCTGACCGGGTCGCTCGCCGCGACGATCGCGCATTTCGGGAGCTGGGGTGCCGATTCCCAGTTGCGCTTCACGACCAAGTTCGACGCCGTCGCGCCGCTGCTGTCGGTCGCGCACAATCGCCGCACGCGGATGCGCGTGTCGCTCAACCCGCCACTGTTCGCCCGTTTCGAAGGGGGCACGGCGCGCGTCGCGCAGCGACTTGCCGGGATGCGGCGGATGGTCGACGCGGGTTATCTGATCGGCCTGACGATCGCGCCGATCATCGCCGCCGAGGGCTGGCAAGCGGCCTATGGCGGGCTGATCGCCGATGTCGCGACCGTGCTTGACGGCGCGCGCGACTGCGACCTGACGGTCGAGCTCATCACGCACCGTTTTTCGGAAGGGTCGCGCGCGGTCCTGCAGAGCTGGTACCCCGGGTCGTCGCTCGACATGACGAGCGCGCAGCGGACGGAGAAGCGCACCAAATTCGGCGCGGTCAAGCACGTCTATGACAAGCCGACGATGACCGAGCTGCGCGGCTTTTTCGAACGCGAACTCGGCGAACGCCTGCCGGAGGCCCGTGTCCTCTATTGGACGTGACGCGCGCGGGAACCCGACCCCTGCCAGACCGTTGCGTATGCGAATTCACATGGGAGAATCGACGATGGCCGACGAAGCCGAAATCACAACCAAATTCTGGAAGGCGCTGAAAAGCGACCGCACGCTGTTCCTGGGCCTCGCCAATGCCGAGGACGGCCATGCCCGCCCGATGACCGCGCAGACCGAACAGGACGAGGGCGGCCCGATCTGGTTCTTCGCCGCCGCCGACAATGCGATCGTCGAAAAGCTGAACGGCGGCGGCGACCCGCGCGCGATGGCGCATTTCGTGTCGAAGGGCCACGATCTGTGGGCAACGATCCACGGAACCCTGTCCGTCACCACCGACCGCGCGGCGATCGACCGGCTGTGGAATCCGTACGTTGCGGCATGGTACACGGGCAAGGACGACCCCACGATCCGCCTCATCCGCCTCGATACCGAGAGTGCGCAGATCTGGATCGACGCATCGAGCGTGGTCGCGGGGATCAAGATGCTCATGGGCATCGACCCCAAGAAGAATTATGAGAACAAGGTAGCCGAAGTCAGCCTGTAGGGCTCACGAGGGGAGCGGGTCAGGCGACCCCCTCGAACTGCAGCCGTGCCAGCCGCGCGTAAAGCGCATCGTTCCTGACCAGCGCGTCATGCGTTCCCGTCTCGACGATGCGTCCCGCCTCCATCACGACGATGCGATCGGCGGCGCGGACGGTTGCGAGCCGGTGCGCGATGACGATCGTCGTGCGCGTCGTCATCAGCCGCTCGAGTGCGTCCTGCACCAGTCGCTCGCTCTCGGCATCGAGCGCGGAGGTCGCTTCGTCGAGCAGCAGGATCGGCGCGTCGCGCAGGATGGCGCGCGCGATCGCGATCCGCTGGCGCTGCCCGCCCGAGAGGCGTGCACCGCTTTCGCCCATATAGGTATCGAGCCCGTCGGGAAGCTTGCGCAAAAATTCGGCTGCATTGGCCGCCTCGGCCGCCGCCCACAGCGCGGCATCGTCGGCATCCCAGCGCCCGTAACGCAGATTGTCGCGCGCCGAGCTGGCAAAGATCACCGTCTCCTGCGGCACCATTGCGATACGCTCGCGCGCCCAGGCGGGATCGGTCGCGGGGAGTGCCACGCCGTCGATGCTGACCCGTCCGCGGTCGGGATCGTAAAAGCGCTGGATCAACTGGAACAAAGTTGTCTTGCCGGCTCCCGATGGGCCGACGACGGCCACGGTCTCACCGGGTGCGATGTCGAGCGAAAAATCGTCGAGTGCGGAAACATCGGGCCGCGTCGGGTAGCGAAATGTGACATGGTCGAACGTCACGCGCCCCTGCGGCGGCTCAGGCAGCCGTACGGGATTGGCGGGCGCGGCGATGCCGGGCTGTTCCTGCAAAAGCTCGCCAAGGCGCCCGGCGGCACCCGCGCCGCGCAGAAGGTCGCCGTAAACCTCGGCGAGCGCACCGAACGCGCCTGCCATCAGCCCACCGTAAAGCACGAACGCCGCGATCGTCCCGCCCGACATCGCCCCCGATGCGACATCGAGCGCACCGCGCCAAACGATCATCGTGATCGCGGTAAAGATGATGAAGATGATCACCGCCGTCATGAACGCGCGCAACCGAATGCGGCGCTTGGCGGTCGCGAACACCGTTTCGGCGGCGTCGGTAAAGCGTTGCGACTCGCGACGCTCCTGCCCGAACGCCTGCACGACGCGCATCGCGCCGAGCACCTCGTCGATCATCGCGCCGACGTCGGCGATGCGGTCCTGGCTGCTGCGCGACACATTGCGAAGCCGCTGGCCAAGGTAGATGATCGGCCCGACGAGCACTGGAATGCCGAACAAGAGCATCGCGGTGAGCTTGGGCGACAGCGTGAACAAAATGACGATGCAGCCGATGCCCATCACGACGTTGCGCGACGCCATCGACACCGTCGTGCCGACGACCTGCTCGATGATCGTCGTGTCGGCGGTCATGCGCGAGGCGATTTCGGAGGGGCGGTTTTCCTCGAAATAACTCGGTGACAGGCGCACCAGATTGGCCTGGACCGCGATGCGGATGTCGGCGACGACGCGCTCGCCCAGCCACGACACAAAGTAAAAGCGTGCCGCCGTTGCCAGCGCCATGAACACCACGAGGACAAGCAGATATTCGAACCAGCGCGAGATGTCGCTGCCGCCCGACACGAACCCTTTGTCGATGATCAGCTTGAAACTGTACGGCACGCCGAGCGTCGCGCCCGCCGCAACGAGCATCGCCAGCAACGCGGCGCCGATGCGCATCGGATAGACAAGCGCGAAACGCCAGATCAGGCGCAGGTTGCCGATCTTGCGGCTGGGTTGGGCGGCGTTGGGGAGTGCATCGGCCATAGGCGACCCGCCTAGCAGCCTCGCGTCCCGTCCTCAATCGCAACGGACGATCGCGATTGTGCGTTGCACAATAGGTGGTCCTCGCCATAGTGCGCGACCCGTCAGGAGACCGACATGCTCTACAGCGCCTATGAATTGCAGCGGAACTGGCTCGCGGGAGCTGGCGCGATGGCGAGCCTGGGCGCCGAGATGCTGCAGAGCCCGGCAAGCCCCTGGGCGCATTTCGGCGGGCCGGTGATGGGATCGGCGCTCGAAGTCTTCGCGCATGCCGCAAGCACGCGGGGCAAGCCCGCGTTCGGACTGACCGAGACGATCGTTGGCGGCGAGACCGTCGCGGTGCGCGAGGAGATCGTCCTGCAAAAGCCGTTCGGCCAGCTCAAGCGCTTCGTCCGCGAAGGCGTCGAGGACGGTCCCAAATTGCTGATCGTCGCGCCGATGTCGGGCCACTATGCCACGCTGCTGCGCGGGACGGTCGAGCGGATGCTGCCGCGGCACGACGTCTACATCACCGACTGGCGCGACGCGCGCGCGGTGCCGCTGTCACAGGGGCGCTTCGACCTCGACGATTATGTCGATTACCTGATCGAGTTTCTCGAACTGCTCGGCCCCGGCGCGCATATGCTCGCGGTCTGCCAGCCGTCGGTCCCCTGCTATGCCGCCGCCTGCCTGATGTCGGCGGCGGACAATCCTGCGCGTCCCCGCACGCTGACCTTGATGGGCGGGCCAATCGACACGCGCAAGGCACCCACAAGCGTCAACACGCTCGCGACCGAACGCCCGCATGCCTGGTTTGCGCAGAACGTCATCGCGACGGTTCCCGTGTCATATCCGGGTGCCGGGCGGCGCGTTTATCCGGGATTCCTCCAGCTTACCGGCTTTCTGTCGATGAATCTCGGCAACCACCTCAACAGCCATTGGGAGATGTTCAAGCATCTCGTCGCCGGTGACGATGAATCGGCCGATTCGACGAAGGCGTTCTACGACGAATATCGCAGCGTCTGTGACATGACCGCCGAATTCTACCTCCAGACGATCGACGTCGTGTTCCAGCACCATTTACTGCCCAAGGGCGAGATGATGCACCGCGGCACGCGCGTCGACCCCTCGGCGATCCACGACATCGCGCTGCTCGCGATCGAGGGCGAGCGCGACGATATCTCAGGGCTGGGCCAGACGAAGGCCGCGCTCGACATCGCGACCGGGCTCGCCGATGCGAACAAGCGTTACTTCATGGCACCGGGTGCGGGGCATTACGGTATCTTCAACGGCTCCAAATGGCGCACGCAGATCGCGCCGATCGTCGAAGAGTGGATCGCGACGCACGCGCGGTAGCGCTGGCGTGCCACGTGCTGAAAAGCTATGCTGGGGCCCTGAGCGAAGGAAGACCGAAATGGCGAGTGCGGCACGGCGACCCGAAGCGGATGCGATCGACAGGAGCGGACTCATCGGGTCGATCCGGCGGCTCGGCAACGACGGGCCGCCTTATGAAGTGTTGGGTGCCGCCGATCCGCTATCCAATGGTCGCTCGCAGATGCGCATCCATCTGATCGAGACCGACGAGGACGTCGACTATACCCTCGACGATATACTGTCGGATCCGATTGCCGCCTGATGTTCGCGATCGCGTTCGACCTTTTGTGGCACGAGACGAAGCAGACACATCCCAAGAGCGTGTCGCAAGCCTATGCCGATATCGCAGTATCGATGTCCCGATATGGCTTCGATCGGGTGCAGGGCAGCGTCTATGTGTCCCGGGACGATAGTCTAGTGAACGTGACCCTCGCGATGAACGCGCTCAAGGCATTGCCTTGGTTCCCGACCTGCGTCCGCGACATCCGCGCTTTTAAAGTCGAGCACTGGAGCGATTTCACGGACTTCATGAAATCGTGAATGCTCGCCCCTCACTTCCCCCATCAGCCCGAGGACATCGCCGCGGCCCTTGACCGATGCGCGCTCGATGCGCGAGCGCGGGTGGCGCTGCCTCGTTGCACGGGGTAGAACCGGCTGAGGAGACGCCAGATGCACATGACCGCCGTGCTCACACCTGCAGTTATCGGCGGCTATTGCGCCTATAATCCCGAAACCGGTACGGCGAGCCAGGGCGGCACGTTCGAGGAAGCGGTGGCCAACCTCCGCGAAGCGGTCGAACTCTATCTGGAAGACTTTCCGATGACGCTTGACGGGGCGACGATCGTGACTCATTTCGACGTTGCCGTGAATGCCTAAACTGCCGGTAATTTCCGGCAGGGATGTAATCAAGACACTCGAAAAGCTCGGCTTCGAGCCGCTCCGGCAACGCGGCAGCCACATCACGATGCGTCGGGGGAACGTCGGCTGCGTTGTACCGCTGCACCGCGAAGGTGACCGCGGAACGCTTCAATCGATCCTCAAGCAAGCGGGCGTAACAGCGCAGCCGTTTCTGGATGCCGTGCCATGACCGCCCCGCTCACTTCGCCCGCTCGGCAACCCGAGGACATCGACGCCGCGCTGCGGCCGAAATCGCTCGACGAGTTCGTGGGGCAAAAGGCGGCGCGTGAGAATCTGCGCGTGTTCATCCAGGCGGCGAAGGCGCGCGGTGAGGCGCTCGACCATGTGCTGTTCTTCGGACCGCCCGGGCTCGGCAAGACGACGCTGGCACAGATCGTCGCACGCGAACTGGGCGTCGGCTTTCGGGCCACGTCGGGGCCGGTCATCGCCAAATCGGGCGACCTCGCCGCGCTCTTGACCAATCTCGAGGACGGCGACGTGCTGTTCATCGACGAGATTCACCGGCTCGCGCCTGCGGTCGAGGAAATCCTTTATCCGGCGATGGAGGATCGCGCACTCGACCTGATGATCGGTGAGGGGCCGTCGGCACGCTCGGTGCGGATCGACCTGCCGCGCTTCACGCTCGTCGGCGCGACGACGCGGCAGGGCTTGCTGACGACGCCGCTGCGCGACCGTTTCGGGATCCCGGTGCGGCTCAATTTCTATACCGTCGACGAACTCGAACGCGTGGTCACGCGCGCGGCGCGGCTGCTCGACCTCGACATCGCGCCCGATGGCGCGGCGGAGGTCGCGAAACGCTCGCGCGGGACGCCGCGCATCGCCGGGCGGCTGCTGCGCCGGGTGCGCGACTTCGCCAATGTCGCGGGCGACGGCACCGTGACCGCGCAGATCGCCGACGCCGCGCTGACCCGGCTCGAGGTCGACGCGCTCGGCCTCGATGCGATGGACCGGCGGTATCTGACGATGATAGCCGACATCTATCGCGGCGGGCCGGTGGGCGTGGAAACGCTGGCAGCGGGACTCAGTGAACCGCGTGACACGATCGAGGAAGTCATCGAGCCCTATCTGATCCAGCTCGGCCTGATCGCGCGCACTGCGCGCGGGCGCTGCCTTAACGCAGGCGGGTGGAAGCATCTGGGGCTGAACCCGCCTGCGGGGTCGCAGGACGGACTGTTCGCGTGATGCGACGGTCGGCGCGATGTTGAAAACCGTCTAGGCCCTGGCCTCGCCGGGGTAGCGGTGCTGGAGGGATTCCCTTCCCCGACCGCCCCCGCTAAAGCCCGCTTCATGGTGAACGACCTTCCTGCCACTGGCCGCTTCGAGGGGCGCGAGCATCGTTTCCCGGTGCGCGTCTATTTCGAGGATACCGACCTGTC
This sequence comes from Sphingomonas sp., assembly GCA_965248885.1. Classification (GTDB taxonomy): domain Bacteria; phylum Pseudomonadota; class Alphaproteobacteria; order Sphingomonadales; family Sphingomonadaceae; genus Sphingomonas_O. The sequence goes on along the minus strand of OZ252211.1, from coordinate 2,251,291 downwards.
GGGCGTCGTCTATCATGCCAATTACCTGCGCTACATGGAACGCGCGCGGTCGGACATGCTGGCGCGCGTCGGCGTCGATCAGCGCGATGCGTTCGACGCCGATCAGGGCGTCTATGTCGTTGCCGATCTGACGATCAGATATCGCGCACCCGCGCACCTCGACGATGCGCTGGTCGTCACGACCCGGCTGGCGAAGATCGGTGCGGCGACCGTCACCATTCATCAGCGCGTCATGCGCGGTGCCGATATCCTGACCGACGCGCGCGTGACGGCGGCCTTCCTGACGCGCGCGGGCCGCCCGCGTCGCCAGCCGCGCGCGTGGGTCGAGGCATTCGAGACTTTGCGTAACGAGGAACCGACGTGGACCAGCTGACTTCCGCCACGATTTCGCCGCTCGCGCTGTTCCTCCAGGCCGATGTGGTGGTGAAGGCGGTGATGCTGCTGCTGCTGCTCGCGAGCATCTGGACCTGGGCGATCATCGTCGGGCAGTGGCTGCGCATGGGGCGCACGATCAAGCGGTCGGACGCGTTCGAGCGTGCGTTCTGGAAGACCGAGGACGTCGATATCTTCGCCCGCGACCATCGCGACAGCGACTTGCCGAGCGCCAAGGTCTTCCTCGCCGGGCTCGCCGAGTGGCGCCAGTCGACCAAGGGGCGCGCGGGCAAGATCGATCGCGAGGGGACGCGCGCACGCCTGTCGACGGCGATGGGTGCTGCACTTGCGGGTGAAGTCGACCGGCTGTCCGACCGGCTCAACATATTGGCGACGGTCGGCGCGGTTGCGCCGTTCGTCGGGCTGTTCGGCACGGTGTGGGGGATCATGCGCAGCTTCACCGGCATCGCGGCCGCCAACAACACGTCGCTGGCAGTGGTGGCGCCGGGGATCGCCGAGGCGCTGTTCGCCACCGCGCTCGGGCTGTTCGCGGCAATCCCGGCGGTGATCGCGTACAACCGCTTTTCGCACCGCATCAACCGAGTCGAGGCGCGGCTGGGGCGGTTCGCCGACGGGTTCCATGCAACGCTCAGCCGTGAGCTCGACGCGTTGTGATCCTCCCCTCGCAACGCGCCGCGCGCCGCCGCGCGCCGATGGCCGAGATCAACGTGACGCCAATGGTCGACGTGATGCTCGTGCTGCTGATCATCTTCATGGTGACCGCGCCGCTGCTGGCGAGCGGGGTGCCGATCACGCTGCCCGATGCGCGGGCCAAGCCGCTCGACCAGGATGCAAAACCGATCCAGCTTGCGATCGATGCGGGCGGCGCGATCTTCCTCGACGACAAGCCCGTCAGCGCCGAGGCGCTTCCCGACGCGCTGACGCGGGCCGCCGCGCGCGGCAGCAACCGCCAGGTGTTCCTGCGCGCCGACGCGGCGCTCGGCTATGGCCGGGTGATGCGGGTAATGGGTGAAGTGAGCCGGGCGGGGCTGACTCGCGTTGCCATGGTAACGATACCCCCTGATGGACCGCGCTGAACGGGCAGGCCTCGGCGTCGCGGTCGCAGGGCATGTCCTGCTGTTCGGCGCGCTATCGCTCGGCCTGGTTGCGATCCAGACCCCGCCGCCGCCGGTGAGCGTGCCGGTCGATGTATCGATCGTCGATGAAGTCGGCGCGCGCGACAGCACGCCGCAGCCCGCGCCCAGTCCGCCTGCCCCGTCGCCCGCGCGCGAGGTTGCCCCGCCCCAGGACGCTGCGCCCGAACCCGCACCGCCGATCGCACGCTCCGAGCCGATTCCTGCCCCGCCAAGGGCCGAACGCGCGCCTGCGCCCAAGCCTGTACCAGTCAAGGTCGCGCCGAAGCCGGTTACGCCCAAACCCGCAGCCGCCAAGCCTGCGCCGTCAAAGCCTGCGCCGTCAAAGCCCGTGCCGTCAAAGCTCGCCGCCACCTCCGCCACCGCTGCGCGCCCGGCGCGCCGCCCGGGGCTCGACCGCAGCCTGATCGCGGGGCTCAGCGACGCGCCGCGCACCGCCGCGACGCGCCCCGCTCCCGCCACTGCTGCGTCTGGCCCGCGCGCGCCCAGCGGCCCCGAGATGGCGTCGATCGCGCGCGCGATCCGCGAACAGATCAAGCCGCACTGGAAGGCTCCAACTGGCGCCGATGCCGAGCAGCTGCGTACCGAATTGTCGCTGCGCCTCGCGCGCGACGGCTCGCTCCTCGACGCGCACGTCGTGCGTACGACCGGGCAGACCGACAGCAACCGCGGCCAGGTACGGCTGCATCAGGAGGCGGCACTGAAAGCGGTACGCCTCGCGGCTCCGTTCACCCTGCCTCCGGAACTTTACGACGCATGGAAAGCGATTGAGCCCCTGGGCTTCGACAAAAGGCTGAGCCAATGATCCGCACGTCCTTCGTCCTCGCCGCGCTGCTGGTCGCGGCCCCTTTACACGCGCAGATCAGCGTCGATGTCACCGACGAATCGTCGAACGACCTGATCATCGCGGTGCCGCCGATGCCGACTCCCGCCGTCGCCGACACCGCCGCCGGAAGCACCGAGGCGCTGGGACGACAGGTCGCCGAGGTCGTCGCCGCCGACCTGCGCGGGTCGGGGCTGTTCAAGCCACAGGGGCCCGCCGGGATGGCGGGTATCGCCTTTGCCGACGTCACCGCGCCGCAGTTCGATCGCTGGTCGGGTGCGGGGGCGGCCGCACTCGTCCAGGGCTTCGTGCGCGCGAACGCCGACGGGACGCTGACCGTCGGCTGCTACCTTTATGACGTCGCGCTCAAGAGCGAGCTGACGCGTGCGGGCTATGTCGCCGCGCCGCGCGACTGGCGACGCGCCGCGCACAAATGCGCCGATGCGATCTATGCGCGCCTGTCGGGCGAAAAGCCGTTCTTCGACAGCCGCGTCGCCTACATTGCCGAAACAGGGCCCAAGGATCACCGCGTCAAACGCCTCGCGATCATGGATTCGGACGGCGCGAACCATCGTTTCCTGACCAACGGGCAGAACATCGTCCTGACCCCGCGTTTCTCGCCCGATTACAAATCGATCGTCTATCTCAGCTACGCCGGGCAACGCCCGCGCATTTATGTCTACGACCTCGATACCGGCAAGCAGCGGCTGGTGACCGAAGGCGGCAGCGCCGCCTTCGCGCCGCGCTGGTCGCCCGATGGCCGGACGATTCTCTTTTCGATGGCGACTGCGGGAAGCACGAACATCTACAGCGTTTCGGCAGCGGGCGGCGGCACGCCGCGCCGCCTGACCGACACACCCGGCATCAGCATCGGCGGCAGCTTCTCGCCCGATGGCTCCAGGATCGTCTTCGAATCGGACCGTTCGGGCACGCAACAGCTCTACGTCATGAACGCCGACGGATCGAACGCGCAGCGGATCAGCTTTGGCGGCGGGCGTTATGCGACGCCCGAATGGAGCCCGCGTGGCGACCTGATCGCCTATACGAAAATCGTCGGCAATTTCCGCGTCGGGGTGATGACGCCCGGCGGGCAGGGTGAACGCCTGTTGACCGATAGCTGGCAGGACGAGGCGCCGACCTGGTCGCCCAACGGCCGCGTCATCCAGTATTTCCGCACGTCGCAGGGACGCGGCGGCAAATCGTCGCTATGGCAGGTCGACCTGACGGGTGTGAACGAACGTCGCCTGCCCACGCCCGTCGACGGATCCGATCCCACCTGGGGGCCGTTGCTTCCCTGACAAGCGAAGAAGGAGCCTTGCCGTGAACAAAGCCAGCCTGACCCTCGCCCTTTCGGTCCTCGCGCTCGCGGCGTGCGCCAAGAAGCCGCCGGCGCAGCTTCCTCCCGCGCCTCCGTCGACCACCGAGACCGACACCGGCGCGACGCAACGCCCCGTCACCGGCGCGCCGGTGCCCGGCAGCCAGGCCGACTTCGTCGCCAGCGTCGCCGCCGACCGCATCTTCTTCGACACCGACAAGTCCGATGTCGATGACCCCGACCTGGCGACGCTGCGCAGCCAGGCGGCATGGCTCGCACGCTATCCCAACGTACGCGTGACGATCGAGGGGCATTGCGACGAACGCGGCACGCGCGAGTATAATCTCGCGCTCGGCGAACGCCGCGCCAATGCGGCCAAGAACGCACTCGCCGGGCTTGGCGTGTCGGCGTCGCGGATCACGACGATCAGCTATGGCAAGGAACGCCCCGACGCGACGGGCTCCGACGAAGAAGCCTATGGCCGCAACCGTCGCGCGGTGACCGTGACGATCGGCTAGGCGATCACGACCTGTTTGCGAAAAGCATGAAAATCGAGTAGCGACTCGCGCGTCCGGGGGGCCGGACGCAACAGGGGTATTCGCCATGACTCGCTGGACATCGCTTGCCATCGCCGGACTGATGACGCTGGGTGCCACACCCGCGCTCGCCGCCGATCACCGTGTCACCATCGTCAACGAGACCAACAACACGATGGTCCGTTTCTATGCGTCGAACAGTGGACGCACGAACTGGGAAGAGGATATCCTCGGCAATCGCGTGTTGAAGCCCGGCCAGTCGGTGCGCATCAACATCGATGACGGCACCGGTGCCTGCAACTTCGACTTTCGCGCCGACTTCGACGACGGCGACAAGCTGACGCGTAACGGCATCAACGTCTGCCAGATCAGCACGTATCGCTACACGGCGAACTGACACCTATCTGGTCGCTTCGATGATGCACTAGGCGATTTCACTCCGTCCGGAGATGGATCATGTCCGAAAACGACGTTGCCGCATCCGAAGATGCGCAACTGGGGGCAGCCGCCGAGAGCGCCATCGCGCAGCAGGTCGAGTCGGACGAATCGTCGATCGGACGCGAAGCGCTGGCGCGTTCCGATCCGCGCTTTGCCCAGCGTGCCGACTTCCTCGAAAGCGAGGCCGCCGACCCGATGGGGTTCGAGCGGATCATCGGCACGAGCAACCTGCTGTCGATCAATTTTCTCGATCGGGGACGTCGCGCCGCCGACGCGGTGTGTCGTATCCGCGTGCCGATGGCCGGGGGGTTCGCCGATGCCACCGGCGTGCTGATCGGCCCGCGGCTGTTGCTGACGAACAATCACGTCATCGCCAACCGTGCTGAGGCCACGCAGGCGTTTGCCGAGTTCGGTTATCAGGCCGACATCGATGGCGTCGTCGACACGCCGCTCGCGTTCAACCTCGATGCCCAGGCGATCTTTTACACCAGTCCCGACCTCGATTTCACGCTGATCGGGGTGGTGCCCTTGTCGACGACGGGGGTGCCGCTCGAGCGTTTCGGCTGGCTGCCGCTGGTACCGCTGACCGGCAAAGCGATCGACGGCGAGGCGGTGACGATCATTCAGCATCCGGGCGGATTGCCCAAGCAGATCGCGATCCACGCGAGCCATATCGTCGTGCTCGACCCCGCCGACGTCCCCGATGTCGATCTCGACCGGTTCATCCATTATTCGAGCGATACTGAGCCCGGCTCGTCGGGCGCGCCCGTTCTGAACGACCAATGGCAGATCGTCGCGCTCCATCATAAATCGGTTCCTGCACGCAGCGTGCGGCCGGGCGCTCCCACGCGCTGGATCGCCAACGAGGGCGTTCGCATATCGGCCATCTATCGCCATCTCGAAACCAACCGTTTTCTCGACGGCAACGCGGCACTCGCGCTCGACCGGATGACGCGCGCGCTCGGCTTCCTGCCTCTCTCGACCGTGCCCGCCCGACCCGATGCCGGCTTCGAACAGCGCAGCCCGCTTCCCCTCGCGCGCTGGGAGCGCGACGATCTGGGTTATGATCCCGGATTCCTGACGACGCCGATCGCGCTCGAAACCATCTACGCATCGGCGCGGGCAGGCGACCGTGTGGCGCCCTTGCTCGACGGATCGGGGCACGAACTGAAATACTGGCATTTCAGCGCGGTGATCGACAGCGAGCGCAAATTCCCGCTGCTGACGGCGGTGAACATCGATGGACGCAAACTGCGCAAGGTCGGCCGCAAGGACAGCTGGCGCCGCGACGCACGCATGGCGGACGAATATCAGCCCGACGACGCGCTCTATGCCCGCGCCGGCGGCACCGAGCCGGTCTATTTCAGCCGCGGACATCAGGTCCGCCTGCTCGACGCTTGCTGGGGTGAAAACGACGCCGATGCGTTGCGCGGCATGGAGGACACATTCCATTTCACCAACTGCGCGCCGCAGGTTCAGACCTTCAACGACAGCGACTGGGGCGACCTCGAGGATTATGTCCTCGACAAGGCGCAAACGAGTTCAAAGCGACTGAGTGTATTCACCGGCCCGATCTTCCGGCCCGACGATCCGTTCTACGGGCGTATGCGCGAAGGCGGCCCGTGGCGCATCCCGCTGTCGTATTGGAAGATCGCGGTGTTGCAGAAAACCGATACGCGGATTGCCGCAGCTGCCTTCATCATCGGTCAGGTCGAATATGTCCGCGCGTTGTACGAAGAGCGCGTGTTCACCGGGCTCCACCCTTATACGATCGAGGAGCTTCGCGACCGTCACATCCAGACGACGATCGATGTCATCGAGCGCGAGACCGGTCTCGACTTTGGCGTCCTCAAGCCTTTCGACACGCAGGGCAGCCTCGAGTCCACCCGTGCGACACGCTTCGTGACGCAATTGTCCGACGTGGTCATCTGACGCGCGTTGCGATGCGGGCGCATGACGGGTATGCGCCCCCTCATGTCCTCGATCCGCCCGTGGCGCGATATCGCGCGTCGTCAGTCCCGCCAGATCATGGTCGGGAACGTCCCCGTCGGCGGCGACGCGCCGGTCACCGTCCAGACGATGACCAACACGCCGACCAGCGACGCAGGTGCGACGATCTCGCAGATCCGGCGTTGCGAAGAGGCGGGGGCCGACATCATCCGCGTTTCGTGTCCCGACGTCGAATCGACGGCAGCGCTGAAATCCATCGTCCGGGCCAGTCGCGTGCCGATCGTCGCGGACATTCATTTCCATTATAAGCGCGCGCTCGAAGCCGCCGACGCGGGTGCCGCGTGCCTGCGCATCAACCCGGGCAATATCGGCTCGGCCGACCGCGTGCGCGAAGTCGTCAACGCCGCCAAAGCGAACGGCTGTGCGATCCGCATCGGCGTCAACGCGGGGTCGCTCGAGCGCGACCTGCTGGAAAAATACGGCGAACCCTGCCCCGAGGCGCTCGTCGAAAGCGCACTCGACCATATCCGCCTGCTCGAGGACCACGACTTTCGCGAATACAAGGTCGCGGTGAAGGCGTCGGACATCTTCCTCGCGGTCGCCGCGTACAGCCAGCTTGCCGATGCGGTCGACTGTCCACTTCACCTGGGGATCACCGAGGCGGGCGGGCTGATCGGCGGCACGGTGAAATCGGCGATCGGGATCGGCAGCCTGTTGTGGGCCGGGATCGGCGACACGATCCGCGTTTCGTTGTCGGCCGAGCCCGAGGAAGAAGTGCGCGTCGGCTTCGAAATCCTGAAAGGGCTCGGCATCCGCAACCGCGGTGTGCGCGTCGTCTCGTGCCCCAGCTGCGCGCGGCAGGGGTTCGACGTGATCCGTACCGTTCAGACGCTCGAGGAGCGCCTCCAGCATATTCGTACGCCGATGTCGCTGTCGGTACTCGGCTGCGTCGTCAACGGCCCCGGTGAGGCGCGCGAGACCGACATCGGGCTGACCGGCGGCGGTGCGGGCAAGCATATGGTCTATCTGTCGGGGCTGACCGATCATACCGTCGAGGATGCCGACATGGTCGACCATATCGTGCGGCTGGTCGAGGCCAAGGCGGCCGAGATCGAAGCCGGGGTCAGCGTCGCGCGCGCGGCGTAGCGATCAGGCTTTCTCGAGCGTGCACTGCAGCGGGTGCTGCTGCGTGCGGGCAAAGTCCATCACTTGCGTCACCTTGGTCTCGGCGACTTCGTAGCTGAAGATGCCGCATACGCCGACGCCCTTCTGGTGGACGTGAAGCATCACGCGTGTCGCGTCCTCGAGGCTCATCCGGAAAAATTTCTGGAGGCAGAGAACGACGAATTCCATCGGCGTGTAATCGTCGTTGAGCATCAGCACCTTGTACGGCGAGGGCTGCTTGGTGCGCGTCCGCGTGCGGGTGGCGACGCCGACGCCCGTTCCGGTGCCTTCGTCGCGGCGTTGGCCAGCCATGCGGAGTGGGGAAGCGCTGCTCATCACGTCGACAGGATATGGCATCGCACCCCCCCCGGCGGCAAGGTCGCCCGGGCAAAAAACAGAGGCAAAAAACAGAGGCAAAAAAAGAAGGACCGCGCCGGTTGCCCGGCACGGCCCCTCCGTTCGTTAAATGACCCGGCTTAGGCGACGACGGTCGTCTTGACCTTGTCGGCCGCGATCGCGACGCGATTCGAAATCGGCTGCGAAACTTCACCCAGCAGCTTCAGATAGTTTTCGGTGAACTTCGAACCCTCGGCGACCAGCGCGTCGAGCGTCTGCTTGGCGATGTCACCCTGCAGCTGGAAGAATTCGGTCGGCGACTTGACCGACGCGAACTGGCGCGCGGTGGCGTTGGCCTTCTCGATCGTCGAGCGGCCATATTCGGCCGAATATTTCGCGATCTCTTCGGCACCCTTGGCGGCGACGCGACCCGAAGCGACGAGCGCTTCGAGGTTGCCCTTCGAAAATTCGACGAGCTCCTCGACGGCCTTGGTACCCTTGGCCATCGCGTCCTTCGCACGGCCGTTCATGTCGTTGAACATGAAGGTCGCGCGCTCGGTCACGTCGCTCACGGTATCGTTGACGTGGTTCTGGGCGGTGTTGACGGTGTCGTTGATGGTTTCCATGGTATCATGTCCTTTGATGGGTTCGGCCAGCGGAGCCGAGGGCGTGGGCGCGGTCAGCTCGACCGCAGGAGGCGCGACCGGAACGGCCGCGGGGGGAGCGAGGTCTTCGGCAACGAACGGCTTGGTCTCGGCTTCCTGGGCCAAGGGCGTTGCCGCAAGAACGGCAGGGATCGCCGCAGGCGCACGCCTGGCTGGTTTCAGCGGCGCAGCCTTGGGCAGTTTGACATCGGCCAAGCGGGCCTCCTTCGGTTATGTTGCAGTGCACCATATACCGCGCAACAATAATGATTCAAGGGTTTTGTTGCATCGCAGCAAAACAGCGACGATGTCGCTCAGGCGCGCAGCTTCCAGCCGCTGCGCAGGACGGCATAACAAAGTATCGCGAGTGCCGCGTTCAACCCCAGCAGCGCAAGCGCACCGACCGTCACCGACGAATCGGATATGCCGATGAAGCCATAGCGGAACCCGGCGATCACATAATGGAACGGGTTGACGCGGCTGAACGCATGGAACGACGGGGCAAGCTTGTCGATCGCGTAGAAGGTACCCGACAGCAACGACAGCGGTGCGACGATGAAATTGGTGATGGCGGCGGCATGATCGAACTTTTCGGCCCAGATCGACGTCAGCACGCCGAGGAACGACAGCAGCGCCGCGCCCGACAGCCCGAAATAGACGATCGCCAGCCCATCGGCGACGCGCAAGTGGACGTCGGGCCACAGCAGCATTGCGAGTGCGATCGCGCCGCCGACGAGCAGCGCCCGCGTGATCGCCGCGCCGACCAGTGCGGCGAGCAACTCGCCCGTCGACAGCGGCGGCATCAGATAATCGACGATCGTCCCCTGGATCTTGCCGACCATCAGCGAGAAGGACGAATTCGCGAACGCCGCGTTCATCATTCCCATCATGATCAGCCCCGGCGCGATGAAATCGGCGAACGGCACGCCCATCACCAGCGGCTTGGCGCGCGACAGCGCGACGGTGAAGATCGCCAGGTACAACAGCGTCGTGACCGCCGGGCCCCATACGGTCTGCAGCTGAACCTTGAAAAAGCGGCGCACTTCCTTCACATAGAGCGTCTGTAACCCACCCCAATTGACGTTGCGGATGACGGGAACGCCCGGTTCGGCGCGAATGGCGTTGAGGCGGGTGGGCTGATCGTTCATGACGCCGCCGACTAGCTGTTGCACACGCCCTCGACAACCGGCTTGGCCGGACGACGGCGTGGCGCACGAAAGGAATTTATGGCCTGGACCGACGAACGCATCGACCAGTTGAAGGCGATGTGGGAAAAAGGGCTGACCGCAAGCCAGATCGCCGAAGATCTGGGCGGGGTCAGCCGCAACGCCGTGATCGGCAAGGCGCACCGGCTGGGACTGCAGGCGCGCCCGTCGCCCGTCAGGCAGAACGATCCCGACGCCGTCGTGGTCGTCACGCCCACAGCTGTCCAGCCCGAACCCGAACCGGTGATCGACGAAGAACCGGTTGTCGAGGCAGCGGCCGCGCCGCTGCGTCCGATGGTGCGGCTTGCCGAGACGCGGCCCGTTCCGCCGCCTTCGCCCTATCCGCCCGCCGTCCCGACCGGCCCGACGGGCGCGCAGCTTCAGTCGGTTGGTCCCGGCGGCTTTCTCCGCCAGGGACCGGGCGATCAGGCACCACCGTCGACCCCGGCACCGCCGCGCCGCCTCGTCCCCGCGCGTCCGAGTGCGGAGATCGCGGGCAAGACGAGCCTGCTCGACCTGTCCGAAAAGGTCTGCAAATGGCCGCTCGGCCATCCTGGTGAGCCCGATTTCCACTTCTGCGGACAGGCGGTGAACCCCGGTTTTCCCTATTGCGTCCAGCATTGCGGGCAGGCGTATCAGGCACAGATGCCGCGTCGCGACCGTCGCGCACCGCCGCCGCTGCCGTTCGGCGGGGCGCGCGTTCGCTGAACGCCGCAGCGATGACCGGGTCGCTCGCCAAGCTTCAGGCCGAGATGGACGAAGCGGCCGAGCGGCTGGATTTCGAGGCCGCGCGCGTGCTCCGTGACCGGATCGCGCTGCTCCGCGCGGGAGCGACGCCCGATGCAGCGGCGGCGGCGGACACGTCGGGGCTGCTCCGCCAGCAGCCGGGCAACATGGGGATCGGGTCGAGCGTCGCGCGTCCCGAACGCCCGCCCGGCTGGTCGGCGCCCGCCAAGCCCGATCCGGGAACCGCCAACCGCGGGCGACGTCGAGGGAAGTAGCCTCTAGCCCTCGTAATCGGCACCCATGTTCTGGTTGCGCGGCGGGGCGGCGGCGGTCAGGCGAAGCGCTTCGGCCGACTGGCTGAGCGACGCCATTTCGTCGACCGCGTCGTCGTCGTCGATCTGGACCTTTTGCAGATTGCCGACCAGCGCTTCGCGCATGTCTTCGGGCAGGACGGTTTCCTCGGCGATTTCGCGAAGCGCCACAACGGGGTTCTTGTCGCGGTCGCGATCGATCGTCAGCTCGGCGCCGCCCGAAATCTGCCGCGCGCGCTGTGAGGCGAGCAGGACGAGATCGAAGCGATTGGGAATCTTGTCGACGCAATCTTCGACTGTGACGCGCGCCATCGGCTATATCCTGAAATGTTCGTGCTGGACGGGAAGCGCGAGGAGCTAGCAGCATCACGCGCGGATCGCAACCTTGCCATCGGCGCGCGGCACGGCGAAAGCGGGCGCATGGGGGAGTGGCTCGAGGTCGAGGGAACGCGCTTCGCGCTGCTGACCGGCGGGGCCGAGCGACTCGATGCGCTGATCGCGCTGATCGACGGTGCCAAGACGAGCCTGCGTCTGCTCTATTACATCTTTGCCGACGATGCGGCGGGACAGCGCGTGCGCGACAGGCTGATGGCGGCGAGCGCGCGCGGCGTGAAAGTCGCGCTGATCGTCGACGGATTCGGCAGCGCGACCAATGGCGACGCGCCGCTGTTCGCGCCGTTGAAGGACGCGGGTGCAAACGTCTGCGTATTCCACCCGCGCTGGGGCCGGCGCTTCCTGATGCGCAACCACCAGAAACTTGCGCTGGCCGACGAGACCCATGCGATCGTCGGCGGTTTCAACGTCGCCGGGCTTTACTTCGCCGATGCGGGCGAGACGGCATGGCGCGACCTCGGCCTGTCGGTCGAGGGCCCCGCCGCGACGCATCTCGTCGGCTATTTCGACGCGCTTGCCGCATGGACGAGCCGACCGGGCGCGCGAATGAGCGCGTTGCGGCGCGTGCTGCGCCGTCAGAGCGAAACAAGCGGCCGGGTGCGCTGGCTGCACGGCGGACCGCTGCGTCGGGTGTCGCCCTGGCTGGCGGCGATCCGTGCCGACCTGAAGGGTGCAAGGGATCTCTCGATCGTTGCTGCCTATTTCGCGCCGACGCCGGGCCTGCTCCGCTTGATCGACCGCGTCGGACGGCGCGGCACTGCACGCGTCCTGACCGCCGCACTGACCGACAATCCCGCGACGGTGGGCGCGGCGCGCTTCACCTTTCCGGGACTGTTGCGAAAGCGCGTGCGCTGCTTCGAATACCGCCCCTCGCGGCTCCACACCAAACTCTACGTCGTCGACGATGCGGTGCATCTGGGCAGCGCCAATTTTGACGCGCGCAGCCTGTTCCTCAACCTCGAGATCATGCTGCGGATCGAGGACCGCGCGTTCGCCGACCATGTCCGCCGCTACATCGACGGTGAAATCGCGAACGCACGCGAACGCACGCTCGACGAATTCACCGGCTGGGCGACCGTCCCCGAACGCCTGCGCAACGCGCTCGGCTATTTCCTCGTGGCCGTCCTCGACCCCGGCGTGACGCGAAGACTGGCGCTGCCGGCGGAGTAACCGCCGACACCGCTAGAGCAGCGGCGCGACGAAGATGCCGTGACAGGCGACGTCGAGATACGCCTCGACCGCGTCGACGCTCGGGACGTCACCGCCAAACAGCAGCGGCGTGTAGAGCGGGCCGTACAATACGGCCAGCGCGGCGGTTGGCTGGATGCCTCGACGAAGTTGGCCGTCCGATTGAGCGCGCATGATGCGCTGCAAACCCCATTTGCGGCGCGGTTCGAGCCACCGCTCGCCAAGCGAACGGGCAAGCTCGGGATCGTTCCTTGACCCGCCCAGCATTGCCGCCAGCGCCTGGCCCCGTCCGTCGCGCAGTAAAGACCCGAGGGCAGCAATCTGAAGCCGAAAATCTGCACTGGCCGTTCCTGTGTCAGGCATCGTCAGCTCATCGGTGGTCGCGTGCATAAAGCTGTCGACGGCCAGCTCGGCCTTCGTTTTCCACCAGCGGTACAGCGTAGTCTTGCCCGCGCCAGCCGCGGCCGCGACGCCTTCGACTGTGAAGCCCAGATAGCCCCGGTCGATCAGCAGGCGAAACGCCGCGTCCAAAATCGCTTCGCGCGACTTTTCGCTACGCGGGCGTCCTATAACTCTTGACGCAGACATACGCTACGCTAACGTCGCGATACCGAATCGACAAGAGGGCGCGCCGTAGCAATCGTTCCGCATACCATCGACATCGTCGTCGCCGACATGGCGGCCTCGCTCGAATTCTACCGCACGCTCGGACTTGCCGTCGCCGACGGACAAGACCGCGAGGAGCAGGTGCAGATCGCGACGCCCGGCGGCGCAACGCTCGGGCTCATCAGCGAAGCGTTGATGAAGGGCCACGATCCCCAATGGATCGATCCGATCGGACAGCGGGTAACCTTTGCCTGCCGTTGCGACAGCGCCGACGAAGTCGACGCCGTTCATGGTCGCGTGACGCAGGCGGGATACGAAAGTCGGCAGGAGCCCTGGGACGCGCCGTGGGGACAGCGTTACGCGATGCTCGCCGACCCCGATGGCAACCGCGTCGACCTGTTCGCTGCCATCGCCGAGCGGGGTGAGGAATAACCAAGCCGCGTTCGTCAAGATTTGGGTTGATCGCGGCCGCGAAACCGCGTTCTAGCGCGCCATGCCCTTGCTCACTGCGCCGCGCCTTGAACGCGACTTCGTGCTGCTGTTCCTCGTGATGCTGGTGATCGGCGCGGGGAATACCGCGCTGATCTCGGTGCTCCCGGCGATCGGGCGCACGCTCCATATTCCCGACAGCGCGATGGCCGCGTCATTTTCGGTGTCGGCGCTGGTCTGGGTCGTGGCGGCACCGTTCTGGGCGCGGCGATCGGACCGGACGGGGCGACGGCGGATGGTGTTGCTGGGGCTGATGGGGTTCAGCGCCTCGGTTTTCCTGTGTGGCCTCATCCTGACGGCGGGTATCCGCGGGATGATCGCGCCGCTCGTGACGATCGCCTCGTTCATCGCGGCGCGCGTGATCTACGGCCTCTTCGGGGCGGCTGCCCCGCCCGCCGCGCAGGCGATTCTCGCGACGCGCACGACGCGCGCCGAACGGACCAAGGCGCTGACCTTGCTCGCTTCTGCGTTCGGGCTCGGGACGATCCTTGGGCCCGCACTCGCGCCCTTCTTCGTGCTGCCGGTGCTGGGGCTCGCGGGTCCGGCCTATGTCTTTACCGTGTGCAGCCTGCTCGTGCTGCTCGCGGTCTGGCGCTGGCTGCCCGACGATGCGCCCGGTACGGCGGGGAAAGGTGCGGCGACCAGCTATCCGTCGATTGGCAATACGATGACCGGGGCCAGTGTGACGGCTGCGATGGCGGAGGGCCCATGCGCCAAGCTGCCGTTCTTCGACGCCCGCGTCTGGCCGTGGCTGCTCGCAGGGATCGTCATGGGGCATGCGCAGGCGATGACGGGCCAGGCGATGGGGTTTCTCACGATCGACCGGCTGCATCTCGACGTGCGCCAGCTGATCAGCCAGCAGACGATCGGCATCGTCCAGATGACGGGGGCGGGCGCCGCTCTGCTCGTTCAATGGGGGCTGATCCCGCGCCTCGACTTCACACCGCGCAGCCTGCTTGCGGTCGGGCTGGCGCTGGCGAGTGCGGGGCTCGTGCTCGTGTCGGTCGCCGACTCGCTCTATGCGCTCGCGCTTTCCTATGCGCTTGCATCGGCGGGCTTCGGCTTTGCGCGGCCCGGCTTTACGGCGGGGTCGTCGCTCGCGGTCGGAGCCGAGCTTCAGGGAACGGTCGCGGGACGGGTGACCTCGGTCAACGGTGCCGCGTTCATCCTTGGCCCGTCGATCGGCGTCGGACTGTATGAATTCTGGCACCCGCTGCCCTATCTCGCAGCGGCGGCGATGTGCGCGCTGCTGTTCGCCTACACGCTCGCGCGCATCCGAACGAGCAAAGCCTGACGCGATCCAAAGCGGAACCGGCAAAAAAAGGGGCCGGTCCCGGAGGACCGACCCTTGAAAGTTTATAGGAGAGGATGCCTGAAAGGCACGTCCTATGTGCAGTGCAGCATAAATTTGTGCAAGTGCGAAAAGAATAATCGGAAGTGCAACGATTGCACCTTGAAACCTCGCCTCGAGTGCGCTTCATTGCAGAGACGACGCGGCATCCGCCGCGTTCGCACGTGCGATAGGGAGCGTGATGCGCCGATTGCCGTCGCTTTCGGGGGTCGAGGCGTTCGTCGCGATCGCGCGTACCGGCTCGGTCAAGGCGGCCGCCGAAGATTTGTCGCTGTCGTCGCCCGCGCTCAGCCGCCGCCTCCAGTCGCTCGAACGCTTCATCGGCAAGCCTCTGTTCGAGCGGCGTCACCACATGCTCGCGATGAACGCCGATGGCGAACGGCTGCTCGCGCTCGTGGCACCCGCGATCGACCAATTGTCCGACGCGATCGAAACCGTCGCGGGCCATAGCGCGATCCTGCGGCTGCGGCTGGGCGTGCTGCCGCTGTTCGCGTCGCAGCGGCTGATCCCCATGTTGCCGCGCCTGCGCGCCGCGCACCCCGCGCTCCATCTCGATCTCGACACCGCCGCGCACGCCATCACGCGGCTGGGCGACGGCATCGACGCGGCGATCGTGCTCGCGCGTGAGGTCGATCCGTCGCTCTATGCGCGCCGCCTCGACCGCAACGAAGTGTTTCCCATCGCGTCGCGTGTGCTGACGCTGAACGGCGCGCCGCTGACCGCGCCGGCGCAGATGGCGGGGCTGACCGCGCTGATCCACCGCGACATGCCCGACACCTTTACCGAATGGCGAAAGGCCGCCGGGCTTCCCGACATCGAGCCCGCCGCGATCGACCATTTCGATTCGGGCCAGCTGATGCTCGAATCGGCCGCGCTCGGCCTCGGCGTCGCCTTCATGCACGGCAGCCATTTGTCGGGCGCGCACGACGAGCGGCTCGTGCGGCTGTTCGATGTCGTCGTCGAGAGCCCGTACAGCTATTGGTTTGTCTGCCGCCCCCGTGCGCTCAAGGCGCGTCCGGTGCGCCTGTTCCACGACTGGCTGGTCGAGGCGATGGAGGCGGGGTGACACCTCGACAGCCAATGTACTGCCCGGCATAGCGGCCAGCATTATCCCCGGGGGACTCAATGTCGCACTCAACTTCGCGCCCGTTTGCCGTGCTCGTCACGGGTGGCGCGGGCTATATCGGCAGCCACGCGGTGCTCGCGCTGCGCGACGCGGGCTGGCCGGTCGTCGTGATCGACAATCTCGTGACCGGCTTCCGCTGGGCGGTGCCCGAGGGGGTGCCGTTCGTCGAGGCGAGCATCGACGATGAAGCGACTGTCGCACGCACGATCGTCGACCACGGCATCGGCGCGATCGTCCATTTCGCGGGATCGGTGGTCGTTCCCGAGTCGGTCGCCGATCCGCTCAAATATTATCTCAACAACACCGTGCGCAGCCGTTCGCTCATCGCGAGCGCAGTCGCGGGGGGCGTCGGACATTTCATCTTTTCGTCGACCGCCGCGACCTATGGTGTTCCAGAGGTCGTGCCGGTGCGAGAGGACAGCGCGACGGTCCCGATCAACCCGTACGGCATGTCGAAGCTGATGACCGAGGCGATGCTGCGCGACACGGTGGCGGCGCACCCGATCAACTTTTGCGCGCTGCGTTATTTCAACGTCGCGGGGGCCGACCCCGCACAGCGCAGCGGACAATCGACCGCAGGCGCAACGCACCTGATCAAGGTCGCCGTCGAGGCGGCGACCGGCAAGCGCAGCCACGTCGACGTCTATGGCAGCGATTATGCGACCCCCGACGGCACGGGCGTGCGCGATTATATCCACGTCAGCGACCTTGCCGACGCACACGTCGCTGCGCTCGACTGGTTGATCGCGCACCCGACCGACAGCCTCACGGCCAACTGCGGCTATGGGCGCGGCTTCTCCGTCAACGAGGTGCTCGATGCGGTCGACAGGGTGACGAACATGACGATCGAACGCCGGCCGCAGCCGCGCCGCGCGGGCGACCCCGACGCGCTGGTCGCCGACAATGCGCGGATCATGCGCACGCTCGATTGGCGGCCGCACCGCGACGATCTTGACGGCATCGTCCGCGATGCGCTCGCATGGGAACGCGTGCTGGCCGAGCGCGTCAGCGCGTGAGGAGCGCGCTCCAAGCATAGCCCCGATAAAGCGCGCGAAACGCCGCCTTCATCCCCAGCGCTTCGACCGCCGCGCGCAGTTCGCGGCGCGGTTCGACGTCGAATTTTGCCAGCCATCCGAACAGCAGCCGACGGAACCAGCCGGGCAGATGCTCCTGCTGGCCGAAATCGACCACATGCAGCTCACCCGCAGTTGCGCGCGCACCCTGTACGAGCGCGGCGCGCCAGTCGGGGATCATCGACAGCGTATAGCTGAAGAACACGCGGTCGAAGGCTGCCACACCGAACAGCATGGTCGCATCGAAGCGCGTCGCATCACCCTGCGCGAGCACGATGCGGTCGGCGAGCCCGGCGGCCGCCACCTTTGCGCGTGCGGTCGCGAGCATCGCTTCGGATATGTCGAAGCCATAGAGGCGCGCGTGCGGATAGGCTCTTGCGACGGCGATCAGGTTGCGCCCGGTACCGCACCCGACCTCGAGCACGCTCCCGCCTTCGGGGACGCGCAGCTGCGCGATCAACCGGTCCCGGCCGAGCAGATAATATTTGCGTGTGAGATCATAGATGTGCCGCTGGCGCGCGTAGATCGCGTCCATCCGCGACGCATGTTCGGGCGTCATTTCAACACGTAGAGATGCACCCCGCCATAGATCGACGAGCGGTCGCGTGCCGTGAAGTCGAGCGACTCGGCGGCGCGATAGTCCCAGCGGTCGAGCAGCTCGCCCGGGACGCGTCCGGGTAGCAGGCTGGGCGCGGCCGCAGTGCGGAACAGCACGCGTGCCCCTGTGCGCGCGGTCCGGGTAATTTCGGTCCATAGCTCGGTCAGCTGCGCGTCGGTCATCCAGTCCTGTGCGTCGAGCAGGATATAACGGTCGCGGCTCGCGTCGGGCAATGTGCCGAGATGCTCGGTGAAATTGGCGTGAAGCATCTCGACCCGGTCGAGCCTGTCGACGACGCAGCGGTAATTATGCTCCTGAAGATAGGGAGGCAGCGACGCATTCTCGGCACGCGCGTAACGGCGCCCGAACGCCTGTTGCGCAAAATAATTCTCGCGCACGTCGAAATCGCACGCGAGCTTTTCGAGCCGCGCCTTCAGCACCGCGCGGATACCGTCGGGATCGTCGCCCGCCAGCGCATCATATTGTGCGGGCGGAATGCCCAGCCCGAACAGCGAAGCAGGCTGGTCGACCAGCCAGCGCACGAATTTCTTGTCGAAGATCGGCGCGAGCCGCGTTTCGAAGATGCGGCGCTGCTCCTCGACCGACCCGGCGTCGAGGATGTCCTTGAGGTCGATCTTGTAGAGCCGCGCGAGCAGGTGCGCGGTGCCGATGAACCCGCCGAGCAGCCCGCGCTTGTAGATGTTGCGCGCGAACCCGCCGATCCGTCGCCGCCCGATCATGTCGCGCCCCTCCCAATAGCGGCGCGTGGTCTCGTCGAGATGCGGGCGGACGTGACGCTTGTACGCGGCGACATTGGTCTTTTGATCGGCTGCGCCGAAAAAGCGGTAGAACGCGCGATAGTCGGGCAGGTGGCGCGCCGCCGAAATCTTGAGCCGGTTGAACGCGACGTGTGCAGTGTTGAGATCGACCGCGGTAATCTTTTCGGGGTTGGCAGTGAGGTAGCTCAGAACGTTGCATCCACCGCTCGCGATCGTGACGATCCGGCTGTCGCGCGCGATGGCGAGCGCCTCCATGTCGACGACGGGATCTTCCCAGATCTGCGCATACACGAGCCCGCGAAATGCAAAGGTAAAGGCGCGTTCGAGCAGCCCTGCCTTCGACAGATGCTCGTGCTGGTGCACCGCGTCGCGAACCGCGGTGTGGCGGGCGTCCTTGACACTCCCGGCGGTCAGCATCGTCGTCGTACTCCATGTCGTTTCATGAACGAACTAGGGCTGTTCTTTGACGCGACCGTGACGGTTAGGCAAGCGGGGCGACTGGCTCAGTCGGGATCGACGGCGTTGCCACCGGCCGCTTCGCCGTTCGCGCTGTCGTCGGCGACCTCGGTCACTTCGTCGGCGGCCATAGCGTTCGCAGGCGTGTCTTCGACCTTGGCACTCGACTTGGCGCCACAGGCCGCAAGCGTGAGCAGGGTAAGTGCGAGGAGCATACGCATCGGAGGAAACATTCGTTGACAATATCGGTAACGTCAAGCGGCGGTAGCGTTCGCTGATCGACCCGGCTAAAGGGCGTGAACAATGACGCAGACCATCGCTCTCGCTTCCGACCATGCCGGCTATGTACTAAAGGCAGAGCTTGCCGACTGGCTGCGTGCCGAGGGGCATGCGGTCGACGATCTCGGGCCGCACGACGGCGCGTCGGTCGACTATCCCGATTTCGGTCACGCGCTGGCCGACGCGGTGGCGACGGGCCGCGCGGAACGCGGCATCGCAATCTGCGGATCGGGCATCGGTATCTCGATCGCGGTCAACCGCAACCCGCGCGCACGATGCGCGCTGGTGTCCGAACCGCTTTCGGCGCGGTTGTGCCGCGAACATAATGACGCCAACGTCCTTGCGCTCGGGGCTCGGTTGACCGGTATCGACATGGCCAGGGCGTGCGTGACCGCCTTTCTCACCACTGATTTTGCGGGCGGACGCCATGCCGCGCGCGTCGCCAAACTCGGATCGAAGGAGTTCGCATGAGCAGCCAGCCCGCCTACGCCCCCAGCCTGAACGACGTTCAGCCCGACGGCTTCTTCACGACGGGGCTCGCCGCCGCCGACCCGGCGGTGTTCGCCGGCGTCGCGCAGGAGCTCGACCGCGAGAAGCACCAGATCGAGCTGATCGCGTCCGAAAACATCGTGTCGAAGGCGGTGCTCGAGGCGCAGGGGTCGGTTTTCACCAACAAATATGCCGAAGGCTATCCGGGTAAGCGCTATTACCAGGGCTGCGCACCGTCGGACATCGTCGAGACACTTGCGATCGACCGCGCCAAGCAATTGTTCGGATGCGGTTTCGCCAACGTCCAGCCGCATTCGGGCGCGCAGGCCAACGGCGCGGTGATGCTTGCTTTGACCAAGCCCGGCGATACCATCCTTGGGCTCAGCCTCGACGCGGGCGGGCATCTGACGCACGGCGCGCGCCCCTCGATGTCGGGCAAATGGTTTAACGCGATCCAGTACGGGCTGCGCGAGGGCGATGATCTGATCGACTTCGACCAGGTCGAGGCGCTGGCGAGCGCGCACAAGCCAAGGCTGATCATCGCTGGCGGCAGCGCCTATCCGCGCCAGATCGATTTCGCGCGTTTCCGTGCCATTGCCGACTCGGTCGGCGCGATCTTCCTGGTCGATATGGCGCATTTCGCCGGGCTCGTTGCGGGCGGTGTCCACCCCACGCCCTTCGGTCATGCGCATGTCGTCACGACGACGACGCACAAGACGCTGCGTGGGCCCCGCGGCGGGATGATCATGACCGACGACGAGGCTATTGCGAAAAAGATCAACTCCGCGGTCTTCCCCGGGCTTCAGGGCGGTCCGCTGATGCACGTGATCGCCGCCAAGGCGGTCGCGTTCGGCGAAGCGCTCCAGCCGGACTTCAAATCCTACGCCGCCGCCGTCGTCGGCAATGCCAAGGCGCTTGCGAGCCGCCTCAACGAACGCGGCGCGAACCTCGTTTCGGGCGGGACCGACACGCATCTGGCGCTCGTCGACCTGACTCCGTTGGGCGTGACCGGCAAGGACGCTGACGAGGCGCTCGAACGCGCAGGGATCACCTGCAACAAGAACGCGATTCCCAACGACCCGTTGCCGCCCGCCAAGACCAGCGGCATCCGCGTCGGGTCGCCCGCAGGCACGACACGCGGGTTCGGCGTCAAGGAGTTTCGCGACATCGGCGACATGATCGCCGACGTGCTCGACGGGCTGCGCGCCAAGGGAGAGGACGGCGATACGGCGGTCGAGGCCGACGTGCGCACGCGCGTCCGCAACCTGTGCGAGCGCTTTCCGATTTATCCGGAGGGATGATTGCGCTGCCCGTTCTGCGCGCATGACGACAGCCAGGTAAAGGATTCGCGCCCCTCCGACGACGGGGCGGCAATCCGTCGACGGCGACAGTGCGAGGGGTGCGGCGCGCGCTTCACGACCTTCGAGCGCATCCAGCTGCGCGAGCTGACCGTGCTCAAGAGTGAGGGGCGCCGCGAACCGTTCGACCGCGAAAAGCTCGCGCGCTCGGTCGCCATCGCCTGCCGCAAGCGCGGGCTCGACCCCGCGCGCATCGACCGGATGGTGTCGGGCATCCAGCGGCAATTGGAAACCAGCGGCGAGAACGAAGTCGAGGCGGCGCGGATCGGCGCGGCGGTGATGGATGGGCTGCAGGGCCTCGACAGCGTCGCCTATATCCGCTTTGCGAGCGTGTATAAGGATTTCGCCGAAGCCAAGGATTTCGAGGAGTTCGCGGGGACGGTGAGCGGGGTGGTCCGCGCTGCGCCATGAGCTTTTGGGCCTACATGCTGAAATGCGCGGATGGGAAATATTATACGGGCCATACCGACGATATCGAGCGGCGGGTTGCGGAGCATCAGACGGGGGCTGTGCGGGGCTTTACGTTCACGCGGCGTCCGGTCGAGCTTGTATGGTGTGAGCCGTTCGAAGAGCGGGTTCAGGCTATGGAGGCCGAAAGACGCGTCAAGGATTGGTCGCGCGTCAAAAAGGAAGCCTTGATCGAAGGTAATGCGGATCGGATCAGGCTTTTCTCTGTGCCCCCTAGCGAACGCGGCGAACGTCGTGGTCTCGCTGACGCTCGACCCAGCCCCTCGCTGCGCTCGGGGAGGGTACTCCTTCCCCGAGCGCAGCGAGGGGCTGTATCGAGCGAAGCGAGATTTCCTCTCGTAACCACCCCGCCCCCGGCAATCGTCCTCGTCCGCCCGCAACTCGCCGAAAACATCGGCAAGGCGGCGCGTGCGATGCTCAATTTCGGGTTGACCGACCTGCGCCTCGTCACGCCGCGCGACGGCTGGCCCAACCCCGATGCCGGGCCCGCCGCGTCGGGAGCCGACAGCGTGATCGCGGGCGCGCAGCTTTACGCCAGCGTCGCCGATGCGGTGGCGGACTGCGCGCATGTCTATGCAACGACCGTGCGCAAGCGCGGCGTGGTCAAGCCTGTGGTCGACCCGGCCGAGGCGGCAGTTGCGATGCGTGCGTCGGGCGAGCGATCGGCGATCCTGTTCGGGCCCGAGCGTGCGGGGCTCGAAACCGACGATGTCGCGCTCGCGCGCACGATCCTGACGGTGCCGATCAACCCCGAATTCGGCTCGCTCAACCTGGCGCAGGCGGTGATCCTCGTCGCGTACGAATGGTCGAAGCATGCCCCGAGCGGAGCCGTGGAAGGGGTGCCGCTCGTTCAGCCGCCGCGCGTCGACGCCGAGCCGCCTGCGGCACAGGCCGATCTCGAGGGGCTTGTCGAGGCGCTCGACGCGATGCTCGATGCCGCCGGCTTCTACTTTCCGCCCGCCAAGGTGCCGACCACCAGGCGTGTGATCCGCTCGATCCTGACGAAGCCTGGCTGGTCGGCGGGCGAGGTGCGGACGTTGCGCGGCGTGCTGACTGCGCTCGCCAATCCGCGTCCCAAAAGCTGACTTGAAGCGGTCGCATTCGCGCCGCATGTCGATTGCCTGTTTGCCCGAATCGAAGGTTCTGCCGCCGATGCGCCTCGCGATCGACGTTCTGCTCGACTATGGCCTCGGCCAGCCTTCCGACGTCCTCCTGCTGGTCGAGGCGGCCGCGATGGCCGACCAGCGCATCGTGTCCGCCGATTTCCGCGTAACCTCGGGCGAGCGGCTTCGCGCGGTCGCTGGCGAGGAATCGATCGGCCAGCGCACCTGGGCGAAGGGCGAGGGGCATTTCGTCGCGACGTACAAGGCGGTGATCGACATCGTCCGCCCCGAGGTCGCGATCGACGCGCTCGTCGCGACCCCGGCGCGCGACCTGCCCGGTCTCGTCGTGCCCTATGTGATGCCCAGCCGCTACGTCGAAAGCCATTTGTTCGAGTCGTTCGTAGGGCGCCAGTTCGGCCACTATCAGGGGGGAGCAAAGATTGCGGCGATGCGCGACTGGCTGGCGCGCGAAATGACCTATCTCGCCGGAACCTCCACCGGCGAAACGACCGCGGCGGCAACTTTCGTGCGGCGCGAGGGCGTGTGCCGCGATTATGCGCATCTGATGGCGGCGTTTTCGCGCGCGGCGATGATCCCGGCGCGGCTCGTGTCATGCTATGCGCCCAACGTCACCCCACCCGATTTTCACGCCGTGGTCGAGGTCTGGCTCGAGGGGTCGTGGCACCTGATCGACGCGACGGGCATGGCGTCGTCGGGGTCGATGGCGCGGGTCGCGGTGGGGCGCGACGCGACCGACATCGCCTTCATGACGGTGTTCGGCAGCGCGTATATGAACGCTCAGCGCGTCGATGTACGCGTGGAACCGGTGGGGTCGATCGACAGTTGAAATGTCAGCGTCACGAATAAGTGAAGGACAATTCAATGTCGACCGCACCAGCCACGCCCGAAAACCACGCGACGCATCCCGATCAGACGGCGATGCAGGACGAGGATATGGTCCAGCGGCTCGAGGAGAACCCTGGCGATCCCGACGCCAAGCTCGATATCGGGCTTGATCAGTCGATGGACGCGTCCGACCCGCCCGCGATCGCTGCGAGCATACCGTTGACCGAAGCCGCGCCCTCGTCGGGCTATGACGAAGCGCTCGAAACCGCCAACCTCGGCAACGAATAGCGCCTTCCGACTCGCTTCGTCGCATTTCGTGTTGCGACGCAACACACGGCGTGCTTCCTTGTCGTCCGGGCAATCGCACGATGGTTAAGCTTCCGCTAACCAAGGAAGCGCATCATCACGGTCGCGTGCGGCGCGGGGCCGCGGGGAAGGGCGACACATGGGCACAAAACAACGGCCGGCCGACGGCGCATTGACACTTGGGGAAATCAAGGAATTCGCGACCTTTGCGAGCGCGACGCAGCGCTACATCCGTCGATCGCTCGACATCGGTCTCGACCGTGACGACGCCATTGGGCGCTGGTCGCGCGATCCGGTCGAAGCCGCAAGCATCAAGGCGCAGACGAAGGTCTATGCGCGGCTCGACGATGTGCGTGGCAAATTGCCCGAGGATTCGGGGCTCGATCACGTCGAACCCTTCATGGCGCCGCTGGTCACGATGAGCGCGTTCGACCTGGGACAGCAGCGCCTGTCGAGCTTTGCCGCCTATCGCTTTCTGTACGAACGGCTGCTGGGGGCGGCGGCACGACCATGGCTGCCTTCGTCGTTTTGCGCGGCTGCCTCGATGCCGCATCTTCACCCCGACAAGCGGCGCGTGCTGCTCCAGTCGATCAGCGAAGCGGCGGCGACCGCGCCCGGCTGGTCGACGCGCGAGCCGAGCTTCTATCCCGAATGGGTCGACAAGATCGAGGCCGACGCCGCAGCGAACTGAGACGAACAACCTGGTTTCGTTAGCGCTAGCGGAGTCGATCACGCCCGGTCGTATCGGCTCAAGCCAGTGGGATGCGTCTCTCGAACTAATTCACGACTACAGAGTCGCTGAAGTCGGTGACGCGCCGCTCGAAGTCGCGCGCGTCCGCATTGGTTTCACCTCGGCCAGGACCACGCGACCCGCGCACTCCGGTCCGAGTCAAGCCGTTGCGGCGCGCCGCCTGATGCCCTAGCGGCGCGCGTATGAGCGCGTTCATCGAACAGATCATTGGCTGGCTGGCAGGGTTCACGACGGCGGTCATCACGGCGATGGGCTACCCCGGCGTCGCGCTGCTGATGGCGATCGAGAGCGCGTGCATCCCGCTGCCCTCCGAAATCATCATGCCGTTCGCAGGGTATCTCGTCGCGCAAGGGCACTTCAGCCTGTGGGGCGTGGCGACAGCGGGGGCGATCGGCAACAACCTCGGCTCGGCGCTCGCCTATGAGGCCGGCAAGCGCGGCGGCCGTCCGCTGGTCGAACGCTATGGCCGCTACATTCTGGTCGACGCGCACGACATCGACCGCGCCGACCGCTTCTTCGCGCGCTTTGGCGATTGGGCGGTGCTGATCGGGCGACTGCTTCCCGTCATCCGCACTTTCATTGCGTTTCCGGCGGGCGTGGTGCGCATGCCCTATTTGCGGTTCCACCTCTTCACGTTCATCGGATCGTGGCCGTGGTGCTTCGCGCTTGCGTGTGTGGGCATGAAGCTGGGGCAGGCGTGGAACAGCGACCCGCGCATCAAGACCGTGCTGCACAGCTTCGACGTGGTGATCGTCGTCGCGGTCCTCGCGGCGGCGGGGTGGTTCGTCTGGCACAAAGTGCGACGGCGCTAGCCCGGCTCAGGTGCTTGCCGGTCCGCGGTGGGGCAGTTCTATAGAAATCAATAGATTTTGCAGTGCAACAAACCCGTAACGCCCGCACCCTAACGCCGCCGCTCAAGATCGGCCGCGGCGCTGCATCGTTCATACGGGGGGCATTACAATGAATCGGGCAACTTTCACGCCTACACTGCTGACGCTACTGAGCGCAGCGGCGCTTGTTCCAACCACAGCGCTCGCCGCGCCTGCCGACGAGGCGGGTGGCGACGCCATCATTGTAACCGCGCAGCGTCGTACCGAGAAAGCACTGACTGTCCCCGTCGCGGTTTCGGTGCTGCGCAGCGAAGCGCTGCGCGATTACCAGGCGGCAGGTGCCGATACGTTATTGTCGCTGTCGGGCAGGGTGCCGAGCCTTTACGTCGAATCGACGACGGGCCGCATCTTTCCGCGCTTCTATATCCGCGGGCTCGGCAACATCGATTTCTACCTCGGTGCGTCGCAACCGGTTTCGGTGATCCAGGACGACGTCGTCGAAGAGCATGTCGTCCTCAAATCGAACCCCGCCTACGACATCGCGCAGGTTGAGGTACTCAAAGGGCCGCAGGGTTCGCTGTTCGGGCGGAATACCACAGCCGGAATCGTCAAGTTCGACAGCGTCCAGCCGAGCGAGACCTTCACGGGTCAAGGGGCAGCGAGCTACGGGCGCTTCAACAGCGTCAATGTCGATGCCGGGATCGGCGGACCGCTGACCAGCGGCGGTACCGTCGCGTTCCGCCTGTCGGGGCTTTACCAGCACCGCGACAACTGGATCAGCAACGTCTACGCCGGGCCCACTGACGACGGCACGGTGCCCGGCAACAACGTGATGGGCGGCTATGACGAGCGCGACGTCCGCCTGCAGTTGCTCCTCAAACCAACCGACGCGCTCAGCCTGCGCCTTGCCGGACATTATCGCGACTATCGCGGCACCGCGTCGATTTTCTACCGGGGTTCGTTGATCCAGGGGACGCGCCAGAACGCGCCGACGTTCAGTCGCGCTGTCGTAAGCTATGACGAAGCACAAAATAACCCACAGGCGTACAAGACCGGGGGCGTGTCGTTGAAGGCGCTGTTCGACTTCGGCGGCGTTACCCTGACCTCGATCACGGCATGGGAACGTGCCTCCGGGTTCAGCCGGGGCGACACCGACGGGGGTGCTGCCACGAATTTTGGCGGCGTCGTGCCCAACATCTGCGCGGTCGGTTGCGGTCAGTCACAGGGACGGTTGCGCCGCCTCGACCAGTGGAGCCAGGAGGTGCGGATCGCCAGCCCCGACACCGGTCGCTTCAAATGGCAGCTCGGCGGCATCTATTTCGACTCGCGCGACACGACCGAGTTCGATCAGCGCGCGTTCTTCCTCACGAGCAATGTGCTCGGCACGACCCCCAATCCCAACAACTGGGTGCTGCTGCGCAACGTCAATACGTCCTATGCAGCTTTCGGGCAGGCGAGCTATCAGTTGACCGATCAGCTCATCGCGACGGGCGGTGTACGCGTGACGCGCGACATCCGGCAGACGACGCTGCTCAAGACGGCGAACACCGTTGCCAATGTCGCGACCTTCACCGGCGCGACGTTCGTCAAGCTCGCCGATACGCGCCCCAGCTTCGATGCCAGCCTGCTCTACCGCGCAAGTCCGGACGTCAGCCTTTATGCGCGCGTCGCGCGCGGGTTTCGCGGGCCGACGATCCAGGGACGCTCGGCAGTGTTCAACACGCCGTTCACCACCGCGAATTCCGAAACCAGCACGAGTTACGAGGCGGGGCTCAAGAGCGCGCTGCTCGGCAACACGGTGCATTTCAACCTGACCGGGTTTTATTATACCGTCAAAAACATCCAGCTGAACGGCAACGACAGCAACGGCAACGGCGTCCTGTTCAACGCCAACGAAGCGCGCGGCTATGGGCTCGAGGCCGAGTTCGAGGCGCGTCCCACCGCTAACCTGCGCTTCAATGCTGGGCTAAGCTTGCTCGACACGCAGATCCGCGATGCCAGCGTCTTTGCGCAAGTCGGGGCTGCAAACGGCATCCTGTCGCAAACGGTGCTCAGCCCCGTCGTCCGTGTCGGCAACAATTATTTCGCGCAAATCAACGGCAATCAGCTCCCGAACGCCCCGACGTTCAACCTCAACCTGAGCGCGCGATATGATCAGCCGGTCGGCAATGGCGACGGCAAGCTGTTCGTCGCGGCCGATTTCAACATGCAGGGGCGGATCAACTATGTTTTGTATCGAACCGTCGAATACACGTCGAACGGGAATTTCGAGCTCGGGCTCAAGGCTGGCTTTGCACTCGGGCCCTATGAGATCGCCGCCTTCGTCCGCAACCTGACCGACAGGACCAATCTGACCGGCGTCATCGACACCTCCAACTATCGCGCTGGCATCTATAATGAACCGCGCGTGGTCGGGGTCACCGTCAGCGGTTCGTTCCGATAGGCGCGGGGCCGTGCGGGTGGTGCGCTCACGCCGCCACCCGCACCCCCTCCGCCGCGATTTCGCTCATCGTTACATAGTCGAGCTTGCCCGTTCCGAGCACCGGCAGTGCGTCCAGCACGCGGATGTCGCGCGGCAGGCTGAGTTCGGCGACGCCGTTCGCCTTGCCCCACGCCTGAAGCGCGCTTGCGTTGGCGCGGGGTGCAGTGGTGAGCAGGACGAGCTGTTCGCCCTTGCGCGCGTCGGGGCGCGTCACGACGGCGTGCATCGCGTCGGGCCAGACCGCGCTCGCATAGCCCTCGACCGCCGGCAGCGACACCATCTCGCCACCGATCTTGGCGAAGCGTTTCGCGCGCCCCTTGATCGTCACGAAGCCCATCGGGTCGAGCGTCACGATGTCTCCGGTGTCGTGCCACCCGCCCGCGGGAGGTTGTAGCACGCCAGGCAAGTCGGCCTTCATATAGCCCGCCATGATGTTGGGCCCGCGAATCGACAGCCGCCCGCCCGCGTCGATGCCGGGGACTGGATCGAGCCTGGCCTCGATCCCCGGCAGCAGCTGCCCGACGCTGCCCGCCTTGAAATGCATCGGCGTGTTGACCGCGATGACGGGGGCCGCCTCGGTCGCGCCATAGCCTTCGAGGATGCGCAGCCCGAATTTCTCGGCATAGATTTTGCGCGTCTCGTCGCGAACGCGCTCGGCCCCGGCAAAGATGTAGCGCAGCGAGTAGAAGTCGTAGCCGTGCGCCATCCGCGCATAGCCCGACAGGAACGTGTCGGTCCCGAACAGGATCGTCGCGTTCGCGTCATAGGCGAGCGCCGGGACGATCCGGTAATGCAGCGGGCTAGGGTAAAGCAGCGTCTTCACCCCGCCGAGGATCGGCAGCAGCGTCCCCCCGGTCAGCCCGAAGCTGTGGAACACCGGCAGCGCGTTGAGCACCGTATCGCTCGAATTGAAATCGATGACCGAGGCAAGCTGGTGGCAATTGGCGAGCAGGTTGCGGTGCGTGAGCACCACGCCCTTGGGCAGCCCCTCCGACCCGCTGGTGAACAGGATCACCGCGGGGGCATCGGGCGCGATCCTGAGCGCCTTGTGGCGGCGCAGCGCAAAGCTCGCGCCGA
Source organism: Sphingomonas sp. (assembly GCA_965248885.1). Classification (GTDB taxonomy): domain Bacteria; phylum Pseudomonadota; class Alphaproteobacteria; order Sphingomonadales; family Sphingomonadaceae; genus Sphingomonas_O. Next base: position 2,222,269 of record OZ252211.1, on the reverse strand, counting down.
CGGCTGCGCGGATTTTGTCGAGCCCCGTGACACTTGCGCCCACGTCCTCGAGATACACCACGCGCCGCCCCGCCCCCTCGAGCGCGGCGATCAGCTCGCCCAGCTTGGCCTGCGCGACGAACGCGCGCGCGGTGACGATCGTGGCGATATCGGCGGCGGTGCATGCCGCGTCGATCGCCTTCAAACCGGCGGTGTAATTGAGCATGGCGGCGATGCGCCCGCCTGCTTGCAGCGCGAAAAACGTCGCCACGACGCCGGACACGTTGGGGAGCAGCACGCCGACCGCTTCACCCATGCGCGTGAACCGCGAAAACTTCGCATTGAGCGCAAGGCTGCCGATGACGAGCTTTTTATAGCTCATCGGCTCGCGCTTGACGTCCTCGAGCGCGATCGCCCGCGCGCCGTACAAAACCTTAGCGTCGATCAGCGCCTCGAACAGCGTGCGCTCGAGGTTCGAGGTCGCAAAGATCATCCCGCTCATTTCCTCGTGGAGGCGGCGCCCTGCGATCGCGCGGCGCTGGCGCGCGGTCATCTCGCCTTCGATCGCGAAGCGGCGCGCGGGCAGGATCGTAAGCGAAATCTTCGGGAACCAGCGTAGCCGTACCTTGCCCTTCATGTGGCTGAACGGCGAATATTGCGCGCCGTCGATGCGAACGGGCACGATCGGCGCGTCGGCCTTGTCGGCGACCATGCCGGGACCATCGAAGATCTTCATCAGCGCGCCCGTCCGCGTGATGCGCCCTTCGGGGAAGATCACCAGGGTACGGCCTTCCCGGACGGTGCGCACCATCGCCTTGGTCGCCATCGGGTTGGTCGGATCGACCGGAAATGCCTCGAACAATTTGAGCGCGGGCTTGACCCACCAGAGCCTGGCCACCGAGCTGGCGATCGCAAAGGTCGGCTTGCCGGGCAGGAACACCGCGAGCAGCAGCCCGTCGAGCCACGAGACATGGTTGACGACGACAACGGCGCGCTCACCCGGCTGCGGCATATTGTCCGCGCCCTTGATCTCGACGCGGTAGAGGAAGGTCAGCACCGCGCGGAACAGCGCCTTGATCACGGTTTCGGGCAGCAGCCATACCGACACCAGCGCGACGAACAGCGTCGCAAAGCCTAGCGCGCCGATGATGCCCGGCACCGCGATGCCCGCATTCAGCAGCCCCAGCGTCGCGAGCACGACAAGCACCGTGACGGCGGCGTTGACGACATTGGCGGCGGCGAGCACCTGCGACCGCTCGGCCTTGGGTGCGTAGACCTGGACGATCGCGTAAAGCGGAACCACGAACATACCGCCTGCAAACGAGATGGCGGCGAGCGACAGCAGGATCGCGACCGCGCCCGGCGTCGCGACGAAGGTCGCGATATCGGCACCCGCCGCGCGCACCGCAAACCCGCTGCTCGCGAGCCACAGCGCGATCATCCCCGCCGCCATGCCGAGTGCGGAGGCCGGAACATAGCGCGCCGACACTTCGCCGCGGAGCAGCCGGTTGACCGTCAGCGAGCCGGCCGCGACCGAAAGCGAAAAGACGAGCAGGAACAGGGTGACGACCTGCTGGTCGGCACCCAGTGTCCCCGAAACCAGAGGTGCGAATTCGCTGACCAGCACCGCGCCCGCCGCGAAGAACCAGCTGATGCCGAGGATCGCGAGCCAGACGCCGCGCCCCCCGTTCGCGGTCTTCAGGATGTTCCACGTGCCGCGCGCGATGTTCCAGTCGATACGCTGAAGCCCGACTTCGGGCGGAGCCGCCGGAATGGCGAGGCTCGCGACGAAGCCGGCGACGGCGAGCGCCATCGCGACGAGCCCGGCCTCCCACGGCGCTATGATCCCGGCGAGCAACTGACCGCCGAGCACCGCGACGAAGGTCCCCGCCTCGATCAGCCCCGTCCCGCCCATGATCTCGTCGCCGCGCAGATGCTGCGGGATGATCGAATATTTGACAGGTCCAAAGATCGTCGAATGCACCCCCATCAGGAATAGTGCGACGAGGAGCAGCGAGATCGAATGCGTCCACAGGCCATAGAGGCCGAGCGCCATGATGCCGATTTCGGCACCCTTGACCCAGCGGATCAGCCGCCCCTTGTCGATGCCGTCGGCGAGCTGCCCCGCGATCGACGACAGGAAGAAATAGGGCAGGATGAAGATACCCGTGGCGATCGTCGCGAGCTTTTCGGCCTGTTCGGGCTGCTCGACGTAGATTGTGAAATTGGCCAGGAAGAGCAGCGCGAATTTCAGGACATTGTCGTTGAACGCGCCCAGGAACTGCACGACGAAAAGGGGGCCAAAGCGGCGCTTGGCGAGCAGCGAAAAGTCGGGAGCGGACATTCTGAGACATTCCTGATTCAGAGCGAATAAAGTGTTGCTCCGTTAGTCCTGAGCTTGTCGAAGAATGGGCCACGCAAACCGAACCTTGGCATCGGTTGCCCGCCCCTGCGACAAGCTCAGGGCTAACGGCTTTAGATCATCGGTCGTGCATATCGCATGACGTTCGGCATTTGGTTAACTCCGGCGACATTTCGGTCGCGCGCGCCTGCCGCGCCTTCAGCTCGCATAACATGCCGTGAAGCGTTTCGGTCGACAGCCCGTGGAGCATCAGCCGGAACCCGGCGCGCAGCGTCGACATCGGGATCATCGGATGCCCGTTGTTGACGAGCGCTAGGTGCTTTTCCTCGCCCGTAAGCCGCGCGGCGTAAAGCCCGATCGTCTCGTCGAGCTGGAGCGAATTGGCCGCGCGCCAGAAATCGCGATCGCTGAGCAGCAGGGCATAGGCGGGCGTATAGACTTCGATGGCGGTGGCGAGGTCGACGACGTTGAAGCGCCCGCGCGGCGGCGGCGCGATCGTCACCGGCTCGATCGCCGAAAAGTCGAGCGTGGCGCGCGGGCCGATCGTGGTGCCGCGCCGGTCGAGCTCGACATTCAGCTGGATCAGAAAGTTGTAGATGTTCAGGTCGTGCTTCAAGAACAAAGCGTCGCGCACGTCGTCGGGGACGCGCGGCGCCATCGGCTCGAGCGCGGGGCGAAATCCCGGCGTCGCATTGTCGGCGATGAAGCGCAGAATCTGGCTGCCCAGGTGAAAGTGACGCAGGATCAGCACGCTGGCGTCGGGGGTCAACACATGCGTCATCCCCCAGGCGATCATCCGGTGCAGCAGTCGCGGCGCGTGCGGCCACCGCGGGGTCAGCGTGTGAACCAGCTGGGCAACGACGATCATCGCGCGCGCGAACGGGCGGACCAGCGGCAGTACGAACTGGCGGCTGGGCGTCGCCGCGTCGCGCAGCAAAGCCGACTTTGCCACAGGGTCGATCGGCAGTGTGCGGTCGAGCATCAGCGCAAGCCCCGGATCGGGGTCGCGCGGGTCGTAACTGGCAAGATCGAGCCGGTCAGACATTGTCGATTTCCTCGAGCTGGAGGCGATAAAGCCGTGCGACGATGCGCGCATGGCGCACGACATCGTTCGCGACCGTCTCGCTCGTCACTGCAAGCCGCAGCGCCTGGTCGAACATCGCGAGATGATCGTCGTCATTGGCACCGTGATAAGCGAGAAAGCGCACGCATGCGTCGTCCAGCCCGAGCTGTGCCTTGATCGCTTCGGCCCAGCCACTCGCGAGCCGCTGTCCCAGCCCCTCGATCACGAACATCGCGCCGAGCATGCCGAGCGGATCGGGTCGGCTGGCGGTGTGGTACATGAACGCCGACAGCGCCTCCGAACCGATGTTGCGCGGCGTCGTCTGCATCAGCACCACGTCGCCGCCGGTCGCCGTGAAATCGCGTTCGAGCAACAGATAGTCGCGGTGCTCGGCGGCGGTGTGGCGCACGAACAGCGAGCGCAGCTCCTCGTGCGCGGGCGACAGGTTCGATGCCGCGCGCCCGATCCAGCGGCTGCCTTCGATCACCTGCTGGCGCAGATTGACGAGCAGCCGCTGATAGTCGGCCAGCCGTAGCCGCCCGCGCGCCAGCCGGTCGATCAGGGGAACGCGGACCAGCGCGCTTTCGAAATCGATCCAGACCTGCGCTAGGCCGCGATGCGTGGCCTCGACCGGGCACGACGCGCTCATTGGCCGCCCTCCACGACGGTGAGCAGGGCATAGCCGATCAGGCACTGGCCGCTTTCGGGGACCGCGCACAGGATCCGCTGTCCGGGTGCAAGCTTTCCCGAGCGGCGCAGATCGTCGATCAGCAGGAACAGCGACGCCGCGCCGACATTGCCCTTGTCATACAGGTTCGTGAACCAGCGTTCGTCGGGAATCATGCACCCGGCGCGGGTCGCAAGGGCGCTGAGTTCGGTGCGCAGCGAGCGCGCCGAATAGTGGCACACGAACCAGTCGATTTTGTCGGGCACGATCTTGCCGGCGTCGACCAGCCGCATCATCTCGCCGATCCAGACGGGCAACATGCGGTGCAGCGCGGTGACGTCCTGGCGCAGCTGGAACGCGCCAGCGGCGGCGGCCTCATGGATGCTCGCGAATTGGCTCCAGGGGATCAGCGCACCGTTGTCCCCGCGCGCCGCGCCGCCGGTCATGCACGGATCGAAGCGGTCGGCGAACGAGCGCAGCGTGATCCAGTCGATGCGCAGCGACAGGCCGTGCGTGGCGGGGCGGTCCTCGATCACCGCCGCCGCTGCGCCGTCGGACAAGGTCCAGCGCAGGAATTCGGCATCGCCGGGAAGCGTGTCTTCGGCCGACAGGCTCGCGGTCCCGCGATAATGGCCGGGGCGGAAATAGCGGCTCGAGAATTCCGCGCCGGCCACGAGGGCGGCGCGGTGCTCGCCCGCCGCTACCTGAAGTGCGGCGGCCTTCAGCGCCATCATCGAGCTGGCACAGACGCTTTGCAGGCTCGCGATCTCGCACGGCGGCAGGCCGAGCTCGGCATGGACGCCGCTCGCGAGCCCGGGGACCATCAGATCGTTCTGCGTCGTCGCGGTCGCGAGCAGGCCGATATCGCGCGCGTCGATCTCGGCATCGGCCAGCGCGTCGCGTGCCGCAGCTGCGGCGAGTTTCGCCACCGTCCATTCGGTCGAGCCGTCGGCGGCGATCGCATAATGCCGCGTGCGGATGCCGTTCTGACGCAGCGTCAGCCGACCCAGCCGTTCGGCCTGGGGCGACAGTCGCCCAATATGGTCGACCATCGCCGCATTGTCGATCGGCGGCCCCGGCAGGAACTGGCCGCTCGCGGTGAGATAGGCTTGCATCATGCACTCCTTCGGGCGCCCCAAATCGGAGCGCACCGCTCACTTAGGGATAAACTCTACAACGTTCAATTAAAATAGTAGACGGCGTTCAATTTTGATGGTTAAACGCCGCTGCGATGGGCCGACGTTCCGATCACAGCCGTTCCGAACTGCGCGCGATGATCGTCGGCGAGGCGCATCGTCATCTTGCCGAGGTCGGTTTCCAGCGTTTTTCGGCGCGCGAGGTCGCCAAGCGGATCGGCTATTCGATTGGCACGCTCTACAACGTATTCGGGACGCTCGATGCGCTGATGATCGCAGTCAATACGCGGACGTTCACGCGCTGGACGGGGTATCTCGGGCGGCATCTCGACGGCGTGCACGGCGACCGGATCGCGGCACTGGTGCAGGGTTATTTCGGCTTCGCGCGCGACAATCCCAATCTGTGGATGGCGATCTACGACCACCGGCTCGCGCCCGAGATGGCGATGCCGGAGGGCGACGCGGTCGAGCGCGGTCGCCTGTTTCGTCTCGTCGAGGGTGAGGTTGCCGCGCACCTGGGCCGTCATTGCGACTCAGCGACCGCCGCGCTGACGCGCTCGCTTATCGCGACCGTCCATGGCCATTGCAGCTTCGCGCTGACCGGAAGCTTCGCGCTTCTGGGCGAGTTGGACCCCGAAGGCGCGGCGCTCGCGCGCGTGCGCGAGTCGCTGGCACGCGCCGCCGGTTGACCGGGACCGAGTCGCCCGCTAAGGGCGCGCTTCTTCCGGTGGGGCGATGGTCGCGTCGGTCGACATACGCTTGAACATTACCGATGCGTGTGAGGGCCGTGGGGGCCATAACGTCCCCCTGACGGCCTTTCTTTCGTAATCACGCGGGTATCGGTAGAGTAACCACAGAAAAGGTGAAGGGCTTCATGCCGACGATCAATCAGCTGGTTCGCCACGGTCGCGAACCACAAAAGGCCAAGTCGAAGGTCCCTGCGATGGAGGCCAACCCGCAGAAGCGCGGCGTCTGCACGCGCGTCTACACGACGACGCCGAAGAAGCCGAACTCGGCGCTGCGCAAGGTGGCGAAGATTCGCCTGACCAACGCGCGCGAGGTGATCAGCTATATTCCCGGCGAAGGGCACAATCTGCAGGAACACAGCGTCGTGCTGATCCGTGGCGGCCGCGTCCGCGATTTGCCCGGCGTGCGCTATCACGTGTTGCGCGGCGTGCTCGACACACAGGGCGTCAAGGACCGCAAGCAGTCGCGTTCGAAATATGGCGCCAAGCGCCCGAAGTAAGCTGGTGTAGTAAGCCCCGGTCGTTTCCGGAACAGGCTGAATTAGCAAAGGAAGTTTGAATGGCTCGTCGTCGTCGCCCCGAAAAGCGCGAAATCCTTCCCGATCCGCGGTTCGGGGACATCACGCTGTCCAAATTCATGAACAACATCATGCTCGATGGCAAAAAGGCCGTTGCCGAAAACATCGTCTATGGGGCGATGGAAACGATCGAGACGCGTGCCAAGCGCGATCCCATCGGCCTGTTTCACGACGCGCTCAACAATGTGAAGCCGGGCATCGAGGTGCGCAGCCGCCGCGTCGGCGGTGCGACCTATCAGGTCCCTGTCGAAGTCCGTACCGAGCGGTCACAGGCGCTTGCCATTCGCTGGCTGATCACGGCCGCGCGCAACCGCAGCGAGAACACCATGTCGGCGCGCCTGTCGGGCGAGTTGATGGATGCGGCGAACAACCGCGGCAACGCCGTCAAGAAGCGCGAAGACACGCACCGCATGGCCGAAGCGAACCGCGCCTTCTCGCATTACCGCTGGTAACGGCGGTTCGATTGGAAAGTCCGCTGATCGGCGTTATATGAGGGTCGGAAGGCAATGGTATGGCGACGCAGCCGCGTGACAATTTCGACTTCGAAGAGCAACGGGTTCGAATCGTTCGCGCAATTGAAGAGGTCGAAAAGCTTTCGGCCGAATCGCGTAAGCTGACTGCCGAACAATTGAAGTTGATGGCCGAGGAAGCCAAGTTTCGAAAGGATACGAGCTTGTCTCCCTGGATGCTTCTTGCTCAAGGCCTGATTGCTGGAGCTACGTTGCTCGGAGCAGGACTGGCTCTTGCAAAATACCTTGTTGGCTAGCCATTTGCTCATTTCGCTACACCCCAAGATTCAAGGACCAAGATTATGGCCCGCAGCCATCCGCTCAGCATGTATCGCAATATCGGCATCATGGCGCACATCGACGCCGGCAAGACGACGACGACCGAGCGAATCCTCTATTACACCGGCAAATCCTACAAGATCGGCGAAGTGCATGAAGGCACGGCGACGATGGACTGGATGGAGCAGGAGCAGGAGCGCGGGATCACGATCACCAGCGCGGCCACGACGTGCTTTTGGAACGACCACCGCATCAACATCATCGATACGCCCGGCCACGTCGACTTTACCATCGAGGTCGAGCGCAGCTTGCGCGTCCTCGACGGCGCAATCACCTGTTTCGACGGCGTCGCCGGCGTCGAGCCGCAGTCGGAGACGGTCTGGCGTCAGGCCGACAAGTACAGCGTGCCGCGCATGTGCTTCATCAACAAGCTCGACCGCACCGGCGCGAACTTCGAGATGTGCGTGCAGATGATCAAGGACCGCCTCGGCGCGCGTCCTGCGGTCCTCTATCTCCCGATCGGCATCGAGGGTGGATTCAAGGGCCTCGTCGATCTGGTCGAGAACCGCGCGATCATCTGGCTCGAGGAATCGTTGGGTGCCAAGTTCGAATATCAGGACATCCCAGACGATCTGAAGGATGCCGCCGCCAAGGCACGCAGCGAGCTGATCGAGATGGCCGTCGAGCAGGACGACGACATCATGGAAGCTTATCTCGAAGGCAACGAGCCCGATGTCGCGACGCTCAAGGCGCTGATCCGCAAGGGGACGCTGGGGTCGGCGTTCGTGCCGATCCTGTGCGGCTCGGCGTTCAAGAACAAGGGCGTGCAGCCCTTGCTCGACGCGGTCGTCGACTATCTGCCGTCGCCGCTCGACGTTCCCGCGATCAACGGGCTCAAGCTCGACGGCGTGACCGAAGATTCGCGCGCGGCGAGCGACGAGGCGCCATTCTCGGCACTCGCGTTCAAGATCATGAACGATCCGTTCGTCGGCACGCTGACCTTTGCGCGCATCTATTCGGGTAAGCTCGAGACAGCGTCGTCGGTTCAGAACAGCGTCAAGGACAAGAAGGAAAAGGTCGGCCGCATGCTGCTGATGCATGCCAACGACCGTGAGGACATCCAGGTCGCGTATGCCGGCGATATCGTCGCGCTTGCAGGGCTGAAGGACACGACAACCGGCGACACTTTGTGCGCGCAGAACGACCCGATCATTCTCGAACGGATGGAATTCCCCGATCCGGTCATCGAAGTGTCGGTCGAGCCCAAGACCAAGGCCGACCAGGAAAAGATGGGCGTCGCGCTCAACCGTCTCGCGCGCGAGGACCCGTCGTTCCGCGTGTCGACCGATCACGAGAGCGGCCAGACCATCCTGAAGGGAATGGGCGAGCTTCACCTCGAGATCATGGTCGATCGCATGAAGCGCGAGTTCAAGGTCGAGGCCAACGTCGGTGCGCCGCAGGTCGCCTATCGCGAATATCTCGCGAAAAAGGTCGACGTCGACTATACCCACAAGAAGCAGTCGGGTGGATCGGGTCAGTTCGGTCGCGTGAAGTTTACCGTCACGCCGGGCGAGCGCGGCACCGGCATCATCTTCAGCGACGACGTCAAGGGCGGTAACATTCCGAAGGAATATATCCCGTCGGTCGAAAAGGGCATGCGCGAGACGGCGGCTTCGGGCTCGCTGATCGGGTTCCCGATCATCGACTTCGAGATTTCGCTCTATGACGGCGCGTATCACGACGTCGACTCGTCGGCGCTCGCGTTCGAAATCTGTGCGCGGGCGGCGATGCGCGAGGCGGCACAGAAGGCAGGCATCAAGCTGCTCGAGCCAATCATGAAGGTCGAGGTCGTGACCCCGGAAGATTATCTGGGCGACGTCATCGGCGACATGAACTCGCGTCGCGGCCAGATCCAGGGCACCGACAGCCGCGGCAACGCGCAGACCGTCGAGGCGATGGTCCCGCTCGCCAACATGTTCGGTTACGTCAACACGCTGCGCTCGTTCACGCAAGGGCGCGCACAGTACAGCATGCAATTCTCACATTACGACGAAGTGCCGGCGAACGTTGCCGAAGAGGTCAAGGCCAAGCTTGCGTGATCGGTGGAGGCGCCGATGCGGTGCCTCCACATCTTACCGCAGTTTCGTGCTGGGCTTGCGCGTGAGGGCCAAGCAGACCTTGCTTGGGTCCAACTTCATCTCGATTGCGCAGCGGCGTCGACGCCTCCAAAGGGCGACGATGTCATCGCTTCTCGATCCCGACACACGCGGCCGCGTCATCCTTGTCGGTGCGGGGCCGGGCGATCCCGAATTGCTGACGCTCAAAGCCATCGACGCGCTCCAGCGCGCCGATGTCGTCGTGCACGACGGGCTGATCGACGAGCGCGTGTTCGCGTGGGTGCGTGACGAGGCACAGCGCATCTCGGTCGCCAAGAGACGCGACCGCCACACGCTGTCGCAGGACGCGATCAACGCGCTGATCGTGGCCCATGCAAAGACCGGCGCGATCGTCGTTCGGCTGAAGGGCGGCGATCCCTTCATATTCGGGCGCGGCGGCGAAGAGGTCGAGGCGGTGCGCGCCGCCGGGCTGCCGGTCGAGGTCATTCCCGGCGTCTCGTCGGCGCTCGGCTGCGCGGCGGAGGCGATGCTGCCGCTGACGCACCGCGACTGGTCGTCGGCGGTCAGCTTCGTGGCGGGCACGTGCAAGGGGCTCGCCGAGCAGAGCTGGGCCGGGCTCGCCGGACACGGGCGGACGCTCGTCGTCTATATGGGCGTGACCAGCGCACGCGGCATCGCCGAAAAACTGATGCTGGAGGGTGTCGATCCGGGGCTTGCGGTTGCCGTGCTCGAACGCGGAACCTTGCCGGGCGCACGCGCGATGCGCACCTTGCTTGCCGACCTCGGCGATCTTGTCGAACGCGAACGCGTTGTCAGCCCTGCGATCCTCGTCGTCGGTGAGGTCGTTCTGCTGTCCGACGCGGAGAACAAGCTGCGCACGCTGGCGCATCAGGCGGAAACGCTCGCGTGAAAATATTGACCGGCAACGACTTGCGTACGGGCGACGTGATCTGGTGGACGGGCGCAGGCTGGTCGCGCCATATCGAGGACGCGTGCGACGTGGGTGAGCATGGCGAGCCGATCCTCGCCGCCGAGGAAGGCGCACGCCGCGTCAACACTGCCTACATCATCGAGGCGACCGTCTCACCGACGGGTCCGCGCCCGCTTCACATCAAGCAGCGCATTCGTGCGCTCGGGCCGACCGTGCGCCCCGATCTGACGCTGAAGCCCGCCGATCCTGCGGCGGGCGAATGGGTAATATGAACCGATATGTATAAATACGACCAGTACGACCAGCGGCAAGTCGACGCGCGCGTGGCCGAGTTTAACGACCAGGTCGCGCGGCGGATTGCGGGCGAGCTGACCGAGGACCAGTTCAAGCCTTTGCGGCTGATGAACGGGCTCTATCTTCAGCTCCACGCCTATATGCTGCGCGTCGCCATTCCCTACGGCACGCTCGACAGCCGCCAGATGCGGATGCTCGCCACGATCGCGCGCGACTTTGATCGCGGTTACGGGCATTTCACCACGCGCCAGAACATCCAGTACAATTGGATCAAGCTTGAGGACGCCCCCGATATTCTTGCGCGGTTGGCGACGGTCGAAATGCATGCGATCCAGACGAGCGGCAATTGCATCCGCAACATCAGCTCGGACCAATATGCCGGCGCTGCCGCCGACGAAGTCGCCGACCCGCGCATCTGGGCTGAATTGCTTCGCCAGTGGAGCAGTTTCCACCCGGAGTTCAGCTATCTGCCGCGCAAGTTCAAGATCGCGGTGATCGCAAGTGCAGAGGATCGCGCAGCGATGCGGTTGCACGACATCGGCATCGAGCTGGTCCGGCGCACCGACGAAAACGGAGAGTCGGTGTTGGGGGGGCGTGTGTTCGTCGGCGGTGGCATGGGGCGCACGCCGATGATCGCGCCCGAAATCCGCGACTTCGTCCCGGCCGGCGACCTGCTCAGCTATGTCGAGGCTGCGTTGCGCGTCTACAATCGCTATGGACGGCGCGACAATATCTACAAGGCGCGGATCAAGATACTCGTCCACGAAATCGGTGCCGACGCGTATCGCCGCCAGGTCGAGGAGGAATTCGCGCACGTCAAGTCGCTCGGGCTCGATCCGCCTCAGGCCGAATTCGATCGCATCGCCGCGATGTTCGCGCCGCCGAACTTCGTCACGGGCGCAGGCGAGGCGGATCGCAGCGACCCGCAATTCGCGATGTGGCTCGACCAGAACGTCAAGCCGCACAAGCAACCCGGCTATGCGATCGTCAACATCAGCCTGAAACCGGTAGGCGGCATCCCCGGCGACGCTAGTGCGGACCAGATCGACATGATCGCCGACCTCGCCGAACGCTACAGCTTCGACGAGCTGCGCGTGACGCACGCGCAGAACCTCGTGCTGCCGCATGTCGCAAAGAACGATCTCCACGCCATCTGGCAGGCGCTCGACGCGGCGGGGCTGGGAAGCGCGAACCTCGACCTGGCGAGCGACATCATCGCCTGCCCCGGACTCGATTATTGCAGCCTCGCCAACGCGCGCTCGATCCCCGTCGCGCAGCGGATCGCGGCGCGCCTCGCGCCCGTCGAACGCGAGCTGGGTGAGCTCAAGGTCAAGATATCGGGGTGCATCAACGCCTGTGGTCATCACCACGCGGGGCACATCGGCATCCTCGGCGTCGATCGCAAAGGGGTCGAGAATTTCCAGCTCTCGCTCGGCGGGTCGGGCGCGGAGGATGTCGCGATCGGCAAGATCACCGGCCCCGGCTTCGACGAGGACGGCATCGTCGACGCGGTCGAACGCGTCACCGGACGCTACCTCGAGGTGCGCGAGGGGCAGGAGCGATTTCTCGATACCTATCGCCGCGTCGGTTTCGAGACGTTCAAGGAGGCGATCTATGGATAATGCCACGCGCCCGGGCGACGAGCAGCCATCGGTCACGCTCGATGCGTTCCTCGCCGGACAGACCAACGCGACCAGCGTCCGCATCGAAACCGGTGACGACGCACGCGCGCTGATCCCGCATCTCGACCGGCTGGCGCTGATCGAGATCGCCTTCCCCTCGTTTCGCGACGGGCGCGGCTATTCGTCGGCGCGCATCCTGCGCGAGGCGGGCTATGCAGGCGAGCTTCGTGCCGAGGGCGACGTGCTGATCGATCAGGTCGCGTACATGCGCCGCTGCGGCTTCGACAGTTTTGCGCCCGCAAAGCCGTTCGACGGCGAACCATTCGCCTATCCTTATGCCTATCAGCGTGCCGCCGACGCGACGGTGCCAATCTGGAAGCTGCGTCATGGGTAGTGCGCTGCGCCTCCCCGACACGATCGTCACCGCACCGGCGTTCACTCCCGCCGATGCAATGCGGATCGACGCGCATTATGCTGCGCTCGATACGCAGGACATGCTGCGCGCGCTCATTGCCGACCGGCCGTTCGAGCAGCTTGCGCTCGTCTCGTCATTCGGTGCCGAAAGTGCGGTGCTGCTGCACATGGTCGCCGCGATCGACACGTCGGTGCCGCTGATCTTCGTCAACACGCAAAAGATTTTCGGGGAGACGCTCGCCTATCGCGATACGCTCGCCGAACGGCTGGGGTTCACCGACCTGCGCGTCTATCGCCCCGATCCCTATCTGATCGCGCAGCGCGACAAGACCGGCCTGCGCTGGTCGTACGATCCCGACGGCTGCTGCGACCTGCGCAAGGTCGAACCGCTGCGCCGCGCGCTTGCTCCCTTCGACGCGTGGATTTCAGGGCGCAAGGGATTCCAGGGCAAGACGCGCAGCAGCCTGCCGCGCTTCGAGGAAGACGAAGGGCGGCTGAAGGTCAACCCGCTCGCCGACTGGGACAAGCCGCGACTCGAGGCCTATTTTGCCGCGCACGACCTGCCGCGGCATCCGATGGAGGCCGAGGGCTATCCATCGATCGGCTGTGCGCCGTGCACCTCGCGCGTGCAGCCGGGCGAAGACCCGCGCGCCGGGCGCTGGCGCGGTTGGGACAAGACCGAGTGCGGCATTCACAACGCGAGCGAAGACCCCGTCTTCTGATTCGTCGCGGCGGCTGTCGGTTCACCATTTAAAAACCCCTGCTCGATAAAGTCATCTCGAGGGCTTACGATGGTCGACGGTGGACAAATGGCGGACGACAGCCGCGACGGCGGACAGGCCCCGCCACGGACGGGTTTTCTGGGCCGGTTGCGCAAGACCCCGGGCGTTGCCATTCCCAGCACGCGCGACTCGCGCCGCGACGCGCATATGCTTCTGCGCAATCACGAAGAAATGGGGCTCGGCTGGTTCTGGGCAACCGACGCCCAAGGCAATCTGACCTACCTGACCGACACGATCGCCACGCGCATGGGACTTGATCCCGCCAGGCTGGCCGCGACGCGCTTCACTGACCTGTTCATGCCCACCGAGGCCGATACCGAACGCCAGCGCAGCCTGTTGTTCGTCATGACGCGACAGACCAAGTTCGAGGGGCTGCCGCTTCGCGCGGCGCTGAGCGAAGGCACCGAAACTTGCTGGTGGGCGGTCTCGGGCAGCCCGATCTTCGACGAAGCCGGCGGGTTTGCCGGTTACCGCGGCAGCGGCCTCGACATCACGGCGCAGCGCGACAAGGCCGAGCAAAGCTCACGTCTGACCAAATATGATTCGCTCACCGGGCTGCTGAACCGGGCACGCATGTCGCAGTTGCTCGAAACGACGCTCAATGCGTTCCGCACGCACAACCGCCCGTGCGCAGTGCTGCTGCTCGATCTCGACCGCTTCAAGCAAGTCAACGATACCCTTGGGCACCCGGCGGGCGACGCGCTGCTCAAGCAGGTCGCCGAACGGCTGGTGAAGGTCGTCGGCGACGCCGAAAAAGTCGGGCGTCTTGGCGGCGACGAATTCCAGGTCGTGCTGCCCGATGTCGAGGACCGCGGCACGCTCGGCAGCCTCGCCGACTGGATCATCGAAAGCCTCTCGCAACCCTATTCGATCAACGGCACCCGCTGTATCATCGGTGCTTCGATCGGGATCGCGATCAGCCCGTACGACGGCGACAACAGCGAGGATCTGATCCGCAACGCAGACCTTGCGCTCTATGCCGCCAAGGGCGGGGGGCGCGGACGGTTCCGTTTCTTTTCGACAGAATTGCTTCAGGCGGCCGAGGATCGCCGCGCGCTCGAGCATGATCTCGTCGACGCGCTCGAACATGGCGGAATCGAACTTTATTATCAGCCGATCGTCAACGCGAAGACCAATCTGGTCACGGGGTGCGAAGCGCTGATCCGCTGGAAACACCCCGAGCGCGGCTATATTTCGCCCGCCGTCTTCATCCCGATCGCAGAGGAGGCCAACCTCATCTGCCAGCTGGGCGAATGGACGATCCGCAAGGCGTGCGACGACGTCGCGAAATGGCCCGGCGAGTTGCGCGTGGCGGTCAACGTGTCGCCGATCCAGTTCGCCAGCCAGGCGTTGCCCGGAATCGTCACCAATGCGCTCGCCACGACGGGACTCGCTCCCGACCGGCTTGAGCTCGAAATCACCGAGGGCGTGTTCCTCGCCGAATCGAGCGCGACCGATACGATGTTCAAGCTGCTGAAATCGATCGGGGTTCGCCTTGCGCTCGACGATTTCGGCACCGGCTATTCGTCGTTGTCGTATCTGAAGACCGCGCCGTTCGACAAGATCAAGATCGACCAGAGCTTCGTGCGCGGCGCAACCGAGCCGGGATCGCGCAACAAGGCGATCATCGCCGCGATCGTCGCCCTCGCGCAGACGCTCGAGATGGAAACCACTGCCGAGGGAATCGAGTCGCTCGACCAGCTCGAAATGATCCGGGGTTTGAACGTCAGCCATGTCCAGGGCTTCGTCTACAGCAAAGCTATTCCGCAGGATCAGCTTGCCGCGTTCATGGGCGAAGACAATTGGACGCTCAAGCCCAGCGGTCCCGCCAAGCAGCGCAACGATCGTCATTCGATGTTCCGCAAGGCTGGCGCGGTCCACGACAATCATTATTATCCGGTCATCGTGCGCAACATGTCCGTGACGGGCGCGCTGATCGAGGGCATTCTCGACGTGCCGCTGGGCACGAAATTCATCATCGATTTTGGCGAAGGACAAATCGCGATCGGGCGCGTGCGGCGGTCGCGCAAGAACCAGCAGGGCATCGAGTTCGAAGTTCCGCTGGTCAACGACGGCAATGGCGGGCTGTGCACCAGCCACCGCGTGTCGCCCTATATGCTCGCGTCGGCGGGCATGCCGATGGACAAGACGAGGGTGGGTAACCTGCCCGTATCGTGCAGCGAAGAGGGGCTGACGCTCCCCGCGTTCCGCACGACGGGTATCGCGAAATCGCCTTACGAAGCGGTCGTCGGGACGGCCGAGGAACGCCGCTTGCTGAGTCTGGCGGCAGAGGCGGCCTAGTAGGGGCTCCGGTCGAGCTCCTCCCTATTCCGCTAGTCCTGAGCCTGCCGAAGGGCGGGCAGCCAATGCCAAGGCTGGGTATGTGAGGCCCGCCCTTCGACAAGCTCAGGGCTAACGGTTAGGGATTGGAGATGTCGGTCCTTCGCGTCGCTAATCTTCTCGTCTCCACGCTCGTGCTGGGCGCGGCAACCGCTCCCGCGCCAGTCCCCACCCCCAGCGAAATCGTCGCCGCCGCGCCCGCATCCGACTGGGTTGCGATCGCACCCGCCGACCTGCTCGTCATGGACCTCGCGCCCGATCGCGACGGGAACACGCGGCGCGTCGTCATCCAGCTGATGCCGCCGCCTTTCTCGCAAGGGTGGATCGGCAACATCCGCCGCCTCGCCGCCGCGCACTGGTGGGACGGGACGAGCATCAACCGCGTGCAGGACAATTATGTCGTGCAATGGGGCGATGCGAATGCCGAGGACAAGGCGCGGGCGAAGGCGTTGCCGGCGGGCTTGGGCAAGGTGTCACAGGGTGAATATGCGCTGCCGAATTCGATCGTTGCGCATAATTGGGACAATTCGGTCACGCGCACGCTAGGTTCAGGCAATGATTTTCAAGGCTGGTCCTCGTTCTGGCACGGCTTCCCCGTTCGAAACGTTGGCGGCCCCGACGCGACTTTGAGCTGGCCCGTCCACTGCTACGGCATGGTCGGCGTAGGGCGCGATCTGCCGCCCGATACGGGGAGCGGGGCCGAGCTCTACACCGTCATCGGCACGCCGCCGCGCCACCTCGACCGCAACATCGCGCTTGTCGGGCGGGTGGTTGCGGGAATCGAGCATCTGTCGAGCCTGCCGCGCGGAACCGGTGCGCTGGGCTTTTATGAAAAGCACGAACAGCGCGTGGGTATCGTCTCGATCCGGCTGGGGAACGAGGTTGCGGGGCTGCCGCGCTACGAATTTCTGTCGACCGAAAGCGCCACCTTTGCGCGGTATGCCGATGCACGCGCCAACCGCCGCGATGCGTTCTTCGTTACGCCTGCGGGCGGGGCGGATATCTGCAACGTGCCGGTGCCGGTTCGAGCGGCGCGGTAGTTCCCTACCCGTCATCCCCGCGAAGGCGGGGACCCATCTCCTGCCCGCTCAAGAGATGGGTCCCCGCCTTCGCGGGGATGACGAGAGTTTATTGCTCGATCGCCCCGCCCCCGCTACCCGACAGCCCGATGGAGTATATAAGCACAAGGGGGAACGCCCCCGCGCTCGGGTTCGAGGAGGTCACGCTTGCGGGGCTGGCGAGCGACGGCGGGCTGTATGTGCCGCGTGCTTGGCCCGCGCTTAGCCAGGAAGAAATCGCAGCGCTTGCAGGCAAATCCTATGTCGAGACCGCCGTCATCGTCATGCGCCCGTTCGTCGCGGGTGCGCTCGACGACGATGCGCTGCGCGACTTGTGTCGCCAAGCGTACGGGCGCTTCCATCATGATGCGGTCACCCCGCTGGTCCAGCTCGACGCGCAGCATTGGCTGCTCGAACTGTTCCACGGGCCGACGCTCGCGTTCAAGGATGTCGCGCTCCAGCTGCTCGGGCTTTTGTTTGAACGCTTCCTGACCGATCGCGACACGCATCTGACCGTGGTCGGCGCGACGTCGGGCGATACCGGGTCGGCGGCGATCGACGCGCTTGCCGGGCGTGCCAAGGTCGACGTGTTCATGCTCCACCCGGCAGGCCGCGTCAGCGAGGTACAGCGCCGCCAGATGACAACGGTGCTCGCGCCCAACATCCACAATATCGCAATCGACGGCGATTTCGACGATGCGCAGCGGATCGTGAAGGCGATGTTCGCCGACACCGAGGCGCGCGCGCGGCTGACGCTGTCGGCGGTCAATTCGATCAACTGGGCGCGGCTGATGGCGCAGGTGGTCTATTATTTCTATGCGGCGGTCCGCCTCGGCGCGCCCGAGCGTGCGGTCGCCTTTTCGGTGCCGACGGGCAATTTCGGCGACGTTTTCGCCGGCTATGTCGCCGCGCGCATGGGGCTGCCCGTGGCAAGGCTGATCGTCGCGACCAACGTCAACGATATCCTCGCGCGCGCGCTGACGACGGGCGATTACTCGTGCCGCTCGGTCGAGCCCACGCTGACCCCCTCGATGGACATTCAGGTGAGTTCGAACTTCGAACGGCTGCTGTTCGATCTGGCGGGTCGCGACGCAGCCGCGCTGTCGGGGATGATGACCGCGTTCGAGGCGACGAAGGCGCTGACGATCCCGCACGACATGCTGGTTGGCGCCCAAGGGCTGTTCGCCAGCGCTAGCATCGACGGCGACGCGATGGCGTCGGCGATGCGCTGGGCGCATGAATGCGCGACCGTCGTCGTCGACCCGCATACCGCCGTGGGGCTGTCGGCGGCACGGCGCGCAGGCATCGACCCGGCGACCCCGGTCGTGACGCTCGCGACCGCGCACCCCGCCAAATTCCCCGATGCGGTCGAGAGCGCGACCGGCCTGCGCCCCGCGCTGCCACAGCGGTTGAGCGGGCTGTTCGACCGGCAGGAACGCTACGACACGCTGCCTGCGACGCTCGAAGCGGTTCGGAATTATGTGTTCGAGCGGATGGCTTGAAGCTGGACACGCTCGTTGGCGAACCCTGGGCCGATTACGCGCTGGTCGATTCGGGCGGTGGTCGCAAGTTCGAACGCTACGGACGCGTCCGCGTCGTGCGGCCCGAGCCGCAGGCGATGTGGGCACCGGCGCTCGACAATTGGGACGCCGATGCCGAATTCGTGCCGGGGTCGGACGAAGACGGCGGTGGACGTTGGGTCTATGCGCGACCGACCCCGCGCGAGGGCTGGCCGATCGCATGGGACGATCTGCGCTTCACCGCGCAGACGACGCCGTTCCGGCATCTCGCCTTCTTTCCCGACATGATGCCGGTGTGGCGCTTTGCACGCGCCGCGCTCGCTGGCGCGCCGTCGCCGCACTGCCTCAACCTGTTCGGCTACACCGGCGTCGGCAGCCTCGCGCTGGCGCGCGCAGGCGCGCACGTCACGCACGTCGACGCTTCGAAGAAATCGGTCGAGGCTGCCAAGGCCAATGCCGCGCTGTCGGGTTTGTCCGACAAGCCCGTCCGCTGGATCGTCGACGACGCCGCCAAATTCACCGCCCGCGAGGTACGCCGTGCGCGCCGCTATGACGGGATCATCCTCGATCCGCCGAAATACGGACGCGGGCCCGAGGGCGAGGTGTGGCAGCTCGAAACCGGCCTTGCGCCGCTGCTCGCCGACGCGCGGCGGCTGGTCGACGATCGCTCGGCGTTTGTGTTCCTGACGGTCTATGCGGTGCGGCTGTCGGCGCTCGCGATCGGCGAGCTGATGCGCCAGATCTTCGCCGACCTGCCCGGTCGCGTCGAGGCAGGCGAACTGGGGCTGCGCGAGGAAACGCGCGGGCTCGTGCTGCCGACGGCAATCTGGGCACGCTGGGTGAACGACAACCGCGAAGCAATTTGAGAACTTCTCTGCGTCTCCGTGCCTCCGCGTCTCCGCGTGAAACAAGAAGGTGGTTCACGCGGAGACGCGGAGACGCGGAGAATATGATTGCCTGCGGCGCTATTCTCTCCCAGCGCGGATCGCGGCTCCTCCTGCAAAAGGGGTCAAGCCAACCAGCAGGAGCGAACTCGCCGCCAGGAGCTTGAGCGCGCCGCCGTCGATCGGGGCCAGGCTTCCGGCGCCGAAGATCAGGATCGGGATCGCGAGCGGCAGCATAAGCAGCCCGGTCAGCGCCGCCGCGCCGCGCAAGCCCGCCGTCAGCGTCGCGACCATCAGGCCGAGCGCCGCAAGCCCCGGCGTACCGAGCAACAGCCCGGCTTCGAGCTTGACGAGCGTCGCGCCCTCGAGCCGCAACAGCCCCGCCGCGGGCACACCCGCAAGCATCAGCGCAGGCGCAAAGCCCAGCCAGTGTGCGATCAGCTTGGCCAGAATCACGACCTCGTCGGCGATGCCGCGCACCGCGAGCTGGTCGAACACCCCCGCCTCGACATCGGGCGCGACCAGCCGGTCGATCGGCAGCAGTGCCGCAAGCAGCGCGGCGACCCACAGCATCCCGCCGCCCGTGCGTGCGAGCACCGCCGCATCGGGACCGACCGCGAACGGGAACAGCGTCGCGACGAGCAGGAAAAACGCGACCGGCAGGACGATACCTCCGCTCGCCCAGGCCCGCGCGAGATCGCGCGCGATCAGCGTGGCGAGCGGCTTCACCCGAGGCTCAGCCGCTGCGCATCGGTCACGTTCAGCGGCTGGTGCGTCGCGACGACGGCGATGCCGCCGCCCGCGCGGTGGGCGGCGATCAGCCGCTCGAGCATCGCCACCCCGCCGGCGTCGAGCCCGTTGCCGGGTTCGTCGAGCAGCCAGATGTCGGCGCGCGCGGCGAGCGTACGCGCCAGCGTCGCGCGGCGGCGCTGCCCGGTCGAGAACATCCGTACGGGCACAGGCGCGAGCGGCGCCAGACCGGTCTGCGCCATCGCCGCGCCGACATCGCCCGTGTCGATCTTTGCCCAGAAGCCGAGCGCGCGCGCCAGCGGCAGCGCCTCGTCGAGCGCGGGATGTTCGTCGGCGAGCGCGACGCGTCCCTCGCACATGACCTCGCCCGCCGCTGCTTCGAGCAACCCCGCGGCGACGCGCAACAGGCTCGACTTGCCGACGCCATTGGGCCCCGCGACGACCAGCGCCTCGCCCGCCCCCAGCGCGAAGGATATGTTTTCGAACAGCACGCGCCCGCCGCGCGCGCAGCTGACGCCGTCGAACGCCAGCCTCACCCGACCGCTTCTTCCAGCGTATGCATGTCGGCATCGGACAGGCCGAAATGATGCCCGACTTCGTGGACGACGACATGCGCGACGAGATGGTCGAGCGCCTCGTCCCCCGCGCACCATTCGTCGAGGATCGCGCGCCGATAGAGGTGGATCGCGGGCGGCGGATCGCCTGTCGCCGCCGTCTCGCCGACGGGGCGCCCGCTGTAGAGACCGGTCAGGTCGAACGGATCCTCGATCCCCAGTTCGTCGAGGATACGGTCTTCGGCAAACTCCTCGATC
Source organism: Sphingomonas sp. (assembly GCA_965248885.1). Classification (GTDB taxonomy): domain Bacteria; phylum Pseudomonadota; class Alphaproteobacteria; order Sphingomonadales; family Sphingomonadaceae; genus Sphingomonas_O. Next base: position 2,201,426 of record OZ252211.1, on the reverse strand, counting down.
ACCAGCACGACGTGCGCGAGGTGCGCGGCGAACGGCGCAGGGAGGCGTTCGAGCGCAGCGCGCGCAAGCGCCTCGATCTCGCCCAGCGACGGTGCGGTTTGACGTGTCCCCATCATGGTGCGACGCATAGGCGAGTTCGAGGGAGCGACGCAAAGTGATGGAGCAACTGACCGAGGACGAACGCGCCGCCGCGCTCGATGCGCTGGGCGAGTGGGACTATGACGACGCGCGCGACGCGCTCAGCCGGCGGTTCATGTTCGCCGACTTCGTCGAGGCGTTCGGATTCATGACGCGCGTCGCGATCCTCGCCGAAAAGGCCGACCATCATCCCGAATGGTCGAACGTTTGGAACCGCGTCGACGTGCTGCTGACCACGCACGACGCGGGCGGGCTGTCGGTGCGCGATGTGGCGCTGGCGGCGGCGATCGACGCGTTGGTGGATTAGCACAAATCCGCCTCCCCGAGCGAAGTCGAGGGGCTGGTTCGAGCGAAGTCGAGAACAACGCACTTGCTGCCAGAAGCCTTGACTGCGCTCGGCACAGCCCCTCGACTTCGCTCGGGGAAGCGGAAATGAGTGAGGTGGTTCACCCCTTCGAAGAGAACGCCTTGGGCAGCGCCCAGGGTGCCCAGCGCGTTAGGAATGCCAGCCGCCGCGCGGTCTTGCCGACCATCGTGTGGACACGTTTGCCGTGTGCCGCGTCCCAAACCGCTTTCGCGACCTGTTCGACGGGCGTGAACTCCAGCCCGGCGTCGCGCACGACGTCGCGGATCGCGACGTTCGATCCCGACGCGGTCGCGTCGAGCAAGGGCGTGTCGATGAAGCTCGGCATGATCGTGCGCGCCTTGACGCCCAGCGCGCGCCATTCGCGGTCGAGCGATTCGGTCATCGCACGCACGCCGAATTTCGACGCGCAATAGGCCGACATGCCTGGACTCGCGAACACACCCGCCGCCGACGACGTGCTGACGAGCGCCGACCCTGGCGTTTCGCGTAGATAGCGCAGCCCTGCCTGCGCGCCCCAGAACATGCCCTTCAGGTTGATGTCGAGCACGCGTTCGATGTCGGCGGGATCGGTCGCATCGATCGGCCCGCCCGATCCGATCCCGGCATTGTTGAACAACAGGTCGATCTTGCCGCCGGTGTGCGCCACGAAATCGGCGAGCGCCGCTTCCCACGCTGCACGGTCGCGGACATCGAAGACGTGGCGGCTCGACATGCCCGTCGGCAGCAGCGCCGCCGTCTCGGCAAGGCCATCCGTGTTGACGTCGGCCAGTCCAATGAACCAGCCGCGCGCCGCGAACAGTTGCGCGGTCGCGCGGCCGATGCCCGATGCGCCGCCCGTAATGAAAATCGCCTTTGCCATGCTTTCCTCAGGTTAAAACTTGCGCCACACACAGTGCGTGACGCTCGACAAGTCAATTCGCGGGCCTGCGGTCGCGCTGTCGGGCGTGTCGAAATTCTATGGCGCGGTGCACGCGCTTGCCGATGTCGACCTCGCGATTCCCGCCGGGCAATTCGTCGCGCTCGTCGGCGGGTCGGGGTCGGGCAAGTCGACGCTGATCCGAACGATCAACCGGCTGGTCGATCCCGATCGGGGGACGGTGACGATCGACGGCCGCGACGTGCGCGACGGGCCTGCGTATCGCCTGCGCCGCCGGATCGGCCATGTCATCCAGGGTGTCGGACTGTTCCCGCACATGAGCGTCGCCGCGAATATCGCGATCGGACTGCGCATCGCGGGGACGCGCGACACGGGCGACCGCGTCCTCGACCTGCTCGACCTCGTCGGCCTGCCGCGTGATTTTGCGGGGCGCACGCCTGTGACATTGTCGGGCGGGCAGCGCCAGCGCGTCGGCGTCGCGCGCGCGCTCGCGACCGCGCCGGGACTCATGCTCCTCGACGAGCCGTTCGGCGCGCTCGACCCCGTCACCCGCGACGCGCTCGCGCGCGCCTATCGCGACCTCCACGACCGGCTCGGGCTGACCAGCCTGATGGTCACCCACGACATGGCCGAGGCGCTGCTGACAGCCGACCGGGTGATCGTCCTGAGCGCAGGGCGCGTGGTCGCCGATGCGACGCCGGGGGCGCTGCTGGCGGGGCAGGGCGGTGCCGAGGCGCAAGCGCTCGTCGCAGTGCCAAGGGCGCAGGCGGAACGGCTATCCTCGCTCCCCCTTGAAGCGCGAGGGAGGTCAGCGTGATCGACCGCCTCCTCCCGCTCGTCGCGAGCCATGTCCTCATCGCCAGCGCCGCGCTCGCGCTCGGCCTGCTGCTCGCACTGCCGCTTGCGGTGCTCGCCGCGCGCCATCCGCGCTTCGGGCGCGGGGTGCTGGCGTTCGCCAGTCTGGTGCAGACGATTCCCTCGCTCGCGCTGCTCGCGCTGTTCTACCCGCTGCTGCTCGCGATCAGGCAGCTGACGGGGGTACAGATTTCGCCGCTCGGCTTCCTGCCTGCGCTGCTCGCGCTGACGCTTTATGCGCTGCTGCCGATCGTGCGCAACGGCGTCGTCGGCTTGGCTGGCATCGACCCCGATGTCGCCGAGGCCGCCGACGGGCTCGGCATGACGCGCGCGCAAAAGCTGCGGCTGGTGGAGGCTCCGCTCGCGCTGCCGACGCTGATGGCGGGCATCCGCACGGCGGCGGTCTGGACGATCGGCGCCGCGACACTCTCGACGACCGTCGGCCAACCCAGCCTGGGCGACATCATCTTTTCGGGGCTCCAGACGCAGAATTGGGAGCTGGTGATCGCCGGGTGTAGCGCCGCCGCCGCGCTCGCGCTTGCTGCCGACGCGCTGCTCGCACTCGCCGAACGCGGGATCGCGCGGGGGCGGCGCTGGCTGTGGATCGTCGCGCTCGCGGTGTTCGTCGCAGCCCCCGTCACGGCACTCGTCTCGCAGATTGCGCCAGTGCAGCGCACGGTCACGATCGGCGCGAAGTCCTTCGCCGAGCAATATATTCTTGCGCGGCTGATCGGCGCGCGGCTCGAGGCGGCGGGCTACCGCGTGCGCTACAAGGAAAATCTCGGTTCGGCGGTCGTGTTCGGTGCGGTCTCGGGGGGCGAGGTCGATGTCTATGTCGACTATGCCGGAACGCTGTGGACCAACGAGATGAAGCGCGCCGACAAGGCGTCGCGCGCGGCGATGGTTGCCGGCGTCAGCGAATGGACGAAGCGCGAGCGCGGGGTAACCGTCCTCGGCGCGCTGGGCTTCGAAAACGCCTATGCGCTCGCGGTGCGCGGCGACGTTGCGCGCGCGAGGCGGATCGCCAGTATCGACGATCTTGCGCGTGAGGCTCCTGCGCTCACGATCGGTGCCGACCTCGAATTCCTAGACCGGCCCGAATGGGCGGCGATCCGCGACGCCTATCGTCTGCGATTCGCGCATCAGCGTACCTTCAACCCGACCTTCATGTACGATGCCCTCAAATCGGGCGACGCCGATGTGATCAGCGCGTTTTCGTCCGACGGTCGCATCGCCGCCGATGGATTGGTGGTGCTGACCGACCCTCGCGGTGCAATCCCGAGCTATGACGCGCTGCTGCTGCTCGGCCCTAACGCCGCGCGCGATCCCCGGCTGGTCGCCGCGCTCCGCCCGCTGGTCGGTGCCATCCGTGTGGACGCGATGCGCCGCGCCAATCTGATGGTCGATCGCGCTGAGGACAAAGCGAGCCCCGATGCGGCGGCACGCTGGCTTGCGACAGGGCACAGCGCACGATAAATGCTGCCCAAAGCAGTAAAAGGGTATCGTTCATGAAGGCGCTGATCGCATTCTGTGCGGCACTGGTTATCGCCAGTCCGGCACTTTCGAAGACCGTCAAGATCCTCCAGCCCCTGACCCCTGGTATCGTCGGAGCATTGCAAATCGTCGAAACGCGTGTCGCGCTCAACGATGCCACCAAGGAAAATTTCGAAAAACTCGAGGCCAAGGCAGCGCGCAAGCGCGCCGAAGCGGGTCTTTCTGCGGGCGCCGAGGTCACCACCGGTGCGCGTCCGACGCCTGAACAATATGCCACGCTCCCGGTCGTTCAGATGTTCCCGCTTGTCGTCGAAGACGAAGCGCGCGCGTGGGGCCTGACCAACGGCCGACAGGTGCGGCTGAATGTCACCTTCGACACGCTGAAGACAGCCGACGCAGGCATGGCGATGCTTTTGGGAAGCAGCGACCAGCTTGCCGGCCAGGTCGATGTCGAGGATGCCGGTTCGGGCGAAAAGCTCGGCGCCTTCTACATCGACATCATCAACATGCGCGCGGGGCTGATGGGTCTGGCTTTGCGCGGATCGGGTGTTCGCGAAAAGCTTGCAACCGAGTTCTCGAAGCGGCTCGTCCAGCAACTTTCGGGCGCGAAACGAAAGCCGGGCAAGGCATGATGAAAAGGCTCGCGCTCGGTGCATGCCTTGCGGTCACCATTGCAAGTTCGGCAAATGCCCGACGCACGGTCGATTACAGCGTCGACGACGCGACGTTGGCAACTTGGGCAACCGAGCAGGGGGTCGCGCTTACCCCGTTCCCCGCTTCGGACGGAAAGACCGTGGTCGATATCGCGCCCGGTGTTGATCATGCCGTGACGAGTGTCGGCGTGTTCTGTTCGGCGTGGAAGATCGACAATCCGGTCTCGCAGCTGATCGCTCGCGCCTTCCCAAACCCGGCTTCATCCGGCCCCGCCGCAAGCACCGGGACGCGCGTTCGCATCACGTCCGCGTCGACTTTTTTTCGGTGCGTCGGCTCCGGTGAAATGAAGAGCGTGTGCTTGCCGCGCGTATCGATCGACGCCACCGTCTCCGACGGAGCGGGTGTCGCGCGACTGATCCGCGTGACGGTCGAGCGCGCCGCCAAGGGCGTCGGCGCGTGCGCGGGGCTTACACGCGGCATAGCGTTGGTGAGCCGCGAAGCCGTCGCCAAGCTGGTTAAGGAAATAACGGTGCCCTCAGCTTCGTAATCGCCACAGGCGACAACGCGTTTTCGGTGTCCCGCAAATTACTGGCATTTTTGTTGCGGATGTATTAAATAGAGGGGGTACCGGACGGACGCAGGCGCGTTTCGTCGGGCGTGACGCAACCGGACCCAGCTTTCGGCCCCGCAATCCGCTGCCCCCGGGCGCGGCACGGGCGGCCTGAACCCCGGGGTCCTTCGAAAGGGTCATCATGGCTGCTACCGCACTAATTTTCGACGTCGGCGACTATGTCGTCTATCCCAAGCACGGCGTGGGCCGCGTGATCGAGCTCCAGAAATCGGAAATCGCGGGGATGGCGCTCGAACTCTATGTGCTGCGCTTCGAAAAGGAGCGCATGACGCTGCGCGTGCCGACCAACAAGGCCGAAAGCGTCGGGATGCGTAAGCTGTCGTCGGACAAGACGATGAGCGAGGCGATGGGCACGCTGAAGGGCAAGCCCAAGGTCAAGCGCACCATGTGGTCGCGTCGCGCGCAGGAATATGAAGCGAAGATCAATTCGGGCGATCTCGTCTCGATCGCCGAAGTTGTGCGCGACCTGTTCCGTGCCGAGGACCAGCCCGAGCAAAGCTACAGCGAGCGCCAGATTTTCGAAGCGGCCGCAAGCCGCCTCGCGCGCGAACTCGCCGCCGTCGAATCGGTCGACGAGCCGACCGCACTGGTCAAGATCCTCGACATCCTCCGCGCCTCTGCGGCGGTGTACAACAAAGCCGCCTGAACAATATCTTGAACCGCGCCGCGCCGCGTGTCACCTGAACCGACGACGTGCGGGAGACAGGTAATGCGTGGTGCGGTCGGGTTGCTATGTCTGCTGGCGGCGTGCGGCAGTGCGACGGGGTCTACGACGCGCAACTTTCCCGTGGGCGCGTTCGACACCGTCGTGCTCGGCGGGTCGACGACGGTCCATGTCGTTCAGGGCAGCGCCCCCGCGGTCGTCGCGAGCGGCGACGCCGACGTCCTCGACCGGCTCGACATAGCGGTGGTCGGCAATGAATTGCGCATCAGCCAGCGCGACGGCTTCACGCTCGGCACCGGAAGCGCGACGGTGACCGTCACCGCACCGCTCGTGCGCACGGCGCGGCTGACGGGGTCGGGCGACCTCGATTTCGACAAGGTCGCCGGGCCCATTTTCGCCGGGGCGGTCGGCGGGTCGGGTGATTTGCGGCTGCCCGACGTCAAGGTCCAGCAATTGAAACTTGCGGTCACCGGATCGGGTGATGCGAGCGCGACCGGTACCGCCGACGATCTCGCCGCCGAGGTGCGCGGATCGGGCAACATCGATGCTGACAGATTGAGCGCCGCGCGGGTGACGCTTTCGGTCGCGGGGTCCGGCAATGCGACCGCGCGCGCATCGACCTCGGCCGAACTGTCGGTCTCGGGATCGGGCAACGCGACCGTCCACGGCACGAAGAATTGCCGCACCAACACCGTCGGTTCGGGAAGCGCGCGCTGCACCGGCTGATCCCTGCGCTGCTGCTGCTGCCTGCTGCGGCGCACGCGGCCGACAAGCCGCTGAGCGTCACCGATTTCGACCGGCTGCGCGTCATCGGCGCGTTCGACGTCGTCGTCACCGGCGGCAAGCCGAGCGCGGCGATCCTGTCGGGCAGCGCCGCCGCGATCGACCACACGCGCGTCGAGGTGCAGGGTCGTACGCTGACCGTGTCGCGCAACCGCACCAGCTGGGGCGGTTATCCGGGCGAGGACGCCGGGGTCGCGACGGTCCGGCTGAATGTACCACAGCTCGTGTCGATCGGCGTCAGCGGCGCGGGCAAGGTCCGCGTCGACCGCATGCGCGCGCCTGGTCTGACGCTGGCGCTCGACGGCTCCGGAACACTCAGCGTGACGGGCATCGAGGCCGACCGGCTCGACGTGGGGCTGGCGGGGGCGGGGCGGATCGTTGCGGGCGGGCGCGTGGCCGACGCGCGCGTTGCGCTGCGCGGGTCGGGCGATTTCGACGGCAGCGCGCTGACCATCGCCGATGCCGTCGTGAAGGGCGACAGCTCGGGGACGATCACGCTCAACGCCAAACGCAGCGCCAATGTCGTCGCGACCGGATCGGGCGATGTCACGATCCTCGGCGCGCCCGCCTGTACCGTCGTCAACAACGGCGCAGGCCGTGTGACCTGCGGGTCACAAAAGCCCCAGCGCCGCTAGCTTTCCCATCATTTCGGGGGGCAGTTCGCTACCCTCGCTGACCAGCATGTCGCGCGGTGCCGTGTCGGCCTCGAGATAGCGCCACCCCTGATGCGCGCGGCGCGGCTGCGGCAGCACGCGGCGGATGTCTGACGCGACGACGATGTCGGTGCGCCCCGCTTCGCCCTCCTCGAACCCCATGATCTCGGTCCGCGCAACGAGTGTGTGCTTCAGGATCCAGAAGATCGACCCGCCGACCAGTTCCGCATGGCGCTTGGGGCGGTAGCGCGTGTTGATGCGCCTCACCGGCCCCCGTCCTGCCCACCAGCCGAGCAAGTCGTCGAGCGATTGCGCCCCGAACGCGACTTTGGTGAGGTGGAGCATCAGCGCGCCGCCAGCGCGTCGAGCAGCCCTTGTGCAAACACCGTCAGGCTGTCGTCGCGCGCGCCCATCACGACGATCCGGTCGCCCGCACGCGCCAGCTCGAGCAGCCGCGCGCCCGCCGCGTCGCGTGCGGGGATATGTTCGGCGCGCGCGCCGATCGCGGCGACGAGGCTTTCGCTGCCAACGCTGCGGTCGACCGTGCCGCCGAAATAAGCGGGATCGGTGACGATCAGCCGGTCGTCGCTCGCCATGCCGCGCGCGAATGCCGCTGCGAGTTCGGCCCCCATCTTGGCGATCGGGCCATAGCCGTGCGGCTGGAACAGGATCAGCAGCCGCCCGGGGAACGCGCGCAGCGTGTCGAGCGTCGCGGTGATCTTGTCGGGATTGTGCCCGAAATCGTCGATTACCGTGACGCCGTCCGCCGTCCCGATCACGTCGAGCCGCCGCGCGAGGCCCGTGAACCGCGCCAGCGCCGCCGCCCCGTCCACCATCCGAACCCCGGCGAGCATCGTCGCGGCGAGTGCGGCAAGCGCGTTGGCGGCGTTGTGGCGGCCCGGCACCTGCAACGCGACGCGCGCCTCCATATCACCGTGCCGCGCCGTGAAATCGATCCCGTCGGTGCGCGCGTCGACATCGCTCGCGCGGACGTCGGCGGCGGCACCGAATCCGAAGGTCAGCGCCCCGTCGGCGAGGGCGATCGCCTCCGTATTGTCGGCGTTGACGACCGCGCGCCCCGCGCGGCGCACAAAATCACCGAACAGCGCGCGCAGTTCCTCGATCGACTTGTGATCAACGGCGACATTGTTGAGCACCGCGATCCGCGGGCGGTAGAGCGCAATCGAACCGTCGCTTTCGTCGACTTCGCTGACGAAGACATGGCCCCCGCCGACGCGCGATCCGCTGCCCAGATTCTTCATCGTCGCGCCGTTCATGATCGTGGGATCGCGCCCCGCTTCGGCCAGGATATGGCCGATCATGCCGGTGACGGTCGACTTGCCGCTCGTCCCCCCGACGGCGATACCGACGGGTGCCGCGTTGAACAGGTCGGCGAGCAGTTCGGCACGTGTCGTCCGGACGCAGCCGAGTTCGCCTGCGCGCACGATGTCGGGTACGCTCGCTTCGATCGCCGCGCTCGCGACGACGATCTGGTCGGGCGCGGTGACGCCCGAGCCGTCCTGCGCGAACAGCGCAATGCCCTTGGCCCGCAGCGCGTCGAACTTGGGCGACGTACGCCCCTGGTCGAGCGCGCGGTCGGACCCTGCGACAGCGTGCCCCGCGGCGGCGACCAATTCGGCGAGCGGCAGCATCCCCGATCCGCCGATCCCGCAAAAGAAATAGGATTTGTGCATCGCCGCGCTATCGTGGCTCGCGCTGAAAGGAGCAAGATGCGGATCGCGGTCGTCGCCCCGTCGAACATGGTCGCGCCCGACGTGCCGGGGCGCATCGTCGCGCTCGCGCGCGAACGCTATGGCGAGCAGGCGCCCGACATCGTCTTTCACCCGCAATGTTTTCAGTCGGCGGGGCATTTCGCAGGCACCGACGCCATGCGCGAGGAGGCTTTGGTCGAGGTTGCCAACGATCCGAAAATCGACGCGGTCTGGTTCGGACGCGGCGGCTATGGCGCGGTGCGGATCGCCGAGCGTGCGATCGCGCGCATGGGACCGCACGCGCGTACCAAACCGTTCCTCGGCTATAGCGATGCGGGCTATCTGCTCGCGGGACTGCTCGCAAAAGGGATCGGCCGCCCGGTGCACGGCCCGATGCCGAGCGACATCTTGCGCACCGGCGGCGACGTGGCGGTCGCGCGCGCGCTCGACTGGCTGGTGACGAGCAAGGGCGGCGACAGTGAATTCTACTTCGGGTCGCTGCCGACTGCGACCGCGCCGTGCGCCGCGTTCAACATGATCGTCCTGTCGCAACTGCTCGGCACTCCGCTCGAGCCCGATCTTGCCGGGCGCGTGCTGATGCTCGAGGAAGTCGACGAGGCGATGTACCGCATCGACCGGTCGCTGGCACACATCACCGCGGTGCCGGGCGTCCGCCGATGCGCGGGACTGAAGCTTGGCCGGTGCGCGCCGATCACGCCGAACAACCCCGACTTCATCCTCGACGAGGAAACGATCGCACGTCATTGGTGCGCGGTGTCGGGCATCGCCTGGCTCGGGCGCGCCGACATCGGCCACGACGTCGACAACAAGGTAGTGCCGTTCGGATGACGACACGGGTACACAACGCAACACGTACAAACGGTCCGTGGGGACTGGGACAAAAACCGACGAAGCGCGACGAGGTTGCATGACACGCCAGACACTTGCCCTGCCCGGCCGGACATACATCGCGCGGCACGGCGAAACCGTGTTCAACGCCGCTCGCCGGATGCAGGGCGACCTGCTCCACACGCCGTTGACGCGCGCGGGGTTCGCACAGGCCGAAGCGATGGGGGCGGGGCTCGCGACGGTCATCGAACCCGCCGCGCCGCTCGCGCTGTGGGCCTCGCCGACCGGACGGACGTTGCAGACGCTCGCCGTGATTGCCGAGCACCTCGGGCGCGACTGGCACGCCGCGCGCACCGACGCGCGGTTGGCCGAAATCGGGATGGGCGGCTGGGACGGGCTGGCGTATGCCGAACTCGAGGCAACGCATGGCACGATCTTCGACCTCGAACACGATGTGTTCGTGCGCACCGCCCCCGACGGCGAAAGCTATGCGCAGGTCGCCGACCGGCTTCGCCGCTGGGTAGGCGACCAGCATCGCGCAGAAGATCGCCTGCTCATCATGCACGGCGGGTCGAGCCAGGTGCTGCGGGGGTTGCTCGTCGGCGGCCGCGCGCACCCGCAATGCGGTACGCTCACTGCGCCGCGCCTGCCGCAGGGATCGGTCGTACTGGTCGAGGACGGGCATGAGACGATCGTCGTGCAAGGCGACGGACGTCATTAGGGCGTCGGTCGTTCTTGCCGCCGTCGCCATGGCGGGCACGGCGTATGCGCGGACCTCGCTGGGCAGCTACGACGGCTGGGCGGCGTTCCGCGACGACGAACCACGCCGCTGCTTCGCGATCGCCGAACCTGTGCGCGGCGGCGGCGGGCGCTGGCGCCCCTTCGCGAGCGTCGCGACCTGGCCACAGGCGGGGGCACGCGGGCAATTCTACCTGCGTCTGGGACGCGAGCGGCGCGCTGGTGCACCCGTCGCGCTCGGCATCGACGAACGCCGCTTCCTGCTCACCGGCAACGGTGCCGACGCCTGGGCCCCCGATCCGCGCACCGACGCCGCGATCGTGGCCGCGATGCGCAGCGCGCGCACGATGAGCGTTGCCACCGTCGCCGCCACCGGCGGCGGCTTTGCCGAGACCTATGTGCTCAAGGGTGCCGCGACCGCGATCGACGCGGCGGCGCTGGGCTGCGCGCGGGGCTAAACCTTGCCCAGCAGCCGCAGGTTCGTCGCGCCTATCGCAAGCCAGTCGACGACCTCGGCAACGCGTCGAGCCTCGGTCGCCGCAGTTTTTGCCGACAGTATGCGGTACGTCAGCGCGCGCTGCTTGCCGGGCGTCAGTTCCTGAAAGCGCGCTTCGGCGAGCGGATTTCCGATCAGCGCCCGCACGAGCGATGCGGGCAGTTCTACCTGATCCTGCGGCTCGAGTCGGAAGCGGACCTCCGCCGTCATGCCGATGTCGAGTCCGGTTGCGCGCAACAGCGGCTTCGATAGCATCAGATACCAGCGGCCGCGGGACGGTTGCCAGGCACCTGCGATCGGATGATCGTTAATCTCGCCGCTGATCCGCAGGCGCGGGTGCTCGGCCAAGGGCAGTTCGGCTGCAAGGTCTTCGGCAAGGAACACGACGGTGTAGCGATAGGTGCCCAAGTCGTGCGGCTCGATCACAGCCTCGAACTGGTACGGAAAGTGGAACATTGCATATCCCTTGCCGACCTCCGTCGACCCGATCCTCGCAAAAGCGCGCGTCCGGCGTTACATGGCGGGGATGACACCCCTGATGCAATCACCCGGCCGTATCGATCCCGTCCCCGTCGCGCGCGCAGCGCCGGTGCGTTCCGACGGCAGGACCGACCTGGTCGGGCTGACGCGCGAGCAGCTGCGCGAGGTGCTGGTGGCGGCGGGGCTCGAAGCGAAGGGCGCCAAGCTGCGCGCCAAGCAGATCTGGCACTGGATCTACAACCGCGGCAGCACCGATTTCGCGACGATGACCGACATCGCGCGCGCACAGCAGCCGTGGCTCGCCGAGCGTTTCGTGATCGGCCGACCCGAAGTCGTCGAGGCGCAGGTGTCGAGCGACGGCACGCGTAAATGGCTGCTGCGTGCGCCCGACGCGCAGGATTACGAGATGGTGTTCATTCCCGATGCCGACCGGGGAACCTTGTGTGTATCGAGCCAGGTCGGCTGCACGCTCAACTGCACCTTCTGCCACACCGGTACGATGCGGCTGGTGCGCAATCTGACGGCGGGCGAGATCGTCGGGCAGGTGATGCTCGCGCGCGACTCGCTCGGCGAGTGGCCCTCGGCGCAGGAGGGGCGGATGCTCACCAACATCGTCATGATGGGGATGGGCGAGCCGCTGTATAATTTCGACGCGGTGCGCGACGGCTTGCGAATCGTCATGGACGGCGACGGGCTGGCGCTGTCGAAGCGCCGGATCACGCTCAGCACCTCGGGCGTGGTGCCGATGATGGCGCGCGCGGGCGCGGAGATCGGCGTCAATCTGGCGGTGTCGCTCCACGCGGTGACGAAGGACGTCCGCGACGAAATCGTCCCGCTCAACCGTAAATACGGGATCGAGGAGCTGCTTCAGGCGTGCGCCGACTATCCGGGCGCGAACAATGCGCGGCGCATCACCTTCGAATATGTGATGCTGGCCGACAAGAACGACAGCGACGCCGACGCGCACGAGCTCGTCCGGCTGATCCGCAAATATCGCTTGCCCGCCAAGGTCAACCTGATCCCGTTCAACCCGTGGCCGGGCGCGAACTATGCCTGTTCGCCGCCCGAACGCATCCGCGCGTTTTCGAACATCGTGTTCGACGCAGGGATCAGCGCACCCATCCGCACCCCGCGCGGCCGCGATATCGATGCGGCGTGCGGCCAGCTGAAAACAGCGAGCGAGAAAAAGAGCCGCGCCGAACTGGACCGGCTGGCCGTCGAAAAGCAGGCGGCGATCCCGGCATGATCGGCGACGGGTTGCGCCGCGCGCTGGTCGGCGAAGTGTGTGCGCTGTTCAACGACGGCACGAAGGGGGAGCGGCCGGTCGAGCGGTCGACCGAGGCGATGCTCCCGCCCGATTCGGTCGCATGGCGCGTGCACGGCGACGTGACGACGATGATCGTCGGCGGCGTCACCGCGCTGCTGCTCCAGATGCTTCACCCTTCCGCGCTCGCGGGGGTGTGGGACCACAGCAATTTCCGCGCCGACATGAAGGGGCGGCTGCGGCGCACCGCGCGCTTCATGGCGCAGACGACCTTTGCGCGCCGTGCCGAGGGCGAGGCGGCAGTGGCGCTCGTCAATCGCATCCATGCGCATGTCGGCGGGGTGCGCGCCGACGGGCAGCCGTACCGCGCCGACGACCCGCATGTGCTCGCGTGGGTGCACGTCGCGGGCGCGCTGGCCTTCCTCGACGCCTATATCCGCTTTGCCGAGCCCGGAATGGCGATGCGCGATCAGGACCGGTATTTCAACGAAGTGGCGGGGGTGGCGCGCCTGCTTGGTGCCAACCCGGTGCCGGCGACGCGCGCGGAAGCAGAGGCCCTGCTGACGCGTTTTCGCCCCGAACTGGTCGCCAACCACCGCGCGCGAGAGATTGCGCGGATCGTCCGCGATCCCGCACACGCGGGCGCGCGCGCCGCGCCGGTGCAGGCGCTGGTCGTTCAGGCGGCAGTCGACCTGCTCCCTGATTGGGCGCGCACGATGCACGGATTGCGCGCGTCGTGGCTGACGCGCCCGGCGGTCGACGCCGCGACCTTCGGCCTTGCCAGCACGCTGCGCTGGGCGTTCGCGCGCGAGGTTCGCGCTTGAATGACGCGATCGTCGCCGCCGTCGCCGGACTGGTCGGCGGGGCGATGAATGCGCTGGCGGGCGGGGGGAGCTTTGCGACGCTGCCTGCGCTCGTCGCGCTCGGGCTGCCCTCGACGCAGGCGAACGCGACCTCGAACGTCGCGCTCCAGCCGAGCGCGGCGATGGCGGCGTGGACGTTTCGTGCCGGGCTCGAGCCGCTGGGCGGCGTATCGGTCGTGCGATTGGCGGCGATCACCTTCGTCGGGGGACTGGTCGGAAGCGTCCTGCTCGTGGCGACGCCCGCACGACTGTTCGACATCGTGGTGCCGTGGCTGTTGCTCGTCGCCTTCCTCGCCATCGCGTTTGGCGCGCGTGCGGCGGACGCGCTTCGCCGCCGCGTGACGATCGGGACGCGCACGCTGATGATCGCACAGGCGCTGCTCGGCATTTACGGCGGCTATTTCGGTGGCGGAGTCGGGCTGATGACGACTGCGACTTATGGCCTGCTCGCCGGCTATGCGCCGCACCGGCTGATGGCACCGCGCACGCTGATGCTCGCGATCGCCAATACAGCGGCGGCGATCGTGTTCATCGCGTGTGGCCTGGTGCGTTGGTCGGCCTGCCTGCCGATGCTGGCGGGCGCGATTCTCGGCGGCTGGATCGGCGCCCGTGTCGGCACCCGCCTGTCGCCGCGCGTCACGCGGGGATGGACGCTGCTGGTGACGGCGGTGACGACCGCCGTTTTCTTCCTGCGCGCCTACGGTTGAACGCGTCGCCTTCGCGACTCGCGGAATCCCGCCATTGCTTGCACGACTAGGCGGCTTTCGCGCGACGAACCGAGTCGTGCAAGCGATGAAACGATTCGTTCACCGCGCATTTACCGACTTGCGCTCGCTGGCGAATCAGGCACAATATATGCCGGTTAGCGACGGGGCAGCCACTACAGCTTGTGTTCACCGACGCTGGCGTAACACCCGGTCGATGACGTGCGCCTGTGGATAACGGGGACAGTTCGCGATTTGTTCGCGGATAGCCTCTGCACCTGCTAGGCTCGGGCATCTCCCGAGTCGGACGCGCGTTGGGAGAGTGAAATGGATTTCAGGGATAGCGATGTGAGCCAGAGCGATGTGTTGACCGCCGAACCCGACGTGACGACCGGAACGACGGGCGCCCCTGTAAATGCGGGCGTGCATCCGCGCCTCTATGCGGTCGAGGTCGACCACTCGCGCGACGCGCTGCTGACCGATTTTGGCAAGGAGACGCTCAAGGACCGCTATCTGCTCCCCGGCGAATCCTATCAGGATTTGTTCGTCCGCGTCGCTTCGGCCTATGCCGACGATCAGGGGCATGCGCAGCGGCTCTATGATTACATCAGCCGCCTGTGGTTCATGCCGTCGACGCCGGTGCTGTCGAACGGCGGGACGGGGCGCGGGCTGCCGATCAGCTGCTACCTCAATTCGGTTCCCGACAGCCTCGACGGCATCGTCGACACGTGGAACGAGAATGTCTGGCTGGCGGCGCGCGGCGGCGGGATCGGCACGTATTGGGGCAATGTCCGTGGTATCGGCGAACCCGTCGGGCTGAACGGCAAGACCAGCGGAATCATCCCGTTCGTGCGCGTCATGGATTCGCTGACGCTCGCGATCAGCCAGGGATCGCTGCGTCGCGGGTCGGCCGCTTGCTACCTCGACGTCTCGCATCCCGAGATCGAGGAGTTCCTCGAGATCCGTAAACCCTCGGGCGACTTCAACCGCAAGGCGCTTAACCTCCACCACGGCGTGCTGCTAACCGATGCGTTTATGGAGGCGGTGCGCGCGGGGTCCGAATGGCACCTGACCAGCCCGAAGGACGGCAGCATCCGCCAGACCGTGGACGCGCGCGGGCTGTTTCAAAAGCTCGTCGAGACGCGGCTGGCGACGGGTGAGCCCTATATCGTCTTTGCCGATACGGTGAACCGCGCGATGCCGCGCCATCACCGCGAACTGGGGTTGAAGGTCTCGACCTCGAACCTGTGCAGCGAGATCACGCTGCCGACGGGCAAGGATCACCTCGGCAACGACCGCACTGCGGTCTGCTGCCTGTCGTCGGTCAACCTCGAGACCTGGGACGAATGGAACGGCGACAAGATGTTCATCGAGGACATCATGCGCTTTCTCGACAATGTCCTGACCGACTATATCGACCGCGCCGAGCCGGAGATGGCGCGCGCGAAATACAGCGCGATGCGTGAGCGTTCGGTCGGTCTGGGCGTGATGGGGTTCCACAGCTTCCTGCAGGCGCGCAACCTGCCATTCGAAGGCGCGATGGCGAAATCGTGGAATCTGCGCATCTTCCGCCAGATCGCGGCCAGGGCGCAGGAGGCATCGATGCTCCTCGCGACCGAGCGCGGGGCGTGCCCCGATGCCGAGGAACGCGGCGTAATGGAGCGGTTCAGCTGCAAGATGGCGATCGCACCGACCGCGTCGATCAGCATCATTTGTGGCGGCACCAGCGCGTGCATCGAGCCGATTCCCGCGAACATCTATACGCACAAGACGCTGTCGGGCAGTTTTTCGATCCGCAATCCGCATCTCGAAAAGCTGCTGAGCATCAAGTCGAAGAACAGCGACGCGATCTGGAATTCGATCCTCGAGATGGGCGGGTCGGTCCAGCACCTCGATTTCCTGAGCGTCGACGAAAAGGCGACCTACAAGACCAGCTTCGAGATCGATCAGCGCTGGCTGCTCGAACTCGCCGCCGACCGCACGCCGTATATCGACCAGGCGCAGTCGCTTAACCTGTTCATTCCCGCCGATGTCGAGAAATGGGACCTGCTGATGCTCCACTTTCGCGCGTGGGAGCTGGGCATCAAGTCGCTTTACTATCTGCGCTCGAAAAGCGTGCAGCGCGCCGGGTTCGCGGGCGGGGTCGAGGCCGACAATACCGTCGAGCGCCCGGTGATCGAGCTCGAGGCAAAGGATTACGACGAATGTCTGGCGTGCCAGTGACACGCCAGACATATCGGGACGGTCGCGTCGCGGCCGATCAGCTGGTCTGCTCTTCTTCTTCCATGCCGACTGCGACCGCGGCGTTGGCCGACAGCCGCACCTTGTCGCCTTCGACGCCGGCGACGAGCCCGGTCGAAAGATAATGATGGTGGCCGTCATGCGTCGTGATGCCCTCGGCGATCTGCGGGCCACTGTCCTTCTTGGTCAGCTTGATGCGGTCGCCTTCGACCTTGTCGACGGTGCCGACATGAACGCCGTCGGCGCCGATGACTTCCATATGCTCGGCAATCTGGCTGGTATCGACCATGGCTGAGAGTCCTTCTAAAGGGGTTGGACCGCGTGAACGCGCACTGCGCCGAAACGATGCATCGTCGGTTGTTCGGCCATGAACGCCGCGCTGCTGATGGCGGGCGTCGCGCTCCTCTGTGCAGCCGCGTCGTTCGCGATCTGGCGGCGCACGACGCGCAGCGAGGCATCGGTCTATCGCAACCGGATTGCCGCGACGATGCTGGCAGCAGCGGCGCTGGTTCTCATCGGGTTTGCGGCTGCGCTGTGGTCGTGGAGCCGAGCGTAACGACGCAAGCCTTCCTATATTTACTCATACTGGATAGGAGTTCCCATGTCCCTCACCGTCGCCCGCACCCAGTACAAGCCGTTCGAATACCCCTGGGCCTATGATTTCTGGAAGCGCCAGCAGCAAATCCACTGGATGCCCGAAGAGGTTCCGCTGGGCGAGGACTGCCGCGACTGGGCGCAGAAGCTGACTGATCACGAGCGCAACCTGCTGACGCAGATTTTCCGCTTTTTCACGCAGGCCGACGTCGAGGTGCAGGACTGCTATCACGAGAAATATGCGCGCGTGTTCAAGCCGACCGAGATCAAGATGATGCTCGCGGCATTCTCGAACATGGAAACCGTGCACATCGCGGCCTATTCGCATCTGCTCGACACGATCGGCATGCCCGAAAGCGAATATGGCATGTTCCTCCAGTATAAGGAGATGAAGGACAAGCACGACTATCTGGCGACCTTTGGGGTCGACAGCGACGAGGATATCGCGCGCACGCTCGCGATGTTCGGCGGCTTTACCGAGGGGCTGCAGCTGTTCGCGTCGTTCGCGATGCTGATGAATTTCCCGCGCTTCAACAAGATGAAGGGCATGGGTCAGATCGTCAGCTGGTCGGTGCGCGACGAGACGCTGCATTGTGAGGGGATCATCCGCCTGTTCCACGCCTTCACCGCCGAGCGCGACTGCCTGACGCGCAGCGTTCGTGAGGACATCATGGACATGTGCCAAAAGACCGTGCGGCTCGAGGATGCGTTCGTCGACCTCGCGTTCGAACAGGGCCCGGTGACGGGGATGACCGCCAAGGAAATCAAGAAATACGTCCGCTACATCGCCGACTGGCGGCTGGGGCAGCTGGGGCTGAAGCCGATCTACATGATCGAGGAGCACCCGCTGCCGTGGCTCGCGCCGTTGCTCAACGGGGTCGAACACGCCAATTTCTTCGAAACGCGCGCGACCGAATATTCGAAGGGCGCGACGCGCGGCAACTGGGGCGATGTGTGGGACAGCTTCGACCAGCGCAAGATCATCAAGGTGGCCAACGACGTGGTCAGCGAAACTGACGGCGAGGACATGTTCGCGCACGCCGGGGTCGCGGCGGAATAAGCTAAACCTCGTCATCCCCGCGAAGGCGGAGACCCATCTCCCGAGGGTTCAGGAGATGGGTCCCCGCCCTCGCGGGGATGACGAATCAGTTCACGTACGCCGCCAGCAGCGTCGCCGCGCGCGGGCCGTCCCAGTCCATCCCGCCCAGGATGCGCCACACCTCGCGCCCCTGCGCATCGTACAGCACCGTCGTCGGCAGCATCCCGCCGCCATACGCAAAGCCCAGGTCGGTCTTTTCGTCGCGGTACAGCTCGAGGTTGGCGAGTTTATGCTGCGCCCACCAGCCCGGCACCGGGTCGACCGCCTGCGGCGAATCCTGGCTGATCGTGACGACCCTCAGCTTGCCCCGCGCGCGCGCGGCGAGCCGGTCGAGCGACGGCATTTCCTTTACGCACGGTCCGCACCACGTCGCCCACAGGTTGACGAGGAGCGGCTGCCCCTTGAACGCCGCAAGCGTCACCGGCTTGCCCACCGCATCCTTGAACCCCTCGCGCGGCATCGCGCTGCCGCGCTGGCTGGTATCGACCTGCGCTGCGGCCTCGCCTGCGTCAGGGACCGCGGCGGGCGCGACCCCGGCAAGGACGTTCGCGCCCGCCGCTTCGCCCTGTTGCCCGTTCGCGGGCGATTGCCTATCGCATCCGCATAGCGCCGACGCCAACAGGAGACAGGCCATCCATTCGCGCACCACTGCCTCCAACGCCATGTGGGGCGGGCGCTTCGGTGAAGGGCCCGCATCGGTGATGCGCGCGATAAATGTCTCGCTGCCGTTCGACAAGCGGATGTGGCGCCAGGATCTCGCTGCGTCGAAGGCGCATGTCGCGATGCTGGGCGCGTGCGGCATCGTCGGCGCCGACGACGCCGCAACGATCGCCGCCGGGCTCGACCGCGTCGAAGCGGAATATGCGCAAGGCCAGCTCCCCGACGACGCGCACCTCGAAGACATCCATATGGCGACCGAGGCGCGGCTGGCCGCGCTGATCGGCCCGGTCGCAGGGCGGCTGCACACCGCGCGCAGCCGCAACGACCAGGTCGCGACCGATTTCAGGCTGTGGGTGCGCGACGCGATCGACGCGACCGATGCGGCGCTCGGGGACTTCCAGCACGCGCTGCTCGACCGGGCGGACGAGCATGCCGACGCAGTCATGCCCGGCTTCACGCATTTGCAGAGCGCACAACCGGTCACGCTCGGCCATCACCTGATGGCGTGGTTCGAGATGATCGCGCGCGACCGCTCGCGCTTTGCCGATGCGCGCGCGCGCCTCAACCGTTGCCCGCTCGGCAGCGCGGCGCTGGCGGGAACCGGCTTTGCGATCGACCGCACGATGACCGCGGCGGCGCTCGGCTTCGACGCGCCCACCGCCAATTCGCTCGATGCGGTCAGCGACCGCGATTTCGCGCTCGATTATCTGAATGCGGCCGCGACCTGCGCGATCCACCTGAGCCGCATGGCCGAGGAGATTGTCATCTGGGCGTCGCAGCCGTTCGGTTTCGTCACGCTCCCCGATGCCTGGTCGACGGGCAGCTCGATCATGCCGCAAAAGCGCAACCCCGACGCCGCCGAACTCGTCCGCGGGCACGCCGGGCGCATCGTCGGGCAACAGGTCGCGCTGATGATGGTGATGAAGGGGCTCCCGCTCGCCTATTCGAAGGATATGCAGGACGACAAGGAGCCGGTGTTCGACGCGCACGACCTGCTTGCCGTGTCGCTGGCCGCGATGACCGGCATGGTCGCCGCGCTGACGTTCCGTACGCCCCGCATGCGCGCGCTGGCGGAAAGCGGCTTTGCGACCGCGACCGACCTCGCCGACTGGCTGGTACGCGAGGGCGACGTCCCTTTCCGCGAGGCGCACCACATCGTGGGCCAAGCCGTCCGCGCCGCCGAAGCCGCGAACGGCGGGCTTGCCGACCTGCCGCTCGCCGCGCTGCGGGCGATCGACGCGCGGATCGACGCGCGCGTCTATGACGTGCTGACCGTCGATGCATCGGTCGCGAGCCGCACCAGCCACGGCGGCACCGCGCCGGTACGCGTGCGCCAGGCGATCGCGGCGGCGCGGGCGGCGCTGGCATGACGCGATCCGTCCTCATCCTCGCGCTGCTGCTGTCGGCGTGCGGGTCGCGCGGCGTGCTGTTGCCAAAGCCCGGCCAGTCGCTTCCCCCGCGCCCTGCCGGCGCGCGCACGCAGCCGACCCCCGAACAGCTGATGACCCCGTCGGACCAGGCCCGCCCGCAGCGCAGCGACGAGCTTCTGCTCGACAGCCACGAACGCAAATCCGATCGTTTCGACCTGCCCCCGCCGGGATAGGTGTTGCCGTTCTCCGCCAGCATTGATATCGAGTCAAAAAACAGGTCGCGAATCCCAAATCCCTGAAGCTCGGCGCAAGGTTGTGCCGTTCGAGGAGAATTCGCGTGCCCAATACCCCCGCCGTATGGCTTGACCAGATCGCCGTCAGCACCAGCGGGCTTGGCGGGCAAGATCGTACCCGCGTCGTCCAGCTCTCCAACGGCAACATCCTTGTCGCATGGACCAATGCCGACAACACGCCGCTTACCGCAGGGGCCAACCCAGGAACCGACATCATCGGGCGGATTTTCAATGCCGGGGGTATCCCTGTTACCGACGAATTCGCTCTCAACAGCTTCGCCTATGCGCTCGACGAAAAGGATCCGGATATTGCCGCGCTGCCGGGCGGTGGTTTTGTTGTGGCGTATTCGCGGGTCGAAAGCGGCGTCTCGAAAATCTTTCTCGAGCGTTA
This sequence comes from Sphingomonas sp., assembly GCA_965248885.1. GTDB lineage: Bacteria > Pseudomonadota > Alphaproteobacteria > Sphingomonadales > Sphingomonadaceae > Sphingomonas_O. The sequence goes on along the minus strand of OZ252211.1, from coordinate 2,180,556 downwards.
CGACAATGCGGGCACCCTCAAGTTCGGCGACGCAGTGCCGACGACCAGCGCCGGCACCGTGTCGCATGGCGATCCGCATGTTTCGGTGAACAGCAGCGGCGTGGTGATGCTCGCCTACACCAGCGGCCCGGCGGCAACTTCGACGGTCGACGCGATGATCTACAATGCGAGCACCAACGCGTTCTCGAGCCAGATCAGTGTTTTTACTAATGCAGTGGGAAGCGTCGGCGATCTCGACATTGCGGCAGCCCCCAGTTCACTCGGCTTTGTCATCGTCGGCGTCAACAAGGACGGAGGAAACGAGAACGGTCTCGTCTATCGCGCGCTTTCGCCCACCGGTGCCAATGTCATAAACGCGACCTTTATCCCGGGCACGTACGGCACGGCGACCGCCGAATCCTCCCCTGTTATCACAAGCTATGCACCGGGCAACGGCGTCGCGATTGCTTATGCAAGTGGCAATTTCACAACTCAAACCTTCACCAAGAACATGGTGACACTCGACGTTGGCACCGGGATTGTCTCGTCCGTCAGGTCGACGTCGTCGTCGAGCCTGACAGGTTCTCCCGATATTGCAACGCTCGCCGACGGTTCGATCGTCGTAGCCTACCCGAAAATTTTCTCGGCTCAAGGGAACGAAGTCACTCGGTTCGGCACCGGCTTCACTACAACGCTACAATATGGGCCCGGCGGTGCCGTCAGTACGTCGTTGGCGGCACTTGTCGACGGACGCTTTGCCTCGGTGTGTTACGATAGCACTTCCGGGCCGGGCATCGTGCCAACCATCAGGCTCAATATTCTCGACACGCGCGATACGATGGGTTCGGCAACCTACGGCGACGGAGGCTACCTCTACCAGGCCGGGACCGTTGGAAACGACGTTTTCACCGCCGACGGTAATGATTATCTCACCTTCGGCGGACCCGGAAACGACATCATCACCGAAACCTTCAACGTCAGAACTTATGGCGGCGATGGTAACGACCGGCTGATCGTGACCGACGCGGTCGGCGGCGAGTTTCACGACGGCGGCGCGGGGATCGACACGCTTGATTTCGGCAGTTCGAACACGGGCGGCATCATCCTCAATCTCGCGGCAGGCACCGTACAAGCCGTCGGAGCCATATCCATCGATTCGGCCGTAAATTTTGAAAATGCCGTGGGCACTTCGGGCATCGACTTCATAACCGGCACGATCGGCGACAATGTGATCGAGGGCAAGAATGGTCCCGACACGCTGACCGGCGGCGGCGGCAACGACACCTTCACCGGTGCGCTCAGCCAGATGTTCTTCGACACGATTACCGACTTCAGTCCGGGCGATCGAATCGTGTCGCTGGTGCTCGACCAGCTGACCAATGTCACGCTGACCGGCACCCAGCTGACCTTTCGCACTCTTGGCAACACCGTGCTCGGTTCGATCACGCTGGCGAACGCTCCGTATGGCAAATTCTCGACGACTGCGGTCGAAAGCAACAACGGAACGATCGTCAAATTGCAGAGCACGACGCTCGCCGATGCCAACGGCGACGGGCGGGCGGATATTTTCTGGCGCAATGTCGACGGGCGGATCGCCGACTGGACGGGGACGGCGAACGGGCTGTTCACCGGCAACACGGCCTCGATCGCGAGCATCACGCCCGACTGGAAAGTCGTTGGCAAGGGCGACTTCAACGGCGACGGTTTCACCGACATCCTGATCCGCAACGACAATGGCACCACCGCCAACTGGCTGGGCAATGCGGCGGGGATTTTCGCGCCGAACAACGCCTCGCTCATCAGCATCTCGAACGACTGGAAGATCGCCGGAACCGGGGACTTCAACGGCGACGGGCGGCTCGACATCGTGTGGCGCAACGACGACGGGCGCTATGTCAACTGGCTCGCCAACGCGAGCGGCGTGTTTTCGGGGAACGGCGCCTCGTCGGGAACGATCTCGACGGTGTGGAAGATCGCGGGGACCGGCGACTTCAACGGCGACGGGCGCAGCGATATCTTGTGGCGCAACGACGACGGGACGCTCGCCGACTGGCTGAGCAACGCCAGCGGTGTGTTCGTGCCGAACAACGCGTCGGTGCTCGCGGCGCTGGCTTCGTTCACCGTGGCGGGGACCGGCGACCTCAACCGCGACGGGCGCAGCGACGTCGTGCTGCGCTCGGCGGCGGGGCAGGTGCTGAACTATATCGCGCTCGGCGACGGACGGCTCGTGCGCGACATGGGGGCGAACCTGAACATCGGCACCGCCGCGATCGCCGATGTGGGCGACTATAATTACGACGGGCTCACCGACCTGCTCGTGCGCGCGCCCGACGGGACGGTCGGTGCCCGCCTCGCGCTCGCGCCCGAGTTCACGGCCAATGCGCTCGCGACGGCGGCGGTCCCCAACGACTGGAAGATCTTCGGCAACCGCGACTACAACGGCGACGGGCGCGCCGATATCCTGTGGCGCAACGACAATGGCCAGTTCGGCACCTGGCTGGGACAGGCCAATGGCAGCTATGCGGTCAACGCCGCGCCGCTGGTCTCGGTCAGCACCGACTGGTCGATCGCGACGACGGGCGACTTCAACGGTGACGGGCGCGCCGACATTCTGTGGCGCAACACCAACGGTACGATCGGGCGCTGGTCGGCGAACGCCGACGCGTCGTTCACCGCGGACAATGGCTCGGTCCAGCTCGTCACCAACGACTGGAAGATCTTCGGCAGCGGCGACTTCAACGGCGACGGGCGCGCCGACATCTTGTGGCGCAACGACAATGGCACGATCGCCGACTGGCTCGGCACGACATCGGGCGCGTTCACGCCCAACAACAGCTCGCTCGCGAGCGTGACGCTCGACTGGAAGATCGCCGGGACCGGCGACTTCAACGGCGACGGGCGCAGCGACATCCTGTGGCGCAACGACAATGGCACGGTGGGCAGCTGGTTCGGCAACCCCGACGGCAGCTTCACCGGCAACCCCAACGCCGTGCTCGTCGGCACCGGGTGGAACGTCGCGGGCACGGGCGACTATGACGGCGACGGGCGCACCGACGTGCTGATGCGCGACACGCTGACCGGCAATCTGCGCACCTGGCTGGCGACCACCGACAACAGCTTTGTCCAGAGCAATTTCCTCAACCTGTCGCTCAACCCCTCGTCCAAGATCGTCGGCAGCGGCGACGCCAACGGCAACGGCCTCGCCGACATCCTCGTCCGCGCCAGCGATGGCACGCTCACCGACTATCTGACGCGCGGCACCGGCTTTTCGACCACCAGCCCGCAAACCTACGGCGTCCCCACCGACTGGCAGGTCGTGCGGTAGTCGGAGTCGCTTCCAGCGTTCCCATGGCCGCGCTCTCCCCTTAAGCGCTCGGGGACTGCAGGTTTGGAACGGTGACTGCGATGGATCATTTCACGTACCGCGACGGCGCGCTCCATGCCGAGGATGTGCCGCTGAACCGGATCGCAGCCGAGGTCGGGACGCCGGTCTATGTCTATGCGCAGGCGACGCTCGAACGGCATGCGCGGGTGTTCGTCGATGCGTTGCGGCCTGCCGGCGATTGCGAAGTCGCGTTCGCGGTCAAGGCCAACCCCAATCTCGCGGTGCTGCGCGTGCTGGCGCGCGCCGGGCTGGGGGCCGACGTCGTGTCGGGGGGCGAGCTCGAACGCGCGCTCGCAGCGGGCATGGCCCCGGCGCGCATCGTGTTTTCGGGAGTGGGCAAGACGCTGAACGAACTGGCGCAAGGCCTTGATCGCGGCATCGGCCAGTTCAACCTCGAATCGGAAGGGGAGGGCGAAGACCTGTCGGCGCTCGCCGCCGCGCGCGGGCAGCGCGTCGCCGCCGTGCTGCGCGTCAACCCCGACGTCGACGCAGGCACGCACGCCAAGATTTCGACGGGCAAAGCCGAAAACAAGTTCGGCGTCGCGATCTCCGGCGCGCCCGCCGTCTATGCGCGGCTTGCGACGCTGCCGGGGCTGAACCTGCGCGGCGTCGCGCTCCACATCGGCAGCATGATCGCCGACCTGGCCCCGCTCGAGGCGGCGTTCGCGCGCGTCGGGCGGCTCGTGGCGGATCTGCGCGCGGGCGGACACAATGTAAGCCACGTCGACCTCGGCGGTGGCATCGGCGTGCCCTATCTGCCCGGAAGCGTGTTCCCCAGCCCCGCCGATTATGGCGCGATGGTCGCGCGCGCGACGGCGGGGTGGGACGTGCGGCTGATGTTCGAGCCCGGACGCCTGATCGCGGGCAACGCGGGCGTGCTGCTGACGCGCGTCATCCGCGTGAAGCCGGGGGCGAGCGCACCGTTCGTCGTCGTCGACGCGGCGATGAACGACCTTGCGCGCCCTGCGCTCTACGACGCCTATCATCATTTCGACCCCGTCGTCGACGCACCCGCGACGCTGATCGCCAACATCGTCGGCCCGGTGTGTGAGAGCGGCGATACGTTCGCGACGGGGCGGACGATCGCGCCGATGGCCGCGGGCGACCTCGCGGTGTTCCGCACCGCGGGTGCCTATGGCGCGACGATGGCCTCGACCTACAACAGCCGCGCGCTCGTCCCCGAAGTGCTGGTCAGCGGAGACCGGTTCGCGGTGGTGGCCGATCGCATCGACCCCGCGACGATCATGGCCGCAGAGCGGGTGCCGGGGTGGCTGAGTTGAAGCGCCTCGCGACGCGCGCCTGCCAAAGCGCGAGCAGCGGCGTGACGACGAGCTCCATGCCCAGCCCGAATTGATTGCCTGGGTTGGGCGGCCCGACCTGTGCCCACGACAGCGCGCGCGCGAGCCCGCCAAGAACGACGAAGCCGACCAGCATCCGCATCCGCGCGCCCTTGGTCTCGATGTTCGGGATGCAACTCGCAAAGGCCAGCCCGACGCCGGTAAAGATGCCCGACATGTAGCGGAAATGGCTGTCGAGATCTGCGGCGACGGGGCCGTGCGCCATCCACCCGGCACCGCGCAGGATACCCGTCGGCCCTGCGGTCAGCGGCACGAGGCAGGCGATCACGACGACGCCCTGCAACAGGCGTTTCTCGATCGTGGGGCTCACAGGCGGAATCGCCGTCGGCGCTGGCGTTCAAGCAGGTCTTCGCGGATGCGGATCGCGCCGACCGCGACGCGCGTCTCGACGAGGAACAGCACGAGCCCCGCCGCGAGCAACGCCATCGCGACGATGAACAGGGCCGCGATCCAGCGCCCGACTTCGGCGCGCGCCATTTCGGCCACGAACAATAAAGTGACGAGGGCGCAGACCGCGACCGCGCTCGCGACGCACAGGAAGATCGAATTGCTCGCGAGCTGGATGCGCCGGTCGAGCACGCGCAACTCGCCGACATGACGGTCGTGCTCGGGGCCGTCGGTCTCGCCGTAAAGCCGCTCGAGGTGGCGCGAGCGATCGACGACGCGGTTGAGCCTGCCCGCGATGACGTTGAGCACCCCGCCGATCCCCGCGAGCAGAAAGACCGGCGCCACCGACAGCTGGATCGTGCGCGCGATGTCGGTGACGCCGTCCCCGCTCACTTGGGTTTGCGGAAGCGTAGCACCATGCGGTCGGTGTGCCCGCGCAGGCTCGGGTCGAACACGAGCTTGCTATGGTCGTCGGCGGCGTTGCGGAACATGTCGCTTTCGCCGTCGAGCACGAACCCGGCGCGCGCGAAGTCGGCCTTGACCGTCGCCGGGTCGATGCGGTGGAGCTTGTCGACGACCGCGCGCGTATCGCCGGGCATGCCGACATGATCGACAATCGCGACGATTCCGCCCGGCTTCATCGCGCGGAACAGCCCGGCGAGGACCATGTTGGGGTCGGTGCGCGGAATGCCGAACTGCGCGCTTTCCCAGTACAGATCGTGGTAGTTGAGGTGGATCATCGCGAAGTCGTAGCTGTTGGGCGTCATCGCCTCAGCGACCGCGTTCGACACCTTCACATTGGGCTGGCGCGCCACGATCGCGTCGAGCTTGGGGCGGCTGCGCTCGCCATAGGGCCCTGCGGGGATATAGGCGACGACCGAGCCCTTCGGGCCGACGACGCGCGCCATGATTTCCGAATAATAGCCGCCGCCGGCAAGGAAATCGATCGACTTCATGCCGGGCTTCAGCATCATGAAGTCGAGCACCTTGGCAGGCTCGCGGTTGGCGTCCATCGCGACGGCGTCGGCGGGCCGTCCCGGGGCCGCGACGAGCGCGGCATAGTTGGGCGGGGCCATCGGCTTGGCGAGGGCAGGCGCGGCAGCGGTGGCAAGCAGAAGCGGCAGCAGGACGAACGCACGCATCGAGTCTCTCCCGTTGTGGGCTGCAACGCTTTTGCGCCTGCGGGCCGAAGGGATCAAGCGTGAAGCTTATCGCGCGCCGCCGTCACGCAGCCTTGGCGGCCAGCTGATAGCCGAGAGCCTTCATCACCTTCACGATGGTCGCCAGTTGCGGGTTCCCTTGCGGGTCGAGCGCTTTGTAGAGCCCCTCGCGCGTCATACCGCTCGCCTTTGCAACCTTGGTCATGCCGCGTGCACGTGCAACGTCACCAAGCGCCTGCGCGATGGCACCGTGGCTGCCTTCTTCGAACGCCTCTTCGAGATAGGCTTCGATCGCCTCCTCACTCGTCAGGTAGCGGGCAGGATCGAAGAGATAGGTCTTAAGGGGCATCATCCGATTCCAGTCTTAGCTTCAGTCGTTTGGCATGCTCGATGTCCTGCGCCTGCCGACGTTTGTCGCCGCCGCAGAGTAGGACGATGATGACGCGATCCCGTTCGACGAAATAGACACGATATCCAGGCCCGTAATCGATCCTCAGTTCGCGCACGCCATCGCCGACGCTTTTGACGTCACCGAAATTTCCAGCCGCCAGACGTGCAGAACGTCTGGCGATCCGGCCTCGTGCCCGTTCGTCACGCAGCTCGTCGAGCCACTTGCGGTACTCGACCGTTTCGCGAACTTCATACTGAGCGTCGGTGAGCGCGTTGTCAACCACAGTTCACGCCCGTACGCCGGTATTGACCCCCATGCTCGCGAGATATTTGCGGATGTTGCGCGCCGCCTGGCGGATGCGCTGTTCGTTTTCAACGAGCGCGATGCGTACGAACCCCTCGCCGTCCTCGCCATAACCGACGCCCGGCGCGACCGCGACGCCGGCGTGGGTGAGCAACTGCTTGGAAAATTCGAGGCTGCCGAGATGCGCGACGGCCGGTGGCAGCGGGGCCCAGCAGAACATCGACGCACGCGGCGGGGGGATGTCCCATCCGGCACGACCGAAGCTTTCGACCATCACGTCGCGGCGGCGATGATAGAGCGCGCGGTTGGCGGCGACGATGTCTTGCGGCCCGTTGAGCGCCGCGCACGCCGCCGCCTGGATCGGCGTGAATGCACCGTAGTCAAGGTACGACTTCACGCGCGTCAGTGCCCCGATCAGCTGCGCGTTGCCGACCGCAAAGCCGACGCGCCACCCGGCCATCGAATAGGTTTTCGACAGCGAGGTGAATTCGACCGCGACGTCCTTGGCCCCCGCGACCTGAAGTATCGAGACGGTCGGATTGCCGTCGTAATAAAGTTCCGAATAAGCCAGATCGCTCAGCACCCACACGCGGTTCTCGCGTGCCCACGCGACGAGCCGCTCGTAAAAAGCGAGATCGACCGTCTCGGCGGTCGGGTTCGACGGATAGTTGACGACGAGCACGGTCGGCCGCGGCACGGTATATTGCATCGCGCGTTCGAGCGCGCGGAAATACTCCTCGTCAGGGGTTGTCGGCACGCTGCGGATGGTGGCCCCGGCAAGGATGAAGCCGAAAGTATGGATGGGATAGCTCGGGTTGGGCGCGAGCACGACGTCGCCGGGCGCGGTAATCGCGGTCGCGAGGCTGGCGAGGCCTTCCTTCGACCCCAGGGTGACCACCACCTCGCGCTCGGCATCGAGATCGACGCCGAACCGCCGCTGGTAGTAATTGGCCTGCGCGCGCCGCAGCCCCGGAATGCCCTTCGACGCGGAATAACCGTGCGCGTCGGGCTTGCTGGCAACCTCGCAAAGCTTCTCGATGACGTGCGCCGGGGGTGGCAGATCGGGGTTGCCCATGCCGAGGTCGATGATGTCCTCGCCACCGCTCCGCGCCGCCGCCCGCATCGCGTTGACTTCGGCGATGACATAGGGGGGCAGGCGCTTCATGCGGTAGAATTCTTCGGACATGGGCTTTACTCGCTCGGGTTCGGATGGCTCTTATCCGTTAGTCCTGAGCTTGTCGAAGGAAGGGCGACGCAGGATAAGCGCGTGGATGGCTCCGCGCGACCGTCGTCACACTCTCCGCGCATCGGTGCCCTTCGACAAGCTCGGGCCGAACGGAGTAGGGACGGGCTGCCGAGTCGTCACAGAGTATCGCCATGTCCGACACCCCGACCCCGCCCAAACTCCCCGCGACCCCCGCCGAAGGCGTACGCGCCATGCTCGATGCGTGGGGCGCGTTGCTGGCACCGCTGGCGCAAGCCGGACGCGCGCAGGTCGATCCGAAGGACAAGCGGTTCGCCGGGGCGGAATGGGAGCACCCCGTGTTCGACCTGATGCGCCAGGGCTATGGCGCGATGTCGCAGACGATGATGCAGATGGTCGAGGCGGCCCCCGTCGAGCCTGAGCAGAAGGCAAAGATGGCGTTTGCGATGCGCACGCTGATCGAGGCGATGTCGCCCGCCAATTCGCCGCTGACCAACCCGGTAGCGCTCAACGCGGCGCTCGACACCGGTGGGGCGAGCCTGGCGACGGGCATGGCGCACATGCTCGGCGATCTCCAGCGTGGGCAGCTGACGCACACAGCGCCGGGCGCGTTCGAGGTCGGGCGCAACATCGCGACGACGCCGGGCAAGGTCATCCACGAGACCGCGCTCTATCAGCTGATCCACTATGCGCCGACGACCGAGGCGGTGCTGGCGACGCCGCTCGTCATCTTTCCGCCGTGGATCAACCGCTTCTACATCCTCGACCTCAGCCCCGAAAAAAGCTTCATCGGCTGGGCCGTTGCGCAGGGATTGAGCGTCTTCATGGTCAGCTGGAAGTCGGCCGATTCGTCGATGAGCGAAATCATGTGGGACGATTATGTCGCCGCGCAGATCGACGCGATCGATACCGTTCGAAGCCTGCTCGATGTGCCTGCGGTTCACACCATCGGCTATTGCGTCGCCGGAACGACGCTGGCGGCGACGCTCGCCGTGCTGACCGCGCGCGGCGAGGCCGCCAAGGTCGCCACGGCGACTTTCTTCACCGCGCAGATCGACTTCAGCGAGGCAGGCGAACTGCTCAACTTCGTCGACGACAAGAATTTCGCGCTGATCGACGCGGTCGCGCAGAACGGGTTCATCGACGGGCGCTATCTGGCGGCGACGTTCAACCTGCTGCGCGGCAAGGATCTGATCTGGTCGACATGGGTCAGCAACTATCTGCTCGGCAAGGATTATCCCGCGTTCGACCTGCTCCATTGGAACGGCGACACGACCAACCTGCCTGCCAAATGGCATCGCTCGTACCTGCGCGACCTGTACCGCGACAACAAGCTCGCGCAGCCCAACGGGCTCAGCGTGCTCGACGTACCGATCGACCTGCGCACCGTCGCGACGCCGAGCTATATCCAGGCGGGGCGCGAGGATCATATTGCCCCTGCCGCCAGCGTCTGGAAAATGACCGAGCATTTTGCGGGTCCGATGCGCTTCGTGCTGGCGGGGTCGGGGCACATCGCCGGCGTGGTGAACCCGCCGCACGCGAATAAATATCAATATTGGACCAACGACAGCGCCGCCGAAACGCTCGACGGGTTCATCGGCGGTGCGGTCGAGCACAAGGGAAGCTGGTGGCCCGACTGGATCGGCTGGTTGCGCCCGCAAAGCGGCGGTGACGTCGCGGCGGTCAACGCCCGGCTGCCGGGCGAAGGCGCGCTGCCCGCGATCGAGGACGCGCCGGGGCGCTATGTGAAAACGCGTTGAGTCGCACCGGCCGTTGTGGCTATGAGCGATCGACACGAGCAGGGAAATGAGCATGACACGATTGGGATCGGCCGGCACGAGCGGGTGGACAGCGGTAATCGCCGCGACGGCGTTGTTCGGCAGCTATGCCTTTGCCTGCATGTTCCCCTTCGCCGCGATCGCGACGATTGCCGCGCTGACGCTCGACGCACGGCGCGGGTTCGCGCTCGTCGCGCTGGTCTGGGCGGCCAATCAGGCGGTCGGTTTCGGGCTGCACGCGTATCCGCGCGATGCGAGCACGATCGGCTGGGGGATCGCGATCGGCGTTGCGGCGCTCGGTGGCTATGTCGCGGCGCGCGCGATCGTCGGCGGCGCTTCGCTGGTGTCGGCGCGCGCGCTCGGCGGGCTGCTCGCGGCGTTCGCGGTGTATGAGGGGCTGTTGTTCGCCTATGCGCTGGTCGTGGGCGGCACCGAAACCTTTGCGGCCGATATCGTTGCGCGCATCGCGCTCAACGACGCAGCGTGGTTCGCGGGTCTTGCCGCGCTGCGGCTCGCCGCCGGTGGATTCGCGCTACGCACCGCAACGCCGGGAACCGCGCGCTAGTCGCGTCGTTTTGCTTCCGTAACGCCGGACGGTCCGGTGCTCGGGAGACCTCGTCATGAAGGGAATTGCGTTGTGGCTGATCGGAATTCCGATCCCGGTCATCATCCTGCTCTATCTGTTCGTTTTCAGATAGGGTGCATGGGGCCGGGCGCATGATGCGTGCGGCCCCGCTGATCGTCGGGCTCGGCGGCACGATGACGCCGGCGAGTTCGTCCGAACGCGTCCTGCGCCACGTCCTGGCGGCGTGCGCGGCGGCAGGCGCGGAAACGATGCTGTTCGACGGTAACGCGCTCGACCTGCCGATGTACGGCTATGGCACCCCGCGTACGCCCAAGGCGACCGCACTGATCGACGGGCTGCGCCGCGCCGAGGGGGTGGTCATCGCCTCGCCGGGTTACCACGGCACCGTCTCGGGACTGATCAAGAATGCGCTCGATTACGTCGAGGACATGGCGAAGGACGAGCGCCCCTATTTCGAGGGGCGCGCGGTCGGGCTGATCGCGGTCGCCGCAGGGTGGCAGGCGACGGGGACGACGCTCGCCACGCTGCGCAGCATCGTTCACGCATTGCGCGGCTGGCCGACGCCGATGGCAATTACGGTCAATTCGGTACAGCCGGTATTCGACGAAGGCGGCGCGGTCGGTGATGCGGCGCTGATCAAACAGCTCGACATATTGGCGGGGCAGGTCGTCGGGTTCGCGCGGATGAAGGCGCTTGACGACCTCGGGCGCGCGAGCGCGGCGGCCGAAGTCGAGGGGGTTCAGGCGCGCTCGCCAGGCTCTTGACCGCGTTCGCGTTCGCGCCGACCATCCGGCGGATGAGCACGACACCCCCCGCCGATCCCATCGCCCCTGCCGATCCCATGGCCCTGTTCCGCGACATGGTCGGCCAATGGGAAAAATTCGCCAATCAATACGGCGGGCAGATGCTGCAGCGGCCCGAGGCTGCGCAGGCGATGCATGCCGCGACCAACGCCGGGCTCCAGCTGCAGAACGCGGTGCAGGAGGGGATGTCGAAGGTCCTGACCGCCGCAAACATGCCGTCGAAGGCCGAGGTCGCCGATATCGGCCAGCGGCTGACCGCGATCGAGGCGAGCCTCGCACGGATCGAGGCGGCGCTGCTGCCCGCGGCGCCATCGGACGCCGCGCGCCCGCCGCGCACACGAAAGCCCGTCGACCAGGCATGAGCACGGCGACGACTGCTCCCGGCGCTGGCGACGCCCCGCTCGCGGCGGCCGCGCGCGAATTCGAACGAGCCATGCTCCGCACGGTCAAGGGCATCGACTATTTCGCGTCGCCCGCCCCCGTGCTCGGCGCCACGCCCAAAGAACTGATCGTGTCGCGCGGGCCGATGCGGCTGCACCATTACCGCGTCCAGACCGACGACGTATTCCGCGTGCCGGTGCTGCTCGTGATGGCGACAACCAACCGTGGATACATCTTCGACATGGTGCCCGGGCAGAGCTTCGTCGAGTTCCTGCTGAGCCGCGGCTACGACGTGTTCATGCTCGACTGGGACGCACCGCAGCCGCACGAGCGGCATCTCGGCTTCGAACATTATGTCGGTGACTTCATGCCAGCCGCCGTCGCGCGCGTGGCCGAGACGACCGGCGAGCCCGACCTGACCGTTGTCGGCTATTGTTTCGGCGGCGTGCTGTCGTTGCTGTGGGCGAGCCTTTACGACACCGGTGCGCTCGCCAATCTCGTGACCTTCACGACGCCGGTCGACTATACCGGCATGCCCGTGTTCCAGGCGTGGTCGGACCGACGGTTCTTCGACGTCGACCGGCTGGTCGACACGCTCGGCAATTGTCCCGCCGAACTGCTCTACACCGCATTCGACCTGCTGCGCCCCGGCGGGCGCGCGGCGGGCAATTTCCGGCTGTGGGACAATATGTGGAATGACGAATTCGTGCGCGGCTATCGCATGATGGATCGCTGGTCGGCAGACATGCTGCCGCTCGCGGGCGAATATTTCCGCCAGACGACCAAGCAGCTGATGTGGGACAACGCTCTGATGCAGGGGCGGATGGAGGTCGGCGGACGGACGGTCGACCTGAAAAGGATCACGGCCCCTTTCCTTCATGTCACTGCCGAACACGATCATATCGTCCCCTCGGCGGCGTCGGCGCCGCTGATCGACATGATCGGATCGACCGACAAGCAGGCGGTGGTGCTGAAGGGCGGGCACGTCAGCCTCGTCGCCGGCCCCAATGCGGTACGACGGCTGTGGCCGCAGATCGATCGCTGGCTGGGAGAACGGAGCGTATGACGATGCGGCTCGAGTGCGGCGGACAGGCGGTCGAAATCCGCCCCTTCGTGCGCGGCGACGCCGCCGCCGTCGCGACCTTCACGCAGACGCTGCCCGAACACGACCTGCTGTTCCTGAGCCGCGACCTGAAACATGCGCGCGTCATCGACGCGTGGCAGGAGGCGGTCGCCCGTGGCGAGATCGAAAGCCTCGTTGCGGTATCCAACGGTGCGGTCGTCGGGACGACGGCGATCGTGCGATACCCGCTCGGCTGGTCGCCGCACGTCGCCGAGCTTCGCCTGCTCGTCGCGCCCGCGATGCGGGGACAGGGGCTCGGCCGCGCGCTGCTCGGGGCGAGCATCGCACTCGCGGTCGAAAGCGGTGCGACTAAGTTGAGCGCGCGGATGACCCCCGACCAGCGCGGCGCGATCGCGCTGTTCGAGGAAGCGGGGTTCCGCGGCGAAGCGATGCTGCGCGATCAGGTCCGCGACCGACAGGGCGCGCTGCACGACCTCGCCATCCTCGCGCTCGACGTCGCGCGCCATGCGGCCAAGGAACAGGCGTTCGGCTAGTCGCTCGCGCGACAAAACCGCTCGACACGCGCAACCTTTCGGGCAGGATGCCGGTTTGAAGACGGATATGAGACGCCGCGACCGGTCGCGAGAAGGATTTTACGTGCAGACAGCGACACAGACACAGACACAGGCACGGGCACATGCCGCCGCCGATCGCCCGATCAAGCCACCGTCGGCAGCGCTCGCGCTCACCGAGGTCAGCCGCGCGGCGATCGAGTTTGGCGCGTTGCCGCTCGCCGCGCCGCTGTTGATGATGGCACCCAAGGGTGACGGGCATCCCGTGCTCGTGCTGCCCGGCTTCGTCACGACCGACCTGTCGACGACGGTGCTGCGCCGCTTTCTGAAGCGGATGGGCTATGACGCGCATGCTTGGGAGCTGGGGCGAAACCTGGGGCCGCGCGCGATCGGGGGCGAGGGCGAAAAGCTGGTCGCGCGGCTCGAGGCGATCCATGTGCAGACCGGACGCAAGGTCAGCCTCGTCGGCTGGAGTCTGGGCGGCATCCTCGCGCGTCAATTGTCGCGGCGGCGCCCCAATCTTGTCCGCCAGGTCATCTCGCTCGGCTCGCCGTTCGCGGGTGACCCGCGGGCGACCAACGTCTGGAAAGTCTATGAGCTGCTGACCGGTCAGCGGCTGAAGGATCCCGGTACACGCGCGCAGCTCGCCGAAAGCGAGCTTGCGCCGCCCGTTCCGTCGACCGCGATATTTTCGAAGGGCGACGGCGTCGTGGCGTGGCAGAATTGCCTCGAGCCCGAAACCCCGACGACCGACAATATCGAAGTCAACGGCAGCCACTGCGGGCTAGGCGTCAACGCCGCTGTCCTCTACGCCGTTGCCGATCGGCTGGCGCAAGCGGAGGGGGAATGGCAACGGTTCGACCGGCGCGGATTGCGCGCCTTGGTTTATCCCTCGTCGGGGCATGTGCACTAGGCCTGAGGTCGAGTTTGCGCATGCTTGCCGGCCGCGCGGCCGGGATATCGTCGCTTCGCGTCATGTGCATGTTGGCGCTGCTGATGGTTTTCGTTGCCCGCCCGGCGGCGGTATCGGCGGGCGGCTTGGCAGCGGATGCGAACGCTATGTTGCTCCGCACCGACTCGGCGTCGGCGATGGTCTCCGAGCTGATACCGTATGATGCGAAAGCCAAGCGCGAACTGGCCCGGCTCCGGTTGGCATCGCTCAGGGATGATGCGCCGATCGTCGAGTTGCTGGTCTTTCTCGCGCGCTCGACCGTTCGGACTCAGCCGACAAAGCTTACCGGGCTGACCTACGCGCGCGAGGCTGTCGCGATTGTCGAGGGCCGTACGACGCCGCAGGATATGCTGCCCGGCGCGTCAGCGGTCCGCCGCGCCGTAAACAGCGGCCAGGCACGCGGCGGGGCCGAAAATTATATCTACGGCGCATTTCTTGAAGTCGCACAACTGTACCAGCGTGCGCAAAGCTCGACCACGCCCCGTCTGGTCGACGAAGTCTTCATGGCAGCGCAATATGTCGGCGTCTCGCGCGAGACCGAGGCGATGGCACGGGTCGCAGCACGTTTGGCTGCCGCCAACGCAGCGATCGCCGATCTGGTCACGCGCCAGCAGCTTATGACCCAGTCGATCAGAGCGCTCGCCGCACGCCGGAGCATGACCGAGGCGACGGATCAAGCACAGGCACGCGCGCTTGCCGAACAGCTGACGCCACTCGGCGAAGCGCTGGCGCTGGTCGACGCGCGCCTTGAAACCGACTTCCCGCAATACCGTGCGCTCGCCACGCCGCGACCGCTTTCGATCGCCGCGGTGCAGGCGCGCCTCGCACCAGGCGAAGCGTTGCTGTCGCTTGTCGAGGCGGGACCGCATATCCACGTCTTCATCGTGACCCGCGGCAAAGCGTCATGGCATTTTGCCGACGGTGTCGCCGAAGATACCAGGGTATCGATACGCCAGATCCGGTGTTCCGCCGACCCGACGGGGTGCAACGACGACCGCGACTTCAATCAATGGCTCGCCGAGTCTCCCAAAGCCGACGATGGCATGCCCAGGTTCGATCTGTACAACGCCTATAATTCATATCAGCAACTGATCGCGCCGCTGGCCGATGAGGGCGCGCTGAACGGCGTGGGAACCCTTTTCATCAATACGCGGGGTCACATTGCGGACCTTCCCTTTGCGCTGCTTGTCACCGATTATGCGAGCATCGGCGATGTCGACGATGCCGACCCGGCTGTGCTGGCTCGGGCGAATTACCTGTCGGACAGGTTCGCGCTGATCACATTGCCTGCAATCCCGGCATTGCGACTTGGAACAAGCGCCACCGCGCCGACGACGCGGCAATTCGTCGGCTACGGCGACCCCAGGCTCGATGGCCTGCCGGCGGACCGCCGCGGTGCCGAACCGAAAAGCTATTTTCGGGCAATCGCCGGAACCACCGCGCGAATGGCGGACCCGGCCTCGTTGCTGACGCTGACGCCACTCCCGGGGACGCGCGTCGAACTGACGGCGATGGCTGCGGTCGAACGGGCGGGAGCGGACTCGTTGCGACTGGGCAGTGCCGCGACTGAAACCGCGGTGCGCGACGACGATCAGCTTGGCGCGGCAAGCCTTGTCGCCTTTGCGACGCACGGCCTGCTCCCGCGCGAGGTTACCGGTCTCGACGAGCCCGGACTGGTGTTTACCCCACCCGCAAGCGCGACGGCAATCGACGACGGGGTTTTGACCGCGTCCGAGGTCGTCGGGCTTCATTTGAGCGCCGACCTTGTCATTCTCTCGGCGTGCACACGGCAACGGGTGCCGAGGGCACCGGCAAATCGGATAGCCTTTCGGGCCTGGCACGCGCCTTTCTTTATGCAGGCGCAAAATCGTTGCTGGCGAGCCAATGGCGGATCGACGACGACGTGACGGCCGCCCTGACCGTCGAGATGCTGAGCGAACGTGCCAAGCCAGGCATAACACGCGCGCAGGCGCTGCAACGTGCGATGCGCAGCGTCCGCCTCGGCAAACGCAGCGACGGTACCCAAGTCGCGGGCTGGCGGCCAAGCTGGTCGCATCCGTCCGCATGGGGGCCTTTCATCCTGATCGCCAACGCCAATCAGTGAACGAGGCCGAATTTCTCGGTCTGCTGCGACCGATCGCGGCGCATCCCGCCGCGCGCGGGCTCGCCGACGATGCGGCGGTGCTGGGGGATCTGGTCGTCACGCACGATCTGCTGGTCGAGGGGGTGCATTTCCTGCCCGCCGATCCTCCCGGCGACGTCGCGTGGAAATTGCTCGCAGTCAATCTGAGCGATCTGGCGGCAAAGGGCGCGGTCCCGCTCGGGGTCGTGCTCGGGTTTCCGCTCGGCGACGACGCGTGGGACCGGGGGTTCGTCGCTGGTTTGGGAGCAGCGCTGGCGCATTTCGACGTGCCGTTGCTCGGTGGCGACACGGTGCGGGGGCCACGCGTGCTTGCGCTGACCGCGCTGGGTCGGTCGGCGCACGCGCCCTCGCGGAGCGGTGCGCTGGCGGGGGATGGCCTGTACGTCACCGGGGTGATCGGGCTGGCGGGGCTGGGGCTCGGCGAGGCCCTTCGCGGGGGCTTCGACGGTGTGGCGATCGCCGCCTATCGCCGCCCACAGCCGCGCTTGCGCGAGGGGCAGGCGCTTGCCCCGCTCGTCCATGCCATGATGGACGTATCCGACGGGCTGCTGATCGATGCACAGCGGATGGCGGTGGCGAGTGGCCTTTTGTTGGCCATCGACATCGACGCGGTTCCGGTGGCGGGCGAGCGCATGGCCGCGCTGACTGCGGGCGACGATTATGAATTGCTGTTCGCCGCATCGCCCGGCGAGGCGCTTCCCGTTCCCGCCACGCGCATCGGAAGCTTCGCACCCGGAAGCGGATTGACACTGCATGATGCGCACGGCGCGGTCGCGCTTCCCGCCTCGCTGGGCTGGCAGCACGGAGAAGGTGTTGCACGCGTGACGAATTCCCCTCTATAGGCGCGCACAAAGCCAGCGCGCGTCCGACGCGCGCACCCGGGGGCGGTCAAAAGGGAATACTCCATGCAATTCGTGCTCTTTGCCATTCTGTGCGGCTTCGTCGCTGTGCTCTACGGCGCGCTGACGTCGAGCCAGGTGCTGCGCGCCAGCCCTGGCAACGCGAAGATGCAAGAGATCGCGGCGGCGATTCAGGAGGGGGCTCAGGCCTATCTCAACCGGCAATATACCGCGATCGCGATCGTTGGCGCGGTCGTCGTCGTCCTCGTCGGCTATTTTCTCGGGCTGACCTCGGCGGTCGGCTTTCTGCTCGGCGCGATCCTGTCAGGCGCTACGGGCTATATCGGCATGAATATCTCGGTGCGCGCCAATGTGCGCACGGCGCAGGCGGCGGCGCTGGGGCTTCAGCAAGGGCTGACGATGGCGTTCCGGGCCGGCGCGATCACCGGGATGCTCGTCGCTGGGCTCGCGCTCATCGCGATCGCGGGCTTTTTCTATTATCTCGTCGGGATCGCGAATTATGCCGCGAACGACCGGATGGTCATCGATGCGCTGGTGGCGCTCGCGTTCGGCGCCTCGCTGATCTCGATCTTCGCGCGTCTGGGTGGCGGCATCTTTACGAAGGCCGCCGACGTCGGCGCAGATCTGGTGGGCAAGGTCGAAGCGGGCATTCCCGAGGACGACCCCCGCAACCCCGCCGTCATCGCCGATAACGTCGGCGACAATGTCGGCGATTGCGCCGGGATGGCTGCCGATCTGTTCGAAACCTATGTCGTGACGATCGGCGCGACCATGGTGCTCGCAGCACTGTCGATCGCCAATGCCGCTTCGGCGCTGCAGGTCATGAGCCTGCCATTGATGATCGGCGGCGTGTGCATCGTCACCTCGATCATCGGCACTTATTTCGTGCGGCTCGGGGCCAGTGGGTCGGGGGCGACGAACATTATGGGCGCGATGTACAAGGGGTTCCTTGTCACCGCGATCCTGTCGATCCCGGCGATCTTCGTCGCAATGCGCTTCGTACTCGGCGACATGACCGCGCTCGTCGCCGCCAATCTCGACGGGACGTTCGGGACGGCAGGGCAGGCCGGGTTCACGGGCATGGCGCTGTTCTATTGCGCGCTCGTGGGGCTCGTGGTCACCGGGCTGATCGTGTGGATCACCGAATATTACACCGGCACCAACTATCGCCCGGTGCGCAGCATCGCCAAAGCATCGGAGACGGGCCACGGCACCAATGTCATTCAGGGGCTGGCGATCAGCCTTGAATCGACCGCGCTGCCGACACTCGTCATCGTCGTGGGCATCATTGTCGCCTTCAGCTTCGCGGGGCTGATCGGCATCGCCTTTGCCGCGACCGCGATGCTCGCGCTTGCGGGCATGGTCGTGGCGCTCGACGCCTATGGCCCGGTGACCGACAATGCCGGTGGCATTGCCGAGATGGCAGGACTCGACGACAGCGTCCGGCAAAAGACCGACGCGCTCGACGCGGTCGGCAACACCACGAAAGCCGTGACGAAGGGCTATGCGATCGGCTCGGCGGCGCTCGCCGCGCTCGTGCTGTTCGCTGCCTATACCAACGACCTCGAAAGCTTCTTTGCCGGGACGGTCGTCGATTTCAGCCTGAAGAACCCGTACGTCATCGTCGGGTTGCTGCTGGGCGCGCTGCTCCCCTATCTGTTCGGCGCGATGGGCATGACTGCGGTCGGTCGCGCGGCGGGCGAGGTGGTAAAGGACGTGCGCGACCAGTTCGCGAAGAACCCGGGTATCATGACCTACGAGACCAAGCCCGACTATGCGCGCACCGTCGATCTGGTGACGAAGGCTGCGATCAAGGAGATGATCGTCCCCTCGCTGCTCCCGGTGCTGGCCCCCATCGTCGTCTATTTTGTCATCACCGCTGTCGCGGGTCAGGCGAACGGCTTTGCGGCGCTCGGTGCGCTGCTGCTCGGCGTCATCGTCTCGGGGCTGTTCGTCGCGATCTCGATGACCAGCGGTGGCGGCGCATGGGACAATGCCAAGAAATATATCGAGGATGGCCACCACGGCGGCAAGGGCAGCGATGCGCACAAGGCGGCGGTGACCGGCGACACCGTCGGCGATCCGTACAAGGACACGGCGGGCCCGGCGGTCAACCCGATGATCAAGATCACCAATATCGTCGCGCTGCTGTTGCTGGCGGCCCTTGCCCACAGTGGCTGACATCCCCGTCATCCCCGCGCAGGCGGGGACCCATCTCCTGAACCCTCAAGAGATGGGTCCCCGCCTGCGCGGGGATGACGAGCGTTGATTATGGAAACCGACCCCCTCCGCGACCTGCTGATCTCCCGCACGTTGAAGCGCGGTGCGTTCACGCTCGTCTCGGGCGCACGCAGCCGGGTTTATTTCAACCTGAAGGCGACGATGCTCCGTGCCGAGGGCGCCGCGCTGTGTGCGCGCGCGCTGCTCGACCGCATCGCGCCACTGCGTCCCGATTATATCGGCGGGCTCGAGATGGGCGCGGTTCCGTTGCTCGGAACCGTCGCCGCCTATAGCCATGATGCGGGCACGCCCCTGGCAGCGATCTTCGTGCGCAAGGCCGCCAAGGCGCATGGCACCGCGCTGATGATCGAGGGGCTCGACGACGATGGCGGCGAGACGCTTCACGGCAAAACGGTGCTGCTCGTCGACGATGTCGCGACGAGCGGCCTGTCGATCCTGAAGGCCGCCGACCAGATCGAGACAGCGGGCGGGCGCGTCAGCCACGCGATCGTCATCCTCGACCGCGAAGCGGGCGCACGTGCCGCGCTCGCCGTGCGCGGCATTACGCTCGACGCACTCTATACCGCAGGCGATCTGGGCGTCACCGACGCCGACCGGGTTCCGTTATAGGTTTTTCGCTCGCTTCAGGAGTTCGACCATCCGCCTGCGCCACCTCCTGCTTGGCCTTCTCGCCGCAGCTCGGCGCCATCGAACTGCTGGGGTATCAGTGGGTCAATGATCAATATCTCGTAGCGCAGATCGGCAAGACAATGCCGATCGGCGACGAGTCGTCCACGAGAAATCCCGTGACAGAGACGCGCCGACCTCTAAACTGCCTGAAAATTCATCTTGGCTCTGAATCGACTTACGCGATTAAGGACGTGCAGCAAAAATAACGCCAATAAAGGAGAAGCCCGACGGATCACCAGCAACCGCAGTGCGTGTAAAGGTGATTCCGACCTCTTTCCCTTGTGGCCCGAAGAAGCCGCCACGCACGAGTACCAGAGGTCCGGATTCGGTCGCTTGCCCAGCTAAGGCACTGGCAGTGATATCGATAGTCCCCTGCAAATTAAACGTGCCGAAATCAACGTTGGCACCCGTTGTCCCGCCCGTCGGCACGCCAATAATACGCAGCGTCGATGTAAATCGTCCAGTGGTAGGATCGACCACCAGCGTTGCGTTGCTCGGCCCGATCAGGTCGTATTGTCGTGCGCCGCCGCCCCTGACGTCAAAAGCGCGTCCAGCAACGATAGAACGGGTGTACGTCACCGCAGCACCAGTCGGAAAATCAGCCGCGTTTGTTGGAACGCCAGTCGCGCAGAACGCATTGGTCCGCACCTTGCCGATCGAATCGGTTGCTCCCTCACTGTCAAAGAAGACACTGCGAGTGTAATCGAGTTCAATCTGGCTAGGGTACAGGCGCTCGATCGCCAGCTGATCTCTCCCGCTTGTCCGTGATGGCTTTGTGAAGAGCAACCCATTGACTGCGGAAAAGCTCGCGTCGCGATCGGCTTGCGCGAAGCTTTGACGAACGTCATTGGCTGCGGTGAACGTATAGGTCTGGCCGGCCAGGATCAACGATCCCTGGCGACTGAACGATCCTGCGGCGATCGACACTGGCAGACCGCCGCTCGCCTGCGGCGTAAAAGCGGTGCACACGCTGGCATAGCGCTGATCGCCGACCAGATCGGAGAGCTGGTGTAGCCGTTCGGCGTGGGTGTCGGCGTGGGAGTTGGCGTCGGCGTCGGCGTCGGCGTCGGCGTCGGCGTTGGCGTCGGTGTGGGGGTCGGCGTTGGCGTCGTCACGACCGTGGGGTCGAAGACGTTGAATTGGACGAACCATCGTCGCCGCATCCGGCGAGCGCACAAGTCGCCAGCCACATAATAACCAACCGGGAGTTCGCCATTCTTTTTTCTCAGTTCATGTAAAATGCACGCGCACATGAAACAACGGGCGAAGGTTGCAGAGGTTCCAGACTTAGCGTTCGAGCTTCGACAGAGGTAAGTCGGCGCTGCCACCGTCATCTTTTGTTTATGACCAATGTGTCCTGACTTTAGCAGCTACCTCGGCACACGCCGAATTGAGGTCGGTACATAGAACGGACCCAGATATACGCTAACCGCCGGCAGGCCCGCTCAGGCGGCATAAAACACCTGTTTCCCGTCCATGCGCTCGATCGAAGGGGCATTCAAAAGGCCGACATCGGCCAGATGCAGTGCGGTTGAGGGAAAGTTTCGCACGAACGACGACGTCAGGATGGGATCGATGTTGATCGCCGCTCCTCCCGGAAGACGTTCCTTGCACATCGAGCGAACGACAATGTGTTGGAGCGGACAGTATCTGCGATCCTGCCATTCTCGACAGCTATTCGGGGAGGACCGGTCAGGTAGCGATAGACCCGAAGTTTGCAGTCTATGGGCGAGCACTTCGTTTAGTGCGGCGTCACGCACACTCGCCGGCACAGCTCGCCTGGACCCTCCTCAAACGTCGAGATTGGCGACGCTCAGCGCATTCTCCTGGATGAATTCGCGGCGCGGCTCGACGACGTCGCCCATCAGCTGCGTGAAGATTTCGTCGGCGAGGTCGGCCTGCGCCACCTCGACGCGAAGCATCGCGCGCGCCTGCGGGTCGAGTGTCGTTTCCCACAATTGTTCGGCGTTCATCTCGCCGAGCCCCTTGTAGCGCTGGATCTTGAGCCCCTTGCGCCCGGCTGCCAGCACTGCGTCGAGCAATTCGGACGGGCGGCTCACGCTCGTGAACTTGGCGGCCGGGGCGGCGTCGACTTCTTCGGTCTCGGGTTCGGTGGCGGCCGCGCGCGGGACGGGCACGAGGCGACTCCCCAGCGCATAAGCCTCGGCATGTTCGCTGACGAGCGCGTGCAGCCGACGCGCTTCCTGGCTCATCAGGAACGCCGCCTCGATGATGTGATGGTCGGTCACCCCGCGCCACAGGCGTGTCAGGTGATAGCCGCCCTCCTCGGCGATGCGTGCGCCCCATTGCGCCTCGGGGTCGGCACGCCCCAGCCACGCTGCCGAGCGGTCGGCGCCGTCCTGGCGCGCGTCGACCGCGAGTTCGGGGTCGAGCGCGCCCATCAGCGCGAACGCCTCGATGATCGCCGGGTCGTACCGTCGCGGCACATAGGTCATCAGCGTGCGCATCCGCCGGGCGTGATCGACGAGCGTACGCAGATCGGCGCCCGTCCGCGCACCCTGCGGCGTTTCGAGCCGCGTCACCGCGACGCCGGCCTCGACCAGATATTCGTCGAGCGCAGCCTCGTCCTTCAGATAGACTTCGGACCGCGCGCGCGCCGCCTTGTACAGCGGCGGTTGCGCGATGAAGAGATGCCCGCCCGCGATGATCTCGGGCATGTGGCGATAGAAGAACGTCAGTAGCAGCGTGCGGATGTGCGAGCCGTCGACGTCGGCGTCGGTCATGATGATGATCTTGTGATAGCGCAGCTTCGACAGGTTGAACTCGTCGCTGCCGATGCCTGTTCCCATCGCCTGGATCAGCGAATTGATCTCCTTTGACGACAGCATCCGGTCGAACCGTGCGCGTTCGACGTTCAGGATCTTGCCGCGCAACGGCAGGATCGCCTGATATTTGCGGTCGCGCCCCATCTTCGCGCTGCCGCCCGCCGAATCGCCTTCGACGAGGAACAGCTCGGACTTGGCAGGGTCCTTTTCCTCGCAATCATGGAGCTTGCCGGGGAGCGAACTGCTCCCCATCACCGACTTGCGGCTGGCCTCGCGCGCTTTCTTGGCGGCCTCGCGCGCGGCGGCGGCGTCGATCACCTTCTGGATGATCGCGCGCGCGTTCGCGGGGTTTTCCTGGAGCCAGTCGGACAATTTGTCCGATATCAGCGTTTCGAGCGGCGAGCGGACTTCGCTGCTGACGAGCTTGTCCTTGGTCTGGCTGCTGAACTTGGGGTCGGGCAGCTTGACCGAGACGATCGCGGTCAGCCCTTCGCGCATGTCGTCGCCGGTCAGCTGGACCTTTTCCTTCTTCATCAGCCCCGATTTCTCGGCGTAATTGTTCAGCGTGCGCGTCAGGGCCGAGCGGAACGCCGCCAGGTGCGTGCCGCCGTCGCGCTGCGGAATGTTGTTGGTGAACGGCAGGACGTTTTCATAATAGCTGTCGTTCCATTCGAGCGCGACGTCGATGCCGATGTCGTCGCGCTGCCCGGTCACCGAGATCGGCTCGGGGAACAGCGGCACCTTCGTGCGGTCGAGATATTTGACGAATGCGGCGATCCCGCCCTCGTAATATAGTTCATGCTCGACGCGCTCTTCGTGACGCGCGTCGGCGAGGTGCACCCGCACCCCCGAATTGAGGAAAGCGAGCTCGCGGTAGCGATGCTCGAGCTTGTCGAAATCGAATTCGACGATCTTGAAGGTTGCTGGCGAGGGGAGGAACGTGACCTTCGTTCCCTTCTTGCCGACGGGCGAAGGCCCCATCAACTTCAGCGGCGCGACCGCATCCCCGTGTGCAAAGCGCATGTAATGCTCTTCGCCGTCGCGCCATATCGTCAGGTCGAGCCATTCGCTGAGCGCGTTGACCACCGACACACCGACGCCGTGCAGCCCGCCCGACACCTTGTACGCATTGTCGTCGGACGTGTTCTCGAACTTTCCGCCGGCGTGGAGCTGCGTCATGATGACCTCGGCGGCCGACACGCCCTCTTCCTGGTGGATGCCGGTGGGGATGCCACGGCCATTGTCCTCGACCGAGACCGACCCGTCGGGATTGAGCGTGATCTCGATCCGGTCGCAATGCCCCGCGAGCGCTTCGTCGATCGCGTTGTCGCTGACTTCGAACACCATGTGATGCAGCCCCGACCCGTCGTCGGTGTCGCCGATATACATCCCCGGACGCTTGCGTACCGCATCGAGGCCCTTCAGGACCTTGATCGAATCAGCGCCGTAATCATTGCTGTTCGGGGCGATATCGCGGGGGGTGTCGGCGGCGTTTTCGGTGGGTGTTTGCATGACCAGCCTATACGGAACCCGCCATTGAAACCCAAGGAAATTCGCGAGTCGTGCGCGGTGAAAGGATCAACCAATGACAATGCTCGCCACCCTTCGCGCGGTCGCCCCCGCGACGCAGCAGATCCCTGCACGCGCGCTCGAACTCTTCCAGATTCGCAGCTTTCTGACCGAAGATACGTGCGCGGCGCTGGTCGCGATGATCGACGCACGTCGTCGACCCTCGACGATTGCCGACGACATCGGCGACCCGCTGTTCCGCACGAGCGAAACCTGCGAACTCGACGCGCATGATCCCGTCGTCGCGGGGATCGATACGGCGATTTCCGCCCTGCTCGGCATCGACGTTCGCTATGGCGAACCGTTGCAGGGGCAGCGTTACGCAGTGGGGCAGGAGTTCAAGGCGCACACCGATTACTTCGAACCCGGCGGCGCGGCGTATGACGAATTCTGCTCGGCGTGGGGGCAGCGAACGTGGACCGCGATGGCCTATCTCAACGAACCCGGCGCGGGCGGCGCGACGCGTTTCAAGACGATCGACAAGATCGTCCAGCCCGAGACCGGCAAATTGCTGTGCTGGAACAACCGGCTGCCCGATGGGGGCGTGAATCCGGCGACGCTCCACCATGGGATGAAAGTGCGCAGCGGCACCAAATACGTCATCACCAAATGGTTTCGCGAGCGCCCCGTGTTCGGCTGACAGATCAAGGAAGCTGTGTCTCGATACTGTAATATGTACGTCGCTCATCTGTCATCGAAAGGCAGCTTATCTGCCACATCCTGCTCATAGAGAAACTCCGGGGTTAGGGACGACATCGACGCTTCGTTTCCACGAAGCAGCGTCGCTGGCAAAACAGATTATCGGAGACAGGGACGATGACCACTCTCACACTTCGCCGCGCGCTGCTTGCGACCGTGTCACTTGCTGCTTTCGCAGCACCTGCGCTCGCTCAAACCGGCGGTGCGGGGCCTGCGGCGGCGGCCGCGCAACCCGCTGCCGAAACGACCGCTACCGATACCGCAGGTGATGCCGGTGCAGGACTCGGCGATATCGTTGTTACCGCGACCAAGCGCGAAACCAATCTGCAAAGCACGCCGATCTCGATTTCGGTAATGGGTGCCGAGATGATTCGCGATCGCAAGGTGCAGAGCTTGCTCGACCTCGCCGACGGCGGCGTGCCCAGCTTGCGGATCGCGACCTTCGAAGCGCGCCAGTCGGCACTGACCATCGGCATCCGTGGCATAGTCCCGCTCGACGCCAACCAGCCGGCACGCGAGCAGGGCGTGGGCATCTACATCGATGGCGTCTATCTCGGCCGCCAGCACGGTCTGAACGCTGCGCTGTTCGACGTCGAGCGCATCGAAGTCCTGAAAGGACCGCAAGGCACGCTGTTCGGGCGCAATACCGAGGGTGGCGCGCTGTCGATTGTCAGCAAGGCACCGACCGGCGAGTTCGGCGGACGGATCGAAGGCGGCATCGGCAATCTGGGTGCACATAACGCGTCGATCCATCTCGATCTGCCTGCGGTCGCGGGTTTCTCGGTCAAGCTCGATGGCGTTCTCCAGCGTCAGGGTGCGGTCACCAACAACACGCTTGCCGGTCAGGCGGGCTTCGGCTTTTACAATCGTCGCGGCCTGCGCGCCGCAGTGCGGTGGAAGCCGACCGACACGATCACCAACGATTTCTCGTACGATGTCGCGCGCGACGAGAACACGCCCTTCTATAGCCAGCTGCTCAACTATAACCCCAACAACTGCGTCAACGGTGGTTCGAACACTGCCCCGCTCGCGATCCCGGCGGGCAGCAGTTGTGTCTTGCCGGGCACGGCATTCACCACGACGCAGGGAACGATCCGCCCCGTCTTGCCCGGCGTCGTCATCAACGGGAATACGCTGCAACGCGTTACCGACATCGGCGTGCCGCAGCAGGTCAGCGTCGACAAGACATTCGGCTTTACCAACAATCTGCGTTGGAAGGTCGCGCCCGAGATCGAGCTTCGCTCGATCACCGCATGGCGCGGGGTCGATGTGCAGCAGTTCGACAATTCGGGCGGCGCGCACCGTGTGCCGGTCGTCAACCTGACCACCGCCTGCACCGCCGCTGCACCCTGTCCGTTCAGCCGCTATAGCCTCGCCGACCTGCGCCAGCGCCAGTTCAGCCAGGAATTCCAGGCAGTGGGAACGATCGGCAGCGTCGATTATGTCGCCGGTCTCTATTATTTCTACGAGCATGTCAGCGACGACGCGGCGACCCCGAATTCGCTGGGCGCGATTGTAACCGTCACCGGTGGCGTCGTGACCGGCGCGACCTATACCACGATCTATCCGGGCACATGCGCACTCAATACCCCGCTGTTCGTCGGGGCCGCTGTCAACGGCTGTTCGATCGATCGCGCCTCCGATGTGGTCTCACGCAGCTATGCTGCTTATGGCCAGGTGACGTGGAACGCGACCGAGGCGCTGCACATCACGGTTGGCGGTCGATATACCAAGGACAAGAAGCGCGGCGTCCTGACCTTTTCGCGCAACGTCAACTATGCCGATCCTGCCAACGCCGCAGTTCTCGTGCGCAACGGGTATACCCCGCTCAATCGCAGCTGGAGCCGGTTCAATCCGCTCGTGACGGTGGCCTATGACGTGACCAACATGGTGCACGTCTACGCCAAATATGCGACCGGGTATCGCGCGGGCGGCGCGAGTTCGCGCACGTCCAACTATCAGGCGTTCGATCCTGAGGACGTGAAGAGCTATGAAATCGGCTTCAAGGCCGACTTTCTCGACCGCCGGGCCCGCCTGAACGTCGCGGCCTACATCATGGACCGAAAGGGCAGCCAGGTCGACTTGTCGACCATCCAGCCGACGGCAGGCGGCAACTTCAACAACCTCGTCACCTTCAACGCACCCGGAATCACCAAGATTCGCGGGATCGAGGCCGATCTGTCGCTCAAGCCGCTCGACGGGCTCACGCTCAACCTGGGCTATGCCTATACCTACACCGATGTTCCGCTCGTCCCGGTTACTTATCGCGAGTTCACGCCTGTCGTGACCACGGGCGGGGTAACCACGGGCGGCGTTCCGACAGGGAACTTCACGACGGTCAACCAGAAGTTCTACATCGTGTTCACGCCGCGCAATGCGGCGAGCGGTTCGATCGATTACGAGCTTCCGGTCGGCGGCAACGATACGCGGATCAAGTTCCACCTCGATGCCAATTACGCGCAGGCGACGCAGACATTCGACCAGTTCGCAACTAAGGCGGATTCTTCGTTCATCGTTAACGGACGTATCTCGCTGCTCGACATCGGGCTGGGGGGCGGCAGCACCAAGCTGACCGTCGGCGCGTGGAGCCGAAACCTGTTCAACGAACAGCATGTCTATCGTCGCGACCCGTCGAACAGCCTGCCGGCCGTGCAGACCACGGCTGTCGCCGGAGTCGCCAACGTCCTGCTGATTGGAAACAACGGCGGCATTCTTGGCGACTATGGCAACTTCAACGTGCCGCGCACCTTTGGCATCGACGCTACCGTCAAATTCTAAGAAGGATTTAAGGGCGGGGAAAGGCGAGTAACCTTTCCCTGCCCTAGTCGGAGGTCGTTTGATTTGCGGGCCTGTCGCGCGCGATGAGCGGCTGGCGGTGGCAGGCTTCTACAAGCGGATCGACAATCCGATCGAAACCTTCTCGGCCTTCAGCGACAACAATGTCGTCAGCAGCTTTGCCAACGCACCGCGCGCCAACCTTTACGGTGTCGAGGTCGAAACGCAGAAATATTTCCCGCTGTCGGGATTGGGCGAGTCGCCGTTCTGGGCGTCGCGTCGCGCGGTGGTGATCGCCAACTACACCTATACCAAGTCGAAGCTTCGCGTTGGTGCGAGCGACAGTGTGGCGGTATTCGCGTCGAGCGCGACCAAGGCGACCGATTATTTCCGCACCGGCGCTTCGCTTACCGGCCAGTCGAACCACCTCGTCAATCTGCAGATCGGTCTGGAAGACCAGGACCGGCTTTCGCAACAGACATTGCTCTTTTCCTACGCCAGCCAGCGCGTGACGAGCCGTGGCGCGTCGCTTCAGCCCGACATCATCGAACAGCCGGGCATTCAGCTCGATTTCGTCGCGCGCAAGGGAATCAAGATTGCGGGTATCGAGACCGAATTGAAGCTCGAGGTGCGCAACATCACAGGCACGAAATACAAGGAATTTCAGCAGAACGGCGCGAACCGGATCTACTACAATCTCTACAAGATCGGGACGACCGGGAACATCTCGCTGACCGTCAATTTCTAGGCAAGCGACTTAGGAATCACGGCGTGGCGCCCTCGGCCTGAGCGTTCTGGCGGCGTTCGGCCTTGGCGGCGCGCATCTGTTGCGCCCAGCATCCGGTCCAGCCGCCCGCGCCGACCGCCGAACAGCTGCCCGTACCGGTTACCGCGCCAGCGTTCAGCGTCGAGTTGGCGCGCGCGGCCCAGCTTTCGTTCTGCGGCGTAATGACAAGCGGGGCGCGCAATTCCTTGGGAATGCGAAAGCGTTCGGCCTCGGGCTTGCGCGAACACACGACGATCTGTTCGCCCGACGTGTTTGTCGGGCATTTGTCGTCGCCATAGATCACGAGCACGCGGTCCTGCTGCTGTGCAAACGCAGGGGCGAGCGGTGTGGCCAGCGCGGCTGCGGTTGCGGCGATGAGAAGAGCTTTGCGCATGTCGATATCCTTGCCTGTCACCGATGAACGCACGATTGCCAGCTTCCTATCCGTTCCGCCAGCGTCAGATCCGTTCCGAAATCGAGATTGCCGCGCGACAGCCCAATCGGATCGCCGCGGTCATGACCGGAAAGCCGAACGCCCGTTCGGCCCCCGCCGCCATCGCGGTCGCTTTGTGCTCGACCTCTTCGGCACGGAAGTCGGTGATCGCGGCCGACAATTCTGGGTCGCTGTCGCCGAGTTCGTCGAGCTGTTCACCGTAATGCCGGTCGATCTCGGTCTCGATTGCGGCGGTGCAGGCCATCGCCGCCTCGGGGCCCAGCAGCGCGGTCGCCATGCCGAGGCCATAGCCCGCGACGTTCCAGATCGGCTGGAGGAGGGTGGGGCGCACACGCCGCGACACGATCAACGCGTCGAAGTGCGCGCTGTGTCGTGCTTCCTGCGCGGCCATGGCCGCGATCGAGCGTGCTGCGGGAGTACGGTTGCCCATCACCGCCAATTGCCCGGCGTAGATGCGTGTCGCGCCATATTCGCCCGCCTGGTCAACCCTCAGCATGGATTCGGTATCCGGGTTCATCGCGCTCTCCTCAGCATCGCCAAGATGGTGGCGGCGCCCAGCGTCGACAAGATCGCGTTGAACCCGGCAAGCGAGATGCCGAACACCTGCCATTGCGGCTGGTCGCAGCGGATCAACGGCGCGCGCATCAGATCGTCGAGGCTGGTGCCGCCTGCCGTGGATGAGCACGTCGTAATCCCCTCCCACCAATGATATTCGACGCCTGCGTGATAACCGCCGATCAGCCCGGAGATCAGGATCGCGAGCGCGGCGAGGACGACCAGCGCGCGGCGCTGTGCGTGCAGGACAAGGGCGAGTCCGGCGAGCAGAATCGCGGCATAATGCGGCCAGCGCTGCCAATGACACATCTCGCACGGGTAGAGCCCGCCGATGTATTGCGATCCCAGCGCCCCCGCCATCAGCACGAGCGGGAGCAGCAGCGCGAGCGCGTTGGCGCGGACCAGTGCGTTGGCAGGGACCAGCGCGTTCAACGCCGCGCGACCACCCGCTGCGGCGGGGCCGACGCCAGCCGTGCGATCGCCTTCAGCGCATAATCGAGCTGGAAGTCGGTTACGCCCTTGGCCTTGAGCGTATCGGCAGTCGCGGCGAAGCGCGGGTCGGCGCGGGTGTCGTCCTCGAGCACCGAATTGTCGACGCGTGCCTCGTTGATCAGGTGACGGCGCAGGTCGGCCTCGCGAAAGCGCGGGCGCGACTTGTAGTCGGGGTCGGAGAGCTGCGGAACGACGAGGTCGGGATCGATTCCACCCTCCTGAACCGAACGACCCGACGGCGTGTAATAGCGCGCGGTGGTCAGCCGTAGCGCGGTCGTCTGGTCGAGCGGGATCAGCGTCTGGACCGACCCCTTGCCAAAGCTGCGCTCCCCCATCACCAGCGCGCGGTGGTTGTCTTGCAACGCACCCGCGACGATCTCCGCCGCCGACGCCGACCCCGCGTCGACCAGCACGATGATCGGCAGGCCGTGCGCGGCGTCGCCGGGTTTTGCCCAGAAGCGCTCGATGTCGCGCTTGTCGCGCCCGCGCTGCGACACGATCTCGCCATGGTCGAGGAACTGGTCGCTGACCGACACGGCTTCGTCGAGCAGCCCGCCGGGGTTCGACCGCAGATCGACGACATAGCCGAGCGGCTGATGCCCCAGCGCCTTGTCGACGCCAACGAGCGCGGCGCGCACGCTCGTCCCCGTGGCGCGCGAAAAGGCGTTGATGTTGATGTAGCCGACCTGGCCGCGCACTTCCCATTTGACCGGTTTCAGCTCGATGATCTCGCGCACCAGATTGACGTCGAACGGCTTGTCGCGGCCCGCGCGCACGATCGTCAGCTTGATCGCGGTGCCGGGCTTGCCGCGCATCTGCTCGACGGCTTCGTCGAGCGTGCCGCCGAAAATGAGATTTCCGTTCAAATGCGTGATGAAATCGCCGGCCTTGATCCCGGCGCGGTATGCCGGCGTGTCCTCGGTCGGGGTCACGACCTTGACCGCGCCGTCCTCCATCGAGACGGTCAGGCCCAGCCCGCCGTAATTGCCGTCGGTCTGCGTACGCATCTGTTCGAAATCGCGCGCGTCGAGGTATGATGAATGCGGGTCGAGGCTGGCGAGCATGCCGTCGATCGCGCCCTTGATCAGCTTGGCGTCGTCGACCGGCGTGACATAGTCGGACTTCACCCGCTCGAATACCGCGAGAAACGCGTCAAGCTCGCGATAGGTCGAATTGTCGACCGCGGCAAAGGTCGCGCTGGTTGCGGGGATCAGCGCGAGGGCGGAAACGGTCAGCGCGGCGCGAAAGAAACGACGGGTCATGCGGAATCCTTGACGAACCAAGCATAGATAGCGCGGTTCAGGGGCGCGCCACAAGCGAGCGTTGGACGTGCGCGCGACAAAGGGCTAAACGATACGGATGGCGACGCGCATGCTGGCCCCCTTACTGTCGGTCGAGGATTTCCTCGAGATCGATTTCGGTCCCGATCGCAAGGCCGAACTCGACAATGGCGTCATCCGCATGATGGCGGGCGGGACCGGCGCACATGCCCGCGTCGCACGCAACATCATCGCCTGGCTCACGCCTTTGCTGCGCGGATCGGGCTGCAGCGCTTATGGCTCGGACATGGGCGTCCGGACACACGACCTCGCGCTCCGCTATCCTGACGTATCGATTTTCTGTGGGCGCGACACGCCCGAAAACGATCGGATCCGCGTGTTCGATGACCCGCGCATGGTGGTCGAAGTCTTATCGGAGAGCACGGCTACGCACGATCAATCGATCAAGCTGGACGAATATAAAGCGATGCCCTCGATCGAGGCGATCGTGTTCGTCGATCCCGACGCCGAGCGCGTGAGGCTGCTCAACCGGACCGGTTCGAACGCATGGACCGACGAATGGCTCGACCCCGGCGAAGCGGTGACGCTGACGGCGCTCGACGTCGCAATTCCGTGGGACGAGCTTTTCTCGCGCGACTGACGCGCGTCACCCCGCAAGGCGCGCGATATCGACGGGCACACCGCGGCGGCGCAATTCGACGGTGATCGTCGGGCGGTCGGGTCCGGCGCGTCCGACGGGCGACCCTTGGGCGACCTGATCGCCGACGCGGACGTCAAGCGATGCCAGACTCGTCAGCAGCGTGGTCCAGCCGAGCCCGTGGTCGATCACGACGATGTTCCCGTAACCTCGAAACACCCCGGCATACGCAATGCGTCCGCTGGTCGGGGCCACGACCTGCGCCCCCTCGCGCGTCGCGATCGTCAGGCCGCGTGCGCGGACGCCGGTGTCCGACACTTCGCCCAGACCCGTCACGACCCGACCGACCACAGGCAGGCGATAGGCGGGAATTCGCGGAACCGCGCTCGCGGCATCGGCGGGGAGCGCGCGCGCCGCCCCCGGGTCGGCAGGGCGCAGCAACGGCCCGGGCAGCGATTCGAGGCGCGCGGTGACGCTCGCCGAATCCTCGATCCGCCCCATCAATTGCGTGATGTCGCGCGCCTCCTCGCCCATCGCGATCGCGCGGTCCTGTTCGGTCATCGCGCCGCTCGCGTAGCGCGACGCCTCGGCACGCCGCTGCGCCTCGAGCCGTGCAAGCTGCGTCCGCTCGTCGGCGAGACGTGCCTGCCCGGCCTTAAGCCCCGCGACGGCCGCATCGGCGGCACGGCGCAACGCGCGCCCGCGCTCGACCTCGGCACGCAGGTCGCCGGTGCGCGCGCGGATGACGGGCAGGACACCGCCGAGGATCGCGTGGACATGGACGAGGTCGGTCGCCGAGCCCGGCTGGACGAGCGCGAGCGCGGGCGGGCGGCGCGCCATCGTCGTCAGCGCGGCGACGAGGCGGATCGTCGGCCCCTGACGCGCCGCAAGCGCGGCGCGTTGGCGCGCGCGCAGCTGATCGATCACAGTGATGCGCGCTTCGGCGGCGTCGATCTCGGCTTCGGCCGACTGGATGCGCGCGGCGACCGCGGCGGCGGCCTTGCGCGTGCGGTCGGCGGCGTCGGTTGCGGCGGCGGCGGCGCGTTCGAGGTCGGCCGCGCGCGCGGTTGCGGCGACGCGCACCTGCTGCGCGCGCGCCAAAGCGCGGCGTTCATCATCGAGCGACTGCGCGACCGCAGCGGCAGCGAGCGTCAGTCCCAGCGCGAGCGCGGCGGCGCGGCCGATCATAATCTTCCGAAACGCTCCTCGAACGTCGCGGTCTCGCCGTTCGCCAGCAGCCGCGCCTGCTCGACCCACGCTTCGCGTTCCAACCGCCCCGTAAAAGGCCCCATCTCCGCATCGATCGCTGCCGCGCGGGTCGCGTCAAGCGCACCCAGGTCAGCAAGCCGCGCGATCC
The DNA here is from genome assembly GCA_965248885.1 of Sphingomonas sp. Lineage (GTDB taxonomy): Bacteria > Pseudomonadota > Alphaproteobacteria > Sphingomonadales > Sphingomonadaceae > Sphingomonas_O. The sequence continues at coordinate 2,146,971 of OZ252211.1, read as the reverse complement.
CCAGCGTTTCGAGCCGTGCCGCCGCACGCGGGGCCGAGCCCTTTGACGCGCGTCAATTCGCTTCCGGTCGCGAGCGGTGCCGCCTCAAGAGGCGCCACCGTACGCGTCAGCGTTGGCGCGACGCTGGTTTCGATGACGGGTGGTGGAAGCGCGACGCGACGGCGGCGCGCGACGCTCCACGCGACCACCAGCGCGATCAGCAGCGCGACAGCCGCGACGATGATCGTCAATTCGGTCGGGTTGATGCGATCGAGCATGAAAATCCTCTTTGTCTCAGGCGTTCACCGCGCGCCAGCCGATGTCGCGGCGGGCGAAGCCATCGGCATAGTCGATCCGATCGAGCGTCGCATAGGCCACCGCGCGCGCGGTCGCGACGTCGCGGGCCATGCCCGTCACCGCGAGCACGCGCCCGCCGCTCGCCACCAGCCGCCCGTGATCCTCGCGGACCCCGGCAAGGAAGATCGTCGCATCGGCAGCGGGCGGTAGTCGCACTTCGCCTCCAAGGACGGGCGCGGCGGGATAGCCCTTCGCGGCAAGCACGACGGTCAGCGCGGTCGCATCGTCGAACGGCGCGACGTCGAAGTCGGCCAGCCCGTTCGTCGCGGCTGCATGGAGCAACGCAAGCAGGTCGCCGGTGTAGCGCGGCAGCACGACCTGCGCCTCGGGATCGCCGAAGCGGACGTTATATTCGATCAGGCTCGGCCCTTCGGGCGTCAGCATCAGCCCGGCATAGAGGACACCGACGAACGGTGTCCCGCGCGATGCCATCGCGGCGATCGTGGGACGCACGATCCGTTCCATCGCCGCGTGTTCGAGGTCGGGCGTCAGCACGCGCGCCGGGCTGTACGCGCCCATCCCGCCGGTATTGGGGCCGGTATCGCCATCGCCGACGCGCTTGTGATCCTGCGCCGATCCGAACGCGACGACGTTTCTCCCGTCGGACAGCGCGAACAGGCTGACTTCCTCGCCGTCGAGGAAAGCTTCGATGACGACTTCGGCCCCGGTCACCGCGAACAGCGCGTCGAGCGCGGCTTCGGCTTCGGCGCGCGTCGCGGCTACGGTCACGCCTTTGCCCGCCGCGAGGCCATCGGCCTTGATGACGACCGGCCGTGCGAAGCGGTCGAGCGCCGCGCATGCCTCTGTCAGCGTGTCATGTCGTTCATAGGCGGCGGTCGGGATGTTGTGTTCGACGCACAGCGCCTTGGTGAAGGCCTTCGACCCTTCGAGCCTTGCCGCCGCGCAGTCGGGGCCGAACACCGCAACACCGGCCGCGCCCAACGCATCGCCGATCCCGGCAACCAGGGGCTGCTCGGGTCCCACCACGACGAGATCGACTGCCTGCCCGGCACAAAAGTCAACGACCGCGGCATGGTCTGCGATATCGAGCGCGGCGATCCGGGCGTGCTGCGCGATCCCCGGATTGCCCGGCGCCGCCCACAGCTTCGTCAGTGTCGGCGATTGCGCGAGCTTCCATGCAAGGGCATGTTCGCGTCCGCCCCCGCCCAGCAGCAGGATGTTCATGGATTTCGCACCCTCTTCATCGACCGGCCTGTTAGCGGCGAACCCGCCGGGCGACAATTCGCCGCCCGTTACCGTGTCCGAGCTGTCGGGGCGGCTGAAGCGCGTCGTCGAGGACAGTTTCGGGCGCGTCCGCGTGCGCGGCGAGATTTCGGGGTGGAAACGCGTCGGCTCGGGGCATTGCTATCTCTGCCTGAAGGACGACGCGGCGACGATCGACGGGGTGATGTGGAAAACCTCGGCGGCGCGCCTGGCCTTCATTCCCGCCGACGGGGTCGAGGCGATCGCGACGGGCAAGCTGACGACCTATCCAGGCCGCTCGAAATACCAGATCGTCATCGATAGCCTCGAGCTGGCGGGTGAGGGCGCGATGCTCGCGCTGCTCGAACGGCTGAAGGCGCGGCTGGCGGCCGAGGGGCTGTTCGACGGCGCGAACAAGCGCGCGCTGCCACCGCTGCCGCGCGTGATCGGCGTGGTGACCTCGCCGACGGGTGCGGTGATTCGCGACATCCTCCACCGTCTCGCCGACCGCTTTCCGATGCATGTCATCGTCTGGCCGGTGCTCGTCCAGGGGCAGGGGGCGGCCGAACAGATCGCGGGCGCGGTGCGCGGCTTTTCCGCGCTTGCGCCCGACGGCGCGGTGCCGCGTCCCGATCTCGTCATCGTGGCGCGCGGCGGCGGGTCGATCGAGGATCTGTGGAGCTTCAATGACGAAACCGTCGTGCGCGCGGTTGCGGCCTGCTCGATTCCCGTCATCTCGGCGGTCGGGCACGAGACCGACACCACGCTGTGCGATTTCGCCGCCGACGTACGCGCGCCGACGCCGACCGCTGCGGCCGAACTCGCGGTGCCGGTGCGCTCCGAACTCGCCGCGCGCGTCGCCGATCTCGCGGGCAGCACGCTGCGCTGCGCGCATCGCTACCGCGAGCGCGCGGCTGAGCGTTTTGCGCCCGTTGCCGGACGTTTGCCGAGCGCCGACGCCTTGCTCGCGACGCGGCGCCAGCGCGTCGACGATCTGGGCGAGCGGCTGCGGCGGGGGCTGGGGCGCGTGGTGGCCGACGCACGCGGCGACCTTGCGCATGCTTCCTCCGCACTGCGCCCGCCATTGCTCGCACAGCGCGTGGCACGCGCGCGCCAGCGGCTCGACAGCGCACGGCTCGACCCACGGCTGGTCGCGCGTCCCCTGAACGAGGGGCGCGCGCGGCTCGACGCCCTTTGGCGCGTTGCCGCGAGCCTCCACCCAGACCGCCCGCTCGAGCGCGGCTATGCGCGGGTCGAGGCGCGCGACGGTCGCGTGCTGACCAGCGGAGCCAAGGCGCGCAGCGCGGGCGCGTTGCGTCTGGTGTTTGCCGACGGCGCGGTCGAGGCGCGGGTTGAGCGTGGCGGGGCACCCGCCTATGTCGCGACAAAGCCCGAACAGGGGCGGCTGTTGTGAAAGTTTCCTGATGCTGATGTCTGCGACCGGGCGGCTCGCCAAACTCTATTATATGGCCAACGGCACACGTACCGTGCGTGACGGCGACCATGTGTTGTGCGCGGTGACCGCCGCGCGCATCCCGCTCGACGATCTGCGCTACTGGAGCGTCGCGCGGCAGGAGGCCTATGCCAGCGCGGAGATCGCGACCGAGGTGCTGACCCGGTGACTGCCGCGCGGCGTGCGGTCCCCGGGCTTGCCATCGTCGTGCTCGCCGGAAGCTGTATCGCGCCCGCACTTCGCCGCGTCGAAGCGGCCCCCGCGCCCCCACCCAGCCTCACTGCGCCGCCCGTCGTCAACCGGATCGCGGGGATCGCCCTGACCGGGCAACCGCAACAGGGCGCGCTTCTGCTGGGCAAGCTCGGCCCGGGTGCGCATGATCTGACGCTCGACGGCATGGCCATTCCCACCGCGTCCGATGGCAGCTTCGTCATCGGCTTCAATCGCGACGCGCCGCCGCTCGCGGTCCTTCGCGCGCTTTTGCCCACCGGGCGGATCGGCGAGCTAGGACTGGCCGTCGCGCCGCGCGCGTGGCGGACCGAGGCCGTCGGCGGCGTCCCGCGCCACGCGCAGCCCGACGCCGAATTCGCCCGGCTGCGCGGCCCCGAACTCGCACAGATCAACGCCGCGCGCCGTGTCGACGCACAGGTCGATGGCTGGCGTCAGCGCTTCGTCTGGCCGGTCAGCGGCCGCATCTCGGGGCTGTTCGGGTCGCAGCGCAGCTATGCCAATGGCGAGCGCGGCGACCCGCATTCGGGCGTCGACGTCGCGCGCCCTACCGGCACGCCGGTCGTCGCCCCCGCCGACGGCGTCGTCGCACTCGCCGCCGACCACCCCTTCACGCTCGAGGGCAATCTGCTCATCATCGACCACGGCATGGGCGTGAACAGCGCGTTCCTCCATCTCAGCCGTATCGACGTCCGCGTCGGCGATCACGTGCGCCAGGGGCAGCCGGTCGGCGCGATCGGCATGACCGGCCGGGCGAGCGGCCCGCACCTCCACTGGGGCATGAAATGGCGCGACCGCCGCATCGATCCGCTGCTGGTGGCGGGGCCGATGCGCGGATGATCGAGCGCAAATCGGGCCGGTCTCGTTACAAATATGTGTCTAATCTACAACAGTTGAAAGTCATTACGCTTCCGACCCCCAACGCGGCTATTGTGCCGTCCCATAAACGTCGTAGCAGCTTGGGCATTCGCCCGTTTGGTTTGTCGGTCGACGCGGCAAGCGTCGCTTAAATTAGGATGCTGCGTATGTTTTCGCTTACTCGCGGGCGTTTGCTCGCCTCGACCCTATTCGTTGCCGCGATTGCAGGTCCGGCGTTCGCTCAAGACACCACTACCGCGCCAGCGGCGACCGCGTCGGCAACCGAAACCGATGTGGGCAACGATATCATCGTCACCGGTTCGCGCATCGCGCGACCGGAATTGCAATCGTCGGTTCCGATATCGGTAGTCGGTGCCGAGCAGATCGGTCGCACCAACGCTTCGAACATTCAGGATCTGCTTGGAACTCTCCCGGCTGCAGGGGCCAGCATCAGCCGCGCGAGCAGCAATTTCTCGAACACCGGCAATGGTCAGGCGACGCTCAACCTGCGCAACCTCGGGTCGGCGCGGACGCTGATCCTGATCAACGGGCGTCGTACGGTCGGCATCCCCGGCAGTTCGTCGACTGATTTGAACAACATTCCGAGCGATCTCATCTCGCGTGTCGAGATCGTGACCGGCGGTGCGTCGGCTATCTATGGTTCCGATGCTGTCGCTGGTGTCGTCAATTTCCTTCTCGACGACAAGTTCGAGGGGTTGCGTGCGCACGGGCAGTATACGCTCTCGAGTAAAGGCGACTCGGCGCGGCAGCTGGCCTCATTGACTGCGGGGTTCGCTTTCGCTGGCGGACGCGGTCACCTCGTCGTCAATGGCACCTATGACAACGACGATGGTCTTCGTTCCGCAAACCGGAGCTTTTCGGAGCGTGACATTCCTAACCGCAGTTCATTCGCTGCACAGGGACTGTTCAGCCTCGACGGTAATTTCAGCGGGACGAACGGTAAAACCTATACGTTCGACGCCGGGAACAACGTCAAGCAATATCAGGGCGCAAACATCGACGGATATAATCGCAATGGCCAGCGCTATTTGGCAGTTCCTGTCGAGCGGCTGTTGGGAACGGCGTTGCTCAGCTACGAATTCACCGACAACATTACGGGTTACGCCGAAGGCTTTTATAACAAGGTCCGTTCTTCAGCGGGTCTTGAGGCGACTGCGCTAGCTAACACCGGTCCCGGAGCTATCACGAACTTCAATGGAACACCGCTAGACGGTATTTCGATTAATAACCCTTTTCTTCCGGCTTCGATTCGGGCTGCTGCGGTCGCGCAGGGCGTCACGGTCATCCCGTTCCGTCGTCGCTCGGTCGACATCTTCAGCCGCAGCAACCGTGACGATCGCGACTTCTATCGCGGTGTCGTCGGGTTGCGGGGTAACATCACCGATAACTTCAAGTTCGACCTGTCGTATGAGCATTCCGAACTCAAGGACCACACGACATCGGGCGACGTCTCGACCGGTGCCTATGGTGCCGCGCTGAACGCCGGTCGTGATGCCAATGGCAACATCGTCTGCCTCGATGCGGCGGCGCGTGCGGCGGGCTGCGTGCCGATTAACATTTTCGGCTTCAACACGGTCAGTCCTGCGGCGGCGGCGTTCGTCCAGACCTATGTCGGCCCCAACGTCACCGCACCCGATGGTCAGGTCATCAAAACCGGCCAGAAGCTGGCCTATGATTATCGCGCACGCAGCAAGCAGGACGTCGCGACGGCTGTCATCAACGGCTCGCTGTTCGACCTGCCGGGTGGCCCACTCGAAGTGTCGGTCGGTGCGGAATATCGGCGCGAGTCGAGTTCGGAGGTCTTTGGCCCGGCCACGCAGCTGGGGCTTGGCACCGGCAACCAGATCAACAATGTCGTCGGCAGTTTCAACGTCAAGGAAGCGTTCATCGAGGGGGTCGCGCCGATCCTGAAGGACCGGCCGTTTTTCTATTACCTCGGGCTCGAGGGTGCGTTCCGTTACGCGCATTATTCGACCGTCGGCGGTGTCCAAACATACAAGTTCGGTGGAACCTATGCCCCAACGCCCGACATCCGCTTCAGGGCTATCTATGCCCAGGCTACCCGCGCGCCCAATATTGGCGAGCTCTTCGCGGCGCAGAGCCAGACGTTCCCGGCGGTGGTCGATCCGTGCGACCAGCGGAAGGGCGATGGAGACACTGGTGCGATCCGACCGCTTCCCGCGGCCTGCGCCTCCATTCCCGGGATTTCAGCGACCGTTGCCCGCAATGGGTCGTTTTCCTACACGACCGCGCAAATCCAGACGATCGACGGTCTGCTGGGCGGCAACATAAACCTTAAGCCCGAAAAGAGTCGGACGTTCACGGTTGGCGGCGTTTTCACACCGCATTGGGTGCGCAACTTTTCGCTGTCGGTTGATTATTACCGGATCGAGGTGCGTGACGCGATCGGCATCATCGGTCAGCAAGTGTCGCTCGATCAGTGCTTTGCGACGGGCAATCCGACATTTTGCAGCAACATCGTCCGCAATGCGAATGGCTTTGTCACGCGCGTGAATGGGCTTAACCTCAACACGGGTGGGTATCTGGTGTCCGGGCTCGATATCCAGGGTCGGTATCGCACGGAGCTCGATGCCATCCATGTGCCGGGCGCGCTCGACATCAACGTTCAGTGGACGCATCTGATCAAGCAGCAGCAGACACCGTTCCCCGGTGGCCCTGTTCAGATCGAAAAGCGTCAGCTCGATTGTTATTCGTGCGGTCGTTTGGGGTCGGGGCCGGTCGAAAAGGTCCGCGCGGAATTCAACTATGCCGTCGGACCCGTCTCGTTCACCTATCGCCTGAACTACTTCAGCGCCCTCAACGACGACATCACGAGCGCCACGCCAATTCGCGTCCGCCCGTATGACTATCATGACTTCCAGCTGTCGATCGCTACGGGTGAGCGCAAGCAGTTCGAGTTCTACGGTGGGATAAACAACGCCTTCGACAAGCAGCCGCCGGTGTTCAACGATACCAATCCGGTCACCTTCCCGGGAACCCAGACCAGTGCGACGACCTACGATACGTTCGGTCGCCTGCTCTACGCCGGCTTCCGCGCGAAGTTCTGACCCGACACGAAAGCTTTAGAGCGGGATGACATTAGCTTGCACCATATCCTGAGTTGTTGAGGTATGCGGCGCACTCGTTGGGTGAGAAGGCGTCGAGGAGTGATCCGATGCGTCGCCATGTTTGTTCGTGGGACCGTTCGGCGGCCTTTCGCAGCAAGTGTTTGAGCTTTGCGAAGACTTGCTCGATGGGGTTGAGGTCGGGTGAGTAGGGCGGCAGGAACAGCAGCCGCGCCCCGACGCTGCGGATGGCGGCGCGCACTGCGGGTTTTTTGTGGCTCGACAGATTGTCCATGATGACGATGTCCCCGGGCGAGAGCGTGGGGACGAGACACTGCTCGACATAGTCGGTGAAGCTCTGCCCGTTGACGGGCTGGTCGAGCACGCAAGGGGCATCGATCCGGTCGCAGCGGAGCGCCGCGAGGAAGGTCATCGTGCGCCAGTGACCATAGGGCACCTTGGCGTGGAGCCGCTGCCCTTTGGGAGCCCATCCCCGCAAGGGAGCCATGTTCGTCTTGGCCCAAGTCTCGTCGATAAAGACGAGACGCTTTGGATCAAGCCGTCCCTGATATTTCTTCCACTGCGTTCGCCGCCGCGCGATCCACGGTCGAAGCTGTTCGGCGGGCAGTACGCTTTTTTTTGAAGCTCAGACCCTCGGCATGAACGAACCGCCACACCTGCACATAGTCGACCTTCACTCCACGCTCGGCCAGCTCGGCGACCAGCCCGCGCAACGTAAAGTCGTGCGCGGTACGCTCGAGCAACCAGTCACGATGCCGCGACAACACCCCGACCTTGTAACCACCGATCCTGGCAGGTGCCGCGCTCCCAGTAGCACGATACCGTCCCGACCAACGCACCACCGTCGCCGGACTGATGCTCGGCATCGCTGCCACCGAACGAACGCTCTCACCCAACAAAACCCGAGCCACCGCCCGCTCGCGCAAGTCCATCGAATAGGCTCTCGCCATCGCTGCCGACCTCCATCCTCGGCCAGCAGCTTGAATCAGACTTCAACCGGTTTGTGAATCCCTATCGATTCATCGCAACGTCATCCCGCTCTAGAAAGGGCGGCCCAGCGATGGGTCGCCCTTCAACGTTTCTGTCAGGTGATCACGCGCAGGACGCGCCGCCAGTTTTCGCCCATGATCGCGTCGATTTCGCGGCCGTTGAAACGCGCGCGCTCGAGCGTCCGTTCGAGCATCGTCATCCGTTCGATGCGATTGAACGCAGGGATGACGACGTGCTTCGGATCGGTGGCAAAGCCCGGCAAGCCGAGCGCGCGCATCGCGTGCCACCATTCCAGATATTCGTCCACGCCACGCGTGTTGTCGTTGCCAAGTTTGACGAGGTTCGCCTGTCCGGCCATCGGGAAGTCGTTGGCGATCCCGACTGAGGCGAGTCCTCCGGTTCGAATGACATGGCGCACGTGCCGTACCCAGTCTTCCGGCGTTGGGACCGCAGCGGTCGTCAGCCAGAAGCTCATCATGAAGATGCCGATCATTCCGCCGCCGTCGGCAATCGCGCGGATGTTCGAGTCGGTTATGCAGCGCGGGTGATCAACGATCGCACGGCAGGCACCGTGCGAAAAGACGATCGGCGACGTACTGCGGCGCGCAGCCTGAAAGATCGTAGCGTCCGATCCGTGCGAGACATCGGCCAGCATGGCCAGCCGGTTCATCTCGGCAAGCCCCGCGATGCCGAGCGGCGTCAGCCCCGACTGCACGCGCTCGAGGCAGCCCCCTGCAAACAGCGTGTCGTTGTGGTGCGTAAACTGAAGGACACGTAGCCCCTTGTCGTGGAAGTGTCTGAGACGACCAAGGTCGGTCCCGATCGGCTCGCTCGACTGAAATTGCAGAAACGCGGCACACCCGGGACGCGCGCCGATATCCGCTCCGCGCTGTGCGACGAAAACGTCGCTCCGCCCTGCGAGCCGTGCGACCGCTGCGTCGAGTGCCGCCGCGCACCGTTCGAACGTCCTGCGGTAGCGTGGCGTACCGTCAGGGTCGCGAACCTCATCGACTTCGGAGACGTCACAGATCATCGCGCCGATCCCCGACGACGCAATTTGTGAAAGGTCGTCGGGCAGGAAGCTCAGGCCGTCGGCGAACAAGTGCGTTCGCCGCGCTGAGCGCGCTTGCGTAGCCGCCAGTGTCGCAAGCGAGGCGGCGATCACGGTCCGACGGTCGATAGCGGCGCTCATACCGTAGCCTCGGTCACCCGGTGGCCAGTTTCAACCCCCCATCGCCCTCGTCGACATGAACGGTCGACCCGTCGAGCACCTCACCGCGCAGGATCGCGTCGGCGAGCGGGTCCTGCAGATATTTCTGTACCGCGCGTTTCAGCGGGCGCGCGCCGTACACGGGATCGTACCCGACGCGGCCGAGCCATGCGCGGGCCGCATCGGTCAGGTCGAGCGCGACCTTGCGATCCGCCAGCAAGCGGGCGACGCGCGAAACCTGAATGTCGACGATGGGGCCCATATTCGCGTGGCTTAGCCGATGGAACAGGATGATCTCGTCGAGCCGGTTGAGGAATTCGGGGCGAAAATGCCCGCGGACGATTTCCATCACCTGCGGCTCGACGCTTTCGACCGACTGATCGTCGGGCAGATTGGCGATATACTGGCTGCCCAGGTTGGACGTCAGGATGATCAGCGTGTTGGTAAAATCGACGGTGCGCCCCTGTCCATCGGTCAGCCGCCCGTCGTCGAGCACCTGCAAAAGCACGTTGAACACGTCGCCATGGGCCTTCTCGACCTCGTCGAACAAGATGACCTGATAGGGGCGCCTGCGGACCGCCTCGGTCAGCACGCCGCCCTCTTCATAGCCGACATAGCCCGGCGGCGCGCCGATCAGCCGCGCGACGCTGTGTTTTTCCATGAACTCGCTCATGTCGATGCGCACCATCGCCGACGAATCGTCGAACAGGAATTCGGCAAGCGCCTTGGTGAGCTCGGTTTTTCCGACGCCGGTCGGTCCCAAGAACAGGAAGCTTCCCATCGGGCGGTTGGGGTCCTGTAACCCCGCGCGCGCCCGGCGCACGGCGGACGAGACGGCCTTGACGGCCTGCTCCTGCCCGATGACGCGCTTGCCGATCGCGGCTTCCATCTGGAGCAATTTCTCGCGCTCGCCTTCGAGCATCTTGTCGACCGGGATGCCGGTCCAGCGGCTGACGATCCCGGCAATGTCGTTGGCGGTGACTTCGTCGCGCAGCATTGCGCCCGCTGCCGCGCTCTGCGCCTCGGCGAGCTGCTTTTCGAGCCCCGGCATGGTGCCATATTGCAGCTCGCCCGCACGCGCGAACTCGCCCTGGCGCTGTGCCTGTTCGAGGGCGACGCGCGCCTGGTCGAGCGCTTCCTTGATCTTAGCCTCGCCAGCGATCTTTTCCTTTTCGGCCTGCCAGCGCGCCGTCAGCTCGCCCGACTGCTGCTCGAGATTGGCGAGCTCGCCGCGCAACGTCGCAAGCCGGTCCTTCGACGCGGCATCGCTTTCACGTTCGAGCGCCTGCTCCTCGATCTTGAGCTGAACGATGCGCCGGTCGAGCGCCTCGATCTCCTCGGGCTTGCTCTCGACTTCCATGCGCAGCCGCGACGCCGCCTCGTCCATCAGGTCGATCGCCTTGTCGGGCAGGAAACGGTCGGTGATGTAGCGGTTCGACAGCGTCGCGGCAGCGACCAGTGCGGCATCGGTGATGCGCACGCCGTGGTGAAGCTCGTATTTCTCCTTGAGGCCGCGCAGGATCGAGACGGTGTCCTCGACGGTTGGCTCGCCGACGAACACCGGCTGGAAGCGCCGCTGGAGCGCGGCGTCCTTTTCGACATATTTCCGATATTCGTCGAGCGTCGTCGCGCCGATGCAGTGAAGCTCGCCGCGCGCGAGCGCAGGCTTCAGCAGATTGCCCGCGTCCATCGCCCCTTCGGATTTGCCCGCGCCGATCAGCGTGTGCATCTCGTCGATGAACAGCACGATCTGTCCGTCGGCACCGCGTACCTCGTCGAGCACGCCCTTCAGCCGTTCCTCGAACTCGCCGCGATATTTCGCGCCCGCGATCAGCGACCCCATGTCGAGCGCCATCAGGTCGCGCCCTTTCAAGCCATCGGGGACGTCGCCATTGGCGATGCGCAGCGCGAGCCCCTCCGCGATGGCAGTCTTGCCGACGCCGGGTTCGCCGATCAGTACGGGGTTGTTCTTTGTGCGACGCGCGAGGATCTGGATCGTCCGGCGGATTTCCTCGTCGCGCCCGATGACGGGGTCGAGCTTGCCGTCACGCGCTGCCTGCGTCAGGTCGCGCGCATATTTCTTGAGCGCGTCGTAACGGTCCTCGGCACCTGCCGTGTCGGCGGTCTTGCCGCGGCGCAATTCCTCGATCGCGGCATTCAGCGCCTCGGCGCGCAGCCCGGCGCTCGCCAGCGCCTTGCCCGCCGCCGTGGTCGTCGCGAGCGCCAGTGCGAGCAGCATGCGCTCGACCGTCACAAAGCTGTCGCCTGCCTTCGTTGCGATCTGCTCGGCCTGGTCGAGCAGCCGCGCAAGGTCGTTGTCGATGCCGGGCGTCGCCTGTGCGCCGCCCCCCGACACCGACGCGATCTTGCCGAGCGCCGCGTCGGTCTCGCGCAGCGCGATCGCAGGATCGCCGCCTGCACGGCGGATGAGTCCCGAACCCATCCCCTCGCTGTCCTCGAGCAGCGCCTTGAGCAAATGTTCGGGTGCGATGCGCTGGTGCGACAGACGGATCGCGACGGTTTGCGCGGCTTGGAGAAAGCCCTTCGCGCGGTCGGTAAAGCGTTCGATGTTCATGACCGCGATATGGTGTGATAAATTTGCAACGCAAGGCGTGACGTCGCTCGAGCTGCGCCTAGCCGCGCGCCTTTGCCAGCCGCTCACGATATGCGGGGACGGCCGGCGCGAGCGCAACGGCTTTTTCGAGCAGCGCCACCGCCGTCGCGCGGTCGCCGGCGGCAAGCGCGAACCAGCCATAGCTCGCCGCGACCGGCGCGCTTTGCGGGGCGAGCGCATAGGCGGCCTTGCCGAGTGCGACCGCCTGCGTCGCGCGTCCCTGACCCAGCCGCGCCCAGCCAAGGTTGTTGAGCAGTGTCGCGTCGCGGTCGCCGATCCGCCGCCGCACGCCTTCGAGCAGCGCCGCTGCCTCGTCCCAGCGCGCGTCGGCGAGCGACAGGTCCGATGCGATCAGCGCGGTCGCCGCACTCTGCGGATTTTGCGCTCGGTAGAGATCGAGCACCTGACGCGCGCCTGCAGTGTCACCCGCGCGCCGCCGCGCGTCGATCAGGCGCAGCGCGGTGCTTTCGGAAAAGCGCAGATTGGCCGCGCGCCGGTAGGCCTCGGCTGCGTCGCGGTAGCGCCCTTGCGCGCCTAGCGTATCGCCGAGCAGCACGAGCGTCGCGGGCGCGCCGGGATTCTGTGCGACCAAGCGCTGCGCCTCCGCCGTCGCCTCTGGCCCGCGCCCGCGTGTCAGCAGCGTGCGGATGACGGGAACCGCGACCGGTCCGGCGGGTGCGGCCATGCTCGCGCCACCGTCGAACGGCGTCGCCGCGCCGCGCACCGGCTGGCTCGCGCGGTCGAGATAGTCGGCGGCCGCGCTGCGATTGCCCAGCCGCTCGTTCGCGCGGCCCATCACCGTCAGCGTGTAGGAATCGGCGTCGGCCCGCTCGGCGATCGGGCGCAGCACGTCGACCGCTCCATGGTCGTCGCCGCTCTGCCACAATGCTGCACCCAGCAAGCGGCGCGCCTTTACATTGCCCGGTTGCGTCTCGATCAGCACGCGCAGCTGCGCAATCGCCTGTTCGCTGTTGCCCGTGCCGAGCTCGACCAGCGCCGACAACAGCCGCGCGCCGGGCAGCTCGCCGAGCCGGTCGCCGATTCGGTAGAGCAATGCGCGCGCCAGCCCCCAGTCGCGTGCGCGCGCCGCGAGCACGGCTTGAAGGTAAAACGCCTGCGGATTCTTGGGGTCGGCGGCGAGCACCGCGCGCGTCTGCGCAAGCATGTCGCGTGCGCGTCCAAGATCGCCGAGCGTCGCCGCGCGTTCGAGCATGGCGGCCAGATTGCCCGGCTCGACCGCCAGCGCGCGGTCGTACCACGGCAGCGCCGCCTCCAGCCCATATTGGTCGCGCACCAGATTGCCCGACAGCACCAGCGCCTCGACATTGGCGGCGTCGAGATCGATCGCGCGCGCCGCCGCCGCTTGGGCACCCGCGACATTGCCCGCGAACAGGCGCATTCGCGCACCGTCGGACCAGACGTGCGAGTCGTCGGGCGCGAGCCGACCGGCGAGGTCGAGCTCGTGCGCCGCCGCTGCGCCGTTGCCCAGCTGGCTTTGCGCCGCCGCGCGCATCCGCGCCGCATAGGCGGCATAGCGCGTCGGGATGCGGTCGGCGCGTGCCTCCTCGAGCGCGGCATCGGTGCGCCCCTCGAGCAGGTAAGCGTGCGCGAGCAGATGGCGGAGCTTGTCGTGGCCATAGCCCGCGTCGATCGCGCGCCCCAGCGTCGCCTCGGCTGCCTGGCCATCGCGCAGTGCGAGCAGAACGCGTCCCTGGAACGCGATGGCAAGCGGCTTCGGGTCGGCGCGCACCACCTCGGCGATCTGCGCGTGCGCCGCCCGCACGTCGCCCGCGCGAAACGTCGCGACCGCTTCGTCGAGCGTGGCGGCGGCAAGCGCCGGTGTTGCGCCCAGTCCAGCGAACAGCGCAGCGAACAGGGCGAGCGCCAACTTCATACCGCGATCGCATAGTTTTTGAGGAGATCGTAGAGCGTCGGACGGCTGATCCCGAGCAGCTTGGCCGCGCCCGAGATATTGCCGTCGGTCCGCGCGATCGCGCGCCCGATCGCCGCGCGGTCGGCGGCTTCGCGAACCGCCTTCAGATTGATCGGGTCGTCATCGCGCGTGCCGAGGTCGAGATCGGCGGCAGTGACGAGCTTGCCGTCGGCCATGATCACCGCGCGTTTCACGCGGTTTTCGAGCTCGCGGACGTTGCCCGGCCAGCTCCACCCGTCGAGCGCGGCGAGTGCATCGGGCGCGAGCCCCTTTACATCGCTTTTCATCGTGCCGGCAAAACGCTGCACGAACGCACGCCCGAGCAGGCTCGCGTCCCCCGGACGCTCGGCGAGCGAGGGAATGCGCACGACGATTTCGGCAAGGCGGTAATAGAGGTCCTCGCGAAAGCTCCCCGCCGCAACCATCGCGTCAACGTCCTGGTGCGTCGCGCACACGACGCGCGTGTCGACCGCGATCGCCCGCCGCCCGCCGATCCGTTCGATCGTCCGTTCCTGCAGGAACCGCAGCAATTTGACCTGGAGCGCGAGCGGCACATCGCCGATCTCGTCGAGGAACAAGGAGCCGCCGTGCGCCTGTTCGATCTTGCCCTCGGTCGTCTTGACCGCGCCGGTGAACGCGCCTTTCTCATGCCCGAACAACTCGCTTTCGAGCAGGTTTTCGGGGATCGCCGCGCAATTGATCGCGACGAAGGCGCCCGATTTGCGTGCGCTGGCATCGTGCAGCCCGCGGGCGAGCAGTTCCTTGCCGGTCCCGCTTGCGCCGAGCAGCATCACCGACACGTCGTTGCGCGCGACGCGCTCGACGGTGCGCAGCACCTTGAGCATTTCGGGCGCCGCCGTGATGATCCCGCCGAGCAGCGTGTCGCCGTTCGACACCGCCGCGAGGCGCATATTCTCGGCTTCGAGCGCGTGGACGTGGAATGCGCGCGCGACGATCAGCCCCAGTTGGTCGATATCGACGGGCTTGGCATAAAAATCATACGCACCCGACGCGATCGCGCGCAGCGCACTGTCGCGCGCACCGTGCCCCGACGCCACGACGATCTTGGTGTCGGGCTTCAAGGCAAGCATTTCGGCGAGCGTCGCAAACCCTTCCTCGACGCCGTCGGGGTCGGGCGGCAGCCCCAGGTCGAGCGTCACGACATCGGGCTCGTGATAGCGAAGCGCGTCGATCGCCGACGCCCGGTCGCCCGCGACGATCACGTCATAATCGTCATAGGCCCAGCGGAGCTGGCGCTGGAGTCCTTCGTCGTCCTCGACGATCAACAGCTTGGGAAGTGATTTGGGCGAGGGGGCAGGGCGCGTCATGCGGCTTTCCGTTCGATGCGTGGCTCGGCGCTCGGCAGCCACAACGTGAAGCGGCTCCCGTCGCCGGGGGTCGAGGCGACCGCGATTCGCCCGCCCATCGCAGTCATCAGCGTGCGCGCCTCGTGTGCGCCGATCCCGAAGCCGCCCGGCTTGGTCGAGGCGAACGGACGGAACAGCGCACTGCGGACGAAATCGGCGGTCATGCCGACGCCGCGGTCGGTGACTTCGATGCCCGCTTCGCTGCCGTTGCGCACGGTCGTGACGGTGACGGGTTCGGCGGGCGGGCTCGCGTCGATCGCGTTCTGGACGAGGTGCGACAGCGCGGCGTCGAGGCGCGCGGCATCGGCGAGCGCGAACACGTCGGCTTGCCCGGCGACGACGACGGGGTGGCGCGCGCGGTGCTGTGCCGCCACGCTTGCCGCGACACGGCGCAGGTCGGTGGGGCGCGGCGGCTCGGCGACCGCATGATTATGCTGCGACAGCCGCTGGAGCAAGTCGTTCATCCGCGCAGTCGAATTCTGGAGCGTCGCGATCATGTCGGCGCGAAATTCGGGCTTGTCGGCATGGCGCTCGGCGTTGCGCGTGACGAGCGTCAGTTGGCTGACGAGATTCTTGATGTCATGCATGATGAACGCAAAGCGCCGGTTGAACTCGTCGAAGCGCGCGGCATCGCTCAGCGCTGTCTGGCTCTGCGCTTCGGCCAGATAGCTGGCGACCTGGCGCCCCGCGAGGCGGAGCAGGTCGAAATCCTCCCAGTCGAGCGCGCGATCGACGATCGGCCGCGCAAGCAACACGGCGCCCGCCAGCCGGTCGAAATGGACGAGCGGCACGATCGCCCACGCCTGCTCCTCGGCAACGATCCATTCGGGGATGGCCGCGGCTTCGGCGGGATCGCCCGTCTCGGCGCGCAGCGGGTCGAGCTCGACGATGCGGCCGACGGCGAGGCTGGCTGCGAGTTCGCTGCCCGTCCCACCAAGCGGGGCGTCTAGCGGGGCGACGAGTTCGCTCCACCGCCAATGCGCCCCCGCCACCAGCGCGTCGCCGTCGGGCATCAGCAAAACCCCGCCGGGGGCCGCGACGATGTCGGCGATCGCCTTGACCACGCGCACCTCGAGCGGTGCAGCGTCGCTGCCCGGCTGGCCGAGCGTTTCGGTAAAGCGCAGCCACTCGGCGCGATAGTCGTACCGATGCGCAAGGAAATGCTTGGCGAGCATCACGCGCGACCATGCGCGCAGCCGCGCCGAGGCGACGCCGGTCGCGACGATCAGCGCGGCGGCGAGTAGCACGCCGGTCTGCAGCGTCTGTGCGGCTTCGCCCGCGACGGTGTCGAGCGCGGTCGCAAGCGCGATCACCGCGAACAGATAAAAGAGCGCGCCGACCAGCGCGACCGAGCGGAACGCGGCGCTGCGCGACAGGCGTACGCTCCAGCCGCGATTACGCACGGCGGCGACGGCAAGCGCGGGCGCGACGCCGCACGCGACGACCCCGCGCACCGCCGCCGCGTCGGTCGCCCAGCCGCGCCCCGCCCATGACAACGCGTAGAGAGTCAGGTCGTACGCCCACATCGCCGCAAGTGCGCCCAGCGCAAGGCCGATTCCTGCACGCGCGCCCGACGCGGTCGCCGCATAGAGATTGTGGATCGCGACCAGTGCCCCGACCGCAAAGATCATGCGCAGGCTGAACGCCGCGAGCAGCACCGCCTGCGCGACCGGCGCGCGCGCGGGGAGAAGGATCGCGGCGCAATCGACCGCGACGATCGCCGCAAGCACGAAACCGAGCGCGCCGTAGAGTGCATCGATCGACGGCAGCCGCCCCTCGCCGCGCCGCATCAGCAGGTAGAGAAAGCTCAGCCAGCTGAGATCCCGCGCGGTCTCGGCGAGCCGCGCCGCGACCGCGCCGCCGCCGGTCAGCGCGGTCAGCAGCGCCCAGATCGCGGTCGCCGCACACGCCACCGCCATCGTCCGTGACGCCGCGTCGCGCCAGCGCGGCGCCTGTGCCAAAGCCAGTCCGGCAAACATGAGGGCGGCGAGCGCGTGGCTGACCGAGGCGATCGCGCCGATCATCGCGCGCCGTCGGGAAACAGCACGACACGGATCGTCTGGAGAATGATCACGACATCGAGGAACGGCGTATAGTTCTTGGCATAATACAGGTCGTACTCGAGCTTCTGGCGCGCATCGTCGAGGCTGGCGCCATAGGGATAGTTGATCTGAGCCCAGCCGGTGATCCCGGGTTTTACGACGTGGCGCTCGGCATAATAGGGGATCGCCGCCGACAATTCCTCGACGAACGACGGGCGTTCGGGGCGCGGACCGACAAAGCTCATCTCGCCCTTCAGCACCGTCCAGACCTGTGGCAGTTCGTCGATACGCAGTTTGCGGATGATGTGCCCGACGCGCGTGATGCGCGGGTCGTCGCGCTCGGCCCAGACTGCCTTGCCCCCGACCTCGGCGTCCTCGCGCATCGACCGCAGCTTGATGCACGCGAACGGCGCGCCATAAAGCCCCGTGCGTGTCTGGCGATAGAAAGCGGGCCCCTTCGATTCGAGCTTGATCGCGATCGCGGTCAGCACGATCAGCGGCGCGGTCAGCATGAGCAGTGCGGCGGCGACGAGGATGTCGAAGACGCGCTTGGCGACCGACGACAGCCGACGCCCGCTCGAAAATCCGTCGCTGAAGATCAGCCAGCTGGGGTTGACGCTGCGCAGGTCAACGCGACCGGTCTCGCGCTCGAGGAAGGTCGAAATCTCGTTGACGTGTACCCCGGTCATGCGGATGCGCAGCAGGTCGTCGAGCGGCAGCGCCTTGCGCCGCTCCTCGAGCGCGAGCACGACTTCGTTCGCGCCGAGTGTGGTGACATGGTCGGCAAGGCTCGAGATATGTGCGCGTCCGATCGCGGTCGGCACGACGATGTCGCAATCGCCCATGTCGACATGGCCGACGACGACGAATCCCGAATCGCGCCGCGCGCCGAGCCGCCCGAGTCGGGCCGCACGCTGCCCGGCGCCCAGCACCAGCACACGCCGCTTGAAGCTTTCGCTACCCAGCATCGAGCCGAGCAGCGAACGCACCGAGACGAGCAGCACGAACGCGATGAACATGGCGTAGAGCGAATTCGAGCGCCACAGCGTGAACCCGGGCAGTGCGAAATAGACGAGCGACAGGAAGATCACTCCGAGGCAGATCGCGACCATCAGCCGCGCGGCAGCAAAGCGCAGCGACTGGAACGCGTCGGTGCCGTAGACGCCGACCGCGATCATCGCGAGCTGGAGCGCGACGGCAAAGCTGATCAGCGGTGGCAGGCGATTGGCGAGCGGGTCGACCGCCATGCCGATCTGGCGCGCGCGCACGACCCAAGCGATTTCGGCGGCGACGAGCAGCAGCACGAGATCGACCAGCGCGAGCAGAAGCACCGCATAGGGCACATAATGCTTGAACAGCCTGAACACGTGAGGTGCGATCCCGTCCGACCGGCGTCAAATATTCCGACACCCGGAGCCTATGTCGCCGGATTTGACAAATATATGGTAAAGGCTGCCGTTCCCTCGCCGGGTCGTCATGTTGCGCGGACAACCCGCTCCCGCTACCCGCCAGCTCATGAGCCAGCCGCGAATCACGCCCGTCATCCTGTCAGGCGGGTCGGGGACACGGCTGTGGCCGATGTCGCTTCCCGAACGGCCCAAGCAGTTCCTTGCGCTGACGCAGGAAGCGACGATGTTCCAGGCGACGATGGGCCGGGTCGGCGATCCGCAGCGTTTCGCGCCGCCGCTGATCGTCGCCAATGCGCGGCACGCCGAGCTGATCGAGCACCAGCTTGCCGGGCGCGACGCGCTGCTCGTGCTCGAACCGGTCGCGCGGAACACCGCGCCTGCGATCGCGCTCGCCGCAGTGATCGCCGCGCCCGACGCGCCGCTGTTGGTGATGCCGAGCGATCATGTCATCGCCGACGACGCGGCGTTCATGGCCGCGATCGACGCCGCGTTGCCGCTCGTCGCGCAGGGCTGGCTGGTGACTTTCGGCATCGCGCCCGACGGCCCCGAGACGGGCTATGGCTATATCGCGGTCGGCGAGGCGATCGCCGACGGCGTTCACCGTGTCGCAAACTTTGTCGAGAAGCCCGACCGCGCGCGCGCCGAGGCAATGATCGCAGGCGGTGATCATGTCTGGAACGGCGGCATCTTCCTGTTCCGCGCCGACGCCTATCTCGCTGCGCTCGGTGAGCATGCGCCCGCGATGCGCGACGCGGCGCGCGCGGCCGTCGCGCGGGCGGTGCGCAGCGGGCAGCGGCTGCTTCCGGACGATGTCGCCTTCGCGGCCTCGCCCGCGGATTCGATCGATTATGCCGTCATGGAGCGCGCGGCGCAGGTCGCGGTCGTTCCGGTCGCGATGGGATGGTCCGATGTCGGCTCGTGGGACGCGCTCCACACGATCGGCGCAAACGACGCGGGGGACGCGCACAGCGCCGAAAACGGGGGCGATGTGATCGCGATCGACACGTCGAACTGCCTGCTCAAGAGCGACGGCATCCGCATCGCCGCGATCGGGATCAGCGACCTCATCGTCGTCGCCAGCGGCAACAATGTCCTCATCCTGCCGCGCGGACGAAGCCAGGACGTGAAAGCGATCGTCGAAGCGTTGAAACGCTGAACGCGCGTGCGTTTGTCGCACCGTGGTCGTGTCAGCCTGAGAGGGACTGGACCAGAAGGCTTTATAGCCTGATTGCACTCTAATCCCCTGCAAACACGAACGGCGACACGCCGCGTGTGCGATCGTCGAAGATCAGCGGGCGCGCGGCGGGCGGGGCGGCGCGTTGCGGGCAGTCGGGGCGGGTGCACGCACGACAGCCGAGGCCCACCGGCGTTCCCGTGCCCAGGTCGACCCCGCGCGCCGCCGCGACCGCCCCGGCCAGCCGTGCATCGACCCCCAGCCCGATCGCGAAGCGCGCGCGCACCGTTCCGACGCGTCCCCCCTGCGGACTGACGGTACGCGACATGGTGAACCAATGCGACGCGTCCTCGAGCGCGACGGTCTGGCGCACGAGGCTGCCCGGGCGGTCGAACGCGGCGTGCAAATCCCACAGCGGACAGCGCGCATCGGCCTCCACCAGCGGCGATCCGCTCGCCCCGCCGTAGCGCTTCGACACCTGACCTGCGCGATCGATGCGGATCATGAAGAAGGGCAGCCCGCGTGCGCCGACGCGGTTCAGCGTCGTCAGCCGGTGCGCGACCTGTTCGAACCCAGCGCCGAAGCGCCGCTGGATCAGCTCGACGTCATAGCCGGTCGCCTCGCACGCGCGGACGAAGCGCGCATAGGGCATCATCAGCGCGGCGGCGAAGCTCGAGATCAGATGGCGGCGATAGAGCCGGTCCGAGGCGCGGTCGGCAAACCCCGCGCCGCGTACCAGCGCGCCGATCTCGTCGTTGGCCTCGAGCTGGCCGAGCTGATAGGCGGCGGCGAAGGTCCGGCTTGCGGGGTCGAGCAGTTCGGACAGCTGCAACTGCCGTGCATGCAGGTCGAGGCGGCGTAGCACCGACGGCACGACATCGACCGGCAGGATACGGATCGATAGTTGGTGGCGCGCGCGCAACCGGTCGGCGATCGCGCCGTACAGGTCGCCCGACCCCAGCTGGAGTTCATCGGCGAGCGTTTCGGCCGCGACCTCGAGGTCGGCGAAGTGGTTGCGCCACCGGTCGATCTCGCGGCGCACCGGCGCGACCGGGTCGGCGTCGCTCGGCGCGGCACCGCCGCCGATCCGGTCATAGGCACGCGCGAACGCCTCGGCACCTTCGGGGGCGGCGGCCAGCCAGTCGGCAAGCTGCGCTCGGTCGATCTCGAGATCGGCGAACAGCGGATCGGCCAATCTTCGCCGCAGCGCGTCGGCCCCGCCCCCCGCCGACGCCAGCGACAGCGCGCGCGGATCGAAGTCATAGGTTTCGGCGAGCCGCAGCAGCAAGGTTGCGGTCAGCGGGCGCTGGTTGCGCTCGATCAGGTTGAGATAGCTCGGCGAAATGTCGAGCGCGATCGCCATCGCGCTCTGCGTCAGCGACCGCGCACGCCGCAGCCGTCGCACTGCCTGCCCCGCCATGAACCGCGCATCCGCCATATCGGTATCCTGTCACAAATTTACAGAATGACAAGCTCAGTTGATCGATGGCGCACGATCAGACAGAAAACTTCACACGACGGATTTGCGAAGAGCCGACGCTGCGCGTAGCGACGGCGCATAGGAGAGGATGCCAAAAGGCACCGCGCAATAGGATTTCCAGCATGACCGACTTCGCCGATCTCGTCCCCGCCACCGCCGGTCGCTTCGACGGCATCGCCCGCACCTACACCGCCGCCGACGTGGAGAAGCTGCGCGGGTCGGTGGTCGTCGAGCACACGCTCGCGCGCCTCGGCGCGAACAAGCTGTGGGATCTGCTCAAGTCCGAGCCCTATATCAACGCGCTCGGCGCGATGTCGGGCAATCAGGCGATGCAACAGGTGCGCGCGGGGCTAAAGGCGATCTATCTGTCGGGCTGGCAGGTCGCCGCCGACGCGAACACCGCGGGCGCGATGTATCCCGACCAGTCGCTCTATCCCGCCAACGCCGGACCCGAACTGTGCAAGCGCATCAACAACGCGCTCCAGCGTGCCGACCAGATCGAGCATAGCGAAGGCGGCGCGACACGCGACTGGTTCGCGCCGATCGTCGCCGACGCCGAGGCTGGCTTTGGTGGCCCGCTCAACTGCTTCGAGATCATGAAGGCCTATATCGCGGCGGGCGCCGCGGGCGTGCATTACGAGGATCAGCTGGCTTCGGAAAAGAAGTGCGGCCACCTCGGCGGCAAGGTGCTGATCCCGACGCAGGCCCACGTCCGCAACCTGAACGCAGCGCGCCTCGCCGCCGACGTGTGCGGCGTGCCCACCGTCATCTGCGCGCGCACCGACGCCGAGAGCGCCAAGCTGATCACCAGCGACATCGACGAGCGCGACCATGAATTCCTGACCGGCGAGCGTACGCCCGAAGGGTTCTTCCGCCTGAAAGACGGCACCGGCGTCGATCATTGTATCAAGCGCGGCATCGCGTTCGCCGAACACGCCGACCTGTTGTGGTGGGAAACGAGCTACCCCAATCTCGACGACGCGAAGCGCTTTGCCGAGGCGATCCAGAAGGCGCATCCCGGCAAAATGATGGCGTACAATTGCTCGCCGTCGTTCAACTGGGAGGCCAAGCTCGACAAGGATACGATCGCCCGCTTCCAGCGCGAAATCGGCGCGATGGGCTACAAGTTCCAGTTCGTGACGCTCGCCGGGTTCCATCAGCTCAACTACGGCATGTTCGAGCTGGCGCGCGGCTACAAGGATCGCGGCATGGCGGCTTACTCGGAGCTTCAGCAGGCCGAATTCGCGGCAGAGGCGCACGGGTATACCGCAACGCGCCACCAGCGCGAGGTCGGCACCGGCTATTTCGACCTTGTCGCGACTGCGGTCGGCGGCGGCCAGGCGTCGACCACCGCGCTGGGCGAATCGACCGAGGCGGCGCAATTCAAGACGGCTGCCTAGGCTCACCTCGTCATCCCCGCCTTCGCGGGGATGACGAAAGCGGCTACAAATTTACGAAATCGCGGTCGAAACTTTTCAGGCTCGCGCCGCCGTCGACGAACAGCGTTTGCCCGGTGACGGCCTGCGCCGATGCGAGCCACACGACCGCGTCGGCGATGTCGTCGGGCGTCGGCAACCGGTGGAGCGGCATCGCCTCGGCGAGCCGCGCCATCTTTTCGTCCGAGTAATCGGCGGTCGGCAGCGTCAGCCCCGGCGCGACCGCATTGACGCGCAGCCGTGGCGCGAGCGCGACGGCGAGCGTGCGCGTCGCGCTCGCGAGCGCGGCCTTTGCCAGCGAATAGCTGAGCTGATCGCGCACCGGATTGCGGATGCGCTGGTCGACAAGGTTGACGATCGACCCGCGAGCCCCAGCGCGGTGCATCGCGAGCGCGAGCAGTTGCGGCGCGGCGGCATCGACCTGGTGAAAGCGCGCGAGCGAGCCGGCGTCGGCGCTGTCGGCGTCGTCGTCGCCGAAACGCGCGGCGTTGTTGACGAGCAGCGCGGGCACCTGTCCGAACCGCGCGATGACCTGGGGCAACAGGCCCTCGACCTGTGCCGGGTCGGCGAAGTCGGCGACGAAGCCGTGCCACGGCGTCGTGTGCGCCGCGATCGCCGACGCGAGCGCCGCGTCGGGCGCGCTGTCGTGCGTCCCGTGAAGCGCGAGGCTCCAGCCGCCCTGCGCCAGCCGCGCTGCAATCGCCGCCCCCAGCCGCCGGTGCCCGCCGGTGACGAGCGCGAGCTTCATCGTGGGCAACCTACTGGCGATGCCGCACGCGCCGGATCCCGATCGCCTCGCCCGCCTCCGACAGCGCGAGCTTGACGATCGTCACGTCGACGCGCGCCACGCGCGTGTCGCTGAACAACAGGGTCTCGGCGATGTGGTCGGCGACGGCTTCGACAAGCTTGAAATGGCGTCCGGGCGGCAGGGCTGCGGTCGCGGCGTGTTTCAGGTCCATGTAATTCTTCGATGCCGACAGCGGCGTGTCGTGGTCGAAACGGTCAGGCGCATCGAGGTCGACGGTGATCGAGATGCGCAGCGGCTGCGGCAAATGCGTCTCTTCGGAAAAGATACCGGTCAGCACCGGCACCTCGAGATCGTGAACCTGGAGCTGGAGGAGATCGTTCATCGCCGCCGCCTAGCCGCCTCGGCGCGCACTTTCAATTCTCGGCACAGCCGCTAAGGGCGCACCCCCCATGCCGATCGCTCTCATCCCTCTGGCGCACGCCGATCCCGCCGCCGTCGAAGCCTTGCTCGATGCCGCCTTCGGGCCCGACCGGTTCGCGCGCACCGCCTACCGCATTCGCGCCGGGACGCAGTGGCTCCCTGAGCTCAGCTTCGCGGCGTTCGCGGGCGAGCGGCTGGTCGGCAGCCTGCAGAGCTGGCCGGTCGCCGTCGACGGTGCCCCGGTCGTGCTCGTCGGACCGGTCGCGGTCGCGCCCGACCGGCAGCGCGGCGGGATCGGGCGGATGCTGATGGAGCGGCTCGTCGCCATCGCGCCCGCGACACCCATGGCGATGATCGGCGATCCCGAATACTACGGCCGCTTCTTCGGCTTCAGCGCCGACGCTACCGCTGGCTGGGACGTGCCTGGCCCCGTCGAGCGCCGCCGCCTGCTCGCGCGCCATGCCGACGGCCTGCCGCGCGTCGGCACGCTCGGCCCGCGTGCCTTTGCACTCGGGAACATGCGCGCCTAGATCGCGATCATGCCGATGCCCCCGCCGCTCGATCTGTCCGCGATGTCCCTGGCGGAGGTGGCGCAGGCGCTCGCTGACAAGCGCCTGCCGCCGGTGGAAAAATGGAACCCGACGCACTGCGGGAACAGTGACATGCGCATCGCGCGCGACGGAACCTGGTATCACCAAGGGTCGCCGATCGGGCGCGCCGCCATGGTGCAGCTTTTCGCATCGATCCTGCGGCGTGAGCCCGACGGTGGCTATGTCCTCGTCACGCCCGGCGAAAAACTCGACATCGCGGTCGACGACGCGCCTTTCGTCGCGGTCGAGGTCAAGAGCGAAGGGGCGGGCGCCGAACGCAGCCTCGCGTTCCGGCTCAACACCGACGATCTCGTCGTTGCAGGTCCTGCGCATGCGTTGCGCTTCGAAGCGCATGACGACGGGCCGCACCCCTATCTCCACGTGCGCGGCGGGCTTGAGGCGCTGGTCGTGCGCTCGGTCTTTTACGAACTCGCCGGGTGGGCGCTCGACGAGGGAACGGGGCCTCCCGGCCTGTGGAGCGACGGCGCGTTCTTCGCGATGGACGCGTGACGCCTGATTCAGGACTTGCGGGGCGGCTGGCGGACCGGCTGGCGGACCGGCTGGCGGCGACGACCGATGCGCCGGTGCCCTTCACCAGCGATTTTCGCGACCAGCCGCCTGCGCTGACCCCCGCCGCCGTGCTGATCGCGGTCACCGACCGCGCCGAGCCGGGGCTGATCCTGACACAGCGACCGACGACAATGCGCCGCCATGCCGGGCAGGTCGCGTTTCCCGGCGGGCGCGTCGATCCCGGCGATGCCGATGCGGTCGCCGCCGCGCTGCGCGAGGCCGAAGAGGAGATCGCGCTGCCTCGCGCGGCAGTAACGCTGGTCGGGCAGCTTGCGCCGTACCGCACGATTACGGGGTTTGAGATCGTGCCCGTGCTTGGCGTCATCGCGCCCGACCTGATCCTCGTGCCGCACGATGTCGAGGTCGATGCGGTGTTCGAAGTGCCGCTCGCCTTTGTGCTCGACGCCGCCAATCACGCCCAGCGCGAGGTCGTTTATGATGGGACCGAGCGGCGCTATATCGAGATGATGTGGGGCGAGCGACGTATCTGGGGCGCGACGGCGGCGATGCTCGTCAATCTGGCGGCCCGGCTGCGATGGTGACCCTCAGATGGTGACCCTGCGATGGTGACGCTGCCCGATGCCGACTGGCTGCAGCGGCCGGGGCTTGCCGCCCTTGTGGCCGTGCTCGGCGGCGGCGACTGCGTCCGCCTCGTCGGCGGCGCGGTCCGTGACGGGCTGCTGGGGCTGCCGGTCAGCGACATCGACATGGCGACGCGCCTCGCTCCCGAACAGGTCGTCGCACGGCTCGAGGAAGCGGGCATCAAGGCGGTGCCGACCGGCATCGCGCACGGCACTGTCACTGCGGTGACCGCAGGAACGCCGGTCGAGGTCACGACGCTGCGCCGCGACGTCGCGACCGACGGGCGTCATGCGACCGTCGCGTTCAGCGACGACTGGCGCGAGGACGCCGCGCGGCGCGATTTCACGATCAACGCGCTCTACGCCGACTGGACGTCGGGCGAAATCTTCGACTGGTTCGGCGGGCTCGCCGACCTCGATGCGCGGCGCGTCCGCTTCATCGGCGATCCGCTGACGCGTATTGCCGAGGACCATCTGCGCATCCTGCGCTTCTTTCGCTTCCACGCGCGCTTCGGGGACGGGCCCCCCGATATGGAAGGGCTCGCGGCGTGCACCGCGCGCGCCAACGACCTGATGGCGCTGTCGCGCGAGCGCATCGCCATGGAGTTGCTCAAACTTCTCGGTAGCCCGGACCCCGTGCCCGTCGTGCGAGTCATGATCGACCACGCGATCTTCGCGCCCGTCCTTCCCGAATTCGACGACGCCTCGGGGCTCGCGCGGCTGGTGTTGCGAGAAGCCGCGTTCGGGGTCGAGGGCGATGCGATCCGCCGCCTCGCCGCGCTGGTCGGGCGCGATGCCGCGCGGGCGCGCACGATCGCTGCACGGCTGAAACTGTCGAACGCAAAGACGAAGCGGCTGATCGTCGCCGCCGATCCTGTCGATGCCTCCGCCGAAGCTATCGCCTACCGCCACGGCATCGACAGCGCGATCGACAGGCTGCTGCTCGGCGACGGTAGCGCGGACCAGGTCGCCGCGCTCGCCGACTGGCAGAGCCCGGCGTTCGGGCTCACCGGAGGGCATCTGATCGCGCGCGGGCTCGCGCCCGGCCCGATTGTCGCGACGACGCTGCGCCGGATCGAGGATGCGTGGATCGGCGCAGGCTTTCCCCAAGGCGACGAGCGGATGCGGATCGTAGACGAGGCGATGGCAACCGCTTTGGCCGGGGCGCGTTGATGCGAGACCCTTGCCGGAGTCCACCATGCCCTATGTCACGACGCGCGACGATGCGAAGCTCTACGTCAAGCAATGGGGCGCGGGCCGCCCCGTCGTCCTGATCCACGGCTGGCCGCTCAACGCCGACAGCTGGGACGATGTCGCGCTCGATCTGGCAGGCGCGGGCTATCGCACGATCGCTTACGACCGGCGCGGCTTCGGGCGGTCGGACCAGCCGTGGGAGGGCTATGATTACGACAGCCTCGCCGACGATCTGGCGAGCGTGCTCGACCATTGCGACGCACACGACGCGACGCTGGTCGGCTTTTCGATGGGCGGCGGCGAGGTCGCGCGCTACCTGTCGCGCCACGGTGCGGCCAAGGTTCACAGCGCGGCGCTGATCGCGTCGGTGGTGCCCTTCATGCTCCAGACCGACGACAATCCGGGTGGTGTGCCGCAGGCGCAGTTCGACACGATGAAGGAGCAAATCCGCGAGGATCGCTTCGCTTTCCTCCAGACCTTCGCCAAGCAATTCTACGGCGTCGGCTTCTTCGACAAGCCTGTCAGCCAGGGCGTGCTCGACGCGACCTTCCAGATGGCGGTGATGGGCGGGCAATGGCCGACGCTCGCCTGCCTCAACAGCTTTGCGACCACCGACTTCCGCCCCGACACTGCCGCCTTTACCGTGCCGACGCTGATCGTTCATGGCACCGCCGACCAGACGGTGCCGATCGACACGGCGGCACGTGCGGCGGCAAAGCTCATTCCGCATGCGCGCCTGATCGAATATGACGGCGCGCCGCACGGCCTGCTCGCGACGCACAAGCACGACGTCGTGCGCGACCTGCTTGCCTTCCTGCGAGGACAAGACCGTGAAACCGCCGGTGCGCACGAGGAGGCGTTCGTTCCGGCAATTCCGCTGGCGTGAGTATCTGTTTCCCGCATACCTGAGCGCACACCCTACCCGTCGCTGACCCGCTCGATATCGGCACCGACCGCACTCAGTTTTTCCTCGAGCCGTTCGTACCCCCGGTCGAGGTGATAGACGCGGGCTACCTTCGTTTCCCCCGCTGCGGCGAGACCCGCGATGATCAGCGACATCGACGCGCGCAGGTCGGTTGCCATCACCGGTGCGCCGGTCAGCCCCGCAACGCCGCGCACGAACGCCGATCGTCCGCGCACCGCGATGTCGGCGCCCATCCGCGCGAGCTCGGGGACGTGCATGTAGCGGTTTTCGAAGATCGTCTCGGTCAGGTCGCTCGCGCCGCCCGCGAGGCACAGCATCGCCATGAATTGCGCCTGCATGTCGGTTGCGAACCCCGGATAGGGCGCCGTCGACAAGGTGAGTGGTCCGAGTGGTCCGTTTGCGCCGATGGTCAGCACGTCGCGCGTCTGCGTCACCGCGACCCCTGCCTCGCGCAAGGCGTCGAGCGTCGCGCCCATCTCGACCGCATCGGCCCCCACAAGGTCGATGCTGCCGCCGGTGATCGCGGCCGCGCAGGCATAGCTTCCTGCCTCGATCCGGTCGGGCATAACCGCATAGGTCGCGCCGTGTAGCCGCTCACGCCCTTCGATCGTCAGCGTTTCGGTTCCCACCCCGTCGATCTTCGCGCCCATCGCGATCAGGCAGCGACACAAATCGACGATCTCGGGTTCGCGTGCGGCATTCTCGATCACGCACGTCCCACGCGCGAGCGACGCCGCCATCAGCGCGTTTTCGGTCGCCCCGACCGACACGAACGGAAAACGGATCGTGCCGCCGGGCAGGCGGCGCTTGCCGTCGACGCTCGGCGCGCTGACCTTCACATAGCCATGCGTCATCTCGATCTCCGCGCCGAACGCCTCGAGCGCTTTCAGATGGAGGTCGATGGGGCGCGAACCGATCGCGCACCCGCCGGGCAGTGATACCGTCGCCTCGCCACGCCGCGCGAGCATCGGCCCGAGCACGAGGATCGATGCGCGCATCTTGCGCACGATGTCATAGGGCGCGGTGGTCGAGGTGATGCGGTTGGCGCGCAATGTCATCACGCGCCCGAATTCGTCGGGCCGCGCGCCCTCGATCATCGTCGACACGCCGAGCTGGTTGAGCAGATGTCCGAAGCTGTCGACGTCGGCGAGGCGCGGCAGGTTGCGCAGCGTCAGCGGCTCGTCGGTCAGGAGCGCGCATGGCATCAGCGTCAGCGCGGCGTTCTTGGCGCCCGAGATGTGCAGGCGACCCGACAGCCGGTTGCCGCCGCGGATGAGGATATTGTCCATCGCACAGAGTCATAACGAAGCGCCGCGTCAGCGCAAATGTCCGCTCCGGAGCATCGCTAAAGCACAGTTTAACCTTTCGAATTTACGATCGCTGCCAGCAACCCTTTTTTAAGGCATTATGCATGCAGATCCCTCGTACGGCGCCACGCCTCGCGCTCGAGGTGCCTGTAAAGCTGCGCATCGGATCGCTCGTCAACGACGTCATGCTGCTCGACCTGTCGGCGACCGGGTTCCGCTTTCGCTCGATGGTGCGCCTCGGCGTCGATCTCGACTGTACGCTGCGCCTGCCGGGGTTCGAGCCGATGAAGGCGCGGCTGGTGTGGGCGCGTGGCGATTACGGCGGCGGCCAGTTCGCGCGCGCGCTCTACCCCGCCGTCGTCGATGCGATCGCGCGTAAACATCCCTCGATCGTCGGCTGGTTCGCCACGCCCGAATGCGTTTCCCGGCGGTAGGGATTGCATTCAGTTCCCGGCGGGAACCGCGTGAAAGAAATCATGCACCTGTTGCGCCACCGCCGCGCTGACCCCGGGGGCCATCTGCAGATCGTCCAGCGACGCGTTCTTGACCGCGCGCGCGGTGCCGAAATGCATCAGCAGCGCCTTCTTGCGCGCGGGGCCGATCCCCGGGACTTCGTCGAGGCTCGAGGTCACCAGCGCCTTGGCACGCCGCGTGCGGTGCGCGCCGATCGCGAAACGGTGCGCCTCGTCGCGCAGCCGCTGGAGGTGGAACAGCACCGGGTGGTTCATCGGCAGCGCCAATTCGCGTCCGTCGGGCGTATGAAACGTCTCGCGCCCGGCATTGCGGTCAGGCCCCTTGGCGACGCCCACGATCGGCACGTCCTCGACCCCCATCGCGTCGAGGACGCCCTTGACCGCCGATACCTGCCCCTTGCCGCCGTCGATCAGCAGCAGGTCGGGCCAGGTTCCGCTCTCGCGGTCGGGGTCTTCCTCCATCGCGCGTGCAAAGCGTCGCTCGAGCACCTCGCGCATCATGCCGAAATCGTCGCCCGCGATCGTTTCGGGACGGCGGATGTTGAACTTGCGATAATGGCCCTTCTGGAATCCTTCGGGACCCGACACGATCATGGCGCCGACCGAATTGGTTCCCTGGATGTGGCTGTTGTCATAGACTTCGATCCGCCTGGGCGGCGCGGGGAGGTCGAACAGTTCGGCGATCTCGCTCAGCAGCCGCGCCTGCGTCGTCGATTCGGCGGCGCGGCGGTCGAGCGCTTCCTCGGCGTTGCGCTTGGCTTGCGCGACGAGGCGCACGCGGTCGCCGCGCTGCGGTACGGCGATGACGACCTTGCCGCCGGCACGCTCACAGAGCGCCTCGGCGAGCAAGTCGCTCTCGGCGATGACGCGGTCGGTCATGATGGTCCGCGGCGGCGGCACCTCGTCGTAGAATTGCAGCATCACGCTTGCCAGCGCCTCGTCCTCGGGCACGTCGACGGTGTGCGCGGGGAAGAAGGCGCGGTGCCCCCAGTTCTGCCCGCCGCGGATGAAGAACGCCTGCACGCACGTCACCCCCGCCTTGCACGCCAGCGCCCAGATGTCGGCATCGCCGACCCCGTCCGCATTGATCGCCTGGCTCCCCTGGATGAAGGTCAACGCACGCAGCCGGTCGCGCAGCATCGCCGCGCGTTCGAAGTCCATGGCCGCCGCCGCCGCCTGCATCGCATCGCCCAGCTTGGCCTGGACCTGCGTTTTCTTGCCGCCAAGGAAGTCCTTCGCGTCGTCGACCAGTTCGGCATACTCCTCTGCGCCGATCCGCCCGACGCACGGCGCCGAGCAGCGCTTGATCTGGTAGAGCAGGCAGGGCCGATCGCGTCGCGCGAAAAACCCGTCCGAACAGCTGCGCAGCAGGAACAGCTTCTGCAGCGCGTTGAGCGTCGTGTTGACCGACCCCGCGCTCGCGAACGGCCCGTAATAATTGCCCTTCGCGCGCCGCGCGCCGCGATGCTTCTGGAGGCGCGGATAGTCGTGGTCGGCGCGCAGCAGGATGAACGGGAAGCTCTTGTCGTCGCGCAGCAGCACATTGTACGCCGGGCGATACCGCTTGATCAGCTGCCCTTCGAGCAGCAGCGCTTCGGCCTCGTTGTTCGTGGTGACGATCGTCATGCCGCGTGTCTGCGCAACCATCCGCTGAAGGCGGCGCGGGAGCCGCGTGACTTGCGTATAATTGGTCACACGCGCGCGCAGCGAGCGCGCCTTGCCGACATAGAGCACGTCGCCGCGCGCATCGGTCATCCGGTAGACACCTGGATTTTGCGGCAGCGTGCGCAACACGTTGCGGATCGCCGCCACGCCTGCGTCGAGGTCGGGGGTGTCGCCGCCCTTCACCGCATAGGTGGCGGCATCCTCGTTGAAACGGTCGGGCAGCTTTGGCGAGGACATGGAGCGTATCTAGGTGCCTGCGACTCGCGGTGCCAGCATCGAACAGCAGATGGAGGCCAGATTTGCGTGACGCGCAATGCGCATCGGCGAAGCCGTCAAAAAGGCAACGCTCTGGACAATCGGCTCGATGTTCTCGCTCGCCGCAATCGTCCTCGCGGTCGTGCAGCGCGGCCCGCAATTATTTGATCGCCGCGAGCCCCGCCGCGATCTTCGCGAGCGCGGCGTCGCTCACCTTGCCGCGCGACATCGGCTGAAGTGTCTTCAGCGACATCGATTTGAAGAAGCCGTACATCCGGTGGCGGGTCAGCCCCGGCAGCGCCTCATCAAGCACGGCTTTTGCACGCGGATCGGCAGCGAGCGCCGCGATCGGCGAATCGATCGTCAACGGCGCGGACGCGACTTCGGCGGCAACGGGCGCAGCGACCAATGCCAGCGCAGCAAGAGCAATGTGACGCATCAAATATCTTCCCGAAGCAATCAGTTGAGACGAAGGATGGCGGCATCGATCAGCGCACGATCGGCCAACGCATCATGCTGCGACGCGATCACCGAACGTGCGGCGTCGGCGGCGGCGGTCGCGGCACGCGCGCGCACCTCGGCGATCGCGGCGCGCTCGGCCGCAGCAATCTTGTCCTCGGCCATCGTGCCACGGCGCGCAGTCATGTCGGCGGCGTGCGTTTCGGCATTCGCCAGCAAGATCCGCGCTTCGGCCTCGGCATGCGCGATCAGCGCCGCCGCTTCGCCTGCGCTCGCTTCGGTTTTCGCCTTGGCGACCGCCAGCATCGCCTCGGCCTCGCCGCGGATCGCCCGCGCCTCGTCGAGCGTCCGCCGCGTCTCGGCAATCCGCGCGTCGAGCGCGTCGGTAATGCGTTTCGGCGCCTTTGCGACAAAGATCGCGAGCAGGAAAAAAATCGTCAGCCCGACATAGACCCATCCCTCGGGCCCCAGCCCCAGCAGAGTGGGCTCGGCATGCTCGGCACCGTGCGCTTGCGTCGTCGCCACCGTCTCGGCCATTGCTTGGGCCATCGTCACGCGGCTCCCAATGCTGCGCGCGCCGCGGGGGCCACCACCGCATCGACCGGGCGTTGACCGGTCAGCCGTTCGACGATGTCGGCCGCCGCCTCACGCGCGACGTTTTCGATCTCGCCCATCGCCCGGTCGCGCGCGGCGGACAGCGTCGCGTCCGCCGCCGCCGCCTTTTCGGCAAGCGTCGCGTTCGCCGCAGCCAGCGCCGCCTCGACATTGCCCGCCGCTTTCGCCTTGGCGGCATCGATCGCCGCGCGCGCGCTGCGATGCGCGGTGTCGAGTTCGGCGGCATGTGCAGCCGCAAGCCGATCGGCTTCGACCTTCGCGGCTTCGGCAGTCGACAAATCACCCGACACCTGCGTTTCGCGCGCCGTTATCGTCCGCCCGAGTTTGGGCAGCGTCGCCCGCACGATCCCGAAATACAGGATCGCGAAGAATAACGTCAGCCAGACCAGCTGCGGAACGAAATTGTCGAGGTGAAACTGAGGCACGCGGGCGCTTTCGACTTAGGAGAAGGCAAGCGCCAGCGCGACGACCGCCGCGATCAGCCCGAGCGCCTCGGTCACCGCGAAGCCGAAGATCAGCCGTCCGCCCATCTTGGCGTCGGCTTCGGGGTTGCGCAGCGCGCCCTGCAGATACTGGCCGAAAATCGACCCCACGCCGATCGCCGCGAGACCCGCGCCGATCGCTGCCAGACCCGCGCCGATGACCTTTGCCGAACCCAAATCCATGATGTCTTCCTTCGTTTACCTAGGGGCGTTTGTTTAGTGGAGATTGATCGCGTCGTTCAGATAGATCGATGCGAGGAGTGCGAAAACATAGGCCTGCACGACCGCGATCAGCACTTCGAGCGCCGACAGCGCGACATTGACCGCGAGCGGCAGGATGCCGAAGACATAGGGCAACGCGCCGAACGAGCCGAGCGTGACGACGAAAGTGCCGAACACCTTGAGCAGGACGTGCCCCGCCGTCATGTTCGCGAACAACCGGATCGCGAGCGTGAAGGGCCGCGACAGGAAGCTCAGGAACTCGATCGCCGCGACGAACACAGCGAGCGGAAAGAAAGTGCCCTTGGGCCAGAACAGGCTGAAGAAATGCAGCCCATGCTTGGCGAACCCAACGACGCACACGAGCGCGAAGACCAGCACCGCAAGACCGAGCGTCACCGCAATGTGGCTTGTCGGCGTGAATGCGCCGACCCACGGGATCAGCCCGAGCAAGTTGCAAGCGAGGACGAAGATGAAGACCGAAAAGATCAGCGGGACGAAGCGACGCCCCTCGGGCCCGACATTCTCATCGAGCATTTTTCGGACGAAATCATAGAGATATTCGACCGCCGCCTGCGCGCGGCCCGGCACGAGTTGCGGGCGCGCGGTGCCGATGAACAGGAAGGCCGCGATGCCGAGCATCGCGACCAGCATCCACAGCGACGAATTGGTGAACGACACGTCATAGCCCATCGCCGTCATGGGATGGAGCCTGACGAGCTCGAACTGTTCCATCGGGTTGGCCATCGTCGCTCTCTAGTCCTTGGGGTCGGCGTCGAATTGCTTCGACGTCTGCATGGCGCGGCGCGTCCCGGCGGCAAAGCCGAGCAGAAGGAAGGCGATCATCGCCCAGGGCGCGGTGCCGAGCCCGGCATAGCGATCGACCAGCCAGCCGATCAGCGCCGACACCAGCACTGTGCCGACGAACTCGATCCCGACCGCCCAGCCGCGTCCCTCGGCCTGCGCATCGGCGGTCGACGGGCGCGCGTTCGCCTGTTTGGCGGCGGCGATCCGGGCGTCGAGCGTATCGCCTGCGGCGTCGCGGGGGTTCAGGTCGTCGGGCAAGCAAGTCCCACTGCGTGTGAATGCGACATATGAAAAGGCCGCGCGCGGCGCGAACGCTGCGGCGGCTTGCGACGAGCCCCTAGAAAAGCGCGGCTTTCAAGTCAACTCTTGTGCGCTGCGGCATGGGCGGCGGTTGCGCGCGTTCTGCACTCTGCTAACCTTGTCCGCATGACGTTCCAGCAACGCATCGACGCGACGACCCCGGTGCCGATCAAGCTGACGGCCAGCGATTTCTGGCTGCTTGCGGGCGCCGGAGCCTTTCAGAATTATGCACGCAGCGAGTTGATCGAGGGAGAAATATTCGTCGTGAATTCGGTGTGGCGCTGGCACGCGCGGGTGAACTTCCAATTCGGGATCGCTCTCAAGGACGCGCTCGAAGCGGCAGGCATCGACATGCTCGTCTACGGCCCGGGCAGCGTCGCGATGTCCGACGATTCGGTTCCCGAGCCCGATTTGTCGGTCGCGCTGCCCGAACCGACCGCCGACGCGCCGATCAGCCTGTCGGCGGTCCGCATCGCGATCGAGCTGTCGGACACGACACGCAGCTTCGACCTCGGCCGCAAGATGCGGCTCTACGCGCGTCATGGCGTCCCCGAATATTGGGTCGCCGATCGCGAACGACAGCAGCTCGTCGTCCACGCGCAACCCACGGCGGAGGGCTATGCATCGGTCGTGCCGGTGGCGTTCGGAACGCGGGTAGCATCGGCGACGCTCGATGGGCTGACGGTCGAGACGCGGTCGTTGCTGGATTAGGCGCGGGCAAGAACGGCGATTTCGCCGTGGATTCTGGAAATGTCCGGCTATCGGGCAAGAGTGCCGTAAAGCTGCCGTTGCTCCGGATGTCACGACCGTTCGAGGCTGTTGAAAAAGAGAAGGTCGGAGCAACTGGTGTTCAGCTGCCGTTTTCTTCTACCCGCTTGAAGTCGAACCCTGCAGACTCGCTGAGCAGCTCAATGGTTGTCGGACGGGTCGCGTCATCGAGCCGGAGCTTCAAGGGGTTGGCAGACCTGTTAGCTTGAACGGCCTTGCCGCTCCATACTCCCACATAGGAAGTCGGCAGAACGTATCGCCCCACCTTATCGTGTTCGACCACGTAGCTGACTATCTGGCCGCGACCGAAAATCATCTGCCCATTGTGGAGCCTAATCGACCCGCAACAGGGATTGGCGTACGTACCGTCAGCAGTCCCGATCGGCAGGCGTGGCGGGAACGCCCACCAGTAGAGGGGCATCCCGCCAAAAATTGCGATTATGCCGATCAGTCGAAGGAGGGTTGTCTTACTCACCTTTCAATCATGGGCCGCTCGTCCGCTGCGTCAACGACCGCTTCTAGGCGGAAGCCTGAATTACAGTCGAACTGGCACTTGCGGCGACAGCGCGAGCGTGATTCTCTGCTCTTGGACGGGATGGGGAGCGCGGGCGATGATGGGGCGGCAAGTAGCGCAAGGGTCTCTGTTTTACGGCTTCCGTCTCGACGATCATGTGCCTGGCGATCATCTGCTTAGGCGCATCAATGGCGTGCTCGACTTCGGCTTCGTGCGCAAGGCGCTGGCGGCGAGTTACAGCGCGACAGGACGTCCGTCGGTCGATCCCGAGCTGATGCTGCGCATGCTGCTGGTCGGCTATCTGTTCGGCATCCGATCCGAGCGGCGGCTATGCCAAGAGGTGCACCTCAACCTCGCCTATCGCTGGTTCTGCCGGCTCGATCTCGGCGACGCGGTGCCCGATCACTCGACCTTCTCCAAGAACCGGCATGGCCGCTTCCGCGAGTGCGACCTGCATCGCCTGCTGTTCGAACAGGTGGTCACCAGGTGCGCCGCCGTTGGCCTAGTCGCGGGACGGGAAGTGGCAGTCGACGGCAGCACTATCCAGGCCGATGCGAGCTGGGAAAAGAAGCTGCCCGGCGCGACCGCCGCCGATACCTTCCGCGCTCGCGAGAGCGTGTCACGACCAGTAGCCGAGTATCTTGCCGCGCTCGATGCGGCGCTACCGCCCGAGCCGGACGAGCCCCTGCCGGTCGAGCCGACCCATGTATCGCCGACCGACCCGCAAGCCTCGTTCACACGAAAGGGCGGCTTTGCGCACTATGCCTATGCCATCAACCCGCTGCTCGACCTCGACACCGACTGCATCCTCGACGTCGAGACGACGCCCGCGCGCTTCTCGCTTGAGGTCGCGGCGACCCGCACGCTGCTAACTCGCGTGGAGACGACGCTGGGCGTCACGCCAACCAGCCTTGCCGGCGACAAGGCCTATGGCAACGGCCCGCTGCTGGGCTGGCTCGTCGATCGAGGCATAACGCCCTACGTGCCCGTCATCGATCGCACCCGCCAGCGCGACGGCTTCTTCGACCGCGCCGCGTTCCACTACGACCGAGAGGCAGACGCCTACCGCTGTCCCGCAGATAAGCCGCTCGCCTACATCGGCACCGTCCAAGCAAGCCAGGTGCGGCGCTACCGGGGCCGCGCATCCGACTGCGCGGGATGTGCGCTCAGGCCGCAATGCACGACCGCCAAGCAACGCGCCGTCACCCGGCTCGTCGATGAGGATGCCCGCGACCACGTTCGCGCTCTTGCCGGCACCGAGGCCTACGTCCGCGCGCGGCGACGAAGGAAGCGGATCGAGCGCGTGTTCGGGCATCTGAAACGCAACCTGAAGCTTCGAACTCTCAAACTGAGGGGTCTCGCCGGAGCCACCGAAGAGTTTACGATGGCAGCGGCCGCCTACAACCTCCAACTGCTCGCCAATCGAGCCGCACCAGCGTGAAACGGACGGTGTGCGCCGCTCGCCCTTGATGCCGAACACACCCTCAGCCGTCCGTCGACCGACTTCTTCAACAGCCTCGTTCGGTTTTGACACCTGGCGACGGAACTACTTCATCGCCCGCCGAAGGAGCTCGGTCAGCTCCCTGAGCTTGGCGGCCTGCAACTCCCTATCCCCCGATTGCACCGCCGCCGCGACGCAGGCGTTCGCGTGCACTTCGAGCACGTCACGCTCGATGCTGGCGAGCGCAGCCCGCGCCGCTTGCAGCTGTGTCAGGATATCAACGCAGTAACGGCCCTGCTCGAGCATCTGTGTGATCCCGCGTACCTGGCCTTCGACGCGCCGCAGCCGCGATAGTTGTTGGCGATGATCGCCCGGCGCGTTGCGTTCGGTCATGCCTTCATATACCCCCAAAGGGTATTTGGAGCAACACGGTCATCCGTAGGTAGATCATGCATCGAATCGTTTTATTCGCCCTGCTTGCAAGTGTCGCTGCCCCGGCCTTTGCTCAAATGCAGCATGATATGCAGGGCATGGCAATGCCGCCCGCACCGGCGGCATCGCCGGCTGCTACCCAAGACGACCATGCCGGGCACAACATGGCGGGGATGGAGCACGCGGGTCACGACATGTCGGCAATGCGAGCGGCGACCGGTCCTTACCCGATGAATCGCGAAGCATCGGGCACGAGCTGGCAGCCCGACGCGAGCCCGCACATGGGCGTGCACACGATGACCGGGCGCTGGACACTGATGGGGCACGCGCTTTTGAACGGGTTTTACGATCATCAGGGCGGCCCGCGAGGCGACGACAAGCTGTTCGTGGGCGGCATGGTGATGGGCATGGCGACCGGTGCGCTGAGCGAGCACGACACGGTGCAATTCCGCGCCATGTTGTCGCCCGAGCCGCTGTTCGGCAAGCGAGGCTACCCTCTCTTGCTCGCAGTTGGCGAGACGGCGGACGGCGCGACGCCGCTCGTCAACCGGCAGCACCCACACGACCTCTTCATGGAGCTGTCGGCATCGTACAGTCGCACGATCGGCGAGCGTGGCAGTGCGTTCGTCTATTTCGGCCTTCCCGGCGAGCCGGCGTTCGGACCTCCGGCGTTCATGCACCGGCTGTCGATCATGGACTCGCCCGAAGCGCCCATCAGCCACCATTGGCTGGATTCGACCCACATCACCTATGGTGTCGTCACCGCGGGCGTGACCTATGGCTTGTTCAAGCTGGAGGCGTCGCGCTTCAAGGGTCGCGAGCCCGACCAGAATCGCTACGACATCGAGGGGCCGAAGTTCGACGCGACGTCGGCGCGCCTGAGCTTCAACCCGTCGTCGCGCTGGGCGCTCCAGGTCAGCTATGCTCGGCAGCCATCAGCCGAGCAGCTCGAGCCCGACGACACGCAGGAAAAATGGTCGGCAAGCGCGATCTATACCAAGGCGATCGGCACCGAGGGTTACGTTTCCGCGACCGCCGCTTGGGGACGCAAGACGAGAATTCACGCGGACGGTGACCGCGACCATCCGCAGCTTGCCTTTGTGCTGGAGGCGACATGGAAGCCGGACGCACGTTGGACGGTGTTCGGCCGCGGCGAGCTCATCGAGAGCGATGAGCTATCGGCAGCGCCAGGATCGGTGCACGGTCCGGTCTATACCGTCGGCAAGGCATCGGTGGGGGCAATTCGCGATTTCAAGATCGCAAGCGGCGTGAGAATAGGCGTCGGCGGTCTTGTCGCGCGAAGCATCACGCCGAGAGCGCTTGATCCCAGCTATGGCGGCGACCGCACGAGCGGAATGGCGTTCGTAAGGTTGAAGATCGGCTAAGGACGAGGATCATAACCGGTTGGTCTTGATATTTAAAGTTGCGACGATTGTCTTCAATTGAGGGCGGGCGGCGTTTCCACGGCACGCGCGAGTTGGAACAGCATCACCGGGCTGATGTGCCAATTCGTCGACCAAAGCTCAGACGGGTTCGAAGCCGTTCTCGGTCAGTCGCATCGCATCGAGATCGAGGCCCATCGTGCTGGCACCCATGCGCGCGTCGGCCGCCGCCTGGCGCGTTGCCTCGGCGTTGCCCTTGGCTTCGCCCATCGTCGTTTCTATGCCGATCACCTGAATCATGAACGCTTCAGCCAATTCTTGCTTGGTTGCATCGGACGCTGCCACGAGGCTCGGCGTTGCTAGCATTGCCGATGCCGCCTGCCGCTTCACGGCCCTGATTATCGCGGGGGTTGGGGCGTCGTATACGCCGTGCGCTGCTTGCCATACTTCGATCCACCACAACGCATAGGTGTCGGCAACGCTGTCGGGTGAAAATCCGATCGGGCGAATCTTCGCGCCGATATAGACGATCAGGTCACGCTTGGAAGATTCAGCTTGCAGATTGGCCGCAATCGCCGGATCGACCGCGCGCGTCTGGGCGATAAACTGCGCCATGTTCCTTTTGCGCACAGCGAGCGAGGGGGTGTAGGTCAGCCTCGCCGATTGTGCTGCCGAGGGCGGCGCGCCGCGCGCCGAGGGAGTTGCAAAGCGCGTTTCGCCCCGTGGCGAACGCACCGCGTTGTGGTCGCGCACGCTGCGCATCATCGTGTTCATCGCGGTTGGTGCCGCCAGGTTGAACGTCACGGTCGGGAATTGCGCCCTTGCCGACATTGGGACCAGCGTTACGGCCAGCGCCAGGACCGATGTATAAATTGCCTTACGATCGCAGCGCATAAAAACCTCATAGGCAAGGGGGTCGGCATATTATTCCGCCAGAACCGGATACCAAGCCTGATCGCACCGTTCAACTCTTGCTTGCACCGCTCGATTCCAGCCG
This sequence comes from Sphingomonas sp., assembly GCA_965248885.1. GTDB lineage: Bacteria > Pseudomonadota > Alphaproteobacteria > Sphingomonadales > Sphingomonadaceae > Sphingomonas_O. The sequence goes on along the minus strand of OZ252211.1, from coordinate 2,106,987 downwards.
AGAGCCAAAAGTTTTTGCGCGCGGGCATGAGCCGCCTCTTGGTGCGGTCGCAATTCCACTGTATCTCGGGCAAAGGTCGACGCGGTCAGGCAGGCGACCGAAAGGGCAGCCGATGTACTTTCCACCGCCGCCGCCGATCATCTCCAGCCAAGCGCCTCTGAATGTGACGATTACTCAAGTCGTCAGCTTCGCCCCCGGCGAAATACTGTGCAACGGTCGCCCGGTCGCTTCGGCCAAACTCGCTCGCCCCTTCGCTGCTATCACGGTCCGCTATGGCACCGCGCAGCGAGCGGCGGCCCCGGCGACCTATCGGTTCAGCTTCGCGATCGACGAGACCGGACGACCGCATATGATCCGCAAGATCGTCGAACCCGCCGCACCGGGATTTTACGTCGATACCAGCGATCTTGCACCAGCGCTGGCCGCGTCGCGTTTTGCGAGCGGCGCGACGCAGCAGGGTTGCTCGATCAGCTATGTCGCAACTGCGACACCGATCGCCGCAGCCCCGCTCGCCTTTCTATACGAGGCAGTGAGCCGACCGAGCCCCAATCCACCGCCGCGTGAAGTATTCGATCGCATCCGGCCGCAGGACGCCAAGTGCGAGCGTGGCCCCGGGGCTTATCGCCAGCTGAATTATCCGACGTTCGAGAGCATCCCCATGCCAGCCGGCACCTGGGCGTGGACGTTCCTCGCTTACGACGTCGATCTCGGTGGCCGGGTCCGCAACGCCCGCGTGCTCGGCTCGTCGGGCGATGTTGCGTTGAACCGGGCGAGCCTCAAGGCGCTGTCGAGCAATCGCTATGCGCCAGGGCCTGGGTCTCGCGGCTGCACCTACCATTTCTACCGGGTCGGTAGTGTGGATCCGTTGCCGGTCGAACTGCCGCCCGGCGTTCCAGGCGACACTGGCGAGCTCCCCGCTTGTGCCATCGATCCGAAACAGCTTGCCGCGCTGTTCGGCCGAAATTCCTACCCGGCTGCATTCGCGCGCCGCCGGATCGAGGGGGTCGCGGCGATCAGCTACGATACCGCCCCGTGGGGCGCGATCGGCAACATCAAGGTCATCGCTTCCGAACCCGACGAGGCGTTTGGCGAAGCCGCGCGCAATGCCGCATCGAGCGCAAAAGTGCAGGAAAGCGCGGTCGGCCATCGCGGCTGTGTACGGCGGATTCGGTACAAGCTGCCTCCCGAGGCCCAGGTTCCGAACCGCTGACACCCGACACAGAAAGAGCGACCCGCAGGCCGCCCTTTCGTTTTCAGCCATGCGCTGAGATCATGCCGTCGGCGGCGTATCGACGAACACGGCCACAGCCGCGCGGTCGCTTGTTCGGTCGTACGGCTGAACGGAACAGGCCGGTCCGGTTGTAATACCTATTGAATGGCGCAAAGGCGGTGAGTGGTCGATCGCTCGGGCCCTTTCGTCGGTGTGCATCGGGCTGACGCGCGAGAACCTTCAATCTTTTGTAATAGCCAGGCCCGAGGGTCGCGCGCCGCTCGTCTGGAAAGGATGCAGAGGTTCGTAGCCCTTCTCGAACGCGATCAATGTATGCGGCACTGGCAAGCTGCTCATGGCCGACCTTCGAGCGATGGCGACGAGGGTCGGGTCCGAAAAGGTCGGCAGACGTATCCGTCTGACCGCATTGTTCGGATACCGGTTCACGGTAGCGCTTTTGAGCATGCTACGCGATTCCGTCGCGCTGCGCCCGGCTGACGGCGTTGGCCAACGTGGATGTCGGCAGGATGCAACCCCTGTTACGTGCTTACCCGCGCGCGCTTGTCGGTGCGATCCCTTGCGTGTCACCGGCAATCAGTCTGGCCGGGTGATGTTCGGGCCAGGTGTAGAGCATGCCGTCGCACCAAGGCTCGCCGCTGGAGGGCGCGCCGACGAGATTTTGGTCCTGCCACTCGCTGACGCTAGGTTTGCCGTCGCGGTGCCATTTGAGCCAGTATAGCCACTGAATTGTAGAGGTGTTCTCCGCCATGGCCGCGATGTTCGCGTCGGTGGCCTGCCAGTAGTTGATCATCAGCGCCAGGACGTTTCGCACCAGCGGTTCCTCGTTCCAAAACGCCAGATCGCCGGTGATGTGGCATATGCCGGGACCGGTATCGCTACCGTGGATGAAGCCGACGTAGATTGTCGGGGCGTCGTCCGATGTTGGCGTGCACAGATCAAAGATCGTCTGCTTGCGCCGCACGTAGATTGCGAACTTCTCGACCGGCATGTCGATCACGTCGACCGGCTGTTTGCCCTTGCGTCGCTCCATATAGCTGAAGTGTTGGAGCCAAGGGTGCAGGACGGCAACCTCGCGCAGGAACCTCTGACAACGGTCGGCGAACGGCGTTGCTTGGGCAGAAAGGGGGCCGTCGGCGCTTGGCCAAAAGGCGCGAATTCTAGGATCGATCATCGTGGCGCGGTATAAATGACATTCGTCGTTGGAGCTGTAGCTTCGCCGATTACGCGCTTGTATAGCGGCACTGCGGCCGCGTTTGCTACGTGCCATTCGATCGGGTGCGACCGGTTGACGGCATCGGACTGGCGATTTGCTTCACTAATCATGTTACCCCGAACGGCTCGATCTAGCGCGGGATACTTTGCCATCTGGCCGAACAGCCCCTGATTTGTCTTGGCGTCAAGCAATTGGTGCCGCCGGTCCCAGGTCGCGCACCCGTCGAACATCGCGGTGCGTTCCGTCCGCAGATTTGTGACTTGATACTCGACCATCAGCTTGCCGGGCAAGTCGGGGGTGCGGGCAACCTGCTCCTGATAACGACGCGCTTCTGGGGTCATTGACCGGTTGACCACGACCCAGTCGCCCCTTGTGCCATTTGGTGCACAGGTGTCGTCGCGCCGCCGCTCCCCCGACAAGTCTAGGCCGGCCAAAGCCGGGCGTGCCCGGGCATTGGTCTCGGTCGGTGCGTCTACGCCCGCAATGCGCCGCATCGTTGGCGTGTCGACCGGACCCGCTATCGCCGCCTCTACGATCGAATCGATTTTGAGCCTTGCCGCTGCATTGCCCGACACTGCCTGCCCAAGTGTTGTCGGTGCAAGGCGTTCCAGGCGCATAAGCGCAGTTGCAACCCGCTCGTTGACCGGCCCCGAATAGGGTAGCTTCCAATAAATGTTGGGGCCCATGTTGTGGCCCCAGACATAGGCTCGTGCAGCCAGCACATCGCGCGCGTCGTTCGGGTCGAGTTTGAACTTTTCGATCGCGGCGTGGACCTGACTGCGTTCGGCCGCTGAATGCAGGCTTTGGAGAACGGCGTTGGCCGTCAGAACCGCGCCACCAATCCGCAGCGCTCCCGAGGCGAGCGTCTCGCCCGCCACCGCTGCCGCACCGCGCGCGCCCGCTGTTCCGGCTCCTGCCTGTGCTGGTGCCTTTGCGCCATCGAAGAAATCGACTTTGAGCACGTCTCCGAGACCGCCATTTGACTGGAACTCCCCGAAATCGAACCGCGATCCGCTCATCGCCGCCAAAGTCATCTCGCGCACCTCTGCCGTTCGGATGGATAGTCTCACGCTTCATTACTATCGTATATCCACGATTCGTTTAGGCACAGAGCAAGAACGCTCGATCAGCGGTCCGCGATGAGGGGCCTTACGGCGACATTGCAAAACCGGTCCGTTTCGGCACAACCAACTGACCGACTCTTTTCCGCAGGTCGAGAGGTGTCACGAACCCGTATCAGTTAATGTCTGCTCTCGATGTCGCCAACGTTGCTCTGCAACGTCCGAAAGATTGTCGGTTGCTGCCATTCCGTCGCCCGGGCCTCGATCCGCGGCCCCGCTTCTTCTTGCCGTGAGAGGAAGAAGAAGCCGGACCCAAGCGTTTCCCGACGTCGGGGGCGTGCACCTATGCCCTACAGGCCACCCGATGCGGCAGCACCGCGCGATGCCCTTCGGACTCGCTCCAAATGTACGCGCTCTCATACGCTGGTGCGCCCGCGCATCGGGCGCTTGCGATCGGGTGAAGCATAGCCCTCGACCCTGCGAAAACCGGTCATCAAGCAACGCAAAACCGCCATTTTCGCGTTGTGGCTTGGTCGTCGGCTTTTCGAGGGGCTATGCGCAATAATCGGGAAGCGGGATCGGCGCATCGCCCTCACGAACGCGCCAGACGCCGTCGCGCAGCTGATACGCCTCGCCCGCGCCGACGCGCGACTTGAGCGTCGTGCACCCGACGGCGGCGGCGACGTCCTTGACCGTGACGCCGCGTTGCGCCGCCAGGTCGGTATAGGCCTGGCGCCGCTTGATGTTGAGCGCGTCGACCTCGGCACGCGTCGCGGGCGACACCTGCCCGCGCACACCGAGATACCCGTCGGCCTGCTCGCCGACGGTCCCCGCCGCGATCGCGGCGGACAGTTGCGCGACGGCGGCACTCGCGGTCGCGATCAGCAGCGCGGCGAGGGCGAGCTTTGCAAGGCGGTTACGGGTCATTTCGGGAACAGCTCCGGGTTGTTCGTGATCAATTCCTGTGCGTCGCGCTGGAGGCGCACGACTACCTCCTGCTTGATGTTGACGTTCAGGTTGATCTCGATCGGCTTGTCGGGGGCCTTGACGTTGACGCACGCGCCAAGTGTCAGGAACCCCAGAGCTGCGGCTTTGATGTTCATGGCCGCCATGCCTCGCACCAGATCGTCTCCCAAGTCAATTTTCACGGCTTTGCACGCGGTGCGCTTGCGGGGGGCTGAACGGGCGCACCGAGCAGGAGCGAAGGATCCTGCAGCCCGCGCGCGCTGTTGACGAGCCCGCGAAACGGCGCGCGGATCAGGATGTTGAACTTGAAGGGGAGGCCGGTGAACGAACGCGCGAGGCCGGTGGGGGCGACCGGCGACTGATTGACGCCGGCAAAATTGACGCGGCTGACGACCTCGCCGTCGAGCGCGCCGTCGAGCTCGATCGTCAGATTGCTGTAGCGCATCGACTTGAGCGCATCGAAGGCGAGCTTGGCGAACATGTTGGTCTGCGCGTTCGACACGTCGCCGACATAGGCAAGGCGCCCGCCGCCGGGACCCGAGACGATCCGCCCGCCCGCGACGCGCGCGCCGGTCGCGTCGAACAGGATCGGCAGGACGCCATCGAAGGTGCCGGTCGCGGCGATGTCCTGGAGCTTGAGCTGCTCGATGAATTGCGCGGCATCGAGCCCCGACACGCGGAACGCCAGCCGCCGCGTCGTGGGCTGGCCGAAATCGAGCGTTGCGGGCTCGAGGCTCAGCGTGCCGCCCGCGAACGGCCAGCGCCCGTTCTCGACGACGACGCGCTGGCCGGGGAGGAGGTGAAAGCCGACCGCCCCGCGCTCGACGGTGACGCCCGCGTTGATCGCGCGGATCGTGACGCGCTGCCCCGGCGGCGTGCGCAGCGCGAGGAGGTCGTCGAACATGATCGTCCCGGCGATCCCGCTGATCGGGCCGAACGCGGCGGCGAGGTCGAGGTTGGCGGTGGTGAAGCGGCCGTCGCTGGTCACGCCGTCCTTCGACCAGCGGATGGTGCCGCCTCCGTCGATGCGCCCTTGCACATTGGCGACGACACCGAGCGTTAGCCGGGTCAGGGCCTCGGGCTGGAACTGCTTGCCGAAGGTCAGCGCATCGACCGCCAGCCGCGCGTCGCCGATCCCGCTCGACAGATCGTGCGCGATCGCCACGCGGGTGACCGTGGTGCGCGACGCGGGCTCGACGAGAGTCGCACTCGCCGCGATCTTGCCGTCCGCGAGCGTCAGGCGCGCGTCGTCGGTGGTTAGTGCAGTAAAGCGCGGCTCGGCATCGGCGTCCGCGACCCGCAGCGCACCGTCGAGCGCGAGCGTCCCGCGCGCGAACCGCCAGCGTCCTGTGCCCCGGTCGATTATCAGCGGGACCCCGCCGATCTGCCCCGCGAGCCCCGCGAACTGCCCGCCGCCCGAGAGCGACCCGTCGAGCCGCGCGATGTCGAGCCGCGTCGCCGCGCCGAGCCGTACGGCAACCGCATCGAGCCGCAGCGATCCCTTGACGTCGACGCTCAGGCTGCGCGCTTCTGCACTGAGTGGCGCGCTGCCGCTCGAGCCTTGCAAGCGCAGCGGCCCGCTCCGCGCCCCGCCGCTTACGCGCCCGCCGACGACGCTTAGCAATGCGCGTCCGTCGATCGGGCATAGCTTCACCTGTGTCGGTCCGATCCGCACGCCGCTTGCGCCAAGGTAACGCCAAGCCACCGGCGCGCAGCCGGGCTGCACGACCAGCCGCCCGTCGGCCATGCGCTGCGCGACCACCGGAAAGCTCAGCCCCTCGACCCGCCCGTCGCCGAGCGAGCCATCGAAGAGGGCCTCGCTCTCGATCCGTCCCACGCCGCCCGTCGACGCCACGAAGCGGACAGGCGCCAGGCGCAGCCGCGCGGCACCTGCCGAATAGGGCTCGACGCTGATCAGCCCGCGCCAGTGGCCCGAACCACTCTGCGCGATGACGCCGCTCGCGGTCGGGAACCCGCCGCCCGAAAGCGCCAAGGTCGTCGGGCGCGACGGCGCATCCCCCGGGGTGACGCGCGCGACGAGGCCGTCGCGACCGGCAAGCTCGACCTTGCCGAGACGCCAGGTCGCGAGGCTATCGGCACGGTGCCACGAACCGGCCGCCGACAGCGCGACCCCTGCGCTTGCCGTGTTCAGCGCGCCTGCCAGCCGCTCGGCGAGTGGACCGACCGGGCTGGTCTTCGCCGCGCGCAGGCTGCGAACCAGCCCGGTAAAGCTCGCGGTGTCGGGGACCGCGCGCGCCACCGTCAGTTCGCCATCGACGTGGATCGCTCGCTCCTGCGCGAAGCGGCCGGCCAGCCGCGCGCCCAAAAGCCGCGTCGCGGCATAGCGCGCATTTGGTCCCGACAGGGCGAAGCTTCCGACCAGTCGCGCGCCTCGTCGACGCGCCTCGAGCTGCCCCGCGAGCGTCGGCATCGCCAACCCCGCGGCGCGCACCCCGCGCGCAGCGACCGACGCCGCTGCCTTCTCGAGCCCGAACGCGGCGTTCAGCTGCGCGTCGACGGTCGCGAGCGAGTCGTCGACGCCGGCAGCGCCGCACGTGAAGGCGTCGCCTCGCACCGGGCCTTTCAGGTGCAGCCGCTCCCGGTCGATCGCCAGATCGAGCGAGGCACCCACCCCCGACGCCGCGCAGTCCGCCTGCCCAAGGCGCGCAGCCGCCACCAGCGCGCGCCCGCGAAAGCCGTTGTCCAGCCGGCCTTGCCCGTCGACCAATGCGACGACCGCGCCATAGCGGGTCGCGAGATCGACGCGCGCATCGCTTAGCCGCGCGAAGAATTGGGGCAGCGCGAAGGGCTTGCCGCTGGACGGGGGAAGCAATTTGTCGACCGCCCCCCAGCTGACGCGGTCGCCGATCAGCCGCCCGCGCAACCGCACGCCCGACGCGCGCACCTCGGTCAGCGCGACGCCGCCCCAGACCGGTTTCAACGACACCTCGGCCCAATCGGCAGTCAGGTCGGGATGCGCGGGATCGCCCAGGCTCAGCTGCTCGATCCGCTGCGTGCGAAATCCGATCTGTGTGATCGTGTAGCGCGCGGCGACGCCGCGCCGGGCGAGTTCGCGCGCGACCAGCCCCGACGCGATCGGGCGGCGCGCTTCCCAAACTCCAATCGCGGCGAGCGCGATCAGCGCCACCCCGCTCAGCCAGATACGCGACCGTCTCACAGTACGGTTCATCGGGCGAATTGACCGTCAGGACAAGCACGCTAGTCAGCTGCGATGGCCGACGCCCCCGACACTAGCGGACACCGCGCGCGGCTGCGTGCACGGCTGCTCGAAGGCGCGGGGCTGCAGGATTACGAGCTGGTCGAATATCTGCTCACGCTCGCGATCCCGCGCCGCGACACAAAGCCGCTGGCAAAGGCCTTGCTCCGTGAATTCGGCGGGATCGGGCCGCTGCTCAGCGCGCCGACCGATGCGCTGCTGCGCGTCGACGGGGTCGGAGAAACGGCGGCGGCGGCGATCCGCATCGCGCAGGCAACCGCGCTCGCGCTGCTCAAGGCGCGTACCGAAGAGGCACCGATGCTGGCGAGCTGGCAGGCGCTGCTAGACTATCTGCGCGGCGACATGGCGTGGCTCGGGATCGAGCGCGTGCGCGTGCTCCACCTCAACGCCAAGAACATGCTGATCCGCGACGAAGTAATGGCCGAGGGGTCGGTCGATCAGGCGTCGGTGCATGTCCGCGAGATTATCCGCCGCGCGATCGATCTGGGGTCGGCGGGACTCATCCTCGTCCACAACCATCCCAGCGGCGACCCGCAGCCGAGCCGCGCCGACATCCAGCTGACGCGCGAGATCGCCGAAGCGGGCAAGCGTCTCGGCATCGCGGTGCACGACCACGTCATCGTCGGTGCAAACGGACACGCCAGCCTGCGTGCGCTCGGCCTGATGTGACTATTTGGTCAGGCTGAAGCCGAGGAAGTCGGGCAGCGGTCCGTTCCAGCCGTCGTCGTCATCGCTATCGGCGGGCGGCGGGGGAGCAGGCCGCGGTGAGGGACGTGCGGCGGCTGCAGGCTTGGGCGCGGACTTCGGTGCAGACTTCGGCTCGGGGCGCGGCGCCGCCTTTGCCGGAGCGTCTTCGCGCGCGGCGGGGCGCCTGGCGGGAGCCTTCGCCTCGCTCGGCGCCGCGGCCGTCGCGGCAGCCCTTCCGCCGACGCGCGGGATCTTGGTCGAGGTCAGTTTCTCGATATTCGCGACGGCTTCGGCGTCGTCGGGCGTCGCCAGCGTAAACGCCTTGCCCGTCGCCCCGGCGCGTCCGGTCCGACCGATGCGGTGGACGTAATCGTCGGGGTGCCAGGGCACGTCGTAGTTGATGACGTGGCTGACCCCCTTGATGTCGAGCCCGCGTGCAGCGACGTCCGACGCGACGAGGATCGTGACATCGCCCGCCTTGAACCGGTCGAGTTCGCGGATGCGCTCGGCCTGTTCCATGTCGCCCTGAATCTGCGTCGCCTTAAACCCGGCGCGCGACAGGCTCTGCGCCAGTTCGCGTACCGTCGTCTTGCGGTTCGAAAAGATGATCGCGGTGCCCACATCGTCGGCGCGCAGCAGGTCGATCAGCGTGTCCTTCTTCGCGCGCGCGCTACACTCGACGATCGCCTGTTCGATCTGGAGGTTCGCCGAGGCGGGCCGCGCGACCTCGATCTGCCGAGGATTCGACAGGAAACGATCGGCGAGCTTCTTGATCGGCCCCGGCATCGTTGCCGAAAAGAGCAAGGTCTGGCGGCTCGCAGGCAGCTTGGTGCAAATCTCCTCGATGTCGGGGATGAACCCCATGTCAAGCATGCGGTCGGCCTCGTCAATTACGAGCAGCGAACAGCCGTTGAGCAGGATCTTGCCGCGCCCGAACAGGTCCATCAGCCGGCCGGGGGTGGCGATCAGCACGTCGACGCCGCGTTCGAGCGCCGCCTGCTGGTCGCCCATCGACACGCCGCCGATCAGCAGCGCCATCGAAAGCTTGTGATACTTGCCGTATTTCTCGAAATTCTCGGCGACCTGCGCCGCCAGTTCGCGTGTCGGCTCGAGGATGAGCGAGCGTGGCATGCGCGCGCGACTGCGCCCCTGCGCAAGAATGTCGATCATCGGCAGAACGAAGCTGGCCGTCTTGCCCGTCCCCGTCTGTGCGATTCCGATCAGGTCGCGCATCATCAGCACGCTGGGGATCGCCTGCGCCTGGATCGCGGTCGGCTCGGTATAACCCGATTCGTCGATAGCACGCAGGAGTTCGTCGGACAGGCCGAGGTCGGCAAAGGTCATGGGTGTCGGATCGGCTTTCGAAAAGCGCGGGAACCTTCATCGCGTGTCGGCAAGCGGCGCGAAAGTCAAGGCGCGCGGGCGTAAAGCCGCGGGTTCAGCGCGCCGGGACGAGCACGCGAAAGCGTACGACCCCGCATTCGCCGCCCATGCGCGTGCGGATCGAATCGCGCCCCGCACAGACGCGGCCGTCCTTGCTCGGCGCAATGTAGAAGCCCGAATAATAGTCGAGCGCGGGGCAGGCATCGTCGAGCTGTGCGCGCAGCCGCGCACCGCCGCGCAGGAACAGATCGACCGTATCGCGCTGGGTGATCGCGGCACCCGCCAGCTCGCCAGCCGGCACGCAGCGCGGCCCGCGCTTCTCGTGCCAGCGCAAGGGACGCGGGCGCTCCTCGACCGGGCGCGCAGGGACGCGGAAGATGAAACGCTGCTGGATCATGATCTGCGCGACTTCGACATTGTCCTTGGCAGGACCGATCTCGGCAACGTCATCCGCGACGGGCGCAAGGCTTGTCGCTGCGGCGAGCAGAGCGTAGGCGATCGGCGTCACGCGGGGGTTTCCATGCGATGGGGCACTGCGGTCAATGGATTGAACGGACGATGAATTCAGCAGTGGAGACCGTCGTCGCCGGAGCGCGCGCGGTGCTCGGCGACAAGGGTGTCACGACCGACGCGCACGACATGGCCCCATGGCTCGTCGACTGGCGCGGCATCTATCGCGGACAGGCGAGCGCCATCCTCTCGCCCGCGACCACCGACGAGGTGGCGAAGATCGTGTGCCTTGCCGCAGCGCAGCGCGTGCCGCTCGTGATGCAGGGCGGTAACACCTCGATGGTCGGTGGTGCGACGCCGCCCGATGCGCCCGGCGCGCTCATCCTGTCGCTGCGCCGGATGAACATTGTGCGCCGGATCGATACCACCGCAGGGATTGCGATAGCCGAAGCGGGTATGATCCTCGCCAATTTCCACGATGCGGTCGCGCAACAGGGGGCACGCTTCCCGCTGACGCTAGGGGCAAAGGGTTCGGCGACGATCGGCGGGCTGGTGTCGACCAACGCCGGGGGCACGCAGGTGCTGCGCTTCGGCACCATGCGCCAGCAGGTCCTGGGGCTCGAGGCGGTGATGCCCGACGGGCAGGTGTGGCGCGGGCTCGACGTGCTCAAGAAGGACAATCGCGGCTACGACATCAACCAGCTGCTCGTGGGCGCAGAGGGGACGCTCGGCGTCGTCACTGCCGCGGCGCTGCGGATCGTGCCCGCGATCGTCGATCGCGCGGTCGCCTGGCTTGCGGTCGCTACGCCTGCGGCCGCGCTCGCGGCGCTGCGGGCGATGGAGGCGCGATCGGGCAGTGCGATCGAAAGCTTCGAGATCGTGCCTGCCGACACGATGCAGCTCGTGCTGCGCCATATTCCCGGGACGCGCGCCCCGCTCGCGGCGATGCCACCGTGGCTGGTACTGGTCGAATATGTCGGAGCCGACGCTTCGGCACGGCTCGAATCGCTGATCGCGGCAAGCATCGACGACGGCGACGCGCACGACGCGGTGATCGCGCAGAGCGAGGCGCAGTCCGAGGCCTTCTGGCATCTGCGCGACGCGATTTCGGAGGCCGAGCGGGCCGAGGGGCCGACGCTGGCGCACGACATCTCCGTGCCGGTCGAGGCGATGCCAGCGTTCATGATCGATGCCGCGCGCACGGTCGAGGCGCGCTTTCCCGCCACGATCGCGAATGCCTTTGGCCATCTGGGCGACGGCAACGTGCATTTCCATGTCCGCCCTGCCGGCCCGGTCGATGCGGGGGCGTGGAAGCGTGACGTCGGGCGCGCGGCGTCGCACCTCGTTTATGATCTGGTGACGGCGGCGGGCGGGTCGATCAGTGCCGAACACGGCATCGGCCAGATGAAGCGCGACGAGCTCGCGCGGCTGTCCGATCCGGTACGGATGACGTTGCTTCGCGCGATCAAGCAAGCGATCGATCCGCTTGGCATCATGAACCCGGGCAAGCTGATTTAAAGCATGATGACTGCGGTTACATGCCCTTCCCCGAGCGCAGCGAGGGGCTGAATCGAGCGGAGCGAGAATGCCGCGCTTGCGTTGCGAGCGTCTCGCTACGCTCGACATAGCCCCTCGCTTCGCTCGGGGAAGGACTTCCAGCGCGCTATCGTCCCGCTCGCACCTCGGCGATGGCGGCCTTGATCGCGTCGAAGCCGACCGCCCCGGCGAGCAATTTGTCGCCGACCACCCATGTCGGCGTGCCGGTTATATTGAGCGCGCGCTGCAGTTGAAGGTTGGCGTCGATCTCGCGTGCCGCGCCGGGACTGCGCGCCGCAGGGTCGATGCCGAACTGGCGCGCGACGCGCTCGACGGTCGCGCGGTCGGGTCGGCCCGCTGCGAAGAGTGCGCGGTGGAACTGCGTATAGCGCCCCGATTTGGCGGCGAGCAGGCTGACCTGTGCCGCGACCTCGCTGTCGGGGCCGAGCACCGGCATCTCGCGATAGACGATCCGCAACTTCGGATCCGATTTGAGCAGCCGGTCGATATCGGGCAAGCTCGCACGGCAATAACCGCAGGCATAGTCGAAGAATTCGACAAGCACGACGTCGGGGTTCGCCGCGCCCTCCCACGCACCTTCGTACGGCGTGATGATCGCGTCGCGGTTGGCGCGGACGAGCTTGCCCGTCTCGCGCGCCTGCAACCGCTCCATCGCCTGCGGCAGGATTTCGGGATGTTCGAGGATATAGTCGCGCACGATCGTCTCGATCGCCGCCCGGTTGCCGCTGACTGTACCGCCGCCGCCGCCGATCGGCGAACCGCCGACCGCCACCGCACCCGCGCCGATCAGTGCCGCCACGAGCCCTACGCCTGCGAGGGCCATGTTACTGGCCACGCGGGCGACCGCCGCGACCGCGCTGCGCCTGAACCTGATTCTGGGCGACCAGCGCGATGTCCTGTGCCCGGATCCAATCGGGCGTCCCGCGCGGGATACCCGCCATCGCGATGCGCGCGTTGCGCAGCGCGAGCGGCGGCTTCCCCTCGAGGTCGTAGCGTTCAGCGCTGGTCAGCGCGGCGCGCGGCTGGTCGCCTTCCTGCGCATAGATGACCCCGAGCTGATACCAGGCAAAGGGGTTTTCACGGTCGCGCGCGATGGCGTTTCTCAGCACGGTCTTGGCCTCGGCATATTGGCTCCTGTCCTCGGTCGCGATCAGGGCATGCCCAAACAGCGCAGCAATCAGCGGCTGGTAGTTGGTCGTCTTCACCGCGTCACGCAGCGCCACCAGCGCCTCCTTCGGCCGTCCCGATTCGAGCAAAATCTGACCCTTCAGCTCGTTGAAATAGGGATCGTGCGGCGCCGTCGCGAGCAGCGCGTCGGTCTCTGCCACCGCTTTGTCGGGGAACGCCGATTTATGGTAAGCATAGGCGCGCGCATAGTGCGCGGGGACGGTCGTCGACGACGTCGGATAGCGGACGAGCGTGTCGCGCGGCTCGTGCGTGAAACCGAATAATTTGGCCTTCACGCGCTGGAAGCGCGCCTCGATCGCGGGGTCGGTCGGCCTGTTCCACGCAGCGTCGAGCGGGAGCTGTTCGCGCAGCAGCTGGATGCGATCGCCGGTCAGCGGGTGCGTACGGTCATAGCCATTGTCCTGGGGAATCGCGAGGCGGAATTCCTGCCCCTGGAGCTTCTGGAAAAAGCTCAGCATGCCCTTGCCGCTGACCCCCGCCTTGCTCAGGAAGCGCCGCCCCGACTGGTCGGCCCCCGATTCCTGAACGCGCGAGAAGGACAGATATTTGCCGAGCGCGGCCTGCTGCCCGGCCATCAGGATACCCGCGCCCGCGTCACCCGCGCCCGCCGCGATCGCCGCCGCGCCGAGCAGCAGCGACAACAGCGTGATCCCGGTTGCCTCCTTGCCGCCTTCGTCGCCGCGAATCACGTCGCCCGCCGCGACATGGCCGAGTTCATGCGCGATGACGCCCTGCACCTCGTTGGCGTTGCTCGCCGCTTCGATCAGCCCGGCGTGGATATAGACGACCTGCCCGCCAGCGACGAACGCGTTGATCGTCGGGTCGCCGATCATGACGATATCGACGTCCTTGGGCTTCAATCCCGCCGCCTCGATCAGCGGCGCGGACATTTCGCGGAAAAGCGCCTCGGTCTCGGCATCGCGCAGGATCGATTGCGCCATCGCGGGCTGCACGGCGAGCGTGACGGCGACGAGCGCGGCGATTAATCGGGTCAACGGTCGCATGGGAAAAGCCGGTGGCGCTCTGCGCCTGAATGGCAGGTGACCGAAAAGCCCTCGTCATCCCCGCGAAGGCGGGAACCCAGCTCCTCGACTTTCAGGAAATGGGTCCCCGCCTTCGCAGCGACGACGAGTTGCGAGGCCGACAGCGTTACGCCCCGAACGTCCGTTGCCACCAGCCGCCACGCTTTTGCTGCTCTTCGGCCGGCGCGGTGGCCTCGACGCTGTCGACGGGACCCGCCTCGGCCAGTGCCATCGCGGGCCGGTCAAGGGCAGGCGCTTCGTCGGAGGCTGGTGCTTCGTCGGTAGCCTGCGCTTCGGCGACCGCCGCATCGACCGGCTTGACCTTGCGCGCGCGCTTCGGCTTGGCGGGCGCTTCGCCGGTCGCGGCATCGTCGACCGTGGCGACTTTGCGCGCGCGCTTCGGCTTCGGCGTGACGGCTGCTTCGTCACCGGGTCCGGCCTCGACTTCAACCTTGGGCTTGCGCGCACGTTTCGGCTTTACCGGTGCTTCGATCGCAAGCTCAGGCTCGGCTGCCGCCTCTTCGACGGCTGTCACGGGCAATGCCAGTTCGGGCTCTGGCTCGACGGTCTCGCCGACTTCGATCTCGGCCTCGCTCGCTTCGCCGTCGACCGCCGCTTCGCTTGCGGCTTCGCCCAGCCCGTCAGCGCGGCCACGCCGCCGCCGTCCGCCACGACGACCGCGCCGGGGACGGCGTTCCTCGTCGCCCTGCAGATCGCTGATAGTGTCGCTGGTGGTCGATTCGGTACTGGTCGCCTCGACTTCGACGCCGTCCTCGACGGGTTCGGACGCGTCGCCGACTTCGCCCGTGCCGACGTCTCCTTCGTCGCGGCGCCCACGACGCCCGCGACGGCGACGGCGACGACGTCCTGCTTCGCCACCGTCTTCGCGCTCGCTGCGTTCGCCGCGCGGCGCCTCGTCGCGCACCTCGACCTCGTCTTCCTCGACCTCGTCGACCGCTTCGACGAAATCATCCTCGTCGTCTTCGACGATCATCGGCGGATCGATCTGCGGCGTGAATGCGGGCGGCGGGCCGCTGGCCTCGACCGTCATCCGCGCACCCTCGTCCTCATGGTCGGCGACGACCTCGATCAGCACGCCGTAGCGCGCCTCGATCGCGGCGAGTTCGGCGCGCTTGCGGTTGAGGACGTAGAGCGCAGCCTCGCGGCTTGCGGTCAGCACGAGGCGGTTGCCGCGTCCGCGCGCCGCTTCGTCCTCAAGCATGCGCAATGCGCCGAGCCCTGCGGAGGAGGCCGTGCGGACGAGCCCGGTGCCTTCGCAATGCGGGCACTGGCGGGTGGAGGCTTCGAGCACGCCGGTGCGCAACCGCTGGCGGCTCATCTCCATCAGCCCGAACGACGAGATACGCCCCACCTGGATACGCGCGCGATCGTCGGCGAGCGCCGACTTCATCGCCTTTTCAACCTTACGGATGTTGGAGTTGTTCTCCATGTCGATGAAGTCGATGACGACGAGCCCGGCCATGTCGCGCAGCCGCAACTGGCGCGCGATCTCGTGCGCGGCTTCCAGATTGGTGTTGACCGCAGTCGCCTCGATCCCATGCTCGCGCGTCGAACGTCCCGAGTTGATGTCGATCGATACCAGCGCCTCGGTCGGGTTGATGACGAGATAGCCGCCCGATTTCAGCTGGACGACGGGGTTGTACATCGCCGCCAGCTGGTCCTCGACATGGTTGCGCTGGAACAAGGGCACCGTGTCGGCATAATGCTTCACGCGCCGGACATGGCTCGGCATCAGCAGCTTCATATACTGCCGCGCCTGCGCATAGCCCTCGGCCCCCTCGACGATTACCTCGTCGATGTCCTTGTTGTAGATATCGCGGATCGCGCGCTTCACGAGGTCCGAATCCTGATAGACGAGCGCCGGGGCCGCCGACTTGAGGGTATTTTCGCGAATTTCGTCCCACAGCCGCGCCAGATAGTCGAAGTCGCGGCGGATCTCGATCTTGGTACGCTGGAGCCCTGCGGTGCGGACGATGCAGCCCATCGTGCGCGGCAGCTGAAGGTCGGCCATGATCGACTTCAGTCGCTTGCGGTCGGCGGCGTTCGAAATCTTGCGGCTGATCCCGCCGCCATGCGACGTGTTGGGCATCAGCACGCAATAACGCCCGGCGAGCGAGAGATAGGTGGTGAGCGCCGCACCCTTGTTGCCGCGTTCCTCCTTGACGACCTGTACCAGTAGTACCTGGCGCCGGCGAATGACGTCCTGAATCTTGTAGCGGCGACGCAGATTCATGCGCTTTTCGCGCAAATTCTCTGCCGCCTTTTCGTCGATGCCGTTGCCGCTCGCGGCCGCAGGCGGCGGGGCATCGTCCGCGCCGCCTTCTTCGCTCTCGTCGACTGCGTCGTCGCCGCGTTCGTCGTCATGGTCGGCATCGTCTGCCGTCGACCTGGCGGTCGCGTCGTCCTCGTCCTCGTCGTCGTGTTCGTCATCCTCGTTGCCGCGCAGCCGCTCTTCCTCGGCGGCGTGTTCGGCTTCCTCGCGGAGCAGGGCTTCGCGGTCTTCCTTGGGAATCTGGTAATAATCGGGATGGATTTCGCTGAAGGCGAGGAACCCGTGCCGGTTGCCGCCGTAATCGACGAACGCCGCCTGAAGCGACGGTTCGACGCGGGTCACCTTGGCGAGGTAGATATTTCCCTTGAGCTGTTTGTGCTCGGCCGATTCGAAATCGAATTCCTCGATCCGGCTACCCTTGACGACCGCGACACGGGTTTCTTCCCGGTGGCGCGCGTCGACCAGCATACGCATTGTCATATAATCTTCTCCGGGCGCGCGGCGGTGTCGCGGGCGCGCCGTCAAGGCAGCGGGTGCATGGCGCGGCTCTTAGCGCGCCGCCGCTGCGGGTTGGTGGAAGGAGCGTGTCTGCCCGCCTGTCATGTCCGACCCGATCGGTCGGGATTGCATTCCGCCCGCGCGCCACGGCCAGTCGGGCCGAAGGAGCGTACTGCGGAAATCCATGATTCATTGCGGGCATCAACCTGAATGCCGGGCGGTGTCGCCCGGCGACGGGGGCATCGCGTCGATGACTTTAGCCCCTGCATAAGGTTGCTAGCAGCCTCGTCACGCCACGGCAACAAAAAGCACGCGGACCATACCGGCCGATATCTTGGCGAACGGCGCATTAACCGGATCATTACACCGTGCTCAAACCGCAGCGACGCTAATCCGCCCTCGACAGCGATTAACGTCGGGAAACCGTTTTACCATGCAAAGCGTCTGGACCGCGCACGGGCTTGCGCGGCAAAGAGCAGCCGTGTCCGCGCTGCTTGCCTTGTTCGTACCCATCGCCACGCCGGCTCTGGCGGGGCAGGTGACCGACATCGACATTACGCGCGAACGCATCGTCGTGCGGTTCGATGATGTCGTCGAACGCGCGACCAGCTTCGTGCTTGCGGCGCCCGACCGTATCGCGGTCGACGTCGTGGGTGCCGATGCCGGCCGGCATGTCGAGGGGCAGGGGGCCGTCGTGCGCGTCCGCCAGGGAGCCTATGCGAGCGGCACGACGCGCATCGTGTTCGACATGGGCGAGCCCGCACGCGTTACCGGCGGGAGCTTCTCCGACGACGGGCGCGAGCTTCGCCTCGACCTCGAACCGCTGGCGCCCGACGCGATCGCCGATGCGATCGGCGCGCCGCGCAAGCTCTACCAGCCGCCCGCCGCGCACCGCGCTGCGCCTCCGCGCAGCCGCTACAGTATCACGGTGTCCCTGCCCGCGCCGCAACCGGGGCTGCCGCGCCCGCGCATCGCGGGACCCGCCAGCCGCCCGCTCGTTGTCATCGATGCGGGGCATGGCGGGCACGATCCCGGCGCGATCGGTGCCGACGGGACGCGCGAAAAGGATATCGTGCTGGCGCTCGCGCGTGCGGTACGCGACGAGCTGATCGCCGGGGGTCGCGTGCGTGTGGCGCTCACCCGCGACGACGACCGTTTCCTCGTTCTTGCCGAACGCGCGCAGGTCGCGCGCGCGCTCAGGGCCGATCTGTTCATCTCGATCCATGCCGACAGCGCGCCCGGGACCGCGGCGACCGGCGCGACCATCTACACGCTGTCCGAGGTCGCGAGCGGCCGTACCGCCGCCGCGCTCGCCAACCGCGAGAACAAGGCCGACATCATCAACGGCGTCGACCTGGGCAACGCCGGGTCCGACGTCTCGTCGATCCTGATCGACCTGGCGCAGCGGGAAACGATGAACGCCTCGGCGCGCTTTGCCGATCTCGTACACCGCGAGGGCGGGACGCTCCCCTTCAAGCCCGCCTATCACCAGATGGCGGGGTTCGCGGTGCTCAAGGCCCCCGACACGCCCGCGATCCTGCTCGAGGCGGGCTATGTCAGCAACCCGCGTGACGTCAGCCGGCTGCTGTCGCCCGAGGGCAAGCGTGAGATCGCGGTCGCGCTGCGGCGCGCCGTCGACATCCAGTTCGCGCGAAAGATGGCGGCTCGGTAATCAGCAAAACGAGGAGCGGGATCAGATACGCCCGAAGCCTTGGTTGGCGGCCGGGGTGCGCCGCCCGAACCCGCGCCGTTCGACGAGCGGGTTGGTCTCGCGGTCGAAGGCACTCATCGTCTCGACGAACAAAGGGCGTAGCCCGACGACTTCGGGCAGCAGTTCGTCGGGCGTGTTCCGCCATTCGACGCATTGCCGTGCGACGGTCTCGATCCGCTCGGCGAGGTCGGCGAGCCGGTCCGCCCCGAACTGGCGCGATTCTCCCTTCAGCGTGTGCGCGGGAACGACCAGCGCGGCGGCGTTGCTTGCGCGCATGGCGGCTTCGATCGCGGCGACCGACTTGGTGCCATCCTCGCGGAAATAGCCGAGAATCCGGATGAGATCGGCGCCGAGATCGGTCCGCGCGCGCGCGAACGCTTCCCAGTCGATGATCGCCTCGCTGGCCAGCTCGTCGGGCAGATCGGTATGCAAAACGGGTCTCCGCAGGCGATGTCCGGCCCCCGCATGCGTTATCGGCCGCCCGAGTAAAGCAATGCTTACCGGTCCTGCGGTCCGAACGGATTCTTCGACGCACGAAACGTCAGCCGGATGGGGACCGCGCCGAATTCGAGATCGCGGCGCAGCGCGTTGGCGAGATAGCGCCGGTAGCTTTCGGGAAGCTCGTCGACGCGCGTGCCGAATACGACGAAACTGGGCGGGCGTGATTTGATCTGCGTCGCATAGCGAAGCTTGATCCGGCGTCCGCCCGGAGCAGGCGGGGGGTTCGCCTCGATCGCGCGTTCGAACCAGCGGTTGAGCTGACCGGTGGTGACGCGTCGGCTCCATGCCTCGCGCACCTCGAAGGCGACCTTCATCAGCGTGTCGAGCCCCTTGCCGGTGACGGCAGAGACGGTCAGCAGCGGCACGCCACGCACCTGCGCAAAACCGTCGTCGAGCGCCGCGCGGATGCCCTGGAACAGCGACGACCCCTGTTCGACCGTGTCCCATTTGTTGAGCGCGACGATCATTGCGCGCCCCTCCTCATAAATCTGGTCGGCGATGCGCAGGTCCTGCGCCTCGAGCCCGCGCGTCGCGTCGAGCAGCAGAACGACAACTTCGGCGAAGTCGATCGCGTGCGCCGTGTCGGCGGCGGATAGTTTTTCGAGCTTGTCGTCGACCTTTGCACGGCGGCGGAGCCCGGCGGTGTCGACGAGGCGCACCGGCTGCCCCTCCCAGTCCCACTCGATGCTGATCGCGTCGCGCGTGATCCCGGCCTCGGGGCCGGTGATCAAGCGCTGCTCGCCGATCATCGTGTTGATCAGCGTCGATTTTCCCGCGTTGGGTCGCCCGACGATCGCGAGCTTGAGCGGCGAATCGGGGCGTTCGTCGGGTTCGGGTTCCTGCCTGGCAGCGGCGGCGTCGATCAGCGGGAGCAGCTCCTGAAACAGGTCGGCCATCCCCTCGCCATGCTCGGCGCTGAGCGGGATCGGTTCGCCCAGCCCCAGCCGGAACGCGTCGTATACGCCGGCGTTGCCACCCGACCCTTCGGCCTTGTTTGCAATCAGGAGGACGGGCGTGCTCGACCCGCGCAGCCAGCGTGCGATTTCCTCGTCGAGGGGGACGATGCCGCTGCGCGAATCGACGACGAACAGCGCGACGTCGGCCATGTCGAGCGCGGCTTGCGTCTGCGCGCGCATCCGCCCCGGAAGCGTCGCGGCATCCTCGTCCTCGAAGCCGGCGGTGTCGACGATACGGAACGGCAGCCCGAGCAGGTCGGCGTCGCCTTCACGCCGGTCGCGCGTCACGCCCGGCCGGTCGTCGACGAGCGCGAGTTTCTTGCCCGCTAGCCGGTTGAACAGCGTCGACTTGCCCACGTTGGGACGGCCGATGATGGCGACGATGGGTTTCATGCAGTCCTTAAGCCCCTCCCCTTCAGGGGAGGGGTTGGGGTGGGGTTTTTACCGTGTACCCCGGTTGCAGTTCGGGGAGACAGTCCCCACCCCAACCCCTCCCCTGAAGAGGAGGGGCTAAGCTTAGCGAAACGCCGAAATCCGCCCGCCATTGTCGAGCACATAAAGCGTCGAGTTGGCGACGACCGGCGGAAGGAAGACCGGTGCGCCGATGTCGGTCTGGCCGATCGTCTTGCCATCGGCGGGCGCGACATAGACCATCGCCCCTTCTGAATTGGCGACGATCAGTCGGTCGCCCGCGAGCACGGGGCCGGTCCAGCTGATCGGTCCGTTCTTGGCCTTGCCCTTGCGGTAACGCTGGAGCTGCGCGGCCCAGCGCACCTTGCCGGTCGCACGCGCGATGCACAGCAGGCGCGCGTCGTCGGTGACGACGAACACCCATTCGCCCGCGACCCAGGGCGTCGCGATGCCCGCCACGTTCAGCTCCCAGATGCGCTGACCCGTGACGAGTTCGAGGCTGACCATGCGTCCGCCCTCACCGATCGCAAAGACGCGGCCCTGGTCGATCACCGGCGAGGCGTCGATGTCCGACAACGTCGATACCGAGGTGTTGATGCTGGTGCGCGATAACGCATCGCCCCACAAGGTGCGGCCGTTCTCGTAGCGATAGGCGGCGAGATCGCCCGACGAAAACCCGGCGACCACGGTCGAGCGGTCGGAAGCCGGGGCCCCGACGCCGAACACGCCTGCCGTCTGCACGGCGGCGGCCTCGGTCCATTGCAGCGTGCCGTCGTCGGCCTTCAGGGCGTAAAGCTGGTTGTCCTGGCTCATCGCATAGATGCTGCCGTTGGCGACCGTCGGGCTGCCGCGCAGCGGGCCGCCGGGGCGCTTTTTCCAGACGACGCTCCCGTCGCTCGCCTTCAACGCGCCGACATCGCCGAGGCCATTGGTCACATAGACGAAGCCGCCCTCGACGCTGACGCCGCCGCCGAACAGGATCGCGCTGTCCTTGCGGCTCGCGTCGCCGAATCGCACCGACCAACGCTTGGCACCGGTCGCCGAATCGAACGCATGAACGGTCGCATCAGTATCGATGACATAGAGCGTGCCGCCCGCAACGACGGGAGCCGCGCCCAGCCGTGCCGCCTTGGTCACGCCGGCAATGCGCGCCTGCCATACCCGCGTCGGACTCGCGCCCAGCGCGAGATGCCCCATCGACTTGGCGGCATTGCCACCGGGCTGGCCCCATGTGTCGTTCGCCGTCGCAGGCGGCAGGACGACCTGCACGTCGGCGAGCGAAGGCTCGAGCGCGGCGTCGTTCTCGCTCGTCAGAATGGGAATGCGTTCGCCGATGACGGCGGTGTTGCGCTTGCCCCCCTTGAAGATTCCGCAGCCGCCGAGCGCGAGCAGGACGGCGAGCGCAGCCGTACCGCGATTGATCTTGACCATATTAATTCCTGCCCCTCGCGGTTGCCGGTGCGAGTCCGCCCGTGTCCACGCCCAATACCCCTGCCAGCTGAACGCTGCGCGAACGTACCGTTTCGGGCACGGTTTCGTCCTTGGCCAGCGCCGCGAGCATCTGCCCCGCGACAGCCGGGCGATTCATCCGCAGATAGGCGATCGCGGTCATTTCGCCCGCGCTGCCGAACCATGGATTGCCCGTGACCGCGAGCGGACGCAGCCGTGCAACGACCTCCTCGGGTTTCATGCTGTCGTAGCGCGCGGCGACCTCGCGTATGGTTGCGAGATCGCGGTACGGCTGCGCGAGCTGCGCGTCGTTTGCGATCGCAGCGTAGCCAGCCGCCGCGCCCTTGGTATCGTCCTTGCCAAGCTTGACGTCGGCCAGCGCGAGTTGCGCAGCGACGCGGTAGCCGTCGACCTTCGATTGCGCGATCGGCGTCAGCTTGGCGACCGCGCTCGCATCCTTGCCCTCCGCCAGGTCGGCGATTGCCGTCGACAGATTTTCACCCTCCACTCCGGCCTTTGCCGCGCGGTCACTCCTCCACCAGAGCCAACCCGCCAGCACGAGAAGCCCGACGACAAGCGCGACGAGCGCGACCTTACCCCAGCGCTTCCACAGGCGGACCGCCTGGTCGCGGCGCAATTCCTCGTCGACTTCGCGCAGGAAAGCTTCGCTATTTTGCGGCGTCAGCGCCAAATCATCCTCCGGGCGGGCAAAGAGCAAGGGCCTTAGCGGCGCGGGCGCGCGGCGGCTAGTCCTTGGGCGCGTAGGTCTGGTCGGGGGTCGGGAAGGCGCGCGATCGCACGTCGGCGGCATAGGCGGTCACCGCGTCGGTCACCTCATCGGCCATCTTTCCATAGCGCTTCACGAAGCGCGGCGTGCGTTCGAAGAGGCCCATCATGTCCTCGGTCACCAGCACCTGCCCGTCGCACCGCGCCGACGCGCCGATCCCGATCGTGGGGATGTCGACGCTCGCCGTCGCGGCGGTCGCGATCGTCTCGACCACCCCCTCGATAACCATCGCAAAGGCACCGGCGTCGGCGACGGCCTTTGCATCGTCGAGGATGCGCGCATGTTCCTCCTGGCTACGCCCGCGTGCGCCGTAGCCGCCGAGCTGGTTGACCGCCTGCGGCGTCAGCCCGACATGCCCCATCACCGGAATACCGCGCTGCGACAGGAACGCGATGGTGGGGGCCATCGCCTGTCCGCCCTCGAGCTTGACGCCCGCGCATCCGGTTTCCGCCATGATCCGGCTCGCGTTCGCGAATGCCTGTTCGGGTGAGGCTTCGTAGCTGCCGAACGGCATGTCGACGAGGACGAGCGCATGATAGCTGCCGCGGACCACCGCCGCGCCGTGCGCGCACATCATCTCAAGCGTTACCGCCAGCGTCGAGGGAAGGCCATAAATCACCTGCCCCAGCGAATCGCCGACCAGCAGCATATCGCAATGCGGGTCGAGCAGCTGTGCCATGCGCACGGTGTAGGCGGTGAGCATCACGAGCGGCTCTGCACCTTTCCGCTTGCGGATGCTCGGCACCGTCAGCCGCTTCATCGGCGCAGGGGTAGGGTTCGCGCGGCTGGTCGAGGTGTCGAGGGTGAAGGTGGTGGACATGCGCGTGCCTTACCAGAAGATCGGAACGTCGTACTTCATGATCGCGTTATCGCTTGTAACGAGCACCATGCCGACCGCCAGCGTCTGTGCGACGATGATCCGGTCGAACGGATCCTTGTGGTGCATTGGGAGCCCTCCGACTATTTTCGGGACGTCGAATGCGAGGTCGAGCGGTAAGAAGGTCGTGCGCGCAAAGACGATTTCGAACGGCTCCTCGACCGCAAATTCGGGCTTGTGCTGCTGAGCGCGATCTCCCAGCGGCTGACCACGCTCAGAAAGATATCATTTTCGGGGCTGCAGATGGCGTCGAAGGCGCGACGGCTCATCCTGCGGTCGCCGCGCACGAACCAGAGGAAGGCGTGCGTGTCGAGGAGAGGTCGCATGCGGCCGATGGCTACCGCAACAGACTCGGCAACCGCAACTCAGGCAAGTCGGTCTTCGCTTGCCGTCGAAAGCAACGGACCATCGTACCAAGGCGCCAACTCATCTTCGCTCATCGATTCGAATATATCGCCTTCCTGCCCATCAGGCACAGCCTTCACGCTGCCGAAGGCCACCCGCCTCCGTGCGGCGATATCGAGTTTATCGGTGTCGAGCTGGACGGGAACCAACCGCACCTCGGGATGGCCCGCGCGCGCGATCATGACGTCCTCGCCGCGCTTGGCGGCGGCGACCAGTTGCGACAGCCGGTCCTTGGCTTCGCCGATGTTGAACTGGAGCGTCATGACTTGACCGAGCTAGTTTGGCCAAGCAGACCGGTCAACCGACCTTTACGCCCTTCCAGAACGCGATCCGGTCTTTGATTTCGGCGGCGGCGGGCTTTGGATCGGCGTAATACCAGGCGGCATCCTTGTTCTCGGCACCGTCCACCACGAGCGAGTGATAATGCGCCGTGCCCTTCCACGGGCAGCCGCTGGTGGTCGCGCTGTCGCGCAGCACCGACGCATCGACACTGTCGCGCGGGAAATAATGATTACCCTCGACCACGACCGTCGCGTCGCTTTCGGCGATCGTCGCGCCGTTCCAAACTGCCTTGACCAACTCAGCCTCCTTCGAACGTGGTGACTTCGATTTCGATCTTCATGTCGGGATGCGGCGGGCCCGCCACAACCAGCATCGTCGCGGCGGGATCGATTTCGCCGAAGATTTCGCCGGACTCGATCAGCCGACGCATGCCCCCGCGTCTTGCTCGTGCCCCGTGCCGCTGGCAAGGCCCTGCGATGCGCTATTGGCTGATGAAATCGGAACCGAACAAATACAGCTGGGACGACCTCGTCCGCGATGGCCGGACCGTATGGGACGGCATCCGCAACCATCAGGTTGCGATCTGGCTGCGCGAGATGCAGGTCGGCGACCGCGCGCTCTTTTATCATTCGAACGAGGGGCTGGCGGCGGTCGGGATCATGGAAATCGTCGGCCCCGCGCACCCCGACGCCAGCGACCCCAAGGGCAAGTTCGTCGCGGTCGACGTGGCGCCGGTCATGCCGCTGCCCCGTCCCGTCACGCTCGCTGCAATGAAGGCCGAGCCGCTGCTGGCCGATCTGGCGTTGTTCCGCCAGTTTCGGCTGTCGGTCGTGCCTCTGACTGACGCGCACTGGACCAGGCTGACGGAAATGGCGGAACTCTAGCCGATCCGGTCGAGCACGCCGCGCTCGGTGATGTAGCCGGTGACCAGTCGCGCAGGCGTCACGTCGAATGCCGGGTTCGCTGCCGCCGATTGCGTCACGCGGATGCGCCCGCCTTGCCCTTCGACGAAGGCGACTTCATCGGGATCGCGCAGTTCGATCGGCACGTCGGCACCCGTCGCGGTCGCCGCGTCGAACGTCGTGTGCGGCAGCGCGACGTAGAAGGGCACGCCATTGTCGTGCGCGGCGAGCGCCTTCAGATAGGTTCCGATCTTGTTGACGACGTCGCCGTTGGCGGTGACGCGGTCGGTGCCGACGATGATCGCATCGACCTGCCCGTTCATCATCAGATGCCCGCCGGCACTGTCGGCGATCAATGTGTGCGGCACGCCGTGTTCGGCAAGCTCGAACGCCGTCAGCAGCGCGCCCTGGTTGCGCGGGCGTGTCTCGTCGACCCAGACGTGCAGCGGCAGCCCGGCGTCGTGCGCGAGATACATCGGCGCGGTCGCGGTGCCGTAGTCGACCGTGGCGAGCCAGCCGGCGTTGCAATGTGTCAGCAGGTTGAGCGTGGCTGCGCCCTTCGACGCTTGAAGCTGCTCGAGCAACGCGAGCCCGTGCGTGCCGATCGCGCGGTTGGTCACGACCTCTTCGTCGCAGATCGCGTCGGCGCGCGCATAGGCGGCCGCGGCGCGCTCGACCGGGGGCAGGGGGCGCACAGTCTCGCCGATGCGGTCGAGTGCCCAGCGCAGGTTGACCGCGGTCGGGCGCGTCGCGGCGAGCATCGCATCGGCGCGCGCAAGCCCCGCGTCGGAAGGATCCTCGGCGAGCGCCATTGCCAGCCCATAGGCGGCGGTCGCCCCGATCAGCGGTGCACCGCGCGTCCACATCTCACGGATCGCGCGCGCCGCCTGCCCGGCCGACCGCAGCTCGACCCATTCGATCGCCCACGGCAGGCGGCGCTGGTCGAGGATGCATACGCCGCGCCCGTCGGTGGTCCGCCTGATCGAGCGCGTTGCCTCGCCCGCAAGCTTCATGGCGCGATCTCGGCGAACGATGCGATATCGCCCTGTCCCTGCGCGCGGTCGATCAGCAGCGCGGCCATCCCCGCGCCTTTGGCGGCATCGGTTTCGGCGCGCACGTCGGACAGGAAGAGGATATCTTCGGGCGCAAATCTGAGCGCGGCGGCGATCTTGGAGTACGATGCGGCCTCGCGCTTCGGCCCCGAAGTGGTGTCGAACCAGCCCGAGAACAGAGGCGACAAGTCACCCTGATCGCTATGGCCGAAGATCAGCTTTTGCGCCGCGACCGACCCGGAGGAAAAGACCGCGAGTGTCAGCCCGCGTGCGTGCCACGCGCGCAGCGCCGCGGCAGCATCGGGGTAGACGTGCCCCCTCAGCGCGCCCGCGGCATAGCCCTGCGCCCAGATGCGCCCCTGAATGTCCTTGAGCGTGGTTTCCTTTGCGTCGATGTCCATCCAGCCAAGCAATGTCGCCGCCTTGTCGGCACCCGGCACGTGCGCGAGCACCGGATCGTCGGCATTTACCGCGACCCAGTCGCGAAGCCGCGCTCGTGCGTAGGGAAATAATATGTCGTGGACGAACGACAGGCTCGATGTCGTTCCTTCGATGTCGGTCAGTATGCCGCGGGTCATGAGATAATCACAGCCGGGCCAGACCGTATCAAAACGGTACGTCGTCATCGAGGTCAGCGTCAAATGCACTCTTCGGTTTGGATGTTTTTCGTTTTTGATATACCACAAATCCGTCCTGCCAAGCGGCATCACTGAACTGGGACAAGCGGCCTTCATCATCGAAAACGGATCGCGCAACTGTCACCGATTCAACCTCAGTATTGCCCTTAGAGTTCCTATACCACCCGAGCTCCAAATCAGGATCAACAAAAGGCTCTTCTTCAAATCCTCGTGCTTTCATCCATCTTCCAAGTTCGTCGATGCTCTCAACTATGAATCGATAAGGGACGGCCATTTTTCGTCGAAGAGCCGCAAAAAGCGGATGATTGGCAAGAATTATTCCAGCGACCACTTCATCTCCCCGATCAGCCTGCGCCGACACGATATCGGTAAGAGCTTTAGCGGTCTCGATAGTTTGTTTCAAATCAGCGATCATGCTTGATTGCTCATGCATAAATTGATGTGATAACAGACGTTGAAATAATCCAGCCCATTGTTCTTTCAAATTTTCAACAATATCGAGAGAGTTATCGAAAGGCACTATAGGATTATTATTTTTTAAAGACCGAACTTCCTTCAGGAACTTGAAAATTCGCGAGTCATCAACAGAGGCCCAAGCGATTTTGGCTTCAGGATTAAGCTCGAACGTGTCATATTCGTGGAAGACAGTTCGTTCGACATAAACGTATACTTGTCGCGATCTATCTAGCGCTGCGCGCAGTTCCATCTGCGAGATGGAATAATCAGTTTCTCGGGCCTGACTTCCAAATCGACCACCTATCAAGGAAATCAATATATCGCAGTTTTCTACTTCTCTATAGCAGTATTTTTCGAGTGCTTCCGAATTGCCATAAGGGATATTGCCCTTCTCGTGCAATACGGGGTCAAAACCTCGATCACGAATAAAAGCTTCGAGATCTGCTCTGACCGCCTTCAAGTCGAAATAAGTGCTTGATAAGAAAACTCGAGGTTTTGCCATGAGAACGCCTTTTTCCGAGTTCTAGCAATCCTGCTGCTTGATGCGCAACTCGCTATTGCAACTCGAAGAGCCGTTAAGCGGGCAACCGCGGAAATCGATCGGCGATGTCGCTGCCGGTGAAGGCTGCAACCCAGCCGTCGGGGTTCACGAACATGCGGATCGCGGTGAAGCTCGGGTCGGCACCCATGTCGAACCAGTGGTTCATCGCCGCCGGGACCGCGACGAGATCGCCCGCCGTGCACAACAGGTTCCAGACGCGCCCGTCGGCATGGAGCGTGAACAGCCCGCTGCCCGCGACGAAGAAGCGCACTTCGTCCTCGGCATGCGTGTGTTCGGACAGGAAGGTCGTCCGCAATTTCGCGCGCTCGGGGTGGTCGGGCGCGACCGACACGACGTCGACGCTGCGATAGCCGCCGCGCGCCTTCAGCCGCTCGATCTCGGGGGCATAGGCGGCGAGGACGTCGCCCTCGACCGCGCGGATCGGCCAGCGTTCGAAGACGACGCCGATTTCCCTCAACGCGGCAGCGATCGCGTCGCCCTCGGCCGCTTCGCCTTGCAGGTCGCCCGATACGGCGTCGAAGATTTGCAGGCGGCTCATCGGCGGAACGCACGCTCGGCGCGCTCGGCGGCGATCATCCATTCGATCCCCTCGATCACGCGTTCCGCCTCCGCCATGTCGCATCCCCAGCCGTAAAGCCCGTGGCCGCGGATCAGATAAGCGGGAATAGCGCCAGGTGCCAGCAGCGCAGGCTCGATCGCGGCGGCGAGCTCAGTCATGTCCTGGCTGTTCTCGACGATCGGCAGCGCGACCGAGACGGCGTGCGTCGCAACGCCGGGAAGCACCTTGAGCATCTCGTGACCGGTCAGCGCGAAGCTATTGCCCGCGACCGCGCGCGACAGGCCGACGGCGTCGGGCGAATGGCTGTGCAGCACCGCGCCTGCGTCGGCGAACAGGCGATAAATTTGCAGGTGAAGAAGCGTTTCCGCCGACGGGCGTTTGCCGTCGAGCGAGGTACCCGTGGCATCGACACGCATGACGTCGTCGATGCTCAGCCGCCCCTTGTGCCGTCCCGATACGGTAACCGCAAAGCTGCCGTCGTCGAGGCGCATCGAGTAATTGCCCGCCGTCGCGGGTGCCCAGCCCTTCGTATCGAGCCAGCGCCCGACCGCCACGATCTGGTCCCCGGCTTGGTCGATCGACGTCATGCGCGACGCCTTAGCTCTCGGCACGCGCGTGTCGCAAGGTTGCGCTGTCGCTCGCCTCGGCTATCGCGGTAGGGTGAGCATCGCCATCCCCGCCGCCACGCTGATCCTGTTTCGCGACGGTCCCGAGGGCCCCGAACATTTGTTTGTCGAGCGTGCCGCGACGATGCGCTTTGCGGGCGGCGCGATCGTGTTTCCGGGTGGGCGGATCGACCCTGAGGATCATGAACGGGCCGTAGCCCGTCCTGGCCCCGACGACGCGGCCGCACGGATCGCCGCGATCCGCGAAACGCGCGAGGAAACCGCGATCGACCTCGGCGACGATCTCATGCAGCTCGTGCCGTTCGCACGTTGGTGTCCGCACCACCCGATTTCGCGGACGTTCGACACGCATTTCTACCTTGCGCGACTTCCCGATTCGGCGGGCAAAGCGCGGGTCGATGCGACCGAGAATGTTCGTCTGTTCTGGGCGCGCGCCGCCGACGTGCTGGCACGCGCCGACGCAGGCGCGCTGCGCATCATCTTTCCGACCCGCCGGAACCTCGAGCGGCTGGCGCAATTCGGCTCGTTCGACGAAGCGGTGGCGCACGCCGCCAGCCATCCGGTGCGCACGATCACCCCGTGGGTCGCAACGCGCGACGGTGCCGATGTGCTCTGCATCCCCGACGATCTTGGCTACCCGATAACGCAAGAGCGCCTCAACAAGGCCGAGCGCGGCTAGTTGACCACGTTGTAGCGCGCCATTTCTTCGGCAGTCAGGCAGCGCCGCGTTGATTTGTCGGCGCTGGTGCCCGCCACCGCCTTTTGCCGGTACATGATTTCGGTCAGCAATTTGCGCGAGACGCCTGCGCGGATCATGAAATCATTGTCCTGGCTCGCCAGCAGCGCGGCATCCTGTTCGACGCGACCGATCGTCTCGACCGCTTTGTCATAGCCTTGGCTCGCTTCGTCGGCGAGGACACCGCCGTCGGCGGTAAAGGTGAACATGTGCACCATGAAGATGCCGCCCGGATCGACGGCGCGCGCGATGCCGCCCAGAAAGACGAAGTTGCAGGCCGAAAAACACGTCCAGCCCGCCGGGATACGCGTCGGGATTCCTGCCTTGCGGATCAGCAGCCCGGCCTGATTGCCGACTTCGGCATTGCCGCCGGGCGAGCGCAGCCAGATCTCGTCGATCGGTGCATAATGTTTGAGCGCGGCGGTGAGGCGCGGGACGAGGCCGTCGTCGACTGCGCCTTCGGCCATCAGCACGCGATCCTGCCCCTGCTGGCGAAAGGTCAGCTGCATCGTCGGATTGGCCGACCAATTGGGTTGTGCAGGGCACGTGGGATTCTTGGGATCGCGCACAGTGGCCCCGACCAGCAAAGGCACCAGCGCCAGCAGGAGCAACGGGCGCGTCATGCGGCCAGCGTATAGCCCGACGCGCCGGGCGCTCGGCACATGCGTTTGGTCACCGTCGTCTCCTCGCCGCTGACGATTGCAACATCGCGCACCGACATGCAGGTCGTGCCGTCGGCAAGCCGCTCCTTGCCAGCGACAGTGGACGAGCCCGTCACGTCGGGACGGGCTTCGCTGGTCCACCGCGAACTCGCGCCGACCTGACCGCTGCGCGTTGCGACAGCGGTCGCGTCGGCAGCCTGTTGCTGCTCCTTGGGATCGAGCTTGCACGCAAAGGCGGCGGTCAGCACGGTGCTGAACGCAGGCATCGGCACGTAATAGCCGAGGCGGGTGCGCCCGACCGTACGGCTCGCCATCCCGCCGAACACGCTACCCATGATCGACGATCCGCGGCTCGCGTTTCCCGCCTGCTCACAGCCTTGGTCGGAGGCGGCTCGTGCCGATCGCGTCGGCGTTGGCGTGGGCGAAGGCGCCGGGCTCGGCGTTCGTGCGCCGCGCACCGCATCGCGCAAGATCGACCCGAACTGTGCCGGAGCCACCGATGGCACGAGCAGCGCAGCGATCGCCGTCGCGGAGACCAAGGGGCGAAGCATGAGTCGATCGTCCTGGCTGTGAACAAATGTGACGCTAGGAGCGCGCGCCGCGCCGGTCAATCGCGCGTCGCTGGACTGGCGCAGACACGTGCCGCCGCCTAAATGCCCGCGATGCACACCCTCAAAGTCGCGTCGTGGAACATCAACTCGGTACGGTTTCGCAGTGCGATCGTCGAGCGTTTCCTGCGCGACGAGGGGCCCGACGTGCTGTGCCTGCAGGAAACCAAGGCCGAGGACATCGTCTTTCCGCACGAGGTCTTCGAACGGCTCGGTTACGTTCACCGCGCCACGCACGGGCAGAAAATGCATCACGGTGTCGCGATCCTGTCGCGGCTGCCCTTTGCGGAAACACTGCGTCACGACTGGCAGGATAATGGCGAGGCGCGGCATGTCGGCGTGCGCTTCGCGAGCGGCATGCGGCTTGAAAACGTCTATGTGCCTGCCGGGGGCGACGTCCCCGACCGCGACCTCAACCCCAAGTTCGGGCAGAAGCTCGACTTTCTCACACGCATGACGCGCTGGTCCGAAACGCTCGATGGGCCCACGCTGATCGTCGGTGATTTCAACGTCGCGCCGCTCGAATGCGACGTATGGAGTCACAAGGCGCTGCTCGACGTCGTCAGCCATACGCCGATCGAGGTAGCGACGCTCGGTGCGTTGCAGGCGGCGGGCGACTGGGTCGATCTGGGGCGGCACTTCGTTCCGGCCCCCGACCGGCTGCACACCTGGTGGAGCTACCGTGCAAAGGACTGGGCGGCGTCAAATCGCGGGCGGCGGCTCGACCATATGTGGGCGACGCGCGACGTCGCCGCGCAGGCGGTCGCGCATCACGTTCACGAGCCGTGCCGGTCGTGGGAAAAGCCGTCCGATCACGTCCCGCTGGTCACCGAGTTCGTGTTTTGAGCGATGCCAAGCAAGCAGCACGCGCGATCGACGCCCTTCGCCGCGGCTGGCCGGTTGCCGTCGGGCCGCTGCATCTGCTTGCGATCGAGGCGGCCGACGATCTGCGCCTCGCGGCGTTCGATCCGGCGCACGATGCCAATATCCTGCTCGCGGGGTCGCGCGCGGCAACGCTCAAGCTGGTCAACCAGCGCGACGCCGCCGATCCCGACGCGCCGGTGATGGTCGCGCGTACGCATTGGCTCGACCTACCGGCCGCGCGCGCGCTTGCCGACCCCGCGACCGACCTCGCGAACCCCTTGCAGGGACCGTACCGCGCGGTCGCGACGCCCGAGCCTGCGGCGGCGCGTGCGGCGCTCGAGCTGGCGCGGATGGCCGGCATACTCCCCGCGTTCTTCGTGCGAAGGAGCGGCGCCGTCGAGGCGCGCGCCACACCCGAAGACATCGCCGCCTTCGATTCGCCGCTGCGGCTCGACATCGTCGCGCGCGCGTTTCTTCCGGTCGCCGCCAGCGAACGCGCCGAGATCGTCGCGTTCCGCAGTGCGGAAGCTGTCGCCGAACACGTCGCGCTCATCATCGGCACGCGCGA
This sequence comes from Sphingomonas sp., assembly GCA_965248885.1. Taxonomy (GTDB): domain Bacteria; phylum Pseudomonadota; class Alphaproteobacteria; order Sphingomonadales; family Sphingomonadaceae; genus Sphingomonas_O. Next base: position 2,074,588 of record OZ252211.1, on the reverse strand, counting down.
CGCCTCGATCCCGCTCGTGCGCCTGCACAGCGAGTGCCTTACCGGCGACGTGCTCGGCAGCCTGAAATGCGATTGCGGTCCGCAACTGCACGTCGCGCTCGGCGAAATCGCCGAAGCGGGGTGGGGCATCCTGCTCTATCTGCGACAAGAAGGGCGCGGGATCGGGCTAATCAACAAGTTGCGCGCCTACGAGCTTCAGGATCAGGGGTTCGACACCGTCGACGCCAATCTGCGGCTCGGCTTCGCGGTCGATACGCGCGACTTCGGGGTGGCGGCGCGCATGCTCGACCTGCTCGGCGTGCGCGCGGTGCGGCTGCTGACGAACAATCCCGCCAAAGTGGCCGGGCTCGAGAATGCCGGAATTTCGGTTGCCGAACGCGTGCCGCACCGTGTGCCCGACAATCTCCACAACACGCGCTATCTGGCGACCAAGCGCGACCGCACCGGGCATCAGCTTTAGCGCGTCAAGAGCCTGCCGATTTCGGCAAAGTCATGCGCGACGCTCGGTGCGCCGGCGGCGCGGAGGCGCTCCTCGTGGCCGTCGACGCAGTGACGTCCCGCAGCGAGCCCCACGACCTGTGCGCCCGACGCGACCGCGCCTGTCACGCCGACGACCGAATCCTCGATGATCAGCACCTGCCCGATCGGCACGCCGATCGCGGCGGCGGCGAACAGATAGATGTCGGGGGCAGGCTTGCCACGCGCGACATGCTCGCGCCCTGAATAGATGTGATCGCCGAACGCGTCGGTCAGGCCGATGTGCGCGAGGTGCGCGGCGATCCAGTCGGTGCTCGACGACGAGGCGATCGCGCGCGGCAGGTCGGCAGGCAGGCCTCGAACGAACGCGATCGCGCCATCGACCGGATCGACACCTTGCGCGATGACGCGTGCGTCCTCGATCTCGCGCGCGGTGCGGAAATCGGGCGGGAGCGGTGCGTCGATCCAGCTTTCGAGCGCGTCGACGAGCGCCTGCCCGCTCAGCCCGCTGAACCGGATGATCGCATCGTCGACCGAGGTCGGGTGGCCGAGCCGGGTCAGCAGCCGGGCGATATGCGCATTGCCGACATATTCGCTTTCGATCAGCACGCCGTCGAAGTCGAAGATGATGCCGCGTGGGTGAGCGGCGTTCGGGTGTTGGTTCGCTGTCATGCTGTCCGTCGCTTTTCGTAAACGGTTCTTGGCTCAGCCGCGCGAACCGAACAGCGCGGTACCGACGCGGACGTGCGTCGCGCCAAGCGCAACGGCACTCTCAAAATCGCCCGACATGCCCATGCTGAGCTGCGCCAGCCCGTTGTCGGCGGCGAGCTTGGCAAGAAAGGCGAACCATGGTGCCGGCTCGAGACCAGCGGGAGGCACGCACATCAATCCCGTTACCGGCAGCTGCGCGGCACGCGCCTCGGCGAGCAAGGCAGGGAGCATGGTGACCGGGCAACCGCCCTTTTGCGGTTCGTCGGCGAGATCGACCTGGACAAAACAGGCGGGGCGCCGGTCGGCGCGGTCCATCGCCCGCGCGAGTGCCGCGACCAGCGACACGCGATCGAGCGAATGAATGGCGTCGAACAGCGCGACGGCATCGGCGGCCTTGTTCGACTGAAGCTGCCCGACGAGATGGAGTTCGATGCCGGGGGTCTCGTCTTTCAAAGATGGCCATTTGCCCTGCGCTTCCTGCACGCGGTTTTCGCCGAAGACGCGCTGGCCCGCCGCGATCAGCGGGGCGATCGCCGCCGCATCGTGCGTTTTCGATACCGCGACCAGCTCGACCGATTGCGGGTCGCGACCGGCGCGCCGGGCGGACGCAGCGATCGCCGCGCGAATCGCAGACAGGCGGCTTGGGGCATCGGTCACGCGCGCGCTATAAACGCGGGGGTGTACCGTCGTCACGCCCCGCTGCCCACGCTCTGGCTGTTCACCGACGAACGGATCGCCGACGTGCCGGGCGCGGTGGCGCGGCTGCCGCGCGGGTCGGGCGTCGTGTTCCGTCACTATGCGACGCCACCCAGGGCGCGGCGCGCACTGTTCGAGCTGGTACGCGGATTGGCGCGGCGACGCTCGCTGGTCCTGATGCTCGCCGACACGCCGACGACGGCGCGTCACTGGCGGGCGGACGGCGCGCATCATCGTTCGCGGCTCGTCTCGCGCGGGCTCCGTAGCATCGCCGCGCACGATGCACGCGAAGTGGCGCTCGGGCGAGCGGTGAGGGCGGACCTGATCTTCGTATCGCCGGTGTTCGCGACGCGCTCGCATCGAGGCGCGCGCGCGATGGGCGTCGTGCAGCTGGGGCTGACGGCCGGCGTCGTGCGCGACCGGGTGGTGGCATTGGGCGGCGTGTCGCGAAACAATGTGCGTCGGGTGCTGGCGACGGGCGTCTATGGGTGGGCGGCGATCGACGCGCTCAGCGGCCCAGGTTGAGGACGAACCCCAGGTTGAGGACGAACCAGAGTATCATCGACGCAAGCGCGATCAGCGTGCCCAGCGGTACGCGCATGTCGGCAGCGACCGGCCGTCCGCTCGCGCGCATCGCGATCACCGCGATCAGCCCGGCCCCACTGGCACCCAGCAACACGAACGGCAGCGCGGCCCAGCCGAGCCACAGCCCGACTGCGCCGAGCAGCTTGGCATCGCCCGCGCCGAGGCCCTCGCGTCCGCGCAAGCTACGATAAGTAAGCGAAATCAATGACATGCTTGCCCAACCGAGAATTCCGCCCAGCAGCCGCTGGCTGAGCGGCAGCGCAACTTCGGCAAGCCCCGCAACAGCCCCGACCGCTGTGAGCGCCCCCGTCAGCCGGTCGGGGAGCCAGAACCAGCGCCAGTCGAGCGCCGCCAGCGCGGCCAGCAGCCAGCACGACAGCGCCGCCGCGACGCCCGCAAGATCGGGGGACACGGCGAAACAAGCGGCCCCGATCACCGCGCCCCCTATTTCGCCGACGATGTGATCGCTGGCGATCGACGCGGCGCAATAACGACAGCGACCGCGCCGTACGGCCCAGCCGATCACGGGCACGAGGTCGACGACGCCGAGCGCCGCGCCGCATGCGTCGCATGCCGAGCGGCCGGCCAATGTCCGCCCTGCGCCCCAGCGCAGCACGAGCGTCGACAGAAAGCTTCCCGCGATCATACCCGCCACGGCACCGCCCGCCACCCAGGCGATGCCATCGGGGAGCGTCACGGCAGCCGCTCGGCCGCCTCCACGCCATAAAGATGCGCGACTTCGACGAAGCCGCCGCGCCCGCGCACGTCGAGGTGGCACCAGCCATTGGCGCATTGGCCGACCTTGCCGACGACGCCCGGCTCGGCGCGCCAGACGATCGCGGCATCGGGTGCCGCCGACTGGCGCAGCGGGCGCACGTCGCCGACCACGAGCGCGGTACGCGCGTCGCTCAGCAGATTGGCCTGTACCCAGCCCTCGGTCCCGTCGGGGTCGCTGATCTTGCGCCATTCGCTGTGCGCGACGGTATAGGTCTTCACGACTTTCACCGGGAGACCCGCCCGCTTGTACAGCCATTGCGCCGGGAACTGCCGCCCGGGGCCGCTGCGCATCATCGCCTCGCCGACGCGCAGTGATGCCCAATAGGGCAGTTTGCGCGCGGCCAGCGCGGGGGTCGCGATCGTCGCGAGGGCCAGTCCGATGAGTATGGCGCGCCGCATGGCTATCCTCCCTGTCGTCTCCGCGCACGACATGCCAAACTCATGGCTGCGCGACAAGCGAGCGTCTCTTCGCCGAAGCTTAACCAATCCGGGCCTAGCAGAAATGCCGAATATCGAGGGTGCATGATGACACGAACACTGGCGGCACTTGCAGCGATCGCGGTCGCGACCCCTACGCTCGCGCAGCCGGTGATCGTCGCCGACAGCGGCGACAGCGCGTGGGTGCTGGCAGCGTCGCTGCTCGTGCTGCTCGGAGCGACGGCGGGGCTCGCGTTCGGCGCGGCCCGCGAACGTGTGGCGCGGCTGATGCTGTCGACCGCCGTTGCCGTCCTCGTGATGGCCGTGATCGGCTATAGCCTCGCGTTCGGCGAAGGAACCGTTCTGCTCGGCGGTGCGGGCAACGCGTTGCTCGCCAATCTGGCCGACTTGCGTGCCGAGGCGACGATCCCCGAATCGCTCTACGCATTCTATGAGATGTCGGTCGCGATCCTGGCGCTCAACCTGCTCGTCGGCGGCATCGGCGCGCGCGCCCGCGGCGCGTGGCTCTGGCCGTTCGCGGTGTTGTGGATGCTGATCGTCTATGTCCCGCTGGCGCGCTGGATGTGGGGCGGTGGCTGGCTCGCGGCGCTCGGCGCCCAGGATTTTGCGGGCGGGATGGTCGTGTTCACCAGCGTCGGCGTGACGGCACTGACGATAGCGCTGCTGCGCGGCGACCGGAGCGACAGCGTCGTCGACGAAGCGATGGGCATGAGCGGCTTTGCGTGGGTGGGCGTCCTCGGGCTGATCGGCGGCGCGGCGCTCGGCGCGGGCGACGATGCGGCGGGGGCGTTGCTCAACGCGCTGCTCGCGACGGCCACCGCCGTTATCGTGGCAAGCACGCTGCGGCGCGTGGCAGCGTCGCCCGTGGCTGCGCTGTCGGGTCTTGCCGCAATTTCGGCGGGCGCGGTCTTCGTGGGGCCGCTGGGGGCGCTGGCAATCGGTGCGCTTGGCGGCGCGAGCCACGTCGCGGCGGCGCGACTTACGATGAACCTCCGTGTCGCCGACGGGGCCGCAGCATTTGCGACATGGGGCGCTGCGGCCGTCAGCGGCGCGATTTTCTATCCCTTGTTCATCTTGCCCGCGCTCGGCGGTCCGGGGTTCGAGGACGGAACCGGGCTCGTCACCATCTGGGCGGCGCAATCCATCGCCACGCTCGCGGTCGTACTGTGGAGCGCGGTCGCGGCCACGATCGCGGCGCTCGCGGTATCGATCGTGGCGCCGATGCGTGAAGACGGCGGACCGGCCGCCTAATCCCCCGTGCGGATCCGCTCGACCAGCTGCCTGACCGTCGGCACGAAGCCGTTGGAATAAAAGGGGTCGCGGTTGAACTGGAACGCGCCGTGCCCGGCGAAGACGAGGTTGTCGTCGACCGGCTCGCCATGCGCCACGTCCTGAAGCGTCTTTTGGATACAAAAGCTGCGCGGATCGGCGAGATAGCCGGTCGACCAGTCGTCATGGTCCTTCCACGCCGAAAAGGCGCAGTGTGAAAGGCACCCCATGCAGTCGGCCTGGTCCTTGCGAATCGTCGCCTTTTCCTCGGGCGTCACGAAGACGAGCGTGTTGGCGGGCGTCTTGAGCGCTTCGGTAAAGCCGGCGCCGTACCAGCCGCGCGCGCGCATCAGGTCGCCGCGCGTCACCCAGAAATTCCGCCCCTTCACCCCCACGTCGAGCTGGTGCGTATGGTCGCCCGCGGTGGCGACCGAAAAGGCGATCTGTCGTTCGCTGCGCGCTTCGAGGTTGCGCAGGAAAGGGTTGCGCACCGCCGACGAATAGAAGCCTGTCGGCGAGAATTGATGGAGCAGGACATCGCCCTCCTCGATCGTCGTCAGCAGGTCTTTCCACCCCTGCGGGATCGGGCTTTCCTGCGTCAGCAGCGGGCGCGTGCCGAACTGGAACGCGACCTGCCCCAGCTCGGGGTTGTCGATCCACTCTTCCCAGTCGCGCAGGTACCAGACACCGCCGGCCATCACGATGGGCGTCGAATCGGGGATGCCGCCCTCTCGCATCGTCTCGCGCAGCGCGCGGACGCGCGGCAGCGGCGGCTCGGGCACGCGCGGGTTTTCGGCATTCGACAGCCCGTTGTGGCCGCCCGCGAGCCACGGATCTTCGTAAACCACCGCCGACAGATAATCGGCGGCCTTCGAATAGGCGCGCTTCCACAAGGCGCGGAACGCACGCGCAGAGCTGATGATCGGCAGATAGCTGACGCCGTACGATGCCGTGATCTCGGACAGCTTGTACGGCATGCCCGCGCCACAGGTGACGCCCGCGACCAGCCCCCGGGTCCGTTCGAGCACGCCGTGGAGGATCGGCTGCGCGCCGCCCATTTCCCACAACACGTTGATGTTGATCGCGCCCCGGCCGCTGGCGATGTCGTACGCGCGTTTGACCTGTTCGACCGCGCCGTCGATCGCGTACTGGATCAGCTCCTGATGGCGTTCCTGGCGCGTGCGCATCGCATACACCTGCGGTATGATCTTGCCGGTCGGGTCGTAGCTGTCGGCATTGACCGCGCTGACGGTCCCGATGCCGCCCGCCGCTGCCCACGCCCCTGCGCTCGCATGGTTCGACGCAGAAACGCCCTTGCCGCCCTCGATCAGCGGCCAGACTTCGCGTCCGCGATAGGCAACGGGGCTCAGACCCTTGAACAAACTTCGAAACTCCTGACGGGGCGTTGATCCATAACTATAGTCGGCTTTCCGTGAAATGCTGCGTCGTTTCACCGAGTGCGCGATCGTAGATACGCGCATAGGCGGCAAACATATGCATGGCGTCGTAATTTTGGACAGCGTGTACGCGATTGGCCGCGCCGAGCGTCCGGCGCAACCCCGCGTCGGCGACCAGCTGGCGCAGCGCGGCCGTCAACGCCACGGCATCGCGCGGCACGACGAAGCGGGCATTGGCGTGTGGCAGCATCGCGCGCACGTCGCCGACGTCGGTCGCGACCACCGGCAGGCCCGCCGCCATTGCCTCGACGAGCGCGATCGGGAATTGCTCGCTGTCCGACGACAGCGCAAAGATGTCGAACAGCCCGATGTAGCGGGCTGGGTCGGCGAGGAAGCCGGGCAGCAGCAGCCGTTCGCGCGCGCCGATCGCTTCGGCGGCGGCGACGATCGCATCGCGCTCGGGTCCTTCGCCCACGACGACCAGCCGCGTCCGAGGGATCGACAACGCTGCCTCGACGAGGCGCGGGATGTTCTTGACCGCGCGTAACCCTGCGAGGGTACCGATGACGATCTCGCCTGCCCGACGCTTGAAACCGGGAATGGCGCTCGGTCGTGGCGGCTCGGCATAGCGCGCGACGTCGATGCCGTTGGGGATGCGCGTGACCCTGGCGCGCGGCTGTTTCCAGATGGTCAGCGCGATCGTCTCGAGTGTCTGCGACGGAACGACGATCGCCGCCGCGGCTGGCAGCGCGATGCGGCGCAACAATGTGCGCTCGGTCTTCAGCCGCGCATTCTCGTCGGCGTTGAAGCCGTCCTCGTGATGGACGAGCGGCGGCCCGCCCGCGACGCGCCGCGCGAGCACCGCGTCCATCGCGCCCCAATTATAGGTCAGCACGAGGTCGAAGCGCGCCATATAGCGCGCGATCTCGCGATACCGCGCAAGCCCCGGGCGTCCGGTCAGCGAGGGGTGGTCGTCGGGATACGCGACGGCGATGCCGGGGGCGACCGCGGCGCGCGCGTCGAGCGCACCGCTGACCGAGCTGATGACCGTGTGCCGCGCGCGGTCCCCGAAAGCGTTCATCAGTGCCGCCGCGCGCGCCTCCTTGCCGCCGAGCGCGAAGGTCGAGTGGCAATGAAGGATCGCGACGGGCGTCATCCGATGCGCGCGAGCAGCGTATCGATCGCGGCGGCGGCGACGGGTTCGTCGAGCGTCGGCGCATGGCCTGTCGCGGGAATTGTCACCACCGCGGCCTGCGGAAGCGCCGCCTGCATCCGCGCGACCGTGTCCGCCGACAGAATGTCGGACAGCGCGCCCCGGATGATCAGCGTCGGCACCTCCGCGAGCGCGGCGAGCGTCGGCCACAGATCGACCCCCGCCTCGCCACCGGGCAGGCGGAACGGCTCGGCGATGCGCTTGTCGTAATCGGGGACGATGCGACCCGCCGGCGTCAGTTTCAAAAGGCGTTTGGCCATTCCCAGCCAGTCGGCGAGCGCATAATCGGGATAGATGTCGCCGTGCACCTCCGACAGTGCGCGCGCGGCGTGCACCCATGTCGGCCATGATCCCGCGCGCCCCACGCTGCCGCGAATACGGACGAGCCCCGCCGCCTCGATGTCGGGGCCGATGTCGTTGAGCAGCACGCCTGCGACGCGCTCGCGCCCGCTTGCGCCGAGCAGCATCGCGAGCAGCCCGCCGAGCGAGGTACCGAACACGACGAACCGCGTCAGCGCGAGCTCGGCGATCAGCCGCTCGAGGTCCTGCGCATAGACGAGCGGAACATAGCTCATCGGGTCCTTGGCGTAACCGCTTTCGCCGCGCCCGCGCAGGTCGACCGCGATCACGCGCCATGCCGGTGCAAGCCGCTCGGCCAATGCTTCGAAATCGCGCGCATTGCGGGTCAGCCCGGGCAGGCACAGGATCGGCGGCCGCGCGTCGCCACCCCCGGCCCCGACCTCGACCCCGTGATAGTCGCGGTAATGCAGCCGCAATCCGTCGTTCGACCACCAATAGCCGTCGCTGTACGCCAAGCTTGCCGCTCCGCTGCCCCGCCGCCATATCGGCGCATGGCCGCCGACACGCAACACTTCGCCCCGGCACGCGACATCGAACGCGTCGCCGGCTTCCTCGCCGATCCCGTCGTGGCGGCAAGCTTCCCCGAACACCGGCTTCGCTTTCGCAACGATCGCGCCGCCGCCACTGTCGGGCTCGATACGCTCGGCGACGCGGCGTGGATCGATTATTTCGGGCGGTTCGCGCCGCTCCCGGGCAGCCTGCCACGGCCGCTTGCGCTGCGGTACCACGGGCATCAGTTCCGCGTGTACAATCCCGACATCGGCGACGGACGCGGGTTCCTGTTTGCGCAATGTCGCGAAGTCGGGGGTCGCGAAGTCGGGGGTCGTGACACGCCTGGGCGGCTAATGGATTTCGGCACCAAGGGATCGGGGACGACGCCGTACAGCCGCTTCGGCGACGGGCGGCTGACGCTGAAGGGCGGGGTGCGTGAGATCCTCGCGACCGAAATGCTCGAGGCGCTCGGCGTCGAGACGTCGCGTACGTTCTCGCTCATCGAAACCGGCGAGGCGCTCCACCGCGGCGACGAGCCGTCGCCGACACGGTCGGCGGTAATGGTGCGGCTCAGCCACGGGCATATCCGCATCGGCAGTTTCCAGCGGCTGGCGACGCTCGGGCTGACCGACGACCTCGAGCGGCTGACCGCCTATGTCCTCGACGTCTATTTTGGTGAGCCCATGGGTGACGACGGGCCGGTGCGGCTGCTGCGTTACGTCGCGGAGCGCACCGCGCGGCTCGCGGCGAGCTATATGGCGGCGGGGTTCGTCCACGGCGTCCTCAATTCGGACAATATCAACGTCACCGGCGAAAGCTTCGATTACGGCCCCTGGCGGTTCGCGCCGACCTTCGACACCGGCTTCACCGCCGCCTATTTCGATGCGGCCGGGCTCTATGCGTTCGGGCGGCAGGCCGAGGCGATCCACTGGGACGTGGTCCAGCTCGCCATCGCGCTGACGTCAATCGCGCCGCAGGATGCGCTCGCCGCCACAGTCGACGCGTTCGCGCCGGCCTATCGCGCGGCGCTCGTCGAGCGGATGCTGTGGCGGCTCGGCGTCGTCGCAAGGGGCGGCGACGCGGATGTCGCGCTCGTCCAGTCGATGGAGGCCGCGCTGGTCGCGTCGCAGGTCGGCATCGACCGGTTCTTCTTCGACTGGCGCGGCGGCGATCTGCGCGGGAGCGATCTGCGCAGGGCGGGGGAGGCTTATGCGGGCGAAGACTTCGCGGCATTTCGCGAAGCGGTCGCCGGTTACGAAGCGCTCGCCGCGCCCCGCCACCGCTATTGGCAGCAGGACGCGCCCTGTTCGATGCCCATCGCCGAGGTCGAGGAAATCTGGGGTGCGATCGACCGCGACGACGACTGGCACCCGCTCGAAGCCAAGGTCGCGGCGGTCCGCGACATGGGCGCGGCGCTCGCCACCCTATGAGCGCAATGTCGAGACGACCCCGTGACCGTCATGCAAGTGCCTTGCGCGCGCCGAGCCGACTCGCTATGGGCGCGCCTTCGCATGTGGCCGGGTGGGTTTGCCGGGCTATCGACGTGTGGGGACGGCCCCGTTCCAACAGGCAGTTTTGAGGGAAGACGCGGTCCGCCGTTCGCATGGTGGCGCGCCTGAGAAGGAAGAAAAATGGCGAAGGCAAAATTCGAGCGGAACAAGCCGCACTGCAACATCGGCACCATCGGTCACGTCGACCATGGCAAGACCAGCCTGACGGCGGCGATCACCAAGGTTCTGGCCGAAACGGGCGGCGCGACCTTCACGAGCTACGCAAACATCGACAAGGCGCCCGAGGAGCGTGAGCGTGGCATCACGATCTCGACCGCGCACGTCGAGTATGAGACGGCCGACCGCCATTATGCGCACGTCGATTGCCCGGGCCATGCCGATTATGTGAAGAACATGATCACCGGTGCCGCGCAGATGGACGGCGCGATCCTCGTCGTGTCGGCGACCGACGGCCCGATGCCGCAGACGCGCGAACACATTCTGCTGGCACGCCAGGTCGGCGTGCCGCAGATGGTCGTGTTCATGAACAAGGTCGACCTCGTCGACGACGCCGAGATCCTCGAGCTCGTCGAGCTCGAGATTCGCGAGCTCCTGTCTAAGTATGATTTCGACGGCGACAATATTCCGATCATCCAGGGTTCGGCGGTGTGCGCGCTCGACGACAAGCAGCCCGAAATCGGCCACGACGCCGTGCTCAAGCTGATGGCAGCGGTCGACAGCTGGATCCCGCAGCCTGCGCGTCCGCTCGACAAGCCGTTCCTGATGCCAATCGAGGATGTCTTCTCGATCTCGGGTCGCGGTACCGTCGTCACCGGTCGCGTCGAGACCGGCATCGTCAAGGTCGGCGAGGAAGTCGAGATTGTCGGCATCAAGGACACGCGCAAGACCGTCGTCACCGGCGTCGAGATGTTCAGGAAGCTGCTCGACCAGGGCCAGGCGGGCGACAACATCGGCGCGCTGATCCGCGGCGTGGGACGTGAGGAAGTCGAGCGCGGCCAGGTTCTCTGCAAGCCCGGCTCGATCAAGCCGCACACCGAATTCCAGTCGGAAGTCTATGTGCTGTCGAAGGACGAGGGCGGCCGTCACACGCCGTTCTTCGCCAACTATCGTCCGCAATTCTACTTCCGGACCACCGACGTGACCGGCGAAGTCGTGCTGCCCGAGGGGACCGAGATGGTCATGCCCGGCGACAATGTGCAGCTCGGCGTCAAGCTGATCGCGCCGATCGCGATGGAGCAGGGGCTTCGCTTCTCGATCCGCGAAGGCGGTCGCACCGTCGGTTCGGGGGTTGTCGCTTCGGTCACGAAGTAGTAGGTACGAATCAGAGCCGCCCGGTCGTCTTGAAGCGACCGGGCGGCTCGACTGTTTTTGAAGGCCTGCAAAACAGGCGCGCTCTTTCGCATCGGTGGACCCTTAGGGATTAGGCATGGAAACGCAGAATATCCGCATTCGTCTGAAGGCATTCGATCACCGGGTGCTCGACCAGGCGACCGGCGACATTGCCGATACGGCCAAGCGCACCGGTGCCCTGATCCGTGGTCCGATTCCGTTGCCGACGCGCATCGAGAAATTCACCGTCAACCGCGGGCCTCACGTCGACAAAAAGTCGCGCGAGCAGTTCGAGGTGCGCACGTACAAGCGGCTGCTCGACATCGTGCAGCCGACGCCGCAGACGGTCGACGCCCTGATGAAGCTCGACCTTGCCGCCGGCGTTGACGTCGAGATCAAACTGGCCTAGTGGCCGCGCTCCCCGATTCAGGTCGGGGGCGAGATAAGGGATACCGCCGGGCTTTGCGGTCCCACGAAAGCAATGCTTTCGTGGGTGCATTGTCCGGGCTGCGTCCCCGTCCTCCTCCCGATCGGTGAGGAAACGCCCGGACGGGGCACGTATCGTTATTCGGGCAATGCCAAGCGCGTAGCGGGTCTTCCGGTGCGCGCCTCTGCTATGAAGGAGCATGGTCATGCGCACTGGCGTGATCGCGAAGAAGATGGGGATGACCCGCCTGTTCCAGGACGACGGCCGCCATGTGCCCGTCACCGTCCTGGCGCTCGAGGGCAACCAGGTGGTCGCGCACCGCACGGCCGATCGCGACGGCTATGTTGCCGTACAGCTGGGCGCTGGTACCGCCAAGGCCAAGAACGTCGCCAAGCCGCAACGCGGGCATTTCGCGAAGGCCGAGGTCGAGCCCAAGGCGCGCCTGGTCGAATTCCGCGTCGCCGACGATGCGCTGGTCGATGTGGGAGCCGAGATTTCAGCCGACCATTTCGTTCCCGGGCAGCTCGTCGACGTGTCGGGCCATACGCAGGGCAAGGGTTTTCAGGGCGGCATGAAGCGCTGGGGTTTCGGCGGGCTTCGCGCCTCGCACGGCGTCTCGGTGTCGCACCGTTCGCTCGGGAGCACCGGCCAGCGCCAGGATCCCGGCAAGGTGTTCAAGGGCAAGAAGATGGCGGGCCATATGGGCGACGCCGAACGCACGCAGCAAAATCTCGAGATCGTCTCGACCGACGTCCTGCGCGGGCTGTTGTTCGTTAAGGGTTCGGTGCCGGGGCACAAAGGCACCTGGCTGACGGTCAAGGACGCGGTGAAGGTCGCACGCCACGCCGATGCGCCTTATCCGGCATCGATCCGCAGCAAGGCGCATGACGAGGAACCGACGACGGCCGAAGTCGAGCCGGGCGCCGTCCATGACATGGAGCCGCTACCCGGCGCCGATGCCGTCGCCGCAGGCGTGATGGCGTCGGACGAAGCGGGCGCGGGCCAGGTCGACGCACAGATCGATGCGCAGACCGAATCGGGCGCCACCACGAGCGAGGAAGCCTGATCATGAAGCTCCCCATCTCCACTTTCGAAGGCGCGGGCTCGACCGAGATCGAGCTCAGCGATGACGTATTCGGCCTCGAGCCGCGCGCAGACATCCTCCACCGCGTGGTCACATGGCAGCTCGAAAAGCGTCGCGCGACGGCGCGACCGACGCGTGAGCGTTCCGATGTCGCGCGCACCGGCAAGAAATTCGGCAACCAGAAGGGTGGCGGCACCGCACGTCACGGCAACCGGCGCGGACCCACGTTCGTCGGCGGCGGCAAGGCGCACGGCGCGCGACTGCGCGATTTCAATCCGGGGCTGAACAAGAAGGTTCGCGCGCTCGGCCTGAAGATGGCGCTGTCTTCGAAGGCGAAGGACGGCAAGCTGATCGTGATGGACAGCCTTGCGGTCGAAAACGGCAAGACCAAGGTCCTTGCCGCGCAATTCGGCACGATCGCGGAAAAGCGTGCGCTGGTGATCGACGGCGACGCGGTCGAGAACAGCTTCGCGCTGGCTGCCGCCAACCTCCACCGCATCGACGTGCTCCCCGCGGTCGGTGCCAATGTCTACGATATCCTCAGGGCCGATACCCTCGTGCTGACGCGCGCGGCGGTCGAACAGCTGGAGGCGCGGTTCAATGGCTAAGCCAGCAAAAGATGCGGTCGATGTCCGGCATTACGATGTCGTCGTCGCACCCTATATCACCGAAAAAGCGACATTGATGAGCGAGCATAACGCCGTCGTGTTCAAGGTCGCAAACTCGGCGACCAAGCCGCAGATCAAGGCGGCGGTTGAGGCCCTGTTCAACGTCAGTGTCCTGGGCGTCAACACGATTGTCCAGAAGGGCAAGACCAAGCGCTGGAAGGGCACGCCCTACACGCGTTCGGATTTCAAGAAGGCGATCGTTCGCCTGGCCGATGGCCAGTCGATCGACGTCACGACCGGTATTTAGGCGGGGATTTGAGGCGATGGCACTAAAGTCATACAACCCGACCAGCCCCGCACGGCGCGGCCTGATCCTCGTCGACAAATCGTCGCTGTGGAAGGGCAAGCCCGTCAAGGCGCTGACCGAGGGCAAGACCAAGACCGGCGGGCGCAACAACAAGGGGCATGTGACGTCGCGCGGCATCGCGGGCGGGCACAAGCAGAAGTATCGCATCGTCGACTTCAAGCGTCGCCTGTGGGATGTCGAGGGAACGGTCGAACGGCTCGAATACGACCCGAACCGGACGGCGTTCATCGCGCTGATCAACTATGGCCAGAACACCGACGGGCGCGCGGGCGACAATCTGTCGTACATCCTCGCGCCGCAGCGGCTTGCCGTCGGCGACAAGGTGATCGCGAGCAAGAAGACCGACGTGAAGCCGGGCAACGCGATGGAGCTGGGGCAGATGCCCGTCGGCACCATCGTCCACAACGTCGAGATGAAGCCCGGCAAGGGTGGACAGATCAGCCGGTCGGCAGGCACCTATGTGCAGGTCGTCGGGCGCGATCGCGGCATGGTGATCGTGCGGCTCAATTCGGGCGAGCAGCGTTACATCCATGCCAATTGCATGGCCTCGGTGGGCGCGGTGTCTAACCCCGACAATGGCAACACCAATCTCGCCAAGGCCGGTCGCAACCGCTGGAAGGGCATTCGCCCGCTGACGCGCGGCGTCGCCAAGAACCCGGTCGATCACCCGCACGGCGGCGGCGAAGGCCGCACCTCGGGCGGACGTCATCCAGTCACGCCGTGGGGCAAGCCGACCAAGGGCGCACGAACGCGTCACAATAAATCGACCGACAAGATGATCATCCGGTCGCGTCACGCCAAGAAGAAGAGGTAGTCATGGCCCGCTCCGTCTGGAAAGGTCCGTTCGTCGACCTGCATCTCCTCAAGAAGGCCGAGACCGCGCAGGACACCAATGCGCGCGCGCCGATCAAGACCTGGTCGCGCCGCTCGACGATCCTGCCGCAGTTCGTCGGCCTGACGTTCAGCGTCTATAACGGGCGCAAGTTCGTGCCTGTCTCGGTCAACGAAGACATGGTGGGGATGAAGCTCGGCGAGTTCGCGCCGACGCGCTACTTCCCCGGCCACGCCGCCGACAAGAAGGGCAAGCGCTGATGTCGAAGCAAGCCAATCCGCGCAAGGTGGCCGACAACGAGGCGCTGGCGACCGCGACCGCGATCCGCGGTTCGGCGCAAAAGCTCGGCCTCGTCGCGGCGCTCATTCGCAACCGGCGTGCCGGCGACGCGATGAACATCCTGCAATTCTCGACGAAGGGCATGGCCACCGATGTGCGCAAATGCCTCGCGTCGGCGATCGCCAATGCCGAGAATAATCACAATCTCGACGTCGACGCGCTCGTCGTCGTCGAGGCGTCGGTCGGCAAGGGGCTGAGCATGAAGCGCTTTGCCACGCGCGCACGCGGCCGCTCGGCGCAGATCGTCAAGCCGTTCAGCCGCCTGCGCGTCGTCGTGCGCGAAGTCCAGGACGAGGAAGCCTAACATGGGTCAGAAATCCAACCCGATCGGGCTTCGGCTCCAGATCAACCGGACGTGGGACAGTCGCTGGTACGCCGAGGGCGACAGCTATGCGCGCCTGCTGATCGAGGATCTGAAGATCCGCAAATTCATCATGACCAGCCTGCCGCAGGCCGCGATCTCGAAGGTCGTGATCGAGCGTCCGGCCAAGCTGTGCCGTATCTCGGTCTATGCCGCGCGTCCCGGCGTCATCATCGGTAAGAAGGGCGCCGATATCGAGAAATTGCGCAAGACGATCGGGTCGATGACCTCGTCCGAAGTCTCGCTCAACATCGTCGAGATCAGGAAGCCCGAGATCGACGCCAAGCTCGTCGCCGCTGGCGTCGCCGACCAGCTCGAGCGGCGCATCGCGTTCCGCCGCGCGATGAAGCGCGCGGTCCAGTCGGCGCTGCGTCTGGGTGCCGAGGGCATCCGGATCACCTGCGCCGGTCGTCTGGGCGGTGCCGAAATCGCGCGGACCGAATGGTATCGCGAGGGCCGCGTGCCGCTCCATACGCTGCGCGCGCATGTCGATTATGCCGAGCATGAGGCGCACACCGCGTACGGCGTGTGCGGCGTCAAGGTGTGGATCTTCAAGGGCGAGATCCTCGGGCACGATCCGCTCAGCCAGGAACGGCTGATGATGGAAGCGCAGACCTCGGGCGTGCGTCCGCAGTCCGACCGTCGATAGGCTGAACAGAAATGCTGCAACCCAAAAAGTCAAAGTTCCGCAAGACCTTCAAGGGCAAGATTCACGGTCTCGCCAAGGGTGGAACCGAGTTGAATTTCGGCTCCTATGGCCTGAAGGCGATGGAGCCCGACCGGATCACCGCGCGCCAGATCGAGGCGGCGCGTCGCGCGATCACGCGTCATATCAAGCGGCAGGGGCGGTTGTGGATCCGCATCTTCCCTGATGTGCCGGTGACCGCCAAGCCCGCCGAAGTCCGCATGGGCAAGGGCAAGGGCGCGATCGAATTTCATGCCGCGCGCGTGAAGCCGGGTCGCATCCTGTTCGAGCTCGACGGCGTGCCCGGCCCGATCGCGGCGGTTGCGTTCAGCCGCGCGATGGAAAAGCTGCCGATCAAGACCAAGGTCGTCGCGCGTCTGGGCGACTTTACGCATCTGGGAGCCGCATGATGGCCAAGATTGCCGATCTCCGCGTCAAGACCGACGATGAATTGTCCGGCCAGCTGGGCGAGCTGAAGCGCGAGGCGTTCAACCTGCGTTTCCAGGCCGCGACCAACCAGCTCGAAAAGCCGAGCCGTGTCCGCGAGGTGCGCCGCACCATCGCACAGATCAAGACGCTTCAGACGGCGCGTGTCGCCCCTGAAGCGACGAAGTAAGGAAGCGGAAAGATGCCAAAGCGCGTTCTCACCGGGACGATCGTTTCCGACAAGGGCGACAAGACCGTGGTGGTCAACGTGGAGCGCAAGGTGAAGCACCCGCTCTATGGAAAGATCATCCGTCGTTCGAAGAAATATCACGCCCATGACGAGGGCAATGTGTTCAGGCTGGGCCAGACGGTGCGCATCGAGGAATGCTCGCCGATGTCCAAGCTGAAGACGTGGAAGGTCGTTGACGGTGGCGGCGTGGCCGACACCGGTGTCGAGGATATGGCCTAATGATCCAGATGCAGTCCAATCTCGACGTCGCGGACAACAGCGGCGCCAAGCGGGTCCAATGCATCAAGGTGCTGGGCGGATCGAAGCGTCGCTTCGCGAGCGTCGGCGACGTGATCGTCGTGTCGATCAAGGAAGCCGTGCCGCGCGGCAAGGTGAAGAAGGGCGACGTGCACCGTGCGGTCATCGTGCGGACGGCCAAGGACATCCATCGTCCCGACGGCTCGACGATCCGCTTCGACGGCAATGCCGCGGTTCTCGTCAACAAGAACGAGGAGCCGATCGGCACGCGCATCTTCGGGCCGGTGTGCCGCGAGCTGCGCGCGAAGAATTACATGAAGATTATTTCGCTCGCGCCGGAGGTGCTGTGATGAGTGCCGCCAAGATCAAGAAGGGCGACAAGGTCGTCGTGCTCTCGGGCCGCGACAAGGGCAAGCATGGCGAGGTGACCCGCGCGATGCCCAAGGATGGCAAGGTGATCGTGTCGGGCGTCAACATCGCGACGCGCCACACCAAGCCGACGCAGGAAAACCCGTCGGGCGGGCTGTCGCGCTTCGAAGCGCCGATGCACGTGTCGAAGGTCGCGATCGAGGATCCCCGCACGGGCAAGCCGACGCGTGTCCGCTTCGAGGTTCAGGATGGCAAGAAAGTCCGGGTCGCCGTGCGCTCCGGGGAGGTGATCAATGGCTGAGCCCGAAACGAACGCAGAGTCCAATGTCGTGGCCTACAAGCCCAGGATGCAAAAGCTCTATGAGGAGCGCTACGTCAAAGCGATGACCGAGCAGTTCGGATACAAGAATCCGATGCAGGTTCCTCGCCTCGACAAGATTGTCCTCAACATGGGCGTGGGTGACGCGACTCAGGACAAGAAGCGCGTCGACCAGGCAGCGGCCGAAATGCAGGCGATCGCCGGGCAGAAGCCGATCATC
Organism: Sphingomonas sp.; assembly: GCA_965248885.1. Taxonomy (GTDB): domain Bacteria; phylum Pseudomonadota; class Alphaproteobacteria; order Sphingomonadales; family Sphingomonadaceae; genus Sphingomonas_O. The sequence continues at coordinate 2,056,809 of OZ252211.1, read as the reverse complement.
GTCAAGGCCAAGAAGTCGGTCGCGCAGTTCAAGCTGCGTGAAGGCATGCCGATCGGCTGCAAGGTGACGTTGCGGCGTGAGCGGATGTACGAGTTCCTCGACCGCTTCATCACGATCGCCCTGCCGCGGGTGCGCGACTTTCGGGGCTTGAACGATAAGAGCTTCGACGGGCGTGGCAATTACGCGTGCGGGATCAAGGAGCAGCTGATCTTTCCAGAGATCAGCTATGACCAGGTCGATGTGACGCGCGGGATGGACGTGATCGTCGCGACGACCGCGACCACCGACGACGAAGCGCGCGAACTGCTGCGGCTGTTCGGCTTCCCCTTTCCGCCGAAGACCGACGGCGAAGAACAGCAAAAGGCGGCCTGAGCGATGGCGAAGAAGAGCTCGATCAACAAGAACGAGAAGCGCAAGCGCCTCGTCAAGCAATATGCGCCCAAGTTTGCAAAGCTGCGCGCGATTGCCGACGACAAGACTGCCGACGACAGCGACCGGCTGATGGCGCGGCTGCAGATGTCGGCGCTGCCGCGCAACGCGAACCCGACGCGCGTGCGCAACCGCTGCGATCTCACCGGGCGCTCGCGCGCCTATTACCGCAAATTCCGCCTCAGCCGGATCATGCTGCGCGATCTGGCCAACAAGGGCCTGATCCCCGGCGTCACCAAGTCGAGCTGGTAAGGATAGTCGAATGGCTTTGACCGATCCCCTGGGTGACATGCTCACCCGCATCCGCAACGGGCTGCAGGCCAAGAAGGACAGCGTGCTCACGCCGTCGTCGAAGCTGCGCGTCCGCGTGCTCGACGTGCTCCAGCGCGAAGGCTATATCCGTGGCTATACGCCCGAGGAAGTCGGCGGGCATGACGGTCTGCGCATCGAGCTGAAATATTTCGAGGGACAGCCCGCGATCCGCCACGTCTCGCGCGTGTCGAAGCCCGGGCGCCGCGTCTATTCGGGGTCGAAAGAATTGCCGCGCGTCCGCAATGGCCTGGGCATCACGATCGTCTCGACGCCGCGCGGCGTGCTTTCGGACGCCGAGGCGCGTGAGGCCAATGTCGGCGGCGAAATCCTAGCGGAGGTGTTCTGATGAGCCGCATCGGTAAAAAGCCGGTCGCGATCCCGGCAGGCGTCACGGCCAGCATGGACGGCGGCACGCTGTCGATGAAGGGTCCCAAGGGCATGCTGAGTCTCGCGATGCGCGACGAGATCAGCTACGCGCTCGAGGACGGCGGCGTGGTGGTCAAGCCCGCCAACGCGACCAAGGCCGCACGCGCGTTCTGGGGCATGCAACGCACGCTCGTCCAGAACCTCGTCACCGGGGTCACCGATGGCTTCTCCAAGACGCTCGAGATCACCGGCGTCGGGTATCGCGCTTCGGCGACGGGCGCGAAGCTCAAGCTCCAGCTCGGCTATTCGCACGACGTCGACATCGACGTGCCCGAAGGCATCGACGTGAAGACGCCCGACCAGACGACGGTCATCATCAGCGGCAACGACAAGCAGAAGGTGGGGCAGCTCGCCGCCGAGATCCGCCGCTGGCGCAAGCCCGAGCCGTACAAGGGCAAGGGCATCAAATATCGCGGCGAGTTCATCTTCCGCAAAGAAGGTAAGAAGAAGTAATGGCCAAGCTCGATCCCTTTGCGAAGCGCCGCCAGCGCGTGCGCACCAAGCTCCGCGCCAAGGGCACGACGCGTGCGCGGCTGTCGGTGCACCGGTCGGGGCGCCATATCTATGCGCAGGTCATCGACGACACCGCGGGCGTGACCGTTGCGGCGGCGTCGACGCTCGAAAAAGACGCGCGTGCCACGACGGGCGCCACGGTCGACGCGGCGAGCGCGGTCGGCAAGGCGGTTGCCGAGCGCGCCAAGGCGGCCGGCGTGACCAAGGTCGTGTTCGATCGCGGCGGTTTCCTGTTCCACGGCCGCGTGCGTGCGCTGGCCGAGGGTGCCCGCGAAGGCGGATTGGAGTTTTAAATGGCTGACGAAACCGAAATTGCCGCGGCGGCACCCGTCGATGGTCCTCCCCCCGCCGACGCACCGCGCGGGCGCGGGCCGCGCAGCCCGCGTGGCGGGCAGAACCGCAGCGGCGGCGGCAACCGCGACAACAACCGTGCACGGCGCGACGGCGGCGGCCCGCGCGACGACGGCGGTGAGGACCTCATCGAAAAGCTCGTTCACATCAACCGCGTGTCGAAGACGGTGAAGGGCGGCAAGCGCTTCGGCTTTGCCGCGCTCGTCGTCGTCGGCGACGGCAAGGGGCGCTCGGGGTTCGGCCATGGCAAGGCGCGCGAAGTACCCGAGGCGATCTCGAAGGCAACCGCCGCCGCCAAGAAGAAGATGATCCGCGTCCCCCTGAAAGAAGGACGCACGCTGCATCACGACGGCAACGGCCATTTCGGTGCGGGTCGGGTGACGCTTCGTTCGGCGCCACAGGGGACCGGCATCATCGCGGGTGGCCCGATGCGCGCGATCTTCGAATCGCTGGGTGTCGCCGATGTCGTGACCAAGTCGGTCGGCACGTCGAACCCGTACAACATGATCCGCGCGACGTTCGAGGCGCTGACCGAACAGACCAGCCCCAAGAGCGTGGCACAGCGGCGCGGCAAGAAGATCGCCGACCTGCTCGGCGGCAAGGGTTCGGCGAGCGCCGAAGCCGAAGCCGCGATGCTGACGGAGTAAGCACGATGGCGACGATCAAGATCAAGCAAACCGGCTCGCCGATCCGCCGCACCGCCGACCAGCGCGCGACGCTGACGGGTCTCGGCCTCAACAAGATGCACCGCGTGTCCGAACTCGAGGATTCGCCTGAGGTTCAGGGGATGATCCGAAAGGTGCGGCATATGGTCCAGGTTATGTAATCGCTCGTCATCCCCGCGAAGGCGGGGACCCATCTCCTGATAGCGCAGGAGATGGGTCCCCGCCTTCGCGGGGATGACGAACCAACAACCGGCGCGACAAAAGCGAAAGCGAGTGCAATGAAACTGAACGAAATCAAGGACAACCCCGGCGCGCGCAAAAGCCGGATGCGGGTTGCGCGCGGCATCGGGTCGGGCAAGGGCAAGACCGCCGGCCGCGGGCAAAAGGGCCAGACTTCGCGCTCGGGCGTGAGCATCAATGGCTTCGAGGGCGGCCAGATGCCGCTCCACATGCGTTTGCCGAAGCGCGGCTTCAACAACATCTTCGCCAAGGATTATGCCGAGGTGAACCTCGGCATGCTGCAGAAGATGATCGACGGCGGCGTCGGGTTCGACGGCGTCGTCGATCATGCGGCGTTGCAGGCGGCGGGCGTCGCGCGCGGCGGCAAGGACGGCGTGCGCATCCTCGCCAAGGGTGCGTTTTCGGCAAAGCTTTCGTTCCGCGTCGCGGGCGTGTCGAAGGGTGCGCGCGAGGCGATCGAGGCGGCGGGCGGATCGGTCGAGGTGATCGAAGTCGTCGCGGCTGCCGACAAGGCGAAGGCGAAGCACCGCACCGTCCAAAAGGCCAAGGCCGCCGACAAGGAAGCCAAGAAGGCGGCGGCGAAGCTCGCTTGAGTTGAGGTAAGAAGGGCCACCCCCGGCCCCTCCACGAAGGCGTGGAGGGGAGCAGTGGGCCGAAGTCCTGATCTATTCCCCCCCTCGACTTCGTGGAGGGGCTAGGGTGGTCCCTTCTTCTACCCCGCGCGCAGGCAGGTTAGACAAGCCCGCCACCCGCACTATATGACGCCCAAGCTCTTTCGCAGGAACGTCCCAGCATGGCCTCTGCCGCCAATCGTATTTCCGGCTCCGGATCGGGTGCCGTCTCAAAATTCGCGGCGGCGACCGACCTGCGCAAGCGGTTGTGGTTCACGATCGGCGCGCTGATCGTGTTCCGCTTCCTCAGCCATGTGCCGCTCCCCGGCGTCGATCCGCGCGCGCTCGCGACGCTTTACCAGACGACGCGTGGCGGCGTGCTCGACTTCTTCAACAATTTCAGCGGCGGTGCGCTCGAACGCATGTCGGTGATCGCGCTCGGCGTGATGCCCTATATCACCGCGTCGATCGTGATCCAGCTCGCGACCTCGCTGTCGCCGACGCTCGCCGCGATCAAGAAAGAGGGTGAGAGCGGGCGCAAGCGGCTCAACCAGTACACGCGCTACGGCACGGTCGCGCTGACCGCGATCCAGGGCTATTTCATCGCGGTCGGCCTCGAGAACTGGGGTGCGCAACAGGGCATCTCCGCCGTGATCGAGCCGGGGATGCTGTTCCGCGTCGCCTGCGTCATCTCGCTGATCGGCGGTACGATGCTGCTGATGTGGCTCGGCGAGCAGATCACCAGTCGCGGAATCGGCAACGGCGTCTCGCTGATCATCATGGCGGGCATCGTCAGCCAGCTCCCGCGCGCGATCGTCAACATGTTCGAAGGGGCGCGGACGGGAACGATGAACCCGTTGCTGATCCTGGGCATCATCGCGCTCGCGGTCGGGCTGATCGCGTTCATCTGCTTCATGGAACGCGCGCAACGGCGCGTGCTGATCCAATATCCCAAGCGCCAGACGGCAAAGGGCATGATGCAGGGCGACAAGAGCTTCCTGCCCTTGAAGATCAACACCGCCAACGTCATCCCGCCGATTTTTGCGTCGTCCCTGCTGCTGATGCCGCTGACCGTCGTTCAGTTCGCGGGGCAGAGCGCGGCGGGCGAAAGCCAGTGGGGCGACTTCGTGCTCGGCGTGACGAGCGCGCTCCAGCACGGCTCGCCGCTCTACATGCTGCTTTACGGGGCAGGCATCGTGTTCTTCAGCTTCTTTTACACCGCCGTCGTCTTCAATCCCGAAGAGACCGCCGAGAACCTGAAACGCTATGGCGGGTTTATTCCCGGCATCCGTCCGGGCAAGGCGACCGAGACCTATCTCGACTATGTCCTGACGCGGATCACCGTCATCGGCGCGGCCTATCTGGCGCTGATCTGCCTCGTGCCTGAGTTCCTGACGTCGCGGCTCGGGCTTTCGATCGCGCTCGGCGGGACCAGCCTGCTGATCGTCGTCAACGTGACGATCGACACGGTGACGCAGATCCAGAGCCATCTGCTCGCACATCAATATGGCGACCTTCTCAAGAAGGCGAAGCTCAAGGGACGCGCGCGCTGAACGACGCGCGTCAGGGGGAGAGTGAGTCGGTGAACATCATCCTGTTGGGGCCGCCGGGCGCGGGCAAGGGGACGCAGGCACAGCGCCTCGTCGACGAACGCGGGATGGTCCAGCTTTCGACCGGCGACATGCTCCGCGCCGCGCGCGATGCGGGAACGCCGATGGGGCTTCAGGTCGCCGCGGTCATGAAAGCGGGCGCGCTCGTGTCCGACGCGATCGTCTCGGGACTGATCGACGAAAAGCTCGCCGGCATGACGCCCGAACAGGGCGCGATCTTCGACGGCTATCCGCGCACCGCCGCACAGGCCGACTCGCTCGACGGCATATTGAACGCGCACGGGCGGCGCCTCGACCATGTCATCGAGCTCGACGTCGACGAGGACGCGCTCGTCGAGCGGATCACCGGGCGCTACACCTGTGCCCAGTGCGGAACCGGGTACCACGACCGGTTCAAGCAGCCGAAACTCTCGGGCGTGTGCGACGTATGCGGTGCGACCGAATTCAAGCGGCGTGCCGACGACAATGAAGAATCGGTGCGTACGCGCATGGCCGAATATCGCGCCAAGACGGCACCGATCCTGCCCATTTACGAAGCACGCGGGCTGTTGAAGCGCATCGACGGCATGGCCGATATCAATGATGTGAGCCGGGCGATCGCGGGCGTTCTCGACGGCTGAGCCGCCAGCGCCGAGCGACGACTACCGGAAATTGTCGGCGTAGGCCTGAAGCTTGAGCGTGCGCACAGGTGCAGGGATGACGCGCGCGTCGATCTCCATTCTGGCCGCATAGGCCTGTGCCGCGGCAAGATCGGCAAAGCCCAGCTTCACCTGTTCGCGCGTATCGCCCGATCCTGCCCAGCCGGTCAGCGGGTCGGGGCGCTTGGCCTCGGCGGGCACGAATTCGAGGATCCAGCGCTCGGTTCCCCCGCGGCCGGACTGCATCGCGCTCTTGGGTTTCTGATAGATGCGCGCTTGGGCCATGCACGCGCCAATGCCGCAGATCGGCGCGCGCGTGCAACCCCCCACGCGGGCGTAAGCAGGCGTTAAATTGTCGCCGTTATCGCTGTGGCCGGTTTAGGGAAAAGTTGCGATGACGCTGCCGATGTTTGATCTTGCGTCGCATGTCCGCGACGGGGCCGCGCTCGATGCTGACGCGACGCTCGCGATCCGCCGCTCGGTGTGGCCCGACGGCAGGATCGACCCCGCAGAAGCCGAGGCAATCTTCGACCTCAACGCATCGGTCGGCGCGACGAGCCGCGAGTGGGTCGATTTCTTCGTCGAGGCGCTGACCGACTATATCGTCGCGCAACAGGTGCCGACCGGTTATGTGGACGATGCCAAGGCGACGTGGATGATGGGCAAGATCGACCGCGACGGGCGCGTGGGCTCGCTTGGCGAGCTCGAACTGCTCGTCAAGGTTCTCGAGCGCGCGACCAACGTCCCCGACAGTCTGAAGGCCTATGCGCTCGCGCAGATCGAGGCGGTCGTGCTGACCGGCGTCGGTCCGACGCGCGATGGTGGGAAGCTGGTACTGGGCTCGATCGAGGCGAGCGAAGTTGCGTTGCTGCGTCGCATCCTGTTTGCGCAGGCGAGCGACGGACCGGCGACGATCAGCCGTGCGGAGGCGGAGATGCTGTTCCGCATCAAGGATGCCACGCTGGGCGCGGTCAATGCGCCCGAATGGAAAACGCTGTTCGTTCAGGCGATCGGCAACCATCTGATGGTCACGACCAATTATCAGCCGATCGACCGCGCGCGTGCCGCGCAGCTGGAGGCGGTGATGAGCGACACGCGCGTCGACACCCGACGCTTCCTGTCGCGCATGGCGAACAGTCGTTTGGGAGAGGGGCTCACCGCGCTCAGGACGATGCGCCCGGCTGCGACCATCGACGCCTTCGCCGACGACGAGGTCGATGGCGTCGAGTCTGCGTGGCTCGACGCCAGCATCGACGGCGACGGGCAGCGCGATCCGCTCGAGGAAGCCGTGCTCGCCTTCATCGCCCAGGAACGCGCCACTCAGTAACCGCGTGAAATCGCGAACTCGACGGCTTCGGTGAGCGCGGCCTTGGCAGTGCCGCGCGCGAAGGGGCCGAGCGCGTCGATCGCGCGCTGGCCATAGTGGCGCGCGCGCGTCAGCGTGTCGTCGATTGCTCCCGTCGCACGCAGCAGACCGATCGCATGGGCCAGATCGGCGTCGGTCGCACGCCTTCCCTCGATCGCGTCCTTCCAGAAGGCGCGATCGGCGGCACTGCCGCGTGCGTGCGCGAGGATGACGGGCAGGGTCATCTTGCCGTCGCGGAAGTCGTCGCCCACGCCCTTGCCCATCGTTTCGGCATCCGACGCATAGTCGATCGCGTCGTCGACGAGCTGAAAGGCGATGCCCAAATTGCGGCCATAGGCGTCGAGCGCTTCCTCGACGCGCTCGTCGCGTTCGGCGACGACGGCGGCGATGCGGCATGCAGCGGCGAACAGCGCGGCCGTCTTCGACGCGATGATGGTGAGATAGCGATCCTCGCCGAGCCCGAGCTGGCGTTGTGCAGTGAGCTGGTTGACTTCGCCCTCGGCGATGACGGCGCTCGCGTGGCTAAGGATGCGCAGCACTTTCAGGCTAGCATCCTCGACCATCAATTCGAAGCTGCGGCTGAACAGGAAATCGCCCACGAGGACGCTCGCCGGATTGCCCCAGATGATGTTGGCGGTGCGGCGACCGCGCCTGAGGCCCGAGCCGTCGACGACATCGTCGTGGAGCAGGGTCGCGGTGTGGATGAACTCGACCGAGGCAGCGAGCTTGTGGTGGCGCGTCCCCGAATAGTCGAGCAGCCGTGCGCACGCGAGCGTCAGCATCGGGCGCATCCGCTTGCCGCCGCCCGCGATCAGGTGCCCGGCGAGTTCGGGGATAAGCGGGATTTCGGACTGCATCCGGTCGAGAATGACGTGATTGACCTGACGCATGTCGTCGGCGACGAGCGCAAGCATCGCGTCGAGCGACGGCGCGCCCTTTTGTGAGGGACGGGGGGCCGGGGAAATGCTGTGCAGGGTCGCGGTCATGCGGCTTGTTCCTCTGACGATCGCTGGCCGCTAAGGCAAGCCATCAAGAGGGGAACGGCCATGAGCGACGACCGGTTGCAGCATTACCGCGACAGCATCGACAATATCGACGCCGCGCTCGTGTTCATGCTCGCCGAGAGGTTCAAGATCACGCAGGCGGTCGGCAGCTACAAGGCCGAGGTCGGGCTGCCCCCCGCCGACCCCGGGCGCGAGGAACGACAGATCGCACGGCTGCGTGCGCTGGCCGGACAGGCCAGGCTCGACCCCGAATTCAGCGAGAAATTCCTGCGCTTCGTGATCGACGAGGTGATCCGTCATCACACCGGCCTGCAGGGCTGACGCGGCCTACATGGCAAGCTGATTTTCGCGTGCGTCAAGCAGCTTCGGTTGCGCGGCGCGCGGGCATTCGTCATGGAGCGCGCGTGCCTGCTCCCACGACACCGCTCGCGATACCCGATTTCCGCTGGTATTGGCTGGGGCGATTTTCCGCCACGCTCGCGGTCAACGCGATGGTCGTGGTCGTCGGATGGCAAGTCTATGACCTGGCGCGCAGCCACTATGCGCTTTCGGTGCGCGAGGCGTCGTTGCTGCTCGGCATGGTCGGGCTTGCGCAATTCCTTCCGCTGCTGCTGCTGACCCCGCTTGCCGGTTGGGTGGCGGACTGGTTCGAGCGGACGCTTGTCGGGCGGCTGGCGATGTCGGTCGACCTGCTCGTGGCCCTCGCGCTCGGCTGGGCAACTGCGTCGGGGTGGCTCACGCTGCCCCTGCTGTTCGTTTTTGCCGGGCTGCACGGTACCGCGCGCGTTTTCGTGGGTCCTGCATTGTCGTCGGTCGCACCCAATATCGTGCCCGCCGAACTCCTTCCAAAGGCGATCGCAATGAGTTCGATCGCGTGGCAATCGGCATCGGTCGCGGGGCCGGCGCTCGGCGGGCTGCTCTACGCGAGCCATCCGCCGCTGGCGTACTGGTTCGCCGCGATCATGCTCGTGCTCGCCGTCGTCGCGCTAGGCTTCGTACGGCGCATCGTGCCGCCGCCGATCGCACCGGGAACGGCACCGCTGCGCCAGATGATCGACGGGCTCAGCTATGTGCGCGGGCATCGCTTCCTGCTCGGCGCGATCACGCTCGATCTGTTCGCGGTCCTGCTCGGCGGCGCGACAGCGTTGTTGCCCGTCTATGCGCGCGATATCCTGCACGTTGGCCCCGGGGGGCTCGGACAGTTGCGCGCGGCCCCCGCGATCGGCGCGGCTGCGGTTGCGCTGTGGTTTGCGGTTCGCCCGTTGCGCTACAATGTCGGGATCAAGATGCTCGGCGCGGTCATCGGCTTCGGCGTCTTTACCGTCGTGTTCGGGCTGTCGACATCGATGCCGTTGTCGCTCGTCGCGCTCGCGCTGCTCGGTGGGCTCGACATGCTGTCGGTCTATGTCCGCTCGTCGCTGGTCCAGCTCCATACGCCCGACCGGATGCGCGGGCGCGTTTCGGCGGTCGCGGGGCTCGCGGTGTCGGCATCGAACGAGCTGGGCGAGGTTCAGTCGGGGCTGTTCGCGGCGCTGCTCGGGCCCGTCGGCGCGGTCGTCGTCGGCGGCGTCGGGGCAGTGGCGGTCGCGTTCGGCTGGGCGTATATCTTCCCCGAACTGCGCCGCGCCCGGACTTTTGCGCCGCCCGCGTCGGTTACCGAAACGTCAATGCAGGAGCGACCCGCATGAAAGCCGCAACGATCCTCGACACGATCGGCAACACGCCACACGTCCGCGTCAACCGCCTGTTTCCGGGGCGCGAAGTCTGGATCAAGTCGGAGCGATCGAACCCCGGCGGGTCGATCAAGGACCGGATCGCCGTCGCCATGATCGAGGATGCGGAGGCCTCGGGCGCGCTGCAGCCGGGCGGGACGATCGTCGAGCCGACCAGCGGCAACACCGGGATCGGCCTGGCGATGGTCGCCGCAGTCAAGGGCTATAAGCTCATCCTCGTCATGCCCGAGTCGATGTCGATCGAGCGACGGCGGCTGATGCTCGCCTATGGCGCGACGTTCGATCTCACCCCGCGTGAGAAAGGCATGAAGGGAGCGATCGAGCGTGCGCTCGAGATCGTCGAGACGACGCCGGGCGCGTGGATGCCGCAACAATTCGAAAACCACGCGAACATCGCGGTGCACGTCAAGACCACCGCACAGGAAATCCTGCGCGATTTCGCCGACGCACCGTTCGATGCGCTGGTAACGGGGGTGGGAACCGGCGGGCACATTACCGGCTGCGCCGAAGTTCTGAAGGCGGCATGGCCGGAGCTGAAAGTCTATGCGGTCGAGCCGACATTGTCGCCGGTAATTTCGGGCGGCCAGGCCGGGCCGCACCCGATACAGGGTATCGGCGCAGGGTTCGTTCCCGCCAATCTACATACGCAGTTGCTCGACGGCGTGCTCAAGGTCGATCCGGCGGACGCCAAGACGATGGCGAAGCGCTCGGCGGCGGAAGAAGGGATGCTCGTCGGGATTTCGTCGGGCGCGACGCTCGCCGCGATCGCGCAACTGCTGCCCGATCTGGGCAGCGACGCGCGTGTGCTGGGATTTAACTATGATACCGGCGAACGCTATCTGTCGGTGCCGGAATTCCTGCCTGAGTAGCGGATCGTCATCCCCGCGAAGGCGGGGACCCATCTCCTGATGGTGCAGGAGATGGGTCCCCGCCTTCGCGGGGATGACGAATGAGCTACATATCCCTGAGCTGCCGACTCAATTCCTCGACGCTCGGCTCTTTTTCGGTGAGTGCTTCCATGTCCTGCTGAACGCCGCGCATGATCCGCGCGATATATTCCTTGATCAGCAGCCCGCGCTCCTGCCCGGCCTCGCGGTCGGGCACGTAATTCTCGATGTCGGCGCGGCTGATGCTGCCGTTGGCATCGAGCAGCCGTTCGATCGTGTCCATCCGCTCACGCATCACCGACACCTCGCCGACGAGTGCCATCAGGATCGACAGGAAGCGATCGGTTTCAGGCTGGTCGAAATAGCGCGGGCGCTTGCCCTTGGGCTTGGTGCCCGCGCGGGCGATGGGGTCGAGTTCACCACTCATAACCCCGCTTTCCCGAGCGAAGTCGAGGGACTGTGCCGAGCGAAGTCGAGGCCCTTTTCTTGCAAGCTCACCATTCTCGACTTCGCTCGAAACAGTGTCTCGACTTCGCTCGACAATGCGGAGTTAGCGATCATTCCGGCTTCCACGCCCCATAGGCGTTCCAGACCGCCGCGCGGCCATGATCCTCGACACCAGTGTCCTGGCGCGGGAAAATTTCCTCGTCGACGACGGCGCGAACGCCGGTGACGAACAGGTTTTCGCGCGGAAGCCCCGCTTCGACCATGATCGATTTCAGGTCGAGTGCATGCATCGCCGACCAGAAGGGCTCGTTGTTGTTGAACGCATCCCAATCACGGATGAACTGCTCGTAGAGCGGCATGTCGTCCGAATATTGCGGCTGTTCGAGATGAAGCATCAGCCCACCCGGCGCGAGAACGCGCACGCCTTCGCCGATGATGCGCGGCAGCGCCGACCCCGACAGTTCGTGCAGGAACATCGTCGTCTGCACCCAGTCGAACGATCCGTCGGCAAAGACCGACATGTCCTCGGCGTTCATCTGCATAAAGGTCAGATTATGCGCGCCGAGCGACTGCGCGCGGGCGTGGCCATAGCGCAGCGCCGCCGCAGCCGTATCGATCGCGACGACTTCGGTCTCAGGGAAGGCAAGCGCGAGCGGAACGATATTATGCCCTACCGTCGCGCCGATATCGAGAATGCGGCGCGGAACCCAGCCGGGCCGCTCGCGCCGGACCCAATCGACCAGCGCCGCACCGCCGCCGTCGTTGAGCGCCCCCAGCCCGCCGCCGGTCGTGGCGAAGATGCCGCAATCATAATTGGCGCCGGCGGACACGTCGCCGTGGCGCTCCTCGCCGTGATAGCTGCCGGGCATGCAATGGATATCGATCGCCGCCTGATACCGTGGCACCTCGACCGAAGGGTCGAGCACCAGCGTCGAGCGCCCCTCGTTATATTGGCGCGCGCGTGCGTCGAGCGTGTCCAGCTGACGCAGCACCAGCGAGCGACCGTTCTGCTGGCGCATCTCCATCGAGTTGCGCTTGAGCGCCGACCAGGTGCGGTGCCACGGATCGCGGTTCATCGCGTGGCGAATTTCGAAACGATCCTTGGGGTCGCGTCCATGCTCGGCACGAAACGCGGGCAGCACGCGCGTGTCATAGGCGGCCTTGTTGCCTGCGCTGAACGCCGCGAGCTGCTTGTTCAGGCCGGCCAGGAAATTGAAGCGCGCGGCATCATCGTGGCGCACCTCGGGGAAGACGCCGTGGCGCGAGACGGCAGTATAGGGCGGGGGAACGTCGATGTTCATATCAGTCCATCCTTGGCGAGGCGCTCGATCGTCTCCCCCTGCACGCGATTGAAATGGTCGCGATCGGGAATTTTGACAATGCCGGCGTCGATCAGGGCATCGGCGCGCTGATGCGTTCCCGCCGAATAGCCGCCCGCGAACAATTCGGTGCGTTGGCGCGACAATTGGTTGGTCATCCCGGGCTTTCGCCGCGCATGGCGCAGTGCGTGCAGGTCGATGTCGGCAAACGCGGTGAACGTCTCGCCCGGATTGCTTTCGGCGAGCAGCTGGCCCTTCCAGTCGACGACCATCGAATTGCCGTCGGCGCTCTGCGCACAGCCGCCGGTATCCTCGATCCCCGCGGTGTTCGCCGACACGACATAGGCCATGTTCTCGAACGCGCGCGCCTGTTTCGCGATCATCTTGGGCGTCCTGATCGGCGACCCGATTTCGGACGAACTGTGCACGAACAGCTCGGCGCCGCGCAGCGCATGCGCACGCGCGATCTCGGGATAGAGAATTTCCTCCGACGCGATCGCGGCCAGATTGCCGATTTCGGTGCGCGCGACCGGGAACACGCCGTCGATCCCGTAGATGTCGAGATATTTCGACCAGACGTCGTGCGGCGTGGGCGCATACATCGAGTTGAGGCGGCGATAGCGGAGAACGACATCGCCCGACGGTGCGACGACGCAGCTCGCCTGGAAATACAAATCGGGAAAATGCGTGTCGGTCTCATAGGCATTGACCGCGATGAACAGACCGAGCTTCTGCGCGACCTTTCCCAGCGCCTCATATTCGGGACCGTCGATGGACCATGCGACCGCGCGCGCGAAGTCTGGAATGGCGACGCGGCCCGGATAGCTGCTGAAGAGATATTCGGGCAGGACGACCAGCCTGACCTGGGCGCCGCCATATTGGCGCACGAACACCGCGGCCTGCGCGATCTTGCGTTCGATGTCGGCGATGTGCGCGAGCATCGCGGGCCGCGGTTCGGCGACATGCTCGACCGAGCGCGCCGCAACCTGAAGCGCGATGGCGGCATAGGTCATAGCGCGGGCGCGCGATCGGGGTAGCGCCCGAGCAGCAGCAGCAGCGCGCCACCGATCACGAACACGAACGCGGCGACCGAGAGGATCGGGTCGTAGCTGCCCAGCCGGTCGCGCACGATACCGTAGAGAACGGGCGAAATCGCCGAGCACAGCCCGAACGGCATGTACAGCATGCCGTAGATCCGTCCGAAATGCGCCATGCCGAAATAGCGCGCGGCAAGGAAGGCGATCAGGTCGCTTTCGGCTCCACCGACGAAGCCGAACAGAAAGGCCGCGAGAGTCAGCAGCGCATAATCCTGCCCCGTTCCCATCAGCAGATAGCAGCCGATCGCAGGCAGGCAGAGCGCGGGAAAGCCGACGAGCGGCCCCCAGACCCGGTCGAGCAGCGCACCGACGACGACGCGCCCCGCAAGCAGCCCGATGCCGACCATGCCCATCACCGCCGCCGCCGTCGAGGCCGCGATGCCGTGATCCTTCATGATCGGCGGCATGTGGATGAAGACGCCGCCGTAGGCCAGAGCGACGAGGAAGATCGACGACCACAACAGCCAGAATTGCCGCGTGCGCAGCGCTTCACCGAAGGTCAGTCCGATCGGCTTGCCGTCCGCCGTCATGACGCTGGCAGGCTGTTCGCCGGGCCGCGGGTCGCGGAACCACGCGATCGCGACGGGCAGCGCGATCAGCAGCGGCAGCAGCGCGAGCGCAGGGAACATCGCGCGCCAGCCATAGCCCTCGATCGCGGCAACCGCGATGCGCGGCACGACCATCGCCGCCGCGCTGGTGCCGATCAGCATGATGCCGAGCGCCAGCCCGCGATTGGCGACGAACCATGTGCTGATCGCGCGGCTCCACGTCACTGGCGTGGAGCCGATGCCGACAAGGCCCACGAGCAACCAAAGAAAATAGAATCCGCCGAGCGAAGGCGGCGTCAGCGCGAGTGCCGAAAACGTCGCCGCAAAGGCTATCAGCGACCAGATCGCGACGCGGCGCACCCCGAAACGGTCGGCGAGCGACCCGAACACCGGCGCCAGCAGTGCGGCGGTGACGCCGAAAATGGTGATGCCGATGCTGACCTGCTGCTTGTTCCAGTTGAATTCGGCGTGGAGCGGTTCGAACAGGAAGCCGAGCGCGTTGAACGGCAGCGGCGACGCGCCGCACATCGTGCCGAGAAACCCCGCGACCAGCACTCTCCAGCCGGAGCGGAATTCGCTCGCCGACGCGCTCAAACGCCATTCTCACGCGTCAGGTTCACCAGTTCGAAGCGCGAATCCATATATCCCTCGACCACGCCCTTGACGTACAGGAAGTCGCCGTCGCGCGTCAGCCACATATCATAGGGCGGGTGATTGTTGGTCAGCCCGACGAAGGCGACGCGGTAGCAGTCGAACGTCCCCGCCGGCACCGTGACCGTCTCGTCACCGACATAGCGCAGCCCCGAACCGCTGGTATGGATGAACGGCCCGGTCGCGCCGAAATGATGCAACGAGTGGATCAGATTGCGCCCGAAGAACTGGGTATGGTCCGGACCCTTGTCGTAGGGAAAGGTCGCCGCCAGCCAGCCGTCGCCCTGCACCGCATGGACGCCGAATCCGCGAATCGGACGCTGAATCGGCATGCGTTGGCTGATCCGGCCTTCGTTCGCGGTCCAGCTTTCGCAACTCGCCTCGTCGTCGGTGAAGCGGAACCATCCGGTGCCCGTCACTATACCCTTGTTCGCGATGCGCACGTACGCGTCGTGCGGGTGGTAATCGGACAGCACCGACAAAGTGTTGTCGCGCACGACATCGTCGTCGCCGAATGTCATCTCACAGTGCGCCGAAAAGACGCGGCTGCCATCGGGTCCGCGCGTGATCGACCAGTCCTCGAACCCCCAGACCTCGCCGCTCGATTGCGCGATATAGTCGACGCGTCCGCGCAGGCGGGGCAACGGGACGAAACTCATCGGACCAGTCCTCGATAGAGAGTGTTGGGCAGTGCGCACTCATCCAACGCCGCCGACACCTGCAGCTTCAGAACTTGTACCGCGCGCGGAGGGTCCACTGCACCGGTGGGTTGAGATAATCATAGTTCGACAGCGACGATTGCACCGATTCCTGGTCAAGACAGTTGGTACAGTCGAGCGCAAGCGTCCAGCGATCGTCGAGGCCCTTCAGCGCGAGCCCCGCATTGAGTATCCACACCGACTTGCTGAACGACCCGACGATGAACTGCCCGCCGTTGGGGTTGGCGGGGAAGGTGCCGTTCGGCCCGGTGATGCTGCCGGTATAGAGAGTCAGGTTGCTCGTGCCCGTCTCCATCGACGTGCGATAGCTGGCGTTGACCGACGGGGTCAGCGACAGTCCGCCGCCGAACTCGGCGCGGTAGCTGGCACCCAGGGCAAGCGTCAGGTCGGGGGTGCGCACCGGCTGTGCGATGTTGCCCTTGGCATCGACGATCCCCGCCGCACACGCAGGCGCATTGTTCGCGGGCGTTCCCGCCGCTGCCGTACTCGCCGACCCCGGAACCTGTCCCGCGGCCAGCTGCGTGCGGCAGGCCTGCGCCTGGAGCGCAGCCGACTGAATACCATAGACGTCGGTCGCCGGGGCACCGGCGGGCAGGATGTATTTGTCGTCCTGATACCCGACATTGGCGAACAGGTTGAGCCCGGTGACGGGTATCGCCGTCAGCTCGAGCTCGACGCCGGTATTGCGATAATCGGCGAAGTTGCGCGTGATGAAGGTGATCGCACCCGTGGGGCCAACGAGAGCCGACGGGGTCTGCAGGTCCTTCACGTCGGCGCGATAGACCGTCAGGTTCGCGCGCAGGTGCCGGTCGAACAATTCGGACTTGATCCCGGCTTCGTACGACCAGACTTTTTCGGGGCCAAAGGGCAGCAGCTGCGTCGCCGTCGTCGCGCGCGCGTTCCAGCCGCCCGACTTGAAGCCGCGCGTCGCGCTTGCAAACAGCAACAGGTCGCGCGACGGCTTCCAGTTGACCGCAAAACGCGGCGTCCACAGCCGGGCATATTGCGTCGTCGGAATGCGCACGCCCGACGGCGCGATCATATTGACATTGTCGATGCACGTCGCGAGCAAGGTGGCCCCGTTGCACACCGGACGATTATCCGAGATGCGGAAGTCCTTGCGCTCGTCGGTGTAGCGGATACCTGCGGTAAAGGTGACCTGCCCGAAGGTCAGGTCGGCCTGACCATATCCGGCATAGGCCTCGGTCGTGTTACGCAACGTCCGGTCGGCGAGCAGCAGACCCAGCCCCGACGTCGTACCGTTCGCGATCGAAAAGACGTCGGCAAAATCGGTGCGATTGTCCTCGCGATAGTAATAGCCGCCGACGACATAGTTCAGATGCCCGTCGGCAAGCACGCCGTTGAGCTTGACCTCCTGCGTGAATTGCTGGTGGCGACCGTCGTTGAGGATCGTGAAGCCGCCGCGCGCGAAGCCGCGCACGACCGGCGTCGGCACTGCGAGGCTCGGCCCGCCGCGCCCGTCGAAGAAGTCGAGCCCGAACTGTTGCGACAAAGCGATGAAGCCGGTGATGAACGACAATGTCGTGCGCGGCGCGACGTCGAAATCGAGCGTCGAGGTGATCAGGTCGCTGTGCGCGCGGTTGCCCTGGCCGTAATTGGTCTTGCGCCCGGTGATGCCGAGGCCGGCGAAGGGCGAGGGCAGCAGGACATTGCCCGACAACAACCCGGTCGAGGCGAAACGCCCGCTGCAATCGGTCGGGTTGGCCGGGTTGCAGTCGAAATTCAGGACGTTCTCACCTTTTGCGGCAATGTGCGCGTAAGAGGCGTTCCAGCGCGCCCATGGGGCGAGCTCCGCACGAATGCCGAGGCGCGCACCCCAGCCGTCGTCATCGTTCAGCCGCTGGTTGGTGATGGTGTTCTTCACATAGCCGTCGTCGTCCTGGAAATAGCCCGACAGCTTGATCGCAAAGGTCGGCGCGAGCGGAAGGTCGACCGAGGCACGCGCGAGCTTCTTATGATAGCTGCCATAGCCGATCTCGGCAAACCCGCCGAAGGTATCGCCGGGCTTGCGCATGATCACGTTGATCGCGCCGCCGGTCGTGTTGCGCCCGAACAACGTGCCCTGCGGCCCGCGCAGCACCTCGACCCGCTCGACGTCGAACAGCGACAGATTGTTCGCGTTCTGGCGGCTGATATAGACATCGTCGACATAGGTGCCGACCGGCGGATCGAAGGTCGCGATCGTCTCGGTATTGCCCAGGCCGCGCAGATAATAGGCGTTGGCCGAACCCAGTCCGGTGTTGTTTTGCGCAATCAGGTTGGGAACATAGGCACCCAGTTGGAGTGCGCTCGACACGCCGCGCGCCTCGAGGTCGGCCGAGGACAGGACCGACACCGCGATCGGCACGTCCTGGACGCTTTGTGCCCGCCGCTGCGCGGTGACAACGATGTCGACGAACCCCTCGTTCGCGGCTGCCGGCTCGCTGGCCGCGGCGGCAGGGCGCGGCGTTGCTTGCGCAAAAGCCGCTGTCGCCGTCAGGAGCGCGACCAAAGCCGTGCCGTAGCGGAGATGAGCGCATCGCATCATGGTCTTTTCCCTTTGCTTCCCGAGTTCGACTCGTGGTCCTGCCCGCCAAAATATTATTATTTGTCCGGACAAGTTTTCATGGCAAGGCACGGGTGTCAAGCGCCGGAGTTGCGAGCGATGGATTTTGCTGCCCTCATCTATCCCGCGCTCGTCTATGCGCATCTGCTGCTGTTCGTGCTGTGGCTCGGGGCCGACGTCGGGGTATTCATCCTCGGGCAGCATTTTCGCAAACGCGCGGTCTATTCGCTCGATCAGCGGATCGCGATGCTCAAGCTGCTGGTGATCGTCGACCTGACACCGCGCACGGCCTGGGCGCTGATGGTACCGCTGTCGCTGACGGTGTCGCTGGTCGGGGGGTGGTGGCAGGTTCCGCTATCGCTGGTCGTCGCGGCATGGGCGGTGGCGGCATTCTGGCTGTGGCTGGTGTTCGACGCGCATGCGCACGACATGACGCCGCGCGCGACGCGCAACCGACGGTGGGAGGGGTGGCTACGCTATGCGCTGACCGCCTTCTACCTGTGGCTGGGGGGACAATCGCTGCTGACCGGCAGCCCGATCGCGGTCGGCTGGCTGGCGTGGAAGGCGCTGCTGTTCGGGCTGATCTTCGCCGCGGCGATCATGATCGACGTGTCGTTCAAGCCAGTCGGTGGGCAGCTCGGCAAATTGCTGACCGAGGGGTCGAACGATGCGACCGAACTGCCGCTGCTCGCCACGATGAACCGCACGCGCATCTGGGTGTGGTGCGTGTATGCACTGCTGATCGCGACGTCCTTTCTGGGCGTCGTTGGCCCGCGCGGTGTACTCGGCGCTTGACTCGCGAAGTTGTCCGGACAAATTAGCGCGATCAGGGAGCGAAGCGTGCACGCCTACCAAAGCCTGTTGTTCGTTCCCGGCAGCCGGCCGGAGCGTTTCGAAAAGGCGCTCGCGAGCGGTGCCGACCTCGTGGCGATCGACCTCGAGGACGCGGTCGGCCCCGCCGACAAGGACATCGCCCGCGAGGCCGCGCTGGCGGCCGTGATGGGGTCGGGTGTCAATGCGAGGCTCGGCATCCGCCTCAACGGCGTGCGCACCCGACAGGGGCTGGCCGACCTCGTCGCCCTCGCCGCTGCGCCCGCGCGCCCGTCGTGGGTGATGGTGCCGATGGTCGAGGCCGTGGCCGAGGTCGAGATCGTCCATGCGGTGCTCGGACCCGATGTGGCGCTGCTCCCGCTGATCGAGACCGTGAAGGGCTTGCGCGTCGCCGACGACATTGCCGCCGCACCGGGTATCGGCGGAGTGATGCTGGGCGGTGCCGATTTCGCGGGCGAGCTCGGCGTCGCAATGTCGTGGGATGCGCTGTTCGCGGCCCGCGCGCACATCGCGATGGCGTGCGCGCGCGCCAAGGTTCCGTCGATCGACGTGCCATGGCTCGACCTCGACGATCTGGGCGGGCTTGCCGACGAAGTCGGGCGCGTCAAGGCGATGGGCTTTACCGCCAAGTCGGTCGTCCATCCCAAACATATCGCGGTCGTCCACCGGGTGATGCGTCCGTCTGGCGAGGACATCGCCGAAGCGCGCGAGGCCGAGGCCGCTTATGCCGCAGCGGGCGAGGCCGCCGTGCGTTTCAGGGGGAAGATGCTGGAGGCCCCCGTCATGATGCGATACCGCCGCATATTGGCGCTGGAGGAATTCAATGCGTGACGCTGTCAAGGAAGTCGCCCCCGGCCGATTCCGCGAGGTACAGGGGCGTTACTTCGAGGAGTTCGTTGTCGGGCACGTCTATGAACATCGTCCCGGGCGCACGATCACCGATGCCGACAACGTCTGGTTCACGCTGCTGACGATGAACACGCATCCGGCGCATTTCGATTATGAGTTCGCCAAGAAAACCGAATTCGGCAAGCCGCTCGTCGTCAGTCCGCTGACGATCGCGCTCATGACGGGGATGAGCGTGTCGGATACCAGCGGTAAGGCGATCGCCAACCTCGGCTGGGACGAGGTGCGTATGACTTACCCGCTGTTCGTCGGCGACACGCTCTACTGTGAGAGCGAAGTCCTCGAAAAGCGCGAGAGCAAGAGCCGCCGCGACCAGGGGATCGTGACGTTCAAGACGACCGGAAAGAACCAGGACGGCAAGGTCGTCAGTCATTACAAGCGTACCGTGCTGGTCTGGAAGCGCGGGCACGGCCCGATCGACGATTAAGGAGACATTCAATGGCCACCGCATTCAAGCTCGACACCGCGCGCCCCGCGATGGACGCCGACGAGGAAGCCGCCTTCCTCGATGCGATCGACAAATGGGTGCAAAAGGAAGTGCGCCCGGTCGTCATGAAGCACGATCATGACGACAGCTGGCCTGCCGAGCTCGTCGAGCAGATGCGTGAGATGGGGCTGTTCGGCGCGACGATCGGGCAGGAATACGGCGGCCTCGGTCTGCCTGCGGTCACCTATGCCAAGATCGTGGCCCACATCGCGTCCTACTGGATGGCGATCACCGGCATCTTCAATTCGCATCTCATCATGGCGGTCGCGGTCGAGCGCTTCGGCACGCCTGCGCAAAAGATGAAATGGCTGCCCAAGTTCGCAAGCGGCGAAATCCGCGGCGGGCTTGCGTTGACCGAGCCCAATGCCGGTACCGACTTGCAGGCGATCCGCACCACGGCGGTGCGCGACGGCGACGACTATGTCATCAACGGTACCAAGACGTGGATTTCGAACGGCATTCAGGGTTCGTGCTTCGCGCTGCTCGTCAAGACCGACCCGAAGGCCGACCCGCGCTACAAGGGAATGAGCCTGATGATCGCGCCGAAGGGGCCGGGGTTCACCGTCGGCAAGAAGTTCGACAAGCTGGGCTATCATGCGATCGACAGTGCCGAGCTGATCTTCGACGATTATCGCATCCCCGCCGCCAATCTGATCGGCGGAGTCGAGGGGCATGGGTTCTTCCAGGCGACGGGCGGGCTCGAGCTGGGGCGGATCAACGTCGCGGCGCGCGGCGTGGGGCTTGCCGAAGGCGCGCTGCGCCTTGCGACCGACTATGCGCAGCAGCGCCAGACGATGGGCAAGCCGATCGCCGAGCATCAGGCGATCCAGCTTTACCTCGGCGAAATGGTGACGCGCGCGCGGGCGGCGCGCCTGCTGACCTTCGACGCGGCGGAAGCGTATGATCGCGGCGAACGCTGCGACATGCAGGCGGGAATGGCGAAATATTTCGCTTCGGAAGCCGCCGTCGAGAACAGCCAGACCGCGATGCGCATCTTCGGCGGGTATAGCTACTCAAAGGAATATGAGATCGAGCGCTTTTACCGCGACAGCATGCTGATGTGCATCGGCGAAGGCACCAACGAGATGCAACGCATGATCATCGCCAAGCAATGGGTGAAAGCGAATCCTGCGTGAGGCGCAGCGCTTATTCTTCCCTCTCCCTGAAGGGGAGAGGGACAGGCGCGCAGCGCCAGGGTGAGGGGATACTGGGTCGGGGCAAGACCCCGCCGGCATTGCTAGAACTTGCGCGCGAAGCGCGGCAGGAATCGACCGAAGCCGAGAACCGTTTGTGGGAGCGTTTGCGAGATCGTCGGCTGCAAGGCTTCAAGTTCCGCCGTCAGCCACCACTTGGAACGTTCCGCCCTGACTTCATCTGTCCGTCGGCCAAGCTGGTCGTTGAGGTTGACGGGAGCCAGCACGTCGAGGCGCAAGCGCGCGATGCGAGCCGGACAGCCTTCTTCGAAGCGCAGCGATATCGGGTCTTAAGAGTCTGGAACAATGATGTGATAGGCGACATCGACGCTGTGCTCGACGCGATCTTTGCGGCACTCACAGCCCCTCACCCTGGCGCTGGCGCGCCTGTCCCTCTCCCCTTCAGGGAGAGGGAAAAGTGAACGCACCCCTCCCCCTGGCGGGCACGCGCATCCTCTCGTCGGAACAATATGGCGCGGGCCCGTACGGCACGATGTTCCTCGCGCAACTGGGTGCCGACGTCGTCAAGATCGAGCCTCCGCGCGGCGGCGATTCGGCGCGCGCGACGGGGCCCTATTATCTGGGCAACGACGACAGTCTGTTCTATCAGACCTTCAATTTGAACAAGCGATCGCTGACGCTCGACCTGCGGGAGCGTGCGGGGCGCGCGGTGCTTCACCGGCTCGTTCCCACCGTCGATGCGGTGACCAACAACGCACGCGGCGACCTGCCCACCAAGCTCGGTATCGACTATGCGACGCTCGGCACGATCAACCCGAAAATCGTCTGCGTCCACGCATCGGCGTACGGGCGTCAGGGCGAGCGCGCGAAATGGCCGGGCTATGATTATCTCATGCAGGCCGAGGCAGGGTTCATGTCGCTGACGGGCGAGCCCGACGCCCCGCCGGCACGCTTCGGGCTCAGCCTCGTCGATTTCATCACCGGCACCATGCTCGCGACCGCGACGCTGGCGGGGCTGGCCGATGCGGCAAAGACCGGCAAGGGCCGCGATTACGACCTCGCTTTGCTCGACGCCGCGCTTCACCAGACGAGCTATCCGGCGTTCTGGTATCTGAACGAGGGCTTTGCGATCGGGCGTGCGCCGCGCTCGGCACACCCGTCGGTGACGCCGTCGCAGATGCTGCGCAGCGCCGACGGCTGGGTGTTCGTGATGGCGCAGCTCGACAAATTCTGGGGGCTGCTGGTCGAGGCGATCGGGGCCGAGCATCTGCGCCACGACGCGCGCTTTGCGACGATGGCCGCGCGGCTCGACAATCGCGCCGACCTGACGCGGATCCTCGACGGCATCTTCCTCCAGCACCCGACCGAGTATTGGGTGCAGACATTGGGCGG
Source organism: Sphingomonas sp. (assembly GCA_965248885.1). GTDB lineage: Bacteria > Pseudomonadota > Alphaproteobacteria > Sphingomonadales > Sphingomonadaceae > Sphingomonas_O. Next base: position 2,033,907 of record OZ252211.1, on the reverse strand, counting down.
CAAAGTGCCGGTCGCGCCGGTCTACGACCTCGCCACCGCGCTCGACAATCCGCGCGTTGCCGACATGATCGCGACCGTCGCGCACCCCGACAAGCCCGACGGGATGCGCGTCCTCGCCAACCCGATCAGGATCGACGGCGAACGCCTGCCGCTCGCGGCCGCGCCCAAGCTGGGGGCCGATACCGACGCGGTGCTCGACGAGGCGGGGTTCACGTCGCGCGAGATCGCCGACCTCCGCGCGCAGGGCATCATCTGACGTGGGCAAGCTCACCGGCATCCGCGTCGTCGACCTGACGCAATTCCTGCCGGGCCCGATGATGACGATGATGATGGCCGACCAGGGGGCCGAGGTCGTCAAGCTCGAGCCGCCCGGTGGCGACCCCGCGCGCGAGCAAACGCCGTTCGAGGGCGGGCAGTCCGTCTGGTTCCGGAACCTCAATCGCGGCAAGCAGAGCGTGCGTCTCGACCTGAAGAGCGACGAGGGCCGCGCGGCCTTGTGGGCGTTGATCGAAGGCGCGGATGTCTTCGTCGAGGGGTTTCGTCCCGGCGTGATGGCGCGGCTCGGCTTCGCTTACGAAGCCGTCGCGGCGCGCAACCCGCGTATCGTCTATTGCAGCATTTCGGCGTTCGGCCAGTCGGGCGCGCTCGCGCATCACCCCGCCCACGACCTGGCGGTGCAGGCGCTGGCGGGGTTCATGTCGGTTAACGATAGTGTCGATGGAACGCCTGTCGTACCCGGCGTGCCGAGTGCCGATGCGACGGCGGGGCTGACCGCGCTGTCGGCGGTGCTGATGGCGTTGATCGGGCGCGCGGCGAGCGGGCGCGGCGATTATATCGACTGCGCGATGTTCGACAGCCTGCTGCCATGGTGCGCGCACATCGCGGGCGACGCGATCATGGCCGGCGAGGCTCCGCGCTCGGCAAGCCAGCGGTCGCTGGGCGGCGCGGCGCTGTACCAGGTCTATGCCTGCGCCGACGGGCGGCATCTCGTTCTCGGCGGGCGCGAGACCAAGTTCGCGCGCGTCCTGCTGACCGCGCTCGGCCGCCCCGATCTAATCGCGCATGCCGAACGCCCGGCGGGCCAGCAGGGGGACTTGATCGATTTTCTGCGCGGCGTTTTCATGACCAAAACGCGCGACGAATGGGTCGGGTGGTTCGAGGGCAAGGACGTGGCGTTCGCACCCGTGCTCGACTTTGCCGAAGCGCTTGGCTCGGCGCACGTCTCCGAACGCGGGTTGCTGATCGAGGGCGAGGGGGGGCGCATGATCGGACCCGCCGTGCGGTATGGGGTGGAGGGGTGAGTAAATTCCAAACAAAGCCCCTCCCCTTCAGGGGAGGGGTTGGGGTGGGGTCTGTCCACCAATACGAGGCTTCGGTACGGGAAGACAGACCCCACCCCAACCCCTCCCCTGAAAGGGAGGGGCTAAGAGTCCACCTCGATGTGCATGGCGTAGGCGAAGCGATCACCGGGGTGATGGCTCGCCGAAATCTCGAACGTGCGACCCGTTGTATCGACGTAGCAGCGGATGATCCGCAGGACGGGCGCGCCCGGATCGACCTCAAGCTTCGCCGCGATTTCAGAATCGGCAAGGCACGCCTGAATGTCCTGCGTCACGCGCGCGGTCTTGAGCCCGGCAAGCCTTTCGATCTGGCGGAAGATCGGATCTTCGTGCGATCGAAGGTCGTCGGCGATCGCCTCGAGCGTCTCGTGCAGATAGACGTGCGTGAGCGCGAGCGGCACCCCGTCGGCGCCCGTGCGGACGCCGACGAAATGTACCCATCGCCCGCCGTGCTCGATGCCGATCGCCGTTTCGATCCCGGGCGGAATGCCTTTGTCGAACTGCCGGTCGAAATCGAATTTCGTGCCGCGCGCATATTGCAGGATTTCACCGACGTTCGACAGTGGCTGGTGCAGCGCCCCGCCGCGCGCCGACGGCGGCTGGACGATCGTGCCCGACCCGCGCTTGCGCTGGATCAACCCCTCTGCCGACAGCGTGCGCAACGCCTCGCGCACCGTGAAGCGCGAGACGCCGAAGCGTTCGCACAGCGCGGTTTCGGTGGGAAAGCCGTCGGGATAGTCCCCGCGCACGATATCGGCGCGCAACTGGTCGCCGAGCTGCTGGTAACGCGGGCGTCGCGCGCTTCTGCTGACGGCCATCTACGCGCTACGCTCCCTGCTCTGCGAGCGCGATCATGAGCGCCCAGCCACTTATCGCGCGCCTTGCCGAACATTTGCAACGCCCTGTACCCGAACATGTCCGGACACGGGCGCGGCTGCATTTGCTCGACTGGCTGGCGTGCGTGGCGGGGGCGCTTGAAAACGACAATCTTGCCGACGCGACCGACATGGTTCCAGTTCCCGAGATTATCAAATCCTCCTTTTATGGTAACTTTCTGGAAATGGACGATGTCGACCGGGGAGCATTGTTGCATCCCGGCCCGGTCATCTGGCCAGCATGTTTCACTAATCTCCCAATGAAACTGTCGCAGTCGATAGATGCAGCCGTGCAAGGCTACGAAGCCATGATAGTCGTCGGTCGGACATTCGACTCCTATCACTATGCTCATTGGCACCCTACTTCGACCGCCGGAGTGATTGGCGCTGCTGCTGCTTCGTCTCGAATTGAAGGCTGCACTGCTCAACAAACTGCTTGGGCGATGGCGAACGGAGCGTCAGTAGCTGGCGGCGTATGGAATCTCCGTCATTCGTCGAATTTCACTAAACAGTGGCATAGCTTCAATGCGATGACCAAAGGCCAGTTTGCGGCTTTGTACGCAAAAAGGGGCTTGAGTGGCCCCCTCGATATTCTCGAAGGGCCACAAGGCGTTTACGAAGCAATGTGCCGCGAACCCAAGCCGATGGTGCTCGGCCCCGGCTGGCGGATAGAGGAGGTGAGTTTCAAGCCGTGGGCCGCATGTCGCCATGCGCATCCTGCGATCGACTGCGCGCTCGAACTGCGCGCAGCGGGAACGCTGACGGGGCCATTCCATGTCGAGACCTATCGTGACGCGCTGACCTTTTGCGACAAGCCGGACCCCACGACCGAGGTCGAGGCGAAATTCTCGCTCCAGCACGCGGTTGCGGTCATCGCCGACGGGCGGAATGCGACGCCCGCCGACTTCACGCTTGATGCCATCGCCGCGCTCGCCCCGTTGCGCGCGCAGGTCACCGTTGCCGAAGACCCCGCGATCACCGCACGCTACCCGGCGCATTTCGGTGCGCGGGTCAACGGCTTCGAACTGGTCGATTGTCGCGGCGACCCCGAGCGCCCGGTCGGTGAGGCAGACATCGTCGCCAAAATGCACATGCTCGCCGAATGGGGCGGACTGCCTCCTTCGGAAGCCGACCGCGCCGCCGACCTCGCGCTGCGCGGCGACGACGCCGGGGCGATCGTCGCGATGCTGGAAGAGTGGTTGTCGTGAACCGCGCAAATCCCGTCGCCCCGGACTTGATCCGGGGCCCAGCTTCTTCCTTCGCATTCGTCGACGAAGGCAGCCTTGGCCCGGATCAGGTCCGGGCCGACGGAGTGGGCGAGTGACCCCTACCGAATCGATCCTTGCTTTCGCCGCCGGTTCGCACGTGCTTCCGGAAACTGTCCGCGCCGATACGCTGCGGCTGCTCGCCGACACGCTCGCGGTGGGGGCGGCTTCGGTTGCGGCGCCGGGGGCCGATGCGATCCTGAGCGTTGCTCGGAGTATGGGCAGCGGCGACGAAGCGCGCGTGCTCGGGTCGTCCGAGCGCTTGCCTGCAGCCGCTGCCGCTTTCGTCAACGGCTATCGCATCCACTGCCTCGAATGGGATGCGGTGCATGATGTCGCGGTCGTCCATGCGCTGTCGACGGTCACGGCGGCGCTGGGCGCGGCGATCGACCGGCGCGGCGGGTGCGACGCGGAGGCGGCGCTCGTGGCGCTGGCGGTCGGGGTCGATGTCGCGTGCGGGCTCGGCATCGCCGCCGATACGCCGCTGACCTTTTTCCGCCCGGCGACCGCAGGGTTGCTGGGAGCCGCACTTGCGGTGGCGCGAATCGACGGCGCCCCGATGGCCGATACGCTGGGCCTCGCCTATTCGAGCTGCGCGGGGACGATGCAGGCGCATGTCGAGGGGTCGATCGCGCTCCCCTTCCAGATCGCCAACGCCGCACGCGCCGCGATCGTCGCGGCGGACCTTGCACGCGCGGGCTTTACCGCCCCGCACGACGTGCTCGAAGGGCCTTTCGGCTATTTTACACTGTTCGATCGAGGCGACCTGTCGCGCTACACGCGCGATGTGGGCCGCGTCTGGCGGATCAGCGAGATCGGCACCAAGCCCCTCCCCAGCGGGCGTGCGAGCCATGCGGTGCTGGGCGAAGTGCAGCGCCTCAGTTCGCACGGCGGCCAGATCGCGAGCATCGAAGCGTTCGTCCCCCCGCTCGTCCACCGGCTCGTCGGGCGTCCGATGCTTGCCGACATGTCGCCTGCCTATGCGCGGCTGTGCCTGCCGTTGCTCGTCGCGCTGATGCTGACCGACGGGGTGATCGACCCGCGCCGCTTCACCGCCGCGACCTTCGCCGACCCCGCGATCCTTGGCCTTGGCCAGCGCGTCACGGTTGCGCTGGACGATAACGCAGACCCGAACGCGATGGTGCCGCAACGCCTGCGTCTCAGGCTCGACACCGGCGAAACCATCGAACGCGACATGGCCACGATTTTGGGCAGCGCCGATGCGCCACTGTCGCGCGAACAGGCAGCGGCAAAGCTCGCGCTTGCGCGCGATCTTGCCGGTGACGTTGCCGATGCCCGCCTGTTCGACGATCCGCTGGCCTATTTCACGAAAGCCTCAGCATGACTTTCCCGACTTATTTCGAGGCCTTCGACGCGCGCCGGATGCTCACCGACTATCCGCTCGACCTTGTCGCCGCCTATGGCGCGATGAGCCGCGACGAACTCCGCGCGCTGCAGGAAACGCGCTTCGCCACGCTGATGACGCGTGGGTGGCAAATCCCCTTCTACCGCAAGCTGTGGGGCGCGAAGGGGATCGAGGCCGGCGACATCCGCGGCCTCGACGACATCGTCAAGCTGCCCGTCTATGACAAGACCGACCTGATGGCCTCGGTCGCCGAAAACCCGCCTTATGGCGATTTCAGCGGTCGCGGTTCGGAACCCGTCGTCTTCCATACGACCAGCGGCACGACCGGGCGCCCGCAGCCGTTGCTGTTCGGGCCCAAGGGGCGCGAGGTCACCAATCTGCTCGTCGGGCGCATGTATCGCTGGATGGGGCTGCGGCCCGAGGATGTGGTCCAGTCGGTCTATGGGCACGGCATGATCAACGGCGGGCATTATATCCGCGAGTCGGTGACGCATTTCACCAACTCGCTGTTCCTGAGCGCGGGGACGGGGATCGAGACGCGCTCGATCAACCAGGTCAATCTGCTCGCCGATTTCGGGGTGACAGTGATGGTCGGCTTCGTCGACTATATCCGCAAGCTCGCCGAAGTCGCCGAGGCGGAGGGCATGTTCGACCGTATCGCCCTCAGGATGATCATCGGCCATCTGGGCACCGAGGACCGGGCTTCGACCGAAGCGGCATGGCACGGCGCCAGGGCATACGACTGGTACGGCGTCGGTGACACCGGCAGCATCGCGGGCGAGGGGCCGGAGCGCGACGGGCTTTACGTGTGGGAGGACGCGCAGTTCCTCGAGCTGCTCGACGTCGACACACACGCACCGGTCGGCGCGGGAGAAACCGGTGACATGGTCGTCACCTGCCTGTTCAAGGACGACATCGCGCCGTGCATCCGCTTCAACACGCACGACATCACGCATGAGATCGGCGGGCGCGGCGAACTCGCGTTCAAGCGGATCGCGGGGTTCAAGGGGCGCAGCGACAATATGGTCAAGCTGCGCGGCATCAACCTGTTCCCCCACGCGATCGCCGCGCTGATCGAAAATCGTGCCGACCTGACGGGCGAATATGTCTGCCATCTGCGCCGTACCGAGGGGCGCGACGACATGGTGGTGACGATCGAATCGCGCGGTGGCACCGACGAGCACGCGCTCGCCGCGCTGCTGCGGCAGGGGCTCGGCGTCGAGGTCGGGGTGGCGCTGTGTCCGCCGGGTGGCACCGCGAGCGCGACACAGATCGACGCGCGGCAGAAACCGATCCGCCTGGTCGACGCGCGGGGCGTATGAACGACAGGTTCAACGCCTTTATCGACCTCGATCCGGAGGCGCATGGCGGCGAGGGGCCGCTGTCGGGCCTGCGCCTCGGCATCAAGTCGAACATCAGGGTAGCCGGGCTGCCGTGGACGGCGGGGATGGCGCTGCACCGCGACCGGCTCGCGACCCGCGACGCCGACGTGGTGGCGCGGTTGCGCGCGGCGGGCGCGACGATCCTGGGTACGCTTAACATGCACGAGGCGGCACTGGGTGCGACCACCGACAATCCGTGGTTCGGGCGAACGCACAATGCGCACCGCCACGATCATACGCCGGGTGGATCGTCGGGCGGGTCGGGCGCAGCGGTAGCAGGCGGGCTGTGTGACGCGGCGCTGGGCACCGACACGATGGGTTCGGTGCGCATTCCGGCGGCGTATAACGGGGTTTACGGGCTGAAACCGACGCACGGAGCCGTGTCGCAGGACGGGCTCGACATGCTGATGCCCGCGTTCGACTGCATCGGCCCGCTCGCGCGCGATTTAACGGTGCTCGAGCAGGTATGGAACGTACTATCTTCTTCCCTCCCCCCTGAAGGGGAGGGAGGGTTACTGACGCTCGCTTCGCTCGCGCACGTCGACGTACAACCCGCGGTCCGCGCGGCGTACGAGCGCATCCTCGCTACCCTCCCCCCCACGCGCGAGCTGACCCTCCCCCACGCCCCGCCTCAGGTGCGAATGGCCGGGTTCGTCGCGTGCGTGCAGTACCTCATCGCCCAACTCGGGGCCGCGCGGACCGAAAAGCGCGACCTCATCTCCCCCGAACTTCACTTCATGCTCGATTATGGCGAGCGGCAGACCGCGCGCCCCGAAATCCTCGCCGACACGAAGGCTGCGCTGGTCGAGGTGCTCGGCAGCGACGGCATCCTCGTCATGCCGACCGCGCCGCAGGCCGCGTTCGCGCACACCGCGCGCCCACCCGCCAACCAGTCCGACTTTACCTGCCTCGCCAGCGTCGCCGGGCTCCCCGCGCTTGCGATCCCCGCCGGAACCGACGACGATGGCCTGCCCGTCGGCGTCCAGCTCGTCGGCGCTGCAGGAAGCGAGTCACGCCTCATCGCGCTCGCGCGCCAACTCGAAGGAGCCTGACCATGCGGATTATCGTCCTGTTCAACCTCAAGCCGGGCGTCGATCGCGACGCATATGAGCGCTGGGCGCGCGACGTAGACTTCCCGGGCGTCAATGCGCTGGCGTCGGTCGAGCGCTTTACCTTGCACCGCGCAACGGGGCTGTTCGGTTCGGACGCGCCAAGCCCCTATGACTATGTCGAGGTGATCGACATCGACACCATCGACGGGTTCGTGGCCGACGTGACGACCGATGTCTTTCAGGCCGCAGCGGCACCGTTCCGGGATTTCGCCGACAACCCCATCTTCATTCTGACCGAGGATCTTTGAGCGTGCGCTTCGAAGGCAAGACGATCGTCGTCACCGGGTCGGGGCGTCAGAAAGGACTGGGGCAGGCGATCCTCCAACGTTTTGCTGACGAGGGCGCCAATTGCGTGGTGTCGGATCGCGAGATCGGCGACGAGGCGAAGTCGGTTGCCGACGACCTCGCGCGGCGCGGCGGCAACGCCAAGGTCGCGGCGATCGCGTGCGACGTGTCGCAGGTGGGGCAGTGCCGCGCGCTCGTCGACGAAACCGTCGCGGCGTTCGGCAGCGTCGACGTCTTCGTCAACAATGCCGGTATCGGCTATATGATGAAGCCGCTGCTCGACGCCGATCCCGCCGACTGGGACGGGGTGATCGCGGTCAATCTGTCGGGCGCATTCTACTGCACGCAGGCAGCCGCAAAGGCGATGATTGCCGGTGGCAAAGGCGGACGCATCATCAACGTCGCGTCGCAGGCGGCAAAGTCGGGCTTTCCGCACATGGCAAGCTATGTCAGCTCGAAACACGGCATGATCGGGCTGACACGCACCAGTGCGATCGAGCTGGGCGTGCATGGCATCACTGTAAACGCGGTCTGCCCGAATCATGTCACGACAGGGTTGGGGTCGGAGCAGAACGAATATTTCTCCAGGCTCCTCGGCTTCGAAAGCGTCGCCGCCTATCTTGCCAACATGGCGCGTAAGAATCCGATGGGGCGGCCCGGGCTGGCGAGCGACACGGCGGCGACGTGCGCATGGCTGGCGAGCGACGATGCGGCGTACATCACCGGGGAGGCGGTGAACGTCAGCGGCGGCGAGGAAATGCACTGATGAATTCTCGGTCTCTCAAGGCGGAACGCATCGACTGGCCGAACGGCGCGAAGATCGCGCTGAGCGTGGTCGTCAACGTCGAGGAAGGGAGCGAGATGACCGTCGCGCGCGGCGACCGGGGCATGGAGCCGGTCGACGAGCTGGGCATCCACATCAAGTCACCGATCCGCAACTATGGCAATGAGAGCAATTATCTCTACGGCATCAAGGCCGGCGCGCCGCGCATCGTGGCGCTGCTCGACAAGCATGACGTCCGGGCGAGCTGGACCGTCGCGGCGATGTCACTCGAGACTCACCCCGAGATCGCGGCCGCCATCGCCAGTCGCGGCGACGAGCCGGTCAGTCACGGCTGGCGTTGGGTCCATCAGTTCAAGATGGACGAAGCGGCCGAACGCGAGTTCATCCGACGCGCCGTGACCAGCATCGAAGCGACCACGGGAACGCGCCCCTATGGCTGGCTGTCGCGTTACTTCCACACCGACAATACGCGCCGTCTGCTGATCGAGGAGGGGTTCGATTATCATATGGACGATTATTCGGGCGACGTGCCGTTCGTCGATTCGTCCACGGTCGCGGGGAAAGCGATCGCCATCGTTCCGTATCAACTCGACACCAACGACATGAAGATGTGGACCGACCCCGCCTATACTCCGGCCAACTGGCTCGACTATGCGAGGCGTGCATTCGACTGGACCTATGGCGAAGGGGCGGCGGGAAACCCGAAAATGATGAGCCTGGGGCTGCACCTGCGCATCATCGGGCGACCGGGGCGGATCTGGGCGTTCGACGAATTCCTGCGCCATGTGCGCGGACACGAGGGGGTATGGTTCGCCACACGCAGGGAGATCGCACGATGCGTGTTGTGAGGGCGCGATGACGATCCGCCTCGACCTCGCGCCGCCGGTCGCGCGCCTGCTGATCGACCGCCCGCTGAAACGCAACGCGATGACCTCGGCGATGTTCGAGGCGATACCCGACCTCGTCGCGCAAGCCGTCGCCGATCGCGACGCGCGCGTCATCCTGCTCACCTCGGCGCGACCGACGCTCTTTTGCGCCGGGGCTGACATCGGCGAATTGTCGGCGCACGCGGGCGACCCGGCCTGGCGCGCGACGAACCAGGCAGCGATCAACCGCGCGCAGCACGACCTCGCGCGCGCCGACAAACCCGTCGTCGCGTTCGTCGACGGTGACTGTATCGGCGGCGGCTGCGGCCTTGCGCTCGCGTGCGACATCCGTATCGCCACGCCGCGCGCGCGCTTCGGCATTACCCCGGCCAAGCTCGGGCTCGTCTATTCGCTCCACGACACCAAATTGCTCGTCGATCTGGTGGGGCCGGGGCAGGCCAAGCGTATCCTGTTCACCGGCGCGATCCTGAGTGCGGAAGAAGCGCTGCGGATCGGGCTGATCGACCTCATTGCCGACAGCCCCGACGCGGTGCTCGAAGCGATCGCTGCGAATTCGGGAAGCAGCGCGCGCGGCGTGAAGGCGATCGTTCGTCGCATTCTCGACGGGCAGGCCGCCGACGACGCGGCGTCGCTCAAGATGTTCGCCGATGCGTTCGAGGGGAATGATTTCAGAGAAGGAGTGGGGGCGTTTCTGGAGAAACGGACGCCCGAGTTCGAGTGAGCATCGAAGGATTCGACGTGGCGCTGGGAGCGGAAGCATGAAACATGGACAGATCGTCGGCGCGACCCTCACCACGCCCGACCTCGAAGCCGCATTGCGCGATTACCGGGACACGCTCGGCCTCGAGCTGATCGAACAGGGCCAGGTCGCCAACGACCTGGCCGCAAGCTGGGGTGCATCCGCGACGTCAGGCGCTCGGACTGCACGGCTCCGCCCGACGAGCGGCGCGCCGTGCACGCTGCGCCTCGTCGAACAGCCGGTGCCGCCCGACTTCGTGCCGGTGCGCACCTTCGGCTGGGCGGCGTTCGAGCTGACCGTCCAGGACGTGTTCGGCTGGCCGGCAAAGCTTGCCCAATCGGGGTTCAAGATCGTCGGGCCGCCGCGCGAGGTACCGGGACTGCCCTATTTCGTCGCGCTCCAGATGCTGGGGCGCGGCAAGGAGATGATCTATCTCAACGAAGTGCGGTCGAACACGCCGACGTCAAACCTGCCGCCCGCGAATGCGCCGATCGACCATGTCTTCATCGTCATCCTCGCCTGTGCCGAGCGGCCCGCTGTGCTCGACTGGTACGCGTCGCGGCTGCACCTCGACATCGGCAGCGACTATGTCATTCCCTATACCATGATCTCGAACGCGTTCGGGCTGCCCGACGATCATCTGTCGACGATTACGATGATCCAGAACGGGCGGATGCCGATCGTTGAGGTCGACGGCTATCCCGAGGGCGCGACCGATCGACCCGGCGACCGCGACCGGCTTCCCGCCGGCAACGCCATGGTCGCGCTGGCGATCGACGACCTCGACGCGCTCGACCTCGACTTCATCGCCCCGCCCGTCGTGCGCGACGGTGCACGCACCGCGACGGTGCGCGGGCTGGCGGGCGAGTTGATCGAACTGGTCGAGATCAACTCAGGGCCGTAGCACCGTGCTCCCGGTCGTCCTGCGCGCTTCGAGATCGCGGTGCGCCTGTGCCGCGTCCTCGAGCGCATAGCTCTGACCGATCGTGACCTTCAGCACGCCCGAACGGATCAGCTCCCACACGCGCGCGGCCCCTGCGGCGGCCTCGGCGGGGTCGGCGTAATAGTCGAACAGCGTGGGGCGTGTGTTGTAGAGCGAGCCCTTGCGCGCGAGGATGCCGAGATCGACGCCGCCGACGGGCGCATCGGCGTTGCCGTAATTGACGATCAGCCCGCGCCGCCCGGTCGAATCGAGCGAGGCCTCCCACGTCGCCATGCCGACGCCGTCGAACGTCACGCGCACGCCTGCGCCGCCGGTCAGTTCGCGCACCTTGGTGGCGACAGGGTCGTGCGTGTAGCGGATGACATGGTCGGCCCCCGCCGCACGCGCGATGTCGGCCTTCTCGTCGGTCGATACCGTGCCGATCACCGTTGCGCCGACATGCTTGAGCCATTGCACGAGCAACAACCCGACCCCCCCGGCCGCGGCATGAACGAGCACCGGCCAGCCAGCCTGCACCTTCGCGCAGCGTTCGACGAGGAATTCGGCCGTGAATCCCTTCAGCAGCGCGGCCGCGGCCGTGTCGTCATCGATGTCGTCGGGAAGCGCGAACAGCGACGCGGCGGCGATATTGCGCTCGGTTGCATAGGCGCCGAGTGCGGGGCCGAAGGTACCGACGCGGTCGCCGACCGCGAACGTCACGCCCTCGCCGACCGCCGCGATGACGCCCGCGGCTTCCATTCCCAGCCCGGTGGGGAAGCTGGTCGGATAGATGCCGCGCCGGAAATACGTATCGATGAAGTTCAACCCGACGGCGGTATTGCGCATCTGTACTTCGTTGGGGCCGGGCGGGGGCAGGTCGACGTCGATCCACTGGATGACCTCGGGTCCGCCCGTCATCTCGAGTCGTGCCACGCGCGCCATGTCTCTCTCCTACCAGATCGTTCCGCCAACCCATTCGCCCGCTGCCGCGACGAAGGGCAGCACCTGCCACCGTTCCCACACGCCTGCGTTGAAATAGGGATCGGCACGCAGGACGCCTTCGGCTTCCTCGGGACTGTCGACGTCGAGCACGAACAGCGAGCCGATGCTCGCCCCGTCTGCGTCCTTCAAAGGCCCCGCGACCGAAATCCGGTCGACGATGCCGGCGATATGCGCGAAATGGTCGTCGCGCAGCCGCTGGCGCGCTGAGGCGCTGCTCGGCGCGTCCCAGGCGAGGACGACGAAGCGTTTCACGATGCGGCCACCAGTCGCTTGAGATAGGCGCGCCGGATCACCGGGATCAGCAAAAGCGGGATCAGCCCGTAGAGCATCGGAACCGTCGCCACCGCCTCGCGCAAATGCGCCTCGCCATAGACGCGCGTCGACAGCACGCCGACCGTCGTCGGCCCCAGCATCAGCCCGCTGATGCTGATCGCCATGTAATAGAGCGCGACGATCGTGCCGCGCATCGTGCCCGGCGTGATTTCGAGCAGCGCGATGATTCCCGATGCCGTCACGCCTGCGATCCCCATCGACCCCAGTGCCAGGACGCCGAGCGCAAGCCAAGGCGACGGCATGAGCAGCGCGACGCTGCACGCCGCGATCATCAGCACGTAGGATATGGTGAGGAGCCGGAACCCCGCCTCGCGGTTGCCCGACTTGCGAAAACGGTCGTTCAAAATGCCTGTCGCGATGACGGTCAGCGGTCCGACGATCAGGCTCAGCGTGCCGTTGACCGCGGCATACTGCCGCGCTTCCCAGCCATAGGTGCGCGCGAAGGCCGACGGCAGGAACCCTTGCGAATAGGCGATTGTCGTCATCACGCAGATGAGCGACACGAGGCCGATAAACGCGCCGGCATATTGGCCGACGTGGGCGATCGTCTGCGCGATCGTCGCTGCAACGGGATCGGCGGCGGTGCGCTGACGCGGGGGCTCGGGCATGAACAGAAATCCCAGCGCGATCAGCAGCCCGGGTGTCCCGACGATCAGGAAGACGAATTGCCAGGGACGCACCTCGCCGAGCAGTGGCAGCGTCAGCCCTGTGCTCGTCTTCGCCCAGGTCAGCGCCGCCGCGCCGATCAGCGACGCGACCCCTGCGCCGAGCGAAAGCCCGGTCGAATAGACGCCGACCGGACGCCCGCGCTTTTCGGGCGGGAAACTGTCGGCGATCAGCGACAGCGCCGACGGGCTCAGTGTCGCCTCGCCGATGCCGACCGTCATGCGCGCGGCGAAAAGCCCCGCGAAACTCGTCGCCATGCCAGAGGCTGCGGTCGCCAGGCTCCAGACCGCGACCCCGGCCGCGACCAGCCGCGTGCGGCGCACCCGGTCGGCGAGCCAGCCGAGCGGCACGCCAATCGTCGCATAGAAAATACCGAACGCGAGCCCGATCAGCAGCCCCATCTGTTCGTCGGTCAGGTGAAGGTCGGCCTTGATCGGCTCGACGAGCAGCCCGAGAATGTAGCGGTCGACGAACGAGAAGACATAGGCGAGCGTCAGCAGGATCGTCAGCCCCCATGCGGCGCGCAGGGAGGGATAGGTCAAGCGGCCGCCCCCGTGATCGTGTAGATGACGACGAGGTTGTCGTCGAAATCGACGATGCCGACCTCGCGCCCCGTGCGCCCGTCCTTGGTGTGGAGCACTTCCTCGTCATGAACGGTCAGCCCAAGCGCGCGCGCCCGGGCAATCACATCGTCAGGGTCGTCGATTTCAAGGACGATCGCCGAGCGGCGCGGATGCGGCAGCGCGGCGATCTCGATCCCCCTGATCTCGGTCAGCGCCATGACGCGCTCTTGCGTATCGGTCGACAGCACGCAGAACCGCATGACGGCGTGGCGCGGGATGTCGAACACGGGGTAGCTATAGCTGTCCGGGTTGGGCGGCAGGACGAAGGTAACGACGAAGCCGAGCACGTCGCGGTAGAACGTCAGTGCGCGGTCGAGGTCGCCAACGACATGATTGCCGCGCTGGAAACGGACGCCGCTCAAAGCCGTTCGTTCACTTCGAAGAAATAGCCGTCGAGGTCGAACAGGCTGGCGCCCACCATGTCGGCGGGACGGCCGTCGGCGCCCGTTACCGTCCAGGCGAGCGGCGCGCAGTGGATGCGGCTGCCCAGCGCACGTGCGCGTTCGATCGTCGCCGCGCAATCCGCGGCTTGCACGACGAAGATCGGGGCTCCGAACGCGATCCGGGTCGGTACTTCGGCGGGGGCGGCCATCGGCGGATCGAGCCATTGCAACAGCCCGATCATGCCGATGAAATCATGCGCGCATTTCATGATGATCAGGCGCGTCTGATCGCCCTTTTGCCCCGCGGCGAGTTGCGTGCCCGACAGCGTGAACGGCGTGTCCATCCACCGCGTCATGCCGAACACCTGTTCGTACCAACGCGCTGACGCCTCGGCATCGCGGACCATCAAAGTTGTACGCCTGACGATGTCAACCATTGATAGTCGCTGCCTCGATCAGCAGCACCTGGCAATCGGCCGCACCTTCGCGCAGTTTTCGGGCCTCGGCATAGTCGGGCGAATTCCAGAACGCGAGCGCGGCGGCCTTGTCGGGCCATTCCGAAATCACCATCGAAGCGCCGTCCCCGAAATCGCCCTCGAGCAGCTCGGCGCCCGGACCGCGCAGCACATATTTGCCGCCGAACTTCGTGACCAGTGCGCCCGCGACCGCACCATAGCCGCTGATGAAGGCGTCGCGGTCGGCGATCTTGGCGGTGACGATCATATAGGCAGCCATGATGGTTCCTCAGATGCGGGCTTGGGCTTCGTACATTCGGCGAACGTAGATCGAGGCAGCGTCGGGCGTTTCGCTCCACCCTGCCCAGCGCAATCCCGCATCGGTCGGCACGACGAGCGCAAGTACATGATTGTCGCCGCCCATCGCGCGTCTGGCGAGTGTCGGCGGGGCTGCGGCGGAAAAGCGGATGTCCCAGCGCATCGCGAAAGTCGCAAGTTGCATCGGCCCGCCGAGCGGCACCTGCACGACATTGGAGAATTCGAGGCGGATCGCCTGATGCATCGTGTCGTTGGCCCGCCAATACGCGACGACGTCGTCCCACGCGTGAAAGAAATCGTCGACTTCCTCGGCCTTGTAATAGCGGAACGCCGACGGGTCCCACAGCGCGATGATCGCGTCCGCGCTCACTGCCTGCCACGCTTCCGCGGTCGCATCGAGCAGGCGCCTGACGTCGTTCATTTCCAGCGGCTCTTGTCGCGCACGTAACGCCCGGCGTCTTCGAGCGTCCCCGGCTGATAGGGAGTGAAGAGGCTCGGCGGATATTTGCTGCGATACGCTTCATAGACCGGCAGCACGAGTTCGGTGTGGACGAGCGGCTGACGATGGCGGCTGCGGAAATCCCTGATCGGAATGCGGGCGGACACGAGCGTTTCGAAGCCGCTCGCGGCACTCTCGATCGCCTTGCCATCGGGGCCGTAGATCGCACTGCCGCCGCCGCCCACGTCTTCGAAATAAAGGCCGTTGTTGGGGCTGACCGCATTGTTGCAGACGGCGGTGTATACCTGATTGTAGAAGGACGTTGCCGAGACGTCGAGTTCGCTGAACCCACCGGTCGCGGTGCGCAAGATGACTTCGGCCCCCTTCATCGCCATCGCGCGGAACAGTTCGGGTTCGCGCTGCACGCTCGACGTCGCGATATTGCCGAGCGCGGTGCGCGCGATCGGCACGACGCGATCGACGCCGTACATTTCGGTGTAGCGGTCGAGCACGTCGTAGATCGTCGTCGTGTGAAGCTCGATGCTGCCGCCGAACGCACCCTTGATATTGCGCGCCTTCCACTGCTTGTCGACGACCTGCCCCTGCGCATCGATGATCGTCGTCATCGACAACAGGCTGTCGGGCCAGTCGGGATCGTTGACGTAGCTGCCGAGCACCAGCCACGTTCCCTTCTCACGCGCCTTATTCGCGAGCACTTCGATCTCGGGGCCGGGAATTTCGATCGCCGCGCGGCGCGCGTCCTTCAGCGTCCAGCGCAGATTATAGCCGGTCAGCGGAAATTCGTGGAAGAACAGCAAGTCCTTGCCACCGCCAAAGCCGACCGAATAATCGATCAGGTCGCACATATGCGCGAGGTTGGCACGGCGTGTTTTTGCAGCGCTCGCCAGGCTGGTCGCGTCGACCGCGATTACGCGGCTTTGTGCGACGCCCAGCGTCCAGCTGTCCTTGGCAAGCGGCACCGTGTCGTAAAGCCCGTCGGCGCGCATCGACAGGGGCCGGGGCGCAGCGCGCGGTGGCGTCGCTGCCGCAGCCAGTTCGGGAAAAGCGACCGCGGCCGCGAGCCCGGTGCCGCTACGGAACAAGCTCCTTCGGTCCATTCAATATTCCCTGTGGCACAATTGCGACACTCGACCGGCGATTCGCTCCGCTCCCGCAAAAGTCTGGACAAATCGCGCGAGGAATGGAAGCGTGTACGCAACAAAGCAATCGCTATCGGGGGATACCGACATGAACATCCGCCACCTGCTCCTTGCCATGACGGCACTGGTTCCCGCATCTGCGGCGCTGGCCCAGGCACCAGCCCCCGCACCCGCCGCAGACACGCCCGAGGCGGGCATTCCCGACATCGTGGTCACGGCGCGCAAGCGTGAGGAAAATCTCCAGGATGCGCCGGTGGCGGTAACGGCGTTCGGGGCCGACGAAATCCAGTCGGCGCGGATCGAGCGGCTGTCCGATGTCGCCAAGCTGACCCCGGGCCTCATCTTCACGCCGCTGTTCGGACGCCAGAACCAGCTGCCGATCATTCGCGGGCAGACGCAGACCTTCGGGGCGCTCAACGTCGGTGTGTTCCTCGACGGGATCTATCTGTCGGGCAAGGGCGGCATCGACACCGAACTCAACGACCTGCAGCGTGTCGAAGTCGTGCGCGGGCCGCAATCGGCACTCTATGGGCGCAATACGTTTGCGGGTGCCATCAACTATGTAACGATGCGTCCCAGCGCCGAACTGACCGGACGCGTCGAGGGGACGGTCGGCTCGAACGATCTGTACAAGGTATTGGGCAGCGTCAGTGGCCCGATCAGCGACAAAATTCGCTTCCGCGTCGGCGGCTTTTACCGCGAGTTCCGTGGTTATTATAACAGCGCGGTCGACGGTGGCCGCGTCGACTTCGAAAAAAGCTATGGCGGGATCGCGACGCTCGAGATCAAGCCGGTCGAGGCGCTGACCGCCACGTTTCGTGTCAGCTATTCCAAGAACGACGACGGTCAGCCGCCGTCGAACGTCGTCCGGACCAATTATGCGCTGGGAACGCCCTCGGGCGGATCGGCAACCCAGCAGCGCTTTCTTCAGTATAGCGGCGAACTTCCGGCGATAGGCTATAATCAGGTGCTGGTGAACACCCGCCCGGTCACGGGACTGCCCGGCGGAAGCTATGGCGATCGCGAGGAAACGGTGCGCGCGAGCGGAACGCTCGAATATGATTTCGGCAATGCCGTCGCGACGTCGATCACCTCGTACAGCCACCGCAACGTCGAATATACTTATGACGGTGACAATACCGTCTGCGACCGGGTCGGCGGCTGCCCCACCTTCGGCTTCCCGTTCGTCACGAACACGCCCTATGGAAAGACCGACTTCGCGCTGTCGTCGCTGCAGGGGTATCTGCGCGACTGGAGCCAGGAACTGCGTATTGCGTCGTCGGGCCGGAACAAGATCGACTGGTTGTTCGGCATGTTCTTCTACACGAACAAGACTTACGGCATCGACCGTAACATCACGCCGCCCGGAACGCTGGCGATTACCGATTACACCGCAATTGCCAACGCCTATCGCTATCCGGTTTCCATCGTCAACACGCGCACGTTTTCGGCGTTCGCGTCGGCGACGTGGCACGCGACCGAGGCGCTGTCGATCACCGGCGAACTGCGCTACGAATATGAGCAGCAACGCTATCAACAGGGTCCGCTGATCCCCGCCAATCCGGCCGGATCGAACACGACGTTCGACCTGAAGCAGGACTTTCGCTTCACGACCCCACGGCTGATCGTCAATTACAAGATCGATCGCGACAAAATGATCTATGGCCTCGTCGCGCGCGGTGCGAAGACCGGCGGATTCAACACCGGGCTGAATATCGCGCTGACGGCGGCGACGCAGGATCAGCGCACGTACAATCCCGAATACAGCGACAATTACGAGATCGGCGTAAAGACCGACTGGCTCGACCGGCACCTGCGCGTCAACGTGACGGGGTTCTACGTCAACTGGCGCAACCAGCAGATCGCGTGTCAGAACCCGCCTGCAGCGGGTGGCTCGGCGACGAACCGCACCTATACCTGCAACTCCGGCGCGACGCACATCTATGGTCTCGAATCCGAGATCGTCGCGCGCTTCAACGACATTTTCTCGGTTAGCGGCAGCTATACCTATACGCATGCCCGCTATCAGCGGTTCGTCGACGATTCACTGGCGGCGGTGCTCGTGGCGGCCGGGTTGCCCGCGTATAATTTCGCTGGACGCAGCCTGCCTTATGTTCCCGATCACAAGATCGCCGTGACGCCGCGTATCACCGTGCCGTTCGGACGCGCTAAGGTCGAGGCGCGCGCCGATGTTCAATATCAGTCGAGCACCTTCGTCCGTGCCGACAATCTGAACGGTTTCGGCGCCAAGACGGTCGTCGATCTTCGCCTCGGCATGACGCTCGACAACCTCAGCGTGCAACTGTTCGCGAACAACGTGTTCAAGGACAAGACACCGGTCGCGGGGGTCCGCTTCTTCGACTCGGTCAATTATTTCGTGGCGGCGCCGTTGGTCACCGGCGCCAACCTTCGCCAGTTCGGGCTGACCGTCGGCTATCGCTTCTGAGCGCAAAGGCCCGGGTTCGCCCGGGCCGCTTCGATATTCAGCTTTGGCGGAGACGGCGAGATTCGAACTCGCGGTGGCGGTTACCCGCCACGACGGTTTAGCAAACCGTTGGTTTCAGCCACTCACCCACGTCTCCGACTGGCAGCAAGTCGCGAGCTATAGCCAGCGCGTTCGCGGCAATCAACCTGACTCGACTCGGCTCGGAATCGACTCGCATGATCGTGTGATTCATGGACGCGACAGGCAGCGGCGGGTCTAACTTCGCACCAGTCTTCGGGGGATGGTGCCATGCGCTTTGTAACGATCATGATGGCTGCGGTGCTGGCTGCCGGGCCTGCAGCGGCACAGGTACGCAGCATCGACCCGAACGACGCGGCGCAGGCCGATGTCGCTCCGCCCGCTGCACCCGCACCGCGGGCGACGCCGCCCGTGACCGACCCTCAACCCGGAGAGCGCGGCTATGCCACGTCGGGCGCCCCAGAGGTACCGGTCGAGGCGACGGGCAATTCGACGGTCGCGCCGCCCGCCGCGAGCCTGGGCACGCGCGCGGCCCCCACCTATCGCAAGGACGACCTGATCGGCTCGGCCGAGGGGGTATTCGGCAAGGGCGCGGCGGGGCTCGCCGGTCTCATCGAGCGCATCCTACGCGATCAAGGCGAGCCCAACGCCTATATCGCCGGGCGCGAAGTCTCGGGCGCGTTCGTCGTCGGGCTGCGTTACGGATCGGGTACGCTCAATCACAAGGTCGAGGGCGAGCGGCCCATCTACTGGACCGGACCCTCGATCGGTTTCGACGTCGGCGGCGACGCGACGAAGGTCTTCACGCTCGTCTATAACTTGTACGATTCGCAGGACATTTACCGCCGCTATCCGCAGGTCGAAGGGCGCGCCTATTTCGTAGGAGGCTTTTCGGCGACCTATCTGCGGCGCGGCAATATCGTGCTGATCCCCGTACGCCTCGGCGTGGGCGTGCGGCTCGGTGCCAATATTGGCTATATGCGCTTCAGCGAGAAGAACCGGCTCCTGCCGTTCTGACCTCACCGACCGATCGAAACCGCTGCTGCAGCCCCTAGCGTCGTCGACGACAAGACCTGCGCCAGGATTGCCAGCCGCCCCCAGAACTCGCCGCCTGCTGCGCGAATGGGAACGAAGACCACGTCGCCGGGTAGCGCCCGGAGCTTGTTGGTCTTCGCAGAACCGGGCAATACCGATCCGTTGGCGCGGATCACGAAGATGCGCTTGGCATCGCCGATCCGCTGCACGCCACCGGCCTTCGCAATATAATCGCCGATCGTCAGAAACGGCGAGAATTGGAACGACGCCGGATTGGGAACGAGGCCGAACACCCCGACGGTGACCGGCTGCGGCGGCACGAACAGCTCGTCGTTGTTTTCGAGCACCAATTCGCCCGGAACCTGTGTCGCATTCGGCACGACTTCGAGGACGACGCGCCCAACCGGTTTGCGCTCCTGCAGCTGCGTGACGATCGACTGGATCGCATTGAGGCGCGCAGGCTGGAACGCCGAGTTGACCGACGACAAGACCAGCGGCTGAGCGGTAAGCAGAAACTGGAGCTCGCTGAGCGCGCGGTCGAAATTCTGGCGCTGCTGCGCGCGGACGCTTTCGCGCGTGAACACGCTGGCGAACGGATAGGCTTGTGACGTCAGCCCGCCCGCGCGCCCGATGATGTCGGCAATCGTCATTCCCGGTTGCAGATAATAGCGTCCGGGCTTGCTGACTTCGCCGTTGATGGTCACCAGCACCGGCTGCTGCGCGATCGGACGGACGATGCCGAGGTTCGACAGGACGCGGACGACAAGGCCGCGCTGCGCAGGCCGGGTACGGACGTCGGCGGGCGTGAGCAATTCCCAACCCGAGCCGTCGGTCTTCAAGGCATCGAGCAGCAGCAGGCGCGTTTCATCGGCGATGGTGTTGATTCCGCCTGCGTAGAGCAGCATCGCCTGCAAGGTCTCCGACCCGCGCGTTTCGAAAATCGCCTCGCTGTTGACGCTGCCGATGACCGCGACCTGCGCACCGACCGGCGTAATATAGATGACGTCGCCGTTTTGGAGCACGACGTCGGCCGACTTGTCGCCCTTGAGGAGCAGATCGTAGAGATCGAAGTCGGAAATCAGCCGACCCTGACGCCGGACCTGGATCGAACGGAAGCTGCCGCCAGCCGAGGGCCCGCCAGCTGCCAGGACGGCGTTTACAAGCGTCGACAGGCTGCTGATCGTATAGGACCCTGGCGTCGCAGCGAAGCCGGTCACATATACGGTGATGCCGCGGAGCGAGCCAAGCGACACAGATAGCCGGAAATTGCGATACTGGCGCGATACTTGCCGCGAAATAACGCCCTGCAGATCGCCGTAACGCACCCCGCCAACCGTCACCGTGCCAATGTTTGGGACAAAAATATGTCCTTCGGAGTCGACGGCAACGCGAAGGTCGTTTGTCTGAACAGGGCCGGCAAGGCCGATAATAATCTGGTCGCCCGGGTTGATCCGATAATCGAGCGGGATCGTCGTATCGGGAGGCGCCGTGAACCCACGCGCGGCGGGAACCAGCAGGTTCGATCCAAAGCGGCGAAGTGGCTTGTCGACGACTTTCGAGACGAAACCTTCAAACTCGCTGACCGGACGTGTGACCGTCCGCTGATCTTCGCTGCGCTGCTCGTTGGGACGTTCGGCGGCGTTGTTGGCCTGGTTGGGAATCGAGTCCGGCCGATACCGCTCGGTTGTCGGGGCCTGCACCTGCGTATCTGCGGTTCCGCGCGCCGCCTGTTGTCCCTGCGCGCGCTGCCCGGCAACCTGCGACGGTGTTGTCGTGTTCGTCTCGGTATCATATTGCGCCAACGCGCCAGATGGAACGGCAAGCGCTATCACCATCAGTAGCATACCGGCCCGCCCACCGATCGACATCTTTTTATTCTTGGAAATCACCGCTCGATACGCCTCGCCCGAATAATGCTCGTGCGCTTAGCGGGCCAAATCGGGCCGCGCCACCCCTGAAACTTGGTCGATCATGGCGGCGAACGCGTCGCCGACCGTGCGGCGCGATGGCTCGGTTCGGGGAACGGCGACGCGCTCGACGACGCCACTCGCCGACACGAGCACCAGCCGATACGCGTTCGCCGAATGCTTTTTGTCCGACTCGAAAGCTTCCAGCAGCCGATCCACCTCCAGCGCGCCGACGGTCGCGGAAAGACCAGGAACGGCGTGAAGCAAGTCGGTGACATGCGCTTGCAGTGCGATCGCACGTTCGGCGTTACTGCGTCGATAGGCGAGCGCAGCTAGCATGCCCAGCCCGACCGCTATGCCGTGCGAAATCGCGAAATCGCTGGCCGATTCGATCGCGTGTCCGAACGTGTGTCCGAAGTTAAGCAGCAGTCGTTCGGCGCGGTCGAATTCGTCGGTCTCGACGAACCAGCGCTTGGCGCGCAGGCTCAGGTCGATGACTTCTCCGAGCTGATCGGGCGGCGACGCAACGCTCGGTTCAAGCGCGCGATAGGCAGCAAAGCACGTGTCGCTCCGGCAAAAGGCGATCTTGGCGGCTTCGATCAGCCCTGCTGCGCGCTGTGCCTCGTCGAGCGTCAGCGTCAGTTGCGGGTCGACGACGATCTCGACCGGCGGATGAAAGGTGCCGATGAGATTCTTGTAGCCGCCGACGTTGATCGAGGATTTGCCGCCGATGCAGCTGTCGGTCATGCCGAGCAGGCTCGTCGGCAGATAGCTCCACGCCAGTCCGCGCATGTAGATCGAGGCGACGAACCCGGCGATATCCTGAACGACCCCGCCGCCGACCGCCACCAGCAGCGTCGCGCGATTGGCCCGGCGTTCGCGCAACGCGACGATCATTTCGCTCATCCGGTCGAGTGACTTGGCGGCCTCGTCGGCGTCGATGCTGATGACGTCACACCCGGCTTCGCGAAGGCGGCGCGTGAAATAGGCGTCGGCTAGAAAGATCTGCTCACGCGGTCCGGCGATCGCCGCGTCGAATGCACTATCCTCGATCCGCACGCGATAGCTGCCCGTTGACGACGCAATGTCAAATTCGCTGCGCATGGCTCATCCCAAGATCGACCGCGATCGACTGCCCGCTGATACTCGCATTCGCTGGCGAACAGAGGAACAGCGTCAGCTCGACGACAGTGGCGAGGTCGGGCAAGCGCGCATGGCCGGTTGCAGCGGCAAGCGCGTCGATCTGGTCGTTCGAAAGATTGGCGCGCGTCATCGGCGTGTCGAGCGCACCGGGCAGGACGGCATTGATCAGATGCCCCTGCGGCGCAAGGTCGACGCTCGCCGCGCGAACGAAGCCGCCGACTGCGGCCTTGCTCACCGTATAGCTCAACTTGCTTGCACGCGCCTGTTCCTGCCAGATCGAGCTGATCACGACGAGCCGCGCGCCGCCTTCGCGCAACTGCCCGTTGCCGAGCAAAGCGGACGCCGAGGCCATGATCGACAGGCAATTCGCTTCGTACAAGGTGAGGTGCGCCTGCGCGTCGAACCTTGCCATCGAGTCGTTGAAGTTTGCACCTTGCGCCCAGCAGACCGCATCGAAGCATTGGGCGCTCGCTGGTCCCGATCGCGCGATTGCGTCGACCGACCAGCCGCGCGCCCTGGCGGCCACCCCGATCGCGCTGCCGATGCTGCCCGTCGCCCCGAACAGCGCGAGCCGCCATCCGGTCACGCAGTGCCGACTTTGCGGGGCACGAAAGTGTTGGCACGCGTCTGCAGCATAGCGATTCGCGCGTCGTCCTCGTGAGCGATCCGGTCGTAATGCGTGCGCTTGGCGAGCAGCCAGCCGAGCTCGAACGCAATCGCGTTGGCCAGGCCCGCCTCGATCGTGGCGTTCTCGATCGCCGCACCGTCGAAGACGATCTTGCGCGTCTCGAACCGGGTCAAGCGCACCGCGCGCACGGCGCGCAACGCCGCGACGGAATTTATCGTCACGCCGCCGCCGACGACGAGATCGAGGCCGGCGGCGCGGCAGGCGCGGGCAACCGTCAGGACTGCGTCGGTGATGCACTGCGCGTCGATCCCCGCGCGTGCGATCCCGGACGATCCGGCAAAATCGACGCGCCCGAACACGATCCCGTCGAGTGCACCGCGTGCGACGCCGACGAGCGCGTCGAGATTTGCGAGCGACGTTGCCGTCTCGACATTGAACAACAACGCGCAATCGACGCGTGCGTCGCCGAGCACGGCATGCGCGCCCGTCACGAATTTCGACAGCGCGTAGGGCGTCTCGACCATAGGCGCGACGATGTGGTCGATAGTGTAGCGCGCGCAGGCGTGAAGGTCCGAGATGGCCTCGCAACCGCCGATCTTCAGCACTGCCTTTAGCCCCGCGCGCCGCGTCAGGTCGAGCAGCCTGGCGAGATCGTCGGGCCGGGTTCCTTCGGCTTCATATTCGGCCTTGACCGCGACCACGCCGAATTCGTCGCGCCCGCGCACCAGCAGGTCGAGCAATTTACGATCGGCTGGCGTCACGTCGTCCTGCTAATCCACCGGCATCCCAGCTTCCGGGCGTGCGGACATGACGCGCGCCAGTCAACCGCTTTTCTCAATCGCTCGTTTTGGGTAAGGAAGCCGGATGCTCTTGCGTATCCTGGCGATCCTTGGCTCCTTGTTCGCCGCGTCACCCGTTTTCGGGCAAGGGTTGCCCGACGGCCAGGGCGGTGTGTTCCGCGAAACCATGCTTGCGTGGCAGGGGGCGGCAGCGGGCGAGCGTCGCTTGGCCGTGGCGATGGAACGGCCGCTCGACGCGGTCCGCTATTCGTCGATGTTCGGGCAACGCTATGACGGGCGAATCGGGATGCAGCGGCTTCACGCGGGCGTCGATATCCCAAGCCCGTATGGCACGCCCGTCCGCGTTTCGGCGGACGGCATTGTCGTGCGCGCCGGGTGGGCGGGGGGCTATGGCAATCTTGTCGAGGTCCGCCACGACGGCGGGGTCGTGACGCGTTACGGGCACCTTTCGACCATCTTCGTCCTTCCGGGTTCGGCGATCGCGCGCGGCGATGTCGTCGGGCTGGTTGGTTCGACCGGACATTCGACGGGAAATCATCTCCATTATGAAGTGCGGATGGACGGCCGTCCGGTCGATCCGCTCGGTGCCCTCGACTCCGTCGTTCTTCCGGGTGCCGTTCGCGAAACGCCGACCGCACAGCCGCGCTGGAGCTGGGACGTCGCCGCCGGCGAAGCCGGGCTGCCGATGTCGGTGGTTCGTTAACGCGTCGCGAGCGCGCTGTCCGCCTGCGCGACGAGTTCGGCGATGATGTCGGCGACGGGTTCCTCGCGCTTGACCATGCCGACCGATTGCCCCGCCATCAGCGATCCGTTCTCGATATCGCCCTCGACCACCGCGCGGCGGAGCGCACCCGACCAATAATATTCGATCTGAAGCTGCGCCTCGACCATCTCGATCCCGCCGCCGTCGAGGGTCGCGGCGACCTCGCGTTGCTTTGCGGTGAAGCCGTCGGTCCCGGCATTCTTGAGCGCGCGGACGGGAATGACCGGCAGGCGCGGGTCGATCTGCACGCTCGGCACCGCGTCGCGCGCGCTTGCCCGGAAGAACGCGCGCTTGAAATTAGGATGCGCGATGCTCTCGGTCGCGCACGCAAAGCGCGTACCGAGCTGCACCCCGGCCGCGCCCATCTCGAGATAGGCGGCGATCGCTTCGCCGCGCCCGATGCCGCCCGCGACGAACACGGGAACCTGTTCGGCAACCTCGGGCAATATCTCCTGCGCGAGCACCGACGTTGACACCGGGCCGATATGCCCGCCCGCCTCATGCCCCTCGATCACGAGCGCATCGACGCCCGAGCGGATCAGCTTCTTGGCGAGCACCAATGCGGGGGCAAAGGCGATGAGCCTGGCCCCCGATGCCTTGACCGCATCGATCGCGCTCGCGGGGGGAACCCCGCCCGCCAGCACGACATGACCGATGCCATGGCGCGTGCACAGCGCGATCAGGTCGTTCAGGTGCGGATGCATCGTGATGAGGTTCACCCCGAACGGCTTGTCGGTCAGTGCCTTGGTTCCGACGATCTCGCGCTCGAGGATGTCCACAGTCATCGCCCCGCACGCGATCAGCCCGAACCCGCCCGCGTTCGAGACGGCCGCAACCAAGTGCCGCTCGCTGACCCAAGACATCGCCCCGCACAGGATAGCGACTTCGCTGCCGAGGAAGGCGGTGCCACGCTGCATGAGGTGGGCGAGGCGGGTCGTGGTCATGGGTTCCAAACTTCCAGTTCAAGGCCGGACACGTCTTCGAAATCGGCACCGTTGAGAGTGACGAGCGTAAGTTCCCGAACGATCGCCGTTGCCGCAATCATGCGATCCAGACTTTTGCGGCGGCTAAACCCATGCTGGGCGCAAATGCCGCCATATGCCGCTGCCATTTCATCGTCGAACGGAATGATCTCGATGACCTTTAAAAGCGTATCGAGGAGCGCTCGCCGCTGTGGGCCCAAGAAGGGCTTTGCATACACACCGCCCTCAAGCTCAACCCGACTGACGACTGATAAAAAGGGCAAGGCAGGTAAGCGACCAACCGCATCGAGAGCACGCGGCTTATTGTCGCGCAGTTCTATCGCGACGCTTGTGTCAAGCAGGTAGCGCAAAGTCAGTAAAGGTTGGGTCGATCTGGAAACTCTATGCGACCGTCCTCTGGGTCGCCCCCTACGACCGGGCCAAGTTCACGCAGGCGACGGACCAGCTCGACCACTTTTGCACGTTCGGCTTCGGGATCGGTCGACAGGCCGATCTCGACCTTTCCATTCAAATGCTTCATCTCGATCGCATCTCCCGCCTTGAATCCGAAGGACTTCGGCAGACGAACAGCCACGCTGTTGCCGGTCTTGAAAACATTGCTTTTGACGATCGCGTTCACAGCGAGGACATACGGTATATCCCGGATGCGATCAATCCTCTGCATCCAGCCCGTAGGCCGTATGCAGGACGCGCACCGCGAGTTCGGTTTCGTCCTCGTCGATCAGCACGCTGACCTTGATCTCGCTGGTCGAGATCGCCTGGATGTTGATGCCGCGCTGGGCGAGTGCCTGAAACATCGTCGAGGCGACGCCTGCATGGCTGCGCATGCCGACGCCGACGACGGATATCTTGGCGACGCGCGTGTCGTGGATGGCTTCGGCGAACCCGATGGCCGCCTGGTTCCTCGTTAGCAGGTCGAGCGAGCGCGCCAGTTCGGACGACGGTACGGTAAAGGTGACGTCGGTCGATCCGCCGTTCGATCCTCGGTGCGCATGCGCGATGTTCTGGATAATCATGTCGACGTTTATCGCGGCCTCGGCGAGCGGCGCGAAGATGCTGGCGACCGCGCCGGGTTTGTCGGGCACGCGCGTCAGCGTTATCTTGGCTTCGTTCTTGTCGTGCGCGATGCCGGTGATGAGCTGGCGTTCCATATCGTCTCCCAATTGGTCATCGCCGACGATCATCGTGCCGGGCAGTTCCTCCGCAGGTTGCTCGTCGAACGACGACAGCACCTGGATGCGGACATTCTCCTTCATCGCGAGGCCGACCGATCGCGTTTGCAGCACCTTTGCCCCGACGCTCGCAAGCTCGAGCATCTCTTCATAGGTCACGCGCGCCAGCTTGCGCGCGCGCGGGACGATGCGCGGGTCGGTCGTGTAGACGCCGTCGACGTCGGTATAGATGTCGCAGCGATCGGCCTTGATCGCCGCCGCGATCGCCACCGCCGACGTATCCGACCCACCGCGCCCGAGCGTCGAAATATTACCCTCAGTCGAAAGCCCCTGAAACCCGGGAATGACCGCGACCTGTCCGTTTGCCATCGAATCCATCAACGCGCAGGCGTCGATCGCTTCGATCCTGGCGGAAGCATGCGTCGACGAGGTATGGATCGGCAACTGCCAGCCCATCCAGCTATGGCCGTCGACGCCGATCGCCCGCAGCGCGATCGCCAGCAGGCCGGCCGTCACCTGCTCGCCCGACGCCACGACGACGTCATATTCGCGAAGGTCGGCGAGCGGAGCAGCTTCCTTGCAAAAGCCGACCAGCCGGTCGGTCTCGCCCGCCATCGCCGAGACGACGACGGCGACTTCGTTGCCACGCTCGACCTCGCGCTTCACGCGCGCAGCAACGTTGCGGATGCGCTCGATCCCCGCCATCGACGTGCCGCCGAATTTCATCACGATACGCGGCATCGAAAGCGTCGATTGTCCTTGGGCTGTCGGGGGCCGCCCTGATAGGAAGCGCGCATGGCCCACGCAACCTCGATCGTTACCGACGAAGCCGGACATTTCGGGCGGCTCGCCGCCGACTGGTGGGATCCCAAGGGGTCCTCGGCGATGCTTCACCGGATCAACCCGGTGCGGTTGCGCTATATTCGCGAACGGATCGACGCGCACTGGGGCGGCGATCCGGCGGCGCGCAGCCCGCTGGCGGGCAAGCGCGCGCTCGACATGGGGTGTGGGGCGGGCCTCGCGACCGAACCGCTCGCGCGCATGGGGGCGGTTGCGGTCGGCATCGATGCGGCACCGGAAAATATCGAGGTCGCGCGTCTGCACGCCGCGCAGACAGGGCTCGTGATCGATTATCGTGCTGGCGACGCGGACGCCGTGGCGGGCGAGCAGTTCGACCTGATCGTGTCGCTCGAGGTGATCGAGCACGTCGCCGACCCGGGGGCGTTCACTGCTTCGCTCGCGGCGTTGCTCGCGCCGGGTGGGCTGATGATCTTCTCGACACCCAACCGGACCGTGGCTTCACGGCTCGCGTTGCTGACTGTCGGCGAAGGGCTTGGCCTCATCCCGCGCGGCACGCACGACTGGAATAAATTCCTCAAGCCCGACGAGCTGGCCGGCCATGTCGAGGCCGCAGGGCTGGGGGTCCGCGAATTACGCGGTTTCGCTTATGATCCGCTGCGCGGCGCGCGAATGACCGACAGTCTGGCGCAGGATTATTTCCTCGTGGCGGCCTGCGCGCCCTAGAAATCCACCTTGTCGTAATCGGCAGGCGGCGCGATGACGCCCATGCGCTCGGCGAGCAGCGGGCGAAAGCTCGGTCGCGACTTCAGCCCCATATACCAGTTGCGCGTGTGTTCGTGTGCTCGCCAGTCGATGCCACCGAGGTAGTCCGCAACCGAGATATGCGCCGCGCCCGCCAGGTCGGCGAGGCTCAGGCTGCTGCCACCCAGCCAGTTGTTGTGGTCGAGCAGATAATCGACATAGTCGAGCAACGCGTTTGCCGCCTTCATCGCTTCACGCAAAGCAGCGGTATCGGGCGAGACGCGGTGCACCAGCCGCTTCATCATCCGCTCGGACAGCAAGGGCCCGGTGACGGCGGCGTAGAAACTTTCATCGAACCAGGCGGCGACGCGGCGGATTTCGGCGCGATTGACGGCGGTGCCTGAAATCATCGGCTGACGCTGGACGGTTTCCTCGATGAACTCGCAGATGACGGTCGAGTGGACGAGGCGCGTCCCGCGTTCGCGGTCGACCATCACCGGCGTCTGCCCGGCCGGATTCATCTCGACGAATTCGTCGCGCCGTTCCCAGGGCCGCTCGGGCACCAGCTCATAGCCCACGCCCTTTTCGCCCAGCAACAGGCGGACCTTGCGCGAGAAAGGGCACAGCGCAAACGAGTGAAGCATCCACATCGGATGTCCGCTAGCACCGGACCCGCGTCGCGCGAACCCCGCACGATCGACGTTTTGCGCTTGACCGCACGCCGACCGGGCGGTCACAACCCGACGCGATGAAGATACGCACCACATTCGCCGCCACCGCGGCGGTCCTCGCTCTTGCCGCCTGTGGCAAGCCCCCCGCCACCAGCAATGTGACCGACGCGAATGCGACGAATGTCGCCGCCGCGCCAATCGAGCTGCCGCCGTCGATCAAGTCGAGCACCTCATACCGGTGCAAGGACAATAGCGTCGTTTATGTCGACCTGTTCCAGGGCGACAAGCAGGCGACGATCCGCGACACCGCAACGGGGACGCCGACGATGTTGCGCACCGACGTTGCGGGCGAGCCGTTGAAGGCCGAAGGCTATGAGCTGATCGACGGCGGCACCTCGCTGACGATCACGCGTCCCGGCCATCCCAAACAGGCCTGCGACGCCTGACCGCTTGGCGCGCGCCTGACCTTTGGGTAGGGCGCGCACCATGATCACGCCTGAAATCGTCGCCGAACACGGCCTGAGCGCCGAGGAATATGCGCGCGTCCTCCACGCCATGGGACGCGAGCCCAATCTGACCGAACTCGGCATCTTCTCGGTCATGTGGTCCGAGCATTGCTCGTACAAATCGTCGCGGATCCATCTGAAGAAACTGCCGACGACCGCGCCGTGGGTGATCTGCGGGCCGGGCGAGAACGCCGGCGTCATCGACATCGGAGCCGGGCCCGACGGCAAGCCGCAGGCCGCGATTTTCAAGATGGAATCGCACAATCACCCCTCATACATCGAGCCCTATCAGGGCGCGGCGACGGGCGTCGGCGGTATCCTGCGCGACGTCTTCACGATGGGCGCGCGCCCCGTCGCCAACATGAACGCGCTGCGCTTCGGGCGGCCCGACCATCCGCGCATGAAGCACCTCATCGCCGGCGTCGTCGCGGGCATCGGTGGCTATGGCAATTGCGTCGGCGTCCCGACGGTAGGTGGCGAGGTCAATTTCCACCCCGCGTACGACGGCAACATCCTCGTCAACGCGATGACGGTCGGGATCGCCGATCAGGACAGGATTTTCTATTCGGCCGCGTCGGGCGTCGGCAACTCGATCGTCTATGTGGGGTCGAAGACCGGGCGCGACGGCATCCACGGCGCGACGATGGCGTCGGCCGACTTCGCTGAAAACAGCGACGAGAAACGCCCGACGGTGCAGGTCGGCGATCCGTTCACCGAGAAATTGCTGATCGAGGCGTGCCTCGAATTGATGGCGTCGGACGCGATCGTCGCGATCCAGGACATGGGCGCGGCCGGGCTGACCAGCTCGTCGGTCGAGATGGCATCGAAGGGCGGCGTCGGCATCCGCCTCGACATGGACCGCGTGCCGCAGCGCGAAACGGGCATGACCGCGTATGAGATGATGCTGTCCGAATCGCAGGAACGCATGCTGATGGTGCTCAAGCCCGGACGCGAGGCCGAGGCCGAGGCGATCTTCCGCAAATGGGAACTCGATTTCGCGGTGATCGGCGAGGTGACCGATACCGGGCGGATGCTTTTGGTGCATCACGGCGAGACCGTCGCCGACATCCCGCTGGGTCCGCTCGCCGACGACGCCCCGCTGTACGACCGCCCCGCGATGAGCCGCGACGAGTACAAAGTCTGGGCGAACGTCGCGCCGCTCGGCGATATTCCCGAAAGCACCGACATCGCCGCCGACCTGCTCAAGCTGATGGCCTCACCCGACATCGCGTCGCGCCGCTGGATCTGGGAGCAGTATGACCAGAAAGTCGGCGGCGACACCGTCCAGCCGCCGGGCGGCGATGCGGCGGTGGTGCGCGTGCATGGCACGCAAAAGGCGCTGGCGATCACGACCGACTGCACCCCGCGCTATTGCTACGCCGACCCGTACGAGGGTGGCAAGCAGGCGGTGGCCGAGGCGTATCGCAACCTGTGCGCGGTCGGCGCGACGCCGCTCGCGATCACCAACTGCCTCAACTTCGGCAACCCGCAACGTCCCGAGATCATGGCGCAGATCATCGGCTGTCTCGACGGGATGAGCGAAGCCTGCATCGCGCTCGACATGCCGATCGTGAGCGGGAACGTCAGCCTGTACAACGAGAGCAAGGCGACGGGCGGCGGGAGCGCAATCCTGCCGACGCCCGCGATCGGCGCGGTGGGGCTGATCGACGATTGGCGAAAGGCAGTCGGGATTGGGTTCAAGCCGGACTGCGCAATATATATTTTGGGCGAGACCGCTGGATACCTTGGCCAATCGTTATGGGCGCGTGAGATACACGGATTGGCCGACGGACCTCCGCCCCCCGTGGACTTGCCGGGTGAACAAAACGCAGGGACGGCGATCAGGACGCTGGTCGATCTCGGGTTGGTCTCGGCCGTTCACGATATTTCCGACGGTGGCCTTGCCGTTGCCCTTACCGAGATGGCGTTGGCGTCGAACACAGGAGCACGGATTGATCTTGACCTGATCGTCATGCCGACGGCTTGGCTGTTCAGCGAGGATCAGGGGCGATATTTGATTTGCGTGCCCGACGAGACGAGCTTTTTCGAAGCTACTGTCAACCCATCGACACCGGATTGGCAAAGCTTTGCGCAGCTTTCGTTTCATTATATCGGGAAAACCTTCGGTGCGGAGCTGAAATTCGGCCATTTGGCGTCCGTCCCCCTCGCCGAACTCCGCGCCGCGCACGAAGGTTTTTTCCCCGCGCTGATGGACGGGTGACCCGAATTGCGAGAGGCACCAATTGATGCTAATATTGATGCATGAGGACAACAATCACCATCGATGACGAGTTACTTGCCAAGGCAGTTGAGTATACCGGAATCAAGGAGCGCAGTACGGTGATGCGTATTGCGCTCGAGGAGTTCGTGCAACGCCGCGCAGAGTTGCGGTTGAAGGAATTGAAGGGCTCGATGCCGGATTTCGGCAAAGTGCCAGTGCCGCGCCGCCGACCGCCCAATTTCACCAATTCGTGATCGTCGTCGACACATCGATCTGGGTTGCACTTCTGCAGGGAAAGCGAACACCACTCGAGGATGTCCTTGGAGAAGGCCGGGTCGCTCTTCATCCGTTCGTTCTGGGTGAACTGCTGCTCAACGGATTGCCAAAGCGTGGGCCCTTTTCACAGGACTCGTTAGAGGAATACGCGCGCGTTCCTGTTGCGTCACCTGTCGAAGTCGCGAGCTTCATCCAATGGGCGCGGCTGGCCGGAACGGGCGTCGGCTACGTCGATGCCCATCTTCTGGTCGCGACGCGATTGCTTCCTGATGGAGCGCTCATAACTTTGGACGTTAATTTGCTTACACAGGCACGGCGTTTTGGCGTTGCATATGCTGCGTGACCGTCGGCGCGAAAGCGAATTGCTGGCTACAACGCCGCAATCAGGCCGACTAGACAGCGCGGACTGCACCCCGCTATAGGCGCGCGTTCGCGACGGGGCTGGCCCCACGTGCCCGGGTAGCTCAGTTGGTAGAGCATGCGACTGAAAATCGCAGTGTCGGCGGTTCGACCCCGTCCCCGGGCACCATTTTCCAAACAGGCGTGACGCGCTTTGCTGCCAGCGTCTCGGGCAATCCGAAGCCCTCGACAATGCCGAGGCGTTCATCGCCGGGCGCGTCGTTCCCGATCGTGTCGCCTAATCGCGCTTCGACCCGATATTAACCCACGCGCCGGGCTTGTGCCCGTCCTCGGGCATCGGCACGTCGCCCTCCTCGTCGCTCCCTGCGGTCTCGACCGGCGCGCCTTCGGCCTGCGCGGCGCGCATACGTTCCTTGCGGCGCTTCAAATTGGCGCGCAGCGCCGCCGCCAGCCGTTCCTCTTGCGTCATCGCGCCACCCGAGCCCGCCAGACGGGAATCCAGTCGACCGAGCCGCGACACGCACCCATTACGCGCTGCTCGACGAGGCGAAAGCGGCTGCCGTCCCAGACATGTTCGGTCGACGATCCGCAATCGCCCAATCCTCTCCCCTTGGAATAGGTCGTCAGTCGTCGCCGCTTACCATCCCAGTCGGTATTCACGAGCGTCGGATGATCGCTTGGTTCGCCAAAGCTCATGTCGTTGTCGAACTTGGCAGGGACGAAGCGTGGCGGGGTGCCGTGCCCCACCATCGCCACGCTCATCACATTATATGCGCCCGCGCCGCACGACAGCATGACCAAGGTCGTCGCCGCGTCGAGGCGATACGCGTCCGCCGATGGCTTCGGGCCGAGCGACTCAGGCTCGCAATTGAGGGCCTTGCGGAGCGCCGCGACCTGAGCAGTGGTCGGTTTGACAACGGGCGTCGCGGGAACGGGTGCCGACACCACAACGGGCAGGGGAGGCGGTGGAGGAACGCGGGTTCCCGGCCCCGTTGCAATGAGCGCGGTCGTCGTACCCGCGCGCTGCTGGCGATCGTCGATATAGCGCAGCGTCGCGACCAGTCCCTTCAGCGAGGCCGACCCGAAGCGTTTCCCCTTGGCATCGCGCACCTCGAGGTCGCTCGCGTTGCGCATCAGCGCGAACAATCGGGCGTCGAGCGCGATCACGGGGTCATGCCCGACGGGGGCGGATAAGGTCGCGACGGGCTTGCCGTCGACGAATAGCGTCCGTCCCTGCTGCCCCGCATCGCTGAACGTCATCCGTACCACGGCAGTCGTCGCGGCGGCGCGCACGATGACGACGGTCAACCGATCCTCACCGACCAGTTCCTCGGGCTGCAGCGACACCGCCTGGCACGCGCGGCCATTGTCGCAACCGACTTCCCAATTGCCGAAGCTCTTCGTTTCGTTCGCCACGGCGGTAAACGCAGCGAGGATCAGCAACAGCATGGCGAACTCCCTTGGCGGCCGCGCCTTGCGGCATTAGGCGGTCTGCGGAGCCAGGGGGAGAGCGAATTTGCAGACCATCGGTGTGATCGGTGCGGGACAGATGGGCGCGGGTATCGCGCAGGTATCGGCGGCCGCCGGCTATCGCACGTTGCTCGCGGACCGCGACCTGGCTTTGGCCGACAAGGGGAAGGCGGGGATCGCCAGGGCGCTGTCGCGGATGGTCGACAAGGGCAAGGCGAGCGAGGCCGACCGGGCCGCGACACTCGACCGGATCGACTGCGTCGGCGACACGTCGGGCTTCGGTGCGTGCGACCTGATCGTCGAGGCAGCGACCGAGCGCGAAGAGATCAAGCGAACGATCTTCGATGCGGTCGGCAAGCTGATGCATGGCAACGCGATCCTGGCCAGCAACACCTCGTCGATCCCGATCACGCGGCTGGCAAGCGCGTCGCCCGAACCGGCGCGCTTCATCGGCGTACATTTCTTCAATCCGGTGCCGGTCATGGGGCTGATCGAGGTCATACGCGGGCTCGCGACCTCGGATGCGACAGTGGCGGCGGTCGAGGCCTATGGACGCTCATTGGGCAAGGCCATCGTCCACGCCAACGACGCGCCGGGCTTCATCGTCAACCGCGTGCTGATGCCGATGCTCAACGAGGCATGCTTTGCGGTCGGGGAGGGGGTGGCGACGATCCCCGATATCGATACCGCTTGTCGGCTGGGGCTCAACCATCCGATGGGACCGCTTACGCTTGCCGATTTCATCGGGCTCGACACCTGCCTCGAGATCTGCCGGGTGCTATTCACCTCGACCGGCGATCCCAAATTTCGTCCCGCGCCTTTGCTCGTCAAATATGTCGAAGCCGGATGGCTGGGAAAGAAGACCGGGCGGGGTTTCTACGATTATACGGGCGGAGAGCCGGTTCCGACGCGGTAGCCAAAACGACTTAGCGGACCCGCGCCGCGCCCGCGCGTGCGGCCAGTCGCGCGACTGCCGCCGCATGGATGCCGGGCGCGCTCGCGAGCACGCCGAACATCTCACCCTTGGTCGAATTATAGCGGAGCGTTCGTCCGCTGGCGTCGGTGACGGTCGCGCCGGCTTCCTGCGCGATCAGTGCGGCTGCGGCGATATCCCATTCATTGCCCCAGCGGAGTGCTGCGAGAAGGTCGGCGCGACCCTGCGCCACCATGGCGATGCGCAAGGCGATCGAATTGGGGCGCTCGACCATGACAAGGTCGGCATCGGCGGTCGGCAGCATGTCGGCGGGAACGCGCGACCCGCCAAGGGTCGTTCGATCGCTCGCGCGCGTCGGAACGCCGTTGCGCGTGGCGCCGCCGCCGGCGCTCGCCGCCCAATGCTCGTCGCGGGCGGGTGCATCGAGCACGCCGAGCATCGGCACCCCGCCTTCGACCAGCGCGATCGAGACGCACCAGCCCGACCGCCCGCGTACGAAGTCGCGCGTGCCGTCGATCGGGTCGACGACCCAGACCCGCGGGACGAGCAATCGCTCGGCCGAATCGGCGGTCTCCTCCGACAGCCAGCCGGCATCGGGATCGATCGTTCGCAGCCGCGTGCGCAGCAGCGCGTCGACTTCAAGGTCGAGGTCGCACACCACATGTCCGGGAAGCTTGTCCCACTGGGCGAATTCGCCGCGCCAGCGACCCATCGCCAGCGCGCCCGCTTCGCGTGCGACCTCGCTGACGCGAGCGAGGCGGGGATCAGTCACCCGCGAGCGTCATGCCGTCGACGCGAACCGTCGGCGCATCGACGGCGCGGCGCAGGTCGAGGTCGTTGGCAGGCACCAGCGCGGCAAACATGTCGAGCAGATTGCCCGCGATCGTCACTTCGGCGACTGGGCGTGCGCATTGCCCGTCGACGATCTCGAACCCCGACGCCCCGCGGCTGTAATCGCCGGTCAGACCATTGACGCCCATCCCGATCAGCTCGGTCACGTAAAAGCCGTGGCGCACGTCTGCCATGATCGCGGCGGGCGAGAGCGATCCGGGCGCGAGATGCAGGTTGCTCGTTCCCGCACGCGGCGCGCCCGATCCGCCGCGCACGGCATGCCCGGTCGGTGCGATGCCAAGCTGCGCGGCAGAGGCGACGTCGGCGATCCATTGCGTCAGCACGCCATCGGCAATCAGCGCGATCCGACGCGTCGCCAGCCCCTCAGCGTCGAAAGCACGGCTTCGCATCCCGCGCGGACGGGAGGGGTCATCGATCACCGCGACGCCCGGCGCGAAGATTCGCGCGCCTAGCTTGTCGCGCAGAAAACTTGTCCCGCGCGCGATCCCCGCGCCGTTGATCGCGCCTGCGAAATGGCCGAGCAGCGAGGCAGCCGTACGCGGGTCGAACACGATCGTCATCGGACCGCTTTTCAGTCGTACCGGATCGAGCCGCGCGACCGCACGCCGTCCGGCCTCGGTACCGACCAGAGCGGCATCGTCGAGATCGGCCAAATGCCGACGCGAATCATAGTGATAGTCGCGCTGCATCCGCGCGCCTTCGCCCGCAAGGACGCTCGCCGAGACGCCGTGGTGCGATCCCGACTGCACGCCCGCAAAGCCGTTGCTGGTCGCGAGCGCCGAAACGCTGGTTCCGTGACTCGCGCCCGCGCCCTGGCTGTTGGTGACGCCGGTGACTGAGCGCGCCGCATCCTCAGCGGCAAGCGCGCGCATTTTCAATTCGGCGGGAACGACCTCGTGGCGGTCGTCGGTGTCGAGGTCGGCGAAGGGCCCGTGGGTCAGCGCGTCGGCAGGGGCAAGCGCCGCGTAACGGTCGTCGGGCGCGGCCCGCGCCATCGCGACGGTGCGCTCGACAAGCGCGTCGAGCGCGTCGGGTGACAGGTCGGCGGTCGACGCGCTCGCCGAGCGCGTGCCGACGAAGACGCGCAGGCCGAGATCACTGCTCTCCGACCGGTCGATCGATTCGACCGCGCCCAGCCGCACCGCAACCTGAGTCGACGAACCCGAAGAGACGACGCAATCGGCAGCATCGCCACCGTGACGCAGCGCGTGCGCGACGGCATCGGCGGCATGGTCGCGGGCTTGATCGGGGGTCAGCATGCGACGCGGTTTAGGCGGCGGGTGGCCGGATGGAAACCCGCCAACCGCGCGTTCTCGGGCGGGGGCTATGCGGTAACGGCGTTCAGAGGCTGACGCCGTCCTGCAATCGCGCGAAAAATCGTGCGATACTGGGGATGCTCGGTTCCCATAACGCGGTCCCACCACGTGAAATAGAGGCCGTAATTCGTCCCGAACCCGCCGTCGTGATGCAGGTCGTGATGCGTCGTTGTTGTGAATCGGCCCCAGAACCAGTGATCGGCAAACCAGACGGGGTGAAGCTCGATGCCCAGATGCCCCCAAGCGTTGCGCAGGATCGAGATGCCGAGCACGAGGAACAGCGAAAGCGTCGGCGTCGGCACGATCAGATTCCAGAGTGCGAAGAAGGCGACCTGCACAAGTGCCTCGCGCCCGTCGAACGCATAGGCGGCGAACGGGGTCGGCGTGATCGAGCGGTGATGTGTACGGTGCCAGCGCTTGAACAGCCGCCGATCGTGAAGCAAGCGGTGCGTCCAGTAGAACCACGTGTCGTGCGCAAGCAGCAGGACGACAACATAGGCAGCGACAGTCACAGCCGTCGCGCCGGTCAGCCGCTGTGCGGTAAATCCGTTGCTCGTCGCCCAGAGCAGGGGCGTGAAGACCGCTGCATAGATCAGGACGCTGCGCATCGACGCCAGCACCTCGCGCGTCATGTCGCTGCGTGTCGCCTGCCTCGCCTGAATTTTCTTGTGCGCCCACGGCGTGCGCATGACGACCCAGCCAATCAACGCGAACAGCAGCGTCGCGAACAGATAACGCGCGCCATCGAACAGGATCACATTGGGGAAGACGAAGCGCGCAGCCTCGAAAAGCGTCAGGGCATGGGCGTTGTGCACGTCGGGCATCCTTGTGCGATTGCCTGTCGCTGATGGCAAGCGAGCGGCGCTAGCGCTGCGCGCGATTGCGAATCGATCGGTCGATTTTGCAAATTCGATCAGTCGCGCGACCTTTGCGCCCGATATTCGGTCGGGGTGCAGCCCTCGGCGGCGCGGAAGGCGCGGTGGAACGGAGCCAGGCTTCCGAACCCGGCGTCCATCGCGATCGTCAGGATCGGCACCGTCCGCTGTTCGGGATCGGCGAGTGCGGCACGCGCCTCATTTAGCCGGTACGCGTTGAGATAGGCGTTGAAGTTGCGGGCACCCGACCCCGAATTGATCGCACGGCGCAGGCGGTATTCGGGTAGGACAGGCCGACTAAAACCGTCAGTGTCAACGAAGCATCGTTCTTCTCAACGGGCAATCTTGAGAGCAACGCGGCGCAGTACAGCAACGAGTTCGGCGTTGAAGCTGGCACGAATGATGTTGGGCGTCGCGTTGGTCGGGTTCATGAAATCGCGTGCCTCGAACCTGCCAACGAGGAAAACATCCTTCCTCCGCTTTGGACTGGTGGCATCGAATGTCTTGGCGTTAACGCCAAAGCTGATCCTTGCGGGAAGCAATGGACTTCGTTCGAAATTGACAAAAGTAATGAACAACTCGTCATAACAAGGTGCCGTCGATGCCGCAGATCTGGTTTTTGAAAACGTGCCCGTCTTCTCAAGTTCGCTGTGCGTGATCGCACCATGATATTCACTTCGGACAACGCCGGTAACAAAGTCGTCCAGTTTCAGCTGCTTCAGGTCCGCAATCTGAACATCGGGAGCGAGATAGCCTGCCAGACGTATGCGGTCGGCCTCGTTGCGATCGCGATGGGCGCTGTCGTCATCGAGCGTTCCCAAAACCCCGGTGATCGCACCGATACCCTGGGTCCGTGCGCTGAAGTTGTGCGCAGGCCAAACGTGAAGTTCGCAGGCGACCCCGGTGACAGGATCGACCGGAGCACGTGCCGAGCTAGGGCTCGTACCGGCAAAAACGAGCGTTGAAGCCATCAAGAACGATAACCGATACATTTCGTTCAATCCTTCATCGCTGAGCAGTTTTCGGCAAATGTGGACCTTTTGCCATTGGCAATCGGTACGTCGACCATGTCAGTTTGGAGGGGTGGAATGCGAGTGAACTAGTCAAGCCCGCCCCGGCGAAAACTTCAGCGCGGTGCCGTTCATGCAGTAACGCTTGCCCGTGGGTTGCGGGCCGTCGTCGAAGACATGGCCGAGATGCCCGCCGCAGCGGCGGCAGTGGACCTCGATGCGTTCGAAACCCAGCGTCAAATCGGCGCGCGTGCGGACGGCGTTCGGCAGCGGCTGGAAAAAGCTCGGCCAGCCCGTGCCGCTCTCGAACTTGGTCTTCGACGAATAATTGGGCAGATCGCACCCGGCGCACGAAAAAATGCCTGCACGATGCTCATCGTTGAAGGGGCTTCGGCCCGGCGGGTCGGTCGCTTCCTGGCGGAGCGTGGCGAATTGCGCAGGAGTCAGCCGCTTGCGCCATTCGGCCTCGCTGAGGTTAAGCTCGAACGTCTCACGTGTACGCGGCTTCGCGCACGCCGTCGTCGTGGCGACGCCGCCGAGTGCGATCATACTGGTCGCCAGAAATCCACGTCGGTTGAATGTCATCTCGTCTATTCCCGCTTGTGCCGATACATACGCGCAGAATGCGCGGGAGGTTGCATCGAACGTTTCAGGCTCGCAGTCGAAATTTCCTGACAACGCTCAATCGCCTTTAGTCTTGGTTGTCGAGAGAGCGGCAGATAATTCGTCGCGATCGAGCATCTTCTCCCAATCGGAGACGATGATGGCGGCGACGGCATTACCGATGAAATTGGTCAGGCTGCGGCACTCGCTCATGAAGCGATCGACGCCGAGAATGAGCGCCATGCCTGCGACCGGCACGGCGGGCACAACCGACAAGGTCGCCGCTAGCGTGATGAAACCGGCACCGGTCACGCCCGCTGCACCCTTGGAGCTGATCATCGCGACGCCGAGCAACGCCAATTGAGAGCCCCAGGATAGCTCGACGCCCGTCGCCTGCGCGATGAACAGTGCGGCCAGCGTCATGTAAATGTTCGTGCCATCGAGGTTGAACGAGTAGCCGGCCGGAACGACGAGACCCACGACCGACTTGTCGGCACCCGCCGCTTCGAGCTTTTCGATGAGTGCGGGCAAAGCCGCCTCGGACGACGAGGTGCCGAGCACGAGCAGCAACTCAGTCCTCAGATAGCGCACCAACTTGAAAATCGAGAAACCATGAGAGCGCGTGATGATGCCAAGCACCACGAAGACGAAGAGCGCTGATGTCAGGTAGAAGGTCGCCACGAGTTGGCCGAGTCCGGCCAGGCTCGCAATTCCGTATTTGCCAATCGTGAAAGCCATCGCGCCGAATGCGCCGATGGGTGATGCCCGCATCACGATCGACACAATGCGAAAGACGACTCGGGTCAGGGCATCGACAGCGCGGAGGACGGGCGCTCCGGCATCGCCGATCGATGCCAATGCGATACCAAACAGGATGGCAGTGAGGAGCGTCTGGAGGATCGACCCGTCGGTCAATGCGGACAAAAAGGTTTCCGGAACGATCGACAACAAAAAGCCAACCACGGTCACTTCGTGCGCCTTTTGCAGATAGTCCGTCACCGCCGTCGCGTCGAGCGTACGCGGGTCGATATGCATTCCCGAACCCGGCTTCACGATGTTGGCGACGGCAAGTCCGAGGATAAGTGCGAGAGTCGATACAGACACAAAATACGCAAGCGCTTTCGCCGTAACGCGTCCCACGGCACCCAATTCGCGCATGCTGGCGATGCCCGAGACGATCGAAAGAAAGATAACCGGGGAGATGATCATCTTCACGAGCTTGATGAACCCGTCGCCGAGCGGCTTCATGGCCGTACCAACCTGCGGCCAGATGATGCCGACCGTCACACCAAGCGCGATCGCCAATAATACTTGCACATAGAGAAGCCGATAGAGCGGTTTCCGCGCATCGGTCGCACTCTTGCCCGGGTCGGTAGACACTTGCATCATCGCGCAGACTTATAGGCCGTGGCGGCGCGAGTGCCCTCGAAATGAACGTTGCAAGAAAAGCGCGCGCCACGCTCTCGAGCCCGTCGATCGCCGTTTCCGCTCATGTTGAGACTCTCGCCCAGGGGCGTAGCTGGTTTAACCTCAGTGCACATAGCTCGCGCCGTTGATGTCGAGGACCGCGCCGGTCATCGAGGCAGGCGCACGGAGCGCGGCGAAGGCGACGACTTCTGCGACTTCGCTCGGGTCGGCGACGCGCCCGAGCGGGATGTCGGCGAGCAACTGATCACCGCCCCGGTTCGCCAGATAGTCGTCGGCCATTCCCGTCAGGGTAAAGCCCGGGCAGACCGCAAAGGCCAGGACGCTCTGTGCGGCATAGGCGCGCGCGATCGTCTTGGTCATCGCGACCATGCCGCCCTTCGACGCCGCATAATGCCAGTGCGCCGGGCTGTCGCCGCGGTGCGCCGCGCGGCTTGCGACGTTGACGATCCGCCCGGTCGATCCGCGCGCGAGCCAGTGCTGCACCGCGAAGCGGCACAGCTCGGCGCTCGCGGTCAGGTTGATCTGCATCGTCCGCGCCCAGCGCGCCGACCAGTCGCCATCGGGCAAATCGATCGGCGCGGACTCGAAAACCCCCGCGTTGTTGATCAGCACGTCGATGTGTCCGAGCCGGTCGAGCGCGCGTTCCCAGAGCCGTCTGGGCGTTGCGGGATCGGACAGGTCGCCGTCCGTGCTTCCGACCGCGAAAACGTCATGTTCCGACAGCCGCGTCTCGATCGCCGCCCCGATACCGCGCGTGCCGCCGGTCAGCAGAATGTTCATTCAGCGGTTGGCGGGGGCGGGGTCAGCGCGTATCGACCTTTACGTAATCGCGCTGCACCGGGCCGGTGTAGAGCTGGCGCGGGCGGCCGATCTTTTGCTCGGGGTCGCTGATCATCTCGTTCCACTGCGCGACCCAGCCGACGGTCCGCGCGAGCGCGAACAATACGGTGAACATCGTCGTCGGGAAACCGATCGCAGACAGGATGACGCCCGAATAGAAATCGACGTTAGGGTAAAGCTTCTTGTCGATGAAATAGCTGTCGTTGAGCGCGATCTCCTCGAGCTCGCGCGCAACGTCGAAGATCGGATCGGTGACGCCGAGTTCCTTCAGCACGGCATCGGCCGTCGCCTTCATCACCTTCGCGCGCGGGTCGAAATTCTTGTAGACGCGGTGCCCGAACCCCATCAGCCGGAACGGATCGTCCTTGTTCTTGGCGCGCGCGATATACTCGGGGATGCGGTCGGGGTGGCCGATTTCACGCAGCATGTTGAGCGCGGCCTCGTTCGCGCCGCCATGCGCCGGGCCCCACAGGCAAGCGATGCCGGCCGCGATGCACGCGAACGGGTTCGCACCCGATGATCCCGCGAGGCGGACAGTCGACGTCGAGGCGTTCTGTTCATGGTCGGCGTGAAGGATGAAAATCTTGTCCATCGCGCGTTCGACGACGGGGTTGATTTCGTACGGCTCGGCGGGGTTGCCGAACGTCATGCGCAGGAAATTGCCGGTGTAGGACAGGCTGTTCTGCGGATAGAGGAACGGGCGACCGACGCTGTACTGATACGCCATCGCCGCGATCGTCGGCATCTTGGCGATCAGCCGGTGCGAGGCGATCATGCGCTGCGTCGGATCGGTGATGTCGGTCGAATCATGGTAGAAGGCGCTGAGCGCGCCGACCGCGCCGCACATGATCGCCATCGGGTGCGCATCGCGGCGAAACCCGCGGTAAAACGTCGCCATCTGCTCGTGAAGCATGGTGTGGCGCGTGATGGTGGTCGAGAATTTCTCGAGCTCGGGACCGGATGGAAGCTCGCCGTTGAGCAGCAGATAGCTGACTTCCATGAAGCTCGAATGTTCGGCGAGCTGGTCGATCGGATAGCCGCGATGAAGCAGGATTCCGGCGTCGCCATCGATATAGGTGATTGCCGATTCGCACGCTGCGGTCGAGGTGAAGCC
This sequence comes from Sphingomonas sp., assembly GCA_965248885.1. GTDB lineage: Bacteria > Pseudomonadota > Alphaproteobacteria > Sphingomonadales > Sphingomonadaceae > Sphingomonas_O. The sequence goes on along the minus strand of OZ252211.1, from coordinate 1,990,658 downwards.
GGGGTCGTAGGTGAAGTCGCCGGTCTGCGCATAGAGCTTGCGGATGTCGATGACGTCGGGACCGACGCTGCCCGACAGCACGGGATAATCGAGGTCCTTGCCCGCCACCGAAAGCTTTGCCGTGTCGACCATGTCACGCGTCTCCCTGTTGCGATGCAGCGGACGCATTGCGCCCGGCGATGGCATCGTCAAGCCGTGCCAGCGCTTCGTCGCGTCCGAGCAGCGCCAGCACGTCGAAAATACCCGGCGAAGTGGTGCGCCCAGTCAGCGCCGCACGCAAGGGCTGGGCGATCTTGCCGAGCCCAAGCCCGCGCGCCTCGGCTATCGTACGGACGGCCGCATCGAGCGTGTCATGCTCCCATGGCTCGAGGTTCCCGATTGCGGCACGGACATCGGCGAGCAGCGCGACGTCGATGAGCTTGGCGGCGTTCTCCTCCATGACCAGCGGGCGCGGGTCGAACAGGAAACGCGCACCGTCGGCGAGGTCGAGCACAGATTTCGCGCGGACCTTGAGCACCGGCATCGCGCGCGTGAGGAGGTCGAGCCCGCTTGCCCTGGCATGACCCATCTGGTCGATCACCAGCCGCGCCAGCCGCGCGTCGTCAGCCTCGCGCAGATAATGCGCGTTGATATTCTCGAGCTTTTTCAGGTCGAAGCGCGAGGGCGAGCGACCGACGTCGTCGATGTCGAACCACTCGGTCGCCTGCGCGCGCGAGATGATCTCGTCGTCGCCGTGTCCCCAGCCCAAGCGCAGCAGATAGTTCGACAATGCTTCGGGCAAAATGCCCAGTTCGTCGCGATACGCCTCGACGCCGAGCGCGCCGTGACGCTTCGACAGCTTCGCACCATCGGCGCCGTGGATCAGCGGAACATGCGCATAGACCGGTTCCTCCCATCCCATCGCGCGGATCAGCGCCAGCTGGCGAAACGCGTTGTTGAGGTGGTCGTCGCCGCGGATGACGTGCGTCACGCCCATGTCGTGGTCGTCGACGACGACGCTGAGCATATAGGTCGGCGTGCCATCCGAACGCAGGAGGACGAAATCGTCGAGCTCGGCATTCTGGACGGTGACCGGGCCCTGCACGCGGTCCTCGATCGTCACCGCGCCGGTCTGCGGTGCGCGCAGCCGCACGACATAGGGCAGGTCGGGCGCGTCATTGCGGTCGCGCCAGCGCCCGTCGTAGCGGAGCGGTTGTCTGTTTGCGCGTTGTTCGGCGCGCATCGTCTCGAGCTCTTCGGGGGTCGCGTAGCAGCGATAGGCATGGCCGCTTGCGAGGAGCGCGGTGGCGACCTCGGCATGCCGCGCGGCGCGCTCGAACTGCATCACGACCTCGCCGTCCCAGTCGAGCCCGAGCCAGCGCATTCCGTCGAGAATCGCATCGATCGCGGGCTGCGTCGAGCGTGCACGGTCGGTATCCTCGATCCGCAGCAGGAAGTCGCCGCCATGATGCCGCGCATAGAGCCAGTTGAACAACGCCGTGCGCGCGCCGCCGATGTGGAGGAAGCCGGTCGGCGACGGCGCAAAGCGGGTGACGACCTTGCTTGCACCCACGACGCCGAAACTCCAGTCTGCAGCGCATGATCGCGCTCGCCCGCGCCCCTAGCACGCGGCTCGACCCGCGCAAATTGCCTGGCATCGAGGCGTTCCTCGATGCGCAGCGCGACCAGCTGCCGCTGTGGCTGCCGGTCGCGTTCGGCAGCGGGATCGCCGCATGGTTCGCGCTGCCGACCGCGACGCATTGGATCGCGTTCCTGACGTCGGCGCTCGCGCTGGGTGCTGCGGCATTCGTTTTCGCGCCGTCGACGCGAACGCGGCGGATCGCGCTGATCGCGGCGACAGCGATGACGCTCGGCTGCGGCGACGCATGGTGGCGCGCCGATCAGCTCGCCGCCCCCGTGCTCACGCGCCCGGTCGTCACGCAGGTTGAGGGCAAGGTCGAAGGGGTCGAGGTTCAGGCGGCAAAGGAGCGTGTCCGCCTGTCGGTCATTCCTAACGCAGGCAGCGGCCTGCCCCCGCGTGTGCGCGTCGTCGTGGACGACGACAAGATGCCCGGCGGAGTCAGCGTCGGCGACCGCATCGCGGTGCGCGCGCGCCTCGTCGGCCCGCCGACCGCAAGCATCCCCGGCGGCTATGATTTCTCGCGCACCGCGTGGTTCCAGCGGCTGGGTGCGACCGGCAAGGCAATCGGCCCGGTCGCCCGCGCCTCGAGCGGTACGCCGGGCACGCCGGGGCTACGCGAACGGCTGTCGACGCACATCCGCGCGCAAGTCGAGGGGAGCGCGGGCGGCATCGCCTCGGCGTTCGCGACCGGCGACCGTGGCGGAATCGCGAAGGAGGACGAGGAGGCGATGCGCGCGAGCGGGCTGACGCATCTGCTGTCGGTCAGCGGGCTGCATATCACTGCGGTGGTCGGCGCCGTCATGTTCCTGACGCTACGGCTGCTTGCGCTCAGCCCGTTCCTCGCGCGGCGCTTGAACCTGCTGGCGATTGCGGCGGGGGCGGGGGCGCTTGCCGCGATCGGCTATACACTGCTGACCGGTGCCGAGGTGCCGACGATCCGGTCGTGCGTCGCGGCCGTGCTGGTCGTCGTCGGGCTGATGCTCGGGCGGCAGGCGTTCACGCTGCGGCTCGTCGCGAGCGGCGCGCTCGTCATCCTGATCCTGTGGCCCGAAGCGCTGGTGGGGCCCAGTTTCCAGCTGAGCTTTGCCGCCATCGCCTCGATCGTCGCGCTTCACGAATGGACGCCGGTCAAGGCGTTCTTCGCGCCGCACGACGAGGGCGTCGTCGGACGCACGCTGCGCGGCGTCGGTTCGCTGTTGCTGACGGGCATCGCGGTCGAAGTCGCGCTTGCGCCGATCGCGCTCTATCATTTCCACCGCCAGGGGCTGTTCGGTGCGCTCGCCAACATCGTCGCGATCCCGCTGACGACGTTCGTGACGATGCCGTTCGAGGCGCTGGCGATCCTGTTCGACGGCATCGGGCTAGGCGCGCCGTTCTGGTGGGTGACCGCGGCGTCGCTCGACGTGCTGCTGTGGATCGCGCGCACCGTCGCGGCGTTTCCGGGCGCAGTCGCCGCGCTGCCGACGATCCCGGTCGGCGCTTTTGCGATCATGGTCGCGAGCGGGCTGTGGCTGCTGCTGTGGAAGGGGCAAGTGCGCGCGTGGAGCCTGCCGGTGTTCGCAGGCGGCGCGCTGTGGGCGCTGGTGACCCCCGTGCCCGACCTGCTGATCACCGGCGATGGGATGCATCTGGCGGTCAGGGGCGATGATGGACGTTTCGCGATCCTGCGCCCGCGCGCGGGCGACTATGTCCGCTCGGTGATGGTCGAGGCGTTTGGTGAGCTGGGTGAGCTCGACGATCTCGACGTCCTGCCCGGTGCCGACTGTTCGGACGACGTCTGCCGCGTCGATCTTCGCCGGGGGTCGCGCGACTGGCGCATCCTCGGCATCCGCAGCCGCTATCTGCTGCCGCCGCCCGCGCTCCGTCGCGATTGCGCACAAGCCGACATCGTCGTCAGCGAACGCCGCCTGCCCGACTGGTGCCGCCCGCGCTGGTTGAAAGCCGACCGCACCATGCTCGCGCGCACCGGCGGGCTCTCGATCGATCTGTCGGCAGGGCGCGTGACGAGCGTCGCGCAAGCGGAAGGCGCGCATCCGTGGGTGCTGGCGCGGCGTGCCGACAAGGTAGCCTCGCCGCGACATGAGCGCCGATCATTGCCTTTACCGCGCCTCGATGCGTTGCCGCGTACGTCGCACGAGCCCTGGTCCCGCGCATCGATCAAGTTGGGCCGTTGACCCGTGAGCAGCGGCCTGTCGGCGACCGGCGACTTTTCGGACATAGAACCGATTTTCATCAGACGTTAAAAAACGTGTTAGCATGGCAAAACCGACGCCGTGGAATAGGGTGAAACCGTCTCCCATCCCAAAGTCGAATAAAGGGCTCGGCCGTCCTCCGTTGCAACGAGCAATTCCGGGATAGAGGGGTTCTGTTTGAGCCCACGCAGCGTTGTCATCAGAGCCCGCCCTATCCCCTTCCGACGATGCTCGGGCTGAGTCACAATTCGGTCGTAAATGAATGCTTCGTTCGTTTCAGCTGCATAGCCGCTCGCTGCTAGCGCGCCAGATTTGCAAAAGATGCGTCCCTCTAGCACTATGCCGACGCGCTTTACCTCAATTCTGTAACCGTCGGGCACTCCATTGCCGACGATTTCGCTGCCTGCCCGCGTGAAATGGCTTGGATCATGAAGAACCCAACCAGTTGGCAGCGCCGCTTGTAGTTCGTCTGCCGTGCCACACAGTTTCAGCAAATGGCGAGGTTTGCCGATTGAGCTGGCAAGACTTTTCAAGCCAGACCCGATCGTTGGGAAGACCCAGCGAGCTACCTCGGTGTCCGAATTGGTATCGACACGGAATCCTCCATATTCGGGAACTGGTGATGGCAATCCGCGCGCGATGGATCGAGCTGAAAGCCAAGCCAGCAACAACTGCGGATCAACACCCGATTTCCTCGTCATCTCGTCCGTTTAGACCGGCAGCTATGGACTACCAAAGTCCAAAAGCGGACATTCCGGAATTAATCAATAGTAAGCCACTCGGCCCTTGTGCCGATAGCGGTCCTTTAAGGGTTCATGTACTATATGCAGGTTATGTTGAGCGATCTCCTGTCGCCGCCTTACGCGCCGTTCGCGCTGGCGTTCGTGATCATGGTCGGGGTCGGGTTGATCGAGGCTCTGGGCTTGGGACTCGGCCAGATCGATCTCGGCGCCGATCTGGATGCCGACACCGGATCGTTGCTTGACTGGCTGGGCATCGGCTCCAGCCTGCCAATCCTCGTCTGGCTGACATCGCTGCTCGGCTGTTTCGTGATCGGCGGCGTTGCCCTCCAACAAATTGCGACCGGGATCGCGGGCGCGCCCTTGCCCTGGGCCTTCGCAACCGGAGCCGCGCTGGCCGTCGGCGGCGTGGCCAACCGGTTCGCCGCGCGGGGGCTGGCGCGCGTGTTCCCGTCGTACGAATCATCGGTGATTTCGACCGACGATTTGATCATGCGGCGCGGCGTCGTGCTGGAGGGCGTCGCACGGCGCGGGCAACCTGCGCGCGCCAAGGTGGTCGACCAGCACAAGCAGGCGCATTTCGTCATGGTCGAGCCGCAATATGACCATGAACAGATTGCCGCAGGCCAGACCGCACTGCTGGTACGCAGGGAGGGAACGCTGTTCTTCGGTTTGCCCGACGCCGACACTGCGCTAACCCCGCTTTGATATCGACCTGAAAGGACCGCCGTGTTCACTTCACTGCTCAGCACCCTGATCTACGCCGGGATCGTCCTCGTCACGCTGCTGGTGATCGGGTTGATCCTGACGCGGCTCTATCGGCGCGCAACGAAGGATATCGCGCTGATCCGGACCGGTTTCGGCGGCGAAAAGGTCGTGCTGAATGGCGGTATCATGGTCATTCCGGTGCTTCACGAACTGATGCAGGTCCGGCTCACGACGGTGAAGCTCGAGGTTTCGCGCCTCAACAAGGATGCGCTGATCACGCTCGACAAGTTGCGCGTCGATGTCGTCGGGTTGTTTCACATCAAGGTGAAGCCCGACGCCCAGTCGATCGCCGCCGCCGCGCAGACGCTCGGGCAATCGGTCAACAGCGAGGACGCGGTCAAGGCATTGCTCGACGGCAAGCTCGTCTCTGCATTGCGGTCGGTCGCCGCGACGATGACGATGGAGCATCTCCACGCCAACCGCGCCGACTTCATCCAGAAGGTCCACGACGCGCTGACCACCGACCTCGACATGAACGGGTTTCAGCTCGAATCGGTGAGCATCACGCATTTCGATCAGACCGCGTTCGAGCATTTCAACGAGAATAACGCGTTCGACGCCGAGGGGCTGACCGTGCTGACGCGCACGATCGAGGAGCGTAAGAAGATCCGTAACGATATCGTCGCGACCAATCGCGTCGAAATCGAGCAGCGCAATCTGGAGGCGAACAACCAGTCGCTCGAAATCGCGCAATCAGCCGAACAGGCACGGCTGACGCAGGAACAGACGCTCGCGGCACGCCGTGCCGAGCAGGCGACCGCCATCGCGACGGCCGAAGCCGAGCAGACGCGGCTTGCCGAACTGGCGCGCATCGCCGCCGAACAGGCGCAGACAATTGCCCAGACCGAAGCCGACAAAATCGTGCAGACGGCGACGATCGCACGTGACGGCGCGATCCAGACCGCGACGATCGAGCGCGATCGCAACATCGAACTCGCGCGGATCACGACTGCCGTCCAGACCGCGCAAAAGTCGGAAGAAGAATCGACTGCGACCGCGGCGGCCAACGAAGCGCGTGCACTGGCGGTGCGCGCCGAGGAAAGCGTCGTCACCGCCAAGGCGACTGAAATCGCCAACCGCACCAAGAACGTCGCGGTGATCGCCGCGACACAAAAGGCCGAAGAACAGGCGGTTCAGATTACCGTCGCCGCGTCGGCCGACCGCGAAGCCGCCGAAGCCCGCGCGTCGGCGACACGCACCGAAGCAACGGCCGAAGCCGACGCCGAGAAAGCACGCGCCGAAGGTCGCGCCGCCGCCTTCACCGTCGATGCCGCCGGTCAAACGGCACTGAACGAAGCGACCAACATGCTGAGCGATGCCCAGACCGCCTTTCTTGTGCGCAAGGCGATGCTCGACGCGCTGCCGGCGATCATCGCGGCGGCCAGCAAGCCGATGGAAGCGATCGACAAGATCAGCATCCTCGACGCGCGCGGACTTCACGGCGGCGATGCTGGCGTCGCCGGCGATAACGGAAGCAATCTCGCCGATTCGGCCGTCGCGGCGGCGCTGCGCTACCGCGTCGGAGGTCCGCTGATCGATTCGCTGATGGCCGAAATCGGCCTGAAGGGCGGTACGATGGACGGGCTGCTGGCCGGCGCGAACGGCGCGGTTGCCGATGCAACGGTCAGGTCGCACAAGACTATCCCCGCAACGCCTTCGGCGTGAAGACGTCGAGCGAGGCGGGGGTGATCCAGCCGTAGCTCCAGTTGAGCAGGAACAGCGCGAAGGCGGCGGTGGCGACGAGCGTCGTGCGCGCGACGATGCGCCACGGGCGGAATTCATGCGGTGCGCTGTCGGCCTGGCCGGGGATTTTTGCCGCACCGGCCTCGTCGTGCGTACGCACGCCGAAAGGGAGGACGACGAACGCGCTCATCACCCAGAACAGAATATAGATGGCGATGGCCGACTGGAGTTTCATCGCCGAACGAAACGAAGTGCTGCACCCAGCGGAGCGATACCCGGCAGCATGCGCACGGTCTCGCTGACGCTCGACCCAGCCCCTCGCGCCGCTCGGGGAAGCGACGTCATCCTACCCCCGCACCACCAGCACGTCGACGACGGGCTTCTTACCCGTCCAGTCGGTTGCGACACGGCGCACCGCGAGGCGGATTTTTTCGCGCAGCTTGGCGTCGTCGCGCTCGTTGCCGATCGCGGCGAGCGCTTCGTCGCGCAGTTCGGCGAGGAACTCGTCGCGCTCCTCTTCGACCGGTACGCCCTGCGTGCGCACGTCGGGCTTGCCCATCGCGCGCCCGCTCTTGTCGAGCGCGACCGCGACTGAAATCTGGCCATAGCTGGCAAGGCGACGACGCTCGCCCATCGTCGAACCATCGGCGGGCAGGATGACGTCGCCGTCGAGCACCAGTCGCCCGACGCGCTCGGTGCCGATCTTCTTCGGGCCATCGGGTGCCAGACGGACGACGGTGCCGTTTTCCTGAACGATGGCGCGCGGTACGCCGGCTGCCCTGGCGACGCGCGCCTGTTCGGTCATGTGGCGCATCTCGCCGTGGACGGGGACGACGATCTGCGGGCGCAGCCAGCCGTACATCGCCTCGAGCTCGGGACGCCCCGGGTGGCCGCTGACGTGAACCATCGCCTGGCGGTCGGTGATCATGACGATCCCCTTGGCCGCAAGGCTGTTCTGAATGCGGCCGATCGCAAGCTCGTTCCCGGGTATCTGGCGCGACGAAAAGACGACGGTGTCGCCTGTGCTGAGCTTGAGCTGGTGCGAACCGCTCGCGACGCGCGCGAGCGCCGCGCGATCCTCGCCCTGACCGCCCGTCGCGACGATCAGCAGGTCCTTGGCCGGGAGCGCCATCGCCGCGTCGAAGCGGACAGGCTCGGGCATGTCGCGGAAATAGCCGGTTGCTTTCCCGACGCGCAGAATCCGGTCGAGCGAGCGCCCTGCAACGCACAGCTTGCGTCCGGTCGCGACGGCGACCTCGCCCAGCGTCTGCAACCGTGCGGCGTTCGACGCGAAGGTGGTGACGAGGACACGGCCGGTGGCTTCGCCGACAACCTCCATCAACCCGTCGCGCACCGCCCCTTCCGACCCCGAAGCCTCGGGATTGAAGACATTGGTTGAATCACAGACGAGCGCGAGGACGCCTTCATCGCCTACTGCGGTAAGTTCGGCAGGCGTCGAGGGTGTACCGATCATCGGCTGGTCGTCGAGCTTCCAGTCGCCCGAATGGAAGATGCGACCATAGGGCGTGTCGATGACGAGCGCGTTCCCCTCGGGGATCGAATGCGCGAGCGGCATGTAACGCAGGTCGAACGCACCGAGCTTCACGCGGCCGCCGCGCTTGACGATGTTGAGCTTGACCTCGCCGGTCAGCCCCTCTTCCTCGAGCTTGCCGGCGATCAGCCCGGCGGTGAACGGCGTCGCATAGAGCGGCACGCCCAAGTCGGCGGCGAGATAAGGGATCGCGCCGATATGATCCTCGTGACCGTGCGTCAGCACGATGCCGAGCAGATCCTTGCGGTTCTCCTCGATGAAGGTCAGGTCGGGCAGGATCAGGTCGATGCCGGGGTAGGCCGGGTCGGCAAAAGTCATGCCGAGGTCGACCATGATCCACTTGCCCTGGCAGCCGTAGAGATTGACGTTCATGCCAATCTCCCCCGAGCCACCGAGCGCGAGGAAAAGGAGTTCGTTTCCGGGTTTTGTCACTTAATTTGGTAATCCGATATTGGTGCGTCGCCCTGGCGGAGGCCGGGGCCGCTTTGATGTAACAGGGCACGCGTCACGCTATGCGCGAAGCCGCTCCCACATGATCGCGAGTCCCCGGATGGTCAAATCGGGTTCGACGCGGTCGAATACAAGGCTGTGGCGCTCGAACAGGGTTGCAAGGCCCCCCGTCGCGATGACCGTCGCGGGGCCGCCGATCTGCGTTTTCATGCGCGTCACCAGCCCCTCGAGAAGCCCGACATAGCCCCAATAGATACCGATGACCATCTGTTCTTCGGTCGTGCGCCCGATCACGTTGACGCTGTCGGGGGTCTCGATCGCGATGCGCGGCAGTTTTGCCGCGGCGGTGACGAGCGCGTCGAGCGACAGGTTGATGCCCGGCGCGATGCTGCCGCCCTTGTAACTGCCGACGGCATCGATCCAGTCGAAGGTCGTCGCCGTGCCGAAATCGACGATGATCTTGTCGCCCGGCACCAGCGCATGCGCGGCGATCGCGTTGACGACGCGGTCGGCCCCCACGGTCTCGGGCGCGACGACATCAAGCGTCACACGCCAGTCGAGCGGCGCGCGTCCGGCGACCAACGCCTCGGTGCCGAAATATTTGCTCGCCAGCACGCTGAGGTTGTGGAGTGCGCGCGGCACGACCGTTGCGATGACGACGGCTTCGACCGCCTTCGCGTCGAACCCCTGCAGCGCGATCAGCTGGTGCAGCCAGACGGCATATTCGTCGGCGGTGCGACGCGGGTCGGTCGCGATCCGCCAGCGCGCAACGATTTCGCGATCTCGAACAAGCGCAAAGACGACATTGGTGTTCCCGGCGTCGATCGCGAGCAGCATCCCTGTCTCCGTTCGTCCTGCGCTTGTCGAAGGATCAGACAAGGAAGACATCGCCGGCGTGAATGACACGGACCTCTCCCGACGCCAACCGGAGTTGCAGTGCACAGTCAGGCGTCAGCCCGTCGAAGCGGCCTTCGATCCGGCTGCCGTCGGGGAGCGCGGCAGCGAGCGGCGTGCCGACCGGGTGCGCACGTTCGACCCACGCCGCGCGGATCGCCGTCAGGCCGACGGTGCGCCAGCGGGCGAGCCAGTTTGCAAAGTCGCGAGCCAGCGCGTCGATTGCCGCGTCGGGCGTTCGTTTCACGCCCAGTTCGGCCAGGCTCGTCGTCGGGCGGTCGGGTAGGTCGGGGTGATGCGACAGGTTGATGCCGACGCCCAGGACGATCGCATCGCCCTGTCTTTCGAGGAGAATCCCGGCAAGTTTGGCAAAATGCCCGAACGAAGCGCCGTTGAACGAAAGTGCGTCCGCCAGAATATCATTTGGCCATTTGAGCATCAGCCCGGGCACCCCGAGCGCGTCCAAAACAGAAACACCCGCGACCAGCGCCAGCGTCGCGGCAGGCGGATCTTCCGCACGCAACTCGACCAGCCCGCTCGCATACAGATTGCCAGGAGGCGACTCCCACACCCGACCCTGACGCCCGCGCCCTGCAGTTTGCGCGTCGGCGACCAGCCAGTCGCCCTCGCGCGCTTCGCCGCGCGCCGCCATCGCCAGCATGTCGGCATTGGTCGAGCCGGTGCGCTCGACGCGAACGATCGTCAGAACAGCGCCTTCGCCGCCGCGCCTGTCGCGCCGTCGAGCCACGGGATCAGCGGATAGCCGAGCGCGATGACCAGCGCCGAAACCGCGATCAGCCCGTTTTCGATCCGGCTCGACGCCGGCGCAAAGGCAGGGGCCGGGTCGTCGAAATACATCGTCTTGATGATCTTCAGATAATAGAACGCCCCGATGACCGACGCCGAAATGCCGATTACGGCGAGCGGCACCAGCCCCGCGTTCACCGCCGCCGAAAAGACCGCGAATTTGGCCCAGAAGCCGAACAGCGGCGGAATGCCCGCCAGGCTGAACATGAAGACCGCGAGCGCGGCGGCAAGCCAGCCGTTGCTGCGCGACAGGCCGGACAGGCTCGCGATGCTCTCGACCTGACCCCCTTCGGCATCCCGCATCTGGAGGATGCACAGGAACGAGCCGAGCGTCATGACTATGTAGATCGCCATATAGGTCAGCACCGACGCCGCGCCCTCGGGCGTTCCGGCGGCAAGCCCGATCAATGCGAAGCCGATGTTGTTGATCGACGAGTAAGCGAGCAGCCGCTTGATGTTGGTCTGGCCGATCGCACCCGCCGCGCCCAGGACGATCGATGCAAGCGCCGAGACGATGACGATCTGGCGCCACTGGTCGGTCGCGGGGCCCATCGCCTCGATCGCGACGCGCACGAGCAGTGCGATCGCCGCGACCTTCTGTCCGCTCGCGAACAACGCGGTTACCGGGGTCGGTGCGCCCTCGTACACGTCGGGGGTCCACATGTGGAACGGGACGGCGGCGATCTTGAACGCGAGGCCCGCAAAGACGAACACGAGCCCGAACAACTGGCCGAGATTGCCCGGATCGCCGCCAAAGGCGCGCGCGATCCCCGCAAAGTTGGTCGTGCCGGTGAAGCCATAGGTCAGCGAGATGCCATAGAGTAGGATGCCGCTGGCCAGCGCGCCCAGCACGAAATATTTGAGCCCCGCCTCGGCTGCGCGCGTGTCGCGTCGCATGAAGCTGGCGAGGACATAGGACGCCAGACTCTGCAGCTCGAGGCCGATGTACAGGCTAAGCAGATCGCCCGCCGACACCATGATCCCCGCGCCCGTCGTCGCCAGCAGGACGAGGACGGGAAACTCAGGGCGCAGCCGCTCGACGGCGAAAAAGCGCGGGGCAATGACGATGCACACCGCCGACCCCAGATCGACCAGCACCTTGGCAAAGGCGGCGAACGCATCGGCGTGATACTGGCCGCCATAGCCGCTGGCATAACCGCCCGGCGGCAGGCACGCGGCGAACCCGGCAGCCACGAGCAGCGCGACGCTGGCGATCGAGATCGAGCGCGTCGCGCCTTCATTGCCCCATGCCGCGACGAGCATCAGGACGATCGCGCCGAGCGAAAGGATCACTTCGGGGAGGCTGAGGAGGATGTTCATTTCTCGTTTGCCGGGGTGGCAAAAGCGAGCCGGGCATCGCCACCCGGGTTCGCGCGCTCGATCCGTGCGAGCACGTTCCCAACATCGCGGCGCATCGGGCGAAGGAAGCTTTCGGGATAGATGCCCATCCAGAACACCACCGCGACCAGCGGCGCGAGCAGCGCGATTTCGCGCGCCGACAGGTCCGGCATCGCGGCGACGTCGGCGTTGACGATCTTGCCGTACACCACGCGGCGATAGAGGTAGAGCATATAGGCCGCGCCGAGGATGATCCCCGTCGTCGCCACCAGCGCGACCCAGCTGTTCGCGCGGTACGAGCCCGCGAGCGACAGGAACTCGCCGACGAACCCGCTCGTCCCGGGCAGGCCGACCGACGCCATCGTAAAGATGAGGAAGAACAGCGCGTAGCGGGGCATCGTGTCGGCAAGCCCGCCATAGCGCGCGATCTCACGGGTGTGCAGCCGGTCGTAGATGACGCCGACGCACAGGAACAGCGCGCCCGAGACGAGCCCATGGCTGAGCATCACGAGCATCGCGCCCTCGACCCCCTGGCGGTTGAACGCCATCAGTCCGATCGTCACGAACGCCATGTGCGCGACGCTCGAATAGGCGATCAGTTTCTTCATGTCCGACTGCACGAGCGCGACGAGGCTGGTATAGACGATCGCGACCATCGACAGCCCCATGACGAGCCAGAACCACGTCGCGGTCCCCTCAGGAAACATCGGCAGCAGGAAGCGGATGAAGCCGTAACCGCCCATCTTGAGCAGCACCCCGGCAAGGATCACCGACCCAGCGGTCGGCGCCTGCACGTGCGCATCGGGCAACCAGGTGTGCACCGGCCACATCGGCATCTTGACCGCGAACGAAGCGAAGAATGCGATCCAAAGCCATGTCTGCGCAGCGGGCGAAAAGTCGAACTGCATCAGCTCGGGGATCGAGGTCGTGCCCGCCTCGTGCACCATCCACAGCATTGCGACGAGCATCACGACCGAGCCGAGCAAGGTGTAGAGGAAGAATTTATACGCAGCATAGATGCGGTTCGCGCCGCCCCAGATGCCGATGATCAGATACATCGGGATCAGCCCGGCTTCGAAGAAGATGTAAAACAGGAACAGATCCTGTGCAGCAAAAACGCCGATCATCAGCGCCTCCATCAGGAGGAACGCCGCCATATATTCGCCGACGCGCGCGGTGATCGCCCGCCAGCTCGCGCCGATGCAGATCGGCATCAGGAAGACGCTGAGCATGATCAGCATCAGCGCGATGCCGTCGATGCCGAGCGCCCACGAAAACCGCCCGAAGATCGGTGCGCGCTCGGTGAACTGCCACTGCGCGCCGCCGGGATCGAATTGCGTCCACAACAGGACGCCGAGCGCGAAATCGCCGAGCGTCGCGGCAAGCGCGATCCAGCGCGCCGTCTGCGCGGGCACGAACAGGCACGCCACCGCAGCGAACAAGGGCAAAAAGATCATCAGCGAGAGGAGGGGTAACGAGGTCATGCCGCTTCCCCGAGCGCAGCGAGGGGCTGTGTCGAGCGAAGCGAGACGATGCGCCCGAGACGAAGGGTCTCGCTGCGCTCGACACAGCCCCTCGCTGCGCTTGGGGAAGAAATATCGCTCACCGCGTCATCGCCCAGCTGGCCGCCGCCGCCAGCCCGAGCAGCATCACCAGCGCATAGCTGTACAGATATCCCGACTGGAACCGCACCGCGAGCCTGCTCCCGCCCGCGACGAGGGCTGCGGCACCATTGGGTCCGAAGCGGTCGATCGTCCCTTCGTCGCCGCCGTGCCAGAACAGCCGCCCGAGCGCGAAGGCAGGGCGCACGAACAGCCGGTCGTAAAGCTCGTCGAAATACCATTTGTTGAGCAGGAACCGATACAATGCCCCGAAGCGCGCGACGAAACGCGCAGGCAGATCGGGACTGCGGATATAGGCGAGCCAGGCGGTCGCGAGGCCGAGCAGCATGACGATCGTCGCCGAGAGCTTGATCAATTCGGGCACCGCGTGCGTCGCGTGCATCAAAGGCTCGTCGAACGCGACGCTGCCGCGCCAGAACTGCTCGCCCGCCGCCGGATCGATGAAGACGCCGTGGAAGGCGAAACCGGCGAAGACCGCGCCGACGCCGAGCACGAGCAACGGCAGCAGCATCGACCACGGGCTTTCGTGCGGGTGATAGCCCGCGGTCCCCTCGACCGCGTGCACCGGGTGCGGGTCGGACCCCGCGCCCTCGCTGGCATGCTCATCGACGTGATGGACGGCGTGCTGGATATGCTCGGACCCTGCCCAGCGCGGTTTGCCCCAGAAGGTCAGGAACATCAGCCGCCACGAATAGAAACTGGTGAGGAGCGCGGCAAAGATCGCGACCGCGCACGCGACCAGCGCCGGGGTCGAACCATTGGCATAGGTTGCCTCGATGATCGCGTCCTTCGAATAAAAGCCGGCGAACCCAAACACGTCGGCGATGCCCACGCCGGTGATCGCGAGCGTTCCGGCAAGCATCGCGTAAAAGGTCAGCGGGATCGATTTCCTGAGGTCTCCGTAGAAACGCATGTCCTGTTCGTGGTGCATCGCGTGGATCACCGACCCCGCGCCGAGAAACAGCAATGCCTTGAAGAACGCGTGCGTGAACAGATGGAACATCGCGCCGCCGAACGCGCCGACGCCGGCCGCAAAGAACATATAGCCAAGTTGCGAACAGGTCGAATAGGCGATGACGCGCTTGATGTCGGTTTGCGTCGTGCCGACGGTCGCGGCGAACAGCGCGGTCGCCGCGCCGACATAGGTGACGACGGTCATCGCGACCGGGCTGGTGACGAACATAGGCGACAGGCGGCACACCATGAACACGCCCGCGGTCACCATCGTCGCGGCGTGGATCAGCGCGGAAACCGGCGTCGGCCCCTCCATCGCGTCGGGGAGCCAGGTGTGAAGCCCGAGCTGCGCCGACTTGCCCATCGCGCCGACGAACAACAGCAGGCAGAGCAACGTCATCGTGTCGACGCGCGTGCCAGCAAAGCCGATCGTCGACCCCGCCATCGCAGGGGCGGCGGCGAGGATCGCGGGGATCGACACCGTGCCGAACACGAGAAACGTTGCGAAGATACCGAGCGAAAAGCCGAAATCGCCGACGCGATTGACGACGAACGCCTTGATCGCGGCGGCATTGGCACTCGGCTTGTGGTACCAGAAGCCGATCAGGAGGTAGCTCGCAAGCCCCACCCCCTCCCAGCCGAAGAACATCTGCACCAGATTGTCGGCGGTCACCAGCATCAGCATCGCAAAGGTGAACAGCGACAGATAGGCGAAAAAGCGCGGCTGACTGTCGTCCTCGGCCATGTATCCCCACGAATACAGGTGGACGAGCGCCGACACGCTCGTGACGACGACGAGCATCACCGCGGTAAGCGCATCGACGCGCAGGCTCCAGTCGACGACCATGTCGCCCGAGCGGATCCAGTCGAGCACCGGCACCACGGTCGGCTGCGCGGTCCCTGCGATGAAGTTGAGGAAGATCGGCCACGCGAGCGCGCAGCTGACGAACAGGCAACCCGTCGTCAGCGCCTTGACGACGGTGTTCCCAAGCATGCGGTTGCCAAGCCCGCCGATCAGCGCGGCGAGCAGCGGGAGAAAGACGATCAGCTGGATCACGAGGCGAGACATTCCGCCGACCGCAGGTCCATTTCGCTGCCTTCTTGTCTTCGCGGCTTCGCGGCTTCGCGTGAACCCTCTTCTTTCTCTGTCGCAACGCAGAAAAAGGGTTTCACGCGAAGCCGCGAAGCCGCGAAGCAAGAAAACAAGATTGACGATGCGCTGCGCGCTGCTGGCGACTGTATCACCCGCGCATCCTCGACGCATCGTCGACCGAGATCGTCGCACGACCCCGGAAATAGATGACGAGGATCGCCAGCCCGATCGCCGCCTCGCCCGCCGCGACGGTCAGCACGAACATCGCGAACACCTGCCCGACGAGGTCGCCCAGATACGCGCTGAACGCGACGAGGTTGATGTTCACGCTGAGCAAAATCAGTTCGATCGCCATCAGGATGACGATGATGTTCTTCCTGTTGATGAAGATGCCGAGCACGCCGAGCACGAACAGGATCGCGCTAACCGCGATATAATGATGCAGGCCGATCATGCCCGCTCGCCCTGAGCTTGTCGAAGGGTCATAGCTCGACCCCTGCGCCGACCGGTTGCCCCTTGACGATCCGCACCGCGTCCTGCGGGCGGCGGCGGACCTGGCTGTCGATGTTCTGCTTGCGCAAGCCGCTGCGTGTGCGATGCGTGAGGACGATCGCGCCGATCATCGCGACGAGCAGCACCAGCCCCGCCCCTTCGAACACGAACAGATAGCGCGTGTAGATCAGCGCGCCGATCGCCTCGATATTGGGCATCGCGGGTGGCGTGTGCGCGGCGCGGTTGGCGAGGACGATCGGCCCCGCTTGCCACGCCCTGGTTGCGAACAACGTCTCACCGACGAGCAGCCCCGCGACACCCAGCCCGGGGATCAGATAGCGCGTAAAGCCCTGACGCGCCTCGGCGAAATCGATGTCGAGCATCATCACGACGAACAGGAACAGCACCGCGACCGCGCCCACATAGACGATGACGAGCAGCATCGCGATGAACTCGGCACCCAGGATCAGCATCAACCCGGCGGCGTTGAAAAAGGCAAGGATCAGCCACATTACCGAATGCACGGGGTTGCGTGCGGTGATCGTTAACGCCCCCGACAGCACGGTGATCGACGCGAACAGGTAAAAGGCGAGCGTTTGAATCACAGCGCGCAAGCTCGAAACCGCCGCAGGCAGCAGTCGTTCGATTCTTGTTCCTCCGCGTCTCCGCGTCTCCGCGTGAACCCCTCAGTCGTTTCACGCGGAGACGCGGAGACGCGGAGAAGAAGGGCAAACGGAGCCGCTGACGCGGAAAGACGGTCCGGAACAATCACGCCGCGCCCCTACCGATACGGCGCATCGGCGGCAAGGTTTGCGGCGATGGTGCGTTCCCAGCGGTCGCCGTTGTCGAGCAGTTTCGACTTGTCGTAGATCAGCTCCTCGCGCGTTTCGGTCGAGAATTCGAAATTCGGCCCCTCGACGATCGCATCGACCGGGCACGCCTCGGCGCAGAAACCGCAATAAATGCACTTGGTCATGTCGATGTCGTAACGCGTCGTCCGCCTACTGCCGTCGTCGCGCGGTTCGGCCTCGATGGTGATCGCCTGCGCCGGACACACCGCCTCGCACAATTTGCACGCGATGCAGCGCTCCTCGCCATTGGGGTAGCGGCGCAGCGCATGCTCGCCCCGGAAGCGCGGCGAAATCGGGTTCTTTTCGTACGGATAGTTGATCGTCGCCTTCTTGCGGAAGAAATACTGGAGCGTCAGCGCATGCGCCTTGACGAACTCCCACAGCGTAAAGGACTTGATGAGGTGGGCGACGTTCATGATCGATTGTCCAAGTTTCCGTCACCCCGGACTTGATCCGGGGTCCAGCTGCCTTTCGGCACGACAATAGAGGAAAAGCGGGATGCCGGATCAAGTCCGGCATGACGCGGCTGATAACGATAAACCATCAGATACCCGCTCACCACGACCACCCACACCAGCGACAGCGGCAGAAATATCTTCCAGCCCAGCCGCATCAGCTGGTCGTAGCGGTAGCGTGGCACGGTCGCCTTGATCCACGAGAAGATGAAGAAGAAGACGAGGATCTTGGCGAAAAGCCACAATATGCCCGGCACGACATACAGCGGTGCCCAGTCGACCGGCGGCAGATACCCGCCCCAGAACAGCACCGCGTTGAGCGTCGCCATCAGGATCACGTTGGCATATTCGCCCAGCCAGAACAGCGCGAACGCCATCGACGAATATTCGGTCTGATACCCCGCGACGAGCTCGCTCTCGGCCTCGGTCAGGTCGAACGGCGCGCGCGCGGTCTCGGCTAGCGACGAGATCAGGAACACCACCGCCATCGGGAAAAACAGCGGGTTAAACCCGAACCCGTTGAACCGCCACAAATGCGACCGCTGCATCTCGACGATCGCCGACAGGTTGAAACTCCCGGCCCACAGCACGACCGACAGCAGCACGAAGCCGATGGAGACTTCGTAGCTTACCATCTGCGCCGCCGCACGCAGCGCCGAGTAGAAGGGATATTTCGAATTCGACGACCAGCCCGCCAGAATGACGCCGTACACGCCGAGCGACGACGCCGCGAGAATGTAGAGCAGCCCGACGTTGATGTCGGCGAGCACCACGCCCGCGTCGAACGGCACCACCGCCCACACGATCAGCGCGACGGTGAAGGTGATGATCGGGGCGAGCAGGAACAGCCCCTTGTTCGCGCTCGACGGGATGATCGTTTCCTGAAGGAACACTTTCAGCCCGTCGGCGAACGACTGCATCAGCCCGAACGGCCCGACGACATTGGGCCCCTTGCGCAGCGCGATCGCCGCCCAGATCTTGCGATCGGCATAAATCAGCATCGCGACCGCAAGCATCACGGGGAGTGCGATCAGCAGCACCATCGCGGTGTTCCACGCGAGCCACCCGCCGACAAAACCGAGGTGCGACTGGCTCCACTGTGTCCAGGTCATAAAAAATGTTCCGCCCAGTGGGTCATGACCAACGCGCCCGGCCGATCGGGATTGTCCGGGTTCGGTATGAGTTGCTGGCGCTGAGGATCAATCAGAACATCGAGCGATTCCATAGGAATTGCTCCGAGCAATACCCCCGTGCCCATAACCATCGCGCCAGTGTAGGCCCTGCGTCCGAAAACTTCGACCGCAATCGGTCCGACATAGTCAACGCTGACCTTGCGCCCATCGGCAACGGTGATCGTTCGCTCGTCCAGCTTCGACAGCTTGAGTTGCTTTGCGATCAACGGGGGGATGCACAGATCGAGCGCGCCAGAGTCGACAAGTGCCTTCGCATCGACTTCCTCGACGTCGGGCCGCGCGGCATTGGCAATGCGGATTTTTTGCCAGACCAGTCCCATTATTCCGCCGCCTCCAGCATCTGTTGACCGCCATGCAGAATCTCGCGCGAGCATTGCTGCATTGTCGGCGAAGCGCGGCAGATGGCGTTGGTCAGGTAGAAATCCTTGATCGGATAGGCGGTGATGAGGCCCGAAGGTGCGGAGGGCAGGTCAGGCACCGTCCAGCCGTAATCCGCCAGCCCCTCGACCCCCAGCGCGGGCACTTCGCCCGTCATCGCCGCGCGCAACCCGTCGAAATTGTCGAACGGCAGCCGCGCGCCGAGCACATCGGACAGCGCACGCAGGATCGCCCAGTCCTCGCGGGCGTCGCCCGGCGGGAATACCGCGCGTTCGGACAGCTGCACGCGCCCCTCGAGGTTTACATAGGTTCCGGGCTTTTCGGCATAGCTCGCGCCCGGCAGCACGACGTCGGCGGCCGCCGCGCCCGCGTCGCCGTGATGGCCGACATAGACTTTGAACGACGCGCCGAACGCGGCCCAGTCGACCTCGTCCGCGCCCAGCGCGAACACCAGTTTCGCGGACGTCAGATCGGCGATGCCACCCGGCTGCGCATAGCCGAGCATCAGCCCGCCCATCCGGCTCGCGGCCATGTGAAGGACGTTGAATCCGTTCCAGTCGGGCTTCACCAGCCCCAGCGTCTCGACCAGCGCGAGCGCGGCGCCGTGAACGCCGTCGATCTTGAGCGCCCCCCCGCCGACGATGATTGCCGGACGCTCGGCCGTCGCAAAACCGTCCGCTACGTGCTGCGGAAGGTTCGCGAGCAGCGCGGTCTCGGTGCCGAGCCAGTCGACCCTGTAGGTCAGATCAACCTGCGGCCCAATCGCGAAGACGCGGGCCCCGCGCTTGATCGCCTTGCGGATGCGCGTGTTGACCAGCGGCGCTTCCCAGCGAAGGTTCGTCCCGACGAGCAGGATCGCGTCCGCCGTCTCGATACCGGCGATCGTCGTGTTGAAATTGACCGCGCTCAACGATGAGGTGTCGTAGGCCAGGCCGGTCTGACGCCCCTCGAGCCGCTCCGAGCCGAGATTGCGCAGCAGAACTTTCGCCGCATACATCGTCTCGCAGTCGACGAGATCGCCCGCGACCGCCGCGACGCTCGACCCTGCGTCGACGCCCTTGATCGCCGCGAATGCCGCGTCCCAGGTCGCGGGCTGGAGCCTGCCGCCGATACGGACATAGGGCCGGTCGAGCCGCTTGCGCACGAGCCCGTCGATCGCGTGGCGCGTCTTGTCGCTCGCCCATTCCTCATTGACGTCGTCGTTGACGCGCGGCAGCGCGCGCAGCACTTGCCGCCCGCGCGCGTCGAGGCGGATGTTGGTGCCGACCGCATCCATCACGTCAATCGCGGGCGTCTTGTTCAGCTCCCACGGGCGCGCCTCGAATGCATAGGGCTTCGATGTCAGCGCGCCGACCGGGCACAGGTCGACGACATTGCCCGACAGTTCGGACTGGATCGCGTGTTCGAGGTAGGTCGTGATCTGCATGTTCTCGCCGCGTCCGATCGCGCCGATATCTTCGACGCCGGCGACCTCCTCGGCAAAGCGGATACAGCGCGTGCACTGGATGCAGCGCGTCATCGCGGTCTTGACGATCGGCCCCATGTATTTCTCGGTGACCGCACGCTTGTTTTCGTCATAGCGCGTGCCGCCGCGACCATAGGCCATCGACTGGTCCTGCAGGTCGCATTCGCCGCCCTGGTCGCAGATCGGGCAGTCGAGCGGATGGTTGATGAGCAGGAACTCCATCACCCCCTCGCGCGCCTTCTTGACCATCGCACTGTCGGTGCGGACCTCCTGATTGTCGGCCGCAGGCAGCGCGCAGCTTGCCTGCGGCTTGGGCGGCCCTGGCTTCACCTCGACGAGGCACATCCGGCAATTACCCGCGATCGACAGCCGCTCGTGATAGCAAAAGCGCGGAATTTCCTTGCCCGCCGCTTCGCACGCCTGAAGGACTGTCGCACCGGCAGGGACTTCGACAGCGACGCCGTCGACGGTAAGCTTTGGCATCAGCGAGACCCTGTCGCACGAGCAGCGAAAAGACGATAATAGTTAAGCGCTATGGCGCCGCGAAGGCTCGGCCGCCCGAAACTGATGGCGGCGTCGGCGTTGGCGAGACACGATGCCATCATCGGCTTCAGATCGGCGAACGCCGCCGTCTCCGCAGCCGAAAACGGCTCGCTGCGCAGCAACGCCGCCGCGGGTGTGCTGGCATGACGCACGATGCATTCGCCATAGCGCGACAGGAAGATCTGAGTCGCCTCGTTCTGCCGGTCGCGCGCAATGACTTCGGCGCGATCGGCGCCCCAGCGCGCATAAGCGCGGTCGGTCTCGTCGACCTGCGGCTGGCGGTGCTTCAGCGGTGGCACCGCTGTGAAGTCGGCGGGAGCGTCGAGCACATGATCGAGGCGCAGCACCGCTTCGGCCAGTGCGTACAGATAAAGGTCGCCGCTGAACAGGACGCCGCGCAGATAACCCATGCCGGGCGCAGAGTCGCTCATGCAATCGTCGCGCACCAACCCGGGGGCACGCGCGCGGATTTCCTTGAGCGTTAGCCCTGCCGCCACCGCTTCGCGCGCCTGCGCCCTGCGCCCCAGCACGATGCAATCGGCCATCGCGCGGACCGCACGTGCGTTGCGCGCAAGGTTCTGATTATATTCACGCGCGTCGGTCGGCGGCGGCAGTTTCGGCATGAAGCCGCCACGCGACTGGGCCGATGCACTTGCCGCGATCGCCGCGATCGCGACGATGGACAGACGCAGCGCGGACAGTCGCGCCAGCTTGCGGGTCGGACGCATCACTTGACCTTCGACAATTGAAAATTGGGGCGATCGGGCGGCACGATCAGCCGCTCGTTGCGCCGATCGATCAGCACGTCGAGGTCCTGCATCGGGATCGCGCCAAGCAGCACTTCGTCGCCGAACACCATGGCGGTCGTCGACGTGAACCGGTTGTCGAACTGAACATTTACAGGAGCTACGATCCCCAATTCGACGAGCGAGCCGTCCGCCATCTGTGTCGTTCGGCTACGCTCGATATCGAGCCCGAGCTTACTACGCACGGTGTCGGGGACGCAGAGGTTGATCGCGCCTGAATCGACCAGCGCGTCGATTTCGATCGGACGCAAATCTCTGCGGAGCGGGTTGCTGAGCGTGACCCGGGCGTAGACCGAGCCCATCACGGCGCACCCTTCGAAGTCAGCGATCGCATCTCATCCCAATAAGCAAAGAGCGAGCCCGCGACAAAGATGAACAGCACCGCGCCGCCCCACGAGAAATTCAGCCGATCGATCTGGTCCCCCGTCGACAAAAACCATTTTTCGAACGCGATGCCGATCAGCACGATCAGGAACAGGAACGGCCCCTCGCGATACCGCAGTCCGGTCAGGATCGACGCGACGACACCGAAGACCCACAGGCCGGTCAGATAGCCGAAACGACCGGGCGGCAGCACGTCGCCGAGCGCGAGCGTCACGACGAGTGCATAGCCCGCCGCAAATCCCATCGCGAGCGACAGCGTGCGCAGACTGGCGGTTGCACCGCGCGTCATCGTGCTGCTCGCGGCTGCGGTGGCACTGCCAACGTGGGCGCCGCGACGTAGCGCTGCCACAGGCCATCGGCGACGATCACGCGCATGTTGGCAGGCGTAAGCGCGATCGATTGCCCGGCGGTGATGCATTGACCGAAGGCAGGCGCAACCAGCGTGGCCGCCGCACGCTGCGCCTGACCGCCGGGCGTTGTCCGCACCAGCGCATCGGCGTGCACCGCATCGCGTGCGACGACGCAATCGGCCAATGCGCCCAGCGATTGCGCCCTTTCCAGCGCCAATCCGGTCCCGAAGTACTGCCGCCCGGTGGCGGCGGTGGCCGTTGCGCCGGGAAAATTATGATGGCGCGAAAGATAGGCTTCTTCGACCAGGAGTGCACGAAGCGTTGTCGAGCCGAAACGTGCGCTGATGTTGAAAACGCCGAAGCCCTGCTTGCCCAAACAGTCCTCCATCGACAGCGCATCGCCGATGGTTTCCCCGGCCTTGCGCATGGTTTCCGCTTCGGCGGTCACGGGGTCGGACGCGGCAAGAAACCGGTCGACCTTCGCCGACTTCCGAGCATAGACACACTGCGCGAAGCCCTTTGCGGTTATTGCTGCCTGTTCGCGGTCGAGTGTCTGAGGGTCGACCTTAAGACGCGTCCCCGTCGGCATTTGCGGCTCGAGCAGGACGGGCGCGGGGGGCACAGCCCGTGACAGGGCGATCGCGAGAAACAGCGACACTATTGCGCCGCCTCGAGCATCGCAGGTCGCCGCTCGCGGATGCGCCGCTCCACTTCAGGGCGGAAATGGCGCATCAGGCCCTGGATCGGCCACGCCGCCGCATCGCCCAGCGCGCAGATCGTGTGGCCCTCCACCTGTTTGGTCACGTCGAGCAGCAGATCGATTTCGGACAGGTCGGCGTCGCCGGTGCGCAGCCGCTCCATCATCCGCCACATCCAGCCGGTGCCCTCACGGCACGGCGTGCACTGGCCGCAGCTTTCGTGCTTGTAGAAATACGACAGCCGAGAAATCGCGCGGACGATGTCGGTCGACTTGTCCATCACGATCACCGCCGCCGTGCCGAGCCCCGACCCGAGCGCCTTCAGCCCGTCGAAGTCCATCGGCGCGTCGATGATCTGATGCGCGGGCACCAGCGGCACCGATGAGCCGCCAGGGATGACCGCGAGCAAATTGTCCCACCCCCCGCGAATGCCGCCGCAATGCTTTTCGATCAGTTCGCGGAACGGGATGCTCATCGCTTCCTCGACCACGCAGGGCTTGTCGACATGGCCGCTGATCTGGAACAGCTTGGTTCCTTCGTTCTTGGGCGTGCCGATGCCCGCGAACCACGCCGCGCCGCGACGCAGGATCGTGGGGACGACCGCGATGCTCTCGACATTGTTGACCGTCGTCGGGCAGCCGTAGAGGCCAGCCCCCGCGGGGAAAGGCGGTTTCAGGCGCGGCTGGCCTTTCTTGCCCTCGAGGCTTTCGAGCATCGCGGTTTCTTCGCCGCAGATGTATGCGCCCGCACCGCGATGGACGAAGACGTCGAAATCATAGCCCGATCCGCACGCATTCTTGCCGATCAGTCCCTTGGCATAGGATTCGGCGACGGCCGCGAACAGCGTTTCGGCCTCGCGGATGTATTCGCCGCGGATGTAGATATAGGCGGCACGCGCGCGCATCGCGTAACCGGCGATCAGCGCACCTTCGATCAGCTTGTGCGGATCGTGACGGATGATCTCGCGGTCCTTGCAGCTGCCGGGCTCGCTCTCGTCGGCGTTGATGACGAGGAAATTGGGGCGGCCGTCCTTGGGCTCCTTGGGCATGAAGCTCCACTTCATGCCGGTCGGGAAGCCCGCGCCGCCGCGTCCGCGCAAGCCGCTCGCCTTGACCGCGTCGATGATCGCGTCCTGCCCGACCGCCATCAGCGCCCTGGTGTCGTCCCAGTCACCACGTTTCTGCGCGGCGTCGAGGGTCCACGGCTGAAAGCCGTAGAGGTTGGTGAAGATGCGGTCCTTGTCGTCAAGCACGCGCCGCGCCCCTTTGCTCAAACGCTTGTCGCGTCCTCCGCACCCCCCCGTCTCCGCGTGAAACAGAAAGGGGGTTCACGCGGAGACGCGGAGCTGCGGAGAAATAGCAGGAAGCCATGATTACAGACGCCGTCCGATCAGCCGCTCGGCAACGAAATACACGCCGACCGCGACCGCGAGCGCGATGACGATCGAGCCGATCAGGAACACGGTTTTGAGGACAAGCCAGAAGACAAGTACCGCGACGACGAGTGCGATGAGACCGGCCATTATTCTGTCCCTCCGTCACCCCGGACTTGATCCGGAGTCCATCTATCCACACGCGACTCGGTCACCCGTTGAGGGGTAGACCCCGGATCAAGTCCGGGGTGACGGGGCATTGAAAACATCATGCCATCTCCTTCAGCGTCGTCGCGCCGCCCTCGGGGCAGCTCGCGGTGCGACCGATTTGCGACCCCGGTGTGACGGCTTCGTCATTGGCGAGGCGCCCAAGGATCGCGGTCATGCTGTCGTAGCTCAAATCCTCGAAATTGTCGTCGTTGATCTGCACCATCGGCGCGTTGGCGCACGCGCCCAGGCATTCGACTTCGGTCAGCGTGAACAGCCCGTCGGGGGTTGTGCGCCCCTTGACCAGCCCCTTGTTCGCGCACGCGCTCAGCACGTCGTCGGAGCCGCGCAACAGGCACGGCGTCGTCCCGCAGACCTGCACATGGTAGCGTCCGACCGGCGCTAGATTGTACATCGTGTAGAAGCTCGCGACTTCGTACGCGCGCATGAAGGGCATGCCGAGCTGTGCCGCGACGAACTCGATCACCGGCACCGGCAACCAGCCCTGGGTGTTGGTCTCCGCCCCGACCTGCTGCTGCGCGAGGAACAGCAACGGCATCACTGCGGAGGCCTGCCGCCCGGGGGGATAGCGCGCGATGATGCTCTCGGCCTCGGTCGCGTTGGCTGGGGTCCAGGCGAAGCCGCCCCAGCGTGCGCGGGTTTCGGCTTCGGGCGGCGTGTGGGGAAGGTCAGCCATCGAATTTGCTCGCCTTGTGCCGCCGCTCCACAATCAGTGCTGCAACAGTGGCAGTCCCAAAAACGCAAAACGCAATGATGCTCGAAAGCGTCTCGGGCTGGCCCGACAAGCTGTTAAAAACAATAACGCACCAGGCAGGTAGTGCTGCAACTACGAAGGCAATCTTCAACAAGCGCGGTTGGCGTGACCACCATTGTTTGGTCGTTTCGTCGCTACGCTCGCTACTCCAGAACTCCCATTCGAAGCCGATCACCGGTCGCACTCCCCGAACACGATATCCATCGCGCCCAGCACCGCCGTCGCGTCCGCGAGCATGTGACCTTTCAGCATGAAGTCCATCGCCTGCAGATGGCTGAACGCGGTCGGGCGGATCTTGCACCGATACGGTTTGTTGGTGCCGTCGGCGACGAGATAAACGCCGAACTCGCCCTTGGGGCTTTCGGTCGCGACATAGACTTCGCCCGCGGGAACGTGGAAGCCTTCGGTATAGAGCTTGAAGTGATGGATCATCGCTTCCATCGAACGCTTCATGTCGGCGCGGCGCGGCGGCGCGACCTTGGTATCGTCGGTCAGCACCGGTCCGTCGGGCATCTCTTGCAGGCACTGCTTCATGATGCGCGCCGACTGGCGCACTTCCTCGACGCGGACCATGAACCGGTCGTAGCAGTCGCCGCGCGTGCCGACCGGCACGTCGAAGTCCATCCGCGCATAGACGTCGTACGGCTGCGACTTGCGCAAATCCCACGCGATGCCCGACCCGCGGATCATCGGCCCCGAAAAGCCCCACGCCAGCGCGTCGTCCTTGTTGACGATGCCGATATCGACGTTGCGCTGTTTGAAGATACGGTTGTCGGCGACGAGGCTGATCGCATCCTCGAATAGACGCGGCAGGCGCGTGTCGAGCCAGTCGGCGATATCGGTCAGCAGCTTCAGCGGCACGTCCTGGTGCACGCCGCCGGGGCGAAAATAGGCCGCGTGCATCCGCGCGCCCGACGCGCGCTCGTAAAAGCCCATCAAATCTTCGCGCAGCTCGAACAGCCAAAGGTTCGGCGTCATCGCGCCGACGTCCATGACATGGCTGCCGAGGTTGAGCGTGTGGTTCATAATCCGCGTCAGTTCGGCAAAGAACACGCGGAGATATTGCGCGCGGATCGGTACCTCGAGGTCGAGCAATTTCTCGATCGCGAGGACGTAGGTATGCTCCATGCACATCGGCGAACAATAATCGAGCCGGTCGAAATACGGCAGCGCCTGGAGATAGGTCTTGTACTCGATCAGTTTCTCGGTGCCGCGGTGGAGCAGCCCGACATGCGGGTCGACGCGCTCGACGATCTCGCCGTCGAGCTCCATGACGAGGCGCAGCACGCCGTGCGCAGCGGG
Organism: Sphingomonas sp.; assembly: GCA_965248885.1. Taxonomy (GTDB): domain Bacteria; phylum Pseudomonadota; class Alphaproteobacteria; order Sphingomonadales; family Sphingomonadaceae; genus Sphingomonas_O. Next base: position 1,963,673 of record OZ252211.1, on the reverse strand, counting down.
GTGCTGCGGGCCGAAGTTGATCGTGTAATTGTCGATTACCGTATCGCCGGGGGTGGGTTCGACCTGGTTCGTTTGCGCAGCGAAGGTTTTGAGATCGGTCATTTCTTGTTCGCCTCCGACACCGACGCTGCGGTGGCACCCTTGTCGGCACCGGTATCGCCGGGCCCGTCGGTTACCTTGGGCTTTGGCGGTGGCGGGGATGCGGGGGTTCCGTCCGCGCCGGCCCTGACGATGGTGTCGGCACTCAGCGGCGTCTGTGCACCCTTTTCTTGCGGGAGCGCGGCCTTCTCGTCACCGGGCAGCGTATATTCGGCACCCTCCCAGGGGCTCAGAAAATCGAAATTGCGCATATCCTGAGCCAGCCGAACGGGCTCGTACACGACACGCTTGGCTTCCTCCGACCAGCGCAGCTCGACCTCGCCGGTCAGTGGAAAATCCTTGCGGAACGGGTGGCCGGCAAAGCCATAGTCGGTCAGGATGCGGCGCAGGTCGGTGTTTCCGTCGAACACGACGCCGAACATGTCGAACACCTCGCGCTCCAGCCAGCCAGCAACCGGCCACAGCCCGGTGACGCTGGGCACCGGCGTCGCCTCATCGGTCGAGGTCTTGACGCGGATGCGGTGGTTCTTCGTCACCGACAGCAAGTGATAGACCACCTCGAACCGCTCGGGCCGTTCGGGATAATCGACGCCGGCGATTTCCATCAATTGCTGATAGGCGAAGTCGTCGCGCAACGTGCGCAGGACGTCAACGACGGTCTCACGCGCGACCGTCAACGTGATTTCGTTTACCAACTCGACGGCATCGATAACTGCTTGGCCCAACGCCGGGCGCACCGCGTCGATCACGCCATCGTTGGGAGCGTAGGTCGGGGCAGGACTAAGCATCGCGAACCCGGATTTCGTCATCCCCGCGAAGGCGGGGACCCATCTCCCACACCTTCAGGAGATGGGTCGCCGCCTTCGCAGGGATGACGAGCGAGAAGATTTTGCTCATCGCTCGATCGTCCCGCTCCGCCGGATCTTCCGCTGCAACTGCATGATCCCGTACAGCAGCGCCTCGGCCGTCGGCGGGCATCCTGGCACATAGATGTCGACCGGCACGATCCGGTCGCAACCGCGCACGACGCTGTAGCTATAGTGATAATAACCGCCGCCATTGGCGCACGAACCCATCGAAATGACGTATTTCGGGTCCGACATCTGGTCGTACACCTTGCGCAACGCCGGTGCCATCTTGTTGCACAATGTCCCCGCGACGATCATCACGTCGGACTGGCGCGGGCTGGCGCGCGGCGCGACGCCGAAGCGTTCGAGGTCGTAACGCGGCATATTGACGTGGATCATCTCGACCGCGCAGCAGGCGAGGCCGAACGTCATCCACCACAGCGACCCCGTCCGCGCCCAATGGAACAGATCCTCGGTCGACGCGACGAGGAAGCCCTTGTCGCTCAGCTCGCCGTTCAGGTCGTTGAAGAACGCATCGTTCGGCGCGCGCATTTCGCCTTCGCGCAGCAGCGGGTTTTCGCGCGCGGTGAGTTCTACTCCCACTCGAGCGCTCCCTTCTTCCATGCATAGACATAGCCGAGAATGAGTTCGGCGAGGAATACCATCATCGCGACCCAGCCGGTCCAGCCGCTGTGCTGGAGGCTGACCGCCCAGGGGTAGAGGAATGCCGCCTCGAGATCGAAGATGATGAACAGGATCGCCACGAGGTAGAAACGCACGTCGTATTGCGAGCGCGAATCCTCGAACGCGGGAAAGCCGCATTCATATTCGGTCAGCTTTTCGGCCGTCGGATTATGCGCGCCGGTAAAACGCGACGCCAGCATCGGCGCGAACACGAACACGCCCGAGATGAGCAGGGCGATGGCGAGGAAAAGCAAGATCGGCAGGTACCCTGCCGCAACCGATGCCATGTGGGGCGACTCCATAACCGGCGATCGAAGCTCGGCTTGGCTGCGATGTAGGCGTCCGTCCTTCGCATCGCAAGCAACTGCGCTTGGGTTCACGCACGTGTCGCGCTATGCCGCTCGCGGGCACTATACGGGGAGTTTGTAACGATGATTCGCAATGTCTTGATCGCCGCGACGCTGGCGCTCGCGCCAATGGCCGCGCACGCACAATATGCCGCGACCAATCCTGCCGGTCTGGCACAGGCGCTGCAGGGCGCAGGCTATAAGGCCGAGCTTGGCAAGGACTCGACCGGCGACCCGATGATCACGAGCAGCTCGGGCGGATCGAACTTCGTCATCTATACGTACGGGTGCGTGAAGAACACCGCGTGCAAGACGATCCAATTCTCGTCGACATACAGCGGCACCTATTCGCTCGCGCGGATCAATCAGTGGAACAAGGACAAGCGCTGGGGCCAGGCGCACCTGACCGATTCGGGTTCCGCACGCGTCCAGATGGATGTCGACATGGAGCAGGGCGGCATGACGCGTGCGCTGTTCATCGATAACGTCGAATATTGGGTCGCGACGATGGCGGCTTTCGAAAAGTTCATCGCAACAAAGTAGGTCAGCACTTCTCCCCTCCACGCCTTCGTGGAGGGGTCGGGGGTGGTTCTTTTTGCTTCCTTGAAGAAAAAAGGAAGAGCCACCCCCAGCCCCTCCAGCAAGGGCTGGAGGGGAGCAGCCTAACGCAGCGCCCCGGCTATGACCTTGTGCAGCCGCGAGTGCAGCACGTCGTTCGCTGCCAGAATCTCGGCGCGTTCGATCGCTCGGTCGCCGCCGCGGTAATCGGTGACGAAACCGCCCGCTTCGCGCACCAGGATGATACCTGCGGCGACATCCCATGCCGACAGGTCGCTTTCCCAAAAGCCATCGAAGCGTCCCGCCGCGACCCATGCAAGGTCGAGCGCCGCCGAGCCGAAGCGCCGGACGCCCGCGACGTCGGGCGCGACCGCGCCGAAGATGCGCGTCCACTGCGCCATGTCGCCGTGGCCGAGAAAGGGGATGCCCGTCGCGAACACCGCCTCCGACAGGTCGCGCCGCGCCGACACGCGCAGGCGGCGGTCCATCAGCCAGGCACCCTTGCCCTTTTCGGCCCAGAAGCTCTCGTCGGTCAGCGGCTGGTAGACGAGGCCGCTGGTGATCTCACGCTTGCCCGATGCCATCGGTTCCTCGACCGCGATCGAGATCGCGAAATGCGGCATGCCGTGGAGGAAGTTGGTGGTGCCGTCGAGCGGATCGACGATCCAGCGCGGCTTGTTGGGGTCGCCCGCGCGCTCGCCGCCTTCCTCGCCCAGAAACGCCCAGTCCGGACGCGCGCGGTTGAGTTCTTCGTACAGCGTTTCCTCGGCGCGCTTGTCAGCCATCGAGACGAAGTCGGCGGGCCCTTTGCGGCTGACCTGCAACTGCTGGACCTCGCCAAAGTCGCGGCGCAAGCGGATTCCCGCCTTGCGCGCCGCGCGATCCATGACGGTCATGACGCCTGAGTGCGAGGGCATTATTCCGCTCGCTTCACATAGGTCTGCTCATACACGTCGACCACGATCCGCGTCCCCGCGCCGATGTGCGGGGGGACCATGACGCGGACGCCGTTTTCGAGGACGGCGGGCTTGTAGCTCGACGAGGCGGTCTGCCCCTTCACCACCGCGTCGGCCTCGACAATCAGCGCCTCGATCGTGTCGGGCAGCTGGACCGACAGTGCTTCCTCGTCGTACATTTCCATCACGACGTCCATGCCGTCCTGCAGAAACGCGGCGGCGTCGCCGAGCAGGTCGCGCGGCAGCGTCACCTGGTCATAGGTGTCCTTGTCCATGAAGGTCAACGTGTCGCCGTCGGCGAATAGGAACTGGAAATCCTTCTGGTCGAGGCGGACGCGCTCGACGGTTTCGGCACTACGAAATCGGATATTGTTCTTGCGCCCGTCGCGCAGGTTCTTGAGCTCGACCTGCATATAGGCGCCGCCCTTGCCAGGCTGCGTGTGCTGGATCTTGACCGCGCGCCACAGTCCGCCCTCATATTCGAGGATGTTGCCCGGACGGATTTCGACCGCATTGATCTTCATATGCACCTGCGTTGGAAAGAGCGAAGCGCGCGTCTAGCGGCAAGCGGTCAGTCTGCCAAGAAGTCGTCGGGGGCGATGCCAGCCTGACGAAGCATCGTCCTCATCGTACCTTCGGCGAAGTCGCGCGGATGGTTCGCAACTAGGACCCGCCGCCCAGTAACCGGATTGAACCAAATTTCGTGACTACCCGAGCCATGTCGCTCGAATTCGAAACCGAAGCGACGCAATCTTTTCAAAAAGTCGCGGTAGCGAAAGCAGCGAGCCTGCCCACCTAGGCCGCAATCACGACCGGCATCTCGAATGAGGTACTGATCGCGTGTCCGAAGTCGGACCGTCCCTGAAGTTCCAAGAGGATGCGCGCGTTGTCGCGTCCCCACTCGATAGCCTGCGCCAGCGTTTCCGCCTCGACGACCAGTCCCTGCACGTCTTCGGAGGTGACTAGATAGACGCCCTCCGGCAGGCGCTCGATTTGTAGATTGATGAGGCGTTCCATCAGTTGAAGGCTACGGCATCTGGGGTTTGGTCGCAAGCAAAGGATAGGGGTTCACGGGCTCGCCCTGCCACCAGCCATCGCCTGCACGCATCCGCGCCAGCGCAAAGTGAAGGTGCGTATTGCCCGCGCCCGCGTCGCCGGTATCACCCACGAAACCAAGCACTGCCCCTTGCGCAACCTGCTGCCCCTCGTGCAGCCCCGGCGCATAGGCGGCGAGGTGCGCGTAATAGGCCATCCATTCGCCTGAGCGGACGTAGAGCGTCGTGCCGCCTCGCGCGCTCTGGAACAATTTTGCGACGCGGCCCGCCATCGCCGCGATCACGGGCGTGCCGCGCGGGGCAGCGATATCGAGCGCCTCGTGAACGCGCGCGCCGCCCTCACGCGGGTCGTGCCAGCTGTCGACGAGTTCGTCGGGGCGAACCCCCGCGACTGGGACGATCATCGCTACCCGCTTGACCGTGGCCGTGGCCGGGCGGTCGACTGGCGAAGAGGACGGCACGGCGGGAGTCCGGAGCGCGGCGAGCCCGCCGCCGATGAGGAGGATCGCGCCGACGACGCTCCACCCCACCGCGTTCACGGTTGAAAGATCGCCGGTACCCCCGCCTTCACCATCAGCGCGAGACGTGCGGCGTCCCAGTTAGTCAGCCGGATGCAGCCATGACTTTCGGCGCGCCCGATCGTCTCGGGCGCGGGTGTACCGTGAATACCGTAATGCGGCTTCGACAGGTCGATCCACACGACGCCGACCGGGCCATTGGGTCCGGGCGGCAGCATCGCCTTGGCATCCTTGTTCGACGCGTCCCAGAACAGGCTGGCGTTGTAATGGAATTTCGGGTTGGTCGACACGCCCTGGATTTTCCACGTTCCGATCGGCAGCGGATCATGCTGCGATCCCATCGTAGCCGGAAATTGGCCGACCAGCCGGTCTTGCGCATCATAGGCGCGCAGCACGCCGTCGGACTTGTCGACCACGACCTTGGCAGCCGGACGCGCGCTCGCGTCGACGTTGAGCATCTCGAGCGTCGCGCGCCATGCAGGGTCGGTCGTCGCATAATCGCGGCTCGTCGGCAGCGCATTGGGCACGACGATGACCGCGCCGACGCCGAGCCGCGTATCGCCGCTATTGAGCTGGATCAGCGTAGCGGGGGTCGTGTGAAACCGCTCGCCGAGCTTTTCCATGACGGTGCGATAGCCGAGCGCGGGAAGCTGCGCCTGTTGCAGCGGATCCTTGGGCAGTGCGACGAACGGCCCAGCCAGATCGTCGGCGGTCAGCGTGTAGCGCCTCGTCGGACGCCATGCGGCAAAGCGCTTGAGGGCGCCGAGCGTCGCCGCATCAGGCTTGCCCGTTTGCGCGAGCCCGCTTGCGTCCTGGAATCCCTTCAGCGCGGCGGTGAGCGACTGGCCGCCTTTGCCGTCGAGCACGCCGGGGCCAAGCCCGAGCTTGTCGAGGATGACCTGGACGTGCAGCGTCGTCAGGTCGAACGCGATGGGCGCGGGCTTGGGGGCAGCTTCTGGCGCAGGTTTGGCGGCGGTCAGCGCGAGCAGGCTCAGCGCAATCGTGGTGCGGGCGATCATCGCCGCATAACGGCTCGCATGCTCAATTCGTTGCGCCGCCAAGCAGTTCGCCAAAGGCTGTGACCGCGGCTGCCTCGTCGCCGCCCCACACCGCGCGCGACACGGCGAGGAAGTCGGCTCCTGCCGCGATCAGCGGCGCGGCGTTGACGGGCGTTATGCCGCCGATCGCGACGCACGGCGTGCCGAACAGCGCGATCCACCACGACAAGAGCGCGGGGTCGGCGTGGTGCGTGACCGGCTTGGTCGTCGTCGGATAAAAAGCTCCGAACGCCACGTAATCGGCCCCGGCCTCGCCCGCCTCCATCGCCAGGTGGCGGCTGGAATGGCAGGTGACGCCAATCTGCGCCTCGCGTCCCAGTATCTCGCGTGCCTCGCGCGGATCGCCGTCTTCCTGCCCCAGATGCACGCCGTCGGCACCCAGACGCTTGGCGAGCGCGACCGAATCATTGACGATGAACGCGACGTCGGCGTCGGCGCAGACGCGCTGCAGCGGTTCGGCAAGCCGCGCGGCTTCGTGCGCGTCAATATCCTTGACGCGGAACTGAAAGGCGGCAACCGGACCCGCTCCCAGCGCACGACGAAGCCGGTCGGGAAAGCCACCCCCGACATCGAGCGGCGAGACGAGATAGAGCTGGCACGCGGGGCGACGCTCGCGCGCGAAACGCTCACCGAACGAGGCGTCTAGCGCGGGCAGGGGGTCGTCGTCGGTCACGGTCGATATCCTGAAGACAAATCAAGCCGCTTTGTCGAGCGAAGTCGAGAGGTTCTGCGTTTTGGTGCGGGAACCTCGACTTCGCTCGGCATAGTCGCTCGACTTCGCTCGGGAAAGCGGCGTGTCTCGAAGCGAGGCACCTGCCATTGACACATCCCATGCCCACAACGATTGGCGCGGATATGATCAGCCCCGTCACGCTCGCCGACATCGAAGCCGCCGCGCTGCGCATCGCGGGAAAGGTGGTCCGCACGCCGACGCTGCGCAGCCTGACGCTCTCGAAACTGACCGGGGCCGACATCTGGCTCAAGTTCGAAAATCTTCAGTTCACGGCCGCATACAAGGAACGCGGCGCGCTCAACAAATTGTTGCTGATGCCCGACGCGGCGCGCGCCAAGGGCGTCATTGCGGCGTCGGCGGGCAATCACGCGCAAGCGCTCGCGTATCACGGCGCGCGGATCGGGGTGCCGGTGACGATCGTGATGCCGCATTCGACGCCGACGACCAAGATCGTCCAGACCGAGGGGCACGGCGCAACCGTCGTGCTCCACGGCGAGACGTACGATGCGGCGTATACACGCGCGCGCGAACTCGAAGCCGAACGCGACCTGACCTTCGTCCACCCCTTCGACGACGCACAGATCATCGCGGGGCAGGGGACGATTGCGCTCGAAATGCTCGCCGACGCGCCCGACATCGACACGCTGGCGATCCCGATCGGCGGCGGCGGCCTGCTGTCGGGCATCGGGACCGCGGCCAAGGCGCTGAAGCCGGACATCGATCTCGTCGGCGTACAGGCCGAGCTCTATCCCTCGATGTACGCGCTCCTCAACGACCTTGACATGCCGGCCGAGGGCGACACGCTGGCCGAAGGGATCGCGGTCAAGCATCCGGGGACGCTGACGCGCGAACTCGTCCGCAACCTCGCCGACGACATCGTGCTGGTCGGCGAACGCCAGCTCGAAAAGGCCGTCGCGCTCCTCCTCGAGATCGAAAAGACCGTCGTCGAAGGCGCGGGTGCGGCGGGGCTCGCCGCGCTGCTCGCGCACCCCGAGCGGTTTCGTGGCAAGACGGTCGGCATCGTCCTGTGCGGCGGCAACATCGACACGCGCCTGCTCGCGAACGTCCTGCTGCGCGATCTGGCGCGGTCGGGGCGGCTGGCGCGGCTGCGCGTGCGGCTTCAGGACCGGCCGGGTGCGCTCTACAATGTCGCGCGCATCTTCGACGAGCAATCGGTCAACATCATCGAAATCTACCATCAGCGCGTGTTCACGACGCTTCCCGCCAAGGGTCTGATTACCGATATCGAGTGCGAAACGCGCGGCCCCGAACATCTCGACCGGCTGATCGCGGCGCTGCGTCACTGGGGGTATGAAGTGTCGCTGGTCGAGTTGGCGTAGAGAAAAAAATATAAATGATCCGATTTCTCAGTATTGCGTTGATCGGCTCTGAATTGTGAAGACCAATGGTTACTTCGTTCATCTTCATCTAATGCGAGCCCGTTGAAATTCGTTCGACCGTAGCAAGTGTCGCAATGAGATGACAAAGCAAAGACGTTTATTCCAGCAGTTTCTGCTCTGGCGTTATTGCTTGCACAGGCGGGTTGCGGACCGGCTTCCGAATCGAGCGAGCAAAGCTCATCGGTGAAACAGCCTCTCGACAACATGACCACGTCCAACGAGGATATGGTCATCAACGACGCGATGATGAACAATATGCCAATGTCCGACGACATGGCATCTGAGTCGCCGGCTACGGCTGCTGAGCGCCGGGCGGGGCGCTTAAGCCGCCAAGTCGAGTTCGGTCACCGCGCGGTCCCACGCCACGGCAACCTCGTCGATCGCGCGTCGTTCGACCAGACCGTTCGCCGTGAGCATCGCGACCTCGCCGTGAACCGATTTATAGTCGCGCTGCAATTCATGAGAGAGCCGACGCACCGACATCGGGCCTGCCTTGCGAAGGTGGCGCATCAGTTCGAGCCGACGGGGCGACATCGCCGCCATGAAGGAGGCGAGCGACAAAAAGGTCACATGGTCGCGCGAAACCGCGCGGCCCGCCTGCGCTTCTTTCCACGCGGCCGCGAAGCGCGCGCCCATCTCTTCGAGGCTGCCGATATGCAAGTCGATCCGGGCTTCGGTCATTTCCTGCGCTCCCTTGCCACGTCGGCGATGAAATCGGCGACGAGTGAATCCACGTCGGTAAAGTCATAAGCTTCCTCGCGATCACGATAATGGCGATGATCGCCCTTGCCGCGCTCGTTGTCGTAACCGACCACCCGCTCACCGGCGCGACCGTAGTAGAGCGAATATTTCAACCCGTGGGGTCGCTCGCTGCTCGGACGCGGCAATTGCCAGATCATCATTTCGACGATGCTGCCGTCGGCATCGACCGTCTTGTCCCGATAGACCAAAATGGCTTTAGCCATATGATATCGCATGCCATATACCGGTTTCGGGGTCAACCGCCCGAAAACGATCTTCGAGCATTAACCATCAAAGATGGTCAACGCCCTTTTCACCGGCGCGCGCCTCCCGCATAACACATTCGTGACCACCCCCTTTCGCTTCCCCCGCTTCTTTGTGACCACGCCGGGTCCGTGTCCGTATCTGCCGGGCAAGACCGAGCGCAAGGTGTTCACCGAGCTGGTGGGGGCCGACGCGGTCGAACTCAACGACGCGCTCAGCCGGATCGGCTTTCGCCGCAGCCAGGGGGTCGCCTATCGCCCGTCGTGCCTCGACTGCGGAGCCTGTGTATCGGTGCGCGTGCTGGTGCAGGATTTCGTGCCCTCGGCGACGCACCGGCGGCTGATGCGGCGTAACGCCGACCTCGAAGTGTCGGTGTGTCGCCCCTGGTCGACCGAGGAACAGTTCCAGTTGATGCGAAGCTACCTGACGGCACGCCATGCGGGCGGGGGCATGGTCGGGATGGACGAATTCGACTTTGCCGACATGGTCGAGCATTCGTCGGTCGACACCTATGTGGTCGAATATCGCGAGCCTGCGGTGGGCGGCAGGCCCGGGCGGCTGGTCGGCGCGTGCATCACCGACCGGCAGGGCGACGGGCTGTCGATGATCTACAGCTTTTTCGCCGAAGAAAGCGACCGGCCCGGCCTGGGAACCTACATCATCCTCGACCATATCGAGCGCGCCGCGCAGGCGGGACTCGCGCATGTCTATCTCGGCTATTGGGTGCAAGGCGCGCGGCGGATGGAATATAAGGTACGCTTCCGCCCGATGGAGCGGCTGGGCCCCGACGGCTGGCGCCGGGTCAGCGACGCCGATGTCGCCGACGCGCTGCGCAGCGAAGGACTCGAGGGTGCGCCCGAGGGTCGCAAATTCTAGCGCGCCGGCTGGTCTCCGCTTGGCTCGAATCGCCGCCCGCTGAGCGCGATCAGCAGGCCGATCGCGGCGAGTAGGCCGCCGCCCGCCGCCAGCCACGTCCACCGATACCCCTCGAACAAAGTCGACAGGATCATCGCGATGACAGGCGTGATGACGCTCGAATAGGCGGCGCGCGCCGGGCCGATCTCGCGGATCACGCCGAAATAGGCGGTAAACGCAATCGCGCTTGCGAACACCGCGAGATAGACGGTGCCGAACGCGTAGGTCCAGCGCGGCTCGACGACCGGCCAGCCGCTCGTGGCAAAGGCGATTACGGCGTCGATCAGCGCGCCCCACAGCATGCCCCAAGCGAGCAAGGTCGCCATCGGCAGCGCGCGCGCCTGTTTCGTCGCCTGCATCACGTTCGCCGCCGACGCCGACAGCACGCCCAGGATCGTGAGCCCGACCCCCAGTATCGTATCCCAGCCGCTCGACCGGTCGACGCGCGCCTGCTGCGCGATGAGAAGGGCGACGCCGATCAGGGCGACGACCGAACCGACGACGAAGCGCGGCGAGACGCGGTTGCCCAGAAACAGCCGCGAAAGCAGCGCATTCGGGACGAGCAGCAGTGCAAACACGACCGCGACCAGCCCCGAGGTGATGTGGTCCTCTGCGCGATAGACGAAGTTGAAGTTGAGGACGAACTGCGCCGCGCCGAAGATCAGCGCGAACAGGTGGCCCTGTCGGTCGAGGCGCAGGTCGGCACCCGTCACGCGCGCCCAGACGAACATCGCCGCGCTCGCAAGGACGAAGCGGTATGCGACCGACCAGCTCGGCGGCACCACCCCGAGCTGGTCGCGGATGACGAGCCACGTCGAGCCCCAGATCAGCGTCGCGACCGTGAACGGGATCAGGACGCGCGGCGTCATCAGCGGCGTCTGGTTCATAGCGCGCCCAGCGCGGCGGCGAGCGCATCGATTTCGCGTTGAGGTTGGTCCCACGAGACGACGAAGCGGACTTCGCCCGCCGCCCAGTCGTAAAAGCCGAAACCCTGCGTGCGCAGCTGCGCGGCTTCGTCGGGAGCCATCGCCAGAAAGAGTTCATTCGCCTCGACGGGGTGAAGCAGGCGGTCGCCTGCGGCGGCCGCAAGCGCCTGTGCCCCCGCATTGGCGGCGCGCGCGTTCGCAAGCCACAAGTCGCCGTCGAGCAGCGCAAGGATCTGCGCGGCAAGATAGCGACCCTTCGACAAGAGATGCCCGGCACGCTTCTGGCGGATGCGCGACTCTTCGGCAAGGTCGAGGTCGAAGAACACCAGTGCTTCGGCGCACAGCCCGCCGTTCTTGACGAAACCAAAGCTCAACACGTCGACGCCCGCTGCGCAGGTCAGCGCGGCGGGCGTCGCGCCGGTGTGGACAACGGCATTGGCGAAACGCGCGCCGTCCATGTGCAGGCGTAGCCCGCGCTGCCGGGCGAGCGTGCCGATGGCGGCGACTTCGGCGACGGTGTAGCTGCGCCCATATTCGGTGGCGTTGGTGATCGAGACGGCGGCGGGCTGGACGCGGTGGACGTCGTTGGCAATCGCATCGAGCCGCGACGCGATCGTCGCGGGGGTCAGTTTTGCACCGACGCCATCGGCAAGGAGCAGCTTGGCGCCGTGCGTGTAGAATTCGGGAGCGCCCGCTTCGTCGTTCTCGATATGCGCGTCGCGGTGGCAGACGACGCCGCGATACGGCGGGCAGAGCGTGGCGAGCGCAAGGCCGTTGGCTGCAGTGCCGGTGGCGACCCATGCCGCGCGAACATCGCGTTCGAACAATGTGGAAAACGCCGCGTCGAGTTCGGCGCTCAGCCCGTCGCCGTCATAGCCCGCATCGGCGGGCTGCGCGCGCTGCATGGCCTCGAGCACCGCCGGGTGCGCGGAGGCGGCATTGTCCGAGTGAAACAACATGCGCGCGCCCATGCGCCGCGCGTCGCGCCGAGGTCAATCGCCCGCGTCGGCGTGAAGCGCGCGACAGGTCAGCGCACCGATCACCGCGCCCAGCATCGGTGCCAGCCAGAACAGGCAGAAATCGCACGGGCACGCGATTCGACATTGGTGCACCGGGAACATATAACGAACCGATGGCGCAACTCGACACTCGACAAAAGCTTGAAATCCTTGCCGATGCAGCGAAATATGATGCGTCGTGCGCTTCGTCGGGAACCGCCAAGCGAACGTCGGCGGGGAGTGCCAAGGGGATCGGATCGACCGAGGGGATGGGCATCTGTCACGCCTATGCGCCCGACGGCCGTTGTATCTCGCTACTCAAGATACTTTTGACCAACAGCTGCATCTTCGACTGTCATTACTGCATCAACCGCAAAAGCAGCAATGTGCGCCGCGCGCGCTTCACCGCCAAGGAAGTCGTCGATCTCACACTGGCCTTTTACAAGCGTAATTATATCGAAGGGCTGTTTCTGTCGTCGGGGATCATCGGCAGCTCGAATTATACGATGGAACAACTGGTCGAGGTGGCCCGCTCGCTGCGCGAAGACCATGATTTCCGTGGGTACATCCACCTGAAAACAATCCCCGATGCCGATCCCGCGCTGGTCGAGGCGGCAGGGCTCCATGCCGATCGCGTGTCGATCAACGTCGAACTGCCGACAACGCCGGGACTGAAGCGCCTCGCGCCCGAGAAATCGGTCGAGCGGATCGAGGGTGCCATGGGCGCGATGAAGGCGTCGATCAGCGACGCGCGCGACGCCACCAAGCGCTACCGGTCGGCACCGCGCTATGCGCCCGCCGGCCAGTCGACGCAGATGATCGTCGGTGCCGATGCCGCGACCGACGGCGACATCGTGCTGCGCGCCAGCGGATTGTACGACCGGTTCGGGATGCGGCGCGTCTATTATTCGGCCTTTTCGCCAATTCCCGACGCGAGCGCGATCCTGCCGCTCAAGCGCCCGCCGCTGATGCGCGAGCATCGGTTGTACCAGTCCGACTGGCTGATGCGCTTTTATGGGTTCCAGGCTGCCGAAGTCGTCGGCGCAACCGACGACGGCATGCTCCCGCTCGACATCGATCCGAAGCTGGCCTGGGCGCTGAAGTTTCGCGGTTCGTTTCCCGTCGATATCAACCGCGCGCCGCGCGAGGCACTGTGGCGTGTGCCAGGGCTGGGAACCAAGGCCGTCAAGGCGATCCTTCAGGCGCGCCGCTACCGCCGCCTGAGCCTCGCCGATGTCGGGCGGCTGACGGTATCGATTTCCAAGCTGCGTCCGTTCATCGTCACGAGCGACTGGCGCCCGGTCGCGCTCGCCGACCGCGCGGACCTGCGCCCGCTGGTCGCGCCAAAGGTGGAGCAGATGGAATTGTTTGCCTGACGCAACAATTCGTCGCGCGGCGGGTTTGGCGTTGCGATCAGGAGAGACACACCATGGCGACCGCGACGATTTTCGACAGCCTGAAGGCCGACCACGACCGCCACCGTCAGATGTTGTCGGGCATCGCCGCTGCCAAGGGCGACAAGGCGACCCGCGACGACTTGTTCGAAAAGTTTCGCATCGACGTGTCGGGCCACGCCGCCGCCGAGGAGCAGACGCTCTACGCCACGATGATGGCCGATCCCGACATGCAGGAGGACGCGCGCCATTCGGTCAGCGAGCATAAGGAAATCGACGACATGATCGTCGAGCTCTGCAAGCTCGAAACCGACGATCCCGAATGGGACAAGGTGTTCACCGAAATGCGCACCGAATACGACCATCACATCACCGAAGAAGAAGAAGAAATGTTTCCCGAGGCGGCCGAAGAGCTGTCGGACGAGGACGAAATCCGGCTCGGGCGCATCTTTGCCGCGCGCAAGCCTGCCGAGATGGAAAAGGCTGCAGCGATCGATCCCGCGGAGAAGGAAGAACGCGAGTAGCTTGGCACGCGGCGACCTATGGACTAAGCTGGTCCACAAGGAGTCGATCGATGGTGACGCAGGTAAACGTTCACGAAGCCAAAACCCATTTGTCGAAGCTGCTCGACCGTGTTTATGCTGGTGAAGAAATCGTCATTGCAAAGGCGGGAAAGCCTCACGCGAGGTTGGTACCGATGCCGTCGGCAAGTGAGCCACTGCGCAGTCCCGGGGCGCTTGAAGGCATTATGGCAACACCGTCCGATTCGGTCTTCTTCGACCCACTGCCTGACGATGAATTGCGTGCCTGGGGCATGCTTTGAGGCTGCTACTCGATACGCATACGCTGATCTGGTGGTGGTTGAATGACCCGCGAATCGGAAGCGTGAAAGCTCTGATAGCGACAAGCGACGCGATGATCAGCGCGGTCAATATCTGGGAAATCGTCGGGAAAGAACGGATCGGCAGGTTTCCGGAGGCAACGCCGTTCATCGACAGGTTGCGCGAACTGGTCGTGCGCGACGGCTTTGGAAGCCTCTCGATTACGGTCGACCATGCCGAGCGCGCTGCTGGCTATGTTCAGGACCATGCCGACCCCTTCGATCGCCTGCTCGCGGCGCAGGCCGAACTTGAAGGATTGGTGCTGGTAACGCGCGACAAGGCGTTCGCCGGCTTTCCCTGCGCCACGCGCTGGTGATGCCGGGCCTGCGTTCGATCGTTCTGGCCGAACCCGACGATTATGACGGCTGGCGCGATGCGGCGCGCGCGCTCGTGCTCGAAGCCGCCCCACCGGAGGCCGTCGCGTGGAACGTCGGCAGTGCCGACCTGTTCGGCGGCGACGCGCCGCCCGCGACGCAAACGGGCACGCTCACAGTACCGCGCACCTTCGTCGAGCTGGCGAAATCGGTCGTCTGTCATTCGGACCGCGAACGCTTTGCCTTGCTCTATGCGCTGCTCTGGCGGCTGCAGGACAATCGTACGCTCATCGACGACCGCGCCGATCCGCTCGTGCGACGCTGCGAGGAGCTGGCGAAGGCGGTGCGGCGCGACATCCACAAGATGCGCGCCTTCGTCCGGTTCCGGGAAATCGACGCGCGGTTCGTGGCGTGGTTCGAGCCCGAGCATCACATCGTCCGCGCCAATGCAGGATTTTTCGTCCGCCGCTTCGCCAATATGATGTGGTCGATCCTGACGCCCGAGGTGTCGATCCACTGGGACGGCGAGACGCTGACTGAAAGCGCAGGCGCCAACCGCGCCGACGCGCCCGACGGCGACCCGGTCGAGGACGTCTGGAAGACCTATTATGCATCGATCTTCAATCCGGCGCGCGTCAAGATCGGTGCGATGATGAAGGAAATGCCGCGCAAATATTGGAAAAACATGCCCGAAACCGCGTTGGTGCCGCAATTGATCGCAGCGGCGCAAGCGCGGGAGAGCGGGATGATCGAACGCCAGACAGTCGGCGGCAACAGCGAGATCGCGTGGGACGCGCTGCGCGAGGAAGCGACGGGCTGCACCCGCTGCCCGCTGTGGAAGCCAGCGACGCAGACGGTGTTCGGTGAAGGGCCGGTCGACGCGCCGCTGATGTTCGTCGGCGAACAACCGGGCGATCAGGAGGATCTGGCCGGGCGCCCGTTCGTCGGGCCCGCCGGGCAGATGTTCGATCGCGCGCTCGCCGAGGCGGGCGTCGATCGCGCGCGCGCCTACGTCACCAATGCGGTCAAGCATTTCAAGTTCGAGCAGCGCGGCAAGCGGCGCATCCATGCAAAGCCCGGCGCGGGCGAGATCGATGCCTGCCGCTGGTGGATCGAGCAGGAACAGGCAATCGTCGCACCCAAATTAACGGTAGCGCTCGGCGCGACGGCGGCGCGCAGCCTGTTCGGACGTACCGTCACGATCGGGCGCGAGCGCGGGCGGCCGCTCGAACTGCCCGGCGGCGGCGAGGCGTGGATCACCGTCCACCCGAGCTTTCTGCTGCGTATCGAGGACAAGATCGCTGCAGGCGAAGAATATGCGCGCTTCGTCGAAGAGCTGCGGATGATCGGCGCGCGGATCGAGGGTTGATCGCTCTCGCCTTACCGCCCACATGCACGCCATGCTGATCGAGACCGAACCCACCCCGAACCCCGGTACCATGAAGTTCATGCCCGGCCGCACCGTCATGGAAGGCGGAACGCGCGATTTCGCCACTGCGGACGAGGCTGCGGCATCGCCGCTCGCCTTGGCGCTGTTCGACCTGCCCGACGTCGTCGGCGTGTTTTACGGGCGCAGCTTTGTGTCGGTAACGCTCGGACCCGGCGGCAGCTGGCCCGACACCAGGCCCGAGGTGCTGTCGCTGCTGCTCGACCACTTCTCGGCCAACATGCCTTTGTTCTCAGCCGCGAGCGCCAGCGGCATCCATATCGCCGACGACGCGCACGTCGACGATCCCGAAGATGCCGACATCGTCGACCAGATCAAGGATCTCATCGAAACGCGGGTGCGACCCGCCGTCGCGCAGGATGGCGGCGACATCATCTATCGCGGGTTCGACAAGGGCAAAGTCTATTTGCGCATGCAGGGTGCGTGTTCGGGCTGTCCGTCGTCGACCGCGACGCTCAAGGGGGGCATCGAGTCGCTTCTCAAGCACTATGTGCCCGAGGTTACCGAAGTCCTCGCGGTTTGAAGACACGACATACCAGAGGACTTGCATCGTGACGACGCCACTCGACGATACCGCGCTCGACCAGCTGTTCCGCACCGCGCGCAGCTATAACGGCTATCTCGACAAGCCGGTCGGTCGGGCTCAGCTCGATGCGATCTGGGAATTGATGAAGTTCGGCCCCACCTCGGCCAATTCGCTTCCTGCGCGAATGGTCTGGTGCGAAAGCGCCGAAGCGAAGGCAAAGCTCGCCGCGTGCGCGAGCGAACAGAACAAGAGCAAGATCCTCGGCGCACCGGTAACGGTCATCGTCGGGATGGACTATGAGTTTTACGAGCAACTGCCCGAATTGTTCCCGCACGCCGACGCACGCAGCTGGTTCGTCGGCAACCAGCCCAATATCGAGACGACCGCGATGCGCAATTCGTCGATGCAGGGTGCCTATCTGATCATGGCAGCACGTGCGCTTGGGCTCGGTACCGGGCCGATGTCGGGATTCGACAATGCGGCGGTCGATGCCTCTTTCTTCGCCGGTACGGCGGTCCGGTCCAACTTTATCTCGACGCTTGGCTATGGCGACGCGTCGACTATTTTCGAGCGCTCGCCGCGTCCCTCCTTCGATCGCTTCAATACGATCGTCTGAGCGGTTGCGACGGCTCGCGATAGAGACTGCGACCTCGGCTTGTTCGGTCGCATTGTTCGATGGTGCGACGTGCATCGCGCACGCTCACGAGATCGTCGGGCGCGGGCATGCCGAACGGCTGGTGCCGATGATCGCGAACCTACCGGAAGGCGGTCGTGCGGATGGCGTGGTCGTCGACGTTGGACCCGGAAGCTTCACCGGCATTCGCGTCGGCGTCGCGGCCGCGCGCGCGCTGGGTTTCGCCTGGGGCGTTCCGGTCAGCGGCTATTGCTCGCTTGCGCTGATCGCGGCGATCGACGGAAATCGTGACGCAACCGATGTCGTCATCGAAGGCGGACATGGCGAAGTGTTCGTAACGCTGACGGGTGCCGCGCCGCAGTCGCTTCCGTTCGCGGTCGCCGTGGCGCAGATGAGCGCGCCGCGGCTGATCGGAAACGCCGCTGCCCGCATCGTCGTCGCGCGCGGATGGGGCGAGGCGGTCGACATTGTCCCTGACGCGCGAGGGACAGCCGGGCTTCAGGCCCGGCAGATAGACCTGGCTCCGCGACCGCTTTACCTGCGCGGAGCCGACGCAAAGCCGATGGCATGATCGCCGTGGTCGACATCGACGCGCTCGATTCGATCCTGCCGGTCATGCGCCGTGCGTTCGACGCGCGGTTCGGTGAGGCATGGAGCGCCGAACAATGCCGTGGCGTTCTGGCGATGCCCGGCGCCGTCCTGCTCGCGGCGTACGACGAGGCGCTGGTCGGGTTTGCGCTTTCGCGAACGGTTTTCGACGAAGCCGAACTCATGTTGCTTGCTGTCGCACCCGAGGCGCGTGGACGCGGGTTCGGATCGCGCCTGTTGACCGAAAGCATGAAGGTTGCGCGCGAAGCGGGTGCGACGCGCTACGTTCTCGAAGTACGCAGCGACAATCCCGCGCGCAGTCTTTATCGACATCACGGCTTCGATTGCGTGGGCAGACGCGCCCAATACTATCGCGGCAAGGACGGTATCATGCGCGACGCGCTGACATTGTCGGTGGCATTGCGCTAAATTTGCGCCATCGTATGGGATTGCAACACTATTGGTCCGCGTGTAGTGCGCCGTATAGTCGCGGGCAGCCGATGCTTGCGCGCAATAGAAATGGATGGATTGCCGCCATGGCCGATATCGACGAAATGCAGGAAACATTCATCACGCTGACCGCCGACATTGTCGCGGCACACGTCAGCAACAACAGCGTCGCGGTCAACGACTTGCCGACGCTGATCGCGAATGTTCATGGTGCGCTCGCGGCGCTGGGTGGACCGGCCCCGGTCGTTCCCGAAGCCAAGCAGGAACCCGCCGTTTCGATTCGTTCGTCGATCAAGCCCGACTATGTCGTGTGTCTCGAGGACGGCAAGAAGCTCAAGATGCTCAAGCGTCACTTGATGACCCATTATCAGATGACGCCCGACCAGTATCGTACCAAATGGGGCTTGCCCGCCGACTATCCGATGGTCGCGCCCAACTATGCCGAACAGCGGCGGACGCTCGCAAAGAGCATCGGGCTGGGGACGAAGCGCCGCAAGGTCGTGCGCTGACGACCGACTGTGGCTTTGCGGTGACCGGTCGCTTGGGCTAGGTCGCCGCAGATGCAACGCAGAATCGATATCGAAGCGCTGTGCGCGCAAAAGGGGCTTCGTATCACCGAGCAGCGGCGCATCATCGCGCGCGTGCTGTCCGATGCCGAGGACCATCCCGACGTCGAGGCGCTTCACCTCCGTGCCGCTGCCATCGACGCCGGGATCTCGATCGCAACCGTTTATCGTACGGTGCGCCTGTTCGAAGAGGCGGGCATTCTCGAGCGCCACGATTTCGGCGACGGGCGCTCGCGCTACGAAGCGGCCGCCGAGGCGCATCACGATCACCTGATCGACGTCGAAACGGGCCGCGTCATCGAATTCGTCGACCCTGAGCTCGAGGCGTTGCAGAAGATCATCGCCGAAAAGCTTGGCTTTCGCCTCGTCGATCATCGCATGGAACTTTACGGCGTTGCCCTCGACCGCCCGGCTTGAGGCGGCGGCGGGGCGACCCCCTCCGCTCGGATTGTTCGGCCGGATGAGGATCGGACTGCGCGCGACCGGTATCGTCGCGGTGCTGCTCCCCTGCCTATTCCTCCACTATTCGACGCGGGCGCTGCGGCTGAGCTCACCGTGGCCCCGCGTGTTTCTGGCGGCGGTCGGGCGGATCGCAGGCGCGCGCGCACGCCGCTTCGGGACGCCGTTGCGCCGCGATGTCGTGTTCATCGCCAATCATGTCAGCTGGATCGACATTCTCGTCATCGCAGGCGCGACGGGAAGCGCGTTCGTCGCCAAGGCCGAGATACGCGCGGCACCGGTCGTCGGCTGGCTGTCGACGCTCAACCGCACGGTGTTCGTCTCGCGTGAGGACCGGCTCGGCATCGGCGAGCAGATTGCCCGATTGCGCGAAGCTCTGTCGGACTCATGGTCGGTGACGATCTTTCCGGAAGGGACGACGACCGATGGCCAGTCGCTGCTCCCGTTCAAGGGTGCATTGCTCAAGATACTCGAGCCCGCGCCGCCGGGCGTACGCGTCCAGCCAGTGCTGCTCGACTATGACGCGGTGGGCCCCGACATCGCGTGGATCGGTGTCGAGCATGGGCGCGACAATGCGCTGCGCGTGCTTGCGCGGCGTGGCAATTTCCGTGTCGGCGTCCACATCCTCGAACCGTTCGACCCGGCGGGCGGGCGCAAGGTGATCGCCGCCGAAAGCCGCACCCGGATCAGGGAGGCGTTCGCACGCTTGAAGGGGTATCCGATGCCCGATTTCATCGGCAACGATGTCTGGGCAGATTCCGGTTCAGGCACGGCCTCAAACCCGTTATAGAAGCCACGATGACCCCGCCCAAAAGCTATCACGTCAAATCATTTGGTTGCCAGATGAACGTCTATGACGGTGAACGGATGGGCGAATTGCTGGCATCGGGCGGGATGATCGCGACCGGGAGCGACACCGCCGACCTCATCGTCCTGAACACCTGTCATATCCGCGAGCGCGCGGTGCACCGCGTCTATTCGGAAATCGGCGCACTGACCCGCGACGACGGCAGCCGCCCGATGGTGGCGGTCGCCGGGTGCGTCGCGCAGGCGCAGGGTGCCGAGGTCGCGCGGCGGGCCCGGGTCGATGTCGTCGTCGGCCCTCAGGCGTATCACCGCTTGCCTGCGCTGGTCGCCGCGGCGGCGGGCGGCAAGGCGCAGATCGACACTGACATGCCGCTCGCGTCGAAGTTCGATGCACTGCCGGTTCGCGTCAATCCGCGCGCGTCGGCTTTCCTGACGGTCCAGGAGGGGTGCGACAAGTTTTGCACCTATTGCGTCGTGCCTTATACGCGCGGCGCCGAAGTCTCGCGCCCGTTCGCGGCGATCGTCGACGAGGCGCGCGCATTGGTCGACGGCGGCGCGCGCGAGATCACGCTGCTGGGGCAGAACGTCAATGCATGGCAAGATGGCGTCTACGGACTGCACGACCTGATCGCGGCGCTCGACCGTCTGCCGGGGCTTGCACGCATTCGCTATACGACGAGCCATCCGAACGACATGCAGCCGGGCCTGATCGAGGCGCACCGCGACGTCGCCAAGCTGATGCCCTTTCTGCACCTGCCCGTGCAGTCGGGCAGCGACCGCGTGCTGCGCGCGATGAACCGCAGCCACGACAGCGCGTCGTACCGGCGCGTCATCGACCGCGTCCGTGCCGCGCGTCCCGACATTGCCATCTCGGGTGATTTCATCGTCGGCTTTCCCGGCGAAACCGATGCCGAGTTCGAAGAGACGCTGCGGCTGATCGACGCAGTCGGCTATGCGCAGGCGTTCAGCTTCACCTATTCGCCGCGCCCGGGGACGCCCGCCGCGACCATGGAGGAACAGGTGCCGCCGACGGTGATGAGCGATCGGCTGCAGCGGCTTCAGGCGCTGCTTAACGAGCAGCAGCACGCCTTCAACCGCGCAAGCCTCGGGCGTCGCGTCGAGGTGCTGATCGAACGGCGGGGCAAGTTGCCGGGGCAGTGGCTCGGCAAGTCGCCGTGGCTCCAATCGGTGCATGTCGTCGGCGACCATGCCCCCGGCGACCTCGTCACCGTCGATCTGACTGCCGCCGGACCCAACAGCCTGACTGGAACGCATCCCATGAAGATCGCCGCCTGAGTGCCCAAGAAGCCACAGCCCGCCCAGCCCGGCGATCGGAGCCGCATCGAGGTCGTGTTCGAACGGCCGCAATTGCTGGGCCGGGTGTTCGGCGAATATGACCAGAACCTCGTCGCGCTCGAAAACCGCCTCGGCGTCTATATCGCCGCCCGCGGCAACCGCGTGCAGATCGAGGGTGAAGCGTCAGCCGCGGCGCGCGCGCGCGACGTCCTAAACGGACTTTATACACGGGTGGTGCAGGGGCAGGACCTCGACATGGGCGCGGTCGACGCCGTGATCGCGATGTCGGCCGAACCGTTGCTCGACGGCATCGTTCGTCACGAACCGGGTGAGCCGCCGGGTATCATGATCCGCACGCGCAAGAAGACGATCGTACCGCGCTCTGCGATGCAGGCGCGCTATATGGAGGCGCTCGGCGCGCACGACATCATCTTTGCGCTGGGACCGGCAGGAACGGGCAAGACCTATCTTGCCGTCGCGCAGGCCGTCTCGCAGCTGATTACCGGCAGCGTCGATCGGCTGATCCTGTCGCGCCCGGCGGTCGAGGCCGGCGAGCGGCTGGGCTTCCTGCCCGGTGACATGAAGGAAAAGGTCGATCCGTATCTACGTCCGCTCTACGACGCGCTCTACGACTGCCTGCCCGCCGAACAGGTCGAACGGCGCATCGCGTCGGGCGAGATCGAGATCGCGCCGATCGCCTTCATGCGCGGGCGCACGTTGGCCGAAAGCTTCATCATCCTCGACGAGGCGCAGAACACCAGTGCGGCGCAGATGAAGATGTTCCTGACGCGTTTCGGGCAGAACAGCCGGATGGTGGTGTGCGGCGACCCGAACCAGACCGACTTGCCCGACCCGAAGATGTCGGGGCTGAACGACGCCGTCGGCAAGTGCGAGGGGATCGAGGGGATCGCCACCGTGCGCTTTGGCGTCGCCGATGTGGTTCGGCATCCTGTGGTCGGGCGGATCGTCGCAGCTTACGAGGGCGAAGGTTGACCAAGCCGCTTGGTCACGATAACCGATGGCCATGGCAATGAACGTCAACATCGGCCAAGCCAAGGCTCGACTATCGGAACTGGTCGCTGCATCGGTTCGCGGCGAGGAGGTCGTCCTGCAGCGCGATGGCGTACCGCAGGCGCGCATTGTCCCGATCGATGCCGCCAGATCGGACGTGTTAACAAAGATCGCGACCGACCGGGCGGAGGCGTTTGGAATGTTTTCGCAAGCTTACGAGGGCTATGACATCGACCTCGCATCGATGAAGCGCGATCGTATCAATTACGACGAAAAGTTCAGGTTGAGCCTTGGCCCTGATTGTTGACACGCATGCGCTCGTGTGGATCGGAGCCGGCAACAAGAATTTGAGCGCAGTCGCCCGCGCGGCTCTCACGAGTCCTGAGGAGCGCATTCTGGTCAGCGCCATAACGGCGTTCGAATATGTCGATCTGCAACAACGCGACCGGATACCGGAAGCTGCTTCGATCGAGCAGTTACGAGCCAAATTGCACTTCGAGGTGATCGAACTTCCCGCGACTGTCTGGGAAGTCTGCGCCCGACTTCCTGACATCCACCGCGATCCCATCGACCGGATGCTGATCGCTCACGCCATCATTGGCGACTTCATTCTTATAACGGCTGATGTAGATATGCGTCGCTATCCAGTCAGGAGCCTCTGGTGATCGTAGTGGATACGGTGGTGGAGAGTTGGCCCCGTCACGACTGGTCTGCGCTTGCCGAGCGTGCGGTCCTTGCCGGGGTCGAGGCGAGCCCGGATGCGCGGCTGATCCGATCATCGGCGACCATCGAGGTGTCGGTACGCCTGACCTCCGACGCCGAGGTGCAGACGCTGAACCGTCAATATCGCCAGCAGGACAAGCCGACCAACGTGCTGTCGTTCCCGATGGTCCAGCCCGACCTGATCGAATCGCTCGGCAACACCGACGACGGTGAGGTTCTGCTCGGCGACATCGTCCTCGCGCTCGAGACGTGCGAACGAGAGGCGACGGAAAAGGGCGTGCCACTCGCCGACCACGCCGCGCATTTGATTGTGCACGGGGTGCTGCATCTGTTAGGCCACGACCATATGGATGAGGCCCAAGCCGACGTGATGGAAGCGATCGAGACCGCAGCGATGATCGCGCTCGGCCTTCATGCGCCTTATGAGGACCGCGAACCCCCGCGATGAAAGAGGGCGACAGTAGCGGCATCTGGCATAATATCCGCGCGCTGTTCGGCGACGCGCCCGAACCGTCGTTGCGCGAACAGATCGCCGAGGTTATCGACGATCACGAGGAGGACCCCGCTCCCGACGACAAGGGCGACCTGACCCCGGTCGAGCGGCAAATGGTCCGCAACCTGCTCGATTTTGGCGCGCGCACCGTCGACGACGTCGGCGTCCCGCGCGCCGACATCGTCGCGGTTCCCGAAACCTACAGCTTCACCGAACTGGTCGCGGCGATCGCCGAGGCACCGCACAGCCGCCTGCCGGTTTATCGCGGCGATCTCGATCAGGTGGTGGGCATGGTGCACATAAAGGACGCGTTTGCGATCCTTGCCCGCGGCGGGCCGTTCCCCGACTCGATCGCCGACCTGATCCGCCAGCCGCTCTATGTGCCGCAGTCGATGGGCGTGCTCGACCTGTTGCAGGAGATGAAGGCCAAGCGCGTCCATCTCGCGATCGTCATCGATGAATATTCGGGAACCGAAGGGCTCGTGACGATCGAGGACCTGATCGAGGAGATCGTCGGCGACATCGAGGACGAAACCGACGCCGAGGTCGAGCCGATGCTGGTCGCGCTCGATGACGGGCTGTGGGAAGCCGATGCGCGCGCCGAATTGGAGGATGTCGCAACGACGATCGATCCCGCGCTCGCGGTTGTCGAGGAGGACGTCGACACGATCGGGGGGCTCGCCTTCGTGCTCGCCGGGCATGTGCCGCAACGGGGCGAATGCCTGACGCACGAAAGCGGGTGGCGCATCGAAGTGACCGAGGGCGATGCACGTCGCGCGACGCGGCTGCGCTTGCATCCCCCGGTAACCAGCGAAAGCCGCGCCGAAAGCTAGAAGTCTTCGGCGCGAATGCCCATAGATACGGCATGACCTGGCGCGCACGAATCCTCATCCTCGTCCTTCTGCTCGGCGCGATCGGCGGTGGGGCCTTCTGGTATCTGTCGCGCGGCGAACCCGCCAAGCTGAGCGTCGAAGCGGTAACGGGACCGCGCCCGACCATCGCCGAACCCGATATCCAGACGATCCCGACGTTCGGCGTCGCCAAAGCGGTCGGCTGGCCGGCGGGCGGCAAGCCCATCGCCGCGCCCGGGCTTGAGGTCGCGGCGTTTGCCGACAAACTCGACCACCCGCGCTGGCTGTACGAATTGCCCAATGGCGACGTGCTCGTCGCCGAATCGAAAGGGCCGCCGAGTGACGAAGGCGGCATCACCGGTTTCGTCATGAAGCTGATGTTCGAGCGCGCGGGTTCGGGCGGGGCTTCGGCGAACCGCATCACGCTGCTGCGCGATACCAATGGCGACGGGGTGGCCGATTTTCGCTCGGTGCTGCTCTCCGGCCTGTCGTCGCCGTTCGGCATGGCGCTGGTCCGTGACCGGCTGTACGTCGGCAACCACGACGCTCTCGTCGCCTTCCCCTACAAGGCTGGCGACACGCGGATTACGGCACCGGCGCAAACGGTCGTCGCCCTGCCGCCCGGCGGACGCCATTGGGCCAAGAATGTCGTTGCCGATCCGGCGGGCACGCACCTGTATATTTCGGTCGGATCGAGCAGCAACATCGCCGAGAACGGCATCGATGCCGAAGCTCACCGCGCGAACATTCTCGATCTCGACCTGAAGACCAACGCGATCCGCATCCTGACGGCGGGGTTGCGCAATCCGGTCGGCATGGGGTGGGAGCCGCACAGCAAGGCACTGTGGACGGTCGTCAACGAGCGCGACCAGCTCGGCTCGGACGTTCCTCCGGATTATCTGACGCGTGCCGACTTCGGTGCCTTCTACGGCTGGCCGTACAGCTATTGGGGCGGACACGTCGATCCGCGGACCGAGGATCGCGAGGACCTCCTCCCTTATACCAAGCGTCCCGACTATGCGCTGGGGCCGCACACCGCGTCGCTGGGGCTGGCATTCGGGTCGCTCGGCGCGTTCCATGACGGTGCGTTCGTCGGGCAGCATGGCTCGTGGAACCGCCAGCCACCGTCGGGGTACAAGGTAGCCTTCATTCCCTTTGCCCCGACCGGCTTCCCGAACGGCCCGATGCGCGACGTGCTGACCGGATTCCTCGACGCCAAGGGTCAGGCGCAGGGTCGCCCGGTCGGGGTGATCGTCCTGTCGAAGGGCGACCTGCTGGTTGCCGACGATGTCGGGAACAGGGTCTGGCGCGTCAGCGCGAAATAACATTCGTCATCCCCGCGAAGGCGGGGACCCATCTCTTGCACCGTCAGGAGATGGGTCCCCGCCTTCGCGGGGATGACGAAGCGCTCGTCAAAGCCGAACCAGCATCTTGCCCGTATTCGCGCCGGAAAATAGCCCGAGAAAAGCCTCGGGCATCCGCTCGAGCCCCTCGACCACGGTTTCGCGCGCCTTCAGCTGCCCACTTGCGATCAGTGCGCTCGCTTCGCCCAGAAACGTTCCCATGTGCGCGATATAGTCGGTGAAGATGAAGCCCTGCGTGCGGATGCGCGCCGGGATCGTGCGGATGAAAAATTTGAGTTCGAGCGGCTTGCCGTCATTGTAGGCGTCGATCATTCCGCAGATTGCGAAACGCGCATAGTCGCGCGCGACCGCATAGGCGGCGTCGAGGTGGTCGCCGCCGACATTGTCGAAATAGACGTGGATGCCCTTAGGTGCGGCCTTCAACAATTGCGGCAGCACCGGCCCCGCCTTGTAATCGATACAGGCGTCGGCCCCCAGTTCCATGACCCATGCGCATTTGTCGGGCCCGCCCGCCGAACCGATGACGGTCATGCCCTTGGCTTTGGCGATCTGCACGACTGCGGAACCGACCGCGCCTGCCGCCGCCGAGACGAACACGGTCTCGCCCTCCTTGGCTTCGGCGGTGTGGAGCAGCCCGAAATAGGCCGTCGCGCCGGTCAGCCCGAGATTGTGCAGGAAGGTCTGCACCGGCACGCCGCTTGTGGGCAGTTTCTGCGCCGACATCGGCCCCGCAGCGGTATCGACGACGGCCTCGTCGCGCCAGCCCATCATGTGCATGACCGGGTCGCCGACCGCATAGCCCTCCGCGCGGCTTTCGGTCACGGTCCCGACGGCGCCGCCCTGCATCGGTTCGCCGACCTGGAATGAGGGGACATAGCTTTTCACGTCGTTCATTCGCCCGCGCATATAGGGGTCGACCGAAAGCCACTGGTTGGCGACGCGGATCTGGCCTTCTGCGAGCGGCATCGAGGGCAACGCGCGCAATTCGAAATTGCTGTCGTCGGGTAGCCCCGCAGGCCGCGTTTTCAGACACCAGGCACGCGCCATATTTTCTCTCCTCATCCTCGTTGCATTGGTCCTGAACCGAAACCGACCCGCGTTGCAACCCCATGACAGAGGCGTTGCAACGCGCAGATGACCCCGCTATGGGGCTGCGCTTCGCAGGCGTGGGGCTGTAGCTCAGTTGGGAGAGCGCGTCGTTCGCAATGACGAGGTCAGCGGTTCGATCCCGCTCAGCTCCACCAGCCTGTCTTTTGCTATTTCGAAGGCGACCTGCTAGGGCAGTCGCGCTGAACGTCGCTCGCGACGGATATGGGCGAGTCGTTTGCGCGGCCCTTCTTTGTCCCCGAACTTGCTTCACGACGCCGGGATGGTCCCTTTGGCCCATGCCCGTCACGAATGGGAACAAAGGATACCCATATGATCACCGGAACCGTAAAATTCTTCAATGCCGACAAGGGCTATGGCTTCATCGCGCCCGAGGGCGGCGGGGGCGATGCGTTCGTCCACATCTCGGCGGTCGAGCGCGCCGGCCTGCGCACGCTCGATAAGGACCAGCGCGTCTCGTACGAGCTGGAAACCGATCGTCGCGGCAAGACTTCGGCGGTCAACCTCCAGGTCGCCTAAGACTTGAGATACCCGGCGGCGGCGCATGGCTTCGCCGCCGGGATTTGGCTTTGTGTCTATCCGGAGGCGCCATGACCCCGCTCGATTTCTATCGTACGCAGGCCGACCGTTCGAACACCGAGGCGGCCAACGCAACCCTCAACAACGTGCGCGAACGCTGTCTCCGCGCCGCCGCCGCCTGGGAAGAAATGGCTCAACGCATCGAGCGCACCGACGCGATGCGGGCAAGCCGTAACGCCTGACGGCTAGTCTTTGACTTCTCGGTCTCGGACTGCCTACCCGCGTGAGGCGCCGGGCACCCACAGGACGTCACTATCGCCTTCGTCGTTCGCACTGCGCGCGGCACAGAACAGCCAGTCGGACAGACGGTTGAGATAAGCGAGCGCGCGCGGGTTGAGCGGCGTATCGACATTCGCCGCGACCGCGCTTCGCTCGGAACGCCGCACCGTCGCACGCGCGACGTGAAGCGCGGCGGCGAGCGCTGATCCGCCGGGGAGGACGAAGCTCGTCAAGGGTGCCATCCGCGCCGTCATCGCGTCGATCTCGGTCTCGAGCCGCTCGACCTGCGATGCCACGACGCGTAGCGCCATCGCCGAAGGCGCGAAATCCTCACCTGGGGTCGCGATATCCGCGCCCAGGTCGAACAGATCGTTTTGGATCGTCGACAGCTGCGCCAGACGTGTGCCCGACGCAAAGGTCGCAGCAACGCCGATCACGCTGTTGGCCTCATCGACGTCGCCGATCGCGGTCAGGCGCGGCGCGGTCTTGGCGATGCGGCTGCCGTCGACGAGCCCCGTCGTGCCGTCATCGCCGGTGCGCGTATAGATTTTGTTGAGCTTGACCAACGCTAGCGACGCAGCGCGAGCAGCGCGACGCAGAGCAGCACCGCCAGCGCCTGAAATCCGACGCGCGCGAACATCATCTTGTTCTGGCGCTGGCTCGACAGGCTCGGGCCCGTCGCGTCGGATTTCAGCTCGGCCTCGGTCGTCTGGAGAAAAGCGATGATGCCGCGCACCAGCGCCACGAGCGCGGCGATCGCGCAACCTGCGATCAGGATGACAAGGAACGTGTTCATCGGCTCTATCTAGGATGCGCCGAACGAAAAGCCAGATGGCAGGACGCCCGCGCGCAGCATATTCGTGAGTGCCTGCGGGTCGTTCCCCGCCGCGCGCAGTTCGGCGAGCGTGATCCCCCGGTCGCGCTTGGCGAGGCGCTTGCCATCGGGCCCGAGGATCAGCGGATGATGGGTATAACGGTGCGCTGGAAAGCCGAGCAGGCGCTGCAGGAGCATCTGCACCGGTGTTGACGCAAGAAGGTCGACCCCGCGGATGACGTCAGTCACACCCGCAGCGGCGTCGTCGACAACGACGGCAAGGTGATAGGCGACGCCCAGCCCCTTGCGCGCGACCACGACGTCGCCACTTGCGGCAACGCCCGTGTCGCCGGGAGCCAGCCGTAGCGCGGCCGCGATATCGAGCCGCCACGCGACCGGACGCAGATCGTCGGTCGCGGGTGGCGTTCGGCGGCACGTCCCCGGATAAGCTGCTTGTTCGCCATGCGGCGCGCTCGCGCTCGCGGTGATCTCGGCGCGCGTACAGATGCAG
Source organism: Sphingomonas sp. (assembly GCA_965248885.1). Taxonomy (GTDB): domain Bacteria; phylum Pseudomonadota; class Alphaproteobacteria; order Sphingomonadales; family Sphingomonadaceae; genus Sphingomonas_O. The sequence continues at coordinate 1,934,539 of OZ252211.1, read as the reverse complement.
GGGTAAACGACGCCCAGAGCCTGCAATCGCGCCAGCGCCGAAGCATGCGCCTCGGCATGCGTCGACTGTATGACCGGCTCACCGTCCCAGTCCAGCTCGAGCCAGCGGAGATCCTCCTCAATCGCGGCGATGAATTCGGTCCGGCACCGTGCGATGTCGATGTCTTCGATACGCAGGATGAACCGTCCCGCTGCCGCGCGTGCGCGATCATGCGACAGCTGCGCCGAATAGGCGTGGCCAAGATGCAGCCGACCCGTCGGCGAGGGCGCAAATCGGGTGATGATCGTCATCGCACGACCCCTTGACCAGGCGACAGGCTCCGTGCTGTCATTGTGGCGTCACGAAAGTGACGATAAGGGCGACCAGAGCGGAAGGGGAGGGCGCGAGCCACAGCTTTCATGTATCACCCCGATTTGATCCGGCACCCCGACGGCTGCCCCGCGCTCGTGCTCAACGCCGATTATACGCCGCTCAGCTATTATCCCTTGTCGGTGTGGCCGTGGCAGACCGCGATCAAGGCCGTGTTCCTCGATCGCGTCGATATCGTCGACCATTATGCGCGCGAGGTGCGCTCGCCCAACGCGGTCATGAAACTGCCGTCGGTCATCGCGCTCAAACAATATGTGAAGCCCAGCGAGCACCCCGCCTTCACGCGCTTCAACCTGTTCCTCCGCGATCGGTTTCAGTGCCAATATTGCGGCGTCGGCAAGGATCTGACTTTCGATCATGTCATTCCGCGCGCGCAGGGCGGGCGGACGACATGGGAGAATGTCGCGACCGCGTGCGCGCCGTGCAACCTGAAAAAGGGGGGCCGGACTCCGCGCCAGGCCAAGATGCCGCTCCATATCGCGCCCATCCGCCCGACGAGCTGGCAGTTGCAGGAACACGGACGCGCCTTTCCACCCAATTTCCTGCACCAGAGCTGGCACGACTGGCTCTATTGGGACATCGAGCTGCTGGCCTGATCGGACAGGACGAGCGTCTGCGCCTCCTCGGCTCCTCGGATACGCACCGCCGTCGGCTCGCCGGGTCCGCCATCGCGGTTTTGTGTAAGTCTGAAAAGGAATCCACGCGAAGCCGCGAAGGCGCGAAGGATAAAGGTGCGACGATAAACATTGGCATTACCGCTTAAGTGGCTGGCGAAATTGGACACAGGCCTTTTCGTCAACATGACAAACACACGATGTCGTCACGCAAGGGCACACCCGCCACCATTGCGGCCCAATGGTATGCGCGAGGAGAACGCGCCGGTCCCAATTGCGGGAACAGCATCGGGTTTATACCGGCTTTCCTTTCGGGAACCTGTCACGCGGGAGGCTAGGGGGGAAGCAGTCGAACAAGCGCAATGCGTCGCGGCGAAGCCGCGCCGTCGGTCGTGCCGAGGCACGCCGGCCGCGCTTGGCAGGTCGTGCGTTAGCTGGCGCTAACGCATCCGCCCGCCTGCGCGTGGGCTCGCCGGGATTCGAACCCGGGACCTACAGATTAAAAGTCCGTTGCTCTACCGACTGAGCTACGAGCCCCACGCGATGCTGGTGCAAGGCGGTTGCGCCTATGAGCGGGGAGGCTTGCGGTCAAGCCGCGCGAGGAGGTGGCGCGCGGTCAGGCGTGTCACCGGGTCGCGCCAGCCGGGCGCGATCTCGACCAGCGGGGCGAGCACGAAGCGGCGTTCACGGAATGTCGGGTGCGGGATCGTCAGCGTGCGCGAGCGCCACACGCCGCCCGACCAGCCAATGATGTCGAGGTCGAGCGGTCGGCTCCCCCAGCGACGTCCGGGGCGGCGACCGTGTGCGCGTTCGATCGCCTTGAGATGCGCAAGCAGCGCGGGGGGGGCGAGGTCGGTTTCGATCAGCGCGACCGCGTTGGCGTAGCGGCGGCGTCCATGGCCGAGGGGCACGGTCTTATAGATTGCGGATGACGCCAGAACCGTCGCCCCGGCGAAGCGTTGCAAAAGCTGCTTTGGCCGCCCCCACGGCCCAAACACATTACCCCCCAGCGCGATCAGATAGGTTGAGTTCGCCACTCCCGCGCCCTAACCCCACGGGGTGTTCCCGGTAAGTCCCCTACCCGACAGCGAACCGCCGCGCGATTGCCCGCTGTGCCCGCGCCTCGTCGACTTTCGCCACGCCTGCCAGGCCGAATATCCCGACTGGTGGAACGCGCCGGTGCAGGCCTTCGGTGACGCGAGCGCCGAGATCGCGATCGTCGGCCTCGCCCCCGGAAAACACGGCGCGAACCGCACCGGGCGGCCGTTTACCGGCGATTATGCGGGCGAGCTGCTGTTTCGCACGCTCGAGATGCATGGGCTGACGAGCGGCGTGTACGATGCACGGATCGACGACGGGTTCGCGTTGCAGGGCGCGGTGATCATCAACGCGGTCAAATGCCTGCCGCCCGCCAACAAGCCGACCCCGCAGGAAATCCACACCTGCCGCCGCTTCCTCGAGGGGCAGATCGCCGACCTGCCGCGCGCGCGCATCTTCGTGGCACTCGGCCAGATCGCGCATCAGTCGGCGGTCAAGGTGCTGGGCGGCCGCTTGCCCAAGTGCAGGTTCGGTCACCTTGCCGAACACCATATGCCTGACGGGCGGGTGCTGATCGACAGCTATCATTGCTCGCGCTACAACCAGAACACCGGGCGGCTGACGGCGGCCATGTTCGAGGCGGTGTTTGCGCGTGCCGTCGCACTGCGCGATAGCCACGCGGCATGAGAATCGGCATTCTCGGGTCACGCGGGCGGATGGGGCAGGCGATCGCGACCGCGCTCGCCGAACGCGATGTGATCTGCGCGGGGGGTGCGGACTTTGGCGACGAGATCGACGCGCTGATGGACGCAAGCGATGTGATCGTCGATTTCTCCAGCCCCGCCGCACTCGCCGCACACCTCGACGCGGCGCTTGCCGCAGCGACGCCGATCGTGATCGGCACCACCGGTCTCGATACGGGGCATCATGCCGCGATCGATGCCGCCGCCGCGCATATCGCGGTGTTGCAGGCGGCAAACACTTCGCTCGGGGTCAATCTGCTCGCTGCACTCGTTGCCCAGGCCACCGCGCGGCTCGGCGCCGAGTGGGATATCGAGGTCGTCGAGATGCACCACCGGCACAAGGTCGATGCACCGTCTGGCACCGCGTTGCTGCTCGCGCAGGCCGCGGCCATCGGGCGCGGCAAGAGCCTGCCCGAACTCAGCCGCTTCGACCGGTTCGACTCGTGCGATGCGCGTGAAGTGGGAAGCATCGGCTTTGCCTCGCTGCGCGGGGGGTCGGTCGCGGGCGATCATATGGTGGTGCTTGCCGGCGAGGGCGAGCGGATCGAACTCGGCCACCGTGCCGAAGGTCGCGACATCTTCGCGCGCGGTGCCGTTACGGCCGCGCTGTGGCTGGCGGGCCGGCCCGCAGGCCGCTACACGATGAACGACGTGCTGGGGCTTTGAGCCTCACGTGAAGCGCGCCGATATCTTCGAATTCTACCGGCGGCTGGCCGAGGACAATCCCGAACCGCAGGGCGAACTCGACTGGGTCAATGTCTATACCCTGCTCGTCGCGGTCGTGCTGTCGGCGCAATCGACCGACGCAGGCGTGAACAAGGCGACGCGCGCGCTGTTCGCCGAGGTGCAGGATCCGCAGGCGATGCTCGACCTCGGCGAAGCGGGGCTGAAGGCGCACATCCGCACGATCGGGCTGTTCAACACGAAAGCAAAGAACGTCATCGCGCTGTCGCGGCTGCTCGTCGAGCGCCACGGCGGCGAGGTGCCGACCGATCGCGCGCTCCTGGAAACGCTCCCTGGCGTCGGGCGCAAGACCGCCAATGTCGTGCTCAACGCCGCGCATGGGGCCGAGACGTTTCCCGTCGACACGCATGTCTTTCGCGTCGCCAACCGTACCGGCCTTGCCAAGGGCAAGACGGTGCGCGCGGTCGAGGACATTCTCGAGCGCCAGACGCCCGCGCCGTTCCGCGTCAAGGCGCACCAGTGGATCATCCTCCACGGCCGATACACCTGCAAGGCGCGAACCCCCGAATGCTGGCGCTGCATCGTTTGCGACCTGTGCGCGTTCAGGCCCAAGACAGTTGCGCCACCCGATAAGACCGCAAAACCCGATTGATGAGGCCGACCATGCTCAAGCTTGTGACAACCACCCTGCTGGCGCTAGCCGCCACCGCCGCCGCGCCGGGCGTGGCGCGTGATCGCAATGCGGTCCCGCTCGCGACACCGATCGGCAACCCGGTCGATTGCGTTCCGCTCCAGTCGATCCGCGAAACGCGCGTGCACGGCGACAGCGTGATCGATTTCCACCTGAGCGGCGGCAAAGTCTATCGCAACACCTTGCCCAACAGCTGCCCGAGCCTCGGGTTCGAGGAACGTTTTCTCTACAAGACATCGCTCAGCCAGCTGTGTTCGGTCGATATCATTACGGTGTTGCAATCGCCGGGGCTGAGCCGCGGTGCCAGCTGCGGGCTCGGCAAGTTTCAACCGGTCCAGCTTGCCAAACGATAGGACTGGCAAGGCGCGCGCGCGCTTGCTAAGCACGCCGAGTACGCACCGGTAGCTCAGCTGGATAGAGCACTGCCCTCCGAAGGCAGGGGTCAGGGGTTCGAATCCCTTCCGGTGCGCCATCTTTCGACAATAAACATAGTCATTTAGCAAGCCATGCACTTCGCGTATCGGAAGCCGAAAATTGCCGCGGAAGCGTCGCGGAAGCAGTGACAGGCGTACCATGACGTAGCGCAGCGCGTTTGCGGCGGGACATGTCGTTGACCCGCTTCACCGATTGACCTTTTGGGCCCGACCGGGGACAGCGCGTCAGGCACGGCACCGCTAGCTCAGCTGGATAGAGCGCCACCCTGGGAAGGTGGGGGCCACACGTTCGAATCGTGTCGCGTGCGCCAACCTTACTTATAGATTGAGCGCCGGCTAGGTGCGGACCGGCGGATTCCGTCGGGCAATAACTCATTGTATATGCGACATTTAAAGGGGTCTGCAGGTACCCTATGGGCGCACGTCCGCGCGCTTCGATGTCCAGGCCATCGTACTACAGATGCTCTGCCGGCTGTCGCAGCTCAGGCGCGTCGGATTCAACGTCCAGTGCTGAGAGGAGTGCCGGTATTCGGCGCAATCTTCGGAGCGGACCGTGGCAGAGACCGGCGTCGTCAGCAGATTCTCGTCACGCCTTCGCGCGGTAACGACGATCTCGGCATTGTCCGAAGCGGCCGGTGCAGGCGTGGCTCCGTCCTGTGCCATGGCGGGGACCGTCCCGGCGCAACAGATAACAGCGGCGATCGCCAGGGCTCGCAACGTCGACGAACGAACTCCCGACATCGCGAAACCTTTTCCCATCTGGAGCCTTACTCCTATTATTCAGGTAGGCATTGGGAACATAGATTTTGTTGGCGACGGCGACGGACCGCTATCTCGCGTTCGGCACGGCTCTACCGCGACGATGGACGGCCTGCGAAATCATCCGTCTGATTGGAGAGCTTTAATGCGCCGCGTCAGGTGGGTTCGAGGGCGGTCAAGCCGGTCGCAGGTTCGTCTCAGACCTGATTACGAACATCGGCAGGAAGATTTGAAGAAGCGGTCCGTTAAACAGGGCATAGGCCATTGTTCCGACGCCAATGGCACCGCCGAGCATCCAGCCGAGCACGAGGACCAGACCCTCTATTGTCATCCTGACCCATCGGACTTCCCATCCGGTCACGCGAACCCCGCCGGTCGTCAGGCCGTCGCGTGGCCCTGGCCCCAAGCCCGCGCCGATGTAGGCCCCCGTCGCCGCGCCGTTCAGCAGTATCGCGCCAACCAGTAGCGCGACCTGCAGAGGCAGTGCCGTGACCGGCGGAAGCACGGCCAAAGTCGCATCCGCCGCCGTCCCAAGAACCAAAACGTTGCAGATCGTGCCAATGCCCGGCTTCTGACGGAGCGGTATCCAGATCAACAGGACAAGAGCGCCGACGAGGTTCACGATGGTTCCGAGGCTTAGCCCCGTTAGCTGGGACAGGCCCTGATGAAAAACGCTCCAGGGATTCAGCCCAAGGTTCGCGCGAACCATCAGGGCTAGCGACCCACCATAGAGGAGCAGACCGATCTGGAGCTGGATGAAGCGACGAATGAACATGAGCTCATTCTAACGATACCGGCCTTGTGATCTATAGCCACTTTTGCGATTATGGCCTCATGTCCATCGTCGTCAACATGAAGAGCCTGTTACGTCACCTCGGCGACTGGCGAGCCATTAGTTCCGAGGATGTGGCATACCGCAGCCTTGCGGACGCTCTGAGGCGGCTCGTGCTCGACGGGCGCTTGCCGTTGGACGCTCGTCTTCCCGGGGAGCGGAGCCTGGCGGAGGCGCTCGGGGTCAGCCGTATCACGGTGAGCGGCGCAATGGATCGGCTCCGCGCCGAGGGCTTCCTGACCAGTCGTATGGGAGCCGGGACCTACACCGCCCTGCCACATCTGCGCGCAGAGCGGCTGGAAGGGCTTTTCCACGTCACGCCTGGACCCGAGTTGATCAACATGGCGGCTGCTGTCCTTCCGGCGGGCGCGCACGTCCATGCCGCCTATGCCAACGCGCTGGAATCGCTGCCAGCGCATCTGCCTGGCCACGGTTACGATCCGGTCGGTCTCCTGGCACTCCGGCGGGCGGCGGCGGAGGCCTACGACCGGGCAGGTCTGTCGACGACGCCCGACCAAATCGTCGTGACCGCCGGCGCCCAGAACGGCCTGGCCATCCTTCTGCGCGCCTTCGGCCGGCCCGGCGATGCGGTCGTGATCGATCATCCGACGTACCCCCATGCGATCGAGGCCATCGTGCGCGCCGGTATGCGGCCGATCCCAGTCGCGCTCACGCCCTCCGGCTGGGATATCGACGGGCTGGTTTCCACAATCGATCGGGTCCGTCCCCGGCTGGTCTATCTGGTCGGCGCGCATCAGAACCCGACGGGTCATGTCCTGGCCGCCGAAGACGAGGCGACGATCGCGCGGTGGGTTGCACGCGTTGGGGCCCTGATGGTCATGGATGATACGCAGCGCGACCTCTGGTTTGAGCAGGCACCGCCCGCCCCGTCGGCACCCGGGCCGCATGTCGTCCGGCTGGGGTCCATGAGCAAGACGTGGTGGGGCGGGCTTCGCATCGGCTGGATCCGCGCCGAGACGAAAGTTGCCGACGCGATTGTCAGGGCAAGGGCCTCATTAGACCTTGGCGCGGCAGTCATCGAGCAGTTGGCCGCCGCGCATCTTCTGGCTGGCGACCAAGCCCCGGTCGCTGAGCGGCGGGCGATGCTTGCGATGCGACAAGCCGCGCTCCGAGCCTGCCTCGCCGATAAATTGCCGACCTGGACAACGACCCGCCCGACAGGCGGTCTTTCGCTCTGGGTCACCTTACCTCGCTCTGCTGCTCCGCTGGTTGCTGAAGCGCAGCAGCGCGGGGTGATCCTCGCGCCGGGTACCCGATTTGGCGTTGATGGCGCCTTCGAACGGTTCGTCCGACTGCCATACTGTCTTCCTTCGCCAGAGTTGGAAGCAGCGGTCGACATCCTCGCCGCCGCTTGGGGTCAGGTCGGCGATCCGCCGGTTTTTCGTGAGAAGCAACGGGACCCGGACGTTTTCTGACGCCGCGCCATGCCCATAACCCTTGAAAGCGGATGCCGCCAAAATTGTACTAAAGAATTGACGAGTTCGCTGGGTTAGCGGACCTGGTTGCGATGAGCTCAACTGACGACGAACGCGCCGCGCTGATGACGGACCTCATGCGCGGCATCCTCAAGATGAGCGCAATCTCGCATCGCGCGGGCACGGCCATGAACCGCGAATCGGGTCTTACCAATGCGCGCTGGATTCTGATCGACCAGGCCGGGGAAGAAGCTGAACCGTTGACCTTGAGCGAACATGCCAGACGTCTCGGTTTTTCGCGGCAAGCCATCCGGCGGCTAACCGCCGAGATGGACAAGGACGGGCTGATCGAACTCGCGGTCGATCCCAAGGACAAAAGGGCGTTGACGATAGTCCTTACTGAAAGCGGCCGACGACTGGCGAGCGACGCACTCGCAAGAGGAATGGCCTACAACCGCGATATTTCCGACAAGGTTGACCCTCGATCGATCCGAGAAGCGCTCGACACAGTAAGGCAATTGACGGCCGCGATGATCGAGCGCGAGAAACGCGGCGATTGACAACATGTAACCATTAGTGGACGAGGGGGCGTCACGATCGATGCCCAACGACCGCTGTTTGCGTGGTCCTGACGGCCTTCGGAACAGCGGAGCGTCACGATGCAAAATTACGAAGCCGATGTTCTCATCGTTGGTGCCGGGCCGACTGGGCTCGCGCTGGCGAATGCGCTCGAAAGGCTCGGCACGAGCTATGTGGCAATCGAAGCAAAGGACAGCACCTCGATCCACACCAAGGCCACCAACCTCATGCCGGGAACGCTCGAGCAGCTCGATGTGCTGGGGCTGGCCGACCGCATGTATGCGACCGGCGGCGTGATGACGCGCTACATGGTCTACATGTACGGCTCGAACGTCGGGCCGCGCCCTATGCACCTGGCAGAAAGTCCGCATCCCAACGTCCTGTTCCTCGGCCAGGATCTGATCGACCGCAACCTCAAGGAAGGGCTGCCTGACGCGGGCGGCGGTATCCGCTTTCGCCACGCCCTCACCAAGCTCGATCAAGGATCGGACGGGGTGACGGCAACGATCGACGCCGATGGCACCGAACAGACGATGCGGTTCCGCTATGTCGTCGGCTGCGATGGCCCGCGCAGCGTGACGCGGCGCTTTTCCAAATGCGACTTCGAGCCGGTCAAGACCGGCAAATACGTGTGGCAGGTCGATGCAAAGCTAGCCTGGAAAGGCCTGCGGAGCATGAAACAGATGTGGCTCTATTATTACGACGAAGGCTTTGGCGTCGTCATCCATCTGCCCGGCGACAACACCAAGGTCATGGTGTTCGAGGAAAAGGGCCGCTTGCCCGCGCGCGAGCCGACGCTCGCCGAAATGCAGCAGAAGCTCCGGATGATGAGCGGCGACGAGACCGCGACCCTGACCGATCCGATATGGCTCAGCCACGGCGAACTGCTGACCGGCGTCGCGCCGTCGCTGATCGATGGGCGCATCATCCTCGCCGGGGATTCGTGCAATCCGATCCTCCCCAACGGCGGGCAGGGGCTCAACATCGGCATCCAGGATTCGCTCAACCTCGCGTGGAAACTGCACGATGTGATCCGGGGCCATGCGACGCCGGCGCTGCTCCAGACCTACGACGCCGAGCGTAGGGCAAACCGGCTTTCACTCGAAAAGATTCAGATCAGCACGCTCAAGTACACGCTGCCGGCACCAAAGTTGAACCGTTTGATACTCGGGCGTTTCGGCAACGCATTGCTCAACCGATTTTGGCCGGTATGGCAAAGGCGTTCAGCCAGCTTGGCGTGAACTACGAACAAAGCCCGCTCACCCAAAAGGGCTCGGCAAACAACAGCATTCGCTCGGGGCATCGCGTCCGCGACGCCGACGTATTGCGGGCGGCGGACGCGACGGAGGTTTCGCTGTTCAAGGAACTATGTGCGCCGAACTGGAAGCTGGTGCTGTTCGACGGTGGGAAGACGGCATCTTGGCTCGCGCCGCTAAAGCTCGATGCGCTGCCAACAATGGCGCAATACTTCGTGGTCGCGGGGCATGGTGTTCGGCACGACGCCGCGGACGTCTATCATGACCTCGATCGCGTCGCGCATCAGATTTATGGCATAACGGAGCCAACGGCCTTGCTCATCCGACCCGACAATTACATCGCAGCGGTCGTGCCAGGCAATGATCTTGCCGGTCTGCAACGCTATATTGCCGCTTGGTATTTGACCAGTAAGCTGGCCGACTGATTGGACTTCTTGCTCGCTCGCGTTTTTTTGGCATCTTAGCGTGCTCTAGCGTAGAAAAAGAAACCATAGCGAAAGTCAGCTTTTCGGGCTCCCAAAGCAGGGGTCAGGAGTTCGAATCGCTTCCGGTGCGCCAAGCTGCAGGCGCTCCTCGGGCTAGCCCGCGACGGTCAGCGTGCGGACAAATCCGATCAGGCTCGTCTGGCGGCTGCGCTTCAGGCGTTCGCTGTCGAGAATGGTCTTCACCTCGCCGAAGCAGCGTTCGACGTCGTCGTTGACCAGCACATAGTCATAGCCGTCCCAGTGGCTGATTTCGTTCGCCGCCCGCGCCATACGTGCGTCGATCACCGCGTCGCTGTCGGTCCCGCGCGCGCGCAGGCGACGTTCGAGCTCGGTCAGCGACGGCGGGAAGACGAAGCTGCGCACCACGTCGCCCCCGGCTTGCTGGAACAGTTGCTGCGCGCCCTGCCAGTCGATGTCGAACAGCACGTCGCGGCCCTGGGTCAGCAGCTCCTCGACCGGCGCGCGCGGGGTGCCGTAGCGATGGCCGAAAACATGTGCCCATTCGAGGAATTCGTGCTCCGCGACCATTTCCCTGAAGCGGTCGAGCGAGACGAAATGATAATCCTCGCCATCGACCTCGCCGGGACGGATCGGGCGCGTCGTCGCCGACACCGACATGGCGAGATTGTCGTCGGCGGCAAGCAGCTTGCGTGCGATCGTCGATTTCCCCGCACCCGATGGCGACGACAGCACGAACAACAATCCACGCCGGGTGAAGGGGAGCGTTGCAGGCATGGCTGTCCATGCCCGCGCCGACCCTGCGCCGTCAATCGGCGCGCGTGTCAGGCGTCGCTGGCACGCGCGTCGATGAGGTGCTTCACATAAAGCGCACCGCCGACGACGATCGCGATGGGGATGACGCGTTTCAGGACGCTGACGCCGATCGCGCCCGCCGCCGCACCGCCAATGCCGCCCTCGCCGTCGCTACGGTCGATCATCCCGCCTACGAGCGCGCCGATAATGTTGCCGATCATATGCCTGTCTCCGCCAAGATTTCGTGGGGGATAAGCGCGTTCAAGCCGATTTCGTTCCCGTCATCGCCTCGGCCCGCACCACTCGATCGAAGGTCGCCGCATCGACCAGCCCAGACGCCAGCGCCGCCGCGCGCAGCGTCGTGCCGTCGTGATGCGCCGACTTCGCGATCTTGGCCGCATTGTCATAGCCGATCTCGGGCGCGAGCGCGGTGACGAGCATCAGCGAGCGATCGACCAGCTCGGCGATGCGCTTTTCGTCGGGCTCGATCCCATCGACGCAACGCTCGGCAAAGCTTTCCATGCCGACGCTCAGCAGGTCGATCGAGCGCAGGACGTTGGCACCGATCAGCGGCTTGAACACGTTGAGTTCGAAATGCCCCTGCATCCCGCCGACGGTAACCGCGGCGTGATTGCCGATCACCTGCGCGGCGACCATCGTCAGCATCTCGCACTGCGTCGGGTTGACCTTCCCCGGCATGATCGAGCTTCCCGGCTCGTTCTCCGGGAGTTGCAACTCGCCGATGCCCGCGCGCGGTCCGGAACCCAACAGGCGGATGTCGTTGGCGATCTTGGTCAGCGCGACCGCGAGTGTCGATAGCGTCGCCGACAGCTGGACGAGCGCATCGTTGGCGGCGAGCGCGGCGAAGCGGTTCGGCGCGGGACGGAAAGGCAGGCCGGTCAGGCGCGCGATCTCATCCGCCATGTCCTGCGCAAAGCCGTCGGGTGCATTGAGGCCTGTGCCGACCGCGGTCCCGCCCTGCGCGAGTTCGAGCATATCGTCGATGCACGCGTCGATTCGCGCGCGGCACGCGGCGAGTTGCGCGACATAGCCCGAAAACTCCTGCCCCAGCGTCAGCGGCGTCGCATCCTGGAGATGCGTCCGTCCGATCTTGACGATCGCGTCCCACGCGGCGGCTTTGGCGGCGAGCGACTGGCGAAGGACGTCGAGTGCGGGAAGCAGCAACTCGTGGATCGCGAGCGCGGCGGCAATGTGAAGCGCGGTCGGAAAGCTGTCGTTCGACGACTGGCTCATGTTGACATGATCATTCGGATGGACGGGCGACTTGCCCCCGCGCGTCCCCGCCAGTGCCTCGTTGGCGAGCCCCGCGATCACCTCGTTGACGTTCATATTGGTCTGGGTGCCGCTGCCGGTCTGCCAGATCACCAACGGGAACTGATCGTCGTGCGCGCCGCCCGCCACCGTTTTCGCTGCCGCTTCGATCGCATCGGCGAGGCGCGGCTCGAGGCCGTGCGCGCGGTTGACCTTGGCTGCCGCCTGCTTGACGACCGCGAGCGCCTGCGGAATCGCGATCGGCATCGCCTCGCGCGGTCCGAACGGGAAATTGCCGATGCTGCGCTGCGTCTGCGCGCCCCAATAGGCGTCGGCCGCGACGTCGATAGGGCCGAAGCTGTCGGTTTCAGACCGGGTCGTCATGTTGCGCTCGCTATTTCTTCCGCTTGAAATCCACGGCGACGACGTTCGACCCATCGTCGACCGGCACGGCGCGCGGCGCATCATTGTTGGCGTCGCCATGCCCCTCGCCGATCTGGACGTCGGTATCGACCTGGAAATGCAGCGCGAAATTGACCGCCGGATCGACGAACGCGGTGATCGCCGAAAACGGGATGTAGAGCTTGGCGGGAATGCCGTTGAACGTCAGCCCGACCTCGAACGCGTCGCTGTGAACCTTCAGGTCCCAGAATTTGTTCTGGAGGACCACCGTCATCTCGTCGGGGAAGCGCGCGATCAGGTGCTGCGGGATGCTGACCCCCGGCGCGGTCGTCTTGAACGTGATGAAAAAGTGATGCTCGCCGGGCAACATGTCCGAATGGCCGATCTGGCCGAGCACACGCCCGACGACCGCACGCAGCGCCTCCTGCACGATCTCGTCATAGGGGATCAGGCTGTCGGGGGGAGAGTCGGTCATGGCGTCGCTCAACTGGACGGGCAGCCGCGAGCGGTCAAGCGTGCGTTGCGCCGACGCCGTGAGCGACTATAGGCGCTCGTCATGCGCACCGGCACGGTTCACCGCTCGACCGCCGAGACCTCGATCGACGTGACCGTCGATCTCGACGGGACGGGTGCCTATGACGTGGCGACGGGAATCGGCTTTCTCGACCATATGATCGAGCAGCTCGCGCGGCATGGCCTGCTCGACCTGAAGGTCAAGACCGTCGGCGACCTGCATGTCGACCAGCATCACAGCGTCGAGGATACCGCGCTGGCGATCGGCGCGGCGGTGCTGCAGGCGCTGGGCGAAAAGCGCGGCATCGTTCGCTATGGCGAGGCGCACGCGCCGATGGACGAGACATTGACGCGCGTCGCGCTCGACATTTCGGGGCGGCCCTATCTGGTGTGGCGCGTCGCGTTCACGAGCGCCAAGCTCGGCGACATGGATACCGAAATGTTCGAGCACTGGTTCCACTCGTTCGCGCAGGCGGCCGGGCTGACGCTCCACGTCGAGTGCCTGTACGGGCAGAATAATCACCACATCGCCGAGTCGTGCTTCAAGGCACTGGCACGCGCGCTTCGCGAGGCGGTGACGCTCGACCCGCGCAAGGGCGGGAGCATTCCGTCGACCAAGGGCATCTTGTGAGTGGCGTCGCACTGATCGATTATGGCGCGGGCAATCTCCAGTCGGTCTACAATGCACTGGGCGCGGCGGGGGCGAGCGACGTCGCGGTGACCGCCGATCCGACCGAAGTGCTGGCCGCCAAGCGGATCGTCCTGCCTGGTGTCGGTGCCTTTGCGCATTGCATGAACGCGCTGTCGGCGATTCCGGGGATGATCGAGGCGCTGGAGGAAGCGGTCGTGCAGCAGCGCCGCCCCTTCCTCGGCATCTGCGTCGGCATGCAACTGATGGCGAACGAGGGACACGAGCATGGCGTCACCGCCGGGCTCGGCTGGATCGATGGCATCGTCGCGCCCATCGCGCCGCAGCCCGGCCTGAAAGTCCCGCACATGGGCTGGAACGACGTGCGGCCGACGCGCGACCATCCCGTCGTCGCGGCGGGCGAGGCCTATTTCCTTCACGGCTTTGCCTTTGCGGGGAGCGATGCGCTCGCGACCACCGACCATGGTGGGACGCGCACCGCCGCGATCGGGCGCGACAATCTGGTCGGGGTGCAGTTCCACCCCGAAAAGAGCCAGGCCTTTGGTATCGCGACGCTCCAAAGGTTTCTGAAATGGCGACCCTGACGTGACGCTTATCGTGTTTCCCGCGATCGACCTGAAGGGCGGACAGGTCGTGCGCCTGGCCGAGGGCGACATGGACCGCGCGACCGTCTATGGCGACGATCCGACCGCGCAGGCGCTGGTGTTCGCCGGACAGGGCGCCGAGCATCTCCATGTCGTCGACCTCGACGGCGCATTCGCGGGTCACGGCGTCAACGGCGACGCGGTCGCGGCCGTCGTCGCGGCGTTTCCGGGGCATGTCCAGGTCGGCGGAGGCATCCGGACGATGGCGGCGGCCGAGCAATGGTTTGGGCGCGGCGTGGCACGCATCGTGATCGGCACGGCGGCGCTGACCGACCCGCAGCTCGTCCGCGATGCCGCCGCTGCATTTCCGGGCGGAGTCGTGGTGGGCGTCGACGCGCGCGACGGCTTCGTCGCGACGCAGGGCTGGGCCGAAGTGTCCGACGTGCCCGTCCTCGACATGGCACGCCGTTTCGAGGACGCAGGCGTCGCCGCGCTGCTGTTCACCGATGTCGGGCGCGACGGGATGCTGCAGGGGTGCAACGTCCAGGCGACGGTCGATCTGGCGCGCGCGACCGATATCCCCGTGATCGCGAGCGGCGGCGTCGCGGGGATCGGCGACATCCGGATGCTCGCCATCCACGCCAGCGATGGCATCGAGGGGGTCATCACCGGCCGCGCGCTGTACGACGGACGGCTCGATCTCGCGGTCGCGCTGGCGGTGGCACGCGCGTGACCGTCCGTGTCCGCGTTATCCCCTGTCTCGATGTCCACGCCGGTCGCGTGGTCAAGGGCGTCAATTTCGTCGATCTGCGCGACGCGGGCGACCCGGTCGAGGCCGCGCGCGCCTATGATGCCGCCGGGGCCGACGAGCTCTGTTTCCTCGACATCGGCGCGAGCCACGAGGGGCGCGAGACGATCCTCGACGTCGTCCGCCGGACCGCCGAGGTCTGTTTCATGCCGCTGACGGTCGGCGGCGGGGTGCGCAGCGCCGACGACGCGCGCGCGCTGCTGCTTGCCGGAGCCGACAAGGTCGCGGTCAATTCCGCCGCGGTCGCGCGCCCCGAACTCGTCGCCGATATCGCACAGCGTTTCGGCAGCCAGTGCGTCGTCGCCTCGGTCGATGCCCGTGCTTCGACAGGCTCAGCATCGGTCGGGATGCGGTGGGAGGTCTTCACCCACGGCGGGCGGCGCGCGACCGGCATCGACGCGGTCGAACATGCGATCCGCCTGGCAACGCTCGGCGCAGGCGAATTGCTCGTCACCTCGATGGACCGCGACGGGACGTGCGACGGGTACGATCTTGCGCTCACCCGCGCCATCGCCGATGTGGTCGCCGTGCCTGTCATCGCCAGCGGCGGCGTCGGCGGACTTGACGATCTCGTCGCGGGCGTTCGCGACGGGCATGCCGATGCGGTGCTGGCGGCTTCGATCTTCCACTTCGGGCAGGCATCGATCGGCGACGCGCACCGCGCGCTGTCGGCGGCGGGGTTTTCGGTCCGTCAACATATGTGAACTGTTTCGAATCGGGGCAGCGTGCGCGTTGCCCGTGCTGTCATGTCGCGGCGAATCGCGGCAGGGCGGGCTTGTGGTTTCGGAGTCGGTTCAGTGGTGCGTTGTCTCTCGTCTGCGGTTCTCATGCTGCTGGCCAGCCCCGCGATCGCGCAAACCAGCATCCCGGTTCCCGAACCGAGCGATGCAGCGCTGTTCGTGATCGCCGTCGTCGGCCTCGTCATCGGTCGCCACGCGTCGAAACGCCCGCCCGATCGCAAGGGTTGACCGGCGCCGGCATCGGGCTTTTAACGACGCCGTGACCGCCTCGCTCGACACGCTCGCCGCGACCATCGCCGCCCGCAGGGGCACAGACCCGGCGTCCTCCTACGTTGCCAGACTCCTCGCCGCCGGTGCGCCGCTCGCCGCGCGCAAGCTCGGCGAAGAAGCCGTCGAGTGCGTCGTCGCCGCCTTGTCGGGCAACCGCGAGGAACTGACGCGCGAGGCCGCCGACCTGGTCTTCCACCTGCTCGTGCTCCTCGAAGCGAGGCAGGTCGCCTTCGCCGATGTGCTTGCCGAACTCGACCGGCGTGAGGGTACATCGGGCCTGGCGGAGAAAGCGGGACGCAGCGAAGAGGGCGGGGGCGGGAGCTGAACATGCCAATCGATGCCACGCTCGCCTATGACAACAGCAACATTTTTGCGCGGATCCTGCGCGGAGAGATACCCAACCGGACCGTCTATGAAGACGAGTATGCGCTCGCGTTCCATGACATCGCCCCGCAGGCACCGGTGCATATCCTGGTGATCCCCAAAGGGGCTTATGTGTCTTGGGACGATTTCACGGCACACGCGCCCGACGCCGAAATCGTGGGCTTCGTGCGTGCAGTCGGGCACGTCGCGCGCGAGGCGGGGCTCGTCACACCCGGCTACCGCCTGCTCGCCAATGTCGGCACGCACGGCCACCAGGAGGTGCCGCACCTGCACGTCCATCTGTTCGGCGGGCGCCAGTTCGGCGCGATGCTGCCGGGTTAACCGCTTGCACGCGCGGCAAAGCTGGCTAGGCTTGGCGGCAACGAGAAACCAAAGGGCTGCCGCATGATCTTCGACCGCGTCAAATCGCTCGACGCAATCCTTGCCACCGCCGAAAAGAAATCGCTGACGCGCTCGCTCGGGGCGTTCCAGCTGACGATGCTCGGCATCGGCGCGGTCATCGGCACCGGGATTTTCGTGCTGACCGCCGAGGCCGCGCAAAAGGCGGGGCCGGGCATGATGCTCAGCTTCGTCATCGCGGGCTTCGTCTGTGCGGTCGCGGCGCTCTGCTACGCCGAAATGGCGGCGATGGTTCCGGTGTCGGGTTCGGCATACACCTATAGCTATGCGGTGATGGGCGAACTGGTCGCGTGGATGGTCGGCTGGGCGCTGATCCTCGAATATGCGATCGCGGCCGGCGCGGTGTCGGTCGGCTGGTCGGGCTATTTCATCGGCTGGCTCAACTCGAGCTTCCACATTTCGGTGCCCTATGCGCTCGTTCGCGGGCCGTTCGACGGTGGCATCATCAACCTGCCGGCGATGCTGATCGCCACGCTCGTGACGCTCCTGCTGGTGAAGGGCACGAAGGAGAGCGCATCGGTCAACGCGGTGCTGGTCGGGGTCAAGATCCTCGCGCTGTCGCTGTTCGTGCTGCTGACGATCCCCGTCATCAAGTCGGGCCAGTTCGAACCCTTTGCGCCGCTCGGCTTTGCAGGCATTTCGGGCGCGGCGGCTTCGATCTTTTTTGCCTATGTCGGTTTCGATGCGGTCTCGACCGCCGCCGAGGAAACCAAGAACCCGCAGCGCAACATGCCGATCGGTCTCATCGGCAGCCTCGGCATTTGTACCATCTTCTACATGCTCGTCGCCGCCGGCGTCATCGGCACCGTCGGCGCACAACCGGTATTCGGCGCTGGTCATGAGGTCCTGTCGCCCGGAACCCCCGCGCTATCGCAGGCCTGCCAGGCGATCAACGAACAGGCGGTCGTGTGTTCGAAGGAAGCGCTCGCGTGGACGCTCAAGTCGATCGGCTACCCGTTCGTCGGCTGGCTGGTCGGCGCGGCCGCGATCATCGCGCTGCCGTCGGTGATCCTGATGATGATGTTCGGCCAGACGCGCATCTTCTTCGTGATGAGCCGCGACGGGCTGCTCCCCGAATTCTTTTCGCGAATCCACCCGAGATTCCACACGCCGCACGTCATCACGCTGCTGACCGGCGTGTTCGTGGCGCTGTTCGCGGCCTTTTTCCCTGTGGGCCTGCTTGCCGACGTCTCCAATTCGGGAACGTTGTTCGCCTTTGCGGCGGTCTCGATCGCGGTGATGGTGCTGCGCCGGACCGATCCGCTGCGTGCGCGGCCGTTCCGCACGCCGCTGGTGATGATCACCGCCCCGGTCTCGATCGCGGGGTGCGTCTACCTGTTCTTCAGCCTGTCGGCGATCACGATCCAGCTGTTCGTCGGATGGGCGGCGGTGGGGCTCGTCGTCTATTTCCTCTACAGCCGCTCGCGCAGCCATGTCGGGCGCGGGCTCGACGAGGTGCACGAACGGGACGGCGGCATCCCCCCGCAGCCGGTGCCGCCGCTGCCCGGCGCGCCGACCCCCGGCGGGCAGCAGGCGTAACGCGGCCGGGACTTGGGCCGATGAAGGGGGCGCTTTCGTACATCTCCGCCGTCGGCCTATCGCGCATTCATGCCCCTGCCCGAACGCCGACCCGTCGACCGCGCCGCCCGCGCCAGGTTGAGGCCGACGTATAGCCCTCTACCCTGCGAAAATCCGGTCATGAAGCGAAGCAAAACTGCGACTTTCGTGATTCGTGATCGCGCAGCTGCACGGACCCCTTCATGGCCGATAGCGCTGCGGCGTCGCGGTTTTCATGTGCGATCAGATGCATGATGCCTGAGCGCTCGCCTCCCGCCGTCCAGCCGCTCAAGCGGAGCCTCGGCGTCGCGGGCGTCTTGTTTCTGACGCTCTCGGTCACGACGCCTGCGTCGTCGCTGTTCGTCATCGTCCCCGGTATGCTGCAGGTGGCAGGCACCGGCGCGGTGTGGGCGACGCTGCTGGCGGCGCTCGTGTGCCTGATGACAGCGCTGATCTATGCCGAACTGTCGTCGGCATGGCCGGTTGCGGGGGGCGAGTATGTCGCGGTCGCGCAGACGCTGGGGCCGGGCGCGGGGTTCGTGATGCTCGGTGTCAACGCGTTCAGCAACATGCTGTTTCCCCCCGTAGCCGCGCTCGGCATCGCTGCCATTCTGTCGGGCGTGCTGCCCGGCCTGCCCGAGGTGCCGGTGGCCATTGCCGTGCTGGCGGGCGCGACATTGGTCGCGGTGCTCGATATCCGCACCAATGCGCTCGTGACCGGCGCGTTCCTCGTGGTCGAGCTGGTCGCGATCGGCGTCGTCGTCGCACTGGGCTTTGCGCATCCGGTGCTCGGGTTCGGCGCGATGCTCGTCCACCCCGTCATGCCAGCGGGCGACGCGCTGGTGCCCGCATCGGCGGGGGCGATCGGTGTGGCGGCGTCGATCGCGCTGTTCGCGTTCAACGGCTACGGCATGGCGGTCTATTTCGCCGAGGAAATGCACGACGCCGCGCGGCGGGTCGGCCCCACCGTGATGATCGCGGTTGCGGTTACGATCGTGTCGATCGCGTTGCCGGTCGTCGCGCTGCTTGGCGGTGCGCCCGATCTCGCGACCGTGCTGCGCGCCGACGATCCGTTCGGGATGCTCGTGACGACGCTGGGCGGCAAGGCGCTGGGGCAGGCGGTCGCGCTCGGCATCGTCGTGTCGATCGTCAATGCGATCATCGCCTCGATTCTGGCGTGCGCGCGATTTTTCTATTCGAGCGCGCGCGACCGGTGCTGGGGCAACCCGTTCGATCGCTGGCTGGCGGCGATCCATCCGCGGTTCGGCTCGCCGTGGGTGGGCACATTGCTGATCGGCGGGTTCATGGTGACGGCGTGTTCCGTCCCGCTGCGGCTGCTGCTGGTGGTCAGCGGGGCCGGGCTGGTCGCGATCTATGGCGGGATGGCGCTGGCGGCGATAGCGGGACGTCGCTCTGGGCAATTGCGCGACGCGCCATACCGCATGCCGCTCTATCCGCTCGCGCCGCTGCTGACGCTCGGCGCGCTCGGCTATATCGCGGTGACGAGCTGGCTCGACCCGGGCGAGGGGCGAACCGGGGTGGTCGTAACCGGGGTTCAGATGCTCGCATCGCTCGCTTATTATCGGCTGGTGCTCAAGCCGCGCGGGTGGAAGGTCTGCGCTCAGACGAACGAATAGGGATCGACGTCGACCGCGACGCGCACTCCGCGCGGGTGCTCAACGCTTGCGAGCCAGTCGCGCAGCACGTCCTGCACGTCGAGCGCGCGGCGGGCGTGGACGAGAAGGCGCATCCGGTGACGCCCGCGCAGCATCGCGAGTGGCGCGGCGGCGGGGCCGTAAACCTCCATCCCCTCGACGCGCGGCGCGGCGCGCGCGATCGCCGTCGCCGACGCCTGCGCCTCCTGCGCATTTTCCGACGAGACGATGATCGCGGCGAGCCGCCCGAATGGCGGCGCGCCCGCGTCGCGCCGCGCCTCGGTTTCGGCGGCGTAGAAGCTCTCGGCATCGCCCGCGACCAGCGCGGCGATGACGGGCGCGGTCGGCTCGCGCGTCTGGATGAGGACACGTCCCGGTTTCGACCCGCGCCCCGCGCGGCCGGCGACCTGCGCGATCTGCTGAAAGCTGCGCTCGGCCGCGCGCAGGTCGCCGCCCTGCAGCCCCAGATCGGCGTCGATGACGCCCACGAGCGTCAGATTGGGGAAGTGATAGCCCTTGGTCACCAGCTGCGTGCCGATCACGATATCGATCTCGCCGCCCTCCATCCGCCCGACGAATTCGGCCGCCTTGGCGGGGGACCAGAGCGTGTCCGACGTCACGATCGCGCGGCGGCTTTCGGGAAACAGTTCGGCAACCTCGTCGGCGATGCGCTCGACCCCGGGGCCGCACGCGACGAGCATGTCGGGTTCGTCGCACTCGGGGCAGCGCTGGGGCGGGCGCTCGACATGCCCGCAGTGATGGCATTGCAGCCGCTCGACGAGGCGGTGCTCGACCATCCACGCGGTGCAATTGGGGCATTGGAAACGGTGCCCGCAGCGGCGGCACAGCGTCAGCGGCGCATAGCCGCGCCGGTTGAGGAACAGAAGCGCCTGCTCGCGGCGTTCGAGGATATCCTCGAGTGCGGTGACCAGCGTAGGGGCGAGCCAGCGTCCGCGCGGCGGCTCGTCCTGCGTCAGGTCGATCGCCATGATTCGCGGCAGCTGCGCCGCGCCGTAGCGTCCGGGAAGTTTCAGCTCCTTGTAATGACCGAGCGCGACCTGCTGGCGCGTCTCGATCGCGGGGGTGGCGGTGGCGAGGACGACCGGGCAGCCCTCGAACCGCGCGCGCATCACCGCGACGTCGCGCGCATGATAATGGACACCATCTTCCTGCTTGAAGCTCGTCTCGTGCGCCTCGTCGACGACGATCAGCGCGAGGTCGCGATACGGAAGGAACAGCGCCGAGCGCGCGCCGACGGTGACGCGCGCGTCGCCGGTCGCGATCGCGCGCCACGCCCGCCTGCGTTGTGACTGGCGCAGCCCCGAATGCCAGGCGACCGGCGCATGACCGAAACGCGCCTCGAACCGCCGCAGGAAGGGTTCGGTCAGCGCGATTTCGGGGAGCAGGACGAGGCACTGACGCCCGGCACGCAGTGCGGCGGCGACGGCTTCGAAATAAACCTCGGTCTTGCCGGAGCCAGTGACGCCGTCGAGCAGCGTGGGCGCGAACGCGCGCGCCTCGACGTCGGCGACCAGCGCCCCCGCCGCATCGGCCTGCGCCTTCGACAGCGCGGGCGGCGCGTGGTCGGGGTCGGGTGCGGTGAACGGATCGTCGATCGCGACCTCGACCGCCTCGATCGCCCCGGCCTTCACGAGGCCGCGGATGACCGCATCGGACACGTCGGCGATGAACGCAAGTTCGCGGATCAGCCCCTGCCGCTCACCGATGCGCTCGATCGCCTGCTGGCGCTGGGGGGTCAGGCGGGGTGGGTCGATCCCCGTGGCGCGATATTCAACCACCACGCGCCGATCATCGAGCGCCGACGCGCTCGCAAGTGCCATGCGCAGCACGGCGGCGGGCGGCGCCAGATAATAGCTCGCCGTCCATTCGATCAGGCGGCGCAGCGGCGCGCCGAGCGGCGGCAAGTCATAGACCCCCGCCAGGTTGCGCAGCCGGTTGTCGCCGACCTCGGCGTCGGACGGCATCCGCTCGGGTTCCCAGACGACACCCGCGAGCTGGCGCGGGCCGAGCGGCGCGACGACGATGCTGCCGGGCTCGACGTGCATCCCGTCCGGCACGCGGTAGTCGAGCGGGCCGAGCGCAGCATTGAGCAGGAGGACGCGGACGCGGGACATGAGGTTTACTTAGGCACGATCGCGGCGATGCGCACGTCGGGCGTGCGCTATAGGCTCAGCCCCCCTTGCGCATCCTTCTGATGGCTGACGCGCGTTTCGACACGGCTGGCCTTTTTGACCGGCGAGAGGAGGGGGGGAAGCTTGGGCTTCATCCCTGCGAACAATTCGGCGAGGGTCACGAACTGGAGCGCGGGGAAACGGCCCCATTGCGTGTCGATGACCGGTTGCGACGCGGCCTCGGCAAGCATGCCCTTGGTCGGCAGGCCTTTCATCACGAACAGCCCGAACCGATGCTTGTCGCGCTCCATCACGCGCCCCAGGTCGCGGACCATGGTCGGGCTGACATTATCGCCTGCCTTCACTGAGATGACGCCCGTTTCGCTCTTGCCCCGATCGTCGAGCTGCAGGTTGAGCCAGCCATCGACGCCCTTGTCGCCACCCTTTTTGGCACGCGGGTACCCCCCGACCTGCCAGCACACCCATTGCTGGAACTGATGCGGGTCGTCTGCGGCGAGGCGTTCTGCGCTCGCCTTGTCTTTCGGCACGCCGAGGGTTTCGAACTCGATGCCCGGATAACCGCTGCGCATCCGGTCCTCGATCATGCCCACCGCAAGGTGCGTGATATCGATGCCGATCCATTGGCGACCCAATTTCTCCGCAGCATCGATCGCCGTTCCGCATCCGCAAAAGGGGTCGAGCACGACATCGCCGCGATGGGATGAAGCGGCGATGATCCGTTCGAGAAGCGCGCGAGGCTTTTGAGTCGGGTAGCCGAGACGTTCTTGAGCTTGAGAGTTTATGGGCGAAATATCGGTTATAAGATCCTGCAGAACCATTCCGCTGCTGATCAGTCGCTTGAACCGAGGAAAGCCCGCCGAGCCATCTTTGCGAGAACGAGGCCAGTGTATCAGCCCTGCCTCATTGAGAAGGTCCAGCTTTTCGTGAGTCGACAATTTGGTCGATTCAGGATCGTTGGTGATGGACACCACCGCCTTGTTACTGATCTTCCAGTGTGCGCCTTTTGCGGCCGGATCATTTCCCCTCCAGGGCTGGCCGGACTCACCTCGGCGAGTCCCAGGCCCCGTCAGATTGTCGTCTGCCCAGACTCTACCCAGAGAGTCTGTCTTTTGATATCGCGAAGCATATTCGTCCGACAACTCGACAGTAAGCTCCGTCCATGTGAAAGTCGGCCCGATCGAATAAAATAAGATGCAATCGTGCACATCTCCCCAGCGGCGTGCAGCAGAGTGCGCAGTAGTCCGTTTCCAGATGATCTCGTTACGAAAATTCTCCGCACCAAATACTGCATCCATCACCAACTTGAGATAATGGCTCGCCGTCGGGTCGCAGTGCAGATAGATCGAGCCCGTATCCTTCAATACGCGGTGCAGTTCGACCAGCCGCACCGCCATCATGCTGAGATACGCCATCAGCGGGTTTTCGCCGATCGCGCTGTGCATCGCCGACATCATCACCTGAAGGGGGCGGTTGGTGCCGCTGGCGATGTCGAGGAGTGCGTTCTGCGCGCTCGTCCCCCATGTCCAGGTATCGTCGAACGCCTCGATACTCGCGTCGGCATGCGTGCCGCCCGCCGATTTGAACAGCACATTATAGCCGGCGTTCGAATTGAACGGCGGGTCGAGGTAGATGAGGTCGACGCTTGCGTCGGCGATATTCTCGCGCAGGACCGTCAGGTTGTCGCCATAGTAGAGCCGGTTGGTCATCCCCGCTGCCTATGGCGCGGGCGGGGCGATGGGAAGAGGGTGCAACCCTCTTCCCGCGGCAACCTATATATGAATGCCGTTGCGGCCGCGCTCGCGGTTGTTCTTGAGCCGGTCGATGTGCGCCTGTGCGCGGTCGAGCATCGCGCGCAGGCGACGGTCGTCGGCGGTGCCCAGCTTGCCGCCGCGCGCCTTCAGCCGCGCCTCGACCGCAGCGATGCGGTGCTGTTCGGCGGTCAGGACATCGCGTTCCCGGCGGCTGAGCTTGCCCGAGCGCTTGCCCGCGTCGATCTGGCGGATCTGGTTGGCCTGGCGCGCATCGACGCTGACGTCGGCGAGCGCGGCGGTCGAGCCGATCGCGAGCGTGGCGGCCGCAAAGCCGAAGATGATCTTTCGCATCGATTTCTCCTTTGAGGGTCGGTAGACGGCGAGAGAACGCACAACACCGCGATTAGCCGCATCGGAGCCGAAATGAAGTTCTTCGTCGATACCGCCGACACCGCCGAGATCGCCGATCTGGCCGCAACCGGGCTCCTCGACGGGGTCACCACCAACCCGACGTTGATCCACAAATCGGGCCGCCAGTTCGTCGAGGTGGTGCGCGATATCTGTGCGCTGGTCGAGGGGCCGGTGTCGGCCGAAGTCGTCGCACTCGGCCACGACGAGATGATGCGCGAGGCCGAAATCCTGCGCCGCGTCGCCGACAATGTCTGCATCAAGGTGCCGTTGACGATCGACGGCCTGAAGACGTGCAAGGCGCTCACCGGTGACGGGACGATGGTCAATGTGACCTTGTGCTTTTCGGCGAACCAGGCGTTGCTCGCGGCGAAGGCGGGGGCGAGCTTCATCTCGCCGTTCGTCGGGCGTCACGACGATGTCGGGTTCGACGGGATGGACCTGATCCGCGACATCCGGCTGATCTACGACAATTATGCCTTCGACACGCAAATACTGGTCGCAAGCGTCCGCCACCCGATCCACGTCCTCGAATCGGCGCGGATCGGCGCGGACGTGATGACGGCGCCCCCCGCCGTCATCCGTGCGCTGTTCAACCACCCGCTGACCGAAAAGGGCATTGCGGGGTTCATGGCCGACTGGGCCAAGACGGGGCAGACGATTGGGTGAGGCGCAGCTAAGCGCATTCGCGGATCACCTCGCGCGCGACCGCCGCCGCTCGCCGCACACGGTGCGCGCCTATGTCGCGACCGCCGAGCGGCTCGTCGCGCAGCTGGGCAGCGTGGACGTTCCCGACACGAACCAGTTGCGAACCTATCTCGCCCAGCGCCGCGCCGAGGGGCTGTGCAACGCGAGTGCGGCGCGCGAATTGTCCGCGATCCGCGCGTTCGTGGGGTTCGTCGGCGGCGACGGCGCGATGCCGCCGATGCGCGGGGCCAAGGTGAAACGCGGGGTGCCGCGCCCGGTGTCGCCCGCCGAGGCGATGGCGCTGGCGACCGACGTGACCGAAGCCGCGAACGCACCGTGGGTCGCTGCGCGCGACTGGGCAATCATGTTGCTGCTTTATGGCGCGGGTTTGCGGATCGGTGAGGTCTTGTCGCTGACCGGCGCGATCCTGCCGCTCGGCAAGGTGCTGAGCGTGACGGGCAAGCGCGACAAGACACGGATGGTACCGCTGCTGCCCCAGGTCCGCAGTGCGATCGATGCCTATGCGACCGCTTCGCCCTATGGCACCGCGCGCGACGCGCCCTTGTTCAGGGGGGTGCGCGGCGGATCGCTCGATGCCGGCATCGTCCGGCGCAGCGTGCGCGTGGCACGCGGACGGCTCGGGCTCGCCGAGCGGACGACACCGCACGCCTTGCGGCACAGTTTTGCGACGCACCTGCTCGCGCGCGGCGCGGACTTGCGCTCGTTGCAGGAATTGCTCGGGCATGCGAGCCTGACCTCGACGCAGATCTACACGTCGGTCGATGCGGCGCATCTGCTCGACGTCTATCGCAACGCGCATCCGCGGGCTTAAGCGCTATCCCCGCACCACCAGCCGCGTGTAAAGGTGCCACGTCGCATAGCCGAGTACCGGCAGCACGACCGCCAACCCGATGAACGCAGGCAGGCAGCCGAGCAGCAGAAGCCCCGCGACGCGTGCGCCCCACCCGGCGATCGCGCCCGGATTGGCACGCACCGCGCGGACCGAGGTTTCCAGCGCGGTTGCGGCGTCGACGTCACGGTCGACCGCCATCGGGAACGAGACGATGCTCGTCACCAGCACGATTACCGCGAACACGCCGCCCGCAAGGTTACCGAGCATGATCATGGTCCAGCCGTCCGCCGTGCCGAACAGCCGTCCGGTAAAATTGTTGAGGCCGACCGGATAGTTGGGCCCCATGCTCGTCGCATAAATCGCATAGGCGACGGCGAGCCAGCCGAGGAACAGCACCATCAGCCCGACCGACAACAGCGCGATCGTCGTGCCGCGCGGGCCGGTAAGCGGCTCGAGGAAATGCCGCCATGTCGCATCGCGCCCCTCTTCGCGTCGCCGCGCCAGCTCGTAAAAGCCCGACGCGACCGCCGGTCCGAGAATTGACAGCCCCGCGACGAGCGGAAAGAACAGCGGCAGCGCCGCGTCGTTGAGCGCGAACAAGGCAGCGAGCAGCCCGATCAGCGGATAAAGGACCGCCACGAAGATCAGGTCGCCGCGCTTGTCCTTGAAATCGCGCCACCCTTGCGCGAGCGCCCAATTCATGTCGGTCGTCGTGATGCGGCGCACCGGCAGCGGCGCTGCGGGCGTCGAAGCGCGAGTCGTCATTGCGGACCGCTCCTCTTCTCGGTGAAGCGTGGACGCTACGCCGTTTGGCGCGCAATACAAGCGCGTCGAGGCTTGCTCCGCGTCGAACGCTATTGCATCAGCCTGCCGATGCGCGTGCCCTTTCCGTTTTCCGCGATCGTCGGGCAGGATGAGATGAAGCGTGCGCTGCTGGTCGCCGCCGTCGACGCGCGGATCGGCGGGGTGATGGTGTTCGGCGACCGGGGGACGGGCAAGTCGACCGCCGCGCGCGCGCTCGCCGCACTGCTGCCGCCGCTCGCGCGCGAGGACGGCGGACGCGGCAAGGTGCCGGTGCCGTTCGTCGACCTTCCGCTCGGAGCGACCGAGGACCGGGTGGTCGGCGCGCTCGATATCGAGCGCGCGCTGAGCCACGGCGAAAAAGCGTTCGAGCCGGGGCTGCTCGCCAAGGCTGATCGCGGTTTCCTCTATATCGACGAGATCAACCTGCTCGAGGATCATATCGTCGACCTGCTGCTCGACGTGGCGGCGTCGGGCGAAAATCTGGTGGAGCGCGAGGGGCTGAGCGTGCGCCATCCGGCGCGCTTCGTGCTGATCGGCAGCGGCAACCCCGAGGAGGGTGAGCTGCGTCCGCAACTGCTCGACCGCTTCGGGCTGTCGGTCGAGGTACGCACGCCGCAAGAGATCGACGCGCGTGTCGAAATCTTGCGCCGCTGCGACGCTTATGAGCGCACGCCGACCGAATTCGCGAGCGACTGGGCGAAGGTCGAGCGCCGGACGGTGCGGCAGATTGCGCGTGCCAAGGATTTGCTCGGGTCGGTCGTCGTTCCCGACGCGGTGCTGCGCCGCGCCGCCGAACTGTGCATCGCGGTCGGGGCCGACGGGCTGCGCGGCGAACTGACGCTGATGCGCGCGTCGCGGGCGGTCGCGGCGCTCGACGGACGGACCCAGGTCGACGAGCGCGATCTGCGCGGCGTCGCGCCGCTCGCGCTGCGCCACCGTTTGCGAAGGAACGTGCTCGACGAAACCGGATCGACGGTGCGGATCGAGCGCGCGCTGGACGAGCTGTTCGGGTGAACGCCGACGCGGCGCTGGCGCTCGACCTGTTCGCGCGCGCTCCGTGGCAACTGGGGGGTATCGTTCTGCGCGGCGACGGCCCGGAGCGCGAAGCATGGCTCTCGGCGCTCGGCGAGCGCATTATGCTGCGCAGCATGCCGCGCAACACCGACGACGAACGGCTGCTCGGGGGGCTCGATCTGGCACAAGCGCTGAGCGGGCGCGCGGTGGCGGCGCGCGGGTTGCTTGCCGAGGCTGACGGCGGCGTGCTCGTCGTGCGCGGGGCCGAGCGGATCGACGCCGCGCTCGCCGGACGGCTGGCGGCGATGCTCGACGAGGGGCGGGTCGGGGAGAGCGATGCGCGTGTCGGTTTGGTCCTGCTCGACGACGGCCGCGAGGATGAAAGGGTGCCCGATGCGCTGGCGGAGCGGATCGGGTTTGCGCTCGATTTCTCGTCCGTTAGTCCCGAGCTTGTCGAAGGACGGGCCACGCAGGATAGCTTTGCTCGTGTGGCCCGCCCTTCGACAGGCTCAGGGCTGACGGATCAAGAAGCGGAGAAGCTGATCCGCGAGATTTCTCAGGCCTGCCTCGCGCTTGGCGTCGATTCGATGCGCGCCGCGCGTTTCGCGTTGCGGGTAGCGCAAGGTGCCGACCTGGAGTCTGCCATCCGCCTCGTCCTCGCACACCGCGCGACGCGCCTGCCCGCGCGGCCCGACGCCGAGCCGCCGCCGGCCCCCGAAGCTCAGCCTGACGAGCAGCGACGCTCGACGCTTGACGATGTCGTACTCGACTCGGTCGCCGCCGTGCTGCCTCCCGACATGCTCGCCGCGCTGGCCGCAGGGCAGGGGCGCAAGCAGGCGAAATCGGACGGTGCGGGAATGCGGCAGCGTTCGGCCATGCGCGGGCGACCGCTGGGGAGCCGCAGCGGGATGCCGCGTGGCGGCGCGCGGCTCGCGCTGATCGATACGCTGCGTGCAGCCGCCCCGTGGCAGGCTATGCGCGGGCGGGCGCTGGGCGCGCCGGTCGCGATCCGGCGAAGCGACCTGCGCATCCGGCGGTTCGCGGCGCACGAGGAAGCGGTGACGATCTTTGCGGTCGATGCGTCGGGGTCGGCGGCTGCGGCACGGCTGGGAGAAGCCAAGGGCGCGGTCGAGCTGTTGCTCGCCGAGGCCTATGTGAAGCGCACGCAGGTCGCGCTGATCGCGTTTCGCGGGACGGCCGTCGAATTGCTGCTGCCCCCAACGCGCTCACTGACGCGCGCGCGGCGGCTGCTCGGCGATCTGCCGGGTGGGGGGGGAACACCGCTTGCCGCGGGAGTAACGGCGGCGCGGACGCTGGCGCAGGGAGTTGCGGCGCGCGGTCGGACGCCGTTCGTCGTGCTGCTGACCGACGGGCGCGCGAACATCGCGCTCGACGGCAGCGCAGGCGGGACCGCGCCGCAACGCGAGGCCGAGATCGCAGGACGTGCACTGGCGGCGGCACGGATCGCCGCGGTGCTGATCGACACCGGCGCGCGCCCGCGTGCCGAGGGGGCGGCGCTCGCCCGCGCGATGGACGCACGCTATCTGCCGCTGCCGCGCGCCGATGCCGCGAGGGTCAGCGCGGCGGTGAAGGCGGCGCGGGCATGACGCGGCTTCCCGACGACTGGCCGAACCGCGACGTCAGCCGCTTCGTGCGCATCGGACCGGTCGAATGGCATGTGCAGACGATAGGGACGGGGCCGGTCGCGCTGCTGCTCCACGGGACGGGGGCCTCGACGCACAGCTGGGCACCGCTGATGCCGCTCCTCGCCGAGAAGTTCACCGTCGTCGCGGTCGATTTGCCCGGGCACGGCTTCACGCGCGGACGGCCGACGGGTGGGCTGGCGGTCAACGCGATCGCGCCGGGAATCGCAGCGCTGATGACGCAACTCGGCCTCGCCCCCGAGATCGTCGTCGGGCATTCGGCCGGAGCCGCGGTCGCCGTCCGACTCGCGAGCGGCGGCGGGCTTCACCCGCAGGCGATCGTCGGCATCGGCGCGGCGCTGTTGCCGTTTCCGGGGCTCGCCAGGCAATTGTTCCCGGCGATGGCCAAGATGCTGTTCGTCAATCCGATCGCGCCGCTGATCGTCGCGGGGCTGGCGAGCCGCCCGGGCGCGGTCGCCGACGTGCTCCCGCGGCTGACGGGCTCGCGCATCGCGCCCGCGGGCGTGGCGCATTATGCGACATTGTTCGCGCGCAGCGAGCATGTCGCGGGGGCGATCGGCATGATGGCGGGGTGGGATCTTGAGCCCGTCAAGGCCGCGCTGCCCACGCTCGGCGTGCCCATGCTGCTCATCCACGGCGAAGGCGACGCAACAATCCCGCTGGCAGCAGCGCGCGAAACGGCGGCGCTGGCGAATGCGCGGCTCGAGGTCATGCCAGGGGGGCATCTGGTGCATGAGGAGCATGCCGAGCAGGTCGCGGCGCTTATCCTCGCGTTCACGACCGACGTGGCCACGACTTCCGGGATGAACCAAAATGTGTAAATCAGGACGACCATGAACGCCGTCGCCCTCGCCCCCAATGTGCCGCACACGCACAAGTTGAGCGTCGACGAGTTTCTGATCCTGAACGACAATGGCGCGTTCGAAGGCTTTTCAAAAAGCGAGTTGATCGATGGGGAGATTGTCGGGAGCAACGGCCAGTGCGCGGGGCATGCGCGGATCGCCGCGCAGCTGCTGGTCGCTGTTGCTACCGCTCTTCGCGATGTCGGATGCGACCTTCAAGCGCTGCTGATGGTCTCGGTCCGGCTGTCGGAACGTTCGCTTCCGCAGCCCGATCTCGTCCTGACCCGCTATCGCGGCGATGGCGTGGTACCGGTGGAAACGGTAGCGCTGCTTGTCGAGGTGGCGGACACGACCCTGCGCACCGACTTGGGTGCCAAGTCCGATCTCTATGCATCGGCGGGCGTTGCCGAATATTGGGTTGTCGATACCGAGGGTCGGCGGATCGTCTGCCGCACTGTGCCACATGACGACCGCTACCACGTCGAAACCGAAGTGCGCTTTGGCGATCCGCTGACTGCCGCGACGATCCCCGGGCTCAGCGTCGATACAACCATCCTGCGCGATTGAGCGAGGCCCGCATGGAACATCGCAGCTATTACGGCCTGATCGAACTTGCGCTCAGCGGCGCGATCGCGCTCGGGTTTGGCTGGTGGTCGCTCCGGTCGGTCAACCGCGAGATCGCGCGCGACAAGGAAAAGGCCGCGCGAGAGTCAGGCGCGGCGCGGCATGCGGTAGGGGAGCATCCACTGGACGACGGGTGAGGCGAAGCGGTCGAGTGACAGGCTTTCGTGAACGCCCTCGCCGACTTCGCCGAACAGCCGCGTGCGGATCGACGAGCGCGCATAGAAGGGCGCGTTTTCCCATGTCCTTACGACGCGCGCACGGTGCCCCTTGTCAGCGCGCGTGCTGCGCAGCATGCCGAAGCTGGTGGGCAGCAGATGCTGGCGCGGCGGAAGCGGCTGATCCTCCCAGAAACCCGTCCGGTCGCAGCGCAGCGCCATCGCGAACCGCTGACCGTCCCTGCGGTCGCCTTCATAGATGACGCCGGTATCGCGCCCCAGATGCGCGCGCGACCATTGCCAGTGCGAAAAGCCTTCCTCGAGCGATTCGCTGCCCCTGTTCGAATCGACATAGCCGTTGCCCGACCAGCGCAGCGACGGCGCGTTGAGCGCGACCTCGAACCGCGCGCGCGGCGCGATCGGGTGCCAGACGTGACGCCCGTGACGGTCGAGGCGAAAGGCGGTTGTGCCCGCAACTTCGGGCTCGATGCGGATGCACCCGCGCACGCCGAGCGGGAAGGGCGTCGCACGCTCGTCGATGTCGATGGTCAGCGCGGTCCCGTCCCAGCGCATCGCGCTCGGCCCGATCGCGAGACTTGTCGCATCGCGCGCGACCGATTCGCGCCCGCGCTCGGTCATCGCCCAGCGCGAATGCCCGAGTTTGGCGCGCGGCCCGTAGAGCGCGACGTTAAGCGCACAATGGTCGAGCGGATCGCCGCGCCCGCTCGCCTTGTAATAGGGGGAAAAGACGCTGCCGATGAAGGCGATGATCGTCAGGCCGTGGGCACCGTCATCCGAGATCGCGTCGAGATACCACCAGCTATACCCCCCCGCCGGGACCGTGCGGTCGAATCGCGGTCCGAGCGCAGGCATTCGGCAGCCAGCCGTCCCGACAGCGCCGCCATCGGCACGCCTGCCCCCGGGTGCGTGCTCCCGCCCGCGCAATAGACCCCAGGGATCCGAGTCCGCGTGCCCTGGCGCAGGAAGGACGCCGCCCACCCGTGCGAGGCCCGTCCATAAAGGGCTCCACCCGTCGAGGGGTTGAGCGTCTCGAAATCCGTCGGCGTCAGCACGCGTTCGGCCTCGATCGTCAGTTGCGTTCCACACGCCTGAAGCGAGGCGAGCATCCGGGTGCGGCATCGGTCGATCTCCTGAGAGGTATAGGCGTGGGTGTCGCCGTCGGGCGGCGCGTTGACGATGATCTGAACGTGATCGGGGCCGGTCGCACAAACATAGGTGGAAGGGGCGGACGGAACGCGCCCGGCGGCAAGGTCGGTGAACTCGGCCGGGTAATCGCTCGAGAAAAAGACGTTGTGATGGGCGAATGCGGGTTCCGGCGTGCGGACCTTTGCCAGCCAGACGAGCGCCGACAGCGAGCGATCGCGCTTCGCCAACTTGCCGACGGCGCGGTCCGCCGGGTTGCCGAAACGCCCCGATGCGAGCGTCGCCGGATCGGCGGCGACCACGATCCGGTCGGCGTCGAGACGTTCGCCGCTGGCGAGGACGACGCCCGATGCGCGACCCCCTTCCACGAAGATGCGTGCGGCCGGAGCGTTGGTGCGGACGTCGACGCCCATGCGTTCGGCCAGCCCGGAGAGCGCGGCGGCAAGGCGGTGCATGCCGCCCTCGATCCGCCAGACGCCGCTCGCCTCGACGTGCGCGATGAGCATCAGCGTGGCGGGCGCGGCGAACGGCGACGAACCGCAATAGGTCGCGTAGCGCGCGAACAGCTGTCGCAGGCGTGCGTCGGCGAAATGCTTGCCGAGCGCCGACCAGAGCGATTCATAGGGGCGGATCGCGCGCAGGTCGGCCAGGCGAGCCAGCCCGATGTTGCGACACAGGCCGAGCGGGCCGGTCTTGGGACGCTGCATGAAGGGCGCGTCGACGATGTCATAGATGCGCCGCGACTCGGCGCGAAACGCGGCAAAACCGCGCGCGGCATCGGCGCCCGCAAAGTCGCCGACCGCATCGCCGCTGCGTGCATCGTCGGCGAACAGGTCGAGGCGGCCGCCGTCGGGCCAGGCATGGCGCGCGAGGATATCGGCGGGCCGCAGCGACAGATGGTCGTCGAGCGACTCGCCGCAGTCGGCGAAGATCGTGTCGAAGATGTTGCGCTGCGTGAAGACCGTCGGTCCCGCGTCGACGTATGTCGTGCCGTCGGGGGAGAGTGCGCGCAGCTTGCCCCCCGTCACCGCCTGCGCCTCGATCAGGGTGACGTCGAACCCGGCGTGTGCCGCGAGCGCGGCGGTGGTCAGCCCGCCGACACCGCCCCCGATCACGACCAGCCGCTCGGCTCGCATGCTTGACCCTCGTAGCGCAGGCGTCCAGCCTGAGAGACATATGCTTACGTCAATGGTCGAAGACATCAAGAGCGCGTGGATCGCGCGGCGCAACAGCATCATCGCATCGCCCGGTTTTCGCGATTGGGCGGCGCGCTTCCCGCTCACGCGCGGCGTCGCGCGTCGGCGCGCACGCGCCAGCTTCGATCTCGTCGCGGGGTTCGTCTATTCGCAGACGCTGGCCGCGTGCATCGAGAGCAGATTGCTCGATCTGCTCGCGCGGGGGCGGGCGACGTCGGGCGAAATCGCGGCGTACTGCGATCTGCCGCGTGCCGCGACCGAGCGACTGCTGCGTGCGGCCGGGTCGCTCGATCTCGTCGAGCGGGTCGGCGCACGCTACACGTTGGGCAGCACCGGCGCAGCATTGCAGTCCGACCCCGGCATCGTCGCGATGATCGCGCACCATAAGCTGCTTTATGCCGACCTCGCCGACCCGCTCGCGCTGCTGCGGCGCGGGGGTGGGGAACTCGCGGATTTCTGGCCCTATGGGCACGGCGACCCCGCGCGCAGTGCGGCCTATTCGGCGCTGATGGCCGCGTCGCAGCCGATGGTCGCGGCACAGGCGATCGCTACCTATGATTTTACACGGCACCGGCGGATGCTCGACGTCGGCGGCGGGATCGGAGCGTTCGTCGGGGCGGTCGCGCGCGCCGCGCCGCACCTCGAGCGCGCAGTGTTCGACCTGCCCGACGTCGTCGCCGGAATCGCCGATCCGAAGGTCGGGCGTTTTGCCGGCAATTTCGCCGATTCGCCGTTGCCGACCGGGTTCGACCTCATCAGCCTGGTGCGAGTGGCGCACGATCACGATGATTCAGTCGTCGCTGCGTTGTTCGCGGCGAGTCGCGCAGCGCTCGCGCCTGGCGCAAAGCTGCTGATCGTCGAGCCGATGTCGGTGCGCGGGGCCCGCAAGATGGCCGACGCCTATTTCGGCTTTTATCTGCTCGCGATGGGGACGGGACAGGCGCGCACCCCCGCCCGGCTGTCCGCGATGCTCAGAAAAGCCGGGTTTTCCGCAACGAAACAGCTGCATACGCCGCAGCCGGTCATTGCCAGCGCCATCGTCGCGACAGCCTGACACCGAAAAGTGTCCAGTGCTATTGACAACGTTAGGCGTCACTCTAGGCTGACACTCAGAGACGGGGTTTGACCCCTGACAGGAGGGTTCGTGCAGACAGTCGCCGTCATTCTCGAGGCACCGGGCAGCATTGCGCTGCGTGACCTCGCGCTGACCGCGACCGGCCCTGCCGACGTCGTCGTCGATATCGCCTGGAGCGGGATCAGCGCGGGGACCGAGCGGCTGCTGTGGACCGGACGGATGCCCGACTTTCCCGGGATGGGCTATCCGCTCGTCCCCGGCTACGAAGCCGTCGGTCGGATCGTCGAGGCCGGACCCGACGCGCAGGCGCGAATCGGCGAGTGGGTCTTCGTTCCCGGTGCCAATTGCTATCAGGGCGCGCGCGGGCTGTTTGGTGGTTCGGCGAGCCGCATCGTCGTCCCGTCGGCCCGCGCAATCCCCGTTCCCGAGGCGCTCGGCGCACGCGGTATCTTGTGCGCGCTGGCGGCAACCGCATGGCACGCGATTGCCGGCCATGCCGCGCCCGACCTGATCGTCGGCCACGGCGTCCTCGGACGCCTGCTCGCGCGACTCACGCTCGCCTCGGGCGCACCCGCGCCGACGGTGTGGGAGAGCAATCCGCTGCGCATCGATGGCGCCGATGGCTACGGCGTCACGACCGCCGACGCCGACCCGCGCCGCGACTATCGCTCGATCTATGACGCGAGCGGGGCCGATGGGCTGACCGACACGCTGATCGCGCGGCTGGCGAAGGGAGGCGAGCTGGTGCTCGCGGGCTTTTACGCCAAGCCGATCAGCTTTTCGTTCGCGCCTGCTTTCATGCGCGAGGCGCGGCTGCGCGTCGCGTCCGAATGGGCCCCCGGCGACATGGCGGCGACCGCCGCGATGATCGACTCGGGCGCGCTTTCGTTCGGCGGCCTTGTCACCGACGAGCGTCCCGCCGCCGACGCGCCCGCCGCCTACGCCCACGCTTTCGAAGACCCCCGGTGCCTCAAGATGGTACTCGACTGGAGTGCGACCGCATGACGATGCTCGATGTCGGCAGCCTGCGCGATGAAGCGTCGTATGAGCCCGATCCGGTGCCCACGGGTCCGGTCACCAAGGAAACACAGATCATCGCCATCTATGGCAAGGGCGGCAGCGGCAAGTCGTTCGCGCTGTCGAACCTTAGCTATATGATGGCGCAGCAGGGCAAGCGCGTTCTGCTGATCGGTTGCGATCCGAAGTCGGACACGACGAGCCTGTTGTTCGGCGGCAAATCCTGCCCGACGATCATCGAGACGAGCGCCAGGAAAAAGCTGGCTGGCGAGGAAGTCGGCATCGAGGATGTCTGTTTCCAGCGCGACGGCGTATTCGCGATGGAGCTCGGCGGACCCGAAGTCGGGCGCGGCTGCGGCGGACGCGGGATCATCCACGGGTTCGAACTGCTCGAAAAATTGGGCTTCCACGAATGGGGGTTCGATTATGTCCTGCTCGATTTCCTCGGCGACGTGGTGTGCGGCGGGTTCGGCCTGCCAATTGCGCGCGACATGTGCCAGAAAGTCATCGTCGTCGGCTCGAACGACCTCCAGTCGCTCTATGTCGCCAACAACGTCTGCAAGGCGGTCGATTATTTCCGCAAGATGGGCGGCAACGTCGGCGTCGCGGGCATCCTGATCAACAAGGATGACGGTACCGGCGAAGCGCAGGCATTCGCCGATGCGGTCGGCATCCCCGTGCTGATCTCGATCCCTGCGAACGAGGATATCCGCCGCAAGAGCGCCAATTACCAGATCATCGGCACGCCCGGTGGCGAATGGGGCTCGCTGTTCGAAGAGCTTGGCGACAATGTCGCGGCCGCGCTTCCGGTCCGCCCGACGCCGCTCACCTCCGATGGCCTGCTCGCGCTGTTCTCCCCCGAGGACACCGGCGCGAACGTCACGCTCAAGCCCGCGACGCAGGCCGACATGCGCGGCGTCGCCTATGTCGCGAAACCCAGCCTCGAAGTGGTGTACGACCTTGTCTGAGGGCGGCTGTGCTTCGACATCCACGCTCCACGCCGCGGCGTCGGCGGCGGGGAAGGCCGATATTCTTGCGCGTTACGCGACCGACTATCCGCAGGGGCCGCACGACCAGCCGCAATCGATGTGCCCGGCGTTCGGCTCGCTGCGTGTCGGGCTGCGCATGCGGCGCACCGCGACGATCCTGTCGGGGTCGGCGTGCTGCGTCTATGGGCTGACCTTCACGTCGCACTTCTACGGCGCAAAGCGCTCGGTCGGCTACGTTCCGTTCAATTCGGAGTCGCTCGTCACCGGCAAATTGTTCGAGGATATCAAGGACGCGGTCGGCGAGCTTGCCGACCCCGCGCTCTACGACGCGATCGTCGTCACCAATCTCTGCGTGCCCACCGCGAGCGGTGTGCCGCTGCACCTGCTCGGCAAGACGGTCAACGGCGTGCGCATCATCGGCATCGACGTGCCGGGCTTCGGCATTCCGACGCATGCCGAGGCCAAGGATGTGCTTGCCGGCGCGATGCTTCAATACGCGCGTGCCGAGGCCGAAGCGGGCCCGGTCGCGGCACCCAAAGAACGCTCCGCGCTTCCGACGGTGACGCTGCTGGGGGAGATGTTCCCGGTCGACCCGGTCGGTATCGGGCAGATGCTCGCGCCGCTGGGGCTGGCGGCGGGGCCGGTCGTCCCGACGCGCGAATGGCGCGAGCTCTATGCGGCGCTCGACTGCGCGGCCGTGGCAGCGATCCATCCCTTTTACACCGCAAGCGTGCGTGAATTCGA
Organism: Sphingomonas sp.; assembly: GCA_965248885.1. GTDB lineage: Bacteria > Pseudomonadota > Alphaproteobacteria > Sphingomonadales > Sphingomonadaceae > Sphingomonas_O. The sequence continues at coordinate 1,897,493 of OZ252211.1, read as the reverse complement.
AGCGGCGGGGCGCAGCGTCATCGGTTCGGCACCGGTCGGTGTCGACGGCACGGCGGCATGGCTCGATGCGATCGGCCATGCCTGCGGCATCGCGCAGGCGAAGGTCGATGCCGCCAAGAACCAGTTTCTCCCCGCGATCCGCGCCGCGATCGCCGCCAAGCCGATCACCGGGCGGATCACATTGTCGGGCTACGAAGGCAGCGAGCTGCTCGTCGCGCGGTTGCTGATCGAAAGCGGTGCCGAGGTTCCCTATGTCGGGACCGCGCTGCCGCGCACGGTCTGGAGCGATCCCGACCGCGACTGGCTGGTCGCGCGCGGGGTTCACGTCCAGTATCGTGCAAGCCTCGAACAGGATTTGCGCGCGGTCGATGCGTTCGCGCCGGACCTCGCGATCGGCACGACCCCGGTGGTGCAGCATGCCAAGTCGCGCAGCATTCCCTCGCTCTATTTCACCAATTTGATTTCGGCACGTCCGTTGATGGGCGTCGCCGGGGCAGGGAGCCTGGCGCAGGTCGTCATGGCCGCGATGGGCAACAAGGCGCGCTTCGACAAGATGAGCGCTTTTTTCGAAGGCGTCGGCAGCGGCCACGCGACCGGCGTATGGGAAAAACAGCCCGTCGATCGCCCCGAATTCAAGGCGAAGTTCGCCGCAAAGCGCATCGCCGCGGCGAAAGCCGAAGAGGCGGTGGGGGTATGACCCTGATCCTCGATCACGATCGTGCGGGCGGCTATTGGGGCGCGGTCTACGCGTTCACGGCGATCAAGGGGCTGCAGGTCATCATCGATGGCCCGGTCGGCTGCGAGAATCTGCCCGTCACCAGCGTGCTGCACTACACCGACGCGCTGCCGCCGCACGAATTGCCGATCGTCGTGACCGGCCTCGGCGATCAGGAGCTCAACCGCGACGGGACCGAGGGCGCGATGCGCCGCGCGTGGCAGACGCTCGATCCCGACCTGCCCGCCGTCGTCGTGACGGGGAGCATCGCCGAGATGATCGGCGGCGGCGTGACGCCTGAAGGGACCAACATCGCGCGCTTCCTGCCGCGCACGATCGACGAGGACCAGTGGCAGGCCGCCGACCGCGCGCTGACCTGGCTGTGGACGCAATTCGGGCCCAAGAAGATGCCGCCGCCGCGCATCCTCGCCGCCGGGCAGCGGCCCAAGGTCAACATAATCGGGCCAATGTACGGACAGTTCAACTGCCCGTCCGACCTCGCCGAAATCCGGCGGCTGATCGAGGGCATCGGGTGCGACGTCAACATGGCGTTCCCGCTCGGCAGCCACCTCGCCGATGTCCGCAAGCTCGCCGACGCGAGCGTCAACGTCTGCCTGTACCGCGAGTTCGGGCGCGGGCTGTGCGAGACGCTCGAGCGCCCCTACCTCCAGGCCCCGATCGGGCTCGAGAGCACGACGGCGTTCCTGCGCAAGCTCGGCGAGCTGACGGGCGTCGATCCCGAGCCGTTCATCGCGGCCGAAAAGCACACCACGATCAAGCCGCTGTGGGACTTGTGGCGCAGCGTCACGCAGGATTTCTTCGCGACGGCAAGCTTCGGGATCGTCGCGGGCGAAACCTATGCACGCGGCATCCGCGCGTTTCTCGAAGGCGACATGGGGCTGCCGTGCAACTTCGCGATCGCGCGGACCGCCGGGACCAAGAGCGACAATGCCGCGGTGCGCACCGCCATCCACACCAACCCGCCGCTCGTGCTGTTCGGCAGCTACAACGAGCGCATGTATTCGGCCGAGGCGGGCGGGCGCAGCATGTATGTGCCCGCGAGCTTCCCCGGCGCGATCATCCGCCGCCACACCGGTACGCCGTTCATGGGCTATGCGGGCGCGACCTACTTGATCCAGGAAGTGTGCAACGCGCTGTTCGACATGTTGTTCGCGATCCTGCCGCTCGGCACCGTCCTCGACAAGGTCGAGGCGACCCCGGCGCGCAACCTCGCCGAACTGGCGTGGGACATCGAAGCCAAGGACAGCCTCGACGAGGCGGTCGAGGCGGCACCGGTGCTCGTGCGCATCTCGGTCGCCAAACGCATCCGCGACGCCGCCGAGCGTGCCGCGCGCCGCGCCGGCGAAGCCGTCGTCACATCTGGCCGGGTCGCCGAGGCGATGGCCGAAGGAATTGGCGCGTGACCGCGCGCCTTCACCCATCCCCGTGGCACCCGCCACGTGGATACCGCCCGGGGGCGCAACCGCCGCTCCACCTTCCCAAGGGCATTTTGGAGACGGAAACATGAGCGATATCAGAGACCGAGACGATCGGGCGGGCCTGGGGACCTACCTGACCGAAGGCGAAGCTAAGGAATTCCACAAGATCTTCATGAGCAGCTTCATTGGCTTCACCGGCGTTGCCGTGGTCGCCCATCTGCTCGTGTGGTTCTGGCGTCCCTGGCTCTGAGCCCAACACCAAACACCACCCCAAAACACCATCAAAAGGAACCACATCATGTGGAGAGTCTGGATGATCTTCGACCCGCGTCGTACGCTGGTCGCGCTAGCCATCTTCCTGTTCGTGCTGGCATTGCTGATTCACTTCATCCTGCTGAGCACCGACAAGTTCAACTGGCTCGACGGTCCGCGTCACGCGGCGGTTTCGACCGCAGGCGCTGCGCCGGCCACGACGACGACGACGACACAATAACGGCACAGGGGGGCAGGGCGGCTCGTCCGTCCTGTCCCGCTTGTCCGACGACGAAGAGGGGAACCCGGCACGCACAGGCGTGACGATCGGTTCGTGGAGAGATGTCATGGCGCTGTTGAGCTTCGAGAGGAAATACCGGGTTCGCGGGGGCACGCTGATCGGCGGCGATCTCTTCGATTTCTGGGTGGGACCGTTCTACGTCGGCTTCTTCGGCGTCACCACCGCGCTGTTTTCGGCGCTGGGCACCTTGCTGATCTTTTACGCAGCCTCGCTGGGCCCGACGTGGAACCCGTGGCTGATCAACATCGCGCCGCCCGACCTGAAATACGGGCTGTCGTTCGCGCCGCTGCGCGAAGGTGGCTTCTGGCAGGTCATCACGATCTGCGCGATCGGCGCGTTCGTGTCGTGGGCACTGCGCGAGGTCGAAATCTGCCGAAAGCTCGCCATGGGGTATCATGTGCCCTTTGCGTTCGGCGTCGCGATCTTCGCCTATGTCAGCCTCGAGGTGATCCGCCCGCTGCTGCTCGGCGCGTGGGGCTTCGGCTTTCCGTACGGCATCTTCAGCCATTTGGACTGGGTGTCGAACACCGGATACCAGTACCTGCATTTCCACTACAATCCGGCGCACATGCTGGCGGTGACGTTCTTCTTCACCACGACGCTGGCGCTGTCGCTGCACGGCGGGCTGATCCTGTCGGCAGTCAATCCGGGCAAGGGCCACGAGGTCAAGACTCCCGAATATGAAGACACGTTTTTCCGCGACACGATCGGCTATTCGGTCGGAACCCTTGGTATTCACAGGGTCGGGCTGTTCCTCGCGCTGAGCGCGGGCTTCTGGAGCGCGATCTGCATCATCATCTCAGGCCCCTTCTGGACACGCGGCTGGCCCGAATGGTGGACGTGGTGGCTCAACCTGCCGATCTGGTCTTAAGGGGGAGATAGAAAATGGCACGCTATCAGAATATCTTCACCCAGGTTCAGCTGCGCGGCGCGGCCGAATTCGGCCCGGCGCTGTCCGCTGGCGACTTCGAACGCGACGGCAAGCCCGGCACCTCGTACTGGATGGGCAAGTTCGGCAATGCGCAGATCGGCCCGATCTATCTGGGACGCCTCGGCCTCGCCTCGCTGATCTTCGGCTTTCTCGCCTTTGAGATCATCGGGCTCAACATGATGGCGAGCGTCAACTGGAACCCGGTCCAGTTCGTGCGCCAGCTGCCCTGGCTCGCGCTCGAGACGCCGGGGCCGCAGTGGGGCTTCACCCCCTTCGTTCCGCTGGCGCAGGGCGGCTGGTGGCAGATCGCCGGCTTCTGCATGACGACTTCGGTGCTGCTCTGGTGGGCAAGAACCTACACCAGGGCGCGTGCGCTGCAGATGGGGACGCATGTGTCGTGGGCGTTCGCGAGTGCGATCTTCCTGATGCTGTCGATCGGCTTCATCCGCCCGCTGCTGATGCAGAGCTGGGCCGAGAGCGTGCCGTTCGGCATCTTCCCGCACCTCGACTGGACCGCCGCTTTCTCGATCCGCTACGGCAACCTCTTCTACAACCCGTTCCACGCGCTCTCGATCGCGTTCCTCTATGGTTCGACGTTGCTCTTCGCGATGCACGGTGCGACGGTGCTGGCAACCGGCCGTTACGGGGCAGAGCGTGAGCTGGAGCAGATTACCGACCGCGGAACGGCGTTCGAGCGGGGCGCACTGTTCTGGCGTTGGACGATGGGGTTCAATGCGACCGCCGAATCGATCCACCGCTGGGCGTGGTGGTTCGCGGTGCTGACGACGCTGACCGGCGGGATCGGCATCCTTCTGACGGGAACGGTGGTCGACAATTGGTATCTGTGGGCGCAACAGCATGGCTATGCGCCGAGCTATCCCTCGACCGGCGTCATCGATCCTGCCACCCTTCCGGGAGCACCGAAGTGATGATCAGAAACCGCCTTCTTGTCGCGACCGTCGCAACGCTTCCGCTGATGCTGACCGCGTGCGAGCTGGGACCCAAATACTCGCGCCAGATGGGATATCGCGGCACGGGGATCCAGCAGGTTACCGATCCCGACAGCGTCAAGCCGCAAGTGCCGATCCCCGCCAACGTCTATGAGACGCCCGACGACAGCGGGCCACGCGCCGGCGCGACCTATCAGAACGTCCAGGTGCTCGGCGGGGTGAGTACCGACCGGTTCAACCATTTCATGGCGCAGATGACGAACTGGGTCGTTCCCGCAAACCTTCCCCCCGAGCAGGGCGGCTGTAATTATTGCCACAATCCGGCCAACATGGCCGAAGACAAGATTTACACCAAGGTCGTCGCGCGCCGCATGATCCAGATGACGCAGAACATCAACGGCAACTGGACGAGCCATGTCCAGCAAACCGGCGTGACCTGCTGGACGTGCCATCGCGGCAACGCGGTACCCCAGAACAAATGGGCCATGGCGGGTCCCGATGGATCGCGTGGCGCGGCGCAGGGCAATCGCGGACAGAACGGACCCAATGCCTCGGTCGCGTTCGCATCGCTGCCCTATGATCCGTTTTCGGCCTATCTGAAGGACGACGGCGTCCGCAACATCCGCGTGCAATCGGGTGATATGCATCCCTCGCCCAACCATGTCGTGTCCGAAAAGACGGCGGAAACGACCTACGGACTGATGATGCACATGTCGTCGGGTCTGGGCGTCAACTGCACCTATTGCCACAACAGCGCCAATTTCCAGAACTGGAGCATGAGCAGCCCACAGCGGGTCACGGCCTGGTACGGCCTGCGCATGGTCGCGCGGAACAACCAGGAATATATGACGCCACTGGCGAGTGTTTTCCCGGCGGTGCACCAGGGGCTTCCGACGCCGTGGCGCAAGGGGCCGATGGGCGACGTCTACAAGATCAACTGCGCAACGTGTCACCAGGGGCTTGCGAAACCGATGAACGGCGTCAGCATGCGGCCGCAGAACCCCGTGCTCTGGCCCACGGCGTTGCCGGTGACCGCCGCGCTCGGTCGTGCACCCGCCGCAGATCCCAACGCCACCGCCACGAGCTGCAACGCCGAATTTGCCAGCGCGCTTCAGGGCAAGACGATCGAATTCGATACGGCAAAAGCGACGATCCGGCCGGTATCGACGCCGTTGCTCGACAGCCTCGTCCAGATTGCCGGGCGCTGCTCGAACTTCCACATGGCGGTCGCGGGGCACACCGACGCAGTCGGCAATCCGGCGGCGAACATGACGCTAAGCCAGGCGCGCGCGGCGTCGGTCGAGACCTATCTCGTGTCGAAGGGTGTCGCGACGGGCCAGCTCGACGCAACCGGATTTGGCGCGACCAAGCCGGTCGATACGAGCGGAACGCCGCAGGGCAATCAGCGAAACCGGCGGATCGAGATCACTGTCGCAACGCCCACCGGGGGTGCCGCGACGGGGAAATAGGCTGGCGCTTCGCTGCGCGTTGGCTCTCTCTCGCCGTTAGTTGAGCTCGTCGAAGGACGGGCTACACGAACCAAAGCTCGGCATTTGTGCCCCGTCCTTCGACGGGCTCAGGACTGACGGACGGGTCGGCGATAGGGGCGCAGGGAACCGTTTCCGTTGCGAGACGCTTCGCTGCAGTGACTGCGGCCGCACTTTCGTTCACGCGACCCGACGCCCCCCTCGCGGCACGGCTCCGCATCGGGCTGACCTATCTCTGGCGACATGGGCGGTTACCCGATCTCGACGCGCCGACGTGCTTCACCGAGCTTGTCCAGCTGCGCAAGCTCCACGACCGCGACCCGCGCCTGGCGCGCTATGCCGACAAGGTCCGCGTCAAGGCGTTCGTTGCGGGGACGCTGGGCGACGCGTGGATCATCCCGTCGTTGTGGGAGGGCGCGGTGCTTCCCGAGGCGCCCGATTGGCCGACGCCGTTCGTGGTCAAGGCGCGTCACGGCTGCACCTGGACGCGCTTCGTGCGCGGCGCGTGCGACTGGCCCGCGTTGCAGGCGGAGACCGCGCAGTGGTGCGCGCAGCGTTACGGCGGCTGGCTCGACGAATGGCTGTACGGCGAGATCGAGCCGGGCTTGCTGGTCGAGCCGATGATCGGCGACGGCGTGACGCTGCCGCTCGACTATAAACTCTTCGTGTTCGGCGGACGCGTCGAATTCGTCCAGGTGCATCTCGATCGCGAACGCCAGCATCGCTGGTGGGTGTTCGATCGGCAGTGGCGGCCGCTGTCGCCCGACGCTCCGCGCGTCCCGCCGCCGGTCGCGCTCGGTGCAATGATCGAGGGTGCCGAAACGCTTGCGCGCGGGTTCGATTTCGTCCGCGTCGACCTCTACGAGGTCGACGCGCGCCCCTTGTTCGGTGAGATGACCTTTTATCCCGGATCGGGGCTCGAGGCGATCGACCCGCCCGGGCTCGATGCGACGATGGGCGCGCTGTGGTTACGCGCGCTGTCGCGCGATCACGCCGCGAGCGGAATCCGCGCCAGCGCGCACATCGACCAGCATTCGCTGAGCGCCTCGGTCAGCCGGTCGATGTCGGCGTCGGTGTGAACCGGCGACGGCGTGATGCGAAGCCGCTCGGTGCCCTTGGGGACGGTCGGATAATTGATCGGCTGGACGTAGATGCCGTGATTGGTCATCAGCCAGTCGCTGATCGCCTTGGCATGATGCGGATCCCCGACCATCACCGGAATGATATGGCTCGGGTTGTCGAGGTGCGGGATGCCCATCGCGTCGAGCCGTTCGCGAACGACCTTGACGCGATTCTGGTGGCGGACACGTTCGATCTGGCTGGTCTTCAGATGCTTGATCGACGCGCACGCGCCGGCGGCGACGGCGGGCGGCAGTGCGGTCGAGAAGATGAACCCGCTGGCAAAGCTGCGGATGAAATCGCACAATGTGTGCGAAGCCGCGATATAGCCGCCCATCACGCCATAGGCTTTGCCCAGCGTCCCCTCGATCACGGTGATCCGGTCCATCAGTCCTTCGCGCTCGGCAATGCCGCCGCCGCGCGGGCCATAAAGCCCGACGGCATGGACTTCGTCGATATAGCTCATCGCGCCGTGCTTTTCACAGACGTCGAGGATTTCGGCGATCGGCGCGATGTCCCCGTCCATCGAATAGACGCTTTCGAACGCGACGAGCTTGGGGCGGCCGGGTGCGATGGTCGACAGCAGCCGGTCGAGATCGGCGGGGTCGTTGTGCTTCCAGCGCAGGCATTCGGCACGGCTGTGGCGGATGCCCTCGATCATCGAGGCGTGGTTGAGCGCGTCGGACAGCACGACGCAGTCGGGCAGCCGCGACGCGAGCGTCGAAAGCGCCGCCCAGTTCGACACATAGCCGCTAGTGAAGATCAGCGCGGCGTCCTTGCCGTGCAAGTCGGCGAGCTCGGCCTCGAGCAGCACATGGTGATGATTGGTGCCCGATATGTTGCGCGTGCCCCCCGCGCCCGCGCCGCAGCTGTCGAGCGCCTCGTGCATCGCGCCGAGCACCTCCGGGTGCTGGCCCATGCCGAGATAGTCGTTCGAGCACCACACGGTGACTTCGTCGACGCGTCCCTCGCTATAGCGCTTGGCGCGCGGGAACTGGCCAGCGCGACGCTCGATCTCGGCGAAGGTCCGGTAATTGCCCGCCTCGCGCAGCGCATCGAGCTGCTCGGCCATCAGCGCATCGTAATCCATGCCGTTCCTCCCACCCTTCAACCGTCGACACGCGCCGGGATTGCCCAGCGCCACAGGGCACTGTCGCGCAGCGGCAGCACCAGAAAGACATGTTCGGCGACGCCGAGCAGCGCGAGGCTGCCGAGCAGCGACCAGCCGATCGCGGCGTCGCCTTCGGCGCTCAGCGCGGCGTTCGCGAACCAGAAGGTCGCAGCAATGCCCGCGACCAGCGACAGCGGCATCAGCGCGTTGAAGGGTGCGATCCGGAAATAGCCCTTCAGCCAGCCGAGTTGCGGCGGCAGGATCTCGGTCGAGAAATTCGGGACACCCAGAAACAGGTTGAGCTTGGTCGACAGCCTCATCGCGAACAGCAGGCCGAAATTCTGTGCGGCAACAGGGTTGGTGCCGTTCCAGGTGACGATCGTGAGCACAAGCAATGTCACGGCGAGCGCGATTTCGTGGTACAGCACCGTCGCCGCCGAAACGCGGAAGCGTGCCCAGCCGGTGATGCCGGGCGGGCAGGGAAGACGGCGCGGGCCGGTGGCCGCTCCGGTCAAAAAGCTCAGCTCGTGCCATGCCCAGATGGCGAAGCTCGCGGCGAAGGCGGCATAGACTGCGAGCGGATCGTTCGATTCGGCGGTCAGCACGACGACGACGATCGCGGCGATCGCGACGACCCCCATCACCGACAGGCTGAAGACAAAGCTGCCGCGCGCACGATTGTCGAGCCAGACGACGAGCCCGGTTCCGACGAACCAGAGCGCGAGGACGAACAGCGCAGGGAAAAGATGCGCGGTGAGGCTCACCAGGCGGGGACCAGCCGAACCTGTGCAGGCGCGGCATTGCGCTCTGCGGGCAGGCAATAGAGCCGCGCGAGGCTCCAGCCGATCCTTGCATAAGCGACGACCTTGCCCAGGCGACCTGCCGTTGGCAGCGCGCGGTTGGCGGCAAGCAGATCGTCCATCAGGCGGCGAAACGTCGGGCTGTCGCTGTCGAGCACGACCGGAAACACCTGACGCGTGATGTCCGAACAGATACGAAAGACCCGGTAGTCGTAATCGGTCGGGTCGATGCCGAGCGCCGCGTGAAAGTGCGGGCGCGCATGATCGCGGACGTACATCGTCGCATAGACCGCGACGAGGAAGAACCGGATCCACAGCTTGTTAAGGCCGCTCGTCAGCTTGGGGTCGGCGCGCATCAGCAGCGCGAACGCCTCGCCGTGACGGAACTCGTCGTTGCACCATTCCTCGAACCATTCGAAGATCGGGTGGATGCGCCGCTCGGGGTGCTGCGCGAGATGGCGGAAGATGGTGATGTAGCGCGCATAGCCGATCTTTTCGGACAGGTAGGTCGCGTAGAAGATGAACTTCGGGCGGAAGAATGTGTATTTCTTGGTCTTGGTCAGGAAGCTCAGGTCGATACCGATCCCGGCGTCCTTCAGACTGTCGTTGATGAAGCCGGCGTGGCGGCTCTCGTCGCGCGCCATCAGCTTGAACAGCGCCTTGGCATCGGGGTTCTTCGTGCGTTTGGCGATCTCGGCATAAAGGATGCAGCCCGAAAATTCGGCGGTCAGCGACGAGACGAGGAAGTCGGTGAATTCGCGGCGCAGCTCGGGCTCCATTGCGGCGATGATGCCGTCGAAGCTGCGGTCCTTGCGGAAATGATCGTGGTTCGGGTCGCTGGCCATTTCGGCGATGAGTGCGTCCCATTCGCGACGCACGCGCGACACGTCGATGCGGTCCATTGCGTCGAAATCAGTGGTGTAGAAACGTGGGCTCAGCACCGTGTCCTGCGTCGCGATCGCATGGGCACCCTCGCTGTCGACAACGTCGGGCGTAAAGTCGTGCGTCATCGCGTTCATAGCGGCGTCCTCATAGCGTCCGGGCATTCGAAAAGCTGATTTCGTAGAGTTCGGTGAGCGCGAAGCGTGCCTTGAGCTTCACCCAAGCGCGCTCGACCCGGCTCGCGCGCGTCACCGTTGCGGTGCGGCGCTCGACGATCCGCTCGCCGAACGGCAGGCGGATCGAGCAGCCGTGGACGCGCACGCGGTCACCGGGGCCGAGCTCGACATCGCCGTCGAGGTCGACATGCGCGTGGAGCCAGTCAAAGCTGTGCTCGACCTCGATCGTGCAGCCGGTGTCGAAGCTGCGGCTCACTTCGTCGGTGCCAGCAAGGCGGCGAACGACGCGCGGTTGGTGCCCCCGAACGCGTTCAGCTCGATGCTGCGCCCTGTCGCGCTGTCGGTCAGCGACAGCTCGCCGTCGGGCCAGAGCGCGAGGCGGAAGGGCGGTCCGCTGCCGATGCCGTGGCCGCGCCGCTCGCGTGCGAGCCCGCGCATCACGCCGCGGATGAAGCCGCTGTGGCTGAGCGGGGCGATGACTTCGACCGGGTGGCCGGTGCTGACGTCGGTGATGCGCACGCCGCCGTCGGGCTGGTCGGCAAAGACGAGATCGCGAACCTGAACGGGTTTCAGATGTTCGGCGCTGCGCATCAGGACCGGCGACGACTGAACCGGAATGATGCCGGTGCGGACAGCGGTTGCCGACACCAGCGCAACCCCGATCATCGCCCCCGCCATGATCAGCGCGCCGCGCGGGACCGACGGATCGCGGTGGGTCGCGCTCATGCCGCCACCGCAAGCTTGGGCGCGGGGACCGCGACGGGCTTGCCCTGAGCGGCACCCACGGTGCGCCCGAGCAGCCCGGCGACGCGTGCGGCATCGGGGATCGCGCGCAGCATCGGCTGCGCATCCTTGGCGCGCCAGGGGCGCGCGTGCGGCCAGAGCTGAATCCAGCCGAGCCGCTGCGGCCCGTCGAGCTGGAGCGGAATGTCGCCGGTGCCGTCCTTGAAGCTGCGCACGTCGGCGGCGACGATCGTCGCGAGCGGCAGGTTGATGCATTTGGGAAGCGCCATGCCGAAGCGCAGGACGATCCGCCGGTCGGTCAGCGTGTAGACGGTGGTCTTCGACGCCAGCAGCGCGAGCGCGCCGAGGACGACGACACCGGCCAGGCCGAGCGCGAAGGTTATGCCCACCCCCATCCACGTGCCGAGCCCGCGCGCGGCCTGAACCGCGCCCCAGCTCCCGAGCAGCAGGAAATAGCCACCGACGATGCGGACGTGGAAGGCCTGATACGCCAGACGCTTCCAGTCGGGCGATCCCTGCCACAGCATACGCTCATTGGCGGGGAGATAGCCCGGGAGGCCGCGGACGGGCTCGCTGTCATGTTCGACGATCACATCCATGGCTCCTGGCGTGCCTTTGTGGCGTAAAGATAGCCGCTGCCGAAATAGGCCTGGACGCGCTCTTCTTCATAGAAGGTGATCGTCGCGGCGTTTTCGATTGCGGGGGCGTCGGCGAACTGCGCGGCGGTGACCGCGTCGATCGTGACGGTGCGGCGGCGCTTGTCGATCGTCGACATCATCATCGGCGCGAGCACGGTGCGGGTACCGATATCCACGCTCAGATAGCGGATCAGGCGGTCGGCGCGATCGACCCAGATGTCGGTGACGGTGCCTGCCTCCAGTCCGTCGGCACCCAGCACGCGCATGCCGCGCGGATCGGCGTCGCGACGCTCGATCCACAGGCTGTTGGTGGTGGACAGCGGGACAATGCGCGGGTGACCTTCATAGTCGAGGTCGGGGACGCGCGCGCGCTCGGCCCAGGCACCCGGGCCGATGCCGTCGACCATCGGGTTACCGCTCGGATAGAGCGGGGCGCCATGAAAGCGTTCCTTGCGCGCGGGAAGATCGACCGGCTCGGGGCGGTGGCGCGGCACGCTGACGTCGCCGCGCCCAAAGGGAAGGCGGAACGTCTTGGGGCTTGCGAGCAGCAGCGGCCCGCCCGCGCTCTCGAGCCGACCGGTCAGCTCGTCCTCGAGCGGATAGCCCTCACGCCGGTCCTCGCGGCGCAGATAGACCACGAGCCCGAAGAAGAAGAGCACGAACGCATCGAACACGATCAGCGCGACATCGATATGGCCGACGACAATGGGTGACATGACGGTCTCCTCTTCTTCAGGCAGGAAAATCGGCGAGGCCGAAGCGGCCGGTGGCGGGTAGGGCGTGCAAGGGATCGCGGCGGACGAGCGGGCCGAGCGCGACGAGTGTCGCGACGAGCAGGACGATCTCGCTGAGGTAGACAAAGGCATAGCCGCCGACGGAAAGATCGCTGCCCGCCACGAAGTCGCGCAAGATTCCGCCGAGCGCGATCGCGACGCCTGCGCTGGTCGCGCCGACCGCGCCCCAGGCGCCGAGTGCAAGCCCCGACTTGGTCCCGCCCCTGGCAAGGTGCATCGCAGAGGTCAGCGTGCCGACCGAGAAAAGCCCGCCGCCGACGCCAAGCACCGCCGCGCCGACGCACAGCAGTCCGATGCTCGACAAGGGAGCGGCAAACAGGATCATCAGGAATGCCGCGATGCCGAATACGCAGCCGAACCCGGCAAGGCGATGCGGCTCGCCGCCCCGCGCGAGGTGGCGCGCCGCGCTCGCGAAAGCCGCGAGCGTACCCATCGCCCAGAGCGCGGTGAGCGCAGTGGTCGCACCGACGGTCAGCCCGAGGACTTGCCCGCCGTACGATTCGAGCAGCACGTCCTGCATCGCGAAGGCCGCCGCGCCGATACCGACGCCGACGAGCAGGCGGCGCGTGCGCGGCTCGGCGACGAACCCGCGCCATTCGGTCGCGAAGTCGGGCGCGCTGTCGGCCGGGCGGATGCCGCCGCGCACGCGCGCTTCCTGTTTCCACAGCGCGGTCATGTTGAGCAGCAGTGTCACGACCGCGACGCCCTGCACCACCTGCGCGAGCCGCGTCGGCGTATAGTCGATCAGCACATGCCCGATGACGAGCGCGCTGATCATCATGCCGACGAGCAGCATGACATAAAGCAGTGCGACGACGCGCGGGGCGTTCTCCTCGGTCGCCAGATCGGTCGCGAGCGCGACGCCGGCGGTCTGGACAGTATGCATCCCCGCGCCGACCATCAGGAAGGCGAGCGCCGAGGCGATTTCGCCTGCCAGCGGCGGCGCTTTGCCCAAGCCCGACATGACAAGCAGTGCGAACGGCAGGATCGCGAGCCCGCCAAACTGAAGCAGCGACCCGAACCAGATGTACGGCACGCGCTTCCACCCGAGCACCGAGCGATGATTGTCCGACTTGTGCCCGATCAGCGCGCGCAGCGGCGCGAAGAACAGCGGCAGCGACACCATCGCCGACACGCTCCATGCCGACAGGCCGAGCTCGACGATCATGACGCGCGTCAGCGTGCCGGTCAGCAGAACCGCGCACATGCCCACCGAAACCTGGAACAGGCTAAGCCGCATCAGGCGCGACAGCGGCAGTTCGGGCGTCGCAACGTCGGCGAACGGCAGGAAGCGTGTGCCGACGCGGTTCCAGATCGAGGCGCCGCGCGTGATCATTCGCTCACGACCTCAAGCGCGTGGCTTTTGTAAAACCCGCTGCTTATCCGCTGCCCGCGACGCGCCGCCGCACCGAAATGCGTGCGCAATCTCGACTCGGTCACCGGCACGATCGCAGGGGCACGGTCGCTGCGCGGGAACAGCAATCCGGCTGTGTGCATGACGGTCAGCAGCGGCGTGCGCGGCGCAAAGGTGAAGACGACCGACGAGCGCGTGCGGATGCGCAAAGCCTCGACAGCCGCGATGATGTCGCGCGTCTGATAGTGGATCAGCGAGTCCATCGCGATGACGTGATCGAAGCTGCCGAGGCGCGGGTCGAGCATGTCACCGACCTGCCAGTCGATCGCGAGACTCGCAGGCGCGCGGTCGCGCGCGATCTCGACCAGGCTCTTCGACACGTCGATCGCGACGACGCTAGCCCCGCGCTGTGCCGCCGCGACCGCAAGCGCACCCGTGCCGCACCCGCCGTCGAGGACCCGCAGGCCGGTCATGTCGGCAGGGAGGTAGCCCATCAGGGCGGCATGCATCGCGTCGCGGCCCTTGCGGACCGTGGCGCGGATGCCGCTGACCGGCGCATCCGACGTCAGCCGCGCCCACGCGTCCATCGCCGTCCGGTCGAAATAGGTTTCGAGCCGCGAGCGATAGAGATCGTAGCTTGCAGATGCCATCATTCGAACCCCAGGAATTCAAAGATATCGCGATCCTTCATCGGCATCGCGTCGAGCGCGTCGGTGCCCGCCCACAGGACCGCCGCCAGCCGCAGATACTCGGCCTTCACCGACTCGATCTCGGGAGTCGAATCCATCTCGAAGATCGTGCACTTCTTCAGGCGGCTGCGGCGGATCGCGTCGAGATCGGGGAAGTGCGCGAGCGTCTTCAGGCCCGTCGCGGCGTTGAAGCGGTCGATCTCGTCGGTCGCCGCGCTGCGATTGGCGATGACGCCCGCCATGCGCACTTCGTAATTCTTCGACTTGGCTTTGATCGCGGCGACGATGCGGTTCATCGCGAAGATGCTGTCGAAATCGTTCGCCGCGACGACGACCGCGCGTTCGGCATGCTGGAGCGGTGCCGCAAACCCGCCGCACACGACGTCACCGAGCACGTCGAAGATAACGACATCGGTATCCTCGAGCAGATGATGCTGCTTGAGCAATTTGACCGTCTGCCCGACGACATAGCCGCCGCAGCCGGTGCCCGCGGGCGGCCCGCCTGCTTCGACGCACATCACGCCGTTGAACCCCTGGAACATGTAATCCTCGGGGCGAAGCTCTTCGTGATGGAAATCCACCGTTTCGAGGACGTCGATGACAGTCGGCATCAGCTTCTTGGTCAGCGTGAACGTCGAGTCGTGCTTGGGGTCGCAACCGATCTGGAGCACGCGCTTGCCCAGCAGGCTGAGCGCCGCCGACAGGTTCGACGATGTCGTCGACTTGCCGATGCCGCCCTTGCCATAGATTGCGAAGACCTTGGCCGAGCCGATGCTGTCGGCGGCGTCGAGGCCGACCTGCACGCTGCCCTCGCCATCGAGGCCCTTTTTCAGATTGTTCAGCATGCGGTCGGGGACGCGCACGGGCCGGTCGAGAACGGGCCGGTCGAGAACTGGGGGGTCGAGCAGGGCCATCAGTAAACATTCCTCATGCCGCGATCCCTTCGAGACGGTCCTCGATGGCGTCGGAAGCTGCGTGGAGTGCGGCAAGCGTTGCCGCGTCGGGTGTCCAGAATTTGCGGTCGCTCGCTTCGAGCAGACGGCCCGCGACGCGTGCCGTCGCCTTGGGATTGAGCGCGGCGAGCCGCTCGCGCATCGCATCGTCGAGGACGAAGGTGTCGCTGATCGACTGGTAGAGCGCCGGGTTGACGTCGCCGGTCGTCGCCGACCAGCCCGCGACGCAGGTCACGCTCGCCTCGATGTTGCGGACGCCCTCGAACCCGTGGTTGAGCATCCCCTCATACCATTTGGGGTTGAGCACGCGGCTGCGCGTTTCGAGCTCGACCTGCTCGCCGAGCGTGCGGACCTTTGCGGCTCCTTGCGTCGCATCGACGATGTAGACGGGTGCCGCCTTGCCCTTGGCGCGCGCGACCGAACGCCCGAGGCCGCCGAGCGCATCGACATATTGGTCGATCGTGGTGACGCCGAGTTCGACCGAGTCGAGGTTCTGATAGGCGAAATCGACCGTCGCGAGTGCCGACTGGAGCAGCGCGGCCTGGCGCACCGGCGTGCCTTTCACGCCGTAAGCGAAGCCCTTCTTGGCCTCCCACATCGTCGCGAGTTCGTCAGGGTCGGTCCAGTCGCCAGAATCGATCAGCTGGTTGACGTTGGCACCATAGGCACCCTCGGCGTTCGAGAAGACGCGCAGTGCGGCGGTCTCGATGTCGCAGCCGTGAAGCGCCGCATGCGCCAGGCTGTGCTTGCGGATGAAGTTGCGATCCTCGGGCTCGTCGGCGGTCGCGGCAAGCAGCGCGGCCTCGGCGATCATCCGCGTCTGGAGCGGCAACAGGTCGCGGAAGATGCCCGACAATGTGGCGATAACGTCGATACGCGGGCGGCCGAGTTCGTCGAGCGGGATCAGTTCGGCCCCGCACAGGCGGCCATAGCCATCGAGGCGCGGACGCGCGCCGATCAGCGCGAGCACCTGCGCGATCTGCGCGCCCTCGCTTTTCAGATTGTCGGTGCCCCAGAGCACCATCGCGAGGCTTTCGGGATAGTCGCCGCCGTCGCGCACGTGGCGCGCGATGATTTCCTCGGCCTGCGCTGTCCCTTCGGACATCGCGAAGCGGCCCGGCAGCTTGAAGGGGTCGAACCCGTGGATGTTGCGCCCGGTCGGCAAGACTTCGGGATTGCGCATCACGTCGCCGCCGGGGGCGGGACGGATATAGCCGGCGTCGAGCGCATGAACGATGCCGTTCAGCTCGTCGTCACTGGCAACGTAGAGCCCCTCGGGGATCAGCGCGCGCTCGATCTCGTAGAGGCTGGCGGCAATCGCGGCGATGTCGCGTTCGGCAAGCCCGAGTGCCTCGGCGGCCTCGGCGATCATCGGCGCGAGCTTGTCCTGCTCGGCGGCGTCGCCAGCGCGCCAGCGCTCGACCAGGGTCTTCAAATCGGCCAGCCCCTTGTAGAGCCCAGCTTCGCTGACCGCAGGGGTCAGATACGAGATCAACGTCGCGCCCGAGCGGCGCTTGGCGAGCAGCCCTTCGGACGGGTTGTTCGCGGCGTAGAGGTAGAAATTGGGCAGGTCGCCCAGCAGCCGCTCGGGCCAGCAGTCGCCCGACAGGCCGACCTGCTTGCCGGGCATCCATTCGAGCGCGCCATGCGTGCCGAAATGCAGCACCGCGTCTGCGGCGAAATCCTCGCGCAGCCAGCGGTAGAAGGCGCTGAACGCGTGCGTCGGCGCGAAGTCGCTCTCGAACAACAGCCGCATCGGGTCGCCCTCGAAGCCGAACGCGGGCTGGATGCCGATGAAGACATTGCCGAACTGCGCGCCGAGGACGTGGATACTGCGGCTGTCGGCCTGCTGATTGCCGGGTGCCGGGCCCCATTGCGCTTCGATCGCGCGCAAGTGCGGCTCGCGGCGGACATGGTCGTCGGCGGCGATGCGCGCGTGGACATTGGCGTCGGCGCCCAGATACTCGGCGTTGCCTTTCAGAATTGCGTTGCGCAGCGCGTCGACGCTGGCGGGCACATCGACGTCATAGCCTTCGCGGGCGAGGCGCGTGAGCGTGGCGTGGACGCTCTCGAAAACGGCGAGGTGCGCGGCCGTGCCGACCGCACCTGAATTGGGTGGGAAGTTGAACAGCACGAGCGCGAGCTTGCGTGCGGCGCGCGCCGACCGCCGCAGTGCGACGAGCTTGCCGACCTTGGCGGCGAGTGCTTCGGCGCGCTCGGGGCACGACACCATCGCGCGCGAAAGGTCACCCGCAAAGCTGCAATGGCGCGCACAGCCAGTGCATGGCGCGCCCGAAGCCTCCGAACGACCGCCGAACACCGTCGGCAGGATCGCGCCGTCGAGCTCGGGAATCGCGACCATCATCGTCGCTTCCAAGGGGAGCAGCCCCTGGCGGCTCGCGCCCCACGCCTGCAGCGTCTGAAATTCGAGCGGGTGCGCGGCGATATAGGGAACGTCGAGCTGCGACAGGATCGTCTCGGCCGCAGTCGTGTCGTTATAGGCAGGGCCGCCGACCAGCGAGAAGCCCGTGAGCGACACGACCGCATCGACACACGGCATGCCATCGCGCATGAAATAAGCCTCGATCGCCGGGCGCGCGTCGAGCCCGCTCGCGAACGCCGGAACGACGCTCAGCCCGCGCGCTTCCATCGCCGCGATCACGCCGTCGTAATGCCCCGTGTCGCGCCCGAGCAGGTACGACCGCAGCATCAGCAGCCCGACGGTGCCTGCCTTGCCGCCTGCAGGAAGCTGCTTGGCGTCTTCGACGAGGCGCAGCGGCAACGCGGGATGATAGACGCCGACCTCGGGATATTCGACCGGGTTCTCGACGTGGAGCGTGCCGCGCAGGTCGCGGCGGTCGCCGTCGGCATAGCGCCCGACCAGCGCGCGGACCATGTTGACGACATTGTCGTCGCTGCCCGCCAGCCAATATTGCATCGTGAGAAAATAGGCGCGCAGGTCCTGCGCCGATCCGGGCACAAATTTCAGGATCTTGGGCAGGCGGCGGAGCATCTTCATCTGGCGTGCGCCCGAACTCGTGCCCGGCTTGCCGGTCCCGCGCAGTTTCTTGATCAGCGCCATCGGCCCCGTTGCGGGCTTGTCCATGCGGTAATTGCCGAGCCGCGTCAGCTTGACGACTTCGCTCCCCGACATCAGCCCGACCATCGCGTCACACTGGTCGCGGCGCGCCTCGAGCGCGGGCATGATCGCGCGGATGTGGTCGTCGAGGAACAGCATCGTCGCGATGACGATGTCGGCGCGGCCGATGTCGGCGCGGCATGCGTCGAGCGTTTCGGGCCGCGCGTCCCAGTCGGCGGCGGCATGGAATCCGATGCTGATCCCCGATCCCTCACGCGCCAGCCGCGCGCCGGCGCGTTCGACCGCGCCCGACAGGTGATTGTCGAGCGTGACGATGACGACGCGCACTTTTGGGGCGAAGCTACCGTGCATAATGCGCCTTCGCCTCATAGAGGGTGTCGAGCGATATCGACGCCAGGCCTTGCTCGGTGGCGAAGCGTTCGGTGTTGCGGCGCGCCTTGCCGCGGACGAAAAACGGGATTTTGCGGAGTTCGGCTTCGGCGGCGGCTTCCCAGAGTTCAGCGTCAGCCCGGACCTGATCCGGTGCCCATGTCTCATCAGTCACCGCCGGTGACGCTTGCGCGCTGGATGCTGAAACAAGTTCAGCATGACGGTCGTTCGCCGCGGGCGCGTGACCGACGGCACCGAGATGACTGGGCTCGGCACCATCCGAGAATTCGAAATCGTCGCGGAACATCGTCAGCAGATGCTCTTCGAGGCCCATCGTCAGCGGATGCACCCAGCTGTCGAACAGCACGTTGCTCCCCTCCCACCCCATCTGCGGGCTATGGCGCGCCGGGAAGTCCTGGACGTGGACCGGGGCCGAAATGACCGCGCAGGGGATGCGCAGCCGCTTGGCGATGTGGCGCTCCATCTGCGTGCCGAGCACGAGTTCGGGCTGTGCCGCGACGATCGCGTCCTCGACCGTCAAGTGATCGTCGGTGATCAGCGCTTCGACACCGTAGCGCGCCGCCGCCTCACGCACGTCGCGTGCGAATTCGCGGTTGTAGCAGCCGAGCCCGGCGATTTCGAAACCCAACTCGTCGTGCGCCACGCGCGCGGCGGCGACCGCGTGCGTCGCGTCGCCGAAGATGAAGACGCGCTTGCCGGTCAGATAGGTCGAATCGACCGACGATGACCACCATGGCAGCCGCGACTGCGCGGCGGCGATGACCGCGTCGGCATTGACACCCGACAAGGTTGCGATTTCACGCACGAAATCGCGCGTCGCGCCATAACCGATCGGCACGGTGCGAACGACCGGCTGGCCAAAGGTCTTCTCGAGCCAGCGCGCGGCGGTGTCGCCGATCTCGGGGTACATCAGGACGTTGAAATCGGCCGCGCCGATCGCGATCAGGTCGGCCGCACTCGCGCCGAGCGGTGCCACCGCATGGACGTCGACGCCGAGCGAATCGAGCAGCGCCGTGACCTCGATCACGTCGTCGCGGTGGCGAAAGCCGAGCGCGGTCGGTCCGAGCAGGTTCGCGCGCAAGCGGCGCCCTTCCTTAGGAGCGCGAACCACTGTCCGGTCGGCGAGCTTGCGCACGAGCTGGTAGAAGGTCTCGCCCGCGCCCCAATTCTCCTTGCGGCTATAGCTCGGCAGCTCGAGCGCGACGACGGGGCAGGGCAGCCCCATCGCCTCGACGAGGCCTGCCGGGTCGTCCTGAATCAGCTCGGCGGTGCACGAAGCGCCGACCAGCATCGCGGCGGGCTTGAAGCGCGCGTGCGCCTCGCGCGCGGCGTTCTGGAACAGTTCGGCGGTGTCCTTGCCCAGGTCGCGCGCCTGGAACGTCGTGAACGTCACCGGCGGGCGCTTGGTGCGCCGCTCGATCATCGTGAACAGCAGGTCGGCATAGGTATCGCCCTGCGGCGCATGGAGGACGTAATGCACGTCGGTCATCGCCGTTGCCACGCGCATCGCACCGACATGCGGGGGGCCTTCATAGGTCCAGACGGCCAGTTGCATCAGGCCGCGACCTTGAGCACGTCGCGCCGCCGCAGCGGGCGCGCGAACAATTCGGCGAGATCGCCGGCCTGGTCGAACCCGTGGATCGGCGAGAACACCAGCTCGATCGCCCATTTGGTCGACAGCCCTTCGGCCTCGAGCGGGTTGGCGAGGCCGAGGCCACACACCGTCAGGTCGGGACGCGCGGCGCGGACGCGGTCGAGCTGCCTGTCGACGTCCTGCCCTTCGCTGACCTGCGTCCCTGCGGGCAGTGCCGCCAGATCGCGCGCGAGGTGGCGACGGTGGAGGTAGGGGGTTCCGACCTCGATCGGCACCATTCCGAGTTCGTTGGCGAGGAAGCGCGCGAGCGGCACTTCGAGCTGCGAATCGGGCATGAAGAAGATCGTCTTGCCTTCGAGGCGTGCGCGGCTGTGTTCGATCGCGCGCTTGGCACGTTCACGCGCCGGCGCGATGACGCGGCGGAAATCCATTTCGGCGACGCCGAACGCCATGGCGGCGGCGTGGAGCCAGTCGGTCGTCCCCTCCGCGCCGAACGGGAACATCGCGTCGATCCGCACCGCGCCGCGATCCTCGAGCGCCTGCGCGGTCGCGCCGAGGAACGGCTGCGCGAGCAGGAAGCGCGTGTTCGGGCCGATCGGCGGCAACTGGTCGGCGCGGCGGCCCGGCAGCACGCGCACTGGGCCGATGCCGAGCTCGGCGAACAACCGCAGGAACTGGTCCTCGACGACATCGGGCAGCGCGCCGACCATCAGCAGCGACGCGTCGTCTGTCACCGGACACTCGGGTACCAGCGCGGTCAGGCAGGCGTCTTCACCCTCGGTAAAGGTCGTCTCGATCCCCGAGCCCGAATATGCGAGAACCCGAACTTCCCCGGCGTGTTTGACGGACAGCCGTCCGGCCGCGCGCGACAGGTCGAGCTTGATCACTTCGGAAGGGCACGACCCGACGAGGAACAGCATCTTGATGTCGGGACGCCGCGCGAGCAACCGGTCGACCACGCGGTCGAGCTCTTCATTGGCATCGGCGAGTCCCGCCAGATCGCGTTCCTCGATGATCGCGGTCGCAAAGCGCGGCTCGGCAAAGATCATGACGCCCGCCGCCGACTGAAGGAGGTGCGCGCAGGTGCGCGATCCGACGACGAGAAAGAAGGCGTCCTGGATCTTGCGGTGCAGCCAGACGATCCCAGTCAGCCCGCAGAATACCTCGCGCTGGCCACGTTCGCGCAGCACCGGCAACTCGGTGCGTGCCGTTGCGACCACCGCGTTCATGCCGCGGCCTGCAACCGCGCGGCGCGCAGCTTCAGCAGGAATTGCGCGGCGTTGATGGCGTAGGTCCCATAAGCCGCGAGCGCGAGGACCATGCGACCCTGTGTCGTGCCAAGGTCGAAGAACAGAGCGATCAGGTAGGCGCTGTGCAGCGCAATCACGAACATCGAGAAGAAATCTTCCCACCAGAAGGCGTCGGCGAACAGCCATTTGCCGAACACGACCTTCTCCCAGATCGAGCCGGTGATCATGATGGTGTAGAGTGTGATCGTCTTGACGACGATCGAAGCGGTCGCGGCCGCTTCACCCGCCCCAGTGGTCAGATAACGTACGACAAGGACGAGGCTGACGAGACAGACGAGGAATTGGAAAGGCGCGAGCAGTCCCTGAACGAGCGTCCAGCGCGTCGAGTCGCGGCGCGCGCGCTGCTCGGGCGTATAGAGTGCCGGTGCTGTTGTGCTTGTCATGCGTCCTCCTCTCGCCACGGAGACTGCGCTCGCGTTCCGAATGTGTCAAATCTTTTTGACGTAAAATATTTCGGACACTTGGTTCGCAATTATGTGGTTTCCGGATTGCCAATCTTGAACGGCAGGCATAGCTTCCGAGTCGCGGGGATCGGGCAATCGACCTGAGTCTTTCGCACCAGGGTCGCGATATTCCTTGCGCCCCGCCGGTCGGGAGAACCGGAAGATGGCGACGATGCTCGGTTTGGTCGAACATGCGCGGGCATATCTGCCCGAGTTCGTCGGGCGACGACGCACCTTGCGAAGCGTGCCCGATACGCTCGACACCCGCCCCGAACTCGTCGCTGAACTGATCGAACGCCAGGTTATTCCGCGGCTGCTCGTCGTGCATCGCCATGACGCACCGTCGGTCGTCGACGCCGGGCCCGCGACCGAGATCACGCGCGAAGAGGCCGAAGCTTTCGCTCCCCTTGCGCTCGAAACCGGGGCCGACGTGCTGCTCGATCATGTCGAACAGTTCGTTCATCGCGGCGTTCCCATCGAAACCATCCTCGTCGACCTGCTGGCGCCCGCCGCCCGCGCACTCGGCGTGTTCTGGGAAGACGATCGCTGCGACTTCGTCGACGTGACGATGGGGCTGTGGCGCCTGCAGGAAGTGGTCCGCGAAGTTTCCGCCCGCATGCCCTGCGATTGCGAGGCGCAGGGAAACGCCGCATTATTTGCCACAGTCCCGGGTGAGCAGCACAGCTTCGGTACGGTCATCGTCGACGAGGTGTTCAGGCGTGGGGGCTGGGCGACGACCTTGCTGTCCGACCCCACGACATCGGAGCTGCTCGACGAGCTTGCGGGGCGCATGTACGACGTCATCGGGTTGACGGTGAGCTGCGACGATCATATCGGGCGCCTCGGATCACTCATTCTGGCGGTCCGCAGTGTGTCGAGAAACCCCCGGATTTGCGTGATGCTGGGTGGACGGGTGCTCGCTGCCGACCCGGAAATAAGCACGCGCGCAGGTGCCGACGGCACAGCGTCCGACGCGCCGGGGGCACTGGCGATGGCAGAACGGCTGGTTACGGTAAGCGGACGGCGGGAATTCGCCTGACCCGGAAAGGGGTATTGAAGGTGGGAACCCGGTGAGTTCGGCTACGGCCATTGCATTTCGCGCACCGCGCGACACGCTTCCTGGGCTCGACGCCGCGGCGGTCGAGGGACTGGTACGTGCGTCGGGCGATATCGCGCTGGTGATCGATGGACACGGTCGAATCGTCGATGCCGCATTCGAACACGGCGATCCGACCGGCCAGGGCCAAGAAGGCTGGATCGGCCGGGAGTGGATCGCCTCCGTCGGCAAGGACAGTACCGCCAAGATCACCCAGATGCTCGCCGATGCCGCCAACGATGTCGTACCGCGCTGGCGGCAGGTCAATCATCCCGGCGAAACGGGCGACGTGCCAATCCGCTATCTTGCCGTGCGCGCGGGTAATGGCGTCGTCGCCGTCGGTCAGGATTTGCGCTCGGCCGCCGCGATGCAACAGCGGCTGATCCAGGCGCAGCAATCGCTCGAGCGCGATTATCTTCGGTTGCGCAATGCCGAGGGGCGGTATCGCCTGTTGTTCGATTTGGGGCGCGAGGCGGTGCTGATCGTCGACGCTGACACACGCCGCATTGCCGAAGCGAACCCCGCTGCGGCGGCGCTGGCGGGTGCCAAACCCGGCGCGCTGATTAACCGCAGCCTGACCGCGATCATCGACCCTGCCGACCAGGACGACGTGATCGCGCATCTGGGGGCGGTTTCGGCGACGACCGCAAGCGTGCCGCTCGTCGTCCGCCTCGCCCGCGACGGGTCGACCGTCGCGCTGACCGCTACCGCGTTTCGTCAGGATCGTGCCGGGTTCTTTCTGATCGGGCTGCAATCGACCGAAGCAGCCGCGCTCAGCGGAACCAGCGCACGGATGCTCGATGCGGTCGAGCGGCTGCCCGATGCGTTCGTGCTCGCCGATCGCGACCTCGCGATTATCGCCACGAACGCGGCGTTCGTCGATCTGGCGCAGGAGGCATCGGCCGCGCGGCTGACCGGCGCATCGCTCGGCGATTATCTCGGACGCGCTGGGATCGACACCGACCTGATCGTCGATCAGCTGCGCGTGCACGGAAGCGTGCGCAACGTGGCGACGATCATGCGCGGGCGACTCGGCGCGATCGAAGAAGTCGAGGTCGCCGCCGTTGCGGTCCCCGGCAACGACGGCGACGCCTACGGCTTTTCGATCCGCGATGTCGGGCGCCGCGTCCGCGACTTGCCCCCCGTCCAGCGCGACCTGCCGCGTTCCGTCGAGCAGCTGACCGAGCTGGTCGGACGCATGCCCCTGAAGGATATCGTCCGCGAATCGACCGATCTGATCGAGCGCCTGTGCATCGAGGCTGCGCTCAAATACACGTCGGACAATCGCGCCTCGGCTGCCGAAGTGCTCGGCGTCAGCCGCCAGAGCCTTTATTCGAAGCTGCATCGCCACGGCCTCGGCAACCTGGTCGGCGGCGAGGAATAATTGCCGGGGACGATCCGCGTCGGCGTCGGCGGGTGGAGCTATGAACCCTGGCGCGGTCCATTCTATCCGGCCGGGCTGCCCCAGGCACGCGAGTTCGATTACGCGGTCAGCCACCTGACCGGGATCGAGATCAACGGGACCTTCTATGGTCGGCAAAAGCCCGCAAGCTGGGAGAAATGGGCGCAAGGCGCGCCGCAGGGGTTCCAGTTCGCGGTAAAGGGGTCGCGCTATTGCGTGACGCGCAAAAAGCTCGCCGAGGCGGGTGAGGGCATCGTGCAATTCCTGGACCAGGGGCTGGTCGCGCTTGGGGACAAGCTCGGCCCGGTCCTGTGGCAGTTTGCTGGCACCCGCAAGTTCGACGCCGACGACATCGCGGCGTTCGTCGCGCTGCTGCCGGCGCAGCACGAGGGGGTCAAGCTCCGCCACGTCCTCGAGCCGCGTCACGCGAGCTTCGACACGCCTGAATTCGCCGCGATCGCGCGCGCGGCCAATGTCGCGGTGGTGTTTGCGGATTCGGATGACTATCCGACGATCGATTTCGACACCGCCGACTTTCGCTACGCACGACTGCAGAAATGCCGCGAGGAGATCGAAACCGGCTATGACGACGCGGCGCTTGACCGTTGGGCCGACATGGCGCGCACGTGGGTCGGCGACGGACGCGACGCCTATCTTTTCATGATCTCCGGAGCCAAGGTTCGTGCGCCTGCGGCGGCGCAAGCGGTCATCGCGCGGCTGGCTTAGTTCCTTGCCGCCTTGCGCGCGGCATAGCGCGCATCGCGCGCAGCTTTCATCTCGGCAGGCGTCGGCGGCTTGAGGCGTGCGGCCTTGAGTGCTGCGGCGGCTTCGGCTGCGGCGATCTCGGCAGCTTTGGCGGCGGCCTTTTCGGCCTTTGCAGCGGCCAGTGCTGCTGCTTTTTTTGCACGCTCCTCGCTCAGGGTCTGCTCTTTGGCTTCCCAAGCGCGGCGACGCTCGGCCATTTCAGCCTCGTCGACCGGGGGCTTCGCCTTCAGCCGCTCGAGCGCCTTTTGCTTGGCAACTTCGGCAGACTTGAGACGATCCTGAAACGTGGGAATCTTGAAACCGGCCACAGATGATCCTTGAGTGTTGAATTTGTCGTCGAGGCGCGTCGCATATGCCCGGGACGCGCCGCTTTCAAGCGCATGCTGTCAAACGTCCTCGGCAAGGCGACCGTAAAGCTCGGGCCGCCGGTCGCGAAAGAAGCCGAACGCTGCGCGGTTCGCGCGCACTTCGTCGAGGTCGAACTGTGCGACGAGCACGCCGCTCTCGACCGCGCCATAGTCCGCGACGAGATCGCCGCGTTCGTTGGTGATGAAGCTGTGACCATAAAAGGTCTGGCCTCCCCCAGCGGCATTTGGCTCGCGCCCGATGCGGTTTGACGCGACGACCGGAACGACGTTCGATACCGCATGCCCGACCATCGCACGCCGCCAGAGCCGCGACGTGTCGAGGTCTTCGGCTTCAGGCTCGTCGCCGATCGCGGTCGGAAACATCAGCACATCGGCCCCCATCAGCATCAGCGCGCGCGCGGTCTCGGGATACCATTGGTCCCAGCAGATGCCGACACCGACGGTTCCATATCTGGTCGGCCAGACCTTGAAGCCGGTATTGCCGGGACGAAAATAGAATTTCTCTTCGTAACCCGGACCATCGGGAATGTGACTCTTGCGATAGGTTCCCATGATCGCGCCCGTATCATCGATCATCGCGAGGCTGTTGTAGTAATGCTGGCCGTCGTGTTCGAAAAAGCTCGTAGGAATATAGACTTGCAATTCCGCGGCGAGCGCCTGCATCGCGATGACGCTCGGGTGCTCGACGGTCGGGCGCGCAGTGGCGAACCAGCCGATCTCTTCGCGCTGGCAGAAATAGGGGCTCGAGAACAGCTCGGGCGGCAGGATGATCTTGGCGCCATGCTGCGCGGCCTCGCGGACATGCGCCTCGACGGTCGCCACATTGTCGGCCTCGCTTGCGCCGAGTGCGCATTGAATTGCGGCAACGGACATGTTGCTCATCGACAAACCTTTATAGCGTGACGCCGAACCGCGCGGCGATCACGACGGTTACAAAATAGAGTGCGATCGTCAGCGCGCAACCCGCCAGCAGGGCCACGGGAAAGCCTACGCCCGAACGCAGCAGCGCCGGGATGGCCAGAAACATCGGCAACGAGGGGATGACGTACCAGAAAGTAGCCTCGGCATGCGTAGCCAGCCGCGCCGCGTCATGCGTGTCGCGCCATAGCCAGATCATTCCGAGCACCGAAACCAGCGGGAGCGAGGCGACGAGCGCACCCGCCGCCGGGCTGCGGCGTGCGATCATCGCGACGGCGGCGACGATGAGCCCCGAGAGGAGCGCGCGAATCAGGAAGGCCGATGTCATGGGTCCACTCCGCCTCGTCCGGCAATGCTAGGCCGGAATCTGCTGCGAGATGCAGTGAAAACTGCCTCCGCCGCTCAGGACGTGGGCGGTGGGAAGGCCGGTAGCGAGGCGGTCGGGGAAGAGCTTGCCGATTGCCGCGACGGCGGCCTCGTCGCTCGGCGATCCATGGACGGGGACGATGACGCTCGCATTGCCGATGTAGAAATTCATGTAGCTCGCCGCCGCGATCTCGCCGTGAACGCGCACCGCGCCGGGGGAGGGAATCGCGACAAGCTCGATGCCCCAGGTCGACGCACGCGCCCATGCGTCGGCGAAGACATGCGCGTTGGGATCGTCGGAACCCGCGCTGACCGGCAACGCGAGCACGCCGGGCGCGACGAAGCGCGCAAGATTGTCGACATGGCCGTCGGTGTGATCGTTGACCAGGCCCTCGCCAAGCCACAGGACGCGCCCGACGCCGAGGTCGAGCTTCAGCTGCGCCTCGATATCGTCGCGTGTCAGCAGCGGATTGCGGTTCGGATCGAGCAGGCATTGCTCGGTTGTGACGAGCAACCCTGCGCCGTCGATATCGATCGCCCCGCCTTCAAGGATCATCGTGCGCCGTTCATGGCGCAGCCCTGCGCTCGCCGCGAGGCGCGCCGCGATCGCATCGTCGAGTGGTGAGGGGTATTTGCCGCCCCAGCCGTTGCCGCGATAATCGAGCGCGAACGGTTCGCCTTCGGCTGTCAGGACGAGAGGCCCGGTATCGCGAAGCCAGATATCATAGAATGGCATGATATGGATCGCGGCACCCGTCTGTAGCGCGACTGCAGCTTCGGCGGCCTCCTCATGCGCGCAGACCAGATGCACCTGCTCACCGCGGCCGTCGGCACGGACAGCCCGTGCGAAGGCGGCAACCTCCCCCTGCGCACCCGACAAATCGGATGCCCAGAGCGTGCGGTCCGAGGGAAAGCCGATCCAGACGCCCCGATGCGGCGCCCATTCGGGGGGGAAATGTGGCATGCGCGCGTTATAGACGGCAAATGCGCGCGTCGCTACGACGGCGGTCAGCGCCCTCGCGAGCGTTCACGGATTGCGCGAAATTCCGATGTCGGCGACCATTTCGGCCAGCTATTCGCATCGGCAAGTTCGCGCCCGATTCCATAGTACATCGCGAGGTCCTGAACGGCACCGTCCCAGTTCCACGCCGGGTCATATTCGTCCTGCGGCTTGTGATACCGATTGATCGTATAATCCTCGGCCGCCGCATGCCCCGCAGCGGTGCCGCCAACGACCAGATCCTCGCCCGCCTTGGCATAGGCCATCGGCACACCGCGCCGTGCGAGCATGAAATGGTCGGACCGGTAATAATAGCCTTTTTCAGGGAAGGGATCAGGCGAGATCGTCCGGCTGCCCTTGCCCGCCCAGCGCGCGACATAGGCGTCGAGGTCGGATTTGCCCGGGCCGATGACGACGACGTCGCGGGTCGCGCCGGCCACCGGCAGCCCATCCATGTTGATTCCACCGACCGTCGTGCCAAGCGGATAAAGCGGATGCTCGCTGTAATATTGCGAGCCGAGCAACCCCGATTCCTCGGCTGTCACGGCAAGGAAGACCTGGCTGCGCGCGGCGGGGCCGGCCGCGGCGTGCATTTCGGCAAGCGCGACAAGTCCTGCGACCCCGCTCGCATTGTCGACGGCGCCGTTGCAGATCGTGTCACCGCGCACGGGTTCGCACCGACCGAGATGGTCCCAGTGCGCCGAATACAGTACCGTTTCGTTCGGCGCTTTCGTGCCGCGCAGGATGCCCACGACGTTCTTCGATGC
Source organism: Sphingomonas sp. (assembly GCA_965248885.1). Classification (GTDB taxonomy): domain Bacteria; phylum Pseudomonadota; class Alphaproteobacteria; order Sphingomonadales; family Sphingomonadaceae; genus Sphingomonas_O. The sequence continues at coordinate 1,868,639 of OZ252211.1, read as the reverse complement.
CTGACGCCGGATCTTGTTGTCGAGCGTGACCGACATCGTCACGCCGAGCGGTGTCGCGGCAAACCCCTTTGCCTTTGCAGCGGTGCGAAGCAGGTCGAAATCCTGGCCTGCCATCGCGAAGAGCCGCTTCGCCGACGCGCCTGTCATCCAGCCGATGGCCGCCGCATCGCGCGCGTGCCCGTCGGTGGCATCAAGGCCGAGGCGCGGCTTCGCCCATGACGACACGACCACGTCCCAGCCATAGGCGGCAGGGACGGTGTCGTGAACGATGATCGCGGCGGCCGCCCCCTGTCGTGCGGCTTCCTCATATTTATACGTCCAGCGCCCGTAATAGGTCATCGCGCGCCCGCCGAACGGGCCGTTCAGGTTCATCGTTTCCCAGTCGGGATCGTTGATCAGAATGATGACGGTCTTTCCGCGCACGTCGGTACCCGCATAATCGTTCCAGCCGAGTTCGGGGGCATTGATGCCATAACCGACAAAGACGACCTCGCTGTTGGCGACCGCGACGCGCGGCTCGACGCGCGTGGTGCCGACGACCATCTCGGTGCGATAGGCGAGCGTCAGCGGCGGTTTGCCGTCGGTCGAAAACGTCATCGCGCTTGGGGTCGAGCTGATCTCGACCATCGGCACGTCCTGAAACCAGCTGCCGTTGTTGCCCGGCCGCAATCCGGCATGGACGAAGCGATCGACGATGAACGACAGCGTCTTCATCTCGCCCAGCGTCGTCGGCGCCCGTCCCTCAAACGAATCCGACGACAGCGCACGCGTCACGTCGCGCAACGTTTCCACCGGAACAGCAGGAGCAGCAGGAGAAACCGAACCGGCCAGCGCTACCGAAGAAAAGAGCAGCGCCAGCGTCGCACAAACGTAACGCGACATCCAAAACTCCAGGACAAGTTAGCGCGCGAAATGCCCGCTAAAATCTTGCCTCAGCGTGAATAAAACTCGACGACAAGATTCGGTTCCATCTTCACCGGATACGGCACTTCGTCAAGCGTGGGCACGCGCGTGAAGGTAACCTTTGCGGTACCGTCGGTTGCGACATATTCGGGGATGTCGCGCTCGGGCAGGCTCTGAGCTTCGCTGACCAGCGCCATTTCCTGCGCCTTGGAACCGAGCGTGATCTCGTCACCGACGTAGCAGCGCCGCGACGCGACGTTGCATTTCACGCCGTTGACGCGGACATGGCCGTGGCTGACGAGTTGGCGCGCGGCGAAGATCGTCGGCGCGAACTTGGCGCGATAGACGATCGCGTCGAGGCGGCGCTCGAGCAGACCGATCAGATTCTGCGACGTATCGCCCTTCATGCGGTCGGCCTCCTGATAGGCAGCCTTGAACTGCTTTTCGGTGACTTCGCCGTAATAGCCCTTGAGCTTCTGTTTAGCCTTCAACTGGAGACCATAGTCGCTGACCTTGCCCTTGCGGCGCTGGCCGTGCTGGCCGGGGCCGTATTCGCGCTTGTTGACGGGCGATTTGGGGCGGCCCCAAATATTTTCGCCCATGCGGCGATCGAGCTTGTGCTTTGCGCTGAGACGCTTCGACATCGATAATCCTTCAATTGCGTTCGTGCTTCTGTGACCGGAACCGCGCTACGACGACAAAAGATGTCGGGCAGGACCACCGCTTCACCGGGCGTGCGGGGTCAATTGCGAAGCAGCCGCCGTGAACGACATGGGGGTGCAAGTCAAGCGCGACACGGTTATGGGCGCGGCATGATAGATCCCGCGGACTGCCAGACGATGATCGACGTGCGCGCCGGCGTCGACACGATCGATGCCGAACTGGCGCGGCTGATCGGCGTGCGCTTTCGCCTGATGGACGCGGCGGCACGGATCAAGCCCGAACGCGGGCAGGTGCGCGACGAAGCGCGCGCGGCGCTGGTCATCGCTCAAGCAACCGCAGGGGCAGTGGCAAACTGCTGGTCGCCCGAGCTTGCGCGAGAATTTTGGGAGCGGCTGGTCGAGGCGTCGATCGGCTATGAGCTCGAGGTGTTCGACCGCCTGAATAACGCGCCGAAGGTTTAGCTGACACTCGCTGCAGCCGCCGCTGCCACCGAAGCCCCGACGTAAGTTGCGAACGATCGGCGCGCCAAGAGGACAAAGTCGCTGGCGCTGGTGCGCATCACAATGGCCTGTGCGCGCGCGAACAGCGTCGACCCGCTCATGCCGCGCCAGTGCCGACTAACGCATAACGAACGCGATTGCCCGACACATCGAGCAAGGCAGCCTTGGTATTTAGATTTGCACGCGCCGCGTAGTCGTCGCTTGCGGTCGTCCCGAAACAAAAAGGGCGCCTCCCTTGCGGAAGACGCCCTTCGTAACGCGATAAGCCTGTCGGCTTATTTCATCGCGTCGGCCTTGTTGTGTGCCATGTCCTGAACGTTGTCGGCGGCCGCCTCGGCATTGTCGGCAGCGTTCTCGAGCACGGCACCGGTCGAAGCGTTGGTCGCGTTGTCGGCGGCTTCCTCGAGGTTGTCGGCGCTGTTCTCAAGCGCAGCAGCGGCATTGTCGCCTGCGTCGATCACATTCTGCTGGGCAGGGGTCTTGTTGCAGGCAGCCAGCGTCATCAGGCCGGCGGCAGCGAGAACAAAGGCAATCTTCTTCATTCGGGTGCTCCCAAAAATGGTCAAAAGGCGCGGACCTGAATGCCGACGCTGTTTGCCCCATAATCGCCACAATTGGGCGACGCAATGCGAAAATGACGCTCCGATGACAAAATCACATTATTTTGCTATGGATTCGACCAGCGCCTCGGGTGCGTCGGTCACGAGGGTCAGCATCGCGGTCCACGCGGCGACGTTCTGGGCGAGTTGCGTGGGGTCGATCTTGTCGAGCGTATCCTCGGGCGTGTGATGCAGGTCGAAATAGCGCATGCCGTTCTGGTTGATCGACACCGAAGAAATGCCGACGGCGACCAGCGGCGCGATGTCCGAATCGCCACGCGCCGGGGTTGCCGATGCCGTAATGCCGAGTGGGGCAAGCGCGAGGCGCAGACGCTCGGTCAGCGGCGCCGCAGTCGCGGGCAGCTTTACCTCGAACCGCCACGCGCGATCCGCCCCGAAATCGGCCTCGGCGGCGAGCGCATGGCGTTCGCTACCGTGCGCCCTGGCATAGGCGAGCCCGCCGAAGATACCGGGTTCCTCCGCACCGAACCAGACGAGCCGGATCGTGCGGTGCGGACGGCCTGCATCCATCACGCGCTTCGCCGCCGCCGTCGTGATCGCAACCCCTGCGCCGTCGTCGATCGCGCCGGTGCCCAGATCCCAGCTGTCGAGATGCCCGCCGACGACGACGATCCCTGCCGCCGGGTCGCTGCCCGGCACTTCGGCGATGACGTTGCCCGACGTGCCAGTCCCCATGAAGCGCGGCGTCAGGACGAGGTGCATCGTCACCGGCGCGCCCTTGGCCACCATCCGCGCGAGATTTTCCGCATCGATCACCGACAGCGCGGCGGACGGGATGGGCGTCGCGCCGTCGATCCAATTCTGTACGCCGGTATGCGGTGCACGGCTATGGTCGGTGCCGATCGACCGGATGACGATCGCCGCCGCCCCCAGCCGCGACGCGATCGACGGGCCCTGTCGGCGGATCGCGCCGAACACGCCGTACGATGAGCCGTCCATCGTCGCGGCCATGCGGTGATCGACGAACACGATCCGCCCGCGCACCTGGGCCGGGGTGGCGGCCTTCAGCGCGTCGAGCCCGTCGAACTGCACCACCGGCGCGGTGATCCCGGCGTCGGGCGTCGCGCCACTGTTGCCGAGCGCGGTCAGGATCAATTTTTGCGGAAAGGGCGCGACGATCTCTGCAGTCTCGGTACCGCGCACCCACACCGGCATGTCGAAGGGTTCGATGCGGACATTGGCGAAGCCGAGCGCCTTCAGCCGCCTGACTGCCCAGTCGCGCGCGCGCGCCTCGGCCTCGGTCCCCGCCAGCCTTTGTCCGACTTCGGTCGTTAGGTCGGTGACGATGTCGAGCGCCACCCGGTCGGCGAGCGCAGCGTCGCGCATCGCCACGACGCCGGGCTTGGCAGACAAGGGGGCCGCGGCGAGCGCGAGCAGGGCGAGCGAAAGGAGGCGTGCGTTCATGCACGCTTCGTTGAACGTTTCGGGCGATAAGGCAAGAATGACGCGCCTTCGGCTGCCCTCGCTCGCCACGATCGTGCTGATCGGCCTTGCGCTGCGCCTGCTGTTCGTCCTTGTCCTGCCGCAGCAACCGTTTTCGGACGGCGCGTGGTACGTCGATCGCGCGCGTGGGCTGGTCGCGGGGCTGGGCTATAAGGAGAACGGTGTCGCCACCGCGTTCTGGCCAGCGGGCTATCCGGTGCTGCTCGGCGCGGTCGCGACCTTGCTGCCAATGAAGCTTGCGATCCTGCTGATCAATTTCGCTGCTGCCACCGCGACGATGCTTCTCATCGCGCGCCTCGGCACGAGCGTCGTCGGCAGCGGGCGGGCAGGGCGGATCGGCACGCTGATCTATGCGCTTTACCCCGCGCACATCGCCTATACGGGCGCGCCGCTGGCCGAAGGGGTGTCGACCGCGCTGGTGCTCGGCGGGTTCGCGCTGCTGATTGAGCGGACGCGTATCGCGGGAGCAGTTGCAGCAGGCCTGCTGTTCGGCCTCGCCACGACGATGCGTGCCCAAATCCTCTACTTTCCGGCCGGGATCATCGTCGCGCTCGCGATCCTGCCGCGCGTTCCATCATGGCGGCCCGCGCTGACCGCGGGGCTCATCGCCTATCTCGCGATGGGCGTGGCGGTCGCCCCGCTGACGTTGCGCAACTGCCATGCGCTCGGCACATGCGTTCTCGTGTCGACCAATGGTGGCGTCGCGCTGCGCACCGGGGCGAGCGACGATGCGACCGGCGACCATCTCGACTGGAACCGCGCGCGCTGGGACAAGGAGGGCATCCCCTTCGATGCGCGCGTCGCGCGTCAGGTCGAGGCCGACGCACATTTCCGCAGGTCGGCGATCGACTGGATCAGCGCCAATCCCGCGCGATGGGTCGCGCTGATGCCGGTCAAGGCGGTGATGCTGTGGACGAAGGACAGCGACGGCTTCTGGTTCGTGAAGGGAAGCTACCCAAAGCTGGAGCGCCCGCTGACGCTCGTGCAATTTGCCAATCAGGGCTATTATTTCGCAATTCTGCTGCTGGCGCTGCCCAGCCTGTGGGTCGGGCTGGTCGGCCTGTGGCGGCGCGACCCCGCGCGGCGGCAATTGCTGCTCCTGTTCCTGATGCCGGCGTTCGTCACGCTGACCGCGATCGTCTTCACCGGGCAGCAGCGCTATCATTATCCGGCGATGCCGTTCCTCGTCCTCGCCGCCGCCGCCACGCTTGCAAGGATGCATGACAAGCGGGGTGCGCGACGCTAGGGGGGCGGGCGACCCACCGCATCCCAGCCGAAAGACCCGACCGATGGCCGTGCACTATTCCTATGTCATGAAGGGGTTGACCAAGACCTTTCCCGGCGCCGCCAAGCCCGTCCTCAACAACATCCACCTCCAGTTCCAGTACGGAACCAAGATCGCGATCATCGGCGTCAACGGCGCGGGCAAGTCGACGCTGATGAAGATCATGGCGGGGTACGACACCGAATTCACCGGCGAAGCCTGGCCCGCTGAAAACATCCGCGTCGGCTATCTGGCGCAGGAGCCGCAGCTCGACGCGTCGAAGACCGTCATCGAAAACGTCAAGGACGGGGTGCGCGCGACCGCCGACATGGTCGACCGCTTCAACGCGATCTCGGCCGAAATGGGCGAGCCGACCGACGACACCGACTTCGACAAATTGCTCGAGGAAATGGGCACGTTGCAGGAAAAGATTGACGCGGTCGACGGCTGGACGCTCGACAACCAGCTCGAGATCGCGATGGAGGCGCTGCGTTGTCCGCCGGGCGACTGGGGCGTCGAAAACCTGTCGGGCGGCGAGCGGCGACGCATCGCCTTGTGCCGCCTGTTGCTCGAAAAGCCCGAAATCCTGCTCCTCGACGAGCCGACCAACCACCTCGACGCCGAATCGGTCCAGTGGCTCGAAAATCACCTGATCGACTATGCCGGGAACGTGATTCTCGTCACCCATGACCGCTATTTCCTCGACAATGTCGTCGGCTGGGTGCTCGAACTCGACCGCGGTCGCGGACTGCCGTTCGAGGGTAATTATTCGGCGTGGCTCGAGGCGAAAGCCAAGCGCATGGCGCAGGAGGACCGCGAGGAAGAGGGGCGGCAAAAGGCGATCAAGGACGAGCTCGAGTGGATCCGCCAGTCGCCCAAGGCGCGGCAGACCAAGAGCAAGGCGCGCATCCGCGCGTTCGACGAGCTCGTCGAGAAGCAGGCCGACCGGCGTCCGGGCGGCGCGCAGATCCTGATCCAGATTCCCGAACGCCTCGGCGGCAAGGTGATCGAGGCCAGGAACCTGACCAAGGCGTACGGCGACAAATTGCTGTTCGAGGGGCTGTCGTTCACGCTGCCGCCGGGTGGCATCGTCGGCGTGATCGGACCCAACGGTGCGGGCAAGTCGACGCTGTTCAAGCTCATCACCGGGCACGACAAACCCGACGCGGGCGATATCGACGTCGGACCGACGGTGAAGCTCGGCTTCGTCGACCAGTCGCGCGACGATCTCGACCCCAATCACAATGTCTGGGAAGAAGTGTCGGGTGGCAACGACCGCTTCTACTTCGGAAAGACCGAAGTGAACACGCGCGCCTATGTCGGCGCGTTCAACTTCAAGGGCACCGACCAGCAGAAGAAGGTCGGCCAGCTGTCGGGCGGCGAACGCAACCGCGTCCACATGGCCAAGATGCTCGCGGCCGGGGGCAACGTCCTGCTCCTCGACGAACCGACCAACGACCTCGACGTCGAAACCCTGCGCGCGCTCGAAGAAGCACTCGAGAATTTCGCTGGCTGTGCGGTGGTCATCAGCCACGATCGCTTCTTCCTCGACCGCCTGGCCACGCATATTCTGGCGTTCGAGGGCGACAGCCACGTCGAATGGTTCGAGGGTAATTTCGAGGCTTACGAGGAGGATAAGCGGCGGCGGTTGGGCGATGCGGCCGATCGGCCGACGCGGTTGGCTTACAAGAAGTTGACGCGTTGACGCCTCCGATTTTCGTAGTTACATAATTTCGTGAAGATCGAGTTCGATCCGGTAAAGCGCGACGAGACGCTGAAGGAACGAGGACTAGATTTTCGTGACGCGCCTGTCGTGATTGAGGGCGACGCGGTCACAATTGTCGACGACCGGCATGATTATGGTGAGGCACGCAAGGTAAGTTTCGGCTGGCTGGGCGGACGTGCAGTCGCCGTTGTTTGGACCCAGCGCGGCGACGGTAAGCGCATCATCTCGATGCGCTTCATGCACGAAGAGGAGATTGTCGATGTCGGACTGGCAAGACCCCGATGACGCGCCGATTGTAACGCGCGAGATCGCCGAACGTGGCGAATGGAGGCGCGACGGCAAGGTCGTGCGTGCCGCGACCGGAACGTGGACGAAGGCAGGTCGTCCTCCAATGGGCGAAGAACCCAAAAAACAGGTTACCCTCCGCCTCGACGCCGACCTGATCGAACGCTTCCGCGCCGACGGCCCTGGCTGGCAGACCCGGATCAACGATGCGTTGCGGCGGGCGGTGGGGGCCTGAGTCGTTCGAGTTAACCGGTTGAAGACACGGCCATTCTCATCCTCAATCTTAAGGCGATTATATCGTTTGCGCACGCGCTAAATATAGAAGGGCCGAAACCCCCATCCAGACCGCTACGATGGCTGCCGTCGCTCGGACGACCATAACCGTTCTATACGATGGCACCGCCCAACCACATCCGTTGTGATATTTCTCAATCTTGGCGAAGGGCATAAGCGCAAACGCTAGCATTAACGGCACACCGACCGCCCCGAAAAATATCAGGTCAGTCGTGTTGCTGATCACTCCGGCTTCTCCGGCGCCAATTCTGGGGACACAAGACGCATCTGCTTTAATTCCCCTAAATCCATCAAACCCGCCGTCGGGACGCTCAAGCCCTCGATCGTTCCCGCATGCAGCACCTCGCCGAGCAGAACGTCGAGTTGCCCGTCATACCCATGCTCGAGCGGGTTCATGTGGAGCAACGCGCGCGCCTCGTTGAGGTCGATGACCCAATATTCGGGCACGCCCGCTGCCGCGTAGAGGTCTGCCTTGCGCCCCAGGTCGGTGTCGAGGGTCGTATCGGAAACTTCGATCACCAGCGCGACATGTGCGAGCGGAACCGCGCCGTCGCCGCGATAGTCGGTCAAGGTAATGTCGGGTTCGGGTAGCGACCCGTCCGAAAGTCGGATCGACACTTCGACCTGCGGGCGCAGCGGCGACCCCAACGCGCGAAGCGCAATGCCGAGTTCGAAGGCCAGCTCGGTCTTGACCCGTGCGTGGCGGCTCCACTGCGCGTTCATGACGACGATTTCCCCCTCGATCAGTTCGCTCTTGGCATAATCGTCGAACAGCCCTTGTTCGTTGAGGGCAATGAACTGCTCGGCGGTAAACCGGTATGGAGCGGCAGTCGCTTGCTCGAGGCGGCCCGGTATGTTCACGGGGAGCGAGCTAGCCGTATTCGATCGACCGATCAACGCGCTGCCCGCACCGTGCCGCGCGCCTCAGCTTTCGAGGGCGCGCATCAGGGTTCGCACGTCGGCGTCGATCTCGGTGTCGGCGGCGCGCAGTTTCTCGATCTGCTTGACGGCGTGGATTACCGTGGTGTGGTCGCGTCCGCCGAAGCGCCGCCCGATTTCGGGGAGCGAGCGCGGCGTCAGTTGCTTGGCGAGATACATGGCGATCTGGCGCGGGCGTGCGACCACGCGCGCGCGGCGTGCCGACACCATTTCGGCGTGGCGAATCTGGAAATGATCGGCAACGCGCTTCTGAATCTCGTCGATCGTGATCCGGCGCCGTCCCGCGCGGAACATCTCGGCGAGCGTCTCCTCGGCGAAATGCTCGTCGATCGGGCGCTCGTTGAGCGTCGCATAGGCGACCAGCCGGTTGAGCGCGCCCTCCAGCTCGCGGATGTTCGACGCGATGCGCAGCGCGAGCAGGTCGCGCACGGTCGCGGGTACGGTCGCATGCGGCATCGCCTCCGCCTTCGCCTCGACGATCGCGCGGCGAAGCGCATAATCGGCGGGCTGGATGTCGACGACCAGCCCCTGCGTCAGCCGCGACAGGATGCGCCCCTCGATTCCGTCGAGCTCGTGCGGCGAGCGGTCCGCGCTGATGATCAGCCGCCGCCCGCCGCGCATTAGCTCGTCGATGGTGTACAGGAACTCCTCCTGCGTCGTCTCCTTGCCCGCGATGAACTGGAAATCGTCGATCATCAGCAGGTCGACCGAGCGCAGCCGCGCCTTGAAGGCAAGCGTATCCTTGGTCCGCATCGCGTGGACGAAATCGACCATGAAACGTTCGGCCGACATCGCGAGCGCGCGCGCCTGCGGCTTGCGCGCCAGATAACCGTGACCGATCGCATGCAACAGGTGCGTCTTGCCCTGTCCCGTCGCGCCGTGGATGAATAGCGGGTTGAAGCGCATCGGTCCGCCGTCGGCGATCGCACGCGCGGCGTTGTGCGCGATACGGTTCGCAGCACCAACCTGAAAGCTCGCAAAGGTCAGGCGCGATTCGAACGGCGCGTCGTGATGCCGGACCGGCGGCGATGCTTCGCCGACGCTGGCGTCGATCGTACCGGTATCGAGCGGGCGCGGCGTGTCCGCCTCGTCGGTGACGATGCGCACGCCCGTCACCTCGGGCACCGCCGCGCGCCACGCGAGGCGCAGCCGGTCGGCGTAATTCTTTGCGACCCAGTTGGCGGTGAAGGCCGAGGGAAGCGCAAGCTGGATCATTCGGTCGTTGGAGCAAAATCCGTCGAAGCGCACGCGGCCGAACCATTGATCGAACCCGCGCGCACCGATGTCGCGGCGCAAGCCGTCGCGCACGCCTGCCCACGCGGTTGCCGCACGATCCTCGATCTCGCCGTCCTGCGCCAATCGCTGCTCCTCCCGCCTGTGATCTCGCCGGATTCGAGGCGCGCACGTCGGTGGAAGGCGCGACGCTCACGGCGTCACGCTCATCGATCGAACAGCGCTTTAGTCCCCGAGTTGGCGAGTCGTGCCCATTGCTCGATGCTGTTTTTGAGCGTGCGGCGAGAGGGGCGCAAGCGCGGCTCCGTCAAAAAAGCGAAATAAACCCGCTTGACTCAACGAAGGTCGCAGAAGTGCGTCGAATAGTTCACAAGTCATTGAAAGGACTGAGTTTTACTTGGTGATGCCGTGATTTACGAAACGAATCGCCGGAAATGCTGACTTTTTTTCGTCATCGATCAGTCACGCAAAAAGGGTCTGTCAACAGATGTTGACAGACCCGAAAAGCTTAACACCCGCGTAAATCAGCCGAGCGCGGCGACACGCTTCGAAAGGCGCGAGAATTTGCGCGCGACGGTGTTCTTGTGCAGCACGCCCTTGGCGACGCCGCGTGCCAGTTCGGGCTGCGCAGCCGCCAGTGCTGCTGCGGCCTCGGTCTTGTCGCCCGCGATCAGCGCGCTCTCGACCTTCTTGACGAAGGTGCGGATCCGCCCGACGCGCGCACCATTGACTTCGGCGCGGCGGTCGTTGCGCCGGATGCGCTTTTTGGCTTGGGGCGTATTCGCCATGTAAGTCCTCGAAGATTCTTGTCTGAACGGGACGCGGGCCATAGCTAGTGCCGCCGCGACGGTCAACCTAGCGCTGGCAGGCGCGGCACCAGAAGGTGGAGCGGCCCCCCTCGGTGCGCCGTTCGACCTGGCCTTTCCCGCAAGGGCACGGCTGACCCTCGCGCCCGTAGACGCGCCATTGCTTGGCGAAATAGCCGAGCTGTCCGTCGGGTCGCGCATAGTCACGCAGCGTCGACCCCCCCGCCTCGATCGCGGCGAGCAGCACAACGCGGATCGCAGCGATCAGCCGTGCGAGGCGGACACGTCCGATATGCCCCGCCGGCGTCGAGGGCGCGATGCGCGCCAGATTGAGCGCTTCGCACACGTAGATGTTGCCGAGCCCCGCGACGATGCGCTGGTCGAGCAGCATCGCCTTGATCGGCGCGGCGCGCGCGGCGAGTGCGCGAAGCAGATGCGCGGCGTCGAACCGTGCCCCCAGCGGTTCGGGCCCGAGCGCGGCAAAGGGCGGCCAGTCGTCGAGCGTTGCCATCGGCACGAGGTCGACCGAACCGAAGCGCCGCGCGTCGTTGAGCGCCACGCGCTGCCCTGCATCGGTCGTCAGCACGAGATGATCATGCGTGCCGATCTCCTCGGGATCGACGCGCCAGCGCCCCGACATGCCGAGGTGAAAGACCATCGCCATGTCGCGGTCGGTCGCGACGACGCCGTATTTCGCACGCCGCGACAGCGCGGTCACGCGCGCCCCGGTCAGCATCTGGCGCAGGTCGGGCGGGAAGGGGCGTCGCAGACCGGACCGGCGCGGCTCGACGTCGGTCAGCACGCGCCCCTCGAGCACCGGGCGCAGGCCGCGCACGGTCGTTTCCACTTCAGGGAGTTCGGGCATGCTTTCCGGCTGTCCTTCGTTGCCCCACCGTCTAAAGGATCAAAACACGCGCCCGGCAAGTTCAGGCGTGGCAAGGGAGCAGCGCGTGACCCAAACCGTACCGTTCGGCTATGAGGATATAGCGGCCACCGAAAAGACCGGACGCGTCGGCGAGGTGTTTACCAGCGTTGCGCGCAATTACGACCGGATGAACGATGCCATGTCGGGCGGCATGCATCGGCTTTGGAAGGACCGCTTCGTTCGCCGCGTGAAGCCGCGCGGCGGTGAATTCATCCTCGACATGGCGGGGGGAACGGGCGACATCGCGTTCCGGATGGCACCATCGGGCGCGCAGATTACCGTCGCCGACATCAACGCCGACATGCTCGCGGTCGGGATCGACCGCGCGGCAAAGCGCGGGATCGACGGGCTGGTATGGACCGAGGCCAATGCCGAGACGCTGCAGTTCGAGAGCGCGAGCTTCGACGCCTACACGATCGCGTTCGGGATCCGGAACGTCACCGACATTCCTGCGGCGCTGAGCGAAGCGCACCGCGTTCTCAAACGCGGCGGCCGGTTCTTCTGCCTTGAGTTCTCGACGACCTTGTGGCCGGGATTCGGCGATCTTTACGACGCCTATTCGCACAAGATCGTGCCCCGCCTCGGCAAGGCCATTGCGGGTGACGCGGACAGCTACCGTTATCTGATCGAATCGATCCGGCGCTTCCCCGACATGGCCGCGTTCGAGGGGATGATTGCGCACGCCGGTTTCGTGCAGACGCGTGTCGAGCCGATGCTCGGCGGGCTGGTCGCCATTCATTCGGGCTGGAAGATTTGACCCGACCCTCGACGCATCTGTGGCGGCTGCTGAAATGGGGTCGGATCCTCGCGCGCCACGGGGCGCTGACGGGAATCGAGCGTGACCCGCTGACGCCGCGCGGGGTCAAGCGCATCATCCGGATCGCACGGTTTGGCGCCCGCGTGCCCGATGTGCCTGCCTATGCCGACGCGTTCCAGGCGATCGGCCCTGCTGCGATCAAGCTGGGGCAGGCGCTCGCGACGCGCCCCGACCTGATCGGCGCGATGGCCGCGCGCGACCTCGAGCGGTTGCAGGACCGACTGCCTCCGCTTCCTTTCGATGTCATCAAGGCCGCGATCGAGCGCGGACTGGCACGGCCGGTCCCTGAACTGTTCGCGTCGATCGAACCCGATCCGGTCGGCGCGGCTTCGATTGCGCAGGTCCACCGCGCGGTCACTACCGAAGGCATCACGGTGGCGGTCAAGGTCATTCGTCCAGGCGTCGAGCGCGACTTTACCCAGGCGCTCGAAACCTATGAATGGGCGGCCGCCCAGATCGAGGGCTATGGCGGTGAGCTTGCCCGGCTGCGCCCGCGCCTGACGATCGCGACCTTTCGGCAGTGGACGCTGCGCGAGCTGGACTTGCGGCGCGAGGCGGCGTCGGCCTCCGAGCTGGCCGACGGCATGTCCGCGGAACCCGGTTTCCGCATCCCGACGATCGACTGGCGACGCACCGCGCGCACGGTGATGACGCTCGAATGGATCGACGGAATCAAGCTGTCGAACATCGCCGCGCTCGACGCCGCCGGAATCGACCGGCGCGCGCTCGCGGGGACACTGGTGCGCGGCTTCCTTCGCCAGGCGATATCCGAAGGCTTTTTCCACGCCGACATGCATCAGGGCAATCTGCTCGCGACCGTCCCGAAGGACGGAAGGGGCGGCGACCTCGTCGCGATCGATTTCGGGATCATGGGACGGATCGACCGGCGCGCGCGCAGCTGGCTCGCCGAAATCATTTTCGGCCTGATCACCGGCGATTACGCGCGCGTCGCCGAAATCCATTTCGAGGCGCAATATGTGCCGGCGCATCACAACATCGGTGAATTCGCGACGGCGTTGCGCGCGGTCGGCGAGCCGATGCGCGGGCTGCCGGTCAAGGACATGTCGGTCGGCAACATGCTCGACTCGCTCTTTGCGATCACGCGCGATTTCGACATGGTGACGCAACCGCACCTACTGTTGCTGCAAAAGACGATGGTCATGGTCGAGGGTGTCGCCTCCGCGCTCGATCCCGAGATTAACATGTGGGAGACTGCGGCGCCGTTCGTACGCGACTGGCTGCGCGGCGAGCTGGGGCCCGAGGCATTGCTCGCCGACCGGATCGTCGAGGACGTGAAGACGCTTGCGCGCGTGCCCGACCTCATCCGCCGGATCGAGGACTATTTCCCCGCCAAGGGTGCCGCACCGCCGCCGGTACCATTGACGGTGATCGAGCCGGTCAAGATCAGCCTGGGGCCATCGACGTGGCTGGGCCCTGTCGTCGGCGCGGCGGCAGGCGCGATTGCGATCTGGATCGCACTGGCGACGCATCTGATCGCGCTGCCGTGACGCTGCCACGCATCGCGTGGGTGCTCGGCATCGCGGGGCTGGCGCCACAGTCCATCGCGCTCGCCGCGACTTTTGACCCCGAGTGGCGCTATGTCGGGCTGGCAGCGGGCTTCTTTTACGCCGCGCTGATCTTCAGCTTTCTGGGTGGACTTTGGTGGGGTGTGGCCGCGACGCGCGGGGACGCGCCCGAATGGCTCTACTTCGCTGCCGTCGTGCCGTCGCTCGTGGCCTTTTCCAGCGGTATCCCCTGGATGACAGGTGCCGAATGGCCTGGCCCTTCACTTTTCGTGCTCGGGTTCGCGATTCTGGGCTCGTCGGCTGTCGATCGACAAATGGCACAACGGCAATGGATCGATTCACGCCTCTTCGCTCTTCGGTTCGGGCTCTCGCTTGGTCTTGGCGGGCTGACGTTATTGCTCGCTATGCGGTGACGCGATACCGATCGCTAATGAGTGCGCCGTTCAGCACCCCTTCCTTGGCCGAGTCGCGACCCTTCGCGCGTTTCACGTCGCGCGATTACAAGCAGATGCTCGACGCGGGCGCATTTGAGGGGATGCGCGTCGAACTGGTTGACGGAGTGCTTGAAAAGAGGGTGCCGTCGGGCTGGAAGCACGGTGAAGCCAACGCGACCTTGGCGGTGCTGTTGAAGCAGGCCTACGAGGGAACAGGCGCGCGGATCGGCATCGATGTGATCGTCGAACTCGATGCGTCGACGACGCGCGCCTGTGATCTGGTGGTGGTGGTGCCAGCCTTCGACGGAGATCGACCATTGACGCCGCCCGACGTCATTCTTGCGGTTGAAATCGCCGACACGTCGCTTTCGCGCGATCTGGGCGAGAAGTCGGTTGCGTACGCACGGTCTGGGATAGCGACGCTGTGGATCGTCGATATCAACAATCGGGCAGTCATCGCAATGACCGATGCCAGCAACGATGGCTATACCCAGCGGTTAACGATCCCCTTTGGCGAGGACATCGCCGTTCCCGGAACACTGGGCACAATCGCCCTCACTAGCTAGGCGGCCTTGCGCAGCTCCATCCGGCCCCAGATCTCGACGAGCGCATCGGTCAGCTCGCGCATCATCGACGCCGTATGCGCAGGGCCAGGCGTGAAGCGCAGCCGCTCGATGCCGCGCGGGACGGTGGGGTAATTGATCGGCTGGACGTAGACGCCGTATTCGGCAAGCAGGATGTCGCTGATCCGCTTGGCCCTGACCGGGTCGCCAACCATCAGCGGGACGATGTGCGTCGTTGAGGGCATGACGGGTAGCCCCGCATCGGCGAACAGCGTCTTGAGCATCGCCGCGGCCGCTTGCTGCGCGTCGCGCTCTGCGCTCGATGCCTTCAGGTGGCGCACGCTCGCCAGCACGCCCGCGACCAGCACCGGCGACAGGCTGGTCGTGAAGATGAACCCCGGCGCATAGCTGCGGATGACGTCGATGATGGTTTGCGACGCCGCGATATAGCCGCCCATGACGCCGAACGCCTTGCCCAGCGTCCCTTCGATGATCGTCACGCGCCCGGCAACCGCGTCGCGCTCGGTGATGCCACCGCCGCGCGCGCCGTACATGCCGACTGCATGGACTTCGTCACAATAGGTCAGCGCGTTGTAGGTGTCGGCGAGGTCGCAGATCGCCACGATCGGCGCGACGTCGCCGTCCATCGAATAGACGCTTTCGAACGCGATCAGCTTGGGCGCGTCGGGGTCCTCGGCGGCGAGCAGTTCCTCGAGATGCGCGAGGTCGTTGTGCCGCCACACGCGCTTCTCGCACCCAGAATTGCGAATGCCCGCAATCATCGAGGCGTGGTTGAGTTCGTCCGAAAACACGATGCACCCGGGCAGGATCTTGCCGAGCGTGCCGAGCGTCGCCTCGTTCGAGACATAGCCGCTGGTGAACAGCAGCGCGCCTTCCTTGCCGTGCAGGTCGGCGAGTTCGGCCTCGAGGTCGACGTGATAATGCGTGTTGCCACCGATGTTGCGCGTCCCGCCTGACCCGGCACCCACGTCGTGCAGCGCCTCCTCCATCGCGGCGACGACCTTGGGATGCTGTCCCATCGCGAGATAGTCGTTCGAGCACCACACGGTGATCGGCTTGGGGCCGTTATGCCCGGCAAAGCAGCGCGCGTTGGGATAGGCACCTTTGTTGCGCAGGATGTCGACGAAGACCCGGTAGCGCCCCTCGGCATGAAGCCGGTCGATCGCCTGCGAAAAGACGCGGTCGTAGTTCAAGGCACGCTATCCTGCCGGTGACTCGAATGCTCCGGCTCCAACGCATGATTTAGGCGCTGCAATAGCGGAAATCGAGTGCGAACGTCTCGCAAGACGTGAACATACCGGTGTTTGCCGGGGTAGCCAGTTAGAGGCTCTCAAGCCGCGATAGCCGGCGAGCGACGAGTGACTGGCGCAGCTGCTCGTCGACTGGGAAACTGGTAAACACCGCCAGCCCCTCCGCCGCACGCTCGGGCCATTCGTGTCCCTGCGTCAACGCGACGATCCGACGGGCAATGCCTTCGCCACCGTCGACGAAGCGCACGGAATGCGGCACCGCGTCCGCAAGCTCGTCGGCGAGCAGCGGGAAATGCGTGCAGGCGAGGACGACGGCGTCGATCCTTGCGCCCGCTCCCGCAAACAGCGGCGCGATTGCCGCGCTCACGTCCGATATCGCGATCGCTTCGCCGCGCAGCTTCGCTTCGGCGAGTTCGACGAGTTCGGCCGATCCGTGCCGGATTACCTCACAGTCTGCGGCGAATTCGGCGGAGAGTCGGTCGACATAGGGCTGGCGCACCGTTGCCTCGGTTCCGAGTACGCCGATGACGCGAGTCTTCGATACGAGCGCGGCGGGCTTGATCGCGGGGACGGTGCCGACCACGGGAAGGTCGAGCGCGCTGCGCACGGCGGCCAGCGCAATCGTCGACGCCGTGTTGCACGCGATGACGACAAGCCGCGGGCGGTAACGTTCGACCAGCCGCCCGAGCAGCGCAGGCACGCGCGCGCCGATCTCGGCCTCGCTGCGCGTGCCATAGGGAAAGCCCGCGCTGTCGGCGGCATAGACGAACGGCGCGGTCGGCAGCAGCGCGCGTGTCGGCGCGACCACCGACAGGCCCCCGACACCCGAATCGAAGAACAGGATCGGACGCGCGTCGCTCAACGCGCCTTCGCCGCCTGACGGAATTTGTGGAGCAGCGGTTCGGTATAGCCGTTGGGCTGCACCGCGCCTTCGAACACCAGCGCGCGCGCCGCCTGCATCGCGACGCTGTCGGGTGTGAGCGGCAGATACAGCGGGTCGGCGGCGTTCTGCGCGTCGACCTTCACCGCCATGCGCGCGAAGGCGGCACCGACCTGTTCGGGCGTGCAGACACCGTGTGCCAGCCAGTTGGCAAGCGCCTGCGACGAGATGCGCAGCGTCGCGCGGTCCTCCATCAGCCCGACATCGTCGATGTCGGGAACCTTCGAACAGCCGATCCCCTGGTCGATCCAGCGCACCACATAGCCGAGGATTCCCTGCGCATTATTGTCGAGCTCGCGCTCGATTTCGGCCGCGCTCCAGTTGCGCCCGGTCGCAAGCGGCACCGTGAGCAACGCAGCCAGCGGCGGGATTTCGGTCAATTCCTTTTGCCGCGCGAACACATCGACGCGGTGATAATGCATCGCGTGGAGCGTGGCCGCCGTCGGCGACGGAACCCATGCGGTGTTTGCGCCCGCCATCGGATGCCCGATCTTTTGTACCATCATGTCGGCCATGCGATCGGGTGCGGCCCACATGCCCTTGCCGATCTGCGCCTTGCCGCTGAGGCCGCACGCAAGCCCGATCGCGACGTTGCGCGCCTCATACGCCTTGATCCAGGCGCTCGTCTTCATCTCGCCCTTGGGGAGCATCGCGCCCGCGCGCATCGAGGTGTGGAGTTCGTCGCCGGTGCGGTCGAGGAAGCCGGTGTTGATGAACGCGATGCGCCCGCGCACCGCGTGGATCGTCGCGGCAAGGTTGGCGGAGGTGCGGCGTTCCTCGTCCATCACGCCCACCTTGATCGTGTGGCGCGCGAGACCGAGCAGATCCTCGACCGCGTCGAACAAGTCGTTGGTGAACGCGGCTTCTTCGGGTCCGTGCATCTTGGGCTTGACGATATAGATGCTGCCCGCGCGTGAGTTTGTGCCCTTGTCGTGCATGGCGATCAGGCTGGTCAGCACCGCGTCGAGGATGCCTTCGGGCACTTCGCAACCATCCGCCAACAGCACCGCCGGGTTGGTCATCAGATGCCCGACGTTGCGCACGAACAACAGGCTGCGCCCGGGCAGGGTAAAGTCGCCGTCGGGGCCGGTCCAGCGTCGGTCGGGTTCGAGCGCGCGCGTCATCGTCCGCCCGCCTTTTTCAAAACTTGCGGTCAAGTCGCCCTTCATCAGGCCGAGCCAGGTGCGATACGCCGCGACCTTGTCCTCGGCATCGACGGCGGCAACCGAATCCTCGAGATCGACGATCGTCGACAGCGCCGATTCGAGGATGACGTCGGCGATGCCCATCGAGTCGCTGCGCCCGATCGGATGGTCACGGTCGATGACGAGTTCGATGTGCAACCCGTTCTGGCGGAACAGCTTGCCGCCCTCACGCCAGCCGACGCGGTGCGCGTCGTCCTGCCAGCCGGGGATCGCTTCGTCGAGAAAGGCGCGCGCAGCCGCGACGACGGCCTCGCCGCGCGTAATGTCATAGCCGCCGGGCTGGGCGGGCGGCGCGTCGAGCGCGTCGGTGCCGTAGAGCGCATCGTACAGGCTCCCCCAGCGCGCGTTCGCCGCGTTGAGCGCGAAGCGCGTGTTGAGCGAGGGGACGACCAGCTGCGGTCCCGCGAGCGTCGCGACCTCGGCATCGACATTCTCGGTCGTGATCGCGAACGGTGCAGGTTCGGCCACAAGATAGCCGATCTCGCGCAGGAACGCTGCATAAGCGCCGTCATCCCACACCTGCCCGGCACGCGCATCGTGCCACGCGTCGATCTGCGCCTGCAGCGCGTCGCGGCGTGCGAGCAAGGCGCGATTGACCGGTACGAAGCGGTCGAGGATCATCGCAAATCCTGTCCACAATGTTTCTGCCTCGATCATTGTGTCCGGCAGCACCTCGCGTTCGACGAACTCGGCGAGGATCGCCGCGACCTGCATTCCGGCGCGTTCGACGTAGGACATGGGCGGCTCCTCGCGTGACTTCGGGTCGCGCGCCTATGGCGGGAGCCGACGGGAACGACAAGGATGCGCCGCGTCAGGCGCGTAGCGGAAACGCGCCGAACGCCAGACAGGCGAGGAAGAACACCGCGCACGAGCCGAGCGCGTATTTCCACGCGAAGCGCTGGAGGTCGCCGATCTCGATCCCCGACATGCCGACGAGCAGGTACGTCGAGGCGACTAGCGGGCTGAGCAGGTGAAACTGCTGGCCGACGAGCGAGGCGCGTCCGATCTGGGCGGCCCCCACGCCGTAAAGCGCGCCGGTCTTCGCGAGCACCGGCAGCATGCCGAAATAAAAGGCGTCGTTCGAAATCAGGAAAGTGAACGGGATGCTGATCAGCGCCACGACCGGCGCCATATAGGGGCCGAGCGCGGGCGGCACGAAGCCTGTGACGGTTGCGGCCATCGAATCGACCATCTTCGTTCCCGACAGGATGCCAGTGAAGATGCCCGCCGCAAAGATCAGCCCCGCGACCGCCAATGCGTTGGCGGCATTCGCGCCCATCCGCTCACGCTGTTCGCCGAGTGTGGGATAATTGACGACCAGCGCGACCGCGAACGCGAGCATGAACAGGACCGCCAGCGGCAGCACGCCCGTCACCAGCGCGACCAGCAGCGCGAGCGTCAGCAGCGCGTTGAACCACAGCAGTTTGGGGCGGCGCGCGGCGAGTTCGTCCTCCGCGTCCTCGGCGACGATCTCGGCCCCGCTCGCAAGCTCGTCGATCGTTTCGGGCGGAAGCATCGCGAGCCGCTTGCGTTCGCGCAAGCCCAACCGCCATGCGACGAACACGACCCAAGCCGCCGTGGCAACCATCGCGGGAATCATCGGCACGAACACCGTACGCGCGTCGAGCTTGAGCGCCGTGATGACGCGCGCGGTCGGCCCGCCCCAAGGCAGGATGTTCATCACCATCCCGCTCATGATGACGACGCCTGCGAGCAGGCGCGGGTCCATCCGCAAATGGCGATAAAGTGGCAGCATCGCCGCGACAGTGATGAGATAAGTCGTTGCGCCGTCGCCATCGAGCGAGACAACCAGCGCGAGCACTGCGGTGCCGACCAGGATTCGCGCCGGGTCGCCCTTCACCAGCGTTACGATGCGCGTGACGATCGGATCGAACAGCCCGGCGTCAATCATCAGCCCGAAATAGAGGATCGCGAAGATCAGCATGACGCCGGTCGGCGCGAGATCCTTGACCCCCGCCATCATCATCGCGCCGAGCCCCTCGGAAAACCCGGCGGCAAGCGAGAACGCAGTCGGCACGAGGATCAGCGCGGGAAGTGCGGGAAGCCGATTGGTCATGATCAATGTCATGAACGTCGCGACCATCGCAAACGCCAGTATCGACAGCATTTCGTCTTCCCCAAGCAGTCGTAGGTCGCCCGCAATCGAACGGGCAGGATTTCATGAACCTGACAGAGTGCGGCTGGACAAGAAAGGCACGCGTATGCGACGCGCCCGTCAGATAAGAATGATTCGCATTAAGGGGGGCGGATGAAGATCAGGGTAAGATGGCTGCTGGCCGCGCTTCCGTCGGTCGCTCTCGCCGCCGACGAGCCGCCTGTTACCTATGGGCTCTTGTACGAAGCCGATACCGTCGCGAATGTTATGGGCGGGATCGAGCGCAACACGGTCGTGCTCGGCAAGTTCAAGGGAACGCTCGATGTCGACGATCGCGCGATCGGCATTCGCGGCGCGTCGGTGCATCTGGAGGCACAGATCGTCCACGGTCCCGATCTGAGCGGACGCTTCATTGGCGACGCGCAGACGGCCGACAATATCGACGCCCCGTCGGCGCTGCGCCCGTTCCAGGCGTGGATCGAACTGCCGCTGGTTCGCGATACGCTTTGGGTAAAAGCGGGGCTGATCGACCTCAACGCTGTGTTCGACATCCAGACCGTCGGCGCGCTGTTCCTCAATTCGTCGCACGGCATCGGCCCCGATTTCTCGCAGACCGGCGCGAACGGGCCGTCGATCTTCCCGGTGACATCGGGGGCGGTCGTGGCCAGGTTCCAGCACGACGGATGGTCGGCAAAGCTGGGTGCGTTCGACGCTGTGTCGGGGGTGCCCGACCGACCGGGCAAAGTCAGGATCGGCTATCCCGGACAACGCGGGTTGCTTGCCGTCGCCGAAGTCGAGCGCGCGCTCGGCAAGCACCGCGCCCTCAAGGTTGGAGCCTGGTCCTATTCGACGCGCTTCGACGCACTCGACCGGTTCGACGCGAACGGCGACGCGGCGCGCGTGCGCGGCAATCGCGGCGTTTATGCGACGATTGAAGGCCGGATCGGCGGCAGTGACGCGCGCCCGTTTGACGCATGGCTTCGTGGAGGCGTCGCTGATGCCACGATCAACCCGATCGCGGCGTATCTGGGCGGCGGCGTGGCATGGGGTGGCGAAGCGCGTCGGCTGGGGCTCGGCATCGCACGCGCGTGGCTCGGCGGACCGGGCAAACGCGCGCTGATCGCCGGCGGCGGGGTCCCCCGCGCGGCGGAAACCGCGATCGAGCTGACCTACGCGCACGCGGTCGGCGATTTCCTGACGATCCAGCCCGACGTCCAGTTCATCGTCGACCCCGGCTGGCGGTCGGACATCGACGATGCGCTGGTCGTCGGCGTGCGGCTGACCTTCAGTCTTCGGTGATCGCCAGCGCCTCGATCTCGAGCCGCCAGCCCAAAGCTGTCCGCACGCGCGCGGCGACGGTCAGATCGGCGACGAAACCCTTGCGAAGCGGTATGTCGAGGTCGACCAGCGCGTCGGCCAAGGCGTCGGCGTCGAGTGGACCGGTTTCGAGCGTCATCCGGTGACGCTCACCGATGAAGGTCGCACTCGCCCAGGGGAAGCTTCGCTCCACGAGCAGCTCTAGCGGCCCGGCAAGCGATTCGAGCGCCGTCATGATCGCACGAATCGGGTCACGCCCGGGGACGGCGGGCATCACTGACCCTCATTTTCGAGGAAGGCGATCACGCGAGCGACCAGCCGCGGTCCGGGTGCACGCCCGCGCCGCAGATCGTGGACGAGACGCGGATCGCGCACCGCCTCGCGACCAAAGCGCGTCGGTGGGATGCCGGTTGCGCGCAAATGACGCTCGATGCGGTACAGCAGATGCATGGCGGTGCTCCAAATCCTGAGTCGCTAGGGGAATTCCTATTTCAGGAGGATTTTCCTACTTGTCTAGGGGAATTCCTATGCTATCGCTGTGCGCATGGCCGACGCCCGGGAAACCCTTGCCGAACTGATCCGCACGCGTGGGGAGGATTATGCCTCGCTATCGCGGCTGCTCGGACGCAATGCCGCCTATATTCAGCAGTTCATTCGACGCGGTGTCCCGCGCAAACTCGACGAGGAGGACCGTCGCACGCTGGCGCGTTACTTCCGGGTAGATGAAACGATGCTTGGCGGCCCCGACACACCGCGCGTTTCAGCCTCGTTAAATTCCTCGCGCATCATGACCGTGCCGCGTTACGATGTCGGCGCGTCGGCGGGGCCGGGCGCGATCGCGGGCGACGATCCGCAAAGCGGATTGCTGGGATTCGACGAACGCTATCTGCGCACGCTGACCGCGAATCCCGCGAAGCTGTCGGCGATCCGCGTGCAAGGCGATTCGATGGCTCCCGTGCTCGGCGACGGCGACGACATCCTTGTCGATACATCGGACGCGGCCGACCGGCTACGCGACGGCATCTATGTGCTGCGCTACGACGATGCGCTCAACGTCAAGCGCCTGTCGCGCGCGCCCGATACGGGGCGGCTGAGCGTGCGCAGCGACAATCCCGCGTATCCGGCCTGGCCCGACTGCGACCCCGCGCAGGTGCAGATCATCGGGCGCGTGGTGTGGGTGGGGCGGCGGGTGAGCTGACGAGAAACCGTCGTCATGTCGTCTGCGGTTCAGCGCCCACGCTCGACCAGCCACAACCCCAGCGCGAGCAGCGCCCCCGCCCCGAACCCCGCGACCAGCCCGAGCGATGGCTGCCCGTGATAGGCACCGTAAAGTGCACCCCCCACCGACCCGACCGCGATCAGGATTCCTCCGCCCAGCGAATTGCGCTTTTCCATGTCGGCGTTCCTGCCACGTCCCGATGCGGGCCGCCAGCCGTCCCCTTGCGGGACCGAATGTCCCGGCATGGCATTTGGTGAGCGCGTCCTTCACCACCGTGACGCGCGGCCTGCCAAACTTCGTGTCGGCTGGCACGAATGTTGGAAGATGAAAACCGAACGCGGGAGCCCTGATGCACGCCACCATTTTCGTTGCCGACCGCCGTTCGGCGATCGACGCCGCCGAGCTGATCACGCGCCACGGCCCCGATGCCGTCGGTGAAGCGCACGCACGCGCCGCTTATAGTCGCGATCGCGGCAACGTCATCGGCTTCTGCCGCTGGCGTCAGATCCAGCGGCTCGTTGGCGCGTTCCATGCCGATGGGGGCGCACAGACGCATCACTGAGCAACAGCGTCGTCGGTCTTAGGCCGGGTCACGTGCCAAAGCGCTTGGCGCATGGACCCGCGTCGGGTAGCGGCGAGCACCATGTTGTTCTGCTTATCGCGGTCGGCAGTCGTTCTTGCGCTCGCGTGGAGTGCGGGCGTGCTGGCTCAGACCGCTCCTCCCCCCGCGACCACGCTCGACCCCGGTGCGCCGCTCGCGCCGCTGCCCGGCCTCGGCGTCGACTGGCCCGACCTGGGGGTGCGCGATGCGCTCGAGGCACCAGCGACGACCACCGCCGCCACGTCGACCGACGAACTACCGCGCTATACCGTGACGTTGAAGGGGGTCGACGCGTTGCCGGCAGTGCGTACCGGGTTCGATCAGCTGTCGGTGTTGCGCAAGAACGAGGGTAAGCCCGCCAACGCGGCCCAGCTCGACCGGCGTGCGCGTGAGGACGCCGACCTGCTCGACACGCTGTTGCGCTCCGAAGGCTATTATGACGCGACGGTCGAGACGCAGGTTACTCCCGCACCAGAGGGCGGGCGCGTGGCGGTGGTGCTGACCGTCGAGCCGGGCGCGCAGTACAAGTTCGGCGAGGTGCGGCTGACGGGGCTCGAGCCCGCGGGCGCGCAGGCGTCGCAGCTCGCGCAAACCTATGGCGTGACGGTCGATACGCCCGTCGTCGCCAATACGGTCTTGAGCGGCGGGGCCAAACTGCGCGACCGGCTGATGCGTGAGGGGTTTCCCTTCGCCAGGGTCGCCGAACCCGACGTGACCGTCGACCGCGAGGCGCGCGACGCGCGGCTGACGCTGAACGTCGAGACCGGCGGCAAGCGAAACTTTGGCAGCATCCGTCTGCTCGGCAAGGATCCACCGTTCGATGCCAGGCACACGCAACGGATCGCGCGCTTTCAGCCAGGACAGCTGTACGACCAGTATCTCGTCGACGATTTGAAGCGCGCGATCGTCGCCACGGGACTCGCCAGCCAGGTGCGGCTCGAAACCGTCGAGGGCGTACAACCGGGCACCGTCGACATCGCGACGACGATCGATCCCTCGCCGTACCGCACGCTGGCGGGCGAGGCGGGCTATGGCACCGGCGAGGGCTTTCGCGTCGAGGGAAGCTGGCAGCATCGCAACCTGATCCGGCCCGAAGGCGGCGTGACGTTCCGCGGCATTGCGGGTACGCGCGA
The DNA here is from genome assembly GCA_965248885.1 of Sphingomonas sp. Taxonomy (GTDB): domain Bacteria; phylum Pseudomonadota; class Alphaproteobacteria; order Sphingomonadales; family Sphingomonadaceae; genus Sphingomonas_O. The sequence goes on along the minus strand of OZ252211.1, from coordinate 1,843,896 downwards.
GCAATTGCTCGGTGCCAACCTGCGCGTCGGCAATTTCCGGCGCCGCGATCAGGTGCTGAACGCGCGCATCCTCGCCTCGCGTGAGGACAAGGTGGCCTATCGCGCCACGTCGTTCGAACTCGGCGGCAGTATCGAACGCCAGACGACGATCCTGTGGCAGAAACCCTGGGCCTATAGTCTCGGGGCCGAGCTGATCGCGTCGTCCGAGCGCAACGTCGACCCGGCGCGCGGGGTGCGGATCGACCGGACCTTCTTCATCGCCGCGCTTCCGCTCGGCCTCGCCTATGACGGCTCGGACGATCTGCTCAACCCGACGCGCGGGTTCCGCCTACAGGGGCGGGTATCGCCCGAACTGAGCCTTCAGGGGCGCGCGTTCGGCTATGTGCGGTCGCAGTTCGACGCGAGCGGCTATTACCCCGTCGGCGAGCGCATCGTCATCGCCGGGCGCACGCGCATCGGCGTGACGGCGGGCGCGGCACGCAACACCATTGCGCCGTCGCGGCTGTTCTATTCGGGCGGCGGCGGGTCGGTACGCGGCTATGGCTATCAGCTGATCGGCCCGCGCGATGCACTGGGTGCGCCGATCGGCGGGCGGTCGCTTGCCGAATTCAGCCTGGAGGCGCGTGTTCGGCTTGCGCAGTTCGGCGGCAATTTCGGCATCGTGCCGTTCGTCGACGCGGGCAATGTCTATTCGAGCGTGTTTCCGACGTTCAGCGGGTTGCGCATCGGCGCGGGGCTCGGCTTGCGCTATTATTCGAATTTCGGGCCGATCCGCATCGACGTCGGCACACCGATCGGGCGGAGGCCGGGCGAATCGCGCGTGTCGGTCCAGGTGTCGCTGGGGCAGGCGTTTTGAAGATCGTGCTGCGCTGGATCGTCGGGCTGCTGCTCGGGCTGCTGCTAGCGGTCGCGGCGGCATTCTGGCTTGCCGATACCAGCGCGGGGCACCGCTTCATCGCCGACCGGATCGCCGCGCTGAAGCCTGCCAATGGCTTGCGGATCAAGGTCGGGCGGATCGACGGGTCGATCTATGGTACGACGCGGATCGACGATCTGCGTCTCTATGACACCAGGGGGCTGTTCTTCGAAGCCGACAGCGTCGCGCTCGACTGGCATCCGTTCCGATACCTGTCGAACACGCTCGACATCGACCGACTCGCAGTCCCGACCGCGACCTTGTTGCGAAGCCCCGCGCTGACGCCGAGCAAGACCAAGCAGCCGATCCTGCCGGGCTTCGATATTCGCGTCGGCCAGTTTGCGGTTCAGCGGCTGACATTGGCGCGAGGGGTGACGAAGCCCGCACGAACCGCGCTGATCGCGGGGCGCGCCGACGTGCGCAGCGGGCGCGCGCTGATCGACCTGCAAGCGCGCACGACGGCGGGCGACCGGCTGGTGATCAAGCTCGATTCGGAACCCGACCGCGACAGATTCGACCTTTCGGGCGCGGTCGATGCGCCCGGCGATGGCGTGATCGCCTCACTGACGGGATTTGCCAGGCCGCTGGCGGCGCGTGTCGAGGGCGACGGGAAGTGGAGTGACTGGCGCGGACGGCTGATCGCGCGGACGCCGACCGTCGAGGTTGCCGATCTCGCGCTCACCGCGCGGTCGGGACGCTATGATGTGCGCGGCGTCATTCGCCCGGCCGCTATCGTCGCAGGGTCGACCGTCGCCAGGCTGACGGGCCCCGCGATGCAAGTGGTCGGCAACGCGCGGCTCGACGATCAGCGGCTCGACACGCATCTGGGGCTGGCATCGCCCGCGCTGCGGCTGAGCGCGAACGGGGTCGCCGATCTGTCGACGAGCAGCTTCGACGGCATGAGCATCGACGCTCGACTGCTCGACCCACACGCGGCGCTGGCGAACCTCAGCGGCCGCGACATCATGGCGAGTGTGCGCCTCGACGGACCGTTCGCGCGTTCGCGCTTCGACTATCTGGTAAGCGCGCCACGCATCGCGTTCGACGCAACGGGGTTCGAGAACCTGCGCATTGCGGGGCGCGGCACGCTCGGGCCGCAGCCCGTGGTGGTACCGATCGCGCTGGGCGCGTCGCGTGTCACCGGGGTCGGCGATGTCGCGGGCGGCATCCTGCGCAACCTGCGTGTCGACGGCCTGCTGCGCGTTTCGTCGAAGCTGATCGTCGGCGACGGGCTCAAATTGCGCTCGGACAAGCTGACCAGCACGATCTCGATACTCTATGATTTCACGACCGGCCTGTATCAGGTTGGCGCGTCGGGGGCGCTCGGGCGCTATCTCATTCCCGGCCTCGGTATCGTCGACGTGAAGTCCACGCTGCGTGTCGTGCCGGGGCCCAACGGACAGGGGATTCGCGTGATCGGGCGCGGTGAAGTGTGGGTGCGGCGGCTCGACAACGCCTTTATCGCGAGCCTCACCGGCGGGCTGCCACGGATCACGACCGACCTCGAGCGCGGAGCCGACGGGCTTATCTATTTTCGTAACCTGCAACTCTATTCGCCCGCGCTGCGCCTGACGGGGAGCGGCTATCGTCGGCTGGATAACAGCTTCGTGTTTGCCGGCACCGGGCAACAGGCGCGCTATGGCGCGCTGCGTGTCAGCATCGACGGGCCGATCACGCGCCCGCGCGTCGACCTGTTGCTCGCCAATCCCTTGCCATCGGCGAAACTGTCGAACGTGCGCGTCCAGCTCGATCCGACGCGCGAGGGGTTCACGTGGCGTGCGGCGGGGCAATCGCTGCTCGGAAGCTTCAGCGGCAATGGCGCGATCGTGTTGCCGCCGGGTGGAACGACGGTCATTCGCATCGCGAACCTGCAGGCCTCGGGCATCCGCGCCTCGGGCGACCTGCGCATCGTTCCCGGCGGGTTCGCCGGGCAGCTCGCGATCCTGGGCGGCGGGCTCAACGGCAGCGTCGCGCTGTCGCCGGTCGGCGGCGTCCAGCGCGTCGAGGCGCATCTGAACGCGCGCGACGTCAAGATCGTCGGCCCGCCGCTGGTCGTCGTCCAGCGTGGGCGCGTCGATCTGGTCGCGTTGCTCGACCCGCGCGGCACGAGCATCGAGGCGACCGTCGCGACACAGGGCTTCCGCTATGCCGATGTCGCGCTCGGGCGGCTGGCGGGGACCGCGCGGCTGCGCGGCGGCGTCGGCGAGGTTCGCGCGACCTTTGCGGGGAGCCGGGGACGCAGTTTCGACATGCAGACCGTCGTGCAGGTGGCTCCCAATCGCTATGTCGTGTCGGTCCAGGGGACGCTCGACCGCCGCCCGATCACGCTGGCCGCGCCGGCGGTGGTGTTGCGCGAAGGAAATGGCTGGCGGCTCCAGCCGGTGCGTGTCGCGTTTGCGGGGGGGCTGGCGACGGTCGGTGGCCGCTACGGCAGCGACGCGACCGACTTCGACGCGACGATCGAACGGATGCCGCTGACCGTCCTCGATATCGCGCGGCCCGGCCTCGGTCTCGGCGGCAGCGCGAGCGGGCGCGTGACGTTCCGCCAGCCCGCACGCGGCGGAGCGCCGACGGGGAGCGCGATGCTCCGCGTCCGCAATTTGACGCGCGCAGGGCTGGTGCTCGTTTCGAAACCGGTCGACGCAGGCGTCAACGCGGTATTGTCGGGCAATGGCCTTGCGCTGCGGGCGATCGCGGCGAGCGGCGGCGCGACGATCGGTCAGGCGCAGGCGCGCATCGCGCCGCTCGCCGGTGGCGAAGCGCTGACGACGCGGCTGATGAACGCGCCGCTGTTCGCGCAACTCCGTTATGTCGGCCCCGCCGATACGTTGTGGCGGCTGACCGGGGTCGAAAGCTTCGACCTGTCGGGCCCCTTGGGGGTCGCCGCCGACGTCGGCGGGACACTCGCGCGCCCGACGATTTCGGGATCGCTGCGGACCGACGCGCTGCGCCTCGAAAGCCCGCTGAGCGGCACTGTGCTGACCAACCTCAAAGCAGTCGGGCGCTTCGACCGCTCGCGCCTCGTCGTCGACAGCTTCACCGGCACCGCAGGCCGTGGCACCGTGTCGGGGCGCGCGGCGTTCGACCTCGCCTCGGCGAACGGCTTCGGGATCGACGTCGCGGTGGACGCGCGTCAGGCGACGCTGATCGCGCGCGACGACTTCGGGGCCACCGTCACGGGACCGTTGCGGATTGTGTCGAGCGGTGGACGCGGCAGAATCTCGGGGAATGTCACGCTCGACCGCAGCTCGTTTCAGCTGGGCCGCGCGACGGCGGCGATGCAGGTTCCCCGCCTGAAGGTTCGCGAAATCAACCGTCCGATCGGCAGCCCGCGCATCGACGCCGCACCGATGGTGTGGGAACTCGCGATCAAGGCGCGCGCCCCTGATCGGGTCGCGGTCACGGGGCTCGGCCTCGACAGCGAATGGCGCGCCGACCTCGATCTCGGCGGCAGCCTCGATGCGCCGCGCATCCTGGGCTCGGCCGAAATCGTGCGCGGAGCCTATGAGTTTGCCGGCAAACGCTTCGACATCCAGCGCGGCGTCATCCGCTTTCAGGGGAGCGTGCCGCCCGACCCGATCGTCGACATCGTCGCCAACGCCAACGTCCAGGCGATCAACGCGACGATCACCGTCACGGGCACCGCAACGCGCCCCGAAATCACCTTCGCGAGCGTTCCCGCTCTGCCGCAGGACGAACTGCTCTCGCGCCTGCTGTTCGGCACGTCGATCACGAACCTGTCGGCGGCCGAAGCATTCCAGCTGGGCGCAGCCGTCGCGTCGCTGCGCGGGGGCGGCGGCGGACTCGACCCGATCAATGCGGTACGCCGCGCGATCGGCCTCGACCGGTTGCGCATCGTCGCCGCCGATCCGGCAACGGGAGCCAAGACGGCGGTGGCCGCAGGCAAATATCTGACGCGGCGTACGTATGTCGAGGTCGTCAGCGACGGTCAGGGCTATTCGGCGACGCGCATCGAGTTCGCGATCACGCGCTGGCTGTCGTTGCTCTCGACGATCTCGACCGCCGGGCGACAAGGTGCGAGCGTGCGTGTGTCGAAGGATTATTGAGGGTTCACCGATCGCCTCGATACCCAGGGGATCATCGACGCGGCCGCAGAACTGTTCCTGAACGCAAACGAGTGACGGGGGTCACTATGCCCAGGCGGCGAGCTCGCAGCCGCCGGGTTCACGAAAATGAAAGCGGCGACCGCCCGGAAAGGCGAAGATTTCGCGCGTGACGATGCCATCGGCGGCGACGACGGCGTCGCGTGCGGCCTCGAGGTCGGCGACGCGAATGACCGGCAGTGGCGCAATGGAGGCTTCGTGGCGATCGCCCTGAAGCCCCAAATCGACGCTGCCGCCTGCGCCGCCGTCGGTCGTCGCGGCATAATCGGGGCCGAACGCGGTCAGTGTCCAGCCGAACACCGCGGCGAAGAATGTCGCCGACGCGGCGCTGTCGGTGACGGGTAGTTCGACATAGTCGATCCGCCCGCCAGCACTGCCGACCGCCGCGTCACTCATGCGTCGTCGTCGGCCGTCGGACCGACCATCAAAGCCTCGGCAACTTCCTCGGTCTTGCCGCGGATCGCCTTTTCGATGCGATCGGCGATCTCGGGGTTTTCGGTCAGGTAGACCTTCGAATTCTCGCGGCCCTGTCCGACCCGGATCGAATCATAGCTGAACCACGCACCCGATTTTTCGACGATCCCCGCCTTGACGCCGAGATCGAGTATCTCGCCGACCTTCGAGATGCCCTGCCCGTACATGATGTCGAATTCGACCTGTTTGAATGGCGGCGCGACCTTATTCTTGACGACCTTTACGCGCGTCGTGTTGCCGACGATGTCCTCGCGGTCCTTGATCTGCCCGGTGCGGCGGATATCGAGGCGGACGCTGGCATAGAATTTGAGCGCATTGCCCCCCGTCGTCGTCTCGGGCGAGCCGTACATCACACCGATCTTCATGCGGATCTGGTTGATGAAGATGACGGTGCATTTCGAGCGGCTGATCGATCCGGTGATCTTGCGCAACGCCTGGCTCATCAGTCGCGCCTGCAGCCCGACATGGCTGTCGCCCATCTCGCCTTCGATTTCAGCGCGCGGGACGAGCGCGGCGACCGAATCGATCACCAGCACGTCGACCGCGTTCGACCGGACGAGCGTGTCGCAGATCTCGAGCGCCTGTTCGCCCGTGTCGGGCTGCGACACGATCAGCTCATCGATGTCGACGCCCAGCTTCTTGGCATAGACCGGGTCGAGCGCATGCTCGGCGTCGATGAACGCCGCCGTGCCGCCCAGCTTTTGCGCCTCGGCGATCGCGTGAAGCGCGAGCGTCGTCTTGCCCGACGATTCGGGACCGAAAATCTCGATGACGCGCCCTTTGGGCAGCCCGCCGATGCCAAGCGCGATGTCGAGGCCGAGCGAGCCGGTCGACACCGCCTCGATCTGCATCGCCTCGCGGCTGCCCAGCTTCATCGCCGAACCCTTGCCGAATGCGCGGTCGATCTGTGCGAGTGCGGCGTCGAGCGCCTTTTGACGATCGCTCGCCACGTTGCCGATTGCCATCCCGCCGATCACCTTGAGCTGAGCCGCCACTGCCTGTCTCCCTATCCGCCCTGCGCGCCCGGTCAACGCGCCGAATCACTGCGTATCCTATATGTTCCGGAGGAACAAGAGCGGAACAGAAGCCTTCGTCATTTCATCGCGAGGGTCACCTGCACCGCCTCGGCAAGTGCCTTGACCGAGAAGGGCTTGGGCAGGAAACCCATGCGCGGCAGGTCGATGTCGCGGCGCAACTGTTCCTCGGCATAGCCAGAGATGAACAGGATCGGCAGCTCGGGCCATTTCGCGCGCGCCGCGCGGCCGAGCGCGGGGCCGTCCATCGTCGGCATCGACACGTCGGAAACGATCAGGTCGACCACCTCTCCGGTTTCGAGGATCGCCATCGCTTCCTCGCCATGTTCGGCGGTCAGCACGCGGTAGCCGTGGCGAAGCAGCGCGCGCTCGGCGACGGTGCGCACCATGTCTTCGTCCTCGACGAGCAGGATCGTGCCGGTCCCCCACAGTTCGGCTGGCTTTTCGGGCGGTGGCGCCTCGACGGAGTTTTCGCCGGTATCACGGTAGACGGGCAGGTAGACGGTGAAGCGTGTCCCCTCACCCAGCTTCGAATCGGCGAAGATGAACCCGCCCGATTGCTTGACGATGCCATAGACGGTCGACAGGCCGAGCCCCGTTCCCTTGCCCACGTCCTTGGTGGTGAAGAAGGGCTCGAAAATCTTGGGCAGGATGTCGGGCGCGATGCCGGTGCCGGTGTCGCCGACGCTGAGCGCGATATAATCCGCGACGGGCAAGATGTCGCTGCCGAGCGCCGCGACCTCGTCGTGCCCGACCGCGAAGGTGCGGATGGTCAGCTTGCCGCCGACGGGCATCGCATCGCGCGCGTTGAGCGCCAGGTTGACAATCACCTGTTCGAGCTGCCCGGGGTCGGCGCGCACCGCGCCCAGCGCACGCCCGTGGCTGATGACGAGATCGACCGTCTGGTCGAGCAGCCGCTGAAGCAAATTCGACACTTCCGACACGACGTCGGGAAGCTGGAGCACCTGCGGGCGCAGCGTCTGTTGCCGCGAAAAGGCGAGCAGGTGCCGCGTCATGTTCGCCGCGCGATTGGCGTTGTTGCGGATCTGGTGGATGTCGTCATAGTCGCTGTCGCCCGGCGTATGCCGCATCAGCATCAGGTCGCAGTGCCCGAGGATCGCGGTCAGCACATTGTTGAAGTCGTGCGCGACCCCGCCGGCAAGTTGCCCCACCGCCTGCATCTTGGTCGCCTGCGCGACCTGGCGCTGGAGTTTCGACTCTTCGCTATTGTCCTTGAGGCTCAACAGCACCGCCGCCTCGCCCAGCCCGCGCGCGCCGGCGATCGTCAGCGCGACCGGATCGTCGGGGCGGTCGGTCAGCCGCACCGCGATGTCGCCGTGCGTCGCGCGCCCGCTGGCAAAGCGCCGGATCGCGTCGGCGACGGCCGCCTTGTCCTCGCGCACGACGAGATCGCCCGGATACACCGGCCGCGCATCGGGTCCGATCCCGGCGGCGCGCGCGAACGCCTCGTTCAGGTAGAGGAACCGCCCGTCGCGATCGGCGAGCGCGAGGCCGAGCGGCAGCATCGCGATGAGCATCTGGAGCGGCACGTCGGCGGCCGTTCCCGGCAGTCCGCCCTCGGCATCGAGCAGCAGCAGCATGCGCTCACCGGCCTCATCGTCTGCGTCGAGCGGAATCTGGAGCAGGCGCAAGGGGTTGGCCGAAGCGCCCTCGCTGGCAAAGCGGATCAAACCGCCCGCGTCGGACGTGAACAGCGTGGCGAAGTCGCGTCCGGCGATCGGGGCATCGGCGCGGCCCGTCGCGCGCCCGACGAAGACGCGGTTGGCGGCGCGGATGCGCCCTTCACCACCGACCTGCGCGACCATCATCCCGGCGGTGCCCAGCCGATCGCCCCATTCACCGCCAAGCGATCCGGCGATATCGCCGACCGCGCCGGTGCCTTGCGTACCGGTAAAGCGCCAGACGAGGCAGTCGTCGGCCGCGCCCGCACGCACTACCTCGAGCCGGACCGCGCGCCCCGCGATCGTGTCGTTCAGCGCCGCGCGCCCGTCGCGCCACCCCGCACGCCCGGCATCGGCTAGGCTGTTCTCGCCGGCGCGCAGGTCGGCGGGTGCGACCGATCCGAACCACGCGTCGTAGAGCGCGTTGGAACAGACCATCCGCCCTGCGCGATCGATCACCGCCAGCGCGGTCGCATCATTGTCGGCGGCATCGCGCACCAGCGACCAGTCGACGCGCACCTCGGCACGCGTCGCCGCAGGATACAGGTGGCGCGCGAGCAGCAACAGCCCGCCCAGCGCCACCGTCGCACCGAAGAACGCCGCGGCAAGTGCAGGCTGACCGACGACGCGCAGCACTAGCGCGCCCGACGCGAGCGCCGCGATGACCACGGCGGCCCCGACAAGCCGGTCGGCGAGGCGCGGATTGCGCAGGCTCAATTCGGCCAAGCCGGTCAGCCCCGGTCGCGCAGGACGCGCGCCGCCTCGCGCTTCCAGTCTTTTTCCTTTTCATATTCGCGCTTGTCGGCGTGCTTGCGCCCCTTGGCGACCGCGAGCTCGACCTTGGCGCGTCCGCGCGCGTTGAAATAGATCGACAACGGAACCAGCGTCATGCCCTGCCGCGACACCGCGACGTGCAATTTCTCGATCTCGCGTTCGTGAAGCAACAGCTTGCGCGGCCGCTTGGGCTCGTGGTTCTCGCGGTTGCCGTGGCTGTATTCGGGTATGTTCGAATTGACGAGCCACACGGCGCCGCCCTTCACCTCGGCATAGGATTCGGCGATCGACCCCTCGCCGAAGCGCAGCGACTTCACCTCGGTCCCGGTCAGCGCGATGCCCGCCTCCATCGACGTGTCGATGGCGTAATCATACCGCGCGCGCCGGTTTTCGGCGACGGTCTTGGCTTTCACGGTTTCGGGACGGGGACGCGCCATAAGCGGGTCGATGTAGGGGGTTACGCGGGCAAACGGAAGCGTCAGGCGTAGAGGCGGCTCGCATCTGCAGGCGGAATCGGCTCACCCTTCGCCTTGGCGTCATCCAACCAGCACGTGATTGCATCATATATATTGGATAGTGCTTCTTCGGGCGTGGCTCCGTCGGATACGCAACCCTTCAGCTCGGGAGCATAGGACACAAAGCCACCGCCCAGTTGGGCGGCGAGTGGTTCGACGTATATGCGATAGTCGCTGGAGTTAGTCATCGTTTTTCCAGTTCATCGATCATTGCAATCAACAGCTCGACATATATCGGCTTAATCGGTCTGCGTGCAGGAATCGTCAACCGGCCAGCGATGGCCGGATGAGTCAGCGAGAAATGCGATCCACGCTTGGGCGCGTCACAAGCGATCCCCAGCCCGCGACAGACGCGGCGTATGTCATCGATGGTCCAGTCGCCGCGTGAATTGCGTCGCATGCTGGCGAGCAGCTTCTCATCGCGCGCCACTCACACCAGCCCCGCATGCGCGAGCGCGGCATCGACCGCCTCGCGCGCGGCGGCGCTCGGCGGGGTCATCGGCAGGCGCAAGTCGGTCGTCACGCCTTCGAACACGCGGGCGAGCGCATATTTCGTCGGGCCCGGAGAGGCATCGGCAAACAGCGCGAGGTGCAGCGGGAACAGCCGGTCGTTGAGCGTCTGTGCGCGCGCGATGTCGCCGTCGCGGCACGCCGCCTGGAATTCGGCGCAGAGCGCGGGCGCGACGTTCGCGGTCACCGAGATGCACCCGACCCCGCCGACGGCGTTGAACGCGAGCGCCATTTCGTCGTTGCCCGACAATTGGCAGAACGATGTTCCGCACCCCAGCCGGTGAGAGGTCACGCGCGCGATATGGCCGCTCGCATCCTTGACGCCCACCACCGACGGCAGGCCGGCGAGCCGCGCCATCGTGTCGGGCAGGATGTCGGTCACCGTCCGCGCGGGGACGTTATAGACGATGATCGGCAGGTCGTTGTGCTGCGCCAGATACGCGTAATGCGCGAAGATTCCGTCCTGGTTCGGCCGGTTGTAATAAGGCGCGACGACCAGAGCCGCCGCCGCACCGCACTTCTTCGAAAAATTCATGTGGAGCAGCGCGTTGGTCGTGTCGTTCGATCCGCATCCTGCGATCACCGGCACGCGCCCGGCGGCCTGCTCGACGCACAGTTCGATCACGCGGTGATGTTCGGCATTCGACAGCGTCGCGCTCTCACCCGTCGTCCCGCACGGGACAAGCGCCGACGATCCGCTGTCGATCTGCCAGTCGACCAGCCGCCGGAACGCGTCCTCGTCGACGCGGCCCTCGCGAAACGGGGTCACCAGCGCGGGAATCGAGCCCGAAAACATCCGTTTCTCCTTCACCCGCACGCCACCTTGCGTCATAGCGGCGCGAGTTCGTTCAGCGCCAGATAAGGACGCACCCCTCAGCATGTCCAGTATGACGCGCCGCCTCGCCCCCGCATCGGTCCTCGCGCTGCTTTTGCTCGCGGCTCCCGCAACCGCGCAATCGCTGCTCGAGGCCGCGCCGTCGCGCTCGGTCGCGACGCTCAACGACTCGTCGCTGTCCTATGCGATCTCGGAGTGGCAGGGGCTGCGGCAGAGCGACGCCCTGCCGTTTGCCAATTACGCGCGTTTCCTCGTCGCCCACCCCGGCTGGCCCGACGAGGCGCGCTTGCGCAAGTCGGCCGAACGCGCATTGCGCACCGATGCTGAGGACTCGGCCCTTGTCGCACGCTTTTTCGCACGCTTCGTGCCGCAGTCGGCGACGAGTGCGCTTCGCTTTGCCGAGGCGCTCGACGCGACTGGCCAGCGCGACGCGGCGCGGGCGCAGGCGCGCGTGGCCTGGACGATGGGCGCGCTGTCGGCGGACGACGAATCGCGGCTAATCGCGCGCTTCCCGGGCGCGCTGACCACCGCAGAGCACGACGCGCGGATGGACAGGCTGTTGTGGCAGCGCAACACCGCCACCGCCGCGCGCCAGCTGTCGCTCACCAGCGCCGCGCGTCAGTCGGTATTTGCGACGCGCCTCGCGCTCCAGATGCGCAGCCCGGATGCGTTCGCAAGACTCAACTCTATCGGCGGGGCGGCGTACGACCCGGGGCTGTTCTACGACCGCGTCCAATGGCTGCGGCTGACAGGGCAGGAGGCGAGCGGACGCGCGCTGCTTGCGGGGCCGCGCGCGCTCACCGCCCCGCCGCTCGATGCCGACGCCTGGCTCAACCTGCTCGAGGGGGTGTCGCGCAACGCCGCCGCGTCGGGCGACGACCGCAGCGCGTACGACATCGCCCGCCAGCTTGCCGACGCCTATCCGGCGGGCATTCAGGTGCGCGACCGCCCGATCGCCGAGCGCGACAGCTATACGAACCTCGCCTGGCTGGCCGGCTCGACCGCGCTCAACCGGCTCGGGCGACCTGCGGATGCGGTCGCGATGTTCGACCTCTACGCGCGCGCCGCGCGTTCGCCGCAGACGCGCGCGAAGGGGCTGTATTGGGCCGGGCGCGCCGCCGACGCCGCCAACCGCCGCAGCGACGCGCAAGGCTATTACGCCAGCGCGGCGCAGCTGTTCGACCAATTTTACGGCCAGCTCGCCGCCGAGCGGCTGGGCGTCGCGCCCTCGATCCCGCCGGTCAGCACGACGGTCGAAATTTCGCGCAACCAGCGCGACGCGTTCTTCGACCAGGAAATCGTGCGTGCCGCGCAACTCCTCGGCAGCCGCGGCGATCACGAGGGCCAGACGGCGTTCGTCCGCCAAATCGCGCAGGCGGTGACGAGCGACGCCGAACACGCGCTCGCCGCCGAACTGTCGGGGCGGATCGGCCGCCCCGATCTCGGCGTCATGGTCGGGCGCAGCGCGGGCATCAACGGGCTGCACGATTATATCCGGGTCGGGTTTCCGGTGGTCCCCGTGCCCGAGGACGCTCGCGACAATTGGACGATGGTCCACGCGATCGCGCGCCAGGAAAGCCAGTTCGACCGTGCCGCTGTCAGCCATGCGGGCGCGCGCGGGCTGATGCAGCTGATGCCCGGCACCGCGCGCGACACGTCGGTCAAGATCGGCGCGAGCTATGACATGGGCGCGCTGACGCGCGACAATGCGTATAACATCCGGCTGGGCAGCTGGCTGTTCGGGCGGCTGATGGACCGTTACTCGGGCAATTACGTGCTTGCCGTCGCGGCATACAACGCGGGGCCGGGCAATGTGAACAAATGGCTGGCGGCGAACGGCGATCCGCGGACCGGTACCGACGTGCTCCAGTGGATCGAGGCGATCCCGTTCACCGAAACACGCGGCTATGTGCAGAACGTGCTTCAGAACGCCGTCGTCTACGACCTGATCGACCCCAGCCGCGCGCGCGTGCGCAGCGGCGCGCCGCTGTCGACGTATCTGGGCAAGCGGGTGCCGGGGTAGATCCCTTCCCCTTCCGCTTTCCCGAGCGACGTCGAGGGACTATGCCGAGCGAAGTCGAGGCTGACCCGTCCTGTGCATGGGTGCTATTCTCGGCTTCGCTCGAAGCAGTGTCTCGACTTCGCTCGACAAAGCGAGACCGTTCGTCATGATCGACCCCATCACCCCGGCGGGCCACGCCGCGCTCCGCGCCGAATACACGCAGCTGATGACCGTAGAGCGCCCCGCGACGGTCGAGATCGTCAGCTGGGCGGCGGGCAACGGCGATCGCAGCGAGAATGGCGACTATATCTATGGACGGCAAAAGCTCCGCGCGATCGACCGGCGCGCGGCGCACCTCGCGCGGCGGCTGAAGGCGCTCACGATCGTCGATCCCGCCGCACAGGCCGACCGCACCCGCGTCTGGTTCGGGGCAACCGTCACCATCGCCGATGACGACGACCGCCGCCGTACCGTCACGCTCGTCGGCACCGATGAGGGCGACGTCAGCACAGGCCGCATCGGCTGGTCGAGTCCGATGGCACGGGCGCTGCGCGGCAGCAGCGTCGGCGACGTCCGCCGCGTGACGCTTCCCGGTGGCGAGGTCGAGGTCGAGGTCGTCGGCATCGACTATGTTGGCACCGTCACATGATCGTCACCGCCCGCGCCTAGCCTTCGCGCAGGGAAGCATCGGGGAGCAGGCAAGATGGCACACGGATTCTGGCTCTGCGCGACGCTGGCGCTGGTCGGCCCCGCGCCCGTTTTCGCTCAGATGGCCACGTCGGCTCCGGCGCCGATCGCAGCGCCCGCCAAAACGCTGCGCTATCTGTCGCCCGCCGATGTTGCGCCGATGCTGTTGCTGGCACCGCCGCCGCCGCGCGGGTCGGCGACCGAAGCCGCCGAGCTTGCCGAGGTGCGCCGCATCGTCACGAGCGCATCGCCCGAACGGCTGGCGCAGGCGCGCGCCGACGACGCGACCGAGGACCCGACGATCTTCGATGCGACGATCGGCGGCGGGTTTGCGATGCGGCGGATGCCGCTCACCTACGCGCTCGTCGATCTCGCCCGGACCGAGGCCGACCTGACGACCGACGTCGGCAAGAAATACTGGAAACGTGTCCGCCCGTGGGGGATCGACCCGACCCTGCCCAATTGCGACGCGGCCAAGCGCAAGTCGCCGGTCGGCTCCTACCCCAGCGGCCATTCGACCGCGGGTTTTGCGATGGCACTGATGCTCGCGCAGCTGATGCCCGCCAAGGCGGCGATCGTTCAGGACCGGGCGCGCGACTATGCCTATAGCCGCCTCGTCTGCGGCGTGCATTTCGCCTCCGACATCGAAGCTGCGCATGTCGTCAGCGCGACAATCGTCGCGCGGCTGCTGACGACCCCGGCACTCGCCCCGCAACTGGCCGCCGCGCGCGCCGAGCTGAAGGCGGCGGGATTGGTCGAGTAGCCGCGTGTTAACGGCGTCGCGATAGTGACGACGGAATGTACCAGCGCCTTCTCGCATCGGGTCTGATCGTCTTTGCGATTTTCGCTGTATTTTCCGGTGTCTACGCCTGGGAATCGGCGCGGCTGACGTCCGCCCATCCTCCTGCCGCCGATCCACCCGCAGCCACCGACACCCCGGAACAGATCTTCCATCGTCGCCAGGAAGCGCTTCCCAAGACGCGAGCGTGCGCAACAATTGCCCTCGACGATCCGGTCGCCGAGGCACGGCGCAACATGTCGCGGGGCGACTACCGCGTGTTCACGGTATTCGGCTTCACGCCCGGCGATGCGCCCGGGCTGCTCTGCACCGGCGAGGGGGTCGGCATCGTCAGCCGTGGCGGGACTTTCGTCTCCGACATGCCCGACGCGTGCGGGGCGTTCTCGCACTCGAATGCCGACCCTGCAAAGATGCGTGCGTATAACGAGGAACTCGGGCGCAACGCGCTGTTCCGCAAGATGACGGGGTGCCGCACCGCCGACTATTGCGAGACGACCTATGGCAAGCAGGGCGATCCGCGCGGGCGCGACGCGCGCCCCGATCCGCGCTGTCCCAACGAACCGGCGATCCTGATCGCGATGGCCGCGAACACTGAACCCGCTGTGCTCGACGCGGCGATCGGCGGCTACGATCCGAAAGAACCCGGCTTTCGCGACACGCTGACGCAGGCGCTGATCGCGACGTGCAGTCGTGCGCAATGGGCGAATGCCAGGCTGCTCGTCGCCCGCGGAGCCGACGTCGACGGGATCGTCACCGACCCAGAGCGTCGGCGCTTTCAGTCGTCGCCGCTGAACGAGGTGTTCAACCAGAACGATGACAAGGCCGGACAGCTGCCGATGGCGCGCTGGCTGTTCGCGCACGGTGCGACGGTCGAAAAGTCGCAAGGCCATGTCGCGCTGAAATGGGCGGCGTACAGCGGCAACGAAGCTGCGGTCGATTTCCTGCTCGCGCGCGGTGCGTCGCCGAACGGCAGCATCGGCGCGCGCGACCTCAAGCATCTGACCGAAGGCAGCATCCAATCGGCGGGCGGTGGCTATGGCTATGGCGACACAGCTTTCTACGCCGCGATCGACCATGCGCAGACCCTGCGCGCCGAGCAAACGCCGTCGGAAAAAGCATGGGCCGACGACGAGCGGCGAAGCGGCGAACGCATTGCAGTCAAGCTCTATAAAGCGGGCGGGCTGTTCTTCGTCGGCAAAGTCTACGACGATCTGCGCGACAACCCGAGCACCAACATCGCGTCGATCCTGGTCGCCGCCGCCGGACGTCAGGGGCGCGCCGACGAGCTGATCGACCGCATCCTCGAAGGCGTCGCGCGCAATCCCGCGGATCGCCCCAAACAACAGGCAGGTATCGACCGCCTGCGCGCCTATCTGATCGCCGTGAAGAGCTGCACCCGCCGCACGCGCGTGCCGCGCGACGTTTCGATCAAGCTTTGCGCCTACGGCGACGTCTGACCGAACGCCGCCTTCGCCAGTGCCACGACCTCAGGATTTGCGTCGAGCGGGTTCATGTCGACGGCAGCTTCCAGCCGGTCGGCGATGTGCGTCAACGCCGCGATCCTTGCGGCTTTCTTGTCGTTCGCGTCGATCACCGCCCACGGCGCCCAGCGCGTGTCGGTGCGCTCGAACATCATGTGATAGGCCTTCAGATAATCGTCGCGCCGCGCGCGGTTGCGATAGTCGTCGGCGCCGGTCTTCCAGCGTTTCCACGGGTCGGCGAGGCGCGCCTTGAAGCGCTTGTCCTGCTCGGCCTGCGTCACGTGCATGAACAGCTTGACGACGGTGACGCCATTGTCCTTTTGCTGCGCCTCGAACTCGTTGATCTCGTCGTACGCGCGTTTCCAGTCGCGCTCGGTCGCATAGCCCTCGACGCGCTCGACCAGCACGCGCCCGTACCAGGTGCGGTCGAAGACGTTGATCTCGCCGCGCGCGGGCAGACGCTTCCAGAAACGCCACAGGAAATGCCGCTCGCGTTCCTCGTCGGTGGGCGCAGCGATCGGCCAGACTTCATACCAGCGCGGATCCCATTCGGCGGTCAGCCGCTGGATCGCGCCGCCCTTGCCGCTGGCATCCCACCCCTCGAACGCGACGATTGCGCTGCGCCCGTGGATGATGTGCGCGGCCTGAATGCGCGCCAGCCGCTGCTGCAATGCTTTCAGCTCGGCGTCGTAATCGCCCGCGAAACGCGCGCCCTGTTCGAAATCGGAGAGGTCGATGGCCATGCGCGCGAACCTAACCCGCACGGGGTTAAGGTTCCATAGCTACGCATGGCCACCGGCGCGACCCGCTCAACGCCGGGCGTTGCGCTCGGGCGGCGCGAGCGTGATCTTCACCGTCTGCCCCGAATTGCCGGGGAAGCCCGTGAACATCGCCTCGACCAGATTAGGCACCAGCGTGGTCAGGTCATCGTCGAACGACTGCGCACGCGCCGTCCCCTCGAACAGCCGCTCACGCGACCCGCGCCGCTCGATCTTCATGTCGAGCTCGGATTGATAGACGGTGTAGCTTTCGACATCGTTATAGGCGCTGCCAAACAGGAACGGGTCGTCATAGCCATAGACCCAGGCGCGCCGCCCGAACCCGTAATAGGGGCGATACCCGCCCCATCCGATGCCATAGCCGAAGCGCGGACCGAACGACGGCGTGCTGCGGATTTTCTCACGCCCCCGGTCGACCATGTAATCGACGTGAACGATCAGGTCGGCGTTCACCGGCGACGCGGCGCGCGTGTAGCCGAAACCCGACAGGCGCTGCGTGATCAGATCGGCGTACTGGGCGAACTCGAGCCCGCCCGCCAGGCGCGGATTGTCGGCGACGACGTAAACGCTCTGCCCCTGCGGAACGGGCAGCTGCTGGAAACGCGAAACCGACGCGGAAAAAGGTGCGGCACATCCGGCGACCGCGAGCAGGGCGACCGGAGCAAGCGACTTGAGCAAGCGAATCATGAGTGAACAACCTTCTAAGCGATTGATTTCGCTGTACGGAACATCTGCTGAACGCCCGTTGAACGCTTTCGTTTCATCGCGCGTCAGCTTCGTTTCAACCCCAGCGCGTCATACGCGGCGGCGAGCGTCGGCGCGGCGAGCACCGACGCACGGGCGGCACCTTCGGCGAGCAGGCGGTCGGTTTCGGCCGATTCGCGCAGGTCGAGATATCGCGCCCGGATGGGGCCGAGCGTCGCAACTAGCCGCTCGGCGAGCGCCGCCTTGAATGGTCCGAAATTGGTCCCGCCATGCTCGGCGAGGACGGTGCCGACGCTGCGTTCCTCGAGTGCGGCCATGATCCCGACCAAATTGCGCGCTTCGGCACGGTCGGCAAGCCCCGCGGCTTCCGACGGCAGCGGCTCGGGATCGGTCCTGGCCTTGCGGATTTTCTGCGCGATCGTGTCGGCGTCGTCGGTCAGGTTGATCCGGCTCATATCCGAAGCGTCGGATTTCGACATCTTGGCGCTGCCGTCGCGCAGGCTCATGATGCGCGCCGCACCGCCGGTCGGGATATACGGATCGGGCAACGCGAAGGTCTCGGTCGCGGTGTCGGTGTTGAACTTGGTCGCGATGTCGCGTGCGAGCTCGAGGTGTTGTTTCTGGTCGTCGCCGACGGGCACATGCGTTGCCTGATACAGCAGGACGTCGGCGGCTTGCAGCACCGGATAGGCGTAGAGACCGACGCTTTCCCCTTCGCGGTTCTTGCCGGCTTTTTCCTTGAACTGCGTCATACGATTGAGCCAGCCGACGCGCGCGGTGCAAAACAGCAGCCACGCCAGTTCGGCATGTGCCGGGACGCGCGCCTGGTTGAACAGGATGCTGCGTGCCGGGTCGATCCCGCTCGCGATCAGCGCGGCGGCCATGTCGCGCGTGTTCGCGGTGAGCTCGGCGGGGTTCTGGTGCACGGTGATCGCGTGCAGGTCGGCGAGGAAATAGAGGCATTCGCCCCCAAATTCCTCGGCTACCTCGTCCTGCATCTTCACCCAGTTGCGGATCGCGCCAAGATAATTGCCGAGGTGCAGGCTTCCCGTCGGCTGGATTCCGGAGAGGACGCGCATCCTAAGTCCTTTTGACCAGTGCGCGGAGGTCGGCGCGCCCGACCGCGCCCAGCGCGACCGCGACGATGCCGTAGATCAGCGCACCGCCGCCGCACAAAGCGCCGAGCATCACGATCCGGTGGAGCAGGTCGCCGGTGACGACCGCGTCGATGCGCGGGGCCGCGAACCACAGCGCCAGCCCCATCGCGCTTCCCGCTGCAACGATGCGCACCAGCCGCCTGCGCAAGCGCGCGTCGAGGTCGAGCAGCCCGCGCCGGTGCAGGACAACATAAAGCAGCGCTGCGTTCACCCACGCCGAGATCGCGGTCGCGAGCGCAACGCCGGCGTGCGCGAGCGGCCAGATGAGGATCAGATTGCCGACCAGATTGACGAGCATCGCGACCAGCGCGATGCGCACCGGCGTCCTGGTGTCCTGCCGCGCGTAAAAACCCGGGGTGAGTACCTTGATCAGCACATAGGCGGGTACGCCGACCGAAAACGCCATCAGCGCGCGCGCCGCGCCGATCGTGTCGACGGGCGTGAACGCGCCGTGCTGGAGGACCCCGCGGATGATTGGTGTCGCCGCCACTACCAGCGCGACTGCGGCCGGGATCGCGAGCAGCATCGCGAGTTCGATCGCGCGGTTCTGCATATGGCTCGCGGCGTCGTGATCGTGCGACTTGATCTGCCGCGACAGCGACGGGAGGATCGCGGTGCCAATGCCGATGCCGATCAGCCCCAGCGGCAGCTGGTTGAGGCGATCGGCATAATAAAGATACGAGATCGCCCCCTGCGGCAGGAAATGCCCCGCCAGCGCCGACGAGACGACGAGGTTGAGCTGAATTGCGCCCTGGCCCAGCGCTGCAGGGCCGATCAGCAGCAACATCGCGCGGACATCGGGCGAGAGGCGCGGGCGCGACAGCGTGAGCACGACGCCCGCGCGGCGGCACGACCAGATCAGCCACATCAGCTGAAGCAGGCCCGACAGAGTCACCGCGATCGCCTGCACGACTGCGGTCTCCTCGGGGCTGCGCCCGCGGAACAGGACCAGCCCGCCGACCATGCAGATATTGAGCAGGATCGGCGCAGCGGCGTTGACCCAGAACCGGTCGAGTGAATTGAGGATGCCGCCGAGCAGCGACACCAGCGAAATCAGCGCGAGATAAGGAAAAGTGATGCGCGACAGATAGACCGCGAGCGCGACCTTGTCGGCCCCGCCGCTGTTGGCAAAGCCGCCACTGATCGCCCAGACGACGGGCAGGGCAAACAGGATCAGCAGCGCGGTGACGACCGCGAGCACCGGCACCATCATCGACAGGACTTGCCCGGCGAATTCGATCGCGCGCGCGTGCCCCGCCTCGGGTTCGTCGCCGAGCTTGCGGTTGTACATGGGCACGAAGACCGCCGCGAATGCTCCTTCGGCGAAGAGCGCACGGAAAAGATTGGGCAGTCGCCATGCGATCTGGAACGCGTCCGACGCGAACCCCGCGCCGACGTAGCGTGCCATCAGCGTATCGCGCACCAGCGCGAGCAGGCGGCTGACCAGCGTCAGCCCGCCGATCGTTCCGGTGGCACGGACGAGGTTCATGACGACATAGGAGGAAGCATGTTAACTCCGCTCCCCCGAGCGTGGCGGAGGACCGTTTCGCGCGTCAGCGAGAAGGCCCGCTGCCCCGACCGGCCTCGCGTCGCTCGGCAGAGCCCCTCGCTTCGCTCGGGGCATAAATCGCGGCGTGATTTACGCCTGCCCCTGCGGCACGTCGATCTGGCCGCTCTGTTCGGCCTGCGCCACATAGAGTTGGCCGAAATCGATCGGCTCGAGCAGCAGCGGCGGGAAGCCGCCGTCGCGCACGGCATCGGCAAGGACGCGGCGCGCGAACGGAAACAGGATGCGCGGTGCTTCGGCAAGCAGGAACGGCTGGAGCTGATCGTCGGGAATGTTGCGCAGCGCAAACAAGCCGGCGAACGACAGCTCGACCTGGAACGCGACGCGGTCGGCGGCGACCGCCTTGGTTTCGATCTTGAGCACCACTTCATACGCGTCGTCGCCGACCTGGTTCGACGCGATGTTGAATTGGACGTCGATCTGCGGCTGCCCCTGCCACTGGTAAACCGCAGGCGCGTTCGGATTTTCGAACGACAGGTCCTTGACATACTGCGAGATCAGGCCCGCCTGCGGCGTCGTATCGGCACCGTTGGCCAGTGCCTGGCTGGGCGTTTCGTTGGGGGTTGCGGCGTCTTCGGCCATGCGGTCGCTCGTCTTTCGTCAAGGTTGCGGAATTGTCGGGCGCGCCTACAACCCCGATGCGCGCAGGGCAAGCTTGGCACTTGCGGTCGCGTCGCGCGTTCGCGTTTGAAGTACAGCCACCTGCCGCCTATGTAGGGCATGGTTTTCGCGGAGTTCGTTGTGTTCGAAATCGTCCTTCTCGCCATGGTTGCAGGGTTTCTCGCGCTCCGTCTCTATTCGGTGCTCGGGAAACGCACCGGCCACGAACAGCCGCTGGCACCGGTCGAGGATCGTCCGATCGCACCCGTGGCGGTGCCGAGCGAGGGACGCCCGGTGAGTACGCCCGCGCCAGATTCGGTCTTCGAGCCGACGGCGGCGAGCGGAATCCGCGCCATCGTCGCCGCCGATCCGTCGTTCGACGTCGGGCGTTTTCTCGAGGGGGCGAAGGCCGCCTATCGCATGGTGCTCGAATCCTATTGGAAGGGCGACGAGGCCGAGCTCACGACGCTGACGAGCCCGGACGTGCGCCAGTCGTTCGTCGATTCGATCGCCGAACGCGCGGCCGAGGGGCATGTGCTCGACAACCGGCTGGTCGGCATCGAAAAGGCGGTGATCTCGAACGCGTCGCTCGAGGGCAAGGCGGCATCGATCGTCGTGCGCTTCGACGCCGACATCGCGACGGTGACGCGCGACAGAGACGGCAACGTCATCGCCGGGTCGCTGACCGACGCGGTGCCCACGCATGACGCGTGGACGTTCAGCCGCACATTGCGCACCGCCGACCCCAACTGGCTGCTGACCGACACCGACGAATCGGTGTGACGCGTATCCTCGGTCTGGCGCTGCTGCTCGGCGGATGCGCGGGCGGGGTCGTCCCGCGCGGTGCGCCGCCGCCGGTGGCACCGCTTCCCGCGTCGCCTCCACGCGCGGTCGTCCGTCCACAGCTGACAACGCCGGCACCAAAACCCGCGCCGCTTCCGGCGAGCGGCATTGCCCGCACCGCAGGTGTCGCAGCGGGCCCTGAGGTGGCGACGCTCGGCATCGGACGCGCAGGGGCAGGGCGGGCGATCGAGGCGTTCAGGCTCACCTGCCCGGCGCTTGTACGGCGCGACGATCGTTCGGGGCTGACATTCGGCGGCGACTGGCAACCCGCTTGCACCGCGGCGGCGAGCGCGACCGACCCGCTTGCCTTTTTTTCCGAACAGTTTGAAACGCTTCGGGTCGGCACGGGTACTGCCTATGCGACCGGCTATTACGAGCCCGAAATCGCCGGAAGCCGCACGCGCGACCCCGCCAACGCGTTCCCTATCTACGGCAAGCCGACCGACCTCGTCGAAGTCGATCTCGGGCAATTTGTTGAGAGCCTGAAGGGGAGGAAGATCAGCGGGCGCGTCGAAGGTGCTGGTTTCCTGCCCTATTTCGAACGATCGCAGATCGTCGGCGGCGCGCTCGACGGGCGCGCGCCGGTGATCGCCTGGGCCGCCGACGAGATCGAGCTCTTCTTCCTCCAGGTTCAGGGCTCGGGGCGGTTGCGCCTCGCCGACGGGTCGGTGATGCGGATTGGCTACGCCGGGCAGAACGGGCGCGACTATACCGGCATCGGCGCGCTGATGCGCGACCGCGGGCTGGTCGTGCCGGGGCAATTGTCGATGCAGGGCATCATGGCATGGCTGCGCGCGCACCCCGATCAGGCACCGGGCATCCTCAACGAGAACAAGAGCTGGGTGTTTTTCCGCGAGATCACCGGGCCCGGTCCGATAGGCGCGCTCAACGCGCCCGTCACCCCGCGCGGCACCGTCGCCGCCGACCCCGCCTATGTGCCGCTCGGCGCACCTGTTTGGCTCGACCTCGACCGCCCTGAAGCCGATGGCCTCTGGATCGCACAGGACACGGGTGGCGCGATCAAGGGCGCGAACCGTTTCGACACGTTCTGGGGGGCGGGCGACGAGGCGCGGCGGATCGCAGGCGGCATGTCGGGGCGCGGCGTCGCGTATATCCTCGTGCCGCGCGGGACACTGGCGCGGCTGACTGATGCCGCGCGACCTCAGCGCTGAGGAACGCGCGCTGTGGTGGCGCGTAACGGCCGATCTGCGCGGCGGGCAGGCGAAGCCCCCTGCGCCTGAGCTGCACGGCGGGCCTCTGCCGCCGCCCGTTAGAGCTGCCCCCCGCAAAAACCCGTCAGTGCGCCCGGCGCAAACACTCGACGCGAGCTGGGACCGGCGCTTGTCGTCGGGCAGCCTCGCTGCCGACCGAGTCGTCGATCTTCACGGCCTGACTGCGGCCGCCGCGCATGCCCGGGCGCTTTCGGCGATCGAGGCGGCGCTCGACGCGGGTGAGCGCATTGTGGTGCTCGTGACCGGCAAGCCGCCGCCGCCTGCAACCTCGCGGCTCGATCAGCCGCTGCGCGGCATCATTCGCGCGTCGATCGGCGACTGGCTTGCGGCAAGTCCGGTCGCGGACGGCATCGCAGCGATACGCCCCGCGCATCGCCGCCACGGCGGCGCGGGCGCAATCTACGTCGTTCTCCGGCGCGTGGCCCCGAGAATCCCAAAGAAATTTTAACCGCTTGCGTTTCATAAGCGATGCACGCCGCACATTGCCACAAGGTGCCGCGCGTTGGATCGGGGGTTCGCGGGCGCGACGATGGAAGGGGTCACGTTCAAGGCGCGCGCCATCGCATTCGCTTTTTGCATCGGGGCTACCGCGTTCATCCTCGCCATGCTTGCCGGCGCCGACGGTACGCCTGAGGCCGGCACCGTCACGCGCGCGATCGTCGTCGCGCTGATCTGTGGCATCATGGCGTGGGCGGCGGCGGAACATTCGCTCGCCGGTCTCGCGACCGCGATCGACAGTGCGTCGACGCGGATCGTCGCCGCGGCGCAGGGCGATCTGGCGACGCCGACACCCGGCGTGGTTCATGAACAGCTTCCCGAACTTGGCTACGCGCTCGACTCGATGTTCGATCAGGTGCGCGCGAGCCTCGACACCGCGCATCGGCTCGCGATGTTCGATCCGGTCACCAGCCTTGCCAATCGCATGCATTTCCGTCGTGAGGCCGACCGCGCGCTCGGTGGACTGGGGCCGCAGGGCAAGGCTGCGCTCGCCTTCATCGACCTCGACCATTTCAAGGTCGTCAACGACACGCTCGGCCATGCGCAGGGCGACCAGCTCCTCGCCAAGCTCGCCAACCGGCTGCGCACCCTCGTCGCTGCCGAGACGGCACGCGTCGGTGCGTCGGGCGAAGAGGCGATCGTCGGACGGCTCGCGGGCGACGAGTTCACCATCCTGTTTCCCGGTGCCGACGCGACTGACTCGGCGCGGCTGGGCGACGCGTTGCTCGCCGAACTCAACAAGCCGTTCGATCTCTTTGGCCAGCATCTCACGGTCAGCGCATCGATCGGCTTTGCGCTGCGTCCCGACCATGGCAATTCGCTGACCGCCCTGATGCGCGCCGCCGACGTAGCGATGTACCAGGCCAAGGCGAACGGACGCGCGCGGTATGAATTCTTTGCCGATGCGATGTCGGACCGGTTCGACGAACGCAACCAGCTCGAAGTCGAGCTGCGCGGCGCACTCGACAAGGACGAGTTCATGATGGTCTTCCAGCCGCAGGTCTCGCTCGCCGACTGCTCGGTCGTCGCGGTCGAGGGGCTGCTGCGCTGGAGCCACCCGGTCGACGGTTTGCGCCGCCCCGCGACTTTCCTCGATTGCGCTGAGGAAAGCGGGCTGATCGTCGATATCGGCGACCGCTCGGTCGAGGCACTGGCGGCGCGTGTCGCGAGCTGGCCGCGCAATGCGCTGGCGCCGCGGATCGCGGTCAATCTCAGCCCGCGTCAGATCGCGCGCGCCGATTTCTTCACGCATCTGCGGGCCGCGATGGGCCGTCACCGTGCCTCGTTCCAGTTCGTTGAATTCGAGATCAGCGAGGGGATCGCGATGACCTGTGGGGACAGCGTGCTCGACCAGATGGCCCAGCTACGCGACGATGGCGCGACGATCACCATCGACGATTTCGGTGCGGGGTTTTCGAGCATTGCGCGGCTGCGCGCACTGCCTGTCGACGCGCTCAAGCTCGATCCCAGCCTGATCGCGGGCATCGAGACCGATGCGTCGATCCGCGAGATCGCTCAGGCGGTGATCGGCCTTGCGCATGGCCTCGGCGTGCGCGCCATCGCGGAAGGGGTCGAGAACGACGCGCAGATTGACGTGCTGCGCGTGATGGGCTGCGACGCGGTGCAGGGCTATGCGATCGCTCCACCGATGATCGAGGCCGACTATCTGCGCTGGCGCCGCCGCGACGCGGGGGCGGCTCAGCGCATCGCCCGCCGCAGCACGCCTGCGTAAATCTCGGCCAGGTCGCGCAGGTCGGCGAGCGCGACCGCCTCGTCGAGCTTATGCATCGTCGCGTTGACCAGCCCGAGTTCGACTGTCGGGCAAAGTTTCGACAGGAAACGCCCGTCGGACGTCCCGCCACTCGTCGAAAGCTCGGCCTCGGTTCCCGTCACCTCGCGCACGGCGTCGGCGACGAGCGTGCTGAGCGCGCCCGGCGGGGTCAGGAACGCCTCGCCCGAAATGACGCCGGTCACGGTCGCGCGCGCGCTGTGCCGCGCGGCGATGGCGGCGATGCGCTCGATCAGCGCTGCACCCGTGTGCCGGTCGTTGAAACGGATGCTCAGCCGCGCACTCGCGCTGGCGGGTATCAGATTATGCGTCGGATTACCGACGTCGATCGTCGTGATCTCGATATTCGATGGCTGAAACCAGTCGGTACCGCCATCGAGTTCGACCGCTTCGATTTCGGCCAATATCCGCACCAGCGGCGCGACCGGATTGTCGGCGAGCTGCGGATAAGCGACGTGGCCCTGCGTGCCGGCGACCTCGATCCAGATATTCACCGAGCCGCGTCGCCCGATCTTGATCGTGTCGCCCAGCCGCGCCGACGAGGTGGGCTCACCGACGAGGATCATGTCGGGGCGGATATCGCGCGCGGCCATCCGCTCGATCAGCGCGAGTGTCCCGTGCGTCGCCGGTCCCTCCTCGTCGCCGGTGATGATCAGCATCGTCTGCGCCTCGCGCACGCGCGCACAGGCCGCGACAAAGGCCGCGATCGATCCCTTCATGTCGACCGCGCCGCGTCCGTAAAGCAGGTTGCCCCGGACGACCGGCTCGAAGGGGTCGCTGGTCCAGCCGCTGCCCGGCGGAACCACGTCGAGGTGCCCGGCAAAGGCGAAGGCGCAGCCCGACCCGCTGCGCGTCGCCAGCAGATTTTCGACGTCCTCGACGACGAACCGGTCGATCTCGAAGCCGAGCGGCGCGAGCGCCGCCACCAGCACGTCGAAGACCTCGCCGCGGGCGGGCGTCACGCTGGGCGCGGCGATCAGCGCGCTCGCCAGCCCGACGGGATCGACCGCGTTCACCGCTCGTACTTCGCGATCACATGCGGGTCGGCCAGCGCCGCGCTCGTCCATTCGTGCATCCACGGGTGCGCCACGATCGTGTCGATATAGCGTTTAACGCCGTCGGGAACAGGTATCGCATGAGTGATGAAGCGGGTGACGACAGGCGCATACATGATGTCGGCCGCGCCGAACGCGCCGAACAGATAGGCCCCGTCCGATCGCGCCAGCGCCGCCTGCCACAGCGCAACGATCCGCGCCACATCGGCCTGCGTCTCGACGGAAAAAGCGGCAGGCGCAAAGCGGCGGCGCAGGTTCATTCCGCATTCGTTGCGCAAGCTTGCAAAACCGGCGTGCATTTCGGCGGCCAATGCCCGCGCCTGTCCGCGCGCAGTCAGATCCTGCGGCCAGAAGCGCGTGCCCCCGGTCAGGTCGTTCAGATGCTCGATGATCGCCAGACTGTCCCAAACGGCGGCATCGCCGTTCCACAGGATCGGCACCCGGCCATCGCCGGGGGCAAGATCGGGGTCGGCGCGGCGCTCGTCCCAGTCGGGGCCGAACATGTCGATGCCCCGCTCTTCGAATGCCAGCCCCGACTGCTTGCACGCGAGCCACCCGCGCAACGACCAGCTCGAATAGGCCTTGTTACCGATGATGAGCCGCACCCGATTTCCCCCTGATCGCCGCGTGCCCGCTTGGCGCGGATTGTGCGCTATGCCAAGCCTTCGCGATGCCCAGAATCCCGCTCGACGCCATCGAACCGACCAATGCAACCGGCTATCCTGCCCCGTTCGACGCGCCGGTTGCGGGGCGCTGGTACCGTCGCGTCGCACCGGCCGCCGGCCTGACCGACTTCGGCGCGAGCCATGTCGTCCTGAAGCCGGGCGCGTGGTCGTCGCAGCGGCACTGGCACGACGGCGAGGATGAATTCCTCGTCATGCTGAGCGGCGAAGCAGTGCTGGTCGAGGACGGTGGTGAGACCTTGCTCGTCGCGGGCGATTGCGCCGCATGGCCCAAGGGGGTGCGCGACGGGCATCACCTCATCAATCGCAGCACGAACGACTGCAGCTTCGTCGTGGTGGGGGGAGGGGCGCGGATCGGCGGGGGTTATTCGGACATCGACATGATGTTTACCGCCGACGGGCGCTATGTGCGAAAGGACGGGCAGGCTTATGAAGCGGGGCGCGTTTGAGCTGCCCGAAATTGACGCATGAATTACGAACCGCCTTCCTGCACCATGCGCGACGGATGTTTGCGAACCCGATCCAGTCCGGCGCGCGCCATGTCGACGAATTCGATCCGCGCGGGGTGTCGCACCAGGAACAAGGCAGCTGCCCAGCACGCGCATCCGGCGAACGCGGTCAGGGCAAGTGACCCGAGGCCGATCTCGCCCGGCGCGCGCCAGTAAAGCAGGGCGAGCATCGGCGCGGCGGTCGCGGCCGCGCAGGCCAGGCTCTGCACATAGAGCGCCAGCACGGCGCGCCAGCGGAACCCGACCAGCCGCCGCATGAAGCCGGCATAGATGGCGAACCAGACCAATCCATAGCCGATACGCGACGCCGCCGCCCATTCGACGCTCCAGAGCGAGGCGACGACGAGCAGCAGCACCGATGCCGCAGTGTCGAGCAGGTTGAGCATCAGGAGCTGGCGCATCCGCCCCAGCACGATCGGCACGTCCATATGCAGCGGCAGTGCGGTGAACGGTATTTCGCTCAGTGCGATCCAGACCAGCAACGGTGCCGCGCCCGCCCAGAGGGGCCCGTAAAGAATATGCACCACCGGGGCCGCGGCGGCGGCGAGGAACAGCATCGCGGGCCAGGTCGTCACGCTATATGCAGCAAGGACGCGCAGATAGGCCGGCGCAAACGGCTCGCCCTGATCGCGCAGCCGCGCGAAGGCGGGAAAGAAAACGCCGCCGATCGCGCCTGAGACGAGCTGGCGCAGCTGTCCCGCCAGCCCGACCGCACGGCCATAAAGGCCGACAGCGGTAAAGCCGAGCAATTTGCCGACGATCAGCTCGGGGCTGCGCACGCCGAGTGCGCCGCTCATGTACAGCACCGACGCACCCGATCCGAACTTCAGGAGCGGGCCCGCCCCTTTCAGCACCAGCGGGAGGCGCGGATGTTCGCCGCTCCTCCACTGGCCGATCAGCGCGCGCACCCCTGCCTGCGCAACCGTCCCCCATGCGAGCGACAGCGCCGACCAGCCGCTCGCCGCCAGCGTCAGCGCGGTCGCCGCCATCGCCAGCGCGGCACCGCAGTTGACGAGGAACAGCCCCCTGAAGTCGAGACGACGCTGAAGCAAGGCGGCGGGAACGATGCCGAACGGCACGAGCAGATACGACCCCGCAATCACGGCGAGCACCGGAAACAGCCGGTCGTCGCCATAGAAGCGCGCGGCGGGCCATGCGAGCGCGAGGATCGCGAGTCCGATCGTTAAGGCAAACACGATCGACACCGAAAAGCACCGCTGCAGCTTGGCGGCGTCGAGGTCGGCCTCGCCCGCGACATAGCGCGTGATCCCGAAGTCCTGGAGCGTCGCCACGAGCATCGCGGCGGCGAGCGCGGTGCCGAACAGCCCGACCTCGGGCGGGGTCAGGAACAACCGGCTGATCGCGACGCTCGTCGCGAACTGCACGACGAACACGACATATTGCCCCGCCATCGCCCAGACGGCGGCCCCGCGTACCGAGGGTGTGCCGCTCATGCCGCAAGCAGCGCGGCGGCGAGCCGTGCAGCGCGAACGGGTTCCCCTATCGTCAGCAGCCGCCCGACGGTACGCCACAAACCATCGGTCGCGCCGCGTGCGCGGACGTGGTCGAGGATCAGGTCGAACCCCGGCCCCTTCAATGCGACGGGCGAATAGACGAGGCCGAGCGCAACCTTTTGACGCACGGCG
>OZ252211.1:0-1810000 GCA_965248885.1 Sphingomonas sp. | reverse complement strand
GGTGTGTGACGGATCGCGTAAGTTGTTCGACCTTATCGGATTGGTCGGGCCGCGAAGCGGTTCCAGGAAATAGCCCCACCGTATAGACCGTACCCGAAACCGACACAGGTGGGATGGTAGAGTATACCAAGGCGCTTGAGAGAAGTCTCCTGAAGGAACTCGGCAAATTGCCTCCGTACCTTCGGAAGAAGGAGGCCCCATCTAGAGGCAACTCATGATGGGGGGCACAGGCCAGGGGGTAGCGACTGTTTAGCAAAAACACAGGACTCTGCTAAGTCGGCTTCAAGACGACGTATAGGGTCTGACGCCTGCCCGGTGCCTGAAGGTTAAGTGGAGGGGTGCAAGCTCCGAAATGAAGCCCAGGTAAACGGCGGCCGTAACTATAACGGTCCTAAGGTAGCGAAATTCCTTGTCGGGTAAGTTCCGACCTGCACGAATGGCGTAACGACTTCCCCACTGTCTCCAGGAGATGCTCAGCGAAATTGAATTGCCCGTGAAGATGCGGGCTACCCGCGGTTAGACGGAAAGACCCCGTGCACCTTTACTGCAGCTTCAGAGTGGCATTAGGAAAGAACTGTGTAGCATAGGTGGGAGGCTTTGAAGCGACGGCGCCAGCTGTCGTGGAGCCATAGGTGAAATACCACCCTGTTGTTTTCTGATGTCTAACCACGCACCGTTATCCGGTGCTGGGACCCTCTGTGGCGGGTAGTTTGACTGGGGCGGTCGCCTCCTAAAGAGTAACGGAGGCGCGCGATGGTGGGCTCAGGACGGTTGGAAACCGTCTGTTAGAGTGCAATGGCATAAGCCCGCCTGACTGCGAGACTGACAAGTCGAGCAGAGACGAAAGTCGGTCATAGTGATCCGGTGGTCCCTCGTGGAAGGGCCATCGCTCAACGGATAAAAGGTACGCCGGGGATAACAGGCTGATAACCCCCAAGAGCTCATATCGACGGGGTTGTTTGGCACCTCGATGTCGGCTCATCACATCCTGGGGCTGGAGCAGGTCCCAAGGGTTTGGCTGTTCGCCAATTAAAGTGGTACGTGAGCTGGGTTCAGAACGTCGCGAGACAGTTTGGTCCCTATCTGCCGTGGGCGTCGAAATTTGAGAGGAGTTGACCCTAGTACGAGAGGACCGGGTTGAACATACCTCTGGTGGACCTGTCATCATGCCAATGGTGCAGCAGGGTAGCTATGTATGGACGGGATAACCGCTGAAAGCATCTAAGCGGGAAGCCTCCCTCGAGATAAGATTTCATCGAGCCGTGGAAGACCACCACGTTGATAGGCCGGATGTGGAAGTGCAGTAATGCATGGAGCTAACCGGTCCTAATTGCTCTGTTCATGCTTGAGAGTCCCGCCATCAACGACAGCATTGCTGTTGGTGACGACATGGATGATCGATCTGATGCCTTTAATTGGTCAATGCGAAACTACGCTGTGCACGGCATCGATTTTAGAACCTGAATTTTCGCTCATGCGCCTGCTTCATAGCTTGGTGGCCATAGCGTCTGTGACCCACCCGATCCCATCTCGAACTCGGCCGTGAAACCAGACAGCGCCGATGGTACTGCCGCTCAAGCGTCGGAAGAGTAGGACGTCGCCAGGCTTTGCAGCAGGCGCGTGTTCGGATATTCGGAATCCTAAGAACCCATTCATGATGATCATCGCCTTTCCGGCCACAGGCCGGTGTCGCGGGATGGAGCAGCCCGGTAGCTCGTCAGGCTCATAACCTGAAGGTCGCAGGTTCAAATCCTGCTCCCGCAACCAAATTCGTTGCCGTTGTTCGTCCGCGAACCAAAAGTACGTCTTGCCGAACATCGGCCGCCGTCAAGCGCCTGATACCCCCTCGGCATCGCCACCGCCCAGTAGCAGCTTCTCTCTTGTGCCGCCGTGCGCTAGGCCGCACGCACGCAAGCAGGGGAGCGAAGATGAAGACACGCGCCGCAGTCGCATTCGAGCCAAAACGTCCGCTCGAGATCGTCGAGGTCGACCTCGAAGGCCCGCGCGCCGGTGAAGTGCTCGTCGAGATCATGGCGACCGGCATTTGCCACACCGATGCCTATACGCTCGACGGGCTCGACAGCGAGGGCATTTTCCCCAGCATCCTCGGCCATGAGGGCGCAGGCATCGTGCGCGAAGTCGGCGCAGGCGTGACCAGCGTCGCGCCCGGCGACCACGTCATCCCGCTCTACACGCCCGAGTGTCGCCAGTGTAAATCGTGCCTCAGCGGCAAGACCAATCTCTGCACCGCCATCCGCGCGACACAGGGCAAGGGACTGATGCCCGACGGGACGAGCCGCTTCAGCCACAAGGGCCAGCCGATTTTTCACTATATGGGGTGTTCGACCTTTTCGAACTTCACCGTCCTTCCCGAGATCGCCGTCGCCAAGATCCGCACCGATGCGCCGTTCAGGACGAGCTGCTACATCGGCTGTGGCGTCACGACGGGCGTGGGCGCGGTCGTCAACACGGCCAAGGTCGCTCCCGGCGACAATGTCATCGTCTTTGGCCTTGGCGGCATCGGACTCAACGTGCTCCAGGGCGCGCGGATGGCGGGGGCGAACATGATCGTCGGCGTCGACATCAATCCCGACCGCGAGGAATGGGGCCGAAAGTTCGGCATGACGCATTTCGTCAATCCCAAGCACATCAGCGGCGACATCGTGGCGCACCTCGTCGCGCTGACAGACGGCGGCGCGGACTATAGCTTCGACTGCACCGGCAACACGACCGTGATGCGACAGGCGCTCGAGGCTTGTCACCGCGGCTGGGGCACCAGCATCATCATCGGCGTCGCCGAGGCCGGCAAGGAGATCAGCACGCGCCCGTTCCAGCTCGTCACCGGGCGCAACTGGCGCGGCACGGCGTTCGGCGGAGCGAAGGGCCGCACCGACGTGCCCAAGATCGTCGACTGGTACATGAGCGGCAAGATCGAAATCGACCCGATGATCACGCACACGCTGACGCTCGATGACATCAACTTGGGCTTCGACCTGATGCACGCAGGCCAGAGTATCCGCAGCGTGGTGGTCTACTGATGGCGACCAAGGTCAATCTGGCGGACAAGCTTTCGAGCTTTGCCGACCATTGGGCCCCGCGTATCGTCGCCCGTTACAACGATCATGAAATTCGGCTCGTGAAGGTTGCGGGCGAATTTATATGGCACCGGCACGACGACACCGACGAACTGTTCCTGGTTATTGCGGGCGAGCTTGACATGGAGTTCCGCGACCGCACCGAAACGCTGTGCCCTGGCGAGATGATCGTGGTGCCGCGTGGCACCGAGCACCGCCCCGTGTCGCGCCACGGCGAAACGCAACTGCTGTTGATCGACCCGCGCGATATGCCCAATACCGGCGACGCAACCACCGCTACCGTAGCGGTCGAAATTTAAACACAAGGGGGCCGAGCAAATGTACAGCCATATGATGGTCGGAAGCAACGACATCGACCGTTCGAAGACATTCTACGATGCGCTGTTCATCGCAACCGGTGGCCGGGCGAGTTCGGTCGATCCGAAGGGGCGGCTGCTATACATGCACAAGGGCGGCATCTTCATCGTGACGCCGCCGATCGACGGTGAGCCCGCGACGCATGCCAATGGCGCGACGATCGGTTTCGCGATGGACTCGCCCGAGCAAACCGATGCGTGGCACGCGGCAGGAGTTCAGGCGGGCGGAACGCCGATCGAGGATGCTCCCGGCGTTCGCAAAGGCTCGTTCGGCGAGCTTTATCTCGCTTACTTGCGCGATCCCGACGGCAACAAGCTTTGCGCGATGCACCGGATGCCAGCCTGAACGGTGGAGACGCTGTCGACCAGCCGCGCGCATGGGGGCGTCCAGGGTGTGTATCGCCATGCTTCGACGGCGACTGGCACCGAAATGGTATTTTCGGTGTTCGTCCCCCCGCATGCGGCGGGCGCGAAGCTGCCGGTGGTCTGGTATCTGTCGGGACTGACGTGCACGCACGCCAACGTCACCGACAAGGGCGAGTATCGCGCGGCATGTGCCGAGCTCGGGCTGATTTTCGTCGCGCCCGACACCAGCCCGCGCGGGGAGGGGGTTCCCGACGATCCGGCGGGCTCCTATGATTTCGGTCTGGGCGCCGGCTTTTACGTCGATGCGACCGAGCCCCCTTTCGCCGCCAGTTACCGCATGTGGCGCTATGTCACCCACGAGCTTCCGGCGATCGTCGCGGCAGCATTCCCAGCCGACATGACGCGCCAGTCGATCATGGGGCATTCGATGGGCGGGCATGGTGCGCTGACGATCGGGCTGATTGACCCCGATCGTTACCGCGCCGTGTCGGCGTTCGCGCCGATCGTCGCACCGTCGCAGGTGCCGTGGGGGCAGAAAGCGCTGGGCGGCTATCTGGGGCAGGATCGCGCCACGTGGCGCAAACACGACGCGGTCGCGCTGATCGAGGATGGCGCGCGCGTCCCTGCGCTGCTCGTCGATCAGGGCGACGCCGACCCGTTCCTTGCCGAGCAATTGCGCCCCGAATTGCTCGAAGCGGCGTGCGCGGATGCGGGCATCGACCTGACGCTCCGGATGCAGCCTGGCTATGACCACAGCTATTATTTCATCGCGACCTTTATGGCCGACCACCTCTTCTGGCATGCGCAAAGACTGAACGCATGACTGCCCATGATGTCGTGATCGTCGGCGCGGGGCATGGCGGGGCGCAGGCGGCGATCGCGCTGCGCCAGCAGGGTTTCACGGGCAGCCTGGCGATGATCGGCGACGAGCCCGAGCCGCCCTATGAACGCCCGCCGCTGTCGAAGGATTACCTCGCCGGTGACAAGACGTTCGAACGCATCCTGATCCGCCCCGCAGCCTTTTGGGCCGAGCGTAACGTCGATTTGCGGCTGGGTGAGCGTGTCACCGCAGTCGACGGCGACGCGCGGACGGTCGCCACCGACGCGGGCGATACTATCGGCTATGGTACGCTGATCTGGGCGACCGGCGGCGCGCCGCGTCGGCTGAGCTGCGCGGGGGCCGATCTTGCTGGCGTCCATTCGGTGCGCACGCGCGCCGACGTCGATCGGATGATCGCCGAACTGCCAAGGGTCGAACGTGTCATCGTCGTCGGCGGTGGCTATATCGGCCTCGAAGCCGCCGCCGTCCTGACCAAACTTGGCAAGCATGTGACCGTGCTCGAGGCGCTCGACCGTGTCCTCGCGCGCGTCGCAGGCGAGCCGCTGTCGCGCTTCTACGAGGCCGAACATCGCGCGCACGGTGTCGATGTCCACTTGGGTGCAAAAGTCGACAGCATCGTCGGCGCTGACGGGCGCGTGACGGGTGTGCGGATGCACGACGGCAGCATGATCCCCGCGCAGATGGTCATCGTCGGGATCGGCATCATTCCCGCCGTCGCGCCGCTGCTCGCGGCGGGCGCGACCGGCGGCAACGGCGTCGAGACCGATGCGCACTGCCGGACCAGCCTGCCGCACGTCTTTGCGATCGGCGACTGCGCGCTCCACGTCAATCGCTTTGCCGAGGGATTGCCGATCCGCCTCGAATCGGTCCAGAACGCCAACGATCAGGCGACCGTCGTCGCCAAGGCGATCATGGGCGATGCGCAGCCCTATCACGCGGTCCCGTGGTTCTGGTCGAACCAATATGATCTGCGCCTGCAGACCGTTGGCCTGTCGACCGGGTTCGACGACATGGTGCAGCGCGGGTCGACCGAAGCACGCAGCTTCTCGCTCGTTTATCTGCGCGAGGGCCGCGTGATCGCGCTCGACTGCGTCAATGCGGTCAAGGATTATGTCCAGGGTCGCGCACTGGTGCTCGCGGGCGCGTCGCCGCCGCGCGCGGCGCTCGGCGATGCGGCGGTGGCGCTGAAGTCGCTCGTCTAGCGGTGCGTTCCGACACACGCCTTTAGTCCAAGCACATCGGCGAGGCGCGGGGCGATTGACAGCATGTCGATTTCGCTTTCGGTCTTCGCGCTTATGCCTGACCCAGCAATCAGGAAGACGCTGCGGTAATCGGTTCGGAGCGGCCAGAAACCGTGATTGCCGCGTTCGTGCGGCGCGGTTTCGACCGGGCCGGTCGTCTCCGGTCCGAACATGACATGTGCAGCGGGCTCCCACGCGGCGACCGCAGCGAGCGCTGGCGCGAAGCGCGCGCGTTCCGCAGCCGGTATCTCGCGTCCGATACCGTGGGCGGGATCCGATGCGAGGGTGCGAAGCGATGCGGCCCCGATCGCGTCGCGCGCGATGACCAGCCCACCCATCGGCTGAACGTCGCCAGCCAATCCGCGCGCCGCCATCAGCACGCCGAGGTTCACGACACGGTCGACGCGCTCAAAACCGTGATCACTGGTGACGACGAGATCATATCCCGGGGGGAGCGCGGCGATCATATCGCCGATCAGCTCGTCGGTCCTTTCGACGATCGCGTTCGCGTTGAGCTCGAACGGCCCCTGATCATGTGCCTCCGAGTCGAGATCGACAAGGTGGAGCAGCAAAAGGTCGGGTCGCTTTTCGCGCAGCAGGTAAAGCGTCGCTTGCGTCCGCGTGCGATCGTCCATCCATTGTTGCGCGAACGACGGGTAGGCGGCACGAATGGCATCGACCAGGCCCGGCGTCGCGGTCGAGGCGATCGTCCGCAGATCCATCGAGCCGCCGTTGCGTCGTTTGAAATCTTCGGGCAGCACCCAATCGATCTTGTCGGTACGCGTCACCGGCCAGGTGATTGCCGCCGTCGTCAACCTGGCGGTGTTGGCGCATTGCCATAGCGGTGTGGCGCGCATCAGATCGGGCGACCAATAATAGTCGCCGCCCTCGCGGCGCGGCCGCTGATTGCCGAGAATGCCATGTTCGTCGGGGCGAACGCCGGTGATGATCGACGTGTGCGACGGCCAGGTGATCGTCGGGAACACGCCGACTACGCCACTGGCGACGGTGGCCCGCGCCATCAGCTTGCGTAAATTCGGTATCCGCAAGCCGAGCTTGTCGCGGTCGCGCAGATATCGCCAGTCGAGTCCGTCGACCGATATCACGAGCAATTTGTGCGCGGGTGGCTTGGCTGGAGCCGCACTTGCAGCGATCGTCGCCAGCAAGGCGAGCAGCAAGCGCATAATCACAGTGCGAAGCTCACACCCGCGTAATAGGCCGGTCCGTTCGACAGCAGGGAAGAACTGAGATTCTGCGTCGGCCCGACGACACGCTGATTGGTTTCGGCGGTCAAATTCTTGCCCTGAATTCGGAACTCGACGCCCGGCAAGAAGCGATACGCGATTTGCGCGTCGACAGTGTTGGTTGCTTTGAACCACAGGTCGGCGACCGCATTCGTCCGGTCAAAGCTGGTCGGCATTTTGCCGGTATGGTTATACGCGACCTCGACGCTGAACGCGTCGCGCCGGTAAAATACTGCCGCGTTGGCGACGAACTTTACCGATTCGAGCAATTGCGGCAACGCGCGGAACGTGACGAGATCGCTCATCTGGATGCGCGGCGTGGTGTAATCCATGAAGGCGACATTTGCCGTCGCGCCGAACCCGGCGAGCCAATGCTGAACAAAGCCGAAGCTCGCGACGTTGAGACCCAGTTCGACACCGCGTACCTTCGCCGACCCGGCGTTGAGCGATTGCGTGGTCGTCAATGTGTAATTATTGCCGACGAAGCCGGGCAGGGTTGTGTTCTGAACCGTGGTCGTGACGGTGAAGATCTCGTTCGAGATATCCTTGGCGAAGAGGGCGGCCGACAAGACCGCGCCGGGAACGGGGTAGAATTCGAGCGATGCATCGTAATTCCATGCGGTACGCGGGCGCAGAGTCGGGTTGGCGATCGTGAGCGAAGCAATGGTGCCCGTCAGGGTCAGCGACTGGTTCTGCGCAAGGTCCGAAAAGCGTGCGCGCGCGAGCGTCCGGCTTACCGCCAAGCGCAGCTTGAGCGTTGGCGCAAGGTCGTAGCTGACATTCACCTCGGGCAGCGGTTCGTTGTAGCGCTGGCGGTTGTCGACGGCGACGAAGCTCGTCGTGCTGCCGATCGGGTTCGGCTGGAAATTGGTGATTGCCTGCTTGGTCCACTCGTAGCGAACGCCCGCCTGCGCAAAGAGCCCGCCTGTACGGAACGAAGCCTGTGCATAAATTCCGTCGACAATTTCGCGGAGCCGGAAATTGTTCAGCGTGCTGCGCTGAACATTGCTCGCCGCGACGGTGTAATTGCCCGGGTTGGCGGCGAGATAGGCCGCAGCCGCTTCGGGGTTGAGGAAGTTGAGAACCAGCCCGCCCGCATCGCCCGGTGACAGCGTGCCTTTCAGCGCGCCCAGCGTCGCCAGCGTGATCCCAGCCGCAGGATTGGTGTTGAATCGGCTTTCGGTCAAATAAAAGGACTGGCGCAGTTCGCGGTGGATTAAGCCCGCGCCGAACCCGAACCCCTGTCCGTCGGCGTCGCCCGTCCGGATCAGGTCGATGCGGAATTGCGGCTGTTTGGTCGTGCTGCTGTCGGTGTTGGTCAGGAAGTAGCCTTGCGCGTAGTTCGACAGCGTCGAGAACGATGCGGGCGTCACCGGCTGCAACAGCGCGATGCCGCCGACATTGCCGACATAGGTGGACGCGAACGCGGCGGTCGTCGCGGTCACGAACACCGTTTCGATCGTGTCCTGCCGATAGAAGCCGCGCGCATAATTGGCCGTCGCGTCGATCTTCGTGCGGTCGTCGAGATCGACGCCGATGCTGCCCTGGATGAAGCGGATGTTGCGATATTGTTCGAATTTGTCGAAATCACTTTCGAACTGCCCCGTTGCGAAGGTTGCGCTCGTCGGTGACGTGAAGGTCGCAGTCGCAGCGCCGCGGTTCAGATAGTTCGAATATCGAAACTCGTTGTTACGGTGCTGGAAAAACCCGCCCGACAGCGCCGCGCGCACCCCGGCATAGCGATACTCGAATTTGGCGAACACGCCGGGCCGGTCGCGCAGATTGTCGTACGAAAACCAGCGACGCCGGTCGGGAATCGGGATCAGCCCCGCGACGCTCGTCGTCGGCGTCAACGTCGTCGCGGTCACCGTCTGCGCCCCGCCCGTATAACCGTAATAGCTATAGGGCAGCGAAAAGCTGTTCAGCGAATTCGACGCGCGCACATAATAACTGCCCAGGATCAGCACGCCGAACCTGTCGTCGGGACCGAACGTCTTGCTGATCCGGATGTCGCCCTGGCCCGAAACGGGATTCTTGCCGAACAATTCACGATGCGTCCAATAGGCGAAATCGAGATGACCTGCGGCGAACAGGCCCGGATGATCGAACGCGCTGTGCGACCGCAATTCGGTAACGCCGCCGATCGCATCGGACGGCTGATCGGCGCGATAGCTTTTATAGACGGTCACCTGCTTGGCGATGATCGAGGGGATGACGTCGAACGAGAATTGTCGGCGGGTTTC
This sequence comes from Sphingomonas sp., assembly GCA_965248885.1. Lineage (GTDB taxonomy): Bacteria > Pseudomonadota > Alphaproteobacteria > Sphingomonadales > Sphingomonadaceae > Sphingomonas_O. The sequence goes on along the minus strand of OZ252211.1, from coordinate 1,800,614 downwards.
TTCGGTCGAGGGCAATTGAATGCCGTCGAGCGTTACCGAATTATAATCGGGGTTGAGGCCGCGCAGCGTCAGGAACTGGGCTTCGCCACGCCCGTTGTTGATGACGAACGACACGCCCGGGACGCGCTGCAGCGCTTCGCCGAGCCCGAAAACCGGGATCGAGCCGATTTCGCTTGCCGAGATGGTGTCGGCCACCACGTCGAGCGTGCGCTTGGCGGTGATCGCGCGTCCCACGGCATAGGCCTCGCCGGTGACGATGATTTCGTCATTGGCGGCGGCAGGCGTGGGCGGGCGTCCCTGCGCGTGCGCGACGGTCGCACCAAGCGCCAAGGCGATAGCGGACGAGACCGCCAGATAGCGGCGAAGATCGGTCATGGTGCAAGCCCCCCTGTCGCTGTTGCCGCTAGGCCAGTCGCGTGACGGGGCGGCGACGAGGCAACGATGTATCGATGACGGTCGGGCGAAGCTTTGCTTACAGCAGCTCGAGTTGTCGTTCTTCCGCGACATCGTCGAACCCCGAGACAGTCACACCGAGCAAGCGGATGCCGCGCGCGGGGGGCAACACCGACCGGATCAGCGCGACGCTCAGCTCGATCAGCCGGTCCTCGCTGTCGACGACCGCCTCAACCGTGCGGCTGCGCGTCGCGATCGTGAAGTCGGCCCATTTGATCTTGACCGTGACGGTCCGCCCGAACGCGCGCGCGCCGTCGCACCACGCCCACATGCGCCGCGCGCGCTGAACGACGGCGGCTTCGATATCGGCATCCTCGGTCAGGTCGGTCGAAAAGGTCGTCTCTGATCCCGAAGACTTGCGCTTGCGGTGCGTGTGCACGGGGCGTTCGTCGATCCCGCGCGCGATGTCGTGGTACCAGCGCCCCGCCGACCCGAAGCGATGCTCGAGCAGGTCGAGGCTTTGCGCGCGCAGGTGCGCGCCCGTCATGATGCCGAGCGCGTTGAGTTTTTCCTTCGCGCGCGGACCCACGCCGTGGAAGCGCCCGACATCGAGCGCAGCGAGGAAGTCCGCCGCCAGCGCAGGCGTGATCACGCATTGCCCGTCGGGCTTGTTCTGGTCCGACGCGAGCTTGGCGAGCTGCTTGTTGTAACTGACCCCCGCCGATGCGGTCAGCCCGAGTTCGTCGCGAATGCGGGCGCGAATGGCGCGTGCGGTCGCGCTCGCGGTGCCGAGCCCACGCTTGTCGCCGGTAACGTCGAGATAGGCTTCGTCGAGCGACAGCGGTTCGACCGCATCGGCGTAATCGGCAAAGATCGCGCGGATCGCCGCCGACGCCTCCTTGTACGCGTCGAAGCGCGTGGGAACGAAAATCAGCGCCGGACAGCGGCGCTTGGCCACAGTCGACGGCATCGCGGAGCGCACGCCGAACACGCGCGCCTCATAACTCGCGGTCAGCACGACACCGCGCGGGCCCCCGTGGCCGACCGCGACCGGCAGGCCGCGCAACGCCGCATCGTCGCGCTGTTCGACGCTGGCGTAAAAGGCGTCCATGTCGACGTGGATGATCTTGCGCTGCACGGGGAACGAGGTAGCGGGAACATAACGGCAACTCAACGCTACACACCTCGCCCTGGCTAAGGCCGGGGCCGCTCTGTTCTTGGATGCTGCCTTGCTTCGTCAAACGGCGCGCGGCAGGAAGCGCCATGCCGCAGCCACTTCCGCGCACACCCAGCTTCCGGCTCGACGGGCGTCGGGCCGTCGTGACGGGGGCCGGGCGCGGCATCGGCCTCGCGCTCGCCGCCGCGCTGGCCGAGGTGGGTGCCGAGGTTACCCTGGTCGCGCGGTCCGAATCCGAAATCGCGCAAGCGGCCGAGGCGATCCGCGCGAGCGGCGGGCGCGCCGACCATGCGACGCTCGACGTGGCGGACCTCGACGCGGTTGCTGCCTTTTTTGCCGGACGCCCGGCCTTTTCGGTGCTCGTCAACAATGCCGGGACCAACCGACCCAAGCCGATGACAGAGGTGACCGCCGACGATTACGACGCGGTCCTCGACCTCAACGTCCGCAGCGCCTTTTTCGTCGCTCAGGGTTGCGTCCGCGCGATGCGCGCGGCCGGGGCAGGCGGCAGCCTGATCCACATCGGCTCGCAGATGGGGCATGTCGGCGGCCCCAATCGCTCGCTTTATTGCGCATCCAAATGGGCGATCGAGGGCATGTCGAAGGCGTTTGCACTCGATCTCGCCGCGCACGGTATCCGGTCGAACACGATCGCCCCGACCTTCATCGAAACGCCGCTGACGCGTCCGTTTTTCGACGATCCCGCCTTCAAGGCGAGCGTTCTGGCCAAGATCAAGCTCGGGCGCATCGGGACGGTGGAGGATCTGATGGGTGCCATCGTCTATCTCGCGTCGGACGCCTCGGCACTGGTGACGGGGACGAGCCTGCTCGTCGACGGCGGCTGGACTGCGGACTGAGGGTGAAGCAAAGCTTTCATTTCGCTGTCGGACCAATTCAGCCTCGCGACACCGCGACTCGGCGATAAGATTTGGGCAGGCCACGAGCTACCGCTGGCCCCATGACGAAGGACACGATGATGAAGCTGCGTTCAGTCACCGCAGGCATGCTGGCCACCGCGATGCTCGCGACTTCGGCCGCCCCCGCCGCTGCCCAGGTCTATGGCGGGCGAGGCTATGGCTATAACAATGGCTATAATGGCTCTGGCTATGGCAACGACCGATACCGCCGCCACGACCGCGATCGCGGACCGAGCGCGGGTGAGGTCATCGGCGCGGTTGCCGTCGTCGGTATCATCGCGGCGATCGCGGCAAGCGCGGCGAAGTCGAACCGCGACCGCCGCGCCCAACAGAACGGGTATCAGAACGGATCCGGCGACGAGCGCACCGCGTCCGACGCCTGCGCCAGTGCAGCCGAACAACGCGCGGGGCGCGACGCGCGGGTGACCGCGATCGACGCGGTCGACCGCTTCAACGACGGCTACCGCGTACGCGGCACGATCGAAACGCGGGATTATAGTTCGTCGCGCGACCGGACGAGCTTTACCTGCACCGTGCGTTACGGCGAGGTCGAGCGCGTCGACCTCGGCGGATACGCTTACAACCGGTAATCGAGTGACACGGAGGGCATGGTCTCGCTAGGGCGGTGCCATGTCCTCCATCCTCATCGTCGATTTCGGCAGCCAGGTCACTCAGCTCATCGCGCGCCGCGTGCGTGAGGCGGGAGTCTATTGCGAGATCGCGCCCTTCAATACCGCCGAAACCGCGTTCGCGCGAATGTCCCCCGCCGGCATCATCCTGTCGGGCGGCCCCGCCTCGGTGACCGCAACCGACAGCCCGCGCGCGCCGCAGGCCTTTTTCGAAGCGGGCGTTCCTGTCCTCGGCATCTGCTACGGCCAGCAGACGATGTGCGCTCAGCTGGGCGGCGAAGTGATCGTCTCGGGCGAAGGCGGCGAGTTCGGGCGCGCCTTCGTCGATGTCGAAGCACCCACCGCGCTGTTCAACGGGCTGTGGCGTGAGGGGGAGCGGCATCAGGTGTGGATGAGCCACGGCGACAAGGTGACGCGCCTGCCTCCCGGCTTCACCTCCGTCGCGACGTCGCCTGGCGCGCCCTTTGCGGTCACCGCCGACGAGGCACGGCGCTTCTACGGGCTGCAATTCCACCCCGAGGTCGTCCACACCCCCGACGGCGCGCGATTGATCGCCAATTTCGTCCGCCACGTCTGCGGCCTCGCGGGCGACTGGACGATGGCGGGGTTCCGAGACGCCAAGATTGCCGAAATCCGCGCGCAGGTCGGCGACAAGCGCGTCCTGTGCGGCTTGTCGGGCGGCGTCGATTCGGCGGTCGCAGCGGTGCTCATTCACGAGGCGATCGGCGAGCAGCTGACCTGTGTCTACGTCGACCACGGGCTGATGCGACAGGGCGAAAGTGAGCAGGTCGTGAGCCTGTTTCGCGAGCATTACCGCATTCCGCTGGTCCATGTGCAGGCCGAAACCTTGTTCATGCGCGGCCTGAAGGGCCTCACCGACCCCGAGGCCAAACGCAAGTTCATCGGCAAGACCTTCATCGATGTGTTCGAGGACGAAGCGCGCAAGATCGGCGGGGCCGACTTCCTCGCTCAGGGCACGCTCTACCCCGACGTCATCGAAAGCGTGTCGTTCACTGGCGGCCCGTCGGTGACGATCAAGAGCCACCACAATGTCGGCGGGTTGCCCGAGCGCATGAAGATGCAGCTCGTCGAACCCTTGCGCGAATTGTTCAAGGACGAGGTGCGTGTGCTGGGGCGCGAGCTCGGCCTGCCGCAGGTCTTTGTCGGGCGACACCCGTTTCCAGGCCCCGGCCTCGCGATCCGCATTCCGGGCGAAGTCACGCGCGAACGCTGCGACGTGCTGCGCAAGGCCGACGCGATCTACCTCGAGGAAATCCGCGCGGCGGGGCTTTACGATGCCATCTGGCAGGCGTTCGCGGTGCTCCTCCCTGTCCGCACCGTCGGCGTAATGGGCGACCACCGCACCTATGACCATGTCTGCGCGCTGCGCGCCGTGACCTCGACCGACGGCATGACCGCCGACGTCTACCCCTTCGACGCCGCCTTCCTCGGACGCGTCGCAACGCGCATCGTCAACGAAGTCGAGGGCATCAATCGGGTGGTGTACGACTATACGTCGAAGCCGCCGGGCACGATCGAGTGGGAATGATTCGGAGCTGTTTCTGGCTATCGCATACGATCGCTTGAAGCTCATCAAGTCGTTGTATTAAAATACTTTTCTCTCGACATTTATCGCGATCTATCGCGATCTAGCGAACCGTCATGACGGTACGCGTGACGGTATCGCTCTAAGTTGCGTCTGAGCCAATCTCCTAATACCGTCAGGTCGGTCAGTTACTATGACGGTATTTCTCTGGACCAAAACCATTGAAAAAACGGGGTTTATCCGGAGAAAGGTGTCTCAAAATCGGCTGACGGTACTTTGAAGTGAACAGGAGACCGGTATGCTCACCGATGTCGCGCTTAAGAGCCTCAAACCGCGCGAGAAGCCGTATAAGGTTGCGGATCGCGATGGTCTGTATGCGCACGTAACACCCTCGGGTGCCGTCACCTTCAGGTTGGACTATCGGCTGAACGGGCGGCGTGAGACCCTGACCCTCGGTAAATATCGCCCTGCCGGGCTGTCGCTTGCGCGAGCTCGTGAGGCGACGATCGACGCAAAGCGCGCTGTGTCGGAAGGTCGGTCGCCTGCCCAGGAGAAGCAGCGCGACAAGCGGCGGCTCAAGGAAGCCAAAAGCTTTGGCGAGTTCGGCGAGCGTTGGCTTACCAAGGCTCCGATGGCTGACAGCACACGTGCGATGCGTCGCTCTATCTTTGAGCGCGAACTCCTACCCGTATGGAAAAATCGGCTTCTGACGGAGATCACACCGGACGATCTTCGCGCTCATTGCGGCAAAATCGTCGGTCGCGGCGCGCCCGCGACGGCGATCCACGTGCGTGACATCCTGAAACAGATTTACGGCTTTGCGATTCTGCACGGTGAAAAGATCGCAAACCCCGCCGACGATGTCGGACCTGCGTCGATCGCAACCTTTGTCCCCAAAGATCGGTCGCTGTCCCCTACGGAAATCCGTGTGATGCTCAAGCAGTTGGAGCACGTCGCTACGCTTCTGATCTGCCCCCTTCTGAGTGATCCAAAATAACTGTTATTTTGGATCATGAAGGAGATTGGGAATGCCGTTCAAGAAGCACAAGCCGGAGGAGATCATCGGCAAGCTGCGTGAGGCGGAGATCGTGCTGGCGCAGGGTGCATCGACAGCTGAGGCGTGTCGCCGGATCGCTGTCAGCGAGCAGACATACTACCGGTGGCGCAAGGAATATGGTGGTCTGAAGACCGACCAGGCGCGGCGGATGAAGGATCTGGAGAAGGAGAATACGCGGTTGCGCCGCGCGGTCTCTGACCTGACGCTCGACAAGCTGATCCTGCAGGAAGCTGCACGGGGAAACTTCTGAGCCCCGCGCGACGGCGTCGGTGCATCGATCATGTGCGGCGGGTGCTGCCGACGTCCGAACGGCGGATATGCCGCGTGCTCGGGCAACATCGATCGACGCAACGCAAGGTCCCGCGCGGGGCGGACGAAGAACAGGCACTGACCGAAGACATCATTGCCCTTGCCAAGCAATATGGGCGTTATGGCTATCGGCGGGTGACAGCGCTGCTGCGCAGCGCGGGGTGGAGCGTGAACCGCAAGCGTGTCGAGCGCATCTGGCGGCGCGAGGGTCTGAAAGTACCGCAAAAGCAGCCCAAGCGCGGTCGGCTCTGGCTGAACGATGGGTCGTGTATCCGGCTGCGCCCGGAGTATCCGGGCCATGTCTGGGCCTACGACTTTGTGGAAGGTCGCACCCATGATGGTCGCAAGTTCCGCATCCTGACGATCATCGACGAGGCCAGCCGGGAATGCCTCGCGCTGATCGTCGCGCGCCAGCTCAAACACGAGGATGTGCTGGCAGCGCTTGCCGATCTGTTCATTGCGCGCGGTCCGCCAGCGAATATCAGGTCTGACAATGGCAGCGAATTTATCGCGACAGCGGTCCAGAAATGGCTGGCGCAGATCGGCGTCACGACCCTCTACATTGCGCCGGGGTCACCGTGGGAGAACGGCTATAACGAGAGCTTCAACGGGTCGCTTCGCGACGAGCTGCTCAACGGCGAAATCTTCTATAGCCTCGCCGAGGCCCGGGTGCTGATCGAAGCGTGGCGGCGTCATTACAATACCGTCCGTCCGCACAGCAGCCTGGGCTACCGCCCACCGGCCCCCGAAGCCGTTCCATCGCCAGTGCCGCCCTCCGGTTCCGCTTCGCTCCACCTGCGGCCGACACTGGCGATGGAGGTGACAATGCACTAGAGCGGCATGACGTTGCGATGAATCGATAGGGATTCACAAACCGGTTGAAGTCTGATTCAAGCTGCTGGCCGAGGATGGAGGTCGGCAGCGATGGCGAGAGCCTATTCGATGGACTTGCGCGAGCGGGCGGTGGCTCGGGTTTTGTTGGGTGAGAGCGTTCGTTCGGTGGCAGCGATGCCGAGCATCAGTCCGGCGACGGTGGTGCGTTGGTCGGGACGGTATCGTGCTACTGGGAGCGCGGCACCTGCCAGGATCGGTGGTTACAAGGTCGGGGTGTTGTCGCGGCATCGTGACTGGTTGCTCGAGCGTACCGCGCACGACTTTACGTTGCGCGGGCTGGTCGCCGAGCTGGCCGAGCGTGGAGTGAAGGTCGACTATGTGCAGGTGTGGCGGTTCGTTCATGCCGAGGGTCTGAGCTTCAAAAAAAAGCGTACTGCCCGCCGAACAGCTTCGACCGTGGATCGCGCGGCGGCGAACGCAGTGGAAGAAATATCAGGGACGGCTTGATCCAAAGCGTCTCGTCTTTATCGACGAGACTTGGGCCAAGACGAACATGGCTCCCTTGCGGGGATGGGCTCCCAAAGGGCAGCGGCTCCACGCCAAGGTGCCCTATGGTCACTGGCGCACGATGACCTTCCTCGCGGCGCTCCGCTGCGACCGGATCGATGCCCCTTGCGTGCTCGACCAGCCCGTCAACGGGCAGAGCTTCACCGACTATGTCGAGCAGTGTCTCGTCCCCACGCTCTCGCCCGGGGACATCGTCATCATGGACAATCTGTCGAGCCACAAAAAACCCGCAGTGCGCGCCGCCATCCGCAGCGTCGGGGCGCGGCTGCTGTTCCTGCCGCCCTACTCACCCGACCTCAACCCCATCGAGCAAGTCTTCGCAAAGCTCAAACACTTGCTGCGAAAGGCCGCCGAACGGTCCCACGAACAAACATGGCGACGCATCGGATCACTCCTCGACGCCTTCTCACCCAACGAGTGCGCCGCATACCTCAACAACTCAGGATATGGTGCAAGCTAATGTCATCCCGCTCTAACGATCAACACGGACCACTCAGTGGGGGCCGGTCAGTCAAGCTGGCGCTCTGCATTTGGTGCTACCCTGTTCCCAAAGTTCCATGTCGAGCGTCCGCGTCGCCATACACTCGGAACTGGAATTGCAGCCTTTCTTTCTTCGGTAAGGACAGCGGTCAGGGCAGGCGATACGCCAGGAGATGATCGCCCAAGCGTGTTCGCAACAGACTTTTTCCGCCCGCTGCCACCACAACATATTGTCTGCCCGTGCGCACCGAACGAAATGTCATTGGCGTCGCCTGGCCACCTGCGGGCAGACGTGACTGCCACAATGTTCTGCCATCGGCGAGCGACAAGGCATGCAAATTCTCGGTCTGTGTTGCCGCGATGAAGATCAGTCCACTTGCGGTGACGATCGCGCCGCCAGCATTGGGAACGCCCATTTCCAATGGCAGACCGCTGCGCAGTCCGAAGGGGCCACTGTCCCGCGCACTCCCAAATGGGCGTTCCCACAGAATCTGTCGCTTGCGCAGGTCGATGGCACTGATCGTTCCATAAGGCGGCGCCGAGCACGGCACGCCAAGTGGCGACAGGAAGCCAGCGGCGTACACAGCAAAATCGACACCGAGCTGTGGCCAATAGCCGGGTCGCGGTTTGGCACCCGGCGCCCCGCGCGGACGCAGGCCAAGCTGATCGGCCTCTGCGCGCGGTACCAGGCGATGCCAGGTCGGCAGCCTTGTTGCATTGACGATGGCTACCGAACGCCGAGGATCGACCGCGATGCTGCCCCAACTAACTGCGCCCATGAAACCAGGATATTCGATCGATGGCGTCAGGCCCGGCGGGGTCATCTCGCCTTCGTAACGCGCTTGGCGAAAACGGATTCGGCACCAGAGTTGGTCGAGCGGTGTTAGCCCCCACATCGACGCCTCGGTCAGGAGCGGACCCGCGACCGAAGGCTCCGCTGAAAAGGGTTGCGTGGGCGAGAGCTGCTCGTGCGGAAAGCGACGCTGTGGCACGGCACGCTCGATGACCGGCACCACCGGTTGTCCGGTGCGTCGATCAAGCACGAAGATCTGGCCGCGCTTTGTCGCCTGGACGAGCGCCGGTATCGAACGGCCGTGCAGCGGTATATCGACCAGCGTGGGTTGCGAGCCCACGTCATAGTCCCAGACGTCGTGGTGAACCGTCTGAAAGCGCCAGCGGACAGCCCCCGTCGTCGCATCGAGCGCCACGACCGAACTGGCAAAATATTCCGCTGCTGCGCTTCGTTCCGGATTGAAATAATCCGGTCCGGCGTTGCCAGTCGGCAGAAAAACGAGCCCGAGCGCCTCGTCGCTGCTTGGCGGTGCCCAGACATTGGGCGTGCCTGTGACATAGGTTGCCGTACCCTGAGGTGCCGTGGCCACACCGGGCCGTCCGATGTCCCAACTCCAGGCGAGCGCTCCGTTTTCAGCATCATAGGCACGGACGACGCCGGGGGGCGATTTCGTCCGCTGCCCATCGGTTACCCATCCCCCGATGATGATCTTGCCCCGAACGATCGTCGGGGCCGACGTCGGGTAATAATAGCCGCCGGAGATATCGCCCATCCCTGTCGACAGATCGACGCGACCGCCGAGTCCGAAACCCGCGCACGCGCGTCCGGTTTTGGTATCGATGGCCCATAATGCAGCGTCGAGCGTCGCAATAATGATCCGTTCCGCGCATGCGCCACTGCCGACCTTGGCAAATGCGACGCCACGGCACGTGCGATTGGCAATCCCCGTGACATCGATGCGCGGATCGAACCGCCACAGCCTGCGGCCAGTGTCGGGGTCGAGCGCATCGACCATACTCATATTATTACATAGGTAGAGCCGATCTTCGATCGCGATCGGCGTCACTTCCAGATTGCCGAGCTTGCCGTCAGCGGGAATACCGGTGCGGTAGTCCCATGCGGGAACGAGTTTCGCGACATTGTCGGGCGTGATCTCGGAAAGTGTCGAATAGCGCAGCCCGCCCGCATCGCCGCCCCAGGATGACCATTGCTCGCCCGCAACGTCGCTCGTAAACGCGATCGGTGTCGGCAAGGCGATGACCGAAGCTTGAGGCGGTGACAGCAAATGCCCGACGATGAGCGCAATAACTACCCACGGAACCGCCATCGCGACCTGAGTGGCGCGGCGTTGGCGCGAGACGATCGCCACGAATGGCAGGCCGAGGACCGACAAGGCGAAGAGACGTCCGAACAATGGCCACGCGGCCGTGCCCACTTCTGCCAGCGCCCAGACCGCTGTCGCAATCAGAACGACTGCAAAGCCCGTCGCGGCGCGCGCTTCGCGCATCCATGTGCGCCACGCCACCATCATGAGCGCCGTGCCCGCAATCAGGTAAAAAGCCGATCCGCCGATCGTCGCGAGCCATATCCCGCCGGCCAGGAGCAACGCGCCCACCGTGAACAGCAGCACCGCATAGCTGCGCGCAATGGCTGTCATCATCCGCACGATTTTCCGCGGCACGACAGCGGCACGAAACTTTCCGTCATCACCCGCCAGCCGTTTTCGCCTAATTCCCAGCGGGCAAAATACGACCCCGTGACCCGGCGCTCACGCCAGCGCCCAAGCCATTGTCCGGATTCAGTAGCGACGCCTTTGCCGATCCTGACATGGCGGGTCTGCCGTAAGAAGGTGACAAAGTCGGGGTCTTGAAATATCGTCGCAAAAGCCGCGCGCATCGCGGTGCGCCCGTGCAGGAGTTTACCGCCGCTCGTCAGGACGTAGACGTCATCATCGAGAAGCGTCGTCGCCCGCGCCGGATCGTGCGCGGCGATGCCGCCATTAGACGCCAGGCGCAGCGTACGAATGAGCGCGGCGGCGGGCGGGCTTGCACCGACGGGTGCGGCGATCAGTCCCAGCATCAGTCCCGATCGGGTCCCAAGCTTTATCATCGACGCCATGAATGTACAGCGCCTGTAAAACGAGGTTTTGTCAAGCAAACGTCAAAAGAACGAAGCAACACCAATGACGATCGATGCAGATCCTGCGGGGTCGCCAGCGGCATGCCCTCGCCGACGCGTTTCGTCGAAACGCTGGTCGTATTGCACACCGACATACGGAGCCACTTCGGGAACGATCTCGTAGCGCAGCCGCAAACCCAGTTCGGCGTTGACGAGCCCGCTGCCGATGTCACGGCGATCGTCAGATTGTGCGGAAAGATTTAACTCGAGGCGTGGCTGCAGAATGAGCCGCTGAGTGATCCGCTGGTCATAGCTCGCCTCTGCGCGCATCGTCACAGCGCCACGCTGCGAAAGAAACAGCGCCGCCTCGATATCAAACCAATAAGGTGCCAGCCCCTCAACCGCGACAACGGCATGCGTGTCCTTCGCGTCAGCACCGAAGTCCTGGCGAATGCCCGCCTGCACATCCCAATAGGCGTCGAGCGGGCGGGCGTAGAGCAGATCGACCTCGCCCTCCTCAACGCCTTTGCCGAACTTTCCATGTCCCTCCGACTTGATGACCAGTCGGTGACGGTCGCCGCCGTACCACGCCTCTCCGTTCCATCGGAAGCCGTTGACCCCTTTGCCCGACTCGACCTCGGCCAGTGGCAGTGCGACCTTGTAAAAGACGCCGCCCCCATGATCCCGGCGCAATTGTTGCCGCGCCGCTGCCATCGCCTCGCGACTGTAGAAACGTTCGGCATCATGATCGGTCGGTGGGGACGGCGGCGGTGCGCGCCCTGGCCGCGCAGCTTTGGCCTTTGGCACCGGCAATGCAGCCGATACCGACGGCGGCGGCGGTGGTGGCGGTGGCGCGGGCGACGCGGCGAGTAACAGCCACGCCGCGATCATGCCGCGCGGACCGTGACGACCTGAAACATTCCCGCGTGCATGTGATACATCATGTGGCAGTGAAACGCCCAGTCGCCGACCGCGTCGGTTGTCACATCGAAGGTCGCGGTACCGCCCGGCAGCACATTAACGGTATGCTTTCGCGGTGCGTGATCGCCGTGCCCGGTGACCAGTTCGAAAAAATGACCATGCAAGTGGATCGGATGCGCCATCATGGTATCGTTGATCAGCGTGACGCGGACCCGCTCATCCTTCCTGAACGCGATCGGCTTGGTCACCTCAGAATAGGCCTTGCCGTCGAACGCCCACATATAGCGCTCCATGTTGCCCGTCAGGTGGATTTCGAGCTGGCGCGACGGGACGCGAGTGTCGGGATTGGCACCGAGCGCGACCAAATCCGCGTAAACCAGAACTTTGTGCCCAGCGGTCTCCAAACCTTGCCCCGGTTCGCTCAGTCGGTCCGCGGGCATCGGCGAGATCGTTTGCACGCCCGGAGTGAGCGGCATTTTAGGCGCGTTCCGCTGATCGCGCATCGCCATGCTCATGCCGCCCATTTCGGCCATCTGCGTCATGCTGACGCCACCCATGTCCATGCCCATGTCTTTCATCGTAGCGAGCGGGCGTGAACGCAGCGCAGGAACGGGGGCCGTCAAACCGAGCCGCGGGGTCAGAGTCGCCCGCGCCAGCCCCGACCGGTCGACCGACTCGGCAACCAGCGTCAAGGCGCGACCCGAACGGCGGATATGCCGCGTGCTCGGGCAACATCGATCGACGCAACGCAAGGTCCCGCGCGGGGCGGACGAAGAACAGGCACTGACCGAAGACATCATTGCCCTTGCCAAGCAATATGGGCGTTATGGCTATCGGCGGGTGACAGCGCTGCTGCGCAGCGCGGGGTGGAGCGTGAACCGCAAGCGTGTCGAGCGCATCTGGCGGCGCGAGGGTCTGAAAGTACCGCAAAAGCAGCCCAAGCGCGGTCGGCTCTGGCTGAACGATGGGTCGTGTATCCGGCTGCGCCCGGAGTATCCGGGCCATGTCTGGGCCTACGACTTTGTGGAAGGTCGCACCCATGATGGTCGCAAGTTCCGCATCCTGACGATCATCGACGAGGCCAGCCGGGAATGCCTCGCGCTGATCGTCGCGCGCCAGCTCAAACACGAGGATGTGCTGGCAGCGCTTGCCGATCTGTTCATTGCGCGCGGTCCGCCGGCGAATATCAGGTCTGATAATGGCAGCGAATTTATCGCGACAGCGGTCCAGAAATGGCTGGCGCAGATCGGCGTCACGACCCTCTACATTGCGCCGGGGTCACCGTGGGAGAACGGCTATAACGAGAGCTTCAACGGGTCGCTTCGCGACGAGCTGCTCAACGGCGAAATCTTCTATAGCCTCGCCGAGGCCCGGGTGCTGATCGAAGCGTGGCGGCGTCATTACAATACCGTCCGTCCGCACAGCAGCCTGGGCTACCGCCCACCGGCCCCCGAAGCCGTTCCATCGCCAGTGCCGCCCTCCGGTTCCGCTTCGCTCCACCTGCGGCCGACACTGGCGATGGAGGTGACAATGCACTAACGATCAACACGGACCACTCAGTGGGGGCCGGTCAATGAACAGCGAGTTTTCGGCAGGCGCCACTTCCCACGATACCGTGTCACCCAGGGCGACATGCTCGACACGCTCGCCGGCCGAGAACACGATCTGCGTTGCCGAGCGGAACACGCCGACGACGCGGAACACCTGTGCGTCGCTATAAACGACTTCGCGGATGCGCTGATCCTGCGACGTTGGATGAGGGGTTTCGGCAGCATATGTCGGCGGCGTGATGACTGAGGCGACGGACATGGCGATCGCAAATGCGAGCTTGGTCTTCATTGCGTCACCTCCAGATCGGCGCGGTAGGTTTGGACTTCGAGGCCCAGCGGGTTCTTGAACCGCTGTTGCTCGGTCGTCGGCGTGTCCGTCGTATCGAACGTCACGGTCGCGATGGCGGGGGTGTCGGTCGAGATCGAGCCATGCTGAAGCGTCTTGGTGAACCGAACCTGCGCGACTTGCTTGGAAACGAACGTCACCGATTTGACCGCGATGAACACGGTATCGAGGTCGGTGAATACGCTTTGCGGCGACTTGGGATTGTCCTTGCCGTAGAACGCTATCCACCGCGCTTGTTCATCGCGCGACGACATCGCCAGCACGCCCTCGAAAAACTCTTTGCGCGCCTGCGGAATCCAGCCTTCGCGGTTGCGGACATAATCGGCGAGGAAATATTTCGAGACCGCTTCCTCGTAGCTCGCGTGGCGGTCACCCGAGAGCTGCGACGTGATTTCGCTGGCGCCCGTCGCCTTGTCGACGGTGATAACATAGGGCGCGACGGTCTTGAGTGGGGCGAGCATCGCTACTGCCGCGACGCCGGTAATCGCCAGTCCGCCCGCGACTGCAGCGATTATCCAGGCCAATCGCTTCGAGCGATTGGCTGCCAGCAGCCGGTCATGGTCCCAGCTTGCGGCTTCCGCAAAATAGGATTTCAGATCATCCTTGTCGCTCACGCCCCCTGCCATGATGTCAGCAACTCCCGAACAATGTGCGAGGACTGATTGCGCTGATCGGCGGCACTTGGGTTGGTGGCATGTCGGCGGGACGCGATTTTCCGTCGCGCGGATTTGGCTTCGCCGGATCCCCTTGCGGAAATACATCGACGCCGACTTTTGCTGCGCTGGCCGGTGTTACCGCGCCACTGACCGGATCGACGGTCGGCAGGATCGACCCATAGACATTGGCCGGACGGCGATGCTTCCCATCGCACCGCACGAGTTTCGGCGAGTTGGACGCCGCGAACGTCAAGGTGACGGGCGCGATCAGCATGATGCCGAGCGCGGCAAGTTTCACATAGTGGCGCATTGGTTGTTCCTCATGTGTCGGCTCGACTGACGCTTCCCGAACCCCGGTAGCGATCAACCCTGCGCATCAGCGCGCGACCCGATGCCCGTGTGCCGCTGACTCCGCGACCAATGACGAAGCCACCAGCAGCGGCGACCGCCGTCGCAAACTGGTTGGCGAGCGCAGGACCGCCACCACCAAGAGAAGCGGCGAGGCTAGGGATTTGCAGGAAAAAGAAGAAGCCGAGCAGATAGAACGCAATCGCTTTCACAGCGACGAACACGATGTCGCCATTTTCCGAAATCGTGGTCAGTATCGTGTCGCCGATTTGCGTAAGGAACAGCGTCAGCACCAGCGCAAACACGATCAGCATCAGATAGTTGATGCAGACACCAAGCCACGCAAAGAAATATCCGCGCGTGGACTCAAAGAGCAGGGCAGCGACAAACAGCGGCCCAACGACCGATAGCAGCGCGAGCGCGAACAGCCCGAATGCGCTGATGACGAACCCGATAGCAGCGCACACGACGGTCAAGACGATAACGGCGAACACCATGACCGACGACAGGACGGCGTAGCCCATGTCGGGAAACACCCCGGTATGCGCCTTCTGGTAATTGTCGGCGATCGTTCTCATCGTATCTGCCGCGGCGAAGCCCGAACCTGCCAGCTTGTCGTAAAAACTGCCAAGGCCACCGACGTCCGCGCCGCCGAGCGCGGAGGCGAACTGCCCCGGCAACCCGCCGAGCGCGAACATCCCGATTTGTGCGCCGTAGAGTGACGTAACCGCGAAATAGAGGAATGCGAGCTGGCATCCGCGATACACATATTCGCGGAACGGATACTGCACCGCGCCGCGCATGATCGCGTATCCAAGCAACGATATATAGATGACGATGCCGATCCGCAGCGCGGGCGCGACGATACCGATCACGGCTGCGTATTTACCGACGATGCCCGCGAGCGCGCTGTTGAGTGCGTCAAACATTGTGGTGAAGACGTGGCCAGTGAAGTCCATGCCGCTACCGATCCGTCATTGGATGGATCATTTGCCGCCTCGATATGACCGCAGCGCCGCCTGTCGCTTTGCAAATTCCTTTGCTTCCAGTACCGCATTGCAGTTGCTCACCACGACCGAAGGAAACGCAGCGACAGGCACTTTCGAGGCTTTCCATTGATCGCAGATGCTTTGCATCGGCGGTATCTCCGCCGGGTTCGCTTCATAGTATTGCGCCTCGCGGAGCGGTATGTCGGCAGGCGGCGTCGATGTGCCGCACCCCGACAGAGCCGCCACGATAACCGACGCGAGTGCGGTCCTCAGCACCGTCATTGACCGCGATAATATGAAAGGGCGACCGCGCGCCGTTTGGCGAGATCGGCTTCGGCAGCAGCGGCGCGTGAGCGATCATCGGCCTGTTGTTGCAAAGCGATGGCCTGCAACCGCAGTTGGTCGTTCTGCATCGCGGCGGATTCAAGCTGGAGCCGTGCGGTGAGGTCGGCGACTTCCTTCGATGTGCCTGCCGACGCGAGGCGGCTTCGCAATTGCTCCAGACCTTGCGTGCGTGACGTGACCGCTGAGCCGATGTTTTCGGCAAGCCCGGACTGGATACCGATGTTGCGCGCGTTCAGGTCAAAGGCGGCGCGGGATTGCTCGGAACCACCGACACCAAGTTGTGCGAGCAGACCGCGATAAACGGCATCGGCCTTACCGCGCGCTGCGCCCACGACATCGAGCCTGCCAGTGCCAAAGCCTTTCAGCGAACCGGTCGAGGTGTCGAGCTGGCGCAGGGCATCGCTTTGGAGTTGCTGCGCCAGTCTGGGAATATCGGTGAGCTTGTTCAAATCCTGATAGAGTTTTTGCGCCTCGGCGATCTGCGCCTTGCCCTTGACCGGCCCCCACTGAGTGGTCCGTGTTGATCGTTAGTGCATTGTCACCTCCATCGCCAGTGTCGGCCGCAGGTGGAGCGAAGCGGAACCGGAGGGCGGCACTGGCGATGGAACGGCTTCGGGGGCCGGTGGGCGGTAGCCCAGGCTGCTGTGCGGACGGACGGTATTGTAATGACGCCGCCACGCTTCGATCAGCACCCGGGCCTCGGCGAGGCTATAGAAGATTTCGCCGTTGAGCAGCTCGTCGCGAAGCGACCCGTTGAAGCTCTCGTTATAGCCGTTCTCCCACGGTGACCCCGGCGCAATGTAGAGGGTCGTGACGCCGATCTGCGCCAGCCATTTCTGGACCGCTGTCGCGATAAATTCGCTGCCATTATCAGACCTGATATTCGCTGGCGGACCGCGCGCAATGAACAGATCGGCAAGCGCTGCCAGCACATCCTCGTGTTTGAGCTGGCGCGCGACGATCAGCGCGAGGCATTCCCGGCTGGCCTCGTCGATGATCGTCAGGATGCGGAACTTGCGACCATCATGGGTGCGACCTTCCACAAAGTCGTAGGCCCAGACATGGCCCGGATACTCCGGGCGCAGCCGGATACACGACCCATCGTTCAGCCAGAGCCGACCGCGCTTGGGCTGCTTTTGCGGTACTTTCAGACCCTCGCGCCGCCAGATGCGCTCGACACGCTTGCGGTTCACGCTCCACCCCGCGCTGCGCAGCAGCGCTGTCACCCGCCGATAGCCATAACGCCCATATTGCTTGGCAAGGGCAATGATGTCTTCGGTCAGTGCCTGTTCGTCGTCCGCCCCGCGCGGGACCTTGCGTTGCGTCGATCGATGTTGCCCGAGCACGCGGCATATCCGCCGTTCGGACGTCGGCAGCACCCGCCGCACATGATCGATGCACCGACGCCGTCGCGCGGGGCTCAGAAGTTTCCCCGTGCAGCTTCCTGCAGGATCAGCTTGTCGAGCGTCAGGTCAGAGACCGCGCGGCGCAACCGCGTATTCTCCTTCTCCAGATCCTTCATCCGCCGCGCCTGGTCGGTCTTCAGACCACCATATTCCTTGCGCCACCGGTAGTATGTCTGCTCGCTGACAGCGATCCGGCGACACGCCTCAGCTGTCGATGCACCCTGCGCCAGCACGATCTCCGCCTCACGCAGCTTGCCGATGATCTCCTCCGGCTTGTGCTTCTTGAACGGCATTCCCAATCTCCTTCATGATCCAAAATAACAGTTATTTTGGATCACTCAGAAGGGGGCAGATCACTCGTCAGAAGCGATAGCCGACCGTCAGCGTCGCCGAATTATAGTTCGACGCGTGCGTGTAAATCGCACCGATGCGGAGGCTCTCGAAGCGGTTCCTGATCTCGTTCTGCCGCAGCCGCACGCCGAAATTGACCGCGAATTCATGGTAATTGTCGTAACGGACGGGATCGCCGACGATGTAAGAGTTGGCGTAGCTCAGCCGCATCGAGGTCTGGCGTCCGAATACCAGCCCTTTCAGCGGAAATTGATACGCGACGCCGCTGCGGAAGATCGCGTTCTTGGTTCCGCCCGTCGTCGTGATGCCGGTGAAGACCACCGAATTGCCGATGACGAGATCGCCGCGCCCGAGCTGTGCCGCGCGCCAGCGGCTCGTCGCGGAGGCCGTGTAAAGTGCGCCGCCCGATCCGAAATATTTCGACGCGACGACCGCGCCGATGCCCACGCGCCCGGTGATCGACCAGTTGGGCTTGGCGGCGAATTCGACCGCGCCGGTGACAAGGCCGGTTCCCGATCCCTCGCTTCCGACGAGCACGCCCGTCGCGCGCACATCGACGATCGCGCGCGTGCGGCTTCCCGAAAACGGCCGCCAGCTCTTTTCGAAGCGCCCCTCGAACCGCTGCCCGCGAAAGCCGTTGACCCAGAATTGCGTGAATGCGCCGCCGATCGTGTCGGCGTCGCCCTCGTCCGTGAAGCGCGCAGGTCCTTCGACGTCGACATTCTCGAGGTCGAGCGCGCTGCGAATCGCGCTATATTGGACACTGTTCGGATGACCGTAGAGCAGCTCGTTGCCCCCGCCGCCGAGTACGGGTCCGCCCAGCGCAAACACCGTTCCCGGCGGGATGCCGGTGAAATAGGCCGCGACAAACGGCGCTGCGGGGGGCGTTCCCGCCGTCACTACACAGGCAACGCCGGTCGTTTTGTAAACGCGGCCCGGTGAAACGTTGAACGGCGTGGTCGTCCCGGGAAAAGTACCGACGAGGTTATAGACGGTCGGCGTATCGGGAAGGTTGCTTCCGCAGAGCTGTGGCGGCGGAACCTGATTGACCGTCGGGTCGACGAGATATTGGAACGTCTGCCCGTGCGCCGCGCTTCCGGCGAACGCGATCAGCCCCAGCGAATATTTCCAGTTGCCCACGCCCTGAACCCCCTTGTCTGTGCAACGACATGAGCCATTGCCGGTGACCGGGGGTTCTCTAACGGGCGAAAATGGGCGAAGAAACTTGCCCTATTAGGCAGCTTTTCGGGCGGGCGGGCGGCGGTGGCAAACGCCGTTGACCGGGTTGCTGCCGCAGTGCAGCATAGGCCATGGCCTCCGATCCGATCGCGCAGAACCCTGACGTCCGCTTTCTCGGGCGGATCCTCGGCGATGTCATACGCGAGCTCGGTGGCGAGGCATTATTTCGGCGCACCGAATATATCCGCTCGGCGTCGGTCGACCGGCATCGTGGGGTGGCGGGGGCGGAAGCCGTCGACAGTGGCCTCGGCGCGCTCACTCTCGACGAGACGCTCGACTTCACGCGCGGGTTCATGTTGTTTTCGCTGCTCGCCAATCTCGCTGAGGATCGTCAGGGTGCGGGGCGTGAGGAAGGTGCGCACGTCGCCGCCGTTATCGCCGAACTCGAAGCCGCTGGCGTGGCGCGCGAAACGATCCTCGCGACGCTCGGACAAGCGCTTGTCATGCCGGTGCTGACCGCGCACCCGACCGAGGTTCGCCGCAAATCGATCATCGACCACAAGATGCGCATCGCCGAGCTGATGCACCAGCGCGATACCGGCGCGGGTGAGACGATCGACGGCGATTCGATCGACGCCGCGATCGCGCGCCAGATCGCGCTGCTGTGGCAAACACGGCCCCTTCGGCGCGAGCGACTGTACGTCGCCGACGAGATCGAGAACGCGCTTGCGTGGTTGCGCGACGTTTTCGTGCCCGAGCTGCCTGCGCTCTATGCACGCTGGGAACGCGCGCTCGGCAGCCGCGTCCCCGGCTTCGTGCGTGTCGGCAACTGGATCGGCGGCGACCGCGACGGCAACCCCTATGTCGATGCCGCCGCACTGCGGCTGGTGACGACGCGTGCGGCCGAGACGATCCTGCTGCATTATCTCGAGGCGGTGCACGTACTCGGCAGCGAGCTGTCGATCTCGACCGAACTGGCCGACATCGATGCGCGCGTTGTCGCGCTGGCGGGTGCGAGCTGCGACACCGCGCCGAGCCGTGCCGACGAAGCCTATCGCCGTGCGCTGTCGGGGATTTATGCACGGCTGGCCGCAACGTTCGCCGGTCTGACCGGGCGCGCGCCGCCGCGGCCGTCGAAACTGCCGGGTGAAGCTTATGCCGAGCCGAAAGTGTTTCGCAACGACCTCGTGGTGCTCGCCGAAGGGCTGGCAAAGAACGGCCTCGCGACGGCGGGCGCGCTCGCCCGGCTGATCCGCGCCGTCGATATCTTCGGCTTCCACCTGGCGCGTCATGATCTGCGCCAGAACAGCGACGTCCACGCGCGTTGCATCGCCGATCTGTTCGCGGTTGCCGAGGTCGAGGCCGACTACGAAGCGCTCGACGAGGACGCGCGCGTCGCCTTGTTGCGACGCGAGTTAGCCAATCCGCGCCCGTTGACCGGCGCGCAGCTAGAACATGCCGAGGAAACCCGATCCGAGCTCGCGATCCTGCGCGCCGCCGCCGAGGCCCGTACAAAGTTCGGACGCGGGGTTATCGGCACTGCGATCGTGTCAAAGACTGACGCGGTGAGCGACCTGCTCGAACTTCTGCTGCTGCTGAAAGAAGCGAGGCTCTACCGCGCCGGCGATGCGCATGCCTCGCTGATGCCGGTCCCGCTGTTCGAAACGATCGGCGACCTGGAGGCTGCACCCGCGATCATGGCCGCGTTCTTCGCGATCCCCGAACTCGGCGATCTCGCCCGGGCACGCGGGCATCAGGAAGTGATGGTCGGCTATTCGGATTCAAACAAGGATGGCGGTTATCTGACGTCGGTATGGTCGCTGCATCAGGCAAGCCTTGCGTTGAAGCCGGTGTTCGAAGCGGCGGGCGTCGGCATGCAGCTGTTTCACGGGCGCGGCGGCGCGGTCGGGCGCGGCGGCGGGTCGAGCTATGCGGCAATCCGCGCGCAACCGCCGGGCACGGTTCAGGGCCGCATCCGCATCACCGAACAAGGTGAGGTGATCGAGGCGAAATACGGCTCACGCGCGGCGGCGGCGACCAATCTCGAGGCGATGGCGGCGGCGACATTGGCCGCGACGCTCGCACCCCCGGCGACCGCGACCGCCGACGCCGCGCGCTTTGCCTTGGCAATGGACCGGCTGTCGGGTGATGCCTTCACGGCGTATCGCGGCCTCGTCTACGACACGCCCGGCTTCCGCGCGTTTTTCCGTGCGATGACGCCGATCGCCGAGATCGCCACGCTCAAGATCGGGTCGCGGCCCGCCAGCCGCACCAAATCGGACGCGATCGAGGATCTGCGCGCGATCCCCTGGGTGTTTTCATGGGCACAGGCACGCGTGATGCTCCCCGGCTGGTACGGCTTCGGCGCGGCGGTCGCGGGCTTCGAAGACAAGGGGCTGCTGCGCGACATGGCGGCGACCTGGCCGTTCCTGACCGCGACCCTTGCCAACATGGAGATGGTGCTGGCCAAATCGGACATGGCGGTGGCCGCGCGCTATGCCGATCTGGCGAGCGGCGCGGGTGGCCCCGAAATCTTCCCGCGCATCGCCGCGGCGTGGCAGCAGACGCACGACGCGCTGCTCGACCTGACCGGCCAGTCGCGCCTGCTCGAGCGCCACGCTGCGCTCGAGGTATCGATCCGGCTGCGCACCCCATATGTGGAGCCGCTCAACTTGCTTCAGGTCGAGCTGCTCAAACGCCACCGCGCGGGCGAAACCGATCCGCGCATCGCCGAGGGCATCCAGCTGTCGATCAACGCGATAGCGACGGCACTCAGAAACTCGGGCTAAAGGAGAAAGTTCGCGCGGATGAGATATTAGGCCTTCGACTGATCGATCGCGGGACTTGCGCGAAAGCGTCGGCCTTCGAAGCATCGTATCGAATCTACGCCACCGGTCCTTGCTCCGACGTGGGGCGGTCGGGTCCGTCCGACTGCCGCCCTCAGAATCGGAACGCGGTTCCCACGTACACGGCCTGGCTGTCGCGACGTTCGTCACCACCGGGAAGCAAGCGATCGCGTTCCGCACGGTAGCGTACGCCTGCCGTCACGTCGACGTTGCGGCTGAGCGCATAGGCGCCGCCGAGATCGACCGACACGCCATTGCCGCCGACCAGCCCACGCGGGGCCGAGCCAGCGGTGCTCGCGCGGTCGGCACCGACCGCGAGCCGCGTCGTGAAACGCTTCAGATTATAGCTGATGCCGAGGTCGAGTGCTTCGCGACGGCCGAGCCCGGCGATATCGACATCGGCGACCGTGCCCGACAGCGCGAACTTGCGCCAGCCGACCGCGACGCCGAGGTTGTAAGCAACAGGAGCCAGCGCCAGCGCCGTCGGCGCGACAAGCGCGGCCCGCTCGTTAGCCGGGGCGGCGGCGGTCGCGACGCGCGTGGTACGCGCGCGAACCGCAACGGTCACCGACCTGTTGAGACGGATCGAGGAGGCCGGCGTGAATCGAAAACCATTATTGGTCAGCCCGGCGCGCGCCATCGCGGCGGCGAGGCGTGCGTCGGTCGCAGCGGGCGTGAAGCTGGCGGCGGTGGGGTTCGCGCTGCGCGGCTTGGGCGCGGCGGACGCGGGCGAGAGCAGTGCGAGCGCAACCGCCCCCACCGCAACTCCACCCCATGACGCCAACCGAACCACCGTTCCTGCTCCCCGTCGCAACGTGCCCGACTCGAATACGCGGACCTTCGCTCAACGCTGATTTAGAGGCGCTGCTCCCCGACGCCAGCCCTTGCCTGTATTTTATTACCCGAGTGTGGCACTTGTCCCACAGTTTGTTTCGTGGCCGTCAACCGGCGCGTGGCTTGCGGCGGACGTATGCCGGTCTATAACGCGCGGCAATCAACCGATCCAGCTTGCAGGACTCCCCGCATCATGACGCGTCGCTTTGCCATCACTACCGCGCTCATCTTGGTCATGCCGCTGGCGGCGTGCGGGAAGAAGGCGCGCCCGCAGGCGCAGCTTGCCCCGGCGCGGATGACGACGATCGGCATCAACGCCTATCTGTGGCGCGCCGCGCTCGACACGGTCAGCTTTATGCCATTGCTTCAGACCGATTCGAACGGCGGCGTCATCGTCACCGACTGGTATGTGAACCCCAATTCGCAGGGCGAGCGCATGAAGCTGACGGTTTCGATCCTCGACCAGGATCTCCGCGCCGACGCGGTGCGCGTTGCGGCGTCGCGTCAGGTCAACCAGAACGGCCAGTGGCTCGACGCGCCGGTACAGGCGGCGACGGTGCAAAAGCTCGAGGACATCATCCTGACCAAGGCCCGCGACCTGCGCCGGAGCGCGATTACGGGCTGACGCGCGTGAAGGGCATGACAGCATGAGCGAGCGTTTCAACCCGCTCGCCGCCGACCCGCGCTGGCAGGCCGAGTGGGAGGCGCGCGGCAGCTTTACCGCGCCCGCCGTGCCCGGCGAAAAGCGCGCTTATATCCTCGAGATGTTCCCCTATCCGTCGGGGCGCATCCACATGGGGCATGTCCGCAACTATGCGATGGGCGACGTGCTCGCGCGCTTCAAGCGGATGACCGGGCACGACGTGCTCCACCCGATGGGGTGGGACGCGTTCGGCATGCCCGCCGAAAACGCCGCGATGGAACGCGGCGTGCATCCGGGTGAATGGACGCGCGCCAACATCGCGGCGATGCGCGCGCAGCTGAAGCGGCTGGGCCTCGCGATCGACTGGACGCGCGAACTCGCGACGTGCGAACCCGATTATTACGGGCACGAGCAGGCGCTTTTCCTCGACCTGTACGAAGCCGGGCTCGTCTATCGCAAGCTGTCGTCGGTCAACTGGGACCCGATCGATATGACCGTGCTCGCTAACGAACAGGTGATCGACGGGCGGGGCTGGAGATCGGGCGCGCTCGTCGAGAAAAAGCAGCTGAGCCAATGGTTCCTGCGTATCACCGATTTTGCCGATGAGCTGCTTGAAGGGTTGCAGGGGCTTGACGCGTGGCCCGACAAGGTCCGCACGATGCAGGAGAATTGGATCGGGCGGTCGAGGGGGTTGCGCGCTTCGTTCCCGCTGTCTGTGCCAACCAGCGCCCCCCCCGCCAGCATCGACATCTACACCACGCGCCCCGACACCATCTTCGGCGCGAGCTTCGTCGCGGTTGCCGCCGAGCATCCCGTCGCGGCCGCGCTTGGCGAAAACGATCCTGCGGCGGCGGCGTTCATCGCCGAATGCCGCCGATCGGGAACCGCCGCCGCCGACATCGAAACCGCAGAGAAGCAAGGCTATGATACAGGCCTGACCGTTGCGCACCCGTTCGATCCCGCGCGCACCCTGCCGGTCTACATCGCCAATTTCGTGCTGATGGAGTATGGCACCGGCGCGGTCATGGGCGTCCCCGCGCACGACCAGCGCGACCTCGATTTCGCGCGCAAATATGGGCTGCCGGTGCCGCGCGTCGTCGCCGACGGCGTGGTCGACGACCCGGTGTTCGCTGGTGACGAGGCCTTCACCGGGGCAGGGCGGCTGGTCAATTCGGATTTCCTCGACGGGATGTCGGTCGATGCCGCAAAGGCCGCCGTCATCGCACGCGCCGAGGCCGGGGGCTGGGGCGCGGGGCAGACGCAATATCGGCTGCGCGACTGGGGCGTGTCGCGCCAGCGTTACTGGGGTACGCCGATCCCGATCGTGCATTGCGCGACGTGCGGCCCGGTGGGCGTACCGCGTGAGCAATTGCCGCTGGTGCTGCCCGAGGATGTCAGCTTCGACGTGCCGGGCAATCCGCTCGACCGCCATCCGACGTGGAAGCATGCCGACTGTCCGCGGTGCCACGCCCCAGCGCTGCGCGAGACCGACACGCTCGACACGTTCGTCGATTCGAGCTGGTATTTTGTGCGCTTCGCCAGCCAGCCCAGTGACAAGCCGTTCGACCGCGCCGAGGCCGAGCGCTGGCTGCCCGTCGGGCAATATATCGGCGGCGTCGAGCACGCGATCCTTCACCTGCTCTACGCCCGCTTCTGGACGCGCGCGCTGCAGCGCATCGGCAAGCTCGACATTGCCGAGCCGTTCGCGGGGCTTTTCACGCAGGGGATGGTAACGCACGAGACGTATCACGATGCCGACGGCTGGCTGTCGCCCGACGAAGCCAACTTGGCCCGCGCGGCAGGTAAGTCGGTTGAAACCGGCCGTATCGAGAAAATGTCGAAGTCGAAGAAGAACACCGTCGACCCAGCGCCGATGTTCGACCGTTATGGCGCCGATGCCGTCCGCTGGTTCATGCTCAGCGATTCGCCGCCCGAACGCGACCTGCCTTGGTCCGAAAGCGGCATCGAGGCGACGTGGCGCTTCGTCCAGCGGCTGTGGCGACTGTTCGACTCCCCGCGTGCGGGGCAGGGGAGCGACCCCGTCGTCGACCGCGCGCTTCACCGTGCGATCGCTGGCATTGGTTCGGATATCGAGGCGCTTGCGTTCAACAAGGCGGTCGCCAAGATTCACGAGTTGGTCAACACGCTCGAAAAGGCGTCACCCTCGGCGTCGCGCGACGAAGCGATCATTACGCTCATACGCCTCGTCGCGCCGATGCTACCGCATCTCGCGGAGGAAGCCTGGGTGAAGGGGGGCCACACCGGGCTCGTCGCCGATGCGCCGTGGCCCGAGGCCGACCCCGCGTTGCTCGTCGACGACCAGGTGACCGTCGCGGTGCAGGTCAACGGCAAGCTGCGCGATACGCTGACGATTGCCAAAGGCATGGCGAAGGCCGATCTCGAAGCGATGGCGCTCGAGTCCGACAAGATCGTCCGCACGCTGAATGGTGCGGTCCCCAAAAAGGTGATCGTGGTGCCCGACCGCCTAGTCAACATCGTCGCATGAGGGCGCTCGCGGTCACGCTGTGCCTCGCGCTCCCCGGCTGCGGTCTGCAGCCGCTCTATTCGGGCGGCTCGGGTGGGCGCGTCGCGGCGACGCTGTCGACGGTCGCGGTCGCACCGATCGAGGGCAAGGCGGGCTGGCTGGTACGCGGCGCACTGACCGAGCGGATGGGCGGACAGCCGAGCGCGCGCTATCGCCTCGAAGTCGAGCTCGACGACCGCATCACCGGCTTCGGCGTGCGCCGCGACGATGCTGTTACGCGTGAGCGGCGGACGCTGCGCGCGCGATATCGACTGGTCGAGATTGCGCGCGGCACGGTGGTGCTCGACGCGACGGCCGGATCGGACGCAGGCATCGACGTCGTCGGGTCGGACTATGCGACGATCGCCGGGGAGAACAGCGCGCTCGAACGTCTGTCGGGGGTGATCGCCGACCAGATCGTCGCGCGCGTCGCGCTCTACGTCAGCCGCACGCCGCCCGAATAATCTGACCCCAATGACATGATTGTCAAGGACCCTGCGATCCAGCGCCTCGTCGATAAGCCCGGCGACGGCTGGCGCGCGGTGCTGCTCCACGGCCCCGACGAAGCGGGGTCGCGTGCGCTGGCCGACCGTGTCGGTGCGGCCGTCGGCGCGGACGCCGAGCGTATCGATCTCGACGGCGCGACGCTGAAGGACGATCCCGCGCGGCTGCCCGACGAAGCGACCGCGATGACGATGTTCGGCGGCCCGCGCTGGGTCCGCGTCACCGGCGGCGACGAGATCGTTCGCGCGGTCGAGGCGTTGCTCGACGCGCCGCAGGGCTGCCCCGTCGCGATCGTCGCGGGGCGGCTGACCAAGGCGTCGGCGCTGCTCAAGCTCGCCACCGCAAGCGACGCGATCCCCGCCTTTGCCAGCTACGTGCCCGACGGTGCCAAGGCCGACCAGATCGCGCTGCAGATCGCGCGCGCGGGTGGCGTGCGGCTGTCGAACGACGCGGCTCGTTTGGTCGCGGAGGGGTGCGGCGGCGACCGCGCGCTGATCGCCCAGGAGATCGAAAAGCTCGCGCTCTACGTCGACGCCGCACCCGACCGGCCACGCGCGGTCGAGGTCTCGCATATCGAGGCGATCGGCGCGTCGGTCGACAGCATCGACATGAACGCGCCGGTCAACGCGCTGTTCGGCGGGCGGCCCGCTATGTTGGGCGATGCGCTCGACCAGGGCGGCGACATGATCCCGCTGTTGCGCGGGGTCGCGCGGCGCGCGCTGCTGCTCGCGCGATTGCAGAGCGGCAGCAGCGCGGCATTCGGGCAGACGCGGGGGCTGCCGCGCGCCGAGCAGGATGCGGTGCAGGCGCAGCAGCGCCGCTGGTCGCCCGAAGCGCTCGCGAGCGTCCATGCGCGCGCGATGCGCGCCGAGGCCGCGATCAAGGCGGCGGGCACCGCCGGCGACGTCCTCGCTCAGCAAGAGCTGATCGAGATAGCGCGCCGCGCCGAGCGGCTGCGCTAGACGCGCAGGCTAGACCGCCACCCCCTGAAGCAATTTGGGCAAGGTGCCCGATTCGCCGCGCGCCTCAGCCATGAATACCGCTTTGAGCGGCGCGATGCGCTGCACCGCGCCCAGCCCGAAGCGACGCACCGCGCGCGGGACCCGGCCGGGCAGCCCGAACAGCCGCGTCAGCGTATCGGTCGCGGTCGCGACGAGCAACGTGTCGAGGCTGCGCCAGCGCTGATACCGGTCGAGCAGCGCGGCATCACCGAGGTCCATCCCCGTGCGCGCACCATCGACGAGCACCTCGACCAGCGCGGCCACGTCGCGGAACCCCAGGTTCAGCCCCTGTCCCGCAATCGGGTGGATGCCGTGCGCGGCATCGCCGACCAGCGCCAGCCGCGTGTCGGTGATCCGCGCGGCATGATGAAAGCCGAGCGGGTAGGACGAACGCGGCGCCGCACTCGTCAAGTCCCCGAGCACTCCGCCGGTGCGCTTTTGCGCCTCGACCGCGAAGCCATGGTCCGACAGCGCGAGCACGCCCGGTGCATCGGCCGCCCTGACCGTCCATACGAGCGCCGAGCGGTTGCCCGGCACCATCGGCAACAGCGCGAAGGGGCCGTCGGGATAGAAGATCTCATGCGCGACATTGTCGTGCGGACGCGAATGATCGAACGCCGAGATAATCGCGGTGTGCGCGTAGCGCCACTGCGCGATGCGGATGCCCGCCGCGCTGCGTGTCGGCGAATTGCGCCCCTCGGCGACGATCAGCACATCGGCACGCATGTCGGTGCCGTCGTCGAGCGTCGCGTGCACCCCGCTCGCGTCGCGCACGACCGACCCGGCGCGTCCCGGCGTACGCAGCGCGACGTTGGGTGCGCGCGCGGCGGCGGCGTGCAGCACGCGGCGCAGGATGCGGTTTTCGACCATCGTGCCGAGCGCGTCGCCCGCATCGGGGGTGAAGTCGAGGCTGTCGCGCTGCAACCCGTCGCGCACCTCGATCTGCCGGATCGGGCAGCCGTATTCGCGCAACTCGTCGGCCACGCCGATCGCCTCGAGCATCCGCCAGCTCGCCGACGCCACCGCCGACGCGCGCCCGTCGAACGTCGGCGCGAGCGTGGTTGCGGGGTCGGCGGGGTCGACCACGACCGACGACACGCCATGCGCGTCGAGCGCCAGCGCCGTCGTCAGCCCCACGAGTCCCCCGCCGAGAATGAGCGTATCGGTGCGATGCATGGCACTGCTCTAGCGCAATCCGCGAACGCGTCGAGGGGTCGACGCGGCGCAGTTCCGATTTTTCAGGAAATGGCGGTTTTGCGTTGCTTGACGACGCAATTTTCGCAGGGTCGGGGGACTCACTTCGCCTTCAACTTCGGGCCGTCGGTGGAGGGGGCGGGGCGAGGAGGGGGTGGTGTCGGCACATGCTGGGGGTGAGTCGCTGAAAACCCTGATGAAGGACATATGCGTCATACCTCGACTATGCCGTACCTCCTCACCCCCCTCACAAATTCCGCCGCAGATACGCCAGGCCGATCAGCAGCTCCGCGCGCCACCAGCTCGACGCGACCTTGTCGACCTTGGCGAGTTCGCGGGGGTCGGTGCGGGCTTTAAGCCAGTCGAGGGCGTTTGCGCGTTCCATCGCGGTGCCCTGGCGGTACGCGTCGACGGTGGCGATCATGATCCAGGGTTCGCGAACCTGCGCGAAATGGTCGACCATCGCGGTCGTGCCTTCGCCGCCGAGCGCGGTGTAATAGGTTTCGAGCGAGGCGGGCTCGATGTCGCGCGTCGGCAAGGCGGCGAGCCAGTCGTGGTCGGCCTGTTCGGTGTCGGCGACCTTGGCCTGGTGGAGCGCGTGGAGGGTCAGGCCCGAGACGCTGTCCGAATGCGGGCTGCCCGCAAGGTAGGGGAAGGATTGCCAGCGCGAGTCGGCCCCCCGCACCTCGGCGAGCCATAGCGCCGCGCGCCCGATCGCGGCGTCGACGCGCCCGCGCCGGTCGGCGGGGATCAACCCGCGAGCGCGCTGTTCGGACAGGCCCAGCAGCAGCCACGCGGTGGTATAGGTCGACGCGCCCTCTCTCCCCGGGGCGAGGCGGAACATCGGCCACCAGCCCGCGCGGTCCTGTATTGCGAGTACAGCGTCGAGGTCGGCGGGGGCGAGCGGCACGCCGATCGCCGCCTGCGCACGCGCGACCCAGCCGCCGATGAAATAGACGCTGTTGTCGTCGCTCGCCGACGGAAGCTCGGTCCAGCAATAGCAGCCCGCACGCCGCGAGCTCGCGATGAAGTCGGTGACGTCGCGCCTGTTGTCGACGGTGCCGCCAGCCGTCGTCAGCGCGGTCACCGTCTGCGCCATTGCCCAGGCGGTCGCGTCCTGCGCGTCGGGGCGCGCGACGTCGCCGGCGGCAGCGACCTTGAGCGTCGCGACGGCACGGTCGAGCGCGCGTTGTCGCGCAGGATCGAGGACGATGCGCGTCCCCGCCTGCGTCGCGGCATAATAGCTGATGGCCTGCCCGCCGAGCCCGATGAAATAGCCGGGGACGTAGGCGACGGCGGCCGCGCCCGCGACGAGCGCGAAGACCGCGGCGCGCACCGGCCACGAGCGCGCCATGACCCAATGGCCGACGGGCTCGAGCACCGACTTGCCGAGCTCCTCGACCGGCTTCTTGACGAAATCGAACATCGCCCCACCCTTTGCGCGCGCAGCTTAGGCAGCGGCACCGTGCCGTCAACGCCAGCGCAGGTGTGGATAATCGTGTCAATCGCCCCGATGCCGCGTGCGCGCTTGACGCGGAGTCGCGGTTGAGCGATTCCGGGCGAACGAAACACGAATCTGCGGGCGGGGGCGGGCGATGGCGAGCCGGAGTGTCGATGTGCGCGTGCCCGAATGGCGCGCGAGCGTGCGCGCAGGGGTGGTGCGTGGCGGGTCGTTGCTATCGGCGGTGGGGCTCGGCCTCGTGACGCTCGCGCTGGTCGCGGCGCTCGTTAGTTATACGCCGGGGGACCGGTCGCTGAGCACTGCGGCGGGGGCGGGTTTCGGCAACTGGCTGGGGCTGCCCGGCGCGGTCGTCGCCGACCTGATGCTGATGCTGCTGGGGCCTGCGGTCGCGCTGATGCTCGCGCTGCCCGCGGTCGTGGCGCTCAAGCTGTGGCGCGGCGAGGGGGCGGGGCGCTGGCCCGCGCGGGCCTTGCGCTGCGCGCTGGGGCTGGCGATGCTCGGCGTCGCGGTCGCGCTGTTGATGCCGATGACCGCGCGCAACCTTCCCGCCGGGTTTGGCGGCCTTGTCGGCATGGGCGGGGCGAACCTGATCGAGCTGGCGCTGGTCCAGCTGCCCGCGGTGGCGGTCGCGCTCCGCTGGCTGGCGATCGTCGTGCTCGGCACCGGCGGGCTGGTGGTCTGGGCGCGCAGCATCGGCGTCGCGCTGGCGATGCCGACGCTACCACGCCTGCCTGCGCCGACCGCGCGGCCAGCCCCGAGCGAACCGCGCAAGATCGCGCCGCGTCCCGAGGCGCCCGCGCCGGTCCGCAGCCGCCCGGTCATCGCCGACCGTCAGGCGGCCCCCTCGACGGCGAAGAAAGCGCGGCAGGAAAACCTCGCACTGCGCGACAAATATGTGCTGCCCGACCTCGCGCTGCTGACGCCCGCACCGCCCGCGCCGGGGCAGGCGCTCGACAAGGCCGCACTCGAACGCAACGCGCGGCTGCTCGAAACGGTGCTCGACGATTTTCACGTCAAAGGTGCGATCACCGAGGTGCGCCCGGGCCCGGTCGTGACGATGTACGAGCTCGAACCCGCGCCGGGGATCAAGGCGAGCCGCGTCATCCAGCTCGCCGACGATATCGCGCGCAACATGTCGGCGATGTCGGCGCGCGTCGCGACGATCCCGGGCCGCAACGTGATCGGCATCGAACTGCCCAATGTGCGGCGCGAGTCGGTGGTGCTGCATGAACTGATCGCATCGCAGGCGTTCGAGGATGGCGCGGGCGCCCTGCCGCTGGTGCTCGGCAAGAACATCGCGGGCGATCCCGTCATCGCCGATCTGGCACCGATGCCGCACCTGCTGATCGCCGGGACGACGGGCTCTGGCAAGTCGGTGGGGCTGAATTCGATGATCTGCTCGCTGCTCTACCGGCTGACGCCCGACGAGTGCCGCTTCATCATGATCGACCCCAAGATGCTCGAGCTGCGCCCGTACGAGGACATTCCGCACCTGTTGTCGCCGGTCGTCACCGAACCCGCCAAGGCGATCCGCGCGCTGAAATGGGCGGTCGAGCAGATGGAGGAACGCTACCGGATGATGGCGTCGATCGGCGTGCGCGGGCTTGCGGGGTATAACGACAAGGTGCGCGCCGCGCGGGCCAAGGGCGCTTCGCTCAGCAGGCGGGTGCAGACCGGCTTCGACGCCGAGACCGGGCAGCCAGTGTTCGAGGAGGAAACGCTCGATTTCGAACCGCTGCCGCAGATCGTGGTGATCGTCGACGAGCTCGCCGACCTCATGATCACGGCGGGCAAGGAAGTCGAATTCCTGATCCAGCGGCTCGCACAAAAGGCGCGCGCGGCGGGCATCCACCTGATTATGGCGACGCAGCGCCCGTCGGTCGATGTCATCACCGGCGTCATCAAGGCGAACCTGCCGACGCGGATCAGTTTCTCGGTCACCTCGAAGATCGATTCGCGCACGATCCTGGGCGAGCAGGGGGCCGAACAGCTGCTGGGCAAGGGCGACATGCTCTACATGCCCGGCGGCAAGCAGGTGGTGCGCGTCCACGGGCCGTTCGTGTCCGACGACGAGGTCATCGCGATCGCCGACCATTGGCGCGCGCAGGGGATGCCCGATTACGTGCAGGCGGTCACCGAGGAGCCCGAGGACGGCGGCTATGCGCTCGACGGTGCGCCGGTTGGCGACGATTCCCCTGAGGACGCCGAATATCGCCGCGCGATGCAGATCATCGCCGAATCACAAAAGGCGTCGACAAGCTGGCTCCAGCGTCAGCTCCGCATCGGCTACAACCGCGCGGCGCGGCACATCGAGCGAATGGAGAAAGAGGGGCTCGTCTCGCGCCCCGACCATGTCGGGCGGCGCGAGGTGCTGATGGATACTGAGGGCCACGCGACCTGACGCGCGACGCCGAAGTCAGGCCGCAGGCACGTCGCGCCACAGGGTTGGAAAGGTCCGCTTCAGCGCGGTTAGCTTGGGCGCGTCCCACATCCGGATATAGGGGTGCGCCGGGTTCTTGACGGCAAAATCCTGATGATAGGATTCGGCCGGGTAGAAGCCGCCGCGCTCGATCCGCGTTGCCAGACGCCCGCCCCAGCTCTTGGCTGCGTCGAGTTGCGCGATATAGGCCTGCGCGACGCGCGCCTGTTCGGCATCCTGAGCGAAAACCGCCGAGCGATAGCTGGTGCCGCTGTCGGGACCCTGACGGTTCACCTCGGTCGGGTCGTGCGCGACCGAGAAATAGACGCGGAGCAGCGTCGCATAGCTGATAACGCGCGGGTCATAGCTGATACGGATCGCCTCGGCATGGCGCGTGCGCTCGGTGCTGACGGTGTCGTAATTCGCCTCCGACGCGGTACCGCCGGCATAGCCCGAGGTGACCGATTGCACGCCCTTGAGATGGCTGAAGACGGCCTCCATGCCCCAGAAGCAGCCGCCCGCAAGCACCGCCGTGGCGCGCGTGGTCGACGGCTTCACATCGGCAACGGCTGCCGGAACGAGCACGGTGCGTTCGGACGCGAGCGCCGGAACGAGCGTCATCCCCGCGTAGACTGCCGCACTCGCCAGCGCGATCTTGATCGCAAAGTCGCGCATCAGGCGACGCCAGCGAAACGCATGGCCATCAGTGCCGCCGAAACGGTGAAGCCGACCAGGAAGTGACGCGTGTAATCGGCGCGGAGAAAGTGAGCCATGGGGGAGTGCCTTGCTTGGTTGCCACCGAGATACGCGGCAGCACCCAACATGGTTTCACTCGGGCGACAGACAAGAGGGTGAGCGGCTCACACCAATCGCGCGCAGGCCTCCTGTATCCGCGTGCACGCCTGCGTCAGTATTTCTTCCGACGTCGCATAGCTGATGCGAAAGGCAGGGCTCAGCCCGAATGCTGCGCCACTGACCGCCGCCACGCGCGCGTCGTCGAGGAAATAGTCGATCAGGTCGGCGTCGCTCTCGATCCGCTTGCCGCCCGGCGTCGTCTTGCCCATGCAACCCGTCGCGTCGGGATAGACGTAGAACGCGCCCTCGGGCATCGGGCAACGCAGCCCGGGCGCAGCGTTGAGCATGCGCACGACGAGGTCGCGGCGGCGGCGAAAGGCGGCGTTGCGCTCGATCAGGAACGACTGGTCGCCGGTCAGCGCGGCGGTTGCGGCGGCCTGTGCGATCGAACACGGGTTGCTCGTCGACTGCGACTGGAGCTTAGCCATCGCCTTGATCAGCCACGCCGGCCCCCCGGCATAGCCAATCCGCCAGCCGGTCATCGCATAGGCCTTCGAGCAGCCGTTCACCGTCAGCGTGCGCTCGTAAAGGTCGGGGGCGATCTGCGCGAAAGTCGCGAAGGGCGCGTCGGCGTACCAGACATGTTCGTACATGTCGTCGGTCATCACCATGACCTGCGGATGACGACGGACGACCTCGGCCAATGCGCGCAGTTCCTCGGCGGTATAGGCTGCACCCGTCGGGTTCGAGGGCGAGTTGAGCAATACCCATTTGGTTGCAGGGGTGATCGCCGCATCGAGCTGTTCGGGCAAAATCTTGTAGAGCTGGTTGGCACCCGCCGAAATGATCACCGGCGTGCCCCCCGCGAACGCGACGATGTCGGGATAGCTGACCCAATAGGGTGCGGGAATGACGACCTCGTCGCCCGCCTCGACGGTGGCGACGAGCGCGTTGAACAAAGTGTGCTTGCCGCCGACGTTGACGCTGATTTCGCCCGGCGCATAGGTCAGCTGATTGTCGCGCGCGAACTTGGCGGCGATCGCCGCTTTCAATTGCGGCGTACCGTCGACATCGGTATATTTGGTCTGTCCCGCGCGGATCGCCGCGATCGCGGCCTCCTTCACGAAATCGGGCGTGTCGAAATCGGGCTCGCCTGCCGACAATCCGATGACGTCGACCCCGGCGCGGCGCAATTCGCCGACGCGCGCGCTCATCGCCAGCGTCGGGGACGGCTTGATCCGGTCGAGCGCGGCGGACAATCTGGCCATGTGCATTCCCCCTGTGCGCGCTCGCCTATACCTGCGTGAGCCGCGCGGGCAACAGTCCGCGCAGCGCGTTGCCGATCAGGAAACCGTCGTTCAGGTCGCGCACGGTCAGCTCGCCCTCGATCGCCTTGCCCGTGCCCAGCAGTTCGGCGCGCAGCACGCCGCCCAGCAGCCCGTCGGTACATGGTGGGGTGACGAGGATGCTGCCGGTGTCGACAAAGACGTTGGTGAAACTCCCTTCGGTCACGAGGCCATCGGGGCGCACGAAGACGGTTTCGAACGCGCCGCCCCGCGCCGCGTCGTAGAATGCGCGGTCGCTCGTCTTGTGGCACAGCCGCATGTCGTGCGGGTCGACCGTCAGCGGCACGAGCCGGACATCGACCGGAGCCCGGCTTGCCGCGGGAAGCGCATGGACCTCGACGGCGACCGCGCCCGTCGGGCTCAGCGTCAGGCGGACGCGGCGCGCCTGCTTCAGGCGGAACGTCGCCATGTGCAGCGCATTGCGCGCGTGGTGGCTGTCGAATGTGAACCCCAATCGCCGCGCGCTGCGCTTCATACGGGCCATATGGCGGTCGATCAGGCGGATGCCGTGCGCCGGTTCGAACCGCATCGTCTCGATCAGGTCGAAGCGGCGCGCGCTGGCGACGAATGCCCCCTTGGCGAGGCATTCGGCCCATTCGCTGTCGACCTCGCTGTCGGCGACGATTCCCGATCCCAGCCCCATCGATGCGGTCTGCGCGCCTTCGGTCAGCGTCAGCGTGCGGATCGCGACGTTGAATGCCGCCTCGCCATCGGGGTCGAGCCGTCCGATGGCGCCCGTATAGACGCCGCGCGGCGCCGCCTCGACCTCGGCGATGATCTCCATCGCGCGGATCTTGGGCGCGCCGGTGATCGAGCCGCACGGAAACAGCGCAGCCAGCGCGTCGATCGCGTCATGCTGCGGGTCCAGTTCGGCGGTGATGGTCGAGGTCATCTGGAGCAGGGTCGGGTAAGCCTCGACCGCGAACAGTTCGGGCACCGCGACGCTGCCCGGCGTCGCGACGCGCGACAGGTCGTTGCGCAGCAAGTCGACGATCATCAGGTTTTCGGCACGCTGTTTGGGATCGGCGGCGAGCGCGGCGGGGTCGCTGTCGGCGGGCGCGGTGCCCTTCATCGGGCGGGTGACGATGCGCCCGCGCTCGATCGTGAAGAAGAGCTCGGGTGACAGCGACAGCATCCATGTGCTTCCTGTCGCGACGACGGCACCATAGCCACTGGCCGAACGTGCGCGCAGCCCGGCGTAGAGCGCGAGCGGGTGCCCGGCGATCGCCACCGTCGCCTGAAATGTCAGGTTGGCCTGATAGATATCGCCCGCTTCGATCAGCGCCTTTACGCGCGCCAGCGCCGCGCCGTATTGGCTGCGGCTGATGTCGGGGACGGGCGCTCCCGCCCATGCCCCTGCGGCATCGGGCAGCCATGCGTGCGCGTCGATCGCCTGCCAGCCGCGAAACAGGCCGAACCACAGCAGCGGCGCATCGGCGGGTTCGCCAGAGATCAGCGTATCCTCGAGCGCGGCGCCCGCCGCATAGGCGACATAACCCGCCGCGTGCAGCCCGCCACGCGTCGCGACGCGCAGCGCGTCGAGCGCGGCACGCAAGTCGCCCGGCTTGCGCGTCGTGACGATCTCGACCGGGTCGGCATAGAGGCGTGCAGGCGGAGCGCCGGGACGGGCGTCGTCGAGCAGGACGAAAGGCGGGGCAGCGTGCATCGCCGCTGCGTCTTGGCACTGTCGGGGAGGCGGGGGAAGGGTTGGTCGCTTCCTTCTCTCCCTCTCCCTTCAGGGGAGAGGGACAGCCGCGCAGCGGCAGGGAGAGGGTGAGTCGCGAACTCGCCTTATTCGGGTGACCCTCTCCCCTCCGCGCCTAAGGCGCGAGAGACCCTCTCCCCTGAAGGGAGAGGGAAGCAAGAGGCTCGCGTGGCTCCCCGGGCCTGATTCGAACAGGCGGCCGTCCGATTAACAGTCGGATGCTCTACCGCTGAGCTACCGGGGAACGCGCGAGAGGCGGGCGTATAGCAATGCCGCCCTTCGATGCAACCATTAGTCGAAGATCGCCCCCCAGCGGCGCGCGGTCCGGGTGCGGTCCTGCTGGCGGTGCCACGCATCGCTCGCGAGCAGGGGCATGACCGAGCCGGCCTCGGCGAACACCATCTGCTCGATGCCGGTATTGACCTTGCCCCAGCTCGCCGCTTCCTGAAGCGTCGACGACGAACACGCGCCGTCGCGCACGTCGGCGACGGTGATCTGCACGGCATATTTGTGGACCTGGACGTCGTCATGCCCGAGGATCTCGGCACAGACGACGGTGTCCTGGATGAAATTCTTTGGCACGCCGCCGCCGATCATCAGCAGGCCCGTCGTTCCCGCTTTGATCTTGATGTCGGTCAGTTCGCGGAAGTCGGCGATCGCGTCGAGCACCATGTGCGGCTTGCCTGCCTTCACCGCGTCGACTTGATGCTTGACGAGCCCGAACCCGGCCGACGAGTCGACGAACGCCGGGCAGAAAATCGGCACGTCATGCTCATAGGCGAGCTTGACGAGGCTGTTGTCCTTCTTGCCGTGCTCCACGAGATATCGGCCCATCTCGCGAATGAACGCGCGGCTCGAATAGGCGCGCGGCTCGAGCGTCTCGGCAATTTCGAAGATCGTGTGGTCGACGTGCTGGAGTTGCTCCTCGTCGATATAGGTGTCGTAGATGCGGTCGATCAACAGCGAGCGCAGCGTATCGTCGTCGGGCACCTCGAGCGCCTGATAATGTTTGTGGCCGAGCCCTTCGAAGAAATCCATGTCGACGATCGTGGCACCCGTCGCGACGATGCCGTCGACCATCCCCGATCGCACGAGCTCGGCATACAGGTCCATGCACCCGCCCGCGCTCGTCGACCCGGCGATGACGAGGAAGATCGTGCAGTCGGGATCGTCGAGCATCTGGTTGTAGATGCCCGTCGCGCGCGCCAAATCGCGGCTGGTGAAGCTCATCTTGCCCATCGCCTCGACGATCGGGCGCGCGTCGAACGACGTGATGTCGATGTGCTCGACTTGCGTCGAAAGGAGTTCGGCCTTGCGCTGGGCGTTGATCTGGGGGGTCGTCGTCATCGTGATCCTTTTAATCGTTAGCCCTGAGCTTGTCGAAGGGCGGACAACAAGAGCGGAGGTTGGTTCCGGTTGCCCGCCCTTCGACAGGCTCAGGACTAACGGTTGCGTGGGGACCGCGTGTTACAGCGTGACGACGTTGGCGGCGCGCATCGGCACATCGCCATACAGCGACGCCATCGGTTCGTCGCCGACCTCGTGGCTGTCAACCGAGCCGAAGCCGTTGAACCCGGTGCGCATGGCGCAGCCATAGGCGCCGAGCATGCCGATCTCGATATAATCGCCCACGTCCACATCGGCGGGAAGCATGAAAGGGCCCGCCATATGGTCCATGTCGTCGCAGGTGGGCCCATAAAAGCTGAACGCCCTGTCGCGTGCGCGCGACGGTTCGGTGCGCAGCAGCTCGACCGGAAAGCGCCAGCCGACATGTGCGGCATCGAACAGCGCGCCGTACGCGCCGTCGTTGATGTAGAGCTCGTCGCCTCGCCGTTTCTCGACACGGACGATCAGCGAAGAATATTCGGCCGACAGCGCGCGTCCGGGTTCGCACCAGAGTTCGGCCGAATAGCTGACCGGCAAGTCCTCGAAACAACGGTGGATGACGTCGAAGAACAGCACGAGCGGCGGAGGCTCCATGCCGGGGTACGACGAGGGGAAGCCGCCGCCGACGTCGACGACGTCGACCGTCACGCCCGACGCGACGATCGCCGGGCGTACGCGCTCCATCGCGTCCGAGTAAGCCGCAGGCGTCATCGCCTGGCTGCCGACGTGGAAGCAAATGCCAAGCGCATCGGCGACTTGGCGCGTCGCGATCAGCAGGTCGCGCACCTCGGCGGGTTCGGCGCCGAACTTGGCGGCGAGGCTGAGCTTCGAATGCTCCGACGACACGCGCAGCCGCACGCACAAGGTGAGGTCGCTTGCCGAACGCGTCGCGCGCACGATCTTGGCGAGCTCCTCCTCGGTATCGAGGCTGAAGGTGCGCACGCCGTGCTGCCAATAGGCCTCAGCGATCGCTTCCTCGGCCTTGACCGGGTGCATGAAGCACAAAGTCGCTTGTGGCAGCGTGGACGCGACGAGGCGCACCTCGGCGATCGAGGCGACGTCGTAATGCGTGATGCCGCTGTCCCACAGGACGCGCAGCAAGTCGGGCGAAGGGTTGGCCTTCACCGCATAGATCGACCGGCCGGGAAAGCGGTCGACGAAGAACCGGGCAGCGCGCGCAGCCGCGTGGGGACGCAGCAACGTAACCGGCTGGACCGGACGCTCGGTGGCAGCTAGCCCCAGCGCGCTATGATGCTTGTGCAATTCAAGGGACCTCCAGTGTCGACAGGAAAACGGCTGCCTTGCGGTGGAAGTCCCATGGGGCAGCGACGCGGGATATATGGACGACATCGGTAACTGTAAAGTGAATAGGCACGGCAATCGGGTTCCGACGCGCGAGGGCGTGCTCGCTGCGGCTCAGGCGGTCGCGCGTGTCGTCCCGCCGACGCCGCTGATCGCGTTCGACTGGCGGGGGGTGCGCGTGTTCGCCAAATGCGAATCGATGCAGCCGGTCGGCGCGTTCAAGCTGCGCGGCGCGTGGTGGCGACTGTCATCGCTCGACGCGGACGAACGCGCGCGCGGCGTCGTGGCGTTTTCGTCGGGCAATCATGCGCAAGGGGTGGCGTGGACGGCGCAGCGGCTGGGGATCGCGGCGACGATCGTCATGCCGCACGACGCTCCTGCGGCAAAGCGCGACGCCACGCTGG
Organism: Sphingomonas sp.; assembly: GCA_965248885.1. GTDB lineage: Bacteria > Pseudomonadota > Alphaproteobacteria > Sphingomonadales > Sphingomonadaceae > Sphingomonas_O. Next base: position 1,761,338 of record OZ252211.1, on the reverse strand, counting down.
CGCTCGGCGCCGAGGTGATCGGCTACGACCGTGCGCGCGAAAGTCGCGAGGCGATCGCGGCCGCGCTTGCCGAACAACGCGGTGCCACGCTGGTGCCGAGCTTCGACGATCCCTGGGTGATCGAGGGGCAGGGGAGTGCGGCTATCGAGGCGGTCGCGCAGCTCGCGGCGCTCGGCCTACCCGCGCCGCATCATCTGCCCACACTGCGCCATTTGATCGTGCCATGCGGCGGTGGAGGGCTCGCGGCGGGTTGCGTGCTCGCACACGACTGGGACAGCGTTACGACGGTCGAGCCCGAGGGGTGGGACGACATGCGCCGCTCGCTTAACCTCGGGCGGATCGTGCCGGTCGGCGACGATGCGCCGCCGACGGCGTGCGACGCGCTGATGACCACGCGCGTCTCGCACCTGACTTTCGACATCCTGCGGGCGCGCGGCGCGACGGGAATGGCGGTCTCCGAAGCGGCGATCGAGGACGCGATCCGTTTTGCGTTCCGGACGCTCAGGATCGTTCTGGAGCCCGGCGGCGCGGTGGCGCTGGCGGCACTGCTCGGGGCCGCCGCGCCGCCGCGCGACGGCACGCTGATCCTGTTGTCGGGCGGGAACATCGACCCCGCACGATTTGCCGCTATCGTGCGCGCATGATGGGCGGCGAAACTTTTCAGGCGTTCCTGGGTATCGCGATGATCGCGGTATTCGTGCTGACCGGGGGTGGGGTCTATCTGGTGCGCGGCGGGCGCGACCGGACGCGCGGGTGGCTGATGCTGGTCGCGGCGGTGGTGCTGTTAGGGAATGTGCTGATTTGGACGATTTAGACCGGCCACGCGACATAAGCCTCCCGATTTAGCCCTACCGATCCGGCAGATTGTCCATGGTCCGTCGCAGCTCGACGAGTGTCCGCGCGGTCACCCGCAAGTCCTCGACCGGGATTTCGCCGACGATCTGCGCGACTTCGGGGGCCATGTCCTCGATCATGTCAGCGTGCGCGGCGCGACCCGCGTCGGTCGGACGGACGCACGGATCGGCGGCACCGTCCCACGTCAGCAACGCACGCGCCACCAGCGAATCGACAGTGGCGTGCATATGATCGACCTCGACCTGGAAGCACCACGCCAGCGACGACAGCCGCTCCTCATGTTTGCCCAGGCGGCAAAAATGGTTCAGCACCCCGAACTGCGCCGTCTTCAGCGCGTCCATTCCCTTGGGTTCGAAACGCAGCCGGATGAGATGTTCGAGGATCGCGATCTCGGTGAACAGATTGACCAGCACCGGCTTGAGCGCCGGGTCATAGTCGAGCTGATCGCCCGGTGCGCTCACCGGATCGGCGAGTTGGGCGCGAGGCGCATGTCGAGATATTTGTCGACCGACGCCATCAGCTCGACCCCTTCACGCTCGAAGAAATGGTTCGCGCCGCGGATCTCGTCGTGGTGGATCGTAATGTGTTTTTGCGTGCGCAACTTGTCGACCAGTTTCTGCACCGCATTGGGCGTCACGACTTCGTCGCCGGTTCCCTGAATGATGATCCCCGACGACGGGCAGGGGGCGAGGAAGGTGAAGTCGTACATATTGGCGGGCGGCGCGATCGAGATGAATCCCTTGATCTCGGGACGCCGCATCAACAGCTGCATCCCGATCCACGCACCAAAGCTGTACCCCGCGATCCACGTCGTCTGCGCCTCGGGGTGGACCTGCTGCACCCAGTCGAGCGCCGACGCCGCATCGGACAATTCGCCGACGCCGTTGTCGAAAACGCCCTGGCTTTTCCCGACACCGCGAAAGTTGAAGCGCAGCGTCGCGAACCCGCGCCGGACGAAGGTCTGATAGAGCGACTGGACGATACGGTTGTTCATCGTGCCGCCCGACTGCGGATGCGGGTGAAGGATCATCGCGACGGGCGCGCGCGGGCGCGGGCCGGGGTTGAAACGCCCTTCGAGACGGCCTTCCGGCCCAGGAAAAATGACTTCGGGCATCGACACCTGGATGTTGCGCGCGCGCCGCCCGTGGGCTGTGCGCGCTATGAAATGGAAGGCGCGTCATATAGGGAGAAAGCGTGTCACCGCAATCATCGTGACGCGCGCCAAGGACTCCCGACGCTTGCCCGACCGGCTCTATCTCGACCACGCAGCGACCACGCCGGTCAGCGCGGCGGCGCGCGCGGCGTTCGTGTCCGGGCTCGATCTCTGGGCCAATCCCTCGTCACCGCATGCGGCAGGGCGTGTAGCGCGGGCCGCGCTCGAGGCGGCGCGCGCGGCAGTGGCGGCGGCACTCGGCTGGCAAGGCGATGTGATCTTCACCAGCGGGGCGACCGAGGCGATCGCGATCGCGCTGGGCCGCGCGAAGCACGAGGAACTGAGGATCGGTGCGACCGAGCACGACGCGGTGCGTCGCGTGGCACGGGGCGCGCGTGAGTTGCGCGTGGGACACGACGGGCTGGTCGAGGCCTTCGACGGCGCAGGCGCGCTCGCTGCGATCCAGCATGCGAACAGCGAAACCGGCGTGATCCAGCGGCCCGGCTCGTTCGGCGCGGGGCTCCGCTTCGCCGATGCCGCACAGACCGCAGGCAAGATCGACCTGCCCGACACCGACATGGTCGCTGTGTCGGCGCACAAGTTCGGCGGCGTGCCCGGGGTGGGCGCGCTGCTCGTCCGCGACTTCACGCTGCTCCATCCCGACGGGGGGCAGGAACGTGGCTATCGCGGCGGGACCGAGAATCTGCCCGGCATCCTCGCGATGGCGGCGGCGCTGGGCGAAGCGCGCGACTGGATGGAGCAGGCGGTTGCCTCGCGCGGCTGGCTCGACGCGGCGATCGAGGACGAAGGCGGCGTAGTGATCGCACGCGACAGCGAGCGTATCGCGACCGTCGCCAGCTACCGGATGCCCGGCGTCCGCGCGGCGGCGCAGCTGATCCAGTTCGATCTGGCGGGTATCGCCGTGTCGGCGGGGAGCGCCTGTTCGTCGGGGAGCCTCAAGCCGAGCCACGTCCTGACCGCGATGGGCATTCCCGCGCACGAGGCCGCCGAGGTGATCCGCATCTCGATCGGGCGCGAAACGACGCGCGCCGACCTTGAACGCCTACTCGCCGTCTGGCGCAGCATCGCGGGGGCCGGGCGGCAGCGCGCGGCATGATCTATCTCGACTATCAGGCGACGACACCGCTCGCGCCCGAAGCGCGCGCGGCGATGCTGCCCTGGCTGAGCGAAGAAGGCTCGGCGAACCCGCATTCGGCGCATGCGGCGGGACGCAAGGCGCGCGCGGCGATCGAGGTCGCGCGCGACCAGGTTGCTGCGCTGCTGCCGCCGGGGGGCACTCTTTATTTCACCAGCGGTGCGACCGAGGCGCTCAACTGGGCAATGATCGGCAGCGGCGCGCTGCGGATGGCGGTCGGAGCGACCGACCATGCTGCAGTCCTCGACACGGCATCGTGGCTGCGCGGTCAGGGCCGTGCGGTGCAGGTGCTCCCCGTCGATCGCGACGGGCGCATCGAGGGCGCGCTGCCCGAGGCCGACCTGGTCGCGGTAATGCAGGTCAACAACGAGATCGGGACGGTTGCGTCGCCGATACGACCGGCGATGCTACCGGAGCGCGCCCGGCTGCTGTGCGACGCGGTGCAGGGCTTTGGTCGCCTCGCGCCGCCCGAGCGCGTCGACCTGATCGCGGTCAGTGCGCACAAGATTCACGGTCCCAAGGGCATCGGCGCGCTGTGGATCCGCGATGGCGTCGATCTCGAACCGTTCATGCATGGCGGCGGGCAGGAGGGCGGGCTGCGGTCGGGCACGCTCTCGCCCGCGCTCTGCGCAGGGTTCGGGGCCGCCGCCGCGCTTGCTGCGGAGCGGATGGACGCCGACGCCTTGCACGTCGAGCGGCTCTGGCACCTCGCGGTCGACCGGCTCGGCCCCGACTGGATCGTCAACGGGAGCACGACGCACCGCTGGTTCGGCAATCTGAACGTCCGCCGCGACGGGCTCGATAGTGCGCGGCTGATTTCGGAGCTGCGCGACATCGCCTTTTCCTCCGGGTCGGCGTGCGCGAGCGGATCGGCGCGACCGAGCCATGTGCTGAAAGCGATCGGGCTGAGCGATGCGCAGGCGCGCGCGTCGATCCGCCTCGGCTTCGGCCGCTACACGACCGAGGGGGAGCTGATGACGGCCATCCACCGCATCGTCACCGCAGCCGACGCGCAGATGCGGATTGCGGCATGATCGCGGTGACCTTCATCGCCAGCGACGGCATCACGCGCCAGCAGCTCGAGGCGAACGTCGGTGACCGCCTGCTCGAAGTCGCGCAGGCCGCAGGGCAGCCGCTCGAGGGGACGTGCGAGGGGCAGATGTCATGTTCGACGTGCCACGTGATCGTCGACGCCGCCGACTTCGCGCGGTTGCCGCGCGCGAGCGAGGACGAAGAGGACATGCTCGACCTCGCCGCAGGCGTCACGCGCACCAGCCGCCTCGCCTGCCAGATCGTCCTCGACGAGGCGCTGGGTGGGCTGACCGTGCGCGTGCCGGGCGAGAGCCGCAACATGCAGGGTCGTTGACAGTCGAAGCTGCAATATGCATCTTTTGCGAAATGAAAACTTACGCGATCACGCTCCCGTCCGACCTCGAGGAATATCTGCACGATCAAATTGCGCGGGGTCGTTTTGCCGATGTTGCCGATTTTACGAGGACGATGCTGCGCGCCGATCGCGCAGCCTTCGACCGACTGGACGATTTGATACAGGATGGCATCGACAGTGGAGAAAGCGGTCTGAGCTTTGAAGATATCATTGGCCGGTCAAAGGAGCGGGCTCGATCGCACGCCGCCTGATAATCCTCGCGCGCGCTGCCGAAGACCTCGAAACGATCAGAGTCTACACCGAGGAAACTTGGGGACGGGCGCAAGCAGTCCGCTATCTCGCAATGCTCGCTGCCAAAGCTGATACCATACGGGAATATCCGGGTTTGGGGGTGGCATATCAAGGCCGCCGCCTCGATCTCAGGTCAATCAAGGCGGGTGAGCACCGTATCATTTATTCTGCGGACGAAGATGCGATCCGCGTCGTGCGCGTCCTTCACGTCAAGATGGATCACCGGCGGCAATTGCACTGACCCTTGCCGAGCGCGGGTGATAAGGGCATATGAAACTACGGAAGTCGGGCGGACGGTGCTGTCGCCAACCTGGTCAGGTCCGGAAGGAAGCAGCCACAACGAATTCGCCCCGGGTCGTTCCGGCTTCCACCCGCTTATGAACGTCGTGGTGTGGCGGGCATTGCCTCGCGCCCACGATCCAAGCTACCGGCGCAGCCCGTGAGCATTTCTCGACCTTTCAACTCTTGCACGCGACAGGCTGGCGCGCCTTGATCCTGCGGCGTCGCATCCTCCATCTGGTCGGGTCTCCGACCAGCGCGTTTTATCTCGATCTGTCGCTCGTTTATGCGCGCGGCTGCATCGGTGCGCTTGCCGATCCGGCGCGCTACGACTTCGTGATCGCGCTCGTCGGTCCCGATGGGTCGTGGCGATTTCCTGCGAGCCTCTCGGTCGGGGATATCGCCGCCGCCGAAGTTTTCGGATTGGCGGGCTCGCTGTCCAGGCTGGCAAGCCTGACGATCGATGTCGCGCTGCCGCAGATGTTCTGCCCGGACGGCATGACGACCTATCGCGCGCTGCTCGAGCTGCTGGCAATCCCCTATATCGGCAATCGGCCGCTCCAGATGGGCGTGACCGCCGACAAGGCGATGGCACGCGCGATCGTTGCCGCGGCGGGCGTCAGCGTTCCCCAGGCTCAGCTGCTGCGTCGTGGCGAAACCCCGACGCTGGCGCTGCCGGTGGTCGTCAAGCCCAATGCCTCGGACAACAGCGACGGCATCACGCTGGTGACCGACACGGCGCAGATTGGCGCGGCGATCACCGATGCCCGGCAGTACAGCGATACGGTGCTCGTCGAACGTTACGTCGAACTCGGGCGCGAGGTGCGCTGCGCGATGGTCGAGCGTGACGGTGCGCTGATCCTTCTTCCGCTCGAGGAATATTTCGTCGATCCGGTACACCGGCCGGTCCGCACGCGCGCGCACAAGCTTCGCACCGACGCCGCCAACGGCCTCGCGCTTGCGGCAAAAGCACCCGATGAATCGTGGATCGTGGCCGACGACGACCCGGTCGTGGCCGCGGTAGGCACGGCGGCACTGCGTTGTCATATCGCGCTTGGCTGTCGTCACTACAGCCTGTTCGACTTCCGGATCGATCCGAAGGGCCAGCCCTGGTTCCTCGAGGCAGGGCTTTATTGCTCCTTCTCCCCGCAAAGCGTCGTCGCGACGATGGCGTCGGCTTCGGGGTGGCCGCTCGAAGCGTTCTTCGCCGCGATGGTCGAACAGGTCATCGCGGAGGCGGAACGATCCGCCGGTTGAACAGCTATAGCGCCACCGTCGCCCGTGAAGGAGAATTGTGTCATGTCCAAAACTGCCCTCATGCTCGGATCGATCGGTGTGGTCGTCGAAAGCTCGGACATCCAGCGCCGCGCCTATAATGCAGCGCTGCGCGAGGCCGGGCTTGCCTGGGACTGGGACGCGGCGACCTATGCCGAACTGCTGACGCAGGCGGGCGGCAAGGAACGGCTGGCCATGCTTGCCGCCGCGACCGGGCAGCGTCTGTCGGAGGCGCAGATCGAAACGATCCACGCGCGGAAGACGCAGATGGCGTGCGAAGAGCTCGAACGCAGCCATGTCGCGCTGCGCACCGGCGTGGCCGCGCTGATGCGGGTCGCGCGCACGCGGGGCATGAAGCTCGCCTTCGTCACGACGACCTATCGCCCCAACATCGATGCGATCTTTGCCGCCGCTGGTGACGCGCTGAAGGCTGATGACTTCGACTATATCGGGACGCGCGCCGACGTTGCGGAGGGCAAACCTGCGCCCGATGCCTATCACGCCGCATTGGGCGCGCTCGGCGTGCGCGCGGACGAAGCGCTCGCCGTCGAGGATACCGCGACGAGTGTGATGTCGGCCAAGCGCGCCGGGCTGGCGGTCGTCGCGACGCCGGGGCAGCTGACCGGCGATCAGGACTTCTGGCAGGCCGACCTGGTGCTGCCCGCGCTCGGCGAGGGCGATGCCGTCGACCCGCGCGTGCTCGCGCTGCTCGACTGACGATGGACGTGACGCCGCTCGAACCGTTCGGGGTCGAGGTCCGCGACATCGACCTGACCCTTGCGTTGCCGGTGCCAGGCGAAGACATCGCGCACCTGATCGCGGCGCACCGGGTCGCGGTGTTTCGCGATCAGCCGATCGACGACGCGGCGTTCGTCGCATTCCTGTCGTCGCTCGGCGCGATGACCTTTACGCGGGGCGAAACGCCGGTCGCGGGGGCCGGACCGCTCAACCTCGTCACCAACGTCGGCCGCACGCACGCGCCGCGCAGCGTTTTCCACACCGACACCAGTTATGTCGCAGCGCCCCCCGCCTTTACCGCGCTGCGCCCGGTTGCGTTGCCGGGCACGGGGGGTGCGACACTGTTTTCGGATCAGGTCGCGGCCGCCCGGACGCTGCCGCCGCGCATCCGCGCGCTGCTCGACACGCGAACCATCCTGCACAGCGCGAGCGGACTCGTCGGCGAGACCGAGGCGACCCGCCATCCGCTGTTCCGCCGTCACCCGCTCACCGGCGAGGTCGCGCTCTATCTCTCGACACCTGAACGCTGCAGCGCACTGAGCGGATTCGACGCGCCGACAGGCACGCGGATCATCGCCGCGCTTTATCGGCGGAGCATCCGTCCGGCGACGCTCTATCGCCATCACTGGCGTCCCGGCGACGTGATCATCTGGGACAATCGCGTGACGATGCACCGTGCCGACCATAGCGCCGTCGCGGGTGATCGCGTGCTCCACCGCGGCATGGTCGCAGGCGAAACGCCGGTCGCCGCTTGAACGCGCCGCTGGTCCGGGTCTTTTGCTACCCGGCTAGCAGCGACAGCCAGTACGTGCCCTTGCTCTTCGAGGGCATCGGCCAGCGCTACCGCCCCGTCTATCGCCAGCAGGGTGCGCTCGACGACGCGATCGCCGCGGTCGATGCCGGTCAGAAAATCGTGGTCCATATCCATTGGGAAGAATTTATCTTCGACGATTGCGCCAGCGACGCGGAGGCCGACCATGCGGCAGCCGCTTTCGCGGAGCAGATCGAGGCGCTCGGGCGACGGGATGTGGTGCTGTTCTGGACCGTGCATAATGAATGGCCGCATTCGAGCCCCTTCCGTCGTCAGTTTCTGGCGACGCGCACGCTGCTCGCCGCGCGCGCCGATGCGATCCTGGTGCACAATGCGGCGTCGATCGAGGCGCTGGACGCTCAGGTTGCGCTCGACCGGCGCAAGCTGCGGCTGCTGCCGCACCCGTCCTACGTCGGTCGTTACGAAAGCGAGGCTGCGCTCGCGGCCGGGCTGAACGATCCTTGCGACCGTATCGTTCAGGGTTTCGGCTGGATTCGCCGTCAGAAAGGGTTCGGCGAAATGATCGACGCGCTGCCGCAGACATGGCTTGCCGCGCGCGGCGCGCACATCCGGATCAGCGGCGCAGGCGAGGAGGCCGCCGACGTGAGCGCAGGCCATGCCGACCGGACCGATATCGAATGGGATATCCGGCACGTGCCCGACGCGGCGGTCCCGCGCCTGTTGCGCTCGGCGGCCTGCGTCGTGCTCCCTTACGAACGCGTCCTGACGTCGGGGGTCGCACTGCTCGCGATGAGTGTGGGCGCACTGCTCGTGGGAGTCGATATTACCCAGCTGCGCGATCTGCTGCCGCGTGAGAATCATCGCTTTCTCTATACACGCGGCAACGCCGCAGCGCTGCGTGCGGTCATCGACGAGGTTCTGGCGTTGAACACGATCGAGCGGCGGCTCGTCATCGCGGCAAACCTTGCCGCCATCGCTGCCTTTCGTTCCGACGCAACGGCGCGCGCGCTGGCCGCTTTGTACGACACGCTGCTCGATGCCAGCGGCGATGAGCGCACGCGGTCATCGAAAAGCTAGGTGCCCAAACGGCGAATGCCCGGATCGCTGGCCAGCGATCCGGGCACCCGCGTGACGATCGCTCGTCAGCCCCCTATTCCTTCTCGTTCCGTCTCGACGTGCGCGCGTACCGGCATTGCGAGCACGGAGCCCAGGAACCTCCCTGAACCGCGGCCATTGCCTTTCGTTTCAGCATCATGACGTTGGCTGAAACATAATGGCGTGTCACGTAACGATCGTGTTCGTGCGGTCGATTGCGAGCGGCCTGTGGGAATCGCGCAACAGTGGCGGCGGTTGCCACTGCACCGCCGCCGCCGTAAGCGCGCGCTGGCATGCTTTCCGCTTACGAAATGATGATCGCGCGGCGCTATCTGCTGCCGGGGCGCGGCGAGGCGTTTATCGCGCTCGTCGCCTCGATCAGCCTCATCGCGGTGATGCTCGGCGTCGCCGCGCTGGTCATCGTCATGAGCGTGATGAACGGTTTCCGCGCCGAATTGTTCGACAAGATCGTCGGGCTCAACGGACATGCTGTGGTGCAGGGCTATAACGGCCGCCTTCCCGACTGGCAGGCGATCGTCGCCAAGGCACGCACCGTGCCGGGCATCGTCAAGGCGACGCCGCTGATCGAACAGCCGCTGATGGCGAGCTATACCGGCCGCGTCGAAGGCGTGCTGGTCCGCGGCATGCGGATCGAGGATCTGACCGCGAACAAGACCCTGACGATCAAGGGCGGGTCGCTGAGCGCGGTGACGGTGGGGAGCGGCAATGTCGCGATCGGCTCGCGGCTTGCCGAAATGCTCGGCGCGACGGTCGGCAGCCAGATCAGCCTGATCTCGCCGGAGGGTCAGACGACGGTGTTCGGCACGATGCCGCGCATCGTCGCCTACCGCGTCGCGGCGGTGTTCGAGATCGGCGTCTATGATTACGACAAGGCGTTCGTCGTCATGCCGATCCCCGACGCACAGCAATTGCTGCTGCTCGGCGATCAGGTCGGCATGGTCGAGGTACAGACCACCGATGCCGACGATGTCGGCAATATCCTGAAACCGCTGGTCGCCTATGTCGGTGACCGCGCGGTGGTGACCGACTGGCGCGGCATGAACGCCGCGCTGTTCGAGGCGCTGGCGGTCGAGCGCGTCGTGATGTTCGTCGTGCTGTCGATCATCATCCTCGTCGCGGTGTTCAACATTTTGTCGTCGCTGATCATGCTGGTGCGCGCCAAGACGCGCGACATCGCGATCCTGCGGACGATGGGCGCGACGCGCGCGTCGCTGGTGCGCGTGTTCGTGTGCGTGGGGACCGCGATCGGCGGGCTGGGCACGGGGCTCGGGCTGCTGCTCGGCTTTCTCGGGCTGACGTTTCGCCAGGACGTCGTCGATTTCGTGCAATGGGTGTCGGGACAGAATCTGTGGGACCCGTCGGTTCGCTTCCTGAGCGAATTGCCGTCGAAGGCGGACCCCGCGCAGATCATCGGCATCGCCGCGATGTCGTTGCTGTTCAGCTTTCTGGCGACGCTCTACCCTGCGCTCAAGGCAGCCGGGACCGACCCGGTGCAGGTGTTGCGGTATGAGTGACGTTCTCGCCTTAACCCGCCTCACCCGAACCTTCCACCAGGGCGAGACAGCGGTCGAGGTGCTGCGCGGGGTCGACCTGACCGTCGCGCAGGGCGAGATCGTCGCGCTGCTCGGGCCGTCGGGATCGGGCAAGTCGACGCTGCTGCAGGCGGTCGGGCTGCTCGAGGGCGGGTTCGAGGGGTCGATCCGGATCGCGGGGGCCGAAGCTGCGCAACTGTCGAACGAGGGGCGCACGACCCTGCGCCGCGATGCGATTGGTTTCGTCTATCAGTTTCACCATCTGCTGCCCGACTTCACCGCCCGCGAGAATGTCGTCCTGCCGCAGCTGATCGCGGGCAAGTCGCGCGCCGACGCCGATGCGCGCGCCGATATCTTACTGGGCGCGCTCGGGCTCGACGAGCGGCTGACGCACAAGCCCTCGCAATTGTCGGGCGGCGAGCAACAGCGCGTCGCGGTCGCGCGCGCGCTGGCGAACGCGCCTGCGCTGATCCTGGCGGACGAGCCCACCGGCAATCTCGACGAGGCGACCGCCGACCGCGTGCTCGCCGAATTCCTGCGGCTGGTGCGCGGCGAAGGCGCGGCGGCGCTGGTCGCGACGCACAACGAACGGCTGGCGGCGAAGATGGACCGCGTGGTGCGGTTGCACGAGGGACGGCTCGGCGCGGCCACGAAATAACGGAGCTATTTCGCGCACGCGACGAGCCCGGCCGACGGGGCGCGCCAGCGACCCGATCGACGTCAGCGCGGGCTTTGCCCGCGCCGCTTAGCTCAGCGCCGCCTTCACCAAAGCACTCGCCTTCGACATGTCGAGCTGACTCGCATGCCGCTCCTTCAGCGCGGCCATCACGCGGCCCATGTCCTTGACGCCGGCCGCGCCGATCTCGGCCTTGATCGCCTCGATCGCGAGGCGCGTGTCGCCCTCCGACAATTGCTGCGGCAGGAAACGCTCGATGACCGCGACTTCGCTCGCTTCCTGATCGGCGAGTTCCTGGCGTCCGCCTTTCACATACATGTCGATCGACTCGCGGCGCTGCTTGACCATCTTCTGAAGCACTTCAACGACGAGCACATCGTCGTCGGTCGGCGATTTGCCCGTCCGCGCCTCGATGTCGCGGTTCTTGATCGCCGCCTGCATCAGCCGCACCGTCGCGAGCGTTGCCTTGTCGCCCGCCTTCATCGACGCGATCTGCGCCGCCTGGATTTCATCCCTGATCATGCGCACGGCCTATAGCAGAGGTTGACCGCGCGGCAACGGACCCCTAGCGAACGGCGCTTAGCGACATCGTTGCAGCAACCCCGACGGAGTGCCCTTCAGCATGGCCGAATCTTCGCGCGCCACCGGCATTCTCGTCATGGCCGACGGCACCGTCGTGCGCGGGCGCGGGTTTGGCGCAGAAGGGGCCGCCGTCGGCGAGGTCTGCTTCAACACTGCGATGACCGGATATCAGGAGGTGATGACCGACCCGTCGTACTCGGCGCAGATCGTCGCCTTCACTTTTCCGCACATCGGCAACGTCGGCGCGAACCCTGAGGATCTCGAGGCGACGAACCCGCACGCGGTCGGGTGCATCGTGCGAGAGGATGTGACGGCGCCGTCGAACTGGCGCAGCACGGGCGGCTTCGACACATGGCTGCGCGCCAATGGGCGCATCGGGCTTGCCGGCGTCGACACGCGCGCGCTGACACGCCGCATCCGCGTGCAGGGTCCGCCCAACGCCGTCGTCGCGCACCGCAAGGACGGCGACTTCGATATCGACGAACTGGTGGCGCTCGCGCGCGACTGGCCGGGGCTGGAGGGGACCGACCTCGCCAAGCCCGTGACGACGCTGCAGACGTATAAGTGGGACGAGGGGCTGTGGCGGCTGGGGCAGGGCTATGCGCCCCCCGCCGCGCCGCGTCCCGATGCGCCGAAGGTCGTCGCGATCGACTATGGCATTAAGCGCAACATATTGCGCAATCTGGTCGATGCCGGTGCGGATGTGACCGTCGTCCCCGCCGGCGCGAGCTTCGACGAAATCATGGCACACGGCCCCCAAGGCCTGTTCCTGTCGAACGGACCCGGCGATCCGGCTGCGACCGCCGACTATGCCGTACCGGTTATCCGCAAATGGCTCGACACGGGCAAGCCGCTGTTCGGGATTTGCCTAGGGCACCAGCTACTCGGGCTTGCCGTAGGGGCGCGCACGACCAAGATGCACCAGGGCCACCGCGGCGCGAATCACCCGGTCAAGCGCCTGGCCGACGGCCGCGTCGAGATCACCAGCATGAACCACGGCTTTGCGGTCGAACGCGAGAGCCTGCCGGGGAACGCGCGCGAAACGCATGTGTCGCTGTTCGACGGGAGCAACGCCGGGTTCGAACTCACCGACACTGCGGCGTTCAGCGTCCAATACCACCCCGAAGCCAGCCCCGGCCCGCAGGATAGCCACTATCTGTTCGAACGGTTTGTGGGGGAGATGGAGAGCTAGATGGCGACGATCAGATCCTTCGAACTGCTAGATCAAGGCGAAGAACGACCCACCGAGCCATGCGTCGCGAAGATCGTGACACTAACGATAGCGGGTGAGCGTTTTTTGCAACTCAACGGTTACGGGCATCCTTCGCGCGGTGTAGAAGCCGGTCGCACCCAGAACATGCGTTTGAGCAAGGCCGCGTTCGAGCAACTCATCGAGGTCGGCACGCGGCATTTTGGGTCGTAATGCACAAGCGCACCGACATATCCTCGATCCTCATCATCGGTGCCGGGCCGATCATCATCGGGCAGGCGTGCGAGTTCGATTATTCGGAGACGCAGACGCTTACGCAGTCCAAGGGTCGATCACGGTCAAGCCCGTTCGTTCATAGTCTTTCACATTTCGCGTTGCCATCGAAGACGCGCGGGCAATGGCGATCGCCGCGATCTGCGAGTCAACGAGCGGCAGTGGCGTGCCTGCTTTTTTCATCTTTGCGACCAACCAACCGTGCGCTTCGGCGGCAGCGCGATCGAACGACACGATACGATTACGGTATCGGGTCAGGAGCGCAAAAACGCTGTCATGCAATTCCATGCGATGCCGTGACCAGTCGAGGACTTCGTAACCATACACCAACTCCGCAACGGCGAAGGACGGGATGATGATTTCTGCGTCGTTTGCATCGAGCCAGTCGATGACGCGCCGTTCGCCGTTGGCGCGGATCGGCTGGCTGAGGACATTGGTATCAACCAAGATCATCGAAGGGGTTCCGCAGGACCTCTACTTTGCGCTCAGGCAATTCGAGCTCGAAGCCAGGACGGCTGATGCGATAGAGATAGCTTCCCATACCTTCGTCAGGGCGGGGCGCTTTACCTGGAGGATAATTCTCTGGATCGTCGCGTTCGCGCTCGGTCGCAAGGATGTGACGAACCTCGCCCTCGACCGATCGTCCGGTTTCGGCAGCGCGCTGTCGAAGCCAGTCCTTCATGTCTTCATCGACTTGGCGAATGGTCATGCTGGCCATTGCGCACCTCCCATGATTGCACTGCAATCACTTAAGTTGAAAGCGGTCTGATCGCAATGCCTAAACGAACCGACATCTCGTCCATCCTCATCATCGGCGCGGGGCCGATCATCATCGGGCAGGCGTGTGAATTCGATTATTCGGGGACGCAGGCAGTCAAGGCGCTGAAGGCAGAGGGGTACCGGATCGTTCTGGTCAACAGCAATCCGGCGACGATCATGACCGATCCCGAACTCGCCGACGCGACCTATATCGAGCCGATCACCCCCGAAATCGTCGCGAAGATCATTGAGAAAGAGCGGCCCGACGCCGTGCTCCCCACGATGGGCGGGCAGACCGCGCTCAACACGGCGCTCGCTCTGTTCAACGACGGCACGCTAGCGAAATACGGCGTCGAGATGATCGGCGCCGATGCCGAGGCAATCGACAAGGCCGAGGACCGGATGAAGTTCCGCGAGGCGATGACCAAGATCGGCCTCGAAAGCGCGCGCTCGGGAATCGCGCATAGCTACGATGAGGCGCTCGAAATCCTCGAACGCACCGGGCTGCCCTCGGTCATCCGCCCGTCGTTCACGATGGGCGGGACGGGTGGCGGCATCGCTTACAATCGCGCCGAATTCGAGGAGATCGTGCGCGGCGGGCTCGATGCGTCGCCGACCACCGAAGTGCTGATCGAGGAATCGCTGCTCGGCTGGAAAGAATATGAGATGGAGGTCGTTCGCGACCGCAACGACAACGCCATCATCATCTGTTCGATCGAGAATATCGACCCGATGGGCGTCCACACCGGCGATTCGATCACCGTCGCGCCCGCGCTGACGCTGACCGATAAGGAATATCAGATCATGCGCAACGCGAGCATCGCTTGCCTGCGCGAAATCGGTGTCGAAACAGGGGGATCGAACGTACAGTTCGCAGTCAATCCCAAAGATGGACGCCTGATCGTGATCGAGATGAACCCGCGCGTGTCGCGGTCATCGGCGCTGGCGTCGAAGGCGACGGGGTTCCCGATCGCCAAGGTCGCGGCGCTGCTCGCGGTCGGCTACACGCTCGACGAGATCATGAACGACATCACCGGCGCGACGCCGGCGTCGTTCGAACCGACGATCGACTATGTCGTGACCAAGATCCCGCGCTTCGCCTTCGAAAAGTTCAAGGGCGCCGAGCCGTTGCTCTCGACGGCAATGAAGAGCGTCGGTGAAGTCATGGCGATCGGCCGGAATATCCACGAGTCGTTACAAAAGGCATTGCGCGGGCTCGAGACCGGGCTGTCGGGGTTCAACCAGGTAGACGCGCTCGAAGGCGCGCCGCGTGAGGACATTCTTGCCGAACTCGCGCGCGCGACGCCCGACCGGCTGCTCGTCGCCGCGCAGGCGTTGCGCGAGAGGCTGAGCGTCGCCGAGATCGCGGCGGTCGCGCACTTCGACCCGTGGTTCCTCGAACGCCTCGCCGAAATCGTCGCGGCCGAACGCGAGGTACTCGACAACGGCCTGCCGCAGGAGGCCGACGCGATGCGGCGGCTGAAGGCGATGGGGTTCTCGGACAAGCGCCTGGCGTGGCTCGCGCTCCAGTCGGCGGGGCTGCGGACGGGCACGCGGCACGCGTTCGGGCGCGGCTCGGGGCTGATCGGCGAGGCGGTGCGCGCTATGACCGGCGGGACGACCGAGGGTGATGTGCGCGCTCTGCGCCACCGGCTCGGCGTGCGCCCCGTCTACAAGCGGATCGATACCTGCGCCGCCGAATTCGCCGCGCCCACCGCCTATATGTACTCGACTTACGAAGCCCCTTGCTTTGGCGACCCTGAATGCGAGGCTGAGCCGAGCGACGCGACCAAGATCGTCATCCTTGGCGGTGGGCCGAACCGCATCGGACAGGGGATCGAGTTCGACTATTGCTGCTGCCACGCGTGCTTCGCGCTCAAGGACGCGGGCTATGAAACGATCATGGTCAACTGTAATCCCGAAACCGTTTCGACCGACTACGATACCTCCGACCGGCTGTATTTTGAGCCGCTGACCGCCGAGGACGTCCTCGAAATCCTCCACGTCGAACAGCGGCGGGGAACGCTCAAAGGGGTCATCGTCCAGTTCGGCGGGCAGACGCCGCTCAATCTGGCGAAAGCGCTCGAAGAGGCGGGCATCCCGATCCTCGGTACCAGTCCCAAGGCGATCGACCTCGCCGAGGACCGCGAGCAATTCGCCGCGCTCGTCGACCGGCTTGGACTGCGCCAGCCCGATAACGGTATCGCGCGCAGCCGCGACGAGGCGGTCGCGGTCGCCGCGCGGATCGGCTATCCGGTGCTGATGCGCCCGTCGTTCGTGCTCGGCGGGCGCGCGATGGAAATCGTCGATACGCCCGCGCAGCTCGACAATTATATCGCGACCGCCGTGCAGGTGTCGGGCGACGCACCGGTGCTGATCGACAGCTATTTGCGCGATGCCGTCGAAGTCGATGTCGATGCGATCTGCGATGGCGCACACGTCGTCGTCGCGGGCATCCTCCAGCATATCGAGGAAGCGGGCGTCCATTCGGGCGACAGCGCATGCAGCCTGCCGCCCTATAGCCTCGCGCCCGCCATCGTGGCCGAGATTGCGCGACAGGCCGAAGTGCTCGCGCGGGCGCTCGACGTGCGCGGGCTGATGAACGTCCAGTTCGCGGTCAAGGCCGGTCAGGTCTATATCATCGAGGTCAACCCGCGCGCGTCGCGAACGGTGCCGTTCGTCGCGAAAGCGATCGGGTCGCCGATCGCCAAGATCGCCGCGCGCGTCATGGCGGGCGAAATGCTCGCCGACCTGCCCGCGATCGACCTCGACATCCCTTATGTTGCGGTCAAGGAAGCGGTGTTTCCCTTTGCGCGCTTCCCCGGCATCGACCCGGTCCTGAGCCCCGAGATGAAATCGACCGGCGAAGTGATGGGTATCGACGCCGATTTCGCGACCGCCTTTGCCAAGGCACAACTCGGCGCGGGAACGCGGCTGCCGACCGGCGGGCGCGTGTTCGTGTCGGTCAAGGACAGCGACAAGCCCGTCGTCCTGCCCGCTGCGCAAACGCTCGCCGACCTCGGCTTCACCCTCGTCGCGACGGGGGGAACCGCTGCTTATCTGGAGGCCGCAGGGCTCGACGTCGAGCGCGTCAACAAGGTCGCACAGGGGCGGCCGCATATCGTCGACCGCATGACCGATGGCGCGATCGCGATGGTGTTCAACACGACCGAGGGGTGGCAGTCGCTGAAGGACTCGCAGAGCATCCGTCGCTGCGCGCTGACCAACCGGATTCCGTCGTTCACCACCGCGCAGGCAGCAGTCGCGGCGGCGCAGGCGATCGCCGCCACGCAGACGCGCTCTCTTGAAGTTCGGTCGCTGCAATCTTATCATCTTCGGCTCGCAAGCTGATCCTGACAGCGAAACGACGAGGCCTGCCACGTGCGACACGCGCGGCAGGGCACAGGGCTTTGAGACAAAGGGTAGGTACGAATGGCGACCGTCGACAAGATGCCGATGCTGGTCGAGGGACAGCGCATGCTGAACACCCAGCTGATCGCGCTGAAGGCGGAGCGTCCCGAGGTCATCGATTCGATCGAGGAAGCACGCGCGCACGGCGACCTGTCCGAAAATGCCGAATATCATGCGGCCAAGGAGCGCCAGGGCCAGATCGAGGCGATGATCGCCGACATCGAATCGAAGCTCAGCCGCGCGACGATCATCGACCCGAAAACGCTGTCGGGCGACCGTATCGTGTTCGGCGCAACAGTCGAACTGCTTGACGACGACGACAAGCCGGTAACCTATCAGATCGTCGGCGAAACCGAGGCCGATGCCAAGGCAGGGCGTATTTCGTACAATTCGCCGCTCGGCCGTGCGCTGATCGGGCGACGCGTGGGCGACGACGTCGAACTGACGGTGCCGTCGGGCGATCGCTATTATCAGGTCGCGAAGATCGACTTTATCTGATGGCACCTGCCCGATCGCCGCGTATCGCCGTGGCGATCGCGGTGGTCACGATCGTCGCCTGGCTCGCGCAGGGGCTGGCCGGGCCGCACGCGATCTTTCTGGGCGGATTCATCCCCGCACGATTTGAAACTGCATTTCCGTTTGCGCATGCCGTGCCCTTCTGGTTGACGCCGCTCAGCGCGACGCTGCTTCACGGCGGGCTTTTCCACATCGCGCTCAATCTCGTGATGCTCGTGTTCTGCGGCCGGCTGGTCGAAACCGTGATCGGCGGGGGGCGACTGGCACTGCTTTACGGGGTCGGGGCCTATGGTGCGGCGCTGGCGCAATATCTGATCGATTCGGGGTCACAGGCACCGATGATCGGGGCGAGCGGGGCGATCTCGGCGGTGCTGGCTGCTTATGCGTTGATGTTCGGGCGCGAACGATTGACGGGGCGGTTCGCGCAGTGGGTACGCGCGCTGTGGCTGCTTGCGGCTTGGACGCTGATCCAATGGGGAATTTCGGTTGCAACAGCGGTGGGGCCCTTCGCGATCGCGACCGCCGCGCACGTCGGGGGATTTGCGGCGGGGCTCGCGCTGACGCCGCTGCTGGTGGCGTCCGCGACGAGATGGTGGACGAACCACACTGGCCAAGCTTTCTGAATGCTTACGATCGGCGCCAGACTTCGTTCAGCGCGACTCGGTGAGAACCGGTTCACGGCAGCAGCGACAATCATGCACGCGCGCCGCAAGGGAACCTTGGCCATGCGTACAAAGCTCCTTCTTGCCGCGATGCTCGCGGCGACGATCATGACACCCGTTTCGGCGCAGGAACTTGCCATCCCCGAAGTCGCCGAGCCGCAGCCGGTGGCAGTCCAAGCGGGGCCCGTCGAAGTCGCGGTGGTGCCCTCGGCGGCCGCCCAGTTCCAGATGGACGGCCAGCGCGGGGGCGGTCGCGGCGATGCCGGTGGCGGGGTGCCGGGCGAACGGCGCGGCGGCGGTCGCCCCGACAATGGTGAGGGGCGCGGCGGACAGCGCGGCGGCTGGCAGGATCGCCAGCGCGTCGACGTGCAGCCGCAGGTTGCGCAACCCGTTCAGCAGGCACCTGTCCAGCCTTCGCAGGAACGTCCGGCGTGGCAGGGGCGCTTTGGACAGAATGGCGGCGACGCCGGTCAGCGCTGGCAACAGCGCCAGCCGCAAGCGCAACAGCCGAACGTCGAATCGCAGCAGCGCCAACAGCAGGCCCAGCAGCAATGGCAGGGTCGGCAGAACCAGCAGGGGCAGGGGCAGGGGCAGGGGCAACAATGGCGCGGCCAGCAGTGGCAGGGCCAGCGCGACCAGCAATGGCGTAATCGCGACTCGAACGGCTTCGAAAACCGCCGCTTCGACGATCGCCGCGACGATCAGCGACGCGACGAGCAGCGCCGCGTCGAGCAGCGCGGGTTCGAGCAGCGCGGCTTCGACAATCGCGGCTTCGGGCAGCGCGGGTTCGAGCAGCGACGGTTCGAGCAGCGCGGCTTCGATAATCGTGGCTTCGGCAATCGTGGCTTCAATCAGTCGGGCAACTGGAACCGCGACTGGCGGCGCGACCAGCGTTACGACTGGCAACGCTACCGCTCGGTCAATCGCGACTTCTATCGCGGCGGACGCTATTATGCGCCTTACGGCTGGAGTTACGGTTACCGGCGCTTTTCGATAGGGATATCGCTGTCGAACATCTTGTTCGACCAGCGTTACTGGATCGAGGATCCGTATGCCTATCGCCTGCCGCCCGCATACGGCGCGTACCGCTGGGTGCGTTATTACGACGACGTGCTGCTCGTCGATCTGCGCACCGGCGAGGTGGTCGACGCGATCTACGACTTTTTCTGGTAAAACACGCACCTGCTGAATAACCCTCGCCCGGGGAACCGGGTGAGGGCGTTTGCGTGTTCGACAACCGACTGGCGGATCTGGGAACGAGCGTCACGGCGCGGCTGCAGCGCGCGCCCGGCGTCGTGCGCGTCGCGGGGCTCGGCCTCGACCTCTACGTGCGCCAGAATTTCCTGACGCCGCACGAATGCGGCGCGCTGATCGCGTTGATCGACGCCGACCGCCAGCCGTCGGCGATCCTGACCAGTCGCGACGACGAGGACCGCGACTTCCGGACGAGCGAAAGCTGCAACCTCGACCGGTGGGACCCTTTCATCGTCGGGATCGACGAGCGCATCTGCGGGCTGTTGGGGCTGAGCCTGCGCCAGGGCGAGACGCTTCAGGGCCAGCGTTATGCGGTCGGGCAGCAGTTCAAGGCGCATTATGATTATTTCCAGACCGGCGAGGCCTATTGGCAAACCGAGCGCAAGCGCGGCGGGCAGCGCGCGTGGACCGCGATGATCTATCTCGACGAACCGGCAGGCGGCGGCGAGACGTGGTTCAGTACGGCGGGCCTGAAGGTCACGCCGCGCACCGGCATGCTGCTCGCATGGAACAACCACGATGCCGACGGCAATCCGAGCGGCGCGACGCTGCACGCCAGCCTGCCGGTGACGGCAGGGGTGAAGAACATCGTCACGAAGTGGTTCAGGGAGCGGAACTGGGTTTAAGCCGCGGCGAACCTTTCGCCAGCCTGACCGCCGCGTTCCGCTGCATTCAGCGCGACTCGCCTACCAACAGCCTGCGTTCGCCATGAGAATGCGTTTTGTTGGAGTAACATCATGCGAAAGACCATCATCGCCGGGCTGCTCGCCGCGAGCCTGGTTCCCACCCTCGCACAGGCGCAATATAGCCCGCGCGAGCGTCACGAATTGCGGAACGACCGCCGCGACGTCCGCGAGGAGCGCCGCGACCTCAACCGAGCCTATCGCAATGGCGACCCGCGCCAGATCCGCAATGAGCGTGGCGACCTGCGCGATGCCCGCCGCGAATTCCGTGAGGATCGGCGCGACAATTGGGGGCCGAACGACTGGCGCGGCTATCGCGACCAGAACCGTGACCTCTATCGCGGCGGCAACTGGCGCTCGGACTATCGCTATCAGGCGTTTCGCCCGGGTTATCGCCTCCAGCCGGGCTATTACGGCACGCGCTATGTGATCGCCGACCCGTGGCGCTATCGTCTCGCGCGTCCGGGCTATAACCAGCGCTGGGTGCGGCATTACAACGACGTGCTGCTCGTTGACGTCACGTCGGGCATCATCCGCAACGTGATCCGCGGCTTCTATAGCTGACGCGGGACATGAAAAAGGTTGCCGGGCGGTGACGCCCGGCAACCCCTTTGCATGGTCAGCGGCCGGAGATGAACTCTCGAGCCCGGGAGACCACGACCGCCTGCTTAGGCAGCATACTCCCGAACGAAATTCCCCGACCTCTGCGCTGAACCATGAGACATCGGATCACCTCCTTTCGCTAAAAAGCCGTGCCCGTCAGTGAGCACGCCCCAATAGTGAGTCATCGCCCACCGGCGATCAAGTCTTGTGGAAAAAAAATAAACCCGTCATATCTCGACGCTCGCGCTGGGCAGATCAGCCTCGACAATCCTCGATCACGCGCGCGAATTCGGGCCATGCCGGAATGCTGCTGCGCGCACCGCCATAGTCGATCGCGAAGCGCCCGCGGCTGAACGCCAGCGCGTCGAGGATCGGCGCGCTGGTCGCGACATTAGCCGACACATAGGGCGGCGCGGCGGACACCGGCACCGTGTCGATCAAGGTACTGCCCGTGGAGGCGATCAGGCGCAGTGCCGCCGGGCTCCGGCCCGGGACCGACAGCGACAATCGCCTGACGCCATCGTCGCAACGCACCACAAACAGCGCGTCGCTCCCCGCCGTCCCGAATTTTGCGACCGATCCGCGCGTGTCGCGCACATAGGTCCAGACGCCGCTTGCTGGCGGAGCTTCGTCCGATGTCGGGGCCGGACGTACCACCGGGGCAACGGCGGGCCTGACCGCGACCGGCCGGGCCGGTGGCGGCGGCGGCGCGGGCGGCACCGCGCATCCGGCGACGAGGGCAAAGGCGAACAGGGTGCGCATCACTACACGCCTATTGCGCAAGCAGCGCGCCGACAAGCATAAGCGCGCCGACGGGGGACTGGCATGGGCATCGACAGGATCAGGCTGCGCTCGATCGTCGGCGGGTCGGCGGGCAATCTCGTCGAATGGTACGACTGGTACGCTTACACCGCGCTCAGTCTCTATTTCGCGCCGGTATTCTTCCCGAGCGGCGACCGCACCGCGCAGTTGCTGAGCACGGCGGCGGTCTTCGCGGTCGGCTTCGTCATGCGCCCGGTCGGCGCATGGATCATGGGGCGTTATTCGGACCGGCACGGGCGCAAGGCGGGGCTGGCGCTGTCGGTCGCGCTGATGTGCGGCGGTTCGCTGATGATCGCGCTTGCGCCGACCGCTGCGCACGCCGGGCTGGTCGCGCCCGCGATCCTCGTCGTCGCGCGCATGCTGCAGGGGCTGTCGGTCGGCGGCGAATATGGCGCGAGCGCGACCTATCTGTCCGAAATGGCGACGCACGACCGGCGCGGCTTCTGGGCGAGCTTTCAATATACCACGCTGATCGGCGGGCAGCTTGCGGCGCTGGGCGTCGTGCTGATCCTGCAGCTGGCGATGCCCGAGGCCGAGTTGCAGGCATGGGGCTGGCGCATCGCCTTCGGCGTCGGCGCGTTACTCGCGCTCGCGGTCTATGTGCTGCGGCGCGGGCTCGCCGAAACCGACGCGTTCGTCGCGCTCGATCCCGATCGCCCACGCGCGACCGCGCGCAGCCTGTGGGCCGAGCACCCGCGTGCGTTCGTCCTCGTCGCGATCGTCAGCGCGGGCGGCAGCCTCGCTTTCTATGCGTTCACGACGTACCTCCAGAAATTCCTCGCCAATACCGCGGGCCTGCCGCGCCCGGTCGCGACCGGAGTGATGACCGCGGCATTGATCGTGTTCATGGGCGTCCAGCCACTCTGGGGGTGGATCTCCGACAAGGTCGGTCGCAAGCCGCTGCTGCTGGTCTTTTCGGTCGGCTGCGCGATCGTCGCGGTCCCGGTGTTCAGCGCGCTCGCCACCGTCAGGACGCCGGGCGCCGCGTTTGCACTCACGCTGATCCCGCTGACCTTGCTTGGCGCCTACACGTCGATCTCAGGGCTCATCAAGGCCGAGCTGTTCCCGCCCGAAATCCGTACATTGGGCGTCGCGCTGCCCTATGCGATCGGCAACGCCGCGTTCGGGGGGACGGCCGAATATGTCGCGCTGTGGTTCAAGAAAATGGGCAACGAGAGCGGCTTCTACTGGTATCTCACGGCCATGCTCTGCATTACCAGCGTCGCGTTCGCGATGCTGCCAGAGACGAAGCGGACGAAGCTCTAACCCGCCCGCGCGACGCGCTTAAACCGCTCGCATCACGAGCGACGCGTTCGTGCCGCCGAACCCGAACGAATTGTTGAGCACCGCCTTTACCCGACGCTGCTTTGCGACATGCGGCACGAGATCGACTCCCACACAGCTTTCGCTCGGATTGTCGAGATTGAGCGTCGGCGGGACGATCTGGTCGCGCATCGCGAGGATGCAGAAGATGCTTTCGACCGCACCGGCACCGCCGAGCAGATGTCCGATCGCCGACTTGGTCGACGACATGCTCATCGTCGCGAGCGCCGGCCCGAACAGCCGCCGCACCGCGCCGAGTTCGAGCTCGTCGCCGAGAGGGGTCGATGTCCCGTGCGCATTGACATAATCGATTTCGGCGAGCGTGAGCCCCGACTTGCGCATCGCCATTTCCATCGCGCGATACGCCCCCGACCCTTCGGGATGCGGCGCAGTGACATGATAGGCGTCACCCGACAGCCCGTAGCCGAGAATTTCGGCATAGATTTTGGCCCCGCGTGCCTTGGCGTGCTCATAGGCTTCGAGCACCACGACACCAGCACCTTCGCCCATCACGAAGCCGTCGCGCCCCTGGTCGTAAGGGCGCGAGGCGCGTGTCGGATCGTCGTTATAGCCGGTCGACAACGCGCGCGCCTGCGCAAAGCCCGCGATGCCGAGCGGGCAGATCGCTCCTTCGGCGCCGCCCGCGACCATGACGTCGGCGTCGTCCATCATGATCATCCGCGCGGCATCGCCGATCGAATGGACGCCCGTCGCGCACGCGGTGACGACCGCGTGGTTGGGACCCATCAGCCCGTAACGGATGCTAACCTGTCCAGAGATCAGGTTGATCAGGCGGCCGTGGACGAAATGCGGGCTGACGCGCGTCGGCCCCTTGTCGCGGCAGACGAGCGACTCGCTTTCGATGCCTGGCAGACCCCCGATCCCCGAGCCGATCGAGCAGCCGATCCGCAGCCGCTCCGCCTCGCTCGCGTCGGTCAGCCCGGCGTCCTCGAGCGCCTGTCCTGCGGCATCGATGCCATAGATGATGAAGGGATCGACCTGGCGCTGGACCTTGTGGTCGATGCGCTTGCCCGGATCGAACCCCCATTCGTGCCCCGCAGCTTTCACCTCGCACGCGATCGTGCACTTCTGGCCAGAGGGGTCGAAGCGCGTGATCGTCGCCGCGCCCGAACGCGCAGCGATCAGATTGGCCCAGCTCGTCTCGACGTCGGCACCCAGCGGAGTAACGAGACCAAGCCCGGTAACGACGACACGACGCATAATTCAGGTCCTCAACGCAAAACAGGCCCGGCCCCAGCCGGGCCGAGCCTGTTCAAGCTCTGGCAACGAGCCCGAAGCCACGCGGCTCCGATCAGGCCTTGTTCGAATCAATGAAGCCGATCGCGTCCTTGACGGTCGAAATCTTTTCGGCGGCGTCGTCGGGAATCTCGACGCCGAATTCTTCCTCAAAGGCCATGACGAGTTCGACGATGTCGAGGCTGTCGGCGCCCAGATCATCGATGAAGCTCGATTCTTCGGTCACTTTCTCCGCGTCGACGCCGAGATGCTCGACAACGATTTTCTTCACCCGGTCGGCGGTCTCGCTCATGAAGAATCCTTCTCGTTTATTTGTGGGTAAGCTCGCGACCGGCCCTAACGGGCGGCAAACTTGGGTGCAAGAGGGGCGGCTGGGTCACCGCCCGAGGACATGATCGACAAGTGCGGCGAGCGAGCCGAACGCCGACGTCGCTATCCCCTCGCCTTTCGCGCCTGTCGGCACCCATGCGCGCTCGAACCCCAGCTTGGCCGATTCCTTCAGGCGCAATCCGGCATGCGCAACGGGACGGATTTCGCCCGACAGCGCCACCTCGCCGAACGCGACGACATCGGCGGGAACCGGGCGCTCGCTGAATGCCGAGACCAGCGCCGCCGCGACCGCCATGTCGGCAGCGGGGTCGCTCAGACGATATCCACCCGCGATGTTGAGATAGACCTCTGCCGACGACAGCGACAGCCCGCAGCGCGCCTCGAGCACCGCAAGGATCATCGCCAGCCGTCCGCTGTCCCAGCCGACGACCGCGCGGCGCGGCGTCGCACCGCTTGCCAGCCGCACGACCAGCGCCTGCACCTCGACCAAGACGGGCCGTGTGCCCTCGAGCGCGGGAAACACGATGGTACCGGTCACGGCTTCGCCGCGCGTCGTCAGGAACAGCGACGAGGGGTTGCCGACCTCGCCCAGTCCCCCTTCGCCCATCGCGAACACGCCGATCTCGTCGGTGCCGCCAAAGCGGTTCTTGATCGCCCGCAGGATCCGGTACTGGTGGCTGCGCTCGCCCTCGAAGCTGAGCACGGTGTCGACCATATGCTCGAGGACGCGCGGTCCCGCGATGCTGCCGTCCTTGGTGACATGACCGACGAGGACGACCGCCGAGCCGCGTTCCTTGGCGAAGCGGATCAGCTCGCCCGCCGATGCGCGCACCTGGCTGACGGTGCCCGGCGCGCCCTCAATCAGATCCGAATGCATCGTCTGGATCGAATCGATGATTAGCAGGTCTGGCGTACCACCGGTCCCGCTTGCCGGGCCGGCAAGCGATGGTGGGAAGGTTGCGAGGATGTCGCGCACCGATGTCGCGGCAGCGAGGCTGACCGGCGCATGCCCCAGTCCCAGTCGCTGCGCGCGCAGTCGCACCTGGTCGGCGGCCTCCTCGCCCGAGACATAGGCGACTGTCTTGCCTGCCAGCGCGAGCTTGGCCGCCGCCTGGAGCAGCAAGGTCGACTTGCCGATGCCCGGGTCGCCGCCGATCAGCGTCGCCGATCCCGCGACGAACCCGCCGCCGAGCGCACGGTCGAGCTCGGCGATCCCCGACGGCATGCGGTCGGGTAGCAATGTCGCCGAATCGAGCGCGACCAGCGCCACCGCGCGCCCGCCGCTCTGCAGATTGTGCCGCGCCGAAAAGGGGGTGACCACCGCACCGGCATCTTCGACTAGCGTATTCCATTCGAGGCAATCGTCGCATTGCCCCGCCCATTTCGACGCGACCGACCCGCACGCCTGACAGACGTAGCGTTTCTGCGGTCGCGCCATACCTGCCTCCGTTCGAACGAAAAGCGAACATAGCAGCGTGTCGGGTGGCGGCAACCCCGGCGCGGTTGCGATGGCGGGTCGCGTTTGGGTGGGAGCAGACGGCTCGCCGATTATCGCAGGGGAACGACCAGTTCGCGAGCGTCGGCGACACCCAATTCGCGCCGCGCCAGTTCGTCGACGAGGTCGGGATCAGCGTGGCGGGGATCGAGCAGCGTGACGCGGTTCGCGAGTTCGGCCCGTGCGCCCTCGACCCTGGCGAGATAGGCGCGACGTTCGACCAGCCGCTTCGAATAATCGCCCCACGCCAGGACGCCATTGGCACCGAACAATGCATAGCCGCCGAAGAAAGCGACGATGCTCAAACCGACCGCGGGTGCGAGCGCCGCGCGCAGATTTATCCAGAGCGTCTTAGCTTTTGCCATCAACGCCATGAATCACAAGCGATTCGCCGAATCAACCCCGTTGGCGCGTAAAAATCGACCGTCCGGGAAAAATAGCCTGCGAATCGAGTTCTTCCTCGATGCGGATCAGCTGGTTGTACTTGGCGAGCCGATCAGAACGCGCAAGACTTCCGGTCTTGATCTGCCCGCAATTGGTCGCGACGGCGAGGTCGGCGATCGTCGCATCTTCGGTCTCGCCCGAGCGATGCGACATGACGGCGGTATAGCCGCTGCGCTGTGCGAGCGACACCGCGTCGAGCGTTTCGGTGAGCGTGCCGATCTGATTGACCTTGACGAGCAGCGAATTCGCCAGCCCCTGCGCGATCCCGTCGGAGAGGCGCGCGACGTTGGTCACGAACAGATCGTCGCCGACCAGCTGGACCTTGCCGCCGACCGCCTGCGTCAGCGCGCGCCAGCCGTCGATGTCGTCCTCGGCCATCCCGTCCTCGATCGACGCTATCGGGTAGCGCGACACGAGATCGACATAATAATCGACCATTTCGTGCGGGGTCAGCGACTTGCCTTCGCTCGTCAGCTGATAGCGTCCGTCCTTGAAGAACTCGGTCGCCGCAGGGTCGAGCGCGATCACGACATCGTCGCCGGGCGTATAGCCTGCCTTTTCGATCGAGCGCATGATGAAGTCGAGCGCGGCGGTCGTGCCGTTGAGATTGGGCGCAAACCCGCCTTCGTCGCCCACTGCGGTCGGCTGCCCGGCGGCGAACAGCTCGGTGCGCAGCGTGTGAAAAATCTCCGATCCCATCCGCACCGCGTCGAACAACGTCGTCGCGCCGACCGGCATCACCATGAATTCCTGGAAATCGATCGGGTTGTCGGCGTGTGCGCCGCCGTTGACGATGTTCATCATCGGCACCGGCAGGACGTGCGCGCCGACCCCGCCGACATAGCGGTACAGCGGCAGGCCGCGTGCATCGGCGGCTGCCTTTGCCACGGCGAGGCTTGCCCCGAGAATGGCGTTCGCGCCCAGCCGCGCCTTGTTTGGCGTTCCGTCGAGTGCGATCATGCGCAGGTCGATCTCACGCTGATCCTCGGCATCGAGGCCGGTCAGCTCGCCCGCGATCTCGTCGTTCACGCCGCGCACGGCATTGGCGACGCCCTTGCCGCCGAACTTGCTCGTGTCGCCGTCGCGCAGCTCGACCGCCTCGTGCGCGCCGGTCGAGGCACCCGAGGGAACCGCCGCACGTCCAAAGCTGCCATCCTCGAGCAGCACATCGACCTCGACGGTCGGGTTGCCGCGGCTGTCGATAATCTGGCGGGCGTGAACGTCGAGAATTGCGGTCATTTCGGGCAGGCTCCGGCTGATAAGACGCGCGAGGCTCTAGTTAGCGGTCGAACGATGTGCAAATAACGCATGCGTAACGAAGGAACCGGTACGCGTCTGGCCGGTTTGGACGCTCGACAACCTGGGGCGCACGCGCGACCCGATGACAGAGGGAAAGCCGACATGGCCGAAGATATCACGACCGCCGACACTGGCACGACGAGCACCACCGAAGCCGCGAAGACCACGCTCGGAAAGTTCAAGGATCACGCGAGCAATCTGGTCGGCGAAGCCGGCGACGCGGCCCGCAATGCCGCCAATGAAGGCATGGGCAAGGCGACAGAAGCGCTGTCGAGCCTCTCGCAGGTCGTCGAGGACGCAGCGACCATGGTCGAGGAAAAGGTCGGCCCCACCTATGGCAATTACGCGCGCAAGGCCGCGACGACAGTATCGAACGTTGCCGAAGGGCTGAAGAACAAGGATGTCGACGCGCTGATCGAGGACACGCGTGAATTCGTGCGCAAGAGCCCGATGGTCGCGATCGGTGCGGCGGCGGCAATCGGCTTCGTACTCACGCGGCTGGTCAAGCTCGGAACGGGGACCGACACCGGCACCGGCAAGACCGACGCCTGACCTGATGCGCGACACGCCCGTCACCGCCAGCGACGAACGACCGTCGCTGTCCGAACTTGCGACACGCCTGTTCCATGGCGCCGTTACCTATGCGCGCGCGCAGGCGGCGTTGTACCGGATCGACGCGACCCGGCGGGCGATTTCGGGCGGCTGGGCGGCGGGCTATCTGCTCGTCGCCTGGACGCTGGCACAGGGCGCGCTCGTGGCGCTGCTCGTCGGGCTGGTCATGCTGGTCGGGCAGGCGCTCGGGTTCGGCTGGGGGCTGTTGATCGTGATCGGGGTGACGCTCTTGCTCGCCGCACTGCTCGGCTGGCTCGGCGTACGCAAGATCAAGGCGATGATCGATCCGGACGCGGTGTCATGAGCCGCGAGATCGATGCGGCACGTCGTGAGGTTGCGGCGACCAAAGCGGCTATGCTCGACACGCTTGCCGAGCTTCGGCACCGGGCGGACCCGCGAACGATCATGGCGGAGACCAAGGCCGACGCGATCGGGTTCGCGGGCCATACCGCGCGTGCGCGGCCAGGGGCACTGGTGGCAGGCGCCACCGTGATCGGTGCGCTCGCTGCCCTGCGCTTCGGCAAGTCGAAGGCGAACAAGGCACCTCAGCCCGCCAAAAATCCCGAAGATCAGTCCGAACAGGCAACCATCGCCGACGGCACGAGTTGAGCGGCGCGAAAAGGAGATTCACCATGGCCGATATCGACGACACCAAGGGCGGCAAATCCGCCGCCAAGCCCGCACCGCGCCGCTCGGCGCGCACCACCGTGCGCGACACCACGCGCAAGGCGACCGCGACCGTCAAGGCACAGGCTGAAAATGCGCTCGAGACTGCGCAGACCACGCTCGAGAACAACCCGGTCGCCGCCCTTGCGGGCGCGATCGCGATCGGTGCGGTTGCGGCTTCGATGCTTCCCGCAACGCAGCGTGAGCTCAAGACGCTTGGGCCATGGGCGGAGAAGATGCGCGACATGGCCGAAGAGGCTTTCCACGCAGCGCGCGAAGCGGGCGGGTCGCAATTGTCGCTCGCGGGGCTCGCGACTGCGGCAACGACCACGGGCGTTCCCGGCATCATCGAATTGCTCAGCAAAGCCGCCAGCGCTGCAACCGCTGCCGCGCGGGAGACGATGCCCGCAAACGAGGCGAACACTGGCGAAACCGCGAGCGGCCATGCAACGAGCGGCCAATCGACCAGCTCGACCGCAGAGCCGTCGAGTGCAGGCGCGACCAATGCTTCGTCGGCGATGGCCTCGGCACCGATGGCCGATGACGACGCCGACCTCGATCCGGTCGCCGCTGCCTGACGAACGCGTGACAGCGACCAGTCGGACACGCTAGGGGGCTTGCCATGAGCAAGCTCCACCTCGTGTTCGGCGGTCGCGTCACCGACCCGCAAACGCTCGACTTCGAGGATGCGGGCAATCTCGATATCGTCGGCATCTTTCCCGACTATGCCAGCGCCGAAAAGGCCTGGCGCGGCGCCGCACAGCGCACCGTCGACGATGCCGCGATGCGCTACGTCGTCGTGCATCTCCACCGCATGCTCGATCCCGACGCGGCGTGAGGGTCGGCCATCGCGAGCGGTGAGAGCAGGGCTAAAGACTAATACGGAGTCCCGCGGTTATCGTATGAAGCGCGAACGAACTTCTAATTCGCGCATCATATCCAGCCGAGGCAGTGACGGCAGAACCAAGACTTAGGTTGACGGCGACCCCGGCTTCCGCGCCGATCGATCCCAAATCGGGCGAGTCGAGCGACACGGTTGTGGTCGATCCAGTAAACGCCGCCGGTAGCGAGACACGATCGCCGCTTCGTGCCGTAACCCGGGCATAGGATTTGAACCTTACCGGCAAGGCAGACGAAGCGGCGCGCGCAATCGTCGCTCCGACCCAAGCTTTTCCCGCCCTGATTGTCGCTGGCCCTGAGTACAGCCCGAACACGCCGGGTTCGGCGAACGCGTCGCTGGTCGTGCGTTGCCACTGCGCACCGATCGCCGGGGTCAGTGTCCAACCACGGCTGGCGAACTGGTGTGCGATCTCCGCTGAAAGGGTCGCCGTTCTCACCCGGCTGCGTGCCGACGTCGAAAAGTTGAGATCGCTCGGCGTGGTCAACGTCGCAATATTGCCCCAGCCGAAGCTACCGCTTGCGCGCAGCGCCCAGTCGTTAGCGCGCCAGGCAAAATGGGCTCCGAGTTGCGTCAGATCGATTGTCGCGCGTTCGCCAACCAGCGGCAGCGTGAGATGCGTGCGTCCGGCATCGAAGCCGACACCCAACATCGCTTGCTCGCCAAGCACGATCGCCGCTCCGCCGGTCACCCCCTCACCGGCGCGCCGGTCGGCCGCGATTTCGCCCTGCTTGCCGCGCTGGCCGAACCAGCCATAGCCCGCCAGCCACAGGCCCTGTCGCAACTCACCGGCGTCGCCGACTTCGCGCAGCCGACGCGCGAACAGATCGGCCGCATCGCCTGCCGCCTGCACGCCGAGCGGATGCACCGACCCGATCCGCCGGACGATGCCCGTCAGCGTATATTGTTCGAAGTTCGTGGTCGTTTGCGTGATCGTCGTCGCCTGATCGACCGCATAACTGTACTCGGTCACGATGGTGATATTTTGAGTGCCGCCTATTACGGTGAACACGTTATTCGTTGCGACGCAGCTCGGCCGCGTCGTGGTCGGGCTCGCTGAGACCGTTTGGCGGCAGGCGTTGCGCAGGCCCAGCTGTATCGCGCCGGGCCCGATAACGAACTCCACGCTGACACTGAGTGGCAGCTGATTGGGTGCCAGGCTATAGAGCGTCACTTGATCGGTCACCACGTAGGACGACGATCCCGTCCTGACTGCGTTGCCGATGAGCACACCGGTCCGCCCGCGGAGGTGATGGCAAGGCGTGCGATGGCCAGGCCGCTCTGCACCATCGGGTCGGCGAAAGCCGCCGCGAAAGTCGCGTCGTATAAAGGCGTCCCGCCGGCGATGCGGCCTATGATCTGTGTCGAGGCGTTTGTCGCCGTGACCGTGCGCGTGGTTGGAGTATTGAACACGAGGACATCATTCGCCGCGTCCAGCGTTGGTGTCGCCGTACGGTATATTCGGCCGGCTGGCCCGAACTGGGGCAAAGGAGATGAGTTGCTCGGGCGGTAAGGGTGGTGCTCCGGGAGGCAGGATGCGACCGAGATCGGGGAGCAGCCCGCCGCCTGGCGCAGGCAGCGAGTAATAGACGCGTGCTCCGCCGCTCGGCAGAAGCTCGGTCCGCAAATAGGTCGCGCCCGTGGGAATGGGATATGTCACCGCCGATGGCGTAGGTGTCTCTGGCGCTGCGCCAATCGTCTGCTGCGCGCATGCCGGCAGCGCAGTTGCCACGGCGAGTAGCGCGATCTGGCAGCGCAGCAAAGCTTGCATGACGGGTCCCCTATGACGTCATCGGCGCTAAGCTGCGGCCTGGTCCCGCGCACCTCTCCGAAATGTCAGCTTGACAAAGCGAAGCGCGGTGCTGCCGCAAAAAAATTTGCCTCGACTTTTTCGACGAATTAGCTCTCGACTGCGACAGCCCCGGAACGTCTTATTTTCGTAACGCACGCGATATAAAACTGCGTATTCAGCAATAGTGGGAGTCTCGATATGTCAGGATGGATCAAGGGAGCGATCCTCGCTGTCACGCTTATGTCGGTGCCAGCGCTCGCCGCCAGCCCTTGCCCGACCGGGCGAACGGCGACGATCCGCATCTCGTCGATCAAACCGACCGGATCGATGGACGGGTTTCGCCAGGCGGCTGCCGCGCATCTGGCCTGGTACAAGTCGCATGGCTTCAAGACCGAGCAAAGCATCGTACCCGTCCTGAGCTATGATCGGGCCGCTGACGCCGAGCGCGTTTCGACGACCGAGATCATGACGATCCGCACCGGCGACGATGTTCCACGCGACAAGCACGATGCAGCGTGGGACGCCTATGTCGCGCAATACAAAGCGAATTCGGATATCGTAGCCGAACGCCGGATCTGCCTGCCCGCGACGATGTAGGCCTTTTTCCTCAGCGCGATTGCCAGTCGCGGGGCAAGATACATCGTCCTGCGTCATAGGTGCCAACGGTTCGGATGACCTCGCTGCTGTCGGGTTCGATGCGACGACCCGACAATTGGCTGTCGAGCACGCGTCCGAGCATCGTGTCGAGGCGCGTCACGAGGTAACAGTCGATCGCAGGGGCAGCGTGCGCATTGCCGACGCCGCTGTCGTCGGTCAGGAAGACGTAGCGCGACTGCGTTGCCGCAGCCATCGCACGCATCACATATTCGGCGGTATCGCCGACCCCGCTCGCGCCGACGGGAACGATGTGGATGCGCCGCGCGCGCGCCGCCTCGGTCGCCGCCCAGCTGCGCGCGATATTCTCGTCGTGCGGCGGTGCGTCGGCGACGAGCAACAGCGATTTGACCGCGTCGGGGCGCCAGTCCTGTCCGACCGCGCGGATCAGAGCCTGCTCCATCGCCTCGGGATAATCGCCGCCCCCACCCGCGCTCTGGCGCGATACCACCGACTGGATCGAGGCGAGATCGCGCGTCAGCCGCCATGTGCGCGTCACATAGTCGTCGTCGACGTCGCGATAGGCGACCAGCGACAGGCGGATGTCGAGCCCGGCGTGCCGCGTCCGCAGCCGGTTCAGGATCGCGGCGAGTTCGGTCTTCAGGAATTCGAGCTCGTCGCCCATGCTGCCCGTCGTGTCGATGACGACCGCGATGTCGAGCGCGCGTACCGGAAGCGCCGCGCCGACGCCGGTGAGCGTGATCCGCTGTCCGCCAGACTGGTCCGACAGGACGACGCGCCGCTGGCCGCCCGCCGCCGCGACCGCGACGTCGCTGCCGAGCCGGTCGAGCGCGGGAAAGAACACCGCCGTCCCGTCGGCCACGGTGCGCAGCGACAGCGTGTTGCCGTCGGCGCAGGTCAGCGTGACCGGTGCGAAAGGGACCGGACGTCCCGCGCTGTCGGTCACCGCGATCGTCAGCGTACGCGCGGTGTCGAGTGTCGGCAGCCCGGCGATCTGCGAGCGCTGGACAAAGCGCGACGCGTAGCGTGCATAGAGTTCGGGGTTGAGCAGATCGTCATGTTCGCCCGCTGTCAGCGTGCCGGGGCGTGGCTGATAACCACGGCCGGGAAGCTCGGGCGAAGCGGTGCCGGTCGCGCGCTCCGCTGGTGCGCTTGCCGACTCGCTTCCCGTCACGACCATCGCGGGCGGGGGCGGGGGCGGGGCAGGAGGTGGAGGCGGGGCTGCGTCGGCGACAGTCGCCGCCGAATCGGCTGCGTCAGGGGGTGGCGGCGGCGGGGGAGGCGGGGGAGCCTCGGGCACCGGCATCGTCACGGGTGGTGGCATTGCATGGCTGCGGCCGTCGTCGCGCTGCTGCATCTGGCCACGATCGACCTCGGGCGGCAGCATCGCGAGTGCGGGAGCGCGTCGGCACAGACCCTGACCATCGGGAAATGTACGCAACGGCAGGCGTGTGCGTGTCGGGGCGGCGGGACCCGCGCTCGCCAGCAGTGCCACCACCGCGACTGCCGCGCGCCATTTCATGCCGATCATCGCCGCTCTCCCTCGACTCCGGCCCGCAGTCTGCGACGAAATTCGCGCGCGCGCTAGCCGATGCTCACCCGCCCCATGCCGTGCCGCGTCAGCCGACCGCTCAGTTCGAGTTCGAGCAGCACCCCCGCGACCGCGGCAGGATGCAGTCCCGACTGACGAACGAGTTCGTCGACGGTGACGGCGGTATGGCTGAGCAGGTCGGTGACGATCATGCGGTCGCTGTCGCTGGCGTCCCCGACCGGGGCGTCGTGCAGCCACGGGCGACGCGGCTGTTCGACGCGGCCACCCAGCGGTCGGATCGCCTCGGCGACGTCGGCAGCGGACTGGACCAGCGTGGCACCATCGCGGATCAGCCCGTTACAGCCTTGCGCGCGCGGATCGAGCGGGCTTCCGGGGACCGCCATCACCTCGCGGCCCGCTTCGGTCGCGAGGCGCGCAGTGATCAGGGAGCCCGAACGCGGTGCCGCCTCGATCACGACCGTGCCGAGCGCCATCCCGGCGATGATCCGGTTGCGGAACGGAAAATGACGCGCGAGCGGCTCGCGCCCCGGCGGCTGCTCGGCGATCAGCACGCCGTCGGTCGCGACGCGTTCCTGCAGTTCGGCGTTCTCCGGCGGGAACGCGATGTCGATCCCGCTGGCGATGACGCCAGCGGTCGCTTCGTCGACCGAACCCATGTGCGCCGCGGTGTCGATTCCGCGCGCGAGTCCCGAGACGACGATCATTCCATCGGCGGCAAGGTCGAGCGCGAGCCCGCGCGCGAAGCGGCACGCCGCCGCACTGGCGTTTCGCGCGCCGACGATCGCGACCGCCGGCCGGTCGAGCAGCTCGAGCCGCCCGCGCACGATCAGCACCGGCGGCGCGTTGTCGATCTCGCACAGCAGCGCGGGATAGAGCGGCTCGCCCGCGAACAAATAGCGCGCGCCGAGCGCCTCGACGCGGGCCATCTCCTGCTCGACGGCAGCGGGGTCGGCGAGCCGTGGCGGTTGCCCGCCGCCGCGTCGCGCCAGGTCGGGAATCGCGCGGAGCGCCGCGCTCGCCGAACCGAAGCGCGCGAGCAGCTGGAAATAGGTGACGGGGCCGATCGTCGGCGTGCGGATCAGCCGCAGCCGGTCGATGCGAT
The DNA here is from genome assembly GCA_965248885.1 of Sphingomonas sp. Lineage (GTDB taxonomy): Bacteria > Pseudomonadota > Alphaproteobacteria > Sphingomonadales > Sphingomonadaceae > Sphingomonas_O. Next base: position 1,725,948 of record OZ252211.1, on the reverse strand, counting down.
CCTGCGGCGTCACTTCGCCGCGCCGACGCGCGGTTCGGTCCCCGCCAACAGCCGCGTGATGTTGGCGCGGTGCTTCCACAGCACGACGAGGCTGAGCGCGACCAACGGCGCAACGAGGTCGATCCTTCCGATCGCGGCCGCCACGAGCGGCGCGATCACCGCCGCCGCCAGCCCTGCGGCCGATGAAATCCGCGCCAGCGCGAGGATGCCGAGCCATGCGGCGGCATAGGCCAGGCCGACCTGCCACGACAGCGCGAGCACCATCCCGAAATAGGTCGCGACCCCCTTTCCGCCATGAAAGCGCAGCCAGACCGGGTAGCAATGTCCAAAGAACGCGCCGACCGCGCCGAGCACGGCATAGTCGGGGGCGATGGCGTATGCGACGAAGACTGCGGCGGCGCCCTTGGCGGCGTCGAGCAGCAGCGTCAAAGCAGCCAGCCCCTTGCGCCCGGTGCGCAGCACGTTGGTCGCGCCGATATTTCCCGAACCGATCGCGCGGAGATCGCCAGCACCCGCTGCCCGTGTCAGCAGCAGCCCGAACGGCACCGACCCGAGCAGATAGCCGAGCAGCACCGCCAGCGCGGGCATGATCACGACAGGTTCCACCGACAGCCTCCTTGCCGTGCCGCTATCGACACGCCGAACGTGCCGCGCAAGGGGTCAGCCTTGCCTCGGTGGTTCGACGGCGATGCCGACAGCGGGTGGCACCAACGACCGTATGCGAAGCCAGATCGTCAGACGCTGCGTGACGATCATGCCGAGCGCGAAGAGCAGCGAGGCATCGACCGCAGCCACGCCGAGCCCCGACGCTGTGTTGCGAAACGCGCTGCGCAGCAACACCAGCGCCGCGAGCAGGATGAAGGCATAGCTCGATGTCTCCATCAGCACCTTGCCCGTTTCCTCGCAAATACGGAGCCGCAGCGTTCGTGCGCGTAAAATGCCCGTCGCCACGCCTGTGGCGCCCGCCAAGGCGAAGATCGCATAGGCGCCCGGCCCGAACGCCGGATGCGGCTGAAACCATAGCGCCGACCCGATCCCGACGAGCGCGATCGTCGGCACGACCCATAGCCAGCGAACGCCGACCGGGCGCGGCTTTGCGCGGCTCGTCCGGAAGTACAGCACCACGATCACGATCAGGGGAACGACATAGGGGAGCAGCTGCCGCGCCGTCATGACGGCCTCTCCCGCTTAGGCAAATGCGGGGCGAAGGCGTCGAGCACCTGTTCGTAAAGCGTTTTCTTGAAGGCGACGATCAGCTCGGGCAGCTGCCACGGATCGATCCAGCGATAGCTGCGAAATTCAGGGTGTTCGGTGTTCAAGTCGATATCGGCGTCGGTGCCGAGGAAACGCATCAGGAACCAGTGCTGGCGCTGCCCGTCCCATTTGCCGCCCCATAATTTGCCGTTCAGTTCGGGGGGCAGATTGTAGAAGAGCTCCCGCGGCGCGGTCGCGATGCGTTCGACCAGGCGCGGCGGGATGCCCGTCTCCTCCTCGAGCTCGCGCAGCGCGCCGGCAAAGGGTTCTTCGCCGGGATCGAGCCCGCCCTGCGGCATCTGCCACGCGTCGAGGCTCGAATCGAACCGCTGTGCCACGAACACGCGATCGTGCGCGTCGAGCAGCATGACGGCCGCAGCGGGACGATAGCGGTCGCTCATGCGCGCGCGATCATCGATTTGAGCGCCTGCAGCATTCGCGCGACGTCGCCGTTCGACGAAGGGATGCCTTTGCGCAGGTTGATAAAGCCATGGATGTTGCCGGTCGCCTCCTGATAGATGGTGTCGACGCCTGCCTCGATCAGCTTTGCGGCATAGGCGCGCCCCTGGTCGCGCAAGGGGTCCATGCCTGCGGTGACCAGCAAAGTCGGCGGCATCCCCGCCTGGTCGAAATACAGCGGGTCGCAGCGCGCATGGCCGACTTCGCTGGCATAGGCCCGGGTGAAATAGTCCATCGATTCGGCCGTCAGCAATTTGCCGACCGAATGTTCGCGGAACGACGGCCAGTCGTCGCTTCCGTCGACGACGGGGTAGATCGGGTTCTGCGCAATCACCGGTACCGCGGCGGGTGCATCGCGCAGTGCCATGGCGGTCACGATCGCCAGATTGCCGCCCGCGCTGTCGCCCGACAGGATCAGCCCCGTTGCGCCGACGCCGAGCTCGGGCGGGTTTGACGCGATCCAGCGCGTTGCCGCCTCGCAATCGTCGGGCGCCGCCGGCCACGGGTTCTCGGGTGCGAGGCGATAGTCGATCGCGACGACGGGCACGTCGAGCACGCGTGCGGCCTCTGCGCAAAAAGGCTCGTGCGTGTCGAGGTTGCCGATCACGAACCCGCCGCCGTGATAGAAGACCATCACCGGCCCGGCTTCGCGCCTCGTCCGGGCGTCGTAGACGCGCGCGGGAATGTCGCCTGCAGGGCTCGGGATCGTCAGGTCGCGCCTGACTGCAAGCACGCCGACCTCGGCATCGGCGACTGCGCGCATTGCGACCATCGTCATCCGCGCGGTCGGCGCGTCGAGCTCGTGCAGCTTGGGGCCGGGGACATTGTTGAGGAAAGTCAGGAACGCCGTCACGTCGGGGCGGTCGGTCATGGGTGATGCTCTCCGATGCTTTTTGACCGACGCGTTTTAGAAGGCTTGGCGGTTGCGCACCGCGCCCGCAACCGGAAAAGAGCGCGTGATGCTCCACGTCGTCCACCACCCCGATTATGTTGCCGACGCTGCCGGCGGTGCGCACAGCTTCAGTAAATACGCCGCGGTTATGGCGGTGCTGCGCGGCGGAGGCGACCTCACCGAGCATGTTCCCGAACCGATGCCGCGCGACTGGCTGATCCGCGCGCACGACCCGGGCTATGTCGACGCCGTGCTGACCGCAACGGTCGCGCCCGCGATCGAGCGGCGGATCGGCTTTGCGGTGACCCCGGCGGTGTCGAGGCGTGCACAGCTCAGTGTCGGCGGAACCTATCTCGCGGCTCTGGTGGCTTTCGAGCATGGCTTTGCGGCGAACGCGGCGGGCGGTTCGCACCATGCGCTCGCCGACAGCGGCGCGGGCTAATGCGTGTTCAACGACCTCGTCGTGGCGTCGTTGCGGTTGCTTGGCGAGCAACGCGCGATGCGCATCGCGATCGTCGATTGCGACGTGCATCAGGGCGACGGCACCGCGCGCATGACGCAGCAACTGCCGCGTATCGCGACGCTGTCGATCCATGCCGAGCGCAATTTCCCGACGCGCAAGGCCGCCTCTACGATCGACGTGCCGCTTCCCGACGGCACCGCTGACGACGCCTATCTGGAGGCGCTCGCACCCGCGCTCGACCGCTTGCTCGACGCCGCGCGGCCCGATCTCATTTTCTACCAGGCGGGCGTGGACGTGCATGCCGACGACAAGCTCGGCCGCCTTGCCCTGACCGACGCCGGCATCGCCGCGCGCGACACGCTGGTCGCGCACGCCGCGCGCCGTCGACTGATCCCGCTCGCGAGTACGATGGGCGGCGGCTATGGCGACGATGTCGACGCGGTCGCGCGCCGCCACGCGGCAACGATGCGCACGCTCGCCGATGCTTATCGGGGTTGAGGTCGGCGTCGGCATCCTTATTGGCAGCACATATGCCCTTGTCGATCCTCGCGCGAAAGCGCCCCTCGTGACGTCGGTCCTGTGGTTCCGGCAGGACTTGCGCCTCGCCGATCATCCGGCGCTGAGCGCAGCGATCGCGGCGGGCGATGTCGTCCCGGTCTATATCCTCGACGACGCCGCGCCGGGGCCGCATGCGATCGGCGGTGCGCAGCGCTGGTGGCTGCATCACAGCCTCGTCGCGCTCGACAAGACTCTTTGTTCGATCGGTTCGCGCCTGATCCTGCGACGCGGCGACAGCGTGGTCGAGCTCGATCGGCTGGTGACCGAGGTCGACGCGACGCATATTCACGCGACGCGGGCCTACGAGCCCTGGTGGCAAAAGCTCGACGCCGCGCTCGGCGACCGGCTCATGCTGCACGACGGCAACCATCTCGCCCCGCCGCGCTCGATCCGTACCGGCGGGGGAGGGCGCTACAAGATTTTCACCCCCTATTGGCGCGCGCTGCAGGCGCTGATGCCGCCGTCCGCCCCGCTCTCCGCGCCGGAAACTATGCCGTTCCCCGGCAAAGGCCGCAGCCCGGCGAGCGAAGACCTTACAACCTGGCAGCTGCTTCCCACGCACCCCGACTGGGCGACGGGCTTCGACGTCTGGCAGCCCGGCGAGGCGGGCGCGCAGGCCAACCTCGACACTTTCCTCGCCGCCGTCGAAGCCTATGAGACCGGGCGCAATCTGCCCTCGAAGGCCGGAACGTCGCGCCTGTCGCCCCATCTGCATTTCGGCGAAGTCTCCCCCGCGACGGTCTGGCACCGGATCGTCGAACGTGTCGGCGACGGGGGCGAGCCCTATCTGCGCGAGATCGGATGGCGCGACTATGCCGCGAACACGATCGACCAGTTCCCCGATTATGCGACTGCCCATGCACGCAGCGACCACGACAAGCTGCGCACGCGCGAAGGTGCGCAGGCGGAGGCCGACTTCACGGCGTGGACGCGGGGAAAGACCGGCTATCCGATCGTCGACGCCGGGATGCGCGAGCTGTGGACGACCGGCTGGATGCACAACCGCGTGCGCATGATCGCCGCGTCGTTCCTGGTAAAGCACCTGCTGATCGACTGGCGGCGCGGTGAGCGCTGGTTCTGGGACACGCTGGTCGACGCCGATTACGCCTCGAACGCGGTCAACTGGCAGTGGATCGCGGGGTCGGGGGTCGATTCGAACATGTTCGTGCGGATCATGGCGCCGCTGTCGCAATCGTCCAAGTTCGACAGCGGCGACTATATCAGGCGCTGGGTACCCGAACTCGCGCAGTTGGGCGACGTCGACGTGCACGACCCGCACGGCACCGGAACCGCACCGAAGGCCTATGCAGCACCGCTGATCGGCCACCGCGAGGGGCGCGAACGTGCGCTGGCGGCTTACCGCTCGAAATAGCCGGGCTCAGCGCCAGCGCGACGTTGCCGCCGCATCACCCGCGCGCGCCTCGACCCAATGTTCGCGCCCGTCGGCGAAGCTTTCGTGCTTCCAGAAGGGCGCATCGGTCTTGAGGCGATCGATCAGATACGCGCACGCGTCGAGCGCATCGGCGCGATGCGCCGCCGCCGTCGCGGTCAGCACGATCGGCGCGCCCGGCGTCAGACGCCCGACACGGTGGTGGATATGGACGCCCTTCAGGTTCCAGCGTGCGTGCGCTGCCTCCGCGAGCGAACGCAGCGCCGCCTCGGTCATCGCCGGATAATGTTCGAGGGTCAGCGCGACCAGCCCGTCGTCACCACGCACCAGCCCGACGAAACTTGCCACCGCCCCGACGCCTTCGCCGGCCAGGGCCGCGATCACGGCGTTCAGGTCGAACGGATCGGGCGAGACGCGAACCGCGATCATCCGCCCGTGACCGGCGGAAAGATCGCGACCTCGCCAGCCCCCGTAACAGGCGTGTCGAGCGTCGCCATTGCAAGGTCGACCGCAAAGCGCAGCCGCGTGCGATCCGCGAAAGCGGCGGCGTGACCCTCACCGCGCGCCGCCAGCTGGTCGAGAAGATCGGCGACGGTCGCGACGCCGGGCGCGGGCTCGATCGTCTCCTCCGCGATCCCGATGCTTTCGCGAACCCAGGCGAAATAGACGAGCCGCATCAGTCCATGTGCTTCAAGCCGACGCGCAGATAGTCCCAGCCGGTGACGAGCGTCAGCGCGGCGGCGACCCACAGGCAGGCGAGCCCGACGATCTTGATCCACCCCAGGTCGGGAAGCGCGCCTGCGAGGATCAGCGCGCCGAGCGCGACCATCTGGAGCGTCGTCTTCCATTTGGCGAGCTGCGAGACGGGAACCGAAACCTGGATGCCCGCAAGAAATTCGCGCAAGCCCGACACCGCGATTTCGCGCATCAGGATGACGATCGCCGGGATGACGTTGAACCCGGTAATCGCGGCGGGGTCGTGGCGCGTCGCGACGAGCATGACGATGACGGCGGCGACCATGATCTTGTCGGCGATCGGGTCGAGGAAGATGCCGAGCCGCGACACCGTTCCCTTTGCGCGCGCCAGATAGCCGTCGAAATAATCGGTAATGCCCATCAGGCAGTAGAGCGCGAAACCCAGCGCATACCCCAGCGTCCAACCCGGAAACCACAGCAGCGCGACGAGCAGCGGCACCGTCACGATGCGGCTGAGCGTCAGCAGGTTGGGCAGGGTCAGCACATGCGCGCGATTAGCCGCATTGGAAGCACCGCGAAACCCCGCTATGCGAGCGGCTTCGCGCTTGGCGACCCTGGGGAAAGTCCGGACCTTTATGGCGATGTCGCTTGCGCTGCTGAAAAAGCGCCGTTTCCTGCCCTTGTTCGTGACGCAGTTCCTGGGCGCAATGAACGACAATCTGTTCAAGAACGCGATGGTGCTGTTCGTCATCTACCACGTCTACAGCGACCCGCAGAAGGAAGAGGTGTTCAGCGGAATCGCGACCGCGATCTTCATCGTGCCGTTCTTCCTGCTGTCGGCGCTCGCAGGTCAGCTCGCCGACGCGTACGACAAGGCGCGGATGATCCGCATCGTCAAGACGGCGGAAATCGGCATCATGATGGTGGGCGCCGCCGGGCTGCTGCTGCCGAGCATTCCGCTGATGCTCGGCGCGCTGTTCGCGATGGGGGTGCACTCGACCTTTTTCGGTCCGATCAAATACGCGATCCTGCCGCAACACCTCGAGCAGGACGAGGTTCTCGGGGGAACCGGGCTGGTCGAGGCGGGAACCTATATCGCGATCCTTGCCGGAACGATCCTCGCCGGCTTCATCAGCGCGCAGGTGGCGGCCGCCGGCATCTTGTTGCTGGCGGTCGTCGGCTGGTTCGCGGGGCGTCAGGTTCCTGCGGCACCGCCGACCAGCCAGCTTGCCGGGCACATCGACTACAACATCTTTCGCGCGTCATGGAGCCTTGTCGCGGCGACGATGCACATACGGCGCCTGTTCCTTGCGATCGTCTCGATCAGCTTTTTCTGGATGATCGGTGCGGTGCTGTTCGTGCAATTCCCGCCGCTCGCGAAAAACGTGCTGATGGCGGACAAGAGCGTGGCGAGCCTGTTCCTCGCGATCTTTTCGGTCGGGATAGCGATCGGCTCGGTCGCGATCAACCGGCTACTCAAGGGGCAGGTATCGGCGCGTTATGCGCCGGTGTGCGTCATCGTGATGGGCGGGTTCGTGCTCGCCTTCCACTTTGTTGCGCGCAATTGGGCAGAGGGCGCACCCGCGAAAGGCCTGCTCGATTTCTGGCATTTCGTCGCGCACCCTGGCGCGCCTGCGCTGCTCGGCTGCCTGCTCGGCATCGCGATCGCGGGCGGGATGTTCGTCGTTCCGCTATATGCGTTCCTGACGACGACGGTTCCCAAGAGCGAGACTGCGCGCACAGTGGGCGCGAACAACCTCGTCAATTCGATCTGCATGACTGTCGGGTCGGCGGCAGCGATTGGGCTGAGCGCGCTCGGCGTGTCGGCGGTCGATCAGTTCGTGATGACGGCGGCGATGTGCCTGGTATCGGCGTGGCTTGCCTGGAAACTCCACCGTGCGTGCGACTGAGCCCGTCAGTAGAGGAAGGTCGAAAAGGCGAGGAACCCCGCGACGAAGGTCAGCATGAACAGCCCTCGATTGGACAACGGCTCGCGCGATACCATAGGTTTGAGCCGGAATTGGTCGCGGAAAGGGTGTCGGACGGGAGGTGCGAGCGTCGGTGCCATGGGAAGAGCCTAGCGTTAACGCTTCATTAGCCAAGAACCGACTGATGCCAATGAATCCTTATCCGGGACGGGAATTACCTATTTCCCCGCCCCCTGTCTTTGACCGCTTTGTCGCGATCGACTGGTCGGGCGCGGTCGGTGAGCGCCATGCCGGGATCGCGATCGCGCAGTGTTGCACGGGGATCGAGGCACCCGAACTGGCGTCGATGGGTGCTGGCTGGTCGCGCGCCGAGGTCGTCGACTGGCTCAATGCGCTCGACGGCGACGTCCTCGTCGGCATGGATATCTCGCCTGCTTTTCCATTTGCCGACCGGGGCAGCTATTTTCCAGGATTCGCCGAGGCTCCCGGTGATGCCCGCGCGCTATGGGCGCTGGTCGAACAGGTCTGCCGCGACGAGCCGTATCTTGCTGCCAACGCGTTTGTCGATCACCCCGATTTCGCCCCGCATTTCCGACGCCACGGCGGGCGGACAGGCGCCGCATTCGGGGCGGGGGGCGGGCGATTGCGCGTCGTCGAGCACCGCCAGCGCACGCACCGGCTGTCGCCGACGAGCTGCTTCAACCTCGTCGGCCCCGCACAGGTCGGCAAGGCAAGCCTGACCGCGATGCGCGTGCTGCACCGCCTGAAGCGCGCGACGATCTGGCCTTTCGACGCACCGGTCGCCGGGTGTCCGGTCATCGTCGAAATCTATACCGCGCTCGCCGCGCGCGAGGCGGGATTGCGCGCGGGGACCAGCAAGCTGCGCGACGGGGCCGCGCTTGATGCCGCGCTTGCCGCGTTCGACTGCGCGCCGCACCGCCCGCTCGCACGCTACACCGACCATGCGACCGACGCGATCCTTGCCGCCGCGTGGTTGCGCCACGTTGCGCTCGATCGCGTGCTGTGGAACCCGCCCGGCCTCGCCAAAGTCGCCGCGACCGAGGGCTGGACCTTCGGCGTGCGCTGACGCAAAGCAGCGATGCGCCGGCTTAGCTCAGTTGGTAGAGCACCTGATTTGTAATCAGGGGGTCGCGGGTTCGATTCCTGCAGCCGGCACCATTCGTTGGCCGTGTGCCGATGCGGTTGAGCACTCGCCCGGCGTCAGCAGTCGATCATCGCCTCGAGCAGATCTGCGATATGCACCGTCGCGAAGTTCGAAAACGTGTCCGACACCGCATAGGGCAGCAGGATCATGTCGCCATGGCGCAGCGCACCACAGGTGTAGACGACGTTGGGAACATAGCCTTCGCGCTGAGCAGGCTCGGGGCGGATCAGCGGTTCTTCGGTGCGTGCGACGACCTTCGACGGATCGTCTCTGTCGAGCAGCACTGCGCCGATCGAATATTTGCGTATCGCGCCGACCCCGTGGGTGAACAACAGCCAGCCGCGGTCGGTCTCGATCGGTGAACCGCAATTCCCGATCTGCACGAATTCCCAGGGATATTCGGGCTTGATGATCTTTTCGCCGCCGTTCCAGTCGTAGAGATCGTCCGAATAGAGCAGGAACAGGTTCTCATTGTCCTGCCGCCCGATCATCGCATAGCGACCGCCGATCTTGCGCGGGAACAGCGCCATCCCCTTGTTGTGCGAGGCATTGCCCGACAGCGGACGCATGCGGAACGACAGGAAATCGGTCGTCTCGATCATTTCAGACCGGATCGCGCGCCCGCTATAAGCGGTGTAGGTCGCGACGTAGCGGTCGTCGCCCTCGTCGAGCTTGACGAAGCGCGCATCCTCGATCCCGTTCGACTGCGACGCCGTAACCGGGAAAATCACGCGCTCGCTCAAATCCTCGTCGGGCTCGAACTGAATGTCGACCCGATCACCGTCGATGCGGTCGACCTTGGCAAGCGCCGCCTGACGCAATGCGGGATCGATCGTGATCGTGCCCGTCGCGTCGAGCGTGCCGGTACGAAAAGTCAGCGACGAGATATGCCCCTCGCCGACGCCGCGCAGGCTGAGGATGAAGCGGCAACCGCCCTCGGGAGCCGACGACTGGTCGGGGTGGAGCACGATGCTCGGGTTGAAAAGCGCCGCCGCCTCGAACGAATATTCGTGCAGGAAATGCGCGCCGATCAGGCGGCGCTCCTTCTGGCTGAAGGGTGCGTGCGGGCCGAACGATCCGTCCATCTCGTCGCAGCGCGTCTCGAAGCGGGCGAGCAGGTTGCGATGCCGACGATCGAAATTCTCAAGCACCTCTTCAAGCAACCGGTCGGTCGTCGCATCGTCGAGCGCAAGGACGCGGTCGACGATGTGCTGCGCGCGCGTCTTGTCGGTCGGGTTCAGGTCGCGCGGTTCGGCTGCGGGATTGAACGGGCGAACCAGCACACGCGACGGATCAGGCTGCAGGATGACATCCTGCCGGTTGAGGCACGACAAATGCGACACGAATCCCCCCGGGTACTATTCGCCCGACCTATGCCGCAACGGTTTGAGTTATGCCACCAGCGCGGTAATTTTCGTTCGTGTGTCGTTTTCGCGCACCATCGCGCGCATGTCGGCCGCCGCCATCAGCCACGCAAGGACCGATTCGGCGCCGCGATTTTCGTTGGCACGGTCGCTGTGCAGCCCGTCGCGGCAGCTGCCATCCTCGATGTCGACCAGCGCGATGCCGAGGTCGTTGCGCCCGAGGAACCAGTCGAACGCGCGCTCGGCCTCGACCCGCCAGCGTTGGTCGCCTTCGACGCGCAGCGCAGCGATGCAGGCGGCGACCTGCGCGGTCGCCTCCAGTGGTTGTTGATCGAACGGCCGCGGCATGACACGCAGGTCGCCAAAGCTTTCGGAGCCCACAGGGCGAAAATGCCCTGCCGCCGCGGTCTGGATCGCCGTCAGCCAGCCAAGCGTGCGCAAGCCCGCGTCGACCTGCGCACCGTTCTCATTGGCCTGGCCCGCGACGATCAGTGCCTGCGGTAACCGCGCATTGTCATAGGCCAGCCCGTCCTCGAACCACACCCAGTCGTCCGACGCGCAGGCGTGCAAGCGGTCCATCAGCCGGTCGGCCAGCAGGTGGCGCAGCTTGATCGCCGCCTTCGACCCCGTCGCCGCGACGAATCCCTCGAGCCCCAAAAGCGTGAACGCCCAGGCGCGTGGCGACGCGAAACTCTCGACGACCGGAAAAGCCTGCTCGAACAGCGCAACCGCCCAGCGGCGCCGCGATGCCGACGAGTCGTGCCGTGCGGCTTCGCCGAGCGACCACAAGGTGCGCCCATGGCTGTCTTCGGAACCGAAGCTTTCGCACCAGCGCCGGTCGAACCCCATGAAGTTGCGGAAACGCGACAGGTCGCGGTTCCAGCCATGCTGGACGAACGAGGCGAAGCGCGACGTGGTCACATCGTCGAGCGCGAGCTCGCCTTCCGCGTTCAACTGACACGCGAGGATCAGCGCGCGTGCGTTGTCGTCGATGCAATAGCCGTGATCGCGATCGGGAACCGAGTGGATCGCGTGCTGGTAGATGCCGGTGTCGTCGCACATGCCGTGCAGCGCATCGAGCGCGATCGAGGGCACCGGGCGCAGAGCGCGCGCTCGCGTAGCCGCGTCAGGACGCGCGACGATGCGCAGCGGCGCACGGCGCGTCGCCTGGTCCATAACGCCCAGATAGCGTTCGGCGACCGTCGACCAGACCATCGCGCGGCTTGCGCGATAGGCACGCTGGCGCATCGTCGTCCTGTACGCATCGTCGGCGAGCAAACGCGCCACGGCGGTGCCGATCGCGGCGCTGTCGCCGAACGGCACGAGCACGCCGCAATCGTCGGCAAGCAGTTCGGCGGCATGCCAATAGGGGGTAGAGACCACCGGCTTGCCGAGCCCGAAGCTGTACGACAATGTCCCCGACGTCATCTGCGCCTCGTTGAGGTAGGGCGTCACATAGACGTCGCACGCCGAAATATAGTTCAGCAGAGTCGCCTGATCGACGAAGCCGTCAACGAAGCGGACGTTGTCCTCGACCCCGAGATAGCGCGCGCGGTCGTGAAGCCGCTCGCGATACGCTTCGCCCTCGTGCCGCACCAGGTTGGGATGCGTCGCACCGAGCACGACATAAAGCGCGTTGGGGCTGGCTTTGAGAACTTCGGGGACGGCATCGATCATCACTTCGATCCCCTTGTTGGGGGCGAGCAAGCCGAACGTCAGGATCACGGGACGGTCGCCCAAGCCAAGTTCCGCCTTAGCAGGCGCGGAATCGACGAAGTCGAAATCGGGAATGCCATGTGGAATGACATCGATCTTGTCGGCCGGAACGTGCCAAATCGTACGCAGCATCTCGGCACCTTTTTCCGCCATCACGACGATGCGCGCGGAGGCTGCGATAATCGCACCCATGACGCGACGCTGCGCCGGGGAGGGGTCCGACAAGACAGTATGGAGCGTTGAAACGACGGGTACATCGAGGCGCGACAGCAATTCGAGGATGAACCCGCCCGCCTCGCCGCCAAAAATGCCATATTCATGCTGGAGCGAAACGACGTCGAACCCGCCCGCATTGATCCATTCGGCAGCGCGCACATAGTCGTCGACGCGGCTGTCGTCGATCGTCAGCCCGACCTTCGCGGGATAATCATAAGGTCCACCCTGATCGTTCATCGCGACGATCACCGTCTCGGGCGCGCGTGGCGCGCTCGACAACGCTTCTTCGATGTGTGCGGTGAATGTTGCGATGCCGCAGCGACGGGGAAGTGCGTTACCGATAAGCGCGATGCGGCGAACGTCAGGCACGGCAATCTCCGAAGCGAAACAAGTATATCGACCTAATCTCCAAACGCGGCGTAAGGCCGAAAGTTGCGCTTATGTGAAACATAAAATTTGCTGCACTGCAACAGGGGCGAGCATCCGGCGCGTCGAGTGTTCGCCAAGCGAGATCCGCGCTGGAACGGCTTTCGCAATCGGGAGTTGAACCGCGCATCCACTCGGGAGAAATCGGACATGGCAGAGGTCGACGACGCACCACGCGCGACGGCAAAGGATCGCGACAAAGCCCTGGGTTCGCCAGGTGTCGAAATCGGCGACTCGGTCAATATCCGAGCGGTTACGGTCAACCGCCCCGCGCACGAGCTGTTCACTTATTGGCGCGATTTCGCCAACCTTGCGACTTTCATGGAAAATGTCGAGCGGATCGACGTGCTCGACGACATCCGCTCGCATTGGGTGGTCAAGGGGCCGGGTGGTACGCATTATGAATGGGACGCGCTCGTCACCGACGTGGTCGACGGTACGAGCATCGACTGGCGCAGCGACGAGGGTGCCGATGTCGTCAACAGCGGCCGTGTCGAGTTCGAGGACGCGGGCCCGCGCGGCACTGTCGTTACCGCGACGATCGCCTATGACCCGCCCGCCGGGCTGATCGGCAAGGTCGTCGCAAAAGTGCTTCAGCGTGAGCCCGCGCTCCAGTCGCGTCGCGACCTGCGCCGTTTCAAGCAGCTCATGGAGACCGGCGAGATCGCGGTCGCCGCCAATACCCGCGCCAAGCGCGACGAAGAAAGGAACTGACCCGATGCGTGCGCTCACCTGGCACGGCAAGCACGACGTTCGCGTCGATACCGTCGACGACCCCGAGATCGTCAATCCGCGCGATGCGATCATCAAGGTCACTTCGACCGCGATCTGCGGATCGGACCTTCACCTCTACGACGGCTATATTCCGACGATGCAGGCCGGCGACATCCTGGGTCATGAATTCATGGGCGAGGTGGTCGAGGTCGGCCCGAAATCGACCCTGAAGAAAGGTGAGCGCGTCGTCGTGCCTTTCACCATCGCCTGCGGGTCCTGCTATCATTGCGGCAAGCACCAATATTCGGCGTGTGACAACGGCAACCCGGCCGACAACCAGGATATCGGTGAAAAGCTTTACGGGCACACGATGCCCGGGCTGTTCGGCTACAGCCACATGACCGGCGGCTATCCGGGCGGGCAGGCCGAATATGTCCGCGTGCCCTTTTCCGACGTCGGGCCGATCGTGATTCCCGACGGCATCGACGACGACAAGGTGCTGTTCCTCTCGGACATCCTCCCCACCGGCTGGCAGGCCGCCGAATTCGCGCAGATCGAGCCCGGCGATACCGTCGCGGTCTGGGGCTGCGGTCCGGTCGGCTTGTTCGCGGTCCAGTCGGCGTTCCTGATGGGGGCCGAACGCGTCATCGCGATCGACCATTTCCCGCAACGCCTGGAACTCGCCAAGAAGTTCGGCGCCGAAACGCTCAATTTCGAAGAGACGCGGACGTCGGAGGCGTTGCGTACGATGACCGGCGGGATCGGTCCCGACGCGGTGATCGACTGCGTCGGGCTCGAGGCACATGGGCTGTTCGCCGACAACGTCTACGACCAGATCAAGGCTTCGACCTTCACCGGCACCGACCGCACGCACGCGATCCGTCAGGCGATCATCGCCGTGCGCAAGGGCGGACGCGTTTCAATGCCTGCGGTCTATGGCGGGTTCGTCGACAAATTTCCGCTCGGCGCGGTGATGGAAAAGGGGCTGACGCTCAAGACCGGGCAGACGCACGTCCAGCATTACATGCCCGCGCTGCTCAACGCGATCATGGAAGACAAGATCGATACGACCTTCCTGATCAGCCACCGAATGGCGCTCGAGGACGCACCCAAAGGCTATAAGATGTTCCATGACGAGCAGAACATCGCGACCAAAATCGTTCTGAAGCCCGCCATTGCGCTCGCCGCCTGACACAAATTTCAAGGATATTGCCATGAACAAATTCGCCATCGTCACCGGCGCATCGACCGGTATCGGCTTCGAACTCGCCAGCCTTGCAGCAGAGGCGGGTTATGACCTGCTCGTCGTCGCCGACGAGCCGCTGATCGATTCGGCGGCCGCCGACTTCCGCACGCACGGCGTCTCGGTCGAGTCGGTCGAGGCCGATCTGTCGAGTTTCGAAGGCGTCGACCGGTTGTTGGCGGCTGCGAACGGTCGCAAGGTCGACGTCCTGTGCGCGAACGCCGGTATCGGCACGGGCGGCGCGTTCGTCGATCAGGATCCCGCGAGGTGGCGGCATGCCATCGACACGAACGTCACCGGGACCGTGTATCTGTTGCAAAAAGCACTGAACGACATGATCGCGGCGGGCGAAGGCAAGATTTTGGTGACCGGTTCGATCGCCGGCTATGTCCCGGGTGCCTTCAACGCGGTGTATAACGGCACCAAGGCATTCGTCGATAACTTCACCGATGCGATCCGGAACGAGATCAAGGACAGCACGGGCGTCACGCTCACCACGCTCATGCCGGGTGCGACCGAGACCGAATTCTTCGATCGTGCCGGAATGGGCGACACCAAGGTCGGCCAGTCGGAGAAAGCCGACCCGGCCAAGGTCGCGCGTGACGGTTGGGATGCGATGTTGGCGGGCAAGGACCGCATCGTGTCGGGCTGGTTCAACAAATTGCAGGTCGCCGCCTCGGGCGTCGTGCCGCCGTCGGTCCTCGCCGGGCAGCATCGCGACATGGCCGAGCCGGGAAGCGCGAAGGAATAGCGCTCGGGTCCGTCGTCAATCAGCCATCGTCAGTACGATTTTGCCGACATGCTCGCCTGCTTCCATCCGCGTGTGAGCGTCGGCGGCATGGGCGAGCGGGAAGGTCGAATCGATCGTCGCGCGCAGATGCCCGGCATCGGCGTGCGGCCAGACGGTACGCGCGATTTCCTCGGCGACTAGGGTCTTGAACGACAGGCTGCGCGGGCGCAGCGTCGATCCGGTCAGCGTCAGCCGCTTCGCCATGATCGCCGGTATGAAGATTTCCGCCTTGGGTCCGCCGAGCACCGCGATCGACACATGACGCCCATCCTCGGCGAGGCAGGCGAGGTTGCGCGGCAGATAGTCGCCGCCGACCATGTCGAGCACCGCCTCGCACCCCTTGCCGCCGGTGATCCGCGCCACCTCGGCGACGAAATCCTGTTGCTTGTAGTCGATCGCGAAATGCGCGCCGAGTTCGAGTGCGCGCGTGCATTTGGCTTCGCTGCCACAGGTGACGATGATCGTCAGGCCAAAGAGCTTGCCCAGCGCGATCGCCATCGTGCCGATCCCCGACGTGCCGCCATGGACGAGCACCGTATCGCCCTCGACCGCATAGGCGCGCTCGAACACGTTGGTCCAAACGGTGAACAGCGTCTCGGGCAGCGCCGCGGCTTCGATCAGCGACATCCCGCGCGGCACCGGCAGGCAGGTTCCCGACGGCGCGACGCAAAATTCGGCATAGCCGCCACCCGCGACCAGCGCGCACATCTCCTGTCCCAGCAGCGCGTCGTTTGTACCTGGTCCTACGGCGACCACTTCCCCCGCGACCTCGAGGCCCGGGATCGACGGTGCACCGGGCGGTGGCGGATATCGCCCGAGGCGTTGCAGCACGTCGGGCCGGTTGATCCCGGCGGCCGCGACGCGGATCAGAACCTCGTCGTGCCCCGGCACCGGCACCGGCCGCTCGACCAGCCGGAGGACGTCGGGACCGCCGAATTCGGACGGATCGATCGCTCGCATCTTTTCTGGATATTCAGCCACCTGCGCCCCCGCCGCCGTTGCATGGCTTCCTTAGCGGCAAGGCGCCGACAAAAACAACGACCTTGATCGTTGACAAGCGCGCCGCAGCAGGCAGACTTGCCACCATGGACAGCGACGACATCGCTCTGCCCCCTCGCGCCGCCGACCCGGTGACGATCGCCGCGCGGCAGGACCTGGATCCGCTGTCGGTCGCCGAGCTCGACGCGCGTATCGCCGCGCTCGATGCCGAGATCGTGCGGACGCGCGCAAGGCGTGAAAAGGCCGTTGAGCACCGGGCGAATGCGGATGCGATATTCCGGTCGTGACGCGTGAAGCAAAGCATATTCGGGTCGTAAAACAGGCGACGCTTGATCGTCGGGCGCCGACACCCGACATGAGGATACAAGTCACGGCTCCGAGCTCGTCGGTGCCGCTTTAGGGATACTCTCCATGCCTTCCTTTGCCCGTGAACTCGAAACGACGCTGCACAATGCGCTCGCGACCGCAGCGAGCCGGCGTCACGAATATGCCACGCTCGAACACCTCCTGCTCGCGCTGACCGACGACACTCATGCAAGCGCGGTGATGGTCGCGTGCGGTGTCGATACCGG
This sequence comes from Sphingomonas sp., assembly GCA_965248885.1. Taxonomy (GTDB): domain Bacteria; phylum Pseudomonadota; class Alphaproteobacteria; order Sphingomonadales; family Sphingomonadaceae; genus Sphingomonas_O. Next base: position 1,709,103 of record OZ252211.1, on the reverse strand, counting down.
GGAGCTCAAGGCGACGGTGACGCATTATCTCGATAGCGAACTCGAAGCGCTGCGCGTCGAGGGGCAGACCGACCCCAGCCCGACCAGCGGGTTCCAGCGCGTCGTCCAGCGCGCGATCCTTCACGTCCAGTCGTCGGGGCGCGATGAGGTTACCGGGGCCAACGTCCTCGTCGCGCTGTTCAGCGAGCGCGAGAGCTATGCCGTCTATTTCCTGCAGCAGCAGGACATGAGCCGCCTCGACGCAGTCAGCTACATCAGTCACGGCGTCGGCAAGGGCGCGGGCGCGCCCGAAGCGAGCGCACCCAAGGGCGCCGAGGAAGAAAAGCCGGCCAAGGGCGACGGCAAGGGCAAGCCCGAGAGCGCGCTCAAGCAATTCTGCGTCGACCTTAACGAAAAGGCCAAGAACGGCAAGGTCGACCCGCTGATCGGGCGCGGTCCCGAGGTCGACCGCACGGTGCAGATTCTCTGCCGCCGGTCGAAGAACAATCCGCTTTATGTCGGTGACCCCGGCGTCGGCAAGACCGCGATCGCCGAAGGTTTGGCGCGCAAGATCGTCGAGGGCAATGTGCCCGAGGTGCTGCTGCCCGCGGTCATCTACTCGCTCGACATGGGCGCGCTGCTCGCCGGCACGCGCTATCGCGGCGATTTCGAGGAGCGGCTGAAGGCGGTCGTCAACGAGCTCGAAAAGCTGCCGCACGCGATCCTGTTCATCGACGAAATCCACACGGTGATCGGTGCGGGCGCGACCAGCGGCGGCGCGATGGACGCGTCGAACCTGCTCAAGCCTGCGCTGTCGGGCGGCACGATCCGCTGCATCGGTTCGACGACGTACAAGGAATTCCGCAACCATTTCGAAAAGGACCGCGCGCTGCTGCGCCGGTTCCAGAAGATTGACGTCAACGAACCGACGATCGAGGACACGATCAAGATCCTCGCCGGGCTGCGCAGCGCGTTCGAGGGACATCACAACGTCCGCTACACCCCCGACGCGATCAAGTCGGCGGTCGAGCTGTCGGCGCGTTACATCAACGACCGAAAGCTGCCCGACAAGGCGATCGACGTGATCGACGAGGTCGGCGCGATGCAGATGCTCGTGGTGCCTGCCAAGCGCAAGAAGGTCATCACCTCGAAGGAGATCGAGCAGGTCATTGCGACGATGGCGCGCATCCCCCCGAAATCGGTGTCGACCGACGATACTAAGTCGCTCGCCAGCCTCGAGACCGACCTGAAGCGCGTCGTGTTCGGGCAGAACGCGGCGATCGAGAAGCTTGCCTCGGCGATCAAGCTGTCGCGCGCGGGCTTGCGCGATCCCGACAAGCCGATCGGCAATTACCTGTTCACCGGACCCACCGGCGTGGGCAAGACCGAGGTCGCGCGCCAGCTCGCCTCGATCATGGGCATTCCGCTCCAGCGGTTCGACATGAGCGAATATATGGAGCGGCACAGCGTCAGCCGCCTGATCGGGGCACCGCCGGGCTATGTCGGGTTCGACCAGGGCGGCCTGCTGACCGACGCGATCGACCAGCAGCCGCACAGCGTCCTGTTGCTCGACGAAATCGAGAAGGCGCATCCAGACCTGTTCAACATCCTGTTGCAGGTCATGGATAACGGCCGCCTGACCGACCAGCACGGCAAGTCGGTCGACTTCCGCAACGTCATCCTGATCATGACGACCAACGCGGGCGCGAGCGACATGGCGCGCGAGGCGGTCGGCTTTGGTGCGATGACGCGCGAGGGCGAGGACGAGGAGGCCGTCAAGCGGATGTTCACGCCTGAATTCCGCAACCGCCTCGATGCGATCGTGCCGTTCAGCTATCTGCCGACCGAAGTCGTGGGCCGCGTGGTCGACAAGTTCATCCTGCAGCTCGAACTGCAGCTTGCCGATCGCGACGTCCACATCAAGCTCGACGACGAGGCCAAGGCGTGGCTGACGACCAAGGGTTATGACAAGCTCTATGGCGCGCGCCCGATGGGCCGCCTGATCCAGGAAAAGATCAAGCAGCCGCTGGCCGAGGAACTGCTGTTCGGCAAGCTCGTCCACGGTGGCGAGGTCGTGGTCGGGCTGAAGGAGACCGACGGGGTCAGCGCGCTGTCGTTCGAGATGACGTCTGCCGCACCCAAGAAGGGCAAGAAAGGCGGGAAGACGAAGGTCGTCGCCGACGTCTGAGGCGTTCGACCCGGCGAAGGGTGGCGTCGTGCTCCTCCACGGGCACGGCGGCCACCGCTTCGCGATGTCGGTGCTCGAACGCGCGCTTCGCCGTTCGGGGTATGCGACACTGCGCATCGGCTACCCCTCGCTGACGCGGTCGTTGCCCGTGCTGCGCGATGCCGTCATCCCGCAGGTCGACCAATTCGGTGCGCGTTTCAGCGGGCCGTTGCATTTCGTCGGCCATTCTTTCGGCGGCCTCCTGATTCGTGCGATCGTGACGCAGGCGCGACCCGAACGACTTGGGCGGGTCGTCATGCTCGGTACGCCCAACGGCGGGAGCGAGCTCGCCGACTGGCTGCAACGCATCAAGCTCGGCCGGCTGGTGCTCGGGCCCGCGGCGTCGCATCTGATGACGCTGCGCGCGCCCGACGATGCAGCGACGGTCGGCAGCGTCGACTTTCCGCTTGGTATCAATGCGGGAACCCGGCCCTTGCTCGCGCGCCTGTCGAACCTGTTCCTGCCGCTGCCCAACGACGGCAAGGTATCGGTTGCGTCGACGCACACGGCGGGCCAGGCCGATCATATCGCAGTGCCCGTCGCGCACATGATGTTGCCCTATGATCGCGAGGTCGTTCGCCAGACATTAGCGTTTCTCGCGCATGACGTTTCAACCGTCGTGCGAGCGAGGGGTAGCAGGCGAGGGGAGCGGAGCGAGTGGCCGACACGACATTGATCCGCCCCGACTGGCCCGCACGGCCATGGATTTTCGCGGCGATCGGCGCGCTGGCGCAGATCGTTGTGCATGCGTTGCTTGCGAGCCACTGGAACGATGCCGATGTCCCGCACCAGGCGTCGGCGGCATTCGTCGCGACCGCGGCGGTCGCCTTTGCCTTTGTCGCCGAGCGCGACCGGTTGATCGCGAGTCTTGTCTTTGCGCTCGCGATCGGCGCGGTCGCCGGGCTGGTGGTCAACTGGCACGGGAGTTTCGCGTGGAGCTCCGAGGGGTGGCGCTTTGCCTGGACCGCGATCGCGCTCGGCATCGCGACGCCGCTGTTCCAGGCGTGGCAGGACGATGTCTGGCGGATCGACTATCCGCGCGTCCACGACCGCGCCTGGACCAACGCCGTGGTCGCGATCGCCGCACTCGTCTTCACCGGGCTGGCCTGGGCGCTCGTCGCCTTGCTCAGCGGCCTGTTCGCGCTCGTCGGCCTCGGCTTCGTCGCGGCGATCGTGTTCAGCGTGCTTCCCGCGCTCGTCCTTTCGGGCACCGCCTTCCTGGGGGCCGTCGGATTGCTGCGCGACGATGAGCGCATCATCGGCACGCTACAGCGCGTGGTGCGCCAGATCCTGTCGGTGTTTGCCCCCGTGCTCGCCTTTGGGCTGGCGATGTTCCTCGTCTGGTTGCCGTTCAGCGGGGTCGACGCATTATGGGCGACGAAGACGACGACGCCGATCATTATCACCTGCCTGATGGCGGCGATCGTGCTGTGCAACGCGGTCATCGGCGACCGCGACGACGAGGGGCGCGCCCACTCCGTGTTTCGCATCAGCGCAATGGTGCTTGCGGTGTCGCTGCTTCCGCTCGGGCTGATCGCCGCGACGTCGGCGGGGGCACGCATTGCGCAGCACGGGCTGTCGCCCGACCGGCTGTGGGCGCTGCTCGGCATCGCGGTCGCCTGTGCCTATGGCCTCGCCTATCTCGTCGCGCTGATCGTCGGGCGCGCCAACTGGGCGCACGAAGTCCGGCGCGCCAATCTGCGTCTGGCGTTCGGCGTGTGCGGCGTGGCGTTGCTGATCGCCAGTCCGCTGCTTGATCTTGGCGCGATCGCGACGCGCGACCAGATGGCGCGCATCCGCGACGGGCGTACGCCGCGCGACAAGATCGACTGGAAGGCGCTGCGCTTCGACTTCGGCCCCGCCGGTCGCCGCGCGGTCGAGCGCATGGCGCGCAACGAGGTCGACCCCGCCACGCGCGCCGCCGCGGCTGCTGCCGCAACCGCGACAGGACGCTACGACGTCGATCGCGAAGTGCGCCGCAAGACGCAGGTGGTGCACCTGCGCATCCTGCCCGCGACGGTCGCGCTTCCCGACAAACTGCGTGAGGCGGTGGCGCTGAACGAACAATGCGATGATGTGCGCGACGCCTGCGTGCTGCTCTACCGCGCGGGCGAGTCCGAGGCGTTTCTGCTGCACGAACACTCTGTCACGCGTTACCGACCGAAGGACGATCGATGGGACTCGAGCTCGGACAGCGACGGAACCTCGGAGACCGGAAGCTATGAGGAGCGACAGGCGCGGTACAAGGCGAGCGTCGCCACCGGTCGCGTCGAGGTTCGCACCGTCACGCGACGCCAGCTCTTCGTCGGCGACGAGCCGGTGGGCAGCGTGTACCGCTGACGCTGCCGAAGCTCACACCGAAGCATCTTCTCTGACGACCCCGAACGATCCGGCCGGGCTGGGTGCAATCAGCGTCTCGCCGTCGGTGAACTGCGGCGACAGCCACGACGCCCAGGCCTCGCGCGGCAGGACGACGACCTGGCGCGCGTGGTACGGCGCGATGTCGGGCCCGCCGTCGCAGGTCAGCATCGTGAACGCCTCACCCACGCCGTCCTTGCCGATCGCGACGCCGTCGCGCCACAGCCCGGCGATCGCGAAATAATTCTGGTCGCGTGCCGTGAAGCGCCATTTGTCCTTGCGCTTGCCCGTACCCGCGCTGAATTCGAACATGGCGTCGACGGGGATCAGGCAGCGCCCCTGCGCGAAGCGGCGCCCTTCCGACCGGAAGTTGAACACCGGCTTTCCGGTCGGCCCTGCCCAGCTCCAGCGCCGCATGACGGCTGAGGGGGTCTCACCCTGTTTGACGACGAGCGTGCGGTCGGTGATCCGGATACTGGCGGCGGGCGCGAGGTTGGGCAGGCCTTCGGGAAATACGAGCGGGATTTTTAGCTTGTTGAAATCGTCGCGGATCAGCGCGAGCGCGATGCGGCGGGCGACTTCGTTGCACATCAGCGCGCCTCTGTTGGGTCTACCAAAGCCTGAGCAGCTTCGTCGCGACAAGCACCAGCACGGCGGCGAGCAGGGGGCGGAGCAATTTGTCCGACGCGCGGCTGCCGATCAGGCTGCCGACGACGATGCCGGGGACCGACCCGCACAGCAGGCTGAGCAACAGCGCGAGGTCGACCGAGCCGATCAGCCAGTGGCCGAACCCCGCGACGAGCGTCAGCGGCACCGCATGCGCGATGTCGGACCCGACGAGGCGCGCGACCGGCATGCCGGGATAGAGCACGAGCAGCGCGATCACGCCGATCGCACCGGCACCGACCGACGACACCGTGACGAGCACGCCGAGGATCGCGCCGAGCAGGACGGTGATCGACATGCGGTGCTCGGTCTCGCGCACGCGCAGCTGGCGCGTCGACCAGACGACGATCTGCGTGCGGAACACCATCGCGACGGCGGTTGCGATCAGCGTGACGCCCAAGACTGTCGTGATCGCCGCCTGAACACCTGGGTTGGGCTTGCCCAGGCTGTTGATGACGAGCAGAGTCGCGACGGCCGCAGGCAGGCTGCCGCTCGCGAGCCGTCGCACGATCCGCCAGTCGACCGTCCCGCGAAACCCGTGGACCCCACTGCCGACGGTCTTGGTCAGCGAGGCGAACAACAGGTCGGTACCGACCGCGGTCGTCGGCGCGAAACCGAACATCAGGACGAGCAGCGGCGTCATCAGCGATCCGCCGCCGACCCCGGTCAGCCCGACGAGCAACCCGACGGCGGCACCCGCCACCGCATGCGCGGGGTTTATCGCGAGTATCAGAACCGGATCCCGTTCATCATCCCGGTCTAGCGGGGAATATTTGCCGGGGAAGATAGAGTTTCGTGGGGCGGGGAAAGCCCGCGCTCGTCATCCCCGCAACGGCGGGGATGACGAGACGTCATGTTCAGGCCGCGACCTCGGCCACGTCGACCTTGATGCCCGGGCCCATCGTCGAGGACACCGCGATCTTCTGAACGTATTTGCCCTTTGCGCCCGACGGCTTGGCCTTGATCACCGCACCGATCAACGCGTCGAAATTGGCGCGCAGGTCTTCCTGAGCGAACGACGCCTTGCCGATCCCGGAATGAATGATCCCGGCCTTTTCGACGCGATATTCGACCTGGCCGCCCTTGGCCGCCTTCACCGCCTCGCCGACCGCCATCGTGACGGTGCCGAGCTTGGGATTGGGCATCATGCCCTTGGGACCCAAAATCTTGCCGAGTCGTCCGACCAGACCCATCATGTCGGGGGTCGCGATACAGCGATCGAAGTCGATCTTGCCCCCCTGCACGATCTCGAGCAGATCCTCGGCCCCGACGACGTCGGCGCCCGCCGCCGTCGCTTCCTCGGCCTTGGCACCGCGTGCGAACACGCCGACGCGTACCGTCTTGCCGGTGCCCTTGGGCAATGTCACGACGCCGCGCACCATCTGGTCGGCGTGGCGCGGATCGACGCCGAGCGACATCGCGACCTCGATCGTCTCGTCGAACTTCGAGGTCGCATTGCTCTTGGCGAGCGCGATGGCTTCGTCGACGCCGTGCAGCTTCAGCCGGTCGATCGACTCGGCGAGCTTCTTGGCCTTTTTCGTGTCTGCCATGTTCAGCCCTCCACCACTTCGAGGCCCATCGCGCGGGCCGAACCTTCGATGATCTTCGTCGCCGCCGCCAGGTCGTTGGCGTTGAGGTTCTTCATCTTGACCTGCGCGATCTCTTCGAGCTTGGAGCGCGCGATCTTGCCCGCCGACACCTTGCCGGGCTCCTTCGACCCCGATTTGAGCCCCGCCGCCTTCTTGATCAGATAGCTGGCCGGGGGCGTCTTGGTGATGAAGCTGAACGAGCGATCGGCATAGACGGTGATCGTCGTGGGAATGGGCGTGCCCTTTTCCATGTCGGTCGTCGACGCGTTGAACGCCTTGCAGAATTCCATGATGTTGACGCCGCGCTGTCCGAGCGCGGGTCCGATCGGGGGCGCGGGCTTGGCGTCGCCCGCCGGCACCTGGAGGTTGATATAACCGGTAATCTTCTTGGCCATGGTTCACTCTTTCTCAAGTTTAGCGGTCCGTGCGGCCCGAGGGCCTCCCGCAAGTCGTCCAGCGATGCCGGAAGCGGCGGCGCATAGCGCGGCCCGGCCGCCGTGCCAAGTCCGCACGCGCTCTTCGGTCGAAAACGGCACGAACGCGTGCGTTGACTTCACACGCTTCGCACGGGCGCGCGCCCTGAGCCCCCATATCACAACCCTCTGATGCGCGGTTCGGGACGTCGCGCGGGCGCGGGGTTGCGGCGTGCGCGCTCGAAGGCGTTGGCGGCACGCTGGCGCTCGGCACGGTCGGCGGCGGCGACCGCGCGGACATAGATCGCATGCGCCTCACGGCTGCGCATCGCGTCGTGATGCGGATCGCCACCGTGTTCGCGCGCGATCAGGTCGAGCTCGCGCCTTCGCAACGTCAGCTCGTAGCGATCGAGCCGGTCGCGGATTTCGTCATAGGCGGGGCCGAGCGCGTGGCGCGGTGCGCGTGCCTGGGCATTGAGGGTCGCGAACGCGGCCCGCATGTCGCCCGCGAGCAGCTGCGGCGCGATACGGTCGCGCGTGCGGTCGAGGCCGAGCAGCGCCGCCTGGTCCCACGCGACCGCGAAATGTTCGGCTCCCGGCTTGTCGCGCAGCTGATACGCCGAGCGCGCCGACTTGCCGATGCGCGCCGCCGCGCGCCGGACGTTCCCGTGTCGCGCCAGCTCGGCAACGAACAGCCGTTGCCGCAACGGCGACCAGCCGCGCGACCCGACGTGACGTTCGGGCATCCACGGCAGGAAATCGTCGGGGGCGGCGACCTGCTCTCCCGGATCGATCAGCTGCGCGACGAGCGCGGCAAGATCGGGCGGCAGCTCGTCTTCGGCGGAGTCGTGCGTCATCGGCGGGAGGGCTGGCACGAGTCGCGGGGTGTAGGACAGGTGTTCGAGCCGGGACCGCCTATGCTTTTGTTCGTTTTTCCTGTCCTGCCGCGTGCGCGAGTGCCAACGTGAGGCGATTGCTGCCGTCGCAACTGAACGAGATCGCCGTGACCCTGCCTGACCTTGCCAAATATACGCGTTCGACCCTGCAGCTAGAGCGCGGTGACAGCAGGAAGACCCGCTTCCCCGAGCGGAGCGAGGGGCTATGTCGAGCGCAGCGAGACCCCTGGCGGGTGTCAGCCAATCTCGCTTCGCTCGACATAGCCCCTCGCTTCGCTCGGGGAAGCGGATCGAGCAAAAATCATGCTCTGATAGTCGCTGCGCTCGCGCTTCTGCTGCCCGCACACTGCCTCGCCGCCAGGCCCGCGCCGACCGAGTGGCGGCGCGTGGTGACGCGCGACGATGTCCGGCGACTGTCGACATGGCGCGATGCCTTCGTCGCGGGCCTCGCGGCGGCACGGGCCGACGGGCATGGCGACGAAATCGCGCGCGAGGGCGCGTTGTTGTCCCCCGATGCCGCGCTCGACGATGCCGCCGTTCCCGCTGGGCTCTACCGCTGTCGTGTGTTCAAGCTGGGGGTTCAGGGGCAGGGTCAGGGGCAGGGGCAGGGGCAGGGGCAGGGGCGCCTGAGCTTCGTCGCCTATCCGCCGTTTCAGTGCAGCGTTTCGGGCGAGGGCGCATCGCGCCGCTTCGAAAAGCTCACCGGGTCGCAACGTCCGCTGGGGCGGGTGTTCGACGGCGACCTGCGGCGAAAGATCTTCCTCGGCACGCTGATGCTCGGCGACGAACATACGCCGGTCGACTATGGCCGCGATGCCGAGCGCGACATGGTCGGCGCAATCGAGCGGATCGGCGCGAAGCGCTGGCGCCTCGTGCTGCCCTATCCGCGCTTCGAATCGCTCATCGACGTGATCGAGCTCGTCCCGGCGAGCTGAGCGACGAAGCGCGCGCACTGCGCCTCCAGCTCGTCCATCGCATAGGGTTTGGTCAGCACGGTGCAGTCGCGGTGATCCTCGTCGATCCCCGCCGCGCCATAACCGGTCGTGAACGCGAACGGCGTGCCGCGATGCTTCAACGCCGTCGCCAGCCCCATGCTGCTGTCGCCGTTCAGATTGACGTCGAGCAGCGCCGCGTCGAAGCCTCCTTGCGCGATCGCCGCCTCAGCATCGGCAAGCGTCGCGGCGGTCCGCGCGACATTGTGGCCGACCGCATCGAGCATGTCTTCGGCCATCATTGCGATCAGGGCTTCGTCCTCGACCAGCAAGATGTTGAGTTTCACTGAAAATTTCCTTGCAGCGGTGCGTCGATCACGCAGTGCACACCTTGGGGCTGAAACGCAACCGAAACGGAGCCCTGCAGGTCGCTGGCCAGCGCGCGCTCGACCATCTTGACGCCGAAACCGCGGCGGCTGGGCGGCGCGACCGTGGGGCCGCCGCACTCGCGCCAGTCGAGGCGGAAGCGTGCGTCGTCGCGCTGCCAGCCGATATCGACATGGCCGCCGGGGGTCGACAGCGCGCCATATTTCATTGCGTTGGTACCGAGTTCGTGCAGCGCCATCGCGACCGCCACCGCCGCCTTGGGACACAGCCGCAGCGGCGGGCCGCTGGCCGCGATGCGCGTCGCGTCGAATGCGGCGGTCGCGGCGCGGACGATCTCGGCCATCGTCACCCCCTCCCAATGTTCGCGCGTCAGCAGGTCGTGCGCCTTGGCGAGCGTGCCCAGCCGCGCGACGAAGTCGCGCTGCGCCGACGCACTCTCGACGCCCGGACGGAACGACTGGTGCGCGATGCCCTGTACCAGCGCGAGCGCGTTCTTCACGCGGTGGTTGAGCTCGTTGATCAGCAGCCGCTGGCGCTCGTCGAAGGCGCGCCGCTCGGTCACGTCGCGTGAGATCGATAACAGCCCCATCGGCCTGCCGTCGCGATCGACGATGAGCGTCGAATCATTCTCCCACCGCATCGCGCGCCCGTCGGCACCGGTCACGCCGACCTCGTGGCGCGTGTTGCCGCCATGCTCGAGCTTGTGGCGCAGCATCGCGCTCGTCTGTTCGAAATCGGAGGCGGTGACGAAATCGGCGATCGACTTGCCGACGATTGCCTCGCGCCCCAGCCCGAGCGCGCGCACGCCGGCATCGTTGCACGCGGTGATGCGCTGGTCGATGTCGGCGGTGAAGATGATGTCGTTGGCCTGTTCGAAGATCAGGCGATAGCGCTGCTCGCTCTCGCGCATCGCGATTTCGGTACGCAGGCGTTTGAGCGCGTGCCAAAGCCGCTGCGTCGCCGCCTGTGCCAGCGTGACCTGATGCCGCGTCCAGTCGCGCGGCACATCGTCCTGGACGAACAGCCCCCCGGCATAGCGCCCGGCGTCGAGCAGCGGCACGACGATGCCCGAGCGCAGCCCGATCGTGTCGTAGCGCGCGACGGTGGCGGGGTCGCTGGTGCGCGGGTCGGTGCGGTTGTCGGCGATCGCCACCGGCTTGCCGCCGCGCAATTCGTCGGTGATGGACCCGAAGGTTCCGAGTGGATAGCGCCCGCTGATGTCGGGCATGTCGCCCGCCGTCCAGCATTGCAGGACATCGAGGTGCTGGCCCGACGCGTCGATTTCGGCATAGCCGGTGCGCCGCGCGCCGAGATGCTCGCCGATCGTCGCGAGCGCGGCCTCGATCATCGCATCGACGCCGACCGCCGCCAGCAGCTGGTCGTCGAGGTCGAGCAGCAGCGCGTCGCCACGGGCGCGCAGCACCGCCGCCGTCGTCTCGCGCACGCCGTTGAGGATGCCGAGCGTCTGCCCCTCCGAACCGAGAACGGGCGTCAGGGAGAAGTTCCAGTAGCGCTCTTCGAGCCGCGCGCCGCGCAGGATGTCGATCCGCAGCTCGGCGGCCGATACGCCATGGCCGCTCGCCTCGATCGCGTCGAAATAGCCGGAGAAACTGTCACCCGTTTCGGCCCAGACGTCGGCGAGACGACGCCCGATCGACGCCCCGCGCTCGGCGAGGATGTCGAGATAAAGGTCGTTGTGGAGCAGGATGCGTTCGCGGCCCCACCACAGCGCGCTGGGAAAATCGGACTGGAGCATCAGGCCGGTGACCGCGCGCAGCTCGCCCGGCCAGCGCTCGATCGGCCCGAGCGGCGTCGCCCCCCAGTCGAACGCGGCGATCGCGTCGCCCATGCGTCCGCCTGCGGCAAAGACGTTCGGTGCTGAATTTCTAACGTCGGTCATCGCCGCCGCGTACACGGACCCAGCGCGCCGAGCACATAGCGATAGTCGGCCTGCGCCGCGTCGCCATCGTCGGCCGCGAGGTCGGCGGTCGCGGTCGCGGGGAGCGCGCGCGGCAGCCCGCAGGCGAGCCGGTACCAGCCGAGCGTGTCGCGCGCCGGGGGCGCCGCCGCCTCGTCGACGATCTCGCCGAGCGCCACCGCCCAGCGCGGCGCCTGGCCGGGGCGGCGCAGCACGGTGATCGACACCGGTCGGTCGCCCGGCGTCGACAGGAAGAACTGCGTCTCGCTTTCGCCGGGCAACGTCCCCGCGACGTGAAACGCGCTCGCGACGCCGGTGATCGCGGGGGGCGCATCGCGCGCGATCAGCTCGGCGATCACCGCGCGCAGCCGCGCCTCGCGCTCGGCGCTCCACGGCTGCATCGCATCGCGCGCGACCAGCCGCAGCTCGCCCGGACGCGCCGCGACGCGCGTGGCGGCGAGCAGCACCTCGGTCTTCCTGAGTTTGGGCGCACGCCCGCGGGCATCGACGGGCACGTCGGCGAGCCAGCTGAGCTGGGGCGCGACGCCTTCGCTGCCGCGAATCAAGGCGGTCGTCGTGCCAACGAAATAGTAACGATTCGTGCCCGGCGGCTTTCCCGCGCTCTGCGATTCGTCGAGCGCGGTCATCTCGACGATCCGTGCGCGCACCACGGTGGTCGCCGGGAGGAGCAGGTCGACGAGATCGGCGTAGCTTTGCGCGTCATCGGCGATCACCGGCTGCGCGCGCGCAGGAATCGGCGGAATTGCGCCATTTGTCGCGGTGCTGCCGAGCAGCGATGCCGCAGCGAGCAGCGCGACCGGCCGGAACGGCGCGCGCGCGCGCATCGATATTCTTCGCATTGCCATCATCCTGTCATCGCTGTCCTCCACGTAGACTAGGCGCGTGGAAAAGGCGATTGCGCGCAGGCGGGGGCCTAGCTAGACTTTGCGTGATGCCGGGCAGCCTGCCGCCCGGTTGCGCGCGCAGACGACGGAGACGACCGGGCCACCCGGCGGCGTTCAAGCGTTCGGGACATGATACTGGAGGGAGTTGAGACGCCGCATGGCCTATACTGACCCAACACCGATGTCGGCGGGCCGCATGACGTCGATCGGGATCGTCATCGCGATCCACGCGGCACTGCTTTACGCCCTGTTCAACGGCGGCTACGAATATACCAAGAAGAAGCTCGAGGACCTGAAAGTCATCGACATCAAGGCCGAGCCGCCGCCGCCCGAAAAGCCGCTGCCGCCGCCGCCGCCGCCCAAGAATCTGCCGCCGCCGCCGGTGGTGACACCGCCGCCGATCGTGGCCACGCGCACCGTCGAGCAGCCCGTCGTCACCTCGACGCCGACGCCGCCGCCCGTTTATGTGCCGACGCCCGAGCCGCCGCGCCCGGTGCCGCCGCCACCCCCGCCGCCGCCGGCCGCGCCGCCCGTCAAGCTCACGCCGCGCGGCTCGCCGCAGAGCTGGGTGACCAACGACGATTATCCGCCGTCGGCGCAGCGTGAGGGCGTGCAGGGGACGACGAGCTTCACGCTCCAGGTCGGCCCCGACGGACGCGTGACGTCGTGCTCGATCACCGGGTCCTCGGGCTCGGCCGCGCTCGACGATACCGCCTGTCGGCTGCTCCAGCGGCGGGCGAAGTTCAACCCCGGGCGCGATGCCAACGGCCAGCCGGCCGGCGGCGTCTTTTCCAGCCGCTTCAGGTGGCAAATCCAGCAATAGGCAGCACTGCCACCCCTCAACCGAACCCACTTACCTTTTTCAAGCCACTAACTTTTTTCAAGGAAGCCCAATATGCTGATCCAGATCGCTGCCGCCGCTGGTGGTTCGCACGCTCAATACGGTCTCGGCCCCGCGCTCCAGCAGGGCGGTATCCTCACCTGGGCGGTGTTCCTGATCCTCGTCTTCATGTCGATCGGATCATTCTACATCCTGTTCGCCAAATTGTGGGAACAGCAGAAAGTGATCTCGCAGGGGCAAAAGGTCCGCGCGAGCTTCTGGAACCACGCCACGCTCGCCGACGCCGCGGCCAAGGTCGACAAGGACACGCCCTATCGCCAGATCGTCGACGACGGCCTGCGCGCGCAGAGCCAGAACACGATGCTGAGCGATGCGCAGGATTCGCACGACTGGGCGCTCGTCGTCATGTCGCGCACGCGCGCCGCGATCGAATCGAAGCTGAAGGGCGGACTGTCGTTCCTCGCGACCGTCGGCACGACCGCGCCGTTCATCGGGCTGTTCGGGACCGTCATCGGCATCCTCGGCGCGCTCGTGAAGATCGGCGCGGCGGGTCAGGCGTCGATCGACACCGTCGCGGGTCCGGTCGGTGAAGCGCTGATCATGACCGCCATCGGTCTGGCGGTCGCGGTTCCGGCCGTGCTCGCCTTCAACTGGCTGCAGGCGCGCAACAAGATGATCCAGGAAAACCTCTCGACCTTCGTCAACGACGTCAACGGCTGGATGCAGTCGAACGGCGCGGTCAAGCCGATCATCTCGGCGCGCGGTGCAGCGGCGCCCAAGATGGCCCCTGCCAAGCCCGCCACGTCGGCACCGATCAAGGCCTGAGCCTTCTTCCCGGCGGCGTGACCGTCGCCGGGGACCCTTTTCCGGACAGGACAAACCCTCATGTCAATGAGTATAGGCGGCGACGACGACGGCGACGACAAGCCGATGTCGGACATCAACACGACGCCGCTCGTCGACGTCATGCTGGTCATGCTGATCATCTTTCTGATCACCGTGCCCGTCGTGATCCAGACGGTGAAGATGACCTTGCCCAAGGTACGGTTCGAAGTGACCGTGACCAAGCCCGAGAATGTTTCGCTGTCGATCAAGGGCGGCGAAAACGGCCAGTGCGAGGTTTACTGGAACCTGACGCGCGTCGATTCGACCGAGCTGATCGACCGCGCGGTCGCCAAGCTCAAGGCCGAGATCGAAAAACAGGGCGGCGCGAACGCGCCGGGGCTCGAACTGCCCGAAGCGCATATCCGCGCAGACATCAACACGCCGTACCGCTGCGTTGGCGGTGCGATCTATACGATGCAGCGCGCTGGTTTTACCAAGGTCGGGTTCATCTCCGAACCGCCCCCCGGCAACACGGTGCGTATGTGATGGGGGCGCACGTGATCGTTACAGCTAAGATTGGAGTGACTTCGCCATGGCAATGAGCGCAGGGTCGGGCAACGACAACGACCCGATGATGGACATGAACACGACGCCGCTGATCGACGTCATGCTCGTGCTGCTCGTCATGTTCATCATCACCATCCCAATCCAGACCCATGCGGTGAAGATCGACCTGCCCGTCAACAACCCCAACCCGCCGCCGGTGCTGATCAAGCCCGATATCAACAAGCTGGCGATCGATGCGGGCGGAACCATCTTGTGGAACGGGTCGCCGATCGACCTTGTGACGCTGAGCACCTATCTGACGCGCACCAAGAGCATGACGCCCGAGCCCGAACTCCACGTCCAGCCCGACGCGCAGTCGCGTTACGACGTGGTCGACCAGGTTCTCGCGGCGGTGAAAAAATCCGAAGTGACCAAGATGGGATTCGTCGGCAACGAACAATATGCGAGCTTCGGAAAGTGATCTGACTCTGTTGGAGGCATGCGGCAATGACGGGACATGACGACGACAATGATCCTGTAATGAACATGAACACGACGCCGTTGATCGACGTCATGCTCGTTCTGCTGGTCATGTTCATCATCACGATCCCGATCCAGAGCCACGCGGTCAGGATTGATCTTCCTGCCAACGACCTCCGGCAGGAAGCCATTATCGAAACGCATGCAAATGAACTCACGATCGACGCCGCAGGCACGATCGCCTGGAATTATTCGCCGATCGATCTGGTAACACTCGGTCGGTATCTCGAACGGACGCGACAAATGACGGTCGAGCCCGAGCTTCACCTGCGACCCGATGCGCAGACGCGTTACGACGTGGTCGATCAGGTGCTGGCCGAGGTTAAGCGCTCGGCCGTGACCAAGATGGGCATCGTCGGCAACGAGCGATACGCGAGCTTCGGCAAATAGGGTGAGAGTAGGACCGCTGTCCTGACCTCGCCGAGGGGACGGTCGCGAGAACTAAGTTTCGCCGTTGTTGCCCGCCCCTTCGACAGGCTCAGGGCTATCGGAAGCGGAAGCGGGAGCGGGCTAACCTGATAACCCGCTAGCCCTGCGCCTGTCGAAGCCTGTCCCGAGCGAAGTCGAAGGAGGCGAGCAACAGAAATCATGCTCCGTTCCTGTGCCCGCCCCTTCGACAAGCTCAGGGCCGACGATTATCTGCGTACCCCGCGCCCTAATCAGTCCGACTAGCCCGCCTCGGCATAGCCTGCGTCGATCGCGCATCCTTCGTCGGTGCGTAGCGTCACCGCGCCGCCTTGCTCGCGCGCGAGGCGTTCGAGCCAGTCGGGATGCGCCGCGAGACAGTCGATTACCCCTGGCGCGCCGACCAGTCGCACCGCGCCGACACGTCGTTCGCGCTGGACGCGGCGGACCAGGGTGCGCGCGGCATGGCCGACGGGATCGTCGCGGACATGCTCGATCAGCGAAGCACGCAGCCGAGGGCGGACGACCTGCAGGAACCCGAAGCCGTTGAGCGCGGTGCGCTCGAACGGCTGCGGCAGCACGGCATCGAGCGAATGCGCGACCGCCGCGCGCGCGGCGCGCCCCTCCACGGTCGGAAAGTCGATGCCGACCGATCCACCGATGCCCAGGCGCCGGATGGCGAGGCCAGCGGCTTCGGCCGCTGCCACCGCGAGTGGCTCCGGCGCGTGCCAGCCGTCGACATCGATCAGAGTCATCGCGGGGGTCGCGGTGATTTGGAGGCTGCCGCCCGCAAACGCGACGAGGCCGGTTTGCGCGCTTTCGAGGAGCTCGATCCAGCCGCTCGGTTCCAGGACATCGTCCGCGATCGAGCGTGCGTCGGTAACGCGCAGCTCGATTTCATCGGCCACGAACAGGCGCTCGCGCAAGCTGGGCCCGGCACGCAGCTCGGCACCCTCGGCGGGCACCGCCATCGCACGCTTGGTGCGAATATTTTCGCCGATCGCTTCACGCCGCACGTCGACGCGCACGCGCTGCCCCTGCGTCCAGTGCGCAAGGAGCGGCGCGACGAAAAGTTCGACGCCGTCGTCGCTGGTCGCGATTCCGCGGCGCCTGGGCACGAGGATGTCGACCAGGCGTGCGTCGATGATGGTGCCGACTCGAAGCCCGGCCCCCTCGACCTCGATTGCTGCCTCGACGATCGCACCCTTGTCGATCAGCGCCGCGCGCGCCTCACCGATGCCGTCTTCGTAAACCCATTCAGCCACAGGCGATGCCGCTCGCGGTGAGCAGACCGCGCGTTTCGTAGAGCGGAAGCCCGACGACGCCCGAATGGCTTCCCGCGAGCCAGCGCACGAACGCCTCGGCGCGGCCCTGGATCGCATAGCCGCCCGCTTTGCCCGCCCATTCGCCGCCCGCGATATACGTATCGATCTCGAGCGCGGTCAGCGGCTTGAATGTGACGATCGTGTCGCTCAGCCGCTCGCGCAGCCGCCCGCCCGCGTCGATCACGGCAACACCGGTCAGCACGTGGTGACGCCGTCCCGACAGCAGCGCGAGACAGCGGCGCGCGGTCGCTTCGTCCTCGGCCTTGGGCAGGATGCGACGCCCGACCGCGACGACCGTGTCGGCGGCGAGCACGACCGCACCGGCATGGCGCGCGGCGACCGCGAGCGCCTTGTCGCGCGCCAGCCGCTGCGCGTGCAGGCGCGGGAGTTCGCCCGCCAGCGGGGCTTCGTCGAGGTCGGCGGGGTCGATCGCGCCGGGCACCACGCCCAGCCGCGCAAGCAGGTCGAGGCGGCGCGGCGATGCCGAGGCGAGCACCAGCGCGCCCGTCATTGGAACCGGCCCGTCACGGGGACCGGTCACTGGGACCGGCCCGTCACTTGAATCGATAGGTGATCCGACCCTTGGTCAGGTCGTACGGCGTCATTTCGACGAGCACGTCGTCGCCGGTCAGCACCCGGATGCGGTTCTTGCGCATCTTGCCCGCCGTATGGCCGAGCACCTCGTGGTTGTTTTCGAGCTTGACGCGAAACATCGCATTGGGGAGCAGTTCGACGACCGTCCCGCGCATCTCGAGCAATTCTTCCTTGGCCATGCAGCCCTTTATCTGTTGGTCGCGAAAGCGCGGCGCATAGCCGAGGACGCACGCAAAGGAAAGCAGGCTAGTCGAGCAGCCCGGCGGTAAGCATGAGAAGCTTCACCCCGATCGCGACATCGCGCGCGCGCGCGGCGGCGATGAAGGCCGAAAGCTCCGTGACGGGCACGCGGTGCACCACGATGTCTTCGCCCGCGACACCGCCGCCGGGGCCGACTTTGGTCAGCCCCGACGCGCGGACGAGCGTGAAGCGTTCGGACGTCAGCCCCGGTGAGGTGACGAATTCGCCGAGGCTGGCGACGTGCGCGGCGCGCCAGCCGGTCTCTTCCTCGAGCTCGCGCGACGCCGCCACCTCGATCGTTTCGCCCGTCTCGTCGTCGCCGACCATGCCGGCTGGAAGTTCGAGGCAGCGCTGACCGAGCGGAACACGGTATTGCTCGACGAGCAGGACATGCCCGTCCTCGACCGCGAGGATGACCGCCGCGCCGATCTGCCGCGCGCGCCCGACATATTCCCAGCGCTCGTCGCGGTATACGGTGATGAACCGGCCCTGCCAGACGATTTCGGCGGCCATGCTAAAGCTCGATGAGCCGGTCGGGCAATTCGTTGCTGTCGTCGGCCTGGCGCGGCAGATGCAGGTGGAGGATAGCGCCGACCTTGCCGACCGCGGCAGTCATGCCGCTGGCGATGTCGCCGCGCGCGACGTCGCCGACCAGCGCGGCCATGGCATCGCCCCATTCGGACTCACCGACGACGCCGTGGATCGCCGAATCGGCGACGATCTCGGCCATGCGTTCGCCCAGCGACAGATAGATGAGGATGCCCGTCCGCCCGGTCGTGCGCGCCTCGGTCCCGACGCGGAACAGCTCGACCGCGCGCCGCCGCACACGCCGCGCGCGTGTGGCGCGCGGGGTCAGCGCGAGGCGCAGCGGCCTGTGCGTAAGCGCGGCCCGGATGACGAGGAACACGAGGATCATGGCTGCAAAGGTCAGCAGCAGGATGTCGCGAAGCTCGGCGGCGTCCCAGCCGCCGTTGACGCGCGCGACCAGCGTCAGCGGAATGGCCGGAAACGCGGCGAAGAACACGGGCACGAACAGCATCGCGAGGATGGCATAGTGCAACGCGACGTCGTGGTACGTATCCGACGCCTCGGCAACGATCGTCACGATCTCACCCGAGGTACCGGCTTCGGCGGCATGGACCGCCGCGCTGATCGCGGCGTGCTCGTGGGTGCCGGGGCGTCGCATCACCACGATCCCGACGCCCCGCCGCCGCCGAACGAGCCGCCGCCGCCGCTGAAGCCACCGCCGCCCCAGCCGCCGCTCGATCCGCCGCCGCCGCCACCGCCGCCGCCCCATCCGCCGCCGCCGAAGGTCCAGCCGCCGCCGCCACCCGAATTGCCGCGCGTCGCTGCGTCCAGCGCGCTCCACAGGATGACGTTGCCCAGCCCGCTGCCGCCGCCGCGATAGCGCCGCCCGCGTCGCCCGCGCAGCATTGGCAGGATGAAGAACACCAGGATGAGACCCCAGAAGATCAGCGTCCCGAACCCGCCCCCGCGGCCGCCACCCGATGATACCGTCCGGCGGTGCTTGGCGTCGAACGCCGCCGCCGCCGCCTCGGTTCGCGCGCGTGCCTCGTCGGGCGACGCGCGAAGCTGCGCGGCCAGTGCATCGGTCCCCGCGGTAAGCGCGCCGGCAATGTCGTTATCGGCACGCAGGCGCGGCATCATCTGCGTGTCGATGATCTCGGCGACGAGGGCATCAGGCACGATCCCCTCGAGCCCCTGACCGACCTCGATGCGCGGGCCGCGATGCCCGGCGGGCTCGTTGGGCGCGATGAACACGACGATGCCGTTGTTGACGTCGCGCAAGCCCACGCCCCAGTTGCGCCCGAGCCTGTAGCCATAATCCTCGAGTGGATAGCCCTGCAGGTCGGGGATCGTCGCCACGACCAGCTGGCGCTTGGTCGCGATCTGCAATGCCTGAAGCTTCGCGGTCAGCGCGGCTTCGGTCGCGGGTGGCAGGACGCCCGCAGCATCGACGACGAGCCCGGTGAATTTGGGAAACGTCTGCGCCGCCGCCGGCTGGACGAAGCCGAGCAGCAAGAGCAGCAACAGACGCACCGGCCAGACCAGCCATATCGGACGAGAGGGGCGGGTCAGTTGAAATCGACCTTTGGCGCGTTCTCGGCACCCGGCGTCGATGCCTGGAACGGCACCATCGGCTTCGACCCGTAAAACACCTTGGCGCCGACCGCGTCGGGGAAGGTGCGGATGCGCGTGTTATACGCCTGCACCGACGTGTTGTAATCGCGGATCGCGATGTTGATGCGGTTCTCGGTCCCCTCGAGCTGCGTCATGAAGGTCGAGAAATTCGCCTGGCTCTTCAGGTCCGGATACGCTTCCTGCAGCTGGCGCAGCGGGATCAGCGCCTGCGAGAGCCCGGCCTGTGCATTCGCGTAATTCTGGACCTTGGTTGGGTCGGTCAGGTCGCCCGCGTTGATCGTGACCTGGTTGGCGCGTGCGCGTGCCTCGGTAACCCCGGTCAGGATCGCGCGTTCGGACGCCGCCGCGCCCTTCACTGTCGCGGCAAGATTGGGAATCAGGCTCGCGCGGCGCTGATACGCCGCCTGGACGTCGGCCCAGCGCGCCTTGGCATTTTCCTCGGCCGTCGGGATCGAATTGATGCCGCACGCGCTCAGCGACGCGACGATGGGCAAGGCAAGGGCAAGGCGGCGGTCGATCATGGCATCCCTCCAACGGCAATTGTGGCAGAAGATAGGCAGGTCGGGCGCGTCATTCAATTGCCGTTGCAATTCCGACGGTTTTCGGGTTATGTGTCCCGGCAAAAGGGGGGATTGCCCATGTTCAACGAGTTCAAGGCGTTCGTACTGCGCGGCAACGTGCTCGATCTGGCCATCGCCGTCATCATCGGCGCCGCGTTCAACAAGATCGTCACTTCGCTGACCGACGATCTGATCATGCCGATCGTCGGCGCGGTCTTTGGCGGAGCCGATTTTTCGAGCCATTTCATCCGGCTCGGCGCGATCCCCGCAGGCTTCGTCGGCGACGCAGCAAGCTATGCCGACTTGAAGAAAGCGGGCGTCGCCATGCTCGGTTATGGTGAGTTTCTGACGCAGGTCGTCAATTTCACGATTCTGGCGTTCATCATCTTCATGCTGGTGCGAACCGCCAACCGGTTCATGAAGAACAAGATCGCTGACGCCGACCCGGCCGAGGTCGCACTCCTGCGCGAGATACGCGACGAGCTCCGCAAGCGGTGACCGGCTAAGCGACGCGCCATTCGTCGCACAATGTGCGGCGGGTGGGCTGGCCGTTTTCGAACCATTGCCACGTCCGCGCGCGTGCGTTGCCATCGGCGGACAGCTCGATCATTTCGGTGAAATAGGCGTCGGCGACATCCTTGCGGTCGAGCCGCAGCATGACGACGCCATGCGTCTCCCACCCCGTGCCCACAAAGCGGTCGGTGTCCCAGTGGAGCAGGCCGTCGGCGTACCGGCCGGGAAAGCTGCGCTCCTCGCGCCGCCCGTCGGCCCATTCGAGCCGGTTGTGCTGGATGTACGCCCAAGAAGGCCCCGAGCCGGGAAATTCGCAGCGCGTCCACATGCGGTGGGTGTCGATCAGCGTGAAATCGCGCGCGACATGGCGGTATACGCCCTCCCATTCGCCTGCGTGACGCAGCATCGCGGGCATGGCTTGGGCAAACGGGGTCATCGGTAGACTGCGCTGCGATGGCCGACCTCGATTACGAGAATGGTCAGAACTTCCTGCTCAAGCCGGGCGATCACGCGCCAGTCACCGATGCGGTATCGCCAGGAGCCTGCAAGGTTGCCTGACAAAGCGCTGCCCCGCGACCGGGGGTCGTCAAGCTGCGCGATTTCTTTCATGCTTGTCGCGATACGGCTTGCTATCTGCCGGTCGAGCTTTTTCAACTGCCGCTCCGCCAATGGCGTGATCTTCAATGTCCAAGCCAAGTTCCGCGATGACCTCCTCGAGCGAGCGTGTTTCGGCGGGGTCGAAGCTGGCAAGCGCGCGCTCTGCCGCGGCGTAGTCTTCGAGATCTTCGATATACTCGGCAATGGCGTGTTCGGCGAGCTCGGCTTTGGTTCGGCCGTTCCGCCCGGCATGGACACCAAGGAGCCGGTCGAGTTCGGGAAGGAGGTCGAGCGTCAACGTCATCGCGTACCAGCTACGCTGTCCAAACCGCTCGCGCAATCACCAGCGCGCCTCCTCGGCATAGGCGGCGATGGGGAGGGCGGTCCCGGTCTGGCGCAGGATCGCCTGCGTGCGGAAAAAGCGCGTCAGCCCGGCGTCGCCCATCCGCGAGGGGCCCATGCCCGAAAGCTTGAAGCTCGAATTCTCGGCATCCCAGACGCTAGCGGTGAGCGACCCGTCGTTGATCGACACGGCACCCGCCTCGAGCTGCTCACCGACCGCCGCCGCTTCGTCAGGGTCGCCCACCACGGCCGCCGACAGGCCGTAGACGCTGTCGTTGGCCTGCGCGATGGCGTCCGCGACATCGTCGAAGACGGTGATGGGAATGACGGGGCCAAAGGTCTCGTCGCGGATGACGCTCATTTCGGGGGTCACGTCGGTCAGCACCGTCGGGCGCAGATACTTGCCTCCGCCGAGCGTCTCGACGGTTCCGCCCGCAAGGATTCGCGCACCCATCGCCACCGCCTGAGCGAGTTGTTCGGCGACCTTGCCGGCCTGTTCGGGGAAGATGAACGGGCCGACCTCGCCCTGTGCGATGTCGGGATAGTTGAGCCGTACCGCCTTGGCCTGTGCGACCAGAGCGTCGGTGAAGTGCGCGGCGATTTTGCGTGCGACATAGACGCGCTCGATCGACTGGCAGGCCTGCCCGTTGGCGGCGACGCTCGAGCGGAGCGCGATGCTCGCGGCTTCAACCGGGTCGGCGGATGCCAGCACGATCATCGGGTCCTTGCCGCCGAGTTCGAGGTTGGCGGGAATGAATGCGCGCGCCGCCGCCTCGGCCACCTTGCGCCCGGTCGCGACCGACCCCGTGAAGCAGACATAATCGACATGGTCGACGATCGCGCGGCCGGTGTCGGCGTCGCCCTCGACCAGCGCGACGACGGCGGCGAGCTCGGGGACCGCGTCTAGTGTCCTGCGCAATTCGGGGATGAAGCGCGGGGTGACTTCGGACGGCTTGATCAGCGCGGCGCACCCGGCGGCAAGCGCCGGAATCGCGTCGATCATCCCGAGCAGCAGTGGAAAATTCCACGGTGCGATGACACCGAGTAGCGGATAGGGGAGCCGCAGCGTGTCGATGCGGACGCCCGGCGTCGCGCTTTGCGTATCGCGGACGTCGAGTGCGGCGATGATGGCGGGCGCGCGACCCGCCCAGCGGCGCAAAATACCGACGATGCTGAACACCTCGATCCGGGCGATCGCGATGCGTCCGGTGTCGACGCTCAAAGGCGCGACGATCGCCGGCGCGGCGGCTTCGATCGCGTCGGCCCAGCGCAGCAGCACCTGTGCACGACCCTCTGCACCGAGCGCGCGCCACGCGGGTTGCGCCGCGCGCAGGCGTGCCGCCTCACGCGCGATGTCG
The DNA here is from genome assembly GCA_965248885.1 of Sphingomonas sp. Taxonomy (GTDB): domain Bacteria; phylum Pseudomonadota; class Alphaproteobacteria; order Sphingomonadales; family Sphingomonadaceae; genus Sphingomonas_O. Next base: position 1,685,984 of record OZ252211.1, on the reverse strand, counting down.
TCGCGCGTCGCGGGCGTGATCGCATAGTCGGCCTCGCCGGTACGCGGGTTGTGGACTTTCATGCAGCGCCTTTCGGTTCGCGGCGCACGCCCAGTTCGCGCGCGAGCGTCTTGGCCAGCGCCTTGCCATAGGGAGGCTTGAGACCCGCCAGCTTCGCGACATCGATCCTCGGCTGGCGGTAAACGCTGCGCGCGTGGCTGAAGGTGCGAAACCCGTCGATGCCGTGATAGCTTCCCATGCCCGACGGACCGATGCCGCCGAAGGGCAGATCTTCCATGCTGACGTGAAAGACAACGTCGTTGACGGTCACCCCGCCCGACACCGTCCGCGCGAGCACATGACGTTCCTCGGCCGCGTCCTGCCCGAAATAATAGAGCCCGAGCGGGCGGTCGTGCGCGTTGACATAGGCGATTGCCTCGTCGGTGCTCGCGACCGATTTGATCGGCAGGACAGGGCCGAAAATCTCTTCCTGCATGACGGTCATGTCATCGGTCGGGTTGCGGACCAGCGTCAGCGGCATCTTGGTGCCGTTGCTCGCATCGAAATCCTCGCCCGCCGGGTTGATCTCGATCAGCTCGGCACCCTTTGCCTGCGCATCGGCGAGGTGCGCGCGCAGCCGGTCGCGGTGCCGCCCGTTGACGATGCTGGTATAGTCGGGGTTGGCAAGCAAGGTCGGGTATATCACCGACACGGCGCGGGTCAGCTGTGCGACCATCTCGTCCTCGCGGTCGGCGGGCACGAGCAGATAGTCGGGCGCGAGGCAGATTTGCCCTGCGTTCATCATCTTGCCGATCGCGATGCGTTCGGCAGCCTGTTTGAAGTCCGCCGACCGGCCGATGATCACCGGCGACTTGCCGCCGAGCTCGAGCGTGACGGGTGTCAGATTGTCGGCAGCGGCATGGAGGATGTGCCGTCCGATCACCGTCGCGCCGGTGAACAGCACATGGTCGAACGGGAGTTTCGCGAACGCCTCGCCGATCGACGGTCCGCCGCTGAACAAACTCACGACGTCGGTGTCGAAATAGTCCGGCGCGAGCCGTTCGAACAGCGCGGCAGTCGCGGGGGTGAATTCGGACGACTTGACCATCGCGCGATTGCCCGCGGCGAGCGCACCGATCAGCGGCCCCATCGTCAGCTGCACCGGAAAGTTCCACGGCGCGATGATGCCGACGACGCCCTTGGGCGCATAGTCGATCCGCCCCGAAGCGCCGAGCAGCCCGAGCGGGAATTGCACCGGGCGACGCTCGGACCGCATCCAGCGGTCGAGATGCTTCAGCGCATGCCTGGCCTGACGCACCGAAACGGCCACGTCGGCGACCATCGACTGCGCACGGCTGCGGTGCCCGAAATCATCCGACACTGCGTCGCAGAACGCGCCGGCGTGATCGACCATCAGCGCGATGCACGCCTTCAGTCGTTCGCGCCTGACTTGCGCGCCGACGGGCAGTTCGGCGTCGAAAGCCGCGCGTTGCGACGCGCGACGCGCGGCCATGCCGGCAATGAGGGCGTCGTCGCCGGTATCGTGGTCGGCCATTGGATCTTTCCGAACTTGGTGCCCTTGCTATAACCGCTAGCCGGGAGCTTGTCGAAGGGGCGGGCAACCGAGACGAAGCTTCGGTTCGCGTGGCCCGTCTTTCGACAGTCTAGGGACAAAAGGGATGAGAGCTTGTCTCACGTCGCGCACCCGCTAAAGCGCCCCTGCCGTTGCCGGGGAGCGCGCCGCTCGTGTTTTCGACCATCGTCATCTTCGGCGCGACCGGCGACCTGGCACAGCGGATGCTGTTTCCGTCGCTGTTCAACCTCGACGCCGACGGCCTGCTCCCCGATAAGCTGCGTATCCATGGCGCGGCGCGCTCCGACATGGACGACAATGCGTTTCGCGAGGAAGTCGTCGCCGGGCTGCGCGGGCATTTGTCCGGCCAGATCGACGCGACGGTCCTCGACCGCTTCGCCGCACGGCTCGGCTATTGCCCCGTCGATGCCAGCAAGCCCGAGGATTTCGCGTGTCTTGCCGCCAAGATCGGCGAGGCGCGCGACAAGGGCGTCGCCTTTTACCTGTCGACCCCGCCGTCGCTGTTCGCGCCCGTCGTTGCGGGGCTGGAGGCCGCGGGGCTGACCGGACCGACGACGCGCGTCGCGATGGAAAAGCCGATCGGCCACGACCTCGCGTCGAGCCGCCAGGTCAACGCCGATGTCGCGCACGGCTTTGCCGAAGGACAAGTGTTCCGCGTCGATCATTACCTGGGCAAGGAGACTGTCCAGAACCTGCTCGTCCTGCGCTTTGCCAACATGTTGTTCGAGCCGCTGTGGAACGCGTCGAGCATCGAGCATGTCCAGATCACCGTCGCCGAGACCGTGGGACTGGAAGGCCGCGTCTCCTATTACGACGGGGTCGGGGCGCTCGCCGACATGGTCCAGAACCATATGCTGCAACTGCTTGCGCTCGTGGCGATGGAGCCGCCGGCCAGCTACGACGCGACCGCCATCCGTGACGAAAAGGTCAAAGTATTGCGCTCGCTGCGCCGCTTCGACGCGGCAATGGCGGCGGGGCACAGCGTGCGCGGCCAGTACCGGGCCGGGGCGATCGACGGCGCGCCGGTCGCGGGCTATGCCGACGAACTCGGCAAGCCGTCGGACACCGAGACGTTCGTGGCGATCAAGGCGCATATCGACAATTGGCGGTGGAAGGGGGTTCCCTTCTACCTGCGCACCGGCAAGCGGCTGCCCGCGCGCCATTCGGAGATATTGATCCAGTTTCGCCCCGTGCCGCATTCGATCTTTTCGGCGCGCGCGACCGCGCTCGAGGCCAATGCGCTGCTTATCCGCCTCCAGCCCAACGAGGGGATCGGGCTCACGGTGATGACCAAGAACCCCGGGCTCGACCGCGGCGGCATCGGCATGCAGCGCGTCGACCTCGACGTCAGCCTTGCCGACGCGTTCGCGCACCAGCGGCGCCGGATCGCCTATGAACGGTTGCTGCTCGACCTGCTCGAAGGCGACACGACCCTGTTCGTGCGCGCCGACGAGATCGAGGCGGCATGGACGTGGATCGATTCGATCCGCGATGCGTGGGGCGCGACCGGGGTCGCGGTCAAACCCTATACCGCGGGAAGCTGGGGTCCGTCGGCGGCGGCGGGCATGATCGAGCGCGACGGGGCAAGCTGGCATGACTAGGCTGAACCCCGTCGTCGAGGCCGTTACCGCGCGGATCGTCGCGCGCAGTCGCGAGGGCCGCACCCGCTATCTCGACTTCATCGCGCGACAGCGTGACGCGGGGACCAACCGCACGTCGCTCAGCTGCGGCAATCTCGCGCACGCGTTCGCGGCTTCGGGCGAGGACAAGCCCGCGCTGCGCGACGGCGCGCGCTTCAACATCGGCATCGTCACCGCCTATAACGACATGCTGTCGGCGCATCAGCCGTACGGGCGCTATCCGGAGGCGATCAAGCTCGCCGCGCGTGAGGTCGGTGCGACCGCGCAGGTGGCGGGCGGTGTTCCCGCGATGTGCGACGGCGTGACGCAGGGGCAGGCGGGGATGGACCTGTCGCTGTTCAGCCGCGACACGATCGCGCTTTCGACGGCGGTCGCGCTGAGCCATGCGATGTTCGAAGGCGTGCTTCTGCTCGGTATCTGCGACAAGATCGTGCCGGGGCTGCTGATCGGTGCGCTGCGTTTCGGGCATCTTCCGGCGATCTTCGTGCCTGCCGGGCCGATGCCCTCGGGCCTGCCCAACAAGGAAAAGCAGCGCGTCCGGCAATTGTTTGCCGAGGGGAAAGTCGGTCAGGCCGAACTGCTCGAGGCCGAAAGCGCGTCGTACCACGATGCCGGGACCTGTACCTTCTATGGCACCGCCAATTCGAACCAGATGATGATGGAGGTGATGGGGCTGCACATGCCGGGTGCCGCCTTCGTCAACCCGGGCACCAGGCTGCGCAGCGAACTGACACGCGCGGCGACGCACCGCGTCGCGTCGCTCGGCTGGGACGGCGAGGATTACCGCCCGCTGGGACGTTGCGTCGATGAACGCGCGATCGTCAACGCGATCGTCGGGCTGCTCGCGACGGGCGGGTCGACCAACCATGCCATCCATCTGCCCGCGATCGCGCGTGCGGCAGGTGTCGCGATCGACTGGCAGGATTTCGACGAGCTTTCGGCGGCGGTTCCGCTGCTCGCGCGCATCTACCCCAACGGCGCGGGCGACGTGAATGATTTCCAGCGTGCGGGCGGGGTCGGGTTCGTGGTCGGCGAGCTGATCGCCGCTGGGCTGCTCCACGCCGACATCACCACCGTCGCGCGCGCGTCGCTCACCGACTATGCGGTAAGCCCCGTGCTCGTCGACAACGCGCTGATGTGGGAGGCGGCGGACACAAGCCGCGACGACGCCATGCTGCGTCCGGCCGCCGCGCCGTTCCAGCCCGATGGCGGGATGCGGCTGTTGCAGGGTAACCTCGGCCGCGCGGTGATCAAGACGAGCGCGGTGGTGCCCGATCGTTTGACGGTCGAGGCCCCGTGCGCGGTGTTCGAGCGGCAGGATGACGTGCTGCGCGCTTTCAAGGCGGGGGCGCTTGACCGCGACGTGGTGGTCGTCGTGCGGTATCAGGGACCGCGCGCCAACGGCATGCCCGAATTGCATAAGCTGACGCCTGCGCTCGGCGTGTTGCAGGACAAGGGCTTCCGCGTCGCGCTCGTCACCGACGGGCGGATGTCGGGCGCGAGCGGCAAGGTTCCCGCCGCGATCCACGTCACTCCCGAGGCCGCCGATGGCGGCGCGCTCGCGCGGCTGGTCGATGGCGATAAGGTGCGCGTCGATGCGGTGACGGGCGTGCTGTCGACCAGTGCCGACCTGTCGGCACGCAGCGACGCACCCGCCCCGCCGCCCCCCGAGGGGACGGGGCGCGAATTGTTCGCCTTCATGCGTGCAGGCGTCGATACCGCCGAGCGTGGAGCGTCGGCGATGCTCGCGGGTGCGGGGTTGTGAGCGCCTAGATGCAGCTCGTCGCGGTCGACATCGGCGGGACGCACGCGCGCTTTGCGCTGGCCGACGTCGCGCAGGGAAGAGTGACGGCCCTGGGAACGGCGACGATTTTAAGGACCGCCGAACATCCCAGTTTCGAAAGCGCGTGGCACGCGTTTGCCGTTGCGCAATCGGCCGCGATCCCACGCGTGGCGGCGATCGCGGTCGCCTGTCCGGTGCGCGGCGACGTGTTGCAGCTGACCAACAACGCGTGGACCCTCCGCCCGGCGGCGCTCGCCGGGCAGCTCGGGCTCGATGCGCACGTGCTCATCAACGATTTCGAAGCGGTGGGGCATGCGGTGGCACAGGTGCCGCCGACGGACCTTGCGCACATTTGCGGACCCGAAGGCCCGCTGCCCGGCCGCGGCATCACGACGATCGTCGGGCCGGGGACGGGGCTGGGCGTTGGCCAGCTGTTCCGCGACGGCGACCGTTACCGCGTCATTGCGTGCGAGGGCGGGCATGTCGATTTCGCACCGCTCGATCCGGTCGAGGACGCGCTGCTCGCCGACCTGCGCGCGCGGTTCGGCCGCGTTTCGGTCGAACGGATCGTCTCGGGGCAGGGGCTCGCAGCAATCCATGCGGTTCTCGCGCACCTCGAGGGGCAGGCGATCAAGCCGCGCGACGACAAGGATTTGTGGCGCGCCGCGCTCGACGGAAGCGACGCCCGCGCGGTCGCCGCGCTCGACCGCTTCTGCCTGTGCCTCGGCGCAGTCGCGGGCGATCTCGCGCTCGCCAATGGTCCGACTGCGGTCGTTATCGCGGGCGGGCTCGGCTTGCGCCTTGCCAACCGCCTCGCGCAGTCGGGGTTCGCCGCACGCTTCACCGACAAAGGCCGTTTCGAAAGCCTGATGCGCGCCGTTCCCGTCAGGGTGATCACCCATCCCGAACCCGGCCTCTACGGGGCCGCCGCCGCCTTTGCCCAGGAGTATGCGCCGTGACGATCGACGACATCATGCGAACCTCTCCGGTCATACCCGTGCTCGTCATCGACGCGCTCGACGATGCCGTGCCGATTGCCGAAGCGCTGGTCGCGGGGGGCCTGCGTGTCCTCGAAGTCACGTTGCGCACCCCCGTCGCGCTCGACGCGATCGCGGCGATGAGCCAGGTGCGCGGCGCGATCGTGGGGGCGGGGACCGTCCTCAACGAAGCCGACCTCGACGCCAGCCTTGCGGCAGGTGCCGAATTCATCGTCAGCCCCGGACTGACCGAAACGCTGGGCCGGGCGGCGGTCGCAAGCGGGATACCCTTTCTGCCCGGGGTTTCGACCGCAAGCGATATCATGCGCGGCTATGAGCTGGGGCTCGACCGGTTCAAATTCTTCCCTGCGATGGCGTCGGGCGGACTGCCTGCCTTGCGCGCGCTTGCCGGACCGTTCGGCAAGGCGCGCTTCTGCCCGACGGGAGGGATCAGGCGCGAAGTTGTCGGCGAATGGCTCGCCGACGAAGCCGTCCTCTGTGTCGGCGGGAGCTGGATCATTCCCGACGGCGCCGTCGATCCCGTCGCCATCGAAGCGAACGCACGCAGCGCCTTCGCGCTGGCCTAGACGAACACCGCGACACTCTGCGTGGCGGTCGCCTGCGGCGAACCATCGCGGTTCCAGATCGTCATCGACTGGCTCGATCCACCGTCGGCGCTGTGCAGCGTCTCCGTCTCGAGCAACCACCAGCCGTCGGTCGTGGCGGGGCTGTCGGTCAACAGGTTGAGCTGCCACGTCGTCGTCGAAATCGGACCCCATTGCGTGGCGAGCCGCATGGCGGCCGCAGGCAGCGCGTCGGCGATGGCGACGAACTCTTCTTCGGCGGACAGGCCCGAACGGTCGCGCAGTCGTGCCCATCTGACGAACCCGCGCGCCGACCGGGCACCGTGCGCAAGGTCGAATTTTGCCAGAAAGCCGGGGGCGAGCGGGCCGGGGTCGATCGGTCGCGCCTCGGGCGGGTCGAACGGTGGCGCCGCCGGTCCGGGGCAGGTGATCGTCGATGCGCGCGCGGCCATGAACAGCAGCATCGCGCGCAGCCCGATGCCGTCGCCACCCGCGATGTCGCACCCGACGAACGCACTGTTCTTGCCGCGCCGAAGCAGGATCGGGGACACGCTGACCTCGCCAGCCAGCGGGCCGACGAAGGCGAGCTGAAGCGAGCGCAGCGGCGGAAGGTCGGCGAAACGCGCGCGCGCCGCCGCCACGGCAAGCGCAGCCGAGGCTCCGCCGAAACAGGTCCGCCCCTGCAGCCATTCCTGCCCGATCGTCGCCGTGCCGTCGTCGCGCAGCCGCGGCAGGCTCACACGCGTCGCCCCGCGATCAGCGCGTCGACGACCGACGGATCGGCGAGCGTCGAGGTATCGCCGAGCGTCGCGGTGTCCCCTTCCGCGATCTTGCGGAGGATTCGCCGCATGATCTTGCCCGACCGCGTCTTGGGCAGTGCAGGCGCGAAGTGCAGCCGGTCGGGCGTCGCGATCGGGCCGATTTCGGTACGAACCCATCTGACGAGTTCGGCCTCGAGCGCGTCGCTCGTCTCGATGCCGACGTTGAGCGTCACATAGGCATAGATGCCCTGTCCCTTGATGTCGTGCGGCATGCCAACGACGGCCGCCTCGGCAACGTGCACATGAGCAACGAGCGCCGATTCGACCTCGGCGGTTCCCATGCGGTGCCCGCTGACGTTGATGACATCGTCGACGCGTCCGGTGATCCAGTAATAGCCGTCGGCGTCGCGCCGGACGCCGTCGCCGGTAAAGTAATTGCCCGGATAGGTGCTGAAATATGTTGCGAAGAACCGGTCCGGATCGCCCCAGACGCCGCGCATCTGCCCCGGCCAGCTGTGCGTCAGGACGAGGTTGCCGCTGCACGCGCCCTCGAGCACCAAACCATCGGCATCGACGATCTCAGGCATCACGCCTGGCAGCGGCTTGGCGGCCGAACCCGGCTTGAGCGCGGTTGCGCCCGGAAGCGGACTGATCAGCGCGCCGCCGGTCTCGGTCTGCCACCAGGTGTCGACGATCGGGCACCGTCCCTCGCCGACGACGCGGTGATACCAGTTCCAGGCCTCGGGGTTGATCGGCTCGCCGACGCTGCCGAGCAGGCGGAGCGAGGCACGCGAGGTGCGCGTGACATAATCGTCGCCCTCGCGCATCAGCGCGCGCAGCGCGGTCGGCGCGGCGTAAAAGATTTCGACCTTGTGGCGGTCGACGATCTGCCAGAAACGGCTCGCGTCGGGCCAGCTCGGCACGCCTTCGAACATCAACGTCGTCGCGCCGTTGATCAGCGGACCGTAGACGACATAGCTGTGCCCCGTCACCCAACCGACATCGGCGGCGCACCAGAAAATTTGCCCGGGACGGTAATCGAACACCGCGCGATGTGTCCATGCCGCCCAGACCGCATAGCCACCCGTCGTATGCATCACCCCCTTGGGCTTGCCGGTCGACCCGCTGGTGTAGAGGATGAACAGCGGATCCTCGGCGTCCATTGCCTCGGGTACACAGTCGGCGGGGGCCTCAGCGCAGGCGTCGGCGTACCAGATGTCGCGCCCTTCGCGCATCGTCACCGCATCGCCGACGTGACGCACCACGATGACGCGCTCGACACCGACATGGTTCGCGAGCGCGGTATCGACATTTGCCTTGAGCGGAACGGTCTTGCCGCCGCGCCGCCCGCCGTCGGCGGTCACGACCAGCTTCGATCCGCAATCCCCGATGCGGCCGTTCAGCGCTTCGGGCGAGAAGCCGGCAAAGACGATCGAATGGATCGCGCCGATCCGCGCGCAGGCGAGCATCGCGACCGCCGCCTCGGGGATCATCGGCAGATAGATCGTCACCCGGTCGCCGCGGACGACACCATTGGCTTTCAGCACATTGGCGAAGCGGCAGACCTGGGCGTGGAGTTCCACATAGGTGAGGTGACGGACGTCGACGGGGTCGTCGCCCTCCCAGATGATCGCCACCGCGTCACCGCGTTCGGCCAGGTGGCGGTCGAGGCAATTGGCCGACAGGTTGAGTTTTCCGCCCGTGAACCAGCGGATGTGGAAGTCGTCCCTGGCAAACGACCAGTCGGCGGCACGATCGAAGGGTTCGATCCAGTCGACGATCTGCGCTTCGCGCTGCCAGTATTGCTCGGGTTCATCGCGCCCTTCGGCGTAGAGCCGGTCATAGTCGGCGGCGTCGATCAGGGCGCGTCTGGCCCAGTCGACGGGAACATCGAACACGGCCTCGCTCATGTCGTTTCCTTCAACCGCCGACCCGCCCCAGCGGAAGCAGAATTTTCGCGAGCTTCTGCGCCCCCGCCAGATCGTTCGCGCGAAGTCGTGCGGCAACCAGAACGGCACTTCGCTGAAGCTGGACGTCGAGCGGCGTCGGGGTGGTGCCGTGCGCCGCGGTCTCGATCAGCGCGCGCGCGCGCGCATCGCGGGCGTCGAGTTGCAGCCGCAACATCCCGGCGAGTCCTGAAAAAAAGGCGCGATCGCCGCCGAGCGCTACCGCGCGATCGAGTGCGGTGAGACCCGTCGCCTTGCTGGCGCCGACGAGCATGCGCCCGGCCATCGCCCCGACCCCGACGATCACGTCGAGGTGCCAACCCCCGACGGCGGCGGCGGCTTCGGGATCACGCGGGTCGCTCGCCGCCAGTGCTTCGAACGCTCGGCGCGCGGCGAGCGCGTCGCTGCGACTGCGGAGCAGCTTGGCCTCATACCCCGTCGCCATGGCGCGCACGACCTGCGCCTCGCGGTTCCCCGGTGCCTTGGCGAGAATTGCATCCGACCCCGTTCGTGCCTGACCGATCAACGCAATCGCAGTTGCCTTGTCGGTGGTCTGGAAGACCGCTCTGGTTAGCACCTCGCGCGGGGTCGCCGCCTGGACAGGACAAGCGACGATCAGCGAGAGGCAGGCGGCGATCCGGTACATGCCGATGGTTTACGCAAGCCCGACGCGCTTTACCAGCGGCGTCTCAACGTCTTCGCAGGCCCATGCCGGCAAAGCTCGTCTGGTCGAACTTGAAGCGCAGCGTCACATAGGGGCCACTGCGCGTATAACGGGCGTCGGCATAATCGGCGTCGCGGAACCCCGCGATATTATAGCCGACCGAGACGTAGCCGCCAGTGAAGGGCGCGATGCCGACCGATGGCCCGCCCGAATAGCTGACCGCGCGTGCCCCCGCGCTCTCGCGCACCGTTCCCGCGACACCGACGTCGAAGGTCTCGGACAGATCCCAGCGTGCATCGACACCGACCAGGTTCGACCAGCCCTTGATATCGTCGGCGCCGACGCGGTCGAAAACATAGCGGCTTCCCCAGAAGACCGCGAGTTCGCTGCGGCCGAGATAGCGCTCGCCACTGTGCCCCTGCGGTGACCAGTTGACGCTGATACTGTTGATGACGCGCCGCGAGATCGCGTCGCCGGTCACGAGCAAGGGCGCGCCGCCGATCGGCCCCGCCGTTCCGGCAATGCCGCCGCGCACGACGTCGGAACGGATCTCGAGCTTTTCCAGCCAGGAAATCCGGCTCGAATCGGGGCGGTGTGCCCAGCTCAGCGCGAGGTTGGCGGTCTCGGTGCGTACGCCCGCCAGATCGCTCGCACGAAACCAGCTCAGGCTAGAACCGATCGCCTGCCCCTCACCCAATTGGCGAAGGAGCGATGTGGTCAGACCGTAGCGCGTGCTGCGCTGCCCGCCGCGATATTCGGCGCGCCCGGTCCAGCTCCAGCGTGCGCCGCGATAGGTCGCCCCTGCCGTCGTCGCGAGGAAATCCTCGGCCAGCGTGCCGTCGCTACCGATCACGCCTCCCGACGCGACCGGCTGGTTGGGGTTGAGAACGCGCGAGGCGTCGAGCCCGCCGAGCGTGCGCGATCCGTCAACGCTGGCGTCGACCGTCCAATGCTTGCCGACCGGCAACGATTGCGCAAGGCCATAGCTCGCGAAGCTGCGCGGGCCGTATTCGTCGATCGTCTGGCGGTTGACCGCAGCGACGATCCTGCCCCCTGCCCATGGTCGTACGTCGAAGCCGAGCCGCGCGGTATCCGCGCGTATCGAATCGCCGCGCGCAACCTCATAGGTTCCAACGAGCGTCACATCCTTGGTGACCGCAAAGCGTAGCCCGGCGGTGTGACGCGCCGGGAAATCGATACTCGCGCTTTGCCCGAGAGCGAATTCGGTCTGCGCCGACAGCTCGAGGCGATTGTCGAACAGCCGCTTGCTCGTGCCGAACTGCGCCAGCGTCGAGGTGGCGCTGCGCCCGTCGCTCAGCCGGTCGTCGGCGTGCTGGAGTCCCGCACGGATGTCGAACCCCTTCGAGCGATATTCGATGCCGATCCGCCCCGCCTGGCGCCGCGCCGACGATCGCAGATACTCCTCGCGCCACGCGCTGGCGATGAGCGACAGCTTGTCGGTGACGCGGACGCGGCCGTCGGTACCGACCTTGAGACTGCCGTTTTCGCCGGGGTTGAGCTGGCCGACGCCGAATCCCGAATCCTGTTGCCGTGCATAGGCGAGCAGATCATATTTGCGTCCGTGATGCTCGGCCTCGACGAGCCATGCGGCACGCGTGCCGGTCGGCGACAGCGTGCTGCCGGACTTGGGCATCGCGCGGCTCGCGCCCACTTCGGCGCGGATTTCGGTCGAGGCATCGGGGGTATAGCGGACGTCGAGCCCGGCGGCATCGGTGCGCGCGCGATCATCCTCGTCGTGGACCAGCGAGGCACCGACGGTCAGCTTGCGGTCGGGCGTGTTCCACGTCGCGCGCGCCCCGGCATTGACGACGCGCTGGCCGATCCCGTCGACCTCGTAATCGATCACGATGAACTGCGGATCGAGCCCTGACGACCGGCTGAGTACCGGCGATTTGAAGCGCAAGGTACCCGCAATATAGTCGATGTCATAGTCGATGTGGCGCGTCAGCGTCTGGCGCTCGACGATGCGGTCGCTGCGCAACCGATCGCGCGTTTCGAGGACGATGACTTCGCTGTTGGGCAGGATGTCGCGCGCGCCGAGGCCATAGGGGCCCGACAGGCCGTTACCCTGCAACTCCTCGTGCCGGTGCGCATAGGGGGTGTCGGCGGCGAACGCGGTCGCACCGACCTGTTTGCTGCGATACTGCGCCTTCACGCCGTTGAGCGCACGATTATACCGCATCAGCTGCGTATCGGCCATGTCGGTCTGGTAATCGCCGAACAGCGCGTAGAATTGCGGGCGCTCGAGCTTGAGATAGAGCTTGCGCACCGATGCCGCATCGTAACGCCGCTCGGTCCGGTCGGCGTAGATCGTGTAATAGGCGGTCGGGTCGATCGTCCCGCCAAAGCGCGCTTCGTCGCTCGACTTCGCGCTGTCGTACGCGAGCGTCATCAGCCATTTGCCGAGCACGCGCCCCTTGGCATAAAGCGCGACGCGCCCCGACGTCAGCCATTGCTGACCGTTGCCGCCCAGTCCTTCGAGGCGTCCCTTGAGCGTGTTGAACCCGGCCGTCCCTTCGGCGAAACCGACGATCGTCCACGGGCGGTTGCCGGGACCCAGCCAGACATCGACCCGCTGGACGCGCGCGATCTCACCGTCGCGAAAAGGCAGCGCGATCGACAGCGCGCCCGACGCCGTCGTCGGTTCGAGCTCGATATACGCGATGCCTTCGTCGCCCTCGACACGCCACACCGGCCGCGCGCGCTCGAGCCCGGCGAGCTGGCGGGCGGCCTGCGCGTCGACTTCCACCGCAGGCGCATAGGGGGCAGGGAGTTCAAAATCGCCGACGATGCCATGATGGACGGGACGCCCGTCGCGGTCGGTCATGCGGATGGCGATGACCGGGCGCGTGACGCCGTCGGCGACGAGAACCGATTTAGCGGGCAAATATTCGGCGCGCAGCGCGCTGGGCGAATAATGGACGGTACGTGACAGGCGCTCGGCGACGCTGCCGTCGGCGTTTTTGACGACCGCCGTCATCACCGTGTCGCGGTCGCCGATGTCGATCGCGCGCCACAACGAAACGAGCACCTGGCCGTCGCCCGACTTGCGGTCGCCGTCGAACGACAGCGGATTCGCGGGCTTGCCATCGACCGTGAGGACGACCGTCTGCCCGGGTAGGTGCTTGATCGCGACGCGGACCGCCTTGGTTCGCGGGTTGTGGTCGGGTTCGGGAAACAGCCAGCCGATGCCGGGCGCCTGGCCCGTCACCCAGTCGCGCTCGGCCCCTGCAGCCTGCGGATCGCCGATCGCGCGCGTGCGCGCGGCCGCTACGGTGACGAGCAGCGCAGCATTGCTGCCAGCCTGCGCGCGGAAATCGGCGCGGAGCAACACGCCACCCTGACCGATGACGAAGCGCGAGATCGCGCTTCCCGCGCTTCGCGCGTTGGCGGCACAGTCGGCGGGAACGAGATTGGGCCCGAGCGTCGAGGGGTCGATCTGGACGACATGCGTGCCGGGCAGGACCCCTTCGAAATGATAGCGCCCGTCGATGTCGGTGACGGCGTAGCTGCCGTCCTCCATCATCACGCGTACGCCCGCGACGGGATTTGCCGCTGCGGGATCGACCGCGCAGCCGCCATCGGTAATCCGGCCGATGATCGTCAGCCGGTCGCCGATGCCGTCACGCGCAATGCGCACCATGGCGTCGGCGACCGCGCTGACCGCGCCGCGATTGTCGCGCGCCTGCGCCCGGTTCAGCGTGTCGCCGGGTTGCGCGTCGGGGCGTACTTCGAGCAGATAGGTAATCGCCCCCGACGCTGCGGGGGCGAGCGGAGCAACCGGGATCGTCAGCGTCCGACCGTCGCTACTAACCGTATAGGCCGCTATTACACTATCATACCGAACCGATCGCGGCGCAAGGCGCATCGCGGGTGGCAGGACGTCGGTGACCGTGATCGCGCCCGTTCTTCGAGCACTGTCCGTATTGGTTATCAAGACTCGGTACTGGACGCCATCGCCCGGGACGACGACCGCCTGCGACGCGGACTTGCGGACAAGCAGGGCGGCACCAGGCCGATCGAGCGGCACGTCGATGCGCACGGGGGACGGGTTGTTGAGAACGAAGACACCACCATACGAGGCAGGAATAATCGTAAAAGGCGCGCCATCGGGGCGCTTGAGGCTGGCGAGCTCGGCCGGGGTGGACGCTGAGGGTGCGTTATAAGGTGCGGGAGGTCCGACGGCGAGGCGATAGCGGCCCGGCTTGACGAATGGGAAGCGGTAGTCGCCGGTCGGGAATTTATACGTCATGCCGCTCGCGTCGGTGACGGTCGAGCCGGTCCTGACCGTCGAGGGAAAGCGCGAGACGGCATCGTCGCCGAAGACGATGGCGGGCTGGCCCGTCGCGTCGTCGATCAGCGTCACCTCGACGTTCTGGACGGGGACACCGTCACCGCTGTCAAAGGCGATGCCATAGGGATCGATCAGCACCTCGACCGGGGTCGCGGCGACGAGCGCGCCATTTTCGCGCGTGCTCGACAGGACGAGCGACTCGCCAGGCTGGAACGACAGCATGCAGTCGCCGCGAATGGGGCTTGGAGGAACGGCCGCCGTTCGCACGATGCCGACGAAAACGCCGCTGTCGACGGCGGTTTCGTGAAGCATCAGCACTTCGCTGTCGCCCGAAGGCGTCGCCAGCGTTACCGTCAGCATATCGATGCTCAGCGGGTCGCGATTGTCGATCGAGGACGCGATCCGGACGATCAGCGGCTCTCCGGCGCGGACCTTGGAGGTCTGCTCGACGCTTGCGGGCGTGAGCGGCGTTCCAGCATAGGCTCCCTCGAGCGTGACGGGTATTTCGCCCCGGCTGCTCCGGCAGAGCGTTTCGGGAACCGCGAGCCGTTCGGCGGCCGGATTGCTCGAAAACTGGAAGGTCGACAGCGAGAGCGTGGGCGCCGTGGCCACCACGCCGAGCGCGAGATCGACGCGGTTCGATTGACGCACGAGCGTCGTCGTTCCGACTTGCCACGACACGGTCGCGGTATTGCTGATAACCGTATCGGCGCGCGCCATCGACCCCTGGACCAACGCGATCAGGATGGCCAGAGCGCCAAAAGCACTCCGAAAATGGTTAACGACGTTACACATGCGTAATCAGGGGCGGGTTCACGAGAGCCCGCTGCCGCCCCGCACCTCCCTCAGTTGACGTTGGCCCGGAAATAAAGCGTGCGCGTGCTGCCCGCCGGGACGCTGGCCAGGGTGCCCGTAACCGTTCCCGCCGATTGCGCGCCGCCTGCGGTACCATCGGCGTTGCAGACGCCGCCGGTGACCGTCCCGTTGATGAAGATGCCGAACGCGCCATTATAGCTCGCCTGGGCAGGCAGCGGATCGCTGATCGCGACCGATGTCGCGATGGCGCCGCCGCCTGCGTTGGCGACCTGGATGCAATATTCGACGAGCGCGCCCGGGATCATCTTCGGGTTCGTCGTGCCGTTCTGCGGGTCCGATATAACCCGGCTGGTTTTGGTAATGGTAAGCGCGGCGGCCGCGACCGTGTAGTCGCCGCCCGCGCTGAACTTGCCGTCGCGCGCGATGTCGGTGACGCCGGCGGTATCGGCGAACACCGTGTCCATGCCTGCGGTGTTGGCGCCTGCGGTCTGCGTGACGACGGCACCCTGCGCACCGGCCCCGAGCCCTTCGAGTGCCTGAGCGGTGAGCACCTGCCCCGAAACATCGCCACTGACGCGTCCGGCGGGAACGCTCGACACGACGAACACGGTGCGCGTGGTGTCGGCGAGCACTTCGTCGAGATAGGTGATGGCGAGATCGGTACCCGCGTCATAGACGCCGTTGGCATTGGTATCGGCGTAGATCGCCGAGCCGGTCACGTCGAAATTGTCGGTGCCGCCGTGCGCTGCGGTACCACCCGCCAGCTGCGCGACCGTCAGCCCGATGTCGAGCGTCGCGTTCGACGTGTTGGTAACCGTATAGGTGGTCGCGGCACCCGTCTGGCCCGGCGCGACCGACGTGGTCGCCGCCGCACCTGTCACCGTAAGCAGGATCTTGCGGTCGACCACGAAGGTATTCGACGCGTTGACCGCGGTCTGCGCGACGCCGCCGACCGAATAATTGAGCTGCACCGTGTTGACGATGTTCGACCCCGACGCGGTGCCCGCGGCCTGCGCGCCGTTCGCGCCCAGGGTCGCGAGTGCGACACTGCCGACGCTGATGAGGAAACGACGGGTCATGCGCTGACTCCTGACTTACTGGTTCGGGGGGGAGCGAGGTCGATCACACGGTGAAAAGGGGCGCGCCGGTCGATCCCCCAACCGACCGGCGCGCGCTTCCGCATCAATTGATGGTGACGCGGAAGTAGAGCGTCCTGGTCGCGCCTGCCGCGACCGAGGCGAGCGTGCCCGACACGGTTCCCGCCGACTGCGCGCCACCGGCGGTTCCGTCGGTGTTGCACACGCCACCCGTCACCGTCCCGTTGATGAAGATGCCGTACGCCGAGTCGTACGCGGTCTGCGACGGCAGCGGATCGCTGATCGCGACGTTGGTCGCGGTTGCCGAACCGGCGGCGTTGGCGACCTGGATGCAATAGGCGACGGTCGCGCCCGGGATCATCTTGGGATTGGTCGTGCCGTTGAGCGGATCGGAGATGATCGTCGACGTTTTGGTGACGGTCAGCGTGGCCGCCGTGACGGTATAATCGCCGCCTGCGCTGAACTTGCCGTCGCGCGCGATGTCGGAGACACCGGCGGTGTCGGCGAACACCGTGTCCATGCCTGCGGTATTGGCGCCTGCCGTCTGCGTGACGACCGCCCCCTGTGCGCCGGCGCCCAAACCTTCGAGTGCCTGCGCGGTGAGCACCTGTCCCGAGACATCGCCGTTGACGCGCGTTGCGGGCACGCTCGCCACGACGAACACTGTCCGCGACGCATCGGCGAGCACTTCATCGAGATAGGTGATGGCAAGGTCGATCCCGGCATCGTAAACGCCGTTGGTGTTGGTGTCGGCGTAGATCACCGCGCCCGTCACGTCGAAATTGTCCGTGCCGCCATGTGCCGCGCTGCCGCCCGACAATTGTGCGACCGAAAGCCCCAGGTCGAGCGTCGCGTTCGACGTATTCGTAACCGTATAGGTGGTCGCGGCAGCCGTCTGGCCTGGCACGACCGATGTGGTCGACGCTGCACCGACAACGGTCAGCAGGATCTTGCGATCGACGACGAACGTGTTCGACGCGTTGATCGCAGTTTGTGCGACGCCGCCCACCTGATAGCCGACCGACACGGTGTTGACGATGTTCGACCCTGCGGCGGTACCGGCGGCATAGGCTGACGACGCCCCGAACGCCGATATGGCACATGCACTGGCGGTCGCCAGCAGTCTCGTGGTCCTCAACATGATAATTCCTGGTCCTCATTCGACCGGTGCCATTCCCTCCCGCTGGCACCGAAGACGGGTAAGCGATTACTTGACGACACCCCGAAAGCTCAGCTTGCCCGCGCCACCGACCGGGATCGGCTGGCGCAGCACCCAGCGCACCGTGGTGACATCCTCGGGCCGGGCCGGGCGCAGCGTCCCACCGGTGACGGCGACACGCGCCGCAGCGAGCGGACCGAAAGCCTTGCCCCCGTCGACCGACACCAGCGAGCCGGGATCGGCGCTCTCGAAGGCCACGCCCGCAGGCATCGGGTTCGTCACGACAAAGTTGGTCGCCGGTGCCGTGCCTGCGTTGCGGTAGCTGAGGACGAAAACCAGTTTGGCACCGGGTGGCACCGACTTGGGCTTCTCGAGCACCGCGCGCGTGCCGCCGTTCGGCTGGGGCACCTGGCGTTCGACGAACATCTCGCTGGTCAGCGAAACGTTATTCGCCGCGTGCGCGACGAACGGGACAGCCAGGGTGAGCGCGATGAAGAGACGGAGCATGGGGGTGTTCCTCAGTTTATCTTGACTTTGAAGACGATGGTGCGCGTCTGGCCGCCAGCGACCGAACCGAAGCGCGCGGCGATGCGGCCGGCGGCGAACTCGCCTGCATCGGCATCGGTGGCGTCGGTCACTGCGGTTCCCTGCGCGACGATGCTTGCGGGGACGTAGGTCGTGTCGGCAGGAACCGGATCGCCGATCGCGAGATTGGCGAGCGTCCCGCTGCCCGAAACCGTCGCGACCAGCGTGTAGGTGATGATCGCCCCGGGAACCGACTTGGTGCCGCCGAACGGATCGAGCACGGTCGCGCTCTTGAGCAGCGCGACGGTCGCCGCGCTGACCACGAAGAAATTCTTGTCGCGGCCGACCCCGGTCGTCGTCCCGACCACCGCGTCGCTTCCACCAGTGCCCTGGCCTGCAAATATCGTACCCGCCGGACCGCTTCCGGTCGCGGCGGTCGCAGTCAGGTCGATCTGGCCGCGCTGCGTATCGGCCGCACCGGCGGGCACCGTCGCCAGGATGAAGATCTTGATCGACGCGTCGGGCGCGAGCACCGGTTCGTTGGAGCCGGGAACGTAGACGACATCGACGCCCGGATCATAAACGCCATTGCCATTGTCGATGACGATGGACGTCGCAGCCGGATCGAACGCGTCGCCGCCGATCGCGGTGATCGGCAACAGCTTGAACGCCTCCGGACCATTGCCCGTGTTCGTCACCTTGAACCCGACGACCTGGTTGGTGGCGCCGGGTTGCGACGGTACGTCGCCCGCTTCGGTCGTCGCGACGGTGACGTTCAGGATTTCGTCGACGCGGATGTCCACCTTGTTCGACGGGACGGTGACCGGATTGCCGACCGGGTCGGTATAGGTCGCGCTCGCGGTGTTGCTGATCGTCGTCCCGGCGACGGTGCCGGTCGCGAGCGCAGGCGATGCGCCGAGCAGCGACGCGACCGTCGCAAGCAGCGCGCGCGTGATCGCCGGGCTCGCGCCGGTGGCGAAGATTTGATGAACCTTCATTCGATAACCCCATTCAATCCTGGGGTCATCATCGCCGAAATGGGCAAACAACCGGTTAAGGGCAGACGAATTGCCTGTTCACCATGGCGATTACATGATTGATGACGATTGCGGCGGCGGTCCGGCACGGGCGCGCGGCTTGCTTGACACTGCGGGGGGCGTCGCTTATCCGCCGCGCCTCGCACGGACCCTCACGCGGGTGTAGCTCAGTTGGTTAGAGTGCCGGCCTGTCACGCCGGAGGTCGCGGGTTCGAGCCCCGTCACTCGCGCCAGGGTCCGTGGCGAGCACGTCAATATTATCAGGCGGCGATGCGCAAATCGCCTTGAGCCGCTTCGGACCGGTCGATCGCGGCGGTCAGCGGCGCGCTGGACGGCATCGCGGTGATCAGCGGCAGCGCGACCCCGAACTGCTCGATCAACGCGCAGGAATAACCGAGCGACGTCAGAAAGGCGACGACTGCGTCGCTGGTGAGCACGCCATCGACATAATGCGGTTCGATGATCATGCGTGGGCGGTGGCGGCGCAGGAAATCAGCGCTGGCGGTCAGCGCCGCGAGCTCGCTGCCCTCGATATCCATCTTGATGAAATCGACGTGGTCGAGACCCTGTTCGTGCGCGATCCCCGCAAGCGTCACCGCGCGGACCTCGACGGCGGTTCCGCGGTGGGTGCCCGCGATGTCGATCAGCGCCGAACCCATCGCGCCTTCGGCACTAAGCATCAGCGCACCCGGCTCGGAACCGAGTGCCGCCTGAATCAGGACGATATTGTCGAGTCGGTTGTGCTGAACATTGCGATCGATGTTGCGGCGACAGGTCGCATGGTTCTGCGGATCGGGCTCGAGCGCGACGACCCTGCCGCTCCCACCAACCGCTTTCGAAAAGGCGATCGAGGTCAACGCCGAATAGCTTCCGAGATCAAATGCGATCTCGCCCGGCTGAAGCTGGGCGAAATCGAGATATTGCTGTGCGGTGACAAACGGCTCGACGAGGCTTTGGCAGAGGATCGGAAAATCATCGAAACCCGCTACATCGTGGAGGCGCGGCGTCGAATAATCGACCAGCTGATAGTCGCGGCCGCCGCGTCGCACCGCGATCGACGCACAAGCGGCGTGATAATAATCGAAATAGCGGATCATATCGATCAGATAGACGAAGTTCGATTTGGCCAGACAGATCACGCGTCCATCGCGCGTGCAGATGACTTCGACCCGGTCGCCGCTGCAACGCACGCGCAGCCCGCCGCGGCGATGGCCGAGCGCGATCAGAAGCGCGTTGGGCCAGACCGCCAAAGCCAGACGCGCGCCCGCAAGCTTCAACGCGGACGCAGTCTCTCGGACAAGCTTCACCGCAAATCAAACTCGTCGAATTCCAGCGACACGTTCGTCCATGTATCTCCTGGAAGATTGGTCGCAAAGGCACCCGTACCGACCATGTCGGGCGTCGCGTCGTAGGTGTTGAGTGGATAGTACATGTAACTGTAGCTTTTCACATTCTGGACATATTGCGAAAGGAACGAACCGGAGTGGATCGGTCCTGCCTGAAAGCGATCAAACCAAGCCATCGAACGGGTCGAACCGGTCCCGACTTGCACTGCGCCATCGTCGATCCCTTCCAATTGCCCCCATGCCTGCTGAACGGTAGGCGCAATACCGCCGCCGGTCTCTGCATAAGGGTCCATCGTGAACTGGTATGCAGCGTTGTTCAGAACAGTCGGGAAAACAATCGTCCTATCGACCCAGCCATAGGGCGACATATGCACTGTTGGAAACAACCGCTCGTGTGGCTTCACGTAGTTTTGCGCCCCTCCAACGCTTCCGCCGAGTGCCAGTACCGGATTAGAAAAGTAATAGGTGTCGTTAGTCGCTCCTTGCAGGTCGACACCGACGTAAACATATGTCGTGCCCGGCGCGATTGGTACTGAACATTCAGACCATTGAAAGCCATTAGTTACAGGAACGGGAACCAGCGTACAATAACGGACACCATAAACGCTGTCGTTAAAGAATATCCTCCACGTACCTGCGCTCGTTCGAACTTTCTGATATCCTAAAATGCCGAAAACGATCGTCTTTCCGGCAAATTTACGAACGTCAGGAAGCAGGTAGAATTGCTCGGCTTCAGCAAGGTCCTTAACCATGCCAATCGAGTAATATGCACCTTGTGCAATGTTGACTTGGTTGTTCTCGCGCCAGATCGGCATCGAGAGCGACTTGGTCCATCCGTCGGCCGCAGCACCGGTATTCTTCGCCGCCGAATTGCCGATGACGATCGGCGTGATCGTCGCATTGCCGTGCAGTTTCGGCCTCAACCCTTGTGGAATGCGGACGCTAATCGACGTGCTGGTCAGCGCGGTGACGCGCATCGGGCTGACGAGGAAAGCAGGATCGACGCCCGTTCCCGAGACGGTCACCAGATCGCCGACCTTCAGCTCGCCGGTGGTCGCCACCGTAAATGTCGATGCGCCGCTCGTCCCTACGCTATTATCCGTCGCCGCGATCGGTGCGACCTCCGCAGTGCCAGCGATGTTTTGCGCGCGGGAGTAGCCGACGGCGCTCCAGATCTCCCATTGCGAGTTGGGCGCGAGATTTTGCGGCGCGAAGCTTTGAGCCGATGCCGTGTGCGCCGAAGCCGCAAGGACAAGCGAGACAACCAGACGGACCCGACGATTCAGAGAATATCTGGCCACCTGTCGTCCTCCTGGTTTCGCTCGGTTTAGAAGACGGACATCAGAAAGCAAGGCTTCCCCGGTTGACGCCTCGCTCCGCCGACAGCAAAGCGCACCGATGACCGCCGATGCCCTCAGCCTCCGCGCGCCTGTCGGCGCGCTGATCGAACAGGTCGCGCGCGATGTCGTGATGCCGCGTTTCCGCACGCTCGCCGCGCACCAGATCGAGGAGAAGTCACCCGGCGAGCTGGTGACCGAGGCCGACCGGCTGGCCGAGGAGCATCTGTCGCGCGGGCTGATGGCCATCGCGCCGGGCACGCGTGTGGTGGGCGAGGAAGCTGTGGCGAACGACGAAACCTTGCTCGACGGGCTGGGGCAGGGGGCGGTGTGGATCGTCGATCCGATCGACGGCACCGCGCACTTCGTCGCTGGGCGCGCGCCGTTCGGGCTGATGATCGGCTTTGCGATCGACGGGCTGATGCAGGCCGCGTGGATTTTCGATCCACTACGCCCGCGCATGTGCTTTGCCGCACGCGGGCACGGCGCATGGGTCGACGATGCGCGGCTGACGACCGCCGACGCAGGACGCGCCCGCCCGATTGCGTCGATGGGCGTCCATCTGATGCCCGCCGACGAGGGCGCTGCGTTCGAGGCGCGCGCGCGCGCTTTGTTCGATCTGGTGCCGGTGCCGCGCTGCGCCGCCGAACATTATCCGCGCGTGGCGACCGGAGAGAATGATGTCGCGCTGTTCCGACGCACGCTCGTCTGGGACCATGCGGCGGGGACGCTGATCCTGAACGAAGCGGGGGGGCGCGCGGCGCGCTGGGACGGGTCGGAGTTCCGCGTCGGCGACGGCGGCACCGGCATGCTGATCGCGACCACCCCCGCGCTGTGGGAGCGCGCGCACGCGGCGCTGCTGGCCTGATCGCGTGCCGCTGATCAAGGTTTCCGACTATATCGCCGAATGCCTGGTCGCGCATGGCGTCGAGCAAGTGTTCATGGTCACCGGCGGCGGCGCGATGCACCTCAACCACTCGATTGGCCAGCACGCGCGGCTCAACACCGTCTTCATGCATCACGAACAGGCATGCGCGATCGCCGCCGAAGCCTATGGCCGCTATGGCAACAAGCTGGCGTGCGTCCAGGTGACGTCGGGGCCGGGCGGAACCAACACGATCACCGGCGTCTATGGCGCCTTCGTCGATTCGGTCGGGGTGCTGATCGTCTCGGGACAAGTGAAGGTCGAGACGACGGTCCGTGCAACCGGACTCGCGCTGCGCCAATATGGCGATCAGGAACTCGATATCGAACCGATCGTGCGTCCGATCACGAAATATGCAGTGATGGTAACTGATACGAAAACCATCCGTTATCACATTGAAAAGGCGATCTATCTGGCTCGGTCAGGGCGGCCGGGACCATGCTGGGTCGATGTCCCGCTCGACGTCCAGGCATCGATGGTCGATCCTGAGCAGCTGTCAGGCTTCGATCCGTCCGAACTCGACGAGCCGTGGAAAGCGACCGACCTCGCCGCGGCCGCGCAGGCAATCCTCGTGCGGCTGGCCACCGCCGAGCGGCCGGTGGTGTTCGCGGGGGGCGGCGTGCGGCTGTCGGGCGCGCACGCCGCGTTCATCGACCTGATCGAGCGGCTGGGCGTCCCCGTCGTAACCGGCTGGAACGCGCATGACGCGATCTGGAACGATCACCCGCTTTATTGCGGCCGGCCGGGTACGCTGGGCGATCGTGGCGGCAATATGGTGACGCAAAGCGCGGACTTTCTGCTAATACTCGGCAGCCGCCTCAACATCCGCCAGGTCAGCTATAACTGGGTGAGCTTTGCGCGTGCGGCCTATAAGGTGTGGGTCGACATCGACCCGGTCGAGTTGCAAAAGCCATCGGTGACGCCCGACATGCCGGTTGTCGCCGATCTCAAGGACTTGCTTCCCGTTTTGATTGCCGCACCTTATGACGGTCCGAGCGATCGGCAGCGCGATTGGCTCACTTGGGCGTGCGGACGGGGCAAGGCTTTCCCGGTCGTTCTGCCTGAATATCGCGCGGCCGCGCGGCTCAACCCCTATGTCGCGATCGAGGCGCTGTTCGACGCGCTTGCCGAGGATGACGTCGTCATCAGCGCGAATGGCAGCGCCTGCGTGATGGGATTTCAATCCGCTAAACTCAGGCGCGGGCAGCGGATGTGGACCAATTCGGGCTGCGCGACGATGGGCTACGACCTGCCCGCATCGGTCGGCGCATTCGCGGCGACGCGAGGCACGCGACGGATCGTGTGCCTGGCTGGCGATGGTAGCATCATGATGAACCTGCAGGAACTGCAGACGATCAGCGGATACGGGCTGCCGCTCAAGGTCTTCCTCATCAACAATGGCGGCTACGTCTCGCAAATCCAGACACAGCGGGCTTTTTTTGGTGGCATTGAGACAGGTTCGAGCCCGCGCAGCCACGTCACGTTTCCCGATTTCGCCGACGTCGCGCATACATTTCGCTTCGCGCATCTCCGCGTCGATGCCGCCGATCAGCTTGCCGGTGCGATCGCTCAGGCGCTGGCGAGTGAAGGTCCCGTCATTTGCGAATTCATCGTCGACGGCGACGTCCCGTTCGCGCCCAAGCTGGGGTCGCGCCAATTGCCCGACGGGACGATGGTCTCGTCGCCGCTCGAGGATTTGTCACCGCGTCTTGCGCGCGACGTGCTGCGCGCGAACATGAAGATCGACCTGATCGCCGATTGAACCGGCGGGCTGTCGTGATCGACAGCCCGCCAGTGTTTACGACGCCATTGCGTACGCGGTTTCGATTTCGATTCCGCGATCGGCAACGAGCGCGGCGAGACCAGGGTCGCGTGCCATTTCGCTGTCGACGTGCCCGAACGGAATGCCGTCGTTGGCACGGATCGGAGCCTTGAGCTTCTCGCCGCCGACGAATTCGCGCGTCGACAGCTGGCCTTTCAGAAGCGGCACAGCGAGAAACACGTCGTCTTCGGTCAGCATGTGACCAGCAGGCAGGTCGCGCTTGGCGAACACGCCGCGGACGAGCGCATCGAGGTAGCGGACTTCCTTTTCGGGAGGCTGGCGCTTGGCATCGGCGCCGACGCCACCGCACATTTCCTTGGCCTTCAGAAATGCCTTGAACCACACGTCGGCCTGTTCGGGCTTGGTGCAATAGGCACTGACCGGTACACCTTCGTAATCGATATCGATGTGACGTTCAAAGGTGCGCGCACCCTTGGCATAGGCGATCAGGATCGAATCGTGCCAGTCGCGCTGTTCGTGCGTCGACAAGCCGATGACGAGGCCGGGATAGCGCTTTTTCAGAAAGTCGATCTGATCGAGCTCGAGGTCGCTGTCCTCGCTCGGGTAGAGCGAGACGCAATGGTTGAGCGCGAACGGAACCTTGCGCTCGGCAAAGAAGGTGACGAGTTCGTCGATGTGCTCGAGCGAGGCACCGCCCGACGAGGCGATGACGGGAAGCCCGGCGCCTGCGATCTTCTTGAGCAAGGTCTTGTCGCGAATGTCGGAGCTTGCGATTTTCAGGATGTCGACACCGAACTCGATCGCCTTGTCGACCGATGTCTCGTCGAACGGCGTGACCATCGTCAGCATCCCGCGCGAGCGAACGCGCTCGACCATCTGGCGGAGCTCATCCCACGACATCTGTGTGTCGCGCGTCTTCTTGATGTAGCGCGAGTCCTTGAGGTCGCGGTAATGCGGGTGAATGAAGCTGTCGACATCGCGGAACTGAAGCTTGATCGACGCATGAACGCCGTTCGCTTCCACGACATCGGCGAAATCATCGATGATCTTCAATCCGCGTTCGATTCGGCCCCAATGGTTGTTGGCCAGTTCGAGCACGAACAGGTCGTTGAAAATCGTCTCGCTCATGTCGCTTATCTCCATCCCGTTTCGTCGATTTTGCGGAATTCGTTCATCGTCGCAGCGCCCCATGTGCTTTCGATGAAACCGCGCTCCCTTCCGTGGATCGTGGTCGCCATAACTTGAGTGCTTCAACGTGACAAGGCGTTCTACCGCATTGCAGCAACGGAAGGACGTAACAAGGCACGAGACAAACGTCGCTACGCGCCGTTTCGAGCCAAGTGCCCGGGCGACTCGCAGATTGCAAGAAAAGTTCGATATTGCCGTTACTTGCGATGCAGCCGCTGGTGCGGTGCCAAAAATGGCTGGGCGAGCGAGCGTTGAGCCCAATCGCAAAAACCGCTCATTTTTTAAGCCACCGTTTAGCATTTGGTAACCAAGTCGAGGCCAAGTCCGGGCGCAGATGGAACAGATTGCGCCCCAAAATTTTCATATCGACGCGGATGACTGGCCCCCGCTCCGCGCCCGCGTCAATGCCGAAACCGACGGCTGCTATCTCGGATTCCGTAACGGCCTGGCGGGTAACTATCCGGTCGTCTGGCGTGATCTCGCAACTGGCTATGCGGCGCTGGCGCTCGTTCTCGTTCTGGTGGCGTTGCCGACGACAGGGCTCGGCGGGCTCGCCGCCGCAGCGCTGGGCGCGGTTGGGGTCGGTGCCGCGATCGCCTATCTGCAGCTCTTCATCCACGAGGGCGCGCACTGGAACCTCGCGCGCGACCGCAAGACGAGCGACCGCCTCGCCGACTGGCTGCTTGCCTGGCATGTCGGCACGAGCATCTCGGCCTATCGACGCGTCCATTTCGATCACCACCGCCATTTCGGGCAAACCGACGATGGCGAGAAAAGCTATGCGAATCGCCTGAGCTGGCGGCTGATGATCGAGATGGTGACGGGCGTTCACGCGCTCCGCGTCTTTCTGGCGCGCCGCAAACGCCCGGCTTCGCGGCCCATGCCCGACGCGCGCAACGTCAAACTGCCCCTGCTGCGCGGCCTTGCAATCCATGCGCTTTTGCTGGCCGGCATGCTGGGACTGGGAGCCTGGGCTCCGGCGCTCGCCTGGGTCGGCGGGATCGCGATCTTCTTTCCCTTGTTCGCAACGTTGCGCCCGTTGCTCGAGCATCGTCCGGCGCAAGGCGACAGCGCACTCTTACAGGGTGATCGTGCGGCAACGACGCGGCTGTTCGCCGATTCCGCCTTCGCGGCGGTGTTCGGAGGGGCCGGGTTCAGCCGTCATCTGCTTCACCATTGGGAGCCGGGCATAAGTTACACGCGGCTCGCCGACCTCGAAGCGTATCTTCAGCAAACCAGCGTCGGAACGATCCTCGACGCGCGGCGGACGACGTATGGACAGGCGTTCCGCGAGATCATGGCGAGCGACACCGGCCGCGACCGTGCCCGCTGAATGCCTTTCCTGCGGGTCGGTCGACGTGATCCCATGGGCGACCGCGCACGATGTCGAGTATCGGGCGGTGCCCGAAAGCTTCGATTATGTGGCGTGTCGCGCGTGCGGTTCGCTGTCGATCGTCGATCCTCCGCGCGATCGACTGAGCGAGATTTACCCCGCTAATTACTACAGTTTCGCCGGCGGGGCGGCCTCGCCTGTCGAACGGATCAAGCAGTGGCTCGACCGCAGGCAGTTTCGCAAATTATTCTCAGGAGTAAACGGCGGCTCGCTCTCGGCGCTCGACGTCGGCGGCGGGGCGGGCTGGCTGCTGACGACGGCCAGGTCGGTCGAACCGCGGCTGCACGAAACGATGGTCGTCGACATCGACGCCGGTGCCGAGCAGAACGCGCGCGCGGCGGGGCATGATTTCTTTCTGGGACCGGTCGAAACGCTCGAAACGAATCGCCGGTTCGATGTCATTTTCCTGCTCAATCTGATCGAACATGTCGCCGATCCGGTCGCGGTGCTGGCCAAGATGCGCAGCTTGCTCGCGCCCGGTGGAGTCGTCTTCGTCAAAACGCCGAATCACGACAGCCTCGATGCGCGGCTGTTCCGCCATCGCAGCTGGGGCGGGCTGCATTGCCCGCGGCATTGGGTGATCTTCACGCCCGAAAGCTTCGCGCGTGCCGCCGGAGCTGCGGGATTGCGCGTGGTGCACAGCACGCTGACGCAAGGCGCGCCGTTCTGGACGGTATCGGCGCTCGACTGGCTCGCGCGGCGCAAGCTGGTGCGCATCACGGCGGAGCGGCCGATGGTCGCGCACCCGCTCTTCGGACCGCTGAGCGCCCTGTTTGCTGCGCTCGACCTGCTCCGCGCGCCAATATCGCGAACCAGCCAGATGTTCGTCACGCTCAAAGCGTAAAATTACTTTGACTCGGTAAGTGTCAAATCTTCTTGACGCTATTTGGCGTCGGGCATAGCTTGCTGACGTGGCAAGATCGATTCCCCTGATCGGAGCAAGCGCACTCCCGGCACCGCGCAACGTGCTCGCCTTGCTCAAGCCGATCACCTGGTTCCCGCCGATGTGGGCATTCATGTGCGGCGTCGTCGCCTCGGGGACACCGGTGCTCGACCGGCTGGGGTTCCTCGTCGCGGGCGTTCTGCTGACGGGACCGCTGGTTTGCGGGACGAGCCAGGCGGTCAACGACTGGTTCGACCGGCATGTCGATGCGATCAACGAGCCCAACCGACCGATCCCTTCGGGCCGGATCCCTGGCCGGTGGGGCCTCTGGATCGCGTGCATCGGTACCGCGCTGTCGCTTGCGCTTGCGGCGGTCACGGGGTTCTGGGTGCTGATGGCGACCGCGTTGGGCCTGGCCTTTGCATGGGCATACAGCGCGCCGCCGCTTCGCTTCAAGGCGGATGGCTGGGTCGGCCCTGCGGTCGTGGCGCTGACTTATGAGGGGCTGACGTGGTTCACCGGCACGGCGGTGATGACCGGCGCACTGCCGGGCGCGCCGATCCTCGTGGTGCTCGGCCTCTACAGCCTGGGTGCGCATGGCATCATGACGCTCAACGATTTCAAGGCGGTCGAGGGCGATCGCGCGACGGGCGTGCGCTCGCTGCCGGTGCGGCTCGGTGTCGCCGGGGCGGCGCGCGTCGCCTGCGTCGTGATGGCGCTGCCGCAGCTGGCGGTCGTGGCACTGCTCGCTCACTGGGGACTGACGCTGGCGGCGATTGCAGTCGCGGCACTGCTTGTCGTTCAGCTCGTGTTGATGGCGCGGATGCTGCGCGATCCAAAGAGGTTCGCGCCATGGTATAACGCGACGGGGACGAGCTGCTACGTGCTCGGCATGCTCGCTGCCGCGATCGGGCTGGGGACTATGCAATGACCGGGTCGAATGACGGAGGGCTGCGCTGGCTCGGCATCGTCCGGCTCGGGCTCGTGCAGTCGGCGATCGGCGCAATGGTGATGCTGTCGACCTCGCTCCTCAACCGCGTGATGGTCGTCGAATATGCGCTGCCCGCCGCCATTCCGGCAGGGCTGGTGGCGTGGCATTATGCAGTGCAGCTGTCGCGGCCCGTCTGGGGCCATGGCAGCGACAGCGGGCGGCGGCGTACACCGTGGATCGTGGGCGGCATGGCGGTGCTGTCGCTCGGCTCGATGCTCGCGGTCGGCGCGACCTTGCTGTCGGCGACGTCGTTCGTCCCGGCGCTGCTGCTCGGCATCGTCGCGTTCGGTCTGATCGGCGGCGGCGTCGGAGCGGCGGGAACCTCGCTGCTCGCATTGCTCGCGGCGCGCGTCGCGCCCCCGCGGCGCGCGGCGGCGGCGTCGCTCACGTGGATCATGATGATCGTCGGCATCGTCGTGACGGCGGGTGTCGCAGGCAGCCTGCTCGATCCCTTCTCACCGCTTCGCCTCGCGCAGGTCGCGGGCGGCGTTTCGGTGATCGCCTTTGTCGTCGCGACGCTGGCCATCGTCGGGATCGAACGCGGGCCGAACATGACCGAAGCTGCCCCGACGGTCGACTTCGTCGAGGCGGTCGCGAATCTGTGGGCCGACCCCGAAGCGCGGCGCTTCACGATCTTCGTTTTCGTGTCGATGCTCGCTTATGCGACGCAGGACATGATCCTCGAGCCTTTTTCCGGGCTGATGTTCGCCTATACGCCCGGCCAGTCGACGCAATTGTCGAGCGTCCAGCACATGGGCGTGCTCGTGGGCATGATCCTCGTCGGCGTCGGCGGCAGCGCGCTCGGCGGCGGCACCGCGCGGCATCTGCGCAGCTGGACGATCGGCGGATGCATCGCGTCGGCGGGTGCGCTGGTCGCGCTCGCGATGGGAGCGCAGGCCGCGCCGCACTGGCCGCTCGCGGCCAATATATTTGCCCTGGGCTTTGCCAACGGCGTGTTCGCGGTGTCGGCGATCGGCGCGATGATGGCACTCGCGGGCGCGGCAGGGCCGGGGCACGAGGGCGTGCGGATGGGCGTCTGGGGCGCGGCGCAGGCGATCGCCTTCGGGCTCGGCGGCCTTGGCGGTGCGGTCGGCGTCGATGTCATGCGGCGCGTCGGTGACGGCGCACCCTCGGCGTTCGCGAGCGTCTTCGCGGTCGAGGCACTCATCTTTCTGACGGCAGCGGCGCTCGCGTGGCGCGCGGTCGCACCCGTTTCACGCGCCTTTCAAGGAGCCTATGCGACATGATGCGCGAATATGACGTAGTGGTCGTCGGCGGCGGTCCCTCGGGCGCGACCGCGGCAACCGATCTGGTGCGGGCAGGGCGCAGCGTTCTGTTGCTCGACCGGGCAGGGCGGATCAAGCCGTGCGGCGGGGCGATCCCCCCACGGCTCAATCGCGATTTCGACATTCCCGACGCGCTGATGGTCGCGCGCGCGACATCGGCGCGGATGATCGCCCCCTCGGGCATGGCGGTCGACATGCCGGTCGGAACCAACGGCGCGGCAGTTGGCATGGTCGACCGCGACGTGTTCGACGAGTGGCTCCGCGCGCGCGCCGCGCTCGTCGGAGCTGAGCGGCAGACGGGCACCTATGAACGGATCGACCGCGATTCCGACGGTGTCGCGCGCGTCGTGTGGCGCGACGGGCGCGGTGGCGAGGAACGCAGCGTCCGCGCGCGCGCGGTGCTCGGCGCCGACGGTGCCCGCTCGACCGTCGCGCGCCAGAATTTGCGCCACGCCGAGCATGTCAAATGCGTCTTCGCCTATCACGAGATCGTGCGCGCCCCCACGACGGGCTTCGACGGCAGCCGCTGCGATGTCCTTTACCAGGGCAAGCATTCACCCGATTTCTACGCATGGATCTTCCCGCACGGCGACACCGCGAGCATCGGCGTCGGCAGCGCGCAAAAGGGTTTCTCGCTCAAGAAGGCGGTCGCGGCGGTCCGCGAACAGTCGGGCCTCGCCGATGTCGAAACGATCCGACGCGAGGGTGCGCCGATCCCGCTGAAGCCGTTGCGCCGCTGGGATAACGGCCGCGACGTGCTGGTCGCGGGCGATGCGGCGGGCGTGGTCGCGCCGTCGTCGGGCGAGGGCATCTATTACGCGATGGCGTGCGGGCGGCACGCCGCGACGACGCTCGATAGCTTCCTGACGACGGGCAAGGCGTCGGTTCTGAAATCGGCGCGCAAGGCGTTCATGCGTGAGCATGGCCGCGTCTTCTGGATCCTCGGGATCATGCAATATTTCTGGTATTCGAGCGACAAGCGCCGCGAGCGGTTCGTCAAGATGTGCGCCGACCCCGACGTCCAGCGGCTGACATGGGACGCCTATATGAACAAGCAGCTCGTCCGCGCCAAACCCGCCGCACACGCGCGGATCTTCTTCAAGGATCTGGGGCACCTGCTTGGAAGCGCGCGATAGGGGGCCGTGCGATCGAGCAGCGTGCCATTCCGTCATCCCGGGCTTGACCCGGGATCCCGCCTCTTCTTCTCCCCTGCCACGAAGAAGGAGCGGGGCCCCGGATCAAGTCCGGGGCGACCGGGGGTAAGCTTCCCGTGACAGCCACGCTCGACTGGCTGTTCGCGCGCGGGCACGCTGCCGATCTGGTACTGGCCTTCATGGTGATCGAATTCATCTGGCTCGTCCGTGCAACCGGTGCGATCGGGGTTCGTGCAGCCCGCGCTTCGACAGATTTAGGACTAACGGCCGAGGCGAAGCGGCCGAGGGGTTCGCGCGCGATCGATGCCGCCTTCGCGCTGCTTCCGGGTGCGGCGATGATCGTCGCCGTGCGCGCGGCGCTCACGGGGCAGGCGTGGTGGTGGGTCGCACTGCCGTTGGCACTGTCGCTCCCGCTGCATCTCGCCGACTTGCGGCGGCGGGAGTGGTGGCATTAAAGCTTCGTCATCCCCGCGAAGACGCGACCCACTGCCCGAACCCTCGGGAGGTAGGTCCGCGCCTGCGCGGGGACGACGATCGATGGTCAGCTCTGCGTCTTGAGATACGCGATCACGTCGGCGCGCTGCTGCGGGTCCTTGACGCCGGTATAGGTCATCTTGGTGCCCGGTATCACGCGCTGCGGAACTTCGAGGTACTGGAACAACTTCGCCTCGGTCCAGGTGATCCCGCTGTTCTTGTTAGCGGCGGAGTAGCTGTAGCCCGGGATCGAACCCGAGTGACGTCCGACCAGCGCGTGAAGCGACGGTCCGACCATGTTCTTGCCGGCTTCGATCGCGTGGCACGTCTTGCACGCGACGAAAACCTTTTCCCCCGCCGCTGCATTGCCCGTGAAGTCGGCAAGCTTGACGCCGGCCACAGTGTCGGTGTTGTCGGCAGCCGGGGCAACCGCCGCCGGCGTCGCCGTCGCGCCCGCATCAGCGGTTGCGGTGTTCGCGGCCGCCGGTGCGGTCGCATCGTCCTCGGCTTTTTTCGAACAGGCCGGAAGGGTCAGAAGCGCAGCCGCGCCAAGCGCCAGTCCGAGCTTAAAGGAAGTCCTCGCCATATCGTCTCCATGTGTTCCGACGCCATAGTCGGTCGTTGTGTCATACAGCAACGCATTGCCTCCGCAATCGGATGCATTGCAAAGCGAAGTCAGCTAGCATCATTCTTTCGCAAGGGGGAAGACAGGTGAGCGATCCAAAGCGGTCGAGGCTGGACTGGCATCCGATGCGGACGCGTTTGCTGGCCGAGGCGCATGCGCGGCCCTCGAGCCCGCTCGAAGCGCCGGTGGTGGCGGTCCGGCTTGCCAATGTCTCGGGACCCGCGGGGATCGACGGCGACCGCGCGCATATGGCGCGGCTGTGCGCACTCGCCGACAACGCGGCGCCCGGGCCGGCGGCACGCTGGTGGGCGGTCGAGGACGAGGAATTTTCGCTGCGCTGGGAACGCCATACCGAATTTTCGAGCTGGACGCTCTTTTGTCCTCCACCCACCGCCGCCGATCCGCGCCCCCCGCTCGCGCGGTTACCCGCCGATTGGCTCGCGGCCTTTCCCGACAATGTTCTTGTTGCAACGATGATCGAGCTGCGCCGCGACCCGACGGGGACGGCCGGCGCGCCGGTTGCCTCCGATGGCCTGACGATCGGGGCATCGGTGCTTGAGGGGGCGGCGCGCGTCTATACCGACTTCCGGTCGGACGACTCGGGAATGACGCGCTTTCGCCTGCTGCTCGCGTCGCCCGACCGGGCGCTGGCGGGGCGGCTGGTGCTCATGCTGCTCGAGATCGAGACGTATCGCCTGATGGCGCTGCTCGCATTCCCTGTCGCTGGCGAAGCAGCCAGCCGGTTGCACGCGATCGAGACCGAGGCGGGCGAGCTCGCCTCGAAGCTGGCGGCGGAGGAGGGGGTCGAGGCCGACCGCGCACTGCTTGGGCGTCTGGTCGCGCTGTCGGGTGAGGCCGAGACGCTGAGCGCGCGCACGACGTTCCGCTTCGGCGCGGCGGCGGCCTATCACGACATCGTCCGCGACCGCGTGGCGAGTTTGCGCGAGGAACAGATCCCCGGTTTGCAGACGATCGCCGAATTCATGGAACGTCGCCTCGCCCCCGCCATGCGCACCTGCGACAGCGTCGCTGCGCGCGAACGCGCGGTGATCGACCGGATTGCGCGGGCGGGCGCCATGCTCGATACCCGCATCAAGGTCGCCGACGAGGCGACGAGCGCGGCGCTGCTCGTGTCGATGAACGAGCGTGCCGACGCGTCGCTGCGGCTGCAGCGCACGGTCGAGGGACTGTCGGTCGCCGCCATCGCCTATTACGCGCTCGCGCTGCTCGCCTATCCGGTCAAGGGGCTCGAGCACGTCACCGAAGGGTTCGACGCGACGCTCGCACTCGCGCTGCTCGCGCCGGTCGTCGCCTTCTTGGTGTGGGGAGCAATGCGGCGAATCAGACACCGCATCGAGCGCGGGGCCTGAATCGCGTCGGTTATTCCTCTTCCGCCACTTCTTCGCCTTCGTCGAGCGCCGTCTCGTCTTCGGCATCCTCGTCGAGCGCGCGGTCGAGTTCCTCGGTGATCAGGTCGAGCTGGTCGAACGTCGCGGTCAGCTCGAGCGTCTCGCCCGAATCATCCTCGATCGTCAGCATATAGCCATCGGCAGCACGCGCGATGGTGAAGCGTTCGAGCAATTTGGCCATGATCTTCGTCCTGTCTGCGGTGGGGTCGCCCGGCATAGCGCAGGGCGACGGCGATGGTTCCCGCAAGCGTGACGCAATTATGGGACGATAATGTGACCCGCCCTTTGCAGCGCTTCATATTTCAGCGCGTCGAGGATTTTTGCTCCCGCCAGCATCACCGATCCGCTGCACGCCCAGAACAACAGCCAGCCGCCGGTGCCGGGATATTCGCTGAGGTAACCCTTGCCGCGCTCCATCGCTCCGGTCGCGAGCGCATAGATGATCAGATAGGCTTCCCAGCGGGTCTTGATGACGAACAGACGGGTGATCTTGCGGAGCATGGCGGACATGCAGCAAGAATTAGGCCAGTCGCACAGATCCGTAAACAGCGCGTTAACTTTTGCGCGAAATGTAATCTCTCCCGACAGTTAACCGGCAAAACGACCGGACGCGATGCGATGCAGCACCAGCGCGCTGAGCGCCGCACGTTCGCCGAGCGACTCGAGGATCAGATATTCATCGGCCGAGTGGATCGCGCCGCCGCGCACTCCCATCGTGTCGACGACCGGCACGCCGCACGCCGCGATGTTGTTGCCGTCGCAAACCCCGCCGGTCGCCTGCCAGCCGATCGTCTGGCCCAAATCGGCCCCGCAACCGCGGACGAGGCCGAACAGCCGCCCGGCCGGGGCATCGAGCGGCTTGGGTGGGCGACCAAAGCCACCATGGCGGTGGATCGTAACGTCGTGCGCGCGCGCGACCTCACCGACGATGCGTTCGAGGGCGTGCAGGGCTTCGATTTCGATCGCCGCCGTGTGCGGACGCAGATTGACGCGCAAGACGGCATGGTCGGGAACGACGTTGTTCGGCCCGCCGCCGTCGATCCTCGCGGGATTGACCGACAGCCCCGCCTTTCGCAGCGCCGCGAGGCGGAGCGCGAGATCGGCGGCGGCGATGATCGCGTTGCGCCCGTCGTCGGGGTTGCGCCCGGCATGCGCGGCGCGGCCCGTCACGACGAAGCTGAAATTGCCGGTGCCGGGCCGCGCCCCCGCCAGCGTGCCGTCGGGGAGCGCCGCGGGCTCATAGGTCAGCGCCGCGATCTTGCCCGCCGCCAGTTCGGCGATCAGCGGCGTCGATGAGAGCGACCCCGTCTCTTCGTCGCTGTTGATCAGAACGTCATAGCCGAGCGCCGACGCGTCCGCGCTTTCCTCGAAAGCCGTCAGCGCCGCGAGCATCACGGCAAGACCGCCCTTCATGTCGGCGACGCCCGGACCGTTGATGATGCCCGGTTCGATCTCACGCACCGTTTGGAAGGCGTGGTCGGCGGGAAAGACCGTGTCCATATGCCCGGTCAGCAGAATGCGGCGCGCGGCATCGGGGCGGACCGAAACGCGAAGGTGTCGCCCGCGCGTGATCTGGCGGACGTTCCCGTCGGGAAGCACCGAATCCTCTGGCAGCGGCTCGACCAGCCGCAGCGCGCCCGGAAGCACCGCGAAGGCGTCGGCCAGCCGTGTCGCCATCGTGGCAAGCCCGGCAAGGTTGGTCGTTCCGCTGTTGACCGATGCCCAGTCCTCGACCTGCGTACGCGTCGGCAGCGCCCCGGCGCGCGCGACCAGTGCGCTTTCCTCGACCGACAGTGTCATGGTGCCGGTGTTAGCGGAACGTTGGGCGCGCTTGAACCCCGGTTCACGCGTTCGCGACCAGGCACGCGAGCGCGACGAGCAGCCCGGCGAACCGGTTCGACCTGAAACGGGAAAGCGCGTTGGCGCCATCGGCCGGGTCGAGCGTCGCCACCTGCCAGACGAAGTGTGCGCCGACGGGCAGAAGCGCGGCGAACACGAGCGGGTCGGCATGCGTCGCGTGGAGCGCGGCCCCCCACAGGATGACGGCCCCCGCGTAGAAGATCGCGACGCCGCGCCGGATATGGTTGCCGAGGCGGCGCGCCGACGAGCGCACCCCGACGAGCGCATCGTCCTCGACATCCTGAAGCGCGTAGATCGTGTCGTAGCCGATGACCCAGGCGATACTGCCTGCATAGAGCAGCACGACCGGCACCGTCAGGCTCCCCGCCACCGTCGCGCCACCGACGAGCGCACCCCATGAAAACACCAGGCCCAACCAGGCCTGGGGCCACCAGGTGATCCGCTTCATGAACGGATAAGCGGCGACGAGGATCAGGCTCGCGATCGCGACGAGCGCGGCGAACGCGGGAAGCTGGACGAGAACGACCAGCCCGACGAAGCACAACAGCGCGAGCCACACCGCCGCTGCGCGTCGTGACACGGCCCCGCTGGCGAGGGGGCGGCTGCGCGTCCGTTCGACCTGCGCATCGAGGTCGCGGTCGACGATGTCGTTGTACACGCACCCCGCGCCGCGCATTGCGACCGCCCCGAGCAGGAACCAGAGCAGCAGGGGCCAGTCGTGCCGCACGTCGCCGCCGAGGAGGACGCTCCACGCGCACGGCCAGTAGAGCAGCCACCAGCCGATCGGCCGGTCGAACCGCGCCAGCAGTGCAAAGGGCCGCGCCCGTGGCGGCAGGATGCGGAGGAGCGTGGGAAGCTGCGTGTCGGGGAGCATGGCGACTTGCTTATCTCTCCCTCTCCCTCAAGGGGAGAGCATCTGTCTTGATCGTCAAGCCTGTTTGCAGGGTGCAGACTGTTTGCTATGGCCTATCACGCCTTATCTAGGCCGCTCATCGGCGGCGGGCTGGTTTCCGATAGCAGCCGTTCAGAGAGTTTGTTACCGAGAGCCATGACGCAGAGTAGGAAGTCGCCCTGTCGAAGCTGCAAAGTTGCGTTTCAGAATAGGCTCGGCAATCTGACGTTCATACCTTCTGTCTTGCTCGGACTGCTCATTGGCGGATTATGTTCGGTTCAAGCAACCGCAAGGTCGTTGAATCCAAATGCCGCTCACTTGCCAGTCTGCGTTGAACTTCCGCCAAAGCCTGCCTCGTTCTCGACCCTAGCACCCCGCCGACAAGTGCGGTGCAAATTTGGAAGATTTGAGCTCGCCACGAGATTTTCGACTTTGCTGAAAGCAAGAAGTATAAGGCTTGAACTAGAACAAGTTGAGCAAGCCTTTGATCTGCCCCGCCTGTCGACCAGCTTCCCGAGTGCAAGAGCCGCGTGGTATTCCATAGAAATCGACGGTTTTACGAGCGCGGGCGAGTGGAAGGCCCTTCTTCAATACCGGGAATCGTTTTACCCACTCAAAGAGTCTCTTCCCCCGCGCCTTTCGGCATCGAAGCGCCCCCACGCGCTCGACCCAGCAGATCGCGGTTCGATTGCGTTTTTTCTCGATGTCATTGACCCCAATTACAAACCTGTAACCGGACCTTGCCGCACCGGTGCTTGGTTGAGGGACCAAGCACTTGAAGCAGGATGGAAGGATGAGACTGCTGACGCCCCATTTGCTACTGACGGCGGGCCGAAGTCGGCTGTTCTTAAGCGTGGAAATATGACCTTTTCCCCGGGCGTCGCCACGTATCATCGTACTCCGACGAGCGATGAACTAAATTCGTGTTTCAATAGCGTACGCATCGATCAGGAGGCAACGCGCCCCAATCTATGAATTGAGGCGTTCCTCAGCGATCACCGATAGCAGCAGGGCGCAATCCCCTTTACGCGCGCTGCGCGGCGCAATCAGGCAATGTCCGTTGTCTTGGCGACTGTCGCCAAAAGCCGCCAGACCACCCACCACCTCTAGCCGACAAACCTGGGCTGCCAAGGCCGATCTTCGCTAATGATCGTGTTGGCAAGGATGACGAGCTTCCTTGCCACCGCCACGAGCGCGACCTTCTTGGCTTTTCCTTGATCAACGAGGCGTTTGTAGAATGCCCTCAGACATGGATTGAAGCGGGATGCCACCAGCGCCGCCATGTACAGCGCATGGCGGGTTGTACCACGTCCGGCACGGATGCGCCGCTGTCCGGCTTTTGAGCCGCTCTCTCTCGGATAGGGAGCAAGACCGGCAAGTGCTGCAACCTGCTTGGGCGTCATTGTTCCGATCTCACTCATGTCCGCGATCAGGGTATTGGCAACGGCTGGACCAATGCCTGGGATCGAGCGCAGGAGCGCGGAGCGTCGAGCAAGCATGGGGTCGTTGGCGATGTGCGCCGCGATCGCTCCGTCGAGCCGTCGGTTCGAGGCGGCGACGCTTTCCAGCATTAGATTGATCTCGGCCTTTACGATCTCACTCGTCGCCTCGCTGAGCCTGTTGCGAAGCGCGGTGTGGTCCTTCACGCTCGCCGATCGTGCATGGATCAACTCGCGCAGCTCTTCGATCGATTCTGCCGTTGGCACGGTCGTTGACGGCGCGATCTGCTCGGCGAAGCGGGCAAGCATGGCAGCATCGACACTGTCGGTTTTGGCGAGCTGGCCCGTTGCCTCGGCAAACAGTCGTGATCGCAGAGGGTTGGTGATCGCGACGGCGTATCCTGATGCGCTCAGGCTACGATGCGCTGCGCGGTGATACTTCGACGTTGCTTCCATGACGACGCGCACCACCCGGTGCGCGGTGAGTCTTCGCTTCAGTCGTCGCCAGCCACCCGCGTCGTTTGCAACGGCGAAGCGCTGGTTCAACGGGTGGAGGTGGACGTCGAGGCGATCTTTACAAACGTCGATACCCACATAAACATTGGGCGTCGCGTTGGGTTCGGGCATTACCTTTCCTTGCATACGGGACGTGCTCCCCTTCATCTGTTCAGGACGGCGCGAACGTCGGATCGACCAGGCTCTCTCGCGGTGCTGATCACCAAGGCAAGAACGGTCCGATCCGCCAAGCGGCGGGGGGTGGCCACCCCCCGCCGCTTGCCTCTTCGTGTAAACGGAGAAGCTATCAGCGAATATGCAAGGCAAGAAAAGGACGTGCTATGCCCGCAACCCCCGCCTGGCCGCCCGAAAGCGCGATCCGCCTGTTCGTCGATGTGCCGCTGTCCGACGGTGAACCGGTTCGTATCGAGGGCGCGCAGGCGCATTATCTGGCGGGCGTCATGCGTTTGAAGGCCGGGGCAACGGTGCGACTGTGCGACGACGTGACCGGCGAATGGCTGGCCGAGGTTCAGGAAGCGGGCAAGCGTCACCTCCTGCTCGCCGTGCTGCGACAGACGCGCGAGCGCGAGCCGGTTCCAGACCTGTGGCTCGGTGCGGCGCCCATTCGCCGGGCGCGCTACGACTGGGTCGCCGAAAAGGCGTGCGAACTGGGTGTGGCGCGCTTCACGCCCGTGCTGACGCGACGCGCGGTGGTCGACAAGGTCAACGAAGACCGGTTGCGCGCGCACATGATAGAGGCGGCCGAACAATGCGGGCGCACCGCGCTTCCGCGGCTCGACGCCGCGACGAAGCTCGACGATTGGCTGGCGCGGCTGGGCGAACGGACTTTGTTCTTTGCCGACGAGGCAGGCGGGCAGCCCGCCGCCGCTGCCTTTGCCGCGCACGCAGGCCCGGCGGCGATCCTGATCGGTCCCGAGGGTGGCTTCGACCCCGACGAGCGCGCCCGCGTTCTCGAGGCGCGAGCGGTGGGCATCTCGCTCGGCCCGCGCATCCTGCGCGCCGATACTGCGGCGATCGCCGCCGTCGCGGGGTGGATGGCGCTCGCGGGCGACTGGCCCGCTATCTCACCCGGTAGCGCAGCTGGATCGTGAAGCTCGACCCCGCCGCCATTGCCCCTTGCGGCCGGATGCGGATCGTCGTCGCGAGCGGGTCGGTCACATTGGCATCGGCGACGGGCGCATAGGTCCAGGTCGCGCCCGCATCGTTCGAAAAATCGACATTGTCGGTCGTGCTTGCAAGCGCCGCATAGCTGTAGCTCAATCCCGAAACCGGCGCGCCATCGGTGAACAGCGCAGGTCCGCTGCCTGCGCCGATATTGCCGACGAACAGGTCGAGGCCGGTTGCGGTCGGATCGGTGACGACCACGCTGTTGTTGTCGACCGCGACGCTTCCGGGATTCGCGACGGTGATCGTGTAGGTGACGAAAGCGCCGGAGATGGCCTTGGGAAGAGTCGTGCCGTTGAACGGGTCCGAATAGACGAGGCTGGTCTTGGTGACCGTCAGCGCCTTCGATACCGTTACGCTTGCGCTGGCCGCAGTCAGGTTCGACGCCGTCGCCGCGCCATAGCTGCCGGTCACGCCGCCGACGGGAATCGTATTGGTGAAGCTGCCCGAGGCGGTCGCCTGCGTGGCGACGGAATAGGTGCATGACGAGGCGGCCGCGATCACGCCTGCGCTGACACCGAGCGAGGAGCCCGACGCAGCCGCAGTCAGCGTTGCCGCCGTGGCACAGGATTTCGCGGGGGCAGGGGTCGCGCTGTTGACGATAGCGGCCGGGTAGGTGTCGGTGAACGTCAGCGCCGAGATCGCGGTCGTCGGGTTGTTGTTGCTGACGGTCACCGACAGGATATTCGACTGGCCGACGGTGGCGGTCGCTGCGGCAAAGCTCTTGACGACCGTCGGCGTGCATTCGCCCCCGCTCGACAGGCCGGGGATGCTTGCGCCGCTGATCGCGGTCCCGCTGCTCCCCGCGCCGGCGGTCGATCCGTAATAGATGCCGAGCGGCGAGTTGTTTTCGGTCTGCCCTTGCGTACCGCCATTGGCGGTGACGCTCGCGGTCATCGTCGTCGCGACGAAACCACCGCCGCCGCCGCCGCCGGGTCCGTGCGCACCCGACCCCCCGGGCGTGTTCCACCCGCCCTGGCCACCGTTTGCCGTCGCACCGACCGAATAGCCTGCAATCGTGCGCACGGCGGAAATCAGGATGGCACCGCCCGCGCCACCGCCGCCCGACCCGTCGTTGCCGACCGTCGAATTGCCGTCGCTGCCGTTCGCGGTGAACACGCCGGACCCCGCAATTTCGCCCGCGCGGACAAGGATGATCCCGCCGCCCGCTGCGCCCGAGCTGGCAAAGCCGTTGGTCGGCGTGCCCGTCGAATTATTGGTCGTGCCGGCGCCACCGCCGCCGCCCATCGTCAGCCTCCCGACGCCCAGCTCGCTGATCCGCGCGCCCGGATGCCCGCCGCTGGTCGGGCAATTACCCGACGCATAGGTCGGGCACCACGCGTCGCCGCCCTTGCCCCCCGCGCCGCCATTGCCGCCGCCGCCGCCGCCCGTATTCTGGTCGTTCACCGCCGGATTGCCATCGGTGCCGCCGCCACCTGCGTTGCCCGGCGCGCCGCGCGCGCGCGATCCGTTGGGATAGCCGTCGACGAACGTGTCGAGCAGCGCCCCGCCGTCGTTCAGATATTGCGGTGTTCCCGCAACGCCTTCGCCTTTCGCACCGTTCGCGGTGTTGGTGGTCGGCGTGCGATAGTCGGTGCTCGCGCCCGACCCGGTGCTGGAGCCGATGGCCCCACCGCCCCGGAAGCCGGTACCGTTGACGTTGACGCCGCCGCCCCCCGACAGTGTCAGCCGCCCCGCGATGTCGATCGCGGCGACCCCGCCCTTGACCCCGTCCCACCGGCTTGCGGTGATTGTTCCCGACAGCGCGAGATTGGCATATTGCGGCACGACGACGATCTGAAAGCGCTTTTGCCCCGACGTGCCGGTGGCGGCCGCATTGAAATAGCCGTTGACGAGCCCACCGCCGCCGCCCTGTCCGGTAAAGCTCAGCGTGCCCCCCGTTGTCGGGACCGCCGACGTCGCGCGAACGAACTCGTACAATCCGCTGCCGCCGATCGCGGTGTATCCGCTGCCGTAAAGATCGGCGGTACTGCCGTTGCCATAGGCCGAGGTGTTGCTCGAATCGATCGCGGCGTCCTGCATCTGGATGACGAGGATCAGGTCGCCCACCTTGATCGCCTGGTTTGCGCCGCCTGCGACGCCGAGGCTGACCGATCCGGCGGCCGCGGCTGCGCTCGCGGTCGCCGGGTAATAGGTGTTGACGATACCCGCAACGCCCGCAGGCGAACCGGTCGCGCCCGGACCCGCGCACAGGTTCGCGCGCGCCGTCGTGCCCGCAAGCGCGATCGCCAGCAATGCCGCACGAACCCAAGTCCCCACCATCGCGCCGCCATGCCCGCGAGAATTTGAGATGCGGTTAAGGAAGTGCAAAACATTCGTCGCTTGTCGACCGATGATTAACGGCTTGCGCGTAAAGCCTTTGGCGTGGGCAGGCGGTTCATCCTGGGGTTTGCGGCGCTTTGCGCGGCGGGTGCGGCGCATGCCGACTGCCCCGCGGCCAACCAGTTCAGCTTCCTGTTCAACAGCCAGCCGACGACGACGCTGAGCAACACCGGCATCTACACTTACACCGCCACGAGCAGCGCGCTGGGGAGCGTCAATTTCACCGTGAGCTTCGCGGGCTATAACGTCGCTAATACCGCCGTCGCGGGCACGACATTGCCCGCCATCTCGACGCTGATCAACGACGACGCGGCGAGCCGTTTTCTCGTCGTCGGCGGCGTGTTTGCAGGGCGGACGTCGAACATCGCGACCAACGCCAACGTCATCGTCACGACCTTCACCTTTCCGACGCCGGTCCGCGACGTGACGCTGACCGCGAGCGACCTCGACTACGGCGTCAATCAGTATCGCGACTG
Source organism: Sphingomonas sp. (assembly GCA_965248885.1). Taxonomy (GTDB): domain Bacteria; phylum Pseudomonadota; class Alphaproteobacteria; order Sphingomonadales; family Sphingomonadaceae; genus Sphingomonas_O. The sequence goes on along the minus strand of OZ252211.1, from coordinate 1,643,623 downwards.
GTTCCAGGCTGTGGGGCGCAACGGCGCGACGAGCTATACGCCGACGATCGTCACCCCGTTCGGCCAGTCGAACCAGACGAACGTCAAGACCAATGCCTCCTCGTCGCTGACTTTGGGGCCGACGACCACGCCGCTGTCGATCGGCGCGAGCGAGACGATCGGCACCGGCACCAGCGCGGCCGATGCCAATACCGGCAATATCACGCTAAGCTTCTCGCAACCGATCACGAGCCTCGAGCTGCGTTACGGCAACGCGCCTTTCTCGAACGGCGAGACGGCAACCGGGCAGCAGGCGATCGGTTACAAGGGGATCAGCTGGTGCCCGATGCCCGCGTTGACGCTGGCCAAGACGAGTAGCCCCTACAGCGATCCGCAGAACGGCACCACGAACCCGAAGCTGATCCCCGGCGGCGACCTGCTCTACACGCTGACCGTCGCCAATTCGAACAGCTCGCCGGTCGACATGGCGAGCGTGGTGCTGACCGACCCGCTGCCATCGGGGATAAGCTTTTATAATGGCGATATCGACGATGCGGGACCGCTGACATCCAATTTCGCCTTCGTGCCCGGAAGCAGCGGGCTGACGCTCGGAGCCGGCAACATCGGCTATTCGAACACTGCGGGCGCGAGCTATGCCTATGCCCCAGCTGCCGGATATGATGCCGCGGTCACTGCGCTGCGTTTCGCGCCGCAGGGAATCATGGCCGCCAACAGCAGCTTCGCGATCCAGTTTCGCGCGCGCATCAAATAGGCTGGCAAGGGCGCTTTGCGGCCGATAGAGGCCAGCCATGAGCACGCGCCAGGCATCGGCCACCGACGAACCCGTAATCGAAAGCCGCGCCGACCTGATCGGCGTGTTCGCGCGCGGCGAAAAGCCCAAGGACGCATGGCGGATCGGCACCGAGCACGAAAAATTCGTCTATTTTACCAGGGATCACCGCGCACCGTCGTACGAGGAGCCCGGCGGCATCCACGCGCTGATGATCGGCCTGACGCGCTACGGCTGGAAGCCGGTGTATGAAGGCGAGAATATCATCGCACTGTCGGGGTCGGACGGTTCGGTCAGCCTCGAGCCCGCTGGGCAATTCGAACTGTCGGGTGCTCCGCTCGAAAATCTCCACCAGACCTGTGCCGAGACGGGAAGGCACCTCAGCCAGGTCAAGGAAGTGGGCGAGAAACTCGGGCTCGGTTTCCTGGGGCTCGGGCTGTGGCCCGACAAGACGCGCGACGCGCTGCCGATCATGCCCAAGGGGCGCTATCGCATCATGCTCGACCATATGCCGCGCGTCGGCAGCATGGGGCTCGACATGATGATGCGCACCTGCACCATCCAGACCAACCTCGACTATTCGTCCGAAACCGACATGGTGAAGAAATTCCGCGTCTCGCTCGCGCTCCAGCCGCTGGCAACCGCGCTGTTCGCCAATTCGCCGTTCCTCGAGGGCAAGCCGAACGGCTATCTGAGCTACCGCAGCCATATCTGGACCGATACCGACCCGCACCGCACCGGCATGCTGCCCTTCGTGTTCGACGAGGGGTTCGGTTACGAACGCTACGCCGATTACATGCTCGACGTGCCGATGTATTTCGTGTTCCGCGACGGCGGCTATGTCGATGCGGCCGGGCTCGACTTTAAAGATTTCATGCGCGGCACGCTGTCGGTGCGCCCCGGTGAAATCCCGTTCGTGAGCGATTGGGTCGATCATCTGTCGACCGCTTTCCCCGAGGTACGGCTGAAGTCCTTTCTCGAAATGCGCGGCGCCGACGGCGGACCGTGGAGCACGATCTGCGCGCTGCCCGCATTCTGGGTCGGGCTGCTCTACGATCAGACCGCGCTCGATGCGGCGTGGGATCTCATCAAGCACTGGACGATCGAGGATCATCAGCGCGTCCGCGACGAGGTGCCGCGGATCGCGCTCAACGCGCAAACGCCGCGCGGGCGCCGACTGCAGGATCTGGCGCGCGAGGTGCTTGCCATCGCCGACGCCGGGCTGAAGGCGCGCGCCCGGTTGAACGGTGCGGGCGACAGCGAGCAGAGTTACCTCAATCCGCTTCACGAGATCGTCGCGTCGGGCAAGGTGCCCGCGCAGCGCCTCCTCGACCTTTATCACGGTTCATGGAACGGCAACCTCGCCCAAGTGTATGAGGAAATGAGTTTTTAAAGGAGTCGGAGAATGACATCGTCGCGTTGGGCAGGCGCAGTCGCACTCGTCGCACTGCTATCGGGATGCGGCGGCGGTGACAGCGGCGGCGGGTCGTCGCTCGGCGCGACCGCAAGCGTCACCCCGACGCCGACCGCGAGCACGCCCGCGCAATGTTCGCTGCTCGACCGCCAGAACTGGGCGTTCGCCACGCTCAACGAATGGTATCTCTTCCCCGAGACCTTGCCGTCGTCGCTCGACCCGACCCCGTACGCCAGCGTCGACACCTACATCGATGCACTGACCGCCACCGCGCGTGCGCAACGCCGGGATCGCTACTTCACCTACCTGACCTCGATCACGCAGGAAAATGCGTTCTATGCCTCGGGGTCGAGCGCCGGCTTCGGCGTCCGCCTGTCGGTCGATACGACCGCCAAGCGCGCGTTCATCGCCGAAGCGTTCGAGGGAACCACGGCGCTTGCCGCCGGGCTCGATCGCGGCAGCGAAATCCTTGCGATCGGCAACGACGCGGCGTCGCTGCGCAACGTGTCCGACATCATCACAGCAGAAGGGTCGGCGGGGGTCACCAACGCCCTTGGGCCGAGCACCTCCGGGTTGCAGCGGACGTTGCGCTTCACCGTCGGCGGCGTCGCGCGCACCGCGACGATCGCCAAGACGGATTATACGCTCATCCCTGTGTCGGCGCGCTATGGGGCCAAGATCATCGACGATGGCGGGCGCAAGGTCGGCTATTTGAACCTGCGCACCTTCATCTCGACCGCCGACGATCAGCTGCGCACCGCCTTCGGCCAGTTCCGGGCAGCGGGCGTGACCAATTTCGTGATCGACTTCCGCTATAACGGCGGCGGGCTGGTCTCGACAGCCGAATTGATGGGGGACCTGCTCGGCGGCAATCGCGCGACGTCGGAAGTCTTCTCGAACACCACTTGGCGTGCATCGAAGTCGGGCAATAATTCGACCAAGCGCTTCGCGCCGAACGCGAACTCGGTGTCGCCGGTCAAGATCGCGTTCATCGGCACCGGTGCGACCGCATCGGCGAGCGAACTCGTCATCAACGGCTTCGTGCCGTATCTCGGGCGCAACGAAGCGCTGGTCGGGGCCAATACCTATGGCAAGCCGGTGGGACAGACCGCGATCGACCGCTCGGCGTGCGACGACCGGCTGCGCGTGATTGCCTTTTCGCTGCGCAACGGTGCCAATTCGGACGCCTATTACGACGGGCTGGCGGGCGTCGTCGGCACGACGTGCGCAGCGGGCGATGATCTGACCAGGCCGCTCGGCGACGCGCAGGAAGCGTCGGTGCGGCGCGCGCTCGACTTCATCGCGGGGACGAGCTGCACGCCGATTGCGACAGGGGTGCAGACATCGCTTGCGGTGGCCGCGGGCAAGCCCGAATTGCTGACGAGCGCCGCGCCGACGGTCGCGCAGCGCGAAGTGCCGGGGCTGTTCTAACCGCAATTCTGGCGGTAATCCTTCCCCGAGCGAAGCGAGGGGCTGTGTCGAGCGTTAGCGAGACTTCTTGTGCGCCAATCTCGCTCCGCTCGATATAGCTCCTCGCTGCGCTCGGGGAGGAATACTAACTCAAGCCGCGACCCGTTCCTCGGCCGTCGCATCGGCTAGGCTCGTCCCGTCCAGGATTCGCGCGGTGTCGTCGCGCACGATCAGCATCGCGCGGCGGATGGCGCAGTCGGCCTCGTCGCGGCAATCCTTGCAGCGGCGATAGGCGGTGCGGCTGACGCAGGGAACCAGCGCGAGTGGCCCCTCGATCGTGCGAATGATGTCGCCGAACGAGATCAGGTGCGGCGGACGCGCGAGCCGGAACCCGCCTGCCTTGCCGCGCGTCGATTCGACGAAGCCGTTCTGGCGAAGCTCACCCAAGATAATCTCGAGGAATTTGCGCGGGATCAGCGCCTGGGTCGCGATCCGGCTCATCGGGACGGGGGCATGCCCCACCTGTTCATTCGCGAGTACCAGCATCGCGCGCAGCGCGTAACGAGACCTTTGCGTAAGCATGACGATCATCCCTTAGCGCCCCTCACCTGAACGGCAAGTTGCGCGCGACACTTTTCATTCAGGATCAGCGCCCTATATCGGCGATGCCGGATTCGTCCGGCTATGGCGATACAGGAGGCCGCGCAATAAGCGCAGCGGACCCGGGGGCGGTACCCGGCGGCTCCACCATCGTCCCTGTTTCGCGCAGGGGCAATGACGGGGCCGAACTAGGATCGACGTGTGTTAAAATCGGTTGTCTTCGCCCGGCCTGAATGCGCCGTAAAACCGTTCAAAACGACAAGTGCCAACGACAACGAGGCGCTCGCGATTGCTGCCTAACTAGTCCTCACGGACGAAGTTAGATGACATGAACGCGGCTGGACCGAGCCGGGCAACAGAATCGGATTCCAGCGGCCCCGGGGGTGCCGGGCAACAGAAACCCCCGAATACCAGGCGAACCCTTCATTGCGCCGTTTCGCTCAATCCTTCGGGCGGCATATTATGCCCCAGCAGCCGCAGCACGTCCGCCGCGCATTCGACGATGTTGCTACCCGGGCCGTAGATGCCGACGACGCCCGCGTCGCGAAGGTATTGGTAATCCTGCGGCGGGATGACGCCACCCGCGAACACCTTGATGTCGCTGCGGCCGACCTCGCGCAAAAGGCGGATGAGTTCGGGGATCAGCGTCTTGTGACCCGCCGCCAGCGATGACGCGCCGATGGCGTCGACATTGCGTTCGAGCGCGAGCGCGAGCGTTTCTTGCGGCGTCTGGAACAACGGCCCGCTGATTGTATCGAACCCCATGTCGGCAAACGCGCTGGCGACGACGTTCGCGCCGCGGTCATGCCCGTCCTGGCCCATCTTGGCGATCAGCACGCGGGGCTTGTGGCCGAGGCGGTGGGCGGTGGCCTCGACCCCTTGCGTGACGCGCGCCCAGGCGGCGTCGAATTCATGCGCGCTGCCATAAACGCCGCGTACCGGCTCGGGCGTGGTGGCGTAGCGGCCGAAGACCAGCTCCATCGCATCGGAAATTTCGCCGAGCGTGGCGCGCGCGCGGGCGGCGGCCACGGCGAGCGCGAGGAGGTTTTCTCCGCCTTTCGCGCCCTCGGTCAGCGCCGCCAATGCTGCGTCACATGCGGGCTCGTCGCGCGCAGCCTTGGTTTTTCTCAACCGCGTGACCTGCGCCTCACGCACTGCAACATTGTCGACATCGAGGAAGTCGATCTCGTCGGCAGTCTCGGGCCGGTATTTGTTGACCCCGACGATGACGTCCTCGCCCTTGTCGACGCGGGCCTGCCGCGCGGCGGCGGCTTCCTCGATCAGGCGTTTGGGCATGCCGCTGGCGACGGCTTTGGTCATGCCGCCGAGGTCGTCGACTTCGCCGATGATCTTCCACGCCTGATCGACGAGTTCGCTGGTGAGCGCCTCGACATAATAAGACCCACCGAGCGGATCGACGACACGCGTAATGCCCGTTTCCTCGGCCAGCACGATCTGCGTGTTGCGCGCGATCCGGGCGGAGAATTCCGTCGGCAATGCAATGGCTTCGTCGAGGGCGTTGGTATGCAGTGACTGCGTGCCGCCGAGCACCGCGGCCATCGCCTCGACCGTCGTGCGGATGACATTGTTGTACGGATCGCTTTCCTGCAGCGACACGCCCGACGTCTGGCAGTGCGTACGCAGCATCTTCGACCGCTCGTCCTTTGCGCCGAGCCCGTCCATCACCCGGTGCCACAGCGTGCGCGCGGCGCGGAGTTTCGCCACTTCCATGAAGAAGTTCATGCCGATGCCGAAGAAGAAGCTGAGCCTCCCTGCGAACGCATCGATATCGAGGCCGCTCGCCATGGCGCGCTGGACGTATTCCTTGCCGTCGGCGATCGTGAACGCCAGCTCCTGAACCGCCGTCGCCCCGGCCTCGTGCATGTGATAGCCGCTAATCGAAATACTGTTGAACTTCCGCATGTTGGCGCTGGTATATGCGATGATGTCGGAAACGATCCGCATGCTCGGTTCGGGTGGATAGATGTACGTGTTGCGGACCATGAACTCCTTCAGGATGTCGTTCTGGATCGTCCCATCGAGCGCCGCTTGCGCTACGCCCTGTTCTTCGCCGGCGACGATGAAGAAGGCGAGAATCGGGATCACCGCGCCGTTCATCGTCATGCTGACCGACATCTGGTCGAGCGGAATGCCGTCGAAGAGGATCTTCATGTCCTCGACGCTGTCGATCGCAACGCCTGCCTTGCCGACATCGCCGACGACGCGCGGGTGATCGCTGTCATAGCCGCGATGCGTGGCGAGGTCGAACGCAACGCTCAGCCCCTTTTGCCCGGCGGCCAGATTACGTCGGTAGAAGGCGTTCGATTCCTCGGCAGTGGAAAAACCGGCATATTGGCGGATCGTCCAGGGGCGGCCTGCGTACATGGACGCGCGCACCCCGCGCGTGAACGGCGCGAAGCCGGGCAGGCCGGGGTCACTTGCATCGTCGGCGGTATAGAGCGGCTTGATCGTGAAACCCTCGGGCGTCGTCCAGTCGAGCGACTTGCCCTTCACCTCTTTGGCGGCGAGCGCTTCCCAGTCTTTGCGGTCGGTCATGCGCCCCGGAATACAGGTTTCCGCTTCATAAGGAAGGACACCGCGCCTTCCATCGCGTCCGCGCTGCCGCCGACGGTGCGCTGGTTCTCGGCTTCGCGCTGGAGCGCCGCCGCGTAATCGCCGTCTAGCGCCTCGGCGAGACCCTGTCGCATAAGGCCCAGTGCCATCGTCGGCCCTGTCGAAAGGCGGGTCGCCAGCGCCCGCGCTTCGTCGAGCACGGCGTCGTCGGCGACGGACTTGTAGATCAGGCCCCATTCGGCAGCCTTCGGCCCGTGCACGCGCTCGCCGAGCAGCATCATTTCGGTCGCCCGCGCCTTGCCGACCAGGCGGGCAAGCATCCAAGACGCACCACCATCGGGAACCAGCCCGATGTTGACGAACGCCTGAAGGAAATAGGCGCTGGTTCCCGCAATGCAGAAATCGGCGGCGAGTGCGAGGCTGCACCCGATGCCCGCAGCAGGGCCGCTGACCGCGGTCACGATCGGAACAGGCAGCCGCGAGAGTTTGAGCATCGTCAGATTGTAGCTGCTGGTCAGCGCCGCATAGGCGCCCTCGCCGCCGCCGACCGAATTCTCGCCGCGACCCAAGAGGTCAGCCCCCGAGCAAAAGGCGCGCCCCTCGCCGTGGATCAGCACCGCACGTGCGCCGTCGAGCGTGTCGAGCGCCGCACCGATCTCGTCGAACATCTGCGGCGGTGCGGCGTTCAGGCGTTCGGGCCGGTTGAGCGTGATGGTCAGGACGTCGCCTTCGCGCGCCGTGCGTATCATTTCGTAGGTCATGGGCAGCCTCTCCAAGCGTTCCGGCAATGCTGCCCCTTACGTTAACGTAAGTCTAGTGCGCTGATGTCGGCGTTTCCATGATCTCGGTCAGCATTCCGCCCATGTCCTTGGGATGCAGGAAGAAAATGAGCGTTCCGTGCGCGCCGATGCGCGGTTCGCCGAGCACGCGTTTGCCCATGACTTCGAACGCCGCCTTGGCGGCATGGATGTCGGGCACCTCGAAACAGATATGATGCTGCCCACCCAACGGGTTTTTTGCGAGAAAACCGTGGATCGGCGAGTCAGCACCCAGCGGTTCGATCAGCTCGATCTGCGGCCCGCCCGGCGTATCGACGAAACACACCCGCACGCCCTGTGCGGGCAGGTCGAACGGGTCGTGGATCGTCGTCGCCCCCATGATGTCATGCCAATGTGCGATGCTGTCAGCGATGGATGGGGTAGCGACACCGATATGGTTGAGGCGGCCGAGGTTCATTGTCCGATCCTCGGCTGCGTCGGAGCGGCAAAAGGCTGACCACCGACCGTCTTCAAGAAGGTTTCGATGGCCACGACACGTTCGCGTAGTGCTACATGGCTTTCGCTCAGTCGCGTGACGCGATCGCTCAGCGCGACGACTTCGCGATCAAGCCGATCGACCTGCTCTTGAAGCGTGAAGACCGATTTCAGAAAGCCAAACGCCTTTTCGCCCGCGCTCATTTCGGGTCGCCTGCAAGCGCGGCATCAATCGCAGTGCAAGCTCGGTCGATTGCGGCGTGCATGTTGTCGAACTTGCCATTCATGTGCATGAATGCAGCTTCAAGTTCGGGCAAGATCATGTCCAGCGCCTCTTCATACTCGTCGCGCTGGACGGGCTGCGCCATATAGCTAGCCGTCGCCTCACGGACTACGTGCCCTACCGACATACCGCTGTCCCTGGCATAGGCGTCGAGCGCGGCCTTGTGGTCGCGGCTGGTGAGGAAGGTCACACGTTCGGTCTGCATCGCCGCACTCCTTATCATGTGGTTATAATGTGGAGCCTCGGGCGTTACAAGAATAACGGCACGGCTAACGCTATGCCGACAGCAAGGAAGACAATCCCCATTACTGACGCCGCAAACGTAAGCAAAATGATTGGCCAGAAACCGACGTCACCCCGACGATACGTTCCCCACCGTCCGCCTTTCGCTATACCCGATATCAGCTCCTTCCGCCCCGCTCGAAAGCAGTGGATTGCGAAGAAACCGCCAATCAGAATCAGAAACAACGATTGCCAAAAATCACGGGTCACAGCGGAATATTGTCATGCTTCTTCCACGGATTCTCCAACTGCTTCCCCCGCAGTTTTCTTAACCCCAACGCCACCCGCCGCCGCGTCGAATGCGGCATGATCACTTCGTCGATGAACCCCTTGCTCGCCGCAACGAAGGGGTTGGCGAAGCGGGCTTCGTATTCGGCGGTGCGTTCGGCGATCTCCTCGGGTGTACGCCCGCGAAAGATGATCTCGACCGCGCCCTTGGCACCCATCACCGCGATTTCCGCGGTCGGCCACGCGTAGTTCAAATCCCCGCGTAGATGCTTCGACGCCATGACATCATACGCGCCGCCATAGGCCTTGCGCGTGATGATCGTGATCTTTGGCACCGTCGCCTCGGCATAAGCGAACAGCAGTTTCGCGCCGTGCTTGATGATCCCCGAATGCTCCTGCGCCACGCCCGGCAGGAAGCCCGGCACGTCGACGAAGGTCAGGATCGGAATGTCGAACGCGTCGCAAAAGCGGACGAAGCGCGCCGCCTTCTTCGACGAATTAATGTCGAGCACTCCGGCCAGCGCCATCGGCTGGTTCGCGACCACGCCGATCGTGCGCCCCTCGATCCGTCCGAAGCCGATCAGGATATTGGGCGCGTGCGCCGGTTGCAGCTCGAAGAAATCGCCCTCGTCGAGCGTTTTGCGGATGACTTCGTGCATGTCGTACGGCTGGCTGGCGCTGTCGGGGATGATCGTGTCGAGCGAGGGCTCGAGCCGGTCCCAGGCGTCGCCGGTCGGTCGCTCGGGCACGTGCGCGCGGTTCGAATCGGGCAGGAAGTCGATGAAGTCGCGTGCCGCCAGCAGTGCCTCGATGTCGTTCTCGAACGCGACATCGGCGACGCCCGACTTGGTGGTGTGCGTCACCGCACCGCCCAGCGCCTCCTGGGTGACGACTTCGTTCGTCACTGTCTTGACGACATCGGGCCCGGTTACAAACATATACGAGGAGTCCTTCACCATGAAGATGAAGTCGGTCATCGCCGGCGAATAGACCGCGCCCCCCGCGCACGGGCCCATGATCAGACTGAGCTGCGGCACGACTCCGCTTGCGAGCACGTTGCGCTGGAACACCTCGGCATAGCCGCCGAGCGAGGCCACCCCCTCCTGGATGCGTGCGCCGCCGCTGTCGTTGAGGCCGATGACCGGCGCGCCGACCTTCATCGCCATGTCCATGACCTTGCAGATCTTCTGCGCATGGCGTTCGGACAGCGAGCCACCGAACACGGTGAAGTCCTGGCTGAACACGAACACCAGCCGACCGCTGATCGTCCCGCTGCCCGTCACGACGCCGTCGCCGGGGAATTTCTGGTCGGCCATGCCGAAGTCGGTGCAATTATGCTCGACGAACATGTCGAGCTCCTCGAAGCTTCCCTCGTCGAGCAGCACGTCGAGGCGTTCGCGCGCGGTCAGCCGCCCCTTGGCGTGCTGTGCGTCGATGCGCCGCTGCCCGCCGCCCATCCGCGCGGCGTCGCGCCGTGCCTCGAGCGTTTCGAGTGCCCCTGTCGCCATGTCCTGTCCCTCGCGATCCCGTCGCGGGGTTCATTCGGATATTTGCGCGTCAGTGCAAGCAAAAGCGCCGGTGCAGCGCTGCCCTAGAAATACCGCGCCAGGCTGAACGCGAAGCGCGAGCGGCTGCTCTTGTACAGCCCCAGCGAACTGTCGTTGCGCGTATAGCTGTAACTCGCACTCGGCGAGAAGCCCAGGACACGCAGTGCGCGCAGCCCGGCATAGGCGCGCACCCCGTAGCGCCAGTCGCAGCGTGGCTGCGGCGAGAGCAGCGCCAGCGGCGCGTCGTACGCCGCCCGGCTGAGGTTCGCGGTAATCCCGGCGTTGATCCCGTGCGGCAATTCGCCGCCGAGGCCGAGCGACACGCCGACTTCGCGGCTCGAATAGGCGGCGGTGTTCAGCCGGTCGGCGCGCACGAACACGCTGCCCGTGGCGATCAGCGAGCGCGCGATGACACGCTCGTAGGTCGCATAAGCCGACAGGGTCCACCCGCTGTAATCGCTCGCAAAGCCCGAAGCCGTGTGCCGCGCGTCGAGCGTCAGCCCCAAACGCTGCCCGCCGTCGAGCGTCTTTTGGACCGCGAACCGCGCACCGAACTGCGTCGCGGCGCGCTTGCCGCCATACCAGCGTTGCAGCGCGACCCCCTGCGCCGACAGCGAGACCGTGTCGCTGGTGCGCAACTCGGGCCCTGCCGCGAGCTGGACGGTGTAATCGTCGTTGGCCTTGCCCTTGTAATTCACGCCCGACGCGTCGCCGTCGATCAGCAGCCCGGCGCGCTCGCCGAGGGTGAACCGATACCCCGCCGACACGCTGCCGGTCTGGCCGGTCCCCGATCGTGCGCGCGCCTGCGCGTCGAGCGCGAGCGGCAGGATCTGGTTGCCGAGCACGACGTCGACGCTCTGCGCGCTGCTGCCGTTGTTGATGTTGCTGTCGGGCGCGAGGCCGAAGTCGGTCGAGAAATGCCACGGCCGCCGGTCGCGCAGGATGCCGCGTGCTGCGCGGATCGTCGCCTGGACCTGCGGGGTCAGCGTGCGGTCCTGTTGCGCGAGACGGAAATGATAGTCGGCCGCGCCGACATCGCCGTGGAGCATCATCGCGCGTGCGAGTTCGAGGCGGATGCGCGTCTGTTCGGGATGCTCGACGAGAGCGGTGCGGAATTGCGCGATCGCCTGAGGCAGATTGCCGGTCTCGACCGCGATATAGCCGGACAGGAAATGCGCTTCCATCGCGACGGCCGGCGACATCGCGAGCGCATCGACCAGCGGGCGCGCCTCGTCGAAGCGGCGTTCCTGCACTAGCGCCGAGGCGTGCTGGAGAAGCTGGACCGGGGTCAGCCGCACCTGGCATGTGCCGTTGCTGCAAGTGCCGCCGACAGGGCCAGCGATCATTGCGGCATCGGTACCGAGCGTTTCGGCCGAGACGGGTGCCGCCGCGGCGAACAAAAGCGCGACGGCAACCCGGAACAATGTTGAACGCATGATCGCGTCTCCGACCGTGCGCTGGTTTACGGGGTAGGAACGGGAACCTTGGCTGCGGTGAAGGCACCGAGGATGTCGACGCGTTGATTGGGAATGCCGCCGGTGATCCGGAAGTCGCCGCCGAGCTCGACCGCGCCCGGGCCATAGAAGGCACCGTCGAACGAGCTTGCGCCCGCCGTGTTCGATCCCGCCGAAATCGGCGCGATGCCGATCGCGACGCTGGAGCCGCCGACGCCGAACGCCGCCGAAGCGAAGCTACCTGTGAAGCCGCCGGTGCGAACGAGGTCGATGGTGCCCGATCCATTCGCGGTGAACGTCGATCCGGCAGGGATCGCAACGCCAAGAACCGGAACGCCGCCGAGGGAGGCATTGTCGACCGTTCCCGTCAACGCGACGCCGACGGTGCCGCGCGCGAAATCGACGTTCACGGTGCTGCTGCCGAACATCCACTGATTATAGCTTTGCGCGGCGCCGATCGCCGGGTTGACGATCATCGTTGCGATAAAGCCACCCTGGAACGTTCCCGTGCCGGTGTTGGGCGTGTTGCTCACGAGCGTCTTGTCGCCGAACACGAACGCGCCGCGCTCGTACAGCTGATCGGCGGGGGCGGCGGGCGTGTTGTTCCGCACGAACCCGGCCAGCGTGACATAGGTCGTCGTGGTCTTGCCCGTCACCGGATCGGTGTAACCGGGACGCTGATAAAAGAACGTCTGGTCGTCGTTAACCGACGTGCCGATGCTCGTCATATAGTTGAATCCGGCCAGGTTCGGCGTCGCCAGCTGCGCCGACGACGTCGTGCGGTGGCCGGGATCCTGATAGCGGATGGTATTGGTGACGCCCGCCTTGGTGTCGGCGACGGTCAGCGTGAAGATGCCGTCGCGCGGGTCATAGGCGATCGTGCCGCTTGGCGTGCGAACGGTGCTCGCATTGCCCTGATACAGAATGCCGCCCGTCGTGGCGACTTTCAGCGAGCTGAGCCCGCCGACCGCTTCGTACGTCTTGGCGGCGCTGACGGTCAGGAAACCTGCGGCTGGCGCGGTTGCGGTCGTGCCGCCCGTAACCCCTGCTCCGGTGCCGGCGGTAATGGTCGGGGTGGGAGTCGGTGTTGCCCCCGAAACGCCCCCGCCTGCCGTCGTCGGTGTCGGTGTCGCGGTGGTTGTCGGCGTCGGGGCAGCAACGATAGCTGCACTGCCCACCGTCTGGACACCACCACCGCCACCGCAAGCGGCGAGCGAAGTTGCGGTCATCAGGATCGCGAGAGTGCGCATGGTCGTCTCCGAAAATGCCGGTTCGGCGTTACGGACGACGGAATATGTCGACAGTGGTTAACGCGCCGTCAAAGCGCGGCGCAGAATTCGCAGCTGCGTCGCTGTCCTACACGCGCGGAACGTGCCAGCCCCGACGCGCTCTTTGAAATCGCTGACTACGCTGTATTGGGCAGAGCAACCACCTTGCCCCGTGCGAAGCGTGTGAAGTTACGCCACGCAAAACCGCCATTTTGCGGCTTCGACAGCTTATCTTCCGCGCTTCTTGCGCTGCGCGGCCAGGTCGAGCACGACATTGTCCGCGCCTTCGGGAAGCAGCCCCAGCCGCCGCGCGACTTCCTGATAGGCTTCGACCTCGCCGCCCAGGTCGCGGCGGAAGCGGTCCTTGTCGAGCTTTTCGTTGGTCTGCATGTCCCACAACCGGCAGCCGTCGGGGCTGATTTCGTCGGCGAGGATCACGCGCGCATAATCATTGTCCCACAAACGACCGAACTCGAGCTTGAAATCGACGAGCCGGATACCGATCCCGGCGAACAGGCCGCACAGAAAATCATTCACCCGGATCGCCATGTCGGCGATATCGTGCATCTCGTCCTGCGACGCCCAGCCGAAACAGGCGATATGCTCTTCGGTGACCATCGGGTCGTTGAGCGCGTCGTCCTTGTAATAATATTCGATGATCGTGCGCGGCAGCTGCATTCCCTCCTCGAGGCCGAGGCGCGTCGAGATCGACCCCGCCGCGACGTTGCGGACGACGACTTCGATCGGGATGATCTCGACCTGGCGGATCAGCTGTTCGCGCATGTTCAGACGGCGCATGAAGTGGTGCGGGATGCCGATCGTGCCGAGCATCGTGAAGATATGTTCGGAAATCCGGTTGTTCAGCACGCCCTTGCCGTTGATCGTGCCCTTCTTCTGTGCGTTGAACGCGGTCGCATCGTCCTTGAAATACTGGATCAGCGTGCCGGGTTCGGGGCCCTCGTACAGGATCTTGGCCTTGCCTTCGTAGATCTGGCGGCGGCGGGTCATGGGCAGTCTTTCGCAAAAAGAACGACGCCCCGGCCTACGCGTCCTTGGGGCGACGCGCCGACCGGGGCAGTTCCTTTGGACATAGCGCGCCCGGGGTTGAGGTGCAACGCGCAGGCATCCTTACCCCTGCGCGACGATCCCGCGCCGTTCCTGCCGACCCCATGTCTGGCGCCCGGTCAGGAAGGTCCACCAGCCCCATGCCGCGCCTGCGTGGCGCAGCAGCTGGAAGCTGAACGGCTCGAGCAGTGCGGCGAGGATCGCCTTGCCATAGCCGATCCGCGCGCCGACCCCCGTCCACCGCCGATACATCCCCAGCGACCAGAGATGGAAGCCGAGATCGATCACGATCTTGCCGAGCATCACGAGCAGGATCGGCAATGCGACGACGAATTTGCCGGTGGCGGCAAGGACGATCAGGATGACGAATGCGGTCAGGCCATAGATCGGCTGGAGTGTGTCGAGCGCCTTGACCGGCATCATCGCGACGCCCAGCCACCCGAAGCGGCGGTTGCCGGTCATGTCGCGGTTCCAGCGCTGCGTCTGGAGGAATCCGGCGAACCAGCGTCGCCGCTGCCGCAGGAAGCTGGGAAGCGTTTCGGGCGCGTCGGTGCGGGCCTGTGCACCGCCGACGACACGGACGCGCCAGCCCAGCGCATGATCGACCGAATGCCGGTGAAGCCGGTGGATCAGCTCGTAATCCTCGACATAGCAATCGGGATCGAAACCGCCGACGTCGATCAGCGCGCGCGTCCGGAATGCGGCGAAGGCGCCCGAGATCAGCAACAGGCTGTCGAGCCGCATCCACGCGTAACGCGACAGGAAGTTGCGGATGTACTCATAGCGCTGGAACCACTCGAACAATCGCCCAGAGGCGGCGGGGCCGCACACCGGCGTCAGCACGCCCGTCGCAGCGACGAGCGCAATCTCGCCGGCAAAGGCGGTACGCATCGCGGCGATCGCATGCGCCTCGAGCAGCGTGTCGGCGTCGACGGTCAGCACCACGTCGGTGTCGACCCGCGTTACCGCCTGGTTCAGCGCGCGGGCCTTGCCGCCGTGCGGAAGTTGAAGCCAAAGGAAATCAGTGGCTTGCATCCGGTGTCTGACACCCGGAGTCAGAGCATAGCGGTCGCGCAACAGTGTCGGCGTACCATCGCTCGACCCGTCATCGGCAATGACGATCAGGTCGGGAATGTCGGTCTGTGCAAGCAGCGCATCGATCGTGACCGGCAGCGCGCGCTCCTCATTATGCGCCGCGACGATCACGCCAAAGCTTGGTCTGACCGGCGAAGCCACGGGGAGGGCGGGGCGCAACAGGCCGCGCATCTGCACGGCGGTGAATGCCAGCAGGCAGGTGTCGTAGAATATATAGACGATGCCGACCGACCAGCTGGCGAGACCTGTCCGGAAAAACGCCTGAGCGACCAGCGCGACGAACAGGACGATCGCCCCGCCACCGATCAGCGCGCTTGCCAACGGCGCCGGACGTGGGTTGAGGCGCGGCGACTCGGTCGAGAGCGTAAGGGCAAGGTCTGGCATTGCGGCTTTCAGGGTGCGAGGACAATTGCCGCCTGACAGCAGCAACCTTGACGCGCGATTTATGGATGGGCGAGGCACGATGCTACCGCTATCGTCGCACGACCAGCCGACAGGAGTGAGTTGCCGATGCCCACACGCTATACCGGCCCCGCCATCGCCTTCCACTGGGTGATCGCTTTGCTGATGGTCGCCAACGTCGCGCTCGCCTGGATCTGGCCCACCGTTGCCGGCGAGTCGGTCCGTCCGCTGATCAACACGCACAAGTCGATCGGGATCACTGTGCTCGGTCTCGTCACGCTGCGGCTCCTCTGGCGGCTGACGCACCGCCCGCCGCTCGCGCCGTCGCATCACAAAGCGTGGGAGCGCAGCCTGGCGCACGCTGTGCATATTGCGCTCTACGTCGTCATGTTCGCGCTGCCGCTTTCGGGATGGATCATGGATTCGGCGTGGGACAAGGCCGCAGGCAATCCCAATTTCTGGTTCGGACTGGTCGAATGGCCGCGCCTCGGCTTCGTGATGGCGCTCGACCCCGCGACGAAGAAACAGGTCCACGACATCTTTGGTGGGGGGCATGAGGTGGCGGGCAATATCCTCTACCTGTTGTTCGCGCTTCACATCGCTGGCGCGCTCAAGCATCAATGGTTCGACAAGGATCGCGAATTGCTGCGGATGATGCCGGGCCGCACGCAGCCCTCTCGCTGAACCGTTTGCGGGCGGTTCGGCAATGACGGACCTGGCGAGCGTCGTGGGCGATATCGTCGCGCATGCCGCCACGACGCGCGGTCGCGGCAAGGTCGCCGACTATATCCCGGCGCTCGCACGGATCGACGCGGCACATTTCGGCATCGCCATCGTCACCGCCGACGGCGTGGTTCATGCAGGCGGTGATGCCGACACCGGCTTTTCGATCCAGTCGATCTCGAAGGTGTTCGCGCTGACGATGGCCCTTGGGCGCGTCGGCGGCGACCTGTGGAAGCGGGTGGGGGTCGAGCCGTCAGGGTCGGCGTTCAACTCGGTGGTGCAGCTCGAGGCCGAGCAGGGTATCCCGCGCAACCCCTTCATCAACGCAGGCGCGATCGTGGTGTCCGACGTCGTGCTCGGCGATGCCGACGCGCGCGAGACGATCGGCGACCTCCAGCGCTTCGTGCGATTCCTCGCCAGCGACGAGACGATCGCGATCGATAGCGAAGTGGCGAGTTCGGAAGCCGAGACAGGGTTCCGTAACACCGCTCTCGCCAATTACATGCGCTCGTTCGGCAATCTGGCACGCGTCGACGATGCGCTCAAAGTCTATTTCAACCAGTGCGCGCTGTCGCTGTCGTGCCGCCAGCTGGCGATGGCAGGGCGTTATTTGATGTACGGCGGCATTCATCCCGACACGCGCAGGCCGGTCGTGTCGGGGCTGCGTGCGCGGCGCATCCTGTCGTTGATGCTGACCTGCGGCCACTACGACGGGTCGGGCGAGTTCGCGTTTCGTGTCGGTATTCCCGGCAAGTCGGGGGTGGGCGGCGGCATCCTCGCGATCGTGCCGGGCAAGGCGAGCATCGCGGTCTGGTCGCCCGGCCTCAACCACCGCGGCAATTCGCAAGTGGGTAGCGAAGCGCTCGAACGGCTGGCGGCGGCAACCGGATGGTCGGTGTTCACTGCATGAGGCGGTCGATCGCACCCTGCAGAATATAGGCCGCTGCCGCGCTGTCGATGCGCTCGGCGCGTTTCGCGCGGCTCATGTCGGCTGCGATCATCTGACGCTCGACCGCCGCCGTCGACCAGCGCTCGTCCCACAAGAGGATCGGCAGGTCGAGCGGCAGCAGGTTGCGCGCGAACGCCCGCGTTGATTGTGTGCGGGGGCTGTCGCTGCCGTCGAGGCTGAGCGGCAGGCCGATCACCAGCCCCACGACCGATTGCGCCGCGATCAGCCGTTCGAGCGCAGCACGATCGGCTGAGAACTTGGTCCGTGCGATGACGGACGCGGGGCTAGCGATCGTCCAGCCTGCGTCGCACAGCGCGGTGCCGATCGTTCGTGTGCCGACGTCGAGGCCGAGCAAGCGGCCGCCGTCGGCAAGCGCGCTCGCAAACCCCGCGACATCGACGATCATCGCGCCTCGAACGCTGCCAGCCGCCGCGCGGCATCGGCGCGGACATTTCCCCAGAACAGGCTGTAATCGAAGACGTGGTAGTTGTTACCGGGGAGCACATAAGTTCCGATCCCCTCGGGTGGGGCGCCGATGAGGAGGAAACCACGCGGGTCGCAGCGTGCAGGAACGCGCCCGGTCGCGAGCGCACCAGTTTTTAGGTCGGTCGAGGGAATGATCGTGCCGAGATTGGCGCTCGCAGGTGCAGCGGCGCCCGGTGTGCCGGTGAGCGGATTGGTGCAGACCATCGCGGTGCCGCGCCGCGCGACCCCGGTCGGGCCGACGCTTGCGTCGAACGTCTCGGCGACCTGGCTCGGATCGGCAGGCTCGGCAAAGCTCTGCCACGACAGGATGCACCCTGGCTGGTCGGCGCGCGCGCATTGCGGCAGCCCAAGCGCAGGCAGATCGGCAGTAACCGACACCGGCCAACCGACGACATAGGCCGCAACGATGCGCCGCGCGAGCGGGCGTCCCGCCACCCGCTCGCGCAGCAGGCGCATCAGGTGGAGCGCGCCCTGGCTATGCCCCGCAACGATAATCGGCGCATCGGCGGGGGCCTGGGCCACAAAGGCGTCGAAGGCATTGCGGACGTCGAGGTAAGCCGCGTCGAGCGCAAGCTGTGCCTCGCGCTGACCGGTCAGGAACGCGCCGAATGTCGCCTGGCGGTAGCGCGGTGCCCACACCTGCCCGACCCCGTTGAACGCGGTTGCCTGCCCGCGCAGAAAGAGTTCGGCACGCGCGTTCGCCTCTTCATTATCGAGCGGCGCGTTCCAGGTATTGCGGTCGAGGAAGCTCGTCGGATGAATGAAAAAAATCGCGGCTTTGCCCTGGCTGGAGTCGGATTTGAAACCGTCCGGCAACCACGTCACCGCGCTGTTGCCGATGTCGGGTCGCGCGAACCACATCTTGCGCCCGACCCAGGCGTTGGCGGGCATCGCTGGCTGGCTCGCGAATTTCGCGCTCGGCACAAGCGCGGCGCGCAGCAATTGCGGACCGTAAAGCCGATAGGCGAACGCGCCCGCGATCGTCAGCACGATCAGGAACGCCATGATATAAAGGAATTTGCGTGCCATGCGGTTGTGGCCCGGTTGAAGGAAAGCGACGCGCCTGCTAGCCCACCCGCGCATGTCCGTCGATAGCCCAACCGTCCGCAAGATCGCGGCACTCGCGCGTATCGCCGTCAGCGATGCTGAGGTCGACGCGCTTGTCCCCGAGCTCAACAATATCCTTGGCTGGATCGAGCAGCTTGCCGAGGTCGACGTGGCCGGGGTCGCGCCGATGACTGCGGTCGTCGCCAACACGCTGCGGCTGCGCGACGATGTCGTCACCGACGGCGGCATTCGCGACCTCGTCCTCGCCAACGCGCCCGCGGCGCAGCACGGCTTTTTCGGCGTGCCCAAGGTCATCGAATGAGCGATCTGACCGACCTGGGCATCGTCGCGATCCGCGACGGGGTGCGCGACGGCGTGTTTTCTGCGCGTGAGGTGGCGACGGCGTTCGTCGACAAGGTCGCCGCAGCAAAGGCGCTCAACGCATTTCTGGTCGAGACCCCCGACCACGCACTCGCCGCTGCCGACGCCGCCGATGCTGCGCGCGGTACAGGTGATCTCAGGCCGCTGTCGGGCGTGCCGCTCGGCATGAAGGATTTGTTCTGCACTGTCGGCGTTCCCGCCACGGCCGCGAGCCATATCCTCGGCAGTTTCGTGCCGCCTTATGAATCGACCGTGTCGGGCAAGCTGTGGGCGGCGGGCGCGGGGATGCTCGGCAAACTCAACATGGACCAGTTCGCGATGGGCTCGTCGAACGAGACCAGCGTATTCGGCAATGTCATCTCGCCCTGGCGGCGCAGTGACGGCGGCAATTCTGCCCTGACCCCGGGCGGCTCGTCGGGCGGCTCGTCGGCGGCAGTGGCCGCGCGGCTCTGCCCGGGCGCGACCGGCACCGACACCGGCGGATCGATCCGCCAGCCCGCGGCATTCACCGGCATTGCGGGTATCAAACCAACCTATGGGCGGTGCTCGCGCTGGGGCGTGATTGCGTTCGCCTCGTCGCTCGATCAGCCCGGCGCGATGGCACGCGACGTACGCGACTGTGCTGCGATGCTCGGCGCGATGGCGGGCTTCGATCCCCAGGACGAGACCTCGCTCGACGTCGGCGTCCCGGCGTGGGAGCAGGAACTGTCGAGCGATCTGAGGGGCAAGCGCGTCGGCATTCCCAAGGAATACCGCGTCGAGAACATGCCGCCCGAAATCGACACGCTTTGGGAGCGCGGGATCGGTTGGTTGACCGATGCAGGCGCCGAAATCGTCGAAGTCTCGCTGCCGCATACGCGGTATGCGCTGCCCGCCTATTACATCATCGCGCCCGCCGAAGCCTCGTCGAACCTCGCGCGCTATGACGGTGTGCGGTACGGCCTGCGCGAACTGCCCGACGGCGCGGGACTGCAGGATATGTATGCGGCGACGCGCGCTGCGGGTTTCGGGGCGGAGGTCAAGCGGCGCATAATGATCGGGACTTACGTCCTTAGTGCAGGATTTTACGACGCGTACTTCACGCAAGCCTCGAAGGTACGAACGCTGATCGCACGCGATTTTGCGAATGCCTGGGAGCAGTGCGATCTGCTGCTCACCCCGACGGCGCCAAGCGCTGCGTTCGCGCTCGGCGAGAAGAGCGACGATCCCCTCGCCATGTATCTCAACGACGTCTTCACGGTGCCTTCGTCGCTCGCGGGTCTGCCCGCGATGTCGGTGCCAGGCGGCCTCGATGCGCAGGGGCTGCCGCTCGGGCTCCAGGTCATCGGCCGCGCGTTCGACGAGCAGGGCGTGCTCAACGCCTGCCTGGCGATCGAGGAGCGCGCTGGCTTCGTTGCCCGGCCGGAGGCGTGGTGGTGAGCAGCTATCGCATCACAGGCGCGACGGGCCAATGGGAGGTCGTCGTTGGCCTCGAAGTCCATGCTCAGATCACGTCGCAGGCGAAGCTGTTTTCGGGCGCGTCGACCGCGTTCGGGTCGGAGCCCAATACGAATGTCAGCCTGGTGGACGCGGCGATGCCCGGAATGCTGCCCGTCCCCAACGGCGAATGCATCCGCCAGGCGGTGCGGACGGGGCTCGCGATCGGCGCGACGATCAACCGCTGGAGCCGCTTCGACCGAAAGAATTATTTCTACGCCGACCTTCCGCAGGGCTACCAGATTTCGCAGCTGTTCCATCCGCTTGTCGGCGAAGGCTCACTCACGGTCGAAACCGACGAAGGCAAGAAAGTCATCGGGGTTGAGCGCATCCATGTCGAGCAGGATGCGGGCAAGCTGATGCACGACCAGCACCCGACGATGTCGTACGTCGACCTCAACCGGTCCGGCGTCGCGCTGATGGAGATCGTGTCGAAGCCCGACATGCGCTCGCCCGCCGAAGCCGGCGATTATGTGCGCAAGCTGCGCGCGATCCTGCGTTACGTCGGATCGTGCGACGGCAATATGGAGCAGGGCTCGATGCGCGCCGACGTCAATGTGTCGGTGCGCAAGCCCGGCGATGCGTTCGGCACGCGTACCGAAACCAAGAACGTCAACTCGGTCCGCTTTATCCAGGCGGTCGTCGAACATGAGGCGCGGCGGCAGGTCGAGGTGATCGAGGGCGGCGGCAGGATCGTGCAGGAAACGCGGCTGTTCGACCCCGATAAGGGCGTCACGCGCAGCATGCGCTCGAAAGAGGATGCGCATGATTATCGCTATTTCCCCGACCCCGACCTGTTGCCGGTCGAACTGAGCGAGGCGTTTATCGACGCGTGCCGGGCGAGCCTGCCCGAGCTTCCCGACGCCAAGCGCGCGCGATTCGTCGAAGCGCTCGGCATCACTCCGTATAATGCCGACGTCATCACCGCCGATGTGGAGACGGCACGCTGGTTCGAGGCGCTGCTCACCGAAGGGGTCGACGCCAGAATCGGCGCGAACTGGCTCACCTCCGAATTGTTCGGTGCCCTCAACCGCATGGGACGCGACATCGGCGATAGTCCGGTGTCGCCACGGCAGGCGGCCGAATTGCTCAAGCTCGTCGGTGACGGCACGCTGTCGGGCAGCCTCGCCAAACAGGTGTTCGAAGCGATGCTCGAAACCGGCGACGGCGCAGGCGCGATCGTCGAGGCGCGCGGGCTGCGCCAGACGAGCGATACCGGCGCGATCGATGCGGCCGTGGCGCAGGTGCTCGCCGCCAACGCCGACAAGGTTCAGCAATACCGGGCAGGCAAGGAAGCATTGTTCGGCTTTTTCGTCGGCCAGACGATGAAGGCGATGGGCGGCAAGGCCAATCCCAAGATCGTGAACGACTTGGTTCACAAAGCTTTGCTCGACGACGCGGTCTGACGGCTGGCGGAGCGCGCGCGTGTCGTAGGGACTTGGCGCATCAAAGCTTTGCGTGCTAACCCAAGGCGATGCGCCGCTCTGCCGCTATCGCCGCGCTTATCGCCGCACTGGCACTTGTTGCGCAGCCCGCATTTGCGGGTACCAAGTCCTTTACCGCGTCGGGATACGCGCTGCCCGCCGACAAGCCCGTCACCATCGCCATCATGCGTCCCGACGTCGAAGTCGGGCAGTTGCAGGGCGGGGGAGTCGCGCAGCCCAATGCCGACTGGACGAGCGCGGCGCGACGCAATTTGGCCGAGGCGCTCGCTGCGCACCAGGCGGCCCGCGGAGGCAGTGCGCGCGTCCTCGACGATGCGAGCGGCGAGGGTGCTCAGCTCGTTGCCGATTACGAGGCGCTGCACCGCGCGGTCGTCAGCGCGATCGTCGAGCATAAATATTATGGCGCGCGGCTGCCCACCAAGAAAAACCGCTTCGACTGGACGCTGGGGCGCGGCGCGGCACGGATCGGGGCGTTGACCGGCAGCAACTATGCGCTGTTCCTGTTCACGCGCGACAATTTCGCGAGCGATAGTCGCAAGGCGCTTCAGGTTGTCGGTGCGCTGGGCTGCATCATCGGCGCGTGCGCGATCGTCGGCGGCGGCCAGCATGTCGGCTATGCCTCGCTGGTCGAACTGTCGAGCGGCAACATCGTCTGGTTCGATATCCTGCGCGGGTCGAAGGGCGACGTGCGCGAGGCGGCGGGTGCGCGCGCGATGGTCGACGCGATCATGGCGTCGATGCCGACGCGTCCCGGTGAGGGACCGAAATGAAACGGCTCCTTGCGCTGACACCGCTGCTCATCGCCGCCGCTCAGCCCGCGCCCGTGACGGGCCCGACTTACCAGCCGCAGGACGCCGACGAGCGCGGGCTCTGGATGCAGGTCGACGAATATGAGCGGCAATTCCGCACGTCGAACTTCGTCATGCGCGACCCCGCGCTGAACGCCTATGTCCGTCGCGTGTTCTGTAAGACCGTGGGCGCGGCCGAGTGCGCGCCGGTGCGGATCTACGTCGTGCGCACCCCGTATTTCAACGCGAGCATGGCCCCCAACGGCATGATGCAGATCTGGTCCGGCCTGTTCCTGCGCTGCCGCAACGAAGCGCAGCTCGCCGCCGTGCTCGGCCATGAATATACGCACTATCGCGCGCGACACAGCGTGCGCCAGTTTCGCGAGGTCAAGAACAAGACCAACGCGCTGGCCTGGCTGTCGATGATCCCGCTCGGGGGCTATGCGGTCGCGGCGGGGTTCAGCGCGGTGCAGCTCGGCGTCATCGGGTCGATCTATGCCAACTCGCGCGAGATGGAGCGCGACGCCGACGCCGGATCGCTGCCGATGCTCGTCGGCGCGGGCTATGATCCGCACGCAGCGGCGCGCATCTGGGCCCAGATCCGCGCCGAGGACGAAGCGACCGCAGCCGAGCGCAAGCGGCGCAGGCGTCAGGAGGGCGGCATGTTCGCAACGCACCCGACGAGCGTGCAGCGTCAGGCCGAGCTCGACGCGCAGGCCGAACGGCTTGCGACGCCGGCCGCGACGGCGCTGGGTACCGCGGAGTATCGCGCCGCACTCGCACCGTTCTGGGCGGACTTCATCGATGATCAG
The DNA here is from genome assembly GCA_965248885.1 of Sphingomonas sp. Classification (GTDB taxonomy): domain Bacteria; phylum Pseudomonadota; class Alphaproteobacteria; order Sphingomonadales; family Sphingomonadaceae; genus Sphingomonas_O. The sequence goes on along the minus strand of OZ252211.1, from coordinate 1,619,872 downwards.
ATCAAGCTCAATGATTTCGGAGCGACCGACTTGCTGCTCGGGCAGCTCGCCGATGGCGACTGGACCGGCGACCTCCTCTACGCGCGCGGCGAGTTGTACCGGTCGCGCGGCAAGGAGGGTGATTTCACGCGGGCTGCCGATTCCTATCGCCAAGCGACGGCTAAGGACGGGGCACCCGTCGAGACCTGGCGCGGGCTGGGGCTCGCGCTGCTTCGGGCAGGGGAGGCAGACGCGGGGCGTGCGGCGCTCAAGACCTATCTCGAGCGTGCGCCTGAGGCAAAGGATCGCGGGCTGATCGCGATGATGGCGGGGGGTGCGGCGTGAAGCGCATCATTCTCCTCGCGGGTCTGCTTCTGGCGACGACGCCCGCGATCGCGGCTTATCGGCTGATGCCCGCGGGACGCGAGCAGGCGGTCGGCAAGCTCGGCCTGAAGGTGACGCCGCCGGACGACTGGAACCGCCTCGGCAGCAAGATCGGGCGCAATGCCGAAAGCTGGACGCTCGACGGGCTGCCGCTCAACGATCTGAGCTTTTATGCCGGGATCGAGGATGGGAAGACGCTGTTCCGCGAGGTCGATCGGCGCAACCGCCCGCTGCCGCGCTTTGCCAAATCGATGCTGCCCACCGACATCGTCGCCTTGTTCGAGGGAAGCTACCGCGTCGCGGCGGGAACGTCGCTGTTCACGATCGGCGAGGTCGCACCCGCGACTTTGGCCGGCCGCCCCGGCATTCGCTTTGGCTACAGCTTTGTCCAGCAGGACGAGGAAGTCAGACGCCTGGGCGAAGCAACTGCGGCAGTCATAGATGGGCGGCTCTACCTGATCAGCTTCGAAGCCCCCGCGATCCATTATTATGACCGGGATATCGGGGCCTATCGCACGCTCGTCGCGAGCGCGCGGATCGGGTAATTGCGCGTAGTTAGCGGGTTCATGCGACCAACGGGCCTGATCTGCGTTGACGCTTCTCAACATGCCAAGGAGAGGTTGTCATGAAGCTGATTTTCCTAACATTGCCCGCGCTATCGCTGATCGCGCTTTCGGGGGCATCGGCGACGCCGCAGGCGGCTGCCGCCGATTCGCATAACCCTGTGATCAAGGACAGCACTGTCCGCCGCACGTCGGCGCCAGCAACCGGCGTCAGCTCGTTCACCGAAGACCAGGCACGCGGCCGCATCACCAAGGCCGGATTCACGTCGATTTCGAGCCTGACCACAGCCAAAGGCGGCGCTTGGATGGGTACTGCCATGAAGGGCAAGAAGCGCGTGCGCGTGATGCTCGATTACAAGGGCAACGTCACCGCTCGCTGAAGTGTTCACACCAATTTTTGGAGAGTTGACATGACCAAGACAGTAACCCGCCTGTTCGACAATTATTCGGACGCGACCAATGCCGTGCGCGAACTCGAAGCCATGGGCGTTCGCCACGACGATATCAGCATCCTGGCGAGCAACGCCGACGGCGCACATGCCGGCGACCCCGGCACGGATTCGCTCGTCGATCCCGATCGTCGCGGTGATGTGAGCCGCGGCGTTACGACCGGGGCGGCGCTGGGTGGCGTCGGCGGCTTGCTTGCAGGACTCGGACTGCTGGCGATTCCGGGCCTGGGTCCCATCGTCGCGGCGGGCTGGCTTGCGGCAACCGCCGCCGGCGCAGGCATCGGTGCCGCTGGCGGCGCGGCGACCGGCACGATCGTCGGCGCGCTGCGCGACGCCGGGCACACCGACGAAGAAGCCAACGTCTATTCCGAAGGCGTCCGTCGCGGCGGGACGTTGGTCAGTGCGCGCGTGGATGAGGGCATGGTGTCACAGGCCGAGGCGTTGCTTCACCGCCACAAAGCGGTCGACGCGACAACGCGCGGCAATGCGTACCGCCAGAGCGGCTGGAGCGCCTTCGACGACAAGGCCCCAGCCTATACGCGCGACGACGTCGCGCGCGAGCGTTCGCTCTATAGCGCGGGTGGCGTGCTGTAGGCACCAGTACGAATGGCGGTCATTGCGCAGGCAATGACCGCCGGACGATTGGCGGAGGAGGTGGGATTCGAACCCACGGTGAGCTTGCACCCACGGCGGTTTTCAAGACCGCTGCCTTAAACCACTCGGCCACTCCTCCCGGTGGCGTTTGCTAGCGCCAGCGCGGCCTGATGTGCAAGTCGCGCGACGAACGCGGTTCGCGCGAGCCGCGCGCTGTGGCATAGCGTGCGCCATGCGGGGGGTCGTGCGTTTCATCTGTTTCACGTTAGCGCTCGTCGCGGTCGTTCTGCCGCGTCCGGGTGCGCGTGCCGTCGCGCAAGACGATGGGGGGTTTCGCGCCTATCTCGACGGCGTGGCGACCAAGGCGCGCGTGCAGGGGGTTTCGCAGGCTACGCTCGATGCCGTGCTGCCGACGCTCAGCTTCAATTCGGCTGTCATCGCGTACGACCGCGAGCAGCCCGGCAACAATGACGCGGTCATCTCTCCTTTTGCACCATACCGCGCGAAACATGTCGATCCGGCGCGTATCGCACGCGGGCGTGCCAAATATCAGGCGCTCCGCCCGCTGCTTTCGCGCGTCGAGGCGCAGACGGGTGTCCCTGAATCGATCATGGTATCGATCTGGGGGAACGAGACCAATTACGGGGCGTATACCGGCGGCTTCGACCTGCCCCGGTCACTCGCCAGCCTTGCCTATGAGGGGCGTCGGCGCGCCTTGTTCGAGGGCGAGTTCATCGCGACGCTGCAGATGATCGATCGCGGCATTCCGCGCGATCTGCTGAAGGGAAGCTGGGCGGGCGCGACCGGGCATCCGCAATTTCTGCCCTCGGCCTATCTCCGCCTCGCGCGCGACGGCGACGGCGATGGGCGCGCCGACATCTGGCGCAGCGAAGCCGACGCGCTGGCGTCGATCGCCAATTATTTCGTCCAGGCCGGCTGGCGTCCCGGGCAGAAATGGGGGGTGCCTGCGATCGTTCCCGCCGCGCTCGATCGTCTGAGTGTTGCAAGCCGGAGCGTCTCGCCGCGTTGCCCGCGTGTTCACGCGCGGCATTCGCGCTGGCTGACGGTGCGCGAATGGCGTGCGTTGGGGGTACAGCCGCAAAGCTATGGTTTGCGCGACAACGACCTCGCGTCGCTGCTCGAACCCGACGGGCCGGGCGCGCAGGCCTATCTGCTCACGGGCAATTACCGCGTCATCCTCGATTATAATTGCTCCAATTTCTACGCGATGTCGGTCGGGCTGCTCGCCGATGCGGTTGCGGGCTGAGGTCATTCTCTGCGGGCTGGTGCTCGCCAGCTGTGCGGCGGTACCGCCCGCGCGCCCGATCGCCGAGCCGACGCGCCGAACATATCGCGCGCCCGCCGCCGAAATGCTGCGCACCGGCCCCGCGTACAGCGTCGGCGGCATCACCTATCGTCCCTATGACGACCGCCGTCTCGACGAAGTCGGAATGGCGAGCTGGTATGGGCAGGAGCTGGCCGGGCGTCCGACCGCGAGCGGCGAGGCGTTCGACCCCACCGCGATCACCGTCGCGCACCGTACCTTGCCGCTGGGCAGCTATGTCGAGGTTACGTCGCTCGACACGGGCGCGACGATCCTGGCGCGCGTCAACGATCGCGGGCCGTTTCACGGTGACCGGCTGATCGACCTTTCGCTGGGGGCGGCGCGCCAATTGGGGCTGACGGGGGGCGGGGCGCGACCGATCCGCGTGCGGCGGGTCGATCCCTCGCAAGGCGATGCGCTGGCGCTGCGCAGCGGCCAGACGGTGGCGATGCGGCGAGGAGCCGACCGCGATACGCTGAACGAGCTGCGCGCGCGCGCGCGGTGGTCCGCGCCGCCGCCACGTGTGACGCGCGCGCCGCCGGGGGCGGGGGCGCTGTATGTGCAGATCGCGACCTTTTCGTCCGAGGATCGCGCCCGGTCGCTGGGACGCACGCTCGAGGCCGATGTCGTACCCGTGAACGGCCTTTACCGCGTGCGTTTGGGACCTTTCGAGCACGAGGGCGACGCACAGGCAGCGCTGGCAAGCCTTGCCGCAAGAGGCTATCCCGACGCGACATTGACCCGTTGACCGGAGACCCAGCCTCGTGAAGTTCGCCCCGTTGCTCGTCCTGACCGCACTCGCCGTCCCTGCCGGGGCTGCTGCGCCGCCGTTTCAAACGCCCGCGCCGGTCGCCTATCTCGTCGACCTGTCGAGCCATGCCGTGCTTTATTCGAAGGACGCCGACCGGCGCATGCCGCCTGCGTCGATGGCCAAGATGATGACGATCTATGTGGCGTTCGACATGATCCGCAAAGGCGAGCTTCGCCTCGACCAGACATTCCCGGTGCGTCCCGAAACCTGGTCGAAATGGCATGGCCCTGCCGCTGGATCGACGATGTTCCTGTCATCGGGTGAAAGCGTCAGTGTCGAAAATCTCCTCAAGGGAATCGTGACGCTGTCGGGCAATGATGCCTGTGTCGTGCTGGCAGAGGGGATTTCGGGAACCGAAGAAGCCTTCGTCGCGCGGATGAACGCGACCGCCAAGCGCATCGGGCTGAACAACAGCCAGTTCGGTAATTCGAACGGCTGGCCGGACGAGGGGCGAACCTATGTCACTGCGCGCGACCTCGCGCAGCTTGCGGCGGCGACGATCGAGGATCACCCCAAGCTGTACAAGCAATTCTACAGCCTGCCCTCGTTTACCTGGGGCAAGACGCTTGGGTCGAATGCGGACATCACGCAGGCGAACCGCGACCCGCTGCTCGGGCGCGTCGCGGGGGCCGACGGACTGAAAACCGGGCACACCGACGAGGCGGGCTATGGCTTCACCGGATCGGCCGAACAGGGCGGTCGGCGGCTGGCGATGGTGGTCGCGGGGCTGACGAGCTTCAACCAGCGGATTTCGGAATCGGTGCGCTTCATCGAATGGGGGTTTCGCGCCTGGCAGACGCGCCCGATCGCGCCCAAGGGCAAGCGGGTCGAAACCGCCGAGGTTCAGCTCGGCGACGCGTCGACGGTGGGCCTCGTCGCGCCGCGCAACCTCGCGGTCACCTATCCCGCCGGTGCGATGACGGGAATGCGCGTCAAGGTCGTCTACGACGGCCCGATTCGCGCGCCGATCGCGGCGGGGCAGCACATCGCCGACCTCGTGATCGAGACGCCCTCGACCCCACCCCAGGTGATGCCGCTGGTTGCCGAGACGGCTGTGGGCAAGGCAGGATTCCTCGGGCGCGCATGGGCCGGGCTGAAGTCGCTCGTCGGGGCGTGAAGCGCGGGCGGTTCGTCACGCTCGAAGGCGGGGAAGGGGTCGGCAAATCGACGCAGACCGCCGCGCTTGCCGGAGCATTGCGCGCGCGCGGGCTGGATGTCGTGCAGACGCGCGAGCCGGGTGGGACACCGGGGGCCGAGGCGATCCGCGCACTGCTGATGACCGGCGGGGCCGATCGCTGGAACGCAGCGAGCGAGGCGCTGCTGTTTGCTGCAGCGCGTGCCGATCATGTCGCGCGCGTCATCGCGCCGGTGCTCGAACGCGGCGCTTGGGTAGTGTGCGACCGGTATATCGATTCGACGCGCGCCTATCAGGGCGGCAGCGATGGCCTTGACGATGCGGACATCATGACCTTGCACCGTATCGGCAGCGGGTGGCTGATGCCCGACCGCACCCTGCTGCTCGATCTCGGCGCGGCTGCGGGAGAGGCGCGCGTCGCGGCGCGGGACGGGGCCGATGCCGACCGCTTTGCTGCCAAGGGGAGCGAGCATGGCGCGGCGGTGATGGAGTCGTTCCGTACGCTCGCCGCGCACGAGCCCGACCGGATCCGACGCATCGACGCCGACGGGACGCCTGCCGACGTCACCGCACGGCTGCTTCATGCGCTCGACGACCTGCTGTGATTTTCGGCCACGATGCTCAGGCGGCCGAATTGCGCGCGGGGATCGACGGCGGACGGATGCATCATGCATGGCTGTTCCACGGGCTTGCGGGAATAGGGAAGGCGAGCTTTGCCATGCAGGTCGCTGCGCGCCTGCTCGCCGAGGCGTCTGCGACGCCCCCCGCGGGCGACGGGCTCGACCTGTCGCCCGACCACCCGACCGCGCGGCTGATCGCGGCGGGGTCGCATCCCGACTTCGTCCACCTGCACCGCCTCGACAATGAAAAGACCGGCAACACCGCGCGCAGCATCACAGTCGATCAGGTGCGCACGCTGCGCGGGCAATTCGCGGGCACCCCGTCGCAGGGGCCGCGGCGCGTCGTTCTCGTCGACGCGATCGACGATCTCGAGCGCGGCGGTGCCAATGCCCTGCTCAAATCGCTCGAGGAACCGCCCGCGAGCACGATCTTCCTGCTGGTCAGCCATGCGCCGGGGCGGCTGTTGCCGACGATCCGCTCGCGCTGCCGCGCTCTCGCGTTCGGACGGCTCGACGACGACGCAATGACGTCGTTCCTACTGCGCCACGCGCCCGAGCTCGACACGATCACGCGCGCCATTGTCATCGCGCTTGCCGACGGCTCGCCGGGCGCAGCGCTCGCCGTCATCGCGGCCGATGTGCCCGGGATCGACGCGATCCTGCGCGAGATTGCAACGGGCGGTGACCGGGATACGTCGCTGCGCCTCGACCTTGCGGCGAAACTGGCCGGAAAAGCCGCACTACCGCGTTACGAAGCGTTCCTCCGCCGCGCGCCTGCGTTCATCGCCGCGCGCGCGCGCGGTGCCGAGGGCGAGCGGCTGGCGCAGGCGGTCGAGCATTGGGAAGCAGCGCGCGGCCTTGCCGACGTCGCGATCGCCGCATCGCTTCCCGCCGAGAGCGTCGTGTTCGACATTGCGAGCCGTGTCGCCGCGCTTGCCCCGGAGCCTGCCCGCGCTAAAGCCTGAGCGCATGGCCGATCCCTATTATATCACGACCGCGATCAGCTATCCCAACGGACGCCCGCATATTGGCCACGCCTACGAAGCCATTGCCGCCGATGCGATCGCGCGCTTTCACCGCCTGTCCGGGCGTGACGTGCGGTTCCAGACCGGAACCGACGAGCACGGGCTGAAAATGGCGCAGGCAGCGCGCGCGCAGGGGCGCGACACGCTCGATTATGCGAACGAAATGTCATCCTATTTCCGTGATATGTGCGATACTCTCAATATCTCATATGATCGTTTCCTCCGCACCACCGAGCCCGCGCACCATGAGGCCAGCCAAGCCATCTGGCGCGCCATGGAAGCGCCAAAAGACAATGAAGAGTCCGATTTGTATCTGGGACGCTACGAGGGCTGGTATTCGGTCCGCGACGAGGCGTTCTACGATGCGAGCGAGTTAACAGGCGAGGCCGACGAGCGCCGCTCGCCGCAGGGAACGCCCGTTGAGTGGACAGTGGAGGAAAGCTGGTTTTTCCGCCTGTCGAAATATCAGCAGCCATTGCTCGACCATATCGAGGCGAACCCCGGCTTCATCCGGCCCGAAAGTCGCCGCAACGAGATCGTCAATTTCATCCGCGGCGGACTGAGCGATCTGTCGGTCTCCCGCACCAGCTTCGACTGGGGGGTCAAGGTGCCTGGCAGCGACGGCCATGTCATGTACGTCTGGGTCGACGCGCTCACCTGTTATCTGTCGGGACTCGGCTATCCTGACACCGGCGGCGACTTCGCCACGTTCTGGCCTGCCGATCTTCACCTAATCGGCAAGGACATCGTACGTTTCCACACGGTCTATTGGCCGGCGTTTCTGATGTCGGCCGGGCTGGCGCTGCCGAAGTCGGTATTCGGCCACGGCTTCGTGCTGGCGCGCGACGGAAGCAAGATGTCGAAGTCGGCGGGCAACGTGGCCGATCCGCTGGTCCTTGCCGAACGCTATGGCGTCGACGCGCTACGCTATTTCCTGCTGCGCGAAGTGAGCTTCGGACAGGATGGAAGCTGGTCTGAGGAAGCCATCGTTACGCGTTGTAATGCCGAGCTTGCAAACGGGATCGGCAATCTTGCCCAGCGCAGCTTGAGTATTGTTGCAAAAAGCTGGGCGGGTCACTTGCCGCCGAGCGCCGACGGCGATGCCGAGCTGCAACTCAATGAAGTGGTTTCGCTCCACGTTGCCGCTTTCGCGCGAGAGATGGACGAACTGAACCTTGGACGTGCTATCGAACAAATATCGCAGATAATCGCGGCGACGAACGAATATTTTGCCCATCAAGCACCGTGGGCCTTGATGAAAACAGATCGGCCGAGGGCCGGAGCAGTGCTGCGAAAAACGATCGAGACCGTGCGTCAGATCGCCTTCCTTCTCAGATGGCTCGTCCCCGAAAGCGCCGACAAGCTTTTGGACCTCGTCGGCGAGCCGAAGCTGAATCGAAACTTCAGTGCGATGACCACTGTGATGGAAACGGGAAAATTGCTGCCAACACCATTCGGTGTTTTCCCGCGATTAGGACTAACCGATGGATCACTCGAATGATCATCGCCGCAACTTCACTCCGCGTCTCCGCGTCTCCGCGTGAACCCCTAGGTCATTTCACGCGGAGACGCGGAGACGCGGAGAAGGGCGCGAAGCCGCTGCGCGGCGGGGTCGGCTGATGTTCGTCGATTCGCATTGTCACCTGAATTACAAAGGCTTGATCGAGGATCAGGCTGCGGTGCTCGAACGGGCACGGGGGGCGGGCGTTTCGACGATGCTCAATATCTCGACGCGTGAATCCGAATGGGACGCGGTTGTCGGTGTCGCGGAACGCGAGCGCGATGTCTGGGCGTCGATCGGCATTCATCCGCACGAGGCCGACGCGCATGCCGATATCGATACCGCGAAACTGAGAGAGCGCGCGTCACACCCGCGCGTCATTGGAATCGGCGAGACGGGGCTGGACTATTACTACGACAAGAGCGATCGCGATCGGCAGCGGCTGTCGTTTCGCGCCCACATCGCCGCCTCGCGCGATACGGGTCTGCCGCTGATCGTCCATACGCGCGACGCCGAGGACGATACGGCTTCGATCCTGACCGAAGAGATGGGGAAGGGGGCCTTCCCCGGCGTGATTCACTGTTTCACCGCGAGTGCGGCTTTCGCGGCGGTCGCGCTCGATCTTGGGCTGTGTATTTCGATTTCGGGAATTGTGACTTTCAAGAATGCGAAGGATTTGCAGGCGGTCGCCACGACAATTCCGGAAGAGCGACTGTTGATCGAAACCGACTCGCCTTTTCTCGCGCCGGTCCCGCATCGCGGGCGGACATGCGAGCCGGCGTTCGTTACCGACACCGCGCGGATGCTCGCCGAGTTGCGCGGCGTGACTGTCGAGCATCTTGCGGCGACGACGACGGCCAATTTCGCGCGGCTCTTCGCCAAGGTTGCGGCATGAGGGTGACGATCCTCGGATGCGGTACCTCATCGGGGGTGCCGCGCGTCGACGGCGACTGGGGAAGCTGCGATCCGGCCGATCCGCGTAACCGGCGGCGGCGCGTGTCGATCCTCGTCGAGCATCAGGAGACGCGCATTCTGGTCGACACCTCGCCCGACCTGCGCGAACAATTGCTTGCCGAGGGCGGGGGGCGGCCGAGCGCGGTCATCTGGACGCACGAACACGCCGATCATTGCCACGGCATCGACGACCTTCGCCCGTTCTTTTTCCGCGGGAACAAGCCGATCCCGGGGTTCGCGCGTCCGCGTGCGCGCGCCGAACTCGAGCTGCGCTTCGCTTTCGCCTTTGGGGGGCATCAGGGCTATCCGCCCTATGTCACCGTCGCCGAGCTCCCCGACCGGACGGATATCGGCGGCGTCACCGTGTCGGTGTGCGACGTGCCGCACGGCGCGCTGACAAGCGTAGTTTTGCGTTTCGAGGCGGGGGCGTGCTCGGTCGCCTACGCCACCGATCTGCACGACATGCCGCCCGACGCCATGGCCCTCGTCGCCGGGGTCGATGTGTGGATCGTCGACGCCGTGCGCCGCAAGCCGCACCCGACTCACCCACACCTCGCCAAGACGCTCGAATGGATCGCAGCCGCAAAGCCCGGACGGGCAATCCTGACGCACATGGATCAGACGATGGATTACGCGACCCTCGCCGCCGAATTGCCGCCCGGAGTCGAGCCGGGCGTCGACGGGCTGTTGGTCGAACTATGAACGGCGACGATGTCGTGCGCTTGGCTTGGGCGTTCGGGGCGATCGTGCTCGTCGCGAGCGGACTTGCCGCGCGCAGGCTGCCGATTGCGACGACGCTGCGCTACGCGGCGGCGTGGGTCGCGATTTTTGCAGGCGTTTTTGTTCTGTTCCTGTTCCGCGACGAAGGTGCTCAGGTCTGGAACCGCGCAAAGCTTCAACTCGGCGGGGCGCGCACCACGATCAGCGGGTCGACGTTGACCGTGCCGATGTCAGGCGATGGACATTTCTGGGTCGACGTTATGGTCAACGGGCGCGAGGCACGTTTCCTGGTCGACAGCGGTGCGACGACAACGATGCTCTCGACCGAGCTCGCCGAAACGGCCAAGATCGACGTCGACGCAAATTTCCCGGTACCGGTCGAAACCGCCAACGGCACGATTTCGGCGAGTGTGGCGCGCGTCGAACGCCTCGAAGTCGGTCCGATCGTGCAGCACGACGCGCACGCGCTGGTCGCGCCGCAGGCTGCCAGCCTGAACGTGCTCGGGATGAGTTTTCTGTCTTCGTTGAAGAGTTGGCGCGTCGAGGCGGGCAAGCTCATCCTAACGCCGGTATGAGTTTTACATAATGTATATTATCGGACATGTTTGATGACTGAGCGATATCGGAGCTTTGCCGCGTTCTGGCCCTTCTACCTGCGCGAGCACGCGCGACCGCTGACGCGTGCGCTCCATTACGCAGGCACGAGCCTCGTGGTCGTGCTGCTGATCGCAGGTTTCGTGACCGGTCGCACACTGTTGTTCTGGCTGATACCGGTCGCAGGCTATGGGTTTGCGTGGGTCGCGCATTTCACCGTCGAGCGAAATCGCCCTGCAACGTTCACCTATCCGCTCTGGTCGCTCTACGCCGATTTCCTGATGTGGGCGTTCTGGATCACGGGTCGGCTCGGTGCCGAGTTGCAGCGCGCGGGTGTTGCGTGATCGACCGCATCGTCGCCATCGTCGAACGGCTGCGCGACCCCGTGACCGGCTGCGACTGGGATCGTGTCCAGACCTTTGCCACGATCGCACCCTATGCGATCGAGGAAGCCTATGAAGTGGCCGACGCCGTCGAGCGCGATGACATGGCGTCGCTCAAAGACGAACTCGGCGATCTGCTATTCCAGGTCGTCCTGCACGCGCGCATCGCCGAACAGCTGGGTGCCTTCGATTTGGCCGACGTCGGCGACGCCATCGCCGACAAGATGGAAAGACGGCACCCGCACCTGTTCGGCGACGCGAGCGAGCGCCCTGATTGGGAAGGGTTGAAAGCGGCGGAGCGAATCGGCGCGACCAGCGTACTCGACGGCGTCGCACTGGCGCTTCCGGCCTTGATGCGCGCAGAAAAGTTGCAAAAACGCGCGGCGCGCTCGGGGTTCGACTGGCCCGACGCCTCAGGACCACGTGCCAAGATCGACGAGGAACTTCTTGAAATCGCTGCGGCCGGACCCGACGAACTGGAAGAAGAAGTCGGCGATCTGCTGTTCTCGGTCGTCAACTATGCGCGGCATCTCGGCGTCGACCCCGAGGTCGCGCTGCGCGCCGCGAACACAAAATTCGAGCGGCGCTTTCGCGCGATCGAGGCGACGGCGGACTTCGCGGGGTTACCGCTCGCGGACAAGGAATCGCTCTGGGTGCAGGCAAAAGCCGACGCCTCTCAACGCGACGCATAGCGCGCCCAGTCGGCGTCGGTCAGCCGAACCGCGACCGACAGCGTCTCCGCGTCGCGCTGTTCGTCCTCGACAGTTCCATGTGCATAGAGCCAGGCAAGCGTGGCGCCGTCGTTGGGATCGAGGTCGAGCGCGCGAAGTTTGCGTTCGCCCGTCAGACGCTTGCCGATCGCTTCGCCGAGCGCCACGACCCCTCCCCCTTCGAGCGCCGACACCATCATGACGTCATCGCGTCGCGCAGCCTCGTTGGCCAGCGCGTCGCGCGCGTCGTGGTCGAGCAGGTCGAGCTTGTTCCACGCCTCGATCATCGGGATCGCGTCGGCTTCCCCGCGAATGCCAAGGTCGGTCAGCACGCTCTCGACGTCGGCGGCCTGCGCGTCGCTGTCGGGGTGGCTGATGTCGCGGACGTGGACGATCAGGTCGGCGGACACGACTTCTTCGAGCGTAGCGCGAAATGCGGCAACGAGCTGCGTCGGGAGGTCGCTGACGAAACCGACGGTGTCGGACAGGATGGCCTTGGCGACGCCAGGCAGCAAGACCTCGCGCATCGTCGGGTCGAGCGTTGCGAACAACAGGTCTTCGGCCATCACTTTGGCACCGGTCATCCGGTTGAACAGCGTCGATTTGCCCGCATTGGTATAGCCGACTAGCGCGACGACGGGCCAAGGCGCGCGCCGCCGCCGTTCGCGGTGAAGCCCGCGCGTGCGCACCACCTGATCGAGTTCGCGGCGAAGCTTTGCCATGCGGTCGCGGATCAGGCGTCGGTCGGCTTCGATCTGCGTCTCGCCGGGACCGCCCAGGAAGCCGAAGCCGCCGCGTTGACGTTCGAGGTGAGTCCAGCTCCGCACGAGGCGACCCGCCTGATAATCGAGGTGCGCCAGCTCGACCTGCAACCGCCCTTCGGCGCTCGCTGCACGCTCGCCGAATATTTCGAGGATGAGCGCGGTGCGGTCGATGACCTTGGTCTTGAGCGATGTTTCCAGATTGCGCTGCTGTATCGGCGTCAGCAGACCGTCGACGATCGTGAGCTCGCAATCGCTCGCAGCGGCGCGCGCGGCGAGTGTTTCGACCTGTCCGCTGCCGAACAGCGTCCCTGCCTTGGGCTGCCGGATCTTGACCGCGACACGGTCGACAACATCGATGCCGATTGCCGCTGCAAGCCCGGCGGCTTCTTCGAGTCGTGCATCGGCGTCGCGATCGCCGTTGGCGGAGCGTTCGGGCAGCACGACGAGCGCGCGCGCCCCGCGTGATAAACCCGATTCGCGCTGCAGGTCGACTCCGGCCAAGTCAGTCGTCGCCCTCGGGCGATTGTTCTTCGGCGAGGTTCAGCGGATGCATCGGCTGCACCGTCGAGACAGCATGTTTGTAGACGAGCTGAACTATCCCGTCGCGTTGCAACAGCATGCAGAACAAGTCGTAAGCGGCGATCTCACCCTGTAACATGACACCGTTGACCAGGAACATCGTGACTGGATTGGCCTGACGTCGCACGGCGGTGAGGAAAATGTCCTGTAATTGCTTGGGCTTCGCATTGTCTTCGGCAAACGCGGCGGCGACAGGGGCCAAGTCGAGCGGATTCGACGGCATGATCGTCGAGATGGCGTGCTTGTAGATCAGCTGCGACTGCCCGTCGCGGCGCAAGAGCACCGAGAAATTATCGAACCACGTGATGATCCCCTGGAGCTTGACGCCCTTGACGAGGAACATCGTCACCGGCGTCTTCGCCTTGCGCAGCGAATTCAGGAACAAATCCTGCAGATTGTTGGGCTTGTCCGCCATCGGATCCCTCTTGCTTTTGGCGCGATTGCCCGCGCGTCGTGCCTAGGTAACGCGTTTGCGAGCAGGAACAACCCCGCGACTGTCAATCCTCGTCGCGCCCCTCGGCAAGCCCCAGAATCTTGAGTTTGCGGTGAAGCGCCGATCGCTCCATTCCGATGAACGCGGCGGTGCGCGAAATGTTACCCGAAAAGCGGCGGATATGGACGCGCAGATATTCACGCTCGAACGTCTCGCGAGCCTGACGCAGCGGTGCCGCCATGGCGAGTGCCGACGGGCTTCCGTCCTGCCCCGCCCCGGTAATGTCGGATGGGAGCATGTCGGCTTCGATCCGCGCGAGCCTATCGGCGGGGACAAGGATCATCGTGCGCTCGACGATGTTGCGCAACTGGCGGACATTGCCCGGCCAGTCATAGGCCTCGAGCGCGGCGAGGGCTTCGGCCGCGATCTCGGGGGTGCGCACACGCCGCTCGGCGGCGAAACGCGCGAGGAAGTGCTCCGTCAGCCCGCGGATATCCTCACGGCGCTCGGCGAGCGGCGGCAGGTGCACGGGAACGACGTTCAGCCGGTAGTATAGATCCTCGCGGAACCGGCCCGCAGCGATCTCGTCGGCGAGAAGGCGCGACGTCGCCGACAGCACGCGGACATCGACGCGAACCGTACGCTGGCCGCCCTGACGCGTGAAACTTTGTTCGGTGAGCACGCGCAGGATCTTGCCCTGTGTCGGTAGCGGCATGTCGGCGATCTCGTCGAGGAACAATGTCCCGCCGTGCGCGCGTTCGAGCAGACCCGGGCGGACGAGGTCGTTTTCCTCCGAGCCAAACAGCTCGGCCTCGACATGGTCGGGCTCCATCCGCGCCGCGCTGACCACAACGAACGGCGCATTGACGCGCGGGCTCCAGTTGTGAAGCATACGTGCGGCGATCTCCTTGCCGACGCCTGCTGGACCCGTGATGAGCACGCGGCTGCCCGTCGCGGCCACCCGCTTCAACGTGCCGCGCACGGTGTTGATCGCCGTCGACACCCCGTTCAGCTCATCGTCCGCGCTGACGCGCTCGCGCAGCGTCGCGTTCTCGCGTCTCATCCGGTCGGTCTCGGTCGCGCGCGATACCAGGTGGAGCAACCGCTCGGCTTCGAACGGCTTTTCGATGAAGTCGACCGCTCCGCGCCGGACCGCCTCGACCGCGGTCTCGATATTGCCGTGCCCCGAAAAGACCAACACCGGCAGCGACGCGTCACGCGATTTGATGACGTCGAGCAGATCGAGGCCGTCGAGCTTCGATCCGCGTAGCCAGACGTCGAGCAGCACCAGCGAGGGACGTCGCTCGGCGATGGCGGCAAGCGCGGCGTCGCTGTCGGCGGCGACGCGCGGCGCATAGCCCTCATCTTCGAGCACGCCCGCGACCAGCTCGCGGATGTCGCGCTCGTCGTCGACAACCAGGATGTCGAGCGCCATCAGCCGGTGGCTTCGAGCAAGGTCGGTTCGGTGTGCGTTGCCATCGTCGCAAGGCGCGCCGCGTCGAAGCACAATGTCACGATCGCACCGCCGCCGGGCCTGTCGCTGAATTCCATCTGCCCGAAATGCTCCTCGACGATCTTGGCGACGATAGCGAGTCCAAGGCCAGTCCCGCGTTCGCGCGTCGTGACATAGGGCTCGACGATCCGCTCGCGATCCGCCGGCAGCCCTACGCCGCTGTCGCTGACCGCGAGCTTAACCTGTTCACCGGCAAAGGCTATGACGATCGCGACCTGACCCCCGTCCCCCCGCGCCTCGACCGCCTCGACGGCATTCTTCACGAGGTTGGTGAGCGCCTGGCTGAGCTGGCGTCGGTCGCAAACCAAGGGCGTTGGGGCGGCATCGAGCGTGAAGCGGATGCCGGGGTGCGCGACCTCGTGAAGGAACAGCGTCTGACGCGCAATGTCGTCGAGCGCTTCGGGCCGGAAGACGGGGCGCGGCATGCGCGCGAACGACGAGAATTCGTCGACCATCCGGCGCAAGTCGCCGACCTGGCGGACGATCGTTTCGGTCAGGCGGTTGAAGGTCGCCGGATCGCTTTGAATTTCTGCCCCGTAGCGACGCCGCAGTCGTTCGGCGGCCAACTGGATCGGGGTCAGCGGATTCTTGATCTCATGCGCGATGCGCCGCGCGACATCGGCCCAGGCGGCACGCCGCTGGTCGCTCAATTGCTGGGTAATGTCATCGAACGTCAGCACGTGCCCGCTTGCATCGCGCGAAACCTTGACCGCCAGCGTGCGCATCTCACCGCCGACCGCAAGGTCGACGACGGCTTCGCGCTGACCGGTCGCAAGCAGCCGCGCAAGCTCGGGGGCCGTATCGTTGAGGCTTGCGCCAACCAGCGGCACGTCGTGCGTGGCGAGCAGCCGGGCGGCCGAGGCGTTGGCAAGCCGCATGCGCCCGGCGGTGTCGACCGATACGACCCCTGCACTGACGCCCGACAACACTGCCTCGATCAGGGCGCGGCGTCGCTCGATCTGGTCGTTGGCGGCGATCAGGTCGGCAGTCTGCTCCTGCAACCGCCCGGTCATCCGGTTGAAGGCGCTGGCAAGCGTTCCGATTTCATCGCGCGACCGTTTGCCGGTGAAGCGCGCGGACAAGTCGCCGCCGGTGACGCGACGCGCCACATCGACCAAGCCGCCGACCGGGCGGACGAGCCGGTCGGCCACACCCAGCGCGATCCACACTGCGGCGGCGACAATCAGCAGCGAGATGACCAGCAGGGCAGCGTTGAAGCGCAGCTGCAGGGATCGCGAACGCGCGCCGAGTTCGCGATAGTCGCGTAATACCCCCTGCGCGCGCTGGATCTGCTGGCCGAAAACAGGATCGATGCGCGCCGCGTAGAGATAATTTTCCGTGCCGACGGGAAGCCGGGTCAGTGCACCGATACCGTCGGGGCTGGGCACGATCACGCTCGGCTCACCCTTCCGCAGCCGCGTCACTTTGTCTGCGGTAATGAAGCGCGTGATGTCGCGGTCGTACGGGTTCACCAGCAGCAGCGTTTGCACTTCGCCGCCCGGCTTGACGTGGAGGACGAGCCCTTCCGACAATTCGCGCTGGAGGATCTGTCCCCAGACGAGGCCGACGAACTGCGGATCGTCGATCGCCACCGCGCGCAACAGCTTTGCGGCATCGCCGGCCATCGTCACGGTGTTGACGCGAACGCGGTCTTCTTCGCGTTTATAACTGTCCTGTACGACCGACGCCGCGCCTTCGAGCGTGGCCTTGGCACGGTCGGAGAACCAGAATTGCACCCCCGCCTGGAACAGCAGCGACGCAAAGACGACAACGAGCAGCGTCGGCACGCTGGCTACCAGCGAGAAAATTCCGACAAGACGAACGTGCAGGCGCCCATCGCCGCCGCCGATCGAGCGCGCCGCCCGCCGTCGTGCGACCCGGCGCCCGATGAGCACGAGCAGGGCGATCGACGGCACGAGATTGCCGAGGAGCAGCAGCGCAACCAGGCTCGGCGTCAGCAGCCGCTCGTCGCTCGCGCCACGCGTCAGCACGCTCCAAGTCAGGAGAGCCATGGCGAGCGAGACGCCGAACACCGCGACCTCGACCCATGCCATCCAGCGCCGTCGCCGTAGCCAGAGCGCACGGCGAATGCGGACTTTCCGAGGCGAACGCTGCGTCATTGTTGCAACAATACGACACTTACGTGGCTAGGGAAGCACAGATTATGCATCGCGCCGCGTGCGCACCGCCTCGATCCCAAGATCGGTCAGCTTCTTGCGCAGCGTGTTGCGATTGATGCCGAGCAATTCGGCGGCGCGCAGCTGATTGCCGCGAACTGCCGCCAGCGTGGCGACGAGAAGTGGTCGTTCGACTTGCGCGAGCATCCGGTCATAAATCCCGGGCGGGGGCAATTGTTCGCCGAAACCGTTGAAATACTCCGCAATGTGCCGCGCAATCGTCACGGTGAAAACACCTTCTCCGCCGGGCTTTGCAACGACCGGCCCGGAGAGTTGCGCATCGACGAGCTCAGCCGTGATCAGCGGATCGCGGCTGATCGCGGCGAGCCGACGCATCAGATTGTCGAGCTCGCGCACGTTTCCCGGCCAGTCGTGTGCGATCAGCCGCGCCTCTGCCCCGCTGTCGAGGTGACGACGCGGGAGCCCGTCAGCGGCACCGCGCTCGAGGAAAGTATGGGCGAGCAGGACGATGTCGCTGCCGCGCACGCGCAAAGGCGGGAGCGCGATGGGAACGACGTTCAGCCGGTAGTAGAGATCCTCACGAAAGTCGCCGTGCGCGATAAGGTCGGGCAAATTCTGGTGCGTCGCCGCCACGACACGCACGTCGACCGCGACCGTGCGCCCACCGATGCTGGTGAAGGCGCCGGTCTGGAGCACTCGGAGCAGCCGCGTCTGCGCCTCGAGCGGCATGTCGCCGATTTCATCGAGGAACAAGGTGCCGCCATTTGCTTCCTCGAACCGTCCCGTCGCCCGCGCGCTTGCGCCGGTAAATGCGCCGCGTTCGTGCCCGAACAGCTCGGCCTCGATCAGGTCGCGCGGGATCGCGGCCATGTTGACCGCGACGAACGGCCTTGCCTTGCGCGGGCCGAGGTCGTGGACCGCGCGTGCCACGAGTTCCTTGCCGGTGCCCGATTCGCCGAGGATGAGGACGCTCAGGTCGTTACCGACGACGCGCGCGATCAGGCGATAGACTTCCTGCATCGGCGGCGAGCGACCGATCAGTGGAAGGTCGGCGTCTTCGCTCGGCCCGTCGTCGGCGGCGATCGTTTTGCGCCGCGCCAGCCCGCTCCGCACTGCCGCGCACAGTGCATCAAGGTCGAACGGCTTGGGCAGATAGTCGAACGCCCCCTGTTCGGTCGCGCGCACGGCCGTGGTCAGTGTGTTCTGTGCGGACAGGACGATGATCGGCAGATCGGGCCGTCGCGCGAGGATGGCGGGGATGGCATCGAGCCCGTTGCCGTCTGGCAGCCGCACGTCGGTAATGAGCAGGTCGGGCAGGAAGCGCGCAAGCGCGTCATTCTGTTCCTGCACGCTGCCGACAGTCAGCGCCTGATGCCCGTCGCGGCGCAGTGCTTCGCCGACCACGGTGCGGATCGCGGCGTCGTCGTCGACGACGAGGATGCGCGCCTTCACGACGCCCGCGGCAACAACAGCCGGAACACCGACTGAGGCGGCGTCCCCTCGCGCGCGAACTGAACAATCCCGCCATTGTCGCGGACCAGTTTGTCAACCAGCGCGAGCCCCAGTCCGCGCCCCGACGCCTTTGTCGACACAAAGGGTTCGAACAGATGGTCGACGACTTCGTCGGGCGGGCCCGCTCCGTCGTCAGCGATGCTGACCTCGATGGGCAGTGCACGCCGCCCTGTCTCGCTCGCGACCGAAACGCCGTAACGATAGCGCGTCGAGATCAGGACGCGTCCACGCTTTCCCGGCGCGACAGCCTCAGCCGCGTTCTTGAGCAGGTTGAGCAGCACTTGAACCAGCGCGTTGCGATCGACGAACACCGGCGGCAGCGAGGGATCATAGGCATCGACGATGTCGATCCGGTCGCCATGGCCCGCGCTCGCCACCGCGCGGGCATGCTCGAGGATCGCGTAGATATTGTGCGGCTGGCGCTCGACCGGGCGAACGTCGGTGAAGGCTTCCATGCCGTCGATGAGCGTCGTGACGCGGTCGACCTCGTCGCGGATCAGCCTCGTGAGCGCCGCACCCTGGTCGCCGGCATGGGCATCGAGCAGTTGAGCGGCGCCGCGGATCCCTGACAGCGGGTTCTTGATTTCGTGCGCGAGCATCGCCGCGACGCCAATCGCGGAGCGCGTCCGATCGCGGAGTTCGAGCCTCTGGCCGATCGCCTGCGACGCGGCCCCGGCATGGAGCGCGATAAGCCGCCAGCCCGGATGATCGGGGAGCGATGTCGCGTGGACGTCGAGACGCTGCACACGCCCCTGCCCCGTCTCGACAGCGCAATCATACGCCGCAAACACCGCTTCGTCGGCAAGCCCCGCAAGGCACGCGGGCGGGAGCCGCAACACGATCCCGAGCGGTTTGTGACGCAAGTGCGCCGCACTCGCGTTCAGCAACATCTCTGCGGCGGCGTTGGCGTGGGTGATACAGCCGTTCGCGTCGAGCACGATCAGCGCCGAGGGCAGCGCGGCGATCAGTGCGTCGGCACCAGGCGCGCTGACTGCCGGTTCGCGGACCGGGGTCAGGCGGCGGCGCGCGAGAGCCACGGGTCGTAGAAGCGCGCCAGAAGATCGAGCACTGTGCGTGAGTCGGGAACCTGGTTCACGCGGTTGCGGAACTCGGCGGAACCCGGCAGCCCTCGCGTGTACCAGCCGATGTGCTTGCGCGCCATGTTGACCGCGACGCTTTCGCCATAGTGCGCAAGCATCATCGCGTAATGCTCGGTAACAATGTGATATTGTTCCTCGATCCCCGGATCGGCGATGCGTCGCCCCTCGGTCAGCCACGCCATCGTCTGGGCGAGCAGCCACGGACGCCCATAGGCTCCGCGCCCGATCATCAACCCGTCGGCCCCCGACGCATCGAGCGCGGTCACGGCATCGTCGGGCGAGCAGATGTCGCCGTTGACGATAACCGGGATTTGCACCGCGTCCTTGACGCGGCGCACAAAGCCCCAGTCGGCAGAATCGCGGTACATCTGGTTGCGCGTCCGCCCGTGGACGGTGATCAGCTTGACGCCAAGATCCTCGGCGATGTGGGCGAGTTCGGGCGCATTGAGGCTGGTATGGTCCCAGCCCATGCGCATCTTGAGCGTCACCGGGACGTTGACCGCCCCGACCGTCGCGCGCATGATCGCCGCCGCGAGGGGCAAGTCACGCATCAGCGCCGACCCCGCGTCACCGTTGACGACCTTCTTGACCGGGCATCCCATGTTGATGTCGATGATCGCCGCGCCGCGATCGGCGTTGAGCTTGGCCGCCTCGCCCATCTCGGTCGGGCTGCATCCGGCAAGCTGCATCGAGACCGGCTCTTCGCTTGCGTGCCATGCGGCCTTTTGCAGCGACTGACGCGTCTCGCGGATCATCGCCTGCGACGCGATCATCTCGGTGACGTTCAGTCCCGACCCATAGCGGCGCACGATGCGTCGGAACGGCATGTCGGTCACCCCCGTCATCGGGGCGAGAATGACCGGCACGTCGATGCGGACAGAACCGATGTGGATGGGGCGTAGACCGTTCACGGGTTGAGGAATGCCTTAAATTTAGGCACCATCCATAAACGTCGAAATGAGTTGCGGCAAGGCAACCGTGGTTGCCGCGACCCGTTCCGCTGCCGTCAGAAATTCAGCCCGAAAGCGATACCCGCACGCGCTGTACGACCGACCTCGCGGCGCGAACCGGTGATGCCCGATGCGAACAGGCTGATCGCTGCATTGGGGGCCACGCGATAACTGATCGATCCGCCATAGTCGAACCAGTCGATGTTCCTCGCCGGTGCCGACTGGAGCGTGCCGATGCCGGGGACCGTTATGGTCAGGTTCGAACGGTAAGCGAAGCTGTGCGCATAGCCCGCCGAGAGGGCGAAGCCCACACGGTCAGTCAGGTCGTGGTTCCACGCCGCGAGCGCCTTGACGACGGTCAACCGGTCGCTGCCGGCTGTGTAATGCGCCTCGAACGGGTTCGACGCCGACAACGACTCGTCGGCGCGATCGGTGCGCAGATTTTCCCGACCGACTTCGCCGGAGAGTGTGACCCTCCCCACCCGGCGCAAGTCGAGCGAAGCGCCGACGCGACCGAAGAAATAGGACAGCGTTCCTCCGGTGTCGACCGAGCCTCTGGCGGTGCCGCTGCCGTTGGCGTAAAACCGGTCGAAGCCGAAACGGCCATCGGGCATGATCCACCCGCCTGCCTCGACGAACGGTCGCAACCGGCCCGAATGCGCCATCCACCGCAGCGAACCGCCGAACGTGACCGAGGTGCGAAGCCGCGCCGCGCCATCCGACGGACTGCTGTAATTCGCCGAGCTTTCGAAGAGCGCGGTGGACACGAAGAGCGACCTTCCGATGGCCAGCCGCAAGCTCGCGCCAGCGCTTTGCCTGCCCGTGGCCGCGAAGATGCCGATGCGACTCCCCTCGCCTGCGACATCGGTGGGACTGAGCGCCAGATCGATCAGGCCGTGTTGCTGGATCAACAGCCGCGTCCGCTGTGAGCCGATTTGCGCGACCGAATTTTGCACCGAGTCGACGGTCGTCACGCCTGCGATCGGGGTCGGCGTGGGCGTCGGCGCGGGCGTCGGCGTTGGCGTCGGCGTTGGCGTCGGCGTCGGGGTCGGCGTAGGTGTGGGCGTTGGGGTCGGAGTCGGAGTTGGCGTCGGCGTAGGTGTGGGCGTTGGGGTCGGAGTCGGAGTCGGAGTTGGCGTCGGCGTAGGTGTGGGCGTTGGGGTCGGAGTCGGAGTCGGAGTTGGCGTCGGAGTTGGCGTCGGTGTTGGCGTTGGCGTTGGCGTCGGCGTGGGCGTTGGTGTCGGTGTCGGTGTCGGTGTCGGTGTGGGTGTTGGTGTTGGTGTTGGTGTTGGGGTCGGAGTAGGCGTTGGCGTGGGCGTCGGCGTCACCGCGACGACGGCAGGCCCCGCGTCGGCGAGGTCCTCCCTGCGGATGAGATCGAGATAGCGCAGCACGAACGCGCGTTCCCCGAGATCGCCGTTGATGTTCATTCTGCCTGTGCCGACGATGAACTGGCCATCGGCAGACACGCCATTGGCAAAGTGCAGCGTGCTCCCGGCAAGGTTCACGCCCGCTCGGGCGAGCAGGACGTTGAGATCCTGCATGCCCGTTTCGGCGGTCCAGCGGAAAGCAAGCGGATTGCCGCCGAACCCGCCGTAGATCCCCGTCTCCGCAATGTCATCGACGCCGACGACGACCGAGCCATCGGCGCTGACTCCGAACGCCTGGGAATAATGGTCGGCTTGCGCGTTGACGTTGCCGAGTTCGACCATGCCGCCGCTCTGGGTCCATCGAAAAGCATGATAATATTTCACGCTGAAGGTTGGGTTGGCGACGCCGATTTCGGATCGCCCGACAACCACGCTGCCATCACGGCTGACGGCAAACGCCCTTGAGTTGCCAGCTAGATTCCCGAGCGTACCGAGATCGGTCATTCCGCCGCCGCTCGTCCAGCGAAAGGCATGTTCGATGCTCGTGCTGTTCACCGTCGTCAGGCGACCGACAATGACCGAACCGTCGGATGACGCAGCCTGGCTGGTGCCAAAATAGCTCCCGACCGTCGTGTTCGGGAACGAACCCAGATCAGTAATTGCCCCGTTGCTCGCCCATCTGACCGCGCGGCCGTCCGACGTACCTACGGTCACATTGCCATCCGCCGAAATGCCGTTGGCGCTCGACGATCCCGTAGCGCCGGAGAGCGATCCCAGGTCGATCATGCCGCCAGCCACGGTCCAACGGAAGGCATGCGATATCGCAGTGCCATCAGCATCCGTCGCGTTCACGTTCGTCGTGCCGACGATGATGCTGCCATCGCCGCTGATGCCGAGTGCGCCGGAATAACCCCCTGCCGATCGCAAACTCCCCAGATCCTGCAACCCCGAGGGCGTCCAGCGAAACGCGTGATAAGGGCGAGTGCCGACGCCGATGTTCGCCTGCCCGACAGCCACCGCGCCATTGTCGCTGATCGCATAGCCGTCCGAGTCGACCGATCCGGAGCGGGTTGCGGCCAACCTGGGGATGCCAAGGACGGTTGCGGTTCCGTTCGACGAGGTCGGCAGGGCGGCATTGGGGAGCGGCGCCGCCGGGTAGGCGTAGGCCGGGTTGTTGCCGACCGGCGCCGCCGGTGGAGCCGTATAGCTCGGCCGCCCCGCTGGCGGTGTTGTCGCAACCGGTAGCGCCGCCGTATCGATATAGCGAACGACATAGGGCCGCGTAATGTTGTTGTTCGACGAATCGGCGAACAGGCCATTGCCGACGATGAAGGTGCCGTCGTCTGATACCCCCGTGGCGGACGTGAGAATCACGCCGTTCATCGACACGCCCGCCGATGTCAGCAGGCCCTGCAACGAACGGATGCCTTGCGCCGATACCCAGCGAAACGCGAGCTCGGTCGAAGATTGACTGGTCGTCAGCAGATTGCCCCCTGTCAGCGCCGATATACCGCCGACGATGACAGTCCCGTTGGCGTTGACGGCGGTGGCGGCATAGGTTTGCGGCACGGTGCTGGTATTGCCGGCGTAGCCCAGATTGGTGACGGCGCTGCCTGTCCATCGTACCGCCGATCCGTCCGAAGCCCCGACGATCGTACTCCCGTCGCGACTGATCGCGCTGGCGTAAGCACCCAATGCGCCGGTCAGACTAGCAAGCTGTGTCATTCCGGTGGCCGACGTCCAGCGGAAGGCGCGCCCGAAACGGTTGGTGTAATCGGTGCCGACGACGATCGTGCCGTCGCCGCTGACGCCATTTGCGGCCGAGAGCCCCGTGCCTAGACCGTCGAGCGACCCCAAGTCGATCATGCCACCCGCTTGCGTCCACCGGAACGCATGGCGAAGCCGGTTCCCGAGACCGTTCAGGATCGAAGTCTGGCTTTGACCGACGACGACCGATCCATCGGTGTTGACGCCATTGGCAATCGAATCGCCGACCCTGCTGCCCAGGTTGCCGAGATCGACGATCCCGCCTGCCGCGGTCCAGCGAAACGCGCGCAGCCGATACGGATCGTCGCCGTTCTGCGACCTCCCGACCACCACTTTTCATCGCCGCTGATCGCCCCGGCGTAGGAATAGCCGGTGATGCCCCCCGACACGCCGAGATCGACCGGGCCGGTGGCGGCACTCCAAGTGAAGGCATGAATATAATTGCTTCCCGTGGCATCCCTAAGTTGAGCGACCGACGACGAACCGGCGAGGGTCGACCCGTCGCCGCTGATCCCGACCGCCGACGCCTGACTTCCCGGTTTCGGTTCGAGCAGCGCAGGCACGGGTGTGACGGTCTGCGCGTGCAGTGCGGTTCCGGGAAACGCCGCGAGCGCGGTGCTGGCCAAAATCCAAGTCCTGACGACGCGTTTGGTCTTGTGCATCACGCCGATTGCCCCCGGACTTCGCGAAATTTTCGGTTACGAAACCAGCTCGACAGATACCGGGTTCAGTCGGGTGGCAAACCCTCTAATCGGAGGGGTGCGGGCGTGAATTGCCGTACTCGCTCAAAGATCGACGATGTTCATCGACACGGCGATGGCGATCAGTTCGGCGCGATTGCGCACCTTCAGCTTGGCCTTGGCCTTTTCGACGAATTCGTGCGCGGTCGATCGCGCGACGCCCAGGGCAGCCGCGATGGCGCCATCGGTCGCCCCCTTTGCAACCAGCCGGACGACGGCGATTTCGCGGTCGCTCATCCCGGCCGGGGGAAGCGCAAACCCCTCACGCGGGGCCAGCATCCTGACGTGCGTATGCAGGCACAGGCTGATCAGCGTCAAATATTCGCGCGCGGGCCGGTCGATGGCGCGATGCCCGACAAGACTGACGAGCCCCGCACGATTGGTGCCGCCCGACATCGGCACGACCAGTCCGTCGGCCCAGCCCGCCATCGCGACGCGGTTCAGGGCATCGGTGCCTATTGCAGATAAAGCGCGATCAGCGCGCAGTTCAGTCCAGGTATAGGGGGAGCGTCGCGCTTTGAGAGCTTCGAGCAAGGGGTCGCGGTGGATCAGGCCCGAATGGAAATAAAAGCGTCGCCACGCGTCGGGCCAGTCGATGATGTAGAAAACCGATCGGTCGCGATCACGAAAGTCGAATCGCCGCATGCGAAGGTGTCGATTTCGAAAGACGCGACTGCGTCGCGAAACAACGCTGCGCAGTCGGCGAGACGGGTCAGCCCCCGCAACGCCTCATTGAACCGAAACGCATGCGAATCGGACATGGTCGCCCCCGACATTCCCAAAGCCTAACGCAATCCCTATGCCCCCGCCATGTCGCACGAAACGGCCATCCTGATCGTCGCCGCCGGGCGCGGCACGCGCGCAGGGGGCGTGGTGCCCAAGCAGTTCGCGCTGCTCGGCGGTGTGCCGGTGATCGCACGTGCAGTCGATGCATTCGGCGATCTGCCCGTGTTCGTCGTTATCGGCGACGGGCAGCGGGCAATGCTCGATGCCGCGCTCGGCAAGCGGCATGTCGCCGGGGTCGCGATCGGCGGAGCGACGCGGCAGGAGTCGGTGCGCAACGGGCTCGCGATGGTCGCCGACGCGGGGGTCGCGCGCGTGCTGGTTCATGATGCTGCCCGTCCCTTCGTTCCACGCGCCGTGCTCGATGCTTTGCTCGCCGCACTCGAACGTGCGCCGGGGGCGATCCCTGTGCTGCCGGTCGCCGACAGCCTCGTGCACAGCGACGGCACGACGGTCTCACGCGACGATCTGTGGCGCGTGCAGACGCCGCAAGCGTTCCACCTCGCACCGCTGCGCGCCGCGCTTGCTTCGTGGCGGGGCGACGCTGCGACCGACGAAGCGCAGGTGATGCGCGCCATCGGACATGACGTCACGAACGTGCCGGGAGACGCGATGCTCGACAAGCTTACCCACCCCGAGGATTTTTTGCGCGCGGAGGCGATGCTGGCAGCAAAGGTCGACATGCATCTGGTCAGCCGCAGCGCGAGTGGGTTCGACGTGCACCGACTCGAACGCGGCGAGCAATTATGGCTTGGCGGCGTGCATATCGCGCATAGCCATGGATTGTCGGGGCATTCGGACGCCGATGTCGCGCTGCACGCGATCACCGACGCGCTGCTCGGCACGATCGGGGCGGGCGATATCGGCAGCCATTTCCCCCCGAGCGACCCGCAGTGGCGCGGCGCGGCTTCGCATCGCTTCGTCGAGCACGCCCGCGATCTGATCACGGCACGCGGCGGCCGGATCGATTTCGTCGACCTGACGATCATTTGCGAAGCGCCGAAGATCGGACCGCACCGCGAGGCGATGCGCACGCGCATTGCGGCGATGTTGCGCTTGAATCGCGACCGTATCGGCGTCAAGGCGACGACCACCGAGCGGCTGGGCTTCACCGGGCGTGGCGAAGGAATCGCCGCGCAGGCGATCGCGACCGTGCGGGTGCCCGACGAAAGTTTCAGCGATGGATGACCCGGACTGCACGCGCCGCGACACTTTGTTGCCCGACGAACTGGTCGCGGCCGCGATACGCGTGCTCGATGCGAACCGTGCGGCGGGGCGGACGGTGGCGCTTGCGGAAAGCTGTACCGGCGGGCTGGTCGGCGCAGCGCTGACCGAGATCCCGGGATGTTCGGACGTGCTGGTCGCGTCGGTCGTCGCCTATGCCGATGCTGCAAAGGTCGCATTACTCGGCGTCGGTAGCGATATCGTCGAAACGTTCGGGTCGGTGTCGGTCGCCGCTGCGTGGGCAATGGCGCGCGGGGTCCTCGACCGTTCGGGCGCCGACGTTGCGGTCGCAATCACCGGCGTGGCGGGCCCCGGCGGGGGAAGCGAAAAGAAGCCGGTCGGCACGGTCGTCTTCGCGCGCGCGGTCAAAGGGGGCGATCCCGACGACATCTTTTCCGACAAACGGCGCTTCGACGATACCGGGCGTGGCGGCGTGCGACTTCAGGCGGCTTTGTGCGCGCTCGAATTGCTGATGCCAGCCACTGACTCGGAAGGGGCGGCGTAAAGCGCGGCAGCGCGTCGCTCGAACGCGCCGATCATCTTGCGCAACGCCTGGTCGAACACCTGTCCGGCAATCATTTCGAACATACGATTGCGGAACTGAAACTCGACGCAGAAATCGACGTTGCAGCCGCCGGGGGTGTTCTCGAACCGCCAGTCGTTGCGCAGGAATTTAAGCGGTCCGTCAAGATAATCGACATGAATCGTTGCAGATCGCGCCTTGACGACACGCGAGGTGAAGCGCTCGCGCAGGGCGTGAAAGCCAACGACCATATCGGCGACCATCTCGGTCGGCGTGTCGTTGCGAATGCGGACCGCGCTGACCCACGGCAGGAATTCCGGGTAACGCTTCACGTCGGCAACGAGGTCGTACATCGCCTCTGCAGAATAAGGGAGGGTGCGGCGTTCGGTGTGGCGGGGCATCAGGCGAGCAGCCTTGCCTCACGCGCGGCCTTGAGCTTCGCAAAATCATCCCCTGCGTGATAGCTCGACCGCGTCAGCGGCGACGAGGCGACCAGCAGAAACCCCTTCGCTCGCGCAATCGCGGCATAGCCGTCGAACGCCTGCGGCGTCACGAATTCCTCGACGCGCGCGTGGCGCGGTGTGGGCTGGAGATACTGGCCGAGCGTCAGGAAATCGACGTCGGCCGAGCGCATGTCGTCCATCACCTGATGCACTTCCATGCGCGCCTCGCCCAGGCCCATCATCATCCCCGATTTGGTGAAAATCGTCGGGTCGTGACGCTTGACGCTTTCGAGCAGGCGCAGCGAGGCATAATAGCGCGCCCCGGGGCGGATCGTGGGGTACAGGCGCGGCACGGTTTCGAGGTTGTGGTTATAGACGTCGGGGCGCGCGGCGACGATCGATTCGACTGCAGCTTGCGACTTGTTGCGGAAATCGGGTGTCAGGATCTCGATCGTAGTGGCGGGCGTCGTGCGGCGCAGCGCCTCGATCACCTTGACGAACTGCGACGCGCCACCATCGGGCAGGTCGTCGCGGTCGACCGACGTCACGACGATGTGTTCGAGCCCAAGCGCCGCCGCCGCGTCGGCGGTATGCTGTGGCTCCAGCGTGTCGACCGCGCGCGGCATGCCGGTCTTGACGTTGCAGAACGCGCAGGCGCGCGTGCACGTGTCGCCAAGGATCATCACCGTCGCGTGCTTCTTGGTCCAGCATTCGCCGATGTTCGGGCACGCCGCCTCCTCGCAAACCGTTGCGAGGTTGAGGCGACGCATCAGCGCTTTTGTCTCGGCGAAAGCGACCGAAGTCGGTGCCTTGACGCGGATCCAGTCGGGCTTGCGCGCGCGCGGCGCGCCGAGGGCATGAGTCATGGACGCTAGATAGCGACGCGCAGGGGCGTTGTCATGGGGCGACGCTTCGCCTAGCCAGCGCCGCTACGATGCCCGAATTCGCCACCCTGATCGACGGATACCGACGGTTTCGCGCTGGGCCCTATGTGGCGCAGAAGTCGCGCTACGATGCGCTCGCGGCTGGCCAGGCACCGCCCGTAATGATCGTGTCGTGCTGCGACAGCCGTGTCGATCCGGCGACGATCTTCGATACCGTCGCGGGGCAGGTATTCGCACTGCGCAACGTCGCCAACCTCGTTCCCCCCTATGAGGATACGCCCGGGTTGCACGGCGCTTCGGCGGCGATCGAGTTCGGCGTGCTCGGGCTGCAGGTGCGGCACATCGTCGTCCTGGGACACGCGGCGTGCGGGGGCATCAAGGCCGCGCTCTCGGGGTCTCAGCTCGACGGCGGCGGGCATTTCGTCGACGCGTGGATGACGATTATCGGCGAGGCGCGCAGCCGCGTGCTGCGGGCGATGCCGGCCGACCCGGCAGGAGCACTCGAGCGCGAGGCGATCAAGGTCAGCCTCGCCAATCTGCGCAGTTTCCCCTACATCGCCGAGCGCGAGGCCGAGGGGAGGCTGAAGTTGCACGGCGCGCTGTTCGGGATCGATGACGGCGTGCTCGAGGTGCTGGACGAGCGGACAGGAATGTTCGAGGCAGCCTGATCTCGGGCCTAGATTTCGACCTGGCTGCCCAGTTCGACCACCCGGTTCGTTGGCAGGCGGAAAAACTCCATCGCGCTTTCCGAATTGTTGAGCATCCACGCGAACAATTTCTCGCGCCAGATAGCCATCCCCGGCCGCGAAGAGGCGATCAGGGTCTGGCGCGCGAGGAAGAAGCTGGTGTCGAGCATCCGGAACTGCGGCCCGCAGCCGGTCAGACGCGCGAGTGCGGCCGGAACGTCGGGTTCCTGCATGAAGCCATATTTGACGACGAGCCGGTGGAACCCCTCGCCTAGATCCTCGAGCCGACACCGAATCTCTTCCTCGACATAAGGCACGTCCATGATCTTTACGGTCAGCAGGATGATGCGCTCATGCAGCACTTTGTTGTGCTTGAGGTTGTGGAGCAGTGCATGCGGCACGCCCTCCGCCGTCGATGTCATGAACACGGCGGTACCGGGCACGCGCGTCGCCGATCCTGCGGCCGACGCGATGAAGACCTTGACCGGCATCGCCGCCTCTTTCAGTCGCGCGATCATCAAGTGGCGCCCCTTCGACCAGGTGGTCAGCAGCGTGAAGGCGACGACGCCGACGAGCAACGGGAACCAGCCGCCATCGGGAACCTTCGTCAGGTTCGATGCGAAATAGGCGCCGTCGATCACAAGGAACAGTGCGGTGACCGATCCCGTCAGCCAAACCGGCCACTTCCAGACCTTATGCGCCAGCACCGCGAGCATGCAGGTCGTGATGAACATCGTTCCCGTCACTGCAATGCCATAGGCGGCCGCCAGATTGCTCGATTCGCGGAACATGAGGACCAGCAGCACGACGAGCATCATCAGTGCCCAGTTGACGACGGGCACGTAGATCTGGCCGGCGGCACGGGCGCTGGTGTGCTCGATCTTGAGGCGCGGCATCAGCCCGAGCTGAACCGCCTGCTGGCACACCGAAAAGGCACCGGTAATAACCGCTTGGCTCGCGATAATCGTTGCTGCCATCGACAAAAAGACGAGTGGCAAGCGCCACGCCTCAGGTGCCATCTTGAAGAACGGATTGTCCGCCGCCGACGGGTCGTTGAGCAGCAGCGCACACTGGCCCAAATAATTCAGGATCAACGCAGGGAAGACGATGACGAGCCATGCCATCGCAATCGGCTTGCGTCCGAAATGCCCCATGTCGGCGTAGAGCGCCTCGGCTCCCGTCACGGCCAGAACGACCGATCCAAGCGCGAGAAAACCGAGCAACGGGTCGTCGAGCATGAAGAGCACCCCCCACTCGGGACTCAGCGCCCATAGCACGTCGGGCCGATGGACAATGTTCATGACACCGAGAATGGCGATCACCACAAAATAAACGAGCACGATCGGCCCGAATAGCTTGCCCACCACGTCGGTGCCGCGCGATTGAAAGAAAAACAAAGCAAGCAGGATCGCGATCGATATGGGCAGGACAAAGCGGGTGAAGCCGGCATCGACGACCGACAGCCCCTCGACCGCCGACAACACCGAAATGGCCGGCGTGATCATCGCGTCGCCAAAGAAGAGAGCCGTCGCAAGAACGCCGAGCATCAGTAATGCTCCACCGCGTTTCGAACCCGTCATGCGTGTCACCAGCGCGAACAGGGCAAGCGTGCCGCCCTCCCCCTTGTTATCGGCACGCATGATCAGCCAGACATATTTGACGGTCACGATCAGTACGAGCGACCAGGCGATCAAACTAAGCGCGCCAAAGATATGCAACTGATCGACACGCAGCGGATGGTGCCCGACGAATACCTCTTTCAATGAATAAAGCGGCGATGTGCCAATGTCGCCGAACACCACGCCGATCGCTCCGAGCGCGAGCGAGTTCATCGAGCCGTGATTGCCGTGCGGCGTCTCGGTATCGTCGTCGCTCCCCGAGGGAGCCTCGGGCAAGGGCGCAACGGTAATATCGGATGTAGACATGGACGGGCGAGCCCAGCCTCTCTGCCAGAAAACCCGGCGTGAGCGCCGGAACGCGCGCGCCTAGCACCAGCGTATTCGGCGTGCAATCGCGACAGATGCAAGCGTGCATGATAGTGCATCGCATCACCAGTTTTCAGGAGTCTGCCATGCGCATCGGTGTCCCCCGCGAGATCAAGAATCACGAATACCGCGTCGGGCTGACCCCCGCATCGGTATCGGAATTGACCGCCGCTGGGCATGAGGTGATCGTTGAGGCCAGCGCGGGTATGGGGATCGACTTTGCCGATGCCGATTATGTCGCAGTCGGTGCGCGGATCGTTTCGACTGCGGCCGAGATATTCGCCGAGGCCGACATGATCGTCAAGGTCAAGGAGCCGCAAGCGTCGGAGATCGCTCTGCTCGAGCCGCGCCATATCCTGTTTACCTACCTTCACCTCGCCGCCGACAAGGCGCAGGCCGAAGGGCTGATGGCATCGGGCGCAACTTGCATCGCCTATGAAACGGTCACATCGCGGTCGGGCGCGCTGCCGCTGCTCAAGCCCATGTCGGAGGTCGCGGGCCGGATGTCGGTGCAGGTCGGGGCGCACTATCTGGAGAAGGAACAGGGCGGACGCGGCGTGTTGCTCGGCGGCGTTCCCGGCGTCGCCCCTGCGCGTGTCGCCATTCTCGGGGGCGGCGTCTCGGGGGTCAACGCCGCGCAGATGGCGGTTGGCATGCGCGCCGATGTGACGATCTACGACATCAACAACGATCGGCTTGCCGAGCTCGACATGTTCTTTTCATCGCAGATCAAGACGCAATATGCCTCGCGCGCAGCAATCGCATCGGCGGTGGCGAACGCACATCTGGTGATCGGCGCGGTGCTCGTACCGGGGGCCGCCGCGCCCAAGCTCGTTACGCGCGAGATGCTCAAGACGATGAAGCGTGGGTCCGTGCTCGTCGATATCGCAATCGATCAGGGTGGGTGCTTCGAAACCTCGCACCCCACAACGCATGATGATCCGGTGTTCGTCGAGGAAGGCGTGATCCATTACTGCGTCGCCAACATGCCGGGTGCGGTCGCACGCACGTCGGCGTTCGCGCTCAACAATGCGACGCTCCCCTTCGTGCTGCGCCTCGCCAACTTGGGTGCGGAGGCAGCGATGGCGGCGGACCCGCATCTGGCCGCGGGGCTCAACGTTGCGGGAGGCGCGATTCGGCACCAGGCGGTCGCCGACGCGCTCGACCTGCCGATGGCGGCCTAGCTGGGAACAGCAAGCGAACATCGGCGTTGTCGGCGCGAAGGAGAAGAAAGTGACCGACAACCCCAAGGCGCACCCGACCTCGAATGCCGAAAAAGATCCGGCCGACTGGACGACCGGCGACGAGCCGATGACCGGCGCGCAGGCTTCTTACCTGAAGACGCTGAGCGAAGAAGCAGGCGACGAATTTTCAGACGGACTGACGAAGGCCGAAGCTTCGGTGAAGATCGACGAACTGCAGGAGAAAACCGGGCGCGGCAAATAGCTTACCCGTTACCCGGCGGCGCGTTGGAAAGTTCGCCGATCCGCTGCTCGAGGTCCGCCCGCCAGGGCGAGTCTTTCGGCGTGCGCGCGAGCAGTCCCTGCCACATCGCCAGACCGTCCTCGGTGCGACCGCTCTGCACCAGCGCCAACCCGAGAAAGAACGGCGGTCCCGGATGTTGGGGCGACAGTTGCGCGGCACGGCGGAACGCGAATTCGGCGGCGGGCGAAACCGAATTGCCGCCATGGCGGACAAGTGCGGTGCCCAGGGCCACCCACAGGTCGACGCTATTCGGGTTTTTCTTGAGCCCCGACTTGATTGCGGTCACCGCCGACCGCGTCGCACCCATCCGGTCGAGCGCGTCGGCAAAGCCGATCCACTGGGCATCGCTACCAAAGCCATTTGTCATTCTCTGGCGCGTCGCGATGGCGGCCGAGTCTTCGTTGACGATCCCCTCGGGCAGCGTGACCGGTGACGCGGGCGCTGCAGGACGTCCTTGCCACGCATAACCCGCGACCGCGACGAGTGCCGCCGCAAGCGCAAACTCGATACCGGCACGCGGGAGCTTGCCGAAGCGCCACAGTGCAGCGAGCGCGACGAGAACGAATGCGAGAGCAAAAGCCCAGCCCATCAGCGTCGCCGCCTGAAACGCGAGCGCGCGAGCCATGCCCCGAAGCCGATCAGCAACAGCGGGGCAATCCACAAGGGCGCGGTCAGCCATGACATCGGCGGGTCGTACGTTACCCAGTCCCCGTACCGCTCGATCAGCCAGCTTCGGATTGCCTCGGGTCGTTCCCCCCGGGCGATCCGCTGGCGAATCAGCGCGCGCATATCGGCAGCGAGCTCGGCATCACTGTCGCCGATCGACTGGCCCTGACAGACGAGGCAGCGGATCGAAAGCATCAGCGCCTTTGCCAACGCCTCCTGACGCGGGTCGCTGAGCTGCGTATTGGCAAGCTGTGCCTCAGGCATGAGCGAGTCGGCATGCGCGGGACCGGGATACGCAAGCAATAGGGCGAACGCGACTTGAACGCCGCTGCGCCAGCGGCCAGCCGAATTCCTTTTTCGCGGCTTCGCGGCTTCGCGTGCACGAAAGAACGGGTTAACGCGAAGCCGCAAAACCGCAGGGAAGGAAGAGGGAAAAATCACGATTGGCCCCTGCCGCGGACCGTTTGTCACTTTGCGTTCCCCAGCTTGGCGAGCAGGCCGGGGATGTCGCTGGGTGTGATCTCACCGATATGCTGGTCGCGGATGATACCTTGCGCATCGACGACAAAAGTTTCGGGCACGCCCGACGATCCGAGCGCAAGCTGAACCTGCGAATTCACATCGCCACCGATGGCGCGATACGGGTTCCCGTTCTTTGCCAGAAAGCGGTCGAGATCCTGCGGCCGGTCGCGAATTGCGATGCCGTCGATCACCACCCCCCGCCGCGCGAGCTCGCCGAGGATCGGTGCCTCGCTGATGCACGGCACGCACCAGCTGGCGAAGACGTTGACGAGCCGTGGCCTGCCGCTCAAGTCGGCGCGCGACAGGCCGGGATTGCTGCTCGATCCCGGTGGCAGCGCGAAGGATGGCATCGGCCTACCGATCAATTGCGAACGATGGACGCGGTCGTCGGGGGCGATCAAGCCCGAGGCAACGACCGCAAGAAACACAACGAACAGCCCGAGCGGTAACCATAACCAGCCGCGGCTCACGAATAGGCGCTCCGCACCGCGCGCCGCCAGTCGCGAACACCCCGCCCGAGCAGCGAAAGCGCGCCACCCATTGCGACGAGTGCGCCCCCTGCCCAGATCAGCGTCACCATCGGTTTCCACCACAGGCGCAGCTGCCAGCGCCCGTCCCGATTGCCCTTGCCGAGCACGACGTAGAGCTGGCCGTCGAGCCGCGTGGCGATGGCGCTTTCGTTGGTTTCGGTCTGAGGGGCAGAGAACATGCGCGACTGCGGGTGAAGGACGAAAGGTTGCCCGCCCTCGCGCTGCGCGGTCAGCGTCGCCTCGAGCGCGGTCCAGTTCGGCCCCGCCACCGGCTGAATGTCGGTCAGTGTGACGTCATAGGGTCCGACGCGGTGCGCCTCCCCTATTTTCGACGCGACGAGCGTTTCCTTGATGAACGCGCTCTCGCTCGCCATGCCGAGCAGGCTGACCGCAATACCGAGATGCGCGAGCACCATGCCCCAGGTGTGGAGCGGAGTGCGGCGCAGGTTACGGCCCCACAAAGGCGCAAGGCTGGCGGCGCCAACGCCCAGCGACAGCACGATCCCGAGCAACGGCCGCACCCCGATGCCAGGTGCCATGACGATGACCGCGAGCAAAGTGGCCCCCGTGATCAGCACGGGGAGCGCGACGCGCCGCACGACGATGCCAAGCTGGTCGCGCCGCCAGCGGGTGACGGGACCAAGCGCCATGACGACGACAAGGAGCAGCGCGAGCGGCCCTGCGGTCGCGTTGAAATAGGGCGGGCCGACCGAGAGCTTGTCGCCAAGTGCTTCGGCAAAGAGCGGGTAGAGCGTACCGATCAGCACCACGCCGAGAATTGCGGATAGTAGCAGATTGTTTGCGACCAGCGCGCCTTCACGGCTGACGAGGTCGAACTGGCTTCCCTCCTTGACGGTCGCGATGCGGACGGCGAAGAGCGCGAGGGCACCGCCGATATAGAGTGCGAGCAGCGCCAGGATGAAGCTGCCGCGCGTCGGATCGACCGCAAAGGCATGGACGCTGGTCAGGATGCCCGAGCGGACGAGAAAAGTGCCGACCATCGACATCGAGAAAGCGACGACCGCGAGCATCACCGTCCACGCGCGCAGCCCGTCGCGCGTCGCGAGCACGCTCACCGAATGGAGCAAGGCGGTCGCTGCGAGCCAAGGCATGAGCGAGGCATTTTCGACCGGATCCCAGAACCACCAGCCGCCCCAGCCAAGCTCGTAATAGGCCCAATAGCTTCCTGCAGTGATGCCGAGCGTCAGAAAGATCCACGCGCCGAGCACCCAGGGGCGCATGGCGCGCGCAAAGTCGCGGTCGACCTCACGTGTGACGAGCGCGCCGACCGCGAAGCTGAACGCAACCGACATGCCGACATAGCCAAGATAAAGCGTGGGCGGGTGAAAGGCGAGGCCGGGATCCTGCAACAGCGGGTTGAGCCCCTGCCCCTCAGTCGGCGCCGGAAGAGCGCGCGCGAACGGGTTGGAGGCGAACAAGAGGAAGGCGTAGAAGCCGAAGCTGATAAGCGCCTGCGCGCCCAATGTTGCGGTCAGCATGCGCGCGCTGATCCGCCGTTCGAACAGTGCGACGAGCGCACCCCCGAGGCCCAGCACCGCGACCCACAAGAGCATCGACCCCTCGTGATTGCCCCACGTCCCGGCGAATTTGTAGAGCCACGGCTTTTGCGAATGGCTGTTCGCGACGACGAGCGCGACCGACATGTCGGAGCGCAGGAAACAATCGATCAGCGCGGCGAATGCGCCGAAAACGAAGACGCCCTGGACGACGGCCACGGCACGCACGCCACGCCGCAGCCCCGCCTGTGCATCGGACAGTGCGAACCCCGCCAGCACAAACTGGAGGAGCGCGAGCGCGGCAGCGAGCCATAGCGCGGCAAGGCCAGCCTCGGCGATCATTGCGCGGCCAACGTCGTCGTCTTGTGAACCGCGCCGTCGGCCTTGGGGGGCATGTAACGTTCATCGTGCTTGGCGAGAAGGTTGGTCGCGACGAAGGTCTTGCCCTTGAATGCCCCTTCGGCGACGACGCCCGATCCCTCTCGGAACAGGTCGGGGGGAATGCCTGCGAACACCACCGGCACGCTGCCGTGCTCGTCGTGGACGACGAAGTTGAGCGTCACGCCATCGGGCGCACGCTGCAGGCTGCCCGGCGTCACCATGCCGCCGAGCCGAATCGCGCGGCCCGGAGCCACGCCATCGCGTGCCACGTCGCTCGGCGCGTAGAAATAGCTTGCCCGATCACCGATCGCCGACATCGCCAGGAAGCCCGACCCGCCGATGACGACGAGCGACGCGAGCGCGAGGATGAGCCGTTGCTGCTTGCGCTTCATTGGGCGGACAGATCGTCCACGGCCGCCTCTGCGCGCCGCATCGCGCCCCACGCCCAGGAGGTGATCGCGCCCGCCCCGAGCAAGGTCACTGCATAGCCCGCGATGACGAACGGCCAGGGGTTCATGCGCGCGCCAGCCTTGCCATGCGCGCCTCGACTTTCGCGTCAGCCAGCAGCGCACGCATCCGCATCATCACGATTCCTGCGAACAGGAACGTAAAGCCGAGGACCGTCAGCCCGAGCGGCCAGAGCATCTCGGGCGCGATCGCCGACCCGCGCAAGGTGATCGACGGAGCCTGGTGGAGCGTGTTCCACCACACGACCGAATATTTGATGATCGGCAGATTGATCGCGCCAACCATGCCGTAGATCGCGGTCGTGCGGCTGACGCTGCCGCGCCCCTGCCCGTCGGCACCGCTCGCCGAGGCAAGCGCGATATAGCCGATGTAGAGGAACAACAGGACGAGCATCGATGTCATCCGTCCGTCCCATTCCCACCACGTGCCCCATGTCGGGCGCCCCCAGATCGATCCCGTCGCAAGGCAGATAGCGGTAAACAAAGCGCCGGGAACAGCGATCGCGCGCGCGGCGACGCCCGACAGCGGATGTCGCCAGACCAGCTGCGCCAAGCTCGCAAACGCGATCCCGCTCCACCCCGCCATCGCCAGCCAGGCAGCGGGGACATGGACGTAGAGCAACCGCACGGTCTCACCCTGCAAATAATCGGGCGGCGTGATGAAGAGCCCGCCGAAGCAGCCCGCAGCGATCAGCACGACACCGCCCAGCGTCGCAATCGGCGTCAGCGGGCGTATGATGCGCAGGAATCGTGCGGGATTGGCGAGCGCGTGCATTGGAGAACACTCCTTAGCAATTCGCCGTCGCCGCGCAAATG
Source organism: Sphingomonas sp. (assembly GCA_965248885.1). GTDB lineage: Bacteria > Pseudomonadota > Alphaproteobacteria > Sphingomonadales > Sphingomonadaceae > Sphingomonas_O. The sequence goes on along the minus strand of OZ252211.1, from coordinate 1,582,348 downwards.
GATTTGCCGATAATCGAAACGCGTTTTCGTTACGTCCGGGGAGGCGTGCGCCGGATCCGACGCTGCGCCATCCGATCGGCGACCAGCGCGGGCGGCTCGCCAGTGGCGGCGCTTTCGTCCCAGATCGAGTCGAGCCGACCTGGGATTTGCGCTACGCGTGCGTCGACCTCGGCTCGGTCGCCAAGCCTCAGATATTCGACCATCACGTTGATGATGCCGCCTGCGTTGATTACGTAATCGGGGGCAAAGACGATGCCGCGTGCGTGCAGCGCCGCGCCGTCGGCGATCGTCGCAAGCTGGTTATTCGCCCCGCCCGCGACGGCGGCGACGCGCAATTCCCCGATGCTGTCCGCATTGAGGACGGCCCCCAAGGCACATGGGCTGAAGATGTCGGCTTCGGTCCGCACGATCTCCTCCGCATCGGTCAGCGTCGCGCCCAATTCCGTCGCCAGTTCGGCGGCACGGTCTTGCGCGACGTCGGCGATCGTCAGCCTTGCGCCATCCGCCGAGAGCCGCCGCGCCAGCCCGCCGCCGACGCTGCCCACGCCCTGGATCGCGACATGGACACCGCGCATGTCGTCGCGCCCGAGCGCGCGCTTCGCCGCCGCCCTGACGCCCAGATAGACGCCGTGCGCGGTCGTCGGTCCCGGGTCGCCGCCCGCGGCGCCAGCGACAGGCGGAAGCCCCGAAACGAAGCGCGTCGTGCGCGCGATGGCGACCATGTCGTCGGCGCTCATGCCCACGTCCTGCGCGGTGACGTAGCGCCCGCCGAGCGAGTCGACGGCGCCCGCGAAAGCGGCGAGCTGTTCGGGTGTCTTGCGCGCATTGGCGTCGGCAAGGATCACGGCCTTGCCCCCGCCCGCAGGCAGTCCCGCCATCGCATTCTTGTAGCTCATGCCGCGCGACAGCCGCAGCGCATCGGTCAGCGCATCGTCGCTGTCGGCATAATGCCAGAAGCGCGTTCCTCCCGCCGCCGGCCCCAGCGCAGTCGAATGCATCGCGACGATCGCTCGCATGCCTGTCGCCGCGTCGGTGAAGAGGTGGACCGCTTCATGCGCGTCGAAATCGGGAAAGTCCCACAAAGCCGCCACTCGGATACGCTTTCTAGTCGCTGAAGGAACGTGTCGATGAAAGGGTGGGGCGATCGACGGGGATTGAACCCGCAACCTCCGGTACCACAAACCGGCGCTCTAACCAATTGAGCTACGATCGCCACGCAGGCGGGACGCATGGTCCTAGGCGCAGGGCAGGCGAAGCGTCAAGGTCAAAGCCTGCCCGACAGGCGCATCGTGTAGCCTTCGGGGCCGCGCGCCATTCCGCTCGCGTCGAGTTTGCGCTGCATCTCGAGGTCGGTCGTGCGCATGTTCAGTGTCGCGCGCCACTTGCCGTCGGCATCGATGAACACGCTCAACCGCTCGAGCCCCGACTGTCCGACCAGCGGCAAGAGCAGCTCGCTTCCCTCGCACCGCATCATGCCGGAGAAGCCGCCGGGAAGCGCAACGCCGCCAATTTGCATCGTCAGGCTGGCGCGCACGCGACCCTCGCCGACGCTGCAGCGCTTGCCCGAAAAGCCGATGCGCGCGTCGTCGAAGTCGAGCCGCGCGATCGGGCCGAGACGATCGCCGGGTTCGACGCTGCCGGTCGCATGGCGTACCTCCCATCCCCCGGGAGAGACTTGCGCCACGGCCGTCAGGCGCGGCGCGACGAGACGCGATTCGATGCGTGCGAGGAACAGCGGCAAGACCCGCAGCCCAACCTGTGTGTCACCGACCGCCAGCCCTGCGATGCTCGCCTGGTACAGTCGGCCATCCCACAGGGTTCCCGTTGCCGCGCGGGTCGCGAGCCCGGCACTGGGCAGCCCGGTGAGCGCGACAACAACCGACAACGGAAAGATGAGGACGATCATGGCAAGCGTCACCCAAGCGAGCCACCAACGCCATTTGCGCGTCAACCACGTCATTTGCCGCGCTGCCTCAGGACCGCTTCGACCGCCAGCGTGGCGTCGCTGTTGGTCCGCAGCGTCATGGTATCGACGATCAACCCCTGTCGCTCGAGCGCGTCGAGCATGGCGAACAAGGCGGGGCTGCGCGCAGTGGAAATCGCGATCGTCACCCGGTCGCTTCCCGTCGCGTCCGCGCGGGCAAGCGTCAGCCCGTTGGTCGCCGCAGCCTGGTTGACCGCTTCGACAAACGGGACGGTCAGGGTCGGCACTGCGACCGTTCGCGCGACGCGCATGGTGTCGGCGACCGCCCGCAATTCTCCCGCCGCATTGGCGGCCGCGTCGAGGCGAAGGATCGCATCGCTGCGCGCGAACGCGATCGGACGAATGACGATCAGCCAGAAGAGCATAACGAACAGCAAGGCAGCCATGGTGCCGACGAGCCAGCGTTCGCGGTCGCTCCGTCCTGCCCACCATAGGCGGAACCGCGCGGTCATCGCGCGCGCACCGTCAGGTCGCGGTACGGCCGCGCCCCGCTCGCAACGGTCTCCCCGGGCACGACCGTCAGCCCAGCGGCGTTCAGGCGTACCTCGACCGCTGAAAGGTCGGTGGCGCTCGACCCCCGGATCGTCGCGCGCAGGCCGCCCTGACCGTCGAAGACAAGGCTGCCGAGCTCGCTCCCCGGAACCCCCTCGACCGCGGCGACGACCTGTGCCGCCAGCGGGGAGAAGCCGCCGCCTGCACCCTGAACGGCCGTCAGTCGCGCGGCGACCTGGAGCGCGGGATCGGTCACGGTGCTCCCGGGCGGCAGGAGCGACGCGGCCAGCGCGCGATTGTCCGCCTCGATGCGGGCGACGGTGGAATTCAGACGCACGATCAGCACGAGTTGCGCGGCGAGCGTGATCAGCCCGAGCGCGAGCAGCATCACGGCGAGCCGCCGGATCCGCAGCAGGTCGATGGCGAGACGCCGCCGCTTGGCGAACGGCCCCTGCCGCAGATCGACTTCTGGATTTGCGACCGCCGCGACCAGCGCTGTCTCGAGCGCGCTTCGGTCGAGCGTCGCGACCTCGTGCCCAGCGGTCAGCAGCGGGGTCAGCACCGGATCGTCGGCGAACGCTGCGCCGGGGCCGCGCACGACGCATTCATTGCCTAGGTCGCCGCGCACGAAGCCCTCGATCGGGCGCGGCAGCAGCAAAGGCGCGGCAAGCAGTCGGTCGGGGTCGAGGCCGTAGTCGGCGAGCGTCAGCAGACGTTGGGTGACGGCGGTCGCGGCGATCGCGACGACGCTCCGCTGTCCATCGGCGTCGGCCGGCCCGGTCGCGATGTGGAGCGATACCGCGGGAACCGCGCTGACGTCGGCAATCGCCAGCGGCCCGGCGGCGCGCGCCTGTGGTTCCGAAAGCTCCCCAAGGTTCACTTCGTGCACCGCAATGTCGCGCGCGGGAACGATTGCGGCGACCAGCTCGCCCTCCCCCACCGGCAACGCGTCGGCGATCGCGTCACCGCGCGCGCCCACGACGTCGTCGACGATGCGCAGCCAGCGTCCGCCGTCGAATATAATTAGCGCGTTCACCCGCGCTCGCCATAGCTGCGGCGAGCGATCTTACCCGGCTTGCGCTCCCCGTCGATCAGCACATTTTCGTGGAGCTCGGCACCCTGCAGCGCGATGTCGAGCGTCAGGTCGTACCAGCGGGTCGCGAGCCGTGCCTGCAGCCGCCCCGGGTCGGCGCCGACGGCGGCGAGCGGAGGCAGGTTCCAGAATGTATCGATCGATTCAAAGCCGCGCGCCGAAGGTCGAAGGCCGATCGCCGCCGCCGCGCGTGCCGGATCGAGCCCCGGCACCAGCATCGCGAGCAAAGGCGCCTGGTCGGGACGCAGCGTGTTGACGTTGATCGCGGACAGGTCGGTCACCGGAAGTGCGCAGACGAAGGAACGGATGCGGCTGTAGAGCGCGGGGGTCACCCCGGCAACCGCACGCAGTTCCGAACGATCGGCCATCAGGGTGTTCGCGGTGCGATATTTTACGCTCGTGCCTTGATAGGCATCGTCTTCGGCACCGCCGGGAAGCGGGCGCGTATCGCTGTCGATCCAATCGGCGGCGGCGGCCGCGATCTGGTCGGCGGCGCGGCTGTCGGCACCGAGCGCCGCCAGCAACCGTCCGAACTGCTCGATCGCGATCGGTCGTGCGACCAGCACGCCGCCGATCGTTTCCTGGACCATCGAATTGAGGTTGAAGCAATTGCCGCCATCGTCGATCCGCGCGGTGGCGACGCCGCCGTCGATCGGGAAGTTCGTCGCCTGCCCCGCCCAGTCGCCCTCGAGCGTGGTCCGTGATGGATCGCGCTGGATGAGATCGCCGATCCGGTAGCGCGCGACGGTTTCGGCGGCGAAGGCATAGCTGCGTGCCTGTTCGATCGCCGCACCATTCGCGGCGAGCGCGGTTCCCATGCGCAGCCGTTCGAGCGCGACCGCCGACAGCACCGCCATGACCGCAACGAGCAGCAGCACGGTGAGCAGCGCCGCTCCCTCTTCGCTGGCGCGTTTCACCGCCCTGTTCCCACGACGAACGCCATCGTCAACGGCGCCTCGCGTTGGCGGGTGAGGGTCAGCTCGACGGCGATCGGCATCGCGTCCATGCGGACATTGTCCCAGCGCGCGCGCCACTGGCCATCCTTGTCGCGATATCGGACGCCGAGCGCAGCGACACGGTCGGCAAGGAGCATCGAGGTGGCAGGTTCGCTTCCGTCGGGGTGGCGGTACGCGCGCCGGATCAGACGCCCGGCGTCGAGGACGACGTCGACGCGCTGGACGCTCGCGCGCGGCTGATCGTCCGGGTTGGTCCACCCGCTGCGAACATAGCCGAGCACCAGCGGCTCGGACGTGCCGTCGTTGCCGGTAAAGGCACGGACCGTCGCGCCCTGGCGGTCGCGGGCCAGGCGCGGGACTGCCTGCGAGAAATCGGCGGCAAGGAGCACCGACATACGGCGTTCGTCGGCGATCCGGTCGAGGCGTTCGGTCGCCGCCGCCTGTGCGCGCACGCCGAACGACAAGAGCGCAACGCCTGCGGCTGCGAGCATCGCGAAGATGAACAGCGCAACCATCAGTTCGATGAGAGTGAAGCCGGACGCCTTCACTGCACCGCTCTCGCCAGCGAGAGCTTCGTCATCGGACGCCCCCCGGCATCGCTGACCGAAAGGTCGATGCGCACGATGCGCACATCGTCGGTGCGCGTCACGGTTCGTGTCCAGAGCCACGCGCGCCCGGCGTTGGTCACGCGGCCGTTGCTCTCACCCGCTGCAGGTGCTGGCGCATCGGTGAGCAGCGCGACCGCAAGGTTGCGCGCGACGATCTGAGCGACATCGCTATCGGCGAGCCGGACCGTGCCGTTCAGCACCGCCCCCTCGAGCCGGAGCAACGTCAGCGCGGCAAGGCTGAAGATCGCGAGTGCGACGAGCATCTCGATGAGGGTGAAGCCGCCGGCCTTATCGCGCGACACGCACCGCTCCATCGGCGGGGATGACGACGCTGGCTTGCGTGCCGTCGCGCGCCAGCACGATCGTCAGCGGGTCGCCGACCGCGCCCGTCGCGTCGAAGGTCGCACGCAGCCGCTGTTCGGGCGGAAGCGCCAGTTGCGTGCCGGGTTTCCATGCGACGGGTTCGAACCCCTTGTCGCGTGCGGCCTCCCACCGTCCGCGAACACGGCGCTCGACCGAGTAACCGGCGGCGGTCAGCGCCAGGCTCGCGTCGCGTCCCTGCAGGATCGCGTCGTCGCGTGTCGCCGCGGCGCGGGCCGCCAGGCGTTCGGCCTCATCCACCACGCGTCCGCGCGGGTCGGGCATCGCGATCACAACCGCAGCCGAGGCGAGGCCGATGATCACCAGCACGACCATCAGCTCGATGAGGGTGAAGCCTCGTTCACCAGGATCCGATGTCGGCATTCTCGCCCGTCCCGCCCGGCTGGCCGTCGCCGCCGAGCGTGTAAATGTCGAAAGGACCATGCTTGCCAGGCGATTCATATTTGTAGTCACGGCCCCACGGATCCTTGGGCAGCTTTTTAATATAGCCTCCCGCCTGGTAACGCGCCGGATCGGTCAGCGAAGGCGGCGGCGCCATCAGCGCGCCAAGCCCGTCGGCTGTCGTCGGATAGGTCAGATTGTTGAGCCTGTAGAGCTCGAGCGCCTGGTCGAGCGTAGCGATATCGGCCTTTGCCTTCTGGTCGTTCGCCTTGCCGAGCTGCGGCAGCACCGTGAGCGCGACGATCGTCGACAACAAGCCGATGATGACGATGACGACCATCAGTTCGATCAGCGTAAAACCATGCTCGCCTTCGGTCGGGCGAAGCTTTTCAGGGGAACGGGGAGTGGTCATGCGCCTGCCAATGTTTCGAGTTGGAGGATGGGCAACAGGATCGATAGCACGATTGCCGCGACAACACCCCCCATCAGCACGATGATTGCGGGTTCGAGCAGCGACAGCGCACTCGCGGTGAACGTGTCGAACTCGCGCTCGAGATAGTCGGCGGCGCGTTCGAGCATCGTGTCGAGCTGGCCCGACGCTTCCCCCGACGCGGTCAGGTAGACAAGCAGCGGCGGGAAAAGATTGGTCCGGCGCAGGGCCGCCGACAGCGAGCCGCCGCTGCGCACCGCGGCGACGATCTCGTCCGACGCTGCCTTCAGCGCGCGATTGTGGATCGTCGCCGAGGTCAGCGTCAGTCCTTCGAGCAGCGGCAAGCGGCTGCTGACCATCGTCGACAGCGTCCGCGCCATGCGCGCGGCGTGCAGATCGCGCGTCAGCCGTCCGAGCAGTGGCAGACGCAGCCACGCGCGGTCGAATCGCAGGTGAAAGGCTTCGTCGCGGAGCAGCTGCCCGACGATCAGCGTCGCGAGCCCGATGACGATCAGGATGGCCCACCAATAGCTCGTCAAAAGCCACGAAACGCCGATGACGATCCGGGTCAGCAGCGGCAGCTGCTGGTGGAAATTGTCGAACTGCTCGACGACCTTCGGGACGACGGTGACCATCAGCGCGACGACGACGAGCATCGCGACGACCGCGAGGACGATCGGATAAGCGAGCGCGGTCTGGACCTTCGAACGCACGGCGGCCTGCCGCTCCATCAGGATCGACAGGCGTTCGAGGATGTCGGGCAGCGTTCCCGCCCCCTCCCCCGCCGCCACCATCGCGCGATAGAGCGGCGGAAAGCTCTTCGGCTCGCGGGCCATCGCGTCCGACAGCCGTCGCCCTTCGACGACGCCGTTGTGGACGCGGTCGAGGATGGTGCGGACATGGTCGCCTTCGGTTTGCGTCGCGATCGTGCGCAGCGCTTCCTCGAGTGGCGAGACGCGGACCAGCGTCGCGAGTTGCCGCGTGAACAGCGTCAGCGTCTTGGCGCTCAGCCGACGCGTACGCAAACCCTTGAACGCAATCAGCGGCGCTGCGCGCGCGTTTCCGGCGACGGCGGGATCGACGCGCACGACATAGAGCTTGCGCGCGCCGAGCGTGGCGCGTGCCTCGTCGGCGGTGGTCGCCGCCAGCGACCCGCGCCGCTCGCGCCCGCCGACGTCGATCGCGAGATAGTCGAAATCAGCCATGGGCCGGCGCATCCTCCGACCCTCGCCGTGAAATGCGTACGGCTTCTTCGGGCGTCGTCAGCCCGTCGCGCACCAGCGCGCGCGCCGACGCGCCGAGGTTGGGTTGGTGAAGGAACGCATGACGCGCGATGATCGATTCGTCGCCGCCGTCGTTGATCAGGCGGCGCACCGTGTCGTCGATGCGGATCGCCTCGAATACGCCGATTCGCCCCTTGAACCCGGTCTCGCCGCACAACGCGCAGCCGACGGGTTCGTAGACGACCGCACCGGGATCGACGCCGAGCAGCGCGCTGACCGAGGCACTCGCCTGTACCGGGCGGCGGCATTCAGGACACAGTCGCCGCACGAGCCGCTGCGCGATGACCGCGCGCAGGGTGGATGCGAGCAGGAACGGCTCGATCTTCATGTCGCGCATGCGCGTGATCGCACCGACCGCGTCGTTGGTGTGGACGGTCGACAGCACGAGATGCCCCGTCAGCGATGCCTGCACCGCGATCTCGGCGGTTTCGCGGTCGCGGATTTCGCCGATCATGACGACGTCGGGATCCTGGCGGAGGATCGCGCGCAGCCCGGCGGCAAAGGTCAGCCCGACCTTTGGGTTGACCTGCGTCTGCCCGACCCCGTCGATCGCATATTCGACCGGATCCTCGACCGTCAGGATATTGCGTGTGCCATCGTTGAGCAGGCGCAGCCCGGCATAGAGGCTCGTCGTCTTGCCGCTGCCCGTCGGTCCGGTGACGAGGATGATGCCATTGGGCTCGTCGAGCGCGTCGCGCAGCAGCGCGTTCATCTCGGGCGACATGCCAAGCACGTCGAGGTCGATCCCGGCATTATCCTTGTCGAGGATACGCAGCACGACACGCTCGCCCGCCCGGCTCGGCAGCGTCGAGACGCGGACGTCGAGGAGCTTTCCACCCAGCGTTAGCCCGATGCGCCCGTCCTGCGGCACGCGGCGCTCGGCGATGTCGAGGCGCGCCATCACCTTGATGCGGCTGACGATGACCGGCGCGACGTGCGGCGGCATCCGCAGCGTCTCGCGCAGCACGCCGTCGACGCGCATGCGCACGATCAGACCCGTCTCATAGGGCTCGATATGGATGTCGCTGACGCCCTGGCGTACCGCTTCGGCGATGATGCCGTTGATCAGGCGTATCGCCGGCGCATCGTCGGCGGTGTCGAGCAGGTCCTCCGCGCTCGGTATGCCGCTCGCCAATGCATCGATTTCTTCGGAACCCATGGCGATCGCGGCGGCCTCGCCATCCATCACATAGCTGTCCGACAACAACCGATCGAACGCCGACGCATCGGCGAAGGTCACGTCGAACGATTGCGCGAGGTGACGGCGCACCTCGAGCAGGACGCGCGGGTCGGACCCCTCACGCAGCGCCACCGACAACCGGCCGCCCGTACCGGGTTGCAGCACCACCCCGAACTTGCGCGCGAACGCATAGGGAATGTTGACCAGCTGGAGCGTGTCGAGACCGGTTTCAGCCATTACGGCGCCTTTCGCGGAAGGATCGGCACGCTGATGGTTGGGTTTGCGGGCATGACCTGCAGATTGGGCGGCGGCGGCACCGCGACCTCGCCCGAAAAGGGCGCGGCGGGCGGCGCAGCACCCATGTAATCGCGCATCAGCTCGTCGATCGACGGTTCGACGTCGGGGTTGGCGATCAGCTCCTGCGTGCGGACATAGCCATAGCGGCGCGCCGCCATCTCGCGCGCATCGGCGCTGGAGCGCAGGATCGTGGGGCGGATGAACACCATCAGGTTCGTCTTGCCGCGCGACTTGGCCTTGCTGCGAAACAAATTGCCGATCAACGGAATGTCGCCGAGCAGCGGGATGCGCTCGAGCGTGCGGCGCTCGTTATCGTCGAGCAGCCCGCCGATTACCATGATCTGCCCGTCGTCGACGGTCATCGTCGTCTGGATTTCACGCTTGTTGAGGATCAGGTCCGACGAATTGTTTGTGACGGCGCCGGCGATCGACGACACTTCCTGGCGCAGGTACAGCTTGATCGCACCACCCGCGTTGATCTGCGGCTTCACCTCGAGCTGAATGCCGACGTTCTGGCGCTGGACGGTGCGAAACGCATTGTCGAAATTGCCGCCGAGCGCCTCACCGGTCGTGACAGGCACTTCCTGCCCGACCAGAATCTTGGCCTCCTGATTGTCGAGCGTGACGATCGACGGCGTCGACAGCACGTTCGACTGATTGTCCTGGCTGACGGCGTTCAGGATCGCGCCGAGAAAATTGCCGTTGCCCAGCCCGAAAGCAAAGCCCGCAGATCCGCCCAGTGCACCCTGAACCGACTGAAGCGCGCCCTGAATCAGCGTGTTGCCGCCCGAGGTTCCCGATGTCGTCGTCGTCGTCGTACCGTTCACCGTCGTCGACGTCGTCGTCCCCCCACCAAGCTGATTCTGCAACAGCCCCCCCGCCACCGTCAGGATGTTGGGCGACGCGTTCGAATAATTGGTCAGCGCGCCGCCGTTGCGCCCCCCGCCGAGAAGCTGAACACCCAGCTTGCGCACCGCCGTGTTTGAAATCTCGACGATGATCGCCTCGACCAGCACCTGTTCACGGCGCGTGTCGAGCTGGCGGATGACTTCGCCGAGCGTGCGCTGGACGTCGGCCGACGCCGAGATGATGATCGCATTCGTCCCCTCGTACCGCGCGATGATCGCGGGCGCACGGCTTGCGGCACCTGCCGGCGCGGGACTTGCGGTCGGCGTCGGTGTCAGTGCCGAAGGCGCGATCGGCGCAGGTTGTGCGCCCGGCAGCGTTCGCGTTGCAGCGCTCGGCGACACGACCTGCGGAACGATCGAGACCGACTGGCCGACGAGCTGCTGCAACACCGGAAGCAATTTTTCGGCATCGGCATGTTCGAGGAAGACGACGCGAATCTCCGACCCTGCCGCCGCACGCCGGTCGAGATCGGCGATGATCTCGGCAAAGCGCGCGACCGCGGCGGCCTGACCGCGCAGCGCGATCGAGTTCGAGCTGTCGATCGCCGACACTGCGACCGCGCCGCGCGCGCTCTCCCCCTGAGTCAGCGTCTGGAGCGCCTGCGCGATTTCGCGTGCGCCTGCGTTTTTCAGCGCGACGACGCGCGTTGCGGCCTGATCGGTGTCGAGTCGCGCGATAACGCTGCGAATGCGTCGAATATTGTCGGCATAGTCTGCGACGACGAGGCTGTTGCTCGCCGGATTAGCGGTCACCGACCCCTCGCGGCTGACCAGAGGCCGCACGGTCTCGACGACGGCGGCGGCATCGATCGAGCGCAGGCGGAAGATTTCGGTGACGAAGCTGTTGCGCGCCGCGCCCTGCGTGCCGACACGCCCGGGCTGTGCCGCCGCGCCATCGACCGGCTGGATGCGGTACGCGCCGTTGCCCGTCGGTACCGCGACGAGTGCATTGGCGCGCAGCGTCGAGAGGAAGACCTCGAAATATTCGGAACGGCTCAGCGGACGGTCGGTGACCACCGAAACCTTGCCCTGCACGCGGCTGTCGATGATGAACGTACGCCCCGTGACGCGCGCCGCATCCTGAATGAACGCGCGAATATCGGCATCGCGCAGATTGAGCACCTGCTGTGCCAAAATTCCCTGGGGTGCTGCGGTGGCGAGCGCGAGCGTGAGGATCGAAAGACTTAGACGCTTCACATGACTGCCTTGGTCGAGAGGGTTAGCGCAACCCCGCCGCGCTCGATCGTGAAGTTCACCGTCCCGCCGACAGGCGTTTTGGCATATGCGGCGGCGGCCTCGTCGTTGCTGGCGATAGCTTGTCCATTGACCATTGTCAGCACGTCGCCGGGCTGGAAACCGGCCGCGCGGAAGGCGACGCCATCGCCCTTAGGCGCGATGGTCATGCCCGAAGGCTTGCCGTTCACAACGCGCGGCGTGAACAGGAAGGTACTGCGCAAGACCTGCGGGGTGAGCGCGGTCGGCGGTACCGGGCCGCCCGGAGCAACCGGAGCTGTCGGTTGCGCGACGTCGGCAGGCTTCGACTGGTCGAGGAACAATTGCTCGGCGGTCCCGCCGCGCTCGACCGTCACGCTGTCGAACGCGACCGACTTCAGCCGAACGCCGGGAACGATCTCATCGCCGACCGCAAAGCTCGACTGAATGCCGTCGGGCGTACCGATGATCGCCGACCCACGCCCGGCGGCGGTGTCGATCCGCGTGCCGAACAGTTTCAACGGCAGGCTCGTGACGACGGTCGCGCCCGTCGTGCTGCCGGTCAGGCGAAAAAAGGGGTCGAAGCGCGTCAGCACGCCGCGATCGACCGGGGCCACGCTCGCCGACGCGGGACGCCATGGACCGATCGGGCCATAGGGACGCACCAAAGTCCAGAACAGGTCGGCAAGCGCGAAGGCGATCAGACCGAGCAGCGCCAGTTCGGCGACGGTCAGCCAGTCGATATGCCTGGGGTTGAGCCCGCGCAGACGACGCAGGTCGTAACGCACCATGATCGTCGTTGCCCTCCCGCGCCCGGAATGGGCTAGGCACTGTTTATGACAGTGCGCAGTCAGGCGCGAGACTTAATCGTGACAGTGATCCCGTGAACCGTTCAGACGAGAACCAGAGCAGCGCCAAGGGCCAGCACAAATGAGATGATCGTCGCCGCAACCACCGGCAGCGATGCGCGCCAGCCCTGTTCGAGAAGCAGGTTGAGCGGCGAGCGGATGCCGGTCGCGGTCACCGCGAGCAGCAGCAGACCGGTTGCAATCGGCTTGGCAGAACCGACTGCGACTGGCGGAAGCTCGACTAGCGAGTGCAACGCACACAGCGCGAAGAAGCCAAGCACGAACCAAGGAACGCCGACGCGTGCGCGCTCGGAGTCGGGCTGTTTGCCGGGCTCGGGGCGATAGGCGAAGGCAACCGCCGCCAGCGCGGGGGCAAGCAGCGCGACGCGCGTGAGCTTGACCACCGTCGCGGTCGCGCCGGCCGCGGGCGAATAGCTATAGCCTGCGCCGAGCGCCTGCGCGACGTCGTGGATCGACGCGCCCATCAGGAAACCGGCTTGCGCGTCGGTCAGGTGGAGCGTGTGGGCAAGGATCGGATAGACCGACATCGCCAGCGCGCTCGCCGCCGACACCGCGACGAGGACGAGCGTCAGCTGCGCCTGGCTGGCGCGCCGGTCGCCGAGCACTGTCGCCAGTGCGAGCGCCGCCGAGGCGCCGCAGATCGCGACCGCCCCCCCGGCGAGCGTCCCGAACGCAGCGCCGCGCCCGACCAGGCGCGCGGCGACGGTGCCCGATAAAGTGACGAGCGCCACCATCGCGACGATCGCCGCAAACGCGGGCAACCCGAGGCTCGCAATCTGGCCAAAGGTGACCTGCAGCCCGACGAGAACGATTCCCCAGCGCAACAGCGACTTCGACGCAAAGCCGAGGCCCGGGTGCAGACGCGTATCCGCATTTGCGAAGTTGAACGCGAGGCCGATCAGCAACCCCATGAGCATGATCGGCGCACCATAATGTTCGGCAAGATAGGCCGCCGCGAGCGCCGCAACGCCTGCGATCAGCAACCCCGGCAGATACGCTCGCCAGCCAAGCGCGGTCGGGGGAGCCGCGTCGAGCAGGTCGCCGTAGAGGTCGGCTGCGGCGGGGAGTAATCTTGCCAAGGACTTCGCCTTCTTCGCCACTAGCCCTGAGCTTGTCGAGCCTGCCCCGAGCGAAGTCGAGGGGGCGGGCCACCCGACTGACCTAACCCGCGTCGCACATCCTTCGACAAGCTCGGGACTGGCGGAGTGGGGTAAGGTCGCTACAGTCGGCCACAAGCGGGAGGATGACAGCGATGTCAAGCGAGGCCAAACCAGCGATCGACGCCCGGCGATGGATCATCGTCGTGCTCGTCTTCGTCGCGATCATGCTCAACTATGTGGACCGGCAGATCCTTGCCCTGCTGAAGCCCACATTGGAGGCCGAATTCACCTGGTCCGACGGCGATTATGCCAACATTGTCTCCGCATTCCAGTTTGCCGCCGCGTTCGGCTTCCTCGGTACTGGCTGGTTCCTCGACCGCGTCGGGCTTCGCCCCGGTTTTGCGCTCGGTGTCGGGATTTGGAGCCTGGCAGGGATGGCGCACGCGTTCTCGGCGGGCGTGACGGGGTTCATCGTGGCGCGGATGGCGCTGGGCGCTGCGGAATCGACCGGCACGCCCGCGGCGGTCAAGACGGCGGCAACATATTTCGCCCCGCGCGAACGCTCGATCGTGCTCGGCATCGGCAACATCGCGCCCAACGTTGGAGCCGTGGTCACGCCGCTGGTGATACCCATGATCGCCGTCACCCTCGGCTGGAAGGCTGCGTTCCTGATCGCGGGCGGATTGGGACTGGTGTGGGTCGTCGTCTGGCTCGCGGTTCGCGTGCCCCCGGTCGCATCGGACGAAGCGCTTGCAGGGGCGAAAGTGCCGTGGCTGTCGCTGGTGCGCGACCGCCGTACGCTGGCGCTCGCGGGTGCCAAGGTGCTGAGCGATCAGGTCTGGTTTTTCATGCTGTCGTGGCTGCCCGACCTGTTTCACCGGCTGTTCGGGCTGCCACAGGGGACGGTTGGGCTACCGGTCGCGCTGGTGTTCGCGTGCGCCGCGTTCGGTGCGCTCACGGGCGGCCTGCTGCCGACATGGCTGATGCGGCGCGGGTGGAGCGTCAACGCCGCGCGCAAGACCTCGTTGCTCGTCTACGCGCTGCTCATCCTGCCCGCCCCCGCTGTGCTGCTGGTCTCGAGCCCGTGGTCGGCGGCGCTGCTGCTCGGCCTGGGCCTCTTCGCGCATCAGGGCTTTTCGACCAACGTCTTCGGTTTCGCCACCGACGTGTTTCCGGCCACGCAGGTCGGGTCGGCGATCGGCCTCGCGGCGTTCTGCGGTAATCTGGGGTCGATCGGCATGATCCAGTTCGCAGCCTGGTCGCTTGGCCATGGCTATGGCTATGCGCCGATGATGGCGATCTGTGCGGTGTCGTACCTGCTCGGACTCGCGATCATCCAGTTGCTTGTGCCAAAAATCGAGCCATTGGTTTAGCCCCCCCGTCACCCCGCCTGCGCCGGATGACGGGTAAGAGACCGAGGCTATTTGGCTCCGAAATTTACCCGTGCGGTAATCCCGAAATAGCGATCGGCGTCGCGCGGGATCTGGTAGCGGTACGAACCCTGCGGTCCGCCGGTCGAAATCCCTGCCGCGAAGCTGCGGTCGAACAGATTGCGGACCTGGAAGGTCAGCTTGAAGCGGTCGTTCGCATCCATCACCGAGGCCGACAGGTTGACCAGCGTGTAGGCACCGATCACACCAGCGGCGCGCTGCACCGGGTCTGGCACGAACAGCGACGATTGGCTGCTTTGATACGCCGCCTGTGCGCCGACGCTGAAATCGACCGGACCGTTGGTGCGCACGCGATAGTCCGCCCCGCCGCTGACTTTCCACTTCGGCGCAAAGGCAAGCTGCGTTCCGTTGGGGATGATGTCGTTGGGCGCGCGTACGACCGGTGGCTTAAAAGCAACGACGTGCGCATCGCTGAAGGCTGCCCCGCCCGAAATCGTCAGGTCGCGCACCGGACGGAACGACAGGTCGATCTCGCCACCGCGGGTCGAGACGACCCCGGCATTGGTAAAACGAGCGATCGTGCTTGTGACACCGGCAATGGTCAGCGTGTCGGGGTTGTTCGCCTGGAAGTTGTCGTACTTGGCATAATAGGCAGCAAGATTGATCGTCAGCCGACCGCCCAGCAACGTGTTTTTCAAACCGATCTCATATGCGTTCGAGGTTTCGGCCTCGATCACGTTGGTGCCCGTCGGCTGAAGGTTGAAGAACAGATTGAATGCCGGTCCCTTATACCCTCGCGTGTAACTGGCGTAGGCCGTCGATCCTTCGGTGACGTCGAATTGTACGCCGGCCTTGCCCGACAGATTCTTGCCGGTGGCCTTGTTGGCAAAGGGGATGCCGTTCGCGGAAAGGGGATTGCCGTTCGACGCCTCATTCGGGCGCGAGTTGAAGACGCCCTGATCGAACGGTGGGTTTGACGCTCCGTTACCCGCGCTGGTCACACGGATGAACGACGTGTCGAGCTGGTCAATCGTGTAGCGCAATCCGCCAATGACGCGAAAGCGAGGCGATATGTTCAGCGTGCCCTGTGCAAAAAGCGCAAGGTTCTTGGCAACGGCATTATAGTCCGCCCGCCCGAATGCTGTCGCCGACGCAGCCGCAAGCGGGCTCGTGCACGGGACGAGAACGCCAGCCGGCAGGACCGCGCCCGCCGCCGCCGCGCAAATCACGTTATCGCGCTGAAAGATACGCCGCGTGTAGGTCCGCGAATAATAGGCGCCGAGCACATAATCGAAAAATTGTCGACCAGGCGACGTCAGCCGCAATTCTTGCGAAAAGGTATAGCCGGTCTGCGGGCCGGTATCGTGCGACTGCGGTGCACCGATGTAAGCTTGCGAATAAAAGTCCCCGTCGCGAATTTCGTTGTTGGCGAAGTTGCGATAGGCTGTGATCGACGTAACGGTCTGCGTGCCGATTTCGGCGTCGAGCTGGCCGGAAAAACCATATCCGGTCTCGATGGTGCGCGTGACGAGGTTCTGGTTCACCTGGCGGGTCTGATCGCCGCGAAGCGTCGGCAGAACCGTCTGGATCAGTGCGAGCGGAGTTGGATTGACCGCCCCCGGTGTCGTCGTCGCCGCGCCGAACAGCGGCGGACCACCGATGACGTCCGCGCAGCAATCGTCGTCGTTGTGATGATAATCGCCGATAACGGTCAGCTTGACGCGCTCGCTGACGTCGGCCTCGAGGATGGAGCGTACGCCGTAATGTTCAAAGCCGTTCACACGGCGGTTTACATTGGGGGCAACGTTGAAAAGGTTGCCGTTGTAGTGGTCGTAAAAGGCGGTTGTTCGGGTGCGTATCGTGGGGCCGAGCGGCAGATCGATCGCGCCGCGCACGCGGTATTCGGTCCCGTTATCGAAGAAGTAGCTGCCTTCGAGATATCCTCCGATATCGCGGCCCGGACGCTTGGACACGATGTTGATGACCCCGGCGCTGGCGTTTTTGCCGAACAACGTTCCCTGCGGCCCGCGCAGAACTTCGATCCGGTCGATGTCGACAAGATCGGTGAAGGCTTCCGCTGCGCGGCTGAGGACGACGCCGTCGAGCACCGTCGAGACCGACGGCTCGACCGCGATCGAAAACGTCGTCGTCCCGATGCCGCGCAGGAACAGCGTCTGATTGAGCGCGGTACCCGCCTTCACGAAGTTGAGCGCTGGAACGACATATTGCGCGCCTTCCAGGCTGGTGCGCCCCTGGCTTGCAATGACTTCGCCGCTGACGACCGATACAGCGAGCGGCACGTCCTGCAAACGCTCGCTGCGCTTCTGCGCGGTGACGACGATATCGGCGGGGGTATCGGTCGACGCAACGGGCGCAGTCGCCGTCGTAGGCGCAGGAGCGTTCTGCGCAAATGCCGGAACGCCGGTCAGCGCGAGCGTCGCTACGCCGGCGAGCATCATGGTCTTGGTCATGGTCGTCGTCCTCCTGATCGGTGCCCGCCGGTGTCGTGCCGGTCGCGGCTCCCCTTGGTTAGAATCCCAATTCACTCATCGTTACGACGCGGTGTTCGCGCGCGCTGATTTCGGCCGCCGTGCCGATGGCGACCGCCATCAACCCGTCGTGCGCCGTGACGTCTACATCCTGCTCGCCCCGTACCGCCGCAGCGAATTTCTTGTGCTGGTAAAAGGTCGCGCCATGGTGCTGCCCCGCCGCCAGCGCAACGGGGTCGACCGCGACATGGCTGCGCTCGACCGCCTTGGGCTGCCCGAAGCCGGTGCGCGGCGCAAAGACGAGGTCGCCGCTGGGGATGCGCACGTCGAGACGCGCGCTGTCGCCGACCGCCACGATCTCCTCCTGATCCTCGGCGCCGTCGGCGAACATCGACAGGTCGAGCATCGCGCGCACGCCATTGGCGAAATCGACCGTCGTATAGCTATTGTCGATGATGTCGGGGATGCGGCCATCGTAACGCTCGTCGCGGTGATTGACGTCCATATTTCCCGAACAATGCACACGCACCGCCTCCGCGCCGACGATCAGCCGCATCAGGTCCCAGAAATGGCAGCATTTCTCGACCATCGTACCGCCGGTATTCACGGCGAAGCGATTCCAGTCGCCGACCTTGGCCAGAAACGGAAAGCGATGCTCTCGAACGCTGAGCATGCGCAGTCTGCCAACCCGCCCGCCATGAACCTGCCCGATGAAAGTGCCCGCAGGTGGCATGTAGCGATATTCCATCGCGGTCCAGAAGATGCCCGGGGTCGCCGCCGCGCGCTCGACGATCCAGCGTGCGTCGTCGATCGTCGTTGCAAGCGGCTTTTCGCAGAGGATGTTCAGGCCCGCGTCGAACAGCGGCTCTAGGACCAAGCGATGCGTATGATTGGGGCTAGCGACGATGACGGCGTCGAGATCCGCCTTTGCAAGCGCGGCAGAGTCGGCGAAAATCCCAGGTTCGGCCGCCTCGCCCAGCGCGGCCTTCGCCCAGCCGAGCGACGCTGCGACCGGATCGGCGATCGCAACAATCTGTGCGTCGCCGGTCGCGATCACGTTCCTGATGTGCTCGACGCCCATCATTCCCGTGCCGACAAGACCGTAGCGCAGCGTCACCTTTCGAATTCCTCCCGCAGCGCTTTCTGACAGCGATGTCGGACAGTGCAATGCCATGCTTCGATCGCGCTTCGCAAGTCACGCGTCGCATTGCTGCGCGAGTGTGGCGGCGCTACCACAGCGGGCAATGGCCGTCCGAAACACGATCAGCGATGTCGCACGCGTTGCGGGCGTGTCGATCAAGACGGTCAGCCGTGTCCTGAACAATGAACGCTATGTGCGAACCGACACGCGCGAGCGGGTCGAGGCCGCGATGGCCGGGTTGGCGTTCAGCCCAAGCCAGGCGGCGCGCGCGCTCGCCGGCAAGCGTTCGCATCAGATCGCGCTGATCTATGACAACCACTCGCCCTATTATATTCATGCCGTTCAGGAGGGTGTCTGGGCACGGTGCCGTGAAGCGGGGGTGCGGATGCTCGCGCAGCCCGCCGACGTCGCCTCGCCGACGATCGCTGCCGAGGTTGGCGGGCTGATCGACGAGACGCATGTCGACGGGATCATCTTGTCGTCTCCCGTTACCGATTGTCCCGAAGTCCTCGCCGAACTCGAACGGCGCGGCATTCCGTTCGTGCGCATTTCGCCGGGAACCAACCACGCGCTGACCTCGTCGGTCTACATGGACGACGTCCAGGCCGCCGACGACATGACGACGCATCTGATCAATCTGGGCCACCGGATCATCGGCTTCGTCGTGGGGCATCCGAACCATAGGGCGAGTGAGCAGCGGCTGTTCGGCTATCGCCGCGCGCTCGACCGCGCGGGCATCGCTTACGAACCGGGGCTGGTGCAGCCCGGCGCGTTCGACTTTGCGAGCGGGGCCCGCGCGGGCGAAACGCTGCTGTCGGTCGCGCGGCGCCCCACGGCGATCTTCGCGTCGAACGACGACATGGCCGCAGGGGTGCTGACCATCGCCCATGCCAAAGGGATCGTTGTGCCCGAGGCGCTGTCGGTCGCGGGCTTCGACGACACCCCGCTAGCGCAACTCGTATGGCCCCCGCTGACGACAATCCGCCAGCCGACACGCGACCTTGCCTGGGCAGCGGCAAACCTGCTGTTCGAACGCGTCGACGGGGTCGAGCATCGGCGGCTGGGGCATGAACTTGTCGAGCGGGGGAGTGTACGCGCGACGCGCTAATCGAGTTCCACGACCTTCAGGCCCAGATGCTCGGCGAACGGGTCGAAGTCGCGGTCGTTGTGCAGGAGTTCGTACCCGTCGACAATGCATCGCGTCGCGATGATCGTGTCGATCGTTTTGCGCACCGTGAAGCCTTTCGCACGCAAGTGCCGATAGTTGCGTGCGGCTTCGATCGCGATAGCCACGCCGCCGATCTCGATTGCCAGTGCTCGCTGCATGATTTCTCGGGCTTTCGCGAAGTCGCGTTCGCTGTCAGTGCCCTGCAACACTTCCAACATGATCAAGTCACCGGTAATTATCGCTCGCTTTCCCAGAAGCGCGTCGAGCATATCGACCGCGACCGTAGGCGCGTTGCGGAAATAGTCGATCCAGACACTCGAATCGACGAGAATCACTTAATCGCGCCGCATCGCGTCGAGATCGCCAATCCAGTTGACCGTACCGCGTAGCGACCGCAGACCTTCCTGCGCCTTGAGACGGACAACCGTTCTCAGCGCGGCCTCCACGGCTCCGCGCTTGGTGCGCTCTCCCGTTGCGTCCATCGCCTGGTCCATCAGCGCGTCATCGATGACAATATTCGTTCGCACGATGTGTCTCCTTCGACGATCTTTTACACATTCCCAAGGAAATTCGCAAACCTTGACGCGGCGACCTGAGAGCTTGCACAAAGATAACGTTGTCAGAGCGGAGCAAATCGATGAGCGCCCTTCCCAGCGTCCCGCAGCGCCGTCCGCTCGGCAAGAGCGGAATCGAGGTTTCCGCGCTCGCGTGGGGGATGTGGCGGTTTGCCGGGCGAACGGTGATGGAGGCCCGCGCACTCGTCGATGCCGCGTTCGAAAGCGGGATCACTTTCTTCGACACCGCTGACATTTACGGCTTCGGCGGGTCGGGCGGGTTCGGCGATGCTGAGGCTTTGCTCGGGCAGGTATTCGATGAGGCACCGTCGCTGCGCGACCGCATGGTGCTCGCGAGCAAGGGCGGCATCATGCCGCCGATCCCCTATGACTCATCGCCTGCTTATCTCGAAGGCGCGATCGATGCGTCGTTGCGGCGGCTGCGGACCGAACGGATCGACCTGTACCAGATTCATCGACCTGATATTCTGACACACCCTCACGACATCGCGGCGACGCTCGAAAAAGCGGTTGCGCGAGGCAAGATCGTCGCGATCGGCGTTTCGAACTACACTGCCGCACAAATTGCCGCGCTGTCGAAATTCCTGACGACGCCGATCGTCAGCCTCCAGCCGGAATTTTCGCCGCTCGAACTCGGTCCGCTCGACGACAGCATTCTTGACACCGCGATAGCGAACGACATGGCGGTGCTCGCCTGGTCGCCGCTCGGCGGAGGGCGGATCGCCGAGCCGGGCAACGCGCGTGAACACCGCGTCGCCGCCGCCCTCGACGCCGTCGCCGGACCGCTCGGCGTGTCGCGGAGCGCCGCGGCGTACAGCTGGATCATGGCACATCCCGCGCGGCCCATTCCCATCGTCGGGTCGCAGAACGCCGATCGCATCCGCGAAGCTGCCGATGCCTGCAAGGTACGGTGGACGCGCGAGGATTGGTACACGGTGCTGGTGGCCTCGCGCGGGGAGAAACTGCCATGACGTGCGAGGTCAGCTGGTTTTCGGCGTTGTGCGACGATGATTATGAATTTCTCGGCGTTCCCGACCCGATGCTTGCGTCGAGCTGGGAACATTGCCGCGACATCGTGCTGGCGGCCGAAACCGGGGGGTTCGACAATGTCCTGCTGCCTTCGGGTTACAGCCTGGGGCTCGACACGACCGCGTTCGCCGCCGCCATCGCGGTGCTGACGCGGCGCATTCGACTGTTGATGGCGGTGCGGATCGGCGAGAGCTGGCCGCCGCAGCTCGCGCGCCAGATCGCGACGCTCGACCGCATCACCAGTGGCCGCATGACGATCAACATCATCTCGTCGGACCTGCCCGGCGAAAAGCTGGCGAGCGCACCGCGCTACGCGCGTACGCTCGAGGCGACACAGATCCTGAAAACCTTGCTCAATGGCGAGCATCTCAGCCACCGCGGCGCGCATTACGAGATCGACATCGATCCGCCGCGCATGACGACGGTGTCGGGGCGATGTCCCCCGCTCTATTTCGGCGGACTGAGCGAGGACGCGCGCGACGCGGCGGCGCAGGGATGCGACGTCTATCTGATGTGGCCCGACACGATGCCTGCGGTGCGCGCGATCATCGCCGACATGACCGCGAGAGCCGCGCGCTACGGGCGCACACTGAAATTCGGCTATCGCGCGCATGTCATCCTCCGAGAGACCGAAGCCGAAGCGCGCGCCTATGCCTCGCGGCTCCTTTCGAAGCTCGACGCGGACACGGGCGACGCGATCCGCGCCAAGTCGCTTGATTCGACCAGCGTCGGCGTCCAGCGTCAGGCCGAATTGCGCGCTGCGGCGGGCGACGAGGGCTTCGTCGAGGACAATCTGTGGACGGGAATAGGGCGCGCACGCTCGGGTTGCGGCGCGGCGATCGTCGGAGACCCTGATCAGGTACTAGCCAAGCTGCGCCTGTACCAGGCCGAAGGCATCGAGGCGTTCATCCTGTCAGGCTATCCGCATATCGCCGAAGCCGACCTGTTCGCGCGTCACGTCCTGCCAAAGCTTGATCATGGACCGTTAACCATCTGATTGTTAGAGCGTCGGCATGCGTACTCTGCCCCTCATCATAGTGCCCGCTCTGTTGCTTTCCGGTTGCGTCAGCGCCGTGACTTCGGTCGTAACGGCACCGTTCAAGGTTGCGGGACAAGCTGCCGATTGGGCCACGACCAGCCAGGACGAGGCTGATCGCAATCGGGGACGGCGCCTGCGGAAGGCCGAGGCGGAGGCCTATCGCACGTGCAGGCGCGAGGCTGACGGTCCGTCGCGCGCGGACTGCATGCGCGACCGAATGCACCGCGCCGGGTTCTGAAAAAGTTCCCTTAGGAAGACCGGTCGAACCTGACTAAGCTTCGGTTCGTCGCGAAACATTTTATTAGTATTTGACCTGCTTAGGTAAGCGGACGCATCTGGCGGCCTGTTGGGTGCGGGGGAGAGCTGTACCGTGAGCGACTTTACGGACGACCTGACCGAACCGCTCGACCTCCCCGAGGCAGATAACGTGCCGTTCATACCGCCGTCGCTCGTCGGTATCGTCGCCGCGACCGTGCCACTTGCGCTGGCAGCATGTGGCGGCGATGTGGGTGCTCCTGCGGCGGCGGCGGCGCCAATCGTAGCCGCCCCGACCCCCGCTCCGGTGCCGACCCCCGCTCCTGCACCGACCCCCGCTCCTGCGCCGGCCCCCGCTCCGGCACCGGCTCCTGCACCGGCACCGGCTCCAGCACCGACCCCTGCCCCTGTCTCGCTCACCGCCGATCAGGCGAGCCGCTTCCTCGCCCAGACTTCGCTCGGGTCCAGCCGCGCCGACATCAATAGCGTCGTGTCGACGGGTTATGACGCGTATCTGACCGCGCAATTCGGCACGGTGCGCGCGACGTCGCACTGGGACTGGCTGGTCTCGGCTGGCTATAATGCCGCCGCGAACATCAACACGACCAACGGGTTCAACAACAGCGTCTGGCGTCAGCTTATTTCGGGACAGGACCAGCTGCGCCAGCGCGTCAGCATCGCGCTGCTCAATTTCCTCGTCATCGGCATCGACGGGCTGAACACCAATTGGAAGGCCTTCGCCGCCGCCGCTTATCTCGACATTTTGTCGGACGCTGCGTTCGGCAATTACCGCGAGATCCTCGACAAGATCAGCACGAACGCGGCGATGGGCTATTACCTGACCTTCCTCAACAACCGGAAGGCCAACACCGCGACGGGCGCGCAGCCCGACGAGAATTATGCGCGCGAGGTGATGCAGCTGTTCACGCTCGGGCTCTACAATCTCAATCCCGATGGCACGCAGGTGCTTGTGGGCGGCAAGCCGGTCGAGACGTATACCCCGGCCGATGTTTCTGGCCTGGCGCGCGTCTTCACCGGCTTCGTTCTCGACTCCGCTGATTCGACGACGCCCGACCGGCTTCGCCGACCGCTGATCCAGAAGCCAACCGACCATGAATTGGGCGTAAAGACTTTCCTCGGCGTGACGATCCCGGCAGGGACCGAAGGATTTGCCAGCCTCAAGATCGCGCTCGACACGCTTTTTGCGCACCCCAACCTGCCGCCGTTCGTCTCGGCACAGCTTATCCAGCGGCTCGTCACCTCGAATCCCTCGGCCGCCTATGTCGGGCGCGTGTCGGCAGTGTTCGCGAACAATGGCGCAGGGGTACGCGGCGACATGAAGGCGGTGCTGCGCGCCATCCTGACCGATACCGAGGCGCGTGGTTCGGCAAGCCTGACGGCGGCCAACAGCGGCAAATTGCGCGAGCCCGTCGTCCGCCTTACGAATTGGGCGCGCGCGTTCGCCGTCACCTCGCCGTCCGACGCCTGGGCGATCGGCGACACCAGCAGCACGACGACGCGGCTTGCCCAATCGATCGGTCATTCGACGAGCGTGTTCAACTTTTTCCGTCCTGGCTACACGCCGCCCAATAGCGCGATCGCCACGGCCGGGCTGGTCGCGCCCGAGTTGCAGATCACCAACGAGCCGACCGTCGTGGCCTACGTCAATTACATGCAGACGCTGATCCAGTCGGGCACCGGTGACGTCAAGGCGGACTATACTGCGATCCTGACCAAAGCGACCGATTCAAATGCCTTGGTGGCGGAAGTGAACACATTGCTTGCGGCCGGGCAATTGTCGGCATCGACTGTCGCGACGATCAAGACGGCGGTCGATTCAATCGGTTCGACGACGGCGGCGCTCCAGCTTCAGCGGGTCTACACCGCGATCCTGCTCGCGATGGCCGCGCCCGATTATCTTGTGCAGAAATAGAGAAAGCGGTCGTCATGAACACCGAACAATCGCGACGCGCGTTTCTTGCACGATCGGGAGCGCTGGGCATTGCCGGCGCGGCGACCCCGTTTGTCGTCAACCTCGCGGCAATCGGCGAAGCTGCGGCAGCGGTGTCGACCGATTACAAGGCGCTGGTCTGCATCTTCCTGTTCGGCGGTAACGACTATGCCAATACGGTAACGCCGTACGATCAGGCGAGCTACGATCTCTACACAAAGTATCGCTCGGTTCTGGCTTACCCAAGGGCAACGCTTGACGCGACTCTGTTGCGCCCGGCGACTGCGCTTGCGGCCGGGCGGCAATATGCACTTGGGCCCGGGCTTGCACCCCTGATGCCGCTGTTCGACGCCGGCAAGATGGCGGTTGCGCTGAACGTCGGCACGCTCGTCCAGCCGACGACCAAGGCGCAATACCAGGCCAAGAGTGTGGCGCTGCCGCCCAAGCTGTTTTCGCACAACGACCAGCAGAGCTTCTGGCAGGCCTCGAACCCCGAGGGCGCGAGTTCGGGCTGGGGCGGACGGATCGGCGACCTGTTCCAGGCCGGCAACGGCACTTCGACGCTGACGTGCATCAGCGCGAGCGGAAACGCCGTGTATCTCAGCGGGCGTCAGGCGATCTGCTACACGACGGGCACGACGGGGCCGACCGCGCTGACGGGTAATACGAGTTTGTTCGGTTCGACCGCCGCCAGCGCCGCGCTCAAGACGCTGATGACGACCGCACCCGCGTCGCTGATCGGCACCGAACATGCCAAGGTCACGAAGCGCTCGCTCGATACCTATACGCAAGTCTCGGGCGCACTCGCCGCCGCGCCCGTGCTGGCAACCGCGTTTCCCGCAACCAACCTCGGCAACCAGCTCAAGATCGTCGCCAATCTGATCGCGTCGAGCAGCCAGTTGGGTGCAAAGCGCCAGGTGTTTTTCGTGTCGACCGGCGGATTCGACCTGCACGATTCGCTCAACGCGCAGCACCCCGGGTTGCTCGGTCAGGTCGCAGGCGCGATCAAGGCGTTCTACGATGCCACCGCCGAGCTCGGCGTAGCCGAAAAGGTGACGAGCTTTACCGCCTCGGATTTCGGACGCACGCTCGTCGCCAACACCGACGGGTCGGATCATGGTTGGGGGTCGATGCATTTCGTCACCGGAGGCGCGGTGCGCGGGCAGCGCTTTTATGGCACGCCGCCGGTTGTTGCCGACAATGGTCCCGATGACGTCGGGCAAGGGCGGCTGTTGCCCGGCATTGCGGTCGACCAATATGCCTCGACGCTGGCGTCGTGGTTCGGCGTTGCGAATTCGGACATGACGACGGTGCTGCCCAATATGGGAAATTATAACCCGTCGACGTGGAATTTGGGCTTCGTTTGAGGGGGAAGTGGGTGGGCGTCGCGGCAGAGCCGCGCCGTCGGTCCTCTGCTCCGCCGAGGCCGTCCGGCCTTGCCGAACTGTGACTTAACTCCGCTAAGCCAAGTGTCGACGGCGGCGTGGGCGCGGCAGGGATTGAACCTGCGACCCCACCCGTGTGAAGGGTGTGCTCTACCACTGAGCTACGCGCCCGCGCCCGCCGCCGCTTAACGCGGGCGGCGGGGATGTAAAGTCGCGTCAGACGTTGCAGCTGTCCTTGAGCACCTTGCCCGCCTTGAACTTGGGCTGGCTCGACGCCTTGATCGCCATCGGCTCGCCCGTGCGCGGGTTGCGTCCCGTTGAAGCCTTGCGGCGGGTTACCGAAAACGTCCCGAAGCCGACGAGGCGAACATCGCTTCCCGACTTCAGCGTCGCGCCGATCGTGTCGAACACCGCCTCAACCGCCTTCACCGCGTCGCCGCGCGTCAGCCCCGCCGTTTCGGCAACACGCGCGATCAATTCCTGTTTGTTCATCGATACCCAACCCCTGCTTATGCCCGTCGATCCCTCAACCGGGACTCGCCTAGCGAAGCGCGCAACTAACGCTAGTCACGCCCTTTGAGTCAAAGCAAAATCGGCGATTCCGCGCCCAATGACGGTCAGTGACGAACCACCTCGTCGTGCAGCGCCGCGCCGACCGGCGGTTGCGCCGCGAGTTCGTCCGCCTCGGTCCAGTCGATCGACTCGAGCGGCCCCGTCAGGGCGCGGGCGAGCACCTCGTCGACATGCTGCACGGGCACGATCTCGAGATTGTCGAGGATGTTCGCCGGGATCTCGGCGAGGTCCTTTTCGTTTTCGTGCGGGATCAGCACCGTCGTGATCCCCCCCCGGAGCGCCGCGAGCAGTTTCTCCTTCAGCCCGCCGATCGGCAACACGCGCCCGCGCAACGTCACTTCACCGGTCATCGCCACGTCGCGACGCACTGCGACGCCGGTCAGCGTCGAGACCATCGCGGTCACCATG
This sequence comes from Sphingomonas sp., assembly GCA_965248885.1. Lineage (GTDB taxonomy): Bacteria > Pseudomonadota > Alphaproteobacteria > Sphingomonadales > Sphingomonadaceae > Sphingomonas_O. The sequence continues at coordinate 1,555,770 of OZ252211.1, read as the reverse complement.
CCGACACCCGCCGAAGGGCCATCCTTGGGTACCGCCCCTTCGGGCAGATGGATGTGAATGTCCTTGCGCGCAAACAGGCTCGGCTTGATGCCGTAAGAGGGCGCGCGCGCCTTTACATAGCTCAGCGCGGCCTGGATCGATTCGGTCATGACGTCGCCCAGCTTGCCGGTCGTCCGCACCTGACCCTTGCCGGGCACCGTTACCGCCTCGATCGTGAGCAATTCGCCGCCGACCTCGGTCCACGCGAGCCCGGTGACCGCTCCGATCTGATTCTCTTCCTCCGACAGCCCGTGACGGTATTTCCGCACGCCTGAAAACTCGTGAAGATTGTCGGGCGTGACGACGATCCGTGTGTCCTTGAGCTCGAGGATACGCCGGAGCGCCTTGCGCGCGAGCTTGGCGATCTCGCGCTCGAGCGTGCGGACGCCCGCCTCGCGCGTGTAATATTGGATCAGCGCGCGCAGCCCTTCGTCGGTCAGTTCGAACTCATGTCCGGTCAGCCCGTGCGCCTCGATCTGCTTGGGCAGCAGATGGCGTTTGGCGATCTCGAGCTTCTCATCTTCGGTATAGCCCTCGAGCCGGATGATCTCCATCCGGTCGAGCAGCGCCTGCGGCAGGTTGAGCGTGTTCGCCGTCGTCACGAACATCACGTCGGACAGGTCGAAGTCGACCTCGAGATAATGATCCTGAAACTTGGCATTCTGTTCGGGATCGAGCACCTCGAGCAGCGCCGACGCCGGGTCGCCGCGGAAATCCTGGCCAAGCTTGTCGATTTCGTCGAGCAGGAACAGCGGGTTGGCGGTCCCGGCCTTTTTCAGATTGGTGACGATCTTGCCTGGCAGCGACCCGATATAGGTGCGCCGGTGGCCGCGAATTTCGGCCTCGTCGCGTACCCCGCCCAATGACTGGCGCACGAATTCGCGCCCGCACGCCTTGGCGATCGAACGCCCGAGCGAGGTCTTGCCGACGCCCGGCGGGCCGACGAGGCACAGGATCGGCCCCTTCAGCTTGTTGGTGCGCGCCTGTACCGCGAGATATTCGACAATCCGGTCCTTGACCTTGTCGAGCGCAAAGTGATCGGCATCGAGCACCGCTTGCGCGGCGACCAGATCCTTCTTGAGCTTCGACTTCTTGCCCCATGGCAGGCCCAGCAGCACATCGAGGTAGTTGCGCACGACGGTCGATTCGGCCGACATCGGCGCCATTGTCTTGAGTTTCTTCAACTCGGCGGTCGCCTTCGACCGCGCTTCCTTCGACAGCTTCAGCGCAGCGATCTTCTGCGTATATTCGGCGACCTCGTTGCCGCCCTCGCCGTCTTCGCCGTCGTTGCCCAGCTCGCGCTGGATCGCCTTCAGCTGTTCGTTGAGGTAATATTCGCGCTGCGTCTTTTCCATCTGGCGCTTCACGCGCCCGCGGATCTTCTTTTCGACCTGCAACACGCCAAGCTCGCCCTCCATGAAGGCGAACACCATCTCGAGGCGCTTGGCGGGGTCGGGTTCGATGAGCAGCGATTGTTTGTCGGCCACCTTGACCGACACGCTCGCAGCAACCGCGTCGGCGAGACGTCCGGGTTCGGTGATCTCGGCAAGCTGAACCGCCGTTTCGGCGGGCAGCTTCTTGTTGAGCTTGGCGTAGTTGTCGAACTGGTCGACGACCGAGCGCATCAGCGCCTCGACCTCGGTGCCGTCGGCGTCGAGATCCTCGACCGCCTCGATCGTCGCGGTCAGATGCCCGTCCTCGGCGGTCAGCTCGACGAGGCGCGCGCGGCGCTTCCCCTCGACCAGCACACGCACCGTGCCGTCGGGAAGCTTGAGCAGTTGCACGACGCTGGCGACGACTCCCAGATCGTAAAGATCGTCGCGGTCCGGATCGTCCTCACCCGGATCGAGCTGTGCGACGAGGAAGATTTCCTTCTCGCTCGCCATCGCGGCTTCGAGCGCGGAAACCGATTTGTCGCGCCCGACGAAGAGCGGGACGACCATTTGCGGGAACACGACGATGTCGCGGAGCGGAAGCACGGGATAAGTTTCGTTCATGACGCCGATATGGGCTGCCCATCGCAGCGGTGCAATGTCGCAGCCGTCAGCGCACGAACACCATGTCGCGCATCACATAGCCCGTGACCGCGCTTCCCGCCGAGACGGTCGCGCTTGCGCCCGTGATGACGAGCGCGATCGGCGCAAGGAACACATTGGTCGCAACTGCGCCGACCTCATTGTCTCCGCCCCGCCGCGCCACCCGGCCTGTCAGGCGTACGATCCGTCCGTCGGGGAGTGTCGCGTAAAGCAGCTCGACCTCGAGCCGCCCGCCGGTTCCGAACGCGCCCTTCCGATCGGCCTGAACGACCTGGGCGCGCACAGGCGTGTCGTGCGGAATGACGATAGTCTCACCGACGCGAACATCCTCCGCAATGCTCAGCAAGACGGTATCGCCCCGCACATGCGTCTGGCTGGATATGCGACCGACGGTCGTCAGCCGCACCGGTGTTCCCGCCACGAGCGTGACCTCGACAATCGGCTGTGCAGTAATCGGAACGCCAGCCATGCCAGTAAGCAAAAAGCCGATGACAATGTTCATCCGGGCGACGTTCATCAGGGCAACGTTCATCAGGGCGACGGGGTGGCAGAAAATACGGTATCCTCGGCGATGAATCCGGTCAGCGCCTCTCCCGCCTTCAGTTTGGCGTTGTTGCCGCGAGCGAGCAGTCCCAAGATACCCATGCCGACGACACCCATGACAACGTCGCCTGTCGCTTTGCGCGCTTTGCTGCTCGTTTCGCCAGTCAGCGCAATATGTCGTCCGTCGAGATCGAGGTAGAGCAGCTTTGCAGTCAGTTGACCGCCCTTGCCGACTGCGCCACTCGCTTTAGCCGTGACCACTTCGCCCCACGCCGGCGTGTTGGTCGGGACGATGACCGCGCCCGCGATCGTCAAGGGTGCCGTCGTGCGAAGCATGAACCGGTGACCCGCCGTGGCGGTCTTGGTCGTCACTTCGCTCATTACCATGAGCGGCACCGGCGTGTCGCGCGCGAGCGTTGGGGGCGTAGCCGCTGCTGTCGCAAGGACCGGTTCAACCTGTGCGAGCGCTGATTGTCCGAGCAAGATCGAGAACACCAGAGTGACTTTGACCACACCGACTTTGAAAAGCACGCGCATTCCCCCGAAGCATTCGTCGTGGATTAGCGTCACCTGACCGATTGACAAGCATGTGCCGGTTTGCGACCCGGTCGGCTCGATTGAGGGGAGAAATCGACATGTTTACTGCCAGATATATTACCATCGCGCTCACACTGGCGGCGATCGCTGCGCCGGTCGGCACCCAGGCTGCTGCGCCGCCTACGTTCGCCGTCGTCAATCCGGACGCGGGCGTACCGGTCTTCCCCAACGACATCACCGACCGTCCGTATACAGTAATTGGCGAGGTCAAAGCCGGCGTGCGCAAGGCGACGATTTTCAGCAAGGAAGCAAGCCAAGCCAAGATCTACCGCGAATTGTGGGAACGCGCGCAAAAGCTGGGCGCCGATGCGGTCATCAACGCGCGCTACGGCGACTCGCACGTGACTGCGATGAGCTGGGGCAAGACGAACGTGACGGGTACTGCGATCCGCTTCAACACGACGGCTACACCTGCTGTTCCTGTCGCAAACTGAGCGGTCCGCCTTCGGCGGAAAACGGAGTCGGAATTTCGAGCAACATCCCGGGGGATCGCGCGTTAGGCACGCGAACCACCGGGATGATAGCTATGCCAGTCCGCCTAAAACCGCTCGCTGAACAGACGATCGTCATAACCGGCGCTTCGAGTGGGATCGGGCTTGCTGCCGCACACCGTGCTGCGAAGGCAGGGGCAAATGTGGTGCTGGCGGCGCGCAACGAGGCCGCGCTTGCCGAGGCGGTCGCCGAGATCGAGCACGACGGCGGGCGCGCGGCCTATTGCGCGGTCGATATCGCCGATGATGATGCGCCCGAACGGATCGCTTCGGTGGCGGACGCGCACTTCGGCGGGTTCGATACATGGGTCAATGATGCCGCGAGCGCGATGTATGCTCGGCTGAAGGACATCGACATGGCCGAGCATCGCCGCGTGTTCGACGTCGGCTATTTCGGAACCGTGCGCGCTTCGCTGTTCGCGGTCGAACGGTTGAGGGCGCGCGGCGGCGCGCTGATCAACGTCGGTTCGATCCTGTCCGACGTCGCCATTCCCGTGCAGGGCACCTATTGCGCGATGAAGCACGCGGTGAAATCGTTCACCCAGACGCTGCGCATGGAAACCGAGATGGACGCGCGTGACACGGGCGGCCCCGGCGTCGCGATTACGCTGATCAAGCCGAGTGGAATCGACACTCCCTATCCCGAGCATGCGCGCAACAAGATGGGCAAGCCCGCGCGCATTCCGCCGGTCCTCTACGATCCCGAACTCGTCGCGCGCGCGATCTGCTTTTGCGCCGAGCACCAGCGCAGCGAGATCACCGTCGGTGGCCAGGGGCTGATGATCACCACGCTCGGAACGATGTTCCCGCGGCTCAGCGAACTCGTCATGGAAAACGGCTTTGGCGAGACCGCGCAATCGACCGACGTGCCGCCCGAGCCGGGCATGGTCGATAATTTGTACGAAGCGCGCAAGGACGGTCGCGAGCGGTCGAACAAGCCCTTCTTCGTCCGCAAGACGAGCCTTGCGCTCGAAGCGCAACTCCATCCGCTCGCGACGATTGCGCTCGGCGCGGGAGCGGTGGCGGCGGGGTTCGCCGGGGCAGCGCTCGCGCGGGGACGAAAGAGCTGACGCTGCTTCGATGGGCGATCAGTGCGCCTCGGGGTAGTAGGCCTCGTCGGCCAGGTCGCTGAACTTGGTGATGTTCGATTCGAACTTCAGCCGCACCTTGCCGGTCGCGCCGTGGCGTTGCTTGGCAATCACGACTTCGGCGAGCCCGAACACTTTTTCCATATGTGCCTGCCATTCGGCATATTTCGGATCGTCCTGATCGCGCGGCTCCTGCGCCGCGACGTAATATTCCTCACGGTAGACGAACAGGACAATGTCGGCGTCCTGTTCGATCGACCCCGATTCGCGCAGGTCGGACAGTTGCGGGCGCTTGTCCTCGCGCTGTTCGACCGCGCGGCTCAGCTGCGACAGCGCAAGAACAGGCACGCCTAGCTCTTTCGCCAGCGTCTTCAACCCGCGCGAGATTTCCGAAATTTCCTGCACGCGGTTGCTCTCGCGCCCATTGCCCGACCCCTGCAGCAGCTGGAGATAGTCGACGACGATCATCCCGATCTTGTTGACGCGTTTCATCCGCCGCGCGCGCGTGCGCAGCGCTGCGATCGTGAGCGCCGGGGTGTCGTCGATGAACAGCGGCAGCGTCTCGAGGTCGCGGACAGCATCGACGAAACGCTGGAACTCGCTGCGGTTGAGCTTGCCCATGCGCAATTGCTCGGAACTGATCGATGAATTTTCGGCGAGCACGCGTGTCGCGAGCTGATCGGACGACATTTCGAGGCTGAAGAACGCTACCTTCGCCCCCGCCCGCTTTTCGGGGGGCACGCCCTCCTCCTCCTCGCGCAGCCAGCGGCGCGCGGCGTTGAAGGCAATATTCGTCGCAAGCGCGGTCTTGCCCATGCCGGGACGCCCCGCCAGGATCACCAGATCCGAATTGTGCAGCCCGCCGGTGCGCCCGTTGAGCGATTCGAGCCCGGTCGTGACGCCCGACAGACCGCCACCCGAATTCTGCGCCTTTTCCGCCATCTCGAGCGCGATCCGCGTGGCGTGTGCGAATGATTTTGCGCCTCCCTGCTCGCCTCCCTGCTCGGCCACGGCATAGAGCGCCATTTCCGCACGCGATATCTCGCCCTGCGGGTCGATCGCGGTCGACGTATCGAGCGCCGATTCGACCATGTCGCGCCCGACCGTCACCAGTTCACGCAGCAGCGCGAGGTCGTAGATCTGGCGCGCAAAGTCACGCGCACCGATCAGCGCCGCGCCGCTTCCTGTCAGCCGCGCGAGATAAGCGGGGCCACCGAGTAGCGCCATCGCCTCGTCGCCCTCGAACATCGGGCGCAAAGTCACCGGGTTCGCGGTGATATTGTCGTCGGTCATCTTCAGGATCGCGGTGAAGATGCGCCCGTGGACATGTTCGAAGAAATGCTCGGCGCGCAGCAGCATCTGGACGTCGCCGACAAGGCGATTGTCGATCATGAGCGCGCCGAGCAGTGCGGCCTCGGCCTCGACATTCTGCGGCAGCTCGCGCGCGGCGTCAGGGGTGGGGAGAATCAGGCGGAGCGGTTCGGTCATGATCGATCTTCGCGCGCAAACGGCGCGCGCCTCAACCCCTATCGGCTGTTGCGACCAAATCAGTTGGGGATTGTTCTTCCCTTGCCCGAAACGATGCCACATGGGACCGACGTTATGAACGAGATGAGCAAGATCGCGATCGAGGACGCGACCGAGGTGACGCCGCTGCGCCGCACGCGCCGCTTGCGCACCTTGCTGTTCTGGATCGTGCCCGCCGCCGTCGTCGCAGTCGGGGCGTGGCTGTGGCTGACGTCGGGCAAAACGGTCAGCACCGACAATGCCGAAATCGGTGCGCCCGTCGTGAGTATCGCGCCCGAAGTGTCGGGCAAGATCACCGAGGTGGCGGTACGCGAGAACCAGCTGGTCAAAGCGGGCGACCTGCTGTTCCGCGTCGACACCGCCCCTCTGCGGATCGCGCTGCTCCAGGCGGAAGCGGCGCTTGGCAACGCGCGGGTGCAGTTCGCACAGCTTCAGGGCACGGCGCTCGCGCGCAACGCCGATATCGGCAGCAAGTCGGCCGATATTTCCTCGGCGACCGCATCCGTCGGACTGGCGGGTGAGACGCTGCGGCGTCAGGAGCAGTTGATGGCGCGCGGCTTCACGACGCGTGCGCAGCTCGACGCCGCGCGTGCCGCCGTCGCGTCGGCGCGCGCGGATGAAGCTGCGGCGGTCGCGGCGCGAACCTCGGCCCGCGCTACCGCGGTGGCGGCACAGGCGGCGCTCGGCGTCGGTCCCGACGGGCAAGCACCGGCAGTCGAGGCCGCGCTTGCTCAGGTCGAGCGTGCGCGGCTCGAACTGGCGCGCGCCGAAGTGCGCGCACCGATTTCGGGACGCGTGACGGGGACCGACCGGCTTCAGGTCGGCAACATGGGCGTCCAGTCGCTTCCGCAGCTCAGCCTTGTCGGTACCGGCGGTTATTGGATTGAGGCCAATTTCAAGGAAACGCAGCTCGGCAAAATCCGTATCGGGCAGCACGCCACGGTCGAGATCGATGCGATCCCCGGTCGCAAGTTCGCTGCGCAGGTGACCGGCATCGGTGCCGGAACGGGTTCGCAATTCTCGATCCTCCCCGCGCAAAATGCGACGGGCAATTGGGTAAAGGTCACGCAACGCGTGCCGGTTCGGCTCACGCTGACGCAGCCGAGCGACCGTCCGCTCGTCGCCGGCTGGAGCGCGAAGGTAACCGTCACGGTCGCCGACTGACGCCATGGCCGATCCGCGCATTGCCAATATCACGCTCGACGAGGCGACGATCATCTGGCGCAGTGCGGACATCGAGCAGGAACGGCGCATCGCGATCTTCGACCTGCTCGAGGGCAATTATTTCTGCCCGCAACGGGCGCATGCCGATGGCTATGGCGGCCCTTACCGCGTGGCGCTGCGCGTCGAGGAAGGGCGGCTGGTGATCGACATCGCGCGCGAGGACGGCTCGCCGCTCGAGACGCACATTCTCGGCCTCGGGCGTTTCCGCCGCCCGATCCGCGACTATTTCGCAATCTGCGACAGCTATTTCCAGGCGGTTCGCCAAGCCACGCCGACACAGATCGAGACGATCGACATGGCACGGCGTGGACTGCACAACGAAACCGCCGAGCTCCTGAAAACCGCACTCGATGGCAAGGTCGAGCTCGATTTTGACACCGCGCGGCGGCTGTTCACGCTCATCTGCGTGCTGCATATCAAGGGATGACCGAGCTGATCGACGCCGCGCGCCATGCCTCTCGCCACGCCTATGCGCCCTATTCGAACTTCCTCGTCGGCGCGGCGATCAGGCTAACCGACGGGCGCATCTTCACCGGTGCCAACGTGGAAAATGCCAGCTACGGCCTGTCGCTCTGCGCCGAGACCGTGGCGCTGGCCAAGATTGCCAACGAGGGTCTGCTTAGCGAGGTCGTCGAGGTGGCGGTGGTGGGTGGGTCGAGCGCGACGCCGGTCACACCATGCGGCCGCTGCCGCCAGTTTCTTGCCGAGGCGGCGCATCTGGGTGGGCGTGATATCGCGGTTTATTGTGCATCTTCTGGGGACGAGGTGAACACGCACATGCTTTCGGCGCTGTTGCCGCATTCGTTCGGGCCTGACGCGCTTTGATTTCAATCTCGAGCAGCTAACCGAACACCTCGCGCGCATAGCCGATGAATGGCTCCGCCCCGACTCCCAGCGCGTTATCGGCAATCTCCAGATAGACCGGCGCCTCGAGCGGATAGTCGGCGACTACGACCGGCGACCCCAGCACGGTCAGTGAAAACAGGTCGCGCGCGAATTCGACCGGGAGCCGGATGCAGCCGTGTGACGCGGGAAAGCCCGGGTTTTGCCCCGCGTGCAGTGCTATCCCGTCCCATGTCAGCCGTTGCATGAAGGGCATCGGCGCGTTGCTGTAGAGATTCGAGCGGTGCCAGCGTGCCTTTTGCAGGATCAGATACGATCCGCGCGGCGTCGCCCTGCCCCGTCGCCCCGTCGACACGCTCGCCACCCCGACCAGCTCGACGCCACGATAGACATAGGCGCGCTGGAGGACGAGGCTGACGACGATCCGCGTTTCCGGGTCGCCCTCGAACGCGGGCTTCCACGCGAATTGCCCCGCGCGAAGCTGCGCGGCGACAGCGTGCATGTCGGCGTCGGGGCCTAGCTGTGCGTGCGCCACGCTCGCGCTCAGCAACAGCACGACGCTCAATATGATCCGGCCCACCACGGGGTGCGACGTTAACCAGCTTTTCAGCCTGCGCAACAAGCCGCTGGAGCCGCGCGTCCCGTTTCGCTACGCCCGCGCGTTATGACCATTCAATCCGACCGCTGGATCCGCGAACAGGCGCTGCAACACGGCATGATCGAGCCGTTCACCGAAAGCCAGCGCGCCGACGGCTGCATCAGCTATGGCCTCTCGTCCTACGGCTATGACGCGCGCGTCGCCGACGAGTTCAAGATTTTCACCAACGTCGATTCGGCGATCGTCGATCCGAAGAATTTCGACGCGAACAGCTTTGTCGACCGCAAGACCGCGTGCTGCATCATCCCGCCGAACAGCTTCGCGCTTGCCCGGACGGTCGAATATTTCCGCGTGCCACGCGACGTGCTCGTCATCTGCCTCGGCAAGTCGACCTATGCGCGCTGCGGCATTATAGTGAACGTGACCCCGCTCGAACCCGGCTGGGAGGGGCATGTGACGCTCGAATTCTCGAACACCACGCCCCTTCCCGCCAAAGTTTATGCCAACGAAGGCGCGTGCCAGTTCCTGTTCCTGCGCGGCGATGAGCCGTGCGAGGTCAGCTATGCCGACCGCGCCGGCAAGTATATGGGCCAGCGCGGCGTTACCTTGCCGCGACTGTAGTTCCCGCGCTGTCTATCTGCTTCAATCCGTCCCGGGCAAGATCGTGCGACCACACCGTGTGCCCATCGGGGCGGTCGAGCGTCATCCCCTCCATGTGCAAGACCTGGCGAAAGGTCGTGCGCGCGGCATCGCGTTGGCCGCTGCGAAGCTGACGATAGGCGGTGTTGAGCAATTGCGATGGATCAAGCTTGGTAGCTGAAGAGTTATCCACAGGGTTCGCCACTGCCGGGATCGACAGCGGCGCCGTGACAAGCAAGGGAATTAGCAATTTCAACATGGTGATGCCTTCCAAGTGCGACGAGTCCTGATTGACCCGTGACACTTGTATGACACTTAAATGTCAGTTCTGTGAATCACTTTTTCAGCGGTGACGTATGCCCGCCGGGCGTCCCCGCCGTTGCGGCATGCGACGCCGGCGGCTCGACACCGGGTTGTCGGGCAGCTCGAAGCGCAGCGCCCCGCTGATCGGACTCGCCTCGGCAAGCCGCAATTTCAACGTTTGCCCCGCGACATAACGCGTATCGCTCGCGTCGCCTTCGAGGGTGCGCGCCGCCGCGTCGAAGCGGTAATAATCGTCCCCCAGCGTCGAGACCGGTACGAGCCCATCGCCGCCAACCCCCTCGACCGTCGCAAAAAAGCCGAAGCTTGCGACGCCCGTGATCCTGGCATCGACAACTTCGCCCACTCGTGTCGACAGATAGGCGGCGACGTAACGATCGATCGTTTCGCGTTCGGCCTCCATGGCGCGACGCTCGGTCGCGCTGATCGCTTCGCCGATGACGCGCATCCGGCTGGCCTCGTCGTCGGTCAGACCGCCCTCACCAAGCCCGAACGATCGAACCAGTGCGCGGTGGACGAGCAGATCGGCGTAACGGCGGATCGGCGAGGTGAAGTGCGCGTAGCTGCCGAGCGAAAGCCCGAAGTGCCCGGCGTTGACTGGCGCGTAATAGGCCTGTGTCTGCGTGCGCAAGATCTGTTCCATGATCTGCGCGCGCGCCTCGCCATTGTCGATACATGCAATCACCCGGTTGAACGTCGCAGGGGTGATGACCTGCCCCAGCGCGAATTCCATTTCGAAGGTCTTCAGGAAATCCTTGAGCGCGACGAGCTTCTCGCGCCCCGGCACCTCGTGAACGCGGTACATGACCGGTGCCTTCTTGACTTCAAGCGCCTTGGCCGCAGCGACATTGGCGGCGATCATGAAGTCCTCGATGAGCCGGTGCGCGTCGAGCCGCTCGCGGACGGCGATGCTGGTGATGCGCCCGGTCGGGTCGAGCTCGACGCGGCGTTCGGGCAAATCGAGGTCGAGCGGTTCGCGCGCCGCGCGCGCCTTGGCGAGCAGCCCCCATGCCGCCCAGAGGTGACGCAAGGGTTCGCCCAAAGCGTTCCCAAGGAACCCGCCGTCGGCTATTCCCTGCGCCTCTTCATACGCAAGGTTCGCCGCGACGCGAATGACCGCGCGCGTGAAGCGCCAGCCCATCACCCGCCCGTCGCCATCGATGCTCATGTGACAGGCAAGCGCCGCGCGATCCTCGCCTTGCTTCAGCGAGCAGACGTCGGCGCTCAGTTCCTCGGGCAGCATCGGCACGACGCGGTCGGGGAAATAGACGCTGTTGCCGCGCTTCCGCGCTTCGCGGTCGAGGCTCGATCCGGGCCGCACATAGAAGCTGACGTCGGCGATCGCGACGATCGAGTCATAGCCGCCCGCGTCGTTGGGTGCCGCCCAGACCGCATCGTCATGGTCGCGTGCGTCGGCGGGGTCGATCGCGACGATCGGCAAGTGGCGCAGGTCTTCGCGGTCGCCCAAACCGAGTTTGGCCACCCGGTGCGCCTCGGCGATCGTCTCTTCGGCGAACACGTCGGGAATGCCGTGCTTGTGAATCGCGATCAGGCTGAACGCACGCGGCGCGAACGGATCGCCGAGGATCTCGGTAACGCGCGCGGTGATGCGCGGCGGTCGTCCCGACTTCTCGGCGAGCACCAGGTCACCGTCGACGGCGCCACCCAGATCGGAAATCGGCGTGTCGCGCCGTTCCCGCTTGTCGACGGGTTTCAGATAGAAACGGTCGCTGCCTGCCGCGGACGCCGCGCCAGCTTCGCCTCTCTTGACCACGCCAAGCATCAGTTCTTCGCCGCGCGCGAGGCGCTTCATCGGGTGGACGACGTACCCCTTCCCCGCTTCTTCGGTACGCCCGAGAAAGCGGTCGCCGACCCCCAGCGCCGACCTCTTGCCGCGCTCGACGACGCGCAGCCGCGGCGGCGGTGAACCCTCGGCGTGCCAGCTCTCGGGCACCGCGATCACATTGTCGCCATCGATGTCGACGACGCGCATCGCCGTCACCTTGGGCACGCCCCCCATTTTGTGAAACGCCCGACCCGGCGCAGAGTCGATCAGCCCCTCATCGGCCATGTCCTTGAGCAAAGCCTTCAGCGCGATCTTCTCGGCCCCATGCAGTCCGAACGCGCGTGCGATTTCGCGCTTGCCCGCTGGTGTGTCGGTCGTCGTGATGAAGTCGAGGACGGCGTCGCGGCTGGGGAGACCGGGTGGGGGTTTTTTCATAATCGACCGATAGCCGCGTGCATTGCGCACGTCATCCGTGACGCTTTGCAATGACAACGCTATCACGCGTCGATGAACTACGACCTGCTCATCGTCGGCGGCGGCATCAATGGAACCGCGATCGCACGCGAGGCAGCATTGAACGGCCTGTCGGTGCTGCTCGTCGAGAAGGACGACCTTGCCAGCCACACCTCGTCGGCATCGACCAAGCTCATTCATGGCGGGCTGCGCTACCTGGAATATTATGAATTTCGCCTCGTGCGGGAGGCGCTCAAGGAACGCGAGCGGCTGCTGCGCGCGGCACCGCATCTGATTTACCCGATGCACTTCGTGCTGCCGCACGAAAATGCGGTGCGGCCGTGGTGGCTCGTCCGGCTCGGGCTGCTGCTCTACGATAGCATCGGCGGCCGGATCAGCCTGCCGCGCTCGCGCGCGCTGAAGCGCAGCGACACCGCGTATCTTGCGCCGCTGAAACGGCCCGGCAAGGGATTCGTCTATTCGGACGCCTGGGTCGACGATGCGCGCCTCGTCGTGCTTAACGCGTTGGACGCCGCGCGGCACGGCGCCGTGATCGCCACGCGCACCGCGCTGGTCTCCGCGCGTCGCGACGGCGAAGTCTGGCGTGCCCAGCTGTCCGACGGGCGCGAGGTAACGGCCAAGCAGGTCGTCAACGCAGCGGGGCCGTGGGTTGCCGAGACGCTCGCGCTGACCGGTGCCAACGCGCGCAGCGGAGTGCGGCTGGTCAAGGGCAGCCATATCGTCGTGCCGCGCCTGTTCGACGGCAGCCACGCTTATATGCTGCAACAGCCCGACCGCCGCATCGTCTTCGCGATCGCTTATGAGGGCGACATGACGCTGATCGGCACCACCGACGTGCCCGTCGAGCGCCCCGAGGACGCGGTCATCACGGCCGACGAGATCGTCTATCTCTGCGATGCGGCGAACCGCTATTTCAAGCAGCAGATCGCGCCCACCGACGTCGTGGCGACCTATTCGGGCGTGCGCCCGCTCTACGACGACGGTGCAAGCGAGGCGAAGGCGGTGACCCGCGACTATGTCCTCGAACTCGACAGTAACGGCGCGCCCTTGCTGAGCGTGTTCGGCGGCAAGATTACCACCGCGCGGCATCTGGCTGAGGAGGCGCTCGGGAAATTGGGTCATACGTCAATCGTCAGCCGAGATGCCAAGCTGCCGGGAGGCGATGTCGAGCGAATTTCGGGGTGGCCAAACAAGGAGCGTATCCGCGCCTATCTCGACTGGCACTTGCCGTGGGCAGACGATCGTACAGCTTGGCGGATGTTCCATGCTTACGGCATGCTGCTCGAAAATATGATCGATGACGACCGCGTTGTTGAGGACGATCTGGTGCCCGGTTTAAGGCCGCACGAGGTTGACTGGATGATCGCGCACGAGTGGGCGCGTACCGCAGACGATGTGCTGTTCCGGCGGAGCAAGTTGGGGCTGCACCTCGACGACGCAGCGAAGTCGCGGGTGGCGGATTACATCAATTTCCGGCATCCCCGCGCAGGCGGGGACCCATCTCCCTAGGTTTCAGGAGATGGGTCCCCGCCTGCGTGGGGATGACGATTGGGTGGAAATGACGAAACAAATCCTCGCCATCGACCAGGGCACGACCTCGTCGCGTGCGATCCGTTTCGATGCCGACCTGTGCCCGTTGCAAATCGCGCAGCGCGCGTTCGCGCAGCATTATCCGCAACCCGGTTGGGTCGAGCATGACGCCGAGGAGATATGGGCGACGACGCTCGCGGTCGCGCGCGAGGCGATGTCTCAGGAGGTTTGCGCGATCGGCATCACCAACCAGCGTGAGACGATCGTCATCTGGGACCGCGCGACCGGCAAGCCCCTTCACAACGCCATCGTCTGGCAGGACCGCCGCACCGCCGCGCAGTGCAACGCGCTCAAGGCGGACGGCGTCGAGCCGATGGTGCGCACAAAGACGGGGCTCGTGCTCGACCCTTATTTCTCTGCAAGCAAGATCAAGTGGTTGCTCGATACTGTTCCAAATGCACGCGAAGGTGCCGCGCGCGGCGAACTCGCTGTCGGTACGATCGACAGCTTCTTGCTCTGGCGGCTGACCGGCGGTCGCGTCCACGCAACCGACTGGACGAATGCTGCGCGCACGATGCTCTACGACATTAACCGGCGCTGCTGGGATGCTGAGCTGATGCGGTTGTTTGATATCCCCGAAGGCCTCTTGCCGACGGTTCACGCCAACGTCCATGCGTTCGGCACGACCGAACCGACACTGTTCGGGCGCGAAGTTCCGATTTGCGGCATGGCGGGCGACCAGCAGGCCGCGCTCATCGGTCAGGACTGCCTTGCCCCCGGAACGGTTAAATCAACTTACGGCACCGGCTGTTTCCTGCTGATGAACACCGGCGCTGCGGTCGCCTCGACGCACCGACTGCTGACCACCCCCGCTTATGAGATCGGCGACCGGCGCGCCTATGCGCTCGAGGGATCGATCTTCGTCGCGGGGGCTGCAGTCAAATGGCTGCGCGACAAGATGGGGCTGGTCGGATCGGCGGCGGCCACCGAGGCGCTTGCCCGTGAGGCGCGCGAAGATCACGGCGTCACTGTCATTCCCGCGTTCGTCGGGCTCGGCGCACCGCATTGGCGCGCGGACCTGCGTGGCTCGATCCACGGGCTGACACTCGACACCAGCGCCGCCGACCTCGTCCGTGCGACGCTCGAATCGGTCGCCTTCCAGACGCGCGACCTGACCGACGCAATGGCGGCCGACGGCGCGCCGCTGCCCGCTTCGCTGCGCATCGACGGTGGCATGGCGCAGAACGCCTGGTTCGCGCAAAGGCTTGCCGATACGCTCGAAACGCCCGTCGAGGTGCCTGCGAGCCATGAAACGACCGCGCTCGGTGCCGCGGTGCTTGCGGGCGTGGGAAGCGGGTTGTTCACGCTCGACGACATCGTGGAAAAGCGCGCGGTTGCGGCGACCTACATTCCCCGCGCGAATGCGACCCAAGCGCTGCAACGCTGGCGACAGGTGCTGGCGCGCGAGCTTCGCGCGTGAGCGAGGCGGGCAAGCGCGTCCTGCTTCTTGGCGCGACCGGGACGATCGGTCGGGCAACCGCCGCTGCCCTCGCCGCGCGGCGTCATGACGTCACCTGCTTCGTCCGTCCGCCGCGCGATGCGAAAGCGGCAAGCATCGACCTGCCGGGATGCGAAGTCCGTTATGGCCAGATCACCGACTCTGCCTCGCTCGCCGACGACGGCTTTCGCAATGAGCGTTTCGACGCGGTCGTCTCGTGCCTTGCCTCGCGCACCGGCGCGCCCGCCGATGCGTGGGCGATCGATCACGCTGCCAACGTGGCGGCGTTGGCAGCTGCAAAAGCTGCAGGTTCCAGGCAATTCATCCTGTTGTCCGCAATCTGCGTGCAAAACCCGCGTCTCGCCTTTCAGCATGCCAAGCTCGCGTTCGAGGCCGAGCTGATGACATCGGGGCTCGACTGGACGATCGTCCGCCCGACCGCGTTCTTCAAATCACTGTCGGGCCAGGTCGAGCGTGTGCGTGCGGGCAAACCTTTCCTGGTCTTCGGCAATGGTACTCTGACCGCGTGCAAGCCGATCGCCGATGAAGACGTTGCGGATTTTCTCGCCGATTGCCTGACCGATCCGAGTCGCGCGAACCGCATCCTTCCCGTCGGTGGCCCCGACGATGCGATCACCCCGCTCCAGCAGGGGCAACTTCTGTTCGATCTGCTCGGCAGGCCACCACGCTACCGCCATGTTCCTGTCGCACTGCTCGACGCCATCGTCGGTGTGCTGAGCACGCTCGGACGCATCAGCCCGGCGCTCGCCGCCAAAGCCGAACTCGCGCGTATCGGGCGCTATTACGCTACTGAATCGATGCTCGTTCTCGACCCCGCGACCGGACGCTATGACGCGAGCGTGACACCCTCGGCCGGCACGCGGACGCTGCGCGATCATTATGCCGCCATTATCGGGGGGCAACTCCGCGCCGACCTGCGCGAGCATGCCGTCTTTCAATAGGTCCGCCCGATCAGCACGCGTTCGACCGCCGCACCGCCACCGAAGACACAGAGCGCGCCCTCGGCTGTCCCGACGGTGTTGCGGACCGTAAGCTTGAGCGCCTTCAACCGTGCGACGACCGCATCGAGTTCGACGCCGGTCGGGCGCGACCAGTCGGCGGCGACCCAGCCCTTCACCTCGTCCTCGTCGTCGGTGAAATGGGCCTCGATCTCGTGCCATGACGTCACGGGCGCGATCGCTGCGTCGCGACGCGTGGTCGCGTCGACGAGCAAATTGGCCTGGATCGCTTCGAGCAAGCCCGGCACCTGCGCCGCAAAATCTTCCTTTGACATCACCACGCTCGCCAGCTTGCCGCCGTCGCCATACAGAGCGTCACGACGGATCAGGCTGACATTG
The DNA here is from genome assembly GCA_965248885.1 of Sphingomonas sp. Taxonomy (GTDB): domain Bacteria; phylum Pseudomonadota; class Alphaproteobacteria; order Sphingomonadales; family Sphingomonadaceae; genus Sphingomonas_O. The sequence goes on along the minus strand of OZ252211.1, from coordinate 1,539,178 downwards.
CCCGCGGCCATGTCGCGTCCGCCAATCTCGACGATCAGCGGTGCGCCCTTCTTCACCCAGTTCCAGCGCTTAGTGCTCGCCTTCGAAGCCTTGGCATCAACGATTACGCGGATCGGCTCACCGAGCGATGACACCCCCGCAAGCCTTGACGCCACCTCGCGGCAATAGTCGAGCAACGCCGCGTCGCCGTCGTCCTCGCGCAGCATTGGCACGATGACGACCTGCTGCGGCGCGACCGCGGGCGGCAGGCGAAGCCCGTCGTCGTCGCCGTGCACCATGATGAGGCCGCCAATCATCCGCGTGCTGACGCCCCAGCTCGATGTCCACGCATGCGCGAACTGGCCGTCGCGGTCCTGAAAGCGGATGTTCTGCGCTTTCGAAAACGTTTGCCCCAGCATATGGGACGTGCCCGCCTGCAAGGCTTTCCCGTCCTGCATCATCGCCTCGATGCTGTAGGTCGCCTCGGCGCCGGGAAAGCGTTCGTGCTCGGGTTTCTCGCCCGCAACGCACGGCATCGCGAGGCAGGTTTCGGCGAATTCGCGATAAACTTCGAGCATCTTGAGCGTCTCGTCCATCGCCTCGTCGCGCGTCGCGTGCGCGGTATGCCCTTCCTGCCACAGGAACTCACTTGTGCGCAGGAACATGCGCGTCCGCATTTCCCAGCGGACCACATTGGCCCATTGATTGATCAGCACGGGCAGATCGCGCCACGACTGCACCCAGCGCGCCATCGCCGCGCCGATCACGGTTTCGGACGTCGGGCGAACGATCAGCGGTTCCTCCAGCCGGGCGCTCGGATCAGGAATGAGCTTTCCATCGGCTCCGGCGATCAGCCGGTGATGCGTGACGACGGCCATTTCCTTTGCGAACCCATCGACATGCTCGGCTTCCTTCTCAAAGTAACTGAGCGGGATGAAGATCGGGAAGTAGCAATTCTCGTGCCCCGTCGCCTTGATGCGATCGTCGAGCAGCCGCTGGATGCGTTCCCAGATACCATAGCCCCACGGACGGATGACCATGCACCCGCGCACCCCCGAGTCCTCGGCCATGTCGGCCTCCGAAATGACGGCCTGATACCAGGCGGCGAAGTCGGCCGCGCGCGTGACGGGGAGAGCATGTTTCATGCGGGCGCTTTTGCGGGTGCGCGATTAAGGGGGCAAGATGGATTCGCCGCAACATCGTCCGCTCGCCGGAATCGGGATGCGGCTCGTGGCGGTCTTTTTTCTGTCGGTGATGTACGCTGGCATTAAGGTGGCCGAGGCCCACGGTGCGTCGCTGTTGGAATTGCTGTTCGCGCGGCAGGCCTTCGCGCTGCCGCTCGTTGCTGGAATCGTCGCCGCAGGCCCGGGTTTCGGGTCGCTGCGCACCGCCCGCATGACGTCGCACATTGCGCGCAGTGCGATGGGAATGACGGGCATGCTCCTGAATTTCGCGACCGTCGCGATGCTGCCGTTGGCCGAAGCAACGACGCTCAGCTTCACCGTCCCGCTGTTCGGGACGATGCTCTCCGCGCTGGTCCTGAAGGAGCCAACGGGCTGGCACCGCTGGGGCGCGGTCGTCGTCGGCTTCGTCGGGGTGCTGATCGTGACGCAGCCGGGCAGCGGGCATCTGCCACTGCTCGGCACGACGATCGGGCTACTCGCCGCGATCGGCGTCGCGTGCATCTCGCTGATGCTGCGCGATCTGGGGCGGACCGAGGCCGCGCTGACCACCGTCTTCTGGTTCACCGCCTTGTCGCTGATCCCGCTGGCGGTGCTGATGGCTTTCGTCGCGCGTCCGCACGATGCGGTGACGTGGGGTTGGATGATCCTCGTCGGCGTGGCGGGTGGCTGCGCGCAGCTCGCGATCACCGCTTCGCTGAAGCTCGCGCGCGTCGCGACGGTGTTGCCGATGGATTATTCGGGGCTGATGTGGGCGACTTTGCTGGGTTGGGTGTTGTTCGGCGCACTGCCGACGGCGTGGACGTGGGTCGGCGCGCCGGTGATCGTCACAAGTGGCCTTTATATTGTATGGCGCGAGCAACGGCTGGCGCGCATCGTCAATCGTGAGGCGGTCGCGCTCGACTGATCAGCGCACTCGCCGCGCGCGCGGTTCGCGGATTATAAGCCAGGCAAGCAGCCCGATCGGCCCCGCCATCAGCGTCGCGAACAGGATCGGCACTTGCAAGACGCGCGAAAACCCCTTCGCATCGGCATCGCGCGCGATCCAAAGTCCCACGAACAGGTCGAACGCCAGATAATGCGTCCAGCCGACCACGACCCCGCCCGGCGCGGCAAAAAGCCGTTGGAGCGTCGCCACGTCGAAGTGCGCGAGGTCACGGCCTGTCAAGCGGGGCCCGCCACCGTCGATCCCGCCCGATATCAGCGCGCCGAACAGCACGAGATAAACCGCGCAGAGCAAGGCGATGTCCAGGTAGAGAATCGCCGACATCACCAGCGGACGACGCGGCAGGAAGGCGAGCATCAGCCAGCCGAGCATCGCCCAACCATTGGTCAGCGAAAAGACCGTCTGCCAATCCACCTATTCCGCCGCGACCGCCTGTTCAACGGGTTCGCGCCAGACCAGCATCGGCTTGCGCGCGGCGAGCGTCTCGTCGAGGCGACGGCGCGGCGCGAAGTGCGGCGCCGATTTGAGCGACGCATCGCCGGCCTTGGCACGCTCGGCAACGCTGCGCAGCGCGATGACGAACTGATCGAGGGCCGCCTTCGACTCGGTTTCGGTCGGCTCGACGAGCATCGCGCCGTGGACAACGAGCGGGAAATAGACCGTCATCGGGTGGAACCCTTCGTCGATCAGTCCCTTTGCAATGTCGAGCGTCGAAAACCCCTCGGCACAGCCATCGTCGCTGAACAGCGCCTCGTGCATGCACGGGCCGCTGGCGGCGAAGGGCGCATCGAGCGTGTTCTCGAGGCTGCGCAGGACGTAATTGGCGTTGAGCACGGCGTCGCCCGAGACCTGACGCAGCCCGTCGGCACCATGGCTGAGGATGTAGCTCAGCGCGCGCGTGAACATGCCCATCTGGCCATGAAATGCGACCATGCGTCCGAACGCCGACGCATGATGCTCGCCCGCCGTCTCCTCTTCGACGAGCGCATAATGCCCGTCGTGCGCTTCGACGAAGGGAAGCGGTGCGAACGGCGCGAGCGTTTCGGAAAAAACGACCGGACCCGAGCCCGGCCCGCCGCCGCCGTGCGGGGTCGAAAACGTCTTGTGCAGGTTGATGTGCATCGCGTCGACGCCGAGGTCACCGGGACGCACGCGCCCGACAATCGCATTGAAATTCGCGCCGTCGCAATAGACGAGGCCACCCGCTGTATGAACGGCATCAGCGATGATCTTCAGATCGCGTTCGAACAGCCCGCAGGTATTAGGGTTGGTGATCATCACCCCCGCCACGTCGGGGCCGAGCCGCGCGAGGAGCGCGTCGGTATCGACGCGTCCGTCATCGCGCGCGGGAATACCCTCGACCCGGTACCCCGCGAACGCTGCGGTTGCGGGATTGGTCCCATGCGCCGAATCGGGCACGAGGATGACCTCGCGTACGTCGCCGCGCGCCTCGAGCGCGGCGCGGATCGCAAGGATGCCGCACAATTCGCCGTGCGCGCCTGCCTTGGGCGACATCGCGACGGCTGGCATGCCGGTCAGCATCTTGAGCCAGTGCGCGAGCTGGTCGATCAGTTCGAGCGCGCCCTGGACCGTGTCGACTGGCTGGAGGGGGTGGATATCGGCAAACCCCGGCAACCGGGCCATTTTCTCGTTGAGTCGCGGGTTGTGCTTCATCGTGCAGCTGCCGAGCGGAAAGAAGCCGAGATCGATCCCGTAGTTCTGGCGGCTCAGGCGCGTATAGTGGCGCACGGTTTGCGGTTCGGACAGTCCGGGAAGTCCGATGGTCGCGGAACGTGCGAGCCCACCCAGTGCCGTTGGCCGAGCCGACGGACTGATATCAGCCGGAAAGTCGACCCCGCACGTCTCGCTGTCGCCGATTTCGAAGATCAGTGCTTCTTCGAGCATCAGAGCCCGGTTGCCAGTGGTCGTCGCCGCTTCGCTGTCGATGCGGGTCATCGCGGGCTTCCAGCCGCTCGCATTCGGGATCGCGTTCATGCCAGTTCTCCTTCGAGTGCGACGGCGAGCGTCTCTATATCCTCGGCAGTCGCGGTTTCAGTGACCGCCACGACCAGCCCGCGATCGAGCGCTTCGACCCCGGGATAGAGCCGTCCGAGCGACACGCCCGCAAGAACGCCCTGATCGGCAAGATTGCGCACGACCTGCCGCGCGGGTTTCGCAAGTTCGACCGTGAACTCGTTGAAATAACTAGTGTTGACGAGGCGTACGCCCGGTACCCGCGCAAGCCGGTCGGCAGTATCGACGGCGAGCGCGTGGTTGATCCCGGCCAGCGTCCGCAGCCCCTTTTCACCCAGCAACGTCATGTGAACCGAAAAGGCGAGCGCGCAGAGCCCCGAGTTGGTGCAGATGTTCGACGTCGCCTTCTCGCGGCGGATATGCTGCTCGCGCGTCGACAGCGTCAGCACGAAGCCACGCTTACCCGTGGCATCGACGGTTTGGCCGCACAATCTTCCGGGCATCTGTCGGACATATTTGTCCTTGCATGCGAACAGTCCGACATACGGTCCGCCGAACTGCAGCCCGACGCCGACCGACTGCCCCTCGCCGACGACGATGTCGGCCCCCATCTCGCCCGGCGATACGATCGCACCAAGCGCAACGGGTTCGGTCACGACCGCGATCAGCAATGCGCCCTTCGCGTGGCAGGCCTCGGCAAGTTCGCTCATGTCGGCGATGCGCCCCAGGATGTCGGGATATTGCACGACGACGCACGAGGTATCGCCGTCGATCCGGTCGAGCATTGCTGCGATATCGCCCTCGGCGGCCAATTCGGGGAGCGAGGTTGCGAGCACGTCGCCGGTGAACCGCGCCATCGTCTGCGCGACCGCGACATAATGCGGGTGCAGCCCGGACGAGAGCAGGGCCCGCCCACGCCGCGTGATCCGCCGCGCCATGACGATCGCTTCCCAGCATGCGGTCGACCCGTCGTACATGCTTGCGTTGGCGACATCGCTGCCGAACAATCGCGCGACCTGGGTCTGGAATTCGAACAATACCTGAAGCGTGCCCTGCGCGATTTCGGGCTGGTACGGCGTATAGGCGGTCAGGAACTCGCCGCGCTGGATAACGTGATCGACGCTGGCGGGAACATGGTGCCGGTACGCGCCGCAGCCGAGGAAGAAAGGACCCTCCCCCGCCGCCCGGTTTTTGCGTGCGAGGGCCGATAGATGCCGCTCGACCTGCAACTCGCTCGCATGACTGGGCAAGTCACGGATCGGGCCGTCGAGCTGTGCGTCGGCAGGGACGTCGACGAAAAGCGCGTCGATCGACGGCGCACCGATCGTGGCAAGCATCGCGTCGCGATCATGATCGGTCAGGGGAAGATAGCGCATTGCAATTCCTCGTCGCTCCGGCGGAGGCCGGAACCGCTGGCGTCGGTAAAGCCGCAGCTGCGACGGAGCCTCCTCCGGACGCAGCGGCCCCGGCCTCCGCCGGAGCGACGGCAAGCTTACAATCCGGCGACGAGCGCCTTGTACGCGTCTTCGTCCATCAGCCCGTCGAGCTCGCTTTTGTCGTCGAGGACGAGCGTGAAGAACCAGCCGTCGCCCTCGGGTGAGGTGTTGACGAGCGCAGGTTCGGCTTCGAGGCCGGGATTGCTCTGGCTGACCGTTCCCGACACTGGCGCGAACACGTCGGAGGCCGCCTTGACCGATTCGACCACAGCCGCGTCGCCGCCCTTGCTCACTCGCGTGCCGCTGGGCGGCAGCTCGACGAAGACGATGTCGCCCAGCTGCCCCTGCGCATAATCGGTAATGCCGACCGTCGCGGTATCGCCCGCGTCGGCAACGTCGATCCATTCATGGTCGTGGGTGTAATAGCGCATCAGGCGACACTCCTGCGGTGATAGCGGTGTGGGACGAAGGGCATCGGCACGACGGTCGCCGACAGGCGCCTGCCGCGCACATCGACCTCCACCTGCGTGCCGAGGGCGGCGTGCGACGAGGCAACGTAAGCCATGGCGATCGGCGCGTTCAGGGTCGGCGAGAAACCACCCGAGGTGACGGTGCCGAGCATGAGATCGGCCGCATGGACGGTCGCGCCCTCGCGCGCGGGTAGCCGCCCCTCGATCGCGAGACCGACGCGCTTGCGCGCAGGACCCTCCGTGAGCTGCTTCAGAATGCGCGCCGCGCCCGGAAAGCCACCCTGTTCGCGCCGACGCTTCGAGATCGCGAACGTCAGCTCGGCCTCGACCGGGTCGGTGTCGGGCGACAGGTCATGGCCATAGAGCGGCAACCCCGCCTCGAGCCGCAGTGAGTCGCGCGCCCCCAGGCCGATCGGCTTGACCTCGGGTTGCGCGCACAGCGCGTCGGCGAGTTCCACCGCCGCGTCCGCATCGATCGAGATCTCGAACCCATCCTCGCCGGTATAGCCCGAACGCCCGATGCCGAGCGTATGCCCCTGCCACTGGTACGACGACCCATGCATGAAAGTCAGGCCGGTGACGTCGGGTACCAGCCGCGCGAGCGCGGTCACCGCTTCGGGCCCTTGCAGCGCGAGCAGCGCACGATCGGCCATATGATTGAGCGTGACGTCGTCGGGCAGCCGCTCGCGCAGGTGCGCGATGTCGTCCCACTTCGTCGCGCCGTTGACGACCAGATACAGGTCGGGCGCGGCATTGGTGATCATCAGATCGTCGAGGATGCCGCCCGCGTCGTCGAGCAGCAGCGAGTAACGGATGCGCCCCGGTGCCAGCGCCGCGATGTCGCCGGGCACGATCGCCTCGATCGCTTCCGCCAGCCGCTCGCCCTCGATCAGCAGCTGCCCCATGTGGCTGACGTCAAACAGCCCGGCATGCGCACGCGTCCACAGATGCTCGGCGACGATCCCGTCATACTGGATGGGCATCGCATAGCCCGCAAACGGAACCATGCGCGCACCTCGATCGCGGTGCCACGCATCGAGCGGGAGAAGATCGGCGGTCTCGTCGGCCATTGGCGGTTCCGTCTTCAGAGTGCAGTCGTGCCGACCCGAAGGCCGACCAGTCGAACTGCCCCCTCTGTCACGGAAACCTGAGAGCTTTGATCCCTCGCAGACGCGCGGGACTTACCCCTTCGGTGGCCTCTCGCTTTCGCTTGAGACGCTTTCCAGAGTCGCCTTGCCGTCCGCGCGGTCCGGATGCCTGAGAGTTTCCGGGGCGGTTGCTCCTTCGGCGTAAGTCGAGGGTTGCCCCCCGCTCACTCTCCCGCGCGACCGTCCGGGCAAGCCCGGCGGCTTTTGCTGCGATGCGGAAACAACCGAGTCGTGTCAACTGCTCTTGCAATATGAAGGCTATGCAAAAGCGAGCACCCCATCGTTGATGCGTCCGAAACGCAATTGCATCAGGTCGCGGGCATAATTCTGCTCCATACGCCACGGCGCCTTGGCCCCCTGGCGCGGGATCGTGGCGGCGGCGCGCGTCAGATAGTTCGAGGTCAGTCCGAAGAAATTGCCGTCGGTCATCTGCGACGCGTCGAGCAGCGGCGTCGCGACCCTGTGTCCGCGCTTGTCCATGCGCGCGATCAGGCGGCACGCGAAATCGGCGCTTAGGTCGGCCTTCAGCGTCCATGACGCATTGTTGTAGCCGAGGATGATTGCGAGATTGGGCACCCCACCGACCATCATCCCGCGATAGACCATCGTGTCCGACGGTTGCAGCACTGCGCCGTCGACCACGACCTGGGCCCCGCCGAACATCTGGAGTTCGAGGCCGGTCGCAGTAATTACAATGTCGGCGTCGAGATGCGCGCCCGAAGCCAGACGGATCCCAGTCGCGTCGAAGCGGTCGATGGTATCGGTGACGACCGAAGCCTTGCCCTCACGCAATGCCGCAAAGAAATCGCCGTCGGGCGCGAGGCAGAGGCGCTGGTCCCACGGGTCGTAGCGCGGAGTGAAGTGCGCTTCGACATCGACATCGTGGCCGACTGCCGCGCGCACCGCGTCAATCAGGAACGCGCGTGCCTTGTCGGGATACCGGCGGATCATGCAGTACTGGACCATCGACCCGACGACCTTCTTCGCGCGTGTCGTTGCATAGGCGGCGCGCGTCGGCAGCCATTTGCGGACGCGCGCGGCGAACGGATCGACCGCAGGAAGTGACGCGATATAGGTCGGGGAGCGCTGGAGCATCGTCACGTGCGCGGCTTGGCCGGCGATCGACGGGATCAGCGTGATCGCCGTCGCGCCGCTGCCGATGACGACGACGCGCTTGGCGCTCAGGTCGAGATTTTCGGGCCAGTGCTGCGGATGCACGACCTGCCCGGCGAAATCGTCAAGTCCCGCAAATTCGGGCGTGTAGCCCCGGTCGTAGCGGTAATAGCCACTGCACATGAACAGGAAGGCGCAGGTGAAGCGCCTTACTTCGCCCGCGACGCGTGCGGTGACGGTCCAGCGCGCGTCGGCCGACGACCACGCCACGCGCTCGACGCGGTGGCCGAAGCGGATGTGCGGCTCGATGCCATTCTCGCGCGCGGTCTCGACGATGTAATCGCGAATGTCGGCGCCGTCGGCGATCGATTTCGGTGCGGTCCACGGCTTGAAGCGATAGCCCAGCGTGAACATGTCCGAATCCGAGCGGATGCCCGGATAACGGAACAGATCCCACGTCCCGCCGATCGCCCCGCGCGCCTCTAGAATTGCATAACTCTTGCCCGGCAGCCGATGCTTGAGGTGCCAAGCCGACCCGATGCCCGACAGGCCGGCGCCGACGATCAGCACGTCGAAATGGTCGATGGATTCGCTCATACTGACACGCATGTCAGTGCAAGGGCCGCACCCGTCAACCGCTGAGCGTGCGCCAGAGCAATTGCGCGGCGACGTAGAGGATCAGGACGCCGGTCGCGCGGCGCACGGCCGCCTCGCTGAACAGGCGGATGCCCGCATGCGTGCCAATCTGTCCGCCGACGAGCACCGCCACGACCAGCGGCCAGAAGGCCACGAGATCGGGCAGTCGCTCCGTGCCGAGCTTGGTCAGCTGGCCGGCCAGCCCGGTGATCGAATTGACGAGGATGAACAGGCTCGCCGTCGCGGCGATCTGGCGCGCACCGGCCCAGCGCATCAGATGCTGGATCGGCGACAGGATGATACCCCCTCCGATCCCGACCAGCCCCGACAGATAGCCGACCGCACCGCCGAGAACACCGTCGGTGACGGCATTGCCGCGCCGCTCGCCCTGGCTTGCGCGGACCGGCTGCAAGACGAGCAGCAGCCCGGCGACCAGCAGGCTGACCGCAAGCACCGCGACGAAGGTCGCCTGTTTGATTGGCGTCAGCCCGCCCAGATAAGCGGCGGGCGCCGACATGATCAGCAACGGCCATACCCGCCGCCACGGCACCAGCCCCGCGCGCGCAAAACGGATCGTCCCGCCCGTGACGACGACGATGTTGCACAGCGGACCGATGACGGGAACGAACTGCGCCGAGACGCCCGCCAGCAGCAGCAGCGCGATATAGGTCGAGCCACCACCGAACCCGACGCTCGCGTAAAGCAAGGCGGTGAGGAAGAAGGCGGCGGCGAGAAGAACCATGGAGGTGTCGTGCCTTAGCTCCGCGGTGTGAGCAATCCGCGTCCCTTGGGTGGCGCAACGATATGCGATAGATCTGACGAATGGGCTCGCAACCTTATCCGCCGCTGATTTCGCTCGAACGCTTTTTGAAGATCGACTTCGGTTCCGACCTCAAGGCGGAGCTGTCGAACGGCGTAATCCGCATGATGGCGGCGGGAACATTTGCGCATGCGCGGGTGCAGGGGAACGTCTTGCGTTTGCTCGGTAATGCGTTGCTCGGTACCGGCTGTCGGCCCCAGGGCCCCGATATGGGCGTTCATACGGCCACGCTGTCGCTTCGCTATCCCGATGTGTCGGTGTGGTGCGGGAAGGATGGACGAGAGAACGACAAGGTGAGGGTCCTCGCCGATCCCCGCATGATCGTCGAAATCCTCTCGCCAAGCACGATGGCCGAAGACCTGACCGAAAAACTCCCCGAATATCGCGCGATGCCTTCGGTCGAGACGATCCTCTACATCGACCCCGAGGGTGAGACGATCCGTCACCTCCAGCGAACCGGCCCCGGCAACTGAACCGACGACGAGCTTACCGAGCATGAGGACGTCAATCTGCCGCAGTTCGGCGTGATACTGAAGCGTGCAGAGATTTTCGCGCGGGTGTAACGCGAAACGCGGCTAGCGAGCTTATCGACCGATCAAGTCGGCCATCATCGCCTACAAAGCCCCGTGGCAATGCTTGTACTTCTGCCCGCTCCCGCACGGACAGAGCGCGTTGCGGCCCACGACGCCGACCCAGTTCGCCGGGTCGTTCCCCAGTTCGATTGCTTCGGCGGGTTGTGCGAGCGTCAGCATCGGCATGCCTGAAAGTTGCCCCCGTTCGTCGAGCTCGGGAAAGGCGTCGAGGCTGGTGAAGATGTCGGGCATTTGCGGGAGCTCTGCAGGCATCTGGAACTGCGCATAGGCGAGGATGCGTGTCACGTCTTCGCGGATGCTCGCGAGCATGCGTTCGAACAGTGCGAACGCCTCGCGCTTATACTCGTTGATCGGCGTTTTTTGTGCATAGGCGCGCAGGTGAATGACCTGACGCAGCGCGTCGAGCGTCGCGAGATGCTCCTTCCAGTGATGGTCGAGGTTCTGGAGCAGCACGCTCTTTTCGATCGACGCCCAGCTTTCGGCGCCCACGTCCTCGCGCTTGGCGGCGATCTGCGCATCGGCGGCTTCCTGCAAGCGCATCTCGATCGTCTCGGGATCGACGCCCTCCTCCGTCATCCAGTCGGCGACGGGCAGATCGAGTCCGAAACGGTCGAGGATCGCTGCCGATAACCCCGCTGCGTCCCACTGCTCGGGATAGGAATTCGGCGGGCAGGCGTCGGCGATCAGCCCGTTGACGGTTTCGGCGCGCATGTCGTCGACGACATCGTCGACGCCGTCGGCATCCATGATGTCGCTGCGCTGTTCATACACGACCTTGCGCTGGTCGTTCATGACGTCGTCATATTCGACCACCTGCTTGCGGATGTCGTAGTTGCGCGCCTCAACCTTTTTCTGCGCGGTCTCGATCGCCTTCGACATCCAGCGCGACGGGGGCAGCGCCTCGCCGTCGTCGAGGCTCGAGCGCATCATCTTGGCGAACATCGTATCGGGACCGAAAATGCGCAGCAGTTCGTCGTCGAGGCTGAGGTAGAAGCGCGACAGGCCGGGGTCGCCCTGACGCCCCGATCGCCCGCGCAACTGATTGTCGATGCGGCGGCTCTCATGGCGCTCGGTACCAAGCACGAACAGCCCGCCGGCCTCGATCACGCGCGCCTTGTTCGCGGCGACCTCGGCCTTGATCGTTTCGATCGCGGCGTCGCGCTGCGACCCTTCGGGCATGTCGGCCAACTCGTCGGCGACGCGAAATTCGACGTTGCCACCAAGCTGGATGTCGGTGCCGCGCCCCGCCATGTTGGTTGCGATCGTCACAGCGCCCACGCTGCCCGCCTGCGCGACGATATGCGCCTCCTGTTCGTGGAAGCGCGCGTTGAGCACCTTGTGCGCTACCCCCTCGGCATTGAGAAATTCGCTGAGCAATTCGGACTTCTCGATCGACACCGTGCCGACAAGCACCGGCTGACCCGTCGCGGCTTTTTCGGCGATCGCCTTGGCGATGCCGCGGAACTTGTCCTGCGTGTCCTTGTAGAAAGTATCCTCCTCGTCGACGCGTGCGACGGGCAGGTTGGTCGGGATCGTGACCACGTTCATCTTGTAGATGTCGTGGAATTCAGCAGCCTCGGTTGCGGCCGTCCCCGTCATGCCCGACAGCTTGGGGTACATGCGGAAATAATTCTGGAAGGTGATCGACGCCATCGTCTGGTTTTCCGGCTCGATCTCGACACCTTCCTTGGCCTCGACCGCCTGATGAAGCCCGTCGGACCAGCGCCGCCCGTCCATCATGCGACCGGTGAACTCGTCGATGATGACGACCTTGCCGTCCTTGACGATGTAATCGGTGTCGAGCTTGAACATCACGTTTGCGCGCAGCGCCTGGTTGAGGTGATGCACGACCTGCGTGTTCTCAAAATCATAGAGATTGTCGCCCTCGAGCAACCCTGCGCCCTCGAGCATCCGCTCCATCTTTTCGGTGCCGTCCTCGGTCAGGATGACCGAGCGCTGCTTCTCGTCGAGGTCGTAATCTTGCGGATCGAGCTGCTTCACCTGCGCGTCGACCAGCTTGTAGAGCTCGGACTTGTCATCGGTCGGCCCCGAGATGATCAGCGGCGTGCGCGCTTCATCGATCAGGATCGAATCGACCTCGTCGACGATCGCGAAGCTGAAAGGGCGCTGGACCATATCGGCACGGTCGTATTTCATGTTGTCGCGCAGATAGTCGAAGCCGAATTCGTTATTGGTGCCATAGGTGATATCGGCCGCATAGGCTTCCTTGCGGTCGTGGTCCGACAGGTTCGGCACGATGACGCCGACGGTCAGCCCGAGGAAGCGATAGACCTGCCCCATCCAGTCGGCGTCGCGCCGCGCGAGATAGTCGTTGACGGTCACGACATGGACGCCCTTGCCACCGAGCGCGTTCAGATAGCAGGCGAGCGTGGCGACGAGCGTCTTGCCTTCGCCGGTGCGCATCTCGGCGATCTCGCCGCGGTGGAGCACGATGCCGCCGATCATCTGGACATCGTAGTGCCGCTGTCCGAGCACGCGCTTGGCCGCCTCGCGCACCGTCGCGAACGCTTCGGGGAGGAGGTCGTCGAGGCTCTCCCCGGCTTCGAGGCGCGAACGGAACGCGGGCGTCCGCGCGGCGAGTTCCTCGTCCGACATCGTACCGACCGCGTCCTCGAACGCGGCGATCTTGCCGACGAGACCACCGAGCGATTTGACGTAACGATCGTTCGACGAGCCGAAAATGGCCTTGGCAACGCTGCCGAGCATAGAGAATTCCTGAATAAAGCGTGCCTGGCGCACGGCACAGGCGGGTTAACGGCGGAGCGAAACGCTCTGCTTAAAGGCGCGGCTTCATCGCATAGAGCGCAGGCTCGCTACCGCGCACCAGCACGGGCAGGATCCGCGGCTCCACGACGCAGAGCCGAGCGGACCGTGCGCGAGGAAATTGTGCGATGATACGCGGGGCGACGGCCTGCCCGTCGACGCTCGCCGAACTCGCTTCACAACTTGCCGGCACGCGCGCACTCGTTGCGTTCACCGGGCTCACCAGCGCGGCAAAGAAGGCGGACAGGAGCAGCAGGAAGCGCATCGCGTAACGATCTAGTGCACGCATTCGGTTACGTCCACCTTACCGACTGTCACGCGGTCAGCGGCGGCGATGGTTGCGATCGGCACCAGCCGCAGGCCTCGCGAGCGACGCCAGCGTGAGCTTGCCGGTTCCCTCGGGATCGAGCATCCGGAAGCGCCGGTCGGCTGCGGCCTGCATTTCCTTCGACGTCACGCCGCGGTTCATGTCGGTATCGGCCGAAGCGACGGGCTGCGGAATGTTGAGCAGGCCGTAAGCCCCCGCCCCGCGCGGTCGCGAGGACAGCTTGCCGCCCATTCCGGCGGGCATCGGCGCCGCGTCTGCCCCTTGGGTCGGCGCAGGCCTTTCGTCGTCGCTCGCAAAGCCGCCGAGCCCCGCCTGCGTCTCGGGCGCGACTATCGTTTCGTAACGCGTGATCTCGGTCGGGTCGATTTCGCCGTCATGATCAACGTCGAGTTCGGCAAAGAGCACGCCTGCCTCGGCACGCATCTCGGCCATGTCGATGGCACCGTCATGATTGCGATCGGTGAAGGCGAACCAAGCGGCGCGCGGATCGGGCGCCGATGCCGTGGCGCGATAGACGCGCCCCGATGGGGAAATGAACGGCGGCGTCCGCCGCGCCTGTGCGGGCAAAGTCGCGCGATCTTGCGCCAGCGATTGCTGGGCAAGGCAAGTGAAGGCGATCGCGGCCCCGGCCACCCGCGCAAGCAAACGGCACTGGATCATGTCAACATTCCTATCTGAGTCCGACGGGGACAAGCGGACGCCGAAAAAAACCGGGCAATTGAGCGAAGGCGCAGCTCTGGCGATGACGCTTCAACATCGCGGCACTCCCCGCCGTAATCATTTGGCGCCGAAACCGAATATGGTCTGCATTATGGTGGCGGTGATCAACGAGTGCAAACGGCATCGTAGAGTGGTCTTACTGCCGGGCGCAGGCGGCGACGTTAGCGCCTGGGCGACCACGCCGACCATAGCCGCTGCGAATGGTTCGCCTTCGTCTACGCCCAAGCCGCTGCCGCTGCTTCGGGTTGCGAAAACTGGACCAAGTTTGCATCGCGGGTGCGCTGGAACTCGCGTCCCGCCTATGAGGCATTTCCGCCAATTCTGATGATTAGCTTCGCGGCTTGGCTGGGGCGGCAGGATACCCAGCTAAGCAATCGCCGCACAGGAAAATGGCAGGAAACCGCGGAACGACGCGCTGCGTCGGACAGGGGCCTGTTACACCCTAAGGCGACAGGGTCAAGTTACATGCGTGACGGTCCATCGGTTGTTTCCATGTTCACGATGGCAACATCTGAGAGCTCAGCCCTACTGCTGCTTCTACCGCCCCCTCGACCTAGCTTGTGCTACATTCCTCGGCTGTCGTCGGACCACCGAGCCACATCGTATGGCAGCAACGTTGGACAGTGCCGACAGGCAGCTATTAGGGTTGCGCTCGCGGTTAACGGCCCTTCATTCATGCGCCGACTTTCGGTAATTTGACACGCCCATTTCGAACGTTTGGAGACGGAGCTATCGTCTGCGAAGCCAACATCTGCTGCGCTCCCATTTCGACTTTAAGATAGTTTTTGGCCGAGACGCTCCGGATCACACTTGACTCGCCCTCATCGCCCCCTTCTAATTGGCCAGACCAATAAGGAGGCTGCGATGCTAAATCGATTGACCAAGAGTGCGAGCCTGCTGGCTCTGACGCTCGCGATGGCGACCATAGCGTCTCCGCTTCACGCCCAGACCGTTGCGGCCAGTTCGACTCGATCGATGAACGAAGGCTGGCGGTTCCAGTTAGGCGATGAGTCTGATGCTGTGCTGGGTGCCTCATTTGATGACACGGGCTGGGCGCAAATCAGCGTGCCGCACACATGGAACCGCATTGGCGATTATCGCACCGAACGATCACCGGAATCGAACAATACGCAAGGGATCGGGCTTTATCGGCGGCACTTCACTGCCCCCGCCAGTCTGAAGGGGCGGCGCGAATATCTTCAGTTCGATGCCGTCGGCAATATCGCCGATGTCTGGGTCAATGGCGTGCATGTCGGCACACACAGGGGCGCGTTTTCGCGGTTCCGCTTCGATATCACCGAGGCAGTGAAGCCCGGTGCCGACAATGTGATCGTTGTAAAGGCCGACAACAGCAAGCCAGCGGTGGGCAGTTCGACGCAGGATGTCATCCCGCTCGGAGGGGACTTTTTCATCTTTGGCGGACTGTACCGCGGCGTGTCGCTGATCGATGCGCCCGATGTCGGTATCGACCTACTCGATCATGGCGGGCCCGGAGTCTATGCGCGCGCCGATCAGGTCAGCGCTGCGAGCGCCAACGTCGTGATTCGCACGAAGCTGCGCAATGCAAGTGCGCGGCCTGCAACGCTCGACGGCGATGTTGCGATCCTCGATGATCATGACATGGTTCGCGCCACTGGTACCATCCATCAAACGGTCGCGGCGCGCGGCGTTGCCGAGGCCTTGGTCTCGGTAAAGCTAGATCAGCCGCACTTGTGGAACGGCCGCGCTGACCCTTATCTCTATCACGTCCGGGTGACGCTCAAATGCGGCAAGCAGGTCGTCGATAGCGCGACCCAACCGCTGGGCATTCGCAGTTTCCGGGTCGATGCCAACGAAGGCTTCTTCCTCAACGGCCAGCACATTGCACTGCACGGTGCCTCGCGCCATCAGGATCGCCCCGTCAAAGGCTGGGCGCTGACGCCTGCCGATCATGCCGAAGATATGGCGATCATGGCCGAAATGGGCGCGAACACTGTTCGGATGGCGCATTATCAGCATGCGCAGGAATGGGACGATGCGGCCGACAAGACGGGGATGGTCGCCTGGGCCGAAATCCCGTTCGTCAACGCGTCATCGTTCGGCAATGACGAAGGCACGCCCGCACTCCGCGCAAATGCCCGCGAACAGCTGATCGAGCTGATCCGACAGAACTATAACCATCCCGCGATCATGATGTGGTCGGTCGGCAATGAAGTCGATATCGGCGCAGCGTTCGGGCGCGGTGCCCCGGCGCGGTCGCGGGCTCTGCTCGCCGAACTCAACACCGTCGCGCACCAGGAAGACCCCTCGCGCCCGACGACCTTTGCCGACTGCTGCGAAGAAACCAATCCGTTGCCCGGGAGGCAGCAGCCTGAGGTGCTGGCCGGGATGACCGATCTGATCGGCTATAACCGCTATTATGGCTGGTACTATGGTGCGCCTGCCAAAATCGGCGAAATGATGGATCACTTCCACGCCAAGCATCCGGGCCTCCCGATGTCGGTTTCGGAATATGGCGCGGGCGGCGCGCTGTCGCAGCACAGCGACAATCCGCTCGGCGGGCCGATCAGTGCATTCGGGCGACCGCATCCGGAGGAATACCAGAATTACTATCACGAAGAAAATTGGAAGCAGCTGAAAACGCGGCCCTATATCTTCGCCAATTGGGTCTGGAACATGTTCGATTTCTCGTCAGATTTGCGACAGGAAGGCGATGCGATCGACATCAATGACAAGGGTCTGGTAAGTTACGACCGCAAGACCCGCAAGGATGCGTTCTATTTCTATCGCGCCAATTGGTCGACCGAACCGACGCTGCACATTACCGGGCGGCGTTATGCTGATCGCGCCTATACGGCGAATGACGTCCGCGTCTACTCGAACGCGGCGAGCGCCACGCTCAGTTTGAACGGCGCATCGCTGGGTAGCCAGCCTTGCCCTGATCGCATTTGCGTTTGGCCGGGTGTGACACTGCGGACCGGGGCGAACCAGCTAGTCGCCACTGCCACAATCAACGGCACGGCGGCCAGTGACATGGTGACACTCAATGGCCCCGTTCTGCGCGCCGGCGTGCATCTGGACGCCGGGGACCTTGGCGGACACGTAACAACCGATGGCCGCCGCTTCGGATCGGACAGCTTCTTTACCGGCGGCGTCGCCAAAGTACTCAACATCGCGGGTTTCGGCCGCGATCGCAACGCGCCGCGCAAAATGGTGACCGGCACAGCCACCCCCGAGCTTTACGAAGGCTGGCGCGAAGGCGCGTTCAGTTATGCGGTTCCCATCCCCAACGGGCGCTGGACCGTTACCGTGCATAGCTTTGAGCCCGACACCACACAGGCGGCCACGCGCAGTTTCACTGTCAAAGCCAATAGCCAGCCGGTGTTGACCAATTTCAACCCAGCCACTGCTGCTGGGGGCGCGATGAAGGCGGTGTCGCGAAGCTTTGCTGCCACTGCCAATCAGAATCTGCTGAAACTGGACTTCGACGGCACAGCCATCGTCGCCGCAATCGAGATCATGCCTGCACAATAAACTTGACAGGCATGAGAGCAACATGACATTTGGACAGACCAATTTTAAAAAATGTACAACCAGCGAGTCGCGAGACAGCTGAGTGGGAGGGATAAATGAAAGCGAAACTGATCCTGTTGGCGGGCGCAAGCCTGCTTGCCGCCCCGGCAATGGCCCAGACCGCGCCAGCAGCCCCGCAAGACAGCGGTTTGGCCGACATTGTCGTCACCGCCCAGAAGCGCGAGCAGAATCTGCAGAATGTTCCCGTCGCGGTTACTGCGCTGGGTTCAGAAGCGTTGCAGAACCAGCGCATCAATGAATTCGGCGATCTGAAACGCGCGGCAGCGTCGCTCACCCTGACCGAAAGCACTGCGTCGCCAAACAATTCGATCGTGCTACGCGGTATCGGCACATTTGCCTTTTCGATCGGCGTCGAGCCAAGCGTCGCGGTGATCGTCGATGACGTGCCCGTCGTGCAGCAGGCCCAGGCTTTCGACAATCTGAGCGACGTCGAGCGGATCGAAGTGCTGCGCGGTCCGCAGGGCACCTTGTTCGGCAAAAACGCTTCGGCAGGCGCTATCAACATAGTGACCAAGGATCCCGGCCAGGATCTGGCCTTCACCGCAACGCTTCAGGGCACAACCGACAAATCCATCCGCGGCGACGCCAGCGTATCGGTCCCGCTCAGCGATAGCGCCGGTCTGCGCGTCAGCGGCTATTATGGCAGTTGGGACGGGAACGTGAAGAACCTCGCGAACGGCAGCGTACTCAACGGCAACACCAATTACGGCATTCGGGCCAAGATCAAGGCCAAGGTTTCACCGTCAATCACATTGTCGCTGATCGGCGGCTATTCGAAGTTGACGCAAAGCGGGACAGCGGCGACGTTGCGTTCGATCAACCTGAACTACATTCCGCCAGGCCAAACTGTTGCGGTCATCCCCCGATTTGCCGGCGTATCGATTTTGCCGAATGTGGCATTGGTGACACCCGGCAGCGGCAATTTTGCGGCGGTTCAGGACAATGATTCGCCCACGCGCAACGAGCAGGCCAATATCAGTGGCAAAATCAACATCGACCTCGGCTTTGCCAACCTGATCTCGGTGACCAGTTATCAGGACTGGAAGTATGACTTCACGGCCGATGTCGACGGGACGAATCTCAATGTTGCGGGCGCACCAGGTGCATTTACAACCAACCCGGTCGGGCCGGCCCAGGGCGTCAACCAGAGTGGACCCTATCATTCGACCGAGTTTACGCAGGAACTGCGTTTGGTCTCGAGTGGCGGCGGCCCCCTGAAATATGTGATCGGGGCCTTTTATGCCAATGCCGCGACGACGCGCAATTTCACGCGTGGCCCGACGCTGTTGCTGGCCAACTGGCAGGGCTATCAAGGCACGCGTAGCCTCGCGGGCTTTGCGCAGTTCGATTACACGCTGCCCAGCGAAACGACGTTCAGTGGCGGCATTCGCGTGAACAACGAGCGGGTGCAGGACAATTTCGTCAACCTGCTGCCGAATGCGACTGTGTTTACCGCGTTTACGAACGCGACGACCGCAGGGACCTGCGGCACCGGCAGTGCCAATTGCGCAGGCCGCAATATCGATACCGCCGTTACGTGGAAGGCATCGGTACAGCAAAAGCTTGCCGAGAGAGTCTCGGTCTATGCCAGTGTCGCGACAGGCTATAAGGGCTTCGCTTATGACATTTCGTCGGGCTATTCGCCGTTCCGCACGATTGACCCAGTCAAGCCCGAGCGTTCGACAAGCTACGAAATCGGCATCAAGAGCCGCTTTTTCGACAACAGGTTGCAGCTCAATGTCACCGGCTTTCTGTCGAATTACAACAATTTCCAGGCGCAATCTGCACAGTTCATCAACGGTGCGCTGCAGAACAAGCTGAACAATGTCGGCAAGTTGCGCACCCAAGGCGTCGAAGTGGAATTGCTCGCCAAGCCGACCAGCTGGCTGAATATCGATGGATCGGCGGCTTACACCGACGCCAAGGTCATCACCTTCGTCGATGCGGCGTGTTACACTGGCCAACCGCAGGATCAGGCACTTGCCGGCCGCGCGCCGGGCAGTGCGGGAATCAATTTTTGCGGCCCGTCGCTCGATCTCACCAAGACTGGCAACTTCCAGGACCGGTCGGGTTCGCAATTGCCCAACTCACCCAAATTCAAGTTCACGCTGGGCGCGACGGTCAACGTGCCGGTCGGCATCGATACCAAGGCGACGTTCGGCCTGAATTATCAGCATCAGAGCTCGGTGAGCTTCGATCTGCTCGGTAACCCCTTGCTGATCCAGAGCGCTTATGGCGTGCTCAATGGCAGCATCGGTGTCGAGCATGGGGCGTTCAAGGTCACCGCGTTTGTGAACAACCTGTTCGACCAGCATTTTGCCGCTGGCCTTGCTGACTCGTTCGGCACCTATGGCACGCACGCCGTTTTCCAGGTCGTGCCGCGTGATTCACAGCGTTACTTCGGCGTAAAGGTTGGCGTTCACTTCTGAAGGCCACGCGCGAAAAAAAAGGCCGGGCAACCACGAAGTTGCCCGGCCTTTTTTTGCTGAAAACCGGAACTTCATGCGCTTGGATACGGCGCGTCTTGGTCGCGATGGGGAACCGCCCCACGCCGCATGACCACCCATCCCGCGAGCCGGTGACCCGCCCTGGCAGCGTCCGTGACTGACGCCTCGTCCAACCGCGCGGCCAGATAGCCGCCGTTGAAAGCATCGCCAGCGCCGCTCGTGTCCACCGGGTGCAGGACTGCGGGTGGGGATAGCACCGTGCCATCGGGCAAGCGGCAGCCAGCGCTGCCGAGTTTGACGATTGTTTCAGTGCAGCCGAGGCCCGTCCAGTGCCTGGCGACCTGATCGGCATCGGTTTGCCCTGACAGCAAGGCCTCATCCTCGAGCGTCGGCAAGCCGATATCGGCAATGGCAATCGCGGCGTCGCGCGCGGCAATCGCCTCGGCTGCATCGGTCCAGAGGCGAGGCCGGTAATTGCCATCGAACGCCACTTTGCCCCCGTTCGCTTGAACGCAAACGGCGAGGTCTAATAACTGCTGCCGCCCTTTTCGCGGAAGGATCGCCAGGCTAATCAGCGAGAAATAAAAGAGTTCGGCCCACTCAGCCTCATACATAGCCTTTTGTGCGTTATCGAGGTCGAACATCCCTCGCGCCGCGCTATCGCTGCGCCAATAGGTAAAGCTGCGCTCGCCTTGCGCATCTGTCGTAATGGCATAGAGGCCCGGTCCGCGCGCTGGATCGCGCAGGACAAGCGACGTATCGAGTCCTTCGCCGGGCCAGTCCCCATGGACCAGATCGTCGCTGAATGGATCGGTGCCCAGCGCTGTCATGTACGCAACGGCATGCCCGGCGCGCGCGAGGTGGACTGCGGTGTTCAACGTGTCGCCGCCATAGCCAAGGGTCCACCCGCCAGCGTCCCGCCGCGAGAGTTCGATCATCGCTTCGCCGATGCAAACGATTCGGGCCATTCAGTGGCTTACCAATTCCACATCGTGCCGTCCTCGAGGCGGGCAATGGGTAGATAGGCGGGCTTGTAAGGATATTTCGCTGCCAACGTCTCGTCGATATCGACGCCGTGGCCGGGCGTGTCGCCCACGAACAATTCACCCCTTTCAAAGCGATAGTCGTGCGGGAACACGGCATCGGTTTCTTCGGTGTGGCGCATATATTCCTGGATGCCGAAATTTGGCACCCAAGTGTCGAAATGCAGCGCCGTACCCATGGTCACGGGCGACAAGTCAGTCGCGCCGTGGCAGCCGGTGCGGATCTGATAGAGTGCGGCGAAATCGGCGATGCGACGCAAATGCGTGACCCCGCCCGCCCCCACGATGGTGCAGCGGATATAGTCGATCAGTTGGTTCTGGATCAGGTCTTTTGCGTCCCAGATCGTGTTGAAAATCTCGCCCACAGCCAGCGGCGTTGTGGTGTGCTGACGCACGAGTTTGAACGCTTCCTGGTTCTCGGCCGGGGTGCAATCCTCCAGCCAGAAGAGTTGATAGGGTTCAAGCTGCTTGCCAAGGTTCGCGGCCTCCATCGGTGTGTAGCGATGATGGCCATCGTGCAGCAAATGATGATCGAAGCCATAGGTCGTGCGCAGCTTCTCAAACAATTTGGGCACATGGTTCAGCGCCTTGCGCGTGTCCCACCCGGTCACGCTTGGCAGCGCGGCATCGGCGGGCTCATAGTGAAGTTTGCCGCGCCCGACACCGTAAGCGTCCTTGATCCCTGGTACGCCCGTCTGCGCGCGGATCGCTTTATATCCCATGTCGATATACTGGCCGACCGCATCGACCGTTTCGGCGATGTCGGCACCATTGGCGTGTCCATAGACCATGATGCCATCGCGGCTGCGCCCGCCGAGCAGGTCGTAAAGCGGCATGCCCGCCATCTTGGCCTTAATATCCCATAGCGCGACATCGACAGCGGCAATCGCGCGCATTGTCACGGGCCCGCGCCGCCAATAGGCCCCGCGATAAAGATACTGCCAGATATCCTCGATCCGGCGCGGATCCATGCCGATCAGGCAGGGAATGACATGGTCCTCAAGATACGAAACAACCGAAAGCTCGCGCCCGTTCAGCGTCGCATCGCCAATGCCGTAGACGCCTTGATCGGTCACGATTTTCAGCGTGACAAAATTCCGCCCCGGACAGGTGACGATCACTTTGGCGGATTTAATGCGCATCGTGAGTTCATTCCCTTTCGTGCCAGCCGAATGCGATGGGCGCTTGACCTAATCGCCGACCATTTCTATAAATTGGTCAGGCCACATTGCAAGGGATTGTTGAATGTCAGCGGCGCAAGGTACAGCCGAAATCGCCAATCGCGCGCAGGATCGACTATATCAGGAACTCGCCCGCAGCTTGACGAGCGATCTGGCATCGGAACGCTACAAGGTCGGAGAACGTCTGCCTGCCGAGCGAGAACTGGCCAGCGGCTATGGCGTCAGCCGCCCCACGGTACGCGAGGCGATTATCGCACTCGAAGTGCAGGGGTTTGTCGAAGTACGGATCGGTTCGGGAGCTTATGTCAAACGCATTCCCGGCAAGGACGACAAGCCCAACTTTAACGTCACCGCGTTCGAGCTGACCGAGGCAAGGTTGCTGATCGAAGGCGAAGCGGCAGCGCTGGCAGCCACGCAAATCACCGATCCGGAACTCTCGGCGCTCGAACGGCTTATCGCGGACATCGCCGCTGAAAACCGCACCGGCGGCGGGCAGGAAGATGCTGACCGGGCATTTCACCTCGCCATTGCACGCGCCACGCGGAACACCGCGATCTTCAATACCATCGAAGAGCTATGGCGGCTGCGCAAAACATCGCCTGAGAGCGCGTTGCTCCACGAGAAGGCGCGAACGGCGAACATCAAGCCCGTCGTCGATGAACATACCGCCGTGCTCATCGCGTTGCGTGCCCGCGATCCGGCAAAGGCGCGCGCGGCGATGCGGACGCATCTGAGCGCCGTGATCGAAAGCCTGTTGTTCGCGACCGAAGAAGCGGCGATAGCCGAAGCGCGCAAGTTGGTTGACGCCAAGCGTGCGCGCCATGCGCAGCTGACGGCGTGACGATTTCGAGGCGGGCTATATTGGAGGCTGCCGGGGTTGCAGGGATTGCGCTCGGCACAACCGCCCGCGCGATCGAGCCACTACGGGAGGCGACGATCTTCGAGCGCATCACTTTATGGCCCAAAGGCGCGCCCGACGCGGTTCCCGCAGGTTTGACGCAGGCTTTTTTAGAACGCTCTCCAGCACCGGCGACGATCAAGGACCGGGCGCTGAAAGGCGTCACGACTCCGTTTATCGACGCCTATCGCCCGCCGCAATCGAACGGCGCGGCGTTGCTGATCATGCCCGGTGGAGGTTACCACCGGATCGTTTGGGACAAGGAGGGCATCGACATCGCCGCCTGGTTCATGTCGCGCGGCGTCACCTGTTTTATCTTGGGGTATCGCTTGCCGCCAGAAGGCTGGGCGTCAGGGCCCGATGCCCCGCTCGCCGATGCGCAGCGCGCGATGCGGCTCATCCGGCGTGATGCGAAGAAATGGGGAATCGATCCGGCGCGGATTGCCGCTATGGGATTCTCTGCAGGCGGGCATCTATGCGCCAATCTCGCAGCGCAATTTGATCGCCGCGCGACACCGGTCGTCGACGCCGCTGACGCGCTGAGCGCGCGGCCATGTCTGGCCGTGCCGGTCTATCCGGCCGTCGAAGTTACGAAGCTATCGACAGGTCTGCCGAAGGGAGAGACGTTGTTCGGCAAGGGCATTTCGATGGAAACGATGCTGCTGCACAGTCCCAACCTCCACGTGCCGCCAAATGCCCCACCGCACGTTATCGTGCAGGCCGAGGATGATCCTACCGTGTCGCCGCAGCATACGCTTGCCCTGCGCGGCGCGCTCAAAGAGCGGAACATCCCGGTCGAAACGCATTTCTTTGAAAAGGGCGGCCACGGTTTCGGCCTGCGTTTCACGACTGATCTGCCAGTCGCCGACTGGCCGCAGCGCGTGCTCGCCTTCGGACAAAATCATGGGTGGATTTGAATGACGCGTCCGCTGGTCTTGCATTCTGATCGCTTGTTCCCCTCCGATCCGGACGTGCGCGGGATCGCCCGGCGGTTGCACGCAAACGTCGCCGGATTGCCGATCCTCAGCCCACACGGCCATACAGATCCTGAATGGTTCGCCACCGATGCACCGTTCGGCAATGCCTATGAATTCCTGCTCAAGCCCGACCACTATGTCTTTCGCATGCTCTATTCGCAGGGCGTGCCGCTGGAAGCGCTGGGGATTGGCGGGCATGATGTCGATCCGCGCGCGGCCTGGGCGCTGCTGGCGGAGCGCTATCATCTGTTTCGCGGGACGCCGTCGCGGCTGTGGCTCGACTGGGTCTTTGCCGAGGGGTTTGGGCTGGACGTCCAGCTCGAAGCCACAACTGCAAACCATTATTATGACGTCATCGGCGAGAAGCTCACGACCGGTGCCTATCGCCCGCGCGCATTGTTCGACCAGTTCAATATCGAAGTGATCGCGACCACCGAGTCTCCAATTGACGATTTGCGCCACCACCGTGCGATCAGGGAAAGCGGCTGGAGCGGCAAGGTCATCACCGCTTATCGCCCCGATCCCGTGATCGACCCGGAGTTTGAGGGGTTCCGCGACAATCTGAAAACGCTGTCGGCGCTCACGGGCGAGGACTGTTTCCAATGGACGGGCTATTTGGCCGCCCATCGCAAGCGGCGCGTTTTTTTTGCAAGCATGGGCGCGACTTCGACCGATCATGGTCATCCGACGGCGCTCACTGCCGACTTGTCGCGCGCTGACGCTGAAGCATTGTTCAAGCGCGCCACCGCGGGCGCGCCGAGCCGCGAAGATGCCGAACTTTTCCGCGCACAGATGCTTACCGAAATGGCGGGGATGAGCCTTGAGGATGGCCTTGTGATGCAAATCCATCCTGGCAGCTTCCGCAATCACAATGCTGCGCTGTTTGCAAAATTCGGGCGCGACAAGGGCGCGGATATTCCGATGGCGACCGATTATGTCCGTGCGCTGCGTCCGTTGCTGAACAGATATGGCAATGAAGCGGCGCTGACGATCATCCTCTTTACGCTCGACGAGACGAGCTACGCGCGCGAACTCGCGCCGCTGGCCGGGCACTATCCCGCGCTCAAACTCGGTCCGGCCTGGTGGTTTCACGATTCACCGGAAGGGATGCGACGGTTCCGCGTCAACATGACCGAAACCGCAGGCTTTTATAACACCGTCGGGTTCAACGATGACACCCGTGCCTTCATGTCGATCCCGGCGCGGCACGATGTCGCGCGGCGGATCGATTGCGGGTTTCTGGCCGGGCTGGTGGCGGAGCACCGTATTGAGGAATGGGAAGCGGCGGAACTGGCTGCTGATCTGACCTATAATCTCGCCAAAGCAGCCTACAAATTGTGAGACTGTCACGAGCCGCGATGGCGCAACTTCGGCCCGATATTGCGGTTCCAGGTTATGACTTCGCTGCGCAAAAATCTGGCATCGTGCATTTTGGCATCGGCGCATTCCACCGCGCGCATCAGGCCTGGTACACTGACGCTGCAATGAATGCGGGCGACCGCGACTGGGGCATCATCGGCGTTTCGTTGCGCTCTGCCGATGTAGCCAATCAGATGAACCCGCAGGACGGCTTGTATAGCGTCTCAGAGCGCGACGGTGACGACGTGGCCATCCGCGTCATCGGCAGCGTCCATGGCGTCCTCGTGGCGTCTCAGGAGCCTCAAACGGTGATCACGGCGGTGACATCGCCCGATACGCGTATCGTCAGCTTCACCATAACCGAAAAGGGCTATTGCCGCGCAGCGGATGGATCGCTTGATAAGACATTGGCGGCACGCGGTTTTTACCCCTTGCTGGTAGAGGCATTTCGCCAAAGGCGCGACGCGGGTCGTCCCGGCCTCACACTGCTCAGCTGCGATAATCTGGCGAACAACGGCGCGCAGCTTCAGCGGCTGATGTCAGACCATATTACGGCGCATGCACCCGACCTTCTTGACTGGTTTGTTACCGAGTGCACCTGCCCATCGACCATGGTGGACCGCATTGTGCCCGCCACAACGGCTGAGGATCGCGAGGCTGCTGCCACCACACTCGGCGTCACCGATGAAGCTGCCGTCGTAACTGAACCGTTCGGCCAATGGGTGATCGAGGACAAGTTCGCTGGCCCCCGCCCCCGGTGGGAAGTCGGCGGTGCGCAATTCACCAACGACATCGCGCCCTATGAGACCGCCAAACTGCGTATGCTCAACGGCACACATTCGGCACTGGCCTATCTCGGGCTGGCGCGCGATCACGTCTACGTCCATCAAGCCGTCGCCGACCCTGCGCTCCGTTCACTCATCGAGACACTGATGCGCGACGAAGCGGCGACCAGCTTCACCCCAGCCCCGGGTCAAGACCTGGCCGCCTATGCCGATGCGCTGCTGGCTCGCTTCGCAAACCCCGCGCTCAACCACAAGCTGATCCAGATCGCGATGGATGGCAGCCAGAAAATCCCGCAACGCTGGCTCGAGACCTTGGCGTTCCACCAACAGACCGGACGACAATGCCCGGCCATTCTTGCGGGGCTCAGCGCGTGGCTGACGCATAGCAGCGGCGCGAACGGCCCGGTTGACGATCCGCTTGCCGAAACCATCGCCGCACTGTGGCGCACCGGCAACCGCGCGGACGCCGCAGCCGCGCTGTTCGGCCCCTCTGGCCATTTCGCTGCCAGTTGGGTTGCTGATTCCGCCGCATTGTCCACCATCGCAAACACGGAGCCTTTGGCATGAACACAATTGCCCGGCTCTGGACCACGAACCTGCGCTGGCGGATCATTGCGCTGCTGTTCATCGGCACGGTGCTCAATTATGTCGCGCGCAATTCGCTTGGGGTGCTGGCCCCTGTGCTCAAAGCCGATCTTCACATCACGACGGCGCAATACAGCTATGTCGTAGGCGCGTTTCAACTGTCCTACACGTTAATGCTACCCGTGTGCGGCATATTGATCGACCGGATAGGGCTGCGCTGGGGCTTTGCGTTTTTTGCTACAATCTGGTCGCTGGCCAACATGGCGCATGCAGCTGCCTTCGGCTGGATTTCGCTCGCGCTGTTTCGCGGTGTACTGGGCATGAGCGAAGCGGCAGTGATCCCGGCCGGTGTCAAGGCCTCGACCATCTGGTTCCCGCCGCGCGAGCGCTCAATGGCAATCGGCTGGGTTAATGTCGGCACGGCGCTGGGCGCGGTGCTCGCAGTCCCGATCGTGTCGGGCCTCGCGCTGCTGTTCGACTGGCGCGCTGCCTTCATCGGCACCGGCGTCATGGGGCTGGCGTGGGCAGGCATATGGGTCGCCTATTATCGCACGCCTGCCGAACATTCCCGCCTGACGCCCGAAGAAGCCGCGCATATCGGTATCAGCGCCAGCGAAACGACTGAAAAGCTCACGCTCGCCCGCGTCCGCCGTCTGTTCGCCTCGCCCACCTTCTGGACCATCGCGGTGCCGCGCTTCCTGGCCGAACCTGCCTGGCAGACATTCAGCTTCTGGATTCCGCTCTACCTTGCCACGTCGCGCGGCATGGACCTGAAAGAGATCGCGCTGTTTGCGTGGATGCCGTTCCTCGCCGCCGATCTGGGCGGACTGTTTGGCGGCTATATTTCGCCCTACATTTCTCGCTGGCTCAAGATTGATCTGATCCCGGCGCGCGTTGTCGCAATCTCGCTTGCCGCCGTGCTGATGATCGCACCGGCCTCGATCGGGCTTGTCGCGAGCCCCTATGCCGCCATCGCCCTGCTCTGCGTCGGCGGCTTTGCGCACCAGACACTGTCGGTGCTGATCAACACCCTCACCGCCGATTGCTATCCGGCGCATGAGGTCGGCATGGCCAATGGGTTTGTCAGTCAGGCGGGCTGGATCGGCGGGCTGTTGTTTTCGCTGCTGATCGGCCAGTTGGCCGACACGGTGGGCTATGGTCCGTTGTTCGGTGCGCTCGGCGTGTTCGATATCGTCGGCGCGCTCATCCTGATCTTTGCCATGCGCAACCTGATTTCATCAGCGAGGACGGTCGCCCAATGAGCCGCCGTCGGCTTTCCGAGCCGCCGGTGTTTGCGCTCGCCGAACGCGACGGCGCGCGCATCACGCTCCGGTCGGACGGCACCGAAGTCGCGCATATCTTCGTGCTCGAAGATGACATTGTCCGGGTGCTGTTGCTGCCCGATGGCGTGATCAAGGGGCCGCCAAGTTGGGCCATCGCACCAGGCGTTGAAGACATCACCGAACCCGGCCGCGATCGCATGAGTGTCGATGGCTTTGCATGCCCGCCCTTCGTCGTCGAGGAGCATGAGGGGCAACTCGCAATCGCGACGGCACGCCTGCGGCTGGAGATCACGTTTGCGGGCTTCCACTGCCGCTGGTTCCAGCGCGAAGGCAATGACTGGCAGTTGATCGCCGCCGACCGACCGACGCAGGCCTACGACTTCGGCTGGTGGGATGGCCGCGTCCATCATTATGTCGCGCGCCAACCCGGCGAACGCTATTATGGGCTGGGCGAACGCAGCGGTGCGATGGACCGTGCCGGACGCCGCTACCGGCTCGCGAACCTCGATGCCATGGGCTATGACGCGGGCCGCACCGATCCGCTGTATAAATCGATCCCCTATCTGCTCGTCGCCGACGCGCAAGGGTCATGCCACGGCGTGTTTTACGACAGCATGGCCGATGGGTTCGTCGATATCGGGCAGGAACTCGACAATTACCACGGGCCCTACCGGCATTTTTGCGCCGACAGCGGCGATCTTGATCTCTACATGATCGCCGGACCTGACCCGCTCGCGGTCACCAAACGCTTCACCTGGCTCACAGGCAAACCTGCGCTGATGCCGGGCTGGTCGATCGGTTATTCGGGCTCGACGATGAGCTACACCGATGCGCACGATTCACAGGTGCAGATGGGGGAGTTCCTCGACCATCTGGCCGAACATGACATCGGGTGCAGCTCGTTTCACCTGTCATCGGGCTACACCTCGATTGGCTCCAAGCGTTACGTTTTCAACTGGAACCGAGACAAATTTCCTGATCCTGCTGCGTTCGTCCACAGCTATGCCGAAGCCGGCGTGCGGCTCGTGCCAAATATCAAACCCGCGCTGCTGACCGATCATCCACAATATACCGCCCTCTCGCGCGACGGGCTGTTCGTGCGCGACCCCGATGGCCAACCGACCGAAATCCAATATTGGGATGCACTCGGTTCGGCGGTCGATTTCACCAATCCGGCGGCAGCCGACTGGTGGCAGGGGCAGGTGAAATCCGCCTTGCTCGATTTTGGCATCGCCGCCACGTGGAACGACAATAACGAATATGAGGTGTGGGATACGCGCGCGCTGACCCATGGGTTCGGGACGCCGCGCCCAGTAGCCGAGGCGCGGGCATTGCAGCCGCTGCTGATGATGCGCGCCTCTCGGGCGGCTCAAATAGCACATGCCCCCGACGAACGGCCCTATGTCGTCACCCGCTCGGGGATGGCGGGGCTGCACCGCTATGCCCAGACCTGGACCGGTGACAATAATACGAGTTGGGAATCGCTTCGCAGCAATATCAAGATGGGGTTGGGGCTGAGCCTGTCCGGCGTCTCAAATATGGGACATGACGTGGGCGGTTTCGCGGGATCAAAGCCCGATCCCGAACTCTTCCTGCGCTGGGTGCAGGCGGGGATCATGATGCCGCGCTTCAGCATCCACAGCTGGAACGATGACGGCACGGCCAACGAACCGTGGATGTATCCGGAGATACTTCCCCAGATACGCAACCTAATGGCTCTGCGCCAGACGCTGGCGCCGTTCTTCCACGATCTGCTCTATCGATACCATGCGCATTACGAGCCGATCAGCCGCCCGCTTTGGCTGGATCATGCCGACGATCCCGGCGCGTGGATTGATCGCGATGATCATATGCTCGGCCGCAATTTGCTAGTGGCGCTGGCCGTGGAGCCGGGAGGCACCATCCGCACGATCCGCTTCCCCGGGCACGAACAATGGATCGATGTCTGGACGGGAAAAGCCTATGCCGGGGGTAGTGCGACGACGCTTGCAGCCCCGCTCGACGCGCCACCCCTGCTTTTGGCACGTGCAGGCTCAGGCATATTCGTCGATCTTGCCCGTCAAGGGCATCGGCCCGAGGCCTATGATCCCGGCGTGTGGCTTTTCCCACCTGCTGAGGGTGAGATCGAATGGACAGGCTATGACGATCGTGCAAACATTTCTGGGTCGACTTGGCGCGTGACCGGCAGCGCCGGTGTAACTGCGATAAACCTTGCCGTGGCGAGCGACCCACACATTGACGACGCCAGCACTTTGACGCTGGTCCTCCCCGTCG
The DNA here is from genome assembly GCA_965248885.1 of Sphingomonas sp. GTDB lineage: Bacteria > Pseudomonadota > Alphaproteobacteria > Sphingomonadales > Sphingomonadaceae > Sphingomonas_O. Next base: position 1,508,645 of record OZ252211.1, on the reverse strand, counting down.
GCGAAACGCGGTCGATCCGAATTTCCGGTGCCGAAACCTTCGCGGAAACAACCGTCGCTCACCAACGTCACATTCGCATCGGATATAGCCAGGCGTCGGTCTCAGGTTGACAGGCCCAGTCCAGGTCATTGCGCGCAGCGTCGCGAGGCGCGATCGAAACTTCGAATTTCGCCTCACATTTTTATGAATGTTTCCGAGCTGAAATCAGGCTGGGGCCGCTTAGAGCGGGATGACGTTGCGATGAATCGATAGGGATTCACAAACCGGTTGAAGTCTGATTCAAGCTGCTGGCCGAGGATGGAGGTCGGCAGCGATGGCGAGAGCCTATTCGATGGACTTGCGCGAGCGGGCGGTGGCTCGGGTTTTGTTGGGTGAGAGCGTTCGTTCGGTGGCAGCGATGCTGAGCATCAGTCCGGCGACGGTGGTGCGTTGGTCGGGACGGTATCGTGCTACTGGGAGCGCGGCACCTGCCAGGATCGGTGGTTACAAGGTCGGGGTGTTGTCGCGGCATCGTGACTGGTTGCTCGAGCGTACCGCGCACGACTTTACGTTGCGCGGGCTGGTCGCCGAGCTGGCCGAGCGTGGAGTGAAGGTCGACTATGTGCAGGTGTGGCGGTTCGTTCATGCCGAGGGTCTGAGCTTCAAAAAAAAGCGTACTGCCCGCCGAACAGCTTCGACCGTGGATCGCGCGGCGGCGAACGCAGTGGAAGAAATATCAGGGACGGCTTGATCCAAAGCGTCTCGTCTTTATCGACGAGACTTGGGCCAAGACGAACATGGCTCCCTTGCGGGGATGGGCTCCCAAAGGGCAGCGGCTCCACGCCAAGGTGCCCTATGGTCACTGGCGCACGATGACCTTCCTCGCGGCGCTCCGCTGCGACCGGATCGATGCCCCTTGCGTGCTCGACCAGCCCGTCAACGGGCAGAGCTTCACCGACTATGTCGAGCAGTGTCTCGTCCCCACGCTCTCGCCCGGGGACATCGTCATCATGGACAATCTGTCGAGCCACAAAAAACCCGCAGTGCGCGCCGCCATCCGCAGCGTCGGGGCGCGGCTGCTGTTCCTGCCGCCCTACTCACCCGACCTCAACCCCATCGAGCAAGTCTTCGCAAAGCTCAAACACTTGCTGCGAAAGGCCGCCGAACGGTCCCACGAACAAACATGGCGACGCATCGGATCACTCCTCGACGCCTTCTCACCCAACGAGTGCGCCGCATACCTCAACAACTCAGGATATGGTGCAAGCTAATGTCATCCCGCTCTAGCCATGCGACATGAACAAATGGCAGATTTCGAAACGTGCAGCGCCGCCGCTTTACGGCCGCATTGTTGGCGGGAACTGACCCTGATGACGCTCGCAGAATTGTCTGCGGTTGAGGCATAAGAGCAATTAGATCAGAAGCACCATGACAGAGTGACTGGTACGACATGATTTAATCGATCGAACGCCGCGCCTCGAACATACTGTAGCTGGTAACCCGTCTCGAGGCTGATCACCTTTGTAAGCGGCAGGTTCAAGCCCGCCATTGCGCGAACCTGATCAAACCCTGCGCGCGCACCCCAGTCCGTTGAGTTCAGTGCGAGAAAGGGTTCTGCCTGCACGAAGAGCGCCGGGCCCGCCCGACGCAGCGGCAACTGGACGCGGAGCTGCTGGCGATAGCGCCACCCGACGTCATGTCCGGGCCGCACGAACCTTTGCTCGAGCCGGATACGTGTCGATACTGTCGCTTCACCCAGCATCCCGAGCGTTGCCTGAACCTGCTGGTAGAGCCGCTCTTCGGCGAGGTCACGCTGGTTCCGACGGTAGCCCGTGATATGACCGTAGCCGAGCGACACGGTCACCGACTGCGTCAGGCGATAGCCGATCGTCCCCCGCATGAGCGACTGGGTCACGCGGCCCTGATCGTTGCTGGAGCGCACGTTGAGGTCAATCTGGCCGACGAGGTCGCCCTTGATGCTCCCCGACGCCGACAGGGTGCTCCAGACTTGGACATCCTCGACTGTGTTCGCTGCCGCGCCGGTCGAAACCAGCGCGGCAACACAAGTGGCGGTCGCCATTAATGGATGGCGATGCCAGATCATTCGGGTACCGGCATCATCGACGAATTGACCGGCCCCCACTGAGTGGTCCGTGTTGATCGTTAGTGCATTGTCACCTCCATCGCCAGTGTCGGCCGCAGGTGGAGCGAAGCGGAACCGGAGGGCGGCACTGGCGATGGAACGGCTTCGGGGGCCGGTGGGCGGTAGCCCAGGCTGCTGTGCGGACGGACGGTATTGTAATGACGCCGCCACGCTTCGATCAGCACCCGGGCCTCGGCGAGGCTATAGAAGATTTCGCCGTTGAGCAGCTCGTCGCGAAGCGACCCGTTGAAGCTCTCGTTATAGCCGTTCTCCCACGGTGACCCCGGCGCAATGTAGAGGGTCGTGACGCCGATCTGCGCCAGCCATTTCTGGACCGCTGTCGCGATAATTCGCTGCCATTATCAGACCTGATATTCGCTGGCGGACCGCGCGCAATGAACAGATCGGCAAGCGCTGCCAGCACATCCTCGTGTTTGAGCTGGCGCGCGACGATCAGCGCGAGGCATTCCCGGCTGGCCTCGTCGATGATCGTCAGGATGCGGAACTTGCGACCATCATGGGTGCGACCTTCCACAAAGTCGTAGGCCCAGACATGGCCCGGATACTCCGGGCGCAGCCGGATACACGACCCATCGTTCAGCCAGAGCCGACCGCGCTTGGGCTGCTTTTGCGGTACTTTCAGACCCTCGCGCCGCCAGATGCGCTCGACACGCTTGCGGTTCACGCTCCACCCCGCGCTGCGCAGCAGCGCTGTCACCCGCCGATAGCCATAACGCCCATATTGCTTGGCAAGGGCAATGATGTCTTCGGTCAGTGCCTGTTCGTCGTCCGCCCCGCGCGGGACCTTGCGTTGCGTCGATCGATGTTGCCCGAGCACGCGGCATATCCGCCGTTCGGACGTCGGCAGCACCCGCCGCACATGATCGATGCACCGACGCCGTCGCGCGGGGCTCAGAAGTTTCCCCGTGCAGCTTCCTGCAGGATCAGCTTGTCGAGCGTCAGGTCAGAGACCGCGCGGCGCAACCGCGTATTCTCCTTCTCCAGATCCTTCATCCGCCGCGCCTGGTCGGTCTTCAGACCACCATATTCCTTGCGCCACCGGTAGTATGTCTGCTCGCTGACAGCGATCCGGCGACACGCCTCAGCTGTCGATGCACCCTGCGCCAGCACGATCTCCGCCTCACGCAGCTTGCCGATGATCTCCTCCGGCTTGTGCTTCTTGAACGGCATTCCCAATCTCCTTCATGATCCAAAATAACAGATATTTTGGACCACTCAGAAGGGGGCAGATCACGGTCGCTTTGATTTTTGCTACATCGGTGACGGGGAGGCCTTCGGCTCGCAAGGTCTCCGCGGCCTCGGTCATCAACCGATCCCGAAACGACAGATCGAGGGCATGTGTCCGCACTCGTTCCTCGACCAAGCCGGCATTTTTCGCCGTATAAGCTGCATGAGACAGACGCTCCGGGGTGGCGGGAAAGCCGAGCCCGCAATTGATTAGCGTCGTCCAGCCGAGTTCGCACAATTCCCGCGTCTCCGCATCGGTGGCCCCCTCACCGAATCGAGTTACTTCAAGCGGGTCAGAGATAAGCCGATTCCGATAAGCGATAGCTTCCCGCCGCCTGATCCTGTCACATTGCTCCGCCGACAGCCCGTCACGCTTCCATTGATCCATCAAGCATTCTTGCATCGCTTTAGCCCACAACAACATTGCCGCAGCACGCACGCGGGCCACTCCCGCGTCCTTCGTGCCGAGGCTCAGCGCAATTGTAGGACGGTCGAAGCCTGGCAGCGAGGAGGGATTGTGCCGCCACCAATAGACGGCGCCGCGACGATAAACATTATTGGCGATGGGCATACACGGCCTTGCGACAGTCGGTTATTACAGTGCCCTGCTACAGTCGCGCCGCGCCGTGGGTCTTAGCTGGGATTTTGAGCCCAGCTACGACGCATTTCCGCCATTTCTTGTGCTTAGCTGGGACGCTTGGCTGGGGCGGCAGGATTCGAACCTGCGTATGGCGGCATCAAAAGCCGCTGCCTTACCGCTTGGCGACGCCCCAGCACGGCGGCTGCGCGCTCCCTTAGCCAGCGCCTGCACGCAAAGCAAAGCTTCAGACGCGCAGCATCCACCCGTGCGGATCGGGCGCAAGGCTGTTCTGAATGTCGGTCAGCTGCGTGCGTAGCCGGTCCGCAACCAGCCCAGGCCCGCCGTTGCCGATACGAAAGCTGAAATCACGTGCGTGCACGCTGCCGATGGGAGCGATGACGGCTGCCGTTCCGCACGCAAAGGCTTCGACGAGCCGCCCGCTCTCGGCGTCGGTTCGCCATTGATCGATCGCATAATTTTCTTCGCGCACGACCAGTCCCTGGTCGCGCGCCAGAATCATCAACGACTCGCGCGTGATCCCCGGCAGGATCGTCCCGCCCAGCGGCGGCGTTGCGATCGATCCGTCGTCGAAGACGAACATGACGTTCATGCCGCCCAGTTCCTCGACGTAGCGGCGCTCGACCGCATCGAGGAAGACGACCTGGTCATGCCCCTGACGCGATGCTTCGCCGAGCGCGATCAGGCTGGCCGCGTAGTTGCCTCCGCATTTCGCCGCGCCCGTACCGCCGGGTGCCGCGCGCGTATAATCTTTTGAGACCCAAACCGAAAGCGCGCTGACGTCCTTTTTCCAATAGCTGCCGACCGGTGACATGATGACGATGTAGAGATAGTCGATCGACGGCTTGACGCCGAGAAAAGCTTCGTTCGCGAACATGAACGGGCGTAGGTAGAGCGAGCCCCCGGGAAATGGCGGCATCCATGCGCGATCGGTGTCGACGAGGCGCCTCACCGAGTCGATAAAGAGCGCAGCGGGCAACTCAGGCATTGCCATGCGCGCCGCCGAGTGCGCGAAACGCCGGGCGTTGGCGTCGGGCCTGAACAAAGACAACGCGCCGTCGGGCGCGCGATACGCCTTCAACCCCTCGAATATCTCCTGTGCATAATGAAGCACCGAAGTCGCCGGATCGAGGCTGAGCGGTGCGCGCGCGGTGATCTTTGCGTCGTGCCACCCGGCGTCGTCGGTATAGCGAATGACAGCCATGTGATCGGTGAAGACGCGCCCAAAACCAGGCGCGCCAATCGTCGCCTCGCGCAGGTCGGCGGCGACGGGCGCAACATGTGGTTCGAAGGCGAAGGCGGACATCGCTCTTTCTCGTTGGAGGATACGGACTTGCAGGTGGCTATCGGTGCTGGCAGGATACGTCAACATGACTGCCCGACTTTCCTCGCCGACCGCTTCGCCGCTGTTCCTGCGCGAGGCCGAGGTGCGACGCGGGGTCGAACTGATGTATTTCGGTTACGCCAGCCTGACGCGCGCCGCCGACAAGCGACTTGCCGAACATGGCCTCGGTCGCGCACATCAGCGCGCCCTGTATTTCATCGCGCGCCAGCCGGGTCTTCGCGTGAGTGCGCTGCTTCGTTTGCTCGGCATCACGAAGCAATCGCTGGGCCGCGTGCTCTCCGAACTGACCGATCGCGGGCTGGTCGGCGCAACCGTGGGCGAAGACGACCGTCGCCAGCGCCATCTGCGCCTGACGAGCGAGGGGCTCGCGTTCGAGGCTGAATTGTTCGACGCGATGCGCGAGCGTCTGTCGGCGGCTTATTCGGAGGCTGGACAGGATGCCGTTTCCGGGTTTTGGCAGGTTCTGCAGGGGCTCGTGCCGGTCGAGGACCGGGCGCTGATCCTCGATCTTGCCGGGTGAGTCGCTCCTATTTCGTCGCATCGAGCGCGATGATCGCGGAAAAATCGAGCCCGCCATCGCCGCGATCGACGAGCCTGCGGTAGCGTTCTGCCGCCGTCTTGGCGACGGGCGGCACGGCGTCGCCAGCGGCGGCGAGCGCAAGATCCATGTCCTTGAGCATGAGCGCAGCGGCAAACCCGCCGTGATACTGATGGTCAGCGGGCGTATCGGGGCCGACCCCTGGCACCGGGCAATAGCTGGTGAGCGACCAGCTCTGCCCTGACGAGATGCTCGCTATGTCGTAAAACCGCTGCGCGTCGAGCCCGAGCGCGGCGGCAAGCGTGAACGCCTCGGTCGTCACTGCCATCGTCGCGCCCAAAATCATGTTGTTGCAGATTTTGGCCGCTTGCCCCGCCCCGCTCGCACCGGCGTGAATCACTGCTTTGCCCATGGCGGCGAGCACCGGTTCGGCGCGGGCGAACCCCTCGGCCGAGCCGCCGACCATGAAGGTCAACGTCCCTGCCGTTGCCGCCGCGATCCCGCCCGAGACCGGCGCATCGACCGCGAGCATGCCGCGTGCCAGCGCCGACTGCGCGACCGCGCGCGCCGTTGAGACGTCGATCGTCGACGAATCGATCAGCAAGGTTCCGGGCCGTAGAACGTCGAGCACATCTTCATAGATTTGGGCGACATGCTTGCCTGAGGGCAGCATCGTGACGACAACCTCGGCATCGAGCACCGACTCGCGCGCGCTCTCGCACCTGAGACAGCCCGCGGCAGCCGCGCGCTCCAGCGCATCCCCGGACAGGTCGAAGGCGCGCACGTCATCTCCCGCCTTGGCCAGATTGGCAGCCATGCCGCCGCCCATATGTCCCAGCCCGATAAAAGCGATCGTGGTCATGCTAGCTTCCCGTCCAGGTCGGGGCGCGCTTTTCAACAAAGGCTGCCATGCCTTCCTTTTGGTCGGCGCTACCGAACAGCCCATGGAACAAGCGGCGCTCGAACAGGACACCCTGCGCCAGCCCAGTCTCGAAGGCAGCGTTGACCATCTCCTTTGCGGCCATGGCAGCAAGCGGGGCCATCGCCGCGATCTCGGTAGCGGTCTTCAGCGCTTCGTCGGCAAGGTTCGCGGCGGGAACGACGCGCGCGACCAGCCCCGCGCGCTCGGCCTCCTCGGCACCCATCATCCGCCCTGTCAGACACATCTCCATCGCCTTGGCCTTGCCGATCGCGCGGGTCAGCCGCTGTGACCCGCCCATGCCGGGCGTGACGCCCAGCTTGATCTCGGGCTGACCGAACTTCGCATTCTCGCCCGCGATGATGAAGTCCGCCATCATCGCCAGTTCACAGCCGCCACCGAGCGCGAAGCCGCCCACAGCCGCGATCCACGGCTTGCGTGTCGCGACGACACTGTCCCATCCGGCAAAGAAGTCTGCCGCATACATATCGGCGAATGATTGCGCCTGCATCTCCTTGATGTCGGCGCCCGCGGCGAACGCGCGCTCGCTGCCGGTCAGCACGAGGCAGCGCTGAGCAGGATCGGCATCATAGGCGGCGAATGCGTGGGTGAGTTCGGCAAGTACCTGTCCGTTCAAGGCATTGAGTGCCTGTGGACGGTTGAGCGTGATCAGCGTGACCGCGTTCCTGTGTTCGACGATCAGGGTATCATAGCTCATAGCGCGGTCCATTCCTCGCCCGGTGGCATCGGCGCAAAGATCGCGTCGACCTGTGCGGGATCGACGTCACCCGTCCAGCGAGGGGCGTTGTCCTTGTCGACGATCAGGGCGCGGACGCCTTCGATGAAGTCGTGCGTATGCACGACGCGCGATCCGATGGCGTATTCCTGCACCATCTCGGCGGCGAAATCGGGCATCGCCGCACCCTCTTGCAACTGGCGCAGCGCCACTGTGCACGACAGCGGCGATTTGGTGCGCAGCGTCGCCAGTTCCTTTGCCGCCCACTCGCTGCCGTCGGCTTCGAGCGCCGCGATGATGTCGGCCAGTGTCGCGCCAGCGAACTGCCGATCGATCCGCCCGCGGTTTTCGACGATACGCGCGAGCGGTGCGCCAACGCAGTGCTCCTTCAGCGTTGCGGCAAAGTCGCCGCTGTCGTGCAGCGCACTGATCGCGGCAGGAACATCAGAACTAGCCATATAATCGGTTGCAAGCCCAAGCGCGAGGCACTCCGCGCCGTCGAGCCGCGCGCCGGTCAGCGCAAGGAACTTGCCGACCTGCCCCGGCAGCCGTGGCAAATACCAGCCGCCGCCTACGTCGGGAAACAGGCCGATTCCCGTCTCGGGCATGGCGAGCCGCGTGTTCTCGGTCGCGACGCGGTAGCGACAGGGCAGAGCGATCCCTACCCCTCCGCCCATCGTGATGCCGTCCATGACGGCAACCGTCGGCTTGGCATAGGTAAACAGCCGGTGGTTCATCCGGTATTCGGCCATGAAGAACGCGCGCGCCGCCACGCCGTCACCCTTGCCGCTGTCGGCCAGCATCCGAATGTCGCCGCCCGCGCAGAATGCCCGTGACTCTTTGATGCGGTCGAAGACTATGCATGTTATGTCCTCGTCGGCTTCAAACTCATCGAGGGCGTCGAGAATCTGAACGCACATTTCGGTCGTGAGCGCATTCAGCGCTTTCGGGCGGTTCAGGGTGATCAGGCCAAGCCGCCCTTGCTTATCGACGAGAACGTCAATCACTGCCGCACCAGCTCACGCCCGACGATCATCCGCATGACCTGATTGGTCCCCTCGAGGATCGAATGTACACGCAGGTCGCGCCAGAAGCGTTCGATCGGGTAGTCCTGCAGATAGCCATAGCCTCCGAAAAGTTGCAGCGCGTCGTTCGCGACCTTCGACCCGGTATCGGTCGCCAGCCGCTTTGCCATCGCCGCGAATTTGGTCTTGTCGGGTGCGTTGGCCGTTACCTTGGCTGCGGCGAGATAAAGCAACGCGCGCGCGGCTTCGAGCTCGGTCGCCATATCGGCGAGCATGAACTGCGTGTTCTGAAAGTCCGCGATCGCTTTCCCGAACTGCTGGCGATCTTTAGTATAGGCGACCGCTTCGTCGAGACACCGCTGCGCGCCGCCAAGCGAGCACGCGCCGATGTTGAGCCGCCCGCCGTCGAGCCCCATCATCGCGATGCGGAACCCCTCGCCCTCGCCGCCGACACGGTTCGCAACGGGCACGCGAACGTTGTCGAGGATCACCTGACGCGTCGGTTGCGAATGCCAGCCGAGCTTGCGCTCGTTCGCACCGAAACTGACGCCGGGCATGTCCTTTTCGATCACAAGGCACGAAATTCCCTTGGGTCCGTCCTCGCCGGTACGCACCATCGTTACATAGAGGTCGTTTTCGCCCGCGCCGCTGATGAACTGTTTGGTTCCGGTCACGACATAGTGATCGCCGTCATTGACCGCGCGCGTCTTCAGCGCTGCGGCATCGGAACCGCTGCCGGGTTCGGTCAGGCAATAGCTGGCGATGCGTTCCATCGTAACGAGATCGGGCAGGTATTTTGCCTTGACCGTGTCCGACCCGAAGCGGTCGATCATCCACGCCGCCATATTGTGGATGCTGATGAACGCGCTCGTCGACGGACAGCCATAGGCCATCGCTTCCATGATCAGCGCTGCGTCGAGCCGCCCGAGACCGATGCCCCCGGAGTCCTCGCTGACATAGATCGCCGCAAAGCCCAGCGCCGCAGCGGAGGTGATCGTGTCGCGCGGAAAAATATGCTTCTCGTCCCATTCCGCTGCATGCGGGGTAATCGCGTCCGCCGTGAATTTGCGCGCCATGTCCTGAATGGCGAGCTGGTCGTCGGTGAGGTCGAACTGTGTCATGGCGGCGCGTTAGCGCAGCCCGATCGCGGCTCCAAGCGTTGCTGCTTGCTCCGTCCAGCGGATAACCGGTTGCAGACAGGTGCCCGAGATGGTGACAATAAGAGATATCCTTATCAGGCAGCCTGACATGCACGCTTCAAAATTTATACCGCTCCCCGATCGTCATTGCCGCGACGATCTGGACCGCACCATGCGGGCGATCGTCGGTCCGGAAAATGTCCGCGACGACGACGCCACCCGTGCGCTGTTCAGCGAAGACATATGGGCAGCCTCCGATCATGTCGTTGTCCTGGTCGTCTCTCCGCGATCGTTCGATCAGCTGGTCGAGGTCGTCAGGGCGGCGGACGCAGCGGGCGTCAACGTCGCACCTCGTGGTGCGGGAATGGGGTACACGGGCAGCTATACACCCGTCACCGGCGATACTCTGTCGCTCGACCTGTCATGCATGAACCGCGTGCTCGAGGTGAATGGCGACGACATGACGGTAACCGTCGAGCCGGGATGCAGCTGGGCGACCCTGAACGAAGCGCTGCGGCCGCACGGCCTGCGCACGCCGTTCTGGGGGCCCATGTCGGGGCTCAGCTCGACGATCGGTGGCGGGCTTTCGCAACTGAATGCCATGTTCGGCGCCGGCCATTATGGCACGACAAGCGAAAGCGTCGTCGCGCTGACGATGGTGCTCGCCGACGGATCGTTGCTCCGGACCGGTGCACGCGGTGCCGAGGGCGACCACCCCTTCTACCGCCATTATGGCCCCGATCTGACCGGGCTGTTCTGCGGCGACAGCGGCACGCTGGGTATCAAGGCCCAGATCGTGCTGCGGCTGATCCGCGACCCCGCGCACGAAGCGTGTGCCTCGTTCTCCTTTTCGACCGGGCGGGCCCTGCTTGACGCGCTGGCCGAGATCGCGCGCGCCGGGATTGCGAGCGAGACGTGCGGCTTCGATCCGGGACTGACCCGCGTTCGGATGAAGCGCCAGTCGCTGGCGGGCGACGTGAAAACCCTCGGCGCGGTGATCGCGAAGGAAAAGACGTTCGCCAAGGGGCTGGTATCGGCGGCGAAAGTCGCCCTCGGAGGACGCAACTTTATCGAAGCCGGGGATTACCCGCTTCACGTGATCGCCGAAGGACGCTCGGCAGCGGGCGTTGCCCACGACATCGCCGAAGCGCGCCGCATCGCGAGCGTGCACGGCGGTCACGAGATCGAGAATACCATCGCCAAGGTCATCCGCGCGATGCCTTTCCCTCCGCTCAATTCGATGCTCGGACCCGAGGGCGAGGCCTGGGCACCGGTCCACGGACTGATCGCTCTGTCAAAAGCGCGCGCGGTATTCGAAGCGATCGAAGCGCTGTTTGCCTCGCTGGCCCCGGCGTTCGAACGCGAAGGCGTCGTCACCGGCTATATGTTCACCAGCATCGCCACCAACGCGATCATCATCGAGCCGGTGTTCTACTGGCCGCATGGTTATCGGGCGGTCCATGCGTCGGCAATCGAGCCTGCACATCTTGCGCGGCTGCCCAAACTCGCGGCAAATGCCGCCGCGACGGCGGTCGTCGCGCAAGCGCGCCAGGGCGTCATCGACATCTACGCCCGCTTCGGCGGCGGTCATTTTCAGATCGGTCGTACCTACCCCTATCGGGAGAGCCGCGATGCGGCCTCACGCGCGATGCTCGACGCGGTCAAAGCGGTTGCCGATCCGCACAATCGGCTCAACCCGGGGGGGCTGGGTTTCCCGATCGTCGAGCAACGTCCTTGACGCTCGCCCAGTCGCTTCCGGCGCGTGCCAGCGCGTGCACCGCGTGGAGAGCGCGCGTTGCCGCCCGCCATCGTGCGCTCAGCGCCGCGCCAACCGTGATCCCACGGTTCCGGGATCTGCCGCCCGACGTATTTCTCGACCTGTTCTACGCGGCGGGTCGGCCACTCGTCATGAACGCGCTGGCCTCCGACTGGCGGGCGACACGGACCTGGTCGCCCGAATTGCTCGCCAGTCGCATCGGCAACGCGGAAATCACATATCAGGGGGGGCGCGACGCTGCCGCCGACTTCGAGCTGGCCAAGGACCGCCACGCGCAGACGATGCCGTTCGACCGTTACATCGCCGAAATCTCGCGCGATGAAGGCAATAACGCCTACATCACCGCCTATAACAGCGAGGCCAATCGGATCGCTTTCGCGCCCTTGATGGCGGACCTTGGGCAGATACCGTATCTGACGTCATCCACCGGGATGTTGTGGATCGGGCCGAGCGGAACTTTTACGCCGCTCCACCACGACCTGACCAACAATCTTCTGGTGCAGATCGTCGGACGAAAGCGCCTCGTTCTGCTCTCACCCGAAGAGACCGACAAACTTGCGAACACCCGTCACGTCTTCAGCGAGGTACACGACATCGAGGATCCGGCCCAACGTGCAAAATTCCCGTCGGCGCGCGCCGCACGATACTTTATTATCGATCTCGAGCCGGGCGACGCGGTGTTCATTCCCGCGGGCTGGTGGCACCAGGTGCGCTCGCTCAGCTTCAGCGTGATGCTAACCTATACCAGCTTCATCTGGCCCAACGACGCATACAGCGATTATCCGAACGACGCCGACGCGTGACGGCTGTCAAAAATGTTCAGGTGATCTGACGCAACCCATGCACCTTTTTTCGCCGCACGATGTTTTCGTCGTTCGGTATCAGGAAACGGGGAGCGAATGGCAATCAAGGGCGACGAGCGCGACAAGGGCGCGAAAATAGTACCGCTGCTTCCAGTTATTTTCGATCTGCTTGTACGATGCGTGGAGCTGAGGATCTGGCCGCGCAAACCGACGGTCGGTCTCGACGCTACTTGGGCCGCTGCATAGGCATGTCGATTGCCCGGGTGGCGGCGCGGATCGCCGAACAGGTCGCTGCTGGCGGTGACCTTTTGTACATCGCCGCCGACGAGACACGCGCGGAGGCGCTGTGGGCATCGGTTGCGTCGCTCGTCGGCGATGTCGTGGTGTTCGTCCCCGCAAGCGACGCGCTGCCGGGTGACGATGCGCCTGCGTCGCCGGCCAATGCCGGGCGGCGCGTCACGGCGCTACGGCGTCTGCTCGAAGCGCGTGAGACGAAGCAGCGCCTGATTTGCATTACGAGCGCCGAGGCGGTGGCGCGACGCTATCCCGAACCGGTGGCATTCGCAGCTGCCCCTCCGGTCTTCACGGTGGGCGATATGATCGAGATCGCGGCGCTCGAGCCCGCGCTACTCGACATCGGCTACGTCATCGACGACCGGATCGACGAACCCGGTGAGTTGGCAGTACGCGGCAACGTCATCGACATTTTCCCTGCGGACGCGGCGCTCCCGGTGCGGATCGAGCTCGACGATGGCAAGGTCGTCGCAATCCGCTCGTACGACCCGGTGACACAGCGTACGATCGACGACCTGCCACACATCGAGGTCGGGCACGCCAACGAGCCCGCCATCGCGCCCGAGGTGGGGCTCTTCGCCCACCTTAAGCCCGCCTCGCTTGTCATCGAGAAAGGGGTCGACGAGCGCCGAAAGCGCTTCGTCGCGCTCGCAAGCGACGCGGCCCGGCACGGACGCGGACGCTCCGACGCACTCTCGGAGGAAAGTTGGACGGCTATGCTCGCCGACTGGACCCCGCTCGACTGGCGCGATGATGCCGCCGAGGACATGCCCCGCTTCGTCGAGCGCAAAGCGCCACTCGCCGCGCTCGTTCGCTATGCCAGGCCCTTGCTGGCCGAAGCCCGGCTCGTCCTCGCTGGAACCGAGCGTGATCTGCGTTTCGTCCGTCCCCGTGTCGCGCGCGCGCTCAAGCTCGACTGCACGCCTTGTGCGACCTGGGCCGAGGTGTTGGCGACGTCGACCGCCAGCCTGTCGTCGATCGTCATGCCCGCCGATGCCGGGTTCCGATCAGACGACACCATCGTCATTGCCGCTGCCGATTTGCTCGGTAGTCGTGCCGCGCGCGATGACGGCGCCGTTGCGGGGTCGACGACCGCGCTCGACGGGTCGAGCGAAATCCAGCTGGGCGACGTCTTGGTCCACGAAGACCACGGGATAGCGATCGTCCGCGGGCTCGAGACCATGCCGGGCGACGACGCGGGCGACGCCCTGGTCCTCGAATTCGCAGGCGGCGCGCGCCGCCTCGTCCCTGCCGATGCCGCCGACCGGCTGTGGCGTTACGGCGCCGACGCCGATGCCGTCGCGCTCGACAAGCTCGACGGATCGAGCTGGGAACAGCGTCGCGCAACGATCGACGCTGCCATCGCTGAATCGGCGCGTGCGCTGACCGCGCTCGCGGCAGAACGCGCCGCGCGCAGCGCACCCGTGATCGCGCCTGATGCCTCGGCCTATGAAAAATTCGCTGCCGGGTTCGCATTTACGGAAACCGCCGATCAGGCGCGCGCTATCATGGCCGTCCGCGCCGACCTGGCCACCGGAAACCCGATGGATAGGCTCGTCATCGGCGACGTCGGCTACGGCAAGACCGAAGTTGCGCTGCGGGCCGCATCACTGGTCGCGCTTGCAGGAGGGCAGGTCGCGATTGCCGCACCCACGACGGTGCTCGTTCGCCAGCATCTCGAAATATTCCGGCACCGCTTCGCGGGGAGCGGCATCGTCGTCGAAGGACTGTCGCGCCTGTCGAGCGCCGCCGACCGCAAGCGCGTCAAGACCGGGCTCGCCGACGGATCGATCTCGGTGGTGGTCGGCACCGCCGCGGTCGCGGGCAAGGACGCCGCCTACAGCAACCTCCAGCTCGTCGTGATCGACGAGGAGCAGCGCTTCGGTGCAGCGGACAAGGCCAAGCTGCGCGGGCTGCACGACGGACATGTTCTGACGCTGAGCGCGACGCCGATTCCGCGCACCTTGCAGGCGGCACTCGTCGGGCTGCAGCAATTGTCGATCATCGCAACCCCGCCGGCGCGCCGCCAACCGATCCGCACCAGCGTGGGCAATTGGGACAACACGCGCGTGCGCACGGCGCTGATGCGCGAGCGCGCGCGCCGCGGGCAGAGCTTCGTTGTCGTGCCGCGCATCGAGGACATGGACGCGTTGCGCGAAAAACTCGCGCGGATCGTGCCCGAACTCGGCATCGTCGAAGCGCATGGCAAGATGCCCGCTGCCGACCTCGACGAAGCGATGATCGCTTTTGCGGACGGGCGGGGAGACGTGCTGCTCGCGACGAACATCATCGAGGCTGGTCTCGACGTGCCGCGCGCGAACACGATGATCGTCTGGCGTGCCGACCGCTTCGGGTTGTCGCAGCTGCACCAGTTACGCGGGCGCGTCGGGCGCGGCGGACGGCGCGGGCAAATCTTTTTGCTGACCGATGGCGATACGGTGATCGCCGACCGAACGCTCAAACGGCTGGGCACGCTTCAGGCCTTCGACCGGCTGGGTGCCGGGTTCGCGATCAGCGCGCGCGACCTCGACATGCGTGGCGCGGGCGACCTGCTCGGCGACAGCCAGACCGGGCATATGAAGCTGATCGGCGTCGACCTCTACCAGCATCTGCTCGAAAGCGCGTTGCGCGCCGCGCGGGGCGAGGACGTCGAACATTGGACGCCCGACCTGCGCATGGGGGTTGCGGGGCATCTTCCCCAGGATTGGATTCCCGAGGTCGAACTGCGCGTTTCGCTCTACGCGCGGCTCGCGCGGATCACCGAGGCGGCGAAGGTCGACGCGTTCGAGGAGGAGCTCGAGGACCGTTTCGGTGCACTGCCGCCGCCTGCACACACGCTCGTCGCGCTTGCCCGCGTTCGCGTGCTGGCACGCGCAGGCAATGTAACGAAGATCGACGCAGGGCCCGCCGCCGTCGCCTTCACACCGCGCCGATCGATCGTCGGGTGGGCCGACGCAGGCCTTGACGAAAGCGACGGCCGCTGGTTCCTGCGCGAGCGCATCGAGGACAAGAATGCTCGCGTCGAACGCGTCGCCGAGGTTCTCGAAGCGCTGATCGAGTGATCCCGCGATCTACCTCGCTCGGTGACGGTTACCCCTGCCCCAGTTCGCGATTGCGCGCTTCGGTCGCGCGCAGCGTTTCGGTCAGCAACGCGTCGAGACGGCGTTCGAGAACATCGAGACCGACACGCGTCGATCCGCCGTTGCTCGCGACGCGATCGGCGAGCGCGGCGAGCGGTTCTGACGATGCCCTGGCAAGCGCCGCCGCCCCGGCGACCGTGGCTCGCGCGAGCCGATCGGCGAGCAGGTCGTCGAGGCCCAGTTCGGTACCGCCCTTGGCCAGCGCCTCCGCAAAGCGATAGGTGAATGCCGGGCCCGAGCCCGACAGCGCGGTGACGGCATCGAACAGCGCCTCATCGTCGAGCCATTCGACGAGACCGAGCGGCTGCATCAGTGCGTCGAGCGGTCCGCGGTCGACGCCTGGCGCATAGAGAACCACCGCGCCTTCGCCGATCGCAACGGGCATATTGGGCATCACGCGCACCACTTTTCCCGCCGAGGCGAAGTGCCCAGCCAAAGTGGCATGACGCACGCCCGCGAGGATCGAGACAAGCGTCGTCGCCGAGCCGACTGCGGCGGCAACCGCTTCGCCGACCGCATCGAGCATTTGCGGTTTCACCCCGAGCAGCAACAGGTCGGGTGCTGGCTCGTCGGGGAGCGAATCGAGCGTACGAACGTCCGATCGGCGCTGCGCGGGATCGATCACAGTCACCCTGGTCGCGTCGAGGCCGCACATGAGCCAGCGCGACAGCATCGCCCCCGCCATCGCACCGCATCCCATGAACCAGATCGATGCTGGCCAGTCGGGCGACGCGCTCATGCTTCGCCGCGCGTCTCGACCATGGCGGCGGCGAGCGCCTCGGCGGGCGACTTCCCGCCCCACAGCACGAACTGGAAGACCGGGTAGAAGCGATCGACTTCGTCGACGGCGGCTTCGATCACCGTCTCGGCCTGTTCGAGTGTCAACCCCGGCGCGTCTTCGCCGTCGAGCAGCACTGCGTGGCGAAACAGCACCGTTCCCCCCTGCGCCCAAAGTTCGAAATGGCCGAGCCAGAGCTGTTCGTTGATCAGGCCCAATGTCTCGTACACCGAAACGACCTGATGCGTCGCCGCACGAATGTCGGGAAATGCCATGAATTGCAGGACGTTGTCGTCACCGCGCCATACACCGCGCAGCTCGTAGACGCCCCACGATCCTTGTGCCGACGCCACGATCTCGTCATCGCCCAGGCGCTCGTGCGTCCAGCCATGCGCCTCGAACCATGCTTCGAGCATGTCGATCGGTGCTGCGCTCTGCCCGTCCATATCGATTTCCACCCGCATGGTGCGTGCCTGACTCGCGCGAAGCCGACGCGCAAGCGCACGACTCGCGAAATTTGTGGATAAGCACGCGTAACCCAGGCGTACAAAGCCGCGTAAGGGGGAGGACGTGGCCGCCGACGAAGCCTTTTTGCGCACGCTGATGCATGCCGGGCTCGATGGTGACGCTGCGGCGCACCGCGCGTTGCTGACCGCGCTCGTTCCCGTCCTGCGGCGCTTCTACGCGCGGCGGATGGGCGAGGCCGCCGACCTCGAGGATCTCGTCCAGGAAACGTTGATCGCCGTGCATACCCGGCGCGCGAGCTACGACCGCGGCCGCCCGTTCGCACCGTGGCTCTTTGCGGTCGCGCGGTACCGGATGATCGATCATTTCCGGCGCCAGCGCGCGACAGTCGCGTTCGACGACCTCGGCGACCTGCTCGGCGACGCAGGGTTCGAGGATGCACTGAGCGCGCGGCTCGATGTCGACGAGTTGTTGACGACGCTGACGGCCAAACAAGCGTCCACGATCCGCGCGACCCGTATCGAGGGACTGAGCATCGCCGAGGCGGCGGCGCGCGACGGGCTGAGCGAGGCCGACGTGAAGGTTTCGGTCCACCGCGGGCTCAAGGCGCTCGCGAAACGTTTGAAGGGCGAATGATGGACACCGAGCGCCTGATCGAAACCCTCGCCGCCGACGTTCCGCCCGTTGCCCGACGGTCGGGCGCACTTCGCCTGTCGCTCAGCCTGGCGGTCGCGGCCGCAGTGGTGCTCGTGCTGATCGCCGCGACGCTCGGATTCCGGCCCGACCTCGACCTCGCGATGGCGGGGACGATGTTCTGGCTCAAGCTTTCCTATACCGGGTCACTCGCGCTCGTCGCGCTCACGGCGCTGCCGTCGCTGCTTCGGCCTGAAGCGCGCCCGCCGCGCTGGCTGTGGCTGCTCGCGGTACCGGTCGCGCTGCTTGGACTGGTTACCGCATGGGAATTGTCGGCCATGCCGTACGACGCGTTGATCGGCGTCTGGTTCGGCAAGACGTGGCGCGTCTGTTCGGCGCTGATCTTCGTCTTCGCGCTTCCGGTCGGCGCGGCGCTGACGCTCGTCGCGCGCCGATTTGCCCCGACCCGGCTGCGCGCGACCGGCGCGCTGATCGGTCTCGCTTCGGGGGCGGTCGCCGCGACGCTCTACAGCCTGCATTGTCCCGAAGCTGGCGCGAGCTTCGTGCTGACCTGGTATTCGAGCGGGATTGCGCTCGCGACGCTCGTCGGTACGCTGCTGGGCCCGCGCTTGCTGCGGTGGTAGCGTAACCGACGGGGCTGGATGCGCGTATCATGGATACAAGGAGACACCGACATGATACGAACGACTCTCGTCCTCGCGGTGCTCGCGGGTAGCGGCGCGATTGCCGCCTATGCGACGACGAAGACCGCCCCCGCCCCCACGCCACGCGTCGTGGCGCGCATCGCGAGCGGCGCCGACGTTGCGCACCCGGCCGTCATCGAGCTGTTCCAGAGCCAGGGCTGTTCGTCCTGCCCGCCGGCGCTCGCGGTACTCGATCAGATCGCGAGCCGCCCCGACGTGCTCGCGCTCAACTTCGCGGTAACCTATTGGGACCAGCTTGGGTGGAAGGACAGTTTCGCGCAGCCGGCGTTCACCGCGCGCCAATGGGATTATGCCCGCGCTCAGGGCCGCGGCAATGTCGCGACGCCTCAGCTGATCGTCAACGGCCGCACCGCCGTGCTCGGCAGCTACAAGCCCGAGGTCGAACGCGCGATCGTCGGCAATGCCCGCGCCCCCGGTCCCGAGATTGCCGTGCACGGCAGCACAGTCGAGGTCGCTGCTGGCCGTTCGGCGCAGCCCGCGACCGTATGGCTGGTCAGTTACGATCCCCGCCGCATCGACGTTCCGATCCGCGCGGGCGAAAATGGCGGGCGGACATTGCCGCATCGCAACGTCGTCCGGCAGCTGAGAGCGCTGGGATCCTGGACGGGCAAAGCAGCAAGCTTCAGCGTACCCGCGCTTTCATCCGGATATGCGCGTGCAGTCTTGGTCCAGTCCGGGACCGGCGGTGCGATCGTCGCGGCGGCGCGCATCTGACTGTCCGCCTGATTCTGTCAGCTAAAATAGTCCTTCGATCTCGCCCCGGGCATTCATGCGAATTTCTTCTGCTGCGGGAACGCGCGGGAGCCCGGGCATCGTCATAAGATCGCCACAGATGGCCACGACGAACCCCGCACCCGCCGCCAGCCGCACTTCGCGTACCGTTACTTCGTGTCCGGTCGGCGCGCCGAGTGCCGCGGGGTCGGTGGTGAAGCTGTACTGAGTCTTCGCCATGCACACGGGCAGAAGGCCGTGCCCCGCAGCTTCCCAGCGCGCAAGCTGTGCTCGGATCGCGGGCGAGGCAGCGACGGCGTCTGCGCGATAGATTCGCTTGGCGACGGTTTCGATCTTGTCGAACAGCGGCATGGCGTCGTCGTAGAGCGGCGCGAATTGCGGGGTGCCGCCATCGGCGAGCCTCGCGACGGCATCGGCAAGGTCGATCGCGCCCGCGCTTCCTTGCGCCCAGTGGCGGCACACGATCGCCTCGACGCCGTGCGCATTGGCCGCCGTGCGGACCGCATCGATCTCTGCGTCGCTATCGGTCGCGAAATGGTTGATCGCGACGACGGCAGGCACGCCGAACTGGCGGATATTTTCGATATGGCGAACGAGGTTGACCGAACCGCGCTCCACCGCCGCGACGTCTTCGCTGCCCAGATCGGCCTTGGCGACGCCGCCGTTCATCTTGAGCGCGCGAACCGTCGCGACGATGACGACGGCGGCAGGGTGCAGCCCGGCGCTACGGCATTTGATGTCGAAAAACTTTTCCGCGCCCAGGTCGGCACCAAACCCCGCTTCGGTTACGACATAGTCGCCAAGCGCCAGCGCGAGGCGTGTCGCGATCACCGAATTGCAACCATGCGCAATGTTCGCGAACGGGCCGCCGTGAATGAGCGCTGGGTTCCCCTCAAGCGTCTGGACAAGGTTGGGCTTGATCGCCTCGGCCAGCAGCACCGTCATCGCGCCATCGGCTTTCAGGTCGCGCGCGGTGACGGGGCGCTTGTCGCGCGTCGTCGCAACGACGATCCGCCCGAGCCGTTCTTCGAGATCGGTGAGGTCGCGCGCGAGGCACAGGATCGCCATGACTTCCGAAGCAACGGTGATGTCGAAGCCACTCTCACGCGGGTAGCCGTTCGTCGCGCCACCAATCGACTGTACCACGCTGCGCAGCGCGCGGTCGTTCATGTCGAGCACGCGCCGCCACGTCACGCGTCGAACGTCGATGTCGAGCGCATTGTCCCAGTAAATGTGATTGTCGATCATCGCCGCCAGCAGATTGTGCGCCGAGGTGATCGCGTGGAAATCGCCGGTGAAATGAAGGTTGATGTCCTCCATCGGCACGACCTGCGCATACCCGCCGCCGGTCGCGCCGCCCTTGGTCGCGAAGCACGGCCCGAGCGACGGCTCGCGCAGTGCGAGCATTGTCGGCCGCCCCGTCGCGTTGAGCGCGTCGGCAAGCCCGACCGAGGTGGTCGTCTTGCCCTCCCCCGCCGGGGTCGGATTGATTGCGGTCACGAGGATCAGCTTGCCGCGCGGCTCGTTCGGACAGGCGCGCGAATCGACCTTCGCCTTGTGACGGCCATAGGGTTCGAGCGCCGCATCGGGAATGCCGCAGCGGTGCGCCACGCTCGCGATGGGAAGCAGCGTCGCAGCGCGCGAAATCTCGATGTCGGTCTTCATGCGAGGGGACTATCCCGCGCAGTGCGTGTTCGCAACAATCGCGCTGCTGGACGAGCTAGGCGTATAATCGAACCAAATTCGATTTGAGCCCGTCATCCCGGGCATGGCCGGGGATCCCGCTTCTCCCTTTTACAACCTACCAGACGAAGAAGCGGTGCCCCGGATCAAGTCCGGGGCGACAGGGCAAGAAGACAGAGCTTGAAGAATCCCTAAAGCTCGCTTTCGAGCCACATTTTCAGCTGCGATTTGGGCGCGGCTCCGACCTTGGTCGCGGCGGGCTGGCCGTTCTTGAACAGGATCATCGTCGGGATGCCGCGCACCCCGTATTTGCCGGGGGCATCGGGATTGTCGTCGATGTTGAGCTTCGCGATCGTCACGCGCTCGCCCAGTTCGTCGGACAATTCCTCCAGGCTCGGCCCGATCATCTTGCAGGGCCCGCACCATTCGGCCCAGAAATCGACGAGCACCGGTCCCGACGCCTCGATCACGTCGCTGGTGAAGCTGCTGTCGGTAATTGCCTTGGTTGCCATGCCGAATTCTCCTTCAGAAAGCGATCTAGGGTGTACGGCGCGCGCGCTCAACCGTCGACGGCCAAGAGTTCGTGCGCGGGGGTCAAGCGTGGCTTGTGACGCTCGAGGAGATCGGCAGGCAGGTCGAACATGATCGGGCCCGCCGTGTAGAGAAGAAGCGCGCGCACCGGGCGGTCCGGGAAGACCTGCGTGAGCACCGCGGCATAGGCCGACATCTGGCGCAGATGTGCGATCGGGATGGTGTCGAACGTTGTCGGCGCCCGGCGCCCGGTCTTGAAGTCGATGACGTCGACCTCGTCGTCGCGCACGACGATGCGGTCGGCGGTGCCCGAGACGACGACTCCGTCGATCACGCCTGCCAGGGGAACTTCGGCAAGCCCCCCAGGTCCAAACAGCGGCGCGAAGCGCGCCTCGTCCATGATCGCAATGACTTCGTCGACGAGGCTCAGGTCGGTAACGTCCTGGCGCAGCAGCCACGCCTGACCTGCCGCAACGCGCTGGCTGGCAGGAAGCGGGGCAAGGCGTTCGAAAAGCGCATGCAGGCGGACGCCGCGCTCGGCCGCCGCTTTAAGCTCGGCGGAGGGCGGCGGTTTGGCAAGAGTGTCGGGGCCGAGCGACGACGGCGCAAGCGGGCGCGGCGGGCGCGCCTCGGCGGGGGCGGCGCGGTCGAGCCACGCCGGGCGGTCGAGCACGGCTGCACCATCGGCCTCGACGGCGCGCTTGCCGGGCACCGGCAGCTGGCCCCAGCCGACGATCGTACCCCAGCGGGGATCCTCGCGCCGATCCGCGCCGAGACCGCTCAACGCGCGCTCGACCACCGAATGCCAGCTCTGCTCGGGCGCCGCAGTCTTCTTCGCGCCCAGTGACCCGGCGATGACGAGCTGCTCCTCGGCGCGCGTCATCGCGACATAGAGCAACCGCCAATGCTCGCGGCGCTCGCGCTCCGCCGCCTCGATTCCCGATGCCTCGATCGAGGAGACGAGGCGCTGTTCGTCGCTACGCGGGCGGAACAGCGGAAGCTTGCCGCCGTCCACTTGCCATTCGAAGTCATGGTCGAGGCCTGCATCGGGATCGGTGGCGGCGTCGGCGAGGATGACGAGCGGCGCTTCGAGCCCCTTGGCGGCGTGCACGGTCATGACGCGAACCGTGCCGCCGGCCGCGTTGGCGTCGCGCACGACTTCGCCCTCCCCCCGGTCGAACCAGTCGAGAAACCCCTGCAGCGTTGCGACGCCCTCACGCTCGAAATCGAGCGCGGCGCCGAGCAATTCGTCGATCGGGTCCGACGCCTCGTTGCCGAGGCGCACAAGCAATTTACGGCGCGCCCCGATCGGTCCCGACAGCATCGACGTCAGGAATTCGAATGGCGAGCCGAAGTCGGCGATGGTCAGCAGCGCATAAGGAATCGACAGGTTGGCGGTGGGAAGCGTATCGCGCAGGTGCCGCCACAACGACCCCGCGCGCTTCACATGCGCAGCCGCGTACAGCTGTTCCTGTGTCCAGCCGCAGATCGGAGACACGAGCAGCGACGCGAGGTTGAGATCGTCGTCGGGCTGCGTCGCAAAGCGGATGGCCGCGACGCAGTCCTGCACCGCAAGCGGAGCGGCGAGGCGCAAGCGATCGACCCCCGCCACAGGCACCCCTTCGGCCTGAAGGCGCGCAACGAGCAGCGCGGCCAGGTCACTGCGCTTGCGCACGAGGATCATCACGTCGCCCGCTTCGAGCGGGCGCTTTTTGCATGCGAGCATCGACGGCGCGTCGAGCCAGTCGCGGACCTGACGCGCAAGGCGCGTGGCGAGGTCACGCGTCGCCGTCGGGATCCAGCCCTCCTCGCCCTCGTCGCCGCCATCGGGGTCGGCGACGGGTGCGAACAGCCGTACCGATCCCTGCAGCCCGTGCGCGCTGACATGCGCGACCTCGCGCTCGATCCCCAGCGCCTCGGGGCCGAGTTCGGCGATTACGCGATCGACGACGTCGAGGACGGCGGGCGACGAGCGGAACGAGCGGTCGAGCGTCAGTTGGGCAATGATGCGCTCGGCCTGGCGCGCGGCCTCGGCAAAGCGCATCCCCGCTGCCTGATAATGACGCGGGTCGGTGCCCTGAAAGCCGAAGATGGCCTGTTTCGTGTCGCCCACGCTGAACAGGGTACGCAGCGCGTCACCGCGCGCGCCTTCGCCCGCCCAGAATTCGGCGACGAGCGCTTCGACGATGTCCCATTGCGACTGGTTGGTGTCCTGCGCCTCGTCGACGAGGATATGATCGGTGCTCTGGTCGAGCTTGTAGGCAATCCAATCGCCCATGCCCGGGGTCGTCAGCAGCGCCGCCGCGCGCTGGATGAGGTCGTCGAAATCGACCAGTCCGCCGCTCGCCTTCGCCGAAGCATAGCCGCGCGCATAGACGCGCGCGGCGTGGAGCGCATGCGCGACGTCGTCGGCAAGCGCGGCGCGTGCGGCAAGGTCTCGCAGCTCCTGGCACCAGCCGTGCAAGCGCTCGACAAGCGGGCGGTAATCGGGATGCTTGGGCCCTCCCTTGCGGAACTCCCCCTTTCCCGTCAGCCAGATCGCGGCGAGCTTGTGTAACTCGGCTGCGCGCTGTTGTGGCGTGCCGAGCAGCCAGTCGGACACGATGCTGGCAAAGCCCTCGCCCGTCGCCGTGCCCCACTCGACGTGATGCCGAGCCAGATCGAGGATCGCGTCGCGGTCGATCTTCGCGTCGCAGCACAGGTCGGGAACATGGTCCGCGTCGAATGCGAGCGGCACGCCCGTCGCACCGCGCACCCATGGCAGCAGCCCAGAGGGCAGGCTGTCGAGCGCCTCGCCCGACGCCGCCGCGCGCAACAGGAAACGCCGCGCGCCATCCTCACCCAGCCGCATCGACAGCGCGCGCAGCGCGTCCGTCGTGGCGGTGTCGCGATCGCGCTCGGCCGTCGTCGCGACCTCGGCGAGCACCGACTGCGCGAGGGCCGACGCCTCGCGCCCCTCGATCGCGCGAAACCCCGGCGCGAGCCCCGCTTCGAGGGGGAAGGTGCCGAGCAGGGTCTGGCAAAAGGCGTGGATCGTCAACACGCGGATGCCGCCGCCGCGCGCCTCGAGCACGCGCGCGAACAATGTGCGCGCGCGCGCGCAGACCTCGTCCGAAGTCTCCTCGCCCAGGTTGAACAGGTCCTTGCGCAGATCGGCCTGCGGCATCATCGCCCATGCGGCGAGGCGCTTGTGGACACGTCCGCTCATCTCGGCTGCCCCTGCGCGCGTAAAGGTCAGGCACAGGATCGAGTCGGGCCGCACGCAGGGCGTGAGTAGCAGCCGCCAGACGCGCGCGGCGAGCACCGATGTCTTGCCCGTGCCCGCCGAGGCAGCGAGCCAGATATCCTCGTGCGGCATCGCCGCGTGCTTCTGCGCACCCTCGAGCCGGGGAAGCGTGACGAGCTTATCGGCCATACCATTCTTCCTGCCGCATCAGCTGGTCATAGTCGGAATAGGGCGCAAATTCGGGGTGGAGCTTGGCGACGAAGGGTTCGTCGCCGGTCAGCCAGCGCGCCGCGGCCTGAGCGAACTTCGCCTCGACATGCGCGACGAAATCCTCGGCGGCGACCTTGGGCTGTTTGCCGGTCGGCACGACGACATGGCCGAATGCCCCCTTGCTCTTGGCCAGCGACCAATATTCGAAGCCCGACACAGTGCCTGCGACATCACCGAACCCGCCACGCTGCGCGATCGAGCCGAGCAGCCCGAGCTGCATCGCGAACCCGGCCTCTGCCATCTTCGCGGTCGGCGGTTTGCCGCTCTTGTAGTCGACGACCACAAGGGTGGCGTCGTCGCTACGGTCGATCCGATCGGCAATGCCACGCAGTTCGATCCCGGCGAGCACGATCGCGCCCTTGCGCTCGGAAACCAACGGCTCACGATGCGCGGCGCGGTTTTCGACGATTTCGGCCGAAATCCAGTCGATCGCCGCCATCAGCCGCGGCTGCCACAAAGTGCGCGTCAGCGGGTGCGTGCCGGGATGCGCGAGCAAGGCCCCGGCGCGGACGCGCAGGCCCTCGGGGTCGAGCTTGTCCTCGCGCATCCATGCGTCGAGTACCTCGTGCACCGCACTGCCGCGCCACGCCGGACCCGGCTCGGCATCCACGCGATCGAGCGCCGTCAGCCGCAGCATCGCACGTGCGTAGAACGCATAGGGATCGGCGGCGAGCCGATCGACTTCGGTTACCGATACACGGCGCGGCCGCTCGGCAGCCGGGGGCGCCGGAGCCGGGCGGCTGACGGGCTGCGCTGCGCCCTGGTTTGCGTCGATCGCCTCGGTGAGCGCGGGGAGTCGCAGGTCGCGCGTGACGCCGCCGGTCATCGCGTCGAGGCGCAACAGGAAGCGCGACGCGACCGTCGCCGATCGCCCGTCGCGCGCCGCACGCGTCAGCAACACCTCCTGCGCGCCAAGCCCGGTTGCGAGATCGTGCGCGGCGAGGCCGACGCGGCGCTCGGGATCGGCCAGTCCCAGTTCACGCCGCACCCGCGGCGACAGCCACGGGTCGGCCCCAGCCGCGCCAGGCCAGACGCCCTCGTTGAGCCCGCCCAGGATCAGCAGGTCGGGCTGTAGCAGCCGCGCCTCGATCGGCCCCAGAATAGCGATGCGGTTGTGCGTCCCGAACGCAGGGCGGATCGCCACCTCACCGATCATCATGCGCAGAATCGGCAGCAGGTCGGCGGGTACGAAGTCGGTGGGTCCTTGCGGTGCCGATTGCTCGATTGCCTCGAACAGCGCGGCGGCAGCGCGCCCGTCGGGACCCGCCCATAGTTCTTCGCCGCCCAGCGTCGCCAAGAGCGCGCGCACGGCACCGATCAGCTCGGCAAGCGTCGGGCGCGGCGTGGAAAACGCACGTTCGAAATCGGCGAAGCGTGCAGCAGTCGGCACCCACCATTCGGCGGCGCGCGCACGCGCGGGTCGTTCGCGCTCGGTCCCGCCGCCAAGCCACGCAGCCAGTCCGTCAAGGCCCGGCGCGGGCCGCGGGCCGCGCAGCGCGATGTCGAGGCTGCGCACCCCCTCAAGCCACGCCAGCCGCGCGTCGCCGCGTTCGACGAGCGGATGTTTCAAGACCGCGAGCAATGCGACCGGCGCGAATTGCTCGACCCCCAGCTGCGCGGCCGCCTGGACCAGAACGCCGACCGGCGTCGCGGAGAGCGGACGGCCCCCCGAATCGTCGGCGTCGATGTTCCAGCGCTTGAGCTCGGCGACAACGCGCAGCGCGAGGCTGCGGTCAGGCGTGACGAGCGCCGCCGTGCGCTCAGGGGTCTCGAGCGCCTCACGCAGCGCGATCGCGATGCCCTGTGCTTCGGCGGCCGGCGTCGCGAAAATCGCGGCACGCACGCGATCCAGCTTGCGTAACCGGGGGTCCAACGCGATCCATTTGCTCGTGAAGGCGGCCGGCGCGAACGCATTCGAGATCGCGCGCGCGCGCACCGCCTTGCGCGGGCGACCGTCACCCCAGCGCCAGCGCCGCACCTCCGCACGCGCGATCCCCATCCGGTCGAGCAGCAGCCGCAGATGGTGCTGCGGGTGCGTCTCGATCGCGCGCACGCCGTCGCCGCCGGCAATCGCCTCCCACTCCGCATCGGGACTGGCGATATCGAGGCCGGGCAGGACCACCATCCCGCCGGGGATGCGCGCCACCGTGCGCAGCACGTCGGCGATGGCAGGGGCGGCACTTGTCACGCCCGCGGCGACCACGAAGCCCGTCGTCCGCTCGCGCAGACAACGGGCGTAATGCCTCAACAGCCGGTTGCGCCGCTCGGGCAGGTCGATGCGGTTCATCGCCGCAAGCTCGGCAGGCCAGCGATCGAGCACCGAGGCAAACAGGTCGAGCGACTTCTGCCAGTGGACCGCGAGCTCGGGTCCGACGTCGAGGCTGCGCAGTTGCGCGGGCGCGATATCCTCCGCGATCAGTTCGTCGAGCGTCACGGCAAGCTCGGTCGCCAGCCGCAGCGCCTCGCTTGCGCCGACGCGCTGTCCCGCGACCGCACGTTCCTGCTGGATCATCTGCGCCAGAATCATTCGCCGCACGAACGGATCGACCGCGGCGGGCACGTCGGCCGCGGCGTCGTCGATGCCGAGCCCCGGCATCTCGCCCGCATCGCCGATCGCGACGATACGCGGCAGGAGGAGACCGCCTTCAGCACGGCGCACGAACGCGTCGGTCAGGCTGCGCCCGCTGCGTGCGTTGGGGACAAGGATCGTGCCGCGCGCGAGCGCCATGCGGTCGCTGCCGAAATTCGCCAGCAAC
This sequence comes from Sphingomonas sp., assembly GCA_965248885.1. Taxonomy (GTDB): domain Bacteria; phylum Pseudomonadota; class Alphaproteobacteria; order Sphingomonadales; family Sphingomonadaceae; genus Sphingomonas_O. The sequence goes on along the minus strand of OZ252211.1, from coordinate 1,481,162 downwards.
CCGCGCACCAGCGCGTCGGAGAACGAACGATAGGGTGGAATGGTGAAGACCTGCGGGTGAGCGCGCTCATCCATCGGCGAGCAATGCCTCGGTTTGCGTGACCGCGTCCGGCGTGCCGACGTCGAACCACAACCCCTGGTGCACGACACCCCATGCGCGTCCGGCGGCGATCGCGCGGTCCCAAAAGATGTTCGTCGAAAACGCGCGCGCGGGCGGGTCGACGATCAGCCGCTTCGACAGCATCTGGATGCCCGTCCAAACAAAGGGGGCGATGCGTCCGGGCCTGCGCCGCGCGATCCGGCCGTTCGCGTCCATGTGAAAGTCGCCGCGCCCGCGGTGGCAATGCGCGCGCGCGAGCGGGACCATGAGCAACAAGGCGTCCATCCGCCGGTCGTCCCACTGGTCGGCGAGCAGCGACAGCGCATCGGTCGGCCCGTCGACCCAGTAATTGTCGCTGTTGACCTGAAGAAACGGGTCGCAATCGATCAGCGGCAGCGCGCGCACCAGCCCACCGCCCGTTTCGAGCAATTCGTCGCGCTCGTCGGAAAAGACGATGTCGAGTCCGTGGTGGTGGCGTCGCACATGCGCCTCGAGCGCATCGGCGAGATAATGCGCGTTGATGACGATGCGTCGCACCCCGCCGCCGCGCAGCCGGTCGAGCACATGGTCGATCAGCGCCGCCCCTGCGACTTCGACGAGCGGCTTGGGGCGCGTCGCGGTGAGGGGGCGCATCCGCTTGCCCAGCCCCGCCGCCATCAGCATCGCAGTGCGCGGCACATGAACGGAGGCGGGGGGACGAAGCGCGAGAATGCGTGTCACGGCCGCTCCCAGCGGTCGCCCCGCGCGTCGACGGGTACATTCGCCGCAAACCAGTCGGCAATTTCGGCGCAGGCGGGGTGTGTCAGGTCGCGCTCGAGATAGGTCCAGACGCGCGGCAGGAACTGGAGGTAGCGCGACTTGCCGTCGCGCTTCCAAAGACGCGTGAAGATGCCCAGAATCTTGGCGTTGCGCTGTGCGCCGAGCACCGCATAGGCCGCGTCAAAGTCCGCCCCCGGCTGCGCGATCGCCCGATAATAGGCGCACATGGCCGCCTCGATTTCGGGCGCGACGTCGCGCCGCGCGTCCTGTAACAGCGAGACGAGATCGTAAGCGGCGTGCCCGGCGAGCGCATCTTGAAAGTCGAGCAGGCCGAGGCGCGCGAGCCCGTCGCGCCCGCCGCGCAGCATGATGTTTTCGGCGTGACAGTCGCGCAGCACGGTCACCGGTGCGGCATGATCGAAACGTTCGAACGCTGCGTCCCATGCGGTGCGACAGGCATCAACATCGACTTTTAACCCGACCGCTGGACAATACCAATCGACGAACAGGGCGGCTTCGCGATGCAGCTCGGCGCGCGAGTAAGGCGAAACGGCCGCGACCGGGGCGCGGTGAAGGCGCGCAAGCAGATCGACGACTTCGCGATAAATTCCGATTTCGCTTTCCGGCTCGGCGTCGAGCCGCTCGCGCATGCGGTCGTCCCCGAAATCTTCGAGCAGGACGAGGCCGTGATCAAGGTCGCTTGCAAGGATCGTCGGCGCGGCAAAGCCGTTCCCCGACAGCCATGTCGCGACTTTCAGGAACGGGCGCGGATCCTCGTGCGGTGGGGGCGCGTCCATCAGCACCGCGCGCGCGTCGCCGCGCAGGACGCGGAAATAGCGGCGGAACGACGCGTCGCCTGCGAGCGGCACGACATCGGCACCGCCCCATCCCGCACGATCGAGGAAGGCGGCGGCTGCCACCGGAGGAGTCATCGCGGCGGCCATCGCTGCTCCCAAGCGGGCGGCACTTGTGCTGTCAAGCACCGGCTGCCGTCGGCCTCGACGATCAACGTCAGAGCGAGCGCTTCGAGCCAGTAGCCAGCGCCGATCCGCTCGGGCCATTCGACGATCAGCGCGCCTTCTGCACGTGCTTCGTCGAGGCCCAGCTCCTCGACGTCCGCGTCGACGCGGTAAAGATCGACGTGCGCTAGCGGCAGGCGAACATCGGGCGGCGCATAGCCGATGACGATCGGAAAGCTCGGGCTCGGCACGTCGCCCAAAAAGCCCAGCCCGCGCAGGATGCCCCGCGCAAGCACGGTTTTGCCCGCTCCGAGCGTCCCCGACAATGTCACGACATCACCGCGTTGTAAGATGGTCCCGGCTGCCGCGCCGAGTGCGAGCGTGTCGGCCTCGTTGACAAGCATCATCGCGGAAGGTCGATGCGCGCAACGCTCCCCTGCCCCGCTTCGCGCAGCAGGGTCAGCGTGCCGCGATGCGCCGCGATTACCGCGCGCACCTCGGCGAAGATCGCGTCGTCCTGCGGCCTACCTGGCCCATTGTCCGATACCGCGATCAGTGCTGCATCGGGCGTTCCGCTGGCATGGAGCAATATGCGTCCGCGCTTGCCGACTTCGGCCAGTGCCGAGTCGATCAGCCGGTCGACGGCCCCGCGCAGTTGTGCGCGGTCGCCCTCGACGCGGCCGGCCGATATGTTGAGATCGATGGCGAGCTCGACACCCTTCGGCCGCGTTCGCTCAGCCGACGCGGCGGCTTCGACCAGCCCGACCAGATCGACCGTCTCGCGATCGACTACAGGCAGTTCGGCCTGTGTCAGCTCGAGCGTTTCGTCGACCAGTGTCCCGAGCCGCGCGACCGATTCGAGGATCGCGTCGACATAGGATTTGGCGCTGTCGCCCAGCGCGCCCGCATAGCCCTTCGCCAGCATCTCAGCGAACCCGCCGATCGAGGTCAGCGGCGTGCGCAGCTCATAGCTCATATTGGCGACGAAAGCCGTCTTGACGCGATCGGCGGCTTCGAGCGCGTCGGCACGGTCGCGCAGCACGCGTTCGATGCGGCGGCTGTCGGTCACGTCGAGCATGGTGAAGAGCGCGTTGCCGTCGGGCAGCGGCACGGCGGCAAATTCGAAATGACGCCCGTCCTTCATCGCGACGCGGCCCGATCGCGCTTTTCGCTCGCTCGTCGCCGAACGGACCATATCGCGGATGAGCGCCGCGCGCCCCGGAGTCGTCAGCTTGGCCGCGGCGGCCTGCGCGAGCGCGTCGACACGCGGATGCTCGGCAAGCATGGCCTCGTCGAACCCCCAGGTCTCACGAAAGCGATTGTTCCACAGGTTGAGCCGACCGTCGGCGGCGAACACGCCGACCGCCTCGAACAGATTGTCGAAGGTTGCGGTGCGCACGCGCAGCAGCGTGTCGCGCGCGCTGGCGAGCTGAAGCTGCTCGGTCCGGTCCTCGAACACCAGCAACAGCCCGCCGTCGGGAACCGGTTGTGCCACGACACGCAGGTGCGTGCCATCGGGCAGCACCCAGGCCTCCTCACTTCCCTCGGTCGCGGTGAACCATGCGCGGCGTTCGGCACGCCAAGCCGGGAAGTCGCGCAATTCGGGCGCGCGTCCCGCCTCGCGCATCCGGTCGAGTACGCGTTCGAACTCAGGCCGGTCGGCCAGCCATTCGGGCTTCAGGGCAAAGGTGCGCTGGAAAGGCAGGTTCGAAAAGGTCAGCCCGCGATCCGCGCCGAACTGCGCCACTCCCGCCGACAGCCTGTCGAGCGTCTCGCGCTGCACCTCGGCAAAACGCCGCACGTCGGCGCGCGCTCGTTCGAGCGCATCATTGTCGAGCGCATAGCCCGCCACGCCCGCCGCGCCGAGTGGCACATCGACGACGCGCAGCGCGCGGCGTTGACCGGCAATCGTCGAGGTCACCTCGCGGCTGGCGAGCGCGTTCGCGTCGCGCGCCGCCGCTGCTGCCGCGAGCGGGGTCACGCCACCGACGGGCTCGACGAGTTCGAGGCCGCGCACGATGACGTCCTCCGCCGATGCCGCGTCGACCGCCGCGACATAGGCGCGGTTGACGAGCGTCAGCCGCAGGTCGGGGCCGCGATGCCACATCGGGATTGGCACCGCCTCGATCAGTTCGGACAGCGCGGCGAACGCCGATTTCAGTCGCTCGGTCTCGGCCGACAGGCGCACGATCTCGGCCTGCGACTCGGTCGCGTCGAACACCCAGACGATAGCGCCTGCGCGCGCCAGGCTTCCGGGCGCGGGTGCGACTTTCAGCAGCAGCGCGAGGTCCGACCCTACGGCGCGTACGGCGCGCGTGAACCGCGCGCCCGTACGCTGCGCGGCCGCGACGTCGGCGGCGAGCGCGGTCGCATCGGCTTCGGTCAGCCCGGCGCCTTTGCCCGCGAAATCGACCAGGAATTGTGGCACGCGCGACAGGCCGAGCCAGTCGGCGAGCCGCGCCGGCGCCTCGACGCGCCCATCGGCGCGAACCACGACGGGAAGCGCAGGGGCGCTGTCGATCAGTGCGGCGAGACGATCCGCCTGGAGCGTCGCCGCCGCCGCTCGCCGCCGCATCGTGACCCCGCTAACGACCGCCCAAGCCGCGCCGACAAGCCAGAGCGCCATCACGATGCCGATCGCGGCAACGCTCCAGGTCGATAGGGTGATCAAAGCAAAAGGCCGCGCATCGCGGCGTGCTTAGAGGCAAGCGCAACCAGATGTGAAGGGGCTTGCCCCTTCCCGTCACCCCCGCCCATCGCAAGGGTGACGGTTGCACGACTCAATAGCGGTAATGGTCGGGCTTGAACGGCCCTTCGGTCGGGACGCCGATGTAACCGGCCTGCTTCGAAGTCAGCTTGGTCAGCTTTACCCCGAGCTTTTCGAGGTGAAGCGTCGCAACCTTTTCGTCGAGATGCTTGGGCAGGACATAGACCTGGTTCTGGTAATTCTCGCCCCTGGTCCACAATTCGATCTGCGCGAGCACCTGGTTCGTGAAGCTCGCCGACATGACGAACGACGGGTGACCGGTTGCGCAGCCGAGGTTCACCAGACGCCCCTTGGCGAGGATGATGATCTGCTTGCCGTCGGGAAACTCGACGAGGTCGGTTCCCGGCTTCACTTCGGTCCACTTGTAGTTCGACAGCGCGGCGATCTGAATCTCGCTATCGAAGTGCCCGATGTTGCAGACGATGGCGTTGGGGCGCATCGCCTTCATATGGTCGGCGGTGATGACGTCGGCGTTGCCGGTCGCGGTGCAGAAAATGTCGGCGCGGCTCACCGCCTCTTCCATCGTCACGACTTCGAAGCCCTCCATCGCCGCCTGCAGCGCGCAGATCGGATCGATTTCGGTAACCATCACGCGCGCGCCGCCGTTGCGCAGCGACTGTGCCGAGCCCTTGCCGACGTCGCCGAAGCCCGCCACGCATGCGACCTTGCCCGCAAGCATCACGTCGGTTGCGCGACGGATCGCGTCGACGAGCGATTCCTTGCAACCGTAAAGATTATCGAACTTCGACTTGGTCACGCTGTCGTTGACGTTGATCGCCGGAAAGGGAAGCTCGCCCTTCTTGGCAATCTCGTACAGACGGTGGACGCCGGTGGTGGTTTCCTCGCTGACGCCCTTCAGATTCTTCACCGTCTCGGTCAGATAGCCGGGCTTTTTCGCGATGAACGCCTTCAGCGCGCGCTGGAACTCGACTTCCTCTTCGTTCTCGGGCTCGCCGAGCGTGTGACCGGCTTCGAGCTTGGCACCCCACAGCGCGAACATCGTCGCGTCACCGCCGTCGTCGAGGATGATGTTGGCGGTCTGGCCCTCGACGTCCTTGTCCCAGGTAAAGATGTCGCCGACGTAGTCCCAGTAATCGGCAAGGCTCTCGCCCTTGATCGCGAATACCGGCACGCCCGACGCGGCGATCGCGGCGGCGGCATGGTCCTGCGTCGAGAAAATGTTGCACGTCGCCCAGCGCACGTCGGCACCGAGCGCGGTCAGCGTCTCGATCAGCACCGCAGTCTGGATCGTCATGTGGAGCGAACCGACGATGCGCGCGCCCTTCAGCGGCTGAGTCACGCCGAATTCGTCGCGCAGCGCCATCAGGCCGGGCATCTCGGTTTCGGCGATCTGGATTTCACGGCGGCCGAAATCGGCAAGCTCGATGTCGGCGATGACATAGTCGTTACGGTCGAGAACAGTGGCCACTTTCGGTCTCCGGATTGGGGATATGATGTACTTCCCCTAGCCGCGAACTGCCCTCAACGCAAATATAAAGAATCCTTTATATCGTAGTTCAGCCGCGCGCTGCTCGTGGTCGCGGCACGGCGCGATGGTTGGTTGGCGGCATAAACGAGCGGCGCGGTCGCCGGCACGGGCGCGCGCATCGGGACGACACCCGTCGGCGCATCGATGACAGTCGCCACATAGGTCGGTGCAGCTATAAAGCCGCACTGCCCCCCATCGGTCAGCGGCTCGAGCGCCGCGCGCTGCGCGACAGCATTGAGCCGTTGCAGCGTCTTGCCTGCTAATGCCGCCGTCGCCACCAGCGACGCCATATCGCGACACGCGAGCGCGTCGAGCCCGGTGCCATAGCGGTTGGCCACGCGCGTCACGTAATTGTCGAATGCCGACGCGCCCATCTTGGCAAAGCGCGCACGCAGCACGGCGTTGGCGGCGACGAGGCCCGGCTTGCTGCCTTTCACGAACGCGTTGTAACGCGCGACAAAGCCCGGATCGGCCTGGCGACAACGCAGCGCCGACACCATCAGCATCGTATCGAGATCGCGCACGCGCGCGGCGTCGACCTCGGCTTTTGTCCAGCAACCCGCCTGCGCCTGCGTGGCAAGACAGACGGCCAATGTGGCGACGACAACCGGTTTACGCATCTATGCACCCTCTGACTCGAACAGGCACCTGTGTGGCAGAAGAGGGTTGAAGACCGGTTAGCGTTCGCTTCGTTGCAACCCTTTGCTCACTGACTTGCCAATGTCATCGTCGCGCGCGAAGGGAACGTCGAGCATACACAGGAGAGCAACGATGACGATCGCGGTTGGAGACAAATTTCCCTCGATGACGCTGACCAAGGTAGTTGGCGGCGAGCGCGAGACGGTCGAAAGCGACGCCTATTTCGCGGGGCGAAAGGTGGCACTGTTCTCGGTGCCCGGTGCCTTCACACCGACGTGTTCGGCCAAGCACCTGCCGGGGTTCGTCGAGCAATATGACGCGCTGAAGTCCAAGGGCATCGATGAGGTCGCCTGCACTGCGGTCAACGACACGTTCGTGCTGGCGGCGTGGGGCAAGGCGCACGAGGTCGGCGACAAGGTGACGATGCTTGCTGATGGCAATGGCGCGCTCGTCGAGGCGCTGGGGCTGACGATGGACGGCACCAATTTCGGCATGGGCAAGCGCGGCCAGCGCTTTTCGATGGTCGTCGACGACGGCACGGTCACACAGCTCAACGTCGAGGCTGGCGGCGAATTTCGTGTCTCGGCGGCCGACTATATGGTCGAGCAGCTCTGACCAGCGGGCGCGATCTCGTCGGCCGTCTCGACGCGCTCTATACCAGCGCCTCAGGTCGGCTGCGCACGGCGATCGAAGCCTATGTCGGGCACGGCACGCGGCCCGACCCGGCCGCGCGCAGCGACGGCAGCTTCGCTTACCCAGAAATCCGTCTGAGCTATGGCGGCGAGGTGCTGTCGAAGCTGCCGGGACGCTCGTTCGGGCGGCTGACCCAGGCGGGCTATTACGCGACGAGCGTGACGCGGCCGGCGCTGTTCGCCGACTACCTCGCCGAACAGCTCGACCTGCTGATCGCCGACTATGACGTGACCGTCGAAGTAGGGCCCTCGGACCAGGAAATCCCCTTTCCCTATGTGCTCGATGCGAGCGTGATGCTCGACGAGGTGCGCGCGAGCGATCTGGCGCGCTGGTTCCCCTCGACCGACCTCGCGCATATCGGCGACGAGATCGCCGACGGTGTGTGGGCGTCGCCGGGTGCACCGCGTCCGCTCGCGCTGTTCGACGCGCTGCGCACCGATTTCTCGCTCGCACGGCTGCGGCATTACACGGGCACGCCGGTCGAGGACGTGCAGCGCTATGTGCTCTTCACGAATTACCATCGCTATGTCGACGAATTTGCACGCTGGGCACTGAGTCAACTCGGCGGCGAGTCGCCCTATACCCACCTGTCGGGCGCGGGCGGCGTGCGCGTGACGCGTGACACGCACGATCCCGAAAGCGCCATCGCGGTCGACGCATGGCGGCGGCACCAGATGCCCGCGTGGCATCTGTGCGCGCCCGACCGCAGCGGCATCACACTCGTCAACATCGGCGTCGGCCCGTCGAATGCAAAGACGATCACCGACCATCTCGCGGTGCTGCGGCCTGAGGCATGGCTGATGATCGGCCATTGCGGGGGCCTGCGTCCGTCGCAGCGAATTGGCGACTATGTTCTTGCGCACGCCTATCTGCGCGACGACCATGTCCTCGACGACGTGCTGCCGCCTGAAATCCCGGTGCCTGCTATCGCCGAGGTGCAGCAGGCGCTGGCACGCGCGGCGGAGATCGTGTCGGGCGAGGATGCCGACACGCTCAAGCGGCGCCTGCGTACAGGCACCATCGTGACCACCGACGACCGCAACTGGGAGCTGTTCTATTCAAAGTCGGCGCTGCGCTTTTCGCAGAGCCGCGCGGTCGGCATCGACATGGAATCGGCGACGATCGCCGCGCAGGGCTACCGTTTCCGCGTGCCGTACGGAACATTGCTGTGCGTGTCGGACAAGCCGCTGCACGGCGAGCTCAAGCTGCCCGGTCAGGCCAATCGCTTCTACGAACGTGCGATCGCCGAGCATATGAAGATCGGCATCGAAGCCTGTAACGAGTTGCGCCGCGAAGGGTCGAAGCTCCATTCGCGCAAATTGCGCGCATTCAACGAGCCACCGTTCCGGTGATCGGAGCAGCGCGGCGGTCCACGGTCTCGACGCTCTTCCTGCTCGTCGCTCTTTTCGCGTTTCAGCTGGCTGACACATTCTGGCTGAAGCTGCAATATTGGGACGAGTCGCGGCTCGCGGTGAACGCGATCGAGATGCTGCGAACGGGCGATCGACTGGTCACGACCTATGGTTTCGCACCCGACCTGTGGAACACGAAGCCGCCCCTCGTCGTCAATCTCATGGCGCTTTCGATGCAGCTGTTCGGTGAGAATGTGTTTGCATTGCGCTTGCCGTCGGCGCTGTCGGCGTGCGCCTGCGTACTGCTCGTCGCATGGGTTGTGCGGCGGGTGACCGGGTCACTGGCGACGGGGGTCGCGGCGGGCGTGTTGCTGGCGGGGTCATCGCTGTTCTACGGGCATCACGGCGGTCAGACTGGGGACTATGATGCCCCACTGACGCTTCTGACGACCGGCTATGGCCTGATAGTGTTCGTGCTGATCGAGGCAAAGCGATCTTCGCTGCGCGGTGCGGTTGGCGCAGGTGTTTTGGTTGGACTTGCGGTGCTGACGAAGGGCATTGCGGGGCTCGTACCAGGCGTCGGCATGGCCGCCTATGCTCTCGGCGCCGGTCCGCGTACGAGCTGGGCGCACTGGCGGGCGTATCTTGTCATCGGCGTCATCGGGCTGACGCTGGGTATGAGTTATTACGTCCTGCGCGCGAGTGACCCCGCCTATCTGGCGGCGGTCATGACCAACGACCTCGGCGGGCGGTTCGGACAGGCACTCGACCAGCACGCGGGCGGACCCGAATTCTACGTTGGCGCGCTCCTGTGGCGATCCACGGCGCTGTTGCTTCCGCTCGTCGGCGGGCTGTGGCTTTTGCCCGAGGGCCGTCCGCGAAGGCTTGGCGTGTTCGCGCTGATCCAGGTTTTAGGCATGCTCGTCGTCTACTCGGTCGCGGCAACCAAGCTCCGTTGGTATATTCTGCCCGCCCTCCCCTTCCTGTGCATCGCCATGGCGATCGGGGGTGCCGCGCTTGCCGAGCGCGTTCGGCACGGGCGCCTGATTGCGCTGGGCGTAGTTGCGGCGGTTGGCGCGCAGGCGGTCGTGTTCCGCTATGCGCGTGGCATCGATCCCGCCGCTGCGCCTGCCTTCGACACATTGATTGCGGCTGCTGCGAGGCAGCGACCCGGGCACGCGCTTACGGTGATCGAGCCGGGTGTCGACAATCGCGCAGGCTTTGCCAGCTACGCGCCGACGCTCCGCTTCTACGCGCTCGTTAGCCGCCAGCAGATAAGTCAGGCATCGTCGATCCTAGCAGCACACCAAGCGCGGCTGCTTGGCAGTTGCGATCCGAAAGTCGCTCTGCCCGGCCGGATCATATGGCACCAAGGCCGCTGCACGCTCACCGAGCGTGCCGGAACCGATCAAGCCGCGCCGACGGCTTCCTTCTTACCCGAATAGACGCGCACCGGTTCCTTCGTCCCCGCGACGACATCCTTGTCGACCATGACTTCGTCGACGCCGTCCATGCCGGGCAGGTCGAACATCGTGTCGAGCAGGATCGATTCGAGGATCGAGCGCAGCCCGCGTGCGCCGGTCTTGCGTTCGATGCCGCGCTTGGCGATCGCCACCAGCGCTTCGTCGGTGAAGCCCAGCTCGACATCTTCCATGTCGAACAGCTTTCGATATTGCTTGACCAGCGCGTTCTTGGGCTCGGTCAGAATCTTGACCAATGCGTCGGTGTCGAGGTCCTCGAGCGTGGCGATGACAGGCAGGCGGCCGACGAATTCGGGGATCAGCCCGAACTTGAGCAAATCCTCGGGCTCGGTCGACTGGAGTATCGCGCCCGTGCGCCGCTCGTCGGGCGCGGCGACGTGCGCGCCAAAGCCGATCGACTTGCCCTGCAACCGGTCACCGATGATCTTTTCGAGTCCCGAAAACGCCCCGCCGCAGATGAACAGAATGTTGGTCGTGTCGACCTGAAGGAACTCCTGCTGTGGGTGCTTGCGTCCGCCCTGCGGCGGCACGCTGGCAGTCGTGCCTTCCATCAGCTTCAGCAACGCCTGCTGGACGCCCTCACCGCTAACGTCGCGGGTGATCGACGGGTTTTCGGCCTTGCGGCTGATCTTATCGATCTCGTCGATATAAACGATGCCGCGCTGTGCCCGCTCGACGTTGTAATCGGACGCCTGCAACAGCTTCAGAATGATGTTCTCGACGTCCTCGCCAACATAGCCCGCCTCGGTCAGCGTGGTCGCGTCGGCCATCGTGAACGGCACGTCCAGGATGCGCGCAAGCGTTTGCGCGAGCAAGGTCTTGCCGCATCCGGTCGGGCCCACGAGCAGGATGTTCGACTTGGCGAGCTCGACATCGGCACCCTTGGCACCGTGATTCAGCCGCTTGTAGTGATTGTGCACCGCCACCGACAGGACCCGTTTGGCGCGCCGCTGGCCGATGACATAATCGTCGAGCACATCGCAGATTTCCTGCGGCGTCGGCACGCCACCATCCTTTTTCGACGACAGCGCCGACTTCGTCTCCTCGCGGATGATGTCGTTGCACAGATCGACGCACTCGTCGCAGATGAACACCGTTGGTCCGGCGATGAGCTTGCGCACCTCATGCTGCGACTTGCCGCAGAAAGAGCAATAGAGCGTGCTCTTCGAATCGCTGCCGCTGAGTTTGGTCATCAAGTCGCTTCCTAGGGGCCGGTTCGTACGCAACCGACGATGGTCATGTTACCGTCAAGAATTTAACGGGCAATGCGAAAATCGCCTGCGTCATGATCGGCGGGTACCGACTCACGCATCCTCGGCAGGCATCGGCCGCTTGTCCATCACCTCGTCGACCAGCCCGAACGCCTTGGCTTCGTCGGCTTCGAGGAAATTGTCGCGGTCCATCGCGCGTTCGATCTCCTCGAGCGTCTTGCCGGTGTATTTGGCATACAGCGTGTTCAGCCGGTGACGCATGCGCAGGATTTCCTTCGCCTGAATCTCGATGTCCGACGCCATGCCCTGCGCGCCGCCCGACGGCTGGTGGATCATGATGCGGCTGTTGGTCAGCGCCACGCGCTTGCCCGGCTGACCCGCCGCGAGCAGGAACGACCCCATCGACGCCGCCTGCCCGATGCACACCGTGCCGACTTCGGGCCGGATGTAGTTCATCGTGTCGTGGATCGCGAGCCCCGCCGTCACCACCCCGCCCGGCGAGTTGATGTACATGTAGATGTCCTTTTTCGGATTTTCCGATTCGAGGAACAGCAGCTGCGCGGTGATGACCGAGGCCATATGGTCCTCGACCCCGCCGGTGATGAAGATGATCCGTTCGCGCAACAGGCGCGAATAGATGTCGAAGCTGCGTTCGCCGCGCGTCGATTGCTCGATGACGATCGGGACGAGGCCACCGATGATATCGGCGTGGTCGGGAATGCTCATGCGTAGGTTCGTCCTTGCCTTTTGCCGCATCCTATTTCGGCGGTGCCCCGCCACGGTTCAAGTGGGGATTAAACGCCGGGTGCCGGGTGCTGCAGATACGCCAGCCGCCGCACCTCGCGCCGCCCTCTCACGACGGTATCGAGGATCAGTCCAGCGAAGAAATTCAGGAAGGCAAGGATCATGAGACCCGTCGCAAGGATCGCGGTCGGAAAACGCGGAACGAGGCCGGTCTGGAAAAAAGTGACGACCAGCGGGATGGCGAGGAACACCGCCATCAACGCAAAAACCGCCCCGACGAACCCGAAGAACGCCAGCGGACGTTCGAAGCGCGCGAGCATCGCGATCGTACGCAGAATGCGCCAGCCGTCGCTATAGGTTGATAGCTTCGACACCGATCCCGCAGGCCGCGCGGCATAGGCGGTGACGATTTCGGCGGTCGGCATGCGGAGTTCGAGCGCATGGACGCTGATCTCGGTCTCGATCTCGAACCCCGCCGACAGGACCGGGAAACTTTTCACGAATCGGCGTGAAAACACGCGGTAGCCCGACAGCACATCGGTGAAGCTGCGCCCGAAGACCTGCGCGAGGAGCCCGGTGAGCATCGCATTGCCGAAACGGTGCCCGCGCCGGTACGCGGCGTCGACTTCGGAACGCCGCGCACCGACGACCATGTCGAGCTGTTCGTCGAGGAGGCGTGCGACAAGGTCGGGCGCGGCGGCGGCATCATAGGTCGCGTCGCCATCCGCCATGACGTAGATATCGGCGTCGATGTCGGCGAACATGCGGCGAACGACATTGCCCTTGCCCTGCATCCGCTCGGTCCGCACGATCGCCCCGGCGTCGCGCGCCACCTCGCGCGTGCGGTCGCTGCTGTTGTTGTCATATACGTAAATCGTCGCGTCGGGGAGCGCCGCGCGGAACGACGCGACCGTCTGCGCGATCGCGGCCTCTTCATTGTAGCAGGGCAGGAGGACGGCGATGGTCATTCAGCTGCCCTTCCCTTCACCGTAAGCCCTGAGCCTGTCGAACGAGGGGCAACACGAACAGCGCTTAGTTCGTGAGGCCCGCCCTTCGACAATCTCGGGGCTAACGGGCAAGGCGATCACTCTTCTACGTTTTCTACCTTCTTCTTCGCCGCCGGCTTGCGCTTAGGTTTGTCGACGACGATCTCCTCGACCGCGCCTTCGCTCGCGGGCGTGCCGCCGTCGGCTTCAGTCACCAAAGTCCCCTCGACCACCGCCGCCTGCTCGACAACGGGCTTGGCTTTTCTCGCGCGCGGCTTCTTCGCGGATTCCTCGTGATCATGGCCGCAGTCGGGGCCGTGGACGTGCGGCTTCACGTCGCTGCCTTCCTCGGCCTCGATCGCGGCCTCGAGTTCGGCGCGAGTCGTCGCACGGTCGGTGATCGTCGCCTTGCCAAACAGATAATCGACGACCTTGTCTTCATAGAGCGGCGCGCGGAGTTGTGCGGCGGCCATCGGCTCTTGCTGCAGGTATTCCACGAACCGCTCGCGGTCCTTGGGGTCGTATTGCTGCGCGGCCTGGCTCACGAGACGGTTCATCTCGGCGCTGGTGATCTCGATGCCGTTCGCCTGTCCGATTTCGGACAAGAGCAGCCCCAGCCGGACACGGCGCTCGGCGATGCGGCGATAATCGTCGCGCTCCGACTCCATTTCGCCGCGCGCTGCCTCGGGATCGGCTTCGTGCGTCGCCTCATGCTCGAGCTGCTTCCAGATCTGTTCGAACTCGGCATCGACCATCGAGGGGGGGACCGCGAAGTCGTGGCTCGCCGCGAGCTGGTCGAGCAATTTGCGCTTCATGTGCGTCCGCGTCAGACCGTTCAGCTCCTGCTCGACCTGTCCTTTCAGCAATTCGCGCAGCTGATCGATGCCTTCGAGTCCGAGCGTCTTGGCGAACGCGTCGTCGGCGACGCCCTCACCCGGCACGCGCACCGACTTGATCGTGAGATCGAACGTTGCGGGTTTTCCCGCGAGATAGGCGACGTTGTACTCGGCGGGGAACGTCACCTCGATGACCTTTTCGTCGCCCGCCTTCACCCCGACCAGCTGGTCCTCAAAGCCGGGGATGAGCCGACCCGAGCCGATCTCGACCGCCATGTCCTCACCCGTGCCGCCGTCGAAGGCTTCGCCCGCGACCTTGCCGAGGAAATCCATCGTCACTTCGTCGCCGGTCGCGGCGGCATGCCCCTCGGGCGAATCGTCGAACGATTTCGACTGGCTGAACAGTCGCGCGACCTGTTCATCGACCGTCGCATCGTCTGCCTCGACCGTCAGCCGCTCGAGCGTCAGCCCGTCGATCGCGGGCGGCGGAACATCGGGCAGGATTTCGAGGGCGACGGTCACCTCGGCATCCTTGCCGGGTTCATAGCCTTCGCCGAGCGCGACCGACGGCTGCATCGCGGGACGCAATGCCTTATCCGCGACGAGCTGCGAAACGCCGTTCTGGATCGCCGTGTTGAGCGCCTCGGCCTGAAGCGCCGGGCCATGCATCTTGCGGACGAGATTGGCAGGGACCTTGCCGGGGCGGAACCCGGGCATCTTCATCTGCGGCGCGACCTTCTTCACCTCGGCGTCGACGAGCGCGTCGATATCGCCTGCGGTAATGGTCAGCATGAAGGCGCGCTTGAGGCCTTCGTTGAGCGTCTCGGCAATCTGCATGGGGCAACACTCATCCGTCTATTGGGCAGCACTTTGCCGGCGGCGTTGCGACTGGTGCGGGCGAAGGGACTCGAACCCCCACATCTTGCGATACCAGAACCTAAATCTGGCGCGTCTACCAGTTTCGCCACGCCCGCCGCGCAAGCGCCGCAAGGCGCGCGTCTATATGCAGCATGATGGAGAAGAGCAAGGAGCCAAGCGCTGCCCCGCGCGTTCATCAACCAAAGGAGCAAAGAACCGTGGCGACCAACCCCGACTACACCCCTGCAAGCGATCCGCAACCGATCGCGCCGCCGACCGAAATGCCGCCGATGCCCGGCGATATCGACCAGCCGGTGCCCATGGGCGATCCCGAGCCCGAGATGCCCGCAGAGAATTACTGAGCCGCGATTGCAAAAACTGCAAGTAGGATGGCAGTCGTTGCGGTTGCGATACCCGACCAGTCTACTAGATATTGCTGCGTCGCAACATCGATTGTGACGGGCACCGGACCTTACCGGTACAAGGAGACTGCACATGCAGACGTTCGAGCTGGTGGCTTTTGCCATCGTCGCCGTCGTTGCCCAGGTGCTGGTCGCGGGCGCGATTCTCGCCTGAAGTCAGCACGGGTGACCCCGTCCACTCCGCCATCGAGCGGAGTGGACGGTCAACCGGCCTCGGCGACCCGGCGCTCCTCCGCCGTTCGCAACACATCCCAGGCGGCCTGAACTTCGCGAAAACGCGCCGCAGCCTCGACATCGCCCGGGTTGATGTCGGGATGATTGATCTTCACGAGCCCGCGCCACGCGATGCGAATGTCGTCAAGCGTCGCATCGTTCGCCACGCCCAATACGCCCAGCGCGCGCATCTCGTCGCGTGATCTTGTCCCGTCGCCTGGCCCCGCCCATTGATGATGCGCGCTTTCGCGCCAGCCACCGGCATCGCGGCGCTCCTCGGCCTCGCGCGCGGCGGCTTCCTCGGCCGACAGCCCCTCGAAATAGTCCCAGTTGCGGTTATATTCGCCCGCGTGCGTTTCGCAGAAATACCAGCGTTCCCGGCTGTTGGGTGCCTTGGGCGCAGGCCGGTCGCCGACCGCTTCGCAGCCGTGCCGGTCGCACATCTTGACCGTCGCCGCCGATGCGCCTGCGCCATAGCCGCGCCAGCGGGGAAAGCCCCAGTCAAGATTGCGTGTCGTCGGTCGTGCCATATCGCCAGCGCGCTTAGGGCTTGCGCAGCGATCGTGCCAGAGGGTCTGTAAGCCGGGTTCTGTACGCGCGTGCGAACACGCGCGCGGCGACCATTCCTCTACGACCGCCGTTGCCGACGGCCTCCAGCGACCAACCCGGACGACGGAACCGAGCAGGTCCATATGCCGTCCCTATTCGGTCTTGCTCCCGGTGGGGTTTGCCATGCCGATTCCGTTGCCGGTCTCGCGGTGCGCTCTTGCCGCACCGTTTCGCCCTTGCTGTGTCGAAACACGAGCGGTCTGTTTTCTGTGGCACTGTCCCTGATCCCTTGCGCAAGGCTTGGAACCGCCGGGCGTTACCCGGCACCGTTGCTCTGTGGAGCCCGGACTTTCCTCGCTCCCTCGCTTGACGCTCGAGACCGCGGTCGCCCAACCCTCTGGCACCCGTCCGTCCTAATCGTCGCCGGTGGGTTTGGGAAGCAGCAGCGCGAGCAGGATCGCGCGGCACTCGCCGTCGATCTCGCCATCGATCAGCTCGGGACGGAAGCGCCGCTGGAACGCGACGATCGCCGCAAGCGAGTCGCTGACGTCGTAGCCGAAGCGTTCGAGCGCGAGCAGGAACCCGCCGTCGGTCCACGGCGGATCCATCAAATTCTTCGTCGGGCGCGGCAGCGCGAGCCTCAGCCGCGCGAGCCGGTTCCACGGAAACAATTCCCCCGGGTCCTGTTTGCGCTGTGGCGCTACGTCCGAATGCCCGACGATGTTGCCGCGCGTGATGCCGTAACGCTCCTTGATGTCCGCGACGAGCGGGATCAGCGCGTCGATCTGCGCGTCTGGAAAGGCACGATAGCCGAACTCGTGCCCCGGATTGACGAGCTCGATGCCGATGCTCGCCGAGTTGACGTCGTCGTAGTGCCGCCAGCGCGAGCGACCCGCATGCCACGCGCGCTTGTCCTCCGCCACCATGCGGACGACCTGCCCGTCCTCGGCAATCAGATAGTGCGCCGAAACCTTGGCCTCCGGGTCGGTGAGCCGGGCGATCGCGCTCGCTGCGTCCTGCATGCCGGTATAGTGCAGCACGATCAGGCTGACCGGCAGCGCACGCTCGTCGAAATTGGGCGATGGGGTGTCGATGATGGTCAAAGCGAACTCGCGGTTTGCGTTCCGGACGTTAGTGCGGGTTCAACGCTTGGTCGACCCTCGCTCATCGGCCTCGTAAACCCCCTTCAACATGGGATGCAGCGCAAAGCGGTCGCTTTGCCCGATGACGGTCTCCCCCGCCCCCAAAACCAGCATTCCCCCCGGCGCCAGCGCATCGGCGAGACGGTCGAACACCGTGCGGCGCAGCGGGGAGGCAAAATACATCAGGACGTTGCGGCACAGGATCAGGTCGAACTGCCCCGGTGCAGGATCGGCGAGGTGGTGGACGGCGAACCGCACCGCGCGGCGCAGCGACGGATCGGTTTCCCATTCGTCCCCCGACTGCCGGAAATATTTGAGCATCGTACGCACCGGCAGGCCGCGCTGGATTTCGAATTGCGAGTATCGCCCCTCTTTCGCGCGCGCGATCGCGCTGCCGGAAATATCCGTCGCGACGATGTCGATCGCCCAGCCGTCCCACCGCGACTGGTCACGCAGGCGCATCGCGACCGAATAGGGTTCCTGCCCCGTCGAGCAGCCCGCCGACCAGATGCGAACGCGTTTGCGCCGTTCGCACCGCGCGTGAAGCTCGCCGAATACGTCGCGGTCGATCGTCTGGAAAGCCGCAGCGTCGCGGAAGAAGGACGTTTCATTGTTGAGCAAGGCCTCGATAACGCGCGTCGCAAGCGCATCGTCGCGTCCGCCCCAGATGCACGCGACGAGCGCCTCGAGCGAGGGCAGCGCAAGCGCGTCGATCAGGGGCCGCAGCGACTGCTCGAGCCGCCAGCTGCGCGACGGCGACAGCGTTTGCCCTGTCCGCGCTTCGAGCAACGAGGCGAGGATGCGCGTCGCGGCACCGCGCGGAGCCTCGAAGCTCACGCCGCGATCCGCGCCGCGACCCAGCGGCCGAGCGCCGTAGGGGAGGCGACGAAGCTCGCGAGACCGCCGCGGGCGACCGCGCCGGGCATACCCCAGATCGTGCTGCTCGCCGCGTCCTGCGCAAGCATCGTTCCGCCCACCTCGGCGATGGCCGCGGCACCCTGCACGCCGTCGCGGCCCATGCCGCTGAGCACGACGCCGAGCGACGCCGGACCGAACGCGCGCGCGACCGACGCGAACATCGGGTCGGCGGCGGGCCGGCAAAGCGCAGGCGCAACCTCGTCCGACAGCATTATGCGCGTGTCGCGCCGGTCGCGCCGCACGGTCAGATGGCCCGATCCGCCGGCGATCAGGATCATCCCCGGAAGAAGCCGCTGCCCTTCGGTTGCGACGAGCGCCGGGCGTTGCGCCATCGACGCTACCTGCGCGGAGAATGAAGCAAGGAACGCCTCGGGCAGATGCTGCGTGATCAGGATCGGCAGCGACAGTCGCGCAGGCAGCGACGCGAGCAACGCCGCCAGCGCACCGATTCCCCCGGTTGATCCGGCGATTGCCAGTACCTCGGGCGGCATGTCGGAGGCCGCGCGCAATGTAACGAGCGGGTTAGGCCCATTGCCGCTGGCCGCGCAGCCGAGACGGCGGACGCGTTCGGCTAGCACCGCGCCGAACTCGCGTCCCAATGCGCCAGCCGACGGTTTTTCGAGCGTATCGGCCGCGCCGAGCGCAAGAGCGCGCACCGTTGCAGCGGCACCCGTCGTTGCGAACGAAGAGACGATCAGTATGTGCGCACCCTGCCCCGCAGCAAGCAGGTCGGGGAGTGCCTCGAGCCCGTCGCGCCCCGGCATCGCGATATCGAGCAGGACGACATCGACGCGACCATGCTGAAGCCACCGGATTGCCGCCGCTGCACTGTCGACCGCCGCAACCACTTCCACGCCGGCTGCTTCGCCGAGCATCCGCCCGAGTGCCGCGCGCGCGACGATCGAGTCATCGACCAGCAGCACGGCCACTTCGCGCGGCGCAGCCTCGGCGAGGCGAACAGCACTCACCATTGCCTCAGCCGAGGCCGACGAGACTGAACTTGCTGGCGAGCGTGTCGAGGTCGAAGGGCTTCATGATATATTCGTCGGCGCCCGCGTCGATCGCCGCGCGGATGTGGCCGGTTCCGTTCTCGGTCGTACAGAATATGATCTTCGGGCGGGGCTCGATCGCTTCTTCGTCGATCGCGCGCAGGAATTCGAGGCCGTTCATCACCGGCATGTTCCAGTCGAGAAGCACGACCTGCGGTGGTGCCGCGCGGCATTTGTAAAGCGCCTCGCGCCCATCGGCGGCCTCATCGATGATGAAGCCCAGCGTTTCGAGCATATGGCGGGCGACTTTCCGGATCACCTTCGAATCGTCGACGACGAGGCAGGTCTGCGTCATGGGGGAAACACTCGTGTCAGGCTTGCCGTCGAACGTTAATTCACAATCCTGCACAACAGGTTAAGCAGACTGTCGCGCAAGATTACCGAGGAGCAGCGCCGGGCGGACGAGAAGCGCATAGCCTTCGCTTGTCTGGATCGTGCCGCTCGCGATCGCAGCCCAAGCCGGACCGACCGTCGCTGGGTCGAGCGCCACGGGATCGGCGACCTCGCAAGCGTCGCTGACGGCGTCGACGCGCAACGCATAATGATGGCCGTCAAGGCCGACGGTGATAGCGCGGGCCGAGCGCGTCGAAGGCTGCGCGAACAGCGTCGCGCAATCGATCACGGTCGCCACGCGACTTCGCAGTGCCGTCAGTCCCGCGACGTGACACGGCGCGAGCGGCACCGCGACGACCTCGCCGAGATCGACGACCGACTCGATGTCCCGCGCGTCGAACGCGACGTGCTGTTCGCCGATGCGCGCCAGAACGACGACGAGGCTCATGGATGCGCACTCCGCGCACGCGCCTCGCCCCGCGCGTCGCTTCCACTGTCGTTCTGGTTCGAACCGCGCTCGACGATCAACGCCTCACGATCGCCCCGCACGACGAGCGCGCTGCCGGTGGCATTAGCGCGGAAACACACCTCGTACCCCGCTGCTTCGATCATCGGTGCCAGCAGCGCCGTTGCCCATGGAGTCGGCTCGACATCGAGCAGCGCGACCGGGCGAACCTCGGGCACAGGCGAGGCCGCGTGGGCAAGCAAGGCGAACCCGTCGAGCAGCAGCACCCACGCCCCGCCGATACGCGTCAGCGCCTCGGCATAGGCGTGGCCGACCGGCGTCGTCTCGCCGAGGGCGACGAGTTCGCCGACCTCGGCGACGGCCAAAGCGACGCGTCGCGCGCCGTCACCGACGATAATCGTCGCCACCCTGCCGTCGCCCGGCTCGCCGATCATGACGGCCGCGAGCATCTCCCCCGCGATCGACGCATGCCAGCGATCGCCGGCTTGTACCCAGTCCGCGCGGGCGGTCATCACGACGCGTTCGACGAGCGCGGCGCGCACCGCGACGATCGATCCGTCGAACGCAGCGGCGCGCAGGACCTGCACGGGTTCGACCACGGCAATAGGCGCAACGGCTTCGATCAGGCGACGCTGTTCGATACCGCAGCGACGCGCGATCCCGGCGATATCGAGCACAGCGATCGGGAGCCCGACGTCGCCGAGGCTCTGTCCGGCATAAACGCCTGCGCTTCCCAAGGCAGGGGCCATCGGGCGGACGACGAGTTCCTCCTGCTCGCCGAACGCGTCGATGCCGAGCGCGAATTTCACCCCGCCGACGGTCGCGACGATCGCGAGCAGCATTGGCGCGGTGCCTTCGCCTCCCATCACCGCGCCGAGCAGGCGAAACGGCAGCGGTTCGTTGCGGACGATGGCGAGCAGCCCCGAGCCGAGCGGCTCGATGCGCGCCGCCTTGCCGAGTGCCACGACCTCGACGATCGCGCTGCGCGGTATGGCGAAGCGGTGCCCCCCCGCCTCGACCATCAGCGCAATCACGATGCTGAGCGTCAGCGGCGCGCACAGCCGGACCGTCAGCCCCTCACCCGGCCGGTTGACCAACGTCACCGCGCCGCCGAGCCGCTCGACATTGGCGCGCACGACATCCATGCCGACGCCGCGCCCGGAAATGTTCGTCACTTCCGCTGCAGTCGATAGCCCCGGCTGAAAGACGAGGTTAGTCGCATCTTTCAGCGACAGTCGGGCCGCGCCGGCGTTGCCCGACGACACCGCGCGCGCGACGAGTCGCTGGGTGTCAATCCCGCCCCCGTCGTCGCCGACTTCGATGCTGACCTGGTTGCCCGACTGATAGGCGGCAATCGACAATTTGCCCGCAGCGGGCTTGCCGAGCTCCGCGCGCGTTGCGGCGTCCTCGATGCCGTGGTCGATCGCATTGCGGACGATGTGGACGAGCGGGTCGCGAATCGCCTCGACCATCTCGCGGTCGACCTCGACGTCCTCGCCGCTGATCGAAAGCTCGACCGTCTTGCCGACATCGTGCGCCGTATCGCGAACGAGTCGGGGAAGCGCGGCGAACAGTCGCTCGATGGGCTGCATGCGGGTGCGCGTGACACTCTCCCGGAGGCTCCCGACAAGCGTCGTGAGCCTTGCGAAACCGTCGATCCCCGTCGCACCGCTGCGCGCGAGTTCGTTGCGGACGAGGACGAGCTCGGAGACCTGGTCCAACATCGTCTCGAGCAGCGGGACCGCGACGCGCACGCTGCGCGCCGGAAGCGCAGCGACCTCGGCAACGGCGGCCGGTGCAGGTCCGGTCGCGTTGAGCGCCGCGACCAGCGCACCGTCGCTATCCTCGGGTGGCACTGTGCGCCCGTCGTCGAGTGCGTCGGCGAGCAGCGCGATCCGGTCGATAAGCGCGAGCATCGCGCCTACCAGCGTGGCATCGACCGTGCGTTCGCCCGCGCGCACCGCCGCGAGCACGGTTTCGGCCGCGTCGGCGAGAAAGGCGATGCGCGGTAGGTCGAGGAAGCCGCAGCTTCCCTTGACGGTGTGGACGAAGCGAAAGATTTCGTCGATGCGCGCAGGCTCACCCGGGTGCGCTTCCCAGCCGACCAGTGCCTCGCCGATACGGTCGAGCGTCTCGCGCGTCTCCGCCACGAACTCGGCCCTCAGCTCGTCCATCGTGTCGGCGCTCCTGAAGCCAGGATTTCGCTATCGCGCCTACACGGTTAAGAAATCTATCAGATCGCGCCCAGAGTTGCGCCGAACAGCAGGAAGCCGTCCTCGGGCGAGGACACTTGCGCATGCCCCCCGCTGTCGAGCACGATGCGGTGGATGAGCCATGCTGCTGCCGCGCGCGGTGTCAGCTCGCTGTCAGGCGTCTCACCCGTCAACGCGGTACGCAATTCGGGATCGAGGACGAGGCGGGGCCCCTGGGCGCGTACCGCGATCTCGGTACGGTTCATCGCGACCTCGGCCCCGATGTCGAGCCGCCCGCCGCGCACCAGCGAATCGCCCGCGATCAGCACGAGGTTGAGCAGCACCTTGATTGCGTTCTTCGACAGCGTTGAGTCCTCGATCATCCAGCCGATCTCGATCCGTCCGCCATCAGCATAGAGCCCCTCAATCGCCGCGCGCGCCTCCCGCGTGTCGACCCGCTCGCCGAAACCGCCTGCCGCACCGAATGCGAGGCGAAAGAATTTCAGCTTGTTCGCGGTCGCGCGCGCGCTTTCGCCGAGCAGGTCGACACAGCGCGCGCGCATGTCGGGATCGGTCTCGTCGGCGAGCAGTTCGAGGCCGTTGTTGAGCGCACCCACTGGGCTCAGCAGATCGTGGCACAATCGCGAACACAACAGGCTCGCAAAATCGACCGGAGCAATCGTCATATACTGTGCCTTTGCGAAACGCTGGCGTCCCCTAGGCCAAGCGATTCATCGGGTGCAAGCATCACCGAATCGAAACGTCCGTGCAAGGCACCGTCGGCGACGGCGCGCCATGCGCGAACGTTCGGTCCGGCGACGATCAGCCACAATTTTCCATCGGGGTCGGCCATGCGTGCGTCGCACGCCGAAGGTGTCGGGTCGCCGGTGGGATGCGAGTGATACCAACCGATGATGTGTCGGCCTCCGTCGCGCTCGGCGCGGATCGCCGCGAACAAGGCCGCCGGGTCGAGCTCGAAGCGCGTTGCGGGATCATCGGCGACGTTGGCAACCGGCTCGATGGCTTCGACAGCGTGGGCATTGCCGAACAACAGCCCGCACACCTCATGTGTCGCGGCCGCGGCGGCAAGCACGCACAGCCGGTCGAGCAGCAGGGTTGATATCGCGACGGTCATCGCCACATCGCCTATTCGATGGGGGACGGGCTTTCCACGATTTCGGTAACGATCGCGCCTGCGCAGGCCGGCTGGCGGCTCGACCGCGCGCTCGCCGCGTCGATCGACACGCTCTCGCGTGAGCGACTGAAGGCGTTGATCTCGACCGGAAGGGTGCGGATGGGCGAGGCGCTGCTGCGCGACCCTGCTGCCAAGACGCTGGAGGGCGCGACTCTCGAGGTGGACGTGCCCGCCGCGACGCCCGCGCACAATGTCGCGCAGGATTTGAAGTTGAACATCGTGTTCGAGGATGAGCATCTGCTGATCGTCGACAAGCCCGCGGGGCTGGTAGTCCATCCGGCGGCGGGCAATCCCGACGGCACGCTCGTCAATGCGCTGCTCCATCACTGTGCGGGACGCTTGTCCGGGATCGGCGGCGTCGCGCGGCCCGGCATCGTCCACCGCATCGACAAGGACACCTCGGGGCTGCTGGTGGTCGCCAAGACCGACCCCGCACATGAAGGACTGTCGGCGCTGTTTGCGCGGCACGACATCGACCGGCGCTACCTCGCGATCGTTGCGGGGCTGCCGCTGGGCGCGGGTAAGGTCGATGCGCCGCTTGCACGGTCGCCGCACGACCGCAAGAAAGTCGCGATCATGCCGCGCGGCAAGCATGCGATCACGCATTACACGTTGCTCGATCCGCTGCGCCACGCTGCGCTTGTCGAGTGCCGCCTCGAGACCGGGCGGACACACCAGGTACGCGTCCATATGGCCTCGATCGGGCACCCGTTGCTCGGCGATCAGACCTATGGACGTGCGCGTCCGGAACATCGCGACCTGCTCAAGCGTCTGGACTTCAGGCGGCAGGCGCTGCACGCGGCGCGACTAGGGTTCATCCACCCCGTGACAAAAGCAGCTTTGGCCTTCGAAAGCAGAATGCCGCGCGATATGCAGGACCTGTTCACCGCACTTCGTGTATGACCGAACACGCTCGACGTCGGCATGAACCGGCGCGACAAGGGAGTTTTGACGACCCATGGCTGGTGACAGCAACTTGCCCGCGAACATCCCCTCGCTCGGGACCGAAGCCGGACTCAACCGCTATCTTTCGGAAATCCGCAAATTTCCTCTGCTGACGCCCGAGGAAGAATATATGCTCGCCAAACGTTATGCCGAGCATCAGGACCCCGAAGCCGCCGCGCGACTCGTGACGAGCCACCTGCGTCTCGTCGCCAAGATCGCGATGGGCTATCGCGGTTACGGCCTGCCCGTGTCCGAGCTCATTTCGGAAGGAAACATGGGGCTGATGCAGGGGGTAAAGAAATTCGAGCCCGACCGCGGCTTCCGCCTCGCGACCTATGCGATGTGGTGGATCCGTGCCTCGATCCAGGAATTCATCCTGCGCACGTGGAGCCTTGTCAAGATCGGCACCACTGCCAACCAGAAAAAATTATTCTTCAACCTGCGTCGCATGAAGAGCCGGATCAACGCGTTCGAGGACGGCGACCTGAAGCCCGCCGACGTCACCAAGATCGCGACCGACCTCGGCGTGACCGAGGCCGAGGTCGTCAGTATGAACCGTCGCATGGCGATGGGCGGCGACACCAGCCTGAACGTCAGCATGAACGAGGACGGCGAGGGACAGTGGCAGGACTGGCTCGCCGACGAGGGGCCGTTGCAGGACCAGTCGGTCGCCGATGATCAGGAGCGCACGCATCGCCACACGATGCTGCTTGAGGCGATGGACGACCTCAACGACCGCGAGAAGCACATCTTGACCGAGCGGCGCCTGTCGGAGGAACCCAAGACGCTCGAGGAATTGAGCCAGGTCTACGGGGTCAGCCGCGAACGCGTGCGGCAGATCGAGGTTCGCGCGTTCGACAAATTGCAAAAGGCGATGATGCGGATTGCGCAGGGAAACGGCACGCTCGCGCTGACATAGGCTAGAACCTGCGCGAGATACCGAAATAAACTTCGACGTCGGGATCGGGCGCGTCGAGCGCCACCACGGTCCCGATATCGAGCTGCGTCGCCTGGCCCACCAGCCAGGCGAGCGAGGATCCGGCGGTTAACCGTGTTCTCGTTTCCCCAGGATCGTCGTCGCGCATCGCGGCGAAATCGGTCGCGAGATTGAGCTTGTCCGACAGCTTGAACGCAATCCCGATCGCGCTGCCATAGGCAAGATGACGGCCTGAACCATCGGCATTCGCAGCCGCAGCGACTTGCGGCGTCAACGCAAACTGGATGCCCCGCGCAAGGTCGAACTGTATGGGTAGCAGCCCAGTGAACGTCGCGACGCGGCTCGATTGCGGACCCGTGCCGACGGGTAGCGTGACGATCGCCTTGATCGCAACCGGACCGTCGGGCGCGCCGAGTGCCTGCTTGACGGCGAGCGCCACGTCGCCGGTTCCCGACGTCCGCGTGCGCACACCCGTCGCATCGGTCATCAGGTCGCGTTCGAAGCTCTTCCAGCCGACCTGCACCTCGGCATGGTCGGTGACGCCGAAGCGCACGAGCGCGTCGCCCGCGACGAGCCGATCGGTGCGGTCGCCGCCATCGCGCGACCGCGCCCAGTCGAGCGCGCCCACTTCCAGCACGAGTTTACCGCGATCGACGATGCACGGCGGGGTCGCCTGCCCCGGGCGCTCGGGACAGAATTCGCGGTCAGCCGCCTGCGCGGCGGTTGCTGACAGCAGCATGACTGAAGCGACGAGCGGGGATAGGCTTGCCATCGCTGCCGCCTAGCTTTGCCGTGAAGCGCTGTCTATTCGGCCTTCATGCCCCGTGCAGCTCGATCGCGTTCGCTTCCTTCTCGCTTCGGCTGGCTGATCGGCCGGACGATTGTGTTTTTCGTCGCCGGTTCGGTGATCTGGGTACTCGTGTATCGTTTCGTGCCGCCGCCGGTCACGCTGACGATGCTGAGCGACCTCGCAGGCGGGCGCAGCATCGCCAAATCATGGCGTCCGCTGTCGGCGATCGATCCCGACATGGCCCGTGCGGCAATCGCCGCCGAGGACTCGAAATTCTGTTCGCACGGCGGGTTCGACCGGGCGGCGATCGAGGCTGCAATGAAGCGCAACGCACGCGGCGGCCGGATCCGGGGCGGCTCGACGATCAGCCAGCAGACCGCCAAGAACGCGTTCCTTTGGCAAGGCGGCGGTTATTTTCGCAAAGGGCTTGAGGCGTGGTTCACGCTCCTGATCGAAGCGGTGTGGGGTAAGCGGCGAATCATGGAAGTCTATCTCAACATCGCCGAAACGGGCATCGCGACCTATGGCGTCGACGCAGGGGCGCAACGCTATTTCCGTCATGGTGCCGACCGGCTGTCGGTCGTCGAAGCCGCGCGACTTGCGGCGGTGCTGCCGCTCCCCAAAAGGCGCGAGGCGACGGTGCCATCAGGTTATACGCGTCGCTACGGTAATGCGGTCGCCGCACGCATGGGCGTCGTGCGGCGCGACGGACTCGACGCCTGCCTGCGCTGAACGCCGATCGCGTGCGCGCCGCATGCGGTGGCAACGACGAGCAGCGCACCGACCGCCTGATGCGCAACCGCGAGTGCAATGTTCACGCCGGTCATGACGGTCGCAATGCCAAGCAGGATCTGGACCCCGAACGCGCTGTGGATCGCGATGGACGCGCGACGGGCCCCCGCCCGCTTCACCGCACGCGCGAGCAATACCAGCGCGACGACGGCGATCCACGCCCACCAGCGGTGGATGAAATGCACCAGATAAGGATCGCTGCTGAATGCGAATGCGGCACCCTGCGACCAGTCGACGCCGGTCGGCAGCCAACGGTCGCTCATCAACGGCCAGTTCTGGCTGACCTTGCCGGCGCGCATGCCCGCCACCCACGCGCCATAGAGCAGCTGGATATAGAGCACCGCGCCGACCGCGAGCGACAGCGCCGTCAACCGTGCGGGACGCGCGTCGGGATCATGAGCTAGCGCGAGCAGGTCGCGCGCAGTCCAGACAAGGCTTGCAAGGATGGTCAGCGCGAGCAGCAGGTGGATCGCCAGTCGGTAGTGACTGACCGACACGCCCGAAAAAAGCCCCGAGGCCACCATCCACCAGCCGATCGCACCCTGCAGCGCGCCGAGTGCGAGCAGCGGAAGCAAGCGCGCTTTATAACCTTCGGGAATTGAACCACGAATCCAGAACCATGCCAGCGGCAGGGCAAAGGCAAGGCCGATCAGGCGTCCCAGCAGCCGGTGCACCCATTCCCAGAAAAAGATGAATTTGAATTGCCCGAGCGACATCGCGCCGTGGATCGCGGCATATTGCGGAACGCGCTTATAGGCGTCGAACGCCGCCACCCAGCCGTCGTGCGTCAGCGGGGGAATGGCTCCGCTCACCAGGTTCCATTCGGTGATCGAGAGTCCCGATTCGGTTAACCGCGTGATGCCACCGACGACGACCATTGCCCAGACGAGCGCGGCCACCGACAACAGCCAAATCGCGAGTGGATACGGCCGGGATGTTCTCTGTGTCATGCTCATGCGCATATAGCTCGCCTGGCTGCCAGCGTAAGGGGCAGTGCAGGACGCATATGCCGCTCGCTCGCGTTGAAAAATTGCGATCTCGCAGCAGTTACCGGTTGCCGTGCGCCTTGGCTAGCGGGACCGGACGCTCAGGCCCAACGATGTTCCAGCAACACGTTGACGGGAATCCTTGGCGCGCCCGGAACGATTCGAACGTCCGACCCTCAGATTCGTAGTCTGATGCTCTATCCAGCTGAGCTACGGGCGCGCGGGAAATGGGCGGATAGCAGTTTCGGTGAGGTGTGCAACCCCGTTGCGGGTGTCGCGTGCGATGGGTAGGACCCGCGCGGTGCGATCGGTCGCTCTTCTGCTGGCATTGGCCGGATGCAGCCGCGCGGCGGTCGATGCGCCCTCGTTGTTGCCGCGCGCGGTCGAAACATCGGGCGATCTGACCATGACGCCGCCTGCCGCGGCGCCCGACGCGCCGCCGGTCGACAGCGCGACACGCGCCTTGATCGATGCGCAGCTCGTGAAGGCGCGTGCGGCGGATGCGGCGTTCCGCCGCGCCTTGCCTGCCGCTATCCGCCCCGGTCCTCCCCGCAGCGAGGCGTGGATCGCCGCGCAGACGGCGCTGTCGGCGATCACGATCGCACGCGCGCCGGTACGCGACGCGGCCGCCGCGCTCGACGCGGCGGTATTGAAGGCCACCGATGCAGGGCAGGATCCCGCCCCGATCGTTGCCGCGCGTGGCGAAATACAGGCGCTGCTCGACCGCGAGGACGCCGAGCTCGCGCGCGTCAGCCGCTGACCGCTGCACGGTGCGCCGCCGCCAGCATGGCGTAATGCGCAGAGCCGAGCCGGTTCGAGGCGATCTCCTCCGCGCTCAGCTCGCGCAGCTTTTTTGCGGGACGCCCCATCCATAACTCGCCGCTGCGGATGATCTTGCCTGGCGTGAGCATCGCGCCGGCCGCGAGCATGCCGTCCGATTCGATCGTGCACCCATCCATGACGATGCTGCCAAGCCCCACGAACGCGCGGTCGTGAAGCACCGAGCCGTGCAGCATGACGAGATGGCCGATCAGCACATCGTCGCCGATGATCGTCGGCAGTCCTGCACTGCCGGGCTTGGGCGAATCGACATGGATGACGCTGCCATCCTGAATATTGGTGCGCGCGCCGATAATGATGCGGTTCACGTCGCCGCGCAGCACACAATTGTACCAGACGCTCGATTGTGCGCCGATCTCGACGTGACCGATCAGGCGCGCGCCGGGCGCGATGAACGCGGTCGGGTCGATCTCCGGCGTCGCACCGTCAAAGGCGATGATCGAGCTCATTCGTGGCGCTTCCATTTGAGCAAAGTCAGGATACTGGCGTGGTCGTCGGTCCAGCCCGCGAACCCTTGACGCTCATGCGCTGCGCGCCATTTGTTGCGGCCGGTCGCTTGGATTAGGCTGCTGAGCGCGCTCGGGTCGCGTGCGAGCGCAACCCAAAGCGAGCTGCTATAGCTTTTCTCGAGATCATCGGGCGTCGCACCATAGCTGCGCACGGCGGTATGCCAGCCCCATAGCCGTGCCGCCGCGACGACGGGTTCGAGGTCGAGGAAGCGGTTCGAAATGTGCACCAGCAGCACGCCATCGGGCGCGAGACGGCGCTGGTAGATGGCGAACGCCTCGCGCGTCAGCAAATGCATCGGCACCGCGTCCGAGGAGAAAGCATCGATCACCAGCCGGTCGAGCGGCGGCCCGCCTTCGCGCGCCATTGTCAGCCGCGCGTCGCCGATCTCGATGGGGACGTGCGGGTTGCAGCGTGAGACGAAGGTAAAGCGCACCGGGTCGCGCGCAATCTTGGCCATCGCGGGGTCGATCTCGTAGAAGCGCCAGTCCTGGCCGGGCTTGGTATAGCAGGCCAGCGTCCCCGCCCCGAGCCCGACGATGCCGACGCGCGCGCCGGGTTTGTCGAGCGCACGCAGTGCCAACCCTACTCCCGATTCGGGCGCGTAATAGCTCAGCGGCTCGCGCTCGCGCCCCGCCGTCAGCGACTGATAGCCGTGGACGGTGGTACCGTGGACGAGGACGCGCGCGGGACCGGTCGTGATATTCACGGTGTAGATGCCAAAATAGCTGCGCACGCGCGCCTCTGTCGTCAGGCTGTTCCGCACCGTTTCCCACCCCCCCATCGTCAGCATGAGAGCGGTCAGGCTGAGACCGAAGGCGAGACGGCTGCCGAGCGACAGGATGGCGAGGTCGATCATCAAAATCGTGCATGCCGCCTTGATCCAGAAGGGCGCGGGGTCGGCGACCAGAGGCGTCAGCCCGCCGGCGATCATCGAGACGATCAGTCCGACGACGCCGATCCACAACGTCTTGCGCGCTGGCGTCGCCCAGAATCGCTCGGCGAAATTGAATAGCGGATGCGACCTGACGAGGGTGCCCGCCGCAACGATCAGGATGGGATGCTCGTACGCCCAGTCGAACACCAGCGGCGCAACCAGCGCGCAAAAGATGCCGCCGAGCGCGCCCCCCGCCGACATCGCGAGGTAAAAGGCGGCCAGCCGCGACGGGTCGGGGCGCCGGTCGTACATCGTCGAATGCAGCGCGACCGAGACGGTGAACAGAAGGATCAGGCTGAGCGGCGCGAACAGCCATGGCAATTGCGGGCTTTCGGCGAACGAAACGCCGCCGCCGAGCAGAATGACCAGCGGCGCGATCGTGCGGATCGCGTTCGCCAGCCGCCGGTCTTGGCCAAAGGCGACCGAAAAACTGAGCAGATAAAGGCCCAGTGGAACCACCCACAGCAGCGGCATCGCGACGATGTCGGTCGTCAGATGCGTGGTGGTCGACAACATCAGCCCCGACGGAATCGCGGCCAGCAGCAGCCACATCCCGATCGTACGCGGTGCAATCGCGACGCGCGGGGTCGTCGCTGCGGGACTGGTTGTTCCCCGTGGCAGGACTTCAGCGCAGACAACGACGAAGCCGACGAGCGCCGCGTAGCCCAGGCTCCACGCGATCGACTGGTCGTGGAGCGCGAGCAAGGGTTCGACGAGCAAGGGATAGGCGATGAGCCCGGCAAAACTGCCGAGGTTCGATGCCGCATACAGCGAGTATGGGTCGCCGCCGCCGCTTACGGCATACCAGCGTTGCAAGAGGGGCGCTTGCGCCGCGACCGCAAAGAACAAGGGGCCGATCGAGACGACCAGCAACCACGGTGTCCACAAGAAGGGGTTGGTGCCCGTCAAAGGCTCGCTTGCCACGAGGCCGAGCGGGAGCATCAGGCCTGCAAGCGCGAGCAGCGCGAGGTGCACGCCGGCCTGAACGCGTGGCGCAAACCGACCGATGGCGTGCGCATAGGCATAGCCGCCGAGCAGGAGCGACTGATAGACCAGCATCGCCGAATTCCACACTGCCGGGGCACCGCCAAGGCGAGGCAACGCCATGCGTGCGATCATCGGCTGGACGAGGAACAGCAGGAACGATCCCGCCAGGATTGCCAGCGTATAGCGTAGGCGGATCGACCGATCGGGCAGTTCGCGTGCCATGCTCGCCATCGTCGCCCTCCCTGCTCCGCGTGGGCCGTCGTTCTGGCTCAGCGCGCTACCGTTTGCACATGGTTAATGCGGCGGTAACGCGCTCCGCTACCGTGCAGCGACATAGGTGACGTCTCCGCGCAGCGCACTGTCCGCGGCGACCGCGGGATGGTCGAAGTCGAGACCCTCGCGCCGTATCATGCCAAGCCTGTCCATCAGCCGTCGCGAAGCTTGGTTGGCGGCGGTCGTGATCGCCCAGACTTCGGGCACGTCGAGGTTAGCCCACGCCCAGTCGAGGCTCGCGCGTGCGGCCTCATAAGCATAGCCGTGTCCCCACGCGAACCTTGCGAAGCGCCAGCCGATCTCGACCTTGCCCTCGATGGGCGTTCCCGGCGCCCCCGGCTTCAGCCCGCATAAGCCCAGCAGAGCCCCGTCTGCGAGCCGCTCGACCGCGCGAAAACTATAGCCGTGACTGGCGTCAAACGCTGCCATCTGGTCGAGCTTGGCATCGCTCTCGGCACGCGTCATCAGCGGCCCCATGTAGCGCATGACAACCGGATCGTTGCAGTGCGCGTGAAACAGCGGGCGGTCGGCATCGGTCCAATGCCGCAGCACCAGCCGTTCGGTCTCGATCATGGGCGGCGCCGGTTTAGGCCGCGCGGTCGAGTCGGTCGGTCAGCCAACGTTCGACAAGCTCACGCCGCGTCGTGCCAAGCTTCTCCGCCTCAGCATCGAGGCGAATGGCGACCGGCTGCGAAAGCTGTACGATAACGGGCGGACGAAGCTCGTCGATCGATAGCGGATTATCGTAATCGAAGTACTGATCGATCTCGACACTACCCTCGTCAAAGAGCCGATCAAGTTCCTCAGCGCTCGTGCTTGGTTTCGACATAACGTGCGACCTCCTCGTGCCGCGCCCTGCGCACCGATATAATACGGATCGAGGCGTTTCGATAGGTGAAGAAGGCAGTCCAGAAATGCTCATTCAGTTGCGCGATCATCGCTCGGCGAATCTCGGAAGTGCTGCGAGCTTCGAAACCGCAGACGTCCGGGTCGTTCCACAGCTGCTGCGCCTGCACGAAGTCGATGCCATGCTTCTCCAAATTCGCGACGCTCTTCGCTTCGTCGAACTCGAAGATTGGGACCCCCTCACTCACCCCAGCAAGCGCGCGGCATGCGCCGCGTGATAGGTCAGCACGCCCGAGCACCCCGCGCGCCGGAACGCCATCAATGTTTCGAGCACCAGTGCGTCGCGGTCCCCTGCCCCGGCCGCCGCCACCGCCTCGATCATCGCATATTCGCCCGACACCTGGTAAGCGAATACAGGCGCTTCGAAGCGTTCCTTCACACGCCGCACGATGTCGAGATAGGGCAGCCCGGGCTTGACCATGACGCTGTCGGCACCTTCGGCCAGGTCGAGCGCGACCTCGCGCAGTGCCTCCTCGCCGTTCGCCGGATCCATCTGATAGGTCTTCTTGTCACCCTTGAGCAGCCCGCCCGATCCGACCGCGTCGCGGAATGGCCCGTAAAAGGCGCTCGCATATTTGGCGGCGTAGGCCATGATCTGGACATTATGATAGCCGCCGCTTTCGAGCGCGCTGCGGATCGCCCCTACCCGCCCGTCCATCATGTCCGACGGCGCGATAATATCAGCCCCCGCCGCCGCCTGGTTGAGCGCTTGCGCGACGAGTATCTCCGACGTCGTGTCGTTGACGACATAACCGCCCTGGTCGACCAGCCCGTCATGCCCGTGCGCGGTGTACGGGTCGAGCGCGACGTCGGTCAGCACGCCGATTTCGGGCACCGCTTCCTTCAGCGCGCGGATCGCGCGGCACATCAGATTGTCGGAGTTCAGCGCCTCACGCCCCTGTTCGCAGCGCAGTTCGCGCGGCGTGTTGGGGAACAACGCGACCACGCCGATCCCCAGATCGCGAGCCTCGCGCCCGCGTGCGACGATCCCGTCGACCGACCAGCGCGACACGCCCGGCAAGCTCGCGATCGGCTCCTCGACCCGAATACCTTCTGTGACGAACAGCGGCCAGATCAGATGCTGCGGGGCGAGCCAGGTTTCAGCGATGAGCCGCCGCGACCAGGCGGCGGACCGCGCGCGGCGGAGGCGGAGTGCGGGGAAGGACGACATAGAGCGAGCCCTAATGCGCCGCCGCCGTCGGCGCCAGCATGCGGCTATCGCGCCAGCTACCCCAGCGGTAATACGCCATCGTCATCGCGAGCGAAACCGACGACCCGACAATGAAGCTCCACCAAATTCCCTCGGCGCCCCAGCTGGGCTCGAGCGCGAGCGCCATGCCGAAGCGCACCGGAAAGAAGGCGACGATCATCATCAGCAGCGGGACGACGACGGCCCCGTTGGCGCGCATCACCGAGGTCAGCACCATCGACACCCCGAACATCAGGAACGACCAGCTGACGACCATATGGATATGGACGGCGATCGGCAGCGCGGGGCTCGACGGCGTCAGGAACAGACCGAGCAGCACGCGGTCGGTCAGTGTAAAGAGCACGACCATCGTGCCGGTGATGACAAGGTTGATCACGCTCCCCGCCCACGCGATCCGTTCGACGCGGTCCCAGCGACCGGCGCCGATGTTCTGCGCGGCCATAGCGCTGACCCCCGCGCCGATCGCGAGCGCGGGCATCTGGATATAGTTCCACAGTTGGGAGATCGCACCGAACGCCGCTGTCGTCTCAACCCCCGCGCGGTTGACCAGCCCCATCATCGCCAGCGCCGATCCCGACAGCACGATCATCGTCAACCCCATCGGCACCCCCTTGCCGACGATCGCCTTCATCAGCGCGCGGCCATGGATGAGGTAGAGAAGCTCGCGGCCCTTGAGCCTCAGCGGCAGGTCTTTGACGTAAATATATGAGATCATGTAGATTGCCGTGACGAGCCCCGCGACCAGCGTAGCGATCGCCGACCCGGCGATCCCCAGCTTGGGGAAAGGTCCGATGCCGGCGATAAGGAACGGATTGAGCCCGGCATCGATCACGACGTTCAAAATCATCGCGCGCAGCGGCGTGATCGCGTCGCCCGCGCCGCGCAGTGCGCTCGACAGCAGCACGGTCAGGAACGTGAACGGCATTCCGGCGAAGATGACCCGCAGATAGGTGGTTGCGAGCGGCATCGCCTCGCGCGGAGTCGCCAGCGCGCGCAGCAGCGCAGGCGTCTCGATCCAGCCGATCGCTGCCGTCACCGCCGCGAGCGCGGTGACCAGCCCCAGCGACGCGCCAATCGTGCGCCGCGCGAGATCGAGATCGCGCGCGCCGACCGCCTGCGCGATCAGGATCGTCGTCGCCATGGCGAGACCGAAGATCGCCGAAAAGCCAAGGAACATGATGTTGGTCGCGTTTGCGGTCGCCGCCAGCGCCGCTTCGCCGAGCATGTTGCCGATCCACACCGCGTTGATCGATCCGTTGAGCGATTGCAGCACGTTGCCGCCCATCGTCGGCAGCGCGAACAACAACAGCGTCTTCGCGATCGGCCCCTGCGTCAGGTCGCGGCTTTTTGGCCCGGCGGGACGCGGGGGGGCGGGTTCGGAATCGGCCATCGCCTGTGCCCCTTACACAAATCGGGCGCCTTGTGTAACGCGCGAGCATGCGCGCGCTCGACATTGCGGTTGCCGGGTGTGGACCGGGCGGGTTGACGGCGGCATTGCTCCTTCACCGCGACGGGCACCGCGTGACGATGTTCGAGCGGTTCGATGCCCCGCGCGCGATCGGGTCGGGGCTGATGCTCCAGCCGACGGGGCTCGCGGTGCTTGGAACACTCGGGCTTGCCGACCGCGCGATGAGCTGCGGCTCGCGGATCGACCGGCTGTTCGGTCAGACACAGAGCGGACGCACCGTGCTCGACGTCCGCTATGCCGCGCTGGGCACCCGCGCGGGGTTCGGCGTCGGCATCCACCGTGCGACCCTCTTCGCCATTCTGCACAACGCCGTTGTGACCGAAGGGATAGCGATCGAGACCGGCCGGACGATCGCCGGAACCTCCGTGTCGGGTCATCAGCGCGTGCTCGAATTCGATGATGGCAGCACGAGCCGGCCGTTCGACCTCGTCGTCGATATGCTCGGGTGCCGGACGCCGCTCGCGGCGCCGACCGGGCGCGAGTTGAGCTACGGCGCGTTATGGGCGAGCCTCGATTGCCCGGAGTCAGGCGTCGACAGGACGGCGCTCGTGCAACGCTACCGCGCGGCGAGCGTGATGGCGGGCGTGCTGCCGATCGGCACGCCTCCGGGCCAAACGCGCCCCAAGGTCGCGTTCTTCTGGTCGCTGCGCGCCGACCGGCTCGACGCGTGGCGCGCAAATGGGCTCGAAGCGTGGAAAGCCGATGTTGCGACCCTCTGGCCCGCGACGCAGCCCTTGCTCGAGCAGATCGTCACGCCCGAGCAGCTTACCTTCGCACGCTACGCGCATCGCACGCTCGCGCATCCCGCCGAGCCTGCGCTGATCCACCTCGGCGACGCGTGGCATTCGGCGAGCCCGCAGCTCGGACAGGGTGCCAACATGGCGCTGCTGGATGCCTTTGCCCTGGCGGTAGCAATGCGCGACGCGAGCGATCTGCCCCGCGCGCTGCGTTGCGCCGTTGCTTTGCGCAAGCCCCATGTCGAAACCTATCAGGCGCTCAGCGCGCTGTTCACGCCGGTGTATCAGTCGGACAGCCGCGTGCTGCCGTTCGTACGCGACACGCTGGTCGGTCCGCTGTCGAAGCTGTGGCCCGCAACCGCGATCCAGGCGGCGATGGTGAGCGGGCTGGTCGGACGGCCTTTGGCGAAGTTGGGACTTTAGCTCTTCTCGTCATCCCCGCGAAGGCGGGACCCATCTACTGACGGTGCGAGAGATGGGTCCCCGCCTTCGCGGGGATGACGAGGGGCGGGAACTCATTGACCCAGCCTCCGCGCCCCAGCATGGCCGCGCGCATGCAAACCCTCCTCCTCCTGCCCGGCGACGGCATTGGTCCTGAAGTCTGCGCTCAGGTCCGCCGCGTCGCTGCCGCGCTGACCCCCGACATTATGGTCGACGAGGCCATCTACGGCGGCGCCAGCTACGATGCGCAAGGTACGCCTTTGACCGATGAGGTGCTTGCCCGGGCGCTGGCGTCGGATGCGGTGCTGCTAGGCGCTGTCGGCGGGCCGCAATGGGCGAGCGCCCCGCGTAACCTGCGCCCCGAGGCAGGGCTGCTTCGCCTGCGCAAGGAAAT
Source organism: Sphingomonas sp. (assembly GCA_965248885.1). Classification (GTDB taxonomy): domain Bacteria; phylum Pseudomonadota; class Alphaproteobacteria; order Sphingomonadales; family Sphingomonadaceae; genus Sphingomonas_O. Next base: position 1,444,660 of record OZ252211.1, on the reverse strand, counting down.
GCAGGTGTTCGCCAATCTTCGCCCGGCACTGTGCTTCGACGCGCTTGCCGACGCGTCGAGCCTCAAGCGCGACCGCGTCGCCGGGCTCGACGTGATGATCGTCCGCGAACTGACCGGCGGCGTCTATTTCGGCGAGCCGCGCGGGATCGAGACCTTGCCCGACGGCCAGCGTCGCGGGTTCGACACGCAGGTCTATACCACCGGCGAGATCGAACGCGTCGCGCGCGTTGCCTTCGATTTGGCGCGCGGCCGCCGCAACCGCGTCGTGTCGGCGGAAAAGTCGAACGTCATGGAATCGGGCGTCCTGTGGCGCGAGGTCGTGACCGACCTCCACGCGCGCGACTATGCCGATGTCGAGCTCGAACATATGCTCGCCGACAATGCTGCGATGCAGCTCGTCCGCCGCCCGACTCAGTTCGACGTGCTGCTGACCGACAACCTGTTCGGCGACATTTTGTCCGACGCGGCGAGCCAGCTGACCGGATCGCTCGGCATGCTACCCTCGGCAGCGCTGGGTGTCGCGGGCACACCCGGCCTTTACGAGCCGATCCACGGCTCGGCCCCCGATATCGCGGGGCGCGACGTCGCGAACCCGCTCGCGGCGATCCTCAGCTTCGAGATGGCGCTGCGCTGGTCGTTGGGCCGCGCGGGCGAGGCCGACCGGCTTTTCGCGGCGGTCGAAGCAGCACTGAACGCAGGCGCACGCACGGGGGATTTGGGGGGCACGCTTACAACCGCGCAGATGGGCGACGCGGTGCTGGCGGTGCTTTAGACGCTGCGGCAGATAGTCAGCTCGAAGGCGCCGCGGGCAGTGCAACTTCGATCTTGGGATTGCCCTTGGCGTCGCGCGTTGCGGTCGCGGCGGGTTGGCCGAGCCATACCCCGTCGCCGCCGAATATGCCGATCAACTGGCGCGCGCTAGGTGCGCGGTCGAACGGTCCGAAGCTCGCCGCCTTCCCCTGATTGCCGAAGACGATCGCAGCGCCCGTCTTGCCCTTATCGCCAAGCGGCACGACTTCGAGGGTTCCGCCTGAATCACCGAACAACACCAGCGACGGCGTGCGCGGCCCTGCGTTCTCGCGAAGCACGAGCGCAATACCGCGTTGAGTATCGCGGCGCATAACGCACAGCGCGCGCGACTTTGGCGGGTCCTTAGCTGTCGGTCCCCCGATGCCGAGGATCACGGTGATGCCCGCTGCCATCCGGTCTGCGGGCGTCGCGACCTTCGCCTGCGCACGCACCTCGCCCTCGGGGTCGCTTTCGGGACATTCGGTGACCGTGTCGATCGCGGCAGGTATCGCTGCGAGGCCGCGCCCTGGTTTTACGCCCGCGATCAGCGCGTCGGCCGCTGCCTCAACTTCGGCACGCCGCGCGCTCGGGCCGCTCACACGCACCTTGACCAGCCAGTCGCCGACCTGTGCGACCATGAACACCGAGGCGAGATCGGGCGCGAGCGCGTCGCCGAGCGCGCTCGGACCCGATTGCAGATGATCGTAGACCAGCCGGTGCGCCGCGTTCACCACGCCCGCCATCGGAACCAGCGTATGCGACAGGCTGACGACACCCGCGCCACGTATCCCCTTGATGACCGAGTCGGTGGCGATAACGGCATTGGCGGCGTTCGCCGATGCCGGACGGTAGATATAGAGCGTGCCGATCAGCGCGCGGTCGTCGGTGCGATATTCGCCGCCCACATCGAAACCGCCCGGCGAAAAGCTGCGCAGCTGGATGAGCGTGAGCGTCGCCGCACGGCGCGGCACTGCGATATCGACATTCACCGGCTTCGGGTCGCTGCCCGATGATTCGCGCCACACGCTGCGATCGACCTCGACCGCCTGCGCGTGCGCACTGCTCGCGACCAGCAGCGCGAGCGCAAAGAGCGCGCCTCTCATGCCTTGGCCCCCGCACGCCGCGCCATGAACGCGAGCTTTTCGAACAGCATCACGTCCTGCTCGTTCTTGAGCAGCGCGCCGTGGAGCGGCGGAATCGCCTGCCGAGGGTCGCGCGATTGCAGGACGTCGAGTGGCATGTCCTCGGCAAGCAAGAGCTTCAGCCAGTCGAGCAACTCGCTGGTCGACGGCTTTTTCTTCAGCCCCGGCACGTCGCGTACCTCGTAGAAGATATCCATCGCGCGGCTGACGAGGATCTTTTGAATGCCGGGAAAATGGACGTCGACGATTGCCTGCATCGTGTCGCGGTCAGGGAATTTGATATAATGGAAAAAGCATCGCCGCAGGAAAGCGTCGGGCAGTTCCTTTTCATTGTTCGAGGTGATGACAACGATCGGGCGCTCCTTGGCCGCGATCGTCTCGTGCGTTTCATAGACGTCGAACGACATGCGATCGAGTTCCTGCAACAGGTCGTTGGGAAACTCGATGTCGGCCTTGTCGATCTCGTCGATCAGCAGGACCGGGAGCACCGGCGCGGTAAACGCCTCCCACAGCTTGCCCTTGCGGATATAGTTGCGGATGTCGTGGACGCGCTCGTCGCCGAGTTGGCCGTCGCGCAGCCGCGCGACCGCGTCATATTCGTACAATCCCTGATGCGCCTTGGTCGTCGATTTGACGTGCCATTCGATGAGTGGCGCGTTCGCGGCGCGGGCAATTTCATGCGCGAGCACGGTCTTGCCCGTCCCCGGCTCGCCCTTGACCAGCAGCGGACGGCGCAGCGTGACGGCGGCGTTGACCGCGACCTTCAGATCGTCGGTCGCGACATAATCGGCGGTTCCGGTAAACTTCATCGACGCGCGACCCTTTGACGTGAACGTCAATCGGCACTGCCGTGCGTCGACAATCGGGGCAACCCCCTAAAAGCTTCCGCGGGCCTTCGCGCGCGCCTCGAGCAAATCCCACAGCCCGCGGTGCTGGTTGGCGATCTGTTGCGCACCGAACATCATCGCGCGTTCGGCGCCAGGCGTGTCGGCGATGTCGCCCGCGAGCCGGGCGATCTGCGCTGCGCCCGGCAGTACGGGCGGTTGCGCATCGACGCCGAAGCGACGTGCGGCGGCGGCAAGCACGCGCCGGATCGCATGCCAGTCGAGCAGCAGCGCGAGCGCCGCGCCGCCCGAACAGCCGCGCCGGTCCGACTGTGCGAGCATGTCGAGCGCGTGATGCTGCGCGACGACGCTGGCTTCGGTCTCGGCCTGCCCCGGGGTGCTCGGGATCGGCCCGACTGCAACGACGAGGCGCGCGAGCAGATCGCGCTCACCGGCAAAGCTTGTCGCCAGCGCCATCAGCGGATTGCACCGCGCCGCAGCGTGATCGACGACGCCCGGATGACGCCCGTGAAGCATCGTGAGGTAATGAACCGCATCGGCCGAGTTGCGCGCCGCGGTCGCGTTGTCGATGACGAGCAAGCTGCGCACATGCGTGTGCGCCGCGCTGCCCTCACCTGATACGAGTGCCACCAGCGACTGCGCCGGATCGCGCTCGTGGGTCGCAAGCGACATGTGCTGAACCATTGACCGACCTTTTCGCTCGAACGCCGCGATTGTGAGCCGCCGCACTAACCGAAGCGCGTAAAGACGCGGTTTAGCGCGGGTTAGGCATATCCTAGGGATTGGCGAGCGCAGGGATTGCGAATGCCGCGCGCTTGCGACAGGTGAGCGCGATGCTGCTCAACTTTCTCGACGAACTTCGCGCGGCCGGTATCGCCGCAAGCCTGAAGGAACATCTCGTCCTGCTCGAAGCGCTCGACCGCGAGGTGATCGAGCGCACCCCCGAAGACTTTTATTATCTCGCACGCGCCACCTATGTGAAGGACGAGGGGCTGATCGACCGTTTCGATCAGGTTTTCGCCAAAGTATTTCGCGGCATCGCGACGACCTATGGCGAGCAGGGCGCCGATATCCCTGCCGACTGGTTGCGCGCGGTCGCCGAGAAATTTCTCACGCCTGAAGAGATGGCCGCGATCGAAGCGCTAGGCGACTGGGACAAGATCATGGAGACGCTCAAGGAGCGCCTCGCCGAGCAGCAGAAACGCCACGAAGGCGGCAGCAAGTGGATCGGCACCGGCGGCACATCGCCGTTCGGTAACGGCGGCTACAATCCCGAAGGCGTGCGCATCGGCGGCGAGGGCAAGCACGGGAAAGCGGTCAAGGTCTGGGACAAGCGCGAGTTCCGCAACCTCGATTCGACCAAGGAGCTCGGCACGCGCAACATCAAGGTCGCGCTGCGCCGTCTGCGCCGCTTCGCGCGTGAGGGTGCGGCCGACGAGCTCGATCTCGACGCGACGGTCAGCGGTACAGCGCGGCAGGGCTGGCTCGACATTCGCATGCGCCCCGAACGGCACAATGCGGTCAAACTGCTGCTGTTCCTCGACGTCGGCGGGTCGATGGATCCGCACATCAAATTGTGTGAGGAGTTGTTCTCGGCCGCGACGAGCGAGTTCAAGAACCTCGAATTCTTCTATTTCCACAATTGCCCGTACGAGGGTGTTTGGAAGGACAATCATCGGCGCTTCGTCGACCGCACCTCGACGTGGGACGTGCTTCACAAATACGGACATGACTACAAGCTCGTGTTCGTCGGCGACGCGTCGATGAGCCCCTATGAAATCAGCCACCCCGGCGGGTCGGTTGAACATTTCAACGAAGAGGCGGGGATTGTCTGGATGCAGCGGCTGACGACCACCTACCCCGCCGCCGCGTGGCTCAACCCGGTTCCCGAGGCCCATTGGGGGTATTCGCAGTCGGTCGCGCTGATGAAGCGGCTGATGAACGACCGCATGTACCCGCTGAGCCTGGACGGCCTTGACGACGCGATGCGCGAGCTGACGCGCAAGCGTTGACCTATGCGATGCGCGTCTTTAAGGGCGCGCTCCTTCGAGGGATGCAAATTCCTCGAACCGTCCGAGACAGCTGGTGCCCCGGAAATCGATCCGGGGCTTAATGTCCAGCCGAGACGGGGAACGAATTTTGGCCGCGTTCGCGCGTGCCGGGTGACGAACCCCTTCGGGCGGGCCGCCGATGTGCGAGCCTGCTAGCAGCTCTCCCATCGCTGGCTCGAAGCCGATGTCGCGCGTCCCGTGCGTCATCAAATCTGGAGTGAAGATATGGATCGTGCCGGAAAAGCCGATCTGGTCAACGCGCTGAACGCAACTTTCGCCGATGTCGGCGTGGTCGTCGTCACCCGTAACCTGGGCATGACGGTAGGCCAGTCGACCGACCTGCGGACGAAGATGCGCGACGCCGGGGCCAGTTACAAAGTTACCAAGAACAACCTCGCCAAGCTCGCGATTCGCGGCACTGCGTACGAACCGATCGGCAGCATGCTGACCGGGCCGACCGCGCTCGCCACGTCTAGCGATCCCGTCGCGGCCGCCAAGGTGGTGGTCGATTATGCCAAGACCAACGACAAGTTCGAAATCGTCGGCGGCGCGATGGGCGACACGCTCCTCGACGTCGACGGCGTCAAGGCGCTGGCGACGCTGCCTTCGCTCGACGAATTGCGCGCGAAGATCCTCGGGCTCGTCCAGGCGCCTGCGACCAAGCTGGTGCAGATCGTCCAGGCACCCGCCGGCCAACTCGCCCGCGTACTCGCCGCCTATGCCGACAAAGAAAACGCTTAACCCCCTCTTATCTCAAGGACTACACTCATGGCTGACCTAGCAAAACTCGTCGACGATCTGTCGGCACTCACCGTCATCGAAGCCGCCGACCTGTCGAAGATGCTCGAAGAAAAATGGGGCGTCTCGGCCGCAGCCGCAGTCGCGGTTGCGGGCCCCGCAGCCGGCGGCGCAGCCGCGCCTGTTGTCGAGGAGCAGACCGAGTTTGACGTCATCCTGACCGGCGACGGCGGCAAGAAGATCAACGTCATCAAGGAAGTACGCGCGATCACCCAGCTCGGCCTGACTGAAGCCAAGGCGCTGGTCGAAGCCGCGCCCAAGGCCGTCAAGGAAGGCGTGAACAAGGAAGAGGCCGAAAAGGTCAAGGCCCAGCTCGAAGCCGCCGGCGCAACGGTGGAGCTCAAGTAAGGCGCGGCGCGGGCACGGCGTAGCCGAGCTACGCTGTGCCCGCGCAAGCCCGGCCGGCCTCGGCCATGCCGAGGACCGACGACGTGGCTTTGCCACGGCGCACGGATGGCGGCCCTTCAACAAGGGCCGCCATCAGCGCGCGCCCTTGTTAAGACTTGGGCAAGTCCAGCACTTTGTCAGCGACGAAGTTGAACAGCATGTGCGGGCTGACGGGCGTGGTGCGCTTCATCAGGTTTCGCGTACGTAACGCGCGACGTGATACTCCTGCGCATACCCCATCCCGCCCGTCGACAGCAGGTCAGCGGTCAGGCGGATATCCACGAGAACTCCGTGGGATCGCTTCAAGGTTCCGTCGAGAAAATTACGCGGCGTAGCCGGTCACGGCCTTCACTTCGACGAAATCGTCGAAAGCGAACATTCCCCATTCGCGGCCGTTGCCCGACTGTTTGAAGCCGCCGAAGGGCGCATTGGGGTCGGACGCACCGTTGATCGAAACCTGCCCGGCGCGCAGGCGATGCGCGACCGGCTGGCACGCTTTGCTGTCCTCGCCCCAGACATAACCGGCAAGGCCATATTCGGTGTCGTTGGCGATCGCGACCGCTTGTTCGACATCGTGATAGCCCAGGATCGACAGGACGGGACCAAAGATTTCCTCACGCGCGATCGTCATGTCGGGGGTGACGCGCGCGAATACTGTCGGCTTCACATAATGGCCCGTATCGAGGCCCTCGGGCTTGCCGGTCCCGCCCGTCACCAGCTCGGCCCCCTCGTCGATACCCGCCTGGATGAGCCGCTGGATACGGTCGAACTGGGTGCGCGAAACGACCGGGCCGAGCGCCGAGTTACCATTTGGATCGCCGACCGTCAGCTGCGACGCCGCTTCGCGCGTGACCGCGATCGCTTCGTCCATGCGCGCCTCGGGGACGAGCATCCGCGAAGGTGCGTTGCACGACTGGCCGCTGTTGCCCATCATCGCGCCAAAGCCGCGCGCAACACCCTTGGCAAACGCGCCATCGTCGAGGATGATGTTAGCGCTTTTGCCGCCGAGTTCCTGCGCGACGCGCTTGACCGTTGCCGCCGCGTTGCGCGCGACCGCGACACCGCCGCGCGTCGACCCGGTGAACGAAACCATGTCGATGTCGGGGTGCCCCGAGATTGCCTCGCCGACGCCGGGACCGTCACCCTGGATCAGGTTGAACACCCCCGCAGGAACGCCCGCCGCATGCATGATCTCGGCCCAGATTTGTGCGGAAAAGGGTGCGACCTCGCTGGGCTTGAGCACCATCGTGCAGCCGGTCGCAAGGGCCGGGCAGACTTTGGCGGCGATCTGGTTGACCGGCCAGTTCCACGGGGTGATCATGCCGACGACGCCGATCGGCTCGCGCATGATCAGCGTCTTGCCGCGCAGCAATTCGAATTCGAACGTGTCGATCAGGTTGATGGCGTTGCTCAGATGCATCACGCCCATCCCGGCCTGTGGTCCGGCGGCGAGGCTCGCTGGCGCGCCCATCTCCTCGGTGATCGCGGCGGCCATGTCGCCCATGCGCTTCTGATATTCGGTCAGGCAGCGCTGAAGGAGTTCCTTGCGTTCGGCAGGCGTCGTCCGCGAATAGCTGTCGAAGGCGCGCCGTGCGGCGGCGACCGCCACGTCGACATCGGCGGCACTGCCCATCGAGATCCGCCCGGCCACCGCTTCGGTCGCCGGGTTCTCGACGTCGAGCGTCGCGGGCGTGACCGGATCGACCCAGCGGCCGTCGATGTAGAACTTCAGATATTCGCGCACCACCGTCTCCCGGAAAAAGCTCGGCGTCCACTCTAGAGCCAAGTTCAGCGCCGGGGAAGCGGGACCAAGCCGCATTCGCCATCGCGCTGGCCAGTGTTCGCGCAATGTGTCAGCGGCGTGTCATGTTGCCGTCGCGGACACGCCTGGCGCTGATCGCCGTCATCGCCGTCGCGATCGCGCTGCGCGTCGCCGGTTTTCGCACCTTCGCGGTGCACCACCCCGACGAAGCCTATCAATATCTCGAACAAGCGCACCGGCTGGTTTTCGGGCTCGGCATCGTGCCGTGGGAGTATCGGCTGGGAATGCGCAGCTGGCTGGTGCCGCTGCTGCTCGCCGGGCCGATGAAGCTGGGGGCGGTACTCGCGCCCGAGTCGACACTCTATCTGGTGCTACCGCGCCTGCTGGTCGCCGCACTGTCCATGGCCCCGCTCTGGGCCGCGTATCGCATCGGCAAAGCGACATCGGCGCGGCACGGCTTGGTCGCGATGGCGGTGTTCGCGGTCTGGTATGAAAGCGTCTACTTCGGCATCCATGTCCTGACCGAAGTCCTCGGCGTCGCGGCGTTCCTGCCTGCCGCTGCCTTGCTCACCGGCTCGCGCACGACCCGCGCGTCGTTCGTGGGCGGTGCCCTGCTCGCGCTTACGATCGTGCTGCGCTTCCAATATGCGCCTGCCGTCGCGGTCTTTGTGTTGATCGCGCTCGGCCGCGATTGGCGTGCTTGGCGGCGCGTCATCGCGGGGGGGCTCGCTATGCTGGTGCTGGCGTCGTCGGTCGACCTTGCGGTCGGCCAGCTTCCCTTCGGGTGGCTGGTCGAGAATATGCGCCAAAATCTGTTTGCCGGGCGCGCGGCGGACTTCGGTACTGACGGGCCGTTGCTCTATCTCAGCCTACTCGGCTGGCACTGGTGGCTGGCGCTCGTGCCGATCGCACTGCTCCTGCCCGCCGCCGCGCGCCGCCACCCCGCGCTGTTCTGGAGCGCGCTCGCCAACATCGCGGTGCACAGCGCGATCGGGCATAAGGAATATCGCTTTATCTGGCTGTCGGTCGCTGTGCTGATCGTGCTCGCTGCGATCGAAAGCTGGTCGGTGGTCGAGGCGCGCGTGCGGCGCAAGGATTTCGCCGCGCTGGGGCTGGTCGGCATCTGGTCGGCGACCTCGGTGGGGCTCGCGGTCGCCGCTCCCGCACGTTTCGACTGGGACCAGCTGAGTGCGGGGATGGCGCTTGCGCACGACGCCGGGCGCATGCCACGCGTGTGCGGGATCGCGATCGACCAGGTTCCGTATTGGGCAACGGGCGGCTACGCCTTCGTCCATCGCGCCGTGCCGCTTTATGCGCCGTGGCAGGCCGATGTCCCGGTCGCACGCTTCACCCCGGCCTATAATGCGATCATCGCTCCCCGCGGCACGCCGCTGCCGCCCGGATACAGCGTGCAGTCGTGCCGCAACGACCGCGCCCGAACGCTCTGCCTGGCGGTGCGAACGGGTGGGTGCGATCCGCAGGGCGCGGCAGAGGTATCCGTGCAGGCGACGATCGAGGCGAAACGGCTTTAGTAGGTTGTTTCACGCAGAGGGCACGGAGAGCACGGAGCAGGAAAGAAAAGAGGATTGGCTGCGCCGCAGGCTTTGCCTTTTCTTCTCCGTGCCCTCCGTGCCCTTTGCGTGAATTCCCTGGCACTCAACCGATGACGCTCCACCGCGAGCCAAAGCGCAATGTGAGTGTCAAGCAATAGTCTCAATCGTCGAGGCCAAGGACCGCTCGGCTGAAAGCCGCATCATCGAGACGAGCGGGCCAAGGCGCTTCGGTCGGCGCCGACCGGCCTATACTCTCAAGATAGAGGTCCGCTGCCGCAAAATCAAAGCCGCCCTGTTTCTCAGTGGGCTGCACGAGTTGGGCGACGGGTTTGCCACGCTTGGTCAACATCACGTTCTCACCCCGATCGACCGCTGCGACGGCTTCAGAGAGGCGCGCCTTTGCCTCACGGATAGGCATTTGCATGACCGGCACCGTTAAAAGCTTGTAGCTTCACGTAGTCAGAGAAGCCCGAATGTTTCAAGCGCGCGCCGAAGGCGACCGGCATTCGTGAAATGGTGCCCCGCGAAACCCTCCACCTGCGCTGCCTGGACATTGTCGATCTTGTCGTCGACGAAGATCGCCTCACCCGCGCCAAGTCCAAACCGCTGGCGGGCAAAGCGGTTAATTGCCGGGTCAGGCTTGATCAGCTTTTCGTCGCCCGAGACGATGATGTCGCGAAAGGGCGCGAAGAGTTCGGCCTCGCGCGCAACGAAGGATGGCCAGAATTCGCCCGAGAAATTGGTGATGGCGTAAAGCGGAACATCGGCATGCGCGAGATCGGCGACCAGTTCGGGCATGCCAGCGACTGCATGCGGGATCGTCTCGAGGAAGCGCGGTCCCCACGCCTCGATCAGCGCGCGGTGCTGCGGAAATTGCGCGATCAGCTCGGCGCTGGTCTCGACAAAGGGCCGTCCGGCGTCGTGCTGGAAATGCCACTCGGGTGTCACGACATCGCGCAGGAAATTTCGAGCTCGCCCGCGTCGGGGATCAGCTTTTCGTACAGGTAGCGCGGGTCCCACTCGACCAGTACCTTGCCGACATCGAACACCACCGCGCGAACGGCGGTCATGCGCGTCAGCCCTGGCGCGCCTTGAACCGCCGGTTCGTCTTGTTGATTACATAGGTGCGCCCGCGACGACGAATGACGCGATTGTCGCGATGACGGTCCTTGAGCGACTTGAGCGAGTTGCGAATCTTCATGGCGGCGCTTTTGATCAGGGTGAGCGGAAATTGCGAGCGCTGCGCTTAGTCGCGCGGCCGTCGCCAAGTCAAGGCGAAGCGGGCTTTGCGTCGCGCGGGCGTCTTCACTATCGCGCCGCCATGGGCATGACGATTTCCGCAGGGTTCGATTCGGGCAATATCGAGGTGGTCGGCATCGACGGTGACACCGCCGAACTCAAGATCCGCCGCGATGCGCACAGCGATTTCTACCAATGGTTTCACTTTCGCGTGTCGGGCGCGCGCGGGCGGCGGCTGACGCTGCGGATCGTCAACTGCGCCGACGCTGCATACCCGATGGGCTGGCCCGATTATCGTGCACGCTTCAGCGACGACCGGCAGGACTGGCGTCAGGCAACGACTCGCTACGCCGACGGCGTGCTGACGATCGAGCACACGCCGACCAGCGATGCCGTTTGGTTCGCCTATCACGCGCCCTATTCGATCGAGCAGCACCACGATCTGATTTCGCGGATCGCTGCAGTACCGGGGGTCAGGCTGCGCACGCTGGGAACAACGCTCGACGGACAGCCGCTCGATTGCCTCGAGATGGGCACCGGCCCTGTGCAAGCATGGCTCTACGCGCGCCAGCACCCCGGCGAGTCGATGGCCGAATGGTGGATTGAAGGGGCGCTCGATCTGCTGGTCTCGGACGATCCCATGGCCTCGTCGTTGCGCGCGGCGGCGACGTTTCACATCGTTCCCAACGCGAACCCCGACGGAAGCGCGCGGGGCCATCTGCGTACCAACGCTGCGGGCGTAAACCTCAACCGTGAATGGGCCGCGCCGACGCTCGAGCGCAGCCCGGAAGTCGTTCACTTGCTGTCGGCGATGGGCGCGAGCGGGGTCGACTTCGCGATGGATATTCACGGCGACGAATCGATCCCGCATGTCTTCATGGCGGGGTTCGACGGCATTCCGTCGTGGACGCAGCGACAGGGCTCGCTTTACGAGCGTTTCACAGCGGCGCTGGCCGCGCGTACGCCCGACTTCCAGACGCGTCATGGCTACCCGCATGCCGCGGCGGGCAAGGCAAACCTGACGATGTCGACCAACCAGATCGCCGAACGCTTCGGCGCGGTGTCGATGACGCTCGAAATGCCGTTCAAGGACAATGCCGAGGCGCCCGACCCCCTGCGCGGCTGGGCCCCCGAACGGTCGAAACATCTGGCCCGCGATTGCCTGGCGGTGCTCGCCGGAGTGGTCAACGAGTTGGGCAAAAGCTGAGCACGCTTTGCTTGGCGCCCCACGGCGACCCGGTCCCAACGCTCAGCGCATGACCGTCAGCCACTCGCTCGCGTCGGCACGGCTCGACTGAAGTCTGCCGAGCGCATGCGCTTGAGCTTCATACCCCACCGCCATGCCGCAGAACAACATCCGCTCGGGTGGCGTGTCGAGGAACGCGCGCACTGTTTCGGGGTAAATCGCCCAGCATTCCTGCGCGCAGGTCGCGAGTCCCTGCTCGACCGCAAGCAGCATGAAGCTCGCAAGGAACATGCCGAGGTCGGACCATTGCGGCGGGCCCATGCGGCGGTCAACGGTGACGAACAGCGCGCAGGGTGCGCCAAAGAACGCGAAGTTGCGTGCGAACCATTGCCGTCGGGCCGCTTTGTCCTCACGCGGGATGCCGAGCTCTGCGTACATCGCCTCGCCGATCGCGTAACGCCGGTCGCGGTAAGGCGCAGGCAGCTCCCTTGGGTAGATGTCGTACTCGGGGGTCTCGGTCACGCCCGACATCAGCTTGCCCAGCATAGTCTGTTTGAACGCGTCGAGCGGCGCGCCCGCAACGAGATCGACATGCCACGGCTGGAGGTTGCCGCCCGATGCCGCGCGCGACGCAGTAACCAGCAGTGCGCGGACGCGATCGATCTCGACGGGCGCGTCAAGAAACGCGCGTACCGATCGCCGCGCTGCAATGGCTTCCTCGACCGTCATCGCTGGCTCCTCATCCTCTTGCGCCACGTGAACGACGCGGGCAGAGCGACGCAAGCTTTACGTTAACGTCATTCGAGGGAACACGCATATGGCACAGGCCTATATCGTCGACGCGGTACGCACCGCAGGCGGCAAGCGCGGCGGGCGGCTGGCGGGCTGGCATCCGGTCGACCTGGCAGCGGCGACGCTCGATGCGCTGGTCGAGCGGACCGGCCTCGACGGCAAGGCGGTCGACGACGTCATCATGGGCTGTGTCAGCCAGGCGGGCGAGCAGGCGATGCAGGTCGGGCGCAACGCCGTGCTTGCGACCAGGCACCTCGGCGAACGCACCCCCGCGGTCACGATCGACCGCCAGTGCGGATCGTCGCAGCAGGCGATGCAGTTTGCCGCGCAGGCGGTGATGTCGGGCACGCAGGACGTGGTGATCGCGGCGGGCGTCGAAAGCATGACGCGCGTGCCGATGGGGTCGACCGCGATGTTCCACCTGAAGGAGGGGCTGGGCAACTATAAGTCGCCAGGCCTCGAGGCGCGCTATCCCGGCGTCCAATGGTCGCAGTTCGTCGGCGCCGAAATGATCGCGCAGAAGTACGGTTTCACGCGCGACGACCTCGACAGCTATGCGCTCACCAGCCACCAGCGCGCAGCGGCGGCGACCGGGCGCGGCGCATTCGCCAGCGAGATCGTGCCGCTTGATATCGAGACCCCGGACGGCGCAGGGGTCCACGACCGCGACGAAGGCATTCGCGCCGATGCGACGCTCGAATCGATCGGTTCGGTCAAACTGCTCCAGCCCGGTGGAAGCATCTCGGCGGCAAATGCGAGCCAGATTTGCGACGGGTCGAGCGCGGTGCTGATCGTGTCCGAAGCTGCGCTCAAGGCCCATGGCCTCACCCCGCGGGCACGCATCCATAACCTGACGGTAACGGCGGGCGACCCGGTGATCATGCTCGAGGAACCCTTGTTCGCAACCGACCGAGCGCTGCAACGCGCCGGGCTGAGCATCGGCGACATCGACCTCTACGAGGTCAACGAAGCCTTCGCACCGGTGCCGCTGGCGTGGCTCAAGCAAACCGGCGGCGACCCCGATCGGCTGAACGTCAATGGCGGCGCGATCGCGCTCGGCCATCCGCTCGGCGCGTCGGGAACCAAGCTGACGGCGACATTGCTCAACGCGCTGGAGGCGCGCGGCGGGCGTTATGGACTGCAGACGATGTGCGAAGGCGGCGGGGTCGCGAACGTCACGATCATCGAGCGGATATAGGCTGAACGGCACGCAGCCAGATGACCCCTGCACCCCCGAGCATCGCGAACCCCGCGCCCCACAGCCACCCGCCGACCACGTCGCTGGGCCAGTGCACGCCGAGCATCGGGCGGGTCAGGCCTATAGCGAGCGATAGCATGACCGCCGCGATGGCACTGCGCCGCCCGCCGAGCATCAGCGCCGCGGTAAGCAGCACGACCATCGAACCCGCTGCGTGGCCGCTGGGGTAGGACATTCCCGTCGGCGTATCGAGCCATGGGGCGAGGTGCGGGCGGGTGCGCGCAAAGATCGATTTCTCCTCGGTATGCGCCCAGATCGAGAGGACGACGGTCGTGAGATAGACCAGCGTCGAGCGTTTGCGCCGCAGCGCGACCATCACCGCGAGGATCAGGGCGGCGGCACCCGCGCGCCAGCCGACTTCGCCGAACGACGACACGAATTGTGCGATTGCGATCAGTAATTCAGGTGACGACCCCTCGCGCATCTGCACTGCGCGCATGATCGCGACGTCGATACCACTCATCCAGCCATGTGTTGCGGCGAGGCCGATCAGGATCGCGGCGAGCAGCAGCGCCAGTCCGGCGATCGTCATCGTGCGTATCATGGCGCGCGCTCCCTAGCGGGTTGAGTGTTGCGGCGGCAACGCTAGGGTTGGCACATGACGAGCGAGGCGGACGCGGCGAACCGGCTGATGCGGCTGGGCAAGGACATCGCGCGACACAACCGCCTGTATCACGACCGCGACGCGCCCGAGATTGCTGACGCCGATTATGACGCGCTGGTCCGCGAGCACGCCGCACTCGAAGCGCAATTCCCGCAGCTGGTGCGCAGCGACAGCCCGTCGCGTGCCGTCGGGGCCGCGCCGACGTCGCCGCTCGCCAAAGTGCCGCATGCGCGCCCGATGCTCAGCCTCGACAATGCATTTTCCGACGACGAGGTCGGCGAGTTCGTCGCGCGCGTGCGGCGCTTCCTCAACCTGCCCGACGACGAACCCGTTGCATTGACTGCCGAGCCCAAGATCGACGGGCTTTCATGCTCGCTACGCTATGAAAATGGCGTGCTGGCGCAGGCCGCGACGCGCGGCGATGGCGCGGTCGGGGAGGACGTCACACCCAATGTACGGACGATCGCCGACGTGCCGCAAAGCCTCGTCGGCGCGCCCGCAATCTTCGAGGTGCGCGGCGAGGTCTATATGGCAAAGGTCGACTTCGCCGCGCTCAACGAGCGGCTGGCGGGGACGCGCGTATTCGCAAATCCGCGCAACGCGGCGGCCGGTTCGTTGCGCCAGAAGGACGCCGGGGTCACGCGGTCGCGCCCGCTACGCTTCCTTGCGCATGGCTGGGGCGAGACTTCCGAACTGCCGGGGGCGACGCAATTTGCGGTGATGAAGCAGATCGCGGCGTGGGGATTTCCGGTCAGCGCGCTCCTGGTCCGCGCCGAGACGACGCACGCCGCGCTCGACCAGTATCGCGCGATCGAGCACCTCCGCGCCGATCTGCCGTTCGACATCGACGGCGTCGTCTACAAGGTCGACCGGCTTGACTGGCAGGCGCGGCTGGGGACTGTCGGGCGCGCGCCGCGCTGGGCGCTGGCCCATAAATTCCCCGCCGAGCGAGCGGAGACGACGCTGCTCGCGATCGACATTCAGGTCGGGCGGACCGGCAAGCTGACCCCGGTCGCGCGCCTCGAGCCCGTCACCGTCGGCGGCGTCGTCGTGACCAACGCGACGCTGCACAATGCCGACGAGATCATCCGGCTGGGGGTGCGCGTCGGCGACCGCGTCGCGATCCAGCGCGCGGGCGACGTCATCCCGCAAGTGCTCGAAAACCTGACCCCCGATGCCGACCGCCCTGCATTCGTCTTCCCCAGCCTGTGCCCGCAATGCCAGTCCGACGCCGTGCGAGAGGAGGGAGAGGTCGATATCCGCTGCACCGGCGGGCTCGTCTGCCCGGCACAGCGCATCGAGCGGCTGAAGCATTTCGTGTCGCGCGGCGCGCTCGACATCGACGGGCTGGGTGACAAGACGATCGTCGAGTTTACGGGCCTCGGCTGGCTGGCGACCCCCGCCGACATCTTCCGTCTCCACGCGCACCGTGCCGAACTGCTGGCGCGCGAGGGGTGGAAGGACAAGTCGGTCGATACCCTGTTCGCGAGCATCGCGGCGCGCCGCGCGCCCGACCCCGCACGCTTCCTGTTCGGTCTCGGCATCCGCCACGTCGGGAGCGTCACCGCCAGGGACCTCGCCAAGGCATTCGGCACCGTCGGGCGCATTGCCGAGGTCGCGCAGAGCCCCGACGCGCTTGCCGAACTCTCCGCCGTCGAGGGCGTCGGTCCCGTCGTCGCGCAAGCGCTGGTCGATTTCTTCCACGAGGAGCACAACCGAACCGCGTGGGCCGACCTGCTCGGCGAGGTCGCACCCGTGCCGTATGTCTCGAACGTCCGCGCCTCGGCGGTCGCGGGCAAGACGATCGTGTTCACAGGAACACTCGAAACGATGTCGCGCGACGAGGCCAAGGCACAAGCCGAGACGCTCGGTGCACGAACGGCAGGGTCGGTAAGTGCGAAAACCGACCTCGTGGTTGCGGGGCCGGGCGCGGGATCGAAGCTCAAGAAGGCGGCTGAGTTGGGGATCGAGGTAATCAACGAAGCGGATTGGGCCGCAATCGTGGCCGGATGAAATCGTCGCGCCCCAACTGTCGGCGCACGTCAGCTCAAAACATTGCGCGAAGCCATCCTCCGCACGACATCAGAAGTGCCACAAATATCGGCATCAATAAAAATGATGCCATCGCGACACGTTGAACGCGTTGCGGTTCAACTCGATACAGTCCAACGAACATCATAATGCCGGGCGGCACTGACAACCATTTCGACCACTCGAACCACCCGCAATCACAGCAGCAATTGTGACAAGCAACAGCAGCATTGCCCCCGGTTTTTGTACACGCCGCGCTTCGATGAGGCCGCTTCGCGATCCTCAACCAGGGTCAGGGTTGTTGGCAAGTTCCCAAAGCTGGTCTCGAAGCCGCCTCCATAGTTAGGGCTTGAAGGAGGCCATCCCCTCGTTGAAAGCGGCTTGTAATAAGCGAATACCTTGGATGTTGAGCACGGCCGCACCCTTACCAGTGCCAGCTCTAAGCCAAGGCAAGTGCCTTGGCGGCTTATCGCTCGTGTCGTCATTAAGCGCCGCATCCACGGCCTCTTTGAGGGTTGGGTATGGTATGCGATAATGCTTGCAACTCGTTAGCGGTTCCAATCCCTCTGGAACCCACATCAATGCAATTTTTTTGACCATACCGCCTCCATATTTCGCGCCAGGCATATAGAAGGCCAGCGCGCCTGGCGACAGCCGGTTCGGTGAAATGCAGACCGAAACGCTTTCCAACCTCGCAGAGCTTGTGAATCCGCTTCCCCCACGCCTAAGGGGTTTCCCCCGCCAAGATAAGTAAGCGCCGCCATGACCGATCTGCCCAACGTCCAGCCCGATAGCCGCACCGCCACGGTGCTCGATGCGCCCGACCTGAAGGTTTCGGTGCGTGACAAGTTCGGGATCGACACCGACATGATGGTGCCCGCGTTCAGCGAGGCCGACGAGCGCGTTCCCGACCTCGACCCCAGCTATGTTTTCGACGGCGACACGACGCTCGCGATCTGCGCCGGCTTTGCGCACAATCGCCGGGTGATGGTGCAGGGCTATCACGGCACCGGCAAGTCGACGCACATCGAACAGGTCGCGGCGCGCCTCAACTGGCCGTGCATCCGCATCAATCTCGACGCGCACATCAGCCGGATCGATCTCGTCGGGCGCGACGCAATCGTGCTGCGCGACGGCCAGCAGGTCACCGAATTCCGTGAAGGGCTGTTGCCGTGGGCGCTGCAGACGCCGACCGCGCTCGTCTTCGACGAATATGACGCGGGGCGCCCCGACGTGATGTTCGTGATCCAGCGCGTGCTCGAAACCGAGGGCAAGCTGACGTTGCTCGACCAGAACCGCGTCATTCGGCCGAACCCGTGGTTCCGTCTGTTCGCGACAGCCAATACCGTCGGTCTGGGCGACACGAGCGGACTGTATCACGGGACGCAGCAGATCAACCAGGGTCAGATGGACCGCTGGAACATCGTGGTCACGCTCAACTACCTGCCCGCCGCGGTCGAGGCGCAGATCGTGCTCGCCAAGTCGGGCGAATACGACCGCGAGGGGGGCAAGAAGGAGGTCGACCAGATGGTCAAGGTCGCCGAACTGACGCGGCAGGGGTTCATGAACGGCGACATCTCGACGGTGATGAGCCCGCGCACCGTCATCACCTGGGCGCAGAATGCGCTGATCTTTGGCGACATCGGCTTTGCGTTCCGGTTAAGCTTCCTCAACAAATGCGACGAGGCCGAGCGCGCGCTGGTCGCCGAATATTATCAGCGCGTGTTCGGCAAGGACTTGCCCGAAAGCGTGATGGGCAGGAAATAGCGCGATCAGGCGGGGTCGGTTGTTACTGCGACGCGCGGAGCCCGCCCGCCAAGAACGCCGATTGCGAGCCCGCCGATGACGAGCGCGGCGGCGACGAGCTTCCACATCGGCAGCGGCTCGCCGAGCAGCAGCGCCGAGCTCGCCATCCCGAACACCGGGATCAGCAGCGCCAACGGCGCTACCGTCGTCGCGGGGTAGCGCGCGAGCAGCCAGCCCCACACCGAATAGCCAAACATCGCATTGCCGACCGCCTGCCACGCGACCGCCGCCCAGCTGCCCGCATCGGCGCGCATGATTCCTGCGGCCATCGCGGCGGGCCCCTCGACCAGCAGCGCCATGGTTAGCAGCGGGGGGACCGCGAACAGGCTCGACCAGACGACATAGGGAAGCATGTCGATCCGCCCTGCGCTCCTGGCGACCATATTGCCTCCTGCCCACCCTGACGCGGCCACCAGCGTGAGCCCATAGCCGAGCAGCGTGACGCTGCCGTCGGTATGCGTCAGGATGACCGCGATCCCGGCGATCGCGAGCGCCAGCGCGATTTGCTGAACACGCGCGATCCGCTCGCGATCGATCAGTACGGCGAGGCCGATCGTCAGGAACACTTGTTGCTGCATCAACAGCGAGGCGAGCCCCGGCGTGACGTCATGGCGCAGCGCGATGAACAAGGCGCCGAACTGCCCCGCGCCGATCAGCACGCCATAGCCCGCCAGGTGGCGCCACGCGACCGGCGGCCGCTTCAGAAACAGCGCGGCGGGGAAGAGCACGGCGGTAAAGCGCAACGTCGCCAGCGTCAGCGGCGGCAGGTAGCCGAGCGCATGCTTCACGACGACGAAATTGGTGCCCCAAACCAGCATGACGGCGAGCGCCATCAGCAGGTGCGGCAGGGTAAGCGTGGTCCGCGTCATGTCTCGATCGCCCGCATCGGCGTGCGGCGCGCGTTGTATAGGCACCCGGCGACGATCAGCGCGGCCCCCCCGACGGTCGTCAGCGTCAGCGCCTCGTGGAAGAACAGGGCACCAAGGATTGCCGCCCAGATGAACGCGCTGTATTCGACGGGGAGCAGCACCTGTGCCTCGGCGCGCGCATAGGCCCAGCTGATCAAGAACAGCGACACGACCGCGAGCGCGGCCGCCATCGCGATCAGCGGCCAGTGCGAGGTGCCCGGCACCACCGCGAGCCACGGCGCCGCCAGCGCAAGATAGGCGCTGACCGCCAGCTGCTGGACGAAGGCGACTTCGGCGGGCGACGCGATCTGCGCCTGCTGGCGCGCAAGGATCAGATTATAGGCGTAAAGCACTGCGGAAGCGAGCAAAGCGGCGACGCCGTCGAGCGCGCGTGCCTCTCCGGTTGCACCCGCGCGCGTCCACATGATAACGCCGACGCCAACGAGCCCGATCAGCGACGCGACGACGCTGCGCCGCTCGACGGTCTCGCCGAGCAGGAGCGCCGCCAGATAAAGCGCGATCAGCGGCGCGATGAACGTCAGCGCGATCCCCTCGGCAAGCGGTACACGCGTGATCCCATAAAAGAAGCAGAGCGCCATGACTGCCACGACCGCGCCGCGCAGCATATGGATCCGCATCGCGGCACGCGTCGGGCGCGGCGTGCGCAGCGCGATCCACGGGAAAAACGCGAGCGCTGCTCCAAAGAGGCAGCGCCAGAACATCGCGTTATAGACGCCGATCTCGAGCGACAGCCCCTTCATCGCGGCGTCCATTCCCGCGAACAGCGCGATGCCAGTCGAGACGGCGACGAGCGGGAGCACGGGGGTACGCGACATGGCGCCGCCAGTAGCGGGCGTCGACGCAAGCGGCTAGGCAGCATGGCATGATCGTCATCGGCATCGACCCCGGCCTTGGCACGACGGGCTGGGGCATCATCGCCGCCGACGGCAACCGGCTGAGCCACATCGCCAACGGCCAGATCGTGACCGACCCCAAGGCTGCGCTGGCCGACCGCCTCGTCCGTCTCGACGCCGAGCTGACCGACGTTTTGTCGCGCCATGCGCCGACCGGGGCGGCGGTCGAGGAAGTTTTCGTCAACAGCAATCCGCAGTCGACGCTGAAGCTGGGGCAGGCGCGCGGCGTCATCTTGCTGTGCGCGGCGCGCAGCGGACTGACGGTCGGCGAATATGCCGCGCGCCTCGTCAAGAAAGCAGTGGTGGGAACGGGAGCGGCCGAAAAGGTGCAGGTGCACGCGATGGTCGCGCGACTGCTTCCGGGTGCGAAGATCGTGGGGGCGGATGCGGCGGACGCGCTCGCGGTCGCGATCACGCACGCTCATCATGCGGCGAGCGCGCGGACGCTGGCGAGGAATGCGGCATGATCGCGCGGCTGACGGGGATCCTTGCCGAGAGCGGCGCCGATCATGCGGTGCTCGACGTCGGCGGGGTCGGCTATCTGGTGCAGGTGTCGGCTCGCACGCTGACCGCGATCGGCGCGGTCGGGGGCAGCGTGATGATGTTCACCGAGATGCAGGTGCGCGAGGACGCGATGACGCTGTTCGGCTTCGGGTCGGCGGGTGAGCGCGACTGGTTCCGCCTGCTGACCGGTGTTCAGGGGGTTGGCGGACGTGTCGCGCTCAGCATCCTGTCGGTCCTCGATATCGCCGATCTGGCGCGCGCGGTGGCCGGGCAGGACAAGGCGATGGTTGCGCGGGCAAACGGGGTTGGGCCCAAACTTGCCGAGCGCATCGTCCGCGAGCTGAAGGACAAGGTCGGCGGCGTTGCGATCGGCCCTGCGGGTGCGGTCATCGCGCCGGTGGGGGGAACTGTGGCGGACGCGATCTCGGCGCTCGGCAATCTGGGGTTTCGTCCGGTCGAGGCGGGGTCTGCGGTGGGCGCGGCCGCCGAGGAATTGGGGGAGGGCGCGACGCTCGATGCGCTGGTGCGCCTGGCTTTGCGCAAGGCGGCTAAATAGGGGTTCATACAGAAGCCTTGCATTTCGTCAGAAGCTCTGCCATATCGTGCTGCAGCGCAGCGGGGCCGATCGGTTCTGCTCGAGCGGTCAGCGTGATGCCGGGTAACCGGACAGACCCCTCGTTTGTGGCGCACCTAGCCCACTGGCTTCCCTTTTCACGCGGGTCGTCTCGAACCACCCGCGCGCGTCCGATCATCGGGCGCCTGCCCCGATTCACGGATTGAATAATGACACAATTTTCCGACCTCGGCCTTTCCGCGCCGATTCTCGCTGCGCTTGCGGCCAAGAACTACACCACCCCGACGCCAATTCAGCTTCAGGCAATTCCGCCTTTGCTCGAGGGACGCGACCTGTGCGGCATCGCGCAGACCGGGACCGGCAAGACCGCCGCGTTCGCGCTGCCCAGCCTGATGCGCCTTGCCGCCAACCCCAAGCCGCGCCCGCCGGGCGGCTGCCGCATGCTCGTGCTGTCGCCGACGCGCGAGCTTGCCGCACAGATCGCCAAGTCGTTCGAGGATTACGGGCGCGGGTCGCGCCTGTCGGTTGGCGTCGTGTTCGGTGGCATGCCGATTGGTCGCCAGATCAAGATGTGCGGGGCCGGGCTCGACATTCTCGTCGCCACGCCGGGCCGCTTGCTCGACCTGATCGACCAGCGCGCGGTCAATCTGCGCCATGTCGAAATCTTCGTCCTCGACGAGGCCGACCAGATGCTCGACCTGGGCTTCATCCACGCGCTGAAGGCGATCGACAAATTGCTGCCCAAGCAGCGCCAGTCGCTGTTCTTCTCGGCGACCATGCCTAAGGCCATCGCCGAACTCGGCGCGCGTTTCCTCGACAACCCGGTTCAGGTCGCGGTGACCCCGGTCGCGACGACCGCCGAGCGCGTCGAGCAATATGTGACCTTCGTCAACCAGAGCGAGAAGCAGGCGCTGTTGTCGATCGTCCTCGCCAATGAGCCGATCGAGCGCGCACTGGTATTCAGCCGCACCAAGCACGGTGCCGACAAGATCGTGAAACATCTGTCGGCGGCGGGCATCCGCTCGGCGGCGATCCACGGCAACAAGTCGCAGAACGCGCGGATGGATGCGCTTAACGCCTTCAAGAAGGGCGACATCCGCATCCTGATCGCGACCGACATTGCGGCGCGCGGCATCGATGTCTCGGGCGTCAGCCATGTGTTCAACTTCGACCTGCCCAATGTCGCCGAACAATATGTCCACCGCATCGGCCGCACCGCGCGCGCCGGAGCGAATGGCATCGCGGTCAGCTTCGTGGCGGGCGAGGAAAAGGGCTGGCTGCGCGATATCGAGCGGCTGACGCGTGTGCCGCTGACGCCCATGCCGCTGCCGAGCGACTTCGCGACGCAGGCGGCCAAGCTGCCCAAGCCCGTCATCACGCGCGACGCGCCGCCGACGCGCCGCCGCGACGAAGCCCCGGCCGGCGAAAAGCGTCGCTTCACGCCGCAGCGTGCCAAGGGCGTCGGCACCCACCGCGGCGCGGTGCAGCGTACCGGCGGGCGGTAAGCTACCCTTCATGTCACTCCGGCTCTCCCCGGGGTGACATGGGGATTGAGTTGAAGACGCGAAGGGCAACGACCGAAAATGGTGGAAAGCCGACGTTCGGCAACGGGCTCTACCGAAACAACAGAAGGTACAGGAACGCGATCGAGCCTGCGACGCCGCAAATCAATCGCCAATCTCGGTAGAAGTTACGGCCGCCCATACTGTGATCGTTACGCTTTACAATTCTGAGCAGCAAGAATGTCCGCTTGTGAGGCGGCAGCGGCCATCGCCGGTTATGAACTCACGGCGCATGTTACCCCCGCGGGACCGCCAACCGATCCGTCACCGCGTCACACCCATTCATCTGGCGCACAGCATCGTCCCCCGATAGGGACGGGCGATGCCTTTGCTTTTCCGGCGCTTTGCCGCCTCGCTCGCTTTCCTGCTGTTCATCGGCACCGCGCCGCTCGTCGCGCGCGAGGCTGTGCCCAGCACCGCGACGCCGTGGCTCTATCGCGGCAGCGACATTCCGCCCGACCGCGAGTGGGTGTTCGGCGAGCTTCCCAATGGCCTGCGCTATGCCGTGCGCCGCAACGGCGTGCCGCCGGGGCAGGTCTCGATCCGCCTCGCGATCGACGCCGGGTCGCTCAACGAGCGCGCAGGTGAAGCGGGCTATGCGCATTACAACGAGCATCTCAGCTTTCGCGGCTCGCGCTACGTCCCCGACGGCGAGGCCAAGCGATTGTGGCAGCGATTGGGCGCGACCTTCGGGTCGGACACCAACGCCTCGACCACGCCCACGCAGACGATCTACAAGCTCGACCTGCCCGCCGCGACGCCCGAGGGGCTCGACGAATCGGTCAAGGTATTGTCGGGCATGATGGCCGCCCCCGAAATCACCCAGGCCGAGGTCGATGCCGAGCGGCGCACTGTCCTCGCCGAATTGCGTGAGGGATCGGGTGCCGATCAGCGCGTCGGCGATGCCACGCGCAAATTATTCTTCGAGGGGCAGGCGCTCGGCGACCATGCGCCGATCGGCAGCGTCGCCTCGCTCAACGCGGCAAACCCTGCCACGCTGCGCGCGTTTCACGATCGCTGGTACCGGCCCGAGCGCGCGATGCTCGTCATCGTCGGCGACGGGGATCCCGCGACGTTCGAAGCCTTGATCCGCAAATATTTCACCGACTGGAAGGGCAATGGACCCGCGCCCGCCGATCCCGATTTCGGCAAGCCCGCCGCCACCGCCGCGCGCGCGCGCGTGGTCGTCGAGCCCGGGCTGCCCTTGCTCGCGAGCCTCAGCGTGCTGCGCCCGTGGTTCCAGAAGAACGACACGATCGAGTATAACCGCAGCAAGCTGATCGAAAGCCTCGCGCTGCGCTTGATCAGCCGCCGACTCGAAACGCGCGCACGCGCGGGCGGCAGCTTCCTCCAGGCATCGGTCGGACAGGACGATGTCTCGCGCTCCGCCGACGGGACTTTCGTCCAGATCGTGCCGCTCGGCGACGACTGGCAGGCGGCGATCCGCGACGTCCGCCGCGTCATCGCGGACGCGCTGACCAACCCGTCACCGCAGGCCGACATCGACCGCGAGGCCAATGAATTTGCAGCAGCGCTTCAGGTCGGGGTCGAGCAGGCGCGCGGCCAGAACGGCGGCGAGCTCGCTGACACGCTCGTCGAGGCGGTCAACATCCGCGAAACCGTCGCCAGCCCCGAAGTCGCGCGCGACGTGTTCTCGAACATGAAGAACCGGCTCACCCCGGCGGCGATCATGGCCGCGACGCGGCGGATGTTCTCGGGCACGCCGATGCGCGGGCTGCTCACCACGCCCAGGGCCATCGCCGGTGGCGACGTTCAGTTGCTCGCCGTCCTCGACGAAGACGTAAAGCCGAATGTCGCCGCCGCGACGCGCGCGCCGGTCAGCTTCGACCGCGTTCCAAGGCTCGGCGCTCCCGGAACTGTCAGCAGCCGGACCGACGTGACCGAACTCGGCATGCAATTCCTCACGCTGTCGAACGGCGTGCGCGTCATCCTGTTTCCCAACAATGCGGAGGCCGGCAAGATCTACGTTAGCGCGCGCTTCGGACGCGGAATGCAGGCGCTTCCCGCCGAGCGTCCGACGGTCGCATGGGCGGCGAGCGGTGCGATGATCGCGAGTGGCATCGGCGACCTGGGGCAGGACGAGCTCGACCGGCTGACCAGCGGACGGCGCATCAACATGGGCTTTTCGATCGCCGACGACGCGTTCGTGCTGAACGCGACCACGCGCGCCGCCGACCTCGACGACCAGCTCAAGTTGATCGCGGCCAAGCTCGCCACGCCCGGATGGGACCCCGCCCCCGTCGTGCGTGCGCGCGCGGCGATGGCGACCGGCTATGCGACGCTGGGCAGTTCGCCGGGCGGTGTGCTGGCGCGCGACCTGCCTGGGCTGCTGCACGGCGGCGACCCCCGCTGGGCGCAGCCGACGCGTGCGCAGATCGACGCGCTGACTCCGCAGGCGTTTCGCGCACTGTGGGAGCCGTTGTTCAAGACCGGGCCGATCGAGTTGCTGATCTTTGGCGATGTCGAGGCCGACAAGGCGATCGCCGCGGCGCTTTCGACTTTCGGCGCGCTGCCGCCGCGCGCGGCTGCCCCGCCGGTCGCGCCGGTTGCGCGCGGTGTCGCGCCTGCCGCCCGGCCGCTTGTCCGCACGCACAGCGGCCCCGCCGATCTGGCCGCCGCCGTCCTCGTCTGGCCGACCGGCGGCGGACAGAACGATATCTACGAAAGCCGCAAGCTCGACATTCTCGCCGCGATCTTCAACGACCGGATGTTCGACCAGCTGCGCGAGGCCGAAGGGGCGAGTTACAGCCCGAGCGTTTCGAGCCAATGGTCGTCGGCAATGGCGAGCACCGGCAGTTTCATCGTCACCTCGCAGCTGAAACCGGCGGGCGTCGACCGCTTCTACACGCTCGCGCGCAAGATCGCCGCCGACCTCGCCGCGCAGCCGGTCACCCCCGACGAACTCGCGCGCACGATCGGACCCACGCGCCAGCAGATCGCGCGCGCGTCGAGCGGCAATCCGTTCTGGCTCTCGCAACTGTCGGGGGCATCGTCCGATCCGAAACGGCTTCAGGCGGTGGCGACGCTTCCCGGCGATTATGCGCGCATCACGCCCGCCGAGCTTCAGGCGAGCGCGAAACGTTGGCTGGTACCGGGCAAGAGCTTTGCGATGGTGGTGGTGCCGGAGAAGCGGAAATAGGTTGCGGCCCCTTCGCCGTTAGAGCGGGATGACGTTGCGATGAATCGATAGGGATTCACAAACCGGTTGAAGTCTGATTCAAGCTGCTGGCCGAGGATGGAGGTCGGCAGCGATGGCGAGAGCCTATTCGATGGACTTGCGCGAGCGGGCGGTGGCTCGGGTTTTGTTGGGTGAGAGCGTTCGTTCGGTGGCAGCGATGCTGAGCATCAGTCCGGCGACGGTGGTGCGTTGGTCGGGACGGTATCGTGCTACTGGGAGCGCGGCACCTGCCAGGATCGGTGGTTACAAGGTCGGGGTGTTGTCGCGGCATCGTGACTGGTTGCTCGAGCGTACCGCGCACGACTTTACGTTGCGCGGGCTGGTCGCCGAGCTGGCCGAGCGTGGAGTGAAGGTCGACTATGTGCAGGTGTGGCGGTTCGTTCATGCCGAGGGTCTGAGCTTCAAAAAAAAGCGTACTGCCCGCCGAACAGCTTCGACCGTGGATCGCGCGGCGGCGAACGCAGTGGAAGAAATATCAGGGACGGCTTGATCCAAAGCGTCTCGTCTTTATCGACGAGACTTGGGCCAAGACGAACATGGCTCCCTTGCGGGGATGGGCTCCCAAAGGGCAGCGGCTCCACGCCAAGGTGCCCTATGGTCACTGGCGCACGATGACCTTCCTCGCGGCGCTCCGCTGCGACCGGATCGATGCCCCTTGCGTGCTCGACCAGCCCGTCAACGGGCAGAGCTTCACCGACTATGTCGAGCAGTGTCTCGTCCCCACGCTCTCGCCCGGGGACATCGTCATCATGGACAATCTGTCGAGCCACAAAAAACCCGCAGTGCGCGCCGCCATCCGCAGCGTCGGGGCGCGGCTGCTGTTCCTGCCGCCCTACTCACCCGACCTCAACCCCATCGAGCAAGTCTTCGCAAAGCTCAAACACTTGCTGCGAAAGGCCGCCGAACGGTCCCACGAACAAACATGGCGACGCATCGGATCACTCCTCGACGCCTTCTCACCCAACGAGTGCGCCGCATACCTCAACAACTCAGGATATGGTGCAAGCTAATGTCATCCCGCTCTAGTCCTGAGCCTGTCGAAGGACGGGCTACGAATGCGAACCTTGACGCGTGTGGTACGCCCTTCGACAAGCTCAGGGCTAACGGGCGGGGGGTAACTCCCCTCGCCTACTTCGCCTTCAACCCTCCACCGAGCGCCTTGGACAGCGCGGCATAGCTGGTCAGCGTGGCGGCGCGGGCGGCGAGTACGGCCTGTTCGGCCCCGCGCCTGACCGCCTCGGCCTCGAGCGCCTGTAGCCGGTCGTCCTCGCCCGCGCGCCAGCGGCGTTCGGCAAGGCGCGCGACCGTCGTCGCTTCGGCAAGCACGGCCTCGCGCGTCTGCGCCTCGGCACGCGCGGCGGCGTAACGGTTGAGCGCGGTCTCGCTGTCGGCGAGTGCGGACAGCACTGCCTTTTCGTACCGGGCCGCCGCCGCATCGGCGCGCGCGTTGCTTCCCCGTATCTGCGCGCGGATGCGCCCGGCGGAAAAGATCGGCCAGCTGAAGCTCGGCCCGATCGAAAACCGCGTCGTCGGGCCGTCGACGAGGCCGTCGACGGTGCGCGACTGTCGCCCGAGGCCGCCGAGCAACGAAAAGCGCGGGTAGAGATTGGCGGTCTCGACCCCGACATCGGCGGTCGCTGCGGCAAGATCGGCCTCCGCGGCGCGGATATCGGGGCGGCGCTGGAGGAGTTCGGACCGGATTCCCGCCGCGACGAGTGCAGGCGGCAGCGGGAGTGGCGCGTCAGCCAGCGTCACGGCTTCGGGTGGTCGCCCGGTCAGCAGCGCAAGGCGCGCCTGCGCCGCACTCGCGTCGGCTTGTATCTGCGGGAGCAGCGCGCGCACGCTTGCCGCGCGCTGTGCGGCCTGTGCCGCTTCGATCCGCGTGCCCTCGCCGCCCGTGAAGCGGCGCTGCGCCAGATCGGCGACGGTCTGGCGCGCCTCGGCCTCGGCGGCAACGCTCGTGCGCCGCGCCTGTGCCGCGCGCAGGTCGGCGTAGCTCCGCACGACTTCGGCGATGACCTGGAGCCGGACATCGCCCGCGCGCAGTTCGGCGGCCTGCGCGCGCGCGCCTGCCCCCTCGACCGCGCGGCGCGTGCCGCCCCAAAGGTCAATCTCCCACGACGCGTCGAAACCCAAATCGAACAACGCATAATCGCGCGAGAATTGCGGGATGCGCGCGACGGGCAGCTGGCCATTGCCCGAGATGCGGTTCTGCGTCGCCGATCCACGCACCGATACCTCGGGCGACGCGCGCCCCGCCGCCGCATCGCGCCCGGCCCGCGCCTCACGCAACCGCGCCGCCGCCTCGCGCAGGTCGAGATTGTTCGCGAGCGCCGCCGCAACCAGCGCGTCGAGCTGCGCATCACCGAGCGTGTGCCACCACGCCGCGTCGACGGGACCGGGTTGCGCGGCGGCCGACTGCCACCCGGCCTCGCTTCCCGCGATGATGGGACGCTTGAAGTTGGGCCCGACGGTGCAGGCGCCGAGGCACAGGAGCAGGGCAAGGGGGCGGGCTCGCATAGTCACTCCACGCGCGAACGGAATTGCCACGTCGCGAACGACAGCGTTCCGGCCGCGATCAGCATCAGCGGCCAGACGTTGGCCATGACGTCGGTTGCGGTCATTCCCTTGAGAAACAAACCCTCGCTCACGACGAGGAAGTGCTTGAGCGGATCGAGCTGCGCGATGGCGCGCAGCCAGTCGGGCATGTTCTCAACCGGCGAAGCGAACCCCGACAGCAGGATCGTCGGCACTGTCAACAGGAACATGCCCAGAAAACCCTGTTGCTGCGTCTGCGCGACCGCCGAAATAGCCATGCCCAGCCCGATCACCGACAGCAGGAAAAAGACCAGCGCGACGTAGAACATCGCAACCGACCCGCGAAACGGCACGCCGTAGATGAGCGGGATGACGATCAGAAACAGGCTCGAGTTGAACAGCCCCACGAGAAACGGCGGCGCCATCTTGCCGACGAGGATTTCCCAGGTGCGCAGCGGCGACACCATCAGCTGGTCGAAGGTGCCGAGCTCGCGTTCGCGCGCGATCGATTGCGCCGCCACCGACAGCGCCGAAATCGCACCGACCTGAACGAGCAGCGACGGCAGGATGAACCACAGATAATCGAGATTGGGGTTGAACCAGTGCGTCACGATCGTGCCCCCGCCCGGACGGAGCGAGGGACGCAGCGCGACACCGGTCGACGCCGCAATCGCCTCGAGATAGCTGCCGACGATCTGTGCGGCGTTCGAGCGGCGCCCGTCGAACACCGCCTGCACGCGCTCTGGGCGGTGCGCGGCGACGTCGCGGCTGAACCCTTCGTCGAACACGACCGCCGCGATCACGCGTTGCTCGTCGATCGCGGCGCGCAGCCCCTGTGGCGAGTCGATGCGGACGATGCGCTTGACGTTGCGGCTCCCCGCCAGCTGATTGACGAATTCGGCCGAGGCTGCGCCGCCGTCACGATCATAGACGCCGATCGACACGTTCTTGACCTCGAGCGTCGCCGCTGCAGAGAACAGCACGAGCTGGAGGATCGGCGGCATGACCAACGTAATGCGCGCTCGCGGGTCGCGGAACACCGCCCACAGCTCTTTTACGATCATGGCGAGCAGCCGCGTCACGCGATCCGCCGCTTCGTCGCGCGGATGGCGAGCGTGAAAAAGATCGCGCCGAACCCCAGCAACGCGCCGATATTGGGCAGGATCAGCCCCCACTGGTCGCCCGCGAGGAACACCGTCTGGAGCGGCGGGATGAGATAGCGCGCGGGGATGACATAGGTCAGCGCCTGAACCCATTTGGGCATCGACGAAATCTCGAACAGAAACCCCGACAGCATCATTGCGGGCAGGAACGCGGTCAGCAGCGCGATCTGGCTTGCGACGAACTGGTTCTTGGTCGCCGCCGAAATGAACAGCCCCTGCCCCAGCGCCGGCACAAGAAAGGCCGAGGCGATCGCAAGCAGCGCGAGGAACGATCCGCGGAACGGCACCCCGAACAGGAAGATCGCGAGCAGGGTACACGCCGTCATCGACCCGAGCCCGAGGACGAAATAGGGCACCACCTTGGTCGCCATCAGCTCGCCCATGCCGATCGGCGTCGCCATGATCGACTCCATCGTCCCACGCTCCCACTCACGCGCAATGACCAGCGCGGTGAGCAGCGAGCCGATGATCGTCATCACGATCGCCATCGCGCCGGGAACGAGGAAATAGCGGCTGGCAAGTTCGGGGTTGAACCAGAAGCGGCTGGCGATGGCGATGGGCTGCGCCGAACGCGTCCCCCGGTCGACGGCGCGCGCTGCAGCCCAGTTGGCGCGTACCCCCTCGGCATAGGCGGCGGCGAAGCTTGCGGTGTTGGGCGACGATCCGTCGGTCGCGACCTGGATCGACCCGCCGCCGCGCGCGACCTGGCTCCCGAAATCGGCTGGCAGCACGATCATCGCGCGCACGCGCCCCGCGACCAGCGCACGTGCGCCCGACGCCGTCCCGCCGCTCTCGACCACCTCGAAAAAGCGCGAATGCTGATAGGCGGCGGCCAGCGAGCGCGCGGCTTCGCTGTCATCCTCGACGATCAGCGCCACGCGCGTTCGCGCGGTATCGAGATTGACGCCATAGCCGAACAGAAGGACGAGCAGCACGGGGAACGCGAACGCGATCAGCAGCGTCGAGGGATCGCGCGCGATCTGGCGGATTTCCTTCACCAGCATCGCGCGGAAGCGCCGCCAGGCGGGCGACGCGCTCATGCCGCCTCACGCTGATGATCGGCGCGTTCGATCAGCGCGATGAACGCATCCTCCATCGTCGCGTCGGGTCTCCCGACTTCGGCCTTCAGCGCGTCGGGCGTGCCCATCGCGATCTGTTCGGCGCGATAGATCAGCGCGATCCGGTCGCAATACTCGGCTTCGTCCATGAAATGCGTGGTGACGAGCACCGTCACGCCCTTGTCGACCAGCCCGTTGATATGGCCCCAGAATTCGCGCCGAACGATCGGATCGACCCCCGACGTCGGCTCGTCGAGGAACAGCACCGGTGGCTCGTGCATCACCGCGCAGGCCAGGGCGAGGCGTTGCTTGAACCCCAGTGGCATTCCCCCCGCATTGTCGCGCAGGTAACGATCGAGGTGGAAGACGTCGGTGACGCGCGCGGTCGCCGCGCTGCGTTTCGTACCGGTCAACCCATAGATGCCGGCAAAGAAATCGAGGTTCTGCTGAACCGACAGGTCGCCATAGAGCGAGAATTTCTGCGCCATATAGCCGAGCGACTGGCGCGCATCGGCCTTTGCACTCCTCAGATCGAACCCGGCGACCGCGCCCGTTCCCGCGCTCGGCGTCAAGAGCCCGCACAGCATTTTGAATGTCGTCGACTTCCCCGCTCCATTGGGCCCCAGCAGCCCGAAAATCTGCCCGCGCCCGACCGAGAAGCTGACGTCATGCGCCGCGGTGAAATCCCCGAAACGCTTGGTCAGCGCACGCGCGTCGATCGCGGGCGCGTCGGTTTCAGGAATGGTCCGATACGCCTCGGCAAGCGGGCTCGTCCCCGAAGGACTCCCGCCGAGCAAGTCGATGAACCCGTCCTCGAAGCGCGGCGGTTGCGCCTCGGCGACCCCGCGCGCGCCGATCGCCGCGACATCGACACGCGCGCCGGGCTTGACCAGAAGCCTCACCGCATCGCCTTGGATCGTCCCGTCGATCACGTCGTCGCGGTCGAGCGCGCGGGTCAGCACATGCCGCCGTTCGGCCGTGTCGACCGCGACGCGGAACACGCGCCCCTCGACCTTGCCAAGCAAATCGCCCGGAGGCCCTGCGTGAAGCATCCTGCCTTCGTTGAGCAGGAATACCGTGTCGCATTGCTCGGCTTCGTCGAGATAGGCGGTCGACCACAGCACGCCGACGCCGTCGCCTGCGAGTTCGCGCACCATCCGCCACAGCTCGCGTCGCGATACCGGATCGACACCGACGCCGGGTTCGTCGAGCAGCAGCAGGCGGGGCGGCCGCACCAGCGCGCACGCGAGACCGAGCTTCTGCTTCATGCCCCCCGACAATTTGCCCGCAAGCCGTGACTGGAACCGCTTCAGGTCCGTGAAATCGAGCAGCCGCGCAAAACTTGCGTCGCGCTCGCCCGCCGCCAGCCCGCGCAGTTCGGCATAGAGCCGCAGATTCTCGATGACGGTCAGGTCTTCGTACAGGCCGAAGCGTTGCGGCATATAGCCGATCATGCTGCGGTCGGCCGACACTGCGGGCCGCCCCTCGATCATCACCGTCCCCGCCTCGGGCTCGATCAGCCCGGCGAGGATGCGGATCAGCGTCGTCTTGCCCGCCCCGTCGGGACCGACAAGCCCCGTCATCAACCCGTCGCGGACCTCGAGTGATACATCGTCGAGCGCGACCGTCGCGCCAAAGCCTTTGGTGACGCCGCGCGCGCTGGCGACGACCGCGTTCACTTGGCGGCGGGCCGCGCGCCTGGAATCGAAACCGTCACCGGCTGCCCCTGGCGCAGCGCGTCGTCGGGATCGGCGACGATGATGCGCAACCGGTAGACGAGGTCGGCGCGCAGGCTCTCGGTCTGTACCGACTTGGGCGTGAATTCGGCGGTCGGCGCAATATAGCCGATCGTCCCCTTGTAGGCGCGCGGGTTGCCGTCGGCGGTCACCGTCACCGCCATTCCGGGAGCAATCCGCGCAAGATCGGTCTGCGCGACATAGGCACGCACGCGCATCGGCCGGTCGATAGTCAGCGTCACGACCGTCTCGCCGCCCTGAACGATCGCGCCGGGTTCGCGCGCACGCGTGAGCAGCGTGCCCGCCTGCGGCGCGACCAGAGCGGTATCGGACAGGTCGGTGCGCGCACGGTTGCTCGCTGCCACTGCCGCTGCGCGCTGCGCACGCGCCGCCGCGACATCTTCGCCGCGCGACCCCGCACGACTGAGCGACAGCGCTTCCTCAGCGCCGGTTAGCCGCGCGGCTGCGGCCGCAAGATCGGCACGGCTTTGGTCGACCAGTGCACGGCTCACCGCGCCGTCGGCAAGCAGCGGCAGGCGCCGTGACAGGTCGGCGCGTGCCTTGTCGACCGCCGCCCGCCGCTCGGCGACGAGCGCGCGCGCCTGCGCCACGTCCTGCGCGCGGTTACCATTGGTGCGCCGCGACAGATCGGCATCGGCGAGCGCTATCTGTGCGTCGGCCTGTGCCAGCGCATCCTTCAGAACGCGCGTGTCGAGCCCGGCAATCGTCGCGCCAGCGGGAACCCTGGCACCCTCTTCGAACGCGATCCCGGTAATCCGTCCCGGCACGCGAAACGCCAGTTCGACCTGGCGGACGTCGACATTGCCGTACAGCTTAAGGCCCACGTCACGCGGCGCGAACGCGCCGAATCCGCGCGTGGCGACAAGTGCGACGATCAGCGCCACGAGCGCCGCGATGCCGAATATTCGTCGCCGGCTCATCGAGGCGTACCCCAAGGGGAAATGGCTGCGCAGCCTTGCAGTTTCGCGTCGGGCGCGATCTTCGGTAACGGCATTCGACTTTACGATCCAGCGGCAGAGCGTGTTCGGCACTATTCGCGACGAAGGCAAGTTTCAACATGCAACTTCGTGATCGGCGCCAGTCAAATCCAACGCTGGCTGCACTGCAGTCGGAACGTTGCGAAAGCGTCGCCACGACAGCGTTAACGCAACCTTCACGCGCTCGGGCGCAGCGTGGCGCGATGGACACGAACCGTCAGCTTGCGCGCTACGAACTGGTCGAACGGATCGACGTGCTCGGTCGCGACCTTGCCCATTTGACCCCGATGGGCGTCGCGCGCGCGGTCGATGACATCCGACGCGAGGCCAGCGTGGCGCGCTTCGATGCGCTTGCCGCGCTTGCCAGCGGCCTTGAACGCGAAATGGCGCATGCTGACGGGACGATGGTCGCGGGCCCCTATCTCGAGGCGATGAGCGCGGCGGTCGACTGCGAGGGGGGCGACCCCTCGGCATGGCTCGCCTCGGTCGGCGTCCGCCTCCACGGCTGACACGCATGAACGGTCTGGTGCCGGCGTTGCTCGCGGTGCTCCTCGCCGAATTCGGTCCGCGCGCGCTCAGCTATGCCGCCTCGCCGCGCCGCGAGATGCTCGGTTGGGTCGCCGCAGCGCTGGTTTTCGGTGCGGGCGCCAGCGGTATTTTGGTCGCGCCATCGATGACGATATGGGCCGAAACGCTTCTGCTCGGCATCGCGCTCGTGTTTGCGGGTATCGGCCAGCTCGGGCGCGTCCGGCCGGTCAGCGGCTTCCGCGGCAATCTGGCGCTGTTCTGGCGCGGGGGCACGCCCCTGCTCGCGTTCGCGCTCGCCGCGCGCTTCCCCGGCATCGCGAGCTTGCCTGGCGCGGCAGCGGGCGTAGTTGCGGCAGTCGTGCTCAGCCGTGCAGCGCGCGCGAACCGCTGGCCGTTCGACCTCATTCGTCGCGGCGGCGGGATTGCCTTGCTCACAAGCGGCGCGATTTGTGCGGTCAACGGATTGCGCCTCGTCTGAAGCAGCCCCAAATGCGCCCCGCACGCTACAAGGATCATGCGCATGGCAAAGACACCCAAACCCAAGCTCAAGACACCGACCGACCTGCCGACCAACGAAGTATCGAGCGTCGCCGACGCGCTCAACGGTGCGCTCGCAGACAGCTTCGCGCTCTACATGAAGACCAAGAATTTTCACTGGCATGTGTCGGGGCCGCATTTCCGCGACTATCATTTGCTGTTCGACGATCAGGCCGCTCAGATATTCGCGACCACCGATCTGATTGCAGAGCGCGTCCGCAAGACCGGGAACACTACGCTGCGCTCGATCGGTGACATCGCGCGTCGCCAGAGTCTGCGCGACAACGATGCCGAGCTGTTGACCCCCGCCGACATGCTCGCCGAGTTGCGCGACGGCAATCTGAAGCTGATCGAGGCGTTCCGCGTCGTCAAGGACCTCGCAGACGAAGCCAAGGACAATGCGACGTCGGGCATCGTCGACACCTGGACCGACGAAGCCGAACAGCGCGCATGGTTTCTGTTCGAGGCAGCGCAGACCGTCTGACCAGGGTCAGCCAAGATAGGCTGTGATCGTAAGCCCTTGCGGCGCAACGAAGATTTCGACCAGCCCGGCGTCGTCCGACAGCCTCAGCCGGGCTGGTTCGTCAAGA
The DNA here is from genome assembly GCA_965248885.1 of Sphingomonas sp. Taxonomy (GTDB): domain Bacteria; phylum Pseudomonadota; class Alphaproteobacteria; order Sphingomonadales; family Sphingomonadaceae; genus Sphingomonas_O. The sequence goes on along the minus strand of OZ252211.1, from coordinate 1,409,608 downwards.
CGAACAGGTTCACCTGACCAGCGCATCGCGGGATCGTCCGACTGACGCCGCATCATCAGCAGTCCATCGGCATCGATGGTGACGTGCAGCTGAGCGCGGCCTCCCTCGACCGTTGCCGCGGCGGGCTCGCCCGGTACCCAGTCGATCAGCGGCACGAACTCGACGCCCGCAACCGGGCTTTGCCGCACGATGTTTCCATCGAGCGTCAGCCTGCGCGGCAGGCTGATCGGTCCGCCGTGGATGCCGCCGGGCCAGTCGAGCTTGCGTGCCGTCGCCCAGCTCGACGCCCAGGCGACGATATACGGATCGTCCGCGCCGACGCTCGGGATCGCAGCGTAGAAATCGGGACCGTGGTCGAGCAACCGCCCCCCGCCCGCTTCGTCCGGGGTGAACGACAGTCCGTCGAACCGGCCGACCCAATATCGGACCGCACAACGCGCAGCGTCGTCGCGCCGATCGACCGTCGAGACGATCAGCAGCTGTCGGTCGGCGAAATCAACCAGCGCCGGCACTTCCCACATCACGCCCGGGGGAGACCAGGGTCCGATGGTGCCGACGCGCGTCAGCGTGTCGCCGTGCTGGTGCCAGACCGACGCGACCGAGCGAGGATCGGCGCGCCAACCATGCCAGTCGCAAGGCTCGGCGATCAGCAGCCCGGTCTCGCCATCGGGACGCACGAACCGGAACGGATCGCGGACGTTGCGCCCGCTCGCGCCCGACAAGGCGACTTCGTCGCGCCACGTAGCGCCCCGGTCATTGCTGGTCAGCCGCACCTGCGACTGGCCACCATCGCGGTGCGCGCGCGTCAGCCACGCGGTCAACATGTCGCCTTTCGCAGCGACCGACCCCGAATAGGCATAGCCCTCCGCACTTGGTGGAATAGCCACGCCCAGCCAGGTCCAGTGGACGAGATCGACACTCGTCAGCCGTGCCCAGCCGATCGACTTGTAGGGTGCGTGCTCGGCATGCTGGACGAACAATGTCCAGCTGCCGTCATCGTGCTGGATCAACGCGTTGGGGTCGTTGATCCATCCCCCTGGTGGCGGCGTAGCGTGCGAGGCAAGGAACGCGACCTCGGTTTCGTTATCCGCCGTCATTGCCGATTCATCTTTTCTAGCCTTAACTGGTGCGCATGGCCGTTGCGACACTCGATACGCTGAGCGTTTCCAAACGACTTCAGTCTGCGGGCTTCTCGGCATCGCAGGCTGAAATGGTCACCGCCGTCGTCTCCGAAGCAGCCGATCCGGGCACGCGCGAACTTGTAACGCGCAAGGATCTGCAGATCGAACTGGCTCCGGTGAAAGCCGATGTTGCGCTTCTGAAGTGGATGATCGGCGTCAACTCCGCGCTGACGATCGGCGTCTTGCTCAAGCTTTTCCTCAGCTAGCTCCGATCGCCTCCACCTTGCCCGCATAGGGCACGTCGCGGTGGCCGTAGCGGCGCACGCGGATGTTGGCCTGTTCGCCGTGGCCGGAGAACCCCTCGAGCGCGCACAGCCGAGAGCAATATTCGCCCACCATCGCGCTGGCTTCGTCGGTCAGCACGCGCTGGTAGGTGCAGGTCTTGATGAACTTGCCGACCCACAGCCCGCCAGTATAGCGCGCCGCCTTTTTCGTCGGCAGCGTGTGGTTGGTGCCGATCACCTTGTCGCCGTAGCTGACGTTGGTGCGGTTGCCGAGGAACAACGCGCCATAGTTCGTCATGTTTTGGAGGAAATAATCAGGTTCGCGCGTCATTACCTGAACGTGCTCGCTGGCGATCTCGTCGGCGATGCGCACCATCTCGGCATCGTCTTGCGCCACGATGACCTCTCCGAAATTCTCCCACGCGCGCCGCGCGATCTCCGCCGTCGGCAGGATGAGCAACAGCCGCTCGATCTCGCGCATCGTGTCCTCGGCGAGCTTGCGGCTCGTCGTCAGCAGGATCGCGGGGCTGTCAGGTCCATGTTCGGCCTGGCCGAGCAGGTCGGTCGCGGCAAGCTCGCCGTCGCAGCCGACATCGTCGGCGATCACCAACGTTTCGGTCGGCCCCGCAAACAGGTCGATCCCGACGCGGCCGAACAGCTGGCGCTTGGCTTCGGCGACAAAGGCGTTGCCCGGTCCCACCAGCATGTCGACGGGAGCCATGCTCTGCGTGCCGAGCGCCATCGCGCCGACCGCCTGGATACCGCCGAGGCACCAGATCTCGTCGGCCCCCGCGAGTCGCTGTGCCGCCACGATCGCGGGCGCGGGCTTGCCACCGAACGGCGGCGCGCAGGTGACGACGCGCGGCACGCCCGCTACTTTCGCGGTCAGCACGCTCATGTGCGCCGACGCGAGCAGCGGATATTTGCCGCCGGGAACGTAGCAGCCCGCATTGTTGACCGGCAGATGCTTGTGCCCGAGCACGACGCCCGGAAGCGTTTCGACCTCGACGTCCTTCATGGAGTCGCGCTGGATTTGAGCGAAGTTGCGCACTTGCGTCTGCGCGAACTCGATGTCCTTCAGATCCTGCGCCGAAAGCTGATCGATGCAGCCCTGGACTTCGTCGGCGGTCAGCCGGTAGCTGTCGCGGTCCCAGCCATCGAACTTCACGCTCAGTTCGCGAACGGCGGTGTCCCCGCGCGCTGCAATGTCGCTCAGGATGCCCTCGACCGTGTCACGCACCTTGCGGTCGCTGTCGGCCTTCGCCTCGGCGGTCGCGCCACGCTTGATCCACTCGGCCATCGTCTCTTCCTCTCGCTTTCGGGTCGCGCTGCTTATTGACTTCGAATGCATCGCGCTGCAACCCATCACTCGGCCATATCTCGGGAACGCGCAAATTGACCGATGCTTTGATTGCACAACCGATACGTTCGGCTGAATGGGTCGAAGCGCGCATCGTCCGCTATGCCGACCTCAAGCCCTGCTACAACGCGTTCATCGATTGCCGCACGCCGGGGTCCGAGGCCAAGGAGAATTTCACGATCATCGGCCCTGGCGTTTCGGAAAATCCCAACCAGCACGTCCACATCGCCGAGCCGCACGGCTTCAACATCGGCGGCGCGCGTCAGCCACCGCACTGCGTCAATTCGCAGCATAGTCACGACACCGCCGAGGTTTTCGTCGTCCACACCGGCGACTGGCGCTTCGACCTCGGCGAGCATGGCGACGACGCTCAGGTCGAGCTTCACCCCGGCGACACGATCTCGCTGCCGACCGGCATGTTTCGCGGCTTCACCAACATCGGCAGCGACGTCGGCTACCTCTGGGCGGTGCTTGGCAAGGACAATCCCGGACGCGTCACCTGGGCGCCCAAGGTGTTCGAAATGGCGCACGACTTCGGCCTCGTGCTGCTCGAAAGCGGGCGTCTGGTCGACACCAAGGCCGGCGAGACTTTGCCCGAGGGCGCGCGGCCGATGTCGCCGACCAGCATCGACGACGCCGCGCGCCTGCACCGCGCCAACGGTGACGAAGCCGCACGCATGGTCGTGCGCGACGGGGGCGGGCCGGGCATGCTGATCGGTCCCGACGCGCCGCTCGACTGGCCGCACGGCTTCACGCTCGAACGCGTCGATCTCGATGCGGGCGCGCGGCGCGAGATGGACGCGCCGTCAACTCCCGAAGTGCTGTTCGTTCATCGCGGCACGGTGCGCGTCGCGTTCGACGATGCTTCGGCGACCTTGGTAGAGGGCGACACGATGACGGTTCCGATCGGCATGCGGCATAGCCTGATCGCCCACAGCGAGGTCGTCGCCTATATCGTGCGCGGCGAGTAGGAGAGCCTGCGCTTCGCGACCGTTGGTCCTGAGCCTGTCGAAGGACGGGCCTCACCGAACCGAGATTGCCCGTGTTGCCCGTCCTTCGAAAAGCTCGGAACTAGCGGGCTGGTTCTGTGCGTATCTACTCCCCCTCCACCAGCAACTTGTCGATCTTGCGCCCGTCCATGTCGACGATCTCGAACCGAAACCCGCCGGTGCGAAAGCTTTCACCAACAACCGGCAGCCGCTTCATCTCGGCCAGCGCAAGCCCCGCCACCGTCGCGTAATCGCGGTCTTCGGGCAGCGTCAGCCCGATCCGCTCGGCGAGCGCATCGGCCGCCCACCAGCCCGACACGAGCAGCGACCCGTCGTCGCGTTCGACCACCGGCGGGTCCGAATCCTCATCCTGATCGCTCGCGAACGCGCCCGCGATCGCGCTCAACAGGTCGGCGGGCGTCACCAGCCCCTCGAAATGCCCATATTCGTCATGGACCAGCGCCATCGGAACCTCGGCCTGGCGCAGGACGTCGAGCACGTCCATGGCATCGACCTGATCGGGTACGACGGGGGCCGAGCGCATCAGCGTGGCGATATCGACCTCGACGCCGGCAATCATGGCCGCAACGATATCACGCGCCTGGATGACGCCGACGATCCGGTCGATCGATCCGTGCGCGACAGGCATGCGGCTATGCGGCAGCGCGCCCAGCGTCGCGCGGAGCGACGCACCGTCGGCGTCGATGTCGATCCAGTCGACTTCGGTGCGCGGCGTCATCACCTCGCGCACCGGACGGTCGGCGAGGCGCACGACGCCGGAGATGATCGCGCGCTCGCTCTCCTCGATCACGCCCGACTTCGACGCTTCGGCGACGATCATGTGCAGCTCTTCGGCGGTCACATGCTGTTCTGATTCGCGGTTGAGCCCGACCAGGCGGAAGATCCCCGCACTGGTCGAATCGAGCAGCCAGACGAGCGGCGCTGTTGCCTTCGATAGCCACAGCATCGGGCGCGCCATGATCGCGGCGATCGGCTCGGGGTTGCGCAGCGCGAACTGCTTGGGAACCAGTTCGCCGATGATCAGCGAAACGAAGGTCGTCAGCACGATAACGAGGCCGAACCCGACATCGTGCGCAGTCTCAGGCGCGAGCCCGAGGAATTTCAGCCGCTCGCCCACCGGCCCGCCGAGCGACGCGCCCGAAAACGCCCCCGCGAGCACCCCGATCAGCGTGATCCCGATCTGCGCGGTCGACAGCAATTTGCCCGGATCGGCGGCGAGGTCGATCGCGACGCGCGCGCCCGACGATCCGCGCCGCGCCAGCGCCTCGAGCCGGGGCTTGCGCGCCGACACGATCGCAAGTTCGGACATTGCGAACACACCGTTGAGCGCGACGAGCGCTACGATGATCGCGACATCGCTCCAGGGAAAGGGATGAAGGGGCGTGGACATCGCGTCGCCCCCTCAATGCCCCAGCGTCGATCGGGCCGCAACCGCGCGTTCAGCGGCGCGCGGCGAAGAAGTCGCGGAGGAGCGCAGCCGCTTCGCCCTCGCCGATCCCGCTGACGATGTCGGGACGGTGGTGGCAGGTCGCGTGCGAGAACACGCGCGCGCCGTGTTCGACCGCGCCGCCCTTCGGGTCGGGGGCGGCGTAGATCAGTCGCGAGAGGCGCGACAGGGCGATCGCGCCCGCGCACATCGCGCAGGGTTCTAGCGTGACCCACAAGTCACACCCGTCGAGCCGGTCGGTGCCAAGCGCCCTGCAGGCAGTGCGAATCGCCACAATCTCGGCATGCGCTGTGGAGTCGTGGCTGGTTCGCCCCGCGTTTCCGGCGCTCGCGACGACAGCGCCTGCGCGCATGACGACCGCCCCGACGGGCACTTCGCCCTTGTCGCCCGCGTCGCGCGCCAGATCGAGCGCGCGGCGCATCGGCAAGGGAAGCGGGAAAGACATCGAAAGGCAACTAGATCAACCGCCTCCGCGCGTCACCCCGGTGACGAAATCACTTCTCGGCCTTGTGCACCCCGATCGTGGGTACCGAGACCGTTTCCTTGCGCGTGCCGACGGTTGGCACGTCGACCGTCGTGTTCGTCGTACTCATCTCGATCTGGCCCGCCTTCACGTCGAATCCGGGCATCTGTCCGCCCTCGACCTTGACGCCGGGCAGGCGCGCGGTGCGCGTCTGGTCAATGTTGAGCAAGCCGAGCGCGAACGCCGCAACCAGACCGATGACGATGATGAGCGCGATGGTGAGCAGGGCTCGCATGACTTCCTCCTGATTGGACAAGCGATCAGATGCAGGTGTAACGATCCATGACAGGCGATGGTTGCGGTTGACCAAAGCACAGCGTTGAGCTAGCGGCTCACGCTTTCAAGCACTTCACGATTCAGGACGAGACGAACCATGGCGCGCATCTGCGAACTGACCGGCAAGGGTCGCCAGGTGGGGCACAATGTCAGCCACGCCAACAACAAGACCAAGCGGACTTTCCTGCCCAACCTCCAGAACGTGACGCTCTTGTCGGATACGCTGGGCGAGGGAATAAAGCTTCGCGTTTCGACGCATGGCTTGCGCTCGGTCGAGCATGTCGGCGGGCTCGACAACTGGCTCGCCAAGGCGGGCGACGACCAACTGAGCCTGAAGGTCCAGCGCCTCAAGCGCAAGATCGCCAAAGCGAAGCCGACCGACGAGACTGCCGCAGCGGCCTAAGGCCGCGCGTCGACCGCGAATTTGAGCAGGTAAGTCCCCTGCCAGCCCATGAAATTATCGTCGCTGACCATCCAGAGGACCGGCTTTCCGTCCTCGACGGTCACCGACAGGCCCTCGAAATTGTCGGACAGCAAGGGCGGCGCGAAACGCGCGATCGGCGTGCCTGCCAGCTTGGCTCCGGGCACCACGTCACGCGCCTCGATCGTCGTCACGACCGAGGTAAACAGGTCGAACGGTGAAAAGCGCCGGTTGACGATCACGATCCGCCCGTCGGGCAACAGCGCGGCGTCGCTCGGCGATGTTCCAGCCGGTGGGAAATAGCGCGCCTGTCCCAGCGGACGGCGCCAGTCGATGTCGCGCGCAAAGATCAGCACTGTGCGCGCGCCGCCCTTCCCCCCTTCGGCGATGATAACAAGCCGCCCGTCGGGCAGCCGGACCATCGACTCGGGTCCCGATGCCTTCGGCCAGTCCGCCATTGCCGGTACCGCCGCGAACCTGCCATTGGTGAATGCGTCATCGATCGTGCAGACGCCGTTGCGCCATTCGTAGCCGACCAGCCACGGGCCATTCTGACCGACGCGCACCATCGATTCGGTATCGCGCTCACGCTTGTCGTTACGGTCGCCGCACCCTTTGGGCAGCGGCTCGATTTTGGCTTCGCTCACATTGCCGAATCGCCCGAGGCGAAAACGCAACAGCGCTCCGGCATCGCTGAGCATCGTGACCGACCAACCGCCCTCCCCGCGCGCGACGTCGAGTCCCGACCACCCCCCGAACTGCGCCGACCGGCTCTCGAGCTTCCAGCCGCCAAGCAGCGTGAGCGCGCCGACCCGCACGCGCGTCGGCGCGTCGCGCTGGAGAATGACGGGTATCGAACGGATCGTGATCCGTTCGCGGACCACCGGCCGCAGCAACGCGCTCCCCGCCGCGCCGACGAACGCAAAGAGCGACAGCGCAAGGAACGTTCGAACCTTCATCGCACGCCGCTAGTCGGTTTTACGCAAGCGAGGAAGCTGAACGGCGGGTAACGAGGTCGTTCAGCATCGTTCCATGCAGCTTCGCTTAGGTACCGACCATTGAGTGCAAAAGGAGCGACGACGATGACCAAATTCTTTCACACCGCGATGCTCGCCACTGTCGCCACCGTCGGTCTGAGCGCGGCCCCGGCGTCGGCGCAGCACCGCTATTACCCCGGCGACCGTTACTACGGCAGCTATGACGATCGCGGCTATCAGAACCGTCGCTACGACGATCGCGGCCAGTACGACAATCGCGGCTATGCCTATCAGGGGTATGACAACCGCAATTATCGCCAGAATTATCGCGATTGCCGCGCGAGTTCGGGCGGCACGGGCACCATTCTCGGCGCGATCGCCGGTGGGTTGCTCGGGCGCGAGATCGGGCGCGGTGGCTATCGCAACCGCCCCAGCACGACCGGCCTCATCCTCGGCGCGGGGGCTGGCGCACTCGCCGGTCGCGCGATCGACAAGAGCGGGAGCTGCAACAGGTAAGCCCTTCGGGTCGCGTATCGAAGGCAGCCGGGGCCGGGCGAGCGATCGCCCGGCCTTGAGTCGTACTACGGAACCGTGTCCTGCTAGGAAGCTGTGTCTTACAAGAGTTTCAGATCATAAATCGTAGATGCAAAGCGGGATGCCGCACGTCTGTGCGACATCCCGCTCTTGTCTCGCTTGGCTTAGAAAGGGTTGATGTCGCCCCAACCGCCAGCAACGGCCTTCACTTCAGCTTCGGTCAGTTGCGCGGGGCGCGACTGAGGAGCCGTGCGCACGGTGCGCTCACGCTTCAGGATCTTCATTACGTTTCTCCCTGGCTGTCGGATGTTCCCGACAGCCACAGGCTAAATCGACCAAATACGGATGTAAACAGCTTATTAACCGTCTTTGAAACAATTTGGTTATCGATTTAGCGCCTTGGCCCCGTTAACCTGAGCCGCATGAAACGCGGTACGAAGTGACTGAACTGTTCCGGCCTGAAGCCGTATCGGCGCAAAATCGGCTCTATGGCGAGGTCAGCCTTGCCCCTCCCGTCACATGGCAGCTGCTTGGCATTTTCTTGTCCGGGGTGGCGCTCGTCGCTGCTCTCTTCCTGATCTCCGGAAGCTATGCCAAGATCGCGGTCGTCGGGGGCGCGCTCGCGAGCGACCGCGGTGTGGTGCGCGTCGTTGCCCCACGCGAAGGGACCATTGCGCAGCTCGGCGTCGGCGAGGGGCAGCATGTCCGCCGCGGGGACGTGCTCGCCATCATTTCGACGCTCACCGAGCAACGATCCGCCTCGTTACAGGATCTCAGGGTGGCCGCGCTTGCGCGTGAGGATGCCGCCAGCGCGGCGCGGGCAGCAAGCCTGACCCAGAGCGCGGCGGCGCAGATCAGTTCGGTCGAATCGTCGATTACGGGTAACGCCGACGAAGCAGCCCGGCTCACCGAGCAGATGCGCGAACAGGAAGCGCTGGTACAGGCAGCGCAGGAAGATTTTACCCAAGCCACCGAGGTCGCCAAGCGCGGTTATTTGTCGCGCCGCGACCTGCGGGTGCGCGAGACCGAGCTGGGGCAACGCCGCCAGGGGCTGGCACGGTTGCATCAGGAAGCCGAAGCGCTGCGCGCGCGCTCGGCCGCATCGCGCGCGACGGCAGGCCAGCTGCGCGCCGATCTCGGTTCGCAGATCGCGCTGGTGCAGCAGGATCGCGCCCGCGTCGCGCGGCAGGTCGCCGACGAGGATAATGTCAGGACTATCTCGTTGGTGGCGCACGTCGACGGCTCGGTTTCGGGGCTCGCCGCGCATATCGGCGATGCGATGGCGCCGGGAACGACGGTCCTGTCGATCGTTCCCGACGGCAGCCGGTTGGAAGCCATGCTGGAGGTACCGACCGGAGCCGCCGGCCAGCTGCGAACCGGTCAGCTCGTCCGCGTCGCGGTCGATGCCTATCCCTATCAGACTTTCGGGACCATTCCGGCGCGGCTGACGTCGCTGTCGGCTGCCGCCGTTCCGATCACGCGACCTGATGGCACGCGCACGCAGGCCTTCGTCGCACGCGCCGCGATGATACGCGACCGGATCGCCGCTTATGGTCGCGCCGAACCGCTTCGCGCGGGGATGACGGTCACCGCTCGCATTCGCACCCAACCGCGCACATTCATCCAGTGGATTTTAAGTCCGCTTTATGCAGTCGGGCGGCGATGACGCTCTTTGCCACCGCGACACCCTGGCGTGCATTGCGGCACGTCCAGCAGTCGGAAGCCGCCGAGTGCGGCCTTGCCTGCCTCGCCATGATCGCCAACTGGTGGGGGCACGACGTTGATCTCGTCCATCTACGGCGTCGCTTCCCCGCAACCTCGCGCGGCATGAACCTGAAATCGCTGATGGAAACCGCCGACGGCTTGGGGCTGATGCCGCGCGCGCTGAAAGTCGACGTCGACGCCCTCGACGCGCTTCAATTGCCTGCGGTCCTGCATTGGGATCTCAACCATTATGTCGTGGTCGAACGCGTGTCGGGCAAGCGCGCCTACATCGTCGATCCTGCGCGCGATGCACGCTGGCATGATGCGGCGTCGCTGTCGCGCCACTTCACAGGCGTCGCGCTGGAATTGCGCCCGTCCGACTCGTTCACGCCGCTCCGCGAGCGTCGCACGCTGTCGATCCGGCAATTGTGGAGCCGCAGCGTCGGGCTGAAGCGATCGCTGGGCCAGGCGGCGCTGCTGACGCTGGTCCTCCAGGCCTATGTTCTCGCTTCGCCCTATTTCCTTCAGGTCGCGATCGACGATGCGCTGCCTGCGCTCGATAGCGATCTGCTGACGACGGCCGCGCTCGGCTTTGCGCTCCTTGCGCTCGTCAACACCGCCGCGCTGCTGCTGCGATCGTTCGTGCTGCTTGCGGCGGGTACCTCGATCTCGTTCGGGATCGCTTCGAACGTCGCGCGCCACCTGATGCGGCTGCCGGTCGACTGGTTCGAAAAACGCAGCATCGGCGACATATTGTCGCGGTTTCAGTCGATCCTGCCGATCCAGACGCTGCTCACGCAGAGCGCGTCGGCGGCTGTCATCGACGGGCTGCTGGCCGTCCTCATCCTTGCGTTGATGCTCGTCTATTCGCCGCTGATGACGCTCGTGCCGCTGCTTGGCCTCGTCGCCTATCTCGTCATGCGTATCGCGACGCACAGTGCCGAACAGCGTGCGCAGGGCGACCGCATCGTTGCCGCGGGCAAGGAACAGAGCGCGATGATCGAAACGCTGCGCGGTATCGTGACGCTCCGGCTCGCGGGCAATGAGATCGCGCGCCATGCGGTCTGGCAGAACCGGCTGTCGGAAGCCCTGGCGGCGGGGTACGGGCTCGACCGGGTAAAGGCGATCCGTGCCGCAATCGCGGTGCTGATCGCCTCGTTCGAGGTCGTGGCGCTCGTCTGGCTCGGTGTCGGGCTGACGATCGCAGGGGGCTTCTCGGTCGGCATGGTGTTCGCGTTCATCGCTTACCGGCTTCAGTTCGCGACCGCGACGCGCGCACTGATCGACGGTGCGGCGGAATGGCGGATGTTGCGCCTCCACCTCGAGCGCCTTGCCGATATCTCGCTCGAGCCGGAGGATCGCGGCTTTGCCGACGCCCAGACGCCGCGCGAATTCGGGGGCGCGGTGGCGCTCGTCGGGGTGCGCTTTGCCTACGGCGCGTACGAGCCCGACGTTTTGCGCGGCGTCGATCTGGCGGTCGCACCCGGCGAGCATGTCGCGATCACCGGTCCCTCGGGCGGCGGGAAATCCACGCTCGCCAAAATCCTGCTCGGCCTCGTCGAGCCGAGCGAGGGCGAGGTCCTGATCGACGGCATGCCGATCGATCGCTTCGGCCGCCGCGCCTTTCGCGCGCGCGTCGGCGCGGTGCTTCAGGACGACGCACTGTTTGCGGGCACCATTGCCGACAATGTCGCCAATTTCGAACCGATCGATGCCGAGCGCCTGGCCGAGGTGTTCGCCGCCACGGCCATTGCCGACGACATCGCGGCGATGCCGATGCGCCATCTGACACACGTCGGCGACATGGGATCGACGCTGTCGGGTGGGCAGCGCCAGCGTATCCTGCTCGCGCGCGCGCTCTATCGCCGTCCGACCTTGCTCGTCGTCGACGAAGGCACCGCGCACCTCGATGCCGAGCACGAGCACGCGGTGAACGCGGCGATCGCCGCCATGGGCATCACGCGCATCGTCATCGCTCACCGCCGCGAGACGATCGAGGCGGCGGACCGCGTCGTACGGCTGGTCGAGGGGCGGATCGTTGGCAGCGAAAGCGTCTAGGCTCAAACCTTCTGCTTCGTGCGCTGCGTGATCGTTCAAGTGGTTCACGCAGAGGTCACGGAGGCCACAGAGGCGTTCGCTTCACGACGCGCCCTGCCCTCAGGCGTGTAAGAAGCGCTGTCCTACACGGGCCGGCACTGTCACGCTCGCGCGCATGCCCTTGTCGCGCCTCTCTTCTGCCGGTGCCGGTTCGGGTGGCATAGGGGGTCGGTCGGCAACACGACCGCGACCCAGCGAAAACTGGGTCATTAGGGAAGGCAAAACCGCCGTTTTTTGCGTGCGCGCCCCTCTCGTTCACCCTCCACGAAGGACGCGTTAGCGGTGGCGCTCGACCTGCATACGCCTGGCCTGTCCGACGGGCTTGTCATCCTTGGCGCGGCCGGGATCGTCATTCCGGCGTTCGCGCGCGCGCGGATCACGCCGGTCATCGGCTTCATTCTCGTCGGCGTGCTCGTCGGACCCTTCGGGCTGGGCGCGCTCGCGGTCGGGCAACCGTGGCTGCGTCACGTCACCATCGCCGATCCGGCGCGGATCGCACCGATCGCCGAGCTTGGCGTCGTGCTGCTGCTCTTTTCGATCGGGCTCGACCTGTCGTTCCGGCGGGTGTGGGCGATGCGGCGCACCGTCGTCGGGTTCGGCGCGAGCGAATTGGTGGGCGGAGCCGCGCTGATCGCCGCAGTGCTGCTCGCGACCGGGACCGGGCTCGGCGCGTCGCTCGGGCTAGGCATCGCGCTCGCGTTGTCGTCGACCGCGCTGGTGCTGCCGATCGTCGGGACCAGCGGCCCCGTCGGGCGGCGCGCGTTCGCGATGCTGTTGTTCGAGGATCTCGCGCTCGTCCCGATCATCTTTCTGCTCGGCGTGCTCGCGCCATCGGGAGCCGACGTCGGCATGTTCGCGCGCACGCTGGTGGCGGGGATGGCGACGGTCGTGGCGATGCTCGTCATCGGCTGGTTCGCGCTGCCCCTGCTGTTCGCGCAGGCCGCACGCACCAAGAGCCCCGAGCTGTTCCTGTCGACAAGCCTCATCACTGTCATCGCGGCCAGCCTGGCGACCGCCGCCGTCGGGCTGTCGCCAATCGTGGGCGCGCTCGTCGCCGGGCTGTTGATAGCCGAGACCAACTATGCCGACGCGGTCGAAGCGGTGATCGTTCCGTTTCGCGGGCTCGCGCTTGGAGTATTCCTGATCGGCGTCGGCATGGGGGTCGACCTGACGATGGTCGCGCGGCTCGCGCTGCCGCTTGTGGCCGCAGTCGCGGGGGTGATCGTCATCAAGACGCTCGTCACCTTCGTCCTGCTGCGCCTTGCGCGCGTCCGCACCGGGGTTGCCGCCGAAACCGGGCTGCTTATGGCGAGCCCGTCGGAAACAACGCTGATTGTGCTCGGGAGCGCAGCGTCGGCGGGGCTGATCGATGCGCCGACCGCGGCTTTCTGGCAGGTGGTGACGGCGATCGGGCTGACGGTCACGCCGCTGCTTGCCGCCGCCGGTCACGCGGTCGCGCGGCGGATCGAGTGGCGGCGCGGGGAGGTTCGCGTCGATGCGCCGCTGCCCCCGGCGAGCGTCGTCATCATCGGCTTCGGGCGCGTCGGGCGGATGGTCGCCGACATGCTCGACGTACACGCGCGCAGCTGGATCGCGGTCGAGGCCGATGTCGACATCGTCACCGCCGCGCGCCGCGACGGGCGCCCGGTACGCTTCGGCGACGCGGCGCGTGGAGGGACACTCGACCGGCTCGGTGTCGCGGACGCTGCGGCCGTCGTGCTAACGATGGACGATCCGGTGCAGCAGCTCGCGCTGACGCGGCGGTTGCGTACCGAGCGCGCCGACCTGACGATCGTCGCGCGCGCTCGCGACGCCGCGCACGCCGCGCAACTTTATCGCGCAGGAGCGACCGACGCGGTTCCCGAAACGCTCGAATCGTCGTTGCAGCTTGCCGAAAGCCTGCTCGTCGACCTCGGCATCGCGATGGGGCCGATCATGGTTTCGGTGCACGAAAAGCGCGAGCAGTTGCGCGGCGAAATCTGCCGTGCTGGTTCGCTCGTCGAGGCGCCGCGGCTCAAGTCGCTGTGATGAGGGCGCGGACTGCGTCGAGTGCGTCGGCGGCGCGGTCGCCTTCAGGGCCGCCGCCCTGTGCCATATCGGGACGCCCGCCGCCGCCCTGACCGCCCAGCGCCGCAACGCCCGCGCGCACCAGATCGACCGCACTCAGCCGCGCGGTCAGGTCGGCGGTCACCCCGATCGCGATCGAGGCGCGCCCCTCGACGATGGTGACAACGGCCGCGACGCCCGATCCCAGCCGCGCCTTCGCCTCGTCGATCAGACCACGCAGCCCTTTGGGGTCGAAGTCGGCCAGTTGCTGTCCTTCGAACTTGACCCCGCCAATGTCCTCGGCAACCGGCCCCGCCTTCCCGCCACCGCCCAGCGCGAGCGCCTTTTTCGCCTCCGCCAGTTCGCGCTCGAGCCGCCGCTGCGCATCGACCAGCGCCGCAACGCGCTGCGGCACGTCGTCGGGCGCGGCCTTGAGCAGCGCGGCGGCTTCCTTTAGCCGCTCTTCGCGCGCCGTCAGCCATTGCCGCGCGGCCTCGCCGGTCAGCGCCTCGATCCGCCGAACCCCCGAGGCGACCGCGCTGTCGGAGACGATCTTGAACAGCGCGATATCGCCCGTCGCCTCGACATGCGTGCCGCCGCACAATTCGACCGAATAATGACCGCCCCTTGGATCATCGGCGCCCAGCGCGTTCATCGACAGCACGCGGACCTCGTCGCCGTATTTCTCGCCGAACAGCGCGAGCGCGCCGGCGGCGACCGCATCGTCGGGGGTCATCAGCCGCGTGGTGACGAGGTCGTTCTCGCGGATCCGCGCGTTCACCTCGGCTTCGACGTGTGTAATGTCGGCGGTGGTCAGCGCGACATTGTGCGCAAAGTCAAAGCGCAGCCGGTCGGGCGCGACAAGGCTCCCCTTTTGCGTGACATGGCTGCCGAGGCGGTGGCGCAGTGCGGCATGGAGGAGATGCGTCGCCGAATGGTTGGCGCGCAGCCGGTCGCGGCGCTCGACATCGATGCCCAGGTGCACCGTGTCGCCGACCGCGATGCTGCCTGCTTCGACGACTCCTTGATGCGCATGCAGCCGGCCGAGTGGCTTGGCGGTATCGTCGACACGCACGACCAGATCGTGCGCGCCGGTAATACGGCCCGCGTCGCCCATCTGTCCGCCGCTCTCGCCATAAAAGGGCGTCTGGTTGGTCAGCACCGTCACCCGGTCGCCCGCCGCGGCGCGATCGACACGTACGCCGCCCTGTACCAGCGCCACGACCTCGGCATCGCTCTGGGTGCCCGAATAGCCGGTGAACTCGGTCCCGCCATGCGCATCGACGATGTCGAACCAGACGTCGGCTGCCGCAGCCTCGCCCGACCCTTTCCATGCCGCACGCGCCGCCGCTTTCTGCACCGCCATCGCAGCATCGAACCCGGCACGGTCGACCGCAATGTCGCGCCCGCGCAGCGCGTCTTCGGTCAGGTCATAGGGGAAGCCATAGGTGTCGTAGAGCCTGAACGCAGTCTCGCCGGGGAGCGTGGCGCCCGCGCCCAGCGTCGCCGTCGTCTCGTCGAGCAGCCGCAGCCCGGTGTTGAGCGTCTGGCGAAAGCGCGTTTCCTCCTGCAGCAGCGTCGCCTCGATCGACGGCTGCGCGCGGACCAGCTCAGGAAAGGCCGCGCCCATTTCCGCAACGAGCGCGGGGACGAGGCGATGCATCAGCGGGTCGGCGGCACCAAGCAGGTGCGCATGGCGCATCGCACGGCGCATGATCCGCCGCAGCACATAGCCGCGCCCCTCGTTGGCCGGCAGCACGCCATCGGCGACAAGGAAGGATGCGGCGCGCAGATGGTCGGCGATGATACGATGCGAAGACTGCGCCGCGCCTGTCGTTGCCGACTTGGTCAGCTCGCCCGAGGCATGGATCAGCGTGCGGAACGTATCGGTATCATAATTGTCGTGGACGCCCTGCATCACCGCTGCGATGCGTTCGAGCCCCATTCCGGTGTCGATCGACGGACGTGGCAGGTCGCGGCGAATATCCGCGTCGACCTGCTCATATTGCATGAACACCAGGTTCCAGATCTCGACGAAACGGTCGCCGTCTTCGTCCGGAGACCCCGGCGGTCCGCCCGCGATATGGTCGCCGTGGTCGTAGAAGATTTCCGAACACGGCCCGCACGGTCCGGTGTCGCCCATCGCCCAGAAATTATCCTTGGTCGCGATCCGGATAATGCGCGCGTCGGGCAGCCCCGCGATCCGCTTCCACAACGCAAAGGCCTCGTCGTCGGTGTGATAGACGGTGACGGTCAGCCGGTCGCGATCGATCCCCCATTCGCGCGTGACGAGCGTCCACGCGAGCTCGATCGCGCGTTCCTTGAAATAATCACCGAACGAAAAATTGCCGAGCATCTCGAAAAAAGTGTGGTGCCGCGCGGTATAACCGACATTGTCGAGGTCGTTGTGCTTGCCGCCCGCGCGCACGCATTTCTGGCTCGAGGTCGCGGTCGAATAAGCGCGGTTCTCGAGCCCGGTGAAAACATTCTTGAACGGGACCATGCCGGCGTTGACGAACATCAACGTCGGATCATTGTGCGGGACGAGCGGCGCGGAGCCGATGCGCGCATGACCCGCGGCTTCGAAATAGTCGAGGAACGAGCGGCGGATGTCGTTGGTCGAGGTCATCATCCGCGCTTAGGGCGGCACAGGTCGGGGGACAAGAAGCACCCGCGCATTGCCCGTGCTGGCAGCGTCCACGGGCAGCTGCTAAGGACCAGACGACCCGCCATCAGGAGCCCCGTGCCATGACCCAGCCAAACGACGTCGTCATCACCGCTGCACGGCGGACACCGGTCGGCAGCTTCCTCGGCAGTTTTGCTGGCGTTCCGGCCCATGAGCTTGGGCGGACGGCGATCGTCGCGGCACTCGAGAGCGCGGGCGTCGACCCCGCGGACGTCAGCGAGGTCATCCTCGGGCAAGTGCTGACCGCGGCACAAGGGCAGAACCCCGCACGCCAGGCGGCAATGGCGGCGGGCGTGCCCAAGGAGGTACCTGCGTGGGGCGTCAACCAGGTTTGCGGATCGGGGCTGCGCGCGGTCGCCATCGCCGCGCAGTCGATCCGGACCGGCGACGCGACCATCGTCGTGGCGGGGGGGCAGGAGAATATGTCGATGAGCGCGCACGCGCAGTTGTTGCGCGGCGGAACCAAGATGGGGCACGTCGAGCTGATCGACACGATGATCCGTGACGGGCTGACCGACGTGTTCAACGATTATCACATGGGCATAACCGCCGAAAACCTCGCCACGCAGCACCAGATCACGCGCGCGATGCAGGACGAATTTGCGGCCGGCTCGCAGAACAAGGCGTCGGCGGCGCGCGCATCGGGCCGCTTCGCGGATGAGATCGCGCCGGTAACGGTCAAGGGGCGCAAGGGCGATACCGTCGTCAACGCCGATGAATTCATCCGCGACGGCGTGACCGCCGACGCGCTTGCCGGGCTGCGCCCTGCGTTCAAGAAGGACGGCAGCGTCACGGCCGCCAACGCCAGCGGGCTTAACGACGGCGCTGCCGCGCTCGTGCTGATGTCGCGCGCCGAGGCCGAGCGGCGCGGATCGCCGATCCTCGCGCGCGTTGCGAGCTGGGCATCGGCGGGCGTCGATCCATCGATCATGGGCATTGGCCCCGTCCCCGCGACGCGACGCGCACTGGAAAAGGCCGGGTGGAGCCTGAACGATCTCGACCTGATCGAGGCCAACGAGGCATTCGCGGCGCAGGCGCTCGCGGTCGGCAAGGAGCTCGGCTGGGACGCGACGCGCGTCAACGTCAACGGCGGTGCGATCGCGATCGGCCACCCGATCGGCGCGTCGGGCGCGCGCGTGTTGACCACTTTGCTCCACGAAATGGTCAAGCGCGACGGGAAGAAGGGGCTCGCGACGCTGTGTATCGGCGGGGGCATGGGAATCGCGATGGCGGTCGAGCGGTGACGCATTTCGTTCACGCGCTTGATGATCCGGTGGCACCGCCGATTAGCTTCGATGAGTTTTTGAAGGTCGATATACGTATCGGGACGATCGTCTCGGCGGGAGCGTTCCCCGAGGCTCGCAAGCCTGCGATAAAGTTGCTGATCGATCTTGGTCCCGTGATCGGTCGGAAAACGTCGAGCGCACAAATCAGCGAACATTACTCGGCAGAGGCGTTGACCGGGCGGCAGGTGGCCGCCGTCGTCAATTTCGCGCCGCGTCGGATCGGCGGCTATGTTTCCGAAGTGCTGACACTGGGGTTTCCCGACAAGCACGGATTTGTCGTCCTTCTGCAACCCGACCAAGCCGTTCCCAACGGCGGCCGATTGTTCTGAGATTGCCCCAGATGCTTTCGCCCGCGATAAGCGCGTGCAAATGGGGGAGACAGAATGCAGCCAGCGGCAAAACTCGATCCGAAACGCGACCGGCTGGTCATCACCGCCAGCTCGCTCGGCACGGCGTTCGAATGGTATGATTTCTTCGTCTACGGGATCCTCGCGGCACTGCTGGGCAAGCTGTTCTTTCCGGCGGACAACCCGACCGCCGCGACGCTCGCGAGCCTCGCCGCATTCGGTGCGGGGTTCGGCGTGCGGCCGCTGGGCGCGTTGCTGTTCGGCTGGTTCGGCGACATCGTCGGGCGCAAATATACGTTTCTCGTCACGATCACGCTGATGGGACTCGCCACCGCGCTGATCGGCTTTCTGCCGACCTATGCAACCGCGGGGATCTGGGCACCGGTGCTGCTCGTCACGCTGCGGCTGGTGCAGGGGCTGGCGCTGGGCGGCGAATATGGTGGCGCGGCGATCTATGTCGGCGAGCACGCGCCCGAGGGCAAGCGCGGGCAATATACCAGCTGGATCCAGATTTCGGTGGTATTCGGATTTCTGCTTGCAGTCGTGGTCGTGCTCTCCTGCCGCCATGCGCTGTCGAAGGCCGATTTCGAGGCATGGGGCTGGCGGCTGCCGTTCGCGCTGTCGCTGTTCTTGCTCGCGGTGTCGCTGTGGATCCGGCTCCAGCTGTCCGAAAGTCCGGTGTTCAAGGCGATGAAAGCGGCGGGAACGACGTCGAAAAATCCATTTGCCGACAGCTGGACCTATCCAGGCAACAAGGGGCGCGTGCTGGTTGCGCTGTTCGGCGTCGCCGCAGGGCTGACGGTGATCTATTACACGTCGCAGTTCGGCACGCTCTATTTCCTCCAGGCAACGGCGCGCGTCCCCGAGGAGGAGGCGCTCGCCTATATGGCGATCGGGGCCGTCCTTGCGGCACCTTTGTACGTTGTGTTTGGCGCGCTCAGCGACCGGATCGGGCGCAAGCGGCTGTTGCTGATCGGCTATGCGCTGTCGATGCTGCTGATCTTTCCGCTGTTCCATCTGATGGCCGACGGTGCGAATCCAGCGCTCGCGCGTGCGGTCGCGAGTGCACCGGTGCGGATCGAGGTGCCGCGTAACTGCGACTTCAGCATCTTTGCACCCAAGCAGGCGACTCCGTGCGCCAAGGCGCTTAGCTATCTGAGCAAACGCGGCGTCGATTACGCGAAGTCTGAGGCCGATGAGGTTGCGCTCGAAGTGGGCAGCGCACGCGTCAGTGGCTTCGATGACAAGGCGTACACTGCGGCATTGACGACGGCAGGCTATCCCGACGTCGCCGACCCGGCTCAAAAGCAGCCGTGGAAAATCATCCTCGCCATCTTCCTGATGGTCGCTTTGTCGGCGATGACCTATGGCCAGGTCGCGGCCATCCTGATCGAGCTGTTTCCGGCGCGGATTCGATATACATCGATGTCGTTGCCGTATCATATCGGCGCGGGGTATTTTGGCGGATTCCTGCCGTTCATCTCGCAATATATCGTGGTCAGGACGGGCGACGCCTATGCCGGGCTTTGGTATACCATCGTCGTCGTGGGGCTCGCGTTCGTGGTCAGCCTGATCTGGTTGCCCGAGACGGCGGGCCGTGTGTTGGACGAGGACGGTGTGGCGCGTTAGGCGCTGGCGATGTCCTCTCCCTTACGCCTGCGTCGCGATAGTGACGCGCTCGTCGCTAACTGGCGCTGGATCGCCGCGCGCGGCGGGGCGGCGGATTGCGGTGCGGCGGTAAAGGCCGATGGCTATGGGTTGGGTGCGCGCTGGGTGGTCGAGGCGCTGGCGCGGGCGGGCTGCCGTGATTTCTTCGTGGCGACATGGGACGAGGCAGTCGCGCTCGGCGCGATGCCCGAAGCGGTCAGCCTCGCGGTACTTCACGGCGTGCGCGACGAGGATATGGCGATCGCGACCGCCTCGCCTGCCCGCCCCGTGCTCAACACGCTGGCGCAGGTCGCGCGGTGGCGGCCGACCGGCCGAGCGTGCGACGTGATGATCGACACGGGCATGAACCGGCTGGGGTTGGCGGTGGCCGATGTTGCGGGTGGCGCGCTCGACGGGCTCGTCGTCGACACGCTCATGAGCCATCTCGCCTGCGCCGACGAAGACAACGCGATGAACGCGCGCCAATGCCACGATTTTGCGCTGCTGCGCGGCAAGACCCGGGCGCGACGCCTGAGCCTGGCGAATTCGGCCGGGGTGTGTCTGGGCGAGGATTACGCCTTCGACCTCACGCGCCCCGGCCTTGCGCTCTACGGCGGCATTCCGCGCGGCGAGGCGGCGGGGCAAATCGCCCAGGTCGCTTTTCCCGAAGCACAGATCGTCCAGCGCCGCACGGTGCGCGCGGGCGACAGCGTAGGATATGGCGCGGCCTTCGTGGCAGCGCGCGATACCGAAGTGGCGATCCTCAACCTCGGCTATGCCGACGGCTATTTACGAGGGTTCGCAGGCGCGGGAACGGCGGACGGGCACGCGGTGCTGGGCCGCGTGTCGATGGATTTGCTCGCGATCGACGTGACCGGCTCGAACTACGGCGAAGGCGACTGGGTCGCGATCGATTACGACCTGCCGACTGCATCGAAGGCGTCGGGGCTGTCGCAATATGAGTTGCTGACGGGGCTGGGGCGAAGGCTGGCGCGGTAGCGAGGCCGTTCCGAAGAGCGGCCCCACATCGGTTTAGAACTTGTGGTTGATCGAAACCGTGAAACGTCGACCGAGGTAGTCATACACCCCAAGGCCGTTGCCCGCGAGCGGGAATGGAGGATCGCGATCGAAGACGTTCGACACCGAGAACCTCATGATTGAGTCTTTCTGTATCTTCAGCGTAACCGAGGAGTTGAACACCCAGTAATCGCGCACCCCAAGAATATCGAGGTTCTCGACAGTGTTCGTGCGGCTGAATTGCGCCGATGTCTGGTAATTTCCCTGAAAGTCAAAGCCGAAGCTCTTGTTAGTGAACCCGATGTTAAATTGGCCCGAAAGTTCAGGGTTACCCAGCGTCTTCTGATTTTCAGTGATCGTCACTGCGTTGTTCGACTGACGCAGTGTTTCGAGATAAAAGAGCGATCCGCTCAAATCGATACGTCCATCGGGCAGGCCGATCGACGTTAGCGGGAAGTTGTATTCGGCTTCTGCCGTCAACCCCTTGAACTCGATGAAAGCACCGTTGACGAAGTTCGATACCAAAGCCGGACGAGTCGCGGTGTTACTGAGCTGGCCGTTGCGTGCAGGATCGGTGCTGCGGTCGCGCCGGATGAGCGTGCAGAACGGATTTGCGTTGTCCACGTCGGCCGCATTGAAGTTGGGGTTGTCATAACAGCCCTCGGCAATGTTCGCCGGTGTCAGCGACGCGATGTTGCCGGTAACCTTGATCCGGTTCCAATCGACCGCGACGCGGAAGCGGGGAATGAAGGTCGGACGAAGGACAACACCGAAAGTGTACGACCTGCCTTGCTCATTGGCCAGTGTCGGCGATCCGCCACTCACGATCGGCACGGTCGCTGTGCGCGCCGCCGACTGGAACGTCGTACCGTTCAGACCATACGAGGCATAGAAAGCCGCGCAATTCTTGGCCCGCGTCGCAGGTGCCGTGCCCGAAGTGATCAAGGTCGAATCGCACGGATCGGGAAAAGTGTTGAACGCGGGCGATTGCGGCGTGAACAACTCGACGATCGACGGCGCACGCAGAGAGCGCGTGTAATTGCCGCGGAACTCGATGTCCTTCACCGGACGATAGCGACCACCGAAGGTATAGGCCCAGAACCCGCCGTTGACGGTGTTCTTAACGTAACGACCCTTGCCTTCGACCTGAAGCGTTTCGATCAACGGGATGTTGTTTGCCGCCGAAACAAGCGGAATGAGGAGCTCGCCGGCAAATTCGTTGGTGCTGAAGCTGCCCGAGTTAGGGCCGATCGCCACCGAGCGCCCGAGACCCGCCCGCTGGAACGCGTCAGGGTTGAAGCGACCGCGTTCGATCCGGCGCTCGTAACCAAGGCTTATGCCGACATCGCCTGCCCACAGCGTGAACGGTGAGCCCGCGACGTTGGCACTGTAGACTTCCTGGCTTATCACTGCTTGCGCCGTCGTCGTCGAGGTAACGTAGCGCTTGGCCGCAGCACTCGGGCGTCCTTCGCCAAAGACATCGAGCGGCACGCACGCCGCGTCGGCAATTGGCAATACACCACCCGGCGCAACGTTATTGGCAGCAGTCACACCGGCCACCACGCAATTGTTAATCGCGTTGACGAAATTTTGCTGGTTGAGGACCGCGCTCTGGAAATAGCTCCGGCTGGTTCCGTAGTTCGCGCTTACCTCGTAGGTGAACTTGCGTCCACCGACCTTAAAATCGCCGTTTAGACCAGCGACACCACGATAAACGTTGGTTTCGCCCGATGCATTGTTGTTGACGAGATCGCGCGACGCGCGTGACAGTCGGAAGCTGGTCACCCCGAGTGACGCGAGCGTGGTGCGTGCCTGCGCCGTGAGCCGAGGGTCGTTTGCCTGGAACAGCAACGGTGCCGACAACCCGCCGAACAGCGAGGAGTTGTAGATCGACTGATCGATCAGTTCTTTGCCTTTGGCGAAGTAATAGGTGCCTTCGAAAAACGCGTTGACGCCGGTCGTCAGCTCGTAATTGGCGATCAAATTGCCAGTAACCCGCACGTTGTCAGACGTGATCTGCTGGGTCTCCCCCACGATGTTCGCGCCGTCGCCGCCGCTCGCATTTTGCGTGCCGAAGGGAATACCTGCGTTGTAAGGGACCAGATTGCCATTGGCGTCAAACGTCAGCAGCGTGTTGCCGCCGGCTCCGAAGCCGCTGGGCAAGCCGTTGGCATTATTGATCGCCCCGGTGCCAGGGATCAGCAACCCGGCAAAGCTCGTCCCGAAGATGCGCGTGTTGTAGATATAGACCGAGTTGGCGATGCCGTCGGTGTTGCCAGTGTTGTACGGAACGCCAGGATTGATGCGGCCGTCGTTGGCCGGAGTGCGTCCCGGAATCGTCGCATTGCCCGACCCGACGAGCGGGTTGGTACCAGTTCCGATCCCACGCTGGAACGGCGTGCGGCTTGACCCGAGCACACCGGTCGCCTTGTCATAGCTAACCGCCGCAGTAATATTGCCGCGCCCGCCCGCAAAATTCTGACCCGCAAGAATAGAGGCGTTGTAACGGCCATTGTCGCCTCGGCTAGTGACCCCGCCCAGCGCCTGAATGCTGACGCCGTCGTAATTGCGTTTCAGGATCACGTTGACTGTGCCGGCAATCGCGTCGGAGCCATAGGTCGGCGCGCCGCCAATCGCCAGATTCTCAATACGGTCTACAAGCTCGGACGGGATGACGTTGAGATCGACTTGAAGGCCCGGCGTGTTGCCGAAAAGCGACGGCGCGTTGGTCGATACGAAACGGCGACCGTTGACCAGTGTCAGTGTGCGTGCGCTTCCCAGGCCGAACCGGCTGACGAAGTTCTGGCCGACGCCGAACCCGGCCTGGTTTCCGTCCGGATTGACGCCCACGCCAAAACCAGGAATTTCGTTCAGCGCGTCGGCAACATTCGTCAAGCCACGCGTTTCGAGATACTCGGCCGATACGACTGCTGCGGGTTCGAGCGTATCGAAGCCCGCACGCGGGATGCGCGACCCCGTCACGACGATCGCCTCGTTGCTCTCTTCGGCTCCTTCGATACCTGTGACTGGGCGATCTGCGCCGCTAGTGGGCGCGGTAGTCGATGGAGCGGTGCTCTGCGCAAAAACCGGAGTTGCAACAATTAGGGTGGCCAGCGCGGTAGCGCTCAGCAGGCGTGTCATGGTCATCAAGGAGTACTTTCGAATAGGGCGGCGCGGGGTTACGCGCAGATGCTGCTTTGAAGAGCCTGTACGTGGCCGACGCAAGCGGAAGTGAATTGTGCGTTCATCCGGCATTCACTTTTTTCGACGGGTGTTACCGTTCGGCAACAGAACCGACACGACGCCGTAACGAGCTATTCGACTGTCACCGACTTCGCCAGATTGCGCGGCTGGTCGACGTCGGTCCCCTTGGCCACTGCAACGTGATACGCGAGCAGTTGCACCGGCACGGCATAGACCATCGGCGCGATCAACGGGTGGACGCGGGGCATTTCGATCGTGGCGGTCGCGTGCTCGCCGGCCTCGTCGATTCCCTGCGCGTCGCTGATGAGCACGACCTTGGCACCGCGCGCCATCGCCTCGTGCATGTTGCTGACGGTCTTTTCGAACAGCGGCCCCGCAGGCGCGATGACGATCAACGGGACATGCTCGTCGATCAGCGCGATGGGCCCGTGCTTCATCTCGCCGCTCGCATAGCCCTCGGCGTGGATGTAGCTGATTTCCTTGAGTTTCAACGCACCTTCGAGCGCGAGCGGATAGTCTTGCCCGCGCCCCAGGTACAGCACGTCGCGCGCGCCCGCGATCGTGGGGGCCATCGCGGCGATCGCCGCATCGCGCGCAAGAGCGGCGTTGAGTGCGGCGGGAACTTCGTTCAGATGCCCGACAATCTCGCGCTCCGCTTCGCGTGATAATAGGCCTTTGGCTCGCGCAAGGTTGACTGCGAGCGCGGCCATCACGGCGAGCTGGCAGGTGAACGCCTTCGTCGAGGCGACGCCGATCTCGGGACCCGCGTGCGTCGGCATCAGCAGGTCAACCTCGCGTGCCATGCTCGACGTCGGCACGTTGATGATCCCCGCCGTAGTCACCCCGCCCGCCTTCATGTGGCGCAAAGCGGCGAGCGTGTCGGCGGTCTCGCCCGATTGCGACACGACGACGCCGAGCATGTCGTCGGTGAGGATGGGGTCGCGATAACGGTATTCGGACGCGACATCGACCTCGACCGGGATCCGCGCAAGTGACTCGATCCAGTATTTGCCGATCATTCCGACGTAGGAGGCCGTGCCGCACGCCACGATCGCGACCCGCCCGACCGACGACAGGTCGAAATCCATTTGCGGCAGCGCGACCATCTCTTCCAGCGGGCGCAGATAGCTGCGCAGCGTCTGTGCGACGACGATCGGTTGCTCGTAAATCTCCTTTTGCATGAAGTGGCGGTGGTTGCCCTTGTCGACCGACAGGCTGGTCAAGCCCGACACCGTCACCTCGCGCGTGACAGGCTGGTTATCTCGGTCGAACACCTCTGCCCCATCACGCGTGATGACGACCCAGTCGCCCTCCTCGAGATACGAGATCCGCTGCGTCAGCGGCGCAAGCGCGAGCGCGTCGGAGCCCAGGAAAGTCTCTCCGTCGCCATGGCCGACGACGAGGGGCGAGCCGAGCCGTGCGCCGATAAGCAGGTCGGGAGCTGCCCGAAAGGCAATGGCGAGCGCGAATGCGCCGCGTAGCCGGGGAAGGACCGCGCTGACCGCGTCCTGCGGCGACTGCCCTGCCTCGACCCGCTCGCTGACCAGATGCGCGACGACTTCGGTGTCGGTCTCGCTTTCGAAGCTGCGCCCGCGCGCGGTCAGCTCCTCGCGCAATGCCTTGAAATTCTCGATGATCCCATTGTGAACGAGCGCGACCTCGTCGGTGGCATGCGGGTGCGCGTTCGCCGTATTGGGCGCGCCGTGCGTCGCCCAGCGCGTGTGCGCGATGCCGGTGGTGCCCGCCGCCGGATCGGTCATCAGCACGCGCGCGAGATTGGCGAGCTTGCCCTCGGCGCGTCGCCGTACCAGCCGTCCGCCATCGACGGTACAGATACCGGCCGAGTCATAGCCGCGATACTCCATCCGGCGCAGCCCTTCGACGAGCCGCTCGGCGACCGCTTCACGCCCGACAATACCGATGATGCCGCACATAGAGGTTCGGCCCTTGAATATTCGAACGATCCGCCGCCGCCGGAAACCCGACGGGATAAGCGTACTGCGTGTATCAGTGCGCTGCACCGCGTCAACTTGGCCTTGCGGGTAAGTTCTTAAAACAGCTCGCCCTGCGGCCCTCTGGGCGGGCGGAACAAGTCGGTGCGCAGCACGACGCGTCCGGCGTCGAGGCCATGCTTGCGCCGCGCGATCTGGACGCGCGTCTTCATCAGTTCGTACCACGCGCCCTGCCCGCGCATCCGCGTTCCGAAATTGGGATCATTGTCGCGGCCGCCGCGCATTGCCTTGATCGTCGACATTACCTTCGCCGCGCGGTCACGGTAGTGGGTGTCGAGCCAGTCGCGGAACAGCGGCGCGACTTCGTGCGGCAGCCGGACGGGGATGAACGACACGCGACAGGCCCCTGCGTTCGCCGCGGCGGTGATGATGCTTTCCGTCTCGTGGTCGGTGATGCCGGGGATCAGCGGCGAGATCGACACCTGGACAGGAATGCCCGCCTTCGCGAGCGCCTCGACCGCCTTCAGCCGTCGCATGGGCGACGGCGCGCGCGGCTCGAGCGTCATCGCAGTGCGCGGATCGAGCGAGGTGACCGACACCATCACCGACGTCAGGTCATCCGCCGCCATCGGGCTCAACAGGTCGATATCGCGGACGACGCGATCGGACTTGGTCGTGATCATCAGCGGGTGACGCGTCTCCGCAAGCACCTCGATACAGGCACGCGTGATGCGCCGGTCGCGCTCGATCGGCTGATAGGGATCGGTGTTGGTACCCATCGCGATCGGCTGGCAGGCATAGCTGATCTTGCGCAGCTCGTCACGAAGCAGCGCTGCGGCGTTGGGTTTGGCGTAGAGCCGCGTCTCAAAATCGATGCCCGGCGACAGGTCGAGATAGGCATGCGTCGGGCGCGCAAAGCAATAGATGCAGCCATGCTCGCACCCCCGGTACGCGTTGATCGACCGGTCGAACGGCACGTCGGGCGAGGTGTTGCGCGTGATGATCATCCGCGCGGCTTCCTCCGTCACTGTCGTGCGTACCGGCGGCGGCGCACCGTCCAACCCCTCGCGCTCGTCGAGCCAGTCGCCGTCGACTTCGCGAACGGGCAGACCGAAGCGATTGCTCACCTCGTTCAGCGTTGCGCCGCGCATGGCCCGAGTCGTCGACATCGCACAGAACGTATCAGGAACGCACTATGCTCTGCAAGGCGGTTACCGATAGCTGAGCTTGACCCGCGCTTCATCCCAATGCGCGAGACGTTCTGCAATTTTCACTTCGAACCCGCGATCGACGGGGGCGTAAAACGACTGCGGCTCCATGTCGTCGGGCCAATAGTTCGCGCCTGAAAATCCTTCGTCGCTGTCATGATCATAGGCATAGCCCTTGCCGTAGCCGAGCGTCTTCATCAGCTTGGTCGGCGCGTTGACGATGTTCATCGGCGGCATCAGCGAGCCGGTGTCCTTCGCGCTGCGCCACGCGGCCTTTTGCGCGGCATAGGCTGCGTTCGATTTGGGTGCCGTCGCCAGATACAGGCAGGCCTGCACGATCGCCAGCTCGCCCTCGGGCGACCCCAGAAATTCATAGGCGTCCTTGGCCGCAAGACACTGGACGAGCGCCTGCGGGTCGGCGAGTCCCACGTCTTCGCTCGCGAACCTGACAAGGCGGCGCAGCACGTAAAGCGGCTCCTCGCCCGCGACCAGCATCCGGGCGAGCCAGTAGAGCGCGGCCTGCGGGTCCGACCCGCGCAAACTTTTGTGCAGCGCCGAAATGAGATTATAATGCCCCTCACGATCCTTGTCGTAGACCGGCATGCGGCGATGAAGCAGCGCGGCGAGGCTCGCGGGATCAAGCGGTTCGGCCAGATCGACCGCGAACAGCGTTTCGGCCTGGTTGAGCAGAAAACGGCCGTCGCCGTCGGCGCTCGCGATCAGTGCCTCGCGCGCGTCCGGCGTGATCGGCAGCCCGCGGCCCTCGTCTCTTTCGGCGCGCGTTAGCAACGTGTCGAGCGCAGCAGCGTCGAGGCGATGGAGGACGAGCACCTGTGCGCGGCTGAGCAACGCGGCGTTGAGTTCGAAGCTTGGGTTTTCTGTCGTCGCGCCGACCAGCACGACCGTGCCATCCTCGACATAGGGAAGAAACCCGTCCTGCTGCGCGCGGTTGAAGCGGTGAATTTCGTCGACGAACAACAACGTGCGCTGCCCCAGCCGCGCGGCGTCGCGCGCAGCGGCGAACACACGCTTCAGGTCCGCAACGCCCGAGAATACCGCCGACAGCTTTTCGAAGCGCATCCCCGTTGCTTCGGCAAGCAGCCGCGCGATCGTCGTCTTGCCCGTGCCCGGCGGCCCCCAAAGGATGATCGAAGCCAGTCGCCCCGCCGCGACCATCCGCCCGATCGCTCCCTCGGGCCCCGTCAGATGCTCCTGTCCGACAACCTGATCGAGGCGTTGCGGTCGGAGTCGATCGGCGAGCGGGGGCGGCGGTGCGGGGGCTTCGAACAGATCGGGCATGACGGTCTTATAAGCGCGTCGCCGACTATCGTCCCTTGCGTTCGGCCATGACACGACGAAAGCTTTCCGCCCAGCCGGGTTTGACCTCCTGCTTGCCCCGCGCGACGCCCAGCGCGTTGGGCGCAACGTCGGCGGTGATGACGCTGCCTGCGGCGACGATCGCGCCCGGGCCGATCGTGACGGGGGCAACGAGCGCGGAGTTCGACCCGACGAATGCCCCTGCCCCGATCTCGGTACGGTATTTCAGGAAACCGTCGTAATTGCAGGTGATCGTCCCCGCGCCGACGTTTGCGCCGTCGCCGACGGTCGCGTCGCCGAGATAGGTCAGGTGATTGGCTTTGGCGCCCTTGCCCAGCGTCGCCTTTTTCACCTCGACGAAATTACCGATCTTCGACGCTTCCCCAAGCACCGCGCCGGGGCGCAGGCGCGCGAAGGGGCCGACTTCGGCGCGCGGCCCAACCGTTGCGCCTTCGATATGGCTGAAGCCCCGGATTGTCGCGCCCTGGGCCACGCTCACCCTCGGCCCGAACCAGACGTTGGGCTCGATCAGGACGTCACGGTCGACCTGCGTGTCCCACGCGAACCAGACCGTGTCGGGCGCGATGAGCGTCACGCCGTCGGCCATCGCCTGCGTGCGTCGCGCGGCCTGCCATGACGCCTCGACATCCGCGAGTTCGGCGCGGCTGTTGACGCCTGCGACCTCGTCGGCTGCGGTCTCGATGACCGCGCTCACGCGACCCTCACCGGCGGCCAGCATCACGATGTCGGGCAGATAATATTCGCCCCCCGCGTTGTCGTTGCCGACGCGATCGAGCAGCGCGAACAGATCATCGGCGCGCACCGCCATCAGCCCGGAATTGCACAAGGTCTCGGCACGCTCGGCGTCCGACGCGTCCTTGTATTCGACCATCTTGGCGATGCGGTCGCCGTGTGCGACGATGCGGCCATACGCCCCCGCTTCGCGCGGCCGAAAACCGAGCACGACCGCGGCGGGCGCATCGTCCGCCGCGAGCCGATCGAGCATCGCACGCATCGTCGCTGCCCGCACCAGCGGGACGTCTCCGTAAAGGACCAGGACGTCCCCGTCGAACCCGTCCAGCACCTCGCGCGCCTGTTGCACCGCGTGGCCAGTGCCGAGCTGCTCGTCCTGGTACGCGACGATGACGTTCCGTTGTGCGGCGAGCGCGGCGGCGACCTGTTCGCGACGCGCACCGACGACGACGACGACGCGCTCTGGGTCGAGCGTGGCAGCGCTCGCGAGCAGATGCAGCAGCATCGGGCGACCGGCGACCGGGTGAAGCACCTTGTGAACGTCGGACTTCATCCGCGTTCCTTGTCCTGCTGCGAGCACCACGATTGCCACTTGCCGCATTTCACGCCTCCAACCGAGTGCTTCCTAGCGGCGGCGGCTTGCCACCGCCAGCGTCGTGAACGATGGGGCGGACATGAGCGACTTCCCCTTTGCCATCGTCGGCTTCGACCTCGACGGAACCTTTCTCGACACGTCGGGCGACCTGACGGCCGCAGTCAATTTTGCGCTCGCGCAGGCAGGGCGGCCGTTGCTGAGCGTCGAACAGGTGAAGCCGATGATCGGCGGCGGGGCCAAGCACATGCTCGAACAGGGGATGGCCGCGACCGGCGGGTGCGACCCCGATACCTTGCATGCGCTCTACAAGCAGTTGCTCGCGTTCTACGAGGATAATATATCGGTTCATACGCGGCCGTTCCCGGGCGCGCTCGACGTACTCGACCGGTTCGACGCGATGGGGGTCAAGGCTGCGATCGTTACCAACAAGTTCGAATCGCTCGCGCGCAAGCTGCTGACCGAACTCGTGCTCATCGACCGGTTCGCGACGGTCATCGGCGGCGATACGCTGGGCAAGGGCAACGCCAAGCCGTCGGCTGCGCCGATTCACGAAATGATCGCGCGCTGCGGCGGCGGGCGCGCGGCATTCGTGGGCGATTCGATCTACGACACGCTCGCCGCCAAGAACGCAGGGATACCGAGCGTGGCGGTGAGCTTCGGTTTCCTGATGGAACCGGTCGAAGCGCTAGGGGCAGATGCGGTGATCGACGGGTATGAGGAGTTGATTGCGGGCTTGCGCACGCTTGCTTGAACGGGGCGATCCAAAGAGTATCAGTTCAGGATAAGCGCGTCAGAAGTGATGTGCCAACCAGCAAGGACAGGCTTGCCGCTGTCCAACCGATAGGCGAAATTTTCGGTCGCCGCGCCTCTCTCGAATTTTGTCTCGTAACTGAGCGAAACGAGATGGCCGCCAGTCGTGGCTTGATCGTTCCAGCCGATCTGCTTGGCGGAAACGACGCGGCCAAGTTTCTTTTGGACAGTCTGCAGCAGCCTCAGAAAATTAGGTTCGCGTTGCAGTTCAGGGGCAGCCGCCGCGACGATACGCTCTACCTTCGCGTCATTGATCGCTCCGTGAAATTCTCGAACCGAGGCTTCGACGGCTGGCACATCTTTGCCAATCGAACATCCCCATGACGCCAGGCAGCAAGCAACAATCGCCGCACGCGAGTAGATCGATGGGAAACGGGCCATGGATGAAGTTTGCGAGCACCGGGGCAAAGGAGTCAACCTCGCTTGCGCCACTTGGTCCACAGATGGCGGAAGAGGAGCGGGAGCGGCATGCGGATTAGGTGCGAGCGGAGGTAGAAGGCGAAGCGGAGCAGCGGGCGCGTCGGGCGGCCCCACCCGTCGCGGGCGAGAAGGCGCTCGGCATAGAGTCCGTCGCCGCGGTGGAGGCCGGGGCCGCTCACAGCAAAGTCACTCGACTTGCGAGCGAACCCGGCCTCCAGGGTTCCCGCAAGGTAATACTTTACGGGGTGTCCCTCAGCCGGGGCAACGAATATGTGTCGGCAGAGCCGGAGAGCGCGTTCGACCTCGGGAAGAAGGCCGTGCAGCTTTGCGCGTTCGTCAAGCGCCGAGGGATCGACCTCGTCGACCAGCAGCCGGATGTCCCACAGATTGCGCAGCCCGCCCGCCAGGTCGCCATCGGCGAACAGGTGTGCCGCTGCGTGGACGACCATGTCCTCGGGCGACAGTATGCGCAGCCCGTTTGCGAGCACGATGCTGTCGGCGATCAGCGCTGCGGCATCGGGCGTCGGGCGCGCGGTGAGCGGGAGGATCGTGTGGTGGACGTCGATCATCCGGTCGCGGTCGGCGTGGATCAGCGGAGGCAGCTCGTGCATCCACCGCCGGTAATAAAGGTCGTCATATACATCGGGTTTGACCCATCCCCACCCCGCTGCGAGCAGCGCAGCCTCGACCGCATCGAGCCGGTCGCGGGGAACGAGAATGTCGAGGTCGCCGATCAGCCGCCCCTGCCCCGCCGCCATCCCCGCCGCGACGAACGCGGTGCCCTTGAGCAGCACCACCGGCACATCGAGTCCGGCAAGCGCGCGTCGTGCCATCTCCGCCTCCCACAGCGCCTGGACGCGTCCCTGCTCGGCGTCGAGTTTTGCCGCGTCGAGGATCGAGTGGACGTCGCGCGGCAGTTCGAGTCCGTCGAGCCGGTGCGCAAGGCTGGCGAGCAGTCGCTCGGCACGCGCCGCGCACAAAACGCCTGTCCAGTCGGTGACGACCGAGGCCCGCGCAGGATCGGCGAGCAGCGCGGCCAGCGCGGCTCCGCTCATCGTGCACGCCACAAGGCTTCGACCAGCCGGAGCGCGGTTTGCGTGTCGGGATAATCGAGCGCAACCGAAGGCACGGCGGTGACGAGCCGCGTCAGCGCGTCGAAGCCGCGTTCGCCGAGCGCGACATAGTTGGTCGATGCCTGCGTCAGGCGGACGAACGCCTCGCTCGGCACGACGGGTCGGGCCGCTTCGCGCTCGCCGAAGCGGGGGAAGACAATCAGGGCAGGCGTCGCAGGCACCGCCATCGCTGCGACCGCTTCGGGTCGCGCGATCAGGTGACGGATGCGACCCTTGGGCGTGCCCTCGAGCACCGGGCCCCAGCGTGTCGGTGCCACCTGTTCGGCGACCGCGTCGATGCTCGCATTCTTCAGGCTTGCGGCGCGTGGGAAAGGATGCGCGAGGCCGCTCGCCGGATCGAGCAGGACGAATTCGTCGCCCATGAAGCGCCACCCCTGTTCACCCAGCAGCACGGCGAGCGTCGATTTGCCCGCACCCGATTCGCCCGTCAGGATCATGGCGCATCCGTCGCGTTCGACACTGGCCGCATGAAGCAGCAGAAAACGCCGCTCGCCGAGCGCCAGTTGCAGGTTCATCGCCATTTCGGCCGCGAGCAGCCCGTGCGCGAGCGACACCGGCAGCGCCTCGGGCAGCATGTAGTCGCCCGCGATGCGCACCGACGGGCGCAGCCAGCGCCGCCATGGGCGCGTCGGTTCGAGCCGCACCGAATAGTCGGCGGTCTCGGCATCCGGATAACCCGCATAGAGCCGGCGCAGCTTGTCGATCGGTTCTGCCCAGGCCGAGCCGATACGAAAGCCGATCGGCCCCACGCGCACGGCGAATTCGTGCCTCATGCGCGCTCGACGAGCCCTGTCGCGACGAGCTCGTCGAGGCGTTCGGAAAGCGCCGTAATCTCCGTCTGCGCGTCGAGCGCCGCCGCTAGCGCGTAGAGATCGAGCGCGGACGCCTGCAGCGCCTTCAGAATTTCGGGCACGGGTGCGGCGACGAGGTGCGTGACCCCGGCGCGCCTGTCGTAGATCGCGGTCATCGTATCGAGCGCGACGCGTCGCAGCACGCCGTCGGACGCGACGCGGTAGCGGTTCAGCTGCGCCCCGGCATCTGGAGCGAAGCATAGCAGGTGAAGCCGCTCTGACCCTGCTGCAACCGGCGGATATAGTTGGTCCACGCCTGGCTCTGCTGCGGATCGGCACCGGGGAACGAGCGGCCATTGAGCGCGGCCTTGACGTCGGCTCCTTTCAGCGGGGTCGGTGAGCCCGGAAATGCCCCGGCGGTGCCAGCCGGGACGGTGCTCCCGTCGGCGGCGATATAGCTTCCTGCGCGTGCCGGATCGGGGACCGGCACCTGGCAGGTGATGACCGATGTTGCGGCCTGCGCAATTGCCGGGCGGATCGTCACGACCGCGGCCGTGCCGAGCGCACCCATGCGCAGGATCGTGCGGCGCGTCTCGTCGCCGGTTGCCGCATCGCCTGTTGGGCCGTCGCTAACTCGGCCGTCGCCGGTATCGGGAGTATCGCTCATGGGCGCCTCTGCATTGCCTGTCTCGATGCCGTCATCGGTGACGACCATAAAAGGCTTTTGTCACGATGGCGATGATGAATGGTTAACGGTTACGCGAGCGCGATTCGAGCGCTAGGCACCGGCGCGTGACTCGTTCCCCCGCCCGGCTGTTCTTCGCCTTGCTGCTCATTGCGGCGTGTGCGGTGGTTGGCGCGACCACAGTCAGCCCGCCGGCATTATGGGTGATCGTGGCCGGGGTCGGTGGCTATGCGATCGCCACGATCGGTCAGGTCCGCGCGCGTTCGCTGCAGCGCCGTGTGGCCGAGCCGGTTCGCCAGTCGGACGACGCCGAACTGCTCGCCGCGATTGCAGAGCCGGTACTCATGATCGCCGACGGACGCGTCCGTTTTGCCAACGCCGCAGCGCGCGCGTTGCTTGGTGCGCACATCGTGGGCGAGGACGTGCGGCTTGCAATCCGCCATCCCGCCGCCGCCGAACGGCTGTCGCAGGGTGCGCCCGATGGCGCGACCGAGCTGGTGGGGCTGGGCGGACGCGACCAGCGCGTACAGATGCAGGTCGCGACGATTTCGGGGGGACGGCGCATCGTCCACCTGATCGACCGCACGACGAGCTATGCCGCCGAACGTGCGCGCGTCGATTTCGTCGCCAATGCCAGTCACGAGCTGCGCACGCCGCTCGCGGCAATCCTGGGGTTCATCGAAACGCTCGACGATGAAAACACAGGAGCCGACCCAGAGCTGCGCGCGCGCTTCCTTGAGGTCATGTTCAAGGAAGCGCGGCGGATGCAACGGCTGATCGACGACTTGATTTCACTCAGCCGGATCGAGGCCGAGAAATACCGCCTGCCCGACACCGCCGTCGCGCTCCCCGCGCTGATCGACGAGGTCGTCGGCGAGCTGCGCGACGACGAGGGTGCCCTGCGTGCCGATCTGCATCTGGCGGTCGATCACGACGTGCCCGAGGTTGCGGGCGATCGCGCGCAGCTCAGCCAGGTGATCCACAACCTTGTCGGCAACGCGATCAAATACGGGCGCGCCGGAGCACCGGTGACGATCGGCCTGGTGCGCGACGGCGCGCTCATCCGCCTGTCGGTCGCCGATCGCGGCGACGGCATCAAGCCCGAACATATTCCGCGCCTGACTGAACGGTTCTACCGCGTCGATCCCGGACGCAGCCGTACGCTTGGTGGGACTGGCCTGGGCCTTGCGATCGTCAAGCACATCGTCGAGCGTCACCGTGGACGCCTCGACATCGAGTCGCGGATCGGCGTGGGAACGACAGTGTCGGTGCTGTTGCCCACCGCGCCGAAGCCCGCTGTCATCGAAATGACATCAAACTGACATGATAGCCGCTGCCACCCGCGCGTAGCACCGCTAAACAACGGGGCGGGAGGTTCATGACATGCGGACGATCGGGATGGCGATGCTGGCGCTGTGCACACTGGCGGGTTGCGACAATGCGGGGGATGCCGGTTCGCGCCAGCAGATCAGGGCGGTGGGATCGTCGACGGTCTATCCCTTCGCGACGGCAGTCGCCGAGCAATTCGTCAACAAGAACGGCGGCAAGTTCAAGTCTCCGATCGTCGAATCGATCGGGACTGGCGGCGGGATCAAGAACTTCTGTGGCGGCGTGGGCGCCGCGCACCCCGATATCGCGACCGCATCGCGCCGCATGAAGCACAGCGAGTATGAATTGTGCGACCGGAACGGGGTGGACAGGATCGGCGAAATTCAGATCGGACTCGACGGCATCGTCTTTGCCGAGTCGCTCAAGGGTCCCAAAATCCCGCTGACTGCGCTCGATGTCTACAAGGCGCTCGCCGCGACGCCGTTCGGCAAGCCGCAGACCGCCAAGATGTGGCGCGACGTCAATCCGGCACTCCCCGCCGAGCCGATCAAGGTCTATGGCCCGCCCTCGACGTCGGGAACGCGCGACGCGCTGGCCGAGCTGATCATGACGCGCGGCTGCGACGTGGACCCGGCCATGCGCGATATGGCCGACACCAAGGCCGCCGACCACAAAAGGCTGTGCACGACGATCCGCGAGGACGGCGCCTATGTCGAGGCAGGTGAAAACGACAATCTGATTGTGCAAAAGATCGAGGCCGACCCGCGCGCGATCGGTATCTTCGGCTTCTCGTTCGCCGAGGAAAACAAGGACCGGCTGTTCACCAATTCGATCAATGGGGTTACGCCGACCTATGCCAGCATCGCCGACTTCACCTATCCGGGCGCACGTCCGCTCTACCTCTACGTCAAGATGGCGCATCTGAAGGCAGTTCCGGGACTGCAGGATTATCTCAACGAGTTCGCGAGCGCATGGGGCAACGACGGTTATCTGCGCAGGCGTGGCATGGTCGTGGCACCCGCGCCCGTGCTTGCCCAATCGGCAGCGATGGTGAAGGACATGAAGCCGCTCGACTCCGCGCAGCTCAACTGATCGGGGCGAGAGGGAGACTTCGCACGCGTGTCACTGTCGTTGCTCATGGCCGTGGTCGCGGCGCTCGCCGCCGTCGGCTGGTGGGCGGGGCGGATGCGCGCCCGCGCTTTTGCCCCAGCGGGCGCCAAAACGCGCCCGCATTCGCTCGCGGGCTATCACGGTGCGTTCGTCGCCTTGTGGATGGTGGTCCCTGCGCTGACCTTCGCGATCGGCTGGTCGAGCATAGCACCGCGCCTCGCCACCGCCGACGTGCTGGCGTCCCCGGCTGCGGCGACGCTTCCTGCCGATGCGACCGAACGCGGCGCGGTGCTCGCCGAAGCGCGCAGCCTTGCCGATGGTCGGCTGGCGGCGGCGTTCACGCCCTCGGCCGAGGCGATCGCCCCGGCGTTCCGCGCGGCGCAGCTGAAGTACCGGCTGGTGGGGCTTGCGCTGACGGTTGTCCTCGCGCTTGGCGGTTTCGCCTATGCCTATACCCGCCTTGCGCCGCAGTTTCGCGCGCGCACGCGCGTCGAGCGCGTCGTGACGCTGGTGCTGATGCTCGCCTCGCTGATCGCGATCGTCACGACAGCGGGGATCGTGGCATCGTTGCTCTTTGAATCAATCCGATTTTTCGGCAAGGTCGGCGCGTTCGACTTCCTGTTCGGCACGCGCTGGAGCCCGCAGGCGGCAAGCCAAGGCGACATGACCGCGCTCGGTGCCATCCCCTTGTTCTGGGGGACGATCTTCATCGGCGCGATCATCGCCATGCTCGTCGCGGTTCCGCTCGGGCTGATGAGCGCGATCTTTCTGACCCAATATGCGCCACCCCGCGTCCGCCAATGGATGAAGCCGCTGCTCGAGATTCTCGCCGGGGTGCCGACCGTCGTCTATGGATATTTTGCCGCGCTGACCGTCGCCCCCGCCGTGCGTCAATTCGGCGACTGGCTCGGCGTGCCGGGCACGAGTTCGGAGTCGGCGCTCGCGGCGGGGCTCGTCATGGGTATCATGATCATCCCGTTCGTATCGTCGATGGCGGACGATTCGCTCGCCGCCGTGCCGCAGTCGATGCGCGACGGGAGCCTCGCGATGGGCGCGACGCGTTCCGAAACGATCCGCCGCGTCCTTGTCCCCGCCGCGCTCCCCGGCATCGTCGGCGGAGTGCTCCTCGCGATCAGCCGCGCGGTCGGCGAAACGATGATCGTGGTGATGGCGGCGGGGCTGTCGGCGCAGCTGACCGCCAACCCGTTCGCGAGCGTCACCACCGTCACCGTCCAGATCGTGCAATTGCTGACCGGCGACCAGGAATTCGATTCGGCCAAGACGCTTGCGGCCTTCGCGCTTGGCCTTGTGCTGTTCGTCGTGACCTTGCTGCTCAACATCGTCGCGCTCGGCTTCGTAAAGCGCTACCGCGAAGCGTATGACTGAGGCGCGCTCTCCGACCGACTGGGCTTCGCCCGCGATGGCACGGCGGACGCGTGCGCGCTATGCGGCGGAGCGGCGTTTCAAATTTCTCGGGCTGTTCGCAGTTGTGCTGTCGGCCGGATTTCTCGCCTTCCTTCTGGCGACGATGGCATCGCAGGGGTTGCGCGGCTTTACGCGTCTGACCGTCGCGGTCCCGTTCGACTTTCCCGCGCTCGCACTGCCGCTGACCCCGCAATTGGTGCGCGACGGCGGCGAAGCGGCGTTCGTCGGGATCGATCTTGAAAGGGCGACCGCGTCAGCAGCCAACGCAGGGTTCGGACGTGACGGGTACAAGAGCGTGTCCGAAAGCGGCTGGCTGTCGCTCAAGCGTGCGATCCTCGGCGATCCCGACATCCTTTCACGCCGCGTCACCATCCCCATCGCTGCATCCGCCGCTGTGGCGCTCGCCGCCGAAGGCAAGGGCGACCCGCAAATGCGCGCGCTGCACGACAGGTTGGACAAGGCGAACGTCCTGTCGCGCGGCTTCAATACGCAATTTTTGACCAACAGCGATGCGACCGACCCAACTCAGGTCGGTATCTGGGGCGCGCTGAAGGGGTCGCTGCTGACGATGCTCGTCACATTGCTGCTCGCGTTTCCTGTCGGCGTGCTGTCGGCCATCTATCTCGAGGAATATGCGCCGCGTAATCGCTGGACCGACCTGATCGAAGTATCGATCAACAACCTGGCCGCCGTCCCCTCGATCATCTTCGGTCTCCTCGGCCTCGCGGTATTCCTCAACACCTTCGGCATGCCGCGCTCGGCGCCGATCGTCGGCGGGCTGACGCTTGCGCTGATGACAATGCCAGTAATCGTCATCGCCGGGCGCAACGCGATCAAGGCGGTCCCGCCCTCGATCCGCGATGCCGCGCTCGGAGTCGGCGCCTCGTCGAACCAGGTTGTGTTTCATCATGTCCTGCCGCTCGCGCTGCCCGGCATATTGACGGGCACGATCATCGGCATGGCGCGCGCGCTGGGCGAGACCGCGCCATTGCTCCTCATCGGGATGCGTGCGTTCGTCGCGACGCCACCGGGGGGCATAGCGGATCCCGCAACGGTCCTTCCGGTGCAAATATTCCTGTGGTCCGACGAGATCAGCCGCGGCTTCGTCGAAAAGACCAGCGCGGCGATCATCGTGCTGCTCGTCTTTCTGCTCGCGATGAACGGCATCGCGATCTACCTGCGCAACCGGTTCGAGACCCGCTGGTGACCCTATCCAACGCCCCCGCCACGAAAATGTCGGCGCGCGACGTATCGGTCTGGTACGGCGAGAAAAAAGCGATCGACGATGTGTCGATCGACGTCGACATGGAAAACGTTACCGCATTCATCGGTCCATCTGGCTGCGGGAAATCGACCTTTTTGCGCACGCTCAACCGGATGAACGACACCGTTGTGTCGGCACGGACTGAGGGGTCGATCACGCTCGACGGCGAGGACATCTATGCCCCCGCGATGGACGTCGTGCAGCTGCGCGCGCGCGTCGGGATGGTCTTCCAGAAGCCTAATCCGTTCCCGAAATCGATCTTCGAGAACGTCGCCTATGGTGCGCGCATCCATGGGCTGGCCGCGTCACGCGCCGACCTCGAGGAGATTGTCGAAACCTCTCTGAAGCGCGCGGGGCTGTGGGACGAAGTCAAGGACCGCCTCGACGAGAGCGGCACCGCGTTGTCGGGCGGGCAGCAACAGCGGTTGTGCATCGCGCGCGCGATCGCCGTCGACCCCGAAGTGATCCTGATGGACGAGCCTTGTTCGGCGCTCGATCCGATTGCGACCGCCAAGATCGAGGAGCTGATCCACGCGCTTCGCGGCCGCTATTCGATCGTCATCGTCACGCACAATATGCAACAGGCGGCACGGGTGTCGCAGCGCACGGCGTTCTTCCATCTCGGCAAGCTCGTCGAGTATGGCGTGACTTCGGACATCTTCACCAACCCGCGCCAGGAACGCACCAAGGACTATATCACAGGGCGGTACGGCTGATGGCGCTTGCGACCACGCATACCGTCAAGGCGTTCGACAACGAGATCGGCCAGTTGCGGGGGCATATCGCCGAGATGGGCGGGCGCGCCGAGGCGGCGATCGGTAAGGCGATGGACGCGCTGATCCACCGCGACCTCGACCTGGCGCGTCTCGTCGTCGCCGAGGATCGTGCGATCGACCTGCTCGAAACCGAAGTCGAAAAGCTCGCGGTCCGGATCATCGCGCTGCGCGCACCGATGGCGGACGATCTGCGCGATGTCATCGCCGCACTGAAGATCGCCGCCGTCCTCGAGCGCATCGGCGATTATGCCAAGAACATCGCCAAGCGCGTCGGCGCGCTCGACGGACAGCGCACGATCGAGCCGATCTCGCTCCTTCCCAGCATGGCGGGGATCGCGACCGAGATGGTCCGCGACGTGCTCAATGCCTTTGCCGCGCGCGACGCCGCGCTCGCGGTCGCGGTCAACGAGCGCGACCGTGTGGTCGACGATTTCTATAATTCGATCTTTCGCACGCTCGTCACGTACATGGTCGAAAACCCGCAGAGCATCGGCAACGCGGCGCATCTGCTGTTCGTCGCCAAGAACATCGAGCGCGTCGGCGACCATGCGACCAATGTCGCCGAGATGGTCTATTTTGCTGCGACCGGCGACTATATGGCCGAGCGCGAACGTCATGATTTCAACGCGATCGAGGGGTTATAGGATGCCGCGTGCGAAGATGCTGCTGGTCGAGGACGATGCCGCGCTCGCCGAGCTGCTCGTCTATCATTTCAAGCGCGAGGATTTCGACGTCAAGCAGACGCCCGACGGCGAGGAAGCGCTCTTGCTGGCGCAGGAATCGCCGCCCGACATCGTCCTGCTCGACTGGATGGTCGAGGGTTTGTCTGGGATCGAGGTCTGCCGACGCCTGCGCCGCATGCCCGAAACCGCCAACGTGCCGATCATCATGCTGACGGCGCGCGGCGAAGAGGAGGACCGCGTGCGCGGCCTCGAAACCGGGGCCGACGATTATGTGACCAAGCCCTTTTCCCCACGCGAACTCGTCGCGCGCGTTGGTGCGGTGCTCCGTCGCGTGCGGCCGGCACTGGCGGGCGAGGCGCTGGTCTATGCCGACGTCGAGATGGACACCGTCGGGCACAAGGTAAAACGGTCGGGCTCGACCGTAGCGCTCGGGCCGACCGAATTCCGCCTGCTCAAGCATTTCCTCGAACATCCCGGCTGGGTGTTCTCGCGTGAGCGGTTGCTCGACAGCGTCTGGGGGCACGACAGCGACATCGAACCGCGCACCGTCGACGTCCACATTCGCCGTCTGCGCAAGGCGATCAATGAGGGCGGGCGCCCCGACATCATCCGCACCGTCCGCTCGGCCGGCTACGCGCTCGACGCCGACGGGCGGTTGTAGCTCAGCTCCTGACGACGCCGACTTCGGCAAAGCGTTTCGGTTCGCCGGGCGGAACATTGGGTTCGGCGAGGCTGCGCTGCCATACGCCGACGTCGATCCACTGGCCGTTCTTGAAGCTGACCTCGCGATAGACTCCCGCGCGGCGGAAGCCCATCGCCTCGTGAAGCTGAATCGCACGGTCCTGCGGCAGCGTCAGCGTCGAGACGGCCTGGGTGAAATCCTGCGCGACGAGCGTCGCGATCAGCGCCGCATAAAGCGTGCGGCGCACCCCCTGCCCCTCGATATCGCCCGCGACATAGGCAGCGGTCTCGACGGCGAAGCGATAGGCATTGCCCGCGCGCCACGGCTTGGCCGAGGCATAGCCGAGCACCAGCCCCGATTCCTCGTCGCAGGCCACGATCCACGGGTAGAGCCCACCCGCCTCGTCGATCCGGGCGCGCATGTCGTCGCGCGTCGGTGGCACCCCTTCGAACGACACGGCGTTGGTGACGACATAAGGCGCATAGATCGACAGGATCGACTGCGCA
Source organism: Sphingomonas sp. (assembly GCA_965248885.1). GTDB lineage: Bacteria > Pseudomonadota > Alphaproteobacteria > Sphingomonadales > Sphingomonadaceae > Sphingomonas_O. The sequence continues at coordinate 1,368,182 of OZ252211.1, read as the reverse complement.
TCGTCGCCGGTCGCGGCACGAAGGACGATCACAGCCCCAGTCCGCTGCGCAGCATCGCGAACAGGCTGGCCGGCTCGGCACGTGCCGCATGCGTCGCGGGGCATTCGAGGCAGCGGACTTGCACGGCGGGACCGGTGATCAGCGACTGTGCATCGGTAACTGCCTGCGCCAGTGCGGCGACCTGCGCGTTCGCCATCGTCGTCAGCGCATCGGTCGTTTCGCCGTCGTCGTTGGTATCGGCGAACAGCGAGGCGAGCGCCTCGCGCCAGCCCGGTTCCTTGTCGAGCCACACCGCATGCGCCTTCGCCGGATCGAGCTTCGCACGCCGTGCGGCGTCGGCGATCGCGTCGTCGATCCCGCCGAACTGGTCGATCAGTCCCAGCTGCCGTGCGCTGCCGCCATCCCAAACGCGCCCCTGCGCGATCTCATTCACGCGTGCGGCGGGCAAGCGACGCGCCCCGCTCACGAGCGCGATGAACTTGCCATAGGTGTTCTCGACGCTTGTCTGGATCAGCTTGTCGAACGCCGGGTCGGTCCCGCCGAAAATGTCGGGCTGCCCAGAAAAGGCGGTCGAGCGCACGCCGTCGGTGGTGATGCCCACTTTGCCGAGCGAGCGTTCGAACGTCGGGATGATACCGAACACGCCGATCGATCCGGTAATCGTCGTCGGTTCGGCGAACACCCGGTCGCCCGCCATCGACACCCAATAGCCCCCCGACGCGGCGACATTGCCCATCGATACGGTGACGGGCAGCCCGCGCGCCTTGGCCGCGAGCAGCGCCGCCCTGATCTTTTCGGACGCCAGTGCCGACCCACCAGGCGAATCGACGCGCAGGACAAGCGCCTTGACCTTGCCGTTCGCCGCTGCTCGGTCGATGATCGTCGCAACCGTGTCGCCACCCGCGCTTCCGGCGGGCGCTTCGCCGTCCGAAATGACGCCCGCGACCGTCACGACGCCGATGCTCCCGTCACCGCCCGCGCGCGGATGCGCGCCGATCCAGTTCCTGAGCTCGATGCGCGCGAAGTCGCTCTTGTTGCGTCCGCTTCCGGCACCCGCGATTTGCGTGACGCGCGCGACGAAGGCGGTGCGGCTGTCGACGTGATCGACGATGCCCGCCGCCAGCGCCGCCTGTGCGAGGTCGCCGCCGGCGAGCGGCGCAGCGGGATCGGTCGTATAGGTGGCAAGCTTCGCCTTGGGGCGGGCTCGCGCGACGTTTTCCTTCCACCCCTGCCACAGCGCGGCAGCCAGCGCCTCGTTCGCGGCCTTTGCCGGGGCCGAGGCGCGGTCGAGGATATAGGGTTCGACCGCCGACTTGAACTGCCCGACGCGATAGACGTGGACGTTGGCGCCGACGCGTTCGAGCAGCCCTTTGTAATAGAGCCGCGATCCGCCTGGCCCCGCGAAAACCGCCAGCCCCATCGGGTCGAGCCAGATTTCCGACGCGTGCGCCGCCAGCTGATAGCTGTCGTCGGTATAGCCGGTCGCAAAGGCGAGCACGGGCTTTTTCGCGCGCACTTTGTCGAGCGCGGCCCCCACATCGGCGAGCGCGACCTGTCCGCCGCCCGTGAAGCCATCGAGGTCGAGGACGACCGCCTTGACGCGCGCGTCGTCGACCGCTGCGTCCAGCGCGGCGACGAGATCGCGCAGCCGGTATTCGCGTGCGCGCGCGCCGCCGGTGAGCGCGACCTGCGGGCTGACCGGTGCAGGCTGTTCGACGATGCTCCCCTTCAGGTCGAGCACCAGCGCGCCGGGCGCGACCGACTTGCCGGGACGCGCCGACAGTGCTGCGGCGAGCACGCCGAAAAAGATCAGCATCAGCAGGAGGACGAGGCCATCCTTGACCGCGACCAGCAATTTCCACGCGCGCCTGACGAAATTCATGAGCTTGGGGTCCCCGCTTTTCAATCGTGTCGCGCTAGCGGGTGCGCGTCAGGCTGTAAACGCGGGGGTTTGCGCCTCCCACGCCGCAACGATCTCGTCGCCGCGCGCGAACCATGCGCCCTTTCCTTTTAGGTCGGCGAGCAGCGCCTCGAAAGCGCCAATCCGGTAAGGCAGCCCCATGATATACGGCGTGACGTGCATCGGCAGCATCCGCGCGCCTTGCGTCTCTGCCTCACGCGCCAGCCAGTCGAACGCATCGCGTATCGCGGTAGCATAGCTGTCGGCCGACTGCTGCTGCACCGTCACGATCTGCCGATCACTGAGCTCGTGGTTGAGCGGCAGGTTGATCAGGCCCCCGAAACCATGGTCGTTGAAGCGATACGGCAGCTCGTCGTTGACCCAATCGCACGCATAACGCACCCCTGCTTCGGCGAGCAGGCGCGGGGTGTTCCAGCTTTGCGAGCGCGCGATCGACAGCCAGCCGGTCGGGCGCGTCCCCGTCGCCGCTTCCAGCGTGTCGAGGCTGGTCGCGATCAGTGCGCGCTCGTCCTCTTCGGCAAGGCCTGTCGCGATCGTACCGTTCATGTCGGTCGAATGCGCGACGATCTCGTGGCCCGCGCTGACGATGTCGGCGACGACTTCGGGGTAGCGCGTCGCGATCACGCTGTTGGTCGCGACCGAAACGCGTGCGCCGACTTTCGCAAACGCGTCGAGCAGCCGGTAAAGCCCGATCCGCGTGCCATAGTCGCGCGCCGTATAGTGGCGGTAATCGGGATAGGCGGTTTGCATGTGTCCCGGTGCGCGAAAGGGCGTGTCGGTCGGTGTCAGCGGAAAATATTCGAGGCTGACGCAAATCCAGACCGCGACCTTCGCTCCGCCCGGCCATGCGAAGGGCGTGCGATCCTTCATCGCCGACCAGGGGAACAGCTCGTGGTCGTAGCCGTGACGGCGACGCGGATAGTCGAGATAGGCGGGATCGAGGCTCATTGCTGAAGCCGCCAAGCGTCGGCGATGTCGCCCGCGGTCGTCAGCCAGCCGCGCCCGTCGGCGGCGATCTCGGCAAGCGCGTCGGCGAAAGGGCCGATCCGGTGCGGCTGGCCGATCAGATAGGCGTGGAGCGGCACGCACATCACAGTCCCGCCTTCGTGGGCGAGGCGGCGGAATTGTCGAACCAAAGTATCGGCGTAATCCCGTCCCGACATATTGTAGACGAAAAAGCCGTAATGGTCGTTGACCTCGAGGCTGTACGGCATCGAGATCAGGTCGCCCGACTTGGTACGCACGCGCTGCGGCTGGTCGTCGTGGTAAAGGTCGCACGTATAATCGAGGCCATATTCGGCGATCAGGTCGAGCGTGCGTTCGGTGTGCGTAAGCGCGGGTGCAAGCCAGCCCCGGATCGTCTGCCCGGTCGCCGCGCGTACCGTCGCAATCGAGTCTTCGATGATCGCGCGCTCCTGTTCCTCGCTCATGTCATAGGCATAGCGCGTGTTATAGATCCCATGGCTGAAGAATTCCCAGCCGCGCGCAACGCCGTCGGCGACGACTTCGGGGTGATGCTGGCACAATGCCACCGAAAGGCTCACCGAGCCGGGAAAGCCATGGCGGCTCATCGCGTCGGCCATCCGCCAGTGCGAGACGCGGTTCGAATGGTCGCGGTGGCTGTAGCCGACGACGTCGGGATGCGGACGGCCCCATGCCTTGCGACGCGGGTGCGGCGGCGGGTCGATCTCGTAATATTCGAGGTTGGGCGCGACCCATACGGCGACCCGCTTGCCGCCGGGCCAGACGATCGGCGCGCGATCGCGGTAGCGCACGAAGTCGTAGAGTTGCGGGTCCGGTTTCAACGCTTTTCCAGCCATTCGACCACGGCCTGCACCGGTTCGACGTCGGCATATTTCAGCTGCAGGTCGGTCAGATTGGCGAAGTGATAGCTTTCATGCTTGTCGGCGCAGGTTTCGATCGGCACGATCGTGCGATAGCCGCGGCTGAGCGCGTCGACCGCCGTGGCGCGAACGCAGCCCGAGGTACTGCCGCCGGTTACGACGACGGTATCGACCTTGTGCCATACGAGCAGGCTCGCGAGCGGGGTCTCGAAAAAGGCGCTCGGCATGCGCTTGGAATACACGGTGTCACCGGGGTCGATTTCGACGCGCGGGTCGAAGGCGTGGCGCTCGGAGCCGTACCGGATGTTCTGGAGCGAGTCGGGCGTGTTGGTGCGCGTGCCCCAAACGCCTGCGTCGCTCGCATCGTCGGCATAAGCGACGTGCGTCCAGACGACGGGCATGCCCCTCGCGCGCGCAAGATGGCTGATCGCATTGACGTGCTCGATCTGGCGCGGATCGGTCTCGTACGCGGTCTTGAACGCATAGATGTCGGTATAGGCACGCTGGAAATCGACGTTGACGATCGCGAGCTTCGCCCCGAACCCGAATTTGGCCCGCGCGGGGTTCGCCATGACGCTCTCGAAGATTTCGCGCGCGGTGCGCGTGTCGCTGACCATCCGCGTGCCGACCAACTCGCTCATGCGCACCTCCGCTGACCCGGCGCATCATGCAAAAGCAGATTTCGCTTGTCGAGTTGAATTTGTCCGGACAAATTAAGCGCCATGATCTCCCGTCACTTTATCGACGTCGGCAATCGCCGCGTCCATTACCGCCGCTGCGGGTCGGGCCCACCCCTTTTGATGGTGCATCAGTCGCCGCGTTCTTCAAAGGAATATGAATCGCTGATGCACACCTGGGGCGCGCATTTCACCTGCATCGCGCCCGATTCGCCCGGCTTCGGTCAGTCCGAGCCGCTGCCGCCCGACCCAACGATCGACGATTTCGCCGACGCCAACATCGCCTTTCTTGATGCGCTCGGACTGGATCATGTCCACGCCTATGGCTTTCACTCGGGCGGAATCATCTTGGTGACTGCGGTCAAGCGCAGCCCCGAACGCTTTCGCGCGCTTGCGGTCGGCGGCTATGCGGTCTGGACGCCCGAAGAGATGCGGATTTTCGGCGAAAGCTATTTGCCCGCGTTCGTGCCGCACCCTTACGGCGAGCACCTCGTCTGGCTGTGGAACCGACTACTCGAGCAGAGTTGGGTCTTTCCCTGGTTCGACGTGCGCGACGACGCACGGCTCCCGTTTCCAAGCGACGATCCCGCCAAATTTCACCCGATCGTGATGGAGATGCTCGATTCGGGCGACGCCTATCGCGCGGGTTATGGCGCCGTCCTGAAGGCGCCGCGCGACATTCCTCCGGTCGATGCCTTCGGACCGCCCGTGCTGATCTCGGCATGGTTCGGCGATCCGCTGCAGGCGCACATCGACCGGCTCGGCGCGATGCCCCCGAACTGGCGCGCGCAGAAAGTGCAAACGCCGGCCGAGCACGAGGCGCTCAGCCTTGCCTTCTTGCGTGAGGTTGCGGGCGAGCCGGTCGACACCCTGCCGCAGGCAGGTGATGCAGGCTTCGTAGCCGTCGCCGCAGGCGGGTTCGACGGGCTCATCCACTGGCAGGGCGATACGGTCGATCCGCCGGGGCACGGGCTGTCGGACGAATGGGAGGGCAAGGCCCCGACCGATCCCGCCGCCTGGCGCGCGATGCTCGACGCGTTCGAGGCCGCGACCGGGCGCAAGGTCGCGTTGCCGCCTTTGCCCGGGGGCGATCCGGATCTTCTCTATCCCGATCTGAGTCCCGACCGGTTCGGTGCCTATCTGACGCGCGCCTGGGCGATATCGCGCGCCGAAGCGCTATTCGAGCCGTGGTACGACGTCAGCGCCGCGAGCGCGCGGGCGATCGACCCTGAGCGCATCACGCCCGAGGCCCTCGCGACCGCGACGCGCGACCGGCTGCGTGCAACGGCGGCACGCGCACTCCATATTGCACGCTTGAAGGGAGATTTCTGATGGGCATTCGCGAGGAGATGCCGCTGCTCGCGCGGCACGAGGGCGTCTGGGACGGGACCTACACCTATTTCGACGCGACCGACAAAGAGATCGACCGGCACAAGTCGCGGCTGTTTTGCCGGATGCTCGATGCGGGACCGCATCTGTATCACCAGACCAACCACTACACATGGGATGACGGGCGAACCGACGTCCGCGACTTCCCGGCCGAATATCGCGACGGGCGCATCTGGTGGGACAATGAGCTCATCAAGGGATGGGCCGCCGCGGTATCGCTCGACGCGAACAACCGGACGATGATGTTGTATTGGCAGCGTACCGGAGACCCGTCGCTCTACCTCTACGAAATGATCCAGCTCGCCGATTCGGGGGTCGATCGCTGCCGCACATGGCATTGGATTCGCGACGGCAAGCTCGAGACGCGCACCGCCATTCAGGAGCATCTGGTGACACGCGACTGGCGAACGCTGGAGCAGTAAGCTGGCGACGCTGTTCGACAAGATATGGGACGCGCATGTCGTCGCCGAACTGGGCGACGACAGCGCGCTGATCGCGGTCGATCGCGTGTTCCTGCATGAGCGCACGGGGGCGGCGGCCCTCAGGCACATGGCGGAAACCGCGCGGCTGGTTGCCGACCCGCGTCGCGTGTTCGCGGTCATGGATCACATCGTCGACACGCGCCCCGGACGCGGCGACGCAACGACGATGCCCGGGGGAAGCGCGTTCATCACCGAAACGCGCGCGGCGTGCCATGCAGCGGGTATCACCCTGTTCGATGTCGACGATCGCGACCAGGGCATAACGCACGTCATCTCCCCCGAACTCGGCATCGTGCTGCCAGGATTGACGCTGGTCGCGCCTGACAGCCACACCTGCACGCAAGGGGCGTTCGGTGCGTTCGCATGGGGGATCGGCTCGTCGGAGGCCGAGCACGCGATGGTCACCGGCACGCTGCGCCTGAAGCATCCCAAGACAATGCGCGTGACGTTCTCAGGCACGCTTGCGCCGGGCGTGACCGCCAAGGACATGATCCTGACGCTGCTCGAGCAGCACGGCGCGGGGGGCGGCAGCGGCTTTATCGTCGAATTCGCGGGAGAGGCGGTGCGCGCGCTCGACATGGAGGCGCGGATGACATTGTGCAACATGGCGACCGAATTCGCGGCGGTCAGCGGCATCATCGCGCCCGACGCGACCACGTTCGAGTATCTGCGCGGGCGTCGCTTCGCGCCCGACCCGCTTCCCGACTGGCGCGACCTCGTCTCCGACCAGGACGCGACATTCGATGCCGAGATCGCGATCGACGCGCGGACGATCCGCCCGATGGTCAGCTGGGGCACGAGCCCCGAACACAGCATCGCGATCGACGGCGTGGTACCGCAAGGGCCGCAACGCGCGCACGATTATATCGGGCTGGCTGCAGGCGCGTGGCTCGAGGGCACCAGGATCGACGCCGCGTTCATCGGCAGCTGTACCAACGCGCGCCTGTCCGACCTGCGCCGCGCCGCCGCAATCGTCGAGGGGCACCATGTCGCACCCGGCATCAAGGCGCTCGTCGTCCCCGGCAGTCGCGCGGTCAAGCGCGCCGCCGAGGCCGAGGGGCTCGACGCGGTGTTCGAGGCGGCGGGGTTCGAATGGCGCGACAGCGGCTGTTCGCTTTGCTTCTACGCAGGCGGAGAGGGCTTCGCACCGGGGTCGCGCGTAATCTCGTCGACGAACCGCAACTTCGAGGGGCGTCAGGGACCGGGCATCCGCACGCACATCGCGAGCCCGGAGGTGGTCGTCGCGAGCGCTTTGGCAGGTTGCATCACGTCGCCTTTTCCTTCCCTCTCCCTCAGGGTGGAGGGACAGCTTGGCAAAGCCAAGCAGGGAGAGGGAGAGTCGCATCGGAACATTTCACCGGATGCCCTCTCCCTCCCGCGCCTGCGGCGCGAGGTACCCTTCCCCCTGCAGGGGAGGGAAGACGCGTGACGCCCTTCAACACCCTCACCTCGATCGTCGCGCCAATCATGCGCGACAATGTCGACACCGACACGATCATCCCCTCGCGTGAGATGACATCGACGGGGCGCACTGGCCTGGCCGACGGGCTGTTCGCCCCGTGGCGCTATGGCAAGGGTCGCGTACCCGACCCCGGTTTCGTGCTCAACATACCCGCCTTTGCCCATGCGCAAATCCTTGCGAGCGGGACAAACTTCGGGTGCGGTTCGAGCCGCGAACATGCCGTCTGGGCGCTCGCCGAATGGGGTATCCGCGCCATCGTGGCCGAGAGCTTCGCGCCGATCTTTGCCAACAATTGCATCCGAAACGGCGTCCTGCCGATCGTGCTCGACCAGGAGGCCATCGCGCGTCTCGCGGCACGCGAGGTAACGATCGACTTGCCTCCGCAGACCATCGACGGCCAGCATTTCGCGATCGACGCCGAAGCCAAGTCCATGCTGATCGAGGGGCTGGACGCGATCGATTTGACGCTGAAGCAGGCACCCGCCATCGCGGCATGGACCGCGCGCGACCGCAGTGCGCGGCCCTGGGTGTATCTATGATCCTTGTCTCCGAAGTCGGGCCGCGCGACGGGCTCCAGTCGATCGACCGGACCATGCCGACCGAAGCGAAGAAAGCGTGGATCGCCGCCGAAGCCGCCGCAGGCGTGCGCGAGATCGAGGTGGGCAGCTTCGTGCCGCCGTCGCTGCTTCCGCAAATGGCCGATACCGCCGAACTCGTCGCATTCGCGCGTACATTGCCCGGGCTCAACGTCGTCGCGCTGGTCCCCAACGCCAAAGGGGCCGCGCGCGCGATCGAAGCGGGGGTGCACGGCATGTCGATCCCCTTTTCGATGTCGGAGACGCACAGCCTGAAAAACGTGCGGAAGGATCATGCGGCAATGCTCGACGACGTGCGCACGATCGTAGCGCTCGCGCGCGACGGCGGCACGCAGTTCGCGGTCGGGCTGTCGACCGCGTTCGGCTGCACGATCGAGGGCGAGGTTCCCGAGGCACAGGTCGTACGGCTCGCGGTCGCATGTGCCGAGGCTGGGGTCGAGGAATTCAGCCTCTCGGACACGACGGGCTACGCCAACCCCGCGCAGGTCCGCCGCTTGATCCGCGCGGTGCGGGCGGAAGTCGGCGCACGGCTCACGACATTACATCTCCACAACACGCGCGGGCTGGGGCTCGCCAATGCGCTCGCCGGGCTCGACGAGGGGATCACGACGCTCGACGCCTCGCTCGGGGGCCTCGGCGGGTGCCCATGGGCGCCCGGCGCCTCGGGCAATATCGTGACCGAGGACCTGGTCTTCATGTTGCAGGCGATGGGCTATGAAACGGGGATCGACCTCGATGCACTGCTCAAGGTTCGCGCAATCGTCGCGGCGGCGCTGCCGGGCGAAGCGCTGTATGGGTTTACCCCCGACGCGGGGCTGCCATTGAATTTCGCCCCGCCAGTTCGTGCTGACGAAGGGGTACGACCATGACCGCGACCCCGCTCGCGGGCCTTAAGGTCGTGGAATTCACGCATATGGTGATGGGTCCGACCGTCGGCCATATTCTCGCTTCGCTCGGGGCCGACGTCGTGCGCGTCGAGCCGATCGGCGGCGACGCGACACGGCGGCTGCTCGGGTCGGGTGCGGGCTATTTCCCGATGTACAACCGACACAAACGCTCGATCTGTCTCGACCTGAAATCGGCCGACGGGCTGAGGGTCGCGCGCGACCTCGCGACACGCGCCGACATCCTGATCGAGAACTTTCGCCCTGGTGCGCTCGACCGGCTGGGGCTGGGCTACGACGCGCTCGCGCCGGACAATCCGCGCCTCGTCTATTGCTCGCAAAAGGGGTTCCTGCCCGGCCCTTACGAAAACCGCACTGCGCTCGACGAGGTCGCGCAAATGATGGGCGGGCTCGCGTACATGACGGGACCGCCGGGGCGTCCGCTGCGCGCGGGCGCGAGCGTCATCGATGTCACCGGCGGGATGTTCGGCGTCATCGCGATCCTTGCGGCGATCGAGGAGCGCCACCGGACGGGCAAGGGGCAGATGGTCCAGTCGTCGCTTTTCGAAACGACCGTCTATCTTGTCGGCCAGCATATGGCGCAGATGGCAGTGACCGGCCGCGCCGCCGACCCGATGCCTGCGCGAATCTCGGCATGGGCGATCTACGACGTGTTCGAAACCGCCGACGACAAGCCGGTTTTCATCGGCGTCGTGACCGACGCATTGTGGCAGAAGTTCTGCGACCTGTTCGGCCTCGACGCGTTGTGGGCCGACGAGAGCCTGCGCCGCAACAACCAGCGGGTGCTCGCGCGCGAGCGGATCATGCCGCAGGTACGCGCGCTCGTGAAGACCTTTACGCGCGACGATATCATCGCCCGCCTCGACGGCACCGGCCTTCCCTTTGCGCCGATCGGGCGGCCCGAGGATCTGTTCGACGATCCGCACTTGCTGGCGTCGGGCGCACTCGAAGATGTCACGCTCGACGACGGCCGCGCGACTAAATTGCCGGGTTTGCCGATCGAGCTGGACGGCCAACGCGCGGGCGGCGCGGATATTTTGCCCGAGGCCGGTCGCGATAGCGATGCAGTCCTTGCCGATCTCGGCTATGATCGCGATGCGATCGCGACACTCCGCGCAAGCGGCGGCGTCGCCTGACACTTTAAAACGCGGAAGGAACGACGATGATTAGCCATTCCATGGTCGGAACCAATGATTTCCCGAAGGCAAAGAGCTTTTACGACGCAGTGCTCGGCGCGCTCGGCCATGTCGGGCAGGCGTTCGGCGAGCGCGCATTCTGGCGTGGGAGCGATGGCGGTCCGGGCTTCGGCATCGGCAAGCCCGCCAATGGCGAGGCGGCAACGCACGCCAACGGCGGGACGATCGGCTTTACTGCCAAGAGCAAGGACGAGGTCGACGCTTTCCACGCAGCCGGCCTGACCAATGGCGGGACGTGCGACGGCCCTCCCGGCATCCGAGCGCAAGTCGGGCGATACGGCGCCTATCTGCGCGACCCCGACGGCAACAAGATCTGCGCCTTCGGTCCTGCCGAATAGCGGTTCCCCAACCCCGCGAAGGCGGGGACCCATCTCTTGCAATCGCGAAAGATGGGTCCCCGCCTTCGCGGGGATGACGAAGAAGCTAGTTCGTAACCTCCGCTGCTCTCAGCGCGGCGATAGCTGCCTTGTCATACCCAAGCTCGCTCAAGATCACGTCCGCGTCCGCCCCGGTCACCGGGGCGGCAACGGGCACCGCATTGGGCGTCGCCGAATAGCGCGGCGCAGGCGCAGGCTGAACCGCGCCACCGACTTCGACAAAGCTCGCGCGCGCGACATTGTGCGGATGCCAGGGTGCCTCGCGCATCGATAGCACGGGCGCGAAACAGACGTCACTTCCCTCGAGCAAGGCACTCCACTCATCGCGTGTCCGAGTGGCGAAGATTGCCGTCAGCTTTGCCTTGAGTTTGGGCCATTTGCTGCGGTCGTGCTGCGCCGCAAAGTCGGGGTCACCGGCTACGCCAGCGTGGTGGCAGAGCAAAGCGTAGAAGGGCGGCTCGATCGACCCGACCGACACGAACTTGCCGTCCGCACACGCATAGGTGTCGTAAAAATGCGCGGCACCGTCGAGCATGTTCACGCCGGTTTCCTCGGCATTGAACCCGTTCGCCAGCCAAGCATAGCTCATCGCCGCGAGCAAGGCCGAGCCGTCGGTCATCGCGGCATCGATTACTTGCCCCGGCCCGCCCATCCGCACCGCGAGCATCGCGCTGACCATGCCGAAGGCGAGCATCATCGCGCCGCCGCCAAAGTCGCCGACATAGTTCATCGGCGGCACCGGACGCTCACCCGCGCGCCCCACCGTGTGGAGCACCCCTGATAACGCGATATAATTGATGTCGTGCCCAGCCGCCTGCGCCAGCGGACCATATTGCCCCCACCCCGTCATCCGTCCGTAGACCAGACGCGGATTGTCGGCGAGCAGCACATCGGGTCCAAGCCCGAGCCGCTCCATCACACCGGGCCGATACCCCTCGATCAAAGCGTCGGCGCGACGGCACAGCGCGCGCGCGACCGCGAGCCCGCCGGGAGTCTTGGTATCGAGCACGATCGAACGGCGATTGCGCGACAGCGCGTCGCGTGGGTCGAGCCCGCTGAGCTTCGAGGTGCCCGGCCGCTCGATCCGGATCACCTCGGCGCCATGATCGCCCAGCATCATCGCGCAGAATGGCGCGGGACCGATCCCGGCGAATTCGACGATCCGCAAACCGGTCAGCGGTCCTGACATGATACCGTCTCCTCCATCGCTCGAGCCCGCGCGTTAGCCCGATACATGCATCCTACAAGCTGCTTGCGATATCATCGCTACTGTGGATAGGGGGCGGCGATGGCGAGCCGTCCTGACTCTGCACACGGCCCCGCGACCCGCGACGTGCTCTTGCCGCGGTTTGCCGCCACGCGTGCGCTGTCGCTGGCGATCGCAGCATCCTTGTCCGACGGTGACGCCACCGTGCAGTCGATGCCCGACGCAAGTCCCGCCAAATGGCATCTGGCGCACACCAGCTGGTTCCTCGAAACCTTCGTCCTGCGCGATTTCGTAACCGACTATAGTCCGTTCGACGCGGAATGGGCTTATCTGTTCAACAGCTATTACGAGGGCGAAGGCGCACGTCATCCGCGCGGTGCGCGCGGGATGCTGACGCGTCCCTCGCTCGATGCAGTGCGCGCCTATCGTGCGCATGTCGACGCCGCAGTCGAGCGCGCGATTGCGACCTTGCCCGACGCAGCGCGCACGCTGATCGAACTCGGCTGCGAACACGAAGCGCAGCATCAGGAACTGATGCTGACCGACCTGCTCCACCTGTTCGCGCAAAACCCGCTGTTCCCTGGCTTGTTTGCGCCGGCGGTGCGTTTACCGGCCGCATTACCCAGCCCCATCGAGTGGATCGCGGGTTGCGAAGGACGCGTCGAAATCGGGCACGCAGGACATGGCTTTGCGTTCGATTGCGAGGGGCCGCGGCACAGCGTGTGGCTCGTACCGCATGCGCTTGCCGACCGCCTCGTTACCAATGCGGAATGGGCCGACTTCGTCGCCGACGGCGGCTATCGGCGCGCGGATCTGTGGCTATCCGACGGATGGGCGTGGCGGTGTGCGAACGACATCGGTGCGCCGCTTTACTGGCGCGAGGGCGACCAGTTCGGGCTCGACGGGCTGCGGGCGCGCGAACGCGGGGCACCGGTCGCACACGTATCGTTCTACGAAGCCGATGCCTATGCGCGCTGGGCCGACGCGCGGCTGCCCACCGAGTTCGAATGGGAAGCTGCGGCAGCCTTGCTTGACGCGGCGAGCGGCAACCAGCTCGATCGGGCGGACCCAGCGCATCCGCGCGCGGCAACCGGTAGCGGGCTGCGCCAGATGTTCGGGGACGTCTGGCAGTGGACCGCGTCGGCGTTCCTCCCCTACCCCGGCTTCCGCGTCGCCGATGGCGCGGTCGGTGAATATAACGGCAAGTTCATGAGCGGGCAGATGGTGCTGCGCGGTGCGAGCTGCGCGACGCCGCGCGGATCGAGCCGGGCCACGGTGCGCAATTTTTTCCCACCTACCGCGCGCTGGCAGTTCAGCGGGCTCCGCCTCGCGCGCGACCTTTAACGATGCTGAGGGACGACACGCCTGAGTACGTCGATCGGGCATTCCGGGCCGACGTGCTCAGCGGTCTGGCGCAACCGCAAAAAGCGATCCCCGCGCGCTGGTTCTACGACCGTACCGGCAGCGAGCTGTTCGAGGCGATCACCGACCTGCCCGAATATTATCCCACACGCACCGAGACGGCATTGCTCGCGGCACACTGCGGCGCTGTCGCGGCGCTGACGGGCGCGGGTCGCGCAGTCGTCGAATTCGGCTCGGGGTCTTCGGTCAAGACGCCGCACCTGCTCCGCGCCGTCGCGCCCGCCGCTTATGTGCCGATCGATATTTCGGGTGATTTTCTGCGCGCGTCGGCGGCCACGCTGGCGCGCGAGTTTCCCGGGCTGCCGGTCATTGCGCTCGAAGGCGATTTCACCGGGCCGCTGTCGCTTCCGCCCGAAGTTGCAAACAAACCACGGCTCGGCTTTTTCCCTGGCTCGACGATCGGCAATTTCATCGCGCGCTCGGCGGTCGATTTCCTCCGAACGATGCGCGACACGCTGGGCAACGGCGCGATGCTGTTGATCGGGATGGACCGTGTCAAGGATCCTGCCACGCTGAGCGCCGCCTATGACGATGCGGCCGGCGTCACCGCGCGCTTCAACCTCAACCTGCTCGTGCGCATCAACCGCGAACTCGGCGGAACGATACCGATCGATGCGTTTGCGCACCAGGCGCGCTGGAACGACAGCTATGCGCGGATCGAGATGCACCTCGCCGCGACACGTGCAGTCGACTTTTCGGTTGAAGGCAAGCACTTCGCGATGCGTGCGGGCGAAAGCATCCATACCGAAAACAGCCACAAATACGGCCCCCGCGACGCAAGGCTGCTGCTGCGTGCAGGCGGCTGGTCGCCGATCGCCGAATGGACAGCCCCCGGCGACGCTTTCGCGCTGATCCTTGCCGAGGCGCGCGCGCAAAAGTCCGCGCCCTGAACCACGCACCCTACGCGGGTTGACGCGCCGACGCGCTTTGTTCATGGGAGCGCCTCGTTGGCGAACCTCCGCCGGAATGCTGCCGTAGCTCAGTGGTAGAGCGCATCCTTGGTAAGGCTGAGGTCGTGAGTTCAATCCTCACCGGCAGCACCATTTTTAGTCAGGCGTCGGGCACGGACTCACCCGGAACCTAAGGGTCTCAGCGACCGTGGAGCGCGTCGATCTCGGCCTGACGTTGCCTCAGATAGGAACGGCGCGCGGCGAGATAGGGGTCTTCCTGTTCACGGAGCGACACGATCTTGCCATCGTTGCGCACGCGCCTGTCGAGCGTGCTCAGCACGCCGACGGGCGCGATATAGGCAACCGAGTTGAACGGTCGTCCAACGACGGTGGGCAGGAACGCGCGGTCGATCATCCCGCCGATCAGATCGCGCAGCGTCGTCGGCCCGATCAGCGGAACATAGAAGAACGCGCCCGGTCGCACACCGTAATAACCGAGCGTATTGGCAAAGCCGTTGCGGCGGCGCACCAGGTTGAACGGCTTACGCTTCGCCATATCGAACAGCCCACCGATACCGACGACACTGTTGATCGCAAAACGCGCGACGGTGCGCATGGCGCTGACCGGCTTCAACTGAAGAACGTTGTTGATGAACGTAACCGGCTCCGCGAGATTATCGAGCGCGTTGCGCAAACCGTTGCGCAGCGGCTCGGGCACAGCCTCGGCATAAGCGAGCGCGATCGGACGCGCGACCGCGTCGTCGATCGCGACGGTCGCTTCGAACGACTTTTCATTGACCGCGCGCAACGGGTCGGGCGCGCTGCCGCGCGGGTTGGCCTGCACGACGATTTCTTGTTCTTCGCTTTGGTCCGCGGCGGCTTTGATTGCTGTCGTTGCCGCGCCGTTGATCGCGCCGGTCGAGCTTTCGGCGTCCTGCGTTGCCGGGTGCGGCACGCTGTCGGCGGGGCTGACCTTCACGACCATCGCGGGCCGGTGCGTCGCGTCTGTCGTAGCGGCAGGCGTTGTATTCGCAACGGGCGCGGCCGCCGCCGGCGCGCCGTCGCCGGCGAGTGGCGACGTCAAGACGAGCATCGGCGCGAAGAACGGCGCGACCGCCCCGCCTATCATGCGGTGCCTTCCGTCGGTTGCGTCAGGTCGCGCAACGCAAGGACCGTCCACGCCAGCGCGTGCGCCGCGGTCAGCATCACGCCCGTGACAGCGATCACGCCGACCACGGCGTGGTCTTCCGGGAACATCGCCAGCGCGACACCGGCAAGCGCGATCTCCTTATTGGGGATGAGCGGAAGCCGCGACACGACCATTCGAGCGGCCGCGAGCAGCAGCCACGACTGCAGCGACGCGGTCGGCAACAGCAGGTGCCAGCATTCCGCGAGGAGCGCGACGTTAACGAACACGCGCGTTGCATGGACCGCGCCGATGCGCACAAGTTCGCGGCCAGGCAACCCGAACACAGCGCGACGCTTGACCAGCGCGACGAATGGTACCGCCGAAAGCAGGCCGATACTGCCGAGCAGCGACGACGGTTGCAGGTCGAGCGCAATCGACAGCGGGCCCCAAACCGGCAGAACGAGCGCAAACGTCGCGACGCTTCCCGCCAGCGCCGACAGGATCGCTGCATCCTTCACGACGGAAAACGCGCGGATCTCGCGCCGCCGGGCCCAATCGAGCAGCAGCGCCTCCCCGGCATAGGGGACGACGAGCGCGTTGAGCACCTGTTTGCGGATCAACGTCGTGAACAGGCCCGGCCGCGCTCCCCAAGCCCTCGCAAAAATCGCGGCATCGGCAAGGGGCGCATGCAGATAGTTGAGCGTGAACACGCCCCAGAACAGCCCGCTGGCGGTCAGCGCGGGCCACAGCGTTTTCCAATCAGTGTCGCGCAACGCGATGCCGATGATAATGGCGACGCACGCCGATGCGACCAGGCTCAGCCGTTTTTTCAGCAGCTCACCGGGAGGTAGCGCCGCTAGCGTTGCCCGATCGACCGTCCAATTGAATAGCTTGTTACCCGAACGCTGCCTGCTGGGCAGCGCCAATATTTGAACCGTCATCGTGTACGCCCGACCCCATTTGATGATGAGACGCCGCCACGCGCGCGACTCCGCACCCGCCGACGCAAAAGAATTAACCCGCCATTGGCGAAAGTTGCGTGGGCGGGCGTGCGCCTCCAAGACTGGCGCGGTGAGCGATTTTGGAGGACTGCAGGCGGTGGTGGTGGCCGAGCGCGCGCTGCTGCTGCGGCTGCTGCGCGCGCGCACCGATCCGCCCGACGACGCCGACGATCTGTGGCAGGAGTTGTGGCTGAAGGTGGCCATCGTGCCCGTCGGGCCGGTTGCCGATCCGCTCGCGTTCGTGTGCCGTGTGGCGATCAACCTGGCGAGTGACCGGCGCCGCGCAAAGCTGCGCACCGCCATGCGCGATGTCGCATGGCGCGATCTTCAATCCGGTGACGGCGATGCCCCTGGCGCCGCGCGCGAGTTGGAAGCGCGCGACGAGCTTCGGCGCATCGAGGCAGCGATCGCGGCGATGCCCGGACGCACGCGCGACGCGCTGCGTCGCTTCCGCATCGACGGCGTGAGCCAGCGCGAGATTGCGCACGAGATGGGGATCAGCGTCAGCGGCGTCGAAAAGCTGCTGCGTCGCGCCTATCGGCTGCTCGACGAGGCGCGAGCGGGTACAGATGACGATGCGGGTGCGGGGGCGGGTGCGGATGCCCGCGCACAGCGGCGTCTATCCGGTGAAGGAGCGTCGACGACATGACCGGCCGCGACGATCGAGATACACTTGGCGAAGGGGCATTCGCACAAGCGCTCGACTGGCATTTACGCATGGATCGGCTTGACGGAGAGGAATGGCGCGCATTTGCCGACTGGCTCGATGCCGACCCCGCGAACGCGAAGGCGCTCGCGCGCGTGGACGCGATCGACGACACGCTCTGCACCGTCACGATGACGCGCCCGTTATCCGTGGCTCGCGCCACACTACGGTGGCAACCACGCTCGATCGCCGGCGGCATGGCGGTCGCGGCGGGCCTCGCTGCCATCGTTTTCGGCGCGCCGTGGTCTGCGCCGGTCACGCAGATCATCACGCGTGCAGGGGAAATCCGCGTGGTCGATCTCGGCGACGGCTCGCGCGCGACGCTGAACGGCGCGACGCTCCTTCGCTACTCGGGCCGCACCCCGCGTAGCGTCGAAATTGTCCGCGGCGAAGCGGTATTCAGTGTCCGCCACGATGCCGCCAATCCGTTCCGCGTCACGGTGCGCGATCATGTCATCGAGGACGTCGGGACGGTGTTCAACGTGACGAGTGCAGCCAATATGCTCGACGTCTCGGTGGCGGAGGGCAGCGTGACCTTTATTGGCGGACGAACCAAATTCACGCTAGCCGCCGGGCGTGCGCTGCGGCTCGACGCGGCGGCAGGCACCGTGACACTCCGTCCGACCGCAACGGCCAGCGTCGGTGGCTGGCGGACCGGGCTGCTCGGTTTCGACAGCGTCCGTCTCGCCGACGTCGCCGCCGCGCTCGAACGCCGTAGCGGCGCCCGACTTGACGTCGATCGAGGCTTGATGACGCAGCCATTTACCGGCAGCGTGCGCGTGTCGGGCGATGCCGACCGCGACGTGCCGCACCTCGCCGCGCTGATTGGGGCGAACGCACGGCACGATGGGAAGCGTTGGATTTTGTCGAAGGCGCGCTAAGCGGGCGCTGGCCTTCGCTTTGGCATATACCGTCGCGGTTCCGGCAGAGGCCGCCGACCTCGTCGTGCCGCCAACCACGCTCGACCGCGCGATCGCTGTGCTGTCGGCGCAGAGTGGCGTCGAGATCGTCAGTCTCGAACCCGGCCTCGGGGCGGTCCGCGTCGGGCGCGTCGAAGCGGGCTCGGTTGCCGTCGCGTTGCGGCGGATGTTGCGCGCGACGCCCTATCGCGCGGTCGCCCGTGCGGGAGGCTGGAGGATCGTGCGTGCACCGGTGCGTCGTCCACGCGTCGACCCATTGCTCGAGCCGGTCGTCCCGCAGGAGATCGTCGTCACCGCGGGCAAGCAGAACCAGAAGCTCGCAAACTATCCGGGCAGCGTCACGATCGCACTCGGCTTTCCCGACTACGGCGAGGCGCAGCCGCCGCGTGATCTTGACGACATCGCCCGTGCCACGCCGGTGCTGCAGACGACGAGTTTCGGCGAGGGGCGCAACAAGCTGTTCGTGCGCGGCATCGCCGACAGCAGCTTCAACGGTGCGACGCAATCGCCGACGAGCGTTTACTTTGGCGACGCCCAGCTTGGCTTCGCCAGCCCGAACCCGAGTATCAAGCTCTATGACATCAAGCGAATTGAAATCCTCGAAGGACCACAAGGCACGCTCTATGGCGCCGGCGCGATCGGCGGGATCGTCCGCATCGAACCCAATCGCGTGGACCTGACGCGTTTCGCTGGCGCGGCAAGCTTCGGCGCGACGGCTGGATTGAAGACGGGAGCCGGGTTCGACGTCGCGGCAACGATCAATCTACCGCTATGGACCGACATTATCGGCGCACGCGGCGTCGTCTATCGCACCCGCGACGGTGGCGTGCTCGACCTGCGCGATCGCGGCTTCCGCCCGAACCGGGTGGATACCGTCGGCGCGCGTATCGCGGCGCGGCTCGACATCGACGGCTGGGACGTCGAGGCCAGCGGACTGACGCAAAAAATCGACGCGCAAAACAGTCAGTACGCTGAAACGGGCCCGGTGCAGCGGCGCACAGCGGGGTTGGCACAGCCCTTTTCCAACCTCCTTCAGGTGGCGCGACTGGTCGTCCAGCATGATTGGGGAACGCGGTTGAAGCTGCTCGCGTCGAGCGCGTTCGTGCGCCGTCATTCGCTCGACACCTTCGACGCGACGACGGCTGCCCCGCAGCCGACGATCTACACGATTGCGCGGTCGTCGCTGTTCTTCGCGCAGGAAGTGCGGTTGTTGCGCCAGTGGCGGAACGGCGGTTCCTGGGTCGTCGGCGCCAGCTTCCTGCGCGCACGCGATGCCCAGGCGCGCGCGCTCGGCGTACCCGACGCGCCGGTCGAGCTCGATGAGGTCACCAACATCACCTATGCTTATTCTGCCTTCGCGCAGGCGACGCTGCCCCTTGGTCGCACCGTGCAGCTGACGCTCGGTGCACGCGCGACGCATGCGCGCACCGACGGCGAACCCGCCAGCGCGCGCGGCATCGCGCCGGTCGTACGGGGTTTGCCAACGACGCGGATCGACCCGACGCTCGGCGTGACAATCGCGGTCGCTCCCCGCCTGTCGCTCTTTGCGCGCGTCCAGACCGGATATCGCACCGGTGGGATCGCGGTGGCGCGGGGCGTCGGGCGCGTCGCCGATTTCAAGCCCGACGCGATCGTCATGGGCGAAATCGGCGTGCGTCGTACAGGTGGGCTCGGTCATGGGCCGTCACTACTGCTCGCGGCCTCCTATGCTGGCTGGACAGGCATTCAGGCCGACCTGATCAGCGTGCGCGGGCTTCCCTACACGACCAATCTCGGCAATGCCCGGATCGCAGCGGTCGAGGGGTCGCTCGACTGGCAGTTTGCACCGGGGCTATCGCTCGGCGGGTCTGCGTTGCTCACGCGCAGCCGCCTGTCGGGAACGCTCGCGCAGCAATCGAGCGGGCGCGACCGCCGCCTGCCCGACACGCCCGAACTGTCCGCCAGTGCACGGATCGCTTATCGCTGGCGGTGCCTCGGGGTCGAATGCCGCGCCGCGGCGGATTATCGCTATACCGGGCGGTCGCTTCTGGGGCCCAGCGCACTTCTCGATGTCAGCCAGGGCGATTACGCGCTGTTGGGGGCGAGCGCGGGCATCAAGGTGAAGAGGTTCGACCTTTCGCTGACGGTCGAAAACCTCGCCAACAGTCGTGCCAATCTGTTTGCATTCGGCAATCCGCTGGCGGTTGCCGCGCGCAATCAGGTCGTACCGCTGCGCCCCTTGTCGGCGCGGTTGGGGGTCGCGATCGAATTGTAACGTCTATAGCTGAGGTCACGATGACGATCCTCGAGGGCAGCCCGCGTGGCTGACTCTTCGGGCTGTCGGAGCTTGATTTTTCTGTTAGTCGGAGCGCTCCTGTCAGGAGTCGTTTTCCGATGCGCACGCTTTTCCTTGCTCTCCCGCTGCTCGTTGCCGCTCCGCTCGCCGCACAGATGGCGGTACCGGGTTCCAAAAATCCCGCAGCCATCACCGGCGGCACGTACACCGTCGACCCCGCACATACGCTGATCGGCTGGCGCGTCGATCACATGGGGTTCAACGATTATTTCGGGATTTTCGGTAGTTCGACGGGCACGCTGACGCTCGATCCCAAGAAACCCAATGCCGCAAAGGTCGACATCACCATTCCGGTGTCGAAGGTGACGACGGCGAACGCCGCGCTCACCGCGCACCTGCTCCGAGCCCCTGCTGCCGGTGCCAAGCCCGACTTCTTCGGTGCCGACCCCGCCGATGCGCGCTTCGTCTCGACGAGCGTCGTGGCGAGCGGCACCACGGCGAAGATCACCGGCACTCTCACGCTCAACGGCGTCACCAAGCCCGTTGTCCTCGACGCCAGTTTCAGCGGCGCGGGCAAGGCTCCCGCGATGATGGGCGGGAAGGAAAATGTCGGGTTCCACGCCACGACGACCATCAAGCGCAGCGAATTCGGTGTCGCCTATGGGATTCCCATCGTCTCGGACGCCGTCGCGCTCGACATCACGGTTGCGTTCCAGAAATAAAGATCAAGCGCGCCGGGGCTGGACTTGCCCCGGCGCATACGCTTAAGCTTTGCAAATGGCCGGTCATTCCCTCCTTCGACTTACGCGCCCTTAGGCGCGAACTCGTCGCTGCGCGCTGCGCACACGCTGCCTAAGGGACATCGCAACACCCCCCTCGAAGCAGTGAGTGCAGGCCATGCTCCGCGACCCGTCACGCAAATATCGCCCCTTCCCCGCCATCGACCTGCCCGACCGGCAATGGCCCGGCCGAACGATCACGCATGCGCCGCGCTGGCTGTCGACCGACATGCGCGACGGCAACCAGGCGCTGATCGACCCGATGGACGCCGAGAAGAAAGCGCGCTTCTTCGACTTGCTCGTGCGGATTGGCGTCAAGGAAATCGAGGTCGGTTTCCCGAGCGCAGGGGCGACCGAGTTCGACTTCATCTCGGGGCTGGTTCGGAACGACCGCATCCCGCATGACACCATTGTGCAGGTTCTGACACAGGCGCGCCGCGACCTGATCGAGACGAGTTTTGCCAGTCTCGAGGGCGCGCGCACCGCGATCGTTCATCTCTATAATGCCGTCAGCCTCGCATGGCGCAAAATCGTGTTCGGGATGGACCGCGCCGACATCAAGCAGATCGCGATCGAGGGCGCGATGATCCTGCGCGACCAGGCCGCGCGATACCCGGCGACCGACTGGCGTTTCGAATATAGTCCCGAAACCTTTTCGACCGCCGAACTCGATTTCAGCCTCGAAGTCTGCGCGGCGGTCATGGAGATCCTCCAGCCGACCGTCGACAAGCCGATCATCTTCAACCTTCCCGCCACCGTCGAATGCGCGACGCCCAACGTCTATGCCGACCAGATCGAGTGGTTCGGGCGCAACATCCCGAACCGCGAGGCGGTGGTGATCTCGCTGCACACGCACAATGATCGGGGCACCGGCGTGGCGGCGACCGAACTCGGCTTGCTCGCGGGCGCCGACCGCGTCGAGGGATGCCTGCTCGGCAATGGCGAGCGTACCGGCAACGTCGACCTCGTCACGGTCGCGCTCAACCTGTATACGCAAGGGGTCGATCCAGAGCTCGATTTTTCCGACATCGATCGCGTCGTGAAGACGGTCGAATATTGCACCAATATTCCGACGCATCCGCGCCAGCCCTATGTCGGCGATCTCGTCTTCACCGCATTTTCGGGAAGCCATCAGGACGCGATCAAGAAAGGGTTCGCGAACCGGGCAACGCGCAACGACGAATTGTGGGAAGTGCCTTACCTGCCGATCGACCCCGCCGATCTCGGACGCAGCTACGAAGCGGTCATCCGCGTCAATTCGCAGAGCGGTAAGGGCGGCGTGGCTTGGGTGCTCGAGCAGGATCGCGGGCTGAAGCTGCCCAAGCGGATGCAGGGCGATTTCAGCCGCCACGTCCAGCGGCTCGCCGACGAAACCAGTCGCGAACTCGACGCGCGCGACATCTGGGGCGCTTTCGAGCGCGCCTATCTGCAGCCCGGACGCTTCGCGCTGGGCGATTACGAGGAGACGCGCGCGACGAACGGCGACCGCATCTTCGCGGGCCGGTTAAGCATCGACGGCGTGGAGCGATCGGTCGGCGGGCGCGGCAACGGGCTGATCTCGTCGGTCGTCGCCGCGCTTGCCGAGGTGGGCGTGGCGCTCGACGTGGTCGATTACAACGAGCATACATTGGGGCTGGGCAGCGACGCGCAGGCCGCCGCCTATGTCGAATGCACGACTGGCGACGGCCGCACCGTATTCGGGGTCGGGATCGACGGTGATATCGCGACCGCCAGCGTGCGCGCCGTGCTGGGCGCGGCCAATGCGACCGCCGAACGGGGAGAGACGCTGTGATCGTCATTGCGATGCTTGCCGCAGCAGCAGCTGTACCACCGGCCAGTCCGGCGCTTAGCGCCGACCTGCGGTGTCTCATCGCGATATCGGTGCTGAACGGGATGCCCGTGACCGCACCCGGTTACGATGCAAAGCTCAAAGAAAATGCCCAGGAAGGTGCGATCTATTACGCGGGCCGGATTGCGGGCCAGACCGCTGGCCTGACGGTCACACAACTGAGCGAGCTGTTGTCGAAGGAAATGCTGGCGCTGCCGCGCAACAGCGTCGTCGCAAACGTACGCGCCTGCGCCGACCGGATGAAGGCCGAGGGCGATACCCTGGCGGCCGCCGTTTCCGCTATCCGTACGCCCGACTGATCAGTCGAGTTCGGGACCAGGGATGCGGACTCAAAACGCTACTTCAATATCGTCCCCATCGTGACGCTCTGCTCCGGTGCGCCCGTCAGCTGGACCACGTACCTCCCGGGCGTGACGGCAAAGCTCACGGCCTTGCGCATGCCCGTGCACCCCGTCGTCATCCGGTGCGCAGTCGAGCGGAGCGGTTTACCGTCGCGGACGAGGTCGACGTAAGTCGCGTTCGACAGCACGACGTCGAGGGTGCCCGCGCGCGGCACGTCGAGCGCGGCAAGTCCTGCCGATGTGGTGCGCTTTGCACGCGAAGGGGCAGCGAGCGCCACCTGATCGGCCTTGAGCAGGCGCAGGCGCGTCGCGCTGTTGGGCGCGAGCGCGAACTTCATCGCAGCGGCGCGCGCGCCAACGTGCGGGGCGGGCTTGTCCCAGCCGGGCACGGCGGGACAGGTCGTCGCTGCGGCAGCGGCAAG
This sequence comes from Sphingomonas sp., assembly GCA_965248885.1. Taxonomy (GTDB): domain Bacteria; phylum Pseudomonadota; class Alphaproteobacteria; order Sphingomonadales; family Sphingomonadaceae; genus Sphingomonas_O. The sequence goes on along the minus strand of OZ252211.1, from coordinate 1,344,392 downwards.
CATCGTCAGCGCAATCATTACTTCCTCCCGAACAATTTCTCGATGTCGGCATGGGCAAGCTTCACCCATGTCGGACGCCCGTGATTGCACTGGCCCGAATGCGGAGTCACTTCCATTTCGCGCAACAACGCGTTCATCTCGGCGACCGACAGGACGCGTCCGGCGCGGACCGACCCATGGCACGCCATCGTCGCGGCGACATGGTCGAGCCGCTCCCTGAGCGACAGCGCTTCGCCGAACGCGGCAAGCTCGTCGGCAAGGTCGGTGACAAGGCTGCGAACGTCGCCGCCGCCAAGCATCGCGGGGACGCCGCGCACGAGCATCGCGGCGGGCCCGAAGCGCTCGAGATCGAGGCCGAGCGCGCTCAATTCGGAAGCGCGCGCGTCGAGGCGGTCGCACGCGGGCTCATCGAGCTCGACGACTTCGGGCAGCAGCAACGGCTGCGACGCCACTGCGCCGTCGGCAGTCGCACGACGCATGCGTTCGAGGACGAGGCGTTCGTGCGCCGCGTGCTGATCGACGAGGATCAGCCCGTCTTCGGATTCGGCGACGATATAGGTCGCCGCGACCTGGCCGCGCGCGACGCCGAGGGGGTAGCTGGCAGGGGGCGCTGTCGCCGGTTCGGCGCGCGCAGAGGGCGGCGCGCTGTAACCGAAAACGGCGTCCGCCACATGCGTCGCCCCGGCGAAGGCCGGGGCCGCTGGCGTGTAGAATGCCCCAACACCGGAGCGGCCCCGGCCTTCGCCGGGGTGACGCATTTCGCCCGACGTCCAGGCGCCCAGTGCCGCCGCGCTCGGTCGCGGCTGGCTGCGGTGCCCGGCTGCGTCGAGAGCGGCGCGCAACCCGCCGACGATCAGCCCGCGCACCATGCCTGGGTCGCGAAAGCGTACCTCGGTCTTGGCGGGGTGAACGTTCACGTCGACCAGGTCGCACGGCACGTCGAGGAACAGCGCCACGAGCGGATGCCGGTCGCGCGCGAGCATGTCGGCATAGGCGCCGCGCACCGCGCCGATCAGCAGCCGGTCCTTCACCGGGCGTGCGTTGACGAACAGATATTGATGATCGGCAACGCCGCGATTGAAGGTCGGCAATCCCGCCACCCCGCCGAGCCGAATACCCTCGCGGAGTGCGTCGACCACGACGCTGTTGTCGGTGAGCTGACGGTCGGTGAGCGCGGCGACGCGGCTCGCCTGCTCCTCGGACGCCACCGTCAGCGACCGCCGGCCGTCATGGTCGATCGTGAAGCCGACATCGGGCCGCGCCATCGCCAGCCGCTTCACCACGTCGAGACACGAAGCGTATTCGGCGCGCGCCGACCGCAGGAATTTATGCCGGGCCGGGACATTTTCGAACAACCCCTCCACGCGTACCCGCGTACCGGGTGGCAGTGAAGCGGGCCCCTCGGCGGCAAGCGCGCCATTGTCGACCGTGCGCGTCCAACCCTCACCGCCCGCGACGCGGCTCTCGATCGTCAGTCGCGCGACGCTCGCGATCGAGGGCAGCGCTTCGCCGCGAAAGCCCAGCGTCGTGACCGCCGCGATCGCTTCGCCGGGCAGTTTCGACGTGGCGTGGCGTTCGAGCGCCAGCGCGATGTCGTCGCGCGCCATGCCGAAGCCGTCGTCGGCGACCTCGATCCCTGCGATGCCGCCGCCGCGCAGCACGACCGCGATTCGCGTTGCCCCGGCGTCGAGCGCGTTCTCGACGAGCTCTTTCAGCGCCGAGGCGGGGCGCTCGACGACCTCGCCCGCCGCGATGCGGTTAACCAGAGTGGCGGGCAGGCGACGTATTGACATTGCCCCACCCCTAGACCAAGCGACCGCATCCCGCGACCCCCGGTCCGTCGCTGATTTCCGGCAGAAACTCTGGCGACCAGCGCCCGGCCAAGAGACCAAAACCGCTCATGGCATTTCTATTTTCGCGCTTCTTCAAATTCATGTCGCACGATATGGCGATCGATCTGGGTACCGCAAACACCGTGGTGTATCTGCGCGGACGCGGCATCGTGCTCAACGAGCCTTCGGTGGTCGCGATCGAGACGATCAACGGCGTGCGCAAGGTCAAGGCGGTCGGCGACGACGCCAAGCTGATGATGGGCAAGACGCCCGGCAGCATCCAGGCGATCCGGCCGTTGCGCGACGGCGTCATCGCCGATATCGACGTCGCCGAGGAGATGATCAAGCATTTCATCCACAAGGTGCATGGCGGCAAGGCGAGCATCTTTCGCGCGCCCGAGATCGTCATCTGCGTGCCTTCGGGATCGACCAGCGTCGAGCGGCGCGCGATCCGCGATGCCGCGTCGAATGCGGGGGCACGGCAAGTCTATCTGATCGAAGAGCCGATGGCGGCGGCGATCGGTGCCGATATGCCCGTTACCGAGCCGATCGGCTGCATGGTCGTCGACATCGGCGGTGGTACGACCGAGGTCGCGGTGCTGAGCCTGCGCGGCGTCGCTTACTCGACCAGCGTCCGTGTGGGCGGCGACAAGATGGACGAGGCGATCGTCAGCTACGTCCGCCGCAACCATAACCTGCTGATCGGCGAATCGACGGCGGAGCGCATCAAGCAGGAGGTCGGCATCGCCAAGCCGCCCGCCGACGGCGTCGGGCTGACCATCCACATCAAGGGGCGCGACCTCGTCAACGGCGTTCCCAAGGAAATCGCGATCAACCAGGCGCAGATCGCCGAGGCGCTGAGCGAACCGGTCGGCACGATCGTCGAAGGCGTGCGCATCGCGCTCGAGAACACGGCTCCCGAGCTCGCCGCCGACATCGTCGATCAGGGTATTGTCCTGACTGGCGGCGGTGCCTTGCTGCAGGGCCTCGACGAAGTGCTGCGCGACGAGACCGGGCTGCCCGTGACCGTCGCCGACGATCCGCTCACGTGCGTTGCGCTCGGCACCGGTCGCGCGCTCGAGGACCCGATGTTCCGCGGCGTCCTCCAGACCGCCTAAGGCTCGAGCGACATGGCGCCGCCCCCTTCCCGGCGCCCCGGCTTTTCGAGGCGCGCGCAATATGGCCTGTTCGCGGGCTACGTCATTGCAATCGCCGGGATGCTCGTGGGGCTACTGCTCGCGCTGAGCGCGCGCTTCGACCCCGACGGCCATGCCGCGATCCAGAGCGCGTTCGGCGATGTGACAGCGCCGATTTCGTCGGCGGCACGGGGCGCACTCGGCGGCGTCGCCTCGCTAACCAGCGGAGTTGGCGCCTATATCGACGCCGGGTCGAAGAACCGGGCGATGGAGGCCGAAGTCCGCGCAAACCGAAGCGCGCTGATCGCGGCGCGCGCCACCGTACGCGAAAACTACCGGCTCAAGCGGCTCGTCCGCCTCGTCGAGCTTCGCCGCGACGCAATCGTCACGGCGCATCTCGTTGCTTCGACGGGAGCAAGTTCGCGCCGCTATGCGACGCTGTCGGCGGGGAGCAGCGCGGGAGTTGCGGCGGGGCAGCCGGTGCGTACCTCCGAGGGGCTGGTCGGGCGAGTCGTCGCGGCCGGCCGCATCAGCGCGCGCGTGTTGCTGATCACCGACGGCGGCAATGTCGTGCCGGTGCGCCGCATCCGCGACGGCATGGCGGCGCTCGCGACGGGCCGCGGTGACGGTAGCCTCGAAATCCGCGCGCTCGAGGCCGGATCGAACCCCTTCCGGCCCGGTGACCTGTTCGCGACCTCGGGCGCGGGCGGCGTGTATCCCCCCGATGTCCCCGTCGCGGTCGGCAAGTCGGCGACGCGCGAAGTCCTGCTTGCGCGTCCGCTGGCCGACCCGAACCGGCTCGATTTCGCGATCGTCGAGCCGCAGTTCATACCACCCGCCGCCACACCGCCGCCCATTGCGAGTGCGAATTGATGCTTCCGCTTCAGCTGCGCGCGCTGCGTCGGCGCAATACCTTCACGCCGCCACCGACCGCGCTCGAGCGCCAGCTCGTGCCGGTCCTGTCGACGATGGTCGGGTCGCTACTGCCCGCCGTGCCGGTGATCGCGGTCGAGCCCGCACTGCCCCCACTCGGGCTGATGGTACTCATCGCATGGCGGCTGCTGCGCGGCGACATCTGGCCCTTATGGGCGGGGCTTCCGCTCGGGCTGTGGGACGATCTGTTCAGCGGCGCACCGATCGGTACCGCGATTTGCGGGTGGACGGCGATCCTGCTCGCGATCGACCTGCTCGACCGGCGGCTGCAATGGCGCAACCACCGCCAGGACTGGGGGATCGCAATATTGGCGATCGGCGTCCAGCTGTTGCTGGCGCTGCTGCTCGCGAGCGGGCTCACGACATCGCCGCGCGTGCTGCTGCCACAATTCGCCTTCGCGGCGTTGCTGTTCCCGCTTGTGGCGCGCTTGGCGGCGACACTCGACCGCTGGCGGTTTGCGCGATGACGCTCGTCGATCGCCTGCTCGGCAAACGCCCGGTAACCGAACAGCAGGCGACGATCAGCTTTTCGCGCCGCAGCCTCGTCCTTGGTGGTACGCAGTTGGCGCTCGGCGGCGTCCTGGCGGCGCGCATGGCGTGGCTGTCGATCGTAGAGAACGAGCGCTACCGCCTGCTTGCCGAAAGCAACCGGGTCAGCCTGTCGCTTATCCCGCCGCGGCGCGGATGGATCGTCGATCGCCACGGCAAGCCGCTCGCGCTCAACCGCACCGTGTTTCGCGTCGACATCATTCCCGACCGGCTGCTCGACCGCGACGAGACACTCGACGAACTGCAGCAGCTGCTCGGCTTCGACGCCGACGAGCGCCAACGGATTACCGATGATATCGAGGGGTCGACGGGGTTCCAGCCGGTGCAGATCGCCGAGGATCTCGACTGGGAACGCTATGCGGCGGTTACGGTGCGCGCGCAGGATTTCCCCGGCGTCGTGCCGGCGCAGGGGTTCGCGCGTCATTATCCCGATGGCGCGGCGGTCGGTCACCTTCTCGGCTATGTCGGGTCGGCGAGCGCGGCCGATTATGCCCGTACCAAGGACCCGCTGATGCTGGCACCAGGGTTCAAGGTCGGCAAGGACGCAATCGAAAAGACCTTCGAGGCGAACTTGCGCGGCACGCCCGGCGCCCGGCGCAGCGAAGTGACCGCGCGCGGCAAGCTGATCCGCGATCTGACCAACCGTCCCGACATGCCCGGGCACACGCTCCAGCTGACGATCGATGCCGGGCTGCAGAATTACGTCGCGCGGCGGCTCGGCACCAATTCGGGGTCGGCGGTCGTCATCGACTGCCTTAGTGGCGACATCCTCGCGATGGTGTCGATGCCGTCGTACGATCCCAACAGCTTTTCCGATGGCATCGGGCGTAACGAGTGGAAATCGCTGTCCGACAACGACCACGTCCCGCTGATGAACAAGGTGTTGCAGGGGCTCTATCCTCCCGGCTCGACGGTCAAACCGATGAACGCGCTCGCCTTGCTCGAGGCTGGGGTCAGCCCCGCCGACCGGATCAGCTGTTCGGGGTCGCTGCGCGTCGGTTCGGGCATCTTCCACTGCCACAAGCGCCGCGGACACGGTTCGCTCGATATGAAAAGCGCAGTGATGCAGAGTTGCGACATCTACTTCTACGAAATGGTGCGGCGGCTGGGCTACGACCGGGTTGCGCCGATTGCGCGCATGGTCGGCATGGGGCAGAAATACGATCTACCTTTTTCCACGCAACGTTTCGGTACCGTCCCCGACAGTGCGTGGAAACAGCGGCGTTACAAGCAGGACTGGACCGTCGCCGACTCGCTGAACGCCTCGATCGGGCAGGGCTATGTCCTCGCCAATCCGCTTCAACTGGCGGTGATGGCGGCACGGCTCGCCTCTGGGCGCGCGATCGAGCCGCAGCTGATACGACGCAACGCCCCCCTTTCCGCCGCTGCTCTGCCCGTGTCGCCCGAACATCTGCAGCGCGTGCGCGAGGCAATGGCGGGCGTCGTCAGCGGTGGCACCGGTGGTGCCGCCCGCATGCAAATCCCCGGCATCACGCTGGGCGCGAAAACCGGCACCGCGCAGGTGCGCCGCATCACGATGGCCGAGCGCGGGTCGGGCGTGCTCAAAAACGCCTCGCTCCCCTTCAAGCTGCGCGACCATGCGCTGTTCGTCTGCTTCGCCCCTGTCGAAGCCCCGCGTTATGCCGCCGCGATCGTGCTCGAACACGGCGGGCACACGGTGCGCAATCTCGACACTCCACTCACCGGGCGCGACATCATGACGTGGTTGTTCGACCCTGATCTCGCAATGAAGAACCTTCTCGCGGTCGAGGAAAGCTGGGGTGGCGATCTAGCGACGCGCATGGCGCGCGATCAGGCGAGCTTTGCCGCGCCCCCTGCCCCGCCACCCGAAGAACCGCCGCAGGAGCAACCCGATTGAGCGCGGCATCGGGCTTCGTCCCCGCGCCGCTGCGCAGCCTGCCGTGGCGCGTGGTGTTCCTGATCCTCGGGCTCAGCGGGTTCGGCCTCGTCGTGCTTTATTCGGCGGCAGGCGGCCATCTCAAGCCCTGGGCGCTCAGCCAGGGGGGCAAGGTCGCGATCTTTCTCGCCATGGCGATCGCGATGTCGCGCGTGCGCGTCGAGCGCTGGCGCGACATCGCGTGGCCGGGCTATCTGGTCATCCTCGTCGGACTGGTCGCGGTCGAACTGCTCGGCGCGGTCAGCGGGGGTAGCCGCCGCTGGCTCGATCTCGGCATCATCCGCCTCCAGCCCTCCGAACTGATGAAGCTGACGATCGTGCTGGCCCTCGCGCGCTTCTACGATCAGCTGCCTGCAGGCGAGATTCGCGGATGGAACGCGCTATGGCCCGCCGCGCTTGCCATCGGCGTGCCGTTCGTGCTGGTGCTGACCCAGCCCGATCTCGGCACCGCGACGATGATTGCGGCCGGCGGCGTCGTCGTCGTGTTCCTGTCGGGCGTCCCGATGCGGCTGTTCGCTGCAGCCGGCGCGGCGATCGCCGCGATCCTGCCGATCGCCTGGCTCGGCATGCACGACTATCAGCGCAAGCGCGTGCTGATCTTTCTGAATCCCGAAAGCGATCCGCTGGGCGCGGGATATCACATCACCCAGTCGAAGATCGCGATCGGATCCGGTGGCGTGTTCGGCAAGGGGTTCCTTCAGGGCACGCAAAGCCACCTCGACTATCTGCCCGAGGGACACACCGATTTCGTGTTCGCGACGATGGCGGAGGAGTGGGGCTTGCTCGGCGGGCTGTTCGTGATCGTGTCGTTCCTGCTGCTCACGCGCTGGGGGCTGCGCGTTGCAGAGCGCGCGCCGACGCGCTTCGGGCGGCTGGCGGCGGCCGGGCTGACGACGACGATCTTCTTCTATTTCGCGATCAACCTGATGATGGTGATGGGCCTCGCTCCGGTCGTCGGCATCCCGCTGCCACTGGTCAGCTTCGGCGGCTCGGCGATGCTGACCGTGATGCTGTGCCTCGGACTGCTGATGAGCATCGAGCGCCAGGGCCGCGCAGCGCGGCGCGGTTTTTCCTAGTTGCGCCCCCGCCCCCGCATTGTTAAGTGCGCGCTCCCCCACGGGGACGCATAGCTCAGTTGGTAGAGCAGCTGACTCTTAATCAGCGGGTCCTTGGTTCGAGCCCAAGTGCGTCCACCATATCGCCGACACGCTAGTTACGGCTCTTGTCGACCAGCTTGTTCGCGCCGATCCACGGCATCATCGCACGGAGTTCGGCTCCGACCTTTTCGATGGGGTGTGCCGCCGCGGCCTTGCGGCTTGCCTTCAGCTCTGGATTTCCGGCCCGATTGTCGAGGACGAAATTCTTGACGAAGCGTCCGCCCTGGATATCGGCAAGGACACGCTTCATCTCGGCCTTGGTTTCCGCCGTGATGATGCGCGGCCCCGTGGTGATGTCGCCATATTCTGCGGTGTTGCTGATCGAATAGCGCATGTTGGCGATGCCGCCCTCGTACATCAGATCGACGATCAGCTTCACTTCGTGCAGGCATTCGAAATAGGCCATTTCAGGGGCATAGCCCGCCTCGGTCAGCGTTTCGAACCCGGCCTGGATGAGGTGCGTCAGCCCGCCGCACAGCACCGCCTGCTCGCCGAACAGGTCGGTTTCGCATTCCTCGCGAAAATTGGTTTCGATGATGCCACTGCGCCCGCCACCGACGGCGCTTGCATAGGCCAGCGCCAGGTCATGCGCGTTGCCGCTCGCGTCCTGATGCACCGCGATCAGGCAGGGAACGCCGCCGCCGCGCACATATTCGCTGCGCACGGTGTGGCCGGGACCCTTGGGCGCGATCATCACGACGTCGAGGTCGGCGCGCGGCTCAATCAGCCCGAAATGCACGTTGAGGCCGTGCGCGAAGGCGAGCGTCGCGCCCTGTTTCAGGTTTGCGGCGAGGTCGTCGGCATAGATCGCCGCCTGATGCTCGTCGGGAGCGAGGATCATCACGACATCGGCCCAGGCGGCGGCATCGGCATTGGTCATCACCTTGAACCCGGCGTTGATCGCCTTGGCTGCCGTGGCCGAACCCTCGCGCAGCGCGACGGCGACGTCGGTAACGCCCGAATCCTTCAGGTTCTGCGCGTGCGCATGCCCCTGCGACCCATAGCCGACGATCGCGACCTTCTTGCCCTTGATGATGCCGATGTCGGCGTCCCGGTCGTAATAAACGCGCATTGTCATTCCCCTTGTTTCGTCATCCCCGCAAGGGCGGAGCCCATCTCCTTCACCATCGGAGATGAGTCTCCGCCTTCGCGGGGATAACGATTGTTGATCAAACCGCCACTTTCCCCCGCGCCATCGCGACGATGCCGGTACGTGCGACCTCGACCAGCCCGATCTCGCCCATCAGTTCGACGAAGCGGTCGATCTTCGACGATGCGCCGGTCACTTCGAACACGAAGCTGCCGATCGTGGTGTCGACCACGCCCGCGCGAAACACCTCGGCCAGCCGCAGCGCCTCGATCCGGTGTTCGCCGACGCCCGCAACCTTTACCAGCGCGAGTTCGCGCTCGATATGCTCGCCGAGGACTGTCAGGTCGGTCACCTTGTGCACCGGTACGACGCGGTCGAGCTGTGCCACCACCTGTTCGATCACGGCAGGCGTTCCGCTGGTGACGATGGTGATGCGGCTGACCGCGTCGTCCTTGCCAATGTCGGCAACCGTCAGGCTCTCGATGTTATACCCGCGCGCCGAGAACATGCCCGCGATACGCGCGAGGACACCCGACTCATTGTCGACGGTGACGCTGAGCGTGTGGCGCTCGATGGGGTCGGTCTTGATAAGCATCAATTTCTCGGAAGGTCGATTTTCACGGCATGCGTGCTTCTTGGCGAAAAGTCGAAAGCGGCAAGGATCAGGAAAAAGCCGATCACAACCGGCGCAACGGGTGTGGTCAGAAGCAATAAAACAACGAAGAGAATTAACAGCGCTATCACACCAGCGCCTTTGCTTCGTCGTCCATCGTCCCCGATACTTCGTTCGCCTGGAGGATCATATCGGTGTGCGCTGCGCCAGAGGGGATCATCGGAAAGCAATTGGCGAGCTTGGCGACCATGCAGTCGACCAGCACCGGCCCCTCGTGTGACAGCATCGCGGCGATGCCGTCGTCGAGGTCGTCGGGCGCTTCGATGCGGATGCCGCGCCACCCATAGGCTTCGGCGAGCTTTACGAAATCGGGCAAGCTGTCGCTGTAGCTTTCCGAATAGCGGCTTTCATAGGTCAGCTCCTGCCACTGGCGGACCATGCCCATATACTCGTTGTTGAGGATGAAGATCTTGACCGGCAGGCGGTATTGCGTCGCGGTCGCAAGCTCCTGGATGTTCATCTGGATCGAGGCTTCACCCGCGATGTCCATGACCAGCGCGTTGGGATTGCCGAGCTGCGCGCCGATCGCGGCGGGCAGTCCGTAGCCCATCGTGCCTAGGCCGCCCGAGGTGAGCCATTTGTTCGGCCCCTCGAACCCGAAATGCTGAGCCGCCCACATCTGGTGCTGGCCGACCTCGGTGGTGATGATCGGATTGCGCCGGTGCGTCGCCTCCCACAGCGCGCGCACAGCATGCTGCGGCATGATCTCGGTCGTCGATCTGGCGAAACCGAGCGACTGCCTCGCACGCCATTCGTCGATCTGCGCCCACCAGGGTTGCAGGTCGGCCTTTGGGTAAGCCCGCGCGCGCCACAGCTTGACCGCATCCTCGAGCACGCGCCCGACATCGCCGACCACCGCGAGATCGACGCGCACCGTCTTGTTGATCGAGCTCCGGTCGATATCGACATGAATCTTCTTCGACCGCGGGCTGAACGCGTCGAGCCGTCCCGTCACGCGGTCGTCGAAGCGCGCGCCGAGGTTCACGATCAGATCAGCACGGTTCATCGCCATATTGGCTTCATAGGTGCCGTGCATGCCGAGCATGCCAAGCCACGCAGGCCCGCTGGCAGGATAGGCACCCAATCCCATCAGCGTCGAGGTGACCGGCGCACCTGTCAACCGTTGCAGCTCGCGCAGCATCTGGCTCGCGCCGGGCCCCGAATTGATGATCCCGCCGCCGGTGTAGAGGATCGGGCGTTCGGCGGCCGCGAGCATCTCGACGAGCGTCTCGACCGACCCGGGATCGGCCTTGAGTGCGGGGCGATAGGTCTTGTGCTGGATTTTTCCCGGATTGCGATAGGTTGCGGTCGCGACCTGCACGTCCTTGGGAATGTCGACCACCACCGGCCCGGGACGTCCCGAGGTCGCGATGTGGAACGCCTCGTGGATTACATCACCGAGCCGCGCGGGATCCTTCACGAGGTAATTATGCTTGCTGCAATGGCGCGTGATGCCGACGGTATCGGCCTCCTGGAACGCATCGGTGCCGATCAGGCTTGTGGGCACCTGCCCTGTGATCACGACGATCGGGATCGAGTCCATCAGCGCGTCGGTGATCGCCGTGATGACGTTGGTCGCGCCTGGACCCGACGTGACGAGTACCACACCGGGCTTGCCGGTTGAGCGCGCATATCCCTCCGCCGCGTGCCCCGCCGCCTGTTCATGGCGGACGAGGATGTGACGGATGCGCTTTTGCTTGAACAGCGCGTCATAGATGGGAAGCACCGCACCGCCCGGATAGCCGAACACGACCTCGACGCCGAGATCGACCAGCGCCTCGACGAGGATTTCGGCTCCGGGAAGTTGGGCAGGCATGGCGGCGCTCCTGTTGCACTGCGGCAGGTTTGACAAGGCCAACGCGCTTAGATGCAAGAAACTAAGCCGTCAATGCCATATTTCGTAATTTAGTTGCTAGGTAATGGACATTATTATTATCTAATTTCTCTCGATGTCTCGACCAGTTGCTGTCGCACTGGTTCGAGAACCAGGTCTGTTGCCGCTTGGCATAGCGTCGCGTCGCCAGACGGCCTGCCTCGAGTGCGGCGTCACGGGATAGTTCGCCCGCTTGGAACGCGGCGATCTCACGCACGCCGATCGCGCGCATGACCGGCAGTGCAGGGTCGAGATTGCGCCTCACCAGCACCGCGACTTCGGTCTGTCCCGCCTCGAATATGTCCGCAAAGCGCGCCTCGATCCGCACCGCAAGCGCCTCGCGCGGCGGCAGGAGGAGGAGCGGCACGAGCCGGACCGCATCGGCGATGCCGCCCTGGCGATGCGCCTGCCAGTCGCCGAGCGTGCGGCCCGTCGACCGGACGACTTCGAGCGCGCGCGCGACGCGCGTCGTATCGGCGGGCGACAAATGCAGCGCCGCGTCGGCATCCTCGCGCGTCAGGGCGCCATGGGCTTCGGCAACCGGCAGCGCGCGGACCTCGCTCCGGATCGCAGCGTCGATGTCAGGTACCGGCGCGATGCCGTCGAGCAACGTTCGGATGTAAAGCCCGCTGCCGCCGACGAGGATCGGCAAAAGCCGCTTCGAATGCGCGTCGTTGATCACGGCGCTGGCTTCGCCTGCCCACCGTGCTGCGGAACATGCCTGTGCCCCGTCGATATGCCCGAACAGCGCGTGCGGATGGCGCGCCTCGTCCGCATCGCTCGGACGCGCCGTCACGATCCGCAAGTCACGATAGACCTGCATTGAATCCGCATTGATGATGACCGACGGGACCAGTTCGGCGAGCGCCATCGCCAGCGCCGACTTGCCGCTCGCAGTCGGTCCTGCGATGACGACGAGGGAAGGTTTGTTCATGTTCATCGCGACACTCGTAGCAAAGGATTGCCTCGCCAGAGGCGATATTTCGGCGGCGTGCGATGCCGTGCATGGGGTTGCGGGGCCAGTACGCGACGCGGTGGCGTGCGACATCCTGTTCCCCGGCGAAGGCCGGAGCCCGGCGACGGACCGGGCTTCGCTCGAAGCAGCGCTGCCGCGCGTCGACGTCATCGTCCAGGTTGCCGACGACCGCGCTCGCAAGCTGCTGATCGCCGACATGGATTCGACGATGATCACCGTCGAATGCATCGATGAACTCGCCGACTATGTGAGCCTGAAAGCCGAAGTCTCCGCCGTCACCGAACGCGCAATGCGCGGCGAGATCGATTTTGCGGGCGCGTTGCGCGACCGTGTGGCGCTCCTCGCCGGGTTGAGCGAGGCGATAGTGGCCGAGTGCCTGCGCGAACGCGTCAGGCCGATGGGTGGCGCAAAGGAACTGATCGCTGCATTCCGCATGGCCGGGGGGCGTGCGGTACTCGTATCGGGTGGTTTCACGCATTTCACCGGCAGCGTGGCGCGCGACCTCGGTTTCGATCGCGCAGTCGCCAATCGGCTCATCGTGAAGGACGGTGCGCTGACGGGTACCGTCGAAACCCCTATCGTCGACGCGCTGACCAAGCGCGCCGTGCTGCTCGAAGAACTGGGCAACAGGCCTGCGTCGCGCAGCATCGCGATCGGCGACGGCGCCAACGACATTCCGATGATCGAAGCCGCCGGCTTGGGCGTCGCCTATCACGCCAAGCCGAGGACCCGGGCCGCCGCCGACGCCTGCGTCCGCTTTGGCGATTTGAACGTCGTGCGTTACGCGCTCGGGCTATGACGTCTCCCCCCCCCCACGACGGCATGGCGCTGTCCGTCGCCCGCAAGCTCTGCGCGAGCACCGCACCCTGCGCGCCGAGGTCGCGCGCCTTCCCTGCATTCCAGCATGATGCGGTCCGCAGAGACCGCTGCGACGGCACGGGTGCACAAGGCCATCAAGTCGCCGCGAACATCGTTCACCGCCACGCCCCATATTGACTGATCGACCAAATCCACGCAGGTCGTTCTCAACGCGGGTGTAGCTCAATGGCAGAGCAGAAGCTTCCCAAGCCGACCGCTTTCCGAGATATCAACAGGTTACGGATCGCCACCGTTCCAATGTTCCTGCATTGTCCTGCCACCGTTGGAACGGTCGATTGACCCGCGATCGTGCGCTCGGCTGCGCGGAGATCCTTTTCACGCTCGCGATCGCATACACCGGCGGCCAGCTGTTCGGATTTTGGTGACCGCCTTATCGGCACGATTTGCCGCCGCCGCGCCCACCCGCCGCCGTGCCTGACACGATTTCACCGCCGCGTGAGGCTCGGCCCCCACTTTCGCGCGGCGGCGCTCTACGGGGCTTTAATCGGCTCGCGCGTTTTCGGCGGCGCGTCGCCCTGCCACAACCGTACCTGGTCGATCAGCGCGATGAGCTGGCCGCGCAACCTGCCGGCCACGTCGTACAGCTCGACATAGCCGGTCAGCGCCTGCGCTCCCGTCATGCTGCGCCGTCCCGTCGCGGCGTCAGCGGACGTCGGCGGTACCGGCAGCGGCGGCGGCGGCGCGGTCAGGCTCGCGTCGATCGACCCCATTGGCATTGGCGGCGGCGCGCTCGAGGAGGCGCACGCCGTCATCGTCGATGCACAGATTGCGATAGACAGGACGGTCGACCGTAGTGGGTAGCGCACGATAAATCTCCCGGGTGACGATCTCTCGCTGCGCGTTGCGCGCTGCGGCCGCGCGTGCGAGGCGGTGCCCCTGCGCATCGATGCGAACGCGTGCGGCCTCGATGCGCGCGGCCACTTTGGCCTGGCGCGCAATGACGCGGTTCGCGCCGATCTTGTCGCCCGCAAAAAACGCAGCGACCAGCAGCGCGAGCACCGCCACGCCCCTGACGAGCAGGCCGGTCGGGCCCGTCACGTCGTTTTGCTGGCGGTTGCATCGATCGGAACTGCAACATGCTCGACGCTTGTCGTGTATCGCAGCGATGTCAGCCGTGCGTTGATCGTCGGAAACGGCGCAGGCAACTCGGCCCAATCACGGACATATTCGAGCGGGGCCTGTTTTTCTCCGTCCTTTTGCGGCGCGGGCGGCACGCGGTAAATCTTGTGCGTCGGCGCGGCTTTCTCAAGCGCAATACGCATTTCTTCGGCCTGCTTGTCATTCATCGTCAAACTCCCTGCGAACCATGCGCCGAAACGATCGTTGCCGTACCCGCCGTCAGCAACTGAACGTTCAGCGCGGTATTGGCGGTACCGCGCAGCGGCGGGTCGAATTTGCCGCTATCGCCGATCGTCATCGATGCGCTTACGTGCGCGCGCCAGATGACGGTTGCACCATCGAGCACGACGATTTCACTCGCCGTCGCCGACGTGTTTTTGAACTGGATGCCGTGAAGGTAATTGCGAACACCTGCACCGCCTGCGGCCATCATCGCCGTTGCCGCCGACGTCGTTATACCGCCTGTCGCGCTGGCATAGGCCCAGGATGCCGAGCCGACCGCCGAACGAACTGTGGTTGCATTGGCATCGCCGCGCTGCAGCCATTGAAATCCACCACTCGATACCATCGGGATCGCGCCGACGAGCAACGTCTGCGCTGACAGATTGGCACCATCACCGGCGGCGACGACGTTGACGACATTGACGGGCGCACTTCCCCCATTGTCGGTGATCATCACCGCACGCTGTCCGCGCGTGCCGTCCCAATCGTTGGTGATCTGGCCGTCGGCGACCGCCGCGGGAGTGCCGCTGCGCCCGACCGCGCCCGTCTTGACTGGCGCGCTGCCATTGTCGGCGGTGCCCGCCGCGACTGCGCCCGACGCGCCTGCCCCCGGCGACACCGCGTTGCCAGTGACCGGGTCGACCATCGACATGGCGGGCCACCATGCCGTCTGCCCGGCCTGATAGGTCAGGCTGAACCCCCACTGCCCGCTGCGCGCCGCTTGTGGCATATCAGTCCCTTTCGCTTGTTGCGGTTGTTGCGTTCGCCTTGGCGACGGCGGTATCCTTGATCGCGACCGCGCCGCTGCCGGCGGCCAGGATCGCCGCCATGCCGGTGCCGAACTCGATGATCGAGAACACGCTGTCGCGCACCAGGTGCACCGACGTCAGCACGATCGCCGCGATGCCGCTCGCCGCCCACAGCATCCGCGCGACGTCGAGATGCTGGTTGCCGACACCTTTGAGGAAGTTGAAGGTCATAGCCTGAGCAGCCCGGTCGCGACCGTGAGCACGACCGCAAGCGCGCCCGACCAGGCCGACGCGATCAACAGCGTCCGCCACATCGGTTCCGTCTTCACAGCTTGCCCCCTGCGACTTCGGCGACGACGTCGAAGCACGGGCACGCCTTGGCCACCCCCGGCCAGTCACGATGCCCGCGCACGACGAGCCCCGGGTGCTTCTGCCGGTATTCGGCGACGATCTGGCGCAGCGCCGCGCGCTGCCCGACGGTGCGCGTATCCTTGGGCGTCTTGCCGTCCTTGGCGATCCCGCCGACGTAGCACACGCCGATGTTGCCGGTGTTGTGCCCGCCGGTGTGCGCGCCGAGGACGGTATCGGGGAGCGTCGTCACGACATGCCCGTCGAGCTCGATCAGCTTGTGATAACTCACCTGCCCAAAGCGTGCGATGTCCCAGTCGCTGACCGTTGCGGCCTTCACGTCGCGCCCCTCGGGCGTCGCCGCGCAATGGATCGTCAGATATTTGATCGGGCCGAGCGGTTTCATCTGGTCTTCTCCTCGATGCGGGCAAGCAGGTCGGTCCAGTCCTCGGGGATCGCGAGCTCGGGCTGGTAGCGCGTGGCCAGGATCGTTCCGACGTTGCGCAGCGTGTAGCTCCCCGGGTCGCGCGCATGCAGGTCGTCGAACAGCATGCGCAGCGCATGCCCCTCGCGCCGTACCTCCCACGTGAGCCGGTCGATCTTGGCCTTGTCGGCCTCGCGGTGCGCTTCGCATTCCTCGACCTTGGCTTCGGCGGCGGTCACACGCTTTTCGATCTTGGCCCACACGAACGCCACGGCGGGACCGACGATCGCGAATGTGCCGCCCGCCGCCACGATCAGGTCGCTGGCGTCGCTCACGACATCCACCCGGTCGGCAGGATACCCGTGCCGACCGCGACATTGGCGACCGTCGCGGCGACGCCGTTGTAGACCAGCTTGTTGGCCGCCACGGTCAGCGCTCCCGGATTGATCTTGGAGCAGTGAACTTCGATATGACTCGACGCGGCGTCGATCGAAACGCCCGCCGTAAACAGATTGGCGGTCGGGTCGGTGATCTTTGGCGACACGAAGCCGCGCGCGCAATTGGTCAGCGCGACCGCTGCATTGCCCGTGGGCGTGTCGGGATTATTGATGATGACGTCGAGATCGAAATTGCGCGAGTTCTGCATCCCCACGGGCCGGTTCGCGCCGGTAATCTTCAGCTGGCTGACCGACAGCCCCGAACAGTTGATGCCCAGGATGCCGAGCGCGGTCCCGCCGCTCTGCGCATCGCCCCAGCAGATCGCCTCGCCGCCGGTGATCGTCAGCGACCCCAGCGTATCATGGGCGTAGATTGCCGCGAGCGCGCCGAGCGCAGGGGTGATATACGGATCGACGATCGAGACCGAGGCATATCTCGACAGGTTCGAGATATCGAACCCGGTACTCGTGAACGCATCGAGCACGGGGTGGATGATATGCAGGTCGCTGTCGCTCGATTTGCTGGTCGGGTAAAGCACGCTTGGACCCGCGATGCTGAACGCCGTCTGGAACCCCTGCGTTTCCATCCAGGTGATGAAGGTGTCGGTGAACGCACCGACGATGTTGACCCCGATCATGCCCCCTGGCGGCGTGCCGGCGAATTCGCGCCCTGCCGCGCAGCGGTCGATATACAGCGACGCATTACCGCCGCCGCCGATGACCGGACCGTAGATCGGATAGCCTTCGAGGTACCAGGGCCACCAGAAGTCATGGGCGTTGGCCGAGGCGTCGCGGAAGCGCGTGCTCGTGCAGTTGGTGATCTTGGTGTAGACCGCCGCGCCGACCGAGATGCCGATGCAGCCATAGCTGGTGACATAGACATTATCGATCTGGCACCGCACGACCGCATAGATGCGCAGGTCGCGCGGCGACTGCGAATGGTCGCTGAAGAAATTCGGCGTGCCGTAGCGCACGAATGTGATGTTGCTCATCCGCATGTACGACAGGAAGTCATCGATCGCGCCCGATGGCGGCAGCACATTGGTGCCGAACAGCCCGACGTTTTTGGTCGCCGTCGCAGCCCCGTTGAGCACGATGCGCGTGGCGGGCAGCGTGCCGTTGCCGCTGACCGATCGCCCGCGGACGTCCAGCCCCGAACGCGCGATGTTGAGCGTGTCGTAGCACCAGTAATCGCCGGCGAGCAGGTCGGTCGCATAATGCGCGGCAAACGCGGCGTGCAGCGCGGGCAGGCAATCGGTGCCCGGCACGTTGATCCGCGCGCCCCACCATTCGGGACAGACGAACGTACAGGCTTCCCAACCGAAACTCACCTTGCCGGTGCCCTGGCATTCGAACCGCGTACCGCGCTGCGGGCTGTCGAAGGCGCCGTTGATCGTCAGCGTGACGCCGGTGGGAATGATCAGCCGTGCGCCTGCGAGCATCGTCATACCCGACGCCAGCGTCAGGTCGCTCGCGATCGTATAGCGTCCCTTGGGCACGACGAACGCGCCGATCGCGTCGCACGCGGCGAACGCTGGCCGGGCATTGTCGGTGTCGATGCCCGTTGCGCCGCGATCGCGCACGCTTTGTTCGAAATCGCGGCGGAACTTGTCGGCGACCGTCGTCGTCGTCGCGCCTGCGCCCGATTGCAGCCAGACGACGCTGTCGCTGACACTCTGGTTGGCGAGCGCTGCGGTGGCGTTGGCGATGGCGAGCGCGATCGCGGACAGCTTGAATGCTGCCATCGGTCGACCCAGCGTGTCGAAACCGAGCACGCTGTCGCCACGCACCGCGAGGGAAGGCAGCGTCATCCCGCCTGCCATCCCTGCCGCCGTGTCGCCGTCGGGCGCAACCAGCGCGCGCGACGTGACGCTGTCGATCTTGGCGTCCTGCTCCTGGTCGATCAGCATCGCGATATCGGCGACGCCTTCGTGGCTTTCGGCGGGAAAGCGATCGCCCGCCGTATAGTTCATCGCCTGCACGCGCGGCGTCGCGCGGCGAAAGCGCAGGCGCGCGCCGGCCACGGTTGCGACCAGCAGCGCACTGCCGCCACCATCGGTCGTGCCGCCGCTGGTCGAGAATTCGGCGGGTCCGAGCGTCTGCACGGTGCCGCTCGCCAGCACGCGCGTCGCGACGATCGACCCTGCCTTGAACTTGAACGGCAGCGCGAACGACAGCGTGACGCCGTCCTCGACATAGTCGATCGAGCTTGGCATCGCCGCGACGGTCATCGGTCACTTCCCCCTTCGCTGCCGGGAAGCGCGTTCCCGAAGTCAGGCAACCGGTCGGGGGAAGTCGATCCGGGATGCCACCAATAGCCGGTTCTTTTGTCGCGTGCACGCGTAAATTAGTCGTCGTCTCCCATGTCGTTCGCGGCGCGCTTGTGCAGCGGCATCCCGCTCGGGATCGCCTGTTTGGTCGCCGCGTGGATCAGCCGCAACAGCGCTGCGATACCCTCTGGGTCGATCGTCATCCCCGGCGCGCGCCCGTCGAGCAGGTCGAGCAGACCCTCCATGCTGTCGAGTGCTGCGCTGGCGAGTTCTTCCTGATCGGGCGCCATCATGCCGCCTCCCGCTTGCGCCACACGTTGCGCGGCACGCCCTCGACGCGCTCCTTGCGCGGTTGCCATCCGAGCAGCCGCAGCGCCGACCCGATACGCAGCGACAGCCGCGTATCGAGGATCTGGCCCAGCGCGCCCGCGACCGTCGCCGTCGTCGTGAAGGCAGCACCTTCGACGGCGGCGGCGACCTCGCGCGCGAACGGATCGTCGTCGCCCGTCGCTTCGGCAATCGGGCTGGGCAGTCCGATCTTCACCCAGATGCGGCGGCACTCCTCGCGCCCCCACACCTGCCGCGCTTCGCGCATGATGCCGATCGCTGCCGTGATGCGCGGCAATTCGGCATCCTCGATCGCCGGGCTCGGCAACAGCGGCGGGTCGGGTTGGTCGAACAATGTGTAGCGCCCGTCGCGCCGCAGCGTCGGCAACACTTCGCCCGTCACCCAGCGCCGGAACCGCTTCGCTTCCTCGCGCCGCGACTTGAGGATCGCGGCGAACAAGCCACTTTCGGAGATGACGCTATGCTCTTGGTCGCCCCCAAGGGTCGCCACAATGTGGCGGCCCTTTTCGTCTTCGTCGAGCATTCGCATCATGTGGTGCGCTTGCGTGTATTGTAGCACGCGGGCGACATCGCCCGCGACGAACCATGGTGCGCCAGCGATCATAACTACCCGCACGGGTTCTTCGTCAAAGTTGTAGGAAATCAAGTCATTCATCGGACGGTGCCTCTCGTTACCGTCCGGCTCCGCACGCCAATGCGGGTGGCCGGACGCGCCACGATTGGCGTACCGTTCAAAGGCAAACGGTGGTCCTAACGGACCTCGCAACGCGCCCGACCATAAAAAACCGCGCCAAGACGGCTGTCTGGCGCGGGCTGCGCCTTTGAATTAGGGACGCCAATCCCTTGTGCGGGATTTACCGCACGTGAGGCGCTATAGCGACGAGCGACTCGACCGACAAGGGGCCTCCGGTGTTCATACTTTCTCTGGCGCTGGCATCAACCGCGCCCGCTAACGGGGATGCCCTCTTCGACACGGGCGCGCGCGCGGCGCGCATCGCTCTCAATGCCATGGTCGACTGCGTGGAAGCAGAGGTCCGCAAAGTCATTCAGCAGCGCGAGACGGCCGACGCGGTTGCCCGCGCCGGCATCGAACGATGTGATGAAAAGGTGGAAGGGTTTCGCTCTGCGATGCTCCTATCCGTCGCCGCCTCGACGAGGCCGGGGGCAAGGGAGGAGGTGACGCGAGCGGTTGATGACATGTTGGTCACGCTGCACAGGGGCACCGCTGCGACGGTTATGAGCAATCGCGCACGTCTTGAGCGCGAACATCCGGAAATTGCCTGGGGGTGGAAGTAGCCGCATTGCGGGCGGGGCGCGTGCTTTGCGATTATCGACTATTGACCGTTGCCCCAGCCACCCAGCACATTGCTCCAATCCGGCGCGCGGTCGGGCTCCGTCGAACCGGGCTGCCAGAAATATCTTGTCCTTCGCTTTTCCGCTTCCCGTTCCATACGGCCCCGCGCACCCACGACGTTGGGGTCGACCAGCTCGTCGAGCCGGTCGAGCACCCAGCGCTGCAACGCGAGCTTGGCGAACCACGCGTTGCTCCCGGGTATGTTGCGCTCGAACATGCGCGCGGCCTCGCGCCCGAAGTTCGTCCTTTTGTCGTCGGCCGCCTCGACGAGATTGCTCCATGTCAGGTTGATCGCCGGGTCGACGACGTTGCCGATCGTCGGACCCGCCACGAACCCGCCGACCGTGACGCCCCGCGCTCCTGCACTGCCCAGATAGTCGCCGAGAATGCCCGCGCCGCCGCCCTTCACGAACCCTCGCGCCCACAACAGCGGATCGTCCATCGGAGGCGGGTCGCGCCCGTCGCGTATCTCGCCGAGCGCCACCGCCAGCACGCCGCCGAGCGTCAGCCCAAGCGGTAGCGCGGCATAGCCCGCGCGGCTGACGCCGCCGTCGCCATAGATCGCGCGCTGCAAATGCGTCATCATCATGATCACGCTATATGTTTTGAATTGCGTTGCCGAATGCGCCAGCTCGCCCGTCCACGTCCCGCGTTGAAAGCGCGTCCCTTTGCCGCCAAGCGCCAGCATCGTCTGCGCGCGCAGGCTTTCCCCCGGCGTCGCGAACTTGGTTTCGCTGTCGATCATCGAAAACATCTTGACCGCCAGCCTGTCGCCGTAACCCTGCTCGGCCAGGTCGGCACGCTCCGAAACGTCGCCGGGGCGCAGTAGATGATAGCCGCCATCGTCGGTCGGTTCGGTCGCGCGGATGACATCCCATTCGTCGGCTCCGATGCCATAGCGCCGCAGCGATTTGGCAAATGCCGGATCGAGCGCGCCCATCGCCTTGCCGCGCTCGCCCGCCATCTCCATCATGAACGACAGCCCCGTCGACTGCTTCATGCTGACCGTATGCGCCGACAGCCCCGTTGCACGCATCGTCCCGTCGGCCAGACGTCGTGAGAGTTCGGGGACGTTGAAGCTCGACCATCCGTCCGAGCGGAACATGCGTTCCGCACGCGTCGTATGCTCGCTGAAGATCAGCCCCGCGCGGTTCGCCGCCTCCCTCCCCGCCGCCGACGCTGGGTTCATTTGTTTCAGGTAGGTGCCCATGTGGCGCACGACCGATAGCCCGTTGAATTTCGACGTGACCGCAGCGAACCACGGGTCCGTCGTCGCCGCCGTCACCGCCGCGCTGCCCAGCGAACTCGACACGTTCCAGTTGCGCACCGCCGCAAACCCGCGCGCCACGCCCCGGTCGCTCGCGTCCGCCATCGTCAGTTCACCGGTGTAGAACCGCCACATACGGTCGGTTTCGCGCGCGGCCCGCGTCGCGCGCTTCGCCAGCTTCGCGTCGACCCCGCCCTCGACCGTCGGTTTCGCCATCTTGTCGATTACATCGCCCAGCCATCGCACCGTCAGCCCCGGGTTGGGCCCCAGCACCTGCATCGCGGCAATGTCGCGCGTCATCCCGTCGATATGTCCGGTCACCGCGTTGAACGCATCGCCCGTGCCGAACCGGCTCTGATATTCCAGCCACGCGTCGGCATCCTTGAAGTGCAGGAAACGCGGGTCGGCGCGGCGGCCCGCCACTTCGGAACCGACCATCTTGCCCGGCTCCATTTTGTCGAGCCCTTCGCTCGTGATCGTTCGCCATACCGATTGCAACGCTTCCTCCAGCCCGCGCGGGCTGAATGCGCGCCCCGTTTTCAGATCGACCGTGCGCTCGAGGTCGAGGCGCGGCACGGTGAAGTCGCGCCACGCCGCATAACCCGCTTCGGCGATGCCAAGCGCGTCATGCGCCTGCGGCAATCCCCATTTGTCCATCTGGCCGATATGCCCGCCGTGCAGGTTGAACAACTGGCGCAGCCATTCGGCGGTCGTCTCGAACGCTTCGGCGAGCTCGCGTGCCGACGCGCTTTCGACCTTCTCGCCGAACCGCGCGCGCACGAAATCGTCATGGTCCGCTGCGTTGGTCAGCCGGTTGAGCAGGTCGCGCTTATACCGGTTGAGATAATCCCCCATCTTCGACCAAGCGAGGTCGCGCAGCCCCGCGTGCGTGTTGCTGATATTCTCGACCCCGGGGACCGCTTCATGATGGTCGAACAGCGCGCGGGCGTAGTGGTCGGCGCGGCCCCCTTCGTCGACGAACGCGCCCAGCCCGGCCAGCACGTCGCGCTGCACCGTCATCTGCAACAATTTGGCGCGCCGGTTATTGTCGACTTCGGCGGCGATGCGTTCGATCAGCTCGCCCGTCGCCTGAATACTCGCCGCGCTTTTGCCGAGCCCCGCTTCCAGCCCTTCGTGCAAACGGTCGTACTCGGTCCGCCACCGCGTCGCCCGCTCGCTGTCGATCTTGCCTTCGGCTTCGAGCCGGTCGAGGCACGCACGCGCGGTCACAGGCAAGCCTTCAGCGTCGCGAACGCCGCATCGTCGGCGATCAGCTCGTCGAGCACCGCTTGCGCCGACTGATAGAGCGGGGCATCCGTCCCGTCGCGCCCGCTAAGCCCTTTGACCGCGAACTGGGCATCGCCGGGCGGCGGCGACGCCACCAGATCGTGCAGCAACGTCGTGCTTTGCGCGACCGCCGCCGCCGCGCGCGGGTCATCGAACCCGCGCGCCGCTTCGGCTAGATAGGCGCTTCGCTCTTCCGCAACGCCGCCATTTCCGCGACCGCCGTGCGTTTGTCCTCCCTCAACGAGCTTAGCTCTGAGGTGGTCAGCATCCTTGAAGCCGAGGACGAAATAGGCTTCGTCGGCGGTGAGCGCTCGGGGTTCGATCCCGAATTCGTCTCTGACTGTGTCACCGAACCTCTCCTCGATCGCGCGCACCTGCGCGGGGGTCGGGTCTAGCCTGTGCAGCCGACTGTCGCTCGCCAATACCACCACGCCCTTTACATTTCCACCCCCCCGCTGGATGTGCGCTGCCAGCTCCGCCAGCGTTCCGCCCATCACCGTGACATCGTCGACCAGCACATAATCCGCGCCGCGCTCGACCGCGCCGTCGAACCCTGCGCGCGACTTCATTCTGTGCGCCGCCTTCGCGCCGGTGTGGTGCGCGCGCACCGCCTGCACGATCTCGGCATCGACGACGCCCCCGACATGATGCGCATATCGCTCGGCGAGCGCGAGCGGCAGCTTGTTGCGCCCCGCCTGTTCTTCGGCGTGCACCGCGACGAAGCGCGCCCCGCCGAATTGCTGCGCCGCCGCGTCGAGCGTGTCGGGCCGCACCAGGTCGCGCACGACGCGCACCGCCGACGCCGTGTCGCCCCCCTTCGCCGCCTTGTAATCGGGATGCTTGCGCATCTCGACATAGGCTTTGACCTTTTGCACCGGGTCGGCGCGGAACGTCGCGAGCAAGGGCAGGTCGCGGGGCATGCGCGCGTCGCGCACCGGAACGTCGGGTAGCCGGGCGGGCGTCGCCACCACGTCGCCGCGCCATTCGGCATCCACATGCGCCTGCGCCACGCGCCATTCGTCTTCGCCCCCGAACAGGCCGCGCTTGAGCACCGGCGCGGGGTCGACGTGCGGCAACTCGCCGAACTCGGCACCGGCTCCCGCCATGCTTTCGGCATCGAGCGCCGCCAGCTCGTTGTGATACGCGGTCAAATCGTCGGGCGCGTCGCCGCCGTCCGCGAGCAACCGGCCTTCGCCCCCCGGTTCGCCGCCGGTAAAGCGCGCCAGCCGGTCGAGCCGGTTGTTCCACCCGCGCTTGAATTTGGCATGCCTCGGCGAACGATCCGCGAGCGAGTTGAGATAGCCGCGATAGAGTTCGAGCGCGCGCCCAGCATCGCCGCCCGCTGCCTTCAATATGCGCCGCCCGACCGCCGGTCCCGCGACATAGCCCGCGTCGAACGCGATCGCCGCGACGTCGGGGGCCGCGCCGTCGAGCTCGCGGAACCAGTATTTGTCGCGCGCGATCCGCGTCGCCTGCGCTTCGGTCAGGCTCGCGACATCGACGCCGGGGTTGTTCTTGGCGGTGATGCCGAACTTCGTGGTGCCCGCACCTTCGCCATTGTCGACGACGCGCGCGCCCCCCTCCAGCGTGTTGAGCACGAACGCGATCGTGCTGTCGCGGTTGACCCCGGCGGGCGGCGCGCCGCGCGGCACCGATGCCACTGGCGCTGCCGGTCGCGCACCCGCGCGCACCGTCGCCACCGGCGTCCCATTGTCGGCGGCGGCGAAGGTGGCGTGATCGCCGTTCAGCACCGCGTCGATCTTGGCGATCGCGGCGGTCAGCGCGTCGGCGTGCGCGTCCATCCCCTGCGGTCCCGCCTCGAACGGATTGACCGCGTCGATCTCCGCCTGACGCCGCAACACATGCACTGCGGCGGCTTCGTCGGGGGTGCGCAATTCGGGCGGAACATGCCTGTCCATCGCCGCGACGATCTCGGCATCGCTCATTCGCGGACCGATGCGCATGCCGCCCGTCAGGCTCGGCGATTGCGCGTCGACCGCAGCTGCCGTCGTGACCCCCGGGTCGAAGTCGGCGCGGCCGAGCTCAAGCAACGCCGCGCGCCGGTCGAGCATCGCCGGGAGGCCGGTCGCGTCGAGCGCGCGGCCTACGGCCTTGCCCCCTATATGCAGCCCGCCGGTGAACGCCGCGCCACCCGCGAATGCCATACCGACATTGCCCAGCACGTCGCCCGCCGTCGTTTCCTCGCCGAACTCGGCGCGCGCGCTCGCCGTGATCGGCGTCTCGACCAGCTCGGTGAGCGCATTGACCCCCGCCTCGCGCGCCATCGTCCGCCAGATTGGCGACAGCGCACCCGCTGCGCCCCCCGTCGCGCCCATCGCCGCCATATTGATCGGGTCGCCGAACCCGGCGACCATACCGCCTGCAAACCCGGCGATCGCCTGACCGGCCCCGCGCGAGCGCGACAGCGTCGTGTTGTTCGTGTCGCGACGACGCTGTCGCTGCGCCTGCACCCATGTTCGGAAGCCTTCGAAGTCCTTGGCGGGGATGTCGGACATGAACTTGGGATCGGCGGCGCGGGCACGCGCCACGTCGCGAAAGATCGCGACGGGATCGTATTCGTCGTCCTGATAGCTCGCGTCGTAGCGCGGATTGTGCGTCACATAGGGGTCGGCCGCGAACAGCCCCTTGGGTTGCGGCAGGCGCTGGCGGAGCTTGGACGCGATATTGCCGAGATAGGCCTGCTCTTCGCGCTGGCGCTCGCCGAGCACCTCCTGCGTCGAGTTGGCGAATTGCGCACCGAACACCGCACCCGCCGTCGTCGGCGCGTCGACGCCCTGCCGGTCGGGCGGAGCCGACGCCGCCGGGTTGGGCGTGAGGACGAGGCCGCTCACCGGCGTGCGGGCTTTGCAAAGCGCGCGATGTCGAGCGAAAACTCTCCCCCGCTCGCGTCGAGGATCGTCTGCCCCTGGTCGGTCTGGAACCGATACGTCCCGTCGGGATGCAGCACGGGGTTGAGCGCCTTCAACTGCGTTGGCGTCATCGGGCTGCCGTCACGATAGACCGGGCGGTGCGGGTTGTTGCCGTGCCACGCCATCGTCGACAGCGTCTTGTCGAACTCGGCCTGCGACAGCGTCGGCATCAGGATGACCGGCTGACCGCGCCAGCGCCCGACGCCGCCACGCTGCGCCCCCGCCGCGTCGCGGCTCACGCCGATCGCGCGCTGTACCCCCCATAGGAACTTGCCCTTGTCGTAAGCGCTGGCATGGTCGCGATACGCGCCCGCCGCAAAGATGTTCGATCCCACGTCGAAGAACGCATTGTCGTCCTGCGGGTGAAGCAGCCGCGTCGCACCACCGATCCACGCGCGATAATCTTCCCGCGCGGCGCGCTCGGCGGCGCCGTCGATCAGCTGCGGATTGGCCTTGCGCGCGGCGGGACCGTTGAGCGCGAGGCGGCGCGCTTCGGGGTAGAGCTGGACGATGCGCGCGAGCACATGATCGTCGCCGTCGACCATCCGCGCCGCTTCGGCCGCAGCCTGTCCCGGTATCGCCGCGAGCTGGTCGGCGACCGCCGCCAGCCCCGCCGGTCCCTTGTCCTTCTGCTCGCGCAACGCCGCCGCTTCGTTCGGCTGCAGGAAGGGCGCGCCGGTACGCTGCGCCCACGCCAGCCGTGCGCCATAGCTTTGCGGCTTGCCGGGCTCGATCGGCGGCGGCGGGTCGCCGTTCGCCGTCGCCCAGCCGCCCCGGTCGTTATTGTATTGGGCGTCGAGCGAAGATTTGACCCGCTTGTAATATTCGAGCTCGATCTGTTGGTCGGCGTTCGGGTTTCGAATGGCGGCGAGCTGGCCGATGCGGCGTTCCCGCTGTTGCGCCGTCATCGCTTTTGCGACCTTCGCCATGCCGTTGGTCTTGCGCATCAGGTCGAGCGCGACCGCGCCCGAATTATCGCCGTTCGCGCGTAATTGAGCGGCCAGCGCGGCCAGTGTCTTGTCGTCCTGCACCGCGCCCGCATCGTTCAACTGCTTGACCGTCGCGACCTGGTCGGCAAGCGCCTTCCGTCCCTGCGCGTCACGCTGCTCGGCGACCACCCGCTGCCGGTCGATCGCGACGCGCCCCTCGTTGCGCAGCTGGTCGATCTGCGCGGGCGACAGCATGCCGTTCATCGCGCCGCTGTCGATCAGGCGCACGGCGTCCTGCGGCGATCCCCGGTCGATCAGTCCGTTGATATAGCTCCCGGCGATGACCTGGTCGGCATGGTCCGACAATTTGACCCGCGTGGCATCGTCGACGCCGTTTAGTCCCTGGACCAGTGTGTGTGCCTGCGCGAGCGCATTCTGCAGCGCCTTGGGGTCGGTCGCGATGCGCGCGCCATTGCCCAGCGTCTCGATCGTCTGCTGCGTATCGGTCGCGACCTTCGCCGCGCCGACCCCCGCCGCCCAGTCATATTCGCGTGAGCCCTGGTTTGCCGCGAACCCGTCGAACTGGCGCGACAGCGTCTGGCGGACGCTGTCCTCGGTGACCCCGTCGAGCAACGCGTCGCGTGCCGCCTGTCCGGTCAGCCCCTCGACCGCCGCGACATGCCCTGCCGCGCCGGGCCCGGCATTGGTGCGCAGATCGACGACATGCCGCTCGGCGTCGGCCTGAAACCGCGCGAGGCGCGCCATGCCGTCGGACAGCTCGCGGTCCTGCGTTTGCTTGCGCTCGACTTGGTACTTGCGCAGCTGCACCGCATGCAGCGTATCGCCCAGCTGGCCGATCGCCCCGCCGATCTGCGCGCCGAACGCATTGGCGTCGGCGAACGGCAGCCCTGCCGTGTTTCCCGGCGCGACCTGCCGCTCATATCCCGCTTCGACCGGCATCAGTACATGACCCGGGGGTCGCGCCGCCCGCCATAGTCCCACGGGTCGCGCAAGCTGCTCGTGCCCCCGCCTCCGAACACGATGCCGCCTCCCGATGGGGCACCGCCCGACCCACCGGCGCGCCCCGCGCTCGTTCCCGCACGCGCGGTCGCCCAGTCGCTCTGCCCCGACAACACCTTGGAACCGGCGCTGAACAGCCCGGCGATCAGCGCCTGCTCGCCTTCCTTGAACGCGATCTGCCCTTTGATGCGGTTGGCGCGCGCGGCGGACGCCGCCTGTCGCCGCACCGTCATTGCGTCGACGACGGCGTTGATCTGGCTCTCGGCGAGCGCGTCGATCGCGCTCCCGGTGCCGACCTGAAACCCGTTCTCACCCTGCGATGCGACCTGCGCACCCAGTGAAGCGCGCGCCGCCTCGCGGATGCGTCCCTCCTGCGCCGCGCCGTCGCGCTCGTCTTCGGTCGCCATCACGTTGGCAACGTCGCGGTTGTACTTGCCCGCCTTGTACGCGCCGATCCCTTGGACGATGCTCCCCGCCGCCTGCAGGCCCATCGCGGCTGCTTCAGCCATGCGCCGCGCTCCCGGTCGGTGGCATCCGCACGCGCGCGAACAATGCATGATCTTCGGACTTCGCCCCGAATGCGTGCAGCACGGCTTCGAACTTCATGCCGACCAGAAGCGCCCACGCGCATTCGGCGTCGACCGACGCGCGAACCAGCGCCTGTACGCGGACAAGCGGGCTCGCGGCGATGCGGCGGCGGGCGTGGCGTGTCACCTCGAGGTGCGCTGCCGCGCCGATGCCTTCGGACAGCAGGGCCCAGGCGACGCCCTGTACCCCCGGATAATCCTCCGCGATCCCCATCAGCGCGGCGACGTGCCCGTCGCGCTCGCACGCCCATGCCTCGCCCGCGACGATGATGCTCTCGGCCTCCTCGCGCGTCATGTGCGACGGGCGTTCGCGGCCGAGCTGTACGCGCTGCGTCGCCTGCACTGCACACCGCGCGGCATCGTCGGGGATCATGCGCCTGATCGTCATCCGAGCTCGACCTCGGGCATCGCCGCGATGATCGTCGCGGGCAGCGGCACTTCGCTGACGAATTCCTGCTGGCCCAGCTTGGTCCAGCCGCCCGACACCGCGCGGTCGCTGTCGGCGGTGAACAGCGGCACCGCACGGTCCATCGCGTCGCCCGCGGCGCGGTCGACCAACTGGTCGAGCTTGCCACCTTTGGGGCCGACACGGATCCCGACGGTCTCGAGCAGCCGCAACGTGATGCGCACCAGCCGTTGCCTGCGCCCCTGACTTGTCTGTCCGCCGACCGCGATCTCCGGGCGCAACGTCACGACGCGCGCGGTGAACGCCAGCCCGACCGTGACCACATAGGGCCGGTCGTTCGGCACGACCGCGGCGGGCAGGTCGAAACTGCCATCGCCCGCGACGGTGATGTTCTCGACGACCCCACCGTCGGCAAGCACCGCCACCGGCTTGCCCGCCAGGTGCGTCAGTCCGGTGAAATGCGTTTGAGCAACGCCCGCGATCGAGGTGACCCCGGCGTCGACGTAGAACGATCCTTCGATCGCGTCGCCGTCGTTGCGGAACGCGCGCATCCGCCCGATCCACTTGCCGAAATCGCTCTGGATCAGCGCCCAGAGTTCGTCGGTCTTGCCGTCGGCGCTGGCGATCGTGGCCGCTGACAGGATGCGCGCGCCGCCGCCGACGGTCACGCGACCATAGCCGAGCAGGTTATTGGGGTCCTGCTCGGCCGACATCGGCTTGACTGCCGCCTGCCCGTCTTCTCGGACCGCAAACAGCAATTCCTCGGGCTCTTTCTGGAACGCGAGCTGCACCACGCCGCTGCCAGTGATGTGGCGCGCGAAAGCCGTGCGGTTGGCCGCGACATAGCGATCCTGGCCGAAATCGTAGCGCGCACTGCGCAGCTTGCGCCCGCCACGCTGCACGAAGATCGTCTCGGTTCCGATCTGCACCGGCCACGCCGCCGCGGACCCGTAAAAGCTCTGCGGCTCGGCCGAGATATTGTCGCCGCTGATCGCCTGCGCCGCATTGATCGCGCCGACCGCCAGCTCGCGCGACGCGGTGCCGATGACGAGCTTGCGATCGCCGACCGCCCACAGCGCGGGGTCTTCGGTCGCCATCGTGCGACGGAACGCAAGGTCGGCGGTCACCGTGCCGACGTTGGAGAAATTGGCGTGGTTCAGGTAATCGCCCGCAACGCTGGCCAGTACTTCGAAATTTTTGATATGAACCAGTCGGCCCGCGAACGCCTTGACGATATTGGGCCAGCCCGCCGCTGCCGAGAATGCGGCGTGGGCCCAGCGAAACGTCGCCACGCTTGTCGCGCCGTCGGGCAGCCGCCGCACGACGTCGGCGGTCGCCGACAGCCCGTCGCCCGCCACCGCCGTGATCCGCACGATGCCGAAACGATCGTGGCGATACTCCCACTGGATACCGTAGCTGCCGGACGATGGCTTGGCATTGATGTCTTGCCCGACCCCCGATCCGTCCCATTCGGCACCTTGCGTATGCGTGGGCTGCACCGATCCGGCGCGTCCGCCCGACAGCGCGGTATAGGCTTTGCTTTCCGAACGCCGCACCTGCCCGACCGTTACGCCGTCGAGCCCGGCCTCCCACGCCTTGATCGTCGAAAAGTCTTTGGCCTCGACGCGAAACAGCGCACCGACACGTCCGGCGGTAAAGATCGGGGCGCTGGCGGCCAGCGTGATGCCGCCGCCTGTCGTCCCGCTTGCCGTGACGGTGCGCGTCTCGTCGGTATTGGCGTCGGCGAACGGCCCGTTGATAAAGGCCAGGCTTGCGTGCGCAAACGTCGCCGCCCCTGTGCGCGTCAGCGCGGCGGGCGGATAGCTGGCATGGTCGAGGTACAGACGGTCGAAACTTTGCTGCGTCGACAGCATCGGCGCGTCGGCGGCGAGATACGGCGTGACGGTTTCATAGGCGACGCCGGGCGACGTCTCGATCCGACCTGCGCTCGTGAAAAAACGCGCGCGCAGCTCGCTCCATTCGATCAGATAATCCTGCGTCAGCGAAAAGCGGAAACTCGACAGCCACGTCGCCGACGCGGCGGCGGCACGGATATATTCGAACCCCGGGCGCTTGACGATCGGCCCCTCGACCGTCGGTACGAAATTCTCGCACAGCTCGAGGCCGTTGCCATAGATGGCGGTGTCGACGCGGCCGAGCATCCGCGGGCTCAACTCGCCGCCCGAAAACGCTGTCTGGATGGTGCGGACCTGGCTCACCAGCGATACGGCCCCCAGCCGCTGGGGACGCCGTTGAGGCCGGGTCCGCTGGCAGTGCCCCAGCGCGCCAGCTCCCAGTCGGTTGGCTCATACTCGATCGGCGGGTTTTCACGCGCGTCGACCCGCTTGGCGGCCGCCAGCGCGTCCTTGTAATCGCGCCAGCCCGCTGCCTTGTCGTACGCGCTTCCGGCGATACGCGTGCCGATCTGCCACGCCAGCCGGCACGCAAACGCCGCGACGAACAACTCATCCCACAGGCTCGGCTCCGCGATGTCGACGAGATATCGTATGTCGAGCGGTGCGCCCAGGTCCGACAGGATCGACCGACCCTCGAGCTGGTAATCGTCCGCGCACTCCGCCCCGAGCACTTCGATCAGGCGCAGCGCTTGGGCGGGGAGCGGAAACGAGCGCGCCCAGGGATAGACGGCCGCATCGGCTTCCGCCGCCAGCCGCGCGCGCTGCATCGCGAAATTCCAGCTATGGTCGCGGATCGCGGCGCGCCGCACGCTGTCCCATACCGCCTTGACGCTCCGCCCCAGATGCGTGTCGTCATCGGGTGAGCGCAGCTGGTCGTCCTCGCCGATCTTCGACGCGGCCAGATTGGCGATGGCGACATAGGTGGACACGGGTGCGCTGCTCCTTGGCGGTTACAGCGGCGGCCACTTGCCTGCGAAAATCTTTTGCTCGATCGCCTGCGCGAGCGCGATGACTTCGCCTTTGCGCAGGTTGGTATAGTCGACGTTGAAAGACACCGTGTCCGACTGCGCCTCGGCGCTGCCCGCCGCGACGATAACGTCTTTCAGCTGCACCTTTCCGCGCTGCACGGTAAATTTGGCGGTCGGCATCTCGTCTCTCCCTTGTCATGCGATACGCCGGGACGGTGGTCCGTCCCGGCGACCCGCTCAGCCCGCCCGACTTCCCCATCGCGCGAGCATGCGAGGCGTGACCAGCGTCACTTGACGCTGGTAATATCGGTCTCGAACAACATGACGACCGCGCCGGCGATCGCCGCGACGCCGAACGTGGCCCACAGGTCTTCGTCGGCGGTGAGCGGCGCGGCACTTGCCGGTGCGGTGCGCGGGCCCAGGATGACGGGAACGTTGAGCGGTGCGGTGATCGTGGCCCCGTTGACATATTTGGTCGTGTTAGCCTTGGTACCGATCGAGATCGTCGTCGCGCCCAGCGACGTGTCGGTATTGACGCGGATTTCGCGAACGCTTTCGTTCTGGCGCACCGTCCCGATGTACATCTGGTCGCCGATCGCCACGGCCTGCGCCGCGACCTTGGGTGCGACGACGGTGCTACGCTTGGCGAACACCAGGCGACCGTCGGCGCGATCGGGCGGGCTTTTGGTTCCGTCCTTCACCCCGACGAAGGTGCTTGCGTAAAGGTCTGCCATTTTACTTCTCCCTTTGGAGGTGAATTAGGCGGGGACCGGCCCCGCCTTCACGCTCACGCTTCGCTGTTGAGGATGATGCCGACCTTGCCCGCCTGCGTGCGCGTCGCCGCGACCGTCGTGCCGGCAAAGACCTGCACCGACAGGACCTTTTGCGGCAGCTTGTCGATCGACGTGCGCAGGCGTTGCCAGAAGTTGCAGCGAACCCCCGACTTCACCCAGAAGGGTGTCTTGCGATAACCGGACGCGTCGAGCGACAGCGCGGGGATCGTGGTAAGCAGCGGATTGGCGAGCTCGAACGGGATGAAGGTCCAACCGAGCATACCCATGACGATGCCATTCGAGGCCTGGCCCTGGAAAACCGCCTTGAAATCCGACGACGTCAGCGGCACTTCGGTCAGCAGATCGTCATTCTGTTCGGCGGTAATGACCATGAAGCGCGGCTCGCTCATGTCGACGAATTGCTGCATCAGCAATTTGTTAGCCGCGCGAAGCTTCGCGGTGTTCATGCGCTGCGCGCCCGCTGCGCCGCCCGTCGTCACGGGCACGATCTGCCCCGCCGGGAACGGCGTCACCGTCGTGCCGTCTTTGCCGCTGATGATCGATCCGTAGACGCCCTCGAGGATGCGCCGGTCGATCGATCGGTTGATCGTTCCTGCGCCCGACATGGTATAGCTGCCCTGCAGGTCGATCGACGTTCCCAATTTGTCGGCATTGTCGACGATATCGGCGAAATACAGCTCGTTGGGCTTGCCGAGCCAGACGCCGTCGTGCGGCGTGTTGGCGTATTTGGTGTCGCCGTGCCGCTCGTCGGCTTCCTGCGGCGCGGTATTGCCGATCAGGTCGCGGATCTTGATCTTGTCGGCGCTGGCGTCGTCGGTGTCCGTGACCGCGTCGAGAAGCATCGGCTTCTGCTGGTTGAGGACCATCTCGACGTTGTTCTGATACTTCGACTGAAACGAAGCCGGTACGTTGAATGACATGGCATAAGCC
Organism: Sphingomonas sp.; assembly: GCA_965248885.1. Lineage (GTDB taxonomy): Bacteria > Pseudomonadota > Alphaproteobacteria > Sphingomonadales > Sphingomonadaceae > Sphingomonas_O. The sequence goes on along the minus strand of OZ252211.1, from coordinate 1,311,071 downwards.
CCTGTTCGAAAACCGTTGATGACGATTGTCGAAGGGCTTGGGGGTCGTTGGACCCGGCCTTTCTATCGTTTAACGCCCGCGCTCGGCGGCAGCATCCGCTGCAGGGCCCCGGGCGACCGCAAGCGGTGCTTGGCAGGGACTATGGGGGATTTGGAACGGCACCCCCCGGGGCCGTTGGAACGCAAAATCACACGCGCGCCGCCATTCGTCAAGCGGCTTTTGCCTCGCGGTCCGCAGCGTCGCCGATCGCCGCCTGCAACCTTGCCCAGCGCGCTGCGGCGGCGCTCCCCTTGACCAGAACGTCTTTCTGGAATTGCGTGTCGATCTTGAGTTTGTCGATCTCGGCCTGCGCCTCGGCGGGTGTCACCCCGAAACGACCCTTCCCGCCCGTCATCAGCGTGTCCTCGGCCATCCCCGCGCCCAGCTTGGCGAGCATGTCGAGCGCGCGCTTCGGCCCCATGCTCGCGCGCAGATTGGCATTATCCTCGGACGTCAGCCCCAAATTTCGCACCGCCGAATTGATATGCGCGATCTGCGCGTCGGAATTGCTACCCTGTGCCTTGACCCACGCCTCGGCCTCGCCGTCGAGTGCGGCGGTGCGCGCGTTGAGCTGGTCGAGCTGCGCCGCGACGAAGTCTTTGGCGAGCCCGTCGAACGCCGCCTTGGGGACGCCGTTCTTCAGCGCGCTGCTGGCGAGCGTCTTGGTCAGTGTCTCGTCGAGCTGGACGCCGTCGGGTGCGGTGAACGCATAGCCGTCGACGCTGTCGGGCACGCCGATCGCCTTGTGATATGTCGCGCGCTCCTCGTCGCTCGCGCCTTCACCGGGCACCGCGATGCGCCCGCCGGTGCGCAGCGCCTTTTCGGCCTCGCGATAGCTTTTCGCGACGTCGTCGAGCGACTTGAACCCCTTCGACTTCAGATAGTCGCGATGCGACGGATTGGTCGCATCGCCATCGGCCGAGAATTGTTCGAGCCAGGCGGCATCGGCTTCGGCGTCCGCCTTTTGCTCGCCGTCGCCAGCATCGGCCGCGTCGCCTTCGCCACCGGCGGCGGATTGTTCACCGCCACCCCCGGCACTGCCAAGAAAGTCCGCCGCGCTCCCCGCGCCGCCGGCCGCCGCACCGTCCGCACCCGCTTCGCCTTCAATCGTTGCCATCGTCGATCTCCATGAGTTGAGAAACTTGATTTTCGTCGAGGTCGAGGTAGCGCGCGATGCGCAGCCACACGTCGCGCCGCCCCTCACGTCGCGCCATCGTCAGCGCGTCGCTGTTGAAACTTGACGCTCGCGCGAAACAAAAATCGCGCAAATCGGCCAGGACATGCTCCGCCGAGCGCCGCAGCGGTCCTTCGGGCGCTCGGAACACGTCGCGGAACGACTGCGACAGCCGCACCGACCGCATCCGCAGCATGTTGCGAAGCGCGGCGCTCATGCCCGACGCCCAGCCAAGGCAGCTTGCTGAAGCTTTGTCAGCCGCGCGCTCCACGCCCGATGCGAACTGGGCTCACAGTCGGCCCAATATCTTTCCGAAGTGTCGTGCAGCTGCTCCGTTTCGCGCATCCACGCGACGAGAGAATTCCAGAACGTGTCGTCGACCAATTCCGCGCAAAATGCGCGAACGAACGAGGCCGTTAGTGGCGAGCTGACGCGCACTATCAGCTGCCGCAAGGGGCCGACGTATTCGCCGATAATTTCGACGCGGTTCATGCCGCCTCCGCAAAGCTGTTGGCCTTGGCTAGGTCGGCGGTTGCGCCTGCCACCGTCGCGAGCTGATCGACGCCCTGATTGGCCTGTTGAGCGTCGGTGCGATCCTTTTTGATCTTGGCGATTTCGTCAGCGCTGCGGATCCAGCTCATCCGCACGCCGAGCACATCGGCAATGCCTGGCGCGGCCGCCTCGACGTTGATGACATCGAATATTGACGGGTCGCTTTGTGCGAGCGGTGCCAGCGTTTCGATCAGCCGTGTCAGCCCCGCCGCTTCCTGCGCGCGTGCCATCTTCGCCAGCGGATTTTCGAACTGGGGCAACGGTACGGCGCCCGCCTCGAGCACTTCGGGGGGAAAAGGCTCGATTTGCCCTGCGCGCATCGCGAGGTCGAGCTCGCGCGACACCATCGGCGCGAGTTTTTCGGTTTCGTAACGCCCCGCGAACGGCGCGACCAGGACGCCTTGCTTCGCCACCATTTCGAGCACCTGCGTTGCGGTCATCCGGTCGCTCGGGTCGGTCAATATCTTGAAAACGTCTTCCAGGAACGCGGTGCGGATGACATGGCGCTCGCCCTCGAGCATTTCGGCGCCGAGTTGCAGATTGCCGCCCGTCGGCACCGCCTGCACGAGCAACCGGCCTTCCTCGCTGACAAGGCCGGGGTTCAACCCGCCGGGCTTGGTCACCAGCCGGTTGATGCCGTCGTCGTCGTAGAACGCCAGCGCCGGGTCGGTTGCCTTGTGCGCCGCACGCAGGATCGTCCGTGCCATCTGGTTGACGCCCATGATCGTGCCGAGCACCTTGAGCGCGGGCGAGCGGCCATAGACATCGCTGGGCCCGGTGACGTGACGCGACACGGGGATGGGCATCGAATGAAAGCCGCCGCGCTTGACGATGATTTTTTCATCGACCGCGACATGGATGCTTTGCACGGGCTTGCCCCGCCAGTCGAACGCCTCGGGGTCGACTTCGGGGTTCGGGCGCACGACGCACAACAGTTGGAATTCGGTCTCGCCTTTGCCCTTGTCGATCGCCTCGCGCATCTTGGGGGTTAGTGCCGCGTCGCCGAATTCCTGTCGGCACTGGCGCGCGGTCTTGGTGTATTTGCGGTGGACCGTGTCGACCAGCCCGCGAAAATCCTCATCGATATAGATTTCCGACAGGTGCAGCGATTTGTAGAACAGCCCTTTGCCGGGCTGCGCGCCGATCCAGAGCGGCGCCGTGCCGTAACTACCCTTCTGGCGGATGTCCTCGTGCGCCTGCGTCTCGAAGCCGGAGAACGGCGCATAGCGCATTGCGAACAGCCGGTCGGTCGCGCGCTCGCACCAGCGCCGCACGCTCGGCAGCTTGTCGAGTTCGGCATTGCCGAATTTCAGTCCGTGATAGACCTGGTTGCGCGGGATCGTGATGCCCGCGATCGCGGCCACGAACCGGTCGAGCCCCTCGACGGCCGTCGCGTCGAAATTATACTGGCCGCCCACCTTCCCCGGCGCGTTGCGGCCGTTCCAGCCGCCGCCGCCCATCGGGTTGACGCGCTCGTCGATATCCCTCCACGTGCTTTCCCACGGCGCGCGCAGCCCCTCGAGCCGCCCCTGCTCACGCATCAGTCCTTTGACCAGTTCGTCGTCCTGAATGCGATCGAGCGTCTGCATGGCGGTTCCTTAAGTGCTGGCGGGAAGGGCGAACCCCTCCCGCCGTCCGGTTCGATCAGGCGAAGTAGATGTCGTTTTCGAGGCTCACCGATTGCCCCGGCGCGAGGTTGACCGGATCGGTGCGTTCGGTCCACGCGACCTGCCTGCCATCGATGAACAGCGCATAGCCGACCAACTGCACCGGCACCGTCGCGCCCGTTACCACGACAGGGTCGCGCAGCATCCAGCCGAGCGCATGGTCGCGCCACACGTCGCCATCGATGGCGCGCGCGGCGATGCCGTCGATCTCCTTTTTGCCGTCTGAAAACACGACCTCGACCTCGTCGCCGTCACGGACGGCTTCGCGCAGCTTTTCGCCGATCATCGCCTTGCCCTCGCCCAGCGGACCTGCCTTACGCACCTTCGGCGCGGGCTTTTCTGTCACCTTGCCCTTCGACTTGGCCGCCAGCTGCTTTTCGAGCTCGGCGATACGCGCGGCGGCCTTGTCACGCTCGACGGCCATCGCCTCGAGCTCGCTGCGCAGCTGCTCGTTCTGGCTTCGCGCTTCGGTCAGCTGAAGCGTGAGTTCGGGCTTGGGCCCGTCTGCCGCGCCGCCGTTTTCTTCGCGCACCAGGCGGGCATCCGCAGGGTCAATCGTCTGATCGTTCATTGTCTGATCGTCCATTTTCGTGTCCTTCATGCGCCGAGGACGAGTTTGCCGGTAACGGTGGGAGCCCCGGCACCCTCCGCGCCGTAAAGGATATCCGCCGCCGCGCCGCGGCGCTTGCGCACCTCGTCGTCGCCCGCGATCGCTGCACGCGCATCGTCGCGCGTCGGCGTTGGCAGTGGCGTCGGCAGTGGCGTCGACGATTTGCCGAACAGCGCATTGCCGAGCAAGCCAGCGATGCCGAAAATGCCACTTCCAGCGAGTTTCCCAAGTACTGCCATGTCAATAGCCCTCCAGTTCATTGTAACTATTGTCGAGTACGACGGTGCGCTGACCGCTGCCGATACGGTTTACTGCGCCCGTGGTGAGATCGAGGCCCTTGTCGAGTTCGAAACAGCCGTATTGGACTGCATCCATCAGGTCGCCATAGCCCTGCACCTTTTGCGGGACCGCCGAATACACGCCGTCGCCGCCGCGCGACGTGATACGGCTGTAATAATATTTGGTCATCAGCGCGCGGCGCGTCATCTTGCAGCGTTTGTGCACCATCAGTGCGCGCTCTTCACCGATCGGGCGCGTCAGATAACCGCGCACGGCCTTCAGGCGCGGTTCGATCGCGTTTTTCGGCACGCGCGCCTTGCGCACGCGGTGTCCCAGCCCTTTCTGGAACTCCTGCCGCCAGCTTCGATAGTCGATCGCCTTTTCGCCCGCGCCGCCGGCGGGGTCGCACACGGCGTCGCCGATCTTGTACCCCGAATAATTGACCGCCAGAAACTCCCGGATCGAGCGTCCGAACGCCTCGCCGCCCATTTGCTGCACGATGAGCTCGTCGTCGTCGCTTTCGAACGCCAGCGCGAACTCGTCGAGGATGCGCAGCTGGCCCTTGACCGGCTGCGCGATCAGCGCCGCGCCGAGCAACCCCTGATCGGCCATGATGAACAGCGGCAGGCCGGGGATGGCCTCGAACTCGGCAGCGTGGATGCGATCGATGTATTCAGGGAACACCGGCAAGCCGAAGCGCAGCGGAACGAACCGGCTGCGCAGCATCCGGTCGATATAGCTCTGGTCGCCGCGCATCTTCGCGAGCGCATATTGCTGCTGGTAATAGCCGTCGGGCAGGTTGCTGACATTCTCGGCGTCGGGGTTCGGCGTTCCATCGGCGCGCACCGCTTCGGGCTGCTCGAAATATTCGACCAGCTTGCGGCCGCCCGTCACCGCCGCGACCGCTTCGGCCAGGCGCGGGTCGATGGCTTCCTCGATCAGCAATTTGTACGTCCAGTTGCTGTCGTCGTTCCCGTTGAGATCGAGGATGATGAACGGATCGACCACCAGCGTCGGGTCGAGGTCGCCGAAGCGGCCGACGCGGCCCGCGAGAAACTGCAGAATGTCCGCATCGGTGCGGTCGGCCTCGTTGACGAACGCCCCCGTTACCTCGAGCCCGCGCAACGCGTCCTCGACGCTCTGCTCACCGATCGCGCGGAACTCGACTTCGACGTGCGCGACATCGATCGGGCGACCATCGACATCGCGCTGCAGGACCGGGGTGAAGCGATGAATGCGCGGTGACGATCCGACGAACGTCCCACGGTCGCGTGGGACCACCTTGAACCAGCTGGGGATCGTGTTGCGGTCGAGGTTGGGATAGGTATCGCGAATGATCGCATAGCGGCTGCGCCGGACGACGACGCCGTGCGCATCGCGCACGCCGCGCTGGCGCGCCGCCGAATGCAGGATTTTTTGCGCCGAGGCGATCGTCTTGCCGCTCCCGACCGGCCCCATCACCCCTTGGATAAATGCCCGGCTCGCGATGAAGCGATCGGCGACGGGACCGATCCGCTTGAGCACGCGGTTGTTGGGCGCGACGTCGCTATGCGCCAGGGGTTGCATCTCCGCCCTCCCCGGTCTGGGCGACATCGGCCCATTCGCCGTCGACCGCGAAGTCGTCAAAACGCCCCTCGGCGATCGCCGTCGCCTGTTCTTCGCTCACGTTGAGCCCTGGCAGGATCAGGTTGAAGTCGCCCTCGAGGCGTGCATGCACCGCGACCGGCTTCTTGCTTTCGAGATAGGGCTGGAGGTCCGCCGCGCACGCGCGGATGACCGACACCGCCTCGCCGTACGACATGCTCTCTTCGAACTCGACGAGCTCGCCCGCCTTGTTCATCCGCTTCACCTTGCGGCGAGAGGCTTCCATCAGCACTTCGGGTGGCGTCGACTGAATTTTCATCAGCGTGATCGACGGATGCTGCCCGAACGACAAAATCCACGCTTCGAATTCGGCGGTGCGGCGGTTGCGCGAACCCGCCGGGCGTCCGCGTCGCGTCGCGCGTGCATGGTCGAGCACGTCCATCCGGCTTGCGGCGTCGCCCAGGTTACGGCGCGCGACGACCATGTCCTCGGCCGTCGGTTCCTCGAGCAGGTCGAACTGGACGGCGGGCACCGGGAGCGCGCGTGCGAGCATCGCCTTGGCATCGGCGACCGCGCCGCCGACGATCGCCGCCGTGCCGGTGTCAGCGCTTGACATCGCCGCACCCCCCGCGCAGCTTGCCTGACCCTGCTTCCCCAGACCCAGCCAGAAAACCTTGCGCCCCGACCCGACTTTGTTTTTGTCGATCCGCCGCCAACCGGAGCGGCGCTAGCGCACCGGGACTGCTTTCCCCCGACCCCGTTTTATTACTGTCCATCGACCCCGTATTTTCGGACAGGGTCAATGCCTCGCGATCCTTGGTCCAAATTCCGCCAGTCTGGCGCGCCAGGGTGATAGGGGAGGACGCGCGGGCGTTGGGGGGGGTGCCCCCCCTCTGGGCAAGCCTGACAGGCTCACGACGCGCCCGCGAAAAGCCGTTGATATCAGCGACCTGCGCGCATCGTTCCAACGCGACCATTCCAACGCGCCCCGATCGCACTCCCAAAACCCGCAGAAATCCGCCATTCCCGCCCAGCAACGCCGCGATCCCCGAAACCGAGCGCCGCCCCTCCCCCGCTCCAAGCCCCTGGGCGCGCAGATCGAGGTCGGCAGCCGAGTATCCACCCCATAGAATAGTCGCCCTCGACCAAGCCGAGCGCAGCTGGCGAAGCCGAGCCCGTCCCCGGAACTCCGGAACCGCAGCCGGAACCGTGCGGGAACCGCTAACCCTTTGAGTAAAAACACTTATCTCTATACAGTTCCGAAGTTCCGAAGTTCCGATGATTATCCCCATGACGCACGCGTCCGCCCGCACGCTCGCACGCATCACGCGGGAGGCGATTTCGCCGGAACTTCGGAACCGGACGCAATTCCCCTGCAATCTCAATCGTTTAGCGGTTCCGGACGCGGTTCCGAGCCGCCTTCGCCTTCGGAACTTCGGAACCGACCAGCCCCCCGGACCCGTAGCGCCGGGCAGAATTTGCGGCCAATTCACTTGTCGAACCAACGGGCCCGGGAATGACGCGCGAAAGTAAAGCGCAAGTCGCCCGCCCGCCCCGCGATAGTCGAACGCTCCCGCGCGGCAATGAAGCAAAAGGAAAGCGGCCGCACCGCGTCGCTGCGCGCCGCTGGCCGCTTGCGCGGACCCGGACAGGTGGGGAGCCAATGTCGCTTGCAATCCTTGCACTTGTCGCGTGCACCCGATGGGTGCATTGGCAGCTTCACCAGTCGCCGATCGACGGGCCCGCGCCTCGGGGTTCAGGGGTGGAGACGAACGATGATAGACCGCAGCGCCGTTGCACAAGCTCTCGCCAAGGCCATCGCCTATAAAAACTGCGGCAAGGACCGAGACGCGCGCGACTGGGCGCGCCGCCTCGTCGAGCTGCTCGAATGCGCCGACATCCTCGCGCGCGGGGAAGGTTGATCGATGACCGATGCCTTCACCCTTCGACAGGGCCGCACGGCCGAGACCTTCGCCAACCCTACCGCAGACCGCACGCGCGCGGCACAGCTCTGTCAGCTCCGCGCGGCTGCGCCGCTTCGACCCACTCACGGCCGCACCGCCGACGTCGACGGCCTCGCGCTGTTCGACGTGGCCCGCAGCCCTCGGCTGCTCTAGAAAGGAAGTCATGCCCCATCCGAACCGCAGCAAATCGGGGGAGCGGCGCAATCCGCTCCCCGCCGACATTCTCGCCGCCAGGCTGGCTGCGGGGCTGACACAGACGCAGGCGGGCGAGCTGGTCGGCGGCACGCTGCGCAGCTGGCAGAACTGGGAAGCGGGCGAACGCTCGATGCACCCCGGGCTGTGGGAGCTGTTCGCGATCAAGAGGCGCGCCGCCGATTGATCGACAGCGCTCACCAGGCCACCTCAACGCACTCGCCCGAGGGTTCGACGATCAGCACTTGAGCTCCGTGCTCTCGGGCGCGCTTCAGCCGCCGCTTGAAGTTGCCGGTGCCCAAATCGGTGAACACCGAAATTCCCGCGCGCCGGTAAGCCTGCGCCGCGACGACCGCAGCCATCGCGTCATTGTCACGCGTGACGAGGGCGATCGCCTGCTTCAGGACAAAGCCACCCCTCACGCTGCGCCCCGCCGGGCACCGGCATCGTCCGCGGCATCGTCGCCCGCCAGCACCAGCCCCAGCGGCACGCACACCGCCGACAGCCCGCGCGCCCCGAACTTCACCTTGGGCACGCGCACCGCGACGACCTCGACGCCGCCGCCCTCGACCGGCGCCGACGTCCGCCCGAGCGCCGTGTTCCACCCGCCGCGCGCCCAGTCGGTATCGCGGAACAGCGCGCCGATCGCGTCGCCCGATGCCGCCACCGCGAGATAGCCCGGCGCGTCGGCACGAAAATCCACCGCGCCGATCGCGCCGCTCGCGGTCGGCCGCAGGTTGACGATGCGCAGCCCCTGCGTCGCCAGCCGGTCGCGATATTTGCGCTCACCGGTGCCGAGCAATGTCAGCCGCGCCTCGTCGACCGCTTTTGCAATCCACGTCCCGATCGGCAGCCGCTCGTCGCTGCCTGACGCCTGCACCAGCTTGGTGGTCAGGTGCGTCAGGCACGCGTCATGGTCGGCGACCGCTTCGGACACTTCGCGCAGCACGTTCGGCGCGGTCAGCTTCGCCCAATGCGCGAGCAGATCGGGGTCGGGGATTTCGTCGTAGAGCAACAGGTCGGCGCACGCGAGCAAAGTCCCATACTGGTCGCACGCGCGCTGCGTATGCCCCGCGCGCCCGAACGCCTGGCGATAGGCTTTGAGCGTGGTGGGCCAGCGCGCCCAGCCGTCGATCATCCGCCGCTGCAGCTGCTGGCCCAGCCGCGGCAGGTCCCACGCGTCGAGGTCGACTTGCTCGCCGCCAGCTTTGAACGGCTCAAGCTCGAGCACGGCAAAGCGGCTGCGATCCTGCGGTTTCAACTGCGGCATCTGGATCGCCGAAAAAGCGAACGCCGACGCGAGCGCGAACGAATGCGCCTGGTGGTCCTGCCCGCCGCGATGCGCTTCCTCGCCCGACGACGCGACGCGCGCCAGCTCGACGATCGCCCTGGTGCGACCCGGGTTGAGCTCGTTTGCCTCGAACTCGTCGAAAATGACCGGGATCGTGCGCGACGCGAGCAGCTGGCGCACCGCCGCTTCGCTGGCGTTGCCGGTGCGCAGCGCGGCACGCCCGAACAGACGGTCGAACACGCCTTCCTTGCCGTTGAGCGTCGACTTGCCCGTCCCGGCGCCGCCGGTGATGAAGATATGCGACCGCCAGCGAAGCGCGCCGCACAAATAGCCCTGCCCGACGAAGCCCAGTGCGAGATAGGGGTCGAGCTCGGGCCGCGCCCAGCGCCACGTCTCGAGATGGTGGAGCAACGCTTCGCCGACGCCATAGCTGGCGCGTTCGGCGGGACGCGGCGTCTCGGCGGCGGCGGGATAGACGAAGCGGTCGATCACGCCGGGCGGGTGATAGACGCCTGCCGCCGGCGACCCGTCGACGCGCGCGCCGCTGACCAGCACCGTGTCGCCCAGGTGAAGCACCAGCCGCCCGCCGCTCGCCGGATGCGCGCCTGGGCCGCGCACGCGGCCGAGCGGCTCAAAGATGCCTGCCTCGCCGCATGCGCCGATCAGCGCCTCGCTGGCATCGTCCTGCGCGAACCCGACGATCTCGCTCGCTTTGGTGACTTCGCCGGTCTTGGCGTTGACTTTGGGGGCCGACCAGCGCGGCCAGTATTTCGTCGGCAATCCTGTGTAGGGTGTGAACAGCATCTGGATGTTGTTCTTGCCATGGTCGCGCGGCCCCATCGCGATCAGCTGCCCGCTGACGTTCAGATACCAGCAAATCTGCCCGTTGATGCCGAGCGCCTTGACCGGACAATCGGGCGGCAGGCGCGGACGGTCGAGGCGTTCGGCCGCATCGCGGTCGTTGTCGAAGCGATCCGGGTCGGGGCCGCCGACGTCGCCGAGCAGCGGCGCGTCGACCGGCGCTTCGATCGCCGCCGCGATGGACACGATGTTGCCGGCGGCCGGCTTACGCGCCATCGTTTGTTTCCGGGAGGCTGCCACTCCGCCACCGCGCCGCCGCCATCTCCATCGACGACGGCGCGCTCGACAGGTCGATCAGCGGACGACGATGCGGGTCGGGGGGACGCGGGACCGGTTTGGGCACCTCGACACGCCCCTGCGACGGGTTGGCTTTCAACTCGCGCATGCGCTGGCGCGCGTCGCTTTCGGTCGCGCCACTGCCGACCATCGCCGCCGCGTCGCGAAACGAAAAGCCGTCAGCACGCGCCGCGCGCAGTGCCCGGTCGCGCTTGGGGGTCCAGCGAAAAGGCCCCTGCCCCCGGCCACGACCCGGGGTCACGCCGCCACGCTCGCGGGTCCTGCCCCGGACGCCGATCCGGGGTCGGCACCGCCCGCGAGCAGCCAGTCGTTCAGATCCTTGATCCCCGGCGGCGGCAGCACCAGCTGGACGATCTTCCCGCGCGCCTGTTGCCGCGCGATCGCGCGTTCGAGCGCGTCGAGCGCCGGCGTCCTGCCATCGGCCTTCGGCGGATCGCGGTCGGCCATCACGACGATCCGCGCGATCGACGGCGGGAATTCGATCGCGCCCAGATTGTCGAGCGAATAGGCGGCGACGGTGCGGACGTGCGGCGCGACCATCGCCAGCACCAGCGCATCCTCGACGCCTTCGGTGACATGCACCGTCTCGGCGGCGTCATCGGCAAGCTTGCCGATCGACTTGCCCGAGGCCCCCTTAGCGATCGGCACGAACGCCCCGCGTGCGCGCCCCAGCACCTTCTTCGCATCGCCGCGTCGTATCCATTTGACTGCCGACCCGTCCGCGTTGGGCGGCGGCGGTGTCGCGGCATCGGCCTTGACCCAGGTGCCGCTCGCATCGCGCCCGATCCAGACGCGATGCGTCGCGACATGCGCGCCGTCCGGGGTCCACAGCCCCGACAGCAACGCGGGCAGTTTGACCCCCGCGTCGGCGTTCCATACTTCGTCATGGAACCGCAACGACCCCGGCCAGCCATCGCTGCCCGCCTCGATCCCGCGCGCCATCAGATAGGCTTCGGCGGGCGTACCTGCGATCGGGACGCCCGACATCCACAGCGCGCGCGCGCGACGCTTGCGCACTTCGGCCTGTTGGTCCGCCGTCTTGACCGAAGCCTCGGCCGCACGCGCTGCACGATACTGGACGCGCGCCACCCGCGCCGGGTCGGCGTCGTCAAGCCCGAGCCATGATTTCAGCCAGGCGATCGCCTGCCCCTTGCCGTGCGTCCCGCCGCCGAACTGGCGGACATTGACCAGGTCGATCATGTCGCCGCCCTCTTTGGTCGTAAAGTCGCGCCATCTGCCGATGTGCGGACCGACCAAATCGACCTTGAGCGAATGCCCGCCGTCGGGACTGGGCGTGTCGTCGAGGTTGTTCGTCTCCCAATGCCGCCGATCGCCCGAGACACGCCCGTTGGGCAGCAATCGGCGCGCCAGCTCGCCGACGCGTGCGTTCGCCGCACGCGCGATCGTCGCGACGTCGAGGACATGCCCGCGCTGCTGCCCCCCGCTGCGCATTATCCGCCGCCCCGTTCTGCGCACCGGCCGGTCGAGCTTCCCCCAGGGGCACCGACCGGCACGCAGCTCTGAAATCTTTCTTCAAGCGCGGTGTCCAGCCGCGACGAAGCGATGCGCAGCTCAACCAGCGCATCCGCCACCCCCTGAACCGCAGTGTCGAAGCGCAGCCGCGCGAGCTCGAGCGCGCTGTCGGGAACCGGCGCGGGCCGGGGCCCGGTAATGAGGGATGCGTAACCTGTAGCGAACACATGCGCAGGCCCATCCTGCGCCATCGCGTCGAATGTCACCGCGCCGGGTGCGTCGATTTGCACCGCCCAGTCGACGGGGTCGACAGCGCCCTGCGTCAACTCGGCGATCTGAATGGCCAGCTCGTCGGTCGGCACCGCATCGTCATACAGGATGCGCCCCAACAGATCGTAGCCGACCAGCGCGACCACCCGCAGCGGATCGACGTCGCGCGCGAACTCGAGGCACGCGCGCAGTTTCCGCGCGCCCAGCGTGCGCGGCTCAACTCTTCCCTCTCCCTCAAGGGGAGAGGGCCCACGCGCGTCGGCGCGGGAGGGTGAGGGTCCGGGGATCGGCGCGTCACTCATCGCGCGCATCCCAGTTCAACCCGGCGGCCACCCGCCGCGCGCGCCACGCCAGCGCATACGCGCGCCCCTCGGCGGCGGCGGCGCGCTGCGATGCCAACCCCTTCAGCCCGGCGACGCGTTGCTGCGCATGCCCCCCCCCATCCGGCGCGGACGCTTGAGTGTCCGGGGCTTGACGGGTCGGGAACGAACCCGGAACATCAGCGGATGGTAAACAGGATCGAGACCGAGTCGCGGTCATGCGGCGACCTTCATCGGAGCAAGAATAGGCAGGTCGTAAAAGTCGTTTGGCTGCACCTCGCCTTCGGTCTCGCGGTACAGTTCGATCATGAACGCAGGGCCGGGGATCATGTCACCCGCCTTCCAGCGTATCCACGTCATGCGCGTTGTGCCGAAGTGAGCACCGGCGTCGGCGTCGGTGAAGCCGTTGGACCGCTGCCACGCCGCCAATTTATGAGGTGCCCGCTTCATCGGCAAGCGAGTAACACTATGCGTTACGACTTTACAAGCGGCTGTAACGTATTACGTAGCTTCCGCTATGTCGGCTGAAATTTTACTGTTCACGGCGATGAAGGATCGTCCCAACCGCATTTTTGAGCTGCGCCGGGCTGCTGGCTTGAGCCAAGAGCAGCTCGCCGAGCGGTCGGGCATGTCGAAGATGCACGTGAGCGGCCTCGAGCGCGGTACACGGGAATTGTCGTTGCGGCTGATGCGACGGCTCTCGGACGCGCTGGCGGTGACGCCGGCGGATTTGCTCGCGAGCGTGGACAATCCGGGCCCGGTCGACGAACGCGAGCGACAGTTGCTCGACAGTTACCGGAGGGCGGACGACGCCCAGCGCGTCATCATCGACCGCGTTACCGACGCCGTTATCCCATTTCGCCACCGCGACGCGGCTTAAATGGCTCGTTTGGTCGCGTCGCTTATCTACAATATCGGCGTCCTATTCACCTTCATACGGCTGACGTTTTTCGATGGCTATGTCTACTCATGGTGGAACTGGATTATCGCGATACCGGTCAATATGTTCATTTCCTTTATCTGGCCGATCTACTGGCTGATATTGCGACCGCTCTTCGGGTGATCGTCGTCGGCCTCGCAATGTGGATACTGGGCAGGGTCGCTGCGCGCGTCTGGGGCGGCGAGCGCTGGGGGCTGGCTTTCGTCGCTTTCTGCTTCGTTTCGATGGCGATCGCGCGCGGATATTATTGGGACATCTTTCCGCGCACCGACGGCCCCTTCACTGCCAACCGACTGTCAGCGATCGCAGTTTTCGGCGCGCTTTATGTCGCCGCCTTTCGCTTGACCAAACCCAAAAGTAACGCATCGCGTTAAATTGCGCTTGACGGAATAACGTATAGCGTTACAAACGGCCTCGTTCAACAACGGGGTAACCGGTCATGGCATCCGCATCGCCGCTCTATCAACCTGCCGCCGACCCGCTCGGCTTGTCTGCACCGTGCAACATTTTTTACGTCCAGCGGCGCGGGGGCTGGCATCAGCTGACCGGCCCGCGCCTCGTCAAGCATGTCGCGCAGCTTGTCGCTGCCCACGACTTCCCGACGCCCTATCCGTCGCGGCGCGGCGGCGCGGTGACCACCGACGTCGTCGTTGCCAGCACCTGGCCGCGCGTCGCGGTCGACGCGTGGTTCGACAATTTCCTGCCCCCCGCCGGCGCGCAGGCCGCCGACGCCGCCACCCGCGCCGCCGCCGCCGCCGACATGGACGCCAGCGCCCGCAACCTCAAACTGGTCGCCACTCGTTTCGGGGGCCGCGCGGCATGAGCAATCTTCCACGCGATGAAATCGGCGGTTCGGGACGCACTCACATCGGCGAAGCGACGGCGGCGATCGAACCGCATGTTTTGACGATCGAGGGGCACGACTGTGTGATCGAGCACGTCGAATATTTCATGGTGGCCGAGCTCGACGGACGTATCGCGGTCATGGTTGCCGACCCGCCTCGACATTCCGGCATGTTGTTCGTCCCGGGGATCGCCGAGGCGCGTCACATCGCGGCTTCGTTGCTACGGGTCGTCGAACAGATCGAGGCCCGCGCAGCGACCGAGGCCACCGCCGCGCTCGCGCGCGCCGCCGACGCTGCCCGTGCCAATGACGCCGGAGGTTCCGGCGCATGAGCGATCTCATCCCCCTGCGCCCCGCGCCACGCGCCGCGCACCCGCTCCGCATCACGCTGCGCCGCCGCCGCGCCTCGCACCGCGCGCAGCGGCTCGACGACACGCTCGCGTGGATCGAGGCGGCCGTCCGCACCGGCGGCGTCGACCGCGCGCTGACCGGCCTCGCACTGCTGTTGATGCTGCCGATCAGCGTGCGCGTCATCGCCGCGTTCGCGTGGCGCTGGCTTCCATGAGGGCTTTGGAACCCGCGCGACCGTCGAGGCCCAGGCACGCGCCGCCGCGCAGCGCCTCGCCGACCTGTTCGGGCTGCGCATCGTCATCTGGAAAGCCGACCCGACAACCGACGGCGCGCGCCCGCATGCCGTCTACCATCTGGGAGAACGCCGATGACCGTTGCACGCGACACGCTGTTCGAACCTTCCGCAACCCCGCCCGGGTTCGAACACTTCTACCCCGCGCTGCGCGGTCCGGGCTTCGACGCCGTCGTCGCCGCACGCCTCGACCAGCTGCGCCTCGGCCACAGCCTAGCGCGCGATCGCCAGCTCGGCGACACCGCGCTCGCCAACCGCGCGATCGACTATGCGCAGATGGCGCGCGACATGCTCCACCCCGGCGGCCGCCGCGACCTGCCGCGCGCACGCCGCCTGCTCGCCAAGACCGCTGCGCTCTGCATCGCCGCACTCGACGCGCTCCCCGAAGTGGACCCCGATATTTTCGACGGAGAGGAATGAGATGACCGACATGATTATTGCCGATTGGACCGCCACAGGGGGGCACGATGGTCTCACCATCCACGGAACCGACGCGAGCGGAGAGTTCGTTCGCGTATCTAACGTGGTCAGCATCGAAAGTGCCGGTACCATTCGGCTTAGTATGAACAAGGGCGCTGGGGCTGGTCTTTATCAGAGCGTGAGCGTTAAGGGCGTTGTGCTTTCGTTGCCAGAAAGCGCTCAATGACCCGCTGGCAATCGGTTCGACAGGCACGCCTTACGCGCATCGCCTTGCTGTCGGCACGCCCTGCGCTCGTCCGCACCCCCGCCGACGCGCGCGAGCTCGACCGGCTCGAGGCGAGCGAGCACCAATGGTGCATGCGCCAGAACGCCATGCTCGACCGCACCCGCGCCAAACTCTTACGGCTAGAGGAGAGGTTAGGCTGATGGCTTATGATATGGCGATCGATACCAGCAACTGGAAAGCGTTCGACAGGACCGATCCGCTGGACGTCAGATGCGAGATTGAGCGCCGCGCGGCAACGGCATACTGTACGCGCAACGCAACGATGCGTTAGCTTCGCGGCGAAGCATAAAAGCGGCAATGCCATCTTGACGCACCCGCCCGCCAGCGCGTACACCACCCATCCCGCACCGTCCGTCCCGACGAGCGAAGGGTCGAAAGGACCGAACGATGCCCCCACTCATGACCCCCGCCGAACAGCATGACGCGTTCGTGCGCGGCTGCGAATTGCTTGGCGGCCAGCTGCGCGCCGCGCACGCGACCGAATTGAGCGAAAGAACCATCCGTCAGATCAAGGGCGGCACCCGCCGCCTCGGCCCTGGCGTCCTCGGCGCGCTCCACCGCGCACTGTCGATGCGGGTGGAGGCTTGCGACGCACTCGCGCGCGACATCGCCACACTCCTGCCGCCAGAAGGTGACAGTGCAGATTGACCACTGCCTCAAATAAGGATTTCGATATGATGATCGAACAGCACAAGCACCGCAGCTTCATCAGAAACCTGCGCAACGATCCGCGTACCCGCGCTATGGTTGACGGTTGGATCGCGCAAGCAATGGTGAAGGTCGAAATAGGCGCGTCAAGAGATTACGACCGCCGCGCTACACACGAGGCTGTCCGCGAAGGGATCGCGCTGGCGCTATCTTTCATCCTCGACAACGACGGCGAATATCAGATGGTATGCGAGGAGCGTGATCGACTACGCGATCACATCTTGCAGGGGGTGACCTCCCTGCCAATTCCGAGAGTTCTGCGCCCGCAATAATCATGGCCACCATCCGCATCCCCTACCTCGTCTCCAAAACCAACAAGGGCGGCCGCACCACCTGGCACTGGCAGCCGTCGGCCGCGCTGGCCAAGGCAGGCTGGACCCCCGTCGCGCTCGGTGCCGACGAGGCCGCCGCCGTCGATGCCGCGCGCGCGCGCAACCTCGAAGTCGAACGCTGGCGCGCCGGCGGCGCCCGCCCGCGTGAGGTCCGCGCGATCGTCAAGGCCGCGACGCTTGCCGCGCTGATCGCGCGCTACAAGAGCGAGCGTCTGTGGAACCCCAAAACCAGCGCCGCCGACAATAACCGCCAGCGCCGCGTCGCCGCGTCGACGTCGAAAACCTACCGCACCGCGCTGGCTCGGCTCGAGGCATGGGCGGGCGCGCAGCCGCTCGCCTTCATCACCCCCGCGCGCGTGCGTGCGCTGCGCGACGCGATGATGGCCGACGATGCCGACGGCGGTATCGGCCACGACCCGGCGCACAAGACGCTCAAGATGCTGCGCACGCTCTGCGCGTTCGCGATCCGCTGCGACCTGATGGTGACCAACCCGGCGAAGGATTTCGACCTGTCGACCCCACCGCCGCGCACGATCGTCATCTCGCCGCCCGCGCGTGAGGCGCTCGTTGCCGCCGCCGACGCGCGCGCCATGCCCAGCATGGCGCTCGCGATCATGCTGGGCTTCGCGATCGGCCAGCGCGAGGCCGACCTCATCCAGATGGGCCAGCGCCAATATGTCGCGCTGTCCGAACACAGCGTCCAGCCCGAAGACTTCGCGATGCTCGCCGCGCTCGCGCCCGACGGCGTGCCACGCGGGATCCGGCTGCGCCAGAACAAGACTAACGTATGGGTCGAAGTGCCAGTCGTCGGCGAGGTCCGCGTGCGCCTCGAGGCCAACATCGATCGTGCACGCGCGGGGCTGGCGACGACGATCCTGTTCGACGATACCCGCCCCGATGGAAACCGCGCTGGCCTCTACGCGGGCGACGCCGGACAGACGCGCTTCCAGCGCGACTTCGCCGACGTCCGCGACGCGGCGATCGCCGCCGCCACGAAGGTCGGCGACCCACTGCTCGCCGGCGAGCTCGCTACCGTCCAGTTCCGCGACCTGCGGCGCACCTGCGTCGTCTATCTCGGCGAGCTCGGCCTCGACGCCCACCTGATTGTCGCGATCACCGGCCACGACATCGACGAAACGCAGCGCATCCTCAAAACCTACATGCCCCGCACCACAGGCCGCGCCGCGCACGCGATTGTCCTAAGCCACGCCCGCGACGCCAAGGCCGACGCGGCGCGAGCGAAGGCATCAGCGTGACCACCGAACAAACAGCCGCATGGACCAACGCAACCGATGCGATGATCGGCGGTGCACCAATGCTATGTGGCGACATCGCGCCCGCCGTGAGCAATAGCCGCGAGGCCGAGGCGGGCGCGCGGTGGATGCTGACGTTCATCGCGCAGTGGCTGCAAGGTCAGGAACAGGCGTGCTCCCCGTGCGACGCATTCGACTTCGCAATTCACGATGTCGAAGCGCTCGAAGAGATATGGCCAGCTTTCCGCGGCTCCGCGCGGTCGCAGCCGATCGAGGCGGCTCACGTTCTGCCCGTCCTTGCCGAATTCCTGGTCCGCCGCCTCCCTTCTCTCTGGCTCAAGCCGAGCCCACCAACATGGATTGCGCCGGTCTCGCGAGCCGTTGCGCTAGCCGATCGGATCGACACGCTCGTCGGCATGTTCGCCGCCGGTGAGGCGCCGAACGGATCAAAGGACCCGTTTGCCCTTCGCCGGGCAGCGAACCAGATTTGGTCGATGATCATGCTGCCGACGGTCGCCGATTTTACCGAAGGTCGATGGCAATTGGCGGTGAGCGCAGCCACCCGCGACGCCAAGGCCGAAGCGGCGAAGAAGCGAGAAGGGAAGGCGGCGTGACACTGACGCGCATCCAGATGCTTTGCGTCGGCGGCGAGTGCGACGGCGAGTTCAAAAACGCCTATCCCGGGGAACGCCTTTGCCGGGCATTGGTGGCGCGAGCGCATCCGCCAATCAGCTGGAAAGCAGAGCCTGTCACTGTAGACGCAACGTGCACATGGGCAGAATACACCCCGTGCCAATTTCGCCGGGGACCGCACGCATCGTTGTGGGTGCCCCAGCCCATGGGAGCCAGTCCCGAAGAAACGTGGAACCTGCTTCAACGGCATTATCCCGCGACGCTGACGTGCGCCCTGGGGCACGGAGCGGCGACAGAAAAGCTCACTTGACCCCGCCGCGCGCCAGAGCCAAAGCACGCAGCGACGCTAGCCGTTGGAATTCCAACATGGAAGACGTTGGAACGACAGCGGCGAACGGCGAGAAAAGCGAGTGATAACAAGGCTTCGCGGGTGTAGCTCAATGGCAGAGCAGAAGCTTCCCAAGCTTACGACGAGGGTTCGATTCCCTTCACCCGCTCCAAAATCCCATCCCTCAGCGTCCGCAGACGTCTTTTAAACGTCTGTTTTCATGGGTATTTTTTGCTGATATAGTGTTACCACTGGTTCGACGTGATCCATCACCATCCGCGCAATCTGATGGTAGAATTGATGGTAGATCGTCGAGCGTTCGGATGGAGATACCATCATGGGACTGACGGCGGTTGCGATCAAAGCGGAGAAAGGCCGTGACAAGCCCTACAAGCTGACCGACGGCGACGGGCTGCATTTGCTCGTTTTGCCGACCGGCGGGCGTTACTGGCGGGTCAATTATCGCTATCTCGGCAAGCAGAAGACCCTGGCGCTCGGCGTTTGGCCGGAAGTCGAATTGGCCGACGCTCGGGCGAAGCGCGACGCGGCACGGCGACTGTTGGCGAAGGGATTCGATCCTGCCGTGCAGGCCAAGCTCGATAAGGTGGCGGCGAGCGTTGCGGCGGCAAATACCTTCAAAGCCGTGGCCGATGAATGGTATGCAAAAGCCGAGAAGGAGGGACTGGCCCCTGCCACGCTGAACAAGATCCGCTGGCTGTTGGACTTTGCCTTTCAGGCTTTTGGCAACCGCCCGATTGCCGACATTTTGCCGCACGAGTTGCTCGCCGTCCTTCGCAAGTTCGAGGCGCGCGGCAAGCATGAATCGGCCAAGCGGCTGCGCAGCACCTGCGGGCAGGTGTTCCGTTATGCCATCGCGACCGCGCGCGCCAACCGCGACATATCCGCCGATCTTCGCGGTGCGCTCATATCGGTCAAGGTGACGCACCGCGCCGCGATAACAACGCCTGTCGAGGTTGGTGCGCTGCTCCGTGCGATTGATGATTACGAGGGTCATTCCGTCACACTGACGGCGCTCAAACTACTCCCGCATGTCTTCGTTCGACCGGGCGAACTGCGCCACGCCGAATGGCGCGAGTTTGACCTCGCCAAAGCCATTTGGACGATTCCTGCGCACAAAACCAAGATGCGCCGTGTTCACTCGGTGCCGTTGTCGCGTCAGGCTCTCGCGATCATCGAAAAGATCGAAACCGACGCGGGGCTAAGTCCGCTGCTGTTACCGTCGCTGCGTTCAGCAAAGCGCCCTATGTCCGAAAACACGATCAACGCGGCGCTGCGCCGCCTCGGCTACGCCCAGGACGAAATGACGGGCCACGGCTTCCGCGCTATGGCAAGTACGTTGCTCAACGAGATGGCCAAGTGGAACCCTGATGCCATCGAGCGCCAGCTGGCCCATGCAGAAGCCAATGCCGTCCACCGTGCCTATACGCGCGGCGAATACTGGAACGAGCGGGTCGCGATGATGCAGGAATGGTCAGATTATCTCAACCAGCTCCGCAACGGTGCGACGCTCCTGCGCCCGCGGTCTAGTCGGCGCGCACCATAACGTTCCTCCAGCCTGCCCGACCAATCGGCGCAAACTCGCGGTCGGGATCAGAGCGCGGCTTGGGTCGAGCAACTGCAGGATGCCGTCGAGCCCAATCGAAGCGAAACATAACCGAGGGTGCCACTGAACAGCCGTTCTGCTCCCGCAAGTTGCAGCAACGTCGTTCCAGCGCGCTCCGCTCGGACAGCGAGAACGGCGAATTTGAGCCAGTTTCAGTACCCACGCAAAGTGCACTGACGTCCCGCGGGCACGCTCAACTTGTTTTGACGTTGCCGACGACACACTACAAAAATCGTCTATTATTCCAATAATTACAGTAGTTTAACCCTACGAGCTCGCCGCGTAGGGTGTGCCATGTCAATGGTCATAGCCGAGGCGTCCGGATCCAGAACAAACCTCTTAAAATCCTAGCGAATAATTGCCGGATTTCCGGGGGATTTCGCGCGGGCTTCGGCCCGTGACGAATATCCCTTTCAGCCTCAGGACGCCGCGTCGTCGTTACCAATAGGTGGCGCTAGCTACCAAATGGCATCCGATCCTTATTTACACCAAGCTTTGCCTACAGCACACATTGGACAAATTTTGTCGGCTCGGCGTTTTCCGAATCGCCATGCTGTTGGGGGCAGCGCGTGGAGAGTAGCTTTGATCTTACTAGAAACGCGTTTTCGCTGTTGGAAGTCAGCCCCCGTGCATCAAGCGCGGCTTTAGCTGACGCAAAAGCTGAGCGCTTTTTTGATTGCGAACATGACGAAAAGGAACTCGAAGAGGCCCATTCGGCGCTGCTGGTTGAGCGCAAACGGCTTGCTCATGAAATCTCGTGGCTTTCTGACATCGCCCCCAATCGCGCGAAGGAAATAGTCGCCAAGCTAGCGAAGATTTCAGAGGCGGACGCTGATGCCTTGATTGGAGATGGGAGCCAACTTTCGCGGCTGAATCTAGCTGCTGATCTGCTGTCCCGATTCCCGCACAAACGCGCATTAGCGACCGAGTTATTGGAAGCTTTTGAGGATGTTGATTGGCCATCAGTGCGTCAAACCATTGATGAAGCGCGGGTGATCTGCCCCCTTCTGAGTGGTCCAAAATATCTGTTATTTTGGATCATGAAGGAGATTGGGAATGCCGTTCAAGAAGCACAAGCCGGAGGAGATCATCGGCAAGCTGCGTGAGGCGGAGATCGTGCTGGCGCAGGGTGCATCGACAGCTGAGGCGTGTCGCCGGATCGCTGTCAGCGAGCAGACATACTACCGGTGGCGCAAGGAATATGGTGGTCTGAAGACCGACCAGGCGCGGCGGATGAAGGATCTGGAGAAGGAGAATACGCGGTTGCGCCGCGCGGTCTCTGACCTGACGCTCGACAAGCTGATCCTGCAGGAAGCTGCACGGGGAAACTTCTGAGCCCCGCGCGACGGCGTCGGTGCATCGATCATGTGCGGCGGGTGCTGCCGACGTCCGAACGGCGGATATGCCGCGTGCTCGGGCAACATCGATCGACGCAACGCAAGGTCCCGCGCGGGGCGGACGAAGAACAGGCACTGACCGAAGACATCATTGCCCTTGCCAAGCAATATGGGCGTTATGGCTATCGGCGGGTGACAGCGCTGCTGCGCAGCGCGGGGTGGAGCGTGAACCGCAAGCGTGTCGAGCGCATCTGGCGGCGCGAGGGTCTGAAAGTACCGCAAAAGCAGCCCAAGCGCGGTCGGCTCTGGCTGAACGATGGGTCGTGTATCCGGCTGCGCCCGGAGTATCCGGGCCATGTCTGGGCCTACGACTTTGTGGAAGGTCGCACCCATGATGGTCGCAAGTTCCGCATCCTGACGATCATCGACGAGGCCAGCCGGGAATGCCTCGCGCTGATCGTCGCGCGCCAGCTCAAACACGAGGATGTGCTGGCAGCGCTTGCCGATCTGTTCATTGCGCGCGGTCCGCCGGCGAATATCAGGTCTGACAATGGCAGTGAATTTATCGCAACGGCGGTTCAGAAATGGCTCGCCCAGATCGGCGTCACGACCCTCTATATTGCGCCGGGGTCACCGTGGGAGAACGGCTATAACGAGAGCTTCAACGGGTCGCTTCGCGACGAGCTGCTCGACGGCGAAATCTTCTATAGCCTCGCCGAGGCCCGGGTGCTGATCGAAGCGTGGCGGCGTCATTACAATACCGTCCGCCCGCACAGCAGCCTGGGCTACCGCCCACCGGCCCCCGAAGCCGTTCCATCGCCAGTGCCGCCCTCCGGTTCCGCTTCGCTCCACCTGCGGCCGACACTGGCGATGGAGGTGACAATGCACTAACGATCAACACGGACCACTCAGTGGGGGCCGGTCAACCGCGTGAGCCAGGTCAGCAATGTCTTGCGGGCCTCGGTCATCAACTCGAATTGCACCGGCCGGTTGGTTTTCTGCTGAACCACCGTGGCGCGCGTTCGCAACGCGCCGCCGGCGACGATGTCGCCGATCTTCATCTTGACGATGTCGCAACCGCGCATCTTGCTGTCGATGGCCAGGTCGAACAGCGCCCGGTCACGCAGTCGTCGGTGTTCGTCGAGAAAGAAGCGGATTGCCCAAACGTCGCGCGGTTTGAGCGGCCGCTTTGCCCCAACCATGTTACCTGAGTTCCAAGGACGCCGTCCGTGGGCATCGGGATCGAGATCTGAAACGCCCATATCGACGCCTTCCAAGCTGCTGTCGCAGCTTAAGAGAAAAAGCTGCACGATAGGTTAAAGTGTTGGTGCGTTGGCCTGTTTTGCGACTGCCTCCGACAACATTTTTGCCGTTCAACACAATGATGAGGCCGCCTGAAGCCCCTTGGCCAAGAAGGTCGGCGTAATGTCGAGCTCGTCGAGCATTTCGAGCGTCGGTGGATGAAACGTCGAGGCGCGCAGATCCTGCGCGCAATCGTCTCCCGACTCGAGCAGGATTGTGTCGATGCCCGCTTTCGCAAGCAACGTCGCCATGACCGTACCGACAGGACCGGCACCCGCGACCACTATCTGACACCTATCGCGACGCATGCGGCTTCCTCTTCCATCGCCCTCTACGAAGCGTGTTTCAGCACCGGTTCGTCATGACGATTTCTATTCGGCTGGCGAAGACCATTGGGGGAAATCGATCTTTGCCATCTCCTTGCGTGATGGAACGCTCAGGCAGCCTCGGCGAGTGTCGGGTAGGTCGTATACCCCTGCGACCCCTCGCCGTAGAATGTGCTCGGGTCGGGTGTGTTCAATGACGCTTCAGCGCGCATTCGCTCGACGAGATCGGGGTTGGCGATGAACGGGACGCCGAACGACACAAGGTCTGCGCTGCCCGCACTAAGCGCCGCCTCCGCCTTGCCCTTGTCGAAGCCGCCGTTAGAAATGAGCGTCGCGTGAATATGCGGTCGGAAGGTCTCGGCGACGTGCGCAATCTGCACCGTTCCGCTGGTCAGGTCGTTGGCATTGGGTTCCATCAGATGAATGTAACCGACGCCGCGCGCGTCGAGTGCGTCGATGACATAGCCGAAGGTGGATCGGGCATCGCTGTCGAACATCCCGTAGAAGCGGTTGGACGGCGACAGTTTGATGCCGACCCTGTTGGCCCCCCAGACGCCGATGAGCGCGTCGATCGTCTCGAGCATGAACCGCGCGCGGTTCTCGATCGCGCCGCCATAGCGATCGGTCCGCTGGTTCGTGCCGTCCTGCAGGAACTGATCGGGCAGATAGCCGAAGGCCCCGTGGAGCTCGACCCCGTCGAAGCCTGCGGACTTTGCATTGCGCGCTGCTGTCGCGAAGTCGGCGACGATCGCTGGTATCTCGTCAGTCTCCAGCGCACGCGGCACCGGAAAGGGCTCGCGTCCGGTCGGCAGGAAAAACTCGCCAACCGCCGCGATCGCCGAGGGAGCAACGGGTTGGTCGCCATCGCGAATGCCCTGATGCGACACGCGACCGCAATGCCAGAGCTGGCAGAAGATCCGCCCGCCCGCCGCGTGCACCGCATCGACCACCGTCCGCCAGCCCTCGACCTGCTCGGGCCGGTGCACACCGGGCGCACGGATGATGCCGCGTCCTTGGGGCGAAATTTCGGTGCACTCGGTAACGATTAACCCCGCCGTCGCCCGCTGGACATAATAGTCGCGCATCAACTCGGTTGGAACGCCATCTTCTGTCGCACGCGTGCGGGTCATCGGGGCCATCACGACGCGGTTGGGAAGATCGATTGGGCCGAGTCGGGTGGGTTCGAACAGCGAGCGAGGTTGCATTTTCCGGGACTCCTGATGACACTTCAAAAAGGCAACGCACGACGCGTCCTATCGTTACGTTCACGAGCGGGTTGCCCGGGAGTTGAAGGCGCGCGCACCGATCCTCGGCGATGTCGTCGCGACGGCAGGCGGGCTGGTCTTAACCGGCGACATGGCGGGGACGGCTTGCGCCTTCGATGCCGATACCGGGACTTCGCAGTCCTGGCAGTCGCATTCGTTTTCGAAGGCGTGTCACGAATCGCGGCGTCGCGCGAGTTGCCGGAGAAATGAGACTTCGGCCCCTTTGGTCGGCTTACATCAGGTAGTTGGTCGTGATCGTCTTTCCGTCGAGCGTGACCGAGGCATAGCCGTTCTTCCTGATGTCATTCGAAGCAAGGCGCCCATCGAGATCGAGCCGCAACATGTGACGGTTGTTGAACGAACCGGGAGATTCAAGCCTCACCCCCGTCCAGGCATAGCTACTGAAAACGCCGCGAAGCCTCGCCTTTTGGCCGTCCATCGTCGAAGCGAGGCCAGCCGCGTTGACCTTGGAAAGAGGGATCAGATATTCCTCCAGCCGAAAACTTGCCGCGTCGCTGCTCGCCACCGAAATCTCGACCGGTACCGATGGGCGGAATTGGCCTGTGCTGACGTCCATCGACGCTTCGAGCAGCTTCTTTGCGTTGCCGGGATCCTGATACTGAACGGTGCACGTTTTGAGCTGCCCTAGCGGCTCGTCGGCGCCGCCGTCGATAGCAGGGCCGGCGCTGAAGAACGATGTGACCTCCGACACCTTCGCGTCGGCGCCGATATGCTTGGCAACCGCTCGGAAGCAGACATCGGGACCGTCGCCGATGGTCGCAACTTTGCCGGTGGGGCTCGCCGACACGTCACCGGAGGGAGATTGCTCGGGTGTCGTCGCATTGCCTCCCGATCCGCCCGCAACATTCTGTCGGGCGCCGCACGCCACCAGAACAAGCGGCATGCCGCTGGCCGCGCAAAAAGCCGCGAGCCACATCGTCGATCTTGCCATGGCTTTTCTCCAATCCCCTATTCGCAGCGTGAGGAGCGTCCAACTGCCCCCGACAATGTAGGGCCGAACTTTGTCCGCGAACAAGCCGTGATGAAGCGCGCAGCCCACGACACGGCAGCCAGCGGCTGCCTTCAGGCATGTTTATTCAAGGATTATTTTCCTTACCCGCTCGATTCCGCCACGGCGCGCCGAACGCAAGGCGCTTTCTTGATGCTCGGCTAAAGTGAGGTTAGGACCACGGGCGATGGCTTCCCCCGCCCCTCGACCGCGCCAGTTGCCTATCCCCATCGTTGCATCCTTCGCTTTGCTCGCGTTGATGGTCAGCGTCAGCCTCGCGCTGGCGCTTCGGCTGACGGCGAACCTCGAACGGTTGACGAGCATCGTCGAATATCGCGGCGCGGTCGCGGTGGCGCTCAACCTTGCGCGGGACGCGGAGATCGGCCAGCGCGGCTATCTTCTCACCGGTGAGGACAGCTATCTGGCACCCTACCGCGCGAGCGTGAGCCAGATCGATCCGCTGCTCGACCAGCTTGCGAAAATGGAAGGCACGCGCGGTCGCGATGCCGCGGCCGAAATGCGCCCGCTGCTCGCCGCGAAGGTCGCCGAAATGCAGCGCACCATCGACCTGACGAGGGCTGGCAAGCTCGCCAGCGCCGTCGCGATCGTTCGAACCGACGAAGGCAAGGCGCTGATGGACCGTCTGCGTGTCATCGCCGAACGTGAACGGGTGTGGGGGATCGACGCGCGCAACCGGGTGGCGCGCGACAGCCAATGGATAACGAACCTGCTGATCGGCGGGCTCGCCGCGGGGGCAATCGCCGTCATCCTGCTGTCGCTGATGTGGCTGCGCCAGGCGCGCGCGCAATATGTCGAGGTCGATGCGGCGCGCACCGTGGCCGAGGCCGCGCTCGACCGCGCGCGGATCGAGGCCGACGCGCGCGAGGCGAGCGAGGAACGCGTGCGCCAGCTGCAGAAAATGGAATCGATCGGCCAGTTGACCGGCGGCATTGCGCACGACTTCAACAACATGCTGGCCGTGGTGCTCGGCGGTATCGAACTTGCCAAACGGCGATTGCGCAACGACCCGGACCGCGCCGAAACCAGCCTCGATAACGCGCGCGAGGGCGCGACGCGCGCGGCGACGCTGACCGCGCGATTACTCGCCTTTTCACGCAACCAGCCGCTCGCGCCGACCCCGCTCGACGTCAACAAACTGATCGGCGGCATGTGCGACATGCTTGGGCGAACGCTGGGCGACGATGTCGAGGTCGAATGCGTCTATGGCGCGGGATTATGGCGCTGCTACGCCGACCCGAACGAGGTCGAGAACGCGATCCTCAACCTGTCGATCAACGGGCGCGACGCGATGGTCAAGGGCGGCAGGCTGACGGTCGAGACCGCCAACGCCGCCATCGACGACGATTATGCCTGCACCCGCGCCGATACCCAAACGGGTCAATATGTCATGATCTGCGTCACCGACACCGGCACCGGCATGTCGCAGGACGTGATCAACCGCGCATTCGACCCGTTTTTCACGACCAAGGCGGTCGGCAAGGGAACCGGACTGGGGCTCAGCCAGGTGTTCGGTTTTGCCAAACAGTCGGGCGGCCATGTCGCGATCTATTCCGAAGTCGGACAGGGCACGACGGTCAAACTCTACCTCCCGCGCTTTCATGGTGCCGATCCGGGTCAAGCCGCGCATCTGCCGGCTGGCGAAATCCCTGGCGGGAAGCCCGAGGAGATCATCCTCGTCGTCGAGGACGAACAGCGCGTGCGTCATTTCGCGGTCGATGCGCTGCGCGAACTTGGTTACACCGCAATCTCGGCGGCGACCCCGGCGGAGGCGCTGGTCGCGCTCGACGAGCAGCCCGAAATCACGATGCTGTTCACCGATATCGTGATGCCCGAAATGAATGGGCGCGAACTCGCCGACGCCGCACGCGCCAAGCGCGACGATTTGAAAATTCTGTTCACGACGGGCTACACACGCAACGCGGTCGTCCACAACGGCATGATCGACATCGGCATCGCCTTCCTGCCCAAGCCCTATTCGATGGGCGACCTGGCAAGAAAGATCCGTGACGTGCTCGACGGACGTGGGGTCAACCGCTCGATTTGACCCCCGGATAAGTCTCGCTTTTCAGCAGTCTGGCCAAATGCGCGGCATTCGAAGCAGTCGCGGCAGCGGTTTCGAGGACCTTGTCGGGGGTTGCGGGCAAGTCCTTGAAGTCGATCTTGTGCATCGCCTCTCCGACCCAATAGCAGGCGGCACCGGTGGGCACGGTCCAGCCAGTATCGATCAGCGACTGGAACATCTGTGCGCTGGCGATGTGCGCGCCGTCTTCGTTGCCAACGATCGCGGCGACCGCAACCTTGCCGCTCGCGGGCGTCCGCCCCCGATCGTCGGTTTCGGACAGGAAGGCGTCCATCCGCTCGAGCACGCGCTTGGCGACGCTGCCCATCTGCCCCATCCAGATCGGCGTGCCGAGGATCAGGATATCGGCGGCGAGCAGCTTGGCGCGAATGCCCGGCCAGGCATCGCCCTCGCCTTCATCGCTGGTGACCCCAGTCTTCACATCATGCGTGGCGATGCGGATCGTTTCGGTCAGCGTGACGTCATTCGCGGCGAACGCGTCCTTCAACACGCCGATCATCGCGTCGGTCGAGCTGTCGCCCCCGGCCTTGAGCGTGCAGTTGAGCGCGATGGCGGTAAGCGGCATGATGGACCCTTCGTTACGGTCCACACACGACGTATCGCCGGGGGTTAAGTTCCCGCGGCGCTCAGATAACCCAGTCGACCGTCATCATCTCGATCGTCGCGTCGCGCCGCGCGCCGCGTTTGGCGACCATGATGTCGTGGAGGCGGCGAATGGTGTCGATGGCGGCGGTCTCATAGCAATTGGGCAGTACGGCATGGACCAGCGCCTTGACCCCACCCGCAATCATCGCGCGTCCAAAGCGGCTGGCAACGCCAAAATGCTCGATATAGGATTCGCCGACGGTGCGGGGATGAGCAAGGAAAATCCGGTCGAGCATCAGCTGACTCCCTGAGCGTGCGTAGGCGCGTGCGGGGGATCTATATCGACCGGCTGGGGCGTCTCAAGCTGCCCCTCCCATTTGGCGACGACAACGCTGGCGACGGTGTTGCCGACGACATTGGTCGCGGTGCGCCCCATGTCGAGGAAATGGTCGACGCCGAGGATGAGCAGCAGCCCGGCCTCGGGAATGTCGAACATGCCGAGCGTCGCCGAAATCACGACAAGGCTCGCACGGGGGACTGCCGCCATCCCCTTTGACGTGACCATGAGCACGAGGAGCATCGTGATTTCCTGTGCGAGCGTCAGGTCCTTGCCATACGCTTGCGCGATGAAGATCGTCGCAAAGGTCATGTACATCATCGAGCCGTCGAGATTGAACGAATAGCCGAGCGGCAGGACGAAGCTCGAGATGCGGCGCGGCACGCCGAACCGGTCGAGCGATTCGAGCGTGCGCGGGAAAGCCGCCTCTGACGACGCGGTCGAGAAGGCAACGAGCAACGGCTCGCGAATATAGGTGATAAGCCGCGAGGCGCGCGGTCCGACGATCACAACTGCTGCACCGAGCAGGACCGCCCACAGGATCGCCAGCCCCAGGTAGAAGCTGCCAATGAACGCTGCGTATGTGGCAAGGATGCTCAAGCCCTGCTCGGACACGACCGCCGCGACCGCCGCGAACACAGCAAAAGGCGCAAAGCGCATGACGTAATTCGTGACCTGAAGCATCACCTCGACCAGCGCGTCGACACCGCGCACGATCGGTGCGGCCTTGTCGCCGACCGCGGTGATCGCGACGCCGAAGAACACTGAAAAGACGACGATCGGCAGGATTTCATTGGTCGCCATCGCTTCGACGATCGATTTGGGAACGAGGTGCGTGATGAAATCCTTGAGCGTGAAGGCTGCGGTGACGACGCCCGACGTTGCCCCTGCCTCGGGCAGTTTCAGGCCGACGCCCACACCCGGCTGGAGCAGATTGACGAGGACGAGACCGAGCGTGAGGGACACGAGGCTGGCGCCCACGAACCACAGCAGTGACCGCCCGCCGATCCGCCCGAGCGACGCGGTGTCGCCCATATGCGCGATACCGGCGACGAGCGTCCCGAATACGAGCGGCGCGATGATCATTTTGATGAGGCGAAGGAACACATCGGTGACGATCCCGAAACCGCCCGCGATCGATTTGGCCTGCGCCGCGTCGACCTGTGCATGGACGACGACGCCGACGATGATGCCGAGCGCCAGCGCGATGCCGATATAAAGTGTCAGTCGCTTCGCCATGCCAATTCCCGAGAGCCGCGAACCCCGTGTATCGCTTCGCTCCCCCCTCGTCATCCCCGCGAAGGCGGGGACTCATCTCCTGCACCCACCGGAGATGGGTCCCCGCCTTCGCGGGGATGACAAGGTTAACCAGCAAGCCCCGCGAGTGCCGCCAGTCCCAGGAAGCTGAAGAACCCCATCACGTCGGTCGCCATCGTCACGAACACCGCCGACGAAACCGCCGGATCGACATCGGCCCGGTCGAGTGTCACCGGCACGACGATACCCGCCAGCCCCGCGACAAGATTGTTGATGACCATCGCCGACCCGATGACGAGGCCGAGCGGCGGGTTCGCATAGAGGAGCGCGGCCCCGCTGCCGATCAGCACGCCGAGGGCGCAGCCGTTGGCGAGTGCGATCGTGAGCTCGCGCCGGATCATGCGCAGCGTGTTCGAACTCGTCAGCTGGTTGGTCGCGAGCGCGCGGACGACAACCGCCAGCGTCTGCGTGCCCGCGTTGCCGCCCATTCCAGAGACGATCGGCATCAGCACCGCGAGCAGCGCGAGGCGCGAGATTTCGCCCTGAAACAGCCCGACTACCGACGCCGCGATCACGGCCGTGCCCAAATTGACGCAAAGCCAGAACAGCCGCGTGCGTACCGTCATCAGGATCGGCTCGTTGATGTCGCCGTCGCCCGCACCCGACAGGCGGGTGATGTCTTCGCCCGCCTCGGCCTGAATGACGTGCACGACATCGTCGACGGTGATCATGCCGACCAGCCGGTCGCTGTCGTCGACCACTGCGGCCGAGATCAGCGCATATTTCTGAAAGCGCAGCGCGACCTCCTCCTGATCCATGTCGACCGGGATGAGCGTCTGCTCGCGCTTCATCACGTCGGCGACGCGGATGTCGCGCGGGGTGCGCAGGATCCATGACAGCTGGCACGTGCCGATCGGCCGATGCTGGGGATCGACGACGAAAATCTCCCAGAAATCGGTCGCGAGGTCGGGATTTTCTCGGAGCCAGTCGATAACCTGGCCGACGGTCATATGCTCGGGCACCGCGATGAGCTCGCGCTGCATCAGCCGACCGGCCGATTCCTCGGGGTAGGCAAGTGCGGCCTCGATCGCGGCACGGTCGTCAGGGTCGAGCGCGCGCAGCACTGCGGCCTGGTCGGCGTCGTCCATGTCGCCGATGATCGCGACGGCGTCGTCGGTATCGAGTTCGGACGCGAATTCGGCGACTTCGTGTGGCTCGAGCAGTGCGACCATCTCGTCGCGGACATGCTCGTTCATTTCGGCGAGCACGTCGCCGTCGACGAGATCGCCCAGTGCGTCGGCCATCGCCTCGCGCATATCCGACGGCGCGAGTTCGAACAGGTCGGCAAGGTCGGCGGGATGGAGCGGCGCGACGAGTTCGCGTGCGCCCGCGGCGTCGCCTGCGTCGACGCGGTCGATGACGTCGCGCACGAAATCGGGGCGCAGCCGGTCGTCCTCGTCGAGCTGGTCGCGGTCTATTTCGGGCACATCGTGGAGGTCGGTTTCGCTCATCGCTCGCCTCCTCGCGCTGCTGCGGTTGCGCGCGCCGTCGGCGCAATGCAGACAAAAATCAAGTCATGCCCGTCGCAGTTGGCGGAGGCGTTGGTCCGCCCTACTTGTTGCTCATGCCCTATCGCCTTTCAGTCCTCGACCAGTCGCCCATCGCCCAAGGTTCGAGCGCCGCCGATGCGCTTGCCAACACGCTCGATCTCGCGCGGGTGTGCGATGCGCTCGGCTACGATCGTTACTGGCTTGCCGAGCACCATGCATCGCCGGGGCTGGCGGGGTGCGCGCCCGAAGCGCTGATCGGGCCGGTCGCGCTCGCCACGCAGAAGATACGTGTCGGCTCGGGCGGTGTCATGCTGCCGCACTATTCGCCGTTCAAGGTCGCCGAGACGTTCGCGATGCTGTCGGCGCTGGCACCGCATCGCATCGATCTGGGGCTCGGCCGCGCGCCGGGGAGCGATCAGCGTACGGCTTACGCGCTCCAGCGCGACCGGTCGCGACGCATGCCGGTCGACGATTTTCCCGCTAATCTCGCCGAGACGATTGCCTATCTTGACGGCACCATACCGGTCGATCACCCGTTCGCGCCGTTGCAGGACACGCTTCCGGCGGGCGGCGGCAGTCCGGAGGTCTGGCTGCTCGGCTCGTCGCCCGATTCGGCGGCATGGGCAGCGGAGGCC
Organism: Sphingomonas sp.; assembly: GCA_965248885.1. Taxonomy (GTDB): domain Bacteria; phylum Pseudomonadota; class Alphaproteobacteria; order Sphingomonadales; family Sphingomonadaceae; genus Sphingomonas_O. The sequence continues at coordinate 1,278,783 of OZ252211.1, read as the reverse complement.
GGACTGCCCTATTGCATCGCCGACTTCATCAATTCGGACGCGGTGCCGCTGGCCGAGACCTATCGCCAGCGCTTCCGCCCAGGTCGCACGGCCAAGCCTTACGTGATGGTCGCGACCTGGGCGATCGCGGCGACGACGCGTGCCGAGGCGGAGCGGCTCGCGCTACCCTCCGCCATGATGTTCGCTCATCTCGTTCGCGGCGAGCTGATCGCGGTGCCGTCGGTCGCGACTGCGGAGACATGGGCTGCAGACAACCCCGCGCTCGCGCGGCGTCGTCGCCGCACGACGCTCGGCAGCCCCGGCGAAGTGCGCGTCCAACTCGACGCGGTGGCGCGGGATTACGGTGCCGACGAGCTGATGCTCGTCAACATCTTGCCCGAACATGCCGCGCGCGTGCGCAGTTACGAGCTCGTCGCTGCGGAATATGGGCTGGCGGGGTTGGCGCGGGCTGCCTAAGGGCGCGGGATCATTCGAAAGGATAACAATGGCCGACACGCTGACGCTGACGCTCGATACCGGTGAAGTGACGATCAAGCTGCGCCCCGATCTGGCCCCCGGTCATGTCGAGCGCATCACGACACTCGCCAACGAAGGCTTTTACGACGGCGTGGTGTTCCACCGCGTGATCGCTGGATTCATGGCACAGGGCGGCGACCCTACGGGCACGGGCATGTCGGGGTCGAAACTCCCCGACCTGAAGGCCGAGTTCAGCCGCGAGAAGCATGCGCGCGGGGTGTGTTCGATGGCGCGCTCGCAATCCCCGAACAGCGCGAACAGCCAGTTCTTCATCTGCCTCGCCGACGCCAATTTCCTCGACGGGCAATACACCGTGTGGGGCGAAGTGACGTCGGGGATGGATGCGGTCGATGCGCTTCCCAAGGGCGAGCCGCCACGCACGCCGGGCAAGATCGTGACGGCGCGCGTGGCATAGCTACGCCGCCATCACCTCGGTGCGTATTGTGGCTCCATTGCTGCCTCTGCGCGATACAGCTCATACCTCGACTGCATATCGCCGCGTCGTCATTTACGATTTTGGTGTGGAGCTTTTGGCTTCGTAAGGTACCCGAGCGTGACATTCTTCTTCCGTCATGCTGAATTTACTTCAGCGTCCATTTTTCGATAAATGCCGTTCTCGCCTGTTTCGCGATGGACCGTGAAACAAGTTCAGGGTGACGGCGTGTGGGGACCGTCATGTTTACCAAAATCCTGATCGCCAACCGGGGGGAGATTGCTTGTCGGGTCATCCGCACCGCCAAGAAAATGGGCATTGCGACCGTCGCGGTTTACTCCGACGCCGACGCGCGGTCGCCGCATGTCCTGATGGCCGACGAGGCTGTCCACATCGGCCCTTCGCCCGCTGCCGAGAGTTATCTGCTCGCCGACAAGATCATCGCGGCGGCCAAGCAAACCGGCGCTGAGGCCGTACATCCGGGTTATGGTTTCCTATCTGAGCGAACCTCGTTCGCGCAGGCGTGCGCCGACAACGGCATCGCCTTCATCGGCCCGCCGATCAACGCCATCGCCGCAATGGGCGACAAGATCGAATCGAAGAAGCTCGCGCTGAAAGCGGGCGTCAACGTCGTCCCCGGCTTCGTTGGCGAGATCGACTCGACCGAACACGCGGTCGAGATCGCGAACGGCATCGGCTATCCGGTGATGATGAAGGCGTCGGCCGGCGGCGGCGGCAAGGGGATGCGGCTGGCGTATAGCGAAGCCGACGTCCGCGAGGGGTTCGAGGCGACGAAGCGCGAGGGACTGGCAAGCTTCGGCGACGACCGCGTCTTCATCGAAAAATTCATCCTCAACCCGCGCCACATCGAAATCCAGATCCTCGGCGACAGCCAAGGCAACATCCTTTACCTCAACGAACGCGAATGCAGCATCCAGCGCCGCCACCAGAAGGTGGTCGAGGAGGCGCCCTCGCCCTTCGTCACGCCGAAAATGCGCGCCGCGATGGGCGAGCAGTGCGTCGCGCTGGCGCGCGCCGTCGGCTATTATAGCGCGGGGACGGTCGAACTCATCGTCTCGGGCGCGGACCCGACGGGGGAGAGCTTCTACTTCCTCGAAATGAACACGCGGCTCCAGGTCGAGCATCCCGTCACCGAGTGCATCACCGGCATCGATCTGGTCGAACAGATGATCCGCGTCGCCGCTGGCGAGCCGCTCGGGTTCGAGCAGGCCGATGTGAGGCTCGACGGTTGGGCGGTCGAGAACCGGGTGTATGCCGAGGATCCCTATCGTGGGTTCTTGCCGAGCACCGGGCGGCTGGTGCGCTATCATCCTCCTGAGGCCAGCATGCGTCACCGGGGTGACGGAGTTAGGGTCGACGACGGCGTGACCGAGGGCGGCGAGGTCTCGCGCTTCTACGACCCGATGATCGCCAAGCTGATCACCTGGGCCCCAACCCGCCTCGAAGCGATCGACAAGCAAATCACCGCGCTGGACTCGTTCGAGATCGACGGTGTCGGCCACAACATCGATTTTCTGTCGGCGATCATGCAGCATCCGCGATTTCGCTCGGGCGAGATCACCACCGGCTTCATTGCCGAAGAATACCCCGACGGGTTTCACGGCGCGCCCGCGTCGCCAGAGCTGCTGCGCGCATTGACCGCGATCGCGACATTTGCCGCCACCGCCGAGGCCGACCGCGCGCGGCGCGTCGACGGGCAGCTCGGCAAAAGGCTGCGCCCACCCGCCGACTGGCAGGTGCATATCGCCGGTAGCGACCATGACGTCAGCGTCGGTACCGATGGAATCATCGTCGATGGCGAAGACCTCGAGATCGCACTCGAATACACGCCCGGCGACCGGATGATCGAGGCTGATCTCGGCGACGCCAAATTGACGGTGCGTATTTTGCGCACGCGCAGCGGGTTCAGGCTGACGACGCGGGGCGCATCGCATGCGGTGCGCGTCCTGCCAGCGCATGTCGCGCCGCTCAGCCGCCACATGATCGAGAAAGTGCCGCCCGACCTGTCGCGCTTTTTGCTGTCGCCGATGCCGGGGCTGCTCGTCGCGCTCCACGTGGGTGCCGGCGACAAGGTCGAGGCGGGTCAGCCGCTCGCGGTTGTCGAGGCCATGAAGATGGAAAACATCCTGCGCGCGGGCAAGACGGGCACGATCAAGTCGGTCGAGGCGGTGGTCGGCGCGAGCCTGGCTGTCGACGCGGTGATCCTCGAGCTCGAATGAGCGCCGCTGACTTCGGCGTTAGCGGGTCGCGTTATACTGAAGCTGGCTCTCGGTCAGCTGGAAGCCGAGCAGCAATTCGAAGCTCGCGCGCGCGACAGCGGCCTTGATCTCGGGGGTCGACAGCGGGTCAGTCGCGGCATCGACTTCGCCCGCGCGCCGCTTGCGCGTCAGCAGGCGCTGGACGTCGGGCGGCAGTGTCGCTTCGCTGCGTGCGATCACCGCGCCGCCCTGTGCCTGCACGCTCGCGCGCGTCTGGCCGTCGGGAAAGACGATGCGGACGCTCGAGATATTCTTGGCGACGATCGCCGTACCGCCGCGCATCACCGTCGCGAAATAGGGGAGCACGACCTCACGGCTTCCTCGCGGGTCGGTGCGCCGCGCGAGCACGTCGAAGGTCGCATTGGCGACGACGTCATTGCCCTGATCGTTGCACGTGACCTTGACGTTGGTGATCGACGCCGCGACGTCGATCGCGAGCGCCCCGCGGCTCGACGGCGGCGAAAAGATCGTGAGGTCGCCGGTATTTGCCGGGATCGCGACCGCCGGGCACGCGCTGCGCGTGATCGCGATACCGCCCGTTTCGTCGAGGTCGCCGTTTCGCTTGCACGCCGTCAATCCTGCCAAGATCGGGCTCGCGACGACGATCAGAGCGAGCAGCGGTCGTGCGTTCAACTTGTTTTCCTTCGGAAGCGTTCCGGGACTGGCGCGTGTCATAGGAAGCGGCTTTGCCGGTGGCAAGCAATGGCGTATGGCACGGCGATGCATACGCTTGATGCCCCTGCCCGCCCGGCGGCCACGCTCCCTCCGATGACCTTGCTGATCGCCGCGCCGCGCGGCTTTTGCGCGGGCGTCGACCGTGCGATCACGATCGTCGAGCTCGCGATCGCCAAGCATGGCGCGCCGGTCTATGTGCGTCACGAGATCGTCCACAACCGCTTCGTCGTCGATGCGTTGCGCACGAAAGGAGCGGTGTTCGTCGAAGAACTCGACGAAGTTCCCGACGGCGCGCCTGTCGTGTTCTCTGCGCACGGCGTGCCCAAATCGGTCCCCGCCGTCGCGCAGGCACGCGGGCTCGCATATCTGGACGCGACCTGCCCCCTGGTTTCGAAGGTTCACCGTCAGGCCGAGCGGCTGGTCGATGCCGGACGTCACATCGTCTTCGTCGGGCATCGCGGCCATCCCGAGGTGATTGGTACGCTGGGACAGGTTCCTGCGGGGTCGATGACGCTGGTCGAGACGGTCGAGGATGTCGCGCGGCTGGTGCCTGCCGATCCCGAGCGGCTGGGGTTCCTTACGCAGACGACGCTGTCGGTCGACGACACGGCGGAAATCGTCGCGGCGTTGCAGGCGCGCTTTCCCGCGATCCAGGGGCCGCGCGGCGAGGATATCTGCTATGCGACGTCGAACCGCCAGGCCGCCGCGAAAGCGATCGTCGCCAAAAGCGACAAGATGATCGTCATCGGCGCGCCGAACTCGTCGAACTCGCTGCGGCTGGTCGAGGTCGCGCGGCGATCGGGGGTAGCCGCGCAACTGATCGAGCGGGCGGCCGATGTCGATTTCGACTGGCTGGCGGGCGTGCAAGTGCTCGGCATCACGGCAGGCGCCTCGGCACCAGAGGTGCTGGTGCGCGAGCTGGTCGATCATCTGGCGACGCGCTTTGCGATCAGCGAGCGCCAGATCGAGACGGCGGTCGAGACGATCGAGTTCAAGCTCCCGCGCGGGCTTGCCGCCTAGGTGGCGGTCTATACCGTCGTCAGTGCCGAGGCGCTGACCGAGTTGCTCGCGCGGTACGATGTCGGCGAACTGGTGTCGGCGAAGGGTATTGCGGAAGGGGTCGAGAACAGCAATTATCTTGTCGATACAAGCCAGTCGCGCTTTATCCTGACACTCTATGAAAAGCGCGTCGCGGTCGGCGACCTGCCGTTTTTTCTCGCGCTGCTCGACCATCTCGCCGATCGCGGGCTGCCGGTTCCGCGCGCGATCCGCGATGCGGACGGCGGTCAGGTACAGCAGGTGGCGGGGCGTCCGGCGTGCCTGATCGAATTTCTCCCCGGCGTTTCGGTGACCACGCCGACCCCGGCACAGGCGCACGCGACCGGCGCGGCGTTGGGGCGGATGCACGCCGCGCTCGCCGATTTCACGTTCGAACGTCCGAACAGCCTCGGGCTGGCCGAGTGGCACGCGCTTGCCGATCGCTGCGGCGACGATCTCGACCGGATCGCGCCGGGCTTGGGCGAACGGGTGCGTGACGAGCTCGATTGGCTCGACACGCATTGGCCAGACGATCTGCCGCACGCGGTCGTCCATGCCGATCTGTTTCCCGACAATGTGCTGATGCGTGGCAGCAAGGTCGGCGGGATCATCGATTTCTACTTCGCGTGTAGCGAGGTCCGCGCATGGGATCTGGCGGTCACGCACTGCGCGTGGAGCTTCGACGGCGCGCAAAGCTACCGCGCGGCGATCGGCGATGCGATCGTCGCGGGATATGACGCCGCATTCGGGCTGAGTGCGGCCGAGCGTGCGGCCTTTCCCGCGCTCGCGCGCGGTGCCTGCCTGCGCTTCCTGCTGACGCGTGCATGGGACTGGCTCAATACACCCGGCGATGCACTTGTCGTGCGCAAGGACCCGCTCGCTTTCCTCGAGCGCCTCGATCACTACGCAGCGCTATGAGTGAACTCCCGCCAGAAATGCCTGTGGTCGCGATCGCCACCGATGGCGCGTGCAAGGGCAATCCCGGCCCCGGCGGCTGGGGCGTGTTGATCCGTTCGGGCGTGCACGAAAAGGAATTGTCGGGCGGGGAGACGCCGACGACCAACAACCGCATGGAATTGCAGGCCGCGATCGAGGGGTTGCGCGCGCTGAAGCGTCCCGCGCGCGTCACGCTGTCGACCGACAGCCGCTATGTGATGGACGGGCTGACCAAGTGGATCAAGGGATGGCAGCGCAACGGCTGGCTCACCGCCGCCCGGCAGCCCGTCAAGAACGCCGACCTGTGGCGCGCGCTGCTCGAGGCGGCGGCCCCGCACCGGATCGAGTGGGTGTGGGTGAAGGGTCACGCCGGACACCCCGACAACGAGCGCGCCGACAAGCTCGCGAGCGATGCGGCGCTCGCTTCGGGTTCGTCATCCCCGCGAAGGCGGGGACCCATCTCCTGACGGTTCAAGAGATGGGTCCCCGCCTCCGCGGGGATGACGAAGGGTTACCCCAATCGCGCCAGCGCCGCGCGCAATCGCTCGCCCTCGGCGGCCTTTTCCGCATGATCGCCTCGCGCCTTCGCCACCGCCTCGGGCTTCGCGCGCTCGACGAACGAGGGATTAGCGAGGCGTGCGGCGAGTGACGCGGCTTCCTTTTCGGCGGCTTCGGCTGATTTGGTCAGACGGGTGCGTTCAGCGTCGAGGTCGATGACCCCGTCGACAAGCAGGACGAAGGTCGCTTCGTCCACAACCGTCTGGAGCGTGCCGACACCGCCGCCCTCCCCATATGTCAAATCGAGCCTTGCGAGACGGCTAAGCGTTGGTCCTTGCGACAGCAGCCGCGTCTGGGTCAGCGCGCTTGCCTCTCTAACGAACGTCACAAGGCGCGCACCCGGCGGCACCATGAGCTCGGTCCGGGCGGTCCGAACGGCAGATATTGCGCGCACTGCCCAGTCAATTTCCGCCTGTGCGCTGATATCAACTGTCGCTTCGGGCCTCGGCCACGCGGCATGAATGACGTCATGCCCCCGCTCGCCCCCCTCGGCTTCGCTCGGGACAGGCATCGCGTGCCACAGCTCTTCGGTGATGAATGGCATAAACGGGTGGAGCATCACCAGGATTTGGTCGAACGCCCAACCCGCAACGCTGCGCGTTTCCCCATCGAACGCACCTTTTACCAGCTCGATATACCAGTCGCAGAACGTGCCCCACACGAAGTGGTAGATCGCGTCGGCTGCCTCGTCGAAGCGGAACGCGGCGAGTGCGGCGTCGAGCTTGGCGAGTGTCGTGACCACCTCGCCGATGATCCATTTGTTGACGGCAAGATCGGCCGCAGGCGCGACGAGCGTGGTGCTCGCGACGACGCCATTGCCTTGCAGGAAGCGCGCGGCGTTCCACAGCTTGGTCGCGAAGTTGCGATAGCCTTCGACGCGGCGCTCATCCATCTTGATGTCGCGCCCCTGGCTTTCCATCGCCGCCATGAAGAAGCGCAGCGCATCGGCGCCGTACCGGTCGATCAGGACGAGCGGATCGATCGTGTTGCCCTTCGACTTCGACATCTTCGAGCCGTCGGCGGCGCGGACAAGACCGTGCAGATACAAGGTCTTCCACGGCACGTCGTCCATGAAATGCAAACCCTGCATCGCCATCCGCGCGTCCCAGAAGAACAGGATATCAAAACCGGAGACGAGCACATCGTTGGGGTAATGCTTAGCAAGGGTGTCGGTCGCGTCGGGCCAGCCGAGCGTACCAAAAGGCCAGAGCGCCGACGAGAACCAGGTATCGAGGACATCCTCATCCTGCCGTAGCCCGACCCCCTCGCCCGCCAAAATCTGCGCGCCCGCCTCGTCTTCGGCAACGATCACGCGTCCGTCGTCGGCAAACCACGCCGGGATGCGGTGCCCCCACCAGAGTTGGCGCGACACGCACCAAGGCTGAATATTCTCGAGCCACTGGAACCACGTCTTTTCCCACGTCCTGGGCACGATCTCGATCGCGCCCGAGCGGACTGCCTCGATCGCGGGACCGGCGAGCGTCTTGGCGTCGACATACCATTGGTCGGTCAGCCACGGCTCGATGACGACGCCCGAACGGTCGCCATAAGGCGTCTGGATCGTACGATCCTCGACGCGCTCGAGTGCACCCTCGGCCTCCAGCAATTCGAGCACGCGCGCGCGCGCATCGAACCGGTCGAGGCCGATCAGCGCTTTGGGGATGCCGCCGCACTGGACGATGCGCGCCTCGCCATCGAGCATGTTGAGCATGTCCGCGGCCTTCACCCCGATGCGAACGCCGACCTCGAAGTCGTTGAAATCATGCCCAGGCGTGATCTTGACCGCGCCCGATCCCAACGCCGGATCGGCATGTTCGTCGGCGACGATCGGGATCAGCCGCCCGGTGATCGGCAACCGGACATGCTTGCCGACCAGCGCGCGGTAGCGCTCGTCGTCGGGGTGCACCGCAACCGCCATGTCGGCGAGCATCGTTTCGGGCCGCGTCGTTGCGACCGCAATATGTCCCGAATTATCGGCAAGGGGGTATCGGAAATGCCAGAACTTGCCTTGTACCTCGCGCGTCTCGACCTCGAGGTCGCTGATCGCGGTCTTCAGCCCCGGATCCCAGTTGACGAGGCGCTTGTCGCGATAGATCAGCCCCTGATTATAGAGGTCCACGAACACCTTGACGACGGCACGGCTGAAGCCTTCGTCCATCGTGAAGCGCTCGTTGCGCCAGTCGCAACTCGCGCCGAGCCGCCGCAGCTGGCGCGTGATCGTTCCGCCGCTCTCGGCCTTCCAGTCCCAAACCTTTGCCACGAACGCGTCGCGGGTAAAGTCGGTGCGCTTTTGCTGCGTGAGCGCGAGGTCGCGTTCGACGACCATCTGCGTCGCGATTCCGGCATGGTCGGTCCCCGCGACCCACAACGCGTCCTTGCCCTGCAGCCGCGCATGCCGGACCAGAATGTCCTGCAACGTCACGTCGAGTGCGTGGCCGATATGCAGCGACCCCGTCACGTTGGGCGGCGGCATCACGATCGTGAACGGCGGCGCATCGGGGCGTTCGGGACGAAACGCGCCCGTCGCCTCCCAATGCGCATACCAGCGCGCCTCGATCGCGGCGGGGTCGAAGGTCTTGGAGAGCTCGGTCATGGATTGGCTTAAGCCAGCAAGCACCCCGTTTTTCAAACGCTATTGCTACGCAGATGCTTGCCGACTGGGCCTGCTCGTATAGCGTCGAGGAAATCGCTCGGCATAGGCTCGAATTGCCAGAGCGGGCCTTGCGATGCTCTCGCCGCGACGAGTTGCGGTTCGCGTAGCGAATTATCGAAGACATAGCAGTCGTCGACATTGTCTGCGAACCACGCAAACTCTTCGAACGACCGCTTTCGACGTGCCCGTACCTTATCTTCGGGCACGTCGTGGCCGCCGTCGGACACGCGCTGCCGAATGCGAGCCAGTTGCATGTCGACTGACCGAAGCAGCACAAAGACCATTCGAACGCGGAAGCCACGCTCACGTGCCATCATGACAAGACGCCGATATTTCCTCGACGACAACACAGTTTCTACGCCGACGGTCTGGTAGCTTTCCACCGACGCCTCGAGCCATCGTTCGATGCGTTGCACAGCGGCGAGATTGGCGTTGGCGAGGGCAAGGCTTTCCTGCTCGACTATTTTTGCAGTCAACAGATCCGGGTTGATGATCCATACGGAGCCGCCCCATCCCTCGATGTCAGTACGGTCGTCGAGCGAACTCTTGCCGCTGCCGTTGGGGCCACCGACAATCCAAAAAACCGGATTGTCAGGCTTTCGCGGCGTCGGCCGCGGCAGCACGGGCCTTGTTCCTCTGGTCGGCCTTGATGCGCCTTACGTTCGACTGAAACGCAGCGAGCAGATCGAAGCCGAGCGTCGGGCTGTCCGATTGAACGACCTTCATTTGAATGATCGTACCATCGGGGGCACGCACGCGTTTTGTGCGTAGATCGCTCGGGCGAGTTTTCCGCGTGGGCCTTGGCATATGCAGAACATAGGCGAGCATGTGGCAGTTGCCAAGCTCAGCTCCGGTCGGCGATCCGCGCGATTTCGTGGGCGACGAGGCGTTCGACGACAGCGGGGAGATTGGCGTCGAGCCAGTCGGCGAGCATCGGCTTCAGCATGTCGCGCACCATCCCCTCGAGCGTGTCGCTGCCGGCGACTTCGGGTTTGACGACGAGCTTCGACAAGGCGGCGAGCGACGTGCGGCTGGCCTCGGCGGCCTTGGGCGATACGAGCGTTACGGGTTCGGATGGCATCACCGGTTCCTCCTGCATGGCGGCGGCGGGCTGCGTCGGCGCGGTCTCGGTCAGTTCAAGGACATCGACGTCGGGTGCGAGCGCGACCGAGCGCTTGCTGCGCGGCGCCGACAGTCCCGCTTGCCCGTCCTCGGCGATGATGCGCTTGATCGACGAAAGTATCTCTTCCATCGATGGTTCATGCCCTGCATCCGCCATCTTCGCCCCCGCTAGCGTAAGCCAGGCCCGATCAATGCGGGGGTTTGCGCCGGTGTGTCAACCGTGCGCGTTGCCACCGGGGTCGGCGTGGGATCATTGTCCCAGTCGTTCACGCGGCGACGAACGCGGTCGTAGTTGACCTGCGGATCGTAAAGCGCGCCCCCTTCGAGCCCGAGATCGCGGATTCCCGCCCGTCCCATTGCGGCAAGCAACGAGAAGCCCGCGACATAGGCGTTGCGCCGCGCGGAGACGAGGTTGACCTGCGAATTGAGCAGTTCCTGCTCGGCGTTGAGGATGTCGAGGATCGTGCGGTTGCCGACGCTGTTTTCGGCGCGAACCCCCTCCAGCGACAAGGTGTTCGCCGACACCGCCGCCTGCGAACTTACGATCAGCTGGTTCGATGCGATGTAGCTGGCATAGGCCGAGCGCGTCTGCCCAACGATGCTGCGCTCGGTCAGCGTCACCGTCTCGATCGCCTGCGATTCGGTCGCTTGTGCCTGGCGGACCTGCGCGCCGGGTCCGCCGCCCTGGAACAAGGGGATCGTCGCCTGCAGCCCGACCGCCGCACTGCGCGAGGTTTGCGTAACCGGCCCGGCCCCGATGCTGCTCAGCGAACCCAGAAAATTGGCGTAATTGCCTGTGCCCACCGCCGTCAGCTTGGGCAGGCGACTGGCGCGCGCGACATTGACGTCGAAGCGTGCCGCGTCGCGACGCCGGATCGCAGAGACAAGGCCGGGATTATTGTCGATCGCGGTCGTCACCGCATTGTCGGGCGAAGTCGGCAGGCTGGGCAGCGGCGGGGGCGGCTGAAGGTCGACCGGCGCATCGCCGACGAGCCGCACATAGCTTTCCTTGCTGACGATCAGTTGCGCCTCGGCATTCTGCAACTGCCCCACAGCCAGCGCGAGCCGCGCTTCGGACTGTGCGACATCGGTCCGCGTCAGGTCGCCGACCTGGAACCGGTCGCGCGTCGCCTCGAGGTTGACGCGCAGCACGCCGACTTGCGCACGGTTGAGCGACACGATCGCCGAATCGCGGATGACATCCATATAGGCGCCGACGACCTGGCTGAAGAGGCTCTGTTCGGTGTCGAGCAGCCCCGCCTGCCCCGCCTGCACGCGTTCATCGGCGGCGCGGATCGAATTGCTGACTGCGCCCCCCTGATAGATCGGCACCGACAGCGTCAGGCTGGCACCCAGCTGGCGTCCCGGCGACTGAAAGCTGTTCGACGATTTGACGACGTTTTCGGTGTAAGTCGTGCTGACGCTCGCGCCGGGCAACCCGCGCGAGCGGGCGAGCGGCACCGACTCGTCGACCGCACGCTGCCCCGCGCGCGCCGCCGTCAGCGTCGGATTGGTCGCATAGGCCTTGACGAGTGCCTCGCGCAGCGTCTCCGACTGCGCGGGCGCGGCGCCGAGCAGGGCGAGACCAAGGGCGACGCGGTAACGCTGCGGCATACGGGAGCTTTCGGGAAAACGGACGGCAACCATGTTAGAAAACGAACGCCCTCGCCCGGTCGAAGCGATGCAGGATCACCGCTTCGCCGTCGGCGAACGCCACGAGACCGAAGCCGTGACCGCCACGCCGCCCAAGCGCAAGCCGCGTGACACCGCGTTCGACCAGGCCGGTCGCGAGGCGCCCGTCGGGATGCAGCGCACCGACGAGCACCTCGGGCACCTCTTCAACCGCACCGTCGATCAGGATCGCGTCGAAGCGGCGATTGTCGAGCCCGCCCCCGATGTCCGCGTCGGCGCATTCGACGACATTGTCGGTCAGCGCGCGCGCGACGGCAGCGGCATAGCCGGTCGCGTTGCCGACGATGAGCAGATGGTCGGTCCCGTCGAGACGCAGCGCGTCGAGCAACATCCCCGTCGTGACCGGCGGGTTGAGCGCGCGTCCCTCGCCCAGCGGCAGCGCACGGTCGATATACGCCGACGCCTGCGCCTCTGCAGGCACGAACGCTTCGCGCTTCACGCGGCCCATCGCCTCGAGCAGACGCGGCTGCGCGACCCCCGCCGGGCGAAGCTGGCTTATCACCATTGCGTGCCGAAGCGCGGCGAAGCGATCGGTCAAGGGAATAAGAGGGTCGGTCACCAAAACTCCGTGGCACGACTGTATTATGGTGGCAATACACCACCCCGCCGTTCTGCGTGGCTCTAGCGCCGAGCTTGCGAAGCGCCAAGAGGCGTGGGCAGTCTTCGGCAGGTGCCCGCCGGTCCCCGCACCCCGCTACGAAACCTGCTAAATTCCACGCATCGGCGCAAAGATGCGATCGATGAAGCGCTTCGCCTCGTCGTCGTCGACCGTTATTCCTTCGAGGCGGCGCAGGCGTTCCTCCTGCACCCAGCTTTCGGCGGCAAGGTTGAACAGAACCGCGATCATGCGGTCGAGCGCGGGATCGGCAAAGAAGGAATCAGGCGCGCCGCGTTTGGCGTCGCCCGGTTCGTCGCTCACCGCCAAGCCCCGAAACCGAACCACTGCACCCCCTCGGCAAGGCGGCCGGTCGTCTCCTGGTCGGTGACCGTCGGTTCTTGCAACGCGACCCTGTCGGCGATCGCCTGCTCGCCGTAGATGCCTATGCTGGGCACAACGAACTGTAGATACGAATCGGGCGCGAAACCGGCGGCGGCGCACAGCTCGCGTGGCTCCTCGTCGCGATAGCCTTTGTAGAACGGCTCGGCGTTGTAGTGGCTGTCCCAGTCGAGATAGAAGCCCTCGAAGGGGCCCATCTGGCTATTCGGCGGCAGCTCCATGTGCAGCATCAGCCCGCCCGGACGCAGCACGCGGTGCGCCTCACGCAGCGTCTTTGCGCGTGTCTTGGCCGACAGCTCGTGGAGGAACATCGACGAAAAGACGAGATCGAACGATGCGTCGGGATAGGCGAGATCGTCGGCCAGCATCTGTTCGAAATCAACCGCCACCCCCTGGAGCTTGGCGCGCGCCGAGCCGTAGAGCAGCCCCGATGCGGCGGCGTCGATCGCGGTGACCTGCTCGTCGGGATAGGCCTGCTTCCACGGCAGCGTGTTGTGGCCGATCGTGCACCCGGTATCGAGGATGCGCGTCGGCGCGAATGCGGGGAAGCGTAGCCGGATGTAGCGCGCCATCGACAGGCCGATGTCGTCGAGGTTGGCGCCCATAAGCCCCATCGAGAAAACCGCCAGCCCCTGATCATAGACCGCGCCGGTGGCAATCGAGTCGCGGTCGCGCGTGTACGAACCCGGCAGCAGATGTACATCGATCGCCGACACGTTGCGGAACCTGAAAGTCGGGGTCGACTTTGACCGAACCGGGCCGGTCCGCGGCACCGGCGGCGACGGCATCCAGCCGTCCGGCTTCGCGCTCGACAGTGGGAATGACGTTCGACCAGACCTGCTTCTGCGCCTCGACCCTCAGCACGCTGTAGATGTTGAACGCCGGGTCGCCGCGCAGCGCGTCATGCGCCTCGTCGCTGTTGCGCGGCAGATGGCCGTTGCGCGCGGCATAGGCGGGGGCGGCACGCCCATCATACGCCTGCTTCAGGTCGCCCGCGAGATCGTTGAGAATAAAGCTGCGCATCCCCGTGACGAACCGATTCCGGGCGGCCTCCTCGGGCGTGAGTTCGGGGCGCATCGCATGCTGGAGCATTGGCGTCATAGCATCATCCTACCGTCCGATAGCGGGCTGTCGCCGTTTGGTGATCATGGTCGGACCGACAGGATTCGACTAAATAACTGTATTTGCCTCATAAAATAAGGCATAATCTCCGTTACAGGCACGGCACAGGTATGGGCTCCCGAGGGCGCGCGCCGCTAACCTGCACGGATTCTACACAGCGGAGCGCGGCGGTGGCCTTCATTACCGACAAGGAGCAACTCAAACCCGGACTGATCATTTTCAGGCGCGGCGATGTGACGCACCGCAATTTCTACTGCCGCGTCAAACTGCCGAAGGAGGATCGGTACAAGACCATCGCGCTGCGGACGGCTGACCGGGAGTCAGCGCGCGACCAGGCATTCGATGCTGATGCCGACATTCGCTTTCGAATCAAACATGACGTTCCCGTCTTCAATCGTCCCTTTCGCCAAGTGGCGGAGGAGTACATTGCGACGCTCGAGCGTCGCGCCAAGCTCGGTGAGATTTCCGCCGACAGTGTCAAAAACGTCGCCAATCGATGCCGCCGGGTCTTGGACAATTATGTCGGCAGCACGCAAATCCACCTGATCGGGCAAGACCGCTGGTCCGATTACCCGACGTGGCGGCGAGAGACAGGGAAAGGTCGTGTGCGCGAAATCGTTAGCGATGCAACCATTGGCGTTGAAATGGGTGCGTTCAATGCGGTGATGAGTTTCGCGATCAGCAAACGCTATGTTCCGGCGAGCCATCGCTTCGAAGGCAGGCCCAAACTCAAAACCATGCGGCGCGACGAATTCACGACGGAGGAATATCGCAAGCTTCACAGCTTCGGCCGCAAATGGATCAAGGCAGCGACGTCGCCGCAGGGCATCTGGTATCGCAATATCTGCTACAATTTCATGCTATTCATGTGCAACACAGGGATGCGGCCACCAGAAGCAAGGAACTTGCGCTGGCGAGACATCATGGCTGCGAAGGATCGCGACGGGCGGGAGATTGTCGTCCTGTTTGTGCAGGGCAAAGGGAAGTCCCGCAAACTGGTCGCGCCCAAGAGTGTGGGCGATTATCTTGATCGCGTTCGCGAGGTTTCGAAGGCCACCAACCCCGACGATCCGGTTTTCACCATCATCAATGGCAAGCCCGCCAAGTATCTCTATAGCGACACGGTGCAAGACCTGTTGACGGAATCGGGCTTGCGGATGGGGCCGAACGGCATTCACCGTTCAACCTATTGCTTCCGCCATACCTACGCGACTTTCCGCCTTTCCGAAGGCGTCGATGTCTACATTCTCGCCGAGCAGATGGGGGCGTCGGTGAAGATGATCGAGCAGCACTATGGCCATGTGAACACGGTGAAACATGCGGATCGCGTCCTTATGGGCATGACCGGTTGGGAATTGGCTAGAGAACCTGGCGAGGACAGCGAAGCTGCGGCGAAGGCCGCGAAGGCTGCGGCGACGCGAGATCGCGCAGGTCGCTCACAGATGCGAAGTCGCTCGCGGCGCACTTGAGGGCAGCGCAACAAGCCGCGATGCCCCCTATCCCGCGCCCAGCCTGGGCTCTTGGCGGGATGTGGTTCGTCCACGCACCGCGCTGGTGCATCTCAGTGGACGAACCACCAAGCGGACAACGGAAACGGGTGCGCCGAGCCTCAAGAACCCCGTTGCCCGCGTCACTTACGTCAAGCTGTGTCTGCTACTCGCGCCATACTGCGCGCCGGATGCACGCGAGCGGTGTCTAGCGGCCGAAGGACCCCTCGCCCAATCGCCCCAAATGACGGCCGCACGGCTCGTCACGGTGGCGATTGGGCCCCCACGGGACGCGAGCATCGCGCTCGTTTGTCTTCCAATCAAGGTCGCAACATAGCCCCTAAGCATCCAAGAGCTTCTAACTGGCTTCCACTTAATGAAGGGCGCATTACATCTGCGGGAATGGCATTCGAAAACCAGGTAGGGTCGAAAGGTAGTGCGATCCGTCGCGCATTCCGCGACCTTTCGGCAGAACAGATCGATGACGCCGAACAGTCCTTGCTGTTGCGGTATTCGCTGTTTGGCAAGAGTTCGCTAGGGAGGACATCCTCCAGTCGCGGCTCATTCTCCTCTTGTCCGAAGCGCAGTCGGGCAAATCTTACGAATGCCGAGCGCGCCAAGAGACACTTTGGGCTGAGGGCAAGCCCGCTTTTCTTATCGAACTGGCTGCCGTAGCGGCGCAGCCTTGGGCCGAGTTGCGCTCGCCAGAAGAAACCGAGCGCCTCGATGCATGGCGGCTCGGTAGCGGCATCGCGACAATCGTTCTCGACTCGGTCGATGAGCTCAAACTTACGCAGGGCAGCTTCCGCACGGCGTTGCGCAACGTCGCCAACGATCTTGCAGGACAGATGGGCCGCGTCCGCGCCGTATTGACGTCACGACCTCTACCTGTCGACCGCGCGTTGTTCATCAAAACCTTTGCCGCGCCAACGCCGACATCCGCGCTTACTGAAGATGACTTTGCCAGCCTCGCGATGGGCGAACAAAAGGGTAGCGATGCCGACACCGCGGCCCCTGACATCCGAACTGTTGCCCTGCTGCCGCTGAGCCAGAGTGACATCGCCACGATCGCAGTGGATCGCGGGGTGACCGATACCGATGCTTTTCTCGAGGCGCTGACTGCCGCGTCGATGATGGATTTCATGAAGCGGCCGCAAGACGTGATCGAGGCGGCGAGCGCCTGGGTCGAACTCCATGGGCAGTTTGGTACCCACGCGCAGCAGGTTGCGTTCGACATCAAGGCGAGACTTAAATCCAACCCCGAGCGTGAAGATCGCCACATCGCGAACGACAAGGCCCTCGAAGGCGCGAAGCGGCTGGCGCTCGGGGTCGCGCTGACGCGCCGGCTAACCATACGACACGACGTCAATCACGACACGACCGATCAGGACCCGGCGCTCGATCCAGCGATTATCTTAGCTGACTGGGACGATGCGGACCGCAAGGCTTTGCTCGAACGCGGACTGTTCGGTTTCGCGAGCTATGGCCGAGTGCGCTTTCACAACCGGCTCGCTTTTGAATTTCTCGCGGCAGCGCGGCTTGCCGATCTCATCGATGAAGGCCTGTCACGAACCGCCGTCCGGCGGCTGCTCGTCATAAAGACCGCCCAGGGTAATCAGGTGCTACGGCCCTCTCTCCACGACGTCGCCGCTTGGCTCGCTCTTCGTCACGATTGGGTATTCCAGCTGATCAACGCACTCGACCCGGCGTTATTGATGAACCTCGGTGATCCCGGCAGTCTGTCGGTCGAGCAGCGCGCAAAGGTGCTCGCAGCCTTCATCGAGCGATACGGGCGCGGGGGTTGGCGCGGACTATCGGTGCCGCAAATTCAGATTCATCGGTTCGCCGACCAATCGCTCGGCCCAATCATTATTCGGGACTTCGGCAGCGTCGAAAATCCGGAGGTCCGTCAAGTCTTGCTCGACTTAGTCGCGCACGCCAAGATCGCCGACGGCGCCGCGATCGCGCGGCGCACGGTCCACGATCCCGCGATCCATATCTACGAACGGATCGACGCGCTCGACGCTTTGATTGCGCTTGACGATCCGGAATTGGCGACGATCGCGGAGGACCTGCGCGCACCGCCTGGCCCGTGGGATCAACGTTTCTCCCGTTCCCTCCTTTATCGCCTCTTTCCAAAATGGATGACCGTCGACCAACTGCTTGCAGCCCTCGCGTGGATCGCCGAGACCAAGAGCACCGGGTCCGAACTGTCGCGCAACCTGCCGCCTTTGGTCGAGGGGCTGGCCCCGCCGCAACTGGAAGCGCTGCGCGCTGGCCTCATGCCGCTCGTCGAGCAGGGCTTGCGGTTCGACAAGAATCTTCACGCCATAAGTAACGACCGGCCGCACCTAGTTCACCTGCTCGCGACAGCGACCGCCATGCTGATCGCCGCCACCGCTCTCACTCCTGAAGCGGCGCGATCGGTGGTGGTCGCCGCCGAGCTCGCGCGATCAATCCGCTCGAACGACGACATGCCGGCGTTACTGTCCGATGCGACGGCCGCAGCCGATGCCTCGCTTCGCGCCGCTATCTTTGCGGCGGACGTTGCGCTGTTGCGCGACCTCCGACCTGATCGGCCACGGCTCGATCTCTTCATGGATTTGATCTGGCGAGGCGCGCTAAGGGTGACACCAGCGGACGATACTTGGCTGCGGAGAATGCTCGGCGGTCCCGGTGCCTCTCCCGATTTACGCGCGGCCGCGCTCGATGCCGAGATGTTCGCGCTCGCGCCGGGTGACGAGGCGAATCAGCGATATCTCGCGGCGCTGAGGCCGCTCGTCGCGGACGATGCCGAGCTGGCGAAGGCGCTGGAGGATCGCCTGACGCCGCACGTTCGAAGCCGCCAGGAGCGGCGCTGGGAAATCAAGCATAAGTGGCGTGAGCGTCAAGCCAGCCGGCGGACCGCGAAGGCGAAGGCGAGCTGGGTGATGTTCTGGCGGGAGCTCAAGGACGATCCAGACATCGCCTTTGGTCCCGAGCGCGCCAACAATACGGCATGGAACCTTTACCGAGCCATGGGCCGCGGAGGCCGCCGATCCGACTCCGGCTGGGACCGCGGGTCGATCGAAGAACATCTCGGTAAATCAGTTGCGGATCGACTGCGGCTGGCGCTGATGCCAATCTGGCGGCGGCAACAGCTGCAACTGCCATCCGAGCGTCCCGAGGATGACCGCAACACCTTCTACGAGAGCTGGATCCTCGCCTTGACCGCCATCGCGGCCGAAGCCGAAGACCCGCAATGGCTCGACCGCCTCGACGCTGACGAAATTGACACCGCAATCCGCTATGTCCCGTGGTATCATAGCGGCTTTCCGCCTTGGCTCGACGCAGTCGCAGCACGCTACCCCGACAGTGTCGATCGTCTTCTCGGGCACGAGCTCAGTTGGCAAATCGCTCGCTCAGCCGACGCGCAGGGCTGGTCGATAACGCTCCAGAATATCAGCCACGCCGCACCCCCGCTTGCCCGCGTGTTCCTCCCGCGCCTGCGTGCGTGGCTCGCAGCAAATGGCGGGTTGCCCGGCGGCGACGACGATGTCGACGGCGCGGCGCGCCGGCTCGAACAGGTCACCGACGTGCTGCTCAAGTTCGGCGACGAAGCAGATCGTAAATCGCTCGGCGACCTTGCCGCCGCGGCGCTCACGCGCGGCACCAACGAGCCGTTCGCGCACGTTTTCCTGCCGATCCTGTTCGGCGTCGATCCCGACCGCGCGGTGACGCGATTCGAGGCGATCTGCGAGGCGATCCCGGTCGCGCGTCGCAGCGAGGCCGTGCAATGGTTTGGCACCCTGTTCGGCCGCCACCATCGGGGTCGCGGCGTTAATTTGAAACAGGCTGCAATGACGCCGGATTTGCTAATCCGTCTGTTGCGGCTGGCCTACTCCCATGTCGAGCTCGCAGAAGATGCCGAGCACGAAGGGAGCTATTCGCCAGACATGCGTGACGACGCCGAGTCGGCGCGCAATGCTCTGCTCAGTGCGATCATTGACCTTGGCGGACCCGAAGGTTGGGCCGCTAAGCATCGTATCGCCAGCGAGCCCGAATTCGCGCACATCCGCGACCGCCTACACACGCTGGCGATGGAGAAGAGCGCCGCGGAGGCTGACGACGTGGCGATGTCGTCCAGCGAGATCGTGAAATTTGACCGCCTTGACGAGCCCGGGCCGCGTTCGCCCGCTGAGATGTTCGCGCTTATGACCGATCGCCTCGCGGATTTACGTGACCATCTGCTCAGCGATGAATCGCCGCGCGAATTATGGGCCTCGACGCAGGACGAGCACATCTTGCGGCGGGCGATCGCCGCTTGGTTCACGAGCCAAGCGCGAGGCGCCTACACCATTGGGCAGGAAGGGGTCACCGCAGAGGAAAAGGAAACGGACATCCGGTTTCGCTCGTCGGTCAACGGCGTGGAAGGCGTGATCGAGCTCAAAGTCGGCGATAAGCCCTATTCGGGCGCCGACCTCGCCGCGACGATCCCCGACCAGCTTGTCGCCAAATATTTGGCCCCGGCCGGACGCCGTGCTGGCGTACTCCTCGTCACTCGAGCTGAACGCACCGGCTGGAAGCATCCCGATACTGGCGCTTCACTCCACTTCGCTGCGCTTATCGCGATGCTGGGCGTTGTTGCCCATGCCTACCGGGAGGGTTTCCCCGGTGAACTTCATATTGACGCCGCCGGACTTGACCTGACTCCGCGGCTGCCCACCGAACGCGAGGCTAAGAAGCGCTAGCAATCATCATGTGCCAAAGGCAGCGGCGTCACGCGGGGCGCGTGGCGCGCGAGCGCTGCCGCCGCCGCTTCGCCATGCGAGTCCGGCGCGCAACTTGGGCGGCGGGCTGTAAGGTGCCGAGGTAACCCGAGCGCTGGTTGATTTCCCAGTCCTCCTGGGTGACCGGCTGGAAGTTGCGAACCGACTTGGCCGCGACACGCTGGAGGAACCGGACGATCGGGCGGTTGCCTGGCTTACGCCGGGCATTAGGGTAGATGACAATATCCACCAGCAACCGGCCGAGGCCGGGCTTGTCGAGGGGAACGCCGACGCGCTCGGCAAATAGCCGATCGATTGTCGCGAGTTTCTTGCCCTTTTGCGGCCCGGCGTTCACCGCCGCGCGGCAAGCTGCTACGTCCGCGCGGTCGAATAGCTTACGCCTAGCCAGTTGGTTCATCGCGTGGGCGAGTTCGGTGTCACTGAAATTTTCCAGCTCGAAGTTCGTCCGCCAGACCTTGATGTGATCGCTTCGGGTGGCCTTGCGATCGGTGAAATGCACCGACGGTGCCTTCGGCAACCCACCCCGGACGTTGCGGCGAGCCAATCCCTCGTTGTCGAGCAGGACGAACGCGAGGGTTTGATGATGATGGAGATAGTCGACGAGCCGCCACATCGCACTGAACCTATTTTCTTTCGCCCCGGCGGCATTGTCGACGCCGCCGATGGCCAGGATTTCAATGCCGTAGCGCGTGACCGGCGCTCCCCATAGCCGCTCGAACAAGATCGGGAGGACGGCCTGCTCGGTTTCGCCCTCGACGAACAGCACGAGCTGCGGCTTGCCGTTGACGCCGAAATCGTTGGCGATGAGTTCGAGCGCGCGCATTGGGTCGCTCTCCGCATCAATGTCGGGCACCCGCTTGATCATCGTGACGGCGACCTCCCCGAGCGGGCGCAGTTCCTTGCCAAACGCCTCCGCGTGGAAGAGCCGGTACATCTGCGCCATTTCGCGCAGGCTGAGGCCGTGCAGCGCATCGTTCTTGAGCCGCTTGCGCTTTTCGACGCGCACAAACCGGGTAAGGTTATGCCAGCGCGCGAGCGGGTCGACATGGGTCCAGCCGATGTCGAGCGCCTCGTAGAAGTTCTTCGACTCCGCTTCCGTTAGCGCAAAGGCGCTCACCAGTGGGTCGGCCTTCCAGCCGCGCGCGTAGGCGCCCCATTCCCAATCGTGGAACTGCCCTATCGTCATTTGGCGGCCATCGCTTTGCGTTTTGTAGAAGAAGCGATTGGCAATCAACTGAGCGAGGACGGCGACTTTATCGTCGTTATGCCAACCCCGCAGGGAATTCGCAGCCTGCCGACCCCAGTCGCCAGCGCGCTTTCGCAGGCGCGGGCTCCAGCCGGTGTTTGGCGATCCGTCGGCATTGGTGGCCCATTCGAGCTGCACCGTCATGGTCAGCGCCGAGACGACGTGATTGAGCGGCCATATCTGGAAGCGCGCGTAGAACGCTTCGTGTCGTTCGGGCTCGGTGTCGATCGTCGCTTCGTGCTCCCACTCGCCCTGGCCCGGCACCCATAGGAGCCCGTGGTCCTGCCAAACCTGCGCCATCTTCGTTGTCGGCTCGAAGCCCGCGAGCTCTGTTTCAGTTTCGCCGTCCCATTCCTCGCCGTCCTCAAGTTCGCCGAGGTCGCGATAGCCGCCTTCGACGGTTTCGATCTTGCGCTGGATTTCAGTACTATAGGCCCGCAGCAGCGGTCGGAATACGCCGATGCGCTCGAACTGGCGCAAGCGATCGGCGTCGACCGAAATGTTGCGCTCTTTGCAATAAGTTATGAACTCGCGTGTGCGCATCAGCCGGCAGACGCGGAACGCGTCGTGATCGATCAACAGCTCGAGCAGGTTCGTTGGAAATTGCATCGCGCAGCACTATACATTCGGACGAGAGAAAAGCCGGGCGTCATTTGAGATGTTCGAACGGATCGCGATGAGCGGGATGCCGGATCATGAGCTTGCGTCCATAGCCGCTGCCTTTGGGAAGTTGCCATGCATCGCGTTCCAGCAGCACCTGGGCTCCTCGTACAGTTAGCGACACGCTCTTATCCGACGGAATCGCTCGATTGAAGCTCAGCGCCGCTTCATCCCCCAATGCCTGCTGCACGAGCGTCGAGGCTGCCTCCCAGAAAGCGGTGCCGGCAAGGTCGCCGCCGTTGGAAATCCGGGCGTCAAATTCCAGCATCAGTTCGGTCGCCGCCGTCTCTGTGCCGGAAATCCGATAGAGCAAATGATCGGGCAGCACTCCCTCGCCCAGCTTGCGATATGGGGAGTCCGCCGACCAGTCGACGACGGTGGGATGATAATGGCCGGCACGCAGGCCATGATCGGCGAGAAGGGTGATGGCGGCGTAAGGCGACCAGCCCTCGGCCCAATCGACCAACGGCGGCGACTTCTCGCGCCGCATAGACCGGCGCAGCGTCGCAAGGATCGATTTGACCCCGTCGCGATCAGTTATCTCCGACATTTGAATGGCACTGATAAAGCGCAGGAACTTAGGTGAGCTTGCGCCGAACGCGAGAATGCCGCGCAGCCAGATATAGTGTCGTAATCTTCGGTCCTCGACTCTGAACTTGAGGCGGATTGCGGCGCTCTCAAAGCCCATGAACAGGATGACGCCATAAAGGTATGGCAGGAACATCACCGTCAGCGCGATCGGAATGATGAACTCGCGGCCTTGCAGCGCCGCGTCGAAATCTCGCCAATCGGCGATGATCTGATAAACGCTGTAACCGATGATAGACAGACCGGCGATCGCGAGGAGGCCATTCAGCGGCGCAATGACGATGCGGTGTTCCGGCTGACGCTCGGCGACAGCCACCATCGCTGCTAGAAAGATCAGGAAGGGAAGCAGCAGGAATTCGGCCCAGAACGGCAACGTATTGATGCTGCCGAGAAACAGCACGATTGCGGTAATCGTGACAGCTTCGCGAACCAGCGCCCACAAGGCGCTGGCGCCCTTCTCCAGCTCCTTGGTGCTGGCCATCGCGACCACCGCCGTCGCGACGAACCAAACGATGGTGGTCTTGAGGTTATCCCAGCGCCAGACCCCAATACGCGCCAGCACCCAGACGCAGCCGGCGGTATACAGCGCAGCCAGACCGACCACATTGACGATCTTCGGGTGTAACATGGTGCGCGCGATGGCGAACAACGGCGGACGTAGCTTTGTGGATAGAAGCAGCGCCAGCAAAACGATGCCTATCCACGCCAACAATGCAAGTTCGCGGCTATTGAGTTCCACGGTCTTGCCTTAACCGATCTGCTGCTGACCGAAAGAGAGATCCACAACAGCCAGACGCGGCCGCTACAGCACCGGGTGCTAGCGTTACTGTCGCGGCCCGCCCTTTGCGGCCGTCGCGATGCGCTCTGCAATCATCAAATCCCAGACTTCGCGGCTCTTCAGAACGATGGGATAGTCCCACAAATACTCGGTAGGCATCGGTTCGCGCCAGATCGGTTTCATGTAAGGCGACTTCGTGAGGGACGAAATCGAAGGCTATGACATTCCTTGGCGGCAGACCTTTCCTCACCCGGATTGGAATGATCCGGGTGACACGGTGGTTTGGATCGATGTCGCGTCGCTCGACGCCGCTTGGCACGACACCGATCAATGGGTGAGCCCTGACGGCAAGACCGGGGCTCAGGATAATCGCTATCAATGGGTCGGCGAGTGGATCACGGCCGGTAATATCGTCGATATGTGCGAAGTTGCTATCGACGAAGACGAAGTGAGCTTCACCAACCGGCGACACCGTTTTGCATGGCTACGGGACCACGGCGTCTGTGCCATGCCAATCCAAGTCGCTCCCGACGATGCTGCTGAGTTCAAGCGACAGTTCGGCACTCCATCACGCTTGTCGCGGCTTGGCTGGACATGTCGCTAGAGCTTGCACTTTATGACCGGCCCGAAACTTCACCGCTACTCATCGCGCTTCGACGCGGAAGTCTGGCGATCCGGCCCATGTCAGCCGGAACATCGCACCCTGCACTACCGACTGCACGACATTCGGCCACAGGGCGACGATGCAGGTGCCGCCTGCGTGGCGGACCGAAGGGTAGATGATGCCGTTATGCCCCACCGCGCGCGCCGCGGCGGCAAGCGCATTGCCCACCGGATAGCCAGCGCTAGGGTTTGGGTCGAGGCTGGCATGCCCGGGCGTCTGGCGAAGATCGACAAACACACCTGCCATGCTGGCGAGCATTTCGCCATATTCGACCGTCGTGTTGAAATCACCGGCGTCGGATAGCGCCTTCGTCATGTGGAAACCGACTTCGGCGATACAGGTCTCGGCGGCGAGCGCGGCATACCAGGCGCCGCGCTCAGCCGGGTTGAAGCGGTTGGGCTCGCGCGGCTTGGCATAGGCGAAGCTCGCGTTGATGAATTTCGCGTGCGGGACGCCATGCACAAGCTCAGCGGCGCTCAGCCCCGCCGATCCTCGCTCCTCTGCAACGAGGCGACCGCTCGTCGCGCCCTCGATCTCTGCGAGTAGGTCGAGTTCGTCTTGGCTGTCGGCAAGCGGCGCCATGACCGCCTCACGCAGCCGCGCGCTGGGCACAAGGCGCACCGATCGAGAGAATGCCTCGCGGACTAAGGGCACCCCATCGATGGTGCCTTCGTCAGAGCCCGCCACGCAGCGCGTCGATATACTGCCGCGTCTCGAGCATCCGTGGAATGCCGCCCGCGATCATGGCTTGAACTGGGGACAGACGATCGAACACTGGGCCGCGATTGGGAAGCTTAGGCCAGCGATCGGCCATGCTGTCCGCAAAAAGCAGGTGCAGGCCTTTGAACACGCCAATCAGCGCCGACGCGCGGGTCAGCTGGTCCTGGCTCAAAACTTCGTCCCAATTGCCTGCCTTCATCCGGTCCCAGGTGCTTCTCGATACACCAAGTAGCGCGGCACCCTCTGCATTGTTCGCGCCCCAGGCGTCGGCCAGTCGAAGCACCGCCTTGACTGCCACCCTGGTCAGGCGCGCGCGGTCGTTTTCCTCCACGAAGGTCTGGAGCTCGCCTGCGACCGCAATAGGGCGCTCCATCTGAACGACATTAGTCATGTCTCATCTCCTGACGCGTTAGTATGCGTCATGTGGTGTTTTGTCAAGAGGGAGCTGGAGCTAGGCGTCAAAGCTCGACGAAGTCGTTGCATCGAGTTCGCCACTGGCTCAGCTACTCACGCTCGGATAGTAAGCGTCGCCAATGCTCAATCTCGAACGCAAGTCCCTAAATGACGTTGTCGCAGCGACACCCGGGCTGAAGGTCAACGGCGATTGGGTGTGCCTCAACATCAACACACGGGTTGCTTGGCCGACCGAGCCTCAGATCTTCACCTTTGAAGGCGTTGAGGTCTGGGTGATGCCGCTCACGACCGATAATTTCCCGGGATTGGCGACGAACAGGCCCGTTAACATGGACCGAGATGAATGCTTCGCCCTACTTCACAGAGCGTTAAGCGTTTTGGCGTGGCTTGGGGACTCCGGCGCGGTCGTCGCCCACATGAGCGGCGGAAACTTGCCCCGCATGATGGGTGCACCGGAGGCGATCGGCCGTGCTATCCGCGCCACGTTCGATCTATCAGACCTTCCCGTTATCAAAGATGGGTCTGGCAAATTGGCCTTAGCGCTGATGCGGGAAGGTCGCGGGCTCAATCATCCTGGTTACTCGTTTCTGTCTTTCTACCGAGCGCTTGAAACGGCGCTCCCCAACGGTAAGGCGCGAGGCGAGTGGGTGACCGCAAACATCGAGCGGATTGAGGGCCATCGAGCCAAGGACGCGCTCGATAAGTTGAAGGCGACTGTCGAAGGCGACATTGGGAAACATCTCAGGGAGTCGGGTCGCCACGCGATCGCTCATGCGCGCGCCGATCCAATCATCAACCCTGATGATCCTCGCGACGCCCGACGGCTGGCGGCCGAGCTTCCGATCATCGAGGCGTTGGCGGTACTGGCGATCGAAGATCACCTCGGGATAGAGACTAGCCACAAAGCGTGGCGAGAACACCTTTACGAACTTCGCGGCTGGAAGGATATTTTCCCAGCCGCAGTCGTCGCAGCCAGCCAGCTTGCCGAACCGGGCGACATCCACGGCGACATTGATTTGCCGCCGATCAATTTCCGATTACGTCGCAGTGCGCCATTTCCCCTCCTCGAAGCGATGAAGCCAGTCCATGCCGGGCTGGTCAACCAGCGGATCGAGCTCGTTTATCGGAGCGGCGATGAACTCGCAGAGATCACCTTTTGGCTGAATTTCGCGCATGAGCGGCTTGAGTTTGACCTCGACCACAGTTTCAAACTCTACGACGACGGCAGTGCAAACGCAGCTAGGAATGGCAAAGAGCGATGCCGTTTCATCTGGGACTATTTCGGCAATGGCGAGATACAGATCTGGGAAGCCGAAAACGCGAAGCTGATCTCTCGGGTAGGCGCGTTTCTTCCGCTCAACATGATGGCGAATCTGGATGGCAACGTTGACCGGCCCCCACTGAGTGGTCCGTGTTGATCGTTAGTGCATTGTCACCTCCATCGCCAGTGTCGGCCGCAGGTGGAGCGAAGCGGAACCGGAGGGCGGCACTGGCGATGGAACGGCTTCGGGGGCCGGTGGGCGGTAGCCCAGGCTGCTGTGCGGACGGACGGTATTGTAATGACGCCGCCACGCTTCGATCAGCACCCGGGCCTCGGCGAGGCTATAGAAGATTTCGCCGTTGAGCAGCTCGTCGCGAAGCGACCCGTTGAAGCTCTCGTTATAGCCGTTCTCCCACGGTTACCGGGGGCACTGAACATGACTCACGCTGGCACAATGACGCGACTCCACCGCGCATTACAGGTGCCGAGCTCTTTGTCCGGTGGGTCAATAGGAGGGACCGTGGCGCGTCGACGCGCGCCGGCCACGGAGCGCTGGCGGCGGCGCGCCACGGGAAGTGCCTGTTGACCCACCGGACAACGTCGGACGTGCTTTTGCGGCTGACGGCTTCAGTGCGCTACCGCGATCCGAAAGCGAAACCGAAGCGGGGCCGATGAATACCGCTGTCGGCTTGAGTTTAGATCAGTCCGCGCTGAATGACCTCAAATTAGGGCATCTGCGTTTGTTTCTCTTAAATTGGGTAGCATCGTTGCGCGATCGTCACAAACGTTTGGTGGCTCGAAAATAAGCGCTGTCCTACAGAAGAACAAATCAGGCACATTGCCGTCAGACGTGATTCGCTCGTCGATAATTGGAGATGTCCAATGCAACTCACCGGCCCTTCGCAAATCCTGTTCCCCAATGGGAATGGACAGCAAAATCTCGCGATTTCAGCCACCGGCGTCGTCGGATCTGTTTCGTACTCGGTAACGCAAATACCTGCGACGGTTGCCTCGGTGCGCAAGACCGCTGGATCGTCTCCGCTTGCTGTGGGTGCGGCGCTTACCGCGGCCGAAGCGGCGAGCCTGGTCGTCACTCGATCCGCCGGGACTGGCCTCGGTCCCGTTCTAGGGGCTGCGTCGATCGTCGGCGTTCGTTCGCGAACATTTGTAACGGGCGCGGCGGCCCCTGCCTTTTCGGTCGGAGACTCGTTTGCGGTGCAGGCCGTCAAGGACGGCAATTATTGGGAGCCGAATTTCCCAACCGGAGGAACCGGAACGCGCACGGTCGATATCCTGATCGATACTGGCAGCGCGATCACGCTCGGTAATATCTCGGACTTCTTCATCAGCTTGGGCTATTCCAATCCCGCCACCGATGCTTGGACCGGCGTAACGGCAAAAGCCTTGATCAGCACCGACGGCACAGCAGTCACTGTGCTGGGCACTTTGGCGATCACCGCAAACGGAGTTGATGGCAATAAGCAGAAAAATATCTCCGGTAACGTCACGACGTCCACGTCGGCACGCTGGATCGGTATCCGTCTCGAGAACGTACCCCTCGTCTATCCGCTGATTACACGGAACGTCGCGGTACGAGCGAGCATCGCCAGCGGATTCACAACATTGCCTACACCAGTCTATTTCTCGGTCCGAGGGACCGACAGTGGCGGCTTGGGCTCGACGATTGCCGCGAGCGCGATCGTCGGCGTCGAATCAAGAATTTATCCCAGCGGCGGTGCCGCCAGCTCGTTCACGGTCGGCGATGCGACATTCCTGTCGGCTGCCCGGACGGGTAACTATTGGGTTCCGAATTTTCCAACGGGCGGGACCGGGACTCGCACAATCGAGATTCTCGTCGATGCCGGTTCTGCGATTGTCCTTGGCAACGTGCCCGATATTCAGCTGAGCCTCGGTTATGCATCGGCGACCGACTCATGGACTGGGATCGTCGCCAAGGCGATCGCCAGCGTCGATGGAGCCAGCGTAACCATACTCAATACGCTGACAGGGGTCGGGAATGCGAACTCGCCCAATCAGGTCAAGAATTTCTCCGGCAATGTGACTGGCGCGCCAGCTGCCCGCTGGGTGGGAATTCGGCTTGAAAACGTTCCGATCAATTATCCGCTAATCATGCAGAACATTTCCGCCAAATCAGTCGGTAGCGGCTCTTCGACAGCGGACTTCACCGTCCCCATCGGCGACACCACAACCAACTTTGGCACGACGCCGCCCGCCTCGAACGTCACCATCTATGGCGACCCAGGCAGTCGCTTTCCGCTCGGAATCTTCGTTCAGCCTCCTGCCAGTAGCTACACGCTGAATATTGCGTCGGGTCTCTCGCTCGTTGAGCAGATCGCTACGCCAGGCACGCGTTCAGTCGGCTCGGCCTATGCGCTTTCGAACGCGACGGGACCCTTTGCACCAACGCAACTTGGGACAGGCGTTTCGCCGGCCACTCTGCAGGTGAATGGGTCGGGCACGAGCTTCGACGGAACGTTCGCAAACGTTCCCGGGGGCACGTATCTGGCGACCCCCGCGCTGGGCATCGGTCTGGCGACCTCAAGCGACAGTCTAAAAACGCAAACGCCACCCGCAATTTCGATCAATTTCGTCGGTGTCGTTCCGCCCGAGCGCGCCTGTCTGGGCGCTGTTTATACCTACGGCGAGGGCGGGTTTATTCTTTTCGGCAACTGGGAATCGACCAGCGTCGTCGCTCAGATCGTCCGTGATGGCGCGGTACAGGAATTCACGAGCATTGCCGGACTGTCGAATACGACGCTCGAGGATATCACGGTCAAATACACCGACAATCCATCGGGCGTCGGCGGCACGATTACCTTTCTCCGGGGTGGTGTCGCTTTCGGGCCGCCACAGACGGCTACGATGAAGCCCCGGATCACGCCCGGTGCTGATTTGGAGGTCAACGCGCTGACCGGCAATACGGCGGGCGGCATTAGTTTCGGCAACGTGCTCAAGGTCAAGAAGGTCGCGGTATCGCTCGACCTGCCCTCGGTGAATTACTCTTACAATGCCGTCGCCTCGGGCACGGTTTCGGCGGCCCGGCTGCAGAGCCTGTATGTCGATGCCACCGCGGTCGTCGGTAATCAGCCGGCGAAGCGCGTGACCTATCAGGCGGCGGGTGGGCCGGTGCAAGCTGTCGATGTTGTCATCGGGCCGCTCGCGCTCCCTGCAGGCGTCGCTTTTCGAGCAGTATTGGAGAACTGGTCGACGGGCGCGGCCGTCAGCCATCCCAACACGCTAGTGATGACCAAGCTGGTGCGCCAAAACTGCAAGTTCGAGGACAGCTGGCTGTTTGCATCGCAGCCGGGTTGGGCCGAATGCCTCCCCCAGGGACCGGTTCCGGTTGTCAACGGCATCGCCTATTATTGCGAGGCCACGCGGATCGGCAGCTATGCGCAGTTTCAATTCGGATACGATTGGGACAAGAGCGTCATGCCCAACAACCCTTTTGGCGATCCGAGTGGCCGCGAAAGCTACATGGTTCCGCACAAATGGCGGATCGAGGATAGCACGGGTGTTGTTCTGGCAACGGTCGCACGACCCGACGGCGGTCCGCTCAACGGTACCGACATCCCGCGCATCTTCAACGGAACGTATGATGGTCGCAACGTCGCAATGACAAGCGCGACCAGCAAATGGTATCCGAGCGGCACCGTTCGGTCCGCCGTCGTCTGGCGATCATCGGCTCCGGTGGCCTATGCCCAGTCGGTCGTGACCGCGCAGCTTCCCCGCTACGATATTACCGTCCCCTATGCGATGCACACCGATTACTCGAACAACGGGTTCGACTTGCGCATTTTCGCGGGCGGAGCTGGTGGCGACGGACAAGCGAACGGGTTCGGCAACACCCGGGTGATCCCGTATGATCCGACCAATTACGCGGCATTGACGCCGCAGGCCAACGTTACGCAGGATCCCTATAAGGCAACGCTCTACTCGTCGAACTCGCTTGCGGCGGTTTCGTCGACGTGGCTTCGCTATACGCCCTTCAATCAGTGCGGACGCACGCCATTGACCGGTCCAGGTGGGGTGCGGGACGATCGGGCGGCAATTGCTGAACCGGTTGCGCAGTACATGTACAGCATTTCCGCGACGCGCCCTCACGATGCCAAGCCCTTCTCGACGTTGGCTCTGGATTACCTGACCAGCTACGCTAGCGATCCTTATCATTGTTTCGAGGGCGGTCGCTGCGTCCCGCTCTTCAAGGGCGTAAATGCCAACCGCGTTACCACGCTACGCAACCACTATTACGGACCCGGCGAAGCGAGCACCCCCGCCGACCGTGCCTACTACATTCAAAGCGGCCGACTGTATGAGATCAACACCAGCCTCAATCCGCTGCGTTCGCCCGTTCCCGACAAGGGTTCGGCACCCGACAAGCCCTATTTTGGGACCAGCGCGATCGACGCGTCACATGCTCATCAATTCCCGCATTGGGGATCGATGCTCTGGCAATCGCCCGAATTTGCCTTTCTTGGCCACAAGCTTTGGGATCAGGACCGGCTATATTCGAACGTCATCATCGGAGAGCAGTACGCAACGCGATGGTCCGAGCGTGACGGCGCGTGGCAGTTCTTGCACGCGGTTCTGGCCTGGAAGACGGCCTCGGCCAACTCGGACCGCCTCTATAATCGTGCCGAGGTGCTGGATTTCGTGTCGAAGGATTTCGAATGGTTTAACGATAATCTGAAAGTTACGACCCCAGGCTTCGACAACCCGCCTGCGAACATTTTCGTTTCGGGGTCGGTCGATACGCGGTTGGGTATTTTCGCCTGCGCGGCACGTTTCGGACCAACGCTGTATTTCAGTGACACGCAGAACTTTGGCCAGCATGATTTCTTCTGCGGCTACTGGCTGACAGCGTTGGGCATCGCGGAAAAACTTGGGTTCAATGCCGCGCTGCGGGCGAAATCGACGAAGGCCGGTCAAGTTCTCGATTGGTTGATTGCCCAGCATCGCAAGCGGATCGTCGGTCGGATCAACCAGGCACCGCTTTCGAACCAGGCCGATGTCGATTATGTGTTCGCGGCATGGAAGGGCACGGCGATTGCGGCAGCGGGGGGCGCTGTTGCTTCACTACCCCAAACTTACGCGGCTGCTCAGACGCAGAACGGCACCGTCGCTTCCTGGGACATCTATGTCGGATCGGATGGCTCTACCCAAACGAAAGATGGTCAGGCGATGGATCAGCTGATTGCCGGCCCTTCGATCCTGAAAACGCAGCTTGGATTGACGGGGGCCGACATCGACAGCGCGGCCGCGACGGCGGCAGGCTGGCGTAACCAGAAGAAGACCGAGCAGACCGCATTGGGAATCAACGCTGGCCAAGGGTGGTTCAGATATCTGAACGCGATCAACAATCCTGCATTGGGGTAGGAATGCGCGCTGTTATGTTTTGAGAGTGTAAGGGTTTGCCTGCTAAGCGACAGGCCGCATGAACCGCGGCCTGTCGCTTTACCTTGATCTTCTCCGTCTGCTCGCGGCGGCGCAGGTATTCGCCTACCATCTTTCCGGCTTTGCGTTCGTCGGCGGGCACCGCGTTCCATGGAACTCCTATGGGCACGAGGCGGTCACGGTTTTCTTCGTTCTTTCGGGGTTCGTGATCTGCCACGCGGCGACGACCCGCGATCGCACGTTGAACTCTTTTGCGGCCAGTCGGCTGACCCGCGTGTATTCGGTCGCGCTGCCTTGCCTGGCTCTCACCTTGGTATTCGATTTTATCGGTCATTCGTTCGCGCCCGATTTCTATGCCGGTCTTTCGCCTTCAGGATCGCCGTGGCTTCGCCTTGGAATCGGTGCCGCTATGCTGAACGAGGCGTGGGTCTCGGTGCAGATGCTGTCGAACACGCCCTATTGGTCAATTTCCTACGAATTCTGGTATTACGCGCTGTTCGCAGCGATCTTCTATCTGCAAGGCAAGCGCCGCTGGATCGCAACTGCGGCATGCGCGCTAATTGCCGGTCCGAAGATCCTGCTCTTGTTTCCAATCTGGATAATGGGCTGGGCAGCCTATGCGGAGCGGCGATCGGGCCGCCTGCCCACGTGGTGCGCCCTGGCCCTCTTCGCCCAGCCCTTGCTCGTCTTTACGCTTTATGAGCATTTCCAGCTTGCGAAGGCCGGTGGCGGTCTACTTCAGTCTGTTCTCGGCTATCCCGAATGGCGCAACGGCATGGCATGGTCGCGGTTCGTGCTGAGCGACAGCCTGCTTGGTGCGAGCATCGCGCTGCATCTCGTCGGTGCGAAACAGATCGGCCCGAAATTGTTGCCAGTCCTGCAACCCTTTACGCGGATCATCCGGTTCGGCGCCGATCGGTCGTTTACGCTGTACCTGCTTCATCAACCCGCGATCATCTTCGTGGCGGCGTGTCTCGCGGGGGTAACGATTGGGAGTTGGCGACCCTATGTCGTTGGTGCGGCCACAATCGGCATCATCCTGATCGTCGCGTTGGTCACAGAAAAGCAACGGCACCGCATCAAGCCGTTGGTCGCGCATGCGGTCGACAGAATTTTAAGGGTTGCACAAGCGCGATCGAAGTATGCTTCCGAGAGCCCACTATAATGATCGATAAAAATTTCGGATCGACCCGCGGCGTCGTGCGGCTCGTCCTGTCATATCTGCAAGTTGCCGCTGGCCGAGCCGCAGTCAGACCGCCCGGATGCGCCAACGTCACTCGCCTGGTCTTCGTCTGTCAGGGCAATATCTGCCGTAGCGCGTTTGCAGAGGCCGTTGCCGCGCGTCACGGCTTTCGGACTGCTTCGTTCGGTCTCTCGACATCGACGGGTCAAAACGCTGATCCCGTCGCTGTCGAAACAGCCAAGTTTCTGAATTACGACCTTACCGCGCACGCCACGACGTCTTCCGCCGATTTCGTCGGCGACCCGGGCGACCTGTTCCTTGCGATGGAGGTGCGCCAAATGTACCGGCTCGCTCAGGGTCCGTTCGATCATGTTCCGCGGATGCTGCTCGGCAGTTGGTCCGGCACGCCCCATCTGCACGATCCCTTCCAACTCGGACCCGATTATATGCGAACCTGTCTTCGCCGGATCGAGCGCGCGGTCGAGCGGCTGATCAGGGATTACCCCGGCGCAGCGCTTTGCGCACAACCGAAGCGAGATCGGCAAGGAATGGACCCGGATCGCGCCAGCTGAAGACGTAATAGCGCATCCTTGGATCGACGAACCCGAGCAAATAGTGCGCGACATCCCTCCACGGGCGCGGCGTGAAGAACGGATCGGCAATTTTCTCGCGCTGGAGCGCGACACGGAGCAGCCGCCGCGTTTCAGGGATCATGTACCGCGCCCGCAAATCAGCGCGCGGGCGCGGTGGGGGCGTACGGTTACCCAGCACTGCTCGCCGATAGCCTTCCCAGGCAAAAGTAGCTCCGCAATGCCACGCAAGCGGCAGGCTGCCCCAGAAGCGACCATTGATCTCCATCAACCAGTAGCGATCAGCCGCGTCGTCATAGCGATATTCGACCATAGCGGGACCCTCCCATCCGATCGCCGCAAGCAGGGCTCCGGATCGCTTCATCTGCGCGCGGTGGCGATTTAGCGGTTCGGCCTGACAGAGCGTCGATACGCCACCCTCGGGTGGCCACTCATGAAGGCGGCGGTGCTGAAACGTCAGCGTCGCCCGACCATCGGCCATGAACAGCATCTGGCCAAGACCGATACCCCGGCAATAGGTCTGGACCATCGGCCAACGCCCGATCGGGCGGTAGCGTTCGAGAATGGCCAGAAGTGGCCCCGACGAACTGGCGAACTCGGCCTTCTCGAACATAACGGAGCTGCGCTCGAGCAGATGCATGATCGAAGGTGGATCGGCCCACTTCAGCACGACGGGATAGCTGAGCGCTGCTGCCCTCGAAGCAAAATCTTCGTCGGCCTCGGGCTGCCACGTGGATGGCACGTCGAATCCCAGGGGTTCGGCACTATCAAGCGTCGAACGCTTATCAAGAACGAGCGCGAGCGCGGCAGCCCGGGGCGTAAGAATGCGACAGCCGTCGATCACGGCCGGCAATGCGGCGAGCATTAGCAGATCGGACTCGGAGATCGCCAGCAGAGCCCCAGCCTTCGTCCTGGCGATCAGGCCCGGCAGCCATTCGGCAAGTGCAACGTCAGCCGGTCGTATCGAGAACGAGCGGCAATATCGAGACGCGCGTCCGATCGCCCGTTCGGCTCGACCGATGCCGTGGACCGGAACGCCCTGCCTTCCCAGCTCTCGGACAACGGTGAGGCCGATCGGCGTGTCGATGCCGAGCACGATTGCTGTCGGGTAGCCCATCAAACGGGACGCAGCTGGCGCTCGTATATCCACGTCGCTAGTGCCTGGGCGCCCATCCGATGCAGCGTTCGCAGATAGTCAGGGCGGAGGCGGGTTGGACGGGTCGTCCCGGGCAATGACGGCTGCAGGTCACTGAAACCGACGGCGCGAAGGCCCGGGGTCGTGGCGATGGTCGAGCAAAAATCGCGAAAACGTCCCATAACGATCCTGTTCGGCCGCTGTCGGTCGCGTGATAGCATCTCGAAGCTGTGCGTAACCGCGGCAAAGCAGCGTTGCCGTTGCGCAGCGGCGTGCCGGAGTGCCGCGCGCATTTCCCTTGCGGAGAGCGCGCAAATTTGTGCCGGTCGGATGTGGCCGGGCCGATCATGGATCCCGGACACTGGCAGTTCATGCACGCCGTTCAGAAATATCGGATCAATCTGTTCCGACGGGCAATCGATGTTGCACCCGCGGCCCGTGTAAGAGGCGTTAAAGCTGGAATCCCACGCAACCCCAAGCTCGGCGAGCGCACGCAGACTGTCATCATTGGCACCAAAATTGCCGGCGCGAAACGCGATCGGACGCGGAGCACCCGCGCGCTCCAGAAGGTCGGATGCGATCCGCAGTAGGGTAATCTGGTCGGCAAGATTAAAGTCCGCCAGATTGCGACCTTGCCGCCCACCTACCGGAGAATGCTTTGCCCATTCGAGCCATTCGGTGTGGATGTGCAGTTGCACCTCGTGCCCGCGCTCGAGGATCGGCGAGACGATGTCGGTGACGATGGCGTTGCCGTAGACGAGCGCGGGAAGCGGATCGACGAAGAAAATGACCTTCGCATCGTATCGGTCGGCAACGTCCATTTGCCATCCGATCCCGAACTCACCCGCCTGGCAATGCCCCCGGATCGAGCTTGCGAGGTTGTCGCTCGCGCTCATCCCACGCTGGTGCAGGAGCGCCGAGAGCTCGGTATCGACTGTAAGAAGAACCTCGGTCATGAATTTGATCCCACGCGCGCCTTGCGGCGATCAGGCGCGCGCCCTGACGGTTGCGTCGCCCGTTAGCGCTTCTTGCCCCAGCCCTGCTCACTGACCGAACGATGAACTTCCTCAGGGTCCCTGCCAGCCATCTTCAGAAACTTCCATGCGGCAAGCAGCATGAGAGAATGGGTAACGAACAATGAAAAACTATCAATCATGATCAACTCCGCGTGTCCGAACCCATAACAAAGTCCGGTTAACGATTTTGGTCGCTCGGGTGGCCCGACACCAGAAGGCATTTTGCGGAGACTAAACGTTGACGCTTTCAAGCACCCGTCGCCGGAGCCTCCGAACCGACACAAGCGCCAAGACAAGCGCTGCTGGCAGACAACCGGCAATGAAGGCCACCAGCGCAACCTTGTTCGACCAAGAACCATCCTGAACGAGGCTGACCAGGCAGACTCCCCACGCAGCGAGACAACCCGCTGCAACTCCTCGGACGAGCGCCCAGCGGACAACATCGCGTGGCGCCGACGCGGCGATGTCGGCCGCTGCCGACAAGTCGCGCTTGAACCGCGCATCGAGCCGCTCCGACGCCATCAGAAGGTCGGCTTCGCGAGCGAGATCGCGCGAAGAACCTTCAGCACGTTCTGCTTCGCTTCGCGCTCCAACTCCGGAGCCTGGTGCGCGATCACCCGCGCCATGCTCTCGATCGACACGTCGGGTAGATTCATGCCGGCCTGATTGGCGAGCTTGACGACTTCGCGTCGCAGCCGAGGCATCCGGTCCGGATCGGGCACCCGGGCATCCTGCAGCGGCACGAGACCCGGCCCCGACAGGATCCACTCCGGATCGACGTTGTATGTGGAGCGAACCGCCGCCAGCACCCAGATCGGTGGCACGTTCGCGCCCGTCTCCCAGCAGTGGACCTGGCGCTTGGAGTAGCCGAGCTCGTCGGCGAACTCCTGTTGCGTGAGCCCGGCATGCTCGCGCGCGAGACGCAATCGGGTCGCGACTCCGTCCAGATCCCCCCGATTTTGCGTCTGATTATCGGTACCCATTGACGACACACATCACTTTGATTGAGACTTACGGTTAACGCCTTTTGGCGTTCGAGTCGAGGAGGTGAGTGTGATCGACGACAAGCGCCACGCCAACATCAAAGCTGCGCTCGCCCTGCGCGGGCGTTGCCTCAGCGACATCGCTCGCCAGCTGGAGGTCGCACCGACGACCATCTCGATCGTCAGCCGAGGTTTTCGCAGGTCGCGTCGGATCGAAGCCGCCATCGCCGACGAGCTCGGTCTCAGCGCCGCCCAGATCTGGCCCGATCGCTATGCGGCGTGACCGCCAACCGGGGAGATCGTCGATGACCTAGAACCGCCACCCGCCGTTCCCGGATACACGAAAGGGTCCCGCTCTGGACAAGCGGGACCCCCGTGAGATTGCTACGATCTACATCGTCAATCTGCCCCCGGAACCTCAGTCAGTCAACCCACGAACGCATGTTCGCAGGGTCCCTAGGCGCGCGCCTCGACGACGCCGCTCAGCAGGATTTCTCGGAGACCAATCATGGATAGATATCGTCACATGCTGCGCCAGGTCTTGGCCGGCACGCTCTCGGTCAATCGCATCGCGCAGCAGCGCGCGATGTCGCACCACACGGTTAGGCGTGCCAAGTCGCTGGCGGAAGGCGCCGGGCTGACGCTTCCCGTACTCGATGCGATGGACGACCGGCGGCTCCGCGTGCTGCTGCGTCCAAAGGAGCAGGCCGGCGTCGCGTTCGACCTGCCCGATTGGGCAGCCGAAAGTGCGCTCTTGCGCAAGGGCGCCAACCGTCGGCACGCGTACGGACTCTACGCCGATCGCGCGGGTGCGAAGGCGATGAGCTACCGCAGCTACTGCAAGAAGCTGCAGGACCATCAGCGGACGCTCGATCCCGTGCTGCGCATCGGGCACGTCGCCGGCTACGCGCTGCAGACCGATTATGCAGGCTACATGCCGCCCGCTCGCGATCACGGCGGCGAGCTGCGCTTCTTCAAGCTGTTCGTCGCCTGTCTCCCGCTCTCGCGGCTCATGGCGTCATCGATCGGTCGCTCGGAAAAGGTAGTCGAGCACATCGAGGCCAACGTCGCCGCGCTCGAATACCTTGGGGGATCACCTACGATCCTTGTGCCCGACAATCTGAAGCCCGCGGTGATCTCGCGTCGCGGCGGCACGGTGCGCCTCCAGGACATGTATCAGGCGTTTGCCGACCACTATGGCATGGGCGTCGTGCCCGCGCGACCCCGACAGCCGCAGGACAAGGCCGCCGTCGAGAACGCGGTCAAGCTCATCCAGCGCAGCTTGCGATTGCGGTTCCTCGACCGGCCCATCCCGACCGTCGACGAGCTGAAGCAGGCGCTCGCCGAAATCGTCGACGACTGGAACGTCAAACCGATGCGGCGCGCGAACGGGCACAGCCGCCGTAGCCTCTTCGAGCAGGAGGAACGCGCGCACCTCGCTCCGCTTCCGCACGCGCGGTTCGAATGCTTCGAGGCGGTCAAGTCATGCAAGGTCGGCAAGGATTATCACGTCGTCTACAAAGGCAGCTACTACTCGGTGCCCGTCGAGCACATCGGCCGCGACGCGCTGATCAGGGCAAAGGCGACGGCCGTGCTCGTATTCGTCGATGGCTTGCAGGTCGCGGTGCATCCGCGCCTGCACGAGGACGGCGCAACATCGACCAACCCCGCGCATCGTCCGCCCAATCACGCCGGCTACGCCTCGAGCGATCTGGTCGAGTGGGCGGCTCGCTTCCCGGAGAGCGTACGGACGCTGGCGGCGGCGGAAATGGTGCTGCCGTGCAAGCCGCAGATGCGGTCTCGACGCTCGACCTGGATCAAGGACCTGCCGCGCATCCACTCGCGCCAACGCTTCGTCGCGGCGTGCGACCGCGCCGTGCTACTCGACGATCTGCGGTTCGAGCACGTCGAGAACGTGCTGAAGCGCGGTATCGAACAGGCACCGCAAGCGGCTCCGACGACGTCGCCGATCAAGCCGAAGCGCAACGTGCGTCCCGCCGCCGACTTCGCAACCGTAGGAACGCGCCATGCTCAGGGATAATCCGCGCGACGCGTTGCGCGAACTTCGCCTGACCGGAATGCTTGCGGCTTTCGATCAGCAGACTCTCGCCCCTGCGTTCGCCGAGATGGCCTTCGTCGACCGCCTTGATCACCTTCTCGCCGCCGAACGGCACGAGCGCGACGACCGCATGCGCGAACGCCTGTTTCGACAGGCCAAGTTCAAGCATCCCGGCGCGAGCTCCGCCGAGATAACCTTCGGCGGCGAACGGGGCCTGGAGCGTGCGCACATCGCTGAGTTGCTCGCCGGTCGCTGGATACGGCAGTTCGACAATCTGCTCGTGTCGGGTCCGACGGGGACGGGCAAGAGCTGGCTCGGATGCGCGATCGGCGTGTCGGCGATCCAGCTCGGGCTGTCCGTCCGCTACGTGCGAACGAACCCGATGCTCGAGGAGATGCGGCTTGCCCATGGCGACGGATCGATCGCCAAGATGCGTGCCGGGCTCGTCAAGGTCGCACTCCTGATCCTCGACGACTTCGGCATCGCGCCGATCAGCGAGCAGGCCAAGGAGGACCTGCTCGAATTGCTCGAAGGGCGGATCGACAACGGCGCGACGATGGTGATCGGACAGCTCGATCCGCAGGACTGGCACGGTTATCTCGACTCGCCGCACCTGGCCGACGCCATCATGCATCGGGTCGTGCAGCGTGCGCATCGGCTGCAGCTCAAGGGACCGTCGCTGCGCGAGCGGCGGTAGGTATGGCAGGTGTCGGCAGACGGTCGGCACCTGTCGGCCGCGCTTGGGCCGTGTGCCGAGTTGGCAATCGTAGACCGGTCGATCAATGCAGATTGGTACAAGCCTGCCCGGGCTCGGCAGCATTCTCGACGGAGTCCGCAAGGTCGGCTGCGCGGAGTCTATTCGCGTGCCGCCGCTAACGGTGACCCCGGCGCAATGTAGAGGGTCGTGACGCCGATCTGCGCCAGCCATTTCTGGACCGCTGTCGCGATAAATTCGCTGCCATTATCAGACCTGATATTCGCTGGCGGACCGCGCGCAATGAACAGATCGGCAAGCGCTGCCAGCACATCCTCGTGTTTGAGCTGGCGCGCGACGATCAGCGCGAGGCATTCCCGGCTGGCCTCGTCGATGATCGTCAGGATGCGGAACTTGCGACCATCATGGGTGCGACCTTCCACAAAGTCGTAGGCCCAGACATGGCCCGGATACTCCGGGCGCAGCCGGATACACGACCCATCGTTCAGCCAGAGCCGACCGCGCTTGGGCTGCTTTTGCGGTACTTTCAGACCCTCGCGCCGCCAGATGCGCTCGACACGCTTGCGGTTCACGCTCCACCCCGCGCTGCGCAGCAGCGCTGTCACCCGCCGATAGCCATAACGCCCATATTGCTTGGCAAGGGCAATGATGTCTTCGGTCAGTGCCTGTTCGTCGTCCGCCCCGCGCGGGACCTTGCGTTGCGTCGATCGATGTTGCCCGAGCACGCGGCATATCCGCCGTTCGGACGTCGGCAGCACCCGCCGCACATGATCGATGCACCGACGCCGTCGCGCGGGGCTCAGAAGTTTCCCCGTGCAGCTTCCTGCAGGATCAGCTTGTCGAGCGTCAGGTCAGAGACCGCGCGGCGCAACCGCGTATTCTCCTTCTCCAGATCCTTCATCCGCCGCGCCTGGTCGGTCTTCAGACCACCATATTCCTTGCGCCACCGGTAGTATGTCTGCTCGCTGACAGCGATCCGGCGACACGCCTCAGCTGTCGATGCACCCTGCGCCAGCACGATCTCCGCCTCACGCAGCTTGCCGATGATCTCCTCCGGCTTGTGCTTCTTGAACGGCATTCCCAATCTCCTTCATGATCCAAAATAACAGATATTTTGGACCACTTAGAAGGGGGCAGATCAGTGCATCACTCGCCAGAATGCGCGACGGACCGGGTCGTGACATCGAACTTGGGTCATCGCGCGTCGATATCGATGACTGGGGCAGCGCGGGAGTGATACTTACCACATTCGAGACGATGCGGGATTATCACCTTAGCTTCGCGCGCCAGCCATTCGGCGTCATTATCTACGATGAAGCTCAGAAGCTGAAAAATCCCGCGAGTCAGATGACGCGGGCGGCAAAGACTCTCAACGCGCGCTTTCAAATTGCGATGACCGGCACACCCGTGGAAAACCGGCTGCAAGATCTCTGGTCGATCTTCGACGTGGTGCATCCCGGACTGCTCGGATCGAGCAAGGCATTTGAGACCGATTATCCGGCCGATTCTCAAGCGCAGTTGAAGGTGCTTCACGACCTGCTGACAACCAATGCGGACGATCGACCACCCGTGCTTCTGCGGCGGATGAAGGATGATTGTCTGCCTGGCTTGCCATCGAAGCGGGTCGAAAAATTCCCGGTCGAAATGCCACCCAAGCAGGCTGCGGCTTATGACCGCATCATCCAACGCGCTATGGTGGTGAAGGGTAGCGGCCAACGTGGCCGGATGCTCGAAATCCTGCAGCATTTGCGCGGCGTGTCGTTGCACCCATTTTCCCCCGAGGAGGCGGATGGAGATGAAGCCTACTTCG
The DNA here is from genome assembly GCA_965248885.1 of Sphingomonas sp. Lineage (GTDB taxonomy): Bacteria > Pseudomonadota > Alphaproteobacteria > Sphingomonadales > Sphingomonadaceae > Sphingomonas_O. The sequence continues at coordinate 1,237,269 of OZ252211.1, read as the reverse complement.
ATGACTCGGCTCGGATGGCAACGCTGTTCAGCTTGCTGGACCGGATCGCAAAGTCCGGCGAAAAGGTGCTTATTTTCTGCGAGAGCTTGGCCATGCAGGCTCTACTCGCGACCGAAATCAGGCGACGCTTCACACTTCCACATGCTGTCATACGCATTCACGGCGGTGTTACGGGGGATGCGCGCCAAGCAGCGGTAGACCTTTTTCAGGGACGCCCGCGCGGCTTTGATGCAATGCTTTTGAGTCCAAAAGCTGGGGGCGTCGGCCTCACGTTGACGGCTGCAAACCATGTCATCCACCTCTCGCGATGGTGGAATCCCGCGGTTGAAGATCAGGCGACTGACCGTGCCTATCGGATCGGCCAAACGCGCGACGTCACCGTTTATTTGCCGCAGTCGGTTCACCCTGACCCGGTCATCCGGCCAAGCAGCTTCGATCTGAAGCTAGATCAACTGATGGAGCGTAAGCGAACTCTCAGTCGCGGACTTCTGATGCCCGGCCACGACGAAAGCGATACAGGCGCGCTGTTCGACGCTGTCGTTCAGACGTCCGAAGGGATAGCGCCAGAGCCAGAAATGCCTGAGCCGGACCCGGTGTCCGCTCCCAAGCCGCGATCAACGCTGACGCCCCGGACCATTGCTCCTCGCGCTGAACCTGCGCGACGCTGGCCGACAAGGGTTGAATTCCTCCGAAACACCGCCCGCGATTTCACTATTTTCACAGCACCCGTTGATGGCGCAGAGATTGAAGTAATCGACATCGTCGATCCCTACGCCTGCAAGAGTCCCATCCATCGCAGTTACATCGTCCAGCTGGCTGGTGTCATCGCGGGATCAGCGCGGCGCGTGAAGCACGTTTGCGCCACTACCTGGGATGCTGACAGCGTGGAGGTCAGGGATCCTGAGTCGACTGATCAGCAACGGAAGGATCTCGCTGATAAGTGGCGCGCTCGTTTCTCAACAGGGCCGACGTTCCAGCACATCCAAAAGTCACGTCGCCAGTCTCGTGATCTTCACGATCGATCGATAACCGTAAGGCTGTCCGATGGAAGAAAGCTGGTCTGGGATTTAGGTCACGGGATTGATGGGGTGATGGATCAACGCAATGCTTGCGTGGTCAATTTCAATGCGCTGTGACGATGGCGCCGGGCGAAGCAGCGGGTCGATCAAATCCTAGCGCTTGGTCAGCGTCATACTAGACTGTCGCACAAGCCTGTGACACATCTGCGCCAAGGCGTCGGAAACCCTTGGTTTTCCGTCAGTGAGGTGCCCCTCAAAAGTTGGTCGGGGAGACAGGATTCGAACCTGCGACCCTCTGCTCCCAAAGCAGATGCGCTACCAGGCTGCGCCACTCCCCGACGGACGCGCAGATGAGCCTTTTTTCCGGGGTTCGCAAGAACCGAGCGACTCGAGTGCGAAGGCGAGCGCGGCGGCGGGGGCGAGTGCGGGGGCGAAGGTGAACCCCTGCCCCGTCGTGCAGCCGAGTGCTGCAAGCGTGCGGGCCAGTTCGGGGGTTTCGATCCCTTCGGCCGTCGTGGTCATGCCCAATGCGTGCGCAAGGCCAAGCACGGCGCGCACGATCGCGACCTTGTCGGGATCGTCGAGCATGTCGGTGACGAAGCTGCGGTCGATCTTGAGCGTATCGATCGGCAGCCGCTGGAGCGAGGCAAGGTTCGAAAAGCCCGTCCCGAAATCATCCATCGCGACCATCGCGTCGCAGGCCTTGAGCGCCTCGAGCGTGCGGCCCGCGCGCACGGGATCGACAATCAACGCACTTTCGGTGAGTTCGACCGAGAGCCTGTGCCCCGCGAGACGGTGATTCCGCAGTGCGGCAGCGACCGTCTGTGCGACATCGTCGCGCGCGATCTGGATCGGCGACATGTTGACGCCGATGTAGAGCGGCAGGGTTCGCCCGGCCTCGGCATCCCACGCCGCCAGCGTGCGGAGCGCGCTGTCAAGGGCCCAGCGCCCGAGCGGCATGATCAGCCCCGAGTCCTCGGCGACGGGCACGAATTCGCTCGGATGGATTTCACCCTGCTCGGGATGGCGCCAGCGTGCCAGCGCTTCGAACCCGGCGATCTTGCCGCTGGCGAGTGCGATCAAGGGCTGGAACGCGAGCGTCAGCTCGTCGCGTTCGATGGCTCTGCGCAATTCGGTCTCGAGCGTGAAGCGTCGATGCGCGGCGCTCATCGCGCTTGGCTGGTACATCTCGATGCGCTTCGACGTCTTGGCGGTCTTGAGCGCCAGCTGCGCGTGGCAGATCAGCTCCTCTGCCCCGTCGCCCGTACCCGTCGCCAGCGCACAGCCGATCGCGCAATCGAGCTTGATCTCAAAGTCGGACAGCCGGAACGGCTGGGCCAGCGCAGCTTCGATCCGCCGTGCGACATGAAGGACGTCGCCCGGACCCTCGGTCAGCCGCACGACGATCGCGAATTCATTGGCTCCGGTGCGTGCGAGCAGGTCATGCCCGCGCAGCGTCGTCGTCAGCCGACGCGCGACAGTGACGATCAGCTCGTCGCCGCCGAGTGTACCCATGCATTCGTTGACGCGGCTGAACCGCGACAGATCGACCAGCGCGACCGCGAGCTGATCGCTGCCATCGTCGGCGATCCGCAGTTCCAGCCCATCGACGAATCCCGTCCGGTTGGGCAGGCCGGTGAGCGGATCGATCAATATCTGGCGTCGCAGCGACCGTTCGGTTTGCACTTCGATCGTGCGATCGACCAGCGTCAGCAGCGCGCGCGCGCCGTTGGTCGGGCTCGGGCTGAGCGGCGAGACCGACACGATGAAGTGCCGCCCGTCGATCATCCCGCCGTCGCGCCACTCAAAGCGGTCGCCCTCGCACGCGCCGGTCAAGACGCGCTGAAGCCGTTTGGAGGCTGCCAACCGCGTCAGTAATGCCGCGCGTCGTGGCGCATCTTTCCGGTCGAGCTTGGCGAACGCTGTATTACGCGCATTCACACGAATACCGCGCGAGCCGGCCGCCACCACCGCCGCCGCGATCGGGAGTGCGTCGAGATAGGCCTGGCGCGCCGCAAGGAAGCGCGGCGTCTCGTCGACCGGAGCCAGTTCGGCACCGACCTCTGTCCGATCGGCGAAAGCCAAAGCGGTTTCCATGAATTCGCATTAGGCACAGAGTGTTAAATCGCGCTGAAATCTTGGTCTGAATCAGAACCGATTGTTGCGCGGGAAGCCCGTCGGCGGCGTTCTTCCCGACTGGCCACGCGCACCGCGCCACGGCGTCAGGTCGAGTTCGGCGCGCGTACGCCCGCTGTCGCCGCCCATCGCCCAGCTCAACCCCTGCGCGCCGGTCAGCGTCTTCGCGTCGCCGAGGCCGCTGTCGCGGTATTTCTGGAGCGCGACCCCCTGCCCGCGTGACATGACCGGCAATTCGGTGAGCGCGAAAACGAGCAGTCGCCGATTCTCCCCGATCACCGCCACACTGTCGTGTCCGGCTGCGATCGTTCGCACGATGGCAAGGCTGGCACCGGCGCGCGGCGTGACGACCTGGCGCCCCTTGCGCGTTTCGGCGACCAGCTCGCGCGCGTTCGCGACGAAACCCCGGCCATCGGAAGCGACGAGCAAAAGTTGCAGATCGGGCTTCGCCACCGTCAGGGCGACGATCGCCGTTTCGCCGGGTAGGTCGACGATCAGCCGCACCGGCTCGCCGAACCCGCGTCCGCCCGGGAGTTTGTCGGCAGCCAGCGTGAAGAAACGCCCGTCGGACGCGGCGAGCAGCAATTTGTCGGTCGTCTGCGCATGAAGCGCAAAGGCAGGACCGTCGCCTTCCTTGTATTTGCCAAGCTCGGGGCTTGCGAGATCGGCATGGCCGCGCAGCGCGCGTACCCACCCTTTCTGGCTGAGGATCACGGTCACCGGCTCGCGCTCGATCATCGCGTCGAGCGGCACGTCACGCGGCGGCGCAGCCTCCGCGATGGTCGTCCGCCGTCTGCCGAGCACCGTCTCGGGCGCGTAGCGTTCGCGCAACTTGTTCAGGTCTTTCTTCAGCCGCGTCCGCTGGCGGGCGGGGCTTTCGACCAGCGCGGCGAGCTCGGCGCGTTCCTTGTCGAGCTTGCCGCGTTCAGTACGGATTTCCATCTCTTCGAGGCGGCGCAGGGAACGCAGCCGCATGTTGAGGATCGCCTCGGCCTGCCGGTCGTTAAGCGCGAACTCGGCGATCATCAACGGCTTGGGTTCGTCCTCGGTCCGGATGATCTCGATGACGCGGTCGAGGTTGAGATAGGCGATCAGATAGCCGTCGAGCAGTTCGACCCGGTCGTCGATCTTGCCGATGCGGTGCGTGGCGCGCCGGACGAGAACCTCGATCTGGTGCGCCAGCCACGCGGTCAGGACGGCCTTGAGCCCCATCACGCGCGGGGTGCGGTCGGCGCCGAGCACGTTCATGTTGAGCGGCACGCGGACCTCGAGGTCCGACATGCGGAACAGGCTCTCCATCAGAATATCCGGGTCGACCGAGCGGCTGCGCGGCTCGATGACGACGCGGATCGCGGCATCGCTCTCGTCGCGGATGTCGGCAAGGATCGGCAGTTTCTTGTCGTTGACGATCGCCGCGACCGCCTCGATCAGCTTGCCCTTTTGCACGCCATAGGGGATCTCGGTCACGATGCAGACCCACGTGCCGCGTCCGAGATCCTCGATGTGCCAGCGCGCGCGCACGCGAAAACTGCCGCGTCCGGTCGCATAGGCCTGCGCGATCGCTGCGGGTGGATCGACGATCAGCCCGCCGGTCGGCAGATCGGGCCCCTGCACACGTTGGAGCAGCGCAGCATCGTCGGCTTCCGGCGTGTCGATCAGCAGCACCGCAGCATCGAGAACCTCGGCGACATTGTGGGGCGGGATGCTTGTCGCCATACCGACCGCAATCCCGCTCGCCCCATTGGCAAGCAGGTTCGGGAACAGCCCGGGAAAGATTTCGGGCTCTTCCTCCTCGCCGTTATACGTCGGTTTGTAATCGACCGTGCCGTCGTCGAGCCCGGCCATCAGGTCGAGCGCCGCCTGCGTCAGCCGCGCCTCGGTATAGCGATAGGCAGCGGGGTTATCGCCGTCGATGTTGCCGAAATTGCCCTGCCCGTCGACCAGCGGATAGCGCAGCGCGAAATCCTGCGCGAGGCGGACCATCGCGTCATAGACCGACTGGTCGCCGTGCGGGTGATATTTGCCGATGGTATCACCAACGACGCGCGCGCATTTCTTGTAGGCCTGCCCGGGATCGAGCTTGAGCAGCCGCATCGCCCAGAGCAGGCGGCGGTGGACCGGCTTCAACCCGTCGCGCAGATCGGGCAGCGACCGTGCGGTGATCGTCGACATCGCATAGACCAGATAACGGTCCGACAACGCGGTATCGAAGGGGGCATCGACGATCAGATCGAAGGGGTCGTCGCGGGTGTCGGTCATCGGTCGTCGCAGGGCTTAGCAGGGTGGAGGTGAGCGGGGCAATCGTTCACTGGTCGTAAAAGTCGGCGGCGATGCGCGTGGAGACGGGGACGCGCTTCCTCGACGGCCCAGTAGCGGTTTGCCAAAACAGCGGAAAACCTGGTGACCCCTACGGGAATCGAACCCGTGCTTCAGCCGTGAGAGGGCCGCGTCCTAACCGCTAGACGAAGGGGCCTAAGGAGCGTCGCTGTTAGAAAGCGGCGCAGTCCGGGTCAAGACTGAGGGCGCAGGCGAACGTTAATTCAACTTTTGCAATTGGCTAGCATAGGGGCTGGGCGCGTTTGCGCTCCGGAGTTGTGCGTATGACCCGACTGGAACGTTCCGAGAAGCGTTGGGATCATCGGTATCCGGCCGAGATCGAGGCGGCTCTGCGCCAGTCGACGGCCAAGCCGATCAAGATTTCAGTCAAGGATCTGTCGCATGGCGGCTTCAGGACAGAATGGCCGCACACTCTGAACAAGGGCGACCGCGTCTGGCTGCGCCTGCCCGGAACCGAAGCGCTTGCCGCGACGGTACAATGGGTCGACCAATTCGAGGTAGGCTGCCGGTTCGAACACCAGCTTCACCCCGCAGTGCTGCAAAATATCCTCAAAAACGGTCGCGATCCGTCGGGGTGGGTGCGCACGAGCGCGTGATCAGGCCGCCTTGCGCCGCTCGCCCAGCTCAGCGTTGAGAATTTCGGCGAGCGTGAAGGCAAGCTCGAGGCTTTGCCCTGCATTGAGGCGGGGGTCGCAATGCGTGTGATAGCGATCGCCCAGGTCCATCTGAGTCACGTCCATCGCGCCGCCGATACATTCGGTGACGTTCTGCCCGGTCATCTCGATATGGATGCCGCCGCCGTGCGTACCTTCGGCGCGGTGGACCGCGAAAAAGCCGCGCACCTCGGCCATGATCCGGTCGAACGGCCGCGTCTTGTAACCGCTATTGGTCTTCACGACGTTGCCGTGCATCGGGTCGCAGCTCCAGACGACGGGGTGCCCCTCGGCCTTCACCGCGCGTACCAGTGCGGGCAGCCCGGCCTCGATCTTGTCGTGACCGAAGCGCGTGATCAGCGTCATCTGCCCTGCAACGCGACCCGGATTGAGCGTGTCAAGCAGGCGCAGCAGCGCATCGGGCGTCAGCGACGGGCCGCATTTCATGCCGATCGGGTTGCCAATTCCGCGCAGATATTCGACGTGCGCCGACCCTTCGAAACGCGTGCGGTCGCCGATCCACAGGAAATGCGCCGATGTGTCGTACCAGCCGCCGGTCAGCGAATCCTGACGCGTCAGTGCCTGCTCATAGGGTAGCAACAGCGCCTCGTGACTGGTATAGAATTGCGTCGTTTTGAGTTGCGGCACGGTCTCGGGATTGATCCCGCAGGCGGCCATAAAGTCGAGCGCTTCGCCGATGCGGTCGGCGACATCGCGATATTGCTTCGTCCAGGGCGAGCGCCCCATGAAGTCGTGCGTCCATGCGTGGACCTGATGAAGGTTGGCATAACCACCGGCACTGAACGCGCGCAGCAGGTTGAGCGTTGCCGCCGACTGGTTGTACGCGCGCACCATCCGACCGGGATCGGGAGCGCGTCCCGCCGCCTCAAACCCGATGTCATTGACGATATCGCCGCGATACGCAGGCAGCGAAACGTCGCCCTGTTGCTCGCGGTCGGCGCTGCGCGGCTTGGCGAACTGGCCCGCCATCCGCCCGAGCTTGATCACCGGAAGCTTCGAAGCGAACGTCAGCACTACCGCCATCTGCAGGATGACGCGGAAGGTATCGCGGATCGTATTGGGGTGGAATTCGGCGAAGCTTTCGGCGCAGTCGCCCCCCTGGAGAAGGAACGCGCGTCCCTCGACCACGCGCGCAAGGTCGCCGGTCAGGTCGCGCGCTTCGCCCGCGAAGACCAGCGGCGGATAGCCGGCAAGCGTTGCCGTCGCGCGGCCAAGCGCGTCGGCGTCGGCGTAGGTGGGGAGCTGGCGCGCCTCGTGCGCGGTCCAGCTGTCGGGGGTCCAGTTCGCAGCCATGATGCGCGGTTTCATGTGCGGGTTAACGCATGAAGGCAAGTTGCGCTATGCGCGCGCTGCCAAGCGCGCCTCGATCGCGTCCCAGATCATCGCGGCACTGTCGATCCCGTCGAACGCATCGATCGCGACCAGCCCGGTCGGCGAGGTGACGTTGATCTCGGTCAGCCATTCGCCGCCGATCACGTCGATCCCCACGAAGACCAGTCCGCGCGCCTTGAGTTCGGGACCGAGCGCGGCACAGATTTCGCGTTCGCGCGGCGTCAACCCAGTCTTCGCAGCCGTTCCGCCGACCGCCAGGTTCGAGCGTATCTCGCCCTTGCCGGGAATGCGGTTGACCGCGCCCGCGACCTCGCCATCGATCAGCACGATGCGTTTGTCGCCCGCGGCGACGCTCGGCAGGAACGCCTGAACCATGTGCGGCTCGACGAACTGGGTGTTGAATACCTCGATCAGCGAGGCGAGGTTGGCACCGTCGGACCCGACCTTGAAGATCGCCTTGCCGCCATTGCCATGCAGTGGCTTGACGACGATCTCGTGATGTTCGGCAAGGAATTTGCGTGCCGCGCCCAGCGAACGCGTGATCATCGTCGGCGGCATGAAGCGCGCATAGTCGAGCACGAACAGTTTTTCGGGCGCGTTGCGCACCGCCGCCGGGTCGTTGATGACCAATGTCTCGTCCCGGATGCGTTCGAGCAGGTGCGTGGCAGTGATGTAGCTGAGGTCGAACGGCGGGTCTTGCCGCATCCACACCACGTCCGTGTCGCGGCCAAGGTCGAGCAGCACCGGCTCGCCGAGCGAAAATGGTGCTTCGGAGCCGCGCTGAACCTGCACCGGGGTCGCGAAAGTATGAAGGCGCCCCGCCTCCCAGGTCAGGTCGTCCACGCTATAGTGATAATTTGTATAGCCGCGCGCCTGTGACGCCAGCATGAGCGCAAAAGTCGAATCGCCCGCGACGTTGATCCCCGACATCGGGTCCATCTGATAAGCGACGCGCATCGGCATCGCTTTAGGGCGCGGTTTACGCGCGAACAAGGCAGTCCAGCCCTTGGCGTATATCGGCAAAGCGCGTACGCGGCGGCCATGACAGCCTCGTACGGCTATGACCTCGACGCCGACGGTGAAAGCCTGCTTGCGTCGATCCGCGTCAGCCCGATCGCGGCGGTGATCAGCGACCCGCGGCTGCCTGCAAACCCGATCGTGGCGGTAAACGACGCGTTTTGCCGATTGACCGGATACCCGGTCGACGAGATCATCGGACGCAACTGCAAATTTCTGGCGGGCCCGGCGACCGAGCCGTGGCTGACCGAACGGATCAGCGCAGGCGTGCGCGAGCGGCGCCCGGTGCTCGTCGAGATCCTGAACTACAAGCGCGACCGCACGCCGTTCCGCAACGCGGTGCTCGTGGCACCCGTGTTCGACGCCGAGGGCGCGCTCGAATATTTCTCGGCTCGCAGGTCGAATTACCGGAAAACGCTGTCGGTCCGCTGTCGGTCCGCTGTCGGTCCGCTGTCGGTCCGCTGTCGGTCCGCTGTCGGCGCGCCATGCGCAGGCCGTCGCGATCGTCAAGACATTGTCGCCGCGCCAGCGCGAAATCCTCGAGCTGATGGCGGCGGGACATCGCAGCAAGCAGATCGCGTGGCGCCTGTCGCTGAGCGAAAAGACCGTAAAAATGCACCGCTCGCTGCTGTTTCAAAAGCTCGGCACCACCAACATCGCCGATGCGATCAGGATCGCGGTCGAAGCCGGCCTCTGACTACCGCCTAAAGTCCGTATGGTCGCGGCAGGAGTTCGGGCGCACTTCGCCGCTGCGAGCACCCTTTGGCGGTCTTTTCCCGTTTCCACGCCGAAGGGGTGCCGGTCGGCTTCCCCTGCCTGGGCCGACCGGCACCGCTCTTTCGCTTTCTGGACGAGGCTTTTCCTCGTCCGACATGGATCGGAGATAATCGATGACGCAGCTCACTGCCGGGCTGTTTTCGCTCGTTTACAATGGCTTTTCCTTCACCTTCGCGACCATGGCCGCGGCCACGCTGTTCCTGTGGTTCGGGCGGTCGCAGGTCGGCGCCGCCTACAAGACCGCACTGACGATCTCCGGGCTGGTCTGCGCGATCGCCGCCTATCATTACTTCCGGATTTTTGAGAGCTGGAACGCCGCCTACGGCCTTGCCGATGGCGTCGTGACGTCGACCAGCGTCGCGTTCAACGATGCCTATCGCTACGTCGACTGGCTGCTGACCGTGCCGCTCCTGCTCGTCGAACTCGTGCTCGTCATGCGCCTGTCGCAGGAAGAGACGATGTCGAAGGCGACAAAGCTCGGTGCAGCCGCCGCGCTGATGGTCATTCTCGGCTATCCGGGTGAAATCGCCACCGACAACATGACGCGCGCGATCTGGGGAACGCTTTCGGCAATCCCGTTCGCCTATGTGATGTTCCAGCTGTTCAGGGGGCTCGGCGAGTCGATCGAGCGTCAGCCCGCCAACGTGCGTGAGCTGGTCAAGACCGCGCGACTGGTCACCTTCGCATCATGGGGCTTCTACCCGATCGTCTACATGATCCCGTACATCAACCTGAGCGGCGGGACCGTCGTGACGAGCGTCCAGATCGGCTACACAATCGCCGACATCATCGCCAAGGCTGGCGTGGGCGTGCTGATCTACATCATCGCGGTTCGCAAGTCGGAGGCCGAATACGGAACGCCGGTCATCGCGAACTGAGCGAAATGACGCTTCGGGTCGCATCGTTGCTGGTACCTGCGGTTGGGCAGGGGTCAATCACCCCGCCCGACCGTGTCTCCGTGCGAAGGGCGGGAACGATCCTGACGACGCTGGCCATGATCGCCATAGCGGCGTCGGGGCGGTCGCTCGATGGCGACGCGGTCATCATTGCCGCCTGCCTCGCGCTGCTCGCGTTCGGCCTGCCCCACGGCAGCCTCGATATCGCGCTGTTGCGCAAAAGCGCGCGGCTGGGATTTGGTTCGACGTGCACGACGGTATCGCTCTACCTCGCGGCGGGCTCCGCGATGTACGCCGTCTGGGAACTGCTTCCGGTTCTGGCACTCGCCCTGTTCCTTGTCGTTTCGGTCGCGCATTTCGCCGAGGATTGGCGCGACGATCTTTCTCCGCTGATGGCGGTCGGAACCGCTTCGACATTGCTCACGGCACCCACGCTGCTGCATGCGACGACGCTGGATTTGATCTACGTCCAACTCACCGGAAGCGCCGATGCACGGCTCATTGTCGTCATGAGCACCTGGCTGATGCCGCTCGCTGTCTTACTCGCAACGTTCGGAATTGTCGCGCTGGCAAAGGACGGGCACCGCTCCGTGCCACCGAAACGGCGGTGTCGCTGATCGGCATGATCGTGCTGCCACCGATCATCGGCTTCGCGTTGTTTTTCTGTTGCACGCATTCGCCGGGTCAGTGGACGAAGGCCACGGGCGAACTTTTGCGCGGCGGACATGCCGCTTACCATAAGCAGAGCCTCATCCTGACGGTCGCGGGGCTTGGGCTCGCCGCATTGATCTTCGTGCTTCGCGACAGCGTTTCGGTGACGCAGGGCATGATGGCGACGAGTTTTATCACGCTCTCGGTCCTGACCGTCCCGCACATGCTCGTACCGTGGATTGTGGCAAAGTGGGCTGCGGACCGGAATTTTTAGCCTAGCGGGTTCCGCGTTCCGAGACGACCGTGCGCAGCGTGTGCGACAATTCCTCCATCGAATAGGGTTTGCGCAGAAGCTCGAAGCCGTCGGCACCCTCCTGCGCGAGGACATTGCTGTAGCCGCTCGTCAGAACGACGGGCAGATCGGGGTAGCGATCGCGAACCGTCCGCGCGAGTTCCACGCCATTCATGCCCGGCATCACGACGTCGGAAAACACCACGTCGAAGCTGCCGTTAGACTCGGCGAGAAGCTTGAGCGCGCTTTCGCCATCGGGTGCATGCGTCGTGCGATAGCCGAGCTCGGTAAGCGTCGCCCGCGCGAACTGGCCGACCGCCTCGTTATCCTCGACGACGAGAACACAGGTGCCGTGTCCATCGGCGAGCGAATCGGGAACGGCCGCAACCTCGTCCTGCGGTACCCTGTCGGTGCGCGGCAGGTAGAGCGTGAAGGTCGCGCCTTCGCCCGGCGCACTCGTCACGCGGATTTCGCCGCCCGACTGCTTGGCAAAGCCGTAGATCTGGCTGAGGCCGAGGCCGGTTCCCTGTCCGACCCCCTTGGTCGTGAAGAACGGCTCGAAAATCTGGTCGAGCCGGTCGGCGGGAATGCCGGTGCCCGTGTCGCGCACCGACAGCGCCAGGAAACGACCAGGAATCGCGGGATGCGAACGGATGGACGGGATCGCTTCGACGGCCTCGAGTTCGATCGTCAGCGTGCCTTCACCGTTCATCGCGTCGCGCGCGTTGGCGGCCAGGTTGACGATCGCGGTGTCGAATTGCGCGGGGTCGGCATCGACGAAATACGGCCAGGCGCGCGCCTTGATCTCTATCATGATCCTCGATCCGACCAGCGTGCCGATCATTTCGCGCGTTTTCTGGACAGCCTCGCCGACGTCGAACACCTCGGGCTGGAGCGCCTGTCGTCGCGCAAAGGCGAGCAGTTGCCCGGTGAGCTTCGCCGCGCGCGTGACGGTGTCGGAAATTGCATCGACGTAACGATCGCGCCGATCCTCGGCGAGGCCGGGCCGACGTAGCAGGTCGACCGAGCCGCGAATGACGGTCAGCAGATTGTTGAAATCATGCGCGACGCCGCCAGTCAGCTGGCCGATCGCCTCGAGCTTTTGCGACTGGCGCAATTGTTCCTCGGTCTCGCGCAGCTCTGCGGTGCGCAATGTCACCTCGGCTTCGAGCTCTTCGCGCGACCGCGCCAGCGCCTCGCGCGCGGCGACGATTGCATCCAGTTCGGTCGCGGTACCGATCCAGTTGCCGCTTTCTCGCTGCAACCGTGCGCGGGCGAGCCACCAGTGATAAACGCCGTGCGCGTCCTTCAGCCGGTATTCGACCTCGTACATGTCGCCGGTGGCCAGCGAATGCTTCCAGCCACCAACCGCTCTCTCATAGTCATCGGGGTGCAGCGATGCGACCCAGCCTTCGCGCCCGGCATCTTCGGGACGCATGCCCGAATAGTCGAACCATGTCGGGCTGACATATTGCGACGATCCGTCGGCGGCGGCGGTCCAGACGAAGCCGGGGAGCGCCTCGACCACCCCTTGCAACTCGCGCGCGGCTTCGAAGGCGCGAACCTCGGCGGCCTTGCGGTCGTCGATGTCCTCGGTCGAGCCATACCATCTGACGAGTACGCCCTCGTCGTCGTGGCGCGCAAAGGCGCGGCTGCGCGCCCAGCGAAAGCTGCCGTCGACCCGCTTGACGCGGTGTTCGACATCATAGGGATCACCCGTCGCGACCGAATGCAGCCAAGCATCGGTGGTAAAGCCCAGATCGTCGGGGTGCAGCCCCTCACCCCAGCTGGTGCCCAACCCGGTCGTTCCGGTCCATTCGCGCCAGCGATCGGCGACGCGGTCGAGCTGTCCGTCGGGGGTCGCGGTCCACGTGACCTGCGGGTGGAGTTCGACGGCGAAGCGGTAATTCGCCTCGCTCTCGCGTAGCGCTTCCTGCGCGGCGCGCTCGTCGGTAATGTCGGTGTGCACACCGATCCATTCGACGATCGCGCCGTCCTCGCCGAACGTCGGAATCGCGCGGACGTCGAAACGCCGCCACTCCGCATCGGCGCGCCGCACGCGATGTTCGAATTCGAACAGGCGACGTTCGTTGACCGCAACGCGCCACGCGTCGATCGTCGGGCGCGCGTCGTCGGGATGGATGGCATCGGCCCAGCCATGGCCTTCATATTCGCTGCGGCTTTGGCCCGTCAGCTTGGCCCAGCCAGGCTGCTCGCCGAGCATCTCACCCGAGGGGCTGTTGGTCCACAAAATGCCACGGACCGCGTCGATCGCCGCGCGAAAGCGTGCCTCGCTGCGCACCAGCGCCTCACGCGCACGGTGCTGTTCGGTGACGTCGAACCCTTCGCAGAAAACGCCCGTAACCTTGCCGCTTGCATCGATAATCGGTGCGTAGATGAAGTCGATATAGTGCGGCCCCATCTGCGCTTCGTTCATCAGCTGAATCGGAACGTCACGCCCGACGAAGCGCTCGCCGGTGGTGTAGACACGGTCGAGCAGCTCATGAAATCCCTGGTCCGACGTATCGGGAAACACCGCGCGAACGCCTTTGCCGATGATGTGGCGATTGCCGAACAGGCGCTGGTGTGTCTGGTTGGCGAATTCATAGACATGATCCGGCCCGCCGAACACCGCGACAAAGCCGGGCGCGCCGTCGAACCACTGCCGCTGCCGCTCGATCTCCTCGCGACGGCGACGCTCGGCATCGACGACGGCGGTTGTCTCGCGGCACGCGCAGAACAATCCCGCGACCTCGCCGCGCGCGTCGCGGACGGGGGTGTAGGAAAAGTCGAAATGCGCTTCGCTCGGCCCGCTCCCGCGGTCGAGCACCAGCGCAATGTCGTCCATGTGGATCGCCTCGCCGCCGATGAACACGCGGTCCAACAGCGGGTCGAGATCGGCCATCGCCTCGGCCCAGACCTCGTCGAACGACCGTCCGAGCGCCGCAGGATGCTTGACCCCGAGCAGTTCGGCATAGGCGTCGTTGTAGAGCATCGTATGCCCGCCGCCCCACGCCGTGAACATTGGCTGCGTCGCGCCGAGCATCACGCTGACGAGCGTCGCGAGCGCTTGCGGCCACGCGTCGGGCGTGCCGATCGGAGTCGCCGCCCAGTCGTACGATCGTATGCGCGCGCCCATGTCGCCGCCGCCATCAAGGAAACGCATCATAACAAGCGCGTCCTAGCCAGCGGTCAGGCCGATGTCACGATGTGTTCACGGCGTCGCTCGCGTTAGCAACCGATCAGCGAGCGAAGATTTCGTCGTGCGTGAGTGTGACGCCGAGCGACGGAAGCGGCAGGTCGAAGGGCTCGACGTGGCGGGTCGTCTCCCAGCTGTTGGGGCCTGTCCGCTGCCAGACGTGCAACCGGTCGATCGCGATGTCGACGAACACGATCGTGTCGATGCTCGGCAGCGCCTGATATTCTGCCAGCTTCACGCCAAGGTCAGTTCTGGCCGTGCTCGCCGATAGGATTTCGAAGACGACGCGTGGATCGTCGGTCGTCAGGTTTTTGTCGAAAGCCTCGTCGCTCTTGTCGCACAACACGCTGACATCGGGGTAACGGATCGAACCGCCGACAGTGCGGATCGCCATGTCCGATCCAAAGGGCTTGCAGCGCGAGTCCTGCAGCTTGATCATCAGCCGCGCGCCGACGTTCATCTGCACGCGTGCGTGACGCAGGGTCCCCCCCGCCATCATGCGGATCACGCCATTGTCGAGCTCCGCCTTGCGATCGCCGAAGTCCATTGCAAGAAATTCCTCGACGGTGACGAGCGGGTAGACGGGTTGCGTGGCCATGGCGAAGGCATAGACGACAAGGCCGACCGCGAAAAGCCACCCGAGGCTGTCGCGCCTACAGCGTCACGAGACGGCGCAGATCTGGCCGCTCTGCAACATCGTGACCGTCGCGCCGCGCCCGCTTCCGCTCAGGAAACCGCCCAGGGTGTCATCGATGTCGAAGCGGACGCCGAGCGACGACGTCGGGTCGACGTCGACTTTGGGATAGGCCGTCTTTAGTGCCGCCAGCGAGGTGCCGAGCCCGACGCCACCACGGGTTCGCATCGTGCTGCTGCCGCCCGTGTCGAGCGACCAGCCGACAAACTTGCCAGCGATGAACGTCAGCTCGAGCTTGCCCTTGAAACGCGCATAAGCGATCGCGATTCCCTGCCCGCAATCGGGATAGACACCGGTCGCGAGCGGCTTGCCGAGCGCCGATGCCACGCGGTCTATGGTTTCGGTCCTGCGCAAACCGAATGCGACCGCCGGCCCGCCGGGGCCGAAAGTCAGCATTGTCGGCGCGAGCGTAACGGCAACCGCCCTGCCCGGCTCCGCCGAGCGCGGGGTGGCCGCCGTCGACAGCGTCACGGCAACGAGACTCAGCAGCATGGCAACGCGGCGCATCGATTAACTCCTCCGTTCCGACGGTCTGGGCGGCAGAGCCTCGACCAGTTCTTGTACCATAGCCTCCTTCACATGAATTTGGGAAGCAACCCGAAGCTTATCCAGCCGGTGAACGGTCGGACGGTTTAACGCGCTCTTAAGCGCCGCTCGGTAACGGTACGGTCAGCGAGGGCTGATGTGATGCAAGCAGGGTCGAACGGTAACGCGTACGCGCGACGGTTGCTTGGCGTCGTGTTCGCCGGCTTGGTTTCACTCGCGGCGATGACGGTCGGCGCTCCCGCTTTCGCCGCCGAAAAATCGACGGTGCTCGTCTACGCAGGGATACTGTCGCTCGACCGCGAACAGGACAAGCGGGTCTATCAGGGCAGCTTTGCGGACATCCATAGTGGTCGCCTCGGTCTTCACACCGACGTCGTCCATGTCGCGCGTGAGGAGGACGCCGCCTATTTCGCCGGGGGCGTCTCGTATGCGTTGACACCCACGGTCCGTCCCAAGCTGATGATCGGGTCGAGCACGAGCAATCGCGCGATCCTGCCCGACGCCTATGCCGCGCTGTCCATCGAGCTGAAGCCCGGTGAGCACAGCGGGTGGGTCATCACGCCGGGCGTCACGTACCGGCATTACCGGATCGGCGTCACCGAAACGACGGGGACGCTCGCGCTGGCCAAATATTTCGACGTGCCGTGGGATCGCGGCGGCTATTACGTCGCGCAGGGCGCGGTCGCGACGACGTTCGGTGGCAGCCGGATGAATGTGGCGCTGACCGGCGGCCTCCAGACGGTGCGCAAGAGCGGCTTTGCCGCGGGCTTTGTCGTCGAGGGGGGTGCGCTCGTCCGCGATCCCATCGCCGGGACGGTGAACGGCGGGCGCTATTTCGCGATCCGCCCAAATTTATCGTTCCCTGTCGCCAAAGGGATCGACCTGATCGCGCGCGGCGAATATTCTGAGACGTCGCTTTATACGGCGACCGGGGTGACGACGGGCTTCAAGGTCGGTCTCTAGACCATGGCCGTGTTCGGCCAGGCGGCCTTCCTCCTGCTCTTTGCAACGACGGGCGTGCTGACGCTGTTGCTGATGCTGCGTCAGATCTGGTTTTCGCTCGTCGTGGTCGATCGCCGCCCCGTCAGCCTGTTCAGCCATTCCGCGCCTTCGGCATGGCCGACCGTCGCCGTTCTCGTCGCCGCGCACAACGAAGAAGCGGTCCTCGCCTCGTGCCTCGACCATCTGCTGGCGATCGACTACCCCCGCGAGCTTGTCGAGATCATCGTCGTCAACGACCGCTCGCGCGATGCGACGGGCGAAATCCTCGACGCTTACGCTGCCGAACATCCCGGCATCGTCGCCATTCACCGGCCGTTCGACGCGACGCCGGGCAAGCCTGCCGCGATCAGTGATGCGCTCAAGGTCGTGCGCAGTCATGTCATCGTCTTCTTCGATGCCGATTATCTTCCGCATCCTCCGCTTTTGCGCAAGCTGGTGGCGCCGTTCCTCGACCCGCAGGTTGGTGCGACGATGGGGCGTGTCGTGCCCTATAACAGCAATACCAATCTGCTGACGCGGCTCCTCGATCTCGAACGGCGCGGGGGTTACGGCGTCGACCAGTCGGCGCGCGCCGTGCTCGGCCTGCTGCCGCAATTCGGCGGGACCGTCGGCGGGATTCGGACGGCAGCACTTCGGGCGGTCGGCGGCTGGTCGACCGAAACCCTGGCCGAGGATACCGACCTGACCTATCGGCTGTTCATCGACGGCTGGTCGGTCGAATATGTCGACGATGCGCTGTGTTACGAGGAATCGCCAGAGACGTGGCCGGTGCGATTCCGGCAGGTGCGGCGCTGGTCGTGCGGGCATAACCAGTGCCTGTTTCGCTATTTCTGGCCGACGCTGACGACCCCGCGCCAGCCGATCGAGCTGCGTATCGACGCTGCATTCGTCCTGCTGTTTTTCCTGTTCCCGCCGCTTTCGCTGCTCAATCTGGCTGCCGCGGTCATCTACCCGACGCTTTTCAGCTACCCCCCGTTTAACTTTACCATCATCGGCGCACTCGCCTTCGTCGTCAGCTTCGGTAACTTTGCCCCCTATTTCCAGATGGTGGCAGCGATATCGCGCGACCGCCAGCCGACGGCGGCATCGATGCTGCCGCTGTTGTTCCTGTCGTCGACGATTTCGATGCTCGCCGCCACTCAGGGGCTGCTGTTCGCGCTGCGCGGGCTCATCGTCGGTCGTCATCTGGCGTGGGACAAGACCACGCGCTTTCGCCGATCCGCTGCGTGATCGCGCAGTCGTTCATCCCTGTCCTGGTCGTCGTCGCGCTGGGGCTCATCCACCGCCTGTATCATCACCGCTACTTCGGCCTCGACGGACAACAGGTCATCCTTCTCCCCGAGCTTGGCTATCGATCGGTACGCGGCGCCGCCCGCTTCGACCCACGGGCGGTGCGAAACGCGGACGATACCGACCGGTGCCGTCGTCTGGCAGGTGTCTTTCAGACGATCAGGTCGGGCAGTCTCCCGACGATCGCCGCCTCCGAACTCTTCAAATCGTTCGGGCCCATCGCGCGCCTTGGCAAGCGGATCGTCGTCGAGGGCGATCTGCGGATCGCCGACGAACGTCACGTCGACACGCTGATCTGCATGGGCGACCTGACGATCAAGGGCGATTGCGTCTTCCTGTCACCAATCAAGGTCGTGGGCGACCTCACGGTCACGGGCAATGCCGCTTTCCTGAAGCCGGTCGTCGTGGGTGGCCATACGGTCATCGACGGCCTTGCTGCGGTCTTTGCCGGTCTCGTCGTCAAGCGCGAGCTTTCGGTCAACGGGCGCTTGCTGGTCGGTGACCGCGACCGCGAGGGCTGGGTCGCCGCGACCGAGCTCGATGCGCGCGGGAACCTGCTGTTGAACGGTTATGTCGACATCACCGACGGCGAGGATGGGGCGCAGGGAAGCGCGCCGCTCTGGCGCACCGTCGGCGCACCGACGGCGATCGCGGTCATCGGCTGGCTTCTTGCCGGTCCGTTGGGTGCCGTTGCCGCAAACCTGTTCGCCCATGCCGATTGCCATGCGACCATTGGTGGCGCGTCGTGCGCCTATTCGTCGGTTGCGGTCGGGCCGACGACCGCAGAGGGGCTGCTCGGCATTTTCTTGCTCTCTGTGCTGCTCGTGGCGCAGCGCTGGTTCCACGCGCAAATGGCCTATCCCTTCGTCGCGGTTATGGCGACGCTCGGCCTGTTCGCGATCAGTTACGACACGCTGATCGGACTGCCGATCGTCGGTGAGGCGCGGATCGTCAACGATACGATGAACGTGTTGCAGGCGATCATCCTGGCGAGCTTCATCCTGACTTTCCTCGTGTTGCGTCGGCTCGAGCTTCCCCTCATGCGCGTGGTCGCGGCGGTCGCGCTGTCGCTTGCCGCAAAGACGACCGCGCTCGTGCTGTTCGTCAGCGTCCAGCGGGCGATTGGAGGAGCGGCCGAGCTGGTGCTGCTGTTCGCGCTCTACGCGTTCGGTGCCTTCTCGCTCCACCTGATGGCGATTGCCGGACTTGTTCGGCATGCCCGCGCGCCGCAGGCGGCGGCGTTGGCGATCCCGGCGACCAACACGCGTCGCGTGGGAACCGCGGTCGAGGGATTGCGCGGACTCGCGATCGCGCTCGTGGTCATCTATCATTACACGCCGCCGACCTTGTTCTCGTTCAACCTCGGCAAGCCGATCAACTCGATCCTGTTCGTTGTTGCCGGGTTCTTCTTCGCGCGCGCCCTCGGTCACGTGGCGCTCGCATCGATGCCGTCGGTGAAAGGGCGCGTGCGCACCCTGATGCGCGTGCTGGCGCGCCGTCACGTCCGTATCTGGCCGTTGCTCGCCATCGTCGTCGCGCTGTATCTGGGACTGAGCGTCGTCGATCATGGCGCGCTGACGCAGCAGATCCGGTCGACCTGGCCCTATTACCTGACCTATCTCGGCTATGTGCCGCGCTGGTCGCTCGAGGCGCAGGCCTTCCCGGGCCATCTTTGGGTGGTTTCGGCGCAGGAGACCATCATCGTGCTGTTCTGCCTCGCGGTCGCGATCATGGGCTGGCCGCGCGTGCAAAAGTCGCTCGCCGCGCTCATCGTCGTGGGGGCCGCGGCGCGGCTAGGCGGCACGATCGCATTCATGCCGCTTCACCCGTCGCTCGCGCTGGAAACGCCATGGGCGATCCTCGATCCGTTCGCGATCGGGATGCTCGTGCAAATCCGGCTTGCCGCACGGTCGTCGCAGCGCCGGCTGCGGCGACAGGTTGCAGCCGCCGTGGTCGCGACCGGCGTCGTCTGGATGCTGCTGCCCAACTGGCCCACGACCTATTTCACGCTCATTCCGTTGATCGCCGCGCTCGCCACCGCACTCGTCATGGTCGTCAGTGCGGATCGCGTCCGGGGACGGCGCTTGAACAGCTCGGCGCTGACGCATCCGATGCTGCTGTTTCTCGGGAGAATCAGTTTTCCGCTCTTTTTGCTGCACCCGTTCGTCAACACCGTGCTTCGGCTGGGATTCACGTCGGTGATCGGCTTCGAGATGCCGTGGTGGACGCTGCTCGCGATCGGTCCACCGCTGTCGGCGCTCGCCGCGCTCGGGCTCCAGCGCCTCGTCGACGCGCCGCTGCGCCGGGTCGTCGCAGCGATCGATGCGTCGGCGCCGCGCGTATCGGACCTCGCCACGACGAGAGATAGAGCGAAAACAGGCGATGGCTTGCCGCCCGAGATCGATGTCGTCGCGCAGTCAGCAGGGATCGCAAAAGCGGCGTAAGCAGGCAACGCGGGACATCACAGGGTGCGCAACGCCTCGGCAGGGCGCGCGGCGAGGATCGGCAAGCTGCCGAGCAGTCCGATGAGCAGCGTCAGGCCCGCCCCCACTCCGAGCGTCAGCAGCACGGCCCCCACATCGGGCAGCCATTCGAAGCCGAAGAGCCGCACCACGATAAACCAGGCCGCACCGAGCCCGAGTGCAAGCGCCAGCGCGGCGACGATGACGCTCAGGATGACATATTCGATCGCCTGCGCGCCGAGGATCTGCGCGCGCGTCGCACCCAGTACCTTGAGCATGACCGCGTCGTAAGTTCGCGCCTCACGCGCAGCGGTGATCGCGCCGATCAGCACGGCGATACCGGCCAGGATCGCGACGCTCGCCGCGGCCGCGATCGCGCTCGACAATTGTCCGATCACATCCTGGATTTGTTTCAGGACACCGCCGACTTCGATCACCGAGACCGAGGGAAAGCGCGGCAGCAACGCGCGCATCACCGCGCCTGTCCGCGCCGTCGGCATGTTGACCGTCGCCGACAGATTGTGCGGGAAATCGGCGAACGTGCCGGGTGAAAAGACGAGCACGAAGTTGAAGCCCATCGTGTCCCATTGCACCGTCCTGAAGGAGGCGACGCGCGCGCGGACTTCCTGCCCCAGCACGCTGACGGTCAGCGTGTCGCCAATCGCGAGGCCGAGCGCCTTGGCCTGCGCAGCCTCGACCGACACCAGCGGCGGGCCGCCATAGTCGGCCGGCCACCAGCGTCCTTGCGTCAGCCTCGAACCCTTGGGCAGCGTGGCGGCATAAGTGATGCCGCGCTCACCGCGCAGGATGAACGCGTCGGGCGGAATCTCGGTCAGGTCTGCGACGCGCGTGCGGCCGTAGCCGGTGACCGCTCCGCGCAAGAGCGGCACCGTCGCGAGCTCGGCGCCGGGCGACGCACCCTCGATCGTCCGCGCGAATTCGCCGATGCGGTCGCGCGGTACGTCGAGCGCGAACAGCGCGGGCGCGCGGGCCGGCACCGTACGCGCGATATTGGCGTCGAGGCTGGTCCGGATCGCCGCAAGCAGGACGAACAGCGTCAGCCCGAGGCCGAGCGCGACGACCAGCGACACGGTGCGCGCGCCCGGCCGGTGCAACCCGGCAATCGCAAGGCGGAGCAGCGGGCGACGCGGGCGCGGGATACGCGCGGCGAGGACGCGGATCAGCCAGCCGAGCCCGGCGAGCACCAGCAAGGCAGCGGCGACGCTCAACAGAAACACGCCGCTGAGCCACGGCTGCGCCGACGTCATGACGACGGTCGCGACCACGCCGCCCGCCGCCAGCGCCATCCAGCCATAAGCGCGCAGACGACCCGCGCTGCGTCCGTCGACGGCCCCGCGCAGCAGGGCCGCCGCCGGTACCTGCGTACCCTGGACCAGCGGCACTGCGGCAGCGCCAAGCGCGATCAGCATGCCGTAGATCGCGGCGAGCGCGAGCGGTTGCGGCTGGAAGGCGAAGCCTGGCGCGACGGGCAGCACCGATCCCGCGAGCGCCACGAGCACGGGCGTCGCGACCATACCGACGGCGAGTCCTGCCGCGATGCCGACAAGCGTGACGGCGGCGATCTGGATCAGATAGACTTGTGCGACGAGCGTCGAAGTAGCGCCCAGCACCTTCAACGTCGCGATACTGCGGCGGCGCGCGGCGAGATAGCTCGACACGCCGCCGCCGATCCCGATTCCTGCAATCGCGAGCGCGGCCAGCCCGACGAGCGTCAGGAATTCGCCCATCCGGTCGACGAAGCGCGATGCGCCGGGCGCGGCACGGTCGCGCGTCCGCGTCTCCCACCCGGCCTCTGCAAAGCGGCGGGCGAAACGTTCGACGGCGGGCTGCGGCGTGCCATCGGCCATACGCACGCGGTACTTGGTCTTGTACAGGCTGCCCGGCTGGACGAGCCCGGTCCGCGCCAGCCCGTCGAGCGAAACGATCACGACGGGGCCGAGCGTGAACCCCTCCCCCAGCCGGTCGGGTTCGTCGGCGATGATCCCGCCGACGCGAAAGGTCGCGCTGCCGAGGCGAAGGCTGTCGCCGATGCGCGTGCCGAGCCGGTCGACCAGCGCCGCGCCGATCCATGCTGTGTCGGTCGCAGGAGCCGAGACGGCGCGTCCGTCGCTCAGGCGGAGACGGCCATAGAGCGGGTAGCCGCCGTCGACGGCTTTCAGCTCGATCGGCACCGACTGCGTGTCGCGGATCGCCATCGACTGCATCCGCACCGTTTCCGACACGCGTCCGACCGCCGCGATGGCGGTGCGCTCATCGGCCTCGGCGCGCCGCTGCCCGATCTCGAATTCGGCATCGCCACCGAGCAGCACCTGGCCACGCGTCGCCAATTCGCCCTCGATCGCGCTCGCGAGCGAACCGATCGCCGCGAGCGCGCCGACGCCGAGAAACAGGCACACGAGCAGCAGCCGCAGCCCGCGAAAGCGCGCGCGCAAATCGCGCCGGGCGAGGCGCAGCGCGAGCGTCCAGCCGCGCGCCGCGCGTGCGTCTGTCATCGCATGCGGTCCGCGACGATGTTGCCGTCGGCCATTTCGATCACACGATCACACCGTTCGGCGAGGCGCGGGTCGTGCGTGATGACGAACAGCGTGGCGGCAAGCCCGGCATGGCGCGCGAACAACAGGTCCATCACCGCAGCGCCCGTCGTCGTGTCGAGGTTGCCGGTCGGTTCGTCGGCGAACACCAGCGCGGGCCGCGGCGCGAGCGCGCGCGCGATCGCCACGCGCTGCTGCTCGCCGCCCGACAATTGCGAAGGATAATGATCGAGCCGGTGGCCAAGCCCGACGGCATCGAGCTCGGCCGCCGCGCGGCCGAACGCGTCGGCAGCCCCGGCAAGTTCGAGCGGGACCGCGACGTTTTCGCGCGCGGTCATCGTCGGCAGCAGATGGAACGCCTGCAGGACGATGCCGATCCGCCCGCGCCGCGCACGCGCCAGCCCGTCCTCGTCGAGCGAGCCGAAGTCGAGTCCGTCGATCCGCACGGTGCCACCGCTCATCCGCTCGAGCCCGGCGAGGATCGCCATCAGCGACGACTTGCCCGACCCTGAAGGCCCGAGCAGCGCGACGCTGGTGCCGCAGGCGACGTTGAGGTCGAGCCCGTGAAGGATTTGCGTCGGCGGATCGCCCAGCGCGAGGGTGACGCCGCGCGCTTCGATCACCATATCGCGACCGTCATTCGAAGAGATCAATGTCCATGCCTGTCAAATTCGCGTCAACCGCATATGTGTGCACTGCGGCATTCCTCCAAGTCGGACTGCTCGCCGGGTGCAACCAAAGCAGCGTCGCGAACCGCGCGGCTGAACCCGAGATCGAGCAGAGCGCGCCGATCATCGCAACCGTCAAGGGCCCCCAGCGGCTGGTCCTGGCGTTCGGCGACAGCCTTTATGCGGGTTACGGCCTGAAGCGCGGGGAGAGCATGCCCGCGCACGTCGAGGCATTGCTGCGCGGCGAGGGGATCAACGCCACGATCGTCAACGCTGGCGTATCGGGCGACACGACGGCGGCGGGACGCAAGCGCCTGTCGTTCGCGCTCGACGCATTGCCACGCAAACCCGACCTCGTCATGCTCGGTCTCGGCGGTAATGACGTGCTCCGCCAAATCCCCGTCGACGAAACACGCGCGAATCTGGTCGCGATGCTCGACGAGCTGCGGCGGCGCGACATCCCGCTGGTGCTGACCGGCATGCGCGCACCGCCCAACCTTGGCCCCGATTACGCGGGCAAGTTCGAAGCAATCTATCCCGAACTCGCGCGCACCTATCGCGCCGAACTCGATCCGTTCGTGCTTGCAGGCGTCATCGGCGACCGGCGCGTGATGCTCGGCGACGGCGTCCACCCCAACGCGAAGGGCGTCGAAATCATGGCAAAACGGATCGCACCGCTCGTCGCGCGCGGGCTTCCGGCCGACTGAGCGTCCTGCGGACGGTCTTACCGCAGCTCGGACAAACTTCGGATGCAGTGCGCCCCGAGCAAGGCGGCGTTGATCTTCTCGCACGGGGCAGACGGTACGCTCGACATCGCCGACACGTTCATCACCGCGACCGTGGAGGGCGACGCGTGTGCGAAACGCTGACTGGCGGGGGGCGATGGGACCAAACGCAACGCCATGCTTACCGGGCGGCGGGCGTGCCGCGCCTGACGTCCATTTGACACGGCATAGCATTTTCGCTATCACTCATAAGTGAGTTGGTCGGTCGTTGTCCTCGATGCCGTCGTCGAAGCCGAGGTTCAGGCTCTGCCCCGTGATATGCAGGCAAAGCTGCTGCGAATTATTTCCATGATCGAACAAATCGGTCTTGAGAAGATGCGCGAACCCTATGTCAAATATCTGGAGCACTCACTCTGGGAAATGCGCATGACGGGCCGCGATGGCATTTCACGAGCGATCTATGTCACGGCATCGGGCAAGCGAGTCGTGATCTTGAGAGCATTCATCAAGAAGACACAGAAGTTGCCGCGCAGTGAAATCAAAATGGCCCTGAAGCGAGCGGAGACCTTGGCATGACAACCATCCCCTTTGAAAAGATTGCGGCGGAGTGGCGCAAAGACCCTAAATTCATGCGGGAATATGAAGCGCTAGAGGAAGAATTCGCCCTCGCCACCGCACTCATCCGGGCGCGGTCTGACGCAGGCCTGACTCAGGCTGAGCTGGCCGAGCGGATGGGGACGACGCAGAGTGCCGTCGCGCGGATGGAGGGCGGCAAGGGACGCCCCTCGACAACGACATTGGCCAAGGTAGCGAAAGCGACGGGGACACGCTTGCGTGTGAGTTTCGAGGCTAGGTCGGCTTAGGCGAACGAGGGCATCAATCCCTGGACACCCGTACCGCCCCCAGATCCCCCTGCCCCACGGTTCCCCCCGCCATCGCCAGCATCGCGTCGAGGCTTTTCTTCGCGCGTAACCGCAGCCCTTCCTCGATCTCGATGCGCGGCTTGAGGTCGCGGAGCGCGACGTAGAGCTTTTCCATGGTGTTGAGCGCCATGTACGGGCAGATGTTGCAGTTGCAGTTGCCGTCGGCCCCCGGCGCACCGATGAAATTCTTGTCGGGCAGCGCGAGCTCCATCTGGTGGATGATGTGCGGCTCGGTCGCGACGATCAGCGTGTCGCTGGGCAGCGCCTTGGCATAGGCGAGGATGCCGCTGGTCGACCCGACATAATCGGCATGGTCGAGGATGTGCGCCGGACATTCGGGGTGCGCCGCGACCGGCGCGCCGGGGTGCTGCGCCTTCAGCTTGATCAGCTCGGTCTCGCTGAATGCCTCGTGGACGATGCACACGCCGGGCCACAGCAACATGTCGCGCCCGGTCTTGCGCTTGAGATAGCCGCCGAGGTGCTTGTCGGGGCCGAAGATGATCTTTTGCCCGGGCGGGATCTGCGCAAGGATCTTCTCGGCCGACGAAGACGTGACGATGACGTCGGACAGCGCCTTCACCTCGGTCGAGCAATTGATATAGGTCAGGGCGATATGGTCGGGGTGCTTCGCGCGGAATGCGGCGAACAGGTCGGGCGGGCAGCTGTCCTCGAGGCTGCACCCCGCGTCCATGTCGGGCAGCACGACGATCTTTTGCGGCGACAGGATCTTGGCGGTGTCGGCCATGAATTTGACCCCGCAGAATGCGATGACGTCGGCGTCGGTCGCGGCAGCCTTTCGGCTGAGGTCGAGGCTGTCGCCGACAAAATCGGCGATGTCCTGAATTTCGGGCTTCTGGTAATAATGCGCGAGGATCACCGCGTTGCGTGTCCGCCGCAATCGGTCGATCTCGTCGCGCAGGTCGAGCCCCTTCAACGTGCCGGTCATCGCGTTCATCGTTCTTTTCCCTCGCCCGGCAGCAGATGGTCCCGAAGTCGCACGCGATCAAGCGTCAGTGGCGCATAGGTGCTTCTGCAAGCACCTCCACGAGCGGGCGGCTTTGGTCCCACTGTTTGTCGGGCTTCCGATCGAACTGAAACCGTGTGACGACCCGCACTCCGGTCAATCCGGCGGCTGCGAGCGGCGCAACGGTCAACGTCTGGATCGCCGCGGCGGCGCTGCGGCGCGCCGCTTCGATCCGCTCGGGCTTTTGTGCCGCTTTCGCAGCACCGTTAACGAGCGCAATCGACGCGGTCTTCTGCAATCGCTGCCCCGCCTCGCGCGTCAACCAAAAGCCACTCTGCTGAACTTGCGCGCGACGTTCATCGACGTTGGGGTCGGCGATCGATACATCGGGCAGTTCGACGAACATCGTCTTCGTTGCCGCGTCCCAACGATAGTTTGCCGGGCCGACAAGCCCCAAGTCGACGAAATAATCGACGGTGAACGGTGCCTTCGTCTGCTGTGACGACGATAAGCCGATCGGATTGACGTCGTTGTTCCGCGCCTGAAGAACGCCTTTTGCGGTATAGACTTTGAGCGCGCGCGCCTGCGTAAATGCAATCGAAAGCACCGAGGCCGAGTTGGTCGCCAGCGCGCGGTTCAATTTCGCTTCTTGGTCGGCCTGGTACCAGCGGAAGCCGGCAAACGCCGCGAGCAGCAAGATCGCGGCGATCATGATATTACGCAAGCAACCACCTCCCGTCGGTTTCCCGTACCTGCGTGCGTACCCGCAGGTCGATCAGATGCGCAAGCACCGAGAGCCCCGCAGCGCCGAACAGCCGGGGATCGACCCCGGCGTACATGCGCGGGACCATCGCCTCGATCGTGCCGACACCCTCGCCGACGAGCTTCACTATCTGACGCTCGCGCTGCTTGCGGTGTCCTGCCAGACCGCGCGCGAACTGCTGCGGATTGGTGACGGGCTCGCCGTGCGCAGGATAATAAACCGCGTCGTCGCGCGCCGCCAACTTCGCCAGACTCGCCATATAGTCGGCCATGTCGCCGTCGGGCGGCGCGATGACGGTCGTCGACCACCCCATCACATGGTCGCCGGTGAACAGCGCGCTCTCCTCGACCAGCGCATAGCAGAGGTGGTTCGAGGTATGCCCCGGTGTCGCGACCGCCTGAAGCGTCCAGCCTTCGCCGTGCAGCTGCTGGCCATCGGTCAGCACGCGGTCGGGCGCGTAGCTCGTATCGAAGGCAGCGTCGGCGCGCGGGCCGTCGTCGGCAAGCACGAGCGGCGCACAGCCGACGATCTCCGCGCCCGTCCACGCCGCCAGCGTCCGCGCCGCAGGGCTATGGTCGCGGTGTGTGTGGGTACACACGATAGCGACGATCCGCTGGCCGTCGGTTGCGCTCAGGATCCCCTCGATATGATCCGCGTCGTCGGGCCCCGGATCGACCACCGCCACCTCCGCGCTGCCGACCAGATAGGTTTGTGTACCCGTAAAAGTGAACGGCGACGGGTTGGCGGCGAGCACGCGCCGAACGAGCGGGCTCAGCGTTTGGGCGGTGTCGGGAAGTTGAACATCCATTGCCGCGATGTGGCCCCGCGACCGGCACCGCGCAATCCCGTGTCGGCGGACTTTACAGACGCTGGCGGCGTTATCCTTTCGCTAACCATCGTACGCCTAGGAAAAGCGATGGGTCGGCGAATTGGCACACCCCATGCACTATGATTTGCGTCCCAACGGCGGTGTCCCCCGCCTGAGCGGCGGGTCGGTTTCGCTTCCCTGGTCTCGCGAACCGACCCGCCCTCGCCCGTCGCGCAGCGCGGGAAGGGATAAGCCCGCTTATCCCACCACGCGCAAGCGCGATCGACGTCGCTCAAGCGACGATCGACGGCGCGGCTTTACCGCGCCGCGCCGCGCCGAAAGTAAATTCAGGCTCTCACCAGCCCCTTGTCGCGCATCAGCTCGGCAAGTTCGCCCGCCTCGTACATCTCGCCCATGATGTCGCTGCCGCCGATGAATTCGCCTTTCACATAAAGCTGCGGGATCGTCGGCCAGTCGCTGAACGCCTTGATCCCCTGGCGGATGCCCATGTCCTGGAGCACGTCGACGCTGCCGAAGTCGACACCGATGTCTTCGAGGATGGCAATCGCGCGGCTCGAAAAGCCGCACTGCGGAAACAGCGGCGTCCCTTTCATGAACAGCAGTACGTCGTTCTTCGCGACGAGGTCGGCAATGCGCGCATGGGTGTCTTCGGTCATAGCGAGTCCTCGGTTTCGGGAATGTGTGTCGTCAGTTGCAAGGCATGGAGCGTGCCGCCCATCCGCCCGCCGAGCGCGGCGTAGACAGCGCGCTGTTGCGCGACGCGGCTGGTCCCGCGAAAGCTGGCGGCGGTCACGCGCGCGGCATAATGGTCGCCGTCGCCGCGCAGGTCGGTGATCTCGACGCGCGCGTCGGGAATGG
This sequence comes from Sphingomonas sp., assembly GCA_965248885.1. Taxonomy (GTDB): domain Bacteria; phylum Pseudomonadota; class Alphaproteobacteria; order Sphingomonadales; family Sphingomonadaceae; genus Sphingomonas_O. The sequence goes on along the minus strand of OZ252211.1, from coordinate 1,208,663 downwards.
CGGCGACGATCATCGCTTCGATGTCGGCGGCGGCCATCGGCATCAGTGCGCTTCCATCAACTGGCGCCGCGCCTCGACGCTCTTGTCGGCGAGCGCCCGGCGCACAACGGACTCGTCGATCTCGACGTCGGCGGCGTGTAGGTCGCCGAGCAATTTGCGCACGACGTCTTCGTCGCCCGCCTCTTCGAAGTCGGCCTGGATGACGGCGGTCGCGTAGCTGCTCGTTTCCTCGGGCGTCAGCTTCATCAGCTCCGCCGCCCAATGTCCGAGCAACTTGTTGCGCCGTGCGACGATCCGGAACGCCATGTCCTCGTCGCGCGCAAATTTGGTTTCGTGCGCACGCTCGCGATCGTCGAAAGTCGTCATCGGCTGCCCTTTTCGTATCGTGTCGGTCGTGAATGTGCGCCTGCCGCCCCCTGACTTCAAGCGTCAGGCGACACGGACGACGATCTTGCCGATCGCGCTTCGGTCGGCAAGGCGCGATATCGCGTCGCCGCCGCGTTCGAGCGGCACGACTTCGCTGACGACGGGCGCGATCTTGCCGCTCGCCCACAGGCGGAACAGCCAGTCGATGTGCGCCGTGTTGCGCTGCGGTTCGCGTGCCGCGAACGCGCCCCAGAACACGCCGCGCACATCGCAAGACTTCAGCAGGGTCAGGTTGAGCGGCAGGCGCGGGATGCCCGCCGGGAAGCCGACGACGAGGTAGCGCCCCTCCCAGGCGATCGAGCGCAGTGCGGGCTCGCAATAATCGCCGCCGACCGCGTCATAGATGACGTCGGCGCCGTCGCGCCCGACGGCTACCTTGAAGCGGTCAGCAAGCGCCTTCGACGCGTCGCGATCGAACGGTGCGTGGTCATAAACGACAACATCGGACGCCCCGGCTTTGCGCACCGCGTCAGCCTTCGCCTCACTCGATACCGCACCGATCACGCGCGCGCCGAACGCGACGCCCAGTTCGACCGCCGCGAGCCCGACGCCGCCTGCCGCTCCCAGAACGAGCAATGTCTCGCCCTCCTTGATCGCGGCGCGGTCGACCAGCGCATGGATCGAGGTGGCATAGGTGAGCAGCAGCGCGGCCCCCTCTTCGAAGCTCCGTTCGGACGGCAATTTATAAGCGACCGCGGCGGGAATCGCGATCTGTTCGGCGAGGCCGCCATGGCCGCACACCGCGATGACCCGGTCGCCGAGCGCGAAGCCCGTCACGCCTTCGCCCAGCGCCTCGACGACTCCAGCAACCTCGCCGCCCGGTGCGAACGGGCGCGGCGGCTTGAACTGGTATTTGTCCTCGATGATCAGAACATCGGGATAGTTGATGGCGCAGGCATGGACGCGCACGAGCAGCTGTCCCGGCCCCGCAACGGGCGCATCGACCTCGCGCAGTTCAAGCGTCTCCGGCCCACCGACCGCGACCGACAGCAAGGCTTTCATGCCGCGACTCCCGTATTCGCCCACGGCCGGAGGTCGGCTATGCGGCGTTCGTACGCGTCGATTGCCGGGGCGGACGCCAGCGTCAAGTCGATCTCGTCGGTTCCATTGAGCAGGCAGGCTTTCCGGAATGGGTCGATGTCGAACGTGAAACGATCCTGAAAGCGCGTCGTCACTGTCTGCGCCTCCAGATCGAGGTGGATCGGGTCGCCCGCCGCCGCCACGTCGAGCAGCCGGTCGATCGCCAGCTGCGGCAGGACGACGGCCAGGATTCCGTTCTTGAACGCATTCCCCGAAAATATGTCTGAAAACGACGGGGCAACGACCGCGGTGATACCCATGTCGAGCAGCGCCCACGCAGCATGTTCGCGGCTCGACCCGCAGCCGAAATTGTCTCCCGCGATCAGGATCGGCGCGCCTGCATATTCCGGCGCGTCGAACACATTGCCCGCCTCCGCGCGCACCGTTTCGAAGGCACCCTGCGCCAGCCCCTCGCGCGTCACGGTCTTCAGCCAGCGCGCAGGGATGATGACGTCGGTATCGACGTTGGCGCGCCCGAACGGATAGGCGCGGCCTTCGATGGTGGTCACGGGGGTCATAGGCTCAGATGTTCCCTCTGATTTCTTCGAAGGTAGGAAAATCTGGATTTGGCGGTTGATCGAAAAAGCTGTCCCAGCTTAAGTCTTCCGGAACCTCATCGCTCACCCAGCCAATTCGCAAGGATACGCCATCCAACCTGCGCGCTTCCGAGATGCAGCCTATTTCTAGGCCGGCATATCCAATGGCAGCAGCAAAATTCTGGAAGTCGGCGAACCCTGTCGCATTTTCGCAGAAACTATGAACCAGCATCACCGCCTGCCGCGTGCGATACCGTTTTGCTTCTATCAGGGCAGCCGCGGTTCGGTGCAGCAATTGATAGCGCAATAATTTTGCAGCTTCCGGACTAAGCCCGAGCATTGCTCGCAGGCGCCGCAAGCGATCCTCTTTTCCTAAACTCTGCTTTGCAAGCCATTTGCCTACTATAGGGCCAAAGCTTTCGGTAACTTTGGCCTCCACGCAGAGTACGGCTAATCCGTCCCGCAGGCCAAGGATAGCTAGCAGATCGGTTTGCGAATGGCTGCCACGACCATCGCGCAAATCTGTCGACCGCTCCAACCAGCCGTCGACCAGTTCACAATCCACATATTCGTCGGCCTGATGCAGGATGGTACGCACGGCGTCAGGTACGTCGTTTGTTCGAACCCACCGGTCCGCAAGCGACTTGGCTGATCGACCCTGTTTCCAGTGCGACGGCTTTCCGAGATAAGGAATGACGTCCTCGGGCCGCCGCATGGGAAGCGCAATTCGCCCAATCTCACTCACCCCATCAACTCGCGCACATCGGTCAGCCGTCCCGTGACGGCTGCTGCCGCTGCCATAGCTGGGCTCAGCAAGTGCGTGCGCGCGCCGGGGCCCTGGCGACCGACGAAGTTGCGGTTGCTGGTCGATGCGCAACGTTCGCCAGCGGGCACCTTGTCGGGGTTCATGCCGAGGCACGCCGAACAGCCCGGCTCGCGCCATTCGAAACCCGCATCGGTGAAGATGCGGTCGAGCCCTTCGGCTTCGGCTTGCAGTTTGACCAGCCCTGACCCCGGGACCGCGATCGCCCAGCGGACGCCGTCGGCCTTGCGGCGACCCTTCAGCACGGCGGCGGCGGCGCGCAGATCTTCGATGCGGCTGTTGGTGCAACTGCCGATGAAGATATTCTCGATCGCGACGTCGCGCATGCGCATGCCTGGCATCAGCCCCATATAGGCGAGCGACTTCGCGGCGGCCTCGCGCTTGTTCGGATCGGCAAAGCCCTCGGGATCGGGGACGACGCCCGTCACCGCGACGACATCCTCGGGGCTCGTTCCCCACGTCACGTTGGGAACGATCTCGCCCGCATCGATGACGAGCGTCTTGTCGTAGGACGCGCCCGGGTCGGTAGCGAGCGTGCGCCAATAGGCAAGCGATGCGTCCCAGGCCGCGCCCTTCGGTGCCATCGGCCGCCCGGCGAGATAGGCATAGGTCGTCGCGTCGGGCGCGATCAGCCCCGAGCGCGCTCCGGCCTCGATCGACATGTTGCTGACCGTCAGCCGCCCCTCTATGCTCATCTCGCGGATGACCCGGCCGGTATATTCGATGACAAAGCCCGTGCCGCCCGCCGCGCCGAGCCGCCCGACGATCGCCAGCACGACATCCTTGGGCGACACGCCGAAACCGAGCTCGCCCTCGATCCGCACCTCCATCGTCTTCGACGGTGCGAGCTGGAGCGTTTGCGTCGCGAGGACATGCTCGACCTCGCTCGTGCCGATGCCGAACGCGAGCGCCCCCAGCGCGCCATGCGCGGCGGTGTGGCTGTCGCCGCAGACCAGCGTTGTTCCCGGCAGCGTGAACCCCTGTTCGGGTCCCACGACATGGACGATGCCCTGCTGCGCGGCGTTCGCGTCGATATAGGGCACCCCGAACCTGGCGACATTGGCCTCGAGCATTTCGAGCTGCCGGGCGCTGTCGGGATCGGCGATCGGCACGCGGTTGCCGTTCGCGTCGAGACGCCTGGTCGTCGGAAGATTATGGTCGGGCACCGCAAGCGTCAGGTCGGGGCGACGTACCGCCCTCCCCTCGCGCGCGAGCCCCGCGAACGCCTGCGGGCTGGTCACCTCGTGAACAAGGTGACGGTCGATATAGATCAGGCACGTCCCGTCGTCGCGACGTTCGACGAGGTGATCGTCCCAGATTTTTTCGTAAAGCGTGCGGGGTCGGCTGGCCATGGCGCGCACTTAGCGTGTCGGCGCGGGTTTCGCCACCAGCGCCGCCTCGACGAACGCGACGCTGTCTTCGAGCACGGGCGCCTTACCGCGGAACGGTCGCGACAGCGCCATTACGACATCCTCGTGGCTTAGCCCTTCATATTCCCTTTCGACGACCGGCGCGCCCATCGCCTTTAGTTTTGCCGCGAGATTGCGCGCGTTGCGCGGGCGGACGGTCGTGTCCTTCGTGCCCGTGATCAGCAGCATCGGCGGCGCATCGGCACGCGCGAGGGCGATCGGCTGCGTCTCCATGGGGCGTGGCCATTGGCCCAGCGCGTCGACTGCGCGCCCGGTGTAAGGATAAAAGTCGTACGGGCCCGAGAGCCCGACCGCAGCCTTGATCGTGTCGGGCGGCAGCTTGATTGCGGCGAGCCATTGTTTGTCGAGCGCGAGCATCGCCACCGCATAGCCGCCCGCCGAATGCCCCGCGATCGCGATCTTCGTCGGGTCGCCGCCATATTCGCCGATATGATCGTGCGTCCATTTCACCGCATCGGCCGCGTCCTGAACGAATGCAGGGAAGCGTACGCCCGGCACCTTTCGATAATCGGGAACCACGACGACGAAGCCGCGCGCCGCGAACGCGCGCGCGACGAAGCCGTATTCCCCGCGCGCGCCCTTCACCCAGCCGCCGCCGTAAAAGAATATCATGACCGGTTTGGCCGCGCAGGATATGTCGCCTGCGCGCCACACGTCGAGCCTTTGCCCATGCGCGCCGAATGCGATCGCCGACGCAACGCGCGAGCCGCCCGCTCCAGGCGTCACCGCGTCCAACCCGTCGAGCATCGCCGGTGGCGAGCACGCAGCGAGCGTCAGAAAAGCCGCAAGCGCAGCCGCAAATTTCATCGCAGGTAGTTTGCCGTCGTCTTTGCTGCGACTTCTTCCGCGGTCACCCCTGGTGCACGTTCGATCAGGCGGAACGGTGCGGCATGATCGGGCCGCTCGAACACGGCGAGATCGGTGATGATCATATCGACGACGTTCTTGCCGGTCAGTGGCAAGGTGCACGCCTGGATGAACTTCGGGTCGCCGTTCTTGGATGTGTGTTCCATAACCACGATGATACGCTTGACCCCGGCGACCAAATCCATCGCGCCGCCCATGCCCTTGATCATCTTGCCCGGGATCATCCAGTTGGCGATGTCGCCATTCTCCGCGACTTCCATCGCGCCGAGCACGGTCAAGTCGATATGGCCGCCGCGGATCATCGCAAATGATTGTTCCGACCCGAAATAGCTCGACGACGGCAACTCGCTGATCGTCTGCTTGCCTGCGTTGATCAGGTCGGGATCGATCTCGTCGTCATAGGGGAATGGCCCGATGCCGAGCATCCCATTTTCCGACTGGAGCGTGACCTCGATCCCCGGCGGCACGTGGTTCGCGACGAGCGTTGGAATGCCGATGCCGAGGTTGACGTAGAATCCGTCCTGCAATTCACGCGCAGCGCGCGTTGCCATTTCGTCGCGTGTCCAAGGCATTACGCCGCCTCCCGTTCGCGCACTGTCCGGAACTCGATCCGCTTTTCGTACGGCGCACCGCAGATCAGGCGTTTGATGTAGATGCCGGGCACGTGAATCGCGTCGGCGTCGAGCGACCCGACCGGCACGATTTCCTCGACCTCGGCGACGGTCATATGGCTCGCGGTCGCCATCGGCTGGTTGAAGTTGCGCGCAGTCTTGCGGAAGATGAGGTTGCCGCTCGTGTCGGCGCGCCAGCCCTTTACGATGCTCAGATCGGCAACGATGCCGCGTTCGAGGATATAGTCTTCAGGTCCGTTTGGGCCGTCGAAGCGCTTCACTTCCTTGCCCTCGGCAACGAGCGTGCCGACGCCGGTCCTGGTGTAGAACCCAGCGATCCCCGCCCCGCCCGCGCGGCAGCGTTCGGCAAGCGTCCCCTGCGGACAGAATTCGACCTCAAGCTCGCCGCTGAGATATTGCCGCTCGAACTCCTTGTTCTCGCCAACATAGGACGAGATCATCTTGCGGACCTGGCGTGATCGCAGCAGCTTGCCCAGTCCCACGCCGTCGATCCCCGCGTTGTTGCTCGCGATCGTGAGGTCCCTGACCCCCGACGCCTCGATCGCATCGATCAGCCGCTCGGGCATGCCCGACAAGCCGAACCCGCCGCAACATATCGTCATGCCATCGCGCACCACGCCATCGAGAGCGGCAGCGGCGTCCGAATAAAGTTTGTTCATGCGTCGGCGTCTCCTGCTCGCACTCGCCTATGCGTCTTTGTGCAAGGGCTCAAGCCGTTCGCAGGCGCTGACTTCGCGGCCAAGGGGCACATTTCGTTTGCTGTGCATCCATCGCATTCGTCGCAACGTAATTGTCGCCGAGTAACAGTTCGAGGCTGCGCATCTGTGAGTGAAGTCGCAACAACAGAAGCACGACGCAAGACGCCGCAACAGGATCGCTCGCGCGCGCTTGTCGATGCCATCGTCGAGGCAGCAGCGGACATTTTGCAAAAGCACGGTCGCGAGGCGGTGACCACCAACGCGGTCGCACGGCGCGCAGGCGTGAGCGTCGGATCGCTGTACCAATATTTCCCCAACCGCGAGGCCATCCTCGTGGCGGTCGGTCAGGGTCATCGTGCGCGCGTGGCAGCATGTGTCGCCGAAACGGATGTCGCCGCGGCGCGCACGCTAGAGGAGGTACTCGACCGGATCGTTGCGGTGCAGTTCGCCGCGCACGCGATCGACCCACACCTGCAAGGCCGCCTCGACCAACGCGACCCGCCGTTGGCGGCCGACTTGCTCGAGCAGTTCGGGTCCAACTATCACGGACCGAGTCGCAACGCAGTCGTCACGATCGTCGCTGCGGAAATAATCGACTCGATCGCACGCATCGCTCGCCGTCTCGAGGGTCATTATCCGAGCGCAGATTTGCACCGAGAGGCAGTTTTCGTTTCGCTCGACTATCTGCGCGCACGGCGGTGAATGATGCGCAATAGCGAGCATCCATTCGCTTTTTCGTGGTTGGGCAAAGATTGCCGGAACATTAACGGGCGTGGCGGGTTCGGCCACCAGAAATGCTGTATTCAAGGGAGTGGGGGGCAATGAAAATCACCGTCACGAGCAAAATCCTGGCAGGCACGTCGCTGCTGGTACTGGGCATGTCTGCCGCTTCGGCACAGACGGTGCAGACCGTGCGTGGCGGCAACACGCTCGTGACCGTCAGCACCACGGCGCCGGGCACGGTCGCCAGGTCGATCACGATCACCGGGCTCGGCGCCGGCCAGACGATTGCGGGGATCGATTACCGACCCGCCGCACCGCGCATCCTCTACGCGATCAGCAACGTCGGTCAGATCTACACGATCAACGCGCGTACCGGCGTCGCGACGGCGGTAGGCACGCCGCCCCTGCCGACGGTGTCGGGCGTCGCATTCGATTTCAACCCGACCGTCGATCGCCTGCGGATCATCACGCAGGTCGGGCAGGATGTGCGCGCCAACCCCGACACCGGTGCGCTGGCCGCGACCGATGGCAGCATTGCCTATGCGCCGACCGATGCGAACGCCAACGCGATACCGACAGTGGCCGGAGCGGCGTATACGAATAATTTCGCGGGCGCGACGACGACGACGCTCTACGTGCTCGATACCCGCGGCGGGCTGGCTCCTGTCAGGCTCGCGACGCAGGGCAATGCGACGGTTTCGCCCAACACCGGGCAGTTGTTCACGGTAGGGTCGACCGGCGTCACGTCGCTGGGAACGGCCGGGTTCGACATCGGATCGACTGGCCAGGCCTATGCGACGCTGACCGATCCGACGACGCGCGTGACCTCGCTCTATTCGGTCAACCTGGCGACGGGTGCCGCGACGCTGCTGGGAGCACTTGCGGGCAACACGACGTATGACGGGCTGGCGGTCGCGCTCGCATCGTTCTCCTCGATGGGAACATCGCCCAATCAGGTTGCCGTCGGCGCGGCGCTCGATGGCTTCACCGGAACGCCGACGGGCGACACGCTCGCCTTGCTCAACGCGATCGACGGCGTCGCGGGAACGCCAGGTGCGCAGTCTTACGCGCTCACCGTCCTGTCGCCGACCGCTTATTCGAACGTCGCCGAACTCTCGCTCGGCGCGGTCGAAGTGTCCGAGAGCAGCGTACTGCGCTATGCGCGCGACCTGCGCGGCAACGCGACGATGCCCGACGGGTCGACTGCGACGCTCGACGACGCCGGAAAGGTCGGCGCGTGGTTGCTGGGCGGGGCCCGCTTCGGCAGTTTCAACCAGATCGTCGATCGTCCGCAAACGCAGAGCGAGGAAGCACATGTCCTGGGCGGCGTCGATTACCGCTTCGCACCGTCGATCGCGCTCGGCGTGTTTGGCGGATATAGCAACACGCGTGCACGGCTGATTGCGGGAAGCGACCGCAGCCGCCTCGAAAGCCTGTTCGTCGGCGGTTATGGCACCGCCAATATCGGCCCGATCTACGTCGATGCCTGGGGCAGCTACACCGACCTCAAATGGGATCTGCGCCGCTCGATCGCGATCGGTGCTTTCAACGCACAGACGACCGCCAACACCAAGGGGCGCATCTGGGCAGCCGGCGCGTCGACCGGGCTCAGCTTCAACCTCGGCATGGCCGAGATCGAGCCGTTCGCAGGGGTCCGCTACACGAGCGTGCGCGTCAACGGGTTCACCGAAAACGGCGGATCGGGTGCCGCGCTCGCGGTCGGCAATCTTGATCGGGAATCGATCCGCTCGAACGTCGGCGTACGCGTCGGCGGCAAGTTCGACATCGGCGGCGCGACGGTCAGGCCGCAGGTACACGGCGCCTATTTCCACGAGTTCCGCGACGGTTCGCAGCGGATAGGGGCGGCGTTCACTAATCCCGGGCTATCGACGACGCCGTTCGACTTCTTCGCGACGCGGCTTCGCGACGATTATTATGGTGCCGGTGCGACACTGACGGTCGCGGGATCGGGGCCGCTGTCGATGGTCGCCGATTACAACGCCCAGTTCGATCGCGACCGCGAAATCCACAGCCTCACGATCGGTGCGCGCCTTGCGTTCTGACGTGCCTGGTACCCGACCTTTGGCGCACGCGGGACGTACGTCGTGGTGAGCGGCGGCGCGACGGGCCTTGTGCATCCTTCGCGCCGTTCGCGTTTTCTGTCGTTCGGGTCGATCGGTGCCGCGCATCTGGCATTGTTCGCGCTGCTGCTAATGCCGTCGCGCGCGCCCACCCAGCTTCGCAGCCCGACGCTCAGCGTGTTCGACGTGTCGGGTCCCCCGCTGCCGCGATCGGCACCGCCCAGGCTCGCTCAGCCCAAGGTCGTTCCACCGACGCCGCCTGAGCCGATCGTCGTGCCTCCGGCGGAGGTGCCGCTGCCGACACCCAGCGCAACGATCGTCGCGATGATCGAGCAGAGCGAAGCGTCGTCGCAGGGCGGCGCGTGCGACCTGACCGCGCCGGTGCAAGCCGCTCTCCAGTCGAGCGAAGCGGTGCGCGCCACGCTGCCGCGCATCCCGCGCGACCAACGTTCGGTCGCCAACGCGATCATGGTGTGGAAAGCGGCCTGGGTTCCCGAAGATCAGCAGCTCGATGCAGTCGCGATCGCATCGATCCGCGACGTGGTGGCGGGAACGATCGCGGCGGCGAGCGCCGAATGCCGGTTGCAACCGCAAACCGGGCCCCGCCTGCTCCTCGTTCCGGATGCCGACGACACCGTCGTGCTGGCGGTCGGCTCGGGCCAGTGGCGATGGCAGGACCTCGTCGACACCGCGCGGCCGCCGTCGGCCGACGACTATCAACCCGTGGCGCTCAATCAGGCGCCGTCCACAAATCACTCTGCGGGATAACCCGCAGACTCGTGACCCGAAGATAACAGGAGAAGCGTGATGACGTATCTGAGTAAACTCGCACTGACCACTGCCGGAGCGCTGTGCTTCGCCGGGATCACCCCCGCGCTGGCGTCGAGTCACCGCGAAGCCCCCAACATCACGAAACTGTCGAAGGTCGACAACACCGACGTCTACGCTTTCCGCAGCTACGAGCCCGGCCGCGGCGCTTTCACGACGCTGATCGCCAATTTCCAGCCCGGCGAGAACCCCGGCGACGGCCCCAACTATTATACGATGGACCCCGACGCGCTGTACGAAATCCACGTCGACAGCAACGGCGACGCGAAGGAGGATTTCACCTTCCAGTTCAAGTTCAACAACATGCTCGCGGCAGGGACGGGCATCACGCTCAACGTCGGCGGCAAGACGCTGCCGATCGCGCTGCGCCAGATTCCGACGGTCGCCGCGCCCGACGACGCCAATTTGGGCGAACGTGAGAATTACACGCTGACGCTCGTGACGGGCGACCGCCGCAGCGGCACGCGCGCTGCGGTCACCAACGCAGCCGGGGGCGGGACGACCTTCATCAAACCGTTCGACAATGCCGGTAACAAGTCGGTGCCCAATTACGCCGCCTATGCCAACCAGTTCATCTATTCGGTGAACATCCCCGGCTGCGCGACGCCGGGCAAGGTCTTCGTCGGCCAGCGCGCCGAATATTTCGCGGTGAACCTTGGCCCCATCTTCGACTCGGTCAACTTCGTTCCGATCCAGGGTGCCGCCGATCCGACCTATAGCAGCCCCGCGTTCGGCCCCTTCCCCGGTGGCATCACGCAGAGCCAGGCGAACCAGGAGTTGATCGGGCGCAAGAATGTGACGAGCATCGCGGTCGAAGTGCCGACGACCTGCCTCGTGGGCAGCGGCAACGGTGTCATCGGCGTGTGGAGCAGTGCGAGCCTGCCGCAGGCGCGTCTCCTCGACCCGACGCCGACCTACCCCGCGCCGACCGTTCAGGGTGGTGCCTATGTCCAGGTGTCGCGCCTCGGCATGCCGCTCGTCAATGAAGTCGTCATCGGCCTGCCGTCGAAGGACTTGTTCAACGCCGTCAAGCCGACCGCCGATGCGGCGCTGGCCGACTTCGTGACCAACCCGACCTTCCCGGCGATCCTGAACGTCCTGTTCCGCGCGCCGGTCAATGCGACGCTCGGAACCAACATCGCCGATCTCGCCCCGAACAACTTCCCGCGTGCCGACCTCGTCGCCACCTTCCTGACGGGCATCAAGACGCTCAATCAGCAGTCGGTCGTGACGCCGTCGGAAATGATCCGGCTGAATACGGCGGTCGCGGCGACGCCGCAGGCATCGCAGAACCCGCTCGGCGTGATCGGCAATGATCTCGCCGGCTTCCCGAACGGGCGGCGTCCGGGCGACGACACCGTCGACGTCGTGCTGCGCGTCGCGATGGGGCGGCTGTGTCACCCCGTGCCAATCGCGGGCGTCCAGACCGATCTCGGGCTCTGCACGCCTGCCAATGCGCCGACCGGGCTCGTTGCCTATACCGACGGCGCCCCGAGCAATGCGGCGAACATCCTGAACGCATTCCCGTATCTCAACCCGCCGCTGCGCGGTGCGCCGCTTCCGCAAGATCGCCCGTAAGGACCATGACCATGAACCACAGCAAAGCCATGCTCCGCGCGGGTACCGCGATCCTGTTGTCGCTCTCCGTCGCCGCGTGCAGCTCGCGCGCGAGTGACGTTGGCGGCGGCGGGACGAGCACGACGCCGGTCACGCCGACGCCGACCCCCACGCCGACGGCCAGCTTTCAGAGCCGTTTCGGCACTGCGTTCGCCGCGCTGTTCGACGCAAGCACGACCAGCGAGCCGCGCAAGCCGACGACTGCGGACGTGCCCGCGCTCAGCCTGACGACCGAACCCCTCGACAATTGATCGGGAACGACCGGCGGCGGTGGCTTGACGGCACCGTCGCTGGTTAGTTCAGACGCCGAACGTCAGGCTTGAAAAGATCGTCCGGTAATCGGCCGCCGGGTTGCCGGTCAGCGGCTCGGCCCAGACAACATTGAATTGCCATTGCCCGCGCGCCGGAAGCGCGAACATCGCCCGCCCGCTCGCGTCGGTACGCGCGATCGCCACCGGCTTGGCATCGGCATCCAGATTGTTGAGCTTGACCGTCGCCCCGGCCAGCGGACGACGGTTGTAATACACCCGAACCGGAAGAGGCTGACCGACTTGCAGCGCGTTAGGATGACGTTCGGGCACTATCTCGAGTTGCAGCCCCACGGGCCGCGTCACGCGTGCGATCCCGGCTGCGTCGACGGGCCCGACCTGGACGATCGCCTTGGCACGACGGCTGTACAATTCGCGCCCGTTACTGCGATCCGTACCGAGCTGGCGACGGTGTTCGGCGATCGGCGTGATCCCTTCTTGCGCGACATAATCGTTGAAACGCAGGAACGGCAGATCACTGGTCGTCGGCAACGACTGGAAGGCGAGTACGTAACTGCCGGGACGGTCGAGCTTCACCACTGCGTCGAAGCGCCCATTCGGCAAGGTCAGCCCGTCTCTGCGATCGATCAGGCCATCGGGTCCGATCGAGTTGAACAGCAGCACGCGATCGGCCGACAGCCCCCAGCGTTCGCGCGCCGCGGCGTGGCCGACATAGATCAGCATCGTGAACGTGTCGGGCGCGGGCAGCACGAACCGCGACGGCTGGATCCAGAAATCATGCGCGCCAACCGGCGTCGCCAGCAGCAGCGCAGTCGTGACGGCCAAGCGATAGCGCATTCTGTATCTCCCGAAAGCCATGCGCGTCCTTGTGTTCGATCGGCGATTGCGGGGCAAGCACGCGGCAGGCTTAAATTGCTCGCCTGGCTCGGTTTTGCGACCACAATATCGCTCGCTTCGTCGCCAGCGGCCGCGCATCTGGGAACGCGCATGGCGGGGGGATTTCTCGCGGGCTTTACGCATCCGTTTTCGGGGCCCGATCATCTGCTCGCGATGGTTGCGGTGGGTCTGTGGGGCGCGTTTCTCGGGCGGCCGCTCGTCGTCCTGCTCCCCGTCATCTTTCCCTGCGTGATGACGCTCGGCGGCATTCTCGGCATGATCGGGACGCCCATGCCGCCGGTCGAAATCGGCATCGCCGTGTCGGTACTCGTGCTCGGCGCGGCGGTCGCCACCGGATGGCGCGCCCCCGTCTGGCTCGCGTCGATCGCGGTCGGCATCTTTGCGCTGTTTCATGGCTATGCGCACGGTGGCGAGCTGCCGTCGATGGCCGATCCGGTCGCGTTCAGCCTGGGGTTCGTTCTCGCGACCGGCAGCTTGCACGTCGCGGGGATCGCGATCGGCACGGTCACTGGCCTTCGGCGGGGGGCGCTCGTCGTCCGTACGCTCGGCGGTGCCATCACGCTTGCGGGGTTCTATTACCTTGCGATGGCGACGGGCCTGTCGGCATGAGGGACGGTACGCTTCCCGCCGGAATGGCACTTGTGCTGGCCGCACTGATGCTCGGCTATCTCCCGCGCCGGACCGCGCTGATCGGCGTGATCATCACGGCGCTCGTCGCCGCCGTTGCCAGTCTTTTTCCACTGTCGCGCGCGCAGGGCGAGACGATGATCGTGGCAAGCTGCGTCATGGTCGCAGTCGACAGCCTTGCGGTCTATTGGCCGGGCCGCGCGTCGCGACCGGTCGTGCTGGGCCTGTCGGCGCTGACCGGGCTCGTCGCCGGGCTGACGCTCGCCACCGCGTCCAGCCTGCCGATGGGCTATCTCGCCTTGCTCGCGCTGTCGACCGTGCTGCCCGCGTCGCTGGCGGCGCACAACGGGCTCGGCGTGGCACCGCGCGTCGTCGCCAGCTGGCTGGTCGCCGTCGCCCTGCTCGCTGCCGTGTTGCCTTTCGCGACGAGCCATCCGGGGTACGTTCCCGACCATCGAGGATAGTATAGACATGAGTTCACGAGCGAGTTGGAGATTCTACTTCGCGGCTCTTCTGGCGTCGGCCGCTTTTTCCGCGCCTGCACTGGCTCAGTCGCCGGACCCGCAGCCGCCGCGCGCGAGCGACATCGTCGTCACCGGGCAACGCGCGTCGAGCAGCTATACCGCCGACGAGCCGCTGAGCTTCGGGTACAGCCCGCTGGCGCTCAAGGAGGTTCCGCAATCGTTGCAGATACTGACGCGCGACCTGATCGACGATCAGGGCGTGCTGTCATTGTCGGAATTGCTCAACAACGTGGCCGGGTCGTCGAATTCGCTCGGGCGGTCGACACCGTTCGGCACCGCATCGACGCAGGTTCGCGGGCAGGACGTGCTGATCTATCGCGACGGGCTGCGCGACGTCGATTATTCGGACATCGACAATTCGGCGCTGAACAACGTCGCGCGGGTCGAGGTCTTGAAAGGCGCGGCCGGGCTGATCTACGGCACTGGCGGCGCAGGCGGCGTGATCAACATCATCACCAAGCGTCCGACCAACAAATTCTACGCCGAAGCCAGGATAACGCTCGGCGAACGCGCAACGAAGATCTTTGCGGGCGACGTGTCGGTGCCGCTCGGCGGCGGCTTTGGCTTCCGCGCGACGGGTGAGATCGAACGCTCGGACAGTTTCATTCAATATTCGCGGATCCGGCGCGACAATTTCGGCGCGGTCCTGACCTTTGACAGCGGCCCGTTCAGCGCAACCGCGCGCTACGAACATGTGTCGAACCGCGACCCCAACGCGATGGTGCGCGTCGGGCTGCCGACGATCGGCACGATCACGCGGACCGACGTCATCCGGATCGATCCGAGCGTCTATCTGGGCGAGCCGAGCTTTGATTTCACCAATTCGTTCGGCAGCCAGACGTCGCTGTTCCTTGCATATAAATTCAGCGACCGCTTCAAGCTCGAGGCCGCGGGCCGACGCGCGACGGTCAATTTCGAGCAGGGCGACATCCGGACACTCAGCGCGCTCAACACGACGACCCTGCGCGTGACGCGAACGCGCGGCCGTGTGCTCGACCTCGATTCGACGCAATATGATGCGCGCGTGCTCGGCACCTATACCGCGCCCGGACCCTGGGGCGACAACACGCTGTCGGTCGGTTACGAATTCTTTCGGCAGGATCTGTCGTTCGTCAATCGCAACCTGCCCAACGCGGCGATTCCGTCGATCAGTGTCGTGACGCCGACCTATCTGACCGGCGGACTGCAGGCGCTGCTCGGGGCGAACGTGCCGTTTGCCCAGCTTTCCGACTCGCACGAAGCCTTTGCGCAGGGCGTCGTGCGCTTTCACGGCGCGACGATCACCGGAGCCGTCCGCCACATCTGGTCCGAATTCGACCGGACGACCAGGCTCGAAAATACCGTCTATCAGCTCGGCTTGTCCTATGCGGTAACCAATGCCGTTTCGCTGTTCGCCGGGGCCAACAGCGGGTTCAATGCCAACGCAGACATCGCCGCAAGCCGCAACCGGCTGGGCGTCCGTTTCGATCCCGAAAAATATCGCCAGGTCGAAGCCGGCATCAAGACGACCGCGCTCGCCGGGGTGACCGCGACCGCCTCTCTGTTTAGCCTGACGCGCGACAACATCCTCGTCACCGACCCGGTCGATGCCGCATTCCTGATCCAGGCGGGGCGCGAGCGCAGCCGCGGCGGCGAGATCGACATCGTGTGGGATGTCAGCCCGTCGCTGGTGGTGCGCGGCGGCTACGCCTATCTCGATGCGAAGGTCGTTGGCGATGCCGACCCGACACGGCTCGGCTTTCGCAAACCCAACGCGCCGCGCGACCAGTTCAACGCGTACGGCTCGTACACCTTCCGCTCGGGCGTCCTGACCAATTTGCGCGTCGGCGGCGGCGTCGTCTATTCGGGCAAGACGTTCGCCGCGATCACCAACACGATCGAGCGACCATCCTATACGATCGCCAATTTCTCGGCCTCGTACAGTATCGACCGTTTCCGTTTCGACGCGATCGTCAGCAACGCATTCGGCGAACGCTATTTCCTCGCGCGCAACAATGCGACCGTCGATCCGGGCGAACCGCGCCAATTCCAGTTCCGCGCCTCGGCGCGCTTCTGATCGAAGGAGTCATCGATATGCGTTACCCGATCATTCTGGCCATGGCGGCGATCGCCACACCTGTTCTTGCGCACGAAATGTGGATTGCGCCCTCGACGTTTGCCGCCGCAGAGGGAGAGACGGTTGCGCTGTCGCTGCTCGTCGGCGACGCGGCCGATGTGAAGCCGTGGAAGTTCGCGTGGGAGAAGCTGGTTTCGCTCCGCGACTTTGGTCCCGCCGCGATGCGCGACCTGCAACCGACCATCTCAGTACCGGCAACCGACGGCGCACCGTTCGCGCAGGTCGCGTTTGCCGGCCGGGGCACGCATCTCGTCGCGCTTGAGTCGTATCAGCAGCTGATCACGCTCGAGCCTGCCAAGTTCAACGCGTACATCAAGGAAGACGGCCTGACCGGCGCGATCGATTATCGCGAGCAGACCAAGGCGACCGGTACGCCGGGACGCGAGATGTATTCGCGCCGCGCCAAAGTGCTGGTGCAGGTCGGCAACGCGCCGAGCGACCAGATCCTCCAGCCGATCGGCCAGACGCTCGAGATCGTGCCGCTGGCCAATCCCTATGCCTTGGGGGCCAGCACTGCGGTCCCGGTGCGCGTCCTGTACCAGGGCAAGCCGCTTGCGGGCGCACTCGTCGCGCTGACGGCTTTGGGTACGGGGTCGAAGCCGATCGCGCGGCAGGTCACCGACGGCAGTGGTCGGGCGTCGTTCGATGTACCACGGCGGGCCGCGTGGATGATCAGCGTCGTCTGGACGCGCCCGATCCCGGGCAACAAGTCGGCCGATTATGACACGATCTTCTCGAGCCTGACGTTCGGCTATCCCGGCGAACATCCACGGACCAGCCAGTGAATACCAGTCCGGTTTTCAGTTTTTCGTAGCTAAAAACTGAGTCACCTCGGTCGCGCCCGGGAAAGTCGGACTAGTTTGGTCGTGCTCGATTACGGGGTCGTTGTTGAGCGGATTGATCGTCGGCCACTTCGTAAAAGGGGAGCGGGGCATGAGCGTCGTTCGGCACTGACTAAGGAGGGTTTCGGCCCGTGAACCGAGCGTTGTTCGTCTGAGCTCGCCGACATTGCGGTCAATGACTTCATCGTCGCGTCCGTTTGCCGTCACGCTTCCTCGAAGCTCTCGGTAAGCGCGGTAAAGGTGTCCTTAACGGGGATAGGATCGAAATCATTGTCGCGAACCGCCAGGACGATCGTCGGGTTTGCCGGGTCCTGGCGAAAGTCGAAGCACCACAGATCGCTTCCCGAGGTAGCGAAAGGAATGATCCCGACGTGCAACCGGTCTTCGAGCATATAGAGCAACGCTGTCAAATTCGTATGCGGTGCGCGTACGGGATCGAAATGAAGCAGGGTTTCGAACGTGGTCGTCGTACCGTCGGGCAGCGGCACGACATAGGGATCGGGCGACGCGCCCTGGTGAGCAATGGCTACCTCGAGATAATCGGGAGGAAATTTCACGCCCAGATTAGCCTCGACCGCCTGCACGTCCTTGATCCGTGCGCGCGGCGCGCCGTCGAGCGGAAATTGCCAGTCGACCATCAGCGCGGCTTGGTCGAGGTCGGGTTGAGCTCACGCGTGCCGCCCGCCGACCATTCCGAAAATCCACCCTTGTGCGAGAACAGCGCGTGAATTGCAGCATCGACCAGAATGATGTCGCCGTTCCCGTTGACGTGATGCCAGGTGTAGGGTTCGGGAGAGCTCCCTTCCGGGTTCGCCTTTTTATTCGGCGACGGGCCCGATCGGTCGATCGCCTGTTGCCCCTTGTCGGTGAGCCCGAGGTCGAGGGGCGGAAGGTTCGGATCGGCCAACCTTGCCTTCAACTCGATATTGGCCGCCTCGAAATGCACCTTTTCGTTGCGCGGCAGATCCGCGGGGATCCGGGTCGAGAAGCGCGCGTAGCGGCTGAAGTCGGCGCGCCACTCGCCGGTCGTCGCGTCGCGCGCATAAGGCACTTCGACGCGGCGGACCATGTTGGGCTCGGTCGAGCGCGTCATGTTGATCGCGGCAATAACATTCTTAGAGACAGGGTCGTAGAACAGGCTCCCGCCGAGCCCGCCCTGATCCTGTGCGCGCGTGAAGCGCTCGATGTTGAAGGCACCTAGACCAAGCTTGTTGGTCTGGCCAACGCCGGGGATGTCGACCATTCCGTCGACGACCACAAGCGGACGCGCCTGTGGATAACGCGCTGACAACGGGCCAGTGAGCTGGGTCATCGGCACGTCGGCACTTGCGGCGCGAACCGCATCGGGCCCAAGCCCGAGCCATGCCCGGTTGGGGGTCTTTTGCGCCCAGACATCCCCGGTGCCCGGCTGTGCGGC
Organism: Sphingomonas sp.; assembly: GCA_965248885.1. Taxonomy (GTDB): domain Bacteria; phylum Pseudomonadota; class Alphaproteobacteria; order Sphingomonadales; family Sphingomonadaceae; genus Sphingomonas_O. The sequence continues at coordinate 1,190,230 of OZ252211.1, read as the reverse complement.
GAGCCTGGGGTCGGTGCGCATCGTCGCCAGTTCGAGCTCATACCCCCTGAGCGCGATCCGGTATTGGTCGAGCTCCACCTGTGCGGCGGGGCGATCCGCCGCCGCAACGCGGCCCGCTGACAGGTCGCTTTCGAGAAGCGAGACGATCCGCTGATGCTTGGCGACTTCGAGCATCGCGCCCTCGCCGCGCGATCCGGGCGCGAAGCTTTTGCCGTTCTTCGACATCGCATAGCGGAGCTGCGCGACGGCGCCCGAGTTCGTGATCATCTGTTGCGCGATCTCTTCGTGCACGCGCATCATCATCGGGGAGGCATCGGGCGGTGCGTCGATCCGGACACTGCGCCCTTCGCGACTGACGACGATTCCGTTGAGTTCGGGATTGACGTGGGTGTTGACCCCTGAGTCGAGAAGCGCGCGACGCACCGCGAGCCGGGGATCGACGAGGTCGCCAGCGCCGCCGTGGCTCATCTTGACCTGCGCGCCGAGCATTCCGGCGGAGAACATCGTCTGCAACACGCCCTTCGTGCGCTCGGCGGGCGTCATCTCGTTCCAGTTATCGGCGATCTGGTAGGCACCGTTGCCGACCGCGATCATATTCGCGCTCATGCCCGCAAAGTTGGTGACGCCGGCGGTGACCGCGAGCGCCGAACGTGCCTCGAGCCCGAGCCGCGCGATCCGCGAGGTCGCGCCGAGACCCGCCCCCGCCACGGGTAGCGCAGCGGCTGCGGTGTCGAGCCAAGCCGCGCGCGCGTCGGGATCGGCGAGCGAGAGCGACTGGGCGTGCGTGCTGCGATCGTACAGCGTTTCCGCACCGCGCCCTGCGGTGTAAAGCGCCGATCCCAGCGCGACCCCGACCAGCGCGACCCCGGCCGTCCCGCCCGTGCCGACGACAAGCAGCGCGACTCCCGCCACCGTACCGCCGACGAGCGCCACATTATCGAGCGTCGCGAGCACGCGCCGACCCAGCGCGCTTTCGGGCGTCGCCGCGCTGCGTACGGTCGGCGTACCCTCGGTCCGAGTTCCTCCCGACACCGGAAAGGTCATCGTCCCGACGGGGAGTTTGTTCGTCTCCTGCCAGTGGATGAAATTGTCGTAGCGCGCGCCGGTATTGTCGACGTAGCGGACTTGCCCGCCATTGCCCTCGACTTTGAAGATCTTGAGATCGACCGGCCCGGTTGCCTGCGACGAGAATTGGATCGGAACCGCGCTGATCCGCGCCGCTTCGCCGACGCCCAGGTCGTTTGCCGTAGCGCGGATTGCCGCCGTGACCCTGGCGACATTCTCGTCCCCGGCGTAGAGCGACTGACCGCGGTCGATGGCCCCCACGACGCCTGCGCGATCGAGCCGCTGCGCCTCCTCCGACGGTTTGCCGTTGAGCGACAACCCGACGAGATTGTCGAGCTGGCCGCCAGTGTAGGTCGTCGGTGCCACCCGGTTGGCAGGCTGGGCGAACGTCGCCTGCGCGAGCGGGTCGAGCAGCCGCGGGTTTTCCCACGGGTTCGACCGGTAATCGGCGTCGGCCAGCGCGTCGCGGATGAGGCCCGGATTTTCGGCGGCCACGCGCGCCAGGTTGAGCCGCGAGGCGGCAGGCACGCCGTCGGTCCCCCACTCCTTGAGCAACAGCCGACGCCCGGCATCGTTGTTCAGGAATTCGCCCAAATTGCGCTCGGTCTGCGGCAAGCGGGGATCGCCCGCTGGAAGGATCGACCGCGCGAGCGCCGCGCCCATCGCATCGGCGCTGCCGCGCTGCCACGCGTCGACCTGGGGGCCCGTCTGAACGTCGGGCGGACGCTGGAACGGCGTGGAAAAGCGTTCGGAATTGGTCGCAAGGAACACCGATTTGATCAGGGTGTCGCGTTGCTGGCTTTCGGGTTGCGCTGTGATCAGCGGCAGCGCGTTCCGCAGGTCGACTTTCGATGCGTTGATCTGCTGCGCGAGCGCGCCGATCTCGGCGGGGCTGTAGCTCTGCAAGACCGGCGCCGCATCCGCCAGATAGCGGTCCATCACCGCCGCGCGCCGCCAGCCGTCGGTGTTCATCCACGGGCCCATGCGCGTGGCGAGGTCGTCGGCGCTCGCGTCGCTGCGCGTCGCCATGTCAGCCGCCCATAGACGCGCGCGGGCGGGCGCGCTCGGGTCGGCCAGCAGCGCTTCGGCCTGATAGGGCTGTTCGCCCTGGTTGGGCGTCCGCCGCCCCGCCATGACGTCGGCAAAGCGCGCGCCACCAGCCTCGACCGCACTCTGGTCGCGCCAGCCCTCGCCACGCGCGGAAAGCGCGCGCCCGACCGCCAGAGCATTGTCGCGGCTCGGTCCACCGCCGCGCAGCCCGAGCCAGCTGGTCGGCTCGCGATATCCGTCTTGCGACAGCTTCAGGAAAACGCCCTCGGCGATCGCGTCGCGCGTCGGCGACGTCTCCGGATGCGTCGCGAGCGTTTTCATGATCTCGCGGAACCCGGCGGGGTTTTCGGTCGCGGCCCTGGCGGCGACATCGACTGCCTTATCAACCGACACGCCGAATGTTTTCAAGATGGTCCCAAGCGTGTCGTCGCCACCGCCCAACGCAAGCGCCCGGTCGGCCGCGATCAGCGTCGCGCGATCAATCCTGCCTGCCCCAAGATCGCGTCCGGCAGTGTCGGCCAGCGTCTGCGCAAGAACCCGGCGCGTGCCGGGATCGGTTATGCCGCCGCCCGACAACATCTGCAGCTCGGCAGCGCCGCGATCGGCGCGGGCCGCCCAGCGCTGGGTCATCGCGTCGAGCACGTACCGGGCTTCGGCCGGTGACAGCTTCTGGTCCGTTAAAGCGCCCGCGCCCGTTACCAACAATTCGCGCTGCGCCGCCGTCGGACGACGGATCGAGGCGGCGAACGCATCGGGCGTCATCGCCAGGTCGTCGCGCGCGGCCCGTTCACGATCGATCGGCAGCTCGGCCTGGCGCGGGGCTAGCCCGTCACGCGCCCGGTTCGCCAGCGCGCCGTCGGACGGTGGCAGGAGGTTCGGGCGCCCAGCCAGCCCGTTGGACAGTGGATCGAGCAAGCGCCGGAAGTCGGCGAGCGGGTCAGGCCGCTCGCAGGGATCGCGGAGGAGCGACGGTCGTTTGCCGGTCGGAGCGAGCGGGTCGCGCGGATCGATCCGGCCTGCCTGACGCACGGCATCGCGAAAGCTTGCGGTCGTCAGGTCGGCGGCAAGCTGGGGGGCAACGGACGTGCCACCTTCCATCACGCGGCGAATATCGCCGGGAGAGGGCTGCGTCGCCATCCAGCGGTCGAGGGCTGCGGCACGGTCGGGCGCGACGATATCGAGCCCGAACAGCCGCTGATCGAACCGGCCGACGTCGAACCGCAGCGGTAGCGGAGCGGCTTCGGGCCGCGTCAGCGCGGTCGTGTCGAACAGCCGCAGGACGTTTCCGGTCTCCACCGGCGTGAACGCGCGCTGCGCCTGGAGCGCGCGAATGGCCTGCTGCTGCTCGGCAGGCGGCAACTGCCTGAGATCGCGCGCCAGCGCCTGTTCGTCGAGCGCACCCGTCCGGTTGCGCGCGACGACGGCATCGACCGTCATCTTTTTGAGCGGTGATGGCGGGGGCGGCGGTGGTGGCGGAGCCGGCGCGGTCGGTGACGTTCGATCGACCATCGCCTATATCCTCAGCCCTTCGCCCCGCCGCCGCAGCCCACTCGTCAAACGAGCGGCCGGTGGTGATGGTGGTGCCGGTGGTGGTGCGTGCTGGTGCCCAGCGCATCGCCGACCGCCGCACCGAACAGCCCCCCGAAGATCAGGAACGCGCTCATCACGCTCGACATCTCGCCAAAGCTCGGCGCGGTGCTGCCGGGGCCATATGTCTGCCCGGGGCGCGTTACATCGGCTTCGCGCTGCGTGACCATCTGCCCGCTCTCGGTCCGCCAGCCTGACCCGGTGCGGTTCTCGTGCAAGGTAAACCCGTCGCGCGTGGCGGCGTCGATCGCGCGGCCGTTGTTCGACATCGAGACCGACAGGTCGCCCAGCTTGTTCTGGCTGATGCCGTCGACGATGATCGCATTGTCGCCCTTCGTGATCACGACCTGGCTCGCGACATACATGTTCGGGTTGCCCGCCCATTGCTCGGTGTTGATCGTGATCTTCGTACCGTTTTCGAGCGTGAAGGTCGTCGTCCCATAAAAGTCGAAGGCGTGCTTGCCGTCGACGTCGACGTGCGGATCGCCCCAGATGCGCGTCGTCTCTCCAGTCTTGGCGTTGAGGATCGTCATCTCGCTGCTCCGCTCGTCGACGTTGAGCGTATATCCATCACCGAGATCGATCTTGGCGGTGTTCTGTCCGGTCATCGACGCGGTCCACTGCGCCTTCGGCTCGGGGATGCGGACGCACCCGCCGCCACCCGCCCAGATCGACCCCATGCTAACCTGCGCCAGCGCCGGGAACATCGGCTGCGAAAAGGGACCCGCACCGAGCGGGTTGAGATACTGGCCCAGGATCCCCGCCGCGACCTGCAGTGCGGCACCCTGAATCATCTGACTGGGCGTCAGCGTTGGCAGCATCGTGTCCATGGTTGCATTGACCGTCATCGCAAATCTCCCGCTGGTCGAATCGAAGGATCGATGGCGTCACAATCGGCGCGGCGCGGCGTGCCTGCACTCCGCAAATCGCTTAGCTGAGGTAAGCGAATCGATGAGAGCGAAACCGTCGCGCGATTGTTAAGGAAGTGTCATGAAAGCGAACGAGCACCCCGTACCTTTGGCATTAGGAGCCGACCGTTGATCGGCGGCTCGTCTCCGATCCGCTTCGGCGGCGTTAGCGCGCTGCGCGGCGCGGGTGGCCGCCAACCGACGCACGCGGGAACGGCGATGCAGACGCTCGCCGGGCGCGTCGCCGCGCGGCTTGCGCGTGAGTTCGACCTGTTCGGCGACTCGAGCGACCGGCGCTCGCCCTACCTCGAGCCCGACCTCTACGACGTGAAGGGGGCTGCCCGCGACCTCAACAACGGGCTGGGCGGCGGCTTTGCCGACGAGGGCCGCCTGCTGCGGACGCTCGGCAATTTCGTGACCGAAAGTGCAAGCCTGATCGGCGCGCGTCCCGAGAGCCGCTCGCTCGAGCGAATCGAACGCGCGATCAGCGAAAGCGAGGCGATCGCACCCGCGATCGAAACCGTCGATGTCGCGCTAGCCACGATCGACCGGACCACCGACCTGGTGACGCGAGCGACGCTTCGGTGATCGAAGCGCTCACCCCCGCGCTGTCGATCGAGGCCGACGCGCTCGCGGCCTCAATCGACGTCGCAGTGGTGCGCGCCGATCCGCTGGCGTCGTCCGAATTGAGCGTCGCGGTGCTCCCGGCGCGGATCGAAGTTTCGCTGGTGTCGAGCGACACCGCCAAGGCCAAGCAGCCGGCGTGGAAGATCGCGCAATTCGACCTGCGCTCGGCGGTCGTCGATCTTGACGATGGTTATTCGCTCGATATCGACGCGGGCCGCGACCGCGTCTTGCTCAACAACAGCATCACGGGCCACGAGACGCAGATTTGGGGCGATGCCAGCGTCGACGAGAATGGTGCAGCGCTCGGCCGTTTCTGGGGCACGGTAAGCTTCCACCTCGCCAACGGGACGCTGATTACCGCCGACACCTGCCAGAGTGAGACCAACGCGGACGCCTATATGCTCGACAAGCTGACCATCACGCTCGGCCACAACGCGCTCGTGGTGCGCGGTGTCACCGCCCCCGAGCCGTCGCCGCTCGACCTCGAGCTGTCGCGCCACGGCATCGCCATCGACGACGACACCCGCGATGGCCTCGTGCTCGAGGAACGCCACGACGGTTCGGGCTGGCTCCGCGACGACCGCAAGACCGCAGCCGATGCAACCTTTCTCGAGACCACGGCGGCCGGGGCTCGCTGGGGTCCCGAAAGCCAGGCGATGAGCCGCCTCGAACTCGGCCGCATCCTGTCGCGCGTCGTTTTCGTGCTGATCAAGAACCTCGATCTGGTGTGGCAGGCGAGCAACAGCCTCTATCCCGACGACGCGTCAATCCACGCGCGTGAAGCGCATTCGCGCCGCGCGACGCTCGACGCCGAACAAGTCCGCTGGGCGATCCTTCAACGTTGCGCGGGTCCGGCTCCGGTCAGCGCCCAGCGCTCTTCGCTGGCCTGACGGTCAGCTCGCCAATTCGCACCCGGCGGCGTTGCAGGCCGGCACGCAGGTCGTCGAGTGCGGAGCGCAGTGTTGACATCGCCAGCTTGGCGTCGATCCCGGTCAACTGGACGTCGATCGCCCCCGATGCGATCCGTGTGACGACCGCGCCGGTCGCCAGCCCGTTTCCAGCGCTGAAACTGATACTGAATTGCGCTTCGGTCGATCCGCCGATCGCGATCGCGATCTCGGTCGCGACCTGCTCGATGGCGGGTGCGGCGACGTTTGCGACCGGGGATGTCACCGAGGAAGCGACGACCGCGCTCACGAGGTTGCCAGACTGCGGCGCGGGCGCAGCGCGCGGCATGGGAACAGCGGCGTGGGGATTTTGGATCGGCGGTCGGCGCAATGACTCCTCGCGCTCGTCCGGGCGTGTGCGGCGTTCGCTTTCGGCGACACGCGCACGAAAGGTCGCCGTCGCCCCCTCGCGGGTCGCCACGCGCTGGGACGCGGTAACGGTCGGCGCCAGACGGCCGGGCACCGGCGACTCGTGGTTGGCGGTCGTCCGGATTACCATGGCATCTGGCCAGTCGGGCTCCATTCCTCGGCCTCGCGCTCTTCGCTGCGACGCCGGACCGCCGCGCACACCCTGCCATGGCCCGCGATGGCCTGATCGCGGCGGGTCTGGGCACGGCGTAGCGCAACGCGTGCCTCGCCGAGCAGGTCGTCGGCTTCGTCGCGGTGTGCTGCCGCCGCGCTGGTGCGATCAAGCGCTTCGCGCGCCCGCTGCGCCGTCACCTGACGCCAGAATTGTGCCTGGCCGCAGGCGGGATCCTCCGCCAGCATCTGGTTCGAACGCGCACGCAGCAGGGTCGCGGCCTTCTCTGCGTCAACCGCCGCGGCGAGCTCGGCCTGGCGCACCGCATAGGTTTCGGCCGCCAGCTTGAGCGCGCGTTCGCTCCGATCGTGGCGCAGCGCCGTCACGGTCCTCAGCTGGCCGAGCTGCTTCAGGCTGCTAGCCAAGACGACCGCCCAGGCCGCGCAGCATCGCGGTCGTCGCAGCCAGCGTCGACGGCTCGTCCGGACGCTGGCGGAGAAATGCCTCGATCGCGTCGGCCTGCGCCAGCGCCACGTCGGCATGTCGGTCGTTGCCGGGCCGATATTCGCCCAATTGCACGAGCAATTCGATGTCGGCGAGCTTGGCGAGCATAGCGCGCACGTCGCGCGCCGCCGCGACCTGCGGATGCGGTGCCAGCTTGTCGAACAGCCGCGACAGACTCGCCAGCACGTCGATCGCCGGGTAATGACCCCGCGCGCCCAGCGCGCGCGACAGATGGATATGCCCGTCGAGCAACGAGCGGACTTCTTCGCCGATCGGGTCGCCGTCCTCCTCCTCGATCAAGACAGTGTAAATGCCGGTGATCGAGCCGCGTGCATCGTTGCCTGCGCGCTCGAAGAGGCGCGGCAACTCGGCAAAGACCGACGGCGGGAAGCCACGCCGCACCGCTGGTTCGCCCGCCGCCAACCCGATCTCGCGGAGCGCCCGGGCGTAGCGCGTGACGCTGTCCATCAGCAGCAGGACGTCGCGACCCTCGTCGCGCATCCCCTCGGCGATAGCGGTCGCGACCTGCGCGGCGCGGACACGCTCGAGCGCGGGGCGGTCCGACGTGGCGACGATGACGACCGAACGGGCAAGCCCGTCTGCGCCGAGGACGTCCTCGACGAATTCGCGTACTTCGCGCCCGCGCTCGCCGATCAGCGCGATCACGATGGCGTCGGCGTGCGCCTGACGCGCGAGCATCGCCATCAGCGTCGACTTGCCGCCTCCTGCCGCCGCGAACACGCCGATGCGCTGGCCAATGCCCATGGTCATCAGCCCGTCGATTGCGCGCACGCCGGTTTCGAACACGCGGTCGATAACGGCGCGATCCATCGGGTTGGGCGACGGGGCCATCAGCGGACGCTGCGCATGGCGCGCGATCGCCCCGCGCCCGTCGATCGGCAGCGCGCGCGCATCGAGCACGCGCCCCAGCAGATGATCGCCATAGGGGACGCGATCGGCGCCGCTGCGCGCGATCACCTCTGCGGCCGGCGACAGGCCGCGAATGTAGCCGAGCGGGGTCAGCAGGACGTCGCCGTCGGCAAGTCCGATGACTTCGGCCCACAACGATGCACCGCCGCGCGGATCGACGATTTCGACGCTGTCGCCGATCCGCGCCTGAAGCCCGCGCGCGCGCATCGTCGTGCCGAGTGCGCCGACCAGCCGGCCGCGCTGTTCGAACATCGGCGCTTCGGCGAGCGCGCGGATCAGCGTGTCGGCGCGGGTCGTCATGCGGCGCGATCGAGGCCCCAGCGCGTCGCAAGCCGGTCGAGCTGGACGTCGAGCCCGGCAAGGACGCGCCCGTGGCGCGTCCGCACCTCGACCGCCAGAGCGCTTAATGCGGGATCGCCGACGACGCTGACCGTGTCCTTGCCACTAAGCCGGGTTCGGACATCGGCGACGAAGGCCGGGGCGACCGCAACGGTGAGCGTGCCATCGTCGGGAAGCGCGTCGACCGCGGCGGCCGCCAGCCGCGCCACGAGCGTTTCGTCGTCGAAGCTGCCGAGCATCGCCCGCGCGGCAGCAAAGGCCGTCGCGACAGTCTCTTGACGGCGCTGTTCGAGCTCGGTTGCCAAGCCGTCGGCGAGCTGCGCGACCTGTTCGGACAACGCGCCCCGTACCGCTTGCGCCGCGTCGTCGAGCCCCTCCAGACGCGCCTGATCGCGCACCTGTCCTGCGTGCGCGGTCGCGTCCGCGACTATCTGTCGCGCCCGCTCGAGCATGTCGACGGCCTCGACGAAGGGGGCGCGATCGCGCGCCTTGATAAGCGCGCTGTCGCTGCCGACGATCGCACCTCCGTTACCGATCGCGAGCGTAAAGCTCATGCGGCCAAGGGCTCTGCAAGCTGTGTAGCAGCCCTGATCAGCGCACCCGTCGCGGCGCAGCTTTCCCCGCGCGACAACAAGGCTTGCCCGGCGTCGCGCCAGGCATCGGCACCGGGCGGCAGCGCGGCAGTGTCGTCGGCGCGCGATATGTCGGGCTGCACGTCCGCTGCACGCAACCTGTCGAACAGGTTTTCGCCGCACAGAACCGCCAGCGGGCGAAGCGCATGCCCGTCGAGCGCGCGATCGAGTTGCGCGCGATAGTGGAGGACCGCGGCCGCCACACCCAGCCGGTCGCACGACGCAGCATCGAGCAGCTGCCACGCCGGAATTGTGTAGAGATCGTCGAACCGCGCAAGCGGCCTGTGTGCCCGGCGCGCCGCGAACCGCTCACCGCGCGAGAGAGTGGCCTCGGCAAGATGCGCGAGCCGCCGACGGCGCGCGACGATCGGGCGCGACGACCCGGCGGTCATCGCGGTGCGTCGACCGGCAGGATGTTTGAGGTCGACAAGCGACCACGCCGCCGCAGCGTGAGATAGCCGAGCCAGCCAAGCATGGTAAGCCCGGCGAACGCGGCCAGGCTTCCCAGGACCGCGAGGATCGCGCCGGTCGAGCTCGCGGCGACGGGCGCCGGGATCGCCTTGGCCGCGACCATTACAACGTTGACGCGGTCGTAGGTCAGGCCCTCGATACTGTTCGTCACCAGCGACTTGATCGCGCCGGTCTGGTTGCGCAAATCGAAACCGGGACGATATTTCACGAATACCGAAGCCGCCGACGGCTGGACCGCCCGTGACAGCGGATCGGCCTCGGGCATCGTCAGGTGGACGCGCGCCTGAACGACCCCGTCGATCTCGCTGATCGTGTGGCTCAGTTCCTGGCTGAGGCCATAGATCAGTCGCGCACGCTCGGCGAGCGGCGACGAGGTGAACCCCTCTTTCTTGAACACCGTGCCGAGCGTGTCGAATTGCTCGCGCGGCAGGCCGTTGACGCGCAGCACCTCGACCGCGCGTGAGAATTGGCTGCTCGCGACCTCGACGCCCCAGCCTTCCTTGTCGCCGGCCGCCTTGCTCGCCTCGATTCCCGACGTCTTCAGCACCGCGACCATGTCGTTGGCCTCGCGCTCGGTAAGTCCTTTGTAGATCTCCTGCCCGCCACATGCCGCCAGCATCAGCGACAGCATGAGCGGCGCGATCAGCTTGCGCAGCCCCTGTGCGGGCAGGATCGACTGGCGCACGATCATCCCTGTTGTTTGAACAGCTGTTGCACGCCGTCCGAACTGCGGTTGGCAATGTTCGATGTCAGCTGGCATTCGAACATGAACTGCTGGCATTGCATCGTCAGCTGGACGATCTCTCCCGGTGTCAGCTGCCCCCCGCTTGCCTCGGCGGTGGCGGCATAGTCCGACACCGACTTGGCGTGGATGTTGATCCCGTCGAGCGCGTTGAACACGCTTTTTACCCCGGCGGGAATGTCGCCCACCGGCCGCGCGCCGCCAGCGCGGTCGAGCGAAGCCTGAAAGCGCGCGTCGGCGGTCGGCGCGGCCGCACCCGTCTGGCCCACGGGCCCGAGTTGGACGACATGCATGCCGGTCGCGCCAGCGCCTGCGCCCGCTGCCCCGCCGACAAGCTGCGCGGCCGCCGCCGCGATGGCCTCGATGCCCATCAGCCCTTGCGCGCCATCGTTTCGAGCGCCTTCGAGACGCTGTCGATCGACGTGTGCGAGCTATTCGCCATGAACCCCATGCGCATCGATTCGGCGGTCAGTTTCGTGATTTCCGACGGCTGGTCCATCCCGCCGTTGCCGATCTTGTCCGACTGAGCCTCTATCCGTGCAGCCTGCCCATCGAGCGCATCGCCCCAGGCCGACGCGAACGCCTCGAACCAGTTCGAGCTGCGCGGACGGCTCGTCATGTTCGGCGTGGCGGCAATTCCGGCGAGTGCTTGGTTGATCGCGTCTGACATCGTCGTGGCTCCTTGCTTGAGGTGACAGTGAAAATGGTATTTGTTTGGCCGTTACATCACGAGCGCCTCGACCTGTCCGGCGCGCTCGAGAAGGATACGCCCCGACCCGATCGACACGATCCGGTGCCCGGTCGGCAGCGTCGCGCCCGAAAACCATCGTGAACCGTCGGCGGTGGCGATATAGCCGGGATGGCCGTCGACGAAGCTTGCCGCTCCGTATTTGGGCGAATTGAAAAAGTAGCGCAGGTCGTCGGGACCGCGTGCCGACGTCATGCGATAGGCAACGTGACGCAGCGCCGGAATGTCGCTTTTCAGCAGTGCCGTCAGCTCGACCTGCCGGTCGACGGGCAGATACTCGCTTTCGATCTCGAGGACGCCGTTGCGCACCACGCGCGCCTGCGCGTCGACGTGGTTGGTGCGTAGGATATCGGACGCTTCCTGCGCCATCGCCGATGTCGTCGTCACCGACACGGTTGCGTCGGGAAAATCCTGCGCGACGAGCGCGTTCAGCCGATCCGCCGCGGCGTCGTCGCGCACGGTTCCCGCGATCATCAGATTGCCGCTCGCCGGATCGGGCTTGATCGACAGCATGGAAAACCCTGCGGCCCTCAGCCTGTTGCCGACGAGGACCGGGTCGCGGAGGTCCACGGAAAAAAATTGGCCGACGACAGGAAGGGAACCGATCGCGACCAGCGACAGTGCGCACCCCGCGATCATCGCACGCGCGGGAAGGTAACGCACGATCCACGCGCGCATCGGATCGAGCCGGGTCGCCGCACGCTGTGTCAGCGCGGCGCGCGGCATCGCCTGTTCGGCTGAGCGAGGGTGATCGTCGACGCGCGCCAGCCAGCGCGCCTCCGCCCAGCGGCCATCATCCTCCCCGCCGATCGCAAACGCGAACTCGCCGAACCGCACAGGGAGATAGGGGGGCAGCAAGACCTCTTCCCCCGCCGTCACGTGACGGCCGAGGACCGTCGCCGCACCGGTCAGCACACGCAGCATCGTCGTGTCGGTGCCCTGGTGCAGTTCGAGACTGAGCCCGGCGGTCTCGCGCCCGCGCAGGACGACATCGTTTTCCAGACTATGTCCGACCGTGATGCTTGCGCACGCGGGCAACCGGTATTCGGCCCCCGCCAGCCGATCGGTCAGCACGCGCAGGCGCGGTGCGACGCTGACCTCGTTGCGTGCGTCGGAGGTATCGGCCGCGCTCACGGGGCGGCGCTCATCGGGCGACGGCCCTGCAATTGTTCGAGCGGTATCGGCGGCGGAAGGTTCGCCGCCGACCGAACGCTGCCCGACACGACTCGTGGGGTGATCAGCACCAGCCGCTCCATATGGTCGCGCCCGTCGTTGCGCCGCCGGAACGCCTGGCCGACGAGCGGAATGTCCCCGAGCACCGGCGTCTTCGACTTATAGTCGTACTCGGTATCGCTGGTCATCCCGGCGATCATCACGCTTTCACCGTTTCGCACGATCGATTGCGTCGAGATGCTCGGCCCGCTCGACACCGGAATGCCGTCGACGACCATGCCGGTCAGCCGCGTGTCCGAAATTTCGATCTGCATGCGGATGCGCAGGTCGCGGCCATCCTCGATGACCGACGGTTTGACGCGCATCGACAGCCCGTAGTTGAGCGAGACCGCGTCGGCGACGCGCTCACCCTGCAACCGCGCGACCTGGCGCGCGGTGTCGTCGAACGTCGCCACCTGGTTCGACGGCGTCGACATGACCGGTCGCCGTACGACACGCAGCGCGCCGCGCTGTTCGAGCGCGCGGATGCGAACCGCGAACTGGTCTCCGTTCCCGCTCAGATAGCTTCCGCCCAGCGCGCCGTTGACGCCGCTCTGAATGTCGCCGCCGAACGCCAGCCGCAGCCCGCCGATCCCCAGGTTCCAGTCGACCCCCAGCTCGCGCATCTTGTTCGTGCTGACCTCAAGGATCATCGCCTCGACCTCGATCATCAGCGGCTCGGTATCGAGCGTGGTGATCACGCCTTCGTAAACCGGCATCATTTCGGGCCGGTCGCGCACCAGGATCGCATTGTTGGTCGTGTCGGCGGTAATCCGCGGCCCGTTCAGGTCGCCCTCGCCGCCGCTCGCGACCGCGCCGTCGTCGGTCGACGACGCGGCGGGCGGGCCTCCGCGCATCCGCGTCACGAGGGCATCATTCGACCCGCTGCCCAGCAATTGCAGCCCCTCGGCCCGATATTGGTTAGTCCCCGCCGACGAGACCGTCCCCGCTCCGCGCCCATCGCCCATCTGTTCGCGAAGCAGCGTCGCGACACCGGGGACGATCGTGTCCTGGCCCGCGCTCGACAGCTGCTTGTCGGCGGCATCGCGGTAGTTGAGGAAGAAAATGCGCAGTTCGAAGGGTGAACGTCGGCCCGCGGCGACGAGCAGCTGCGACCGGACCGGCAGGCGCGCGGCCGGCGCGCGCAGGATCGGCGATGCGACCGCCCCCGTGCCGGCAACCGCCGGGCTGGGCAATGCAGGCGTCGCAGGCGTCACCGCCGCCAGAACAGGGGGTGCGCTCATCTTCGCGGTCGCGGCGATCGCCTCGACGCGATCGAGGAACGCCGGGACACCGGTCGCGACGACGAGGCCGCTTTCCCCGCGAACCTTGTTGACGCTATCGGCAATGTTCATCCGCGCGATTTCGCCGACGACCAGCGCAGGCGCGCCGGTCGCGATCGTGCGTGTCCCGATCTCGCCCTGCGCATAGACGCGGACGACGCCGCCGTCGTAATAGGCGACGAGCCCATAGGCGCGCGACACGGTGTCCCACACTTCGTGCGATTTGCCGATGAAGACGCCTTGCACGATCCCGGTCGCCGCGCTGCTCACCTTCACGCGGAGCCCGCTCTGTCCGAACAGGTCGGACAGGAAGTCGCGGACGTCCTGTCCGCGCGCATTGATCGACACCACCCGTTCGGCGAAAGGCGGCGCACTCGCGCCCGCCTGCGCGGCGGCGGGAAGCGCGCACGCGAGGACGCCCAAACAGGTGGCGGCAAAGCGTACGGGCCAATCGATTCGGCGACGGGTTGTCATCACGCAGCCTCCGCGACGGGTTCGTACCCGAGCAGATCGGAGGCATGATTGAGTTCGGCGACGACATCGAGCGGCACCGCCGGGTTCAGCTCGTTGAACGAGAGGACCGGAATGTCGAACAGGTCGGCGGCCGTGACCAAGCGCAGCGCGCGCCGCAGGTCGTGCGCGGTCAGGATCGCGCTCGCACCCGACGCCTCGACCTCCTGACGCAGCAGCTGGACCATCGCGCGCATCTGGAGCGGGGCGATCGCCAGCCGCGTCTGTCCGTCGATCGTCGTCACGGTGTCGCGGATCGCATCCTCGACCACCGCGCCGATCATCAGCAGCCGCAACCGCCCGCCGATGCACAGCGGCGCGACGATGTTGCGGCGCAGTGCCACGCGAACGCGCTCGGCGATCGCGCGCGGATCGCGCTCGACCTGACCAGCGGCGGCGATCGCCTCGACCGCATCGCGCAGGTTGCGCAACGGCACCTGCTCCTCGGCCAGCTGCCGCAGCACGTCGGCGATCGTCGACGTCGGGACCGCCCGGACAGCCTCCTTGACGACTTCGGGATAGGAATCGCCGAGCCAGTTGAGGATCCCGGTCACTTCCTGCAGCCCCAGGAACATCGGCAGGTTGCGGCGGAGCAGTTCGACGACGAGCAGCGCAAGCCGTTCGTTACCGCCCACCTGCTCGATCGTTCCCGCGCCCAGCGGCGCATCGAAGGCGTTCAGCGCCCAGTCCTCGCCCGCCTTGCCGTTGTCGTCGACCACGAGGCGGACGGCAGGGATCGCGATGCCGCTGCGGTCCTGCAAGGCACGGACGCCGGCCTCGATCCGCGCCCCAAGCGCGGCAAGTTGCCCGCCGTCGAAATGCGCGGCCGAGACGCGCAGCTGGAGCGCGTCGACCGGCTCGAGCGCGCGCGCCGCGACCGTCATCTCACCCGGTGTCGCGTTGACCACCTTGTTCGCGAGCCCGAGCTTGTGCCGGATCAGGGGACGAAGCTCGGGATGGTTGTACGCCCCCGAACCGATCAGGATCGCGGCGATGGTAATGAAAATCGCCGCCGGAAATCCCGGCACCAGCCCAAGCCCGAGCGCGAGGACACCGACGATCATCAGCACGTGAGGCTTGCCGCCGATCTGGCGCGCGATCACCGGCCCCAGCTCGCGTTCGGTGTCCTCGTCGGTCGTACGCGTGACGAGCAGCCCTGCCGAAATCGCGCAGAAGAACGCGGGGATTTGCGCCACCATGCCATCGCCGATCGTCAGGATCGAAAACGTCTGCATCGCAGTCGACATGTCCATGCCGTGCCAGAAGACGCCGACCGCAAAACCGCCGAGCAGGTTGACGACCACGATGATGATCGAGGCGATCGCATCGCCTTTGACGAACTTCATCGCGCCGTCGAGGCTGCCGTAGAGGCGGCTTTCCATCTCGACGTTGCGGCGTTTGGCGCGTGCGTCGTCCTTGCCGATCAGACCCGAGCGCAGGTCGCTGTCGATCGACATCTGCTTGCCGGGCATCGCGTCGAGGCTGAAGCGTGCCGCGACTTCGGCGACGCGCTCGGCGCCTTTGGAGATGACGATGAACTGGACGACGGTGATGATGAGGAAAACGACGAGACCGACGACGAGGTTGCCGCCCGCCACGACCTCGCCAAAATTGCGTACGATGTCGCCGCCATCGGCGGTCAGCAGGATCATTTTCGTCGTCGCGACGCTGATCCCGAGTCGGAACAGCGTCGTCAGCAGCAGGACGCTGGGAAAGGTCGAGAAATCGAGCGGCTTAGCGATATAGAGCACGCTGAGCAGCAGCAGCAGGCCGAGCGTCATGTTGACCGCGATCAGGATGTCGAGCGCCAGCCGCGGAACCGGCATGATCATCAGCGCGATGACCGACGTCACGATCGCCAGCAGCATCGCGTCGGCAAGGCGAACGCGTCCGCGCAGCAGGCGCGGGAGCGAGGCTAGCGCCGCGTTCATCGGGCCAAGCTCATCGGACTTGGCTCATTGGGTGATCCCATTGTTGGCCGCGAGCTGACGGTAGACCGACTGCACGCGCGCAACGTAATTCAGGGTCTCGCGGTACGGCGGCACCTGATAGCTGTACCGCTGGACCGCGCCCTCGCCTGCGTTGTACGCCGCGAGCACGAGGTCGAAACGACCGTTCAGCCGCCCCCACAACTGCTTGAGCAGGCGCGCGCCGGTATCGATGTTGATCGCCGGATCGAACAGCGCCGCCGGGTCGCCGACGCCGAACCGCGCACCGGTCGCTGGCATGATCTGCATCAGCCCGCGCGCGCCCGCCGGGCTGAACGCGTTGACGCGGTAACGCGACTCCTGACTGATGACCGAATGGAGCATCAGCGGATCGATGCCATGCCGGATCGCGGCGTTTGCGATCAGCGTGTCGTAGGGTGTCGTATAGCTCAACGGTCGCAACGACAGCACGAACGCATCGCTCACGACGGCGGGGGTAACTGCGGCAGGCGCGAGCGCCGCCGCGCTGACGATGCCCGCACCCCCGCTCGCCACTTCGGGCGCGAGGGTGTCGTCGACGAACGCGTCGGCCGGCGGTGCAATCCGCACGACGCGCAACGCATTGGTACCGACGTTCGCCTGTTCGACCTTGGTGGGGACACTCTGCGGCTTGGCGCGACCGGCGCTCGCCGCAAAGACCGCCGCGACACCGCCGGTTTCGGACTCAGGAGCAACGCGGACCGGCGCACGCTGCTCGGTGCGTCCCTCGTACGGAGAAACGATGACGGCCGCGGGCGCGCAATTGCTCAGCGACTGGAACCGCGCAAGCGTGTCGACACTGGCGACGCGCACCGGCGCGACGATCGGGCATGGCATCGGCGTCGGGAGCGGATCACGTTCCCGCGCAAACAGCGCACTGCCGAATCCAGCAAGCAAGAGTCCGCTCGCGGCTTTTACTCTAAGGCTTACTGCCTTGCGCACACCACGCTCCCAGTCCGCCCGGCGAAACCTTGCCGGTCTCGTCCGACTCGCGGACCCTGTGACGAGGCCCGCGTCGTGACAAAATCATCTTTGCCCGCGCTTCGCGACTCTTTTCATACAGTTTCCACAAATGAACGCGATTTTATTGATGTTGCTGCACAATTTGTAAGGATTTGGGACAGGTTCGCGCGGCGATGCCCAACCTCGGCGATAGGGCCCCGCGCCGATGGGGTTCCGGGTCGCCGGAAATCGCCGCATTCTTTCGCGAGACACAAATCGACTCGGGCCGTGGCATCCAGCAGGACCGTCGTGATGCTTGGCACCGTGTCTCCCCCTGAATTTGCCACGTGAACCCGCGCCCTCAACAGGTTAAGGCGACGTTAGCGAGAAATGGGGGAGTCGGCGGGTGGCGGACAAGGACAGCGGCGAAAAGACCGAGAAGCCGTCGCCCAAGAAGCTGCGCGACGCGCGCAAAAAGGGCGATGTCGCCAAGTCGAAGGAAGTCGGCGCAACCATCGTTACGCTCGTCTGGCTGCTGATCTTTTTCCTGACTGCGGGCTATGTCGCACGCTCGATCGGTGACTTCGCGGTCTTGACGGTCGCCCGCGCGACCGACGGTGACTTTCAGGCGACGCTGGTTGGTCTTGGGTCGGCCGCCGTTCGGCTGATGCTCGTCACGACCGCCGCGCTGCTCGTGCCGGTCGCGCTCGTCGCCACGCTTGCCGAAAGTCTGCAGATCGGTCCGATCATGACGACCGAAAAACTCAAGCCGTCGCTCGACAAGCTCAACCCGATCGAGGGGTTGAAAAAGATGTTCAGCAAGGATGCGCTCGTCGAGCTGGTCAAGACGCTCGCCAAGGCCTTGCTCGTCATGATGATTGCGTGGCTGGTGCTGCAATCGGCGCTGCCGCACGTCGGCGAGCTCATCGCTGTCGCCAGCTGGTCGCCGGTCGCAGGAACCGGACCCGCAGCCGCGCAGCTCAGCCTCGACTGGACGCTCGAACTGACGATCAAGCTGCTCGGCTGGACCGTCGCCGCCTTCTTCTTCATCGCGATTCTCGACCGCGTCTGGACCAAGCACAGCTTTACGAAAAAGATGATGATGAGCCAGCGCGACATCAAGCAGGAGTATAAAAGCGACGAGGGCGACCCGCACGTGAAGGCGCATCGCAAGCAGCTGCATCAGGAGTTCGCATCCTCGAACCCTGTCGGGTCGGCGGGGGGCGCCGCCGCCTTGCTCGTCAATCCCACCCATTTGGCGATCGCACTCGACTATGATCCGGTCGACTGTCCCGTTCCGGTCATGGCAGCCAAGGGACAGGGGCCGCTCGCGCAGGCGATGCGCGCGGAAGCCGAGCGCTGCGGCGTGCCGATCATCCGCAACGTCACCGCGGCGCGTGCGCTGTGGGCGAGCGGCGAAGTTGGTGAGATCGTGCCCGAGGATCTGTTCGACGCCATCGCCGAGGTCATTCTATGGGCACGGCGCGCGCGCGACGGCGTCGCGCCGATGGTGCAGGAGATCGACGACCCCGCGGCCGCGTTCGCGCGCTCGGGTGGGGACGCGCTGGCATGAGCTTCATGACGGTCCTGTCGTCGCTGTTCGCGCTGGTCTTGTCGATGGCATTCGTCATCGCGCTTGCCTGGGGGACGATCTGGCTGCTGCGCAAATGGCAGGATCGCCAGCTCGAAGGGAGCCCGTCGGCGGACACGCCGAGCCGGTCGCTGCGCTTCGTCCGTGCGCTGCCGCTCGGTCAGCGCGAGCGCGTCGTCCTGATCGAGGTAGGTGACGAGACGATGCTGCTCGGCATCGGTTCGGGGCCGATCACGCTGTTGTCGCGCTGGGACGCAAGCGGGCGGGTGATCGCCGATGCCCCCGCACCCATGCCTTATGTTCCGCCCATCGGCGCCCGGATGCGCGAATGAACGCGACGATCGCCGAGCGGCTGACGCTGGCCGACATCGACCCCGCCGAGCAAGCCCAGGCCATACGGCTTGCCCGCGCGCTTGCCGCAGCGGGCGACGGCGAATGGACGCTGGCTGCGCAGGTAAGCGCAGGCCGAGTCGCGCCCGTCGACCGCACGGGTTGCTGGCTGGTTACCGCGCAGGGCGCCGCGCTCAAGATCGTCGCGATCGATGGCGCGCCGATCGCCAGCCATCCCGAACGCGTGCCCGAACTCGTCGCGGTGCTCGACCGCATCGACCCGCTGCTCGAACTGATCGAAGCGCATCTCGGCATGGCATTCGAGCCGCACCGCGCGGTCGACGCGCTCCCCGGGGGGCTGGTGCCCGTGACCGTCACCGCGCGCCACGGCGACGGTCGCAGCGTTGAATTCGCGCTTGCTGTCCCCGCCGCCCTCTGCCCGTTGCCGGTAACCATTGCCCCCGCGCTGCACGTGCACGTTCCGGTTCGCGTCGAATGCGTCGCGCCGTCACTGACGGTCGCCGAGGCAAGCGCGCTGGGCGCGGGTGATCTGCTCATTCTGCATGCGGGTGTGTGGCGCGCGAAACTGATCGCGCCGCACCGCGCGATCGATGCGGTCGTCGAACCGAACGCCGGGGATGCGCGCGCCAGCCCGATTTTTCACGACAGCAACAGCGCCAGCGGAGCAGCCCGAATGAACGACCCGTCCACCGAACCCGACCCGATCGACGATGACGCGGAGGACCGGCTGCGCCGCTTTCGCGTTCCCGTCACCGTTCGGCTGCCCGATGTCGATGCCAGCATCGGCGACCTTGCCGCGCTTGCCGCCGGTGCGACGATCGCCCTCGGCCCGGTAACCGCCGGTCTTCGCGTCGAACTGCTCGTCGCGGCGCGCGTCCTGGCGGTCGGCGAAATCGTCCGCCTGGGCGATCGCTTCGCGGTGCTCGTCGACCATGCAATCGACCATGTCGGCGCCCTCCGGCCCCCCGTCGAGGAGAATGTCTGATGGATTTGTCGAGCTTTACGCCGGGATCGGCGCTCGTCACCGTCATCCTGATCGCGCTCGCGCCGTTCTTTGCGGTGATGGTGACGTCGTTCACCAAGATCGTCGTGGTCCTGACGCTGCTGCGCAACGCGCTCGGGCTGCAGCAGGTGCCCCCCAACGTCGTGCTCAACGGACTCGCGCTGATCCTGACCGTCTATGTGATGTATCCTACGCTCGACGACATGGCGTCGGCGGCGAATATCGGTAAGCCCGTAGCGACGATGCCTGGCGACGCGCCCGCCGCCAGCAATGCGTTGCAGACGAGCGACGCGATCTTCTCGACCGCCGACCGCGCAAAGGAACCGCTTCGCCTGTTCCTCATCAAGCACAGTGACCCGCGCGAGCGCATATTCTTTCTGCGCACGCAACAGCAGATCAGCGGGCCCGAGAAAGGACGCGCGCTTACCGACCGCGACTTCATCATCCTGATGCCGGCCTTTATCGTACGCGAACTCAAGGTCGCGTTCGAAATCGGCTTTCTGATCTTCCTTCCCTTTCTGGTGATTGATCTCGTCATCTCGAACATCCTGCTGGCGATGGGCATGATGATGCTGTCCCCCGTCACCATCTCGCTGCCGTTCAAGATACTGTTGTTCGTGCTGATCGACGGCTGGGTGAAGC
The DNA here is from genome assembly GCA_965248885.1 of Sphingomonas sp. Classification (GTDB taxonomy): domain Bacteria; phylum Pseudomonadota; class Alphaproteobacteria; order Sphingomonadales; family Sphingomonadaceae; genus Sphingomonas_O. Next base: position 1,169,659 of record OZ252211.1, on the reverse strand, counting down.
TCGCGCACGGGCTTGTGCTGTCGTATGTCTAGCCCCGGCGGCCTGGCACGATGAGCGGCGCGATCGTCGAGCTGACCATACAGGCGCTCTGGCTGGTGCTGCTCCTGTCGGCCCCGCCGATCGTCGCAGCCTCGATCGTCGGGCTGCTGGTCGCGGTCGTGCAGGCGGCGACGCAGCTGCAGGAACAGACGCTGCAATATACGCTCAAATTCTTTGCGATCGTGCTGACGATCTTCCTGACCGCGTCTCTGGTCGCCGGAAGCCTGTATAGCTTCGGCGACGACATATTCACCAATTTCCCGCGCTTGGTCGTGTGAGCACGGCCGCGCCCGGGCTGGCCGCGCTTGCGCCGTGGATGGGGCAGGCGCTGGTCGTCGGCGTGTCGTCGGCGCGATTCGCGCTTGCCTTTGCCGTGATGCCGCTCTTTTCCACCGCGCTGGTCCCGGCGACGGTGCGCAACAGCATCATCATCGCGTTCGGACTGATCGGGTTGTCGGTTCCGCTCAGTTTCGACCCGCGCGCACTGTCGGCGGCCGCCTGGGTCTGGCTCTACGCCAAGGAGGCGATCGCGGGGGTCACCATCGGCTTCTTTTTCGGCACGGTCATTTGGGCAATGGGCGCTGCGGGCGAGATCATCGATACCAAGGTCGGAGCGACGATCGGGCAGCTCGTCGATCCGCTCACCGGGCTGCAGGAATCGCTCACCGCCACGCTGCTCAGCCGCTTTGCGCAGATCGTCTTCGTCAGCGCGGGGGGCATCACGTTGCTCGTCGGCACAATCATGATGAGCTACACCGTCTGGCCGCTCGGTCCCGGCGGGCTGCGCTTCGAGCCTGCGGCGGTCGTGATGTTCGAGGGCGAGTTCGGCCGACTGTTCGCGCTCGCCTTCATCTTCGCCTCGCCCGTGCTCATCATCCTCTACGTGGTCGATGCCGGACTCGGGTTGCTCAACCGGTTCGCGCAGCAATTCAACGTGTTTTCGTTGTCGATGCCGATCAAGGCAGCGGCAGCGCTGATCGTGCTCATTATGACGCTTCCTTTGCTCGCGCAGGCGGTGCTCGGCGACCTGGCGACGCGCGACGACATCGCGCGCGGCGTGCTCGAGCGCGTCGGACGGCCGCGATGAGCGACGAGCCGGTCGAGCGCGGGCTCGCCTCGCGGTTGAGCGCGGAGCGCGATCGTCAATCGGCAAAGGCGCGGCCGGGTGAGGGCGCCGATACGGACGAGCTCGCGCGCCTGATCGCGCTGATCCGCACCACCGAGGCGCAGTCGGCAGCGGCAGCGCGCACGATCCAGATCGGCGAATTCACGGTCGATGCGACGCGCGTACCCGTCGGCTTCGTCGCGCACTTGCGCGCGATCACGCGCACCGAGGCGGCAGCGTTGCGTTTCTTGGGCTGGGGCCGCGCCAACGCCGACATCGCCATCATGCTGGGGATGACCGAGAGTACTGTCCGGTCGCATTTCAACAACGTCGTCAACAAGCTGGGCGTCGATGGCATGCGCGAATTGAACAGCCTCGCCGGGCTGTTGTTTCACCCGCTCGAATGAGCGCCAGGCCTTGCGTTAACGCAGCTTGAAACCGGCTGGCGTCAGGTCCATCGCCAAGAGATCGAGCTGCGAGGCCAGCGCGCCCTGTATGACCGCGGCCTTCAATCGCTCCATCATCTCCGGCTGCTCTTTGTAAACGCCTACCGCCGAACTAATCAGGATGGTCTGCACGATCAATGCCTCGGCCATCTCCTGCTTTTGGGGGTTGGTGGCGTTGGCGAATTCAGGCGTCGCGAGCAGCGAGGCGGCAGCCTGCCGACTGATCGCCCGCATCTGCGCCGGCGGGAGGTCGTCGTCGCGGCCGCGCGACGCAAGCCATGCGTTTGCCCACCAAAGCGCATAGGCATCCGCCACATTGTCCGCCCGTAACCCGAGCTTGCGCATATCGCGATCCGCCAGCCCGATAACGTCGTTGGCCGCGAACAGCGTTGTCATCTTCCTGCTGCCCTCCGGGTCGGTCGCGCGCGACTTGGCCGCGAAGGCCGCAAGATTGCGCTTCCGATTGGGCAGCGACACCACATAGTCGAGCGAGAGCTCCTGCGCCGGACTGATGCGGGGCTGGACAGCCGGCGAGCGGGGCGTGACGCGGCGTTGTCCGTCGAGTTGACGTTGCGAACTGCGCATCGCCGACTGGATGCCGATATTGCCCATCGTCGTCATGATGACGTCGCCGCCGAAATCCTGTGCCGGAGCGGCAAGCGGGGATATCAGGAACAACGCAGGGAGAAAATAGCGGGCAGAGATCATCGTGCGAACCCCGTAGCTGTAACACGCGGATAACAAAAAGAAACCCGCGCGACAAGCGTCGCGCGGGTTCCGTTGAATACTCGATGTTGGCTTACGACTTGCGCGCGCCCGAAGCGAGCGCTTCGCCGACCGCCTTGATCACCGTGTTCGCGGCACTGAAGAACTGGCTGAACTCCTGCGACTTCGCGCCGAACTTCAGGTTGTCGGACGCCTTCGAGCTTTCGTCGCCGGTGCCGAGCTTTTCGCTCATCGCTTGCATTTCGTTCGACAGCTTGTCGGCGGTCTTGCCGAGCGCTTCGGCGATCGCCATCAGCCAGCTCTTGCCACCGCTCATCTTGGCTTCCTTGAACTCCTTGCTCGTGCTCAGCGAGGTCGCCATGTCACCCGTGATCTGATCGACGGTGCGCTGGAGCTGGCCCTGCTGCATCGGCGACAGGTTGAACTGGCGGGCCAGGTCGCCGATCGACGAGGGCATGCCCTGCGTTCCCGATGCGGCGGTGAACGCCGACTGCGCCATGTTGATGACCGACTGCGGCAGGCCGAGCTGCTGGCCGAGCTGCTGAATGACTTCCTTGCCGACTGCCGAGACGACCGCCTTGATCGCGATCGAGGCCCATCCGGCCGGGCCCATCGCAAGTTGGGCGATGGTGGCAGGGTTGAGCACGGACTTAAGCAATCCACCGATATCGAACGACATTGGAATTCTCCCGTGAAAGCGCTGGAATTTCGTCGAGTCGGCCAGTCCGCCTCGCCGCATCGTTATGCGCCGGGGCCATGCGCCACGCTCTCCGCGATTCGATGAGCCTGCCTAAGCGATTCGCTTAGGGGTTGGCCGTATCGCTCTTTCGCGATGCCCCTTGCCGGGACAGACGCGCGGCGGAGTCGGGTTGCTCGTGGCGTCCGGCCAAGCCAAGGCGAGGAGGGCAACAAGGGAGAGCGACTCGTGGAGCGATCAGGGCAGCGATCAGGGAAGTTCAGGGTCAGCATTGCGCAGGCCGCCATTGCCGTTGGCCTCGTTGGCGCGATCATGACTTCCGCCGATGCGACGGCTAAGCGCGCCAGGCAGACGTCGGTGCACCGCTCGCCGCGTGCCCACCACGCGCCGCGCGCCCACCGTGCGCCCGTCCCGACACCAACACCGGCGCCGACGCCGGCGCCGACACCCGTCATCACCGTCGTCGCCCCGCTCGTTCCAACGGCTCCGCACGCTCCGGCGCCCGTCGGCGGCGACCTGTTCCCGGTTGCCGATCTCCCCGCCGAATCGTGCCTGGTGCACGCACCAACGCTGGGCACAACCGCGGCCCCCGCAGGAATGATCGACGGACGCGCGCTCAAGACGCCCAGGGCGCTCGAGCGTTTGCGGCGCAAGACGCCCGTCGGCACGATGTTCGTCGACGCGATCGATTTGAGCGGGGCCAAATTCGCCGGGCTGAAACTTTACGACGTCTGCTTCCTTCACGGCAAGCTCGGCCTCAGCGACTGGTCCGGATTCAGCGGCGCGGGGCTGGGCTTTATCGACAGCGACCTGACGGGGGCCAAGTTCGTCGGCGCATCGATGCCATCAACGCTTTTTCGCGACGTGACGCTCTCGCAGGTCGATGCGACTCGCGCCGATTTCAGCGGGTCGCGGCTCGACGGTGGATGGAAGGGATCGATGCGCGATCTGAAGCTCGACGGCGCGCAGCTGGTCGGGTTCCGCGTCGAGTGCGGCGTCACCGTCACCGACGGCTGCCCGGTCGACCGCCGCGGCCTGTCGCTCAAGGGGGCCAACCTCAGAAACGCGAGCTTCTATCCCTTTTATTTTCCCGATGTCGACACGACGGGGGCGATCCTCGACCGTACCGAAATCGGCCTCGAGCACCTCGCGCGGTTGCGCGGAGTCAAGGTGGTCGGTCCGATCATCGTGCGCAGCCGCACGAGCGCTGCGATATTCCTGCCGCGTGAGCTAGGGCTGCTGCGCCGCGCGCTGCTGAGTGGCGGCACCGACGCGGCGAGCTTCGACTGCACGCTCGCGCGAACGGTCATCCAGCGTGTGATCTGCACGACGCCGGGCAGCGAGTTGCGACGGCTCGACCGCGAGGTCGCCGGGCTCGAGCGCGCCGTCGCCGACGCCGCCGACCGGAGTGCGTGGCTGGCACAGCGCGACAGCTGTGCCCTGCGCGCCGAAGACGAGATCGGCGAGTGCCTGCGCACCGCTTACCGCGCGCGCCGCGACGCGATGCTGACGCGGACGGGGGCGCCGACATGGCTCAAGCCCGGACAGATGGCGCTGTTCGTGTCGACCGACGCGCCGCTGACCCCCGAATTCCTGCGATCGGAACTTTTTACACGCATCCGTCCGGTCATTCTCGATACCGCGCAGGCGCGCGCGATGATCCGCGTCGCAACCGACGGGCAGGTCGAGGCCAAGGGGGCCGCGCTCGGGGGATGCCTCCTACGCGCGGGCGCGCTCGGCTATGATCCCGCGACAGGCTGGATCACTGCGGGCGGCGTCGCCGCCACGCCTCGCTCGCCCGGCATCCCCGGCAAACCCGTCCTGCAGGCGATGGGCGACGGGCTGCGCGTCTATCGCGACGGAGTCGTCTCGCAGGGGGGGACAAGTCCCTTTGTCCAGTGCGGGCCGACCGGCAGCTTCGTGCCGATGCAGCGCGTCGCGATCGCCGACGATCAGCTTGCTGAGCTCTGGGCAAGCTTTTGAGCGGGACGACGGCGGCGCCTAGGCATTTTGCCTAGAGACAAGGTCATAGTCTGCAGGCAGACATCCGCGATCAACCCGAGCGGACTGCCGACTTGACGATCGACGACGACCTCACCCTTCGTTCTTCAGTCGCACCGGTTTTTCCGGGCGCGACGCTCGATCCCCTACGCTCACCCTTGCTGGGCGAAGCCCGTGACGCCATCTCCCCGGGTGAACTGCGCGCGTGGAACCGGCCGCAGCCGCCGATCGCGACCCCGGTCCAGTCGCCGTCGGCCGCGATCGCAACGGGCGTCGCGTCGCGTAACGCAGCGCTGCCCGACGCGCTGACGCTCGCGCGGCTGTCGGCCGATGTCTATGCCGACGTACCTTCGCCGCCGACCGGCTGGCACGCCGCCACCGACGCCGAGTTGGCGCGTATCGGGGTGACACCCGCCGAACTCGTATCACCGATCAGCGGATTTCGCGCGCGCGTCTATGCGCAGGGCTCGGGAGCCGATGCGCGGATCGTCATGGCGTTTCGCGGGGCATCGACCGCCGACGACTGGGTTGCGTCGGGCGCGCAGGCGCTCGGGCTGCAGACCGACCAGTATCGCCGAGCGCTCGACCTCGGCAACCGCGTGGCGCTCGCCGGGGCCGACACGGTGGTCTTTACCGGCCATTCGCTCGGTGGGGGGCTGGCGGCGACCGCAGCGCTTGCGGCAGGGCATGCCGCCGCGACCTTCAACGCTGCCGGGCTGAGCGCGGCGACGATCGAACGGTCGGTCGCGGCGCGCCAATCGACCGGCGGCAGCGTTCCCGACATCCGCGCCTACTATATTCGCGGCGAGGCCCTGTCGGCTTTTCAGGATGGCGGCGATCGCGTTGCGGGCGCGATACTCGGCTATCTGCTCGGCGGCATGGTCGGGGCGGCCGGCGGCGCACGCAGCGACGCGCCGGAAGCGTATGGAACGCGGATCGCGCTCGATCCGACCCCGCCGACACAAACGCCGTGGTTCGCCGACACGCCCGCCGCGCGGCACGGAATCGACCGGATCATCAGCGGGCTCGGCGGTCGTTAGGGCACTGGTACGAACGGCCGAAACGCGGCAAAGCCAAAGTGTGACGCCGCCTTCCTGCTTCACTCGCCACCCGAAGCTGGCGTTTCCAGATTTGGCGAAGGTGCGCGCGCGGCTGACGAATGGCGAAGTCGGGCGCAGGCTCTATGATGCAGTCGTCGGCGACGACGTTGCGGCGGCGCAGCACTTGCTACGGGACGATCCCCGCCTGGCCACGACGATGGTGGCGCAGAGCCCGGTCGCCGACGGCGACGGCGATTTGCTGACCTTCGCCGTCGTCGCTTGCCTGCCCGAGATGGTCGCCGCGCTGCTCGATGCGGGTCTCGCGCCGGATGGCATGCAGCCAGGGCTGGCGCTCGGCTTCGCACTGTTATGCGACACGCCGGTCATGGCCGAGCTGCTGCTGCGCGCAGGAGCCTCGCCCGATCCGCAGAAGCGCGGCGGTGAAAACGTCTTTGCGACCGTCGCGTCGTTCGGCCAGCGAGGTGCCGCGCTGATGCTCCTTCGTCACGGGCTCGACCTTGGCTGGGTCGACCGTTTCGGACGCGGTCATCTCGAAACCGCCGTCGCGATGGCGCAGTTCGAAATTGCCGAGGACCTTATGCACGCCGGTGCGAGCGCCTGGCGCGTGTCGATGGGCGGGTTCATGCCCGCGCAGGCGATCGCGGCCGCGCTGCCGCACCGCGACCCGGTTCAGGAAGCCGCGCGACAGCGGCTGGCTGCGGCGCTGCCGCATCCCGCGCTCCCCTGGCCGCCGCCCGCCCCGCCGCTGGTGGCCGCGCAAGTCGCGCAGGGCCGATGGCCGACCGAGGCGATGGCCGAGGCGGGCATGATGGTCACCGCCGGGGCGCTTGCCGACATCAGGTCGCGTCAGGATGCGTGGCGGCAATGACGGCGTGCGGCGCCTAAGCGATTCGCCTACAGACGATCGCGTCGCGACCCGCCTAATCTCGTCAGAACTGTCGTGCGGAGTCTCGCGCGGCGATGCTGAAGGAGGACCAGGTGCCCGACGCCGTCACCGCGACACGGACGATCGATCAGAAGCTCGATACGACCGGCTGGTTCAACACCGTCACGCATGACGAGGTTCGCGCCGCCGCCGACACGCTGGGCGATCGCACTCTCAGCGCCGCCGATACGCGCAAGACGATCGACTCGCTGGCGGCGAGCGGCAACCTTGACAAGTTCGCGCGCGAAGCCGTCGACGGCAGCATCCTCGGCCTCGGCGGCCTGTCGGTGACCGAGCGACGGCAATTCTTCGCATCGATGGCTGGCAAGCTCGACGGCGCGTCGCTCGCCAAGTTGAGCGATGCGTTCGCGCGGACCGACGGCAATTCGGGTGGCCGCGAATACGTCGAGGAGCTAGGTAAGGCGATCGCGGCGCATGCTTCGCCGAGCGCAAAGCTCGAATATGTCCAGGCACAGGCCGCCAAGACCACCGACAAGCCGTCGTATTTCACAAGCTATATCGGCGGCTCGATGTCGCACGCTGGCGATGCCGAAGCGGCGGCGGTCGCCGATGTCATCGGCAGCATGCGTGGACCGCAGGCGCGCGCCGCGTTCGACGCGCTCAAACCCGACCAGTTCAAGGCCGTTGTCGGCGCAGGCGTAACGTCAACGAGCTCCTATTCCGAAGGTGGGTCGGTCACGAGCTATGAAGCGTCGCGCTTCGAGGGGCTTTCGCGCGCGGCGGCGAGTGTCGACGATTCCAAGTTCAAGGCGCGCGTCTTCGCCGAGGGCACCAATGTCCTGCGCGACGTCCGCGAAGCGGCGCAGCTTCCGGGCAGCCTGTTCGCCGTCGGGGGCAAGCAAGCGACCGCGACCGTCCGCGACGGGCTGACGCGCATCCTCGACAGCGACGTCAGCGGCGTGATGAAGTCGATGACCTACGGCCGGTCGACGCTCGACGGGAGCGCGATGGCGGCGTATTCGAAAGCAATGCTGAACGGCGGCCAGGAAAAAAAGCTCGGCGAGTTCATGAGCAAGCTGGCGCTGGGCAACAACGGCACCGACAACGCAATCGCGCGGATGAACCAGGTCGAAACCGCCGCCGACGGCACCGACCGGCGCGTCAACGCGGGCGCGATGGGCTATTTCGTGGGATCGGTTTATAAGGCTGCGGAGTCGATCACCTCGGACGTTAAGGCGCAGCAGGAATTCGCCAACGCCGTACTTAAATCGGCGCTGACGGTGATCGACAAGACGCAGCCCTGGGGCAGGCCGGTCGGCATTGCCGCGTCGGTCGCCAAGGAGTGGACGATCTACGCGGTGCGCGCAGCGATCGAGGACCCAGGCCAGAGCGCGGCGATCAAGCTCGAAAAGGCGGCGTTGCCGATCGATCCCAAGACCGACACTCTGGGCGTCGGCGACGCGGCGTCGACTGCGTTCGGCGACGTCGTCGATCGGGTACGTCGTCAAGCGCGGCCGTGACATGCGAGTCGCGACGCTTGCGGCGCTGCTCGTGGCGGCTTGCGGGTCGGGGCGAGGCGTGATGTTACCGAACGATCCCGTGGGCGTTGCAGACTTCGAAACCGATCCGTTCGGCGATTTGGTCGCGGCACGCGAAACGCGCGCGGTGAACACCGTTCTCGACCAGCTCGAGCCGCGCTTCGGTCGCGTCGATGCCGGTAAATTGCACGTCGAGCCGAAGACGATGTCGACGCAAACGTCGGCCGAAGCGGTGCGCCGTCATTATCAGACTGCACTCGGACCGGCATTTGTTCCGATTCCGCTCTCCGCGCCGCCGGGCAGCTGGGCGACGGGATGGTCCGATGGGACCCAAATCGTCGCGCTCGTTGCAGTAGAGCCGCACGACGGCGTCAAGATTTCTCCCATCACTCTGATTACCAATCTGTCGCGCTGAGTGGATCCAAAAGGAATAACGTCGATGACCATGCCCGAGACCCTCGATAGCTCTCGCCAGTCGAGCGCGACACGCTTCACACCCTTTGCACCGCAGGGGTTCGACCAGCCCTCGCCGCGCGGGCCCGACGCGACCGCCGTGCCCGAGGGGGTGTCATCGGTGCTCTGGCGATTGTCGTCGGCCGCCGAGCGCGAGGCACTGGCAAACCCCGCGCCTGTTGTCGTAAGCGGGGCAACCGGTGTCGCAGCACCCACGGAGCAATTCCGTGACATTTGGGTAACGGTGAAACTATATCCCAGCGACACGATCTCCGATTTCGGTAACCGCATCACCGAGGCGGCTGCCGACAAGGCAAGTCTTCATGGTCTCGGCAGAGCGGAGTTTATCTCCATCCCTCGTAAGCTGCAGTTGGACTCGATCGATGCCACCGATCAATCGTTTCAAGCTTTCAAAAGCGAAGTGTTCAAGGCCGGGAGTGGCGACGTAAGCGTTCGCGTCGAAGGTATCGTCGCCGACATTCGCGAATTCAAAGCGAAACGAACTCCAGCTGAAAATACCGCGGACGAGATCCGCGGCACGCTGAAGCGCGACAAGCCCTTGCTCGGCCGTAACGGCGTCGCGGTGCCCGACCGCACGATCGTCGGGCGCAAGCAAGCGGAGGGAGCGCTGGCGAAGCTCGATGCCCTCAAGCCCGAAGCCAAACGCGAAGCGCTCGCCAACCTCGCGTCCGATCGGACGACCGATGTGCTCGCGCGTGCAATCACGACGACCGACAAGGTCGCGGGGATCGTTTCGGGAACCATGTCGGGTGACCAGCAAAGCGCGGCGATGCGCGGGCTTGTCAAAGATCTGGGAGCACGCGAACTCGGCATGCTCGACGATGCGTTCGCGCGGACCGAGGGGCCCGGCGGTGGCGCGGTCGCGAGCCAGCGATTCAGGGACGCCGTCGCCGCGTCGCCCGACGCGAAAGCAGAATACGACAAGTTCGTCGCCGAAAAATACCGAGGCTGGGATCGTGCGCAACGCATTGGCCCGGACGACGGTAAAGGGAACATCGGGTCGGAACTCATGATCCAGAAACAACGTCAGCCTGCGGTCGAAGAACGGCAGAAGCTGGTATCGGCGATCGCGAACGCGCGCGCGCGGGCTGACGATCTGTCGGCCTCAGCGCCGCTCAAGGCTGCCGAACTGCGCGAAGGTGCGCGCAAGCTGGAGGGCGATCTCATGGTTCTCGACCGGTCGCTGATGGCGATGGCCGCCGATTATTCGGCAATCGACGTAAAAGGGGGCACCGATAAGAGGCGTGGGCAGGTTCGCGGCTATACCCGGCTGACCTATGAGCAGATCGCGGGCCAGACGATTCCGGTGAAGCAGCAGGACGGCACGACGCGCGAGGTTCGGCTCGATCCCGAACTCTTCAATCTTGCGCGCGGCGCGGCCTTGCCACCGGTCAGCGGTGATTATGACGATGCGCGCCTGCATCGCGCGGTCCTGTTCCGCAACGACAGCACGGGCGCGTATACGCTCGTCTTCCAGCAGACCCAGTTCATCTTCAAGGGTGCCGGTGTCGTAAACGACCCCACCATGCGTGCCAATGCCCGGCAAGAGGCGGGCTACGGCAGCCCCTATTACGACAACGCGATCGAAACAGCGCGCAAGGTCAAGGACGCGTTGGGTGACCCCGTCGGATTCGACTGCGCGGGGAGTTCGCTTGGGGGCGGGCTGGCGACCGCAGCGTCGCTTGCAACAGGGTGCAAGGCAACGGCGTTCAATCCGTCGTTCGTGCATCGCAACACCCTGATAGCCAACGGGTTCGATCCTGCTGCCGACCCTAATGCGGTCGCGGCTGAGCAGCTTCCTGATGGAACGCACCGGGTCGACGCCTATGTGGTGCCGTTCGATTTCGTGAATTCATCGCTCAGCATCGGTCGCCTTGCGGAGCGGACGTATAAGGCAGGGCGCGGCGATGTCTGGACCGAGCCACAACTCGCCAACGTCCGTGGGTATAAGCACACGCTGCCGTTGCCGGACGAGGTGATGGTCAGGACCGATCCGGTCTATATTCCAGGCGTAGGCCTAGTTCCTACCTTAGCAGCACCTGATCCGACGGCCGCGCACGGATATTGGGTAGGCGCAACCAAACAGATGGTCGAAGCCGATCGTCGCAAAGTCGAATCGTCGATCCCGCGTGTCGGTGAGCCCGTACCACAACCGCTCCCGACGCCGACCCCAAGAATCCCCTGAGCAGCGGTCCAGGTACCTGAGCTTCGATTATTCGCCGACGATCACCATCGTAGCGGGCCATTAGCCTCAAACCGAAACGGCGCGCCCTCTCCGCTGAGACCGAGTCCAGGACGGAGCGGAAGACGGTAACGTCATCCGCGAGCGTTTCGGGACATCCCAAAAAGAACAATTGAAGGCGCCGGTCGGCGCATTGAACCGCGCCGCGACGCAATGGCCGCCGTCATCGACCGGTCGTTATGATCGCAGCTTCAGGTATCGGCCGTCCCTGACATCCGTTCGCTGGCGATCGCCGCACTCTCGGCCTTGAGCGGCCGGGAGACCGGACAGACCTCTTGCGCATACCCGTGAAGAGCGTTCGTTAGATTATCAGGAACGAGCCGGTAGAAAACGAACTGACCGCGCTTCTCGCTTTCGACGAGACCCGCGTTCTCAAGCACCGCGAGGTGCTGCGACACCGCGGGCTTGGAAATTGCAAACCGCGACGCGATTTCGCCCGCGTTGAGTTCGGCATGCGCGAGATAGGCAAGCATCTTGCGTCGTTGGGTGGAGGCCAGCGCTTCGAAGATCTTCTGCATATGGCGTATTTAAGGAGTAAGCTAACCGCTTGACAAGGGCAAAACCGTGCGGCAACTTGTTTAAGCAATGTCTTAATCGCCTAAACGGGGTGGCACCATGGGTCGTACAGCCAGCGACGCGGTCAACACACTGATTGAAGTGCCGGGCTGCGACCCGGTTGCGGGTCAGGTGCGCTGGGACCCGGTGCACTCTTTGTGGAACGGTGGAATGCTGATTGTCGCAGTCGCGCTCGGGCCGGTCACCCTCACCAAGAGTGCGTTTGCAGTGTTCGTTGGGCTGACGGGCGCGACGTTGCTGCTCGGTCATAGTGTCGGCTTCCACCGACGGCTGATCCACCGCAGCTTCGACTGCCCGCTTTGGCTCGAACGGCTGCTCGTCTGGATCGGGACGCTCGTTGGAATGAGTGGGCCGCTGTGGATGGTGCGCACGCATGACCTGCGCGACTGGGCGCAGCGCCAGCCGCACTGTCACGACTATCTTGCGCATCGCGGGTCGATGCTGGTCGATGGCTGGCGACAGCTGCATTGTCGGCTTGAGCTGACCGACCCCCCACAGTTCGACCTCGGCGAGGCGGGGCGCGACCCGTTTTATCGTTTTCTAGAGCGCAGCTGGATGGTGCAGCAGCTACCGATCGCGCTCGTGCTGTTCGCACTCGGCGGCTGGAGCTGGGTTGTCTGGGGCGTCTCCGCGCGCGTCGCCGTTTCGGTGAGCGGGCACTGGTTTGTCGGGCATTTGGCGCATCGTGTCGGCCCGCAAAGCTGGCAAGTCGACGGCGCTGGCGTGCAGGCGCATGACGTGCCCTGGGCGGCAATCCCGACGATGGGTGAAGCGTGGCACAACAACCATCATGCCTTCCCCGGCTCCGCGCGGATCGGCCTGTATCCGGGACAGCAAGATTGGGGCTATGGCTTCATCCGATTGCTCGAACGGCTCGGGCTGGCATGGAACATCGTCCTGCCGACCGACTTTCCCGAACGCGACGCGCTACGCTGGATGGGACATGCGCCCGGAATGCCCAGTCCGGCGCTTGGTCAAGCGGATCCGGCATGATGTTGCGACGACTGTTTCCGCTCGACGGACCGGTTGGCGCGGTCCGCTATGCCGTGCAAGCGCCCGCGCTATTGCTCTCGCAGCACCTTGTCGTGGCAGCGCTCTACCGCCTTGCGCGCGAGCCCTTGCGAGCCGATCCGTCATTTTGGCTTCTTCCGCTGAGGCGGCTGATCGCGCTGCCGGTAATGAGCCCCTGGACGTCGGCGCTCACATTTGCGTTTAGTCTTCTCATCGCCTGGGGGCTGGCGATCCTGTCATACCGGCGCGCCGGGCGGTCGGGGTTCGGCCTCGTGCTCGCGGCATTGTCGATCATCCCCGGATTCCAGCTTGCTGCGGTCCTCATTCTTGCCATTCTACCAGTACGCGCCGTCGAGGCTGAGGGCCCGAGCACCGGCATCAACCTCGCACATGTATTGCAAGGATTGCTTGCGGGCATGGCGATTATTGTGCTTGCCGTGCTGATTTCGGCCGTAACGTTTGGTTCCTATGGCTGGGGCCTGTTCATAGCGACGCCGTTCCTCGTTGGGCTGACGACCGCCTATATTGCCAACCGCGACGCGGCACTCCCGCAAGGGATGACCTTTCCCGTAGTGCTCACCGCAGCAGCTCTCGGCGTGTTCGCGTTGCTGATGTTCGCGCTCGAAGGGTTCATGTGCATCGTGCTCGTCATCCCGCTCGGTGCGTCGATGGCAACGATTGGTGGCGTGGTTGGGCGCAAGCTCGCCGACGTTGGTCATAGCCGTGGGCGCCCGCTCCTCAGCGTCGCAATCCTCCCGCTGGTGTTCGTCGCCGAAGCCGCGCTACCACCGTCGCTGACGATCGCCACGCAGCAGAGCATCGATATCGCAGCGCCGCCGGCACGCGTCTGGCAGTCGCTGATCAGCGACGCGCCAATCGCGGGCGAAGTACGGCTCGTCGCGCTCGCTGGCTTTGCTTATCCCGTGCGCGGGCGGTTGCTTGGTCACGAGGTCGGCGCGACACGCCTCGGCGAGTTTTCGACCGGCGTCGCCCGCGAGCGGGTGACGACATGGGAGCCAGCGAAGAGCCTCGCCTTTGTCGTTGTCGATCAGCCCGCGATGATGGAGGAGATGAGTCCTTATCGCCGGGTCCACGCTCCGCACCTCCACGGGTATTTCGTAACCGACGCGACGAGTTTCGAACTGACCGAGCTGCCATCGGGTGAAACACGGCTGGTGGCAAGCGCGACGCACCGCCTTCACATCGACCCTGTCCTTTACTGGGAGCCGCTCGCGCGCTGGGCGATCGGCATGAATGTGACGCGCGTGCTTCAAAGCATCAAGGGTACCTCTGAACGGGGGCCCAATGCCGGTGTTGCAACACTACCGTCGCAACCCAAAACAACCGCACAATCTTCGACTATCTAAACCATCTCCAGCTGATTGCGAATTGGGTCCCAAAACCGAACGTCGTGCGGGCGCTGCGCCCGTTTCGACTGCATTGGTCAGGGGCATGTCGGGGCCACGGCTTTTTGCGTTGATGGTCGTGACCCAACCGTGGCCCCAAATGGCCCTTGGATTTCAGCAATCACTTGCGATCAAAGTGGAAGCCACAGCCCGATACTGGCGCTTTTCTCGGCTTGGTCGAGCAGTTTTGGGATGCCCCAAAAAGAACAAATGGTGCCCGGGAGAGACTCGAATTGCTCTCGTAAGCTCCTGAATCGCAGTACTTTTTAATCCTAAAATATAAGGCGTGGCCCTTGGCATGTGCCTATTTGGCACTTTGCTGTGACCGAACTGCCGACCTTTCGCCAATCGGGAACTCAATTTGGCTAATGTTTTTGCTCGACCTACACAACCTCTTTTGCTGGAAGGCGACAGGCAGGTTCATGAAAGCGAACTTGGCATAGCCGACGTTCGATGGGCCAAACAGAGCATGGAAGTTTCCGACCCAATAAGCGCCGTTCGGCATTAGGGTCGCGAACGTCCGCTTGTTCCAAATCCCGCCATAGGCCGCCCGCCGCCGCTTACTCTGCGCCCACAATGATTATGCTTCTGTAGTACGCAAACGCGTAGCGGAAAGCGAGATCGCCGGGATGTCGGTCCGGCGCGATCATTGAGCACTAAGGCGCGCTCCGGTATTCCCGAAGCGCACCTTCGCTGTGGAACCCTTTGACCTAGCCGCGCAGCTTGCTAACGAACTCCGCGACGACTTCCTGCTCCTTGTTCACCAGGGTCGTGATCTCCGACTCGAACTTTGCGTCGGCATCCTGCTTCTTCTGGATCGTAGTGGCGAGCTTCGATTTAAGGTCCGACACCATCTGTCGGCTTTCGTCAGAATCGATGCTCTCGAATTTCGAGATAGACGATTGCAGCATGGTGATCGCGGGCTCCATTAGCGCAGCGGTTTCGAGCTTTTTGTTCTGGAGCGAGGTCCTAAGGCACGAGAAGAGCGTGTTGGCCGCCTTGCTGAAATCGACGGCGGACTTCCCCGCCACCTCGGCGCGCACCGCATCCACCTGCTGCTCTGCCTTCGCTTTCAACGCGTCGGCCTTGACCTGGATGTCGACCTTGGCCTCGCGCAGCGTGAACTGCGGAAGCCCCATGACGATTTCCTGGGTCTTCATCTCGACCTCCGGAATGTCGAGGCTGATCGTCGTCTGATCCATCCGGAACTCGGGGATGCCGACGACAATGCGCTGCTCCTGCATGAAAAATTCCGGAACATCGATCAGGATGTCCTTCCAGACCACTTCTAAACCGTGGAACTCGGGATATTGTCCGACCTTCTTGGTCGTCATGCGCGAAGACGGCGTGTGAAAGATCATTTCCTTGTTGGTCATTGTGACCTGCGGGAGGTCGAGAACCCAGTTCTGCATCACCATCTTGAATTCTGGCAGATCGAACTTGATGCTCACGTCCGCCCAGGTCACGTCGAACTTTACCCAAGCCTGATTGCCTGCCTCGTCGTGCAGCTTGCCGGCTTCGCCGTTAATTTCGTCGGACACCGCCTTCATCTTGTAGCTGAGTTCCACGCCGGCCGCCTCGGCAACCTTTTTCATATCGTCCTGAAAAGAAAGACAATCGTTCGCCATGTTATCCCCCCGGACAAAAAATCTGTAAGGACATGAACGGTATCAGCCGAGCATTACGAACCTGTGACATTATCACGATGATTTTTGCTTGTATTCGCCATGTTCTCCAAGTGTTGCTATCCATATTGGATCTTTTCTAAGTCTCTTGGAGGATTGCTTGATAAGATTGATCTTTCATCGAGCGGAACGAGCTCCTTGGCGACGACTCGTCGTTGCTCTTGCCGGCGCGGGCCGGAACGTCGGCGCGCCCCAGTGACGGCGATCAAACTATTTTTCGAAACCGCCGACGGAGCGAAATCAGCTAATCGACACGGGTTCATTTCGGTAGGTCTGGGTTCGTTCAAATCGAGGTCGGCCGAATCAAGGCTTTGGCCAATCCGCCAGGGGGCAGAGTGACGTCACCAAGCGACCCGTACGTTTCGACCGCACTTGGTGCGGGCGCTGAGTTGGCGGCTCGGATGCTGTTCGACGAGCGCACGAACGCGGGCTTGGCTGGCCGGATCGCACAGTACGACCTTCCGCCTCGAGATTTCCCGGCCTTCGCCCGCCTTCATCTGCCGCTTCTTTATAGCCGGGCGGAGGTTCCAGCGACGGGCGACATCGATCGATTACTCGACGGTCTGGCCCAACGCGAAGCGCTCGCGCTTCAAGGCTATCGGCACTGGTTCGCGCCGACGCAGGCGGCCCCTGATCTCCGCACTATGAGATTGGTTCCGCTTGATCCGGCGGCCGCAGACGTGATTTTCGCGCGCTTTCACTACATTCGATCGGCACGCCGCGATGCCGACCACTGGGCGTTGGTGGACGGCACGCGCGTCATCGCAGCGGCGTCGATATCGCCGTGCGACCTATCCCATCTCGGGTCACTACCGGCCGGGATCGCGCTGAACCAGGCGTGCGTCCTCTCACGCGTCTACGCCTTTCCCGACGCGCCGCGAAACACCTTGTCGTTCATGTTCGCCAAGCTCGCGACCCTCGCTGCGGAAGCCGGTCAGCGGATCATGCTGACCTACGTCAATCCCAATCTTGGTTTCACGGGCGTATCCTATCGCGCCGCGAATTGGTCGCTATTCGGGCGCGAGCATGGCACACGCTACCAGTATCTCAACGGGCTCTACGTGACCGATCGCTGTCTCGATGCACAATACGGCACGGCGGAGCCCGGCACTCTTCGCTCGCTTCTCGAAGATCGCTATGATTGCGTATCGATTGGGTTGGCGCCGCTTCTTTTGTTTGCTTACGTCCTCGACGAGCGCGAACGCGCACGACTTGGCAATCTACCGGCCCGTGATGTGAGGCGACCACAGTGACCCCAACCAATCGCGTCGTCTTCGTTGCGACGTCCGCTACGCCAGGGCGCGACTATCGCGGCGAGTTCCTGAACGCCTTCGCCTATCCGAGCGGGCATCACGTCTTCTTTCGCTACCGGGCCAAATGGATCACGCAGGAGTTCCGGCGCGATCTCGAAAGCCTCAAGATAGTACGCTGCATCCTCGTCTTCTGCGATCCTGCCAATACCGACCAATTCAGCTTCTATCCGGTCCGGCACTGCAAGATCGTCGATGTTGACGTGCCGCGGCCGGGAACCATGCTCAACGACGACGACCAAGTCGCGCTCCGGCTCGAACTCGGTGACTTCGTGCATCCTGACATGTCGTCGACCCAGGATTTCGCGAACCTGATCAACAGCGACGCCGAGCGGCCATATCCGCTCGGATCGGCTCATGCGTCTTCGTCTCGCTTCGTCTTCGCCCGTGATGCGCTCGCAACGTTGAATCTGGATGCCAACGACGAGTGGTTCCGCACGGCGCATCTTCTCAGCACGGCCCAGACGCTGAAGGACGCGGTGCTGATGCATATCCGGCGGATCAGCGAGGTCCGCGACGCAACGCGCTGGAAGGCTGCGGAACACAAACCCGTCGAGGCCGTCGCGGGAGGCCACGGCCTCGTCTACGAACTCCGACACGACCGGCCGTATTTGCTCGAACTGGAATATGCGCCGGGCAAAGCCGACGATCTGTCGCTTCCGGAAGTCGCGCCACCTGCGCTGGCGATCTCAATGCCGGTCAGACGGGTCTATCCGCAATATGTCTCGACGAGCCTCCTGCTGGCTCCAATCGGCATGGCTGACAGCCGCTGCGGCCTGCTGATCTCACCGAGCCTGCTAGGCCCAGGGCCCGAGGACAATCGTCCGAGGGCGGTCCTGCTACTAAAGGTCAGGGGCGCGCGGCCGAATACGCTGCTCCACACGGCTGTCATTGGCACCGGGCTGTTCTTCCAGAATTTCGCCGAACCGGTCCAGCAACAGCTGATCACGGCGTTCCACATGGCACCGGGTGAACCGACCGCCGCAGTCATCGTGACCGGCATAAAGATCGCCGGCCTGTTCATCGCCCTGCTCGGCGTGCTTTTCGGCCTGAAGCAGCTCCCGAACCTGCCGGGCCAATCGTGAGGGAGAAGTTTGCACTGCTCGGCGCTTGATACGCCATCCGGCAAGCCATGTGGATTGCTTCGGCGATCACTTGCTACGCCACGCGCGAGTCAATTTGTGGTCGTATCGTCCCGATTGGGCCGCGGTTTCTAGGCAAAAAGGCGATTTCGCATGAATGATACGGGTGATCAATCCGTTCTTCACGTCAGTGGTCCATCGCCGAGCGCGTTCCAGCTGGTGCTATTTGCGATGGATGCTGACCCGATCAGCACCGACGCCGCCGGCATCGGCTCCACGGCAATGGGCGACTTCGGAACGCCGCGCTGCTGTTTCTCGGAGCCGCAACAGTCGTCTCCAGCATCCTGTCCTAGGTCGAACGTCAGCCGACCGCCGTTACGGTGAAGCTCGAGATCTTCAAGCTGGTCTAGCTCGATGTGAGGCGGTTTCTGGCGTCCGCTTTCAAGCAAATCGGCCGCGGGGCTTCTAGGTCCGAACTGAGGCGCGAAGCTGCCGATACGCTTAGAACACACCCTCGGCCCGTCACATTGGATCGAATTCGCTTGTCAGAACATCTCCAGCTGATTGCGTATCGGGTCCCAAAACCCGACGTCGAGCGGGCGTTGCGCCCGTCTGGGCTGCATCGGCTGCTGAGCCGCCCATGTCAGCCGCTCGCCAAGGCTGACCGGCTGCACGCCCGCAATGATCATCTGATCTTGGTCGTGAAGCGGCACGACCCGCTCACGCTGCCGCACCCTCACTGCACCCGCCCCCGGCGCTCTTCGCAAATCAAGACAAGCGCCCCGAAATCCTCGCGCTCGCCGAGCCGGTCGGCAATCTTCCGCACACACGCCAGCGGCAACCCATTGTCGTGCGCCACACTGCGCAGATAATCGTCCCGGCACTCCGCGCCGCACGCCCGGTATTGCAACAGCAAGTCGGTCATCGAGCCTTCCTTCCCTTCGGCTGAAAGCCGCACTGCCTGCGGCATGCGGCCTGCCTTCCGGCGAGGATGGGAGGGGGAGGGAAAACCGAAATCGATGCCCTGGCGCGAGCCAGCGGGCACCGCCCGCCACACGGGGGTGTCTATTTCGGTTTAGGGAACGAGAGGGCAAAGCCCTTGGCGTTCCTGCCCAAGAGGAACAGCGCCGGTCAGGCGCTCGCAGAGCCGCGCAAGCGGATCACCAACAACGGTGCCCTCGCACGCGCGACGCCGACGGGTGACGTGACGGCAAGCCGAGCGCGCGACGAGGCCGTTGCACCGAAAGTGCAGCGCCGAAGTCGAAGCGAGCGCGCGTCCGGCGCTCACCGGGCAAGTCGAGAGGCGAGAGGACCAGCGGGTCAGCCCGAAAACACTGCGCCCTCAGGAGCGCGCAGCGCGGGACAGAGCGCGACCGTAGCCAATCCCGCTCATCGTCTCCTGCTCCCGATCGTTACCAGAATGGGCCGAGACCACAGGCTCGGTCCGCGCAGCGGATAGAGCGGGTCGCCCAAAGGGCAGCGCGAAGTCATTAAGAAGCCATTGGCTTTCAGTCATACTCGGCGTCTCGAAATAATTAAATCTCGATCGCATTGAGGCAAACCCCATTCGACACCCAGAAATTCACTATCGTTCCGAACAGCAGTTCCATACCGAAAACGCTTTCTGTGACACCAATTAAGACTAGAAGCGTCAAGGGCGGTAATAGGGCGAAGCATGCAAGATCAAACGCGGGGAAACGACCTTTTCATCATCGACAACACGGACAGCGAGTGGGACGTGCTCCGTTATCTCACCGGATGGTGTCGGCTGTCCCAAGGCTTGGACGTCGCAAGCGCATATTTCGAGATCGGCTCGCTGCTCGCGCTCGATGGTGCGTGGCAGAAAGTCGATTCGATCCGCATTTTGATGGGCGACGAAGTCACCAAGAAAACCAAGACCGTTTTGGCGCAGGCGCTTACCGCTAAATTGGACGCCAGCATCGAGGAGCAAAAGCTTCGCGACGATTTTCTCGACGGTGTTCCTGCCATCGTCGATGCCATCAAGGCGGGACGGATACAGTTTCGCGTTTACCGGAAAACCAAATTTCACGCGAAAGCCTATATCACCCATGCCCGCGAAGAGGTGATTGGCTCGTTTGCGCTCGTCGGGTCTTCGAACTTCACGCGGCCGGGGCTCACGTCGAACGTGGAGCTGAACGTCCAGATCAGCGGAACCAATGTCGGGCTGCTTCAGGACTGGTACGAGCATTACTGGGACGAAGCCGAAGACATTACCCCTGATATGCTCCGCACGATCGAGCGCCATGTCGAGGCGTTCGTACCGTTCGATATCTGGTCTCGATCGCTGGCCGAGCTATTCCGCCACAGTTCGCCGCCGTCCGACGTGTGGGCAGAAAGCCACTCGCGGATTTACCCGCTTCTCGATCGCTATCAGCGCGACGGCTATGCGATGATGATGGAACGCGCGCAGAAGTACGATGGAGCGTTTCTGTGCGACGGAGTCGGGTTGGGCAAGACCTTCGTCGGCCTGATGCTGCTCGAACGTTTGGTCGTCTGCGACAAGAAAAATGTCGTCCTGCTCGTCCCGAAATCGGCTCGTGAATCGGTGTGGATGGCAAATCTCCGGCGGTATCTGCCCGAGCTTGCCGATGGCGTTTTCAGCGGGCTGCATATCCTCACACATACCGACCTTAGCCGCGAGGCTAAGCGGCGGGAAATCGCGCAGATCACCGATCGCGCCGATGCCATCATCATCGACGAAGCCCATAACTTCCGAAACCCCGGCCTGGCTGGCGAGGGACGCAAGCAGAAGTCGCGCTATCGCGTCCTTCAAGAATTGATGACCGGGAAGCGGGCGTTCCTGCTAACTGCGACACCGGTAAATAACAGCCTGCTCGACCTGATGCATTTGATCGAGCTGTTCTCCGGCGATGGGGCAAAGCTCCGCCAGGCACCGCTCGGCGTCCATTCGCTCAGGGGCCATTTCCGCGCGCTCGAGAAGAAGGTTAAGGCATCGCTCGGCGAATCCGAAGACGCGCCGGGGATCGACGAGGACATTACGACTGGCGCGGCGCACGAAGAGTTCGCGACCGACCCGATCGTCGATGCGCTCGTCGTGCAGCGCAGCCGGGCCTATGTGAAAGCCAGTCAGCAGGTCGATGCCAAGGGCGGCGCAATCTTCCCCACGCGCGAAGCCCCACGGGTTGCGCCTTACACTTTGAGCCCGTTGCAGACCGAATTGCTCGACGAAGTCGTGCGGTCGTTCGACAGCAAACGTGCGCTGTTCAAACTCGCGATCTACAATCCCGACCAAGACTTCCGCCGGCAGCCCGCCGAGGAACTCGATCAGGAAGCCCGGTTCGAAGCGGGGCGGCGCGGGCAGATCGTCGCCCTAATAAAAGTCGGCTTCCTGAAGCGTCTCGAAAGCTCAACGGTTGCGTTCGACCACAGCTGCCAGAACCTCTTCATGAAGCTCTATGCCTTCGTCGAGAAGCATGTCTCCGACGATCACCGCAGCGTCTGGGAACGCTGGAAAAACCAGCAGGCGCAAGTGATTGACCATGTCCGCGAAGGGCGCGCCGCTTGGCATGGCGAAGAAGCTGAAGAAGGCGACGACCTCGTTTCGCCTGAAATGCTCGAGGACGTGCCGGTCCTTTCCGACACCGAATACTACGTCGATAAGATCGTCGAAGAGACGCGTGCCGACCTCGACCAGCTTTGCCGCCTGCTCGACATCCTGAAGGGCTTCACCCCCGCACACGACGGAAAGATCGCCTCATTGCTGGAGCTGATCAAAACCGACCCGGTCCTTTCCATGCAGAAGCTGCTGATCTTCTCCGAGTTCATGACCACCGCGCGTTATGTTCGAGATCAGCTTCGGGCAGCCGGGTTCACCAATGTCGAGGGAGTCGATTCCGCCACGGACACGCCTCGCGAAAAGGTCATCAAGCGGTTTGCGCCCTATTACAATGGATCGAGCAGCGCCGGGCTCGCCGCCGACGGCGAGGCCGAAACGCGCATTCTCGTGTCCACCGATGTCCTTTCCGAAGGCCTCAACCTTCAGGATGCAACGCGCCTGATCAACTACGACCTCCATTGGAACCCTGTCCGGCTGATGCAGCGCATCGGCCGCGTCGACCGGCGTCTGAACCCGGAAATCGAAGCCGCGATCGTCAAAGACCACCCGGACGCCGCGCCGCTGCGCCAAACCGTTGTGTTCTGGAATTTCCTCCCCGCCGACGCGCTGACTCCCTATCTAAAGCTCTACGAGCGCGTTGCGGGCAAGGTACTGCGCATCTCCAAGACATTCGGGATCGAAGGGCGGCAATTGCTGACCGGCGAGGACGATTATGACGATCTTCGCAATTTGGTCAGCCTCGACGGCGACAAGAGCTTCGAAGAGACCCTCCAACTCGAATGGGAAGCGCTGAAGGTCGAGCATCCCGATCTTGCGGCTCGGATCGAGGCGCTGCCCCAGCGCATCTATTCGGGCAAGGCCGCGCCCGACGCCAAGCCCAAGGGCGTCTTTTTCTGCCTTGCACTCCCCGGCCTGCGCGCCGATGCTGGCGATGCGTCCGGGCCGGAAGGCTGGGATGAGGCGAGCGGCAAGCCTGCCTGGCTCTATTTCGATTTCACCACCGATACGATCAGCGAAGGCTTGCGCGACATTGCGGATATCGTCCGCAGCACACCGCAGACCTCGCGTTATCTGGACACCCCGCGTGATCGCCTGCGCGTGGCCCGTGACGCGGTGCTCAAGCATGTTCGTAACGGCTACATGAAGCAGATGCAGGCCCCGCCGGGTGTTGAACCCGCGATCAAGGCCTGGATGGAGATCAATTGATGCCTGTCGCCCTCGACAAGATCACCGACTTCCCCGCCCTGGTCGAATATCTTCGCGATGAACTCGAATGGCCGATCCCCGCTGACATCAGCCTCGACGAGGCGACCTACGACGTCACGCCCGAAGAGATCGGCCTGAAGACTGAAGCCGTCGGCGGCGGCATTGAGATCAAGCAGCTTCGCCCACTCAATCGCGCTCAGCCATGGGGCGTTTTCTTCCTCAATCTGCCGAGCGCCAAGCTGCCGGTCACGCTCGTCCGCAACATTCTCGGCAAGCTGGCGATCAAGAAGCGCGCGTCGGCCAACAAGTCCGAGCAGGCGGCATTTGCCAAACACGATCTGCTGTTCATTGCCGCCACAGGCTCCGCGCCTGACCGCCGCCTCGCCTTCGCGCATTTCGCCGATGACGACGTGAAGGGCGATGCTGCGACGCTCAAAGTGCTCGGCTGGGATGCCGATGATACCCCGCGCCGCCTGAGCCTGACCGAAGGCTCGCTCAAGACCAAACTGCACTGGCCCGACAACCCCGCCGACGCCGACCATTGGCGCAAGCAATGGGGCGAGGCGTTCAGCCATGCCGACACGCGCACCGTGGTTCGCGATTCCAAGGCAATGGCCAAGGATCTCGCCGCACTAGCCCGCCGCATCCGTGCGCGCGCCACCGAATTGATCGAAGCCCAGACCGCCAATGGATCGCTCGTCAAATTACACAAGGCGTTCAAGGAAGCGCTGATCCACGATCTGACCCCTGAGGGGTTTGCCGACACTTATGCGCAGACCATCGCATATGGCCTGCTCTCGACCGCGATCAGCCGCGCATCGGGCGCGCTGACGCAGGACGACATGGCCGCCAATGTCGCCGGCACCAGCCCGTTCCTGAAAGAGATGCTCGGTACCTTCATCGAGGCCGGCGGGCGCAAGACCGGCAAGGCGCAGGGGCTCGATTTCGACGAGCTCGGCATCACCGACGTCGTCGAGCTGCTGCGCAACGCCGATATGGAAGCGGTGCTCGCCGATTTCGATCGCAAGAACCCCGACGAAGACCCGGTCATCCATTTCTACGAGTTGTTCCTGAAGGAATATGACGCCGCGCAGAAGGTGAAGCGCGGGGTGTTCTACACGCCACGCCCGGTGGTCGGCTTCATCGTGCGATCGGTCGACGAAGTGCTGCGGACCGAGTTCGGGCTGGGGGACGGTCTCGCCTCGACCGCCACTTGGGGCGAGGTGATTGCGGCGTCGAAGGGCAAGGATGGCGCAGACATCAAATTGCCCGAGGGCGCGAAGGAGGGTGCCCCCTTCGTCCGCATCCTCGATCCCGCGACCGGCACCGGCACCTTCCTGGTCGAGTGCGTCGACCTGATTCACAAGACGATGGTCGCGAAGTGGAAGGCGGCGGGCAAGCGCGACGCCGAGATCAAGGCGCTGTGGAACGCCTATGTCCCCGCGCACCTGCTGCCGCGCTTGACCGGGTTCGAGCTGATGATGGCGCCCTATGCGATCGCTCACGTCAAGCTGGGGCTGAAGCTTTCCGATACCGGCTACACCTTCGGCAGCGACGCCCGTGCGCAGATCTATCTGACCAACGCGCTGGAGCCGGCGCAGGACATGGACATGCAGCTCGCCTTCATGAGCGAGGCGCTGGCGCATGAGGCCAAGGCGGCGAACGCGGCGAAAGGGACGCGATTTACGGTCGTGGTGGGAAATCCGCCTTATGCAGGTATTTCAGCTAATCAGGGAACCTGGATTCTGGACCTACTAAAAGGCCGATCCGGCAAGCGCACCGACCACGCCGACTATTATTCGATTGAGGGTGCTCCCCTCAACGAAAAGAAGCTGTGGCTCCAAGATGATTATGTGAAATTCACCCGGATGGCTCAATGGCAAATAGAACTTTCAGGTGTCGGCACTGTCGGAATGATCACAAATAACAGCTTCATAGACGGCCCCACATATCGAGGCATGAGGGACGCGTTGAAAGCATTTTATAACCATGGCGATCTTCTGAACCTACACGGCAGCGCTAAACGAGATCTGGCATTTGGTAACGAAGACGAGAACGTTTTCGACATTCAGCAAGGAGTGGCCGTTTCGACCTGGTTGAAATCAGGAACGAATTCTCACTCCGTTCGCTTTGGAGAACTGTTTGGTTTGCGTCAGTCCAAATATGATCATTTACGTAAATCACAGATTACGTGGTCCAATTTCACTCCCACTCTACCTTGGCTACTTTTTTATCCAGCTGACGGAAAGGCTAGTGAGTACTTTGATTTCTCTTCTATAAAATCCGTCTTCCTGTTGTCATCGACGAGCGTACAAACCTCGAGGGACGGGTTTGATATCGGTTTTGATAACGCGGAGGTTGCTGATCGCGTGGCCGATCTCGAAAGGCTAACGCTCCCTGAAATTCGCACTCTTCATGGCCTAGAGGACGGGCGCAATTTCTCACTCGCTTCAGCCGTTGCGGACACCAAAGCTAACCCTGATTGGCGTCGCTCTCTGCGGCCTTATCTTTACCGGTGCTTCGACACCCGATCGATCATCTATCGCGATTCCCTCGTGAATTGGCCGAGGCGCGAGGTGATGAGCAATATGGAAAGAGGAAATGTCGCCGTGCTGGTTCCGCGTCAAGTGGCCGGAAACTCATTCGAGCATGTCTTCGTGACCAACAAGCTCGCCGACATGTGTTCCTTTTCCGGGGCTACCAAAGAGGCCGCGCAGTGCTTTCCGCTCTGGCGTATACAAAATAGCGGCGCGTTCGACCGAGCAAACATCGCCCCCGCCTTCGCCGCGCGCGTCGCTGCCCTCACCGGGCTTGCATATGACGACTGCGTCGAAGGTCCGAAGCAGGGCGCGCTCGGTGGCATCCTGCCGAAAAAGGCTGAGCAGACCGCGATGTTCGCTCCCGCACGTCGAGAACGCGGGGAGTCGGGCAGGAGCTTCGGCCCGCGCGATCTGTTCGACTATATCTATGCGGTGCTTCATTCGCCCGCCTATCGCGCGCGCTATGCCGATTATCTAAAGAGCGACTTCGCGCGCATCCCGCTCCCCGGCAGCGGCGCGCTGTTCGAGGCACTGGTCCCGCTCGGCACCGAGCTCGTTGCGCTCCATCTGCTCGACGCCGACGCGCTGCCAGTTCTGAAAGACCCAAAGGGCATCCGCCTCGCCGGCAGCGGCGAAGCCCGCGTCGCGCATAATCCCGAGTACGATGCCAAGCTCGGTCGCGTGACGATCAACGCCACCCGCTGGTTCGAAAGCGTCCCGCAAATCGCCTGGGGCTTCCACATCGGTGGTTACCAGCCCGCCCAGAAATGGCTCAAGGACCGCGCCGCCAAGGGCGGCAAGAAAGCCGGCGACGGACGCGTCCTGACCGAAGACGAAATTCTCCACTACCGCCGCATGATCGTTTCCCTAACTCGCACCGCCCAACTGATGCCGCAGATCGACGCGGTGGTGGCGCAGCACGGTGGCTGGCCGGGAGCGTTCCGGGGTATGGTGGATGAGGGGGAGGCAAGCTGATGAGGAAGACGTCCGAAACGGCGACAGGCTTTGCCGGCGACCAGCTGTATCAGCAACGGGCGCGGTTGATCCTGCCGATCTTGGTGCGTCAGGCGGAGGCGGGAAAGCCGATCTATTATTCCGATCTCGCTCAGGAGGTTGGAATGCCAAATCCGCGGAACCTTAATTTTCCGCTCGGGTGCATCGGCGACGCTCTGAACACCCTTGCTACTGAATGGGACGAGGAAATTCCTCACATCCAATCGATTGTCATCAATCAGCGCGATGATACGCCGGGTCCAGGATTCGATGGCTTTCTTGAAGACCGAGGTTTTCGCTGGAAAGATGCGCGCGAACGTAAGGCCGTTCTTTTTGAATACCGCGCCAAGGTTTCTGCCTATCCATACTGGGGCGACGTACTCAGTGACCTTGGTCTTGAGCGCTCGGCGCCAAATGTGGACGACCTTATAGCCGAAGCAGGCAGACGCGGCGGCGGCGAGGGGCCGGAACACGCTGCACTCAAGGAACACGTCCGAACCCACCCCAGCACTGTCGGGCTGTCTCCCGATCATTCGCACGGCAAGGCAGAGCAGCCACTTCCATCCGGAGACTGCGTCGATGTCGTCTTTCAATCGAGAAACCGGCTGCTTGCGATAGAAGTGAAGCCCGCTGGCTGCGGCAACGCTGATGTGCTGCGGGGCTTGTTTCAGTGCGTGAAGTACCGTTCTGTGATGGAAGCGGAGGTGCGGTATCGGCAGCAGTTGCGCACCGTCGAAGTAAAGCTGGTGCTCGGCGGCGATTTCCCCGACGAGCTGGTACCCCTTCGCAACAGCTTAGCGATCGAGGTAATTGAGAAGGTTCAGGTCGGCACAAGAAAGAATTAGGCGTGAGCAAGCAATTTCCATCGCCGCCACAGAACCTGATTGCGTTCGTGAACGTGGTGCTCATGCCGGAACGATCTCCTATGAGCATGAGCATCGATACCGTAGCTATGTTGTGTCCATCTCGAACCAGGTGCGATCTTCGCCTGGTGCGGATTTAGCGCGGTGCCACGTCGGACCTATTGATGGGAGATCTGCTAGGCATCATAGCGGTCTTGTTTCTGGGCTGGGTTGCAGTCCAGGATTTGCGCACGCGCTTCGGATCACGAGCGAGCCCGCCGCCGCAAACTTTACCGAAGCGTTCGTGGCGACCGGCAGCTCCAGAGGCACCCATTAGCGCACCTGCGCCGCCGCCGGTGGCATCGTCAAAAACGAAAATAAGGCCAGCGCCCGCCAAGCCGGTACCGCAGCTAAGCGACCTCCCACCGGATATTGCTCGTATGATTGTTGGGCTTCCCGAGCGGTCGCTCGACGAGCTTCAACGACAATGGTCGAACGTCATTGGACTGATCGACCGGGCCGGTCCCGAGAAGGCCGCACCGTTTTTCGCTTTTCGTGCCGCACTGATTGCCGAGTGGGCGCGACGGTTTGAAATCGCCCAGGCCGATCCGCGCGCTTTTCCTTGGCCGACGACGAAGGCACCGAAAGGCAAAAGCGGCCTCGACAGCGGCGACTGGCACCTGATCGGCATGCTGTCCTATCTCGGCTACCACGTGGGAACGACGGCGGGCGTTTCTGCGGGAATTCGCCGCCAGATACTCGATCTGTGCTTTGACGCACCGTTGCCGCCCATCAACGGTATCGCGTATATGCGCGCTTGGGGACTGCCCGGCAGCACAATGCGCCTTAGCAAGCTCGCGAACGAACTGGCGTCCTTTGCCCGCAACGGAAAACGTAAACGCAATGCCGATCTGGGCAGCGCCGTGGCCGACTGGGAGGCCGACCTGAAATACTTGTATCGGCGGTATTATGTAGGAAAATTCAGGTTCTCTTGGCCTCGTGTTGATTGAAGACTTGCATTTCTAAGTAAAGAGGCAGATGTTTCCTGCGACTCGCCGAGATGGTGAGTCGTGACATGAACCTGGATTGGTTCTGGATGGGTTAGTCACCGGCAGGTGGCGCAAGAGCGGCAACTCCCTAAAGCCGTTCATGCCGTTGGTGGTATGCCAACGCCGTTCAGAACTGGTCCCCTTGGATAAGGACGACCAAATATGAACCCGAACGAACTCATCATCCGTTTTGAAACCGTCGATCGTCAGACCGAAGGCCCTGTGACACGCCTTGTCGGCTTCGTGCGCGCACGCAACCTGTTGCCGCTGCTCGATGCCGCTGATCTGGAGGCCAATCCGCGTACTGCGAAGATCGGGCCGATCACCACCGACATCATCGAGTCCATCGAACGCACCCCCGAACTGTTCCCGTTCAAAACGAAGGGCATTTTGGTGGCGTCGGCCAATTGCCGCGAGTTGGAACGGCGGCGCTGGCACATGACCTTTGAGAATCCCGATATCGAAGGGATCCTCGACGGTGGACACAACACGCTGGCGATAGGCACGCACATTTTGAACGTTGCGCTGGGCGATCCAAAGGCGATTAAGAAGATCAGGACCTGGCCTGACTTCAAGGCGGCGTGGATCGACGGACGCGGAGCCGTGGAGGAACTGAAGGCCTCCGCCGCTTCGGGAACGGGTGGCCCGCTCGACTTTCTCGTGCCAGTCGAAGTGCTGGTCCCAAGCGATGCCGAGGACCCGCAGTCGCTCGACGCGTTCACCAGCTCGCTGTTCGAGATCGGCGCGGCGCGTAACAACAACAAGCAGCTCGCCGATGAGGCTAAGGCCAATAAAAAGGGCCTCTACGACCACCTGCGCAAGATGCTGCCCGCCGAAATCGCGAAGCGGGTCGAATGGAAGTCGAACGACGGCGGCGAAGTGAAGGTCCGCGATCTCGTGGCGCTCGCCTGGATTCCGCTATCGTCGGCGTCGCTTCCGTCAGGTGTTTCTGCACCACGTGCGGCCGACATCTACAGCGGGAAGGGGAAGTGCTCGACAGCCTTCGACACCCTGATGGTTAACACGGAGGTGTCCACCGCTACCGCCGATGGCACCCACGAACTGTTCAACACCGCAATCGGGAGCGCACTGAAAATCGCAGGGGATATGCCGAGCTTATTCGACCGGCTCTACGCCGAATTTCCGCTCGCCTACAACCGGAACGGGGGCAGCTTTGGGTTATTGCGGGCGGTCGCGTCGGCGAAGGACCTGAAGACAAAACCGGCAACACCGTTCGGCAAGGCGCTGGTCGGGTATCGCTACCCGGACGGCTTCATCGTTCCGCTGGCCTATGGACTGCGCGCATTGCTCGAACTGGATGGCACAGGACACCTGGCGTGGACGACCGATCCCTTTGCCTTTGTCGATCAGCACCTCGACGAGATTGTCCGCAAGTATAAGGTTCTGATCCAGGCCTTTGGCGGTGACGCGCAGAAGATCGGCAAGAACGAAGGCAGTTACACATTGGCTTATGACGCGTTCGAGACGGAGCTTCTCAAGCACCGTCAAGCCGCGTGAGGGAGGACGAGATGGGACAAAGAGCAACCCCCAGCGGCATTCGCCTGACTGAACGTGATGCGGCAATTGTGAAGGCTATGTTGGCACGAGGCGACCGCCAGCATGACATTGCCGCTTGGTTCGGCGTCAACGGAGGCCGCATCGGCGAGATCGCCAATGGCCGATCGTATCGAGCAGTCCAGCCGGAGGCCGCCGCGAACCTGCCCCCAGTCGGACCATATCCCAGCGGGCGGGACGCAACAATCGCATTGCAAGCTTTGGTTGCCGCGCGCGACGCGATCATTTCAGCTGAAGCGATCGTCCGACGAAACTTACACTGACATTGAGGGTGGCAAGCAAGGCGCTTGCCACCCCCTTTTGCCCGTAATTTTGGTGGCGCGCTGCTCCAAATACCCACATTGCAAAGCAGTGTTGGTTTCGTCACCCAAGACCTGCGCCTCCTCGTAAACGATGGGGAGCGGCCGATTGGTTCAGGGTTTTATCCGATGCGACCTGTCTCTCGCCCGCGCGTTCCGCGAGAACCGACAACAATTTCCCCCGATCGTCCGTAAAAATTAACGCGCTACTGCGGGCGCGCGACACCGCCACATAGAGCATCTTCTGATCGACAAGATTCGTCGCCTTGCTGTCGGCGTGGACCAGAACGTGCTCGGTCGTTCTCCCCTGCGCCGCGAACGCCGTCTCGACATAGGCATGACGGATATGCTGATCGCGCGGCGCGTCGAGCGAGAGCATCTGCTCGCGACCATTCGCCAGCGACACAGTCGCCGTTCGCTCCACGGCATCAACGCCTGTCACCGTGCCGCAAAGCCCGTTGATCCGATCCGCCTCACGATCGTTGCGCGTAAATTGCATGCGATCGCCATTCTTCAGCTCCGATGTCTGCGCTTCGAAGACCTCGCTCTTGCCCGCGCCCCATTGCCGCAAGCGCCAGTCGACGGTTTCTCCGTTCTGGCCACGAAGGCTGATTGAAGCCTTCGTCAGGTCAACGAGTTCGATCTGCCAGGCGGTGCCGCGAACCACACCCTTGTCGGCGTAGTCGCGGGTGAACCGCACAACGTCGCCCCGCTCGTAGCTCGACGGGTCGCGTGCCTCGGCACGCGTAAGCGATTTCGCCACCAAGCTGCGCATTTCGACGGCGGGGCCGGTCAGAGCACCAATCTTGCCAAGGGCTGCTCGTATCTCGGCGGTCAGCGCATCGCGACCCTCGCGCGATGGCTCGATCACGAGCGTTTCGGACCTGAGGTTTGCGTCTCTTGCCGCATAGTCTTTGGCTATCGCCGCAAAACGGCTGTCGCGGTCGGCGGCTTCGATAACCTTGCCACCGCCGCGATCCAGCGCGACAAGCGCCTTGCGCGCTTCGCCTTCAATCGATGCTTCGACCGCCTCTCGGGTTAGTGAGTTCGACTGGCGTACGATCTCGGCAAGTTGCGCCGTCGGCATTCCTGCGGATTGAAGCTGCGCAAAGGCCGCACCAGCACCGACCGAGCCGAGCTGCTTCAAGTCGCCGACAAGCACGACCCGTGCGCCTGATCTCTCGGCGGCAGTCAGCAACCGTGCCGTGTCATGCGCCGATAGCATCGATGCCTCATCGACGACCCAGACAGCCTTGCTGCCCGCGCCGGGCGGGGAGATCAAATGCCTCGCGACGGTATCGCCCCGCGTACCGAGCGCCTCACCGAGCACAAGAGCTGCCGAAGCGGTCGGGGCAAGCGCGGTCACCCTATAGCCCTGCCTCGCCGCCTCGCGGGCGTAGGTGGCGACGACAGTCGTGGTCTTGGCGGTTCCGGCGTAGCCCTGCACGCCTGCAACGCGGTCGCGAGAGCTGAGCAGTTCGGCGGTCGCGCGCTTCTGATCGTCGGTCCACAAATGGCCTGACCGACCCGACGCACGAACCGCGCGTTCGACAATGCTCGCTGCGATCATGCGGTTCGCAAGCGGTGTTGCCGTCCCCCGGCCAGCGGCCTCGATCCGCAACATCGTGCGCTCGATCTCGATCGCCTCCGGCGTCGTGAACCCTGCAAATTCCGCTCCGCGCTTGTCGAGGAAAGTGCGCGGGACGAGCGCGCCGCTCTCGCGGGCAAAATCGATCGCGCTGACGATTGCCGCATGACTGATGTGTCCGAATGCATAGTCTCCAGCTTCCTTCGCCAGCGTCGCTTCCGCGAAAACGGCCTCTCGTTCCGAGAGTTTGGCGGTAGCAAAAGCGACGGCGTGCTGTGCAGTCGCAGCTTCGGTCGACTGGTCCGCACCTATTGCGATTCCCTGCGCTCCGGAGACCAGCATCTCCCTTGCGGGCTGGTCGAACCCATGGGCATCGGCGGTCGCGCGCCTGACCGGCCCCCACTGAGTGGTCCGTGTTGATCGTTAGTGCATTGTCACCTCCATCGCCAGTGTCGGCCGCAGGTGGAGCGAAGCGGAACCGGAGGGCGGCACTGGCGATGGAACGGCTTCGGGGGCCGGTGGGCGGTAGCCCAGGCTGCTGTGCGGACGGACGGTATTGTAATGACGCCGCCACGCTTCGATCAGCACCCGGGCCTCGGCGAGGCTATAGAAGATTTCGCCGTTGAGCAGCTCGTCGCGAAGCGACCCGTTGAAGCTCTCGTTATAGCCGTTCTCCCACGGTGACCCCGGCGCAATGTAGAGGGTCGTGACGCCGATCTGCGCCAGCCATTTCTGGACCGCTGTCGCGATAATTCGCTGCCATTATCAGACCTGATATTCGCTGGCGGACCGCGCGCAATGAACAGATCGGCAAGCGCTGCCAGCACATCCTCGTGTTTGAGCTGGCGCGCGACGATCAGCGCGAGGCATTCCCGGCTGGCCTCGTCGATGATCGTCAGGATGCGGAACTTGCGACCATCATGGGTGCGACCTTCCACAAAGTCGTAGGCCCAGACATGGCCCGGATACTCCGGGCGCAGCCGGATACACGACCCATCGTTCAGCCAGAGCCGACCGCGCTTGGGCTGCTTTTGCGGTACTTTCAGACCCTCGCGCCGCCAGATGCGCTCGACACGCTTGCGGTTCACGCTCCACCCCGCGCTGCGCAGCAGCGCTGTCACCCGCCGATAGCCATAACGCCCATATTGCTTGGCAAGGGCAATGATGTCTTCGGTCAGTGCCTGTTCGTCGTCCGCCCCGCGCGGGACCTTGCGTTGCGTCGATCGATGTTGCCCGAGCACGCGGCATATCCGCCGTTCGGACGTCGGCAGCACCCGCCGCACATGATCGATGCACCGACGCCGTCGCGCGGGGCTCAGAAGTTTCCCCGTGCAGCTTCCTGCAGGATCAGCTTGTCGAGCGTCAGGTCAGAGACCGCGCGGCGCAACCGCGTATTCTCCTTCTCCAGATCCTTCATCCGCCGCGCCTGGTCGGTCTTCAGACCACCATATTCCTTGCGCCACCGGTAGTATGTCTGCTCGCTGACAGCGATCCGGCGACACGCCTCAGCTGTCGATGCACCCTGCGCCAGCACGATCTCCGCCTCACGCAGCTTGCCGATGATCTCCTCCGGCTTGTGCTTCTTGAACGGCATTCCCAATCTCCTTCATGATCCAAAATAACAGATATTTTGGACCACTCAGAAGGGGGCAGATCAGGACATACCCCGTGGCTGACTATACACAATCACCCGACCGCCTGCTTCGGCTTCCCGAAGTCAAAACCCGGACCGGCCTTGGCCGGTCGTCAATCTACCGCCTCGTCGCGACCGGCGCATTCCCGCGTCCGCGCAAACTCGCCGAACGCGCCGTCGCGTGGCGCGAGAGCGACATTCAGACGTGGATTGATACGCGCCCGTAAACCGCCGGCCACTGATAAATCTTAAAAGTGTGCGCCCTTCCCCGAAGCTGGAGACCATGGCGGGAGAGTCGGGATTCCGGAACATCCGCTATCAATTGAGAATGACGAAAAGCTGCCGTTCGAGTGGCGTCACGACCGTTCGGTTGTGACACGACCCGACCCATTCAGGTTCGCTGCTAGTAGCAGACGATCGACCAGCAAGATCGCCAGCAATGAAGCTCCGAACAGAGGCAGGAGGACGCCCAGCACTACCATCGCCGCTATAGCGGCGTGCGGTGCCGGTGAGCTGGCCCGCTCGGGTGGTCCAAATGTGCTCACCGGTCGCCGTCGCACCCACATCAGCGCGCCAAGCGCACTGATCGCGACGAGCGCAATTGCGGTCAGCAGTCCGATGAGTTGGTTAACCCAGCCGAACAATTGCCCCTCGTGCCAGGCGACGCCGGTGTTCACGATCCGGTCGACCAAATGCTGGTCAGCCCAGCCGCTCCGGCCTGTTTCGGCACCGGTCGCCGCGTCATAAGTCACCTGCCGTGCAAGCGGGCGGTTTTGCGGCTCGGCTTTGACGGTCCAGACAGCACCGGTTGCCGGGCCGAAAGGTTGCGGTGCGTGGGGAGGCAGCACCACGACCGGAAAAGCCATATGCTCCGCTTCGGCTTTTTTGACGAAGGCAGACAGTGGCAGACCGAGGGGCATGGGTGCGGCGGTCGCCACGGTGGAGGCCATGCCATGGTGAGGCGCGACGGAAGCGCCGACCTTCCAATCCCGCGGTCCCTTGACGAGTCCGGCTTCCTCTCGCGCCCATTCAAACGCCGTTCCCCACGCGCCCGCCCAGGGCAAGCCGCTCACGAGCATGACCAGCACCAATCCCGCAATCCAGAATCCGGTGGTGCGGTGAATATCCTTGAGCAACGGGCGGCCGCGAAGTGACAGTCGCGGCCAGAGCGTCCCTGCCGCCCGGAATGGACGCGGCCACCACAGATACAGTCCGGTCAGGATGAGCACGATGGTCCAGCTCGCTGCCAGTTCGACGATCCAATCACCCCAGCGCCCGAGCAGCAGCGAACCGTGGATGCGCGAGACCACCGCCTCGATCCGGGCTTCCGGATCGAGGCTGCCCAGCACCCTCCCTTGCGGAGAGACGTACACCTCGCGCTGGCGTCCGACCGAGTCGACCATTTGTATCATGGCGGCGTCGCCGGGCTTTTCTGGCAGGCGATAGCGGGTCCAACGCAGACCGGGATTGGCGGCGAACACCGCCATCAACTGCCGGTCGGGTGAAACTGTACCGCCTGTGCCCAGCCCGCGAAAACTTCGCTCTTCCCACCGATTTATTTGCGGCTTGAACAGGTAGATCGAGCCAGTCACCGACAGCATGAGCACGATGGGCAGCACGAACAGCCCGGCGTAGAAATGCCAGCGCCAGACCATGCGATAGGTGTCGCGCATTTTAGAAGGCTTTCCCGACACGCACGCCTACCGTCCGGGGCGGCCCGACCTCGTAGGTGAAGTAGCTGGTCGCGGTGGTATTGCCTGGCGAGGTCGCGAACTCCTGCCCGAACACGGGAACGACGTCGAAGACGTTGTTGATGAACAGGTCGAGCGTCATTCCGCTGCGCAACCGAATGCCTGCCGACGCATCGACCAACGTGTACGCCGGTCGCGGCAAGACCTCGCCTTCGCCGAAGCCGCTGTCAGATCGGCCCACATGGCGCGCCGCCAGGAACAGGCTACCGCGCAGCGCCTCGCTGATCGCGAAGTTATAGTCCGCCCGCGTATTCCAGGTCCATCGCGGCACATCGAGGACGCGCGACCCCGCTGATAGCAACAGGTTCGGCACCTCGTTGCGGTAGGTCGCGTCGGTGAAGGAGCCACCGGCCTGAATTTCCAGCCCGGTGACGGGGGACGCCACGACCTCCACTTCCCCGCCCCGGCTGCGGACCCGGCCGGCGTTGACGACGAAGGAGATGGTTGTCGCGTTGTTGATGCCGCACGCAGTCTGGAACGCCTGCTGATAGTCCTTCCAGTCGATGGCGTAGGCCGCACCGTTGATGCGGAGCTTGCTGCCGAACAGATTGGTCTTCGCGCCCAGCTCGTAGTTGTTCGTCCGGTCGCTGTCGTAGGGGGGTGGAACGTCCGGAAGGTCGGCGGCGCGGCGCTCGGCGGCAGAGCAGATCTGGTCCGTGATGGGCGCGTTGACGCCGCCCGTGCGGAAGCCTTGCGAGAAACTGGCGTAGAGCGTCGCCGCTTGACTTGGTTCGTAGCTCAATGTGAATCGAGGCGTGACGCCGCTCTCGCGATTGGGTTCGGAATAGGCATAGGCAAGGTCGCCGCCCGCCACGC
Organism: Sphingomonas sp.; assembly: GCA_965248885.1. Classification (GTDB taxonomy): domain Bacteria; phylum Pseudomonadota; class Alphaproteobacteria; order Sphingomonadales; family Sphingomonadaceae; genus Sphingomonas_O. The sequence goes on along the minus strand of OZ252211.1, from coordinate 1,133,484 downwards.
CACCTATACCGTAACGCCGGCTCGTTTCGCGCTGTCGGTAGCCGAACACGCGCGCGCCAGCGGCCACCTTGAGCTTCGGCGCGACCGCATAGGTCAGCTCGCCGAACGCGGCGATTTCGGACTCGTTGAACCGGACGGTCGTGTCCTCGATAAACGGTGGATTGCTCGCGCCCAGCGGCAGTGGCGCGGCCACGCCGAACAGGTTCGCGACCTTGATGGTGCGGCCGGAGTCCTGGCGAAGGTCGCGGTAGAACCCACCCAGCACATATTGCAGCGCGCCCGAGCCGTTCGAGACGATCCGCACCTCCTGCGTAAATTGCTTCGTGCGCGAGAAATCGACGAGCGGCGTTAGAAACAGCCGTCCGCCCGGGCCAGGGCCGACGATGTCTTCAATAATCGGCGAGTCGAACGCGGTCACGTCGAAAAGCAGGCGCGTCTTGCGGTCGAGATAGGAGCTGTTCGACGTCAGCGTGAAGCCGCCAAGCGCATCGAACCTGTTCTCGATCAGCAGCGATCCGATGACGAACCTGTCCTTGGCGAACTCGTCCTGGTAGCGCGCCTTGGCTCGCCCCCGCAGGCCGAAGGTCACGTCGCTGTGGGCGCGGGCGGTGTTGCTGTAGGCGTCCTGCCAGATCACCGACGGCGTGACGGTGAGCGTCGGCGTCGCGTCCCAGCGCAACGCTGCGCGGACCGAGCCGGTGCGGGTCCAGTTATCGTTCTTCCGAACCGCACTGGTGCCCAGGTTTTCCGTCAGATTGCCCGTCGTTGGGCGCAGATCGTCGATCCACCCGCCTTGGCGGACGAAACTGCCCGCGACGCGAAGCGCCAGCGTGTCGCGAACGATCGGTAGGTTAACCATCGCCTTGGCGTCCCAGCTCAACCCGCCGTTCGTAACCGTGCCAAGGCCGGCTTCGACCCGCGCGGCGGCGGCGCTCGCGTCGGGTTGGTTGGTGACGATCCGCACCAGCCCCCCCATGCTAGAGGAGCCAAACAGGACGCCTTGCGGCCCGCGCAGCACTTCCACGCGCGCGACGTCGATCAGTTGCGGGTCGGGCTGGGATGCGGCGCGCGTCGCCCGTGTCTGGAGCGGGGTTTCATCGAGATAGACCCCCGTCGTCGGCGACTGAGCGGCACCGACCGAGCCAATCCCGCGAACGATGTACTGCGAATTGCCGACGCCGGTGGTCGCGAAAGCGACCCCAGGCACCCAATCCGCGATGCGGGAAAAGTCGGTTGCGTTCAGCCGACGAAGCAGATCGTCGGATAAGACGCTGACGCTGGCAGGCACCTTCTGGACGTTCTGTCGACGTTTAAGGGCGGTCACGATAATGTCGCCGCTGCCGTTGTGGGAAACATCGTCCACGCTGGCTTCGCCCGACGTTGCTTCTCGCAAGTGTTTCGCAGCCCCGTCACTTTCCTGTGCAAGTGCAGGCATAGCGGTGGTGGCGGCAAGCAGCGCCGCCCAATAGGTCGTTTTCATAATATCCCTGTGCCGGCTTTTGCCGACCCTGATCGTTGTGAGCACGGGTCGCGCGTTCGCTTCCCGGACCATAAGGCCGCGGAAGCAAAACACGCGAGCGTCACGCCTTGGCGTGCGGCGATAGATCAGGCGTAGCGGGGCGGTCCTCTAAGCGGCGGACGCAGGTACGTCGGCAGGACCACGGCGCTCGGGACGACCGAGAGAAATACGGTCGTAACGATGAAGGCAATGGCGAGCGCCAGCAGTAGCGGGTCCGTACCGCCAAGCGACGCGGCGGACAGGCCGGAGAAGGCGCAGGGCGGCATCTCCTTCCCTTTGTGATCGTGCTGACCGTGATGGTGCGTCATCCCGTGCCGTGGTGCGGCAATCGCCACGGGTCCGAAACCGCTGCATAGCTCGATCGTGATGGAGCCGGTGGACGAAGTGCCGAACATATAACCGGTCGGCACCAGCATCTTCATCAACAGCGTAAGCACGACCAGCCACGCCGCGAGCGCCGTATGGCGCATCAGATATTGACGAAGCGTGGTCACGATCCGCTCCTAGTCAGACTCTCGCGGTTAGTCACCTTGGCAAGTCGGATGGTCAAAACCGGTCGGTTTTGACGCCATCGATCAACCCACGCCCTTTGGCGGGTTTGCAGGTGTCAGAAGTGCCAACCATAATGTCCGCTTGTGATGACTGAAACTGACAGTCGCGACGACCAAAAACTTGTCGTTTTGCCCCGTACATTTGGGAACGCAATCGGTCTGGCAGGGCCGCTGCCGACGTCCTGTATGCGCGCTTGGCGAAAGCAATCGCCACCCTAGCTCAGTCTTGGCGGATAGGCACGGTGACCTGAAAGCGCGCATCGCCACCGGCGGCGGGAAGCGTAAGCGAACCGTTCAACTGCCGGACAAGCATGTCGATCACGCGCATCCCGAGACCCGATCTTTTCGCTGGATTGTAATCCTCGGGCATCCCCACGCCGTCGTCCGAGACCGTCAACGTCAGCATTGACTCGTTGCACTCCAAAACCACGCTGATGCTTGCTGCGCTTTTCCCGCAGTGCTTGAAGGCGTTCGTGACAAGCTCGTTGGCGACAAGTCCCAACGGCACCGCCTGATCGACGGACAGATCGCAATGCGCGGTTTTGATTGCCATCGTCATTGCGCCATGACCAAGCGAGCTTCGCAGATCGCGGCAGATTTCTTCAAGATAAGTGCCGAACTCGACAACGCCGACTTCCTTACCCTTATACAGCCGCTCATGAATGCGGGCGACGGCAACGAGCCGCGCCGATGCGACGTCGAGAGCTTGCTTGACCTCGAGCGATGCTGCTGAGCCGCCCTGCATCGACAGGAGAGAGGCGACCATCGCGATACTATTGCGGACACGGTGATCGATTTCGCGGAGCAACATGTCCTTATCGGCCACGGCTTGCCGAAGCTCGTCTTCGAGCGCCATCCGCTCGGTCAGATCGTAAAAATGGCAGACAACGCCAAGCGAGCCGTCGGGCAGGCCGATCCGGTCGATGCGCCAGTCATAGGCATCGACCTGATCAATGTTGTGGCGCTGTTCGACAGTGCGGTGGCTGACGTAAGTTTCGCCGGTGGCCAGCGTGTGCCGGAACCGGTCGATGAGTTCGGTGGCGAACGGTTCATTCCAGAGAATACGGACGATTTCGGCAAAATCGCGCCCGATCAACGGGTCGATCCCGGCAAACGCACGCGCGGTCCCGATGCTCGCGTGCAACAGCCTGAAATCACTTCCCACGACATAGACCCCAAAGGGGTTATTACGGACGAGCATCTCGAAGGTCGCAGCATTGGCGGCGAGCTGCATCCGTGCCTGGGTGGTCACCGTAACGTCCTCGGCAATCCCGACAACGCGGCGCTCATTGCCATCGGGGTCGCTGGTAACGAACGACCGGTCGTGAATATGGCTGACGCGGCCATCGGGCAGGACAAGCCGATATCGCGTCTCGGTGCTTTCGCCTTCCCGCTGCCGCTGCAATGCTGCCTCGACCATCGGTCGGTCATCCGGGTGAATGACCCGCATGAAGGCGCTGGCATCGGCGTATAGCTCGTCGGCGGACTGCTGCCAGATACGTTCATAGGCCGGACTGACATAGGATATTCGCGGTTGGTCGATCTCGTGAATGTAGAACACCGCCTCGATGGTCTCGGCGAGCTGACGGAACCGGACTTCACTTTCACGCAGATCGGTGATGTCGGTGTGCACGCCGACCCATTCGCGGATCGAGCCATCATCATTCAATACTGGCACGGCTCGGATAGCAAAGCGTCGCCAGATGCCGTCATGACGGCGAACGCGATGCTCGTGAACGAACAGCCGTCGTTCCTGAACGGCCCTTTCCCACGCGTCGATCGTCGGCTGCGCATCGTCGGGATGGACCGCCTGCGCCCAGCCATAGTCCTGATATTGTTCGAACGGTTGGCCGGTAAGCGCCGCCCAGCTCGGCTGCTCGCCGGTCATCCGGCCCTCAGCGTCGTTGGTCCACAGCACATCGGCGAAAGCACGCGCCGCCCCCTGAAACCGCTCGGCGCTTTCGCGTAGCTGCTGTTCGGCAACATGGCGCTCAGTAACGTCACGGAAGAACACGGCCAGATTGCCGTCATCAGTGGGAAAGTCGCGCATCTCGAGCCATGAGACGCGGCCGTCGGTCCAGACATGTCGGTGTTCAAGACCAACCTCTACGCGATCTCGCATCGCGCGTTTGTACAGCACCCCAAGCGGACCTTCTTCGCTGCCGGGGTAAAGTGTCCAGTGCGAGCGCCCTACGATCTCTTCGCGATTTCGTGCCTCAAGGCGCAGCGTCTCAGCATTCAGGTCCAGAACGATAAACTCGGGGGAAAGCAGCGCAAAGCCTTCGCTCATGCCGTCGAGAACACTGCGCAGACGCAGAGCGTCATTCGAACGCGACGGAATCAGGGCATCCGCTGCGAAAGCAACCGAGCTGGTCGCATCCTCAGGGGCCGGTCGGTCTCGCGGGAACTGCGGAAGATCATCTGAAACCATGCCCTGACCCTGCAACTACCCGAATTTAAGCGACCCTCTGTCGATACCTCTGTGTAACAATTATTGGACACAATGCCAATACCGCTCGCGACGTGAGAAATGGCGTGCCGATCCTATCGGTACCTTTTTACCGGGTTGCTCCGCCCTCATTGCAGCGAGACGAAGAAGAACGGCCAGGTGCGCCGAGGTGCGGGGGGGTGCGTCAGTTCAGCACCACAAACTGGCCGTCGGCTGAATATGTGAATGGTCGCAGGTTTCAGGATTTGAAATTGGTACGGCAAATGACCGGAACCTTGTCGAAATTGGCCCGGTCAACGTCGCCCACGTGTGATCGGTATGATCGTCGCACCTTCGCGGAGCGTATCTAAATAGTCGCTCCACCACTGCGCCATGCGGACCCGCTCCTCCCAGTGCGCGCCGCGATGATAAGCGGCGCGCACATTGTCGCTGTCTTTGTGCGCAAGCGCCCGCTCGATGGCATCGGGGTGCCACTTGCCACTCTCGTTGAGCAACGTGCTCGCGGTCGCGCGAAAGCCGTGTGCAGTCATCTCATCGCCTGAATACCCAAGCCTACGGAGCGCGCCATTGATCGTGTTCTCGCTCATAGGTTCCTTGGGCGTCCGCAGTGACGGAAAGACATAGCGCGAATGGCAGGTCAGCGGTTCGATCTCGCGCAGCAATGCGACGGCTTGCTGGGATAGCGGCACGGTATGCGCAACACGCGACTTCATCTTGTTAGCCGGAATTTGCCAGACCGCCTTTTCCCAATCGATTTCGCTCCATTCGGCGTGGCGCAACTCGCCAGGACGAACAAACACATGGGGATTGAGCGACAGAGCAATGCGAGTGACGGGCTGGCCTGTGTAACCGTCGATGGCGCGCAACAACTTTGCAACTTCGACTGGTTCGACAATGGCACCGTGGTGCTTGCGCACTGGCGCGCTGATCGCGCCGATCAGCAAGGAAGCCGGATCGTTCTCCGCGCGCGCAGTCGCAATCGCGTATCGGAACACACGGCTCGAAAACGAGCGCATCCGCTTGGCCGTCTCCAGGTTGCCGCGCGCCTCCAGCTTCTTCAGAACCGCAAGCACCTCGATCGGTTTGATATCGGCGATCGGTCGCGTGCCGATGAGCGGACGTGCGATGTCGAGCAACCAGCGGGACTTTGAGACCGTGGCCTGGGACCGGCCCTCGCGTTCGGTCTTGGCGATGTATTCATCTGCAATGCCTTCGAAGGTCGTCGCTGCGCTGAGAATGGCTGCTGCCTTCTGCAACTTCTTTTCGGCGACGGGGTCGTTGCCGTCAAGAACGCGGTCGCGCGCCGTTTCGGCCAGCTTGCGAGCCTTCGCCAGCGAGACGTCGGGATAGATGCCGAGACTGAGCTTCTTCTCCTTCCCGTGCTGCTGAAATTTATATCGCCAAAGTTTCGCGCCCGAGGGCTGGACGAGCATGAAAAGGCCGCGCTGATCGGTCAGCTTGTAGGGCTTTTCCTTGGCGCGGGCATTGCGGATTGCGATGTCTGTCAGGGGCATGTTGGGGCCACGGGTTTTTCGGTTGACGTTCGTGGCCCCAACCGTGGCCCCAGATGGCCGTTGGATTTCAGCAAATCACTTGGGATCAAAGTGGACGCCACAGCCCGATTATCGTCGCTTTTCTGCGGTTTGTCGAGCATTTTCGGGAAACCCCGAAAAGAACAAATGGTGCCCCGAGAGAGACTCGAACTCCCGACCTGCGGTTTAGGAAACCGTTGCTCTGTCCTGCTGAGCTACCGGGGCGCTGCTCCATTATGCCTTGGCGGCGCCCGCGTGGTCAATTGCGCTGTTCGGGGGGGACGACGGGAAACGGCAGTGGCAACACAGTGATGCCATCGTCGTGGAGCGCCTTGGCGTCGCCCAGTGTCGCCTGTCCATGTATCGTGGCGGGCGGTTCGTCGCCATCGGCCATCGAGCGCGCGCGTTCGGCGAACGTGTCGCCGACCCATGTCGACCCCTTGAGCATCTCGGCCTGCAGCGTCGCGAGCTTGCGCGCAACTTCGGCGGGCGAAATACGGGTGTTGCCCTTCGCGCCGATCCGCGGGACCGACAGCGCACGTGCCACGCTGGTGCTCGCGCAAAAGCTGCACGGTATCTGCCCGGCATCACGCTGCGCTTCGAACGCCATCTTGTCGGCGAACCACCCTTCGAACACATGCCCGCGCTCGCACGAAAGATCATAGACGATCATGCAACGGGCTCGATCGGTCGACGGTGCGCGATCACGGGAACGCGCGCGCGGACCGCCGCGACTTGGCTCAGGTCGAGCTCGGCATAGCCGAGGCCGGGCGCGTCGCCCATGTCGAGCAGCACCGTTCCCCACGGATCGACCACGAGCGAATGGCCATAGGTGCTTCGCCCGTCGGCGTGCGTGCCAGCCTGCGCTGCGGCAACCAGAAAACACGCATTCTCGATCGCGCGCGCCCGCAGCAGTACATGCCAATGCGCCTGCCCCGTCGGCACGGTGAACGCGGCGGGCAGTGCGAGCACCGTCGCCCCTGCCCCGCTCAGCGCCTGAAACAGCGCAGGAAAGCGCAGATCATAGCAAATCGCGAGGCCCATGCGTCCGACCGGCGTATCGGCAACCCCCATCCGTGCGCCAGCCGCATAACGCGCCGACTCGCGCCAGCTTTCGCCGCTCGCCAGATCGACGTCGAACAAGTGCATCTTGTCGTAACGCGCGACGATCGCGCCGTCCGCGTCGATCACGAACCCCCGATTGACCCAGCGCGCGTCGGTGGCGCTCTGCAGCGCGAGCGAACCCAGATGAACCCAAAGCCGCGCCGCCTTCGCCGCTTCGCGGACGCGCGCCAGCACCGCGTCTTGCGCTTCGAGCGTGACATGCCGTGCCGCGCGCGCGCCGTCACTGTCGACCAGCCCCGACATTTCGGGCGTGAACAGCATTGCCGCGCCCGCCGCTGCTGCGGTTTCGATCGCATTCACCAGACAATCGCCGTTCGCCGTCGGGTCGATCCCCGACGTCATCTGCAGCACGCCGATCTTCACGCGGTCAGCAGTTGGTCGAGCTCACCATTGCGTTCGGCGACGGCGAGGTCGTCGCTGCCGCCTATATGGCGTTCGCCGACAAAGATCTGCGGCACGGTGCTGCGTCCGTTGGAACGCGCGGCCATCGCCGCACGACCCTGGCGATCGCCCGTCACGTCATGTTCGGCATAGGACACGCCTTTGCGGTCGAGCAGTGACTTGGCGCGCGCGCAATAGGGGCAGAGGAAAGCGGTATAAATCTCGACGCGCGGCATGAGCTCGGGGTTCCTGAAAGGACGCATTGTCAATCAGGTGTGATCGGGGCGCGCCGGTGTCAATCCTCGTCGAGCACACGCGCCCAGACAAGGACGATCACGCGTTCGGCACCCGCGCGTTTGAGCGCTGCGGCGCACGCACCCGCCGTCGCACCGGTGGTATAGACGTCGTCAACAAGCCACACCGTTCCGGTCAGCTTGCGCGTGGTTCTGAATGCGCCGCGGACCGCATCGGCGCGCCCCTTGCGCGACAGGCCGCGCTGCGAACGGGTCGGTCGCTTGCGGACCAGCACGTCGTCGGCGACGGAAAGGCCGGTACGCAGCGCGATCGCGGTCGCGATCAGCTGCGCCTGGTTGAAACCGCGCGACCACAGCCGCCATCGGTGGAGCGGCACGGGCACCAACAGCCCATCCTGGCCCACGTGACGCGCCATCGCCGCCGCCATCGTGCGCGCATGCCCGGTCCGTCGGCCGTATTTCAGCCCCAGCGCCAGCTGGCGCGCAACGGGTCCATATCGCACCGCCGCGCGCACGCCGTCGTGGCGCGGTGGTGCTTCGAGGCAGGGAGCGCAGATGCTCCCTTCGGGGCCGGGAAGCGGACGGTGGCACAGCGCGCAGCCTTCGCCGGTCAGCAGATCGAGCCGTTGCCAGCATGCGGTGCAAAAGCGGTGATCGTCGTCGACGACGTCACCACAGCCCGGGCAGCGCGGCGGCAAGGCAAAATCGACGATCGGGCCCAGCCAGCGGCGCATGCCCGGCTTGTCGGGCGCGGCGCGCCCCGGCACAAGGGGTGCGTGGACCGCTCCCCGATATTCGATCCCGTTGCGCGCCACGCGCGCCGCGATCGTGCCGCAGGCGGCGACAACCCGCTCGAGGCGCACATCGCCGAGGGGCTGATCGAGCGGATCGCTTCGGTCCGTCGCGGCTTTGCCCACGCGCTGGTGATCAACACCGGCAGCGGCCTGTTCGCGGCGCAGCTCAAAGCGCGCGGCGTCACCGTGGTCGCAACCGACGTCGGACGTCACTATGCCGCCATGGGGCTTCACCGTGACGAAGTCGCACCGTGGCCGGGCGCGGGAAGCTATGACCTCGTCGTCGCACCCTGGGGGTTCGATACGATCGACGACCTGCCCGGCGCGCTCGTGCTGGCGCGACGTGCGCTCGGCCCCGATGGTCTGTTCCTTGCGACGCTCCCCGCTGCGCCCAGCCTGCTCGCGCTGCGACAGGCCGTGGGGGCCGCCGATGCCGCGCGCGGTCGCGCGGTCGCGCGCCTGCATCCGCAGATCGACGTGCGCGCAGGTGGCGACCTGCTCGCGCGCGCCGGGTTCGTGCTGCCGGTCGCCGATGCCGAAGCGCTGACGCTGGCGTATCGCGATCTCGACAGCCTTGTCCGCGACCTGACCGCCTGCGGCGGCCGCAACGCGCTCGCGACGCGCTATCCGGTCGGTCATGCCTGGCTGGATACGGCACGAACGGCTTTTGCGGCTCAGGCCGGGAGCGACGGGCGGATTGTCGAAACGGTGACGCTGATGACACTGACCGGGTGGTCGGCACCGGCAGGCTGAAACCGCTGTTGCTCACGTCGCGCGTGTCGCGCAGTCAATTGCTCTCGAGGATCGCCGACGCGCTCGAAGCCAACATCGACGAGCGCGCCGACCTCGATCGGCTGACCCCGCCGGGAAAGGCAATTCACGCCTGCACGCTGCGCGAACTCGTCGGCGGCATGAAGCATCCGGGCTGGCGCGCGTTGCCGCTACGCGGCATGAGCCTGCCCATGAACGCCTATCTCCCTTTCGAAAAGCCGGTCGAGGCGCTCCACCAGAGCGCGGCGCAATTGCGCGAGGCGGGCGGGCGCGAGGCCGAGGCGGTTGTGCTCGACGGTCGCGCCGCGCGCATGCTCGCCGACATCTATGGAAAGCTGACCCCGTGGCAGCGGACGATGGTCGCCCGCCACCCGTCGCGGCCGCACTTCCACGATTACGTGGCCGGGCTGTTCGAGGATTTCCTGCCGCTTGCCGGCGACCGCGCCTTTGCCGACGATCAGGCCATCGTCGGCGGGCTCGCACGCTTCGGCGATCGCTCGGTCGTGGTCGTCGGCCACGTCAAGGGCGACGACACCGCCTCGCGGCTGCGACACAATTTCGGGATGGCGCGTCCCGAAGGCTACCGAAAGGCGATCCGCCTGTTCGACCTTGCCGATCGCTTCGCGCTCCCCGTCGTCACGCTCGTCGACACGCCCGGCGCGTTTCCCGGCATCGACGCCGAGGAGCGCGGCCAGGCCGAGGCCATCGCGCGCAGCACCGAACGCTGCCTGACGCTCGGCGTGCCGATGGTCGCTGTTGTGGTCGGCGAAGGCGGCTCGGGTGGCGCGATCGCGCTTGCCGCCGCCAACCGCGTGCTGATGCTCGAAAACGCGGTCTATTCGGTGATCTCGCCCGAGGGATGCGCATCGATCCTGTGGCGCAGCGGCGAACGCGCGCCCGATGCCGCCGAGGCGATGAAGATCACCGCGAGCGAGCTTCTCAAACTGGACATTATCGACCGCGTGATCGCCGAACCGCCCGGCGGCGCGCACCGGGACCCCGCCACGACGATCGCCGCCATCGCGCACGCGGTCGCCGCCGAACTCGACGCGCTCGCCCCGCTGCCCCCCGAAACGCTCAAAGCCGACCGCTTCGCCAAGTTCGCGCGAATGGGGGAGTTTTGAGGCGCGATGACGTGACCTGACGCGCCGTGCCCAGCCCCAGTCCCGACCGCTCCGTCGCCCGGCTCGCGGCGACCGGCCAGCCATTGAGCCACAATGCCGCGTTCGCCGCGTGCGTGGGGAGCCTCGACGCCGAAGAATGTCGCGCGCTGGGGCAGGCGATCACCCACCGGCGGCTGGCGTCGTTCGCGCGGGTACGCGCCGATGGCCAGGGTGTCGCACTGGTCGGCACCTTCGTCCCCCACGCGCTGCTCGCGCGCCACGACGACGAGACCCGCGCACATCGCACGCAGGGCGAACGCGAAGTCCTGTGCATCGCGAGCAGCCCGGAAAGCTACACCGGGCGCATGCGCGCGGTGCTGTCGGCCTATGGCCTGTCGCCGCGCCAGTCCGATATCGTCGCCGCGCTCGTCGCGACCGGGTCGGTCCGCCGTGCGGCGCAGGTCGCGCAGGTCGACTTTGAAGCAGCGCGAACCGCAGTCGCGGCGGCGCGTGACAAGATGGGCATGGCCAATATCGTCCATCTGATCGACCAGGTCGCGCTGCTCGCGCTCGGCAACGATGCCGCGGTGGAGGGGCATGACGTGCATCTGGCGAGCGCGACCGGCCTGACCCCGCGCCAATATGCCATCGCCGCAAGCTTTGCGGTCCACCCGACGCGCGAGCATGTCGCTGCTGCGCTCGGCCTGTCGGATGCGGTGGTGCTCAGGGCGCTGAAGGACATCTATTTGCTGTTGGGCGTCAACAGCGCTGGCGAGATGGCGCGCGTTCTGCGCGAGGTGCGCATGGCGTCGCTCTATCTGGCACCCGGCAGCAGCGAAGGCCCGCTCGGCCCCCCGACGCGTTTCGTTGCACGTCCCGCCGGCGGACGGATCGGTTATAGCGATTACGGCCCCGACGATGCGCCGCCGGTGTTCATCCTCCACGGCACCATCTGTGCGCGCCACCCGCCCACGCGGCTGGTCGATGCGTTGCGCGCGCGTGGCTATCGCGTGCTGGCGATCGACCGTCCCGGGTTCGGCGACAGCGACCCCTTCCCTGCCCCTGACCCCAATGCCGCCGCCGCCGCCGACTTCACCACGGTGTGCGCGGCACTCGGCATCGCGCGCTGCGACGTGATTGCGCGCGGATCGGGCGCGGCGGCGGTCGCACTCGCGGTCGCCGCCCCCGCACTCGTCGGCCGCGCGGTGCTGGTCAACCATGTCGAGCTATTCCGGAACCAGCGGACCCGACACCCTGAACGGGTCGGCGGGCGACGACAGCATCGACGGCTACGAAGGTGCCGACTTGCTCTACGGCAACGACGGCGACGATTATATCCGCTCGTCGGGTTACGACGACTATGCCATTGATCAGTTGTTCGGGGGAAACGGCAATGATTCGCTGGAGGCCGGGCTTGGCGACCAGGTCGATGGTGGATCCGGTCGCGACTGGGCTTCGTTCCGATTGGATTCCCAATTCGCCTATTCGCTCAATCTGGATACCATAGCCAGCGGAGCGGCGGTCAATTTCGGTGATGCCGGAGTTTGTTACGCGCATAGTGGTACGCGAGTGGTCAACGTCGAACTGGTAGGCGACGTGCTGCTTGGCAGCAAAAATGACACGATCGTCGCCAACGTCGCCAGCTTCGGCCGCGATCCGAGAGCATATTCATTCCCATACGTCACCATCAACGGCGGTGCAGGCAACGACACTTTTTCGATCACGGGCATTCTTCGGCAAGATCAAAGGCTCAAAGGAGGCACTGGCAGCGACACGCTGATTCTGGACGGCGACTATTCGGGCACCTACGCCGGGGGCTGGTCGGAGTTCGAGACGCTTCGGTTGATGGGCGGTCACAGCTACAAACTGCAAATCAGCGGCGACTATGATCTGATCGACGCCAGCGGGCTCGGCACAGGCGACGTGCTGACGCTCGGCAACTCGAGCGGTTTTTCGTTCAAGTCGACCTTGCGCGTTCTTGGCGGAGCCGGGTCGGACATTGTGAAGCTCGAGGAGTTCGACTTCGACCCGCTCCAGCAATACGCGCTTGGTGCAGGGAACGACACGCTTTCTATCGCTTGGGGTTCGGGTGATTATGGTTATCAGGGGCCGCTGACTTTTGCCGAGACCACCGTGACGGGGGTCGAAACGCTGGTGCTGCGCGGCAACGGTTATCTGTTACGGGGTTCTAGCCGGATTACGCTCGCGGATGGCAATGTAGCCGCAGGGGCGACGTTGACCGTCGACGGAACCGCTTACCGTTCTCTCGCACTCGACGGATCGGCCGAGCGTGACGGAAATTTCTTGCTCGTCGGCGGGATCGAAGCCGACACGCTTATCGCAGGTTCCGGGACGGATGTCCTTTCGGGCGGGTTCGGTTCGGACAAGCTCACCGGGGGAGCGGGCAACGACATCTTCCGCGATACGGCATCGAAGCTGAGCGGCGACACGATCACCGATTTTACCTACGGCGACCGCATCAACATCACCGATGCGACGCTCGCGTCTTTCACCTTTTCGCGCTCGGGATCGACGCTGACCTATACTGGCGGTAGCCTGACACTGACCAACGCACCGACCGCGCGACTCTTCGCCAGTGCAAGCGCAAGCGGCGGCGTCGATCTGGCGTTCGCCGGGCGGCGTGGCGACGTCAACGGCGACGTGCGCGCCGACCTGATCTTTCGCAACGCGAACGGCAGCTTCGGCGACTGGCTGTCGACGGGCACCGGCTTTTCGGTGAACACCGCGTCGATTGCGAGCGTGTCGACCGACTGGAAGGTCGTCGGCAAGGGCGATTTCAATGGCGACGGGCGCACCGACATTTTATGGCGCAACGACGACGGGCGGGTATCGAACTGGCTCGCGAACGGCAGCGGGGTGTTCACGCCGAACAATGCGTCGGTGATGACTATTACAAACGACTGGAAGGTCGCGGGCGTCGGCGATTTCAATGGCGACGGGCGCAGCGATATCCTGTGGCGCAACGACTATGGCACCATCGGCAACTGGCTGAGCAACGCGGCAGGCGTCGGGGTGTCGAACGCCGCGTCGATCTCGAACCCCGGTACTGCGTGGAAAGTGGCGGGGGTCGGCGATTTCAACGGCGACGGGCGCGCCGACATCGCGTGGCGCAACGACAATGGCGCGTTCGGCGACTGGCTGGCGCAGGCGAACGGTGGCTTTGTCGGCAATGCGGGCGCGAACGCGACATTGGGCACCACCAACCGCGTCGCCGATGTCGGCGACTATAATGGCGACGGGCTCGCCGACCTGCTCGTGCGCGCCGATACGGGCACGATCTCGACATGGTTCGCGAGCGCGGGCACCGGCTATGCCGCGAACGACGCGGCCACGGTCGGGGGGGCAACGAGTGGCAGGTCGTCGCGCGCGGCGACTTCAACGGCGACGGACGCACCGACATCGCGTGGCGCAGCACGAGCGGCGCGTTCGGCAACTGGCTGGCACAGGCCAACGGCAGCTTTGCGGTCAACGCGGCCTCGATCGGCAGCGTGCCGACCGACTGGAAAGTGGTGGGCAGCGGCGACTTCAACGGCGACGGGCGCGCCGACATCCTGTGGCGCAACGACAATGGCAGCGTGGGCGACTGGCTGTCGAACGCGAACGGCGTCGCGGTCCCCAATGGCGCGTCGATCACCAGCGTGACCACCGACTGGAAGGTCGTGGGCACCGGCGACTTCGACGGCGACGGGCGCAGCGACATCTTGTGGCGCAACGACGGCGGTGCGCTCGCCGACTGGCTGGGGCGCGCCGACGGCGGGTTCACGCCCAACGGCGCGTCGATCGTCAACGTCACGACCGACTGGAGCGTGGTGGGCACCGGCGACTTCAACGGCGACGGGCGCGCCGACATACTGTGGCGCAACGCCAACGGCACGCTGACCGACTGGTTCGGGCAGGCGAATGGAACGTTCGTGGGCAACGACGCCGCAACGACGCTGGTCCCGACCGCGTGGAAGGTCGCCGGCACCGGCGATTACAACGGCGACGGGCGCAGCGACATACTGTGGCGCAACGACAATGGCGAGATCGGCGTGTGGACCGCGCAGGCCAACGGCAGCTTCGCCTACGACCCGACCACCGCCGCCGCGCGCAGCACCGACTGGAAGATCGTCGGCAGCGGCGACTTCAACGGCAACGGCATCGCCGATATCCTCTGGCGCAACGACAGTGGCACGCTCACCAACTGGCTCACCCGCAGCAGCGGCTTTGCACCCTCAGGGCCAAGCTATGCCGTCGGCAACGACTGGCAGGTCGTGGGGTAGCGCGTGCTTGCCGCCGTTTGGTACGGGTGGTAATGTTCGCAAAAGAGGTCGCGAGTCTGGTTTACCTGTAACACGGCGCACGCGTGTGCCGTTCGAGGAGAACGCACGTGCCCACCGTCCCCGCCACTTGGCTCGACCAGATCACCGCGAGCACGAGCAACGTCGGTGTTCAGGACCAGCCGCGCGTCGTGCAGCTCGCCAACGGCAATATTCTTGTCGTTTGGCGCAGCGCCGACAACACGCCGGGCACCGCAGGCGCGGCGGCGGGAACCGACATCATTGGGCGCATCTTTAACGCGGGCGGGATGCCGATCACTAGCGAGTTTGCGCTCAACACGTATGCCACGGTGGGCGACGAACAGAATCCCGATATCGCCGCGTTGCCCGGCGGCGGTTTCGTCCTCGTCTATTCGCGCGTCGAGAGCGGCGTTTCCAAAGTTTATCTTGAACGTTACGACAGTAATGGTCTCAACAAGTTTGCTGGCGCAGTACCGACAACCAACGCCGCCACCGTTCCGCACGACGATCCGCATGTTGCGGTGAATAGTAACGGCGTCGTCATGCTTGCCTATACTAGCCCTTCGGCGGCAAGTTCGACCATCACTGCGATGATCTACAATGCGGCCGGCAATAGTTTCAGCGCAGAGATTGATGCGTTTGCTGGCACCGGAGGAAACATGAGCGACCTCGATATTGCGGCCGCACCGGGCGCACTCGGCTTCGCGATTGTCGGCGTCTATCGGAACGGTGCAACAGACTCACTCATTTACCGCGTGCTGACCCAAACTGGTGGCTATGCAACAGCATTGGCGACGATACCCGCAACATTGGGATCCACGACTTTGGAATCGGACCCGGCAGTCACCGCCTATTCGAACAGCGGCGTCGTAATTGCGTACCGAAGCCAGAATGGTGCCGACAATCCCGACAGCGACATCAAGCTGTTCAACGTCAACATCGGTGTTGGTGTAACGAACGACTTCGGCACCGTGGGAACGGTTTCGTCGACCAACAAGAACGGCGTTCCCGACGTCGCAACGCTTGCAGATGGGTCGGTGGTCGTCGTCTACGAAAACAACGATGCGACTGGCGGTCTCGAGGTCGCGCGCTACGGCTATACCGGTGTCAACCGCTACGCGGCGGTAGGCAACCGGACGCCTGCGGTCGCGGCGCTTTCTGACGGGCGCTTCGTCACGGTCACTTACGACGCGTCGGGCGATATCGGCCTCGAAATCCTCGACACGCGCGACGCGATGGGGGCCGGCGTTTTTGGATCGAGTGGATATGAGTATCAGGTTGGGACGGTCGGCCCCGACGTATTCACGGCCAACTCTAGCGATTTCTTCACTTTCGGCGGACCGGGTGACGATACCATCACCGAGACCTACAGCGTCAAGACCTACGGCGGCGACGGCAACGACCAGCTGATCGTAACCGACGCCGTCGGCGGCGAGTTCCACGACGGCGGCGCGGGAGTCGACACGCTCGAGTTCGGCAGTTCCAACCCCGGGGGAGTGATCCTGAATCTGGCAGCAGGAACGGTGCAGGCTGTCGGTGGTGTAAACGTTGATCAAGCCTTAAATTTTGAAAATGCCCTCGGCACGAACGGCGCGGATTTCATCACCGGCACCAGCGGTGACAATTGGATCGCAGGGCAAGGCGGTGCCGACACGCTGACCGGCGGCGGCGGCAACGACACTTTCGCGGGATCGTTCGGCTTTATATTCGGTGACACGATCACCGATTTCAGCCCCGGAGACCGGATTTACTCGGTTGATACGACCACTAACGTTTCGTTGAGCGGCACGACCCTCACGTTCCGTAACCTCGCAAACACGGCCGACCTGGGGACGATCACCCTTGCGAACGCGCCACGTGGGCGGCTGGTAACGAGCTTAATAGAAGGCAACACCGGCACGATCGTCACCCTAATCAGCACAACACTTGCCGATGCCAACGGCGACGGGCGCAGCGATATCTTTTGGCGCAACGCCGACGGGCGGATCGCCGACTGGACGGGGACCGCGAACGGGCTGTTCACCGGCAACAACGCCTCGATCGCGAGCATCACGCCTGACTGGAAAGTGGTCGGCAAGGGCGACTTCAACGGCGACGGCTATACCGACATCCTGTTCCGCAACGACAATGGCACGCTCGCCAACTGGCTGGGCAGCGTGACGGGGGTGTTTGCGGCCAACAACGCCTCGCTCGTCAGCATCTCGAACGACTGGAAGATCGCAAGAACCGGCGACTTCAACGGCGACGGGCGGCTCGACATCGTCTGGCGCAACGACGACGGGCGCTACGTCAACTGGCTCGCCAACGCGAGCGGCGTGTTTGCGGGCAACGCCGCGTCGGCGGGGACGATCTCGACGGTGTGGAAGATCGCGGCGACCGGCGACTTCAACGGCGACGGACGCAGCGACATCTTGTGGCGCAACGACGACGGCACGCTCGCCGACTGGCTGGGCAACGCCAGCGGTGTGTTCGTGCCGAACAACGCGTCGGTGCTCGCGGCGCTGGCTTCGTTCACCGTGGCGGGGACCGGCGACCTCAACCGCGACGGGCGCAGCGACGTCGTGCTGCGCTCGGCGGCGGGGCAGGTGCTGAACTATATCGCGCTCGGCGACGGACGGCTCGTGCGCGACATGGGGGCGAACCTGAACATCGGCACCGCCGCGATCGCCGATGTGGGCGACTATAATTACGACGGGCTCACCGACCTGCTCGTGCGCGCGCCCGACGGGACGGTCGGTGCCCGCCTCGCGCTCGCGCCCGAGTTCACGGCCAATGCGCTCGCGACGGCGGCTGTCCCCAACGACTGGAAGATCTTCGGCAACCGCGACTACAACGGCGACGGGCGCGCCGATATCTTGTGGCGCAACGACAATGGCCAGTTCGGCACCTGGCTGGGACAGGCCAATGGCAGCTATGCGGTCAACGCCGCGCCGCTGGTCTCGGTCAGCACCGACTGGTCGATCGCGACGACGGGCGACTTCAACGGCGACGGGCGCGCCGACATTCTGTGGCGCAACACCAACGGCACGATCGGGCGCTGGTCGGCGAACGCCGACGCGTCGTTCGTCGCCGACAACGGCTCGCTGTCGCTCGTCACCAACGACTGGAAAATCTTCGGTAGCGGCGACTTCAACGGCGACGGGCGCGCCGACATCTTGTGGCGCAACGACAATGGCACGATCGCCGACTGGCTCGGCACGACATCGGGCGCGTTCACGCCCAACAACAGCTCGCTCGCGAGTGTGACGCTCGACTGGAAGATCGCCGGGACCGGCGACTTCAACGGCGACGGGCGCAGCGACATCCTGTGGCGCAACGACAATGGCACCGTCGGCAACTGGTTCGGCAACCCCGACGGCAGCTTCACCGGCAACCCCAACGCCGTGCTCGTCGGCACCGGGTGGAACGTCGCGGGCACGGGCGACTATGACGGCGACGGGCGCACCGACGTGCTGATGCGCGACACGCTGACCGGCAATCTGCGCACCTGGCTGGCGACCACCGACAACAGCTTTGTCCAGAGCAATTTCCTCAACCTGTCGCTCAACCCCTCGTCCAAGATCGTCGGCAGCGGCGACGCCAACGGCAATGGCCTCGCCGATATCCTCGTGCGCGCCAGCGATGGCACGCTCACCGACTATCTGACGCGCGGCACCGGCTTTTCGACCACCAGCCCGCAAACCTACGGCGTCCCCACCGACTGGCAGGTCGTGCGGTAGCGAATTGCCAGCGAGAGTCACCGAACTGCCATTCTACTGCCACACGCGCGACTTCGAAGCGCAGCGTTCGTGTCACATCGATGCTCCACCCGCTTCGTCAGCCGCAAAAAGGGGAATCATTCATGCGTCTCGCCACACTGGGTCTGTTGTTGTCGACCGCAATCGCAGCACCGGCTTTCGCGCAGACCGCGCCCGATGACGCGAGCGCCAATGCCAGTGCCAGTGGGGGTGACATCATCGTCACCGCGCAGAAGCGCGCGGAAAAACAGATCGACGTGCCGATCACGCTGACCGCCGTGACCGGCGAACGGTTGCGCGACCTCGGCATCAGCGACCTTGACGAGGTCAGCTTCTACGTCCCCGGCCTCAACATCCAGGAGCAGAGCGCGAACAACCCCGGCATCGTCATCCGCGGCGTCACCTCCGACAGCGGATCGGCGCAGGAATCGGCGCGGGTTACGCTCTATTACAATGGCGTCGACATCAGCCGCTCGCGCGGCGCGTATCAGGATCTGTACGACATCGAGCGGATCGAGGTGGTGAAGGGCCCGCAGGCGACGCTGTTCGGCACCGCCTCGGCGATCGGTGCGATCAGCATCATCTCGGCGCGCCCTCGCCCCGGCTTTTCGGCCGAGCTGACCGGCGGCTACGGCAATTACGAGCAGTATCTGGCGACCGGCCACGTCAATTACGGCACCGAGACGCTCAGCGGCCGTGTCGCTTTCGCCTACAAGCGCCGCAACGGCTATGTCCGCAACATCGCGGGCAGCCGGAGCGTGCCGAACCAGACGCCGGCGGGCATCGATCAGGACGATCTGAACGGGCAGAACCAGCTCGGCGCGCGCGGCTCGCTGCACTGGGCGCCGGTCGCCAATTTTACCGCAGACCTCGTGCTGACCTATGATCGCCAGCGCAACCCGGGCACCGCGTTCGTTTCGCGCACCTTTGCCACGACGGCGGGCGCGCCCGATCCCTTTGGCACCGCCGAGCTTGGCGGCTCGCCCTTTTCGGCGACCCTGCTCGGCGCGCCAAAACTCGGGCTGCAGCGCCATGTCTACGACGCCAATCTGACGCTCGGCTGGGGCTTTGCCGACGGCTGGCAGCTGACGATGATCAACGCCTATCGCAAGTTCGACGCGCTCGAAGTGTTCGACGCCGACGGCGGCCCCGCCTGGTATCTTGAGTTCGCCGAAGATGCGCGCGGCGAGCAGTTCAACCACGAGACGCGGTTCGCTTATACCGGCGACCGCTTCCGGGGGTCGTTCGGCTTCAACTGGTTCCACGAAATCGGATCGCAGGCGGTTCCCTTCTCGACCGAGGAAGGCACTTACATCCAGTGCACGCCGGGTCTCCCCAAGGTTCCGGGGCTTGGCTGCGTCAGCGCGGGCGGCGTCGTGACCGCGGCGGGCGCGACGCGGCTGCTGACCGGGGGCGCGGCGACCACCCTCCCCTATTATTCGGTGTTCCGGAACGAGGGGCGCAACGATACTTTCTCGGTCTTTGCCGACGGGACGTTTACGCCGGTGCCGCAGCTCGAGCTGACGCTGGGCGCGCGCGCGCTCATCGAAAAGCGCCGCAGCGGCTATTTCGCGTTCCAGCCGCGTTCGGTGATCGCGGGGCAGCCGCTGCTTCCGATCGTCGACACCGGCGGGCAAACCTTTCGCAGCGAGGACAGCTTCGCGGCCTTCCTGCCGCGCGCGACGATCCTGTATCGCTTCACGCCCGGCATCAACGCGTTCGCGACCGCGTCGAAGGGGCGTCGCGCGCCTGTCGTCCAGCTGTCGTCGGCGGCGGGGCCGGTCGCATCGATCCGCAACATCCCCGCCGAGATCGTGTGGAATTACGAAGTCGGGTTGAAGGCTGATCGCGGGATTTTCTCCGGGTCGCTCGGCGTATTCTACCAGACGTACGAGAATTTTCAGGTTTCGGTGATCGAGAACGGCCGCGCGGTGACGCGCAACGCGGGCAGCGCGAAGAATTTCGGGGTCGAGGCCGAAGCACGCGTGACCCCTGTGCGCGGTGTCACGCTGTTCGGCAATGTGGGCTATATCGATGCCAAGATCGACAATAATGCGGTCAACGGCACCTTTGCGGGGCAGCGGTTCCGGCTCCAGCCCAAATGGCAGGCGTCGGGCGGCGTGACGGTGGATCTTCCGCTGTCCGAGCAGCTCGCGTTCTTTGCGACGCCGAGCGTGACGCACCGCAGCTCACTGTTCTTCGAGCTGCCCAACAACCCGCTGATCAGCCAGGGGCCGGTGACTTTGGTCAATCTGCGCGCCGGGCTGCGCTTTGCCGAGCGGTTCGAGATCGCGGGCGTCGCGCATAATCTGTTCGACAAGCGCTATCTGCTCGACGCGGGCAACACCGGCGGCGGTTTCGGCTACCCCAGCTTCATTCCCGCCGAACCGCGCCTCTACAGTGTTCAGGTGACCGCGAAGTTCTGAGCGATCGATCCAGAAGGATTCCCTTTTCCGTTAGCCCTGAGCTTGTCGAAGGGCGGACCTCACGGGCTAAAGTCTGCCCCGGTTGCCCGTCCTTCGACAGGCTCAGGACTAACGGATAGGGGGCGCGCAGTCGTCCGAATGGAAGGCAATAAAGCAACGCGGGCCCGCCCTTCCCGCTTGCGGCAAGCGCGCCTCGCGCGCAGGGGGCGAATATGACCAAACTCCGCCTCGGGCGCTACACCGTCTTCATTCTGTGCATCGGGCTCGCCGCGCTCGGCGTCCAGATGGCGCCGCACGGGTTCTGGGGGCGCGCGCTGGCGATTCTGCCGATCCTGCTCGTGCTGATCGGCATCGTCGACCTGATCCAGACCAAGCATTCGGTGCTGCGCAACTATCCCGTCATCGGCCATGTCCGCTGGCTGGTCGAGATGATCCGTCCTGAAATCCGCCAGTATCTGCTCGAGAACGAAGACGAGGCGACGCCGTTTTCACGCGCGCAACGCTCATTGGTGTATCGCCGGTCAAAGGGCGTCTCGTCGGACCATCCGTTCGGCACGATGATCGACGTGTACAAGCCAGATTACGAATATATCCTGCATTCGACGCGGCCCGTCGATACGCCCGACCCCAAATCCTATCGCATCACCATCGGCAACGACCAGTGCCGCCAGCCCTATTCGGCGAGCGTGTTCAACATCTCGGCGATGAGCTTCGGCTCGCTGTCGGCCGCGGCGATCAGCGCGCTCAACCGGGGCGCGGCGGCAGGTGGCTTCTACCACGACACCGGCGAAGGAAGCGTCAGCAAATATCACCGTGAGGGCGGCGGCGACATCGTGTGGGAGGTCGCCAGCGGCTATTTCGGCTGCCGCACGCCGGAGGGGCGCTTCGACCCCGACAAGTTCGCCGCGCTCGCTGCAGAACCGCAGATCCGTATGATCGAGATCAAGCTCAGCCAGGGCGCCAAGCCTGGCCACGGCGGCATTCTGCCCGGCCCGAAGGTCACGCCTGAGATCGCCGAGACGCGCGGCGTGCCAGTCGGCGTCGACTGCATCTCGCCTGCACGTCATTCGGCGTTCGACACCCCGCTCGAAATGATGGCGTTCGTGACGCAGCTCCGCGCGCTGTCGGGAGGCAAGCCCGTCGGGTTCAAGCTGTGCATCGGTCATCCGTGGGAGTTCATGGCCATCGTCAAGGCGATGCTGGCCAGCGGTGTCGTCCCCGACTTCGTCGTCGTCGACGGTGGCGAAGGCGGGACCGGCGCGGCACCGGTCGAATTCAGCGACCATATCGGCACGCCGATGCGTGAGGGGTTGCTGTTCGCGCACAATGTGCTGGTCGGCGCGGGTCTTCGCGACCGGATCAAGATCGGCGCGGCGGGGCGCATCGTCAGCGCGTTCGACGTGGCGAGCGTGCTCGCGATCGGCGCCGACTGGACCAATGCGGCGCGCGGCTTCATGTTCGCGCTCGGTTGCATCCAGTCGCTCAACTGCCACAACAACACCTGCCCCACCGGCGTCGCGACGCAGGATCACGGGCGCCAGCGCGCGCTGGTCGTTCCAGACAAGGCCGAGCGTGTGCACCGCTTCCACGACCGGACGATCTCGGCGCTTGCCGACATGCTCGCCGCCGCCGGGCTGATGCACCCCGACGAGCTCCAGCCGTATCACCTCGTCCACCGCGTCAGCCCGACCGAGATTCGCAGCTTCGACCAGATTCACCGCTTGCTCAGCCGTGGCGAACTGCTCGATGGCGAGGCGGAGAGCCGCTACTACCGCGATAATTGGGCACGGGCGCAGGCGGCGAGCTTTGCGCCGCTGATGCACTGACCTCAGGGTTGGATTTGTGAGGCCGTCTCGTCGTCGGGCGGCGGTCCCTGATACTGACTTGCCTCGAGCGCTGCCTCGATCAACCGCTGGCCGGTTTCGGCGGCGGCGCGCGGCGTCATTGAAACGGCGAGGCCATCGGGCCCGTCGAGCAGAATTTCGTCGCCCTCGACCGTTACCCTGCTCGCCTCGTCGTGCACGCGTCCGTCCATATCCTGCCTCACGACTTGCGGTCAGCCACCAAAGTCCCGCTTCCGTACAAATATCGTGGGTCAAACTCCGCTATGCGACGAAGTTTCCCAAGATCGAGAGTGTTCACGATTCCTGAGCGAAAGGTCAGCGCGCCCTGCTCGCGCAGGCTGCGCAGCGTGCGGTTTGCATGAACGGGGGTAATGCCGCACGCCTCCGCAAGGTCGGTCTGGTTGATCGGCAGCGCAAACGTCTTGCCGTCGCTCAGACCCACCATCGCCAGCCGCACCCCCAGCTCGCAAAAGAAATGCGCGATGCGACCGTCGGCGTCGAGGCGCCCGAGCCTGAAGATCCATTCGCGGTGCATCGCGGCGTCGAGAAGAGTGCTGAACCACAACGCGCGCGTCAGCGTCGGCGACGCCTCGGTCAGCCGAGCCAGCGTTTCGTGCGGATATACCCCGATTTTTACCGGCCCAAGCGTCGCAATGTAATGGTCGAGATGATGCATCGGAAAGGAGTGAAGATCGAAAAAGTCCCCGGGTACATGCGTGCCGACCAGTTGCCGCTGCCCTTCACGATCGTCCATATATCGACAGACGTGCCCCTCGATCAGGTAGGTACTGTGCCGGACGCGCTCGCCTTTGCGTACGAGGATCGTGCGTGGTGGCACCTCGCGCACTTCGCCCATCGCCGTGTCGAGTGCGACAAGATCGGCTTCAGGAATGGAATCGCGGTTACGCCCCATGAGGAAGCGTGATGTCCGTAGCTGTTCGATGTCCCGATCCTGAGCCGTCCCCTGCTTGGCGGCGTAACTCAGGGATTTCGGAATTTCATAAACATGCATCAAGTCTAAATATAAATCAAGATGTTAATTGTTGCGGCCGCCTTCACCCATATTCATTTTAAGCGTGCGGCGGTGTGGCAAATGACGAACGACGACATCGACTATTTCCGGCAACGCGCCGAACAGGAGGACAGTCGCGCCGCAGCGTGCGGCGATGCGGTTGTTGCGGAAATCCATCGGCAGCTTGCCGCCGCTTACCGGGCGCGACTGAACGACCAACCCGAGCAGTCAATCGCGGCCTGACCGCCGAAGCGATGTTCCCATAAGCCGCGCGCTGTGCAATGACTGCGAAGGCAGTGACTGCAAGGGGCAAAGGGGGATCCGGCGTGCGCGGCGGCAGGGGCGATCAACGACGCACGAGCGGCACGTCGTACGACGTCGCGCGCCGTGCGGGCGTGTCGCAAAGCGCGGTGTCGCGCTGTTTCCGCCCCGGTGCATCGGTCGCCCCCGCCACGCGTGTACGGATCATGGCGGCCGCCGACGCGCTCGGCTATCGCCCCAATGCGATCGCGCAGGGGCTGATCACGCGGCGCTCGAACATGGTCGCGGTCATCATCTCGAACCTGACCAACCTTTATTACCCCGAAGTGCTCGCCGAACTGACGCAGCAGCTTTCGGAGCGCGGGGTGCGCGTCCTGCTGTTCGCGCTCAGGGCCGAAAGCGAGATCGACGACGTGCTCGACCAGGTCTGGCGCTATCAGGTCGACGGCGCGATCGTCGCCGCGCGGCTCAGCCCGACGCAACTGCGCGCGTTCGAAGCGCGCGGTACCGCGCTCGTACTCTATAATCGTGAGGGCGACGGGGTGCCGGTTTCCTCGGTCAGCTGCGAATTCGCTGGTGGCGAGCAGCTGCTGGTCGACGGCATGATCGCGAGCGGTTGCCGACGCTTCGCGATCATCGGTGGCCCTGAGGATTCGGCGGTCGGCGAAGCGCGCGTCGCCGGAGCCCGTGCGCGGCTGGCGATCGCCGGGCTGACCGGCGTGCCTATTGAACGCGGCGATTTCTCGTACGAGGGCGGCTATGCCGCCGCGCACCGGCTGTTCGCGCGCGGCAGCTTCGACGCGCTGATCGCCGCCAATGACGTAATGGCGCTGGGCGCGATGGACGCCGCGCGCATCGACATGAAGCTCGCCGTGCCCGACGATATCGCGATCGTCGGTTTCGACGGCGTCGCGCCGGCGATGTGGCGCAGCTATTGCCTGACCACCGTCCGCCAGCCGGTCGGGCGCATGACCGCCGCCGCCATCGCGATGCTGTTCGAACGGATCGAGGATGCGAGCCTCGGACCCGAGCGGCGGCTGTTCGCGGGCGACCTGATCGCGGGCAATACCGCGCGGCTCGCGTGACGACCGCCATCCTGATCCCGGGCAACATGTGCGACGCGCGGTTGTGGCGCGGCGGCGGCGGGGTGCTGCCCGACACGCTCGCCGCGCACGGCATCGACGTGCGCGACGCCGACACGGCGCACGACGACAGCATCGCCGCCATGGCCACGCGCGCGCTTGCGCTGACCGAAGGACCCTTGCTGCCGATCGGTTTTTCGATGGGCGCGATCGTCGCGCTCGACATGGCGCGCCAAGCCCCCGAACGGATCGCAGGCCTCGTGCTGATGGGGCTGAACGCCGACGCCGACCTGCCCGAGCGCGCCGCGCACCGTCCCGCGCAGCAGGCCGAAGTCGGCGCAGGCGGGCTCGAGCGCGTCCTCGTCGAGGAATTGAAACCCAATTATCTGGCGCGTGCCCGGCGCGACGACGCACCATTGCTCGACCTGTTGCGCGATATGGGGATGGCGCTCGGACCCGAGGTGTTCGTGGCACAAAGCGAGGCCTTGCGGCTGCGCGAGGATCTTCGTCCGGTGCTGCCCGGACTGCGCGTGCCGGTGCTGCTGATGTGCGGGGCGGAGGACGAGCTCGTCCCGCCCGACTGGCATCGCCGCTGGGCCGATGCGATCGCCGGCGTCCAGCTCCAGATCGTCGCTGGCGCCGGGCATATGCTTCCGCTCGAAGACCCCCGTGCCATGGCCGCGACGATAAGCGACTGGCTCGTCCAAAGGAGAGTGACATGACCGACCAAATCCTGACCACGCATGTGGGGTCGCTGCCGCGCTCCGCCGCCGTCACCGATCTCGTCTTCGCCGCCGAGCGCGGCGACCCGGTCGACAAGGCGCAGTTCGACCGCGTGATCGGCGCGGCGGTCGACGAAGTGGTGCGCAAGCAGGTGGCGGCTGGAATCGACCTCGTCAGCGACGGCGAGATGTCGAAGATCAGCTACGCGACCTATATTAAGGACCGCATCACCGGCTTCGACGGCGACAGCCCGCGTACCCCGCCTGCCGACCTCGAAGACTTTCCCGCCTTCATGAACCGCCAGAACAGCAGTGGCGGCACGCCTACGTATCGCCGCCCCAAATGCGTGGGGCCGGTCGCACCCAAGACGCTCGCGCCGCTCGACGACGATCTCGCGCACATGGCGGCTGCGCTGGCGAAGCATCAGCCGGTCGGCGGCTTCATGAATGCCGCCTCGCCCGGCGTCATCGCGCTGTTCCAGCCCAACGAGCATTACGCGACGCAGGACGACTATCTCGAAGCGCTCGCAGAGGCGATGCGGCCCGAATATGAGGCGATCGTCGCCGCGGGGCTGATCCTCCAGCTCGATTCGCCCGACCTCGGCCTCGGGCGCCACATGATGTACAAGGGGCGCAGCGACGCCGACTATTTGACGCTGATCGGCCAGCATGTCGCGGTGCTCAACCACGCGCTGCGCAATGTCGACGCGCGCCAGGTGCGCATGCACGTCTGCTGGGGCAATTACGAAGGGCCGCACACGCACGATGTCGAGATGGGCGTCATCCTGCCGACGCTGATGGCGGCAAAGCCCGCGGGGCTGCTGTTCGAAACCTCGAACCCGCGCCACCAGCACGACTGGAATTATTTTGCCGAGATGGTCGAGATGATTCCCGAGGAAAAGATCCTGATCCCCGGCGTGATCGATTCGACGACCAATTTCGTCGAGCATCCGCGCGTCGTCGCCGAACGGATCGAGCGGTTCGCGAACATCATCGGGCGCGAGCGCGTGATCGGCGGCACCGATTGCGGATTTTCGACCTTTGCCGGATTTGGCGCGGTCGACCCCGACATCGTCTATGCCAAGCTCGCCGCGCTCGCCGAGGGTGCGGCGATCGCGAGCGGTCATCTGTGGAGGGCAGCGGCTTGACCTTGCGCGACCGCCTGCGCAGCGGCGAGCTGCTCGCGGGCACCTTCGTCAAGACGCCGCACCCCCATGTCGTCGAGGTGCTGGCGCTGACCACGCTCGACCTGCTCGCGATCGACGCCGAACATGCGCCGTTCGACCGCGCCGCGCTCGACCTCGCGATCCTCGCTGCGCGCGCCGGGCGCAAGCCCGTCGTGGTGCGCCCGGCGTCGGCAAGCGCCGAATATCTGATGCAGGTGCTCGACTGCGGGGCCGACGGCATCATCGTGCCGCATGTCCGCTCGGCCGAGGAAGCCGCGCAAATCGTCCGGCTCTGCCATTATGGCCCCGCCGGGCGTGGTTTCGCAGGCAGCACGCGCGCCGCGTCCTACACGACGCTCGGCATGGCACGCACGCGCGAGATCGGGCGCGGCGTGACCGTCATCGCGCAGATCGAGGATGGCGAGGCGCTACCCGAAGTCGAGGCGATCGCCGCGACACCGGGCGTCGACGCGCTGTTCGTCGGTCGCGCTGACCTGACGGTCTCGCTCGGCTGCGACAGCGCCGACGATCCCGCGGTCGAGGCCGCGACCGAGCGCTGCGTCGCAGCTGCAAAGGCGGCGGGGATCGCGTGCGGCATGTTCCTCGCGCGCGTCGCCGACGTGCCCCGATGGCGCGCGGCGGGCGCTACCCTGTTCATCCTGCAATCCGACCAGGAGTTCCTGCTGGGCGGTGCCCGGACGCTCGGCGATGCCATACGGGGATAACCCCGATCAGCTCGATCAGACGGGCGACCATTCGCTCTGTTCGACCGTCCCGACCTCAATGGCGATCTGTTCGGGAGTGGGGATCGCGTCGCTCAGCCGGTCGAGCACTGCCTCCAGCCCCGCGCCGCTCGCGCCCGACATCGGCATGATCTCGGCCTTCGACGCGCGCTTCAGCTTCGCGGTCAGTTTCCTGATCGCATCGGGGTCGAGCGCGTCGATCTTGTTCAGCCCGATGACCTCGCGCTTGTCGGTCAGCCCGGCACCATAGGCATCGAGCTCGCCGCGCACGATGCGCCACCCACCGACCGGATCGTCGCCGGTCGCGTCGACGAGGTGGAGCAGCACGCGGCACCGCTCGATATGCCCCAGGAAACGGTCGCCGATCCCCGCGCCCTCCGCCGCGCCCTCGATCAGCCCCGGAATGTCGGCGACGACGAATTCGCGGCCGCGGTGCGTGACAACCCCGAGCTGCGGGCGCGTCGTCGTGAACGGATAGGCGCCTACCTTGGCCTGCGCGTTGGTGACCGCATTGATGAAGGTCGACTTGCCTGCGTTGGGCAGCCCGACGAGCCCCACGTCGGCGAGCAGTTTTAGCCGCAGCCAGACCCATGCCTCTTCGCCCGGCCAGCCCTGTCCGTGCTGGCGCGGCGCGCGGTTGGTCGCACTTTTGTAGCTCGCGTTGCCGCGCCCGCCGTCACCGCCGCGCAGGAAAACACGCCGTTCGCCCGGCACGGTGAAGTCGGCGAGGACATGCTCCTTGTCCTCGCTCAGCACCTGCGTGCCCACAGGTACGCGGACGATCAAATCGTGCCCGCCCGCGCCGGTGCGGTTGCTCCCGGCGCCACCCTTGCCGCGTGGCGCGCGGAAATGCTGCGTGTAGCGGAAATCGATCAGCGTGTTCAGGCCGGGGACGGTCTCGAACACGATGTCGCCGCCCTTGCCGCCGTTACCGCCGTCGGGCCCGCCGTATTCGATGAATTTTTCGCGCCGGAACGCGACCGCGCCGGGGCCGCCCTGGCCCGACGAAAGATAGATTTTGGCCTGGTCGAGAAAATGCATGGCGCCACGATAGCCGACCCGCAGCGCTTCTGATAGCTTGGCGTCCATGCCGAGCGCCGTCCAGTCCGCCCGCGAGATACTGACCCGGCTGCACGAGGTGATGGGCAGCCGCGCGGGCGCGCAGGCCAAGCTCAATCAGGTCGTCAACATCATCGGCGAAGCGCTGGGGAGCGAGGTCTGCTCGATCTACCTGCGCCGCGATGGCCTGCTCGAACTGTTCGCGACGCGCGGGTTGAAGCAGGAGGCGGTGCACGTCACCCGGCTCGCGCTGGGTGAGGGGCTGGTCGGGACGATCGCCGAGGATGTGGCGGTGCTCAACCTCGACGAGGCGACGAGCCACCCCGATTTCGCCTATAAGCCCGAGACCGGCGAGGAGATGTTCCACAGCTTTGCCGGCGTGCCGATCGTGCGGCGCGAGCGTGCGGTCGGCGTGTTGTGCGTCCAGCACATGGACCCGCACGGCTATGTCGATGTCGAGATCGAAGCGCTGCAAACCGTCGCGATGGTTCTGTCCGAACTGATCGCCAACGCCGGGCTGGTCGACGAAGCGGCGGGGGGCACCGGACGGATCAGCGCGGCGCAGGACACGCGGCTGACCGGCCTCAAGATCGTCGAGGGGATGGCGCGCGGGCACGCAGTCTATCACCAGCCGCGCATCACGATCGAACACACGGTCGCGGAGGACACCGAGGCCGAGCGCGCACGCGTCTACTCAGCGTTCAAGCGGATGCGCGAGCAGATCGATTCGATGGCCGACCGCGCCGAGTTCGGCGGCGACGGCGAACACCGCGAGGTGCTCGATACCTATCGCATGTTCGCCTATGACGAGGGCTGGGGGCGGCGGATCAACGAGGCGATCGACAGCGGGCTGACTGCCGAGGCCGCGATAGAGCGCGTCCAGCAGCGCACGCGGATGCGCATGCGCCAGATCGACGATCCGCTGCTCGCCGACCGCATGCACGACCTCGAGGATCTGGCCAACCGGCTGCTCCGCATCGTGTCGGGGCAGCTCGGGACCGCAGCGCAGGCGGGGTTGCGGCAGGACACGATCCTGATCGCGCGCAATCTGGGGCCCGCCGAACTGCTCGAATATGACCGGCGGCGGCTGAAGGGTGTCATCCTCGAAGAAGGGTCGCTGACCGCGCACGTCACCATCGTCGCGCGAGCGATGGGCGTGCCGGTACTCGGGCGCGTCCGCACGATTCGCCAGCAGGTCGTCGACGGCGACCTGCTGCTGCTCGACGGGACGCAAGGGGCCGTGGTGATCCGCCCGAGCGCCGTGATGGAAGAGGCGTTCGAGGGGCAGCTCGCGATCGGGCAGAAGCGCCGCGCGACCTTTGCCGCGATGCGCGACCTGCCGCCGGTCTCGGCCGACGGGCACCGCATCACGCTGATGGTCAATGCCGGATTGCGCGACGATGCCGCCGCACTCGACCTGACGGGCGCCGACGGCATCGGGCTGTTCCGCACCGAATTCCAGTTCCTCGTGTCGGCGACGATGCCGCAGCGCGAGCGCCAGCAGCGCCTCTACCGCGACGTCCTTGATGCCGCGGGCGAGCGGCCCGTCGTGTTCCGTACGGTCGACATCGGCGGCGACAAGGCGCTGCCCTACATGCGAAACGAAGGCGCGGAGGCCGAGGAGAATCCGGCGATGGGCTGGCGCGCGCTGCGCGTCGCGCTCGAACGCGACGGGCTGATGAAGGCACAGGCGCGCGCCCTGATCGAGGCGGCGTCGGGGCGAACGCTCCATGTCATGTTCCCGATGGTCAGCGAGCCGTGGGAGTTCGACGACGCGCGCGCCATCTTCGAGGCGCAGCGCGCGTGGCTGACCGCGCGCGGCAAGCGTATGCCGACCGCGATCCGCTACGGCGCAATGCTCGAGGTACCCGCGCTCGCCGAGGTGCTCGACCTGCTGCTCCCCAAACTCGATTTCCTGTCCGTGGGCACCAACGACCTGACGCAATTCCTGTTCGCCGCCGACCGCGCGAACCCCAAGCTCGCCGAACGCTACGACTGGCTCAGCCCCGCCATCCTCCGCTTCCTCGCGCGCATTGCGCGGGCCGGGGCAGAGGCGAACGTGCCCGTCGGCGTTTGCGGCGAGATGGGCGGGCGCACGCTCGAGGCGATGGCGCTTATTGGCCTCGGCATCGAGCGGCTGTCGATCACCCCCGCCGCGGTCGGCCCGGTGAAGGCGATGATCCGCTCGCTCGACATCGCCAGGCTGCGCGCGTCGTTCGCCGATTGGCTCGCCCGCCCGCCCGCGAACATGCGCGCGCATCTGACCGATTGGGCGCGCGAGCATGCGGTCGATCTTGCCTGATCCCTCGCGTCCGCAATCGTCAAGCAAGGTGAACCGGCCTCGGCGCGTGTTGACTTGGGTTACACAGATTGTGACACGGGCAGCAGGATCGCCTAGGTCGTGGGTCGCACAGAGCGATCGGGAGACGCAGCCGCAATGAGCGAAGGTGAGGGCGAGACAGGCTTGTTCCCGCAGACGGCGGGCGAGACGCTGCGCGCCGCGCGGATCGCCGCCGGGCTCGACCTCGCCGACGTCGCAACGCGGACGCGCGTACCGCTCCGCCACCTCGAATCGATCGAGAATTCGCAGCATCAGGGGATGCCCTCGTCGACCTATGCGATCGGTTTCGCGCGGTCGTATGCGCGCGCCGTCGGGGCCGACGAAAAGGAAGTCGCGCGCGCGCTGCGCGTCGAACTCGGGCGCGCGCCGACCGGCGAAGCTGCGGTGACGCCGTACGAACCCGTCGACCCCTCGCGCGTCCCGTCGCGGCTGCTCGCCTTCACCGCGCTCGCCATCGCGATCCTGCTCGGGCTCGCCTATTGGAGCTGGCGTGCGCAATGGTTCGGCGGCGACGCGCCCGTCGTCGTCGCGGAGCCACCCGAGCCGGTCGCTTCGGCTCAGGCGACCACGACACCCTTGCCGCCCGCTGCATCAACCGGCCAGGTCGTGCTCACCGCGACGGCACCGGTCTGGCTGCGCGTCTATGACAAGGACCGCAAGCGCCTGTTCGAAAAGGAAATGGCCGTCGGAGAAGCCTACGCCGTGCCTGCCGATGCCGCCGATCCGATGATCCTGACGGGGCGGCCCGATGCGTTGGCGGTAACCGTCGGCGGCCAGCCAGTCGCGCCGCTGGGTGTGGCGGATCGCGCGATCAAGGATGTCGGCATCGGCGCGACCGCGCTCGCTGCTCGTCCTTCGACTGCCGCGACGCCTCCCCAACCGATCCCGCTCGATCCGCTGGTCCCGCCGCCCGCGGGCCGCGACGCGCCGCACCGCTGATATGAGACAATGAAATTGCTTCACCCCGTCGTCCCGGGCTTGACCCGGGACCCCGCTTCTTCTTTCTTGGCGAGTGACAAGAAGATGCGGGGCCCCGGATCAGGTCGGGGGCGACGAAGAACCTGGGTAATCATATGACACGTTGGATCGCCCCGCTCGCCTTGGTTCTCGCGGGAACCAGCGCATTCGCGCAATCGTCGCCGGGCACGCTCGACCTGCGCGTCGGCAAGCTCGAAAAGGAAATGCGCGCGGTACAGCGCACCGTGTTCCCATCGGGAACGCCGGTCCAGCCCGACATGTCGCCCTCGACCCCCGCGCCTGTCATTCCCGGCTCGGCGTCGAACACGCCCGTCGCCGACCTCACCGCGCGCGTCGACGCGCTCGAACGCCAGATTGCCTCGCTGACCGGTGCGGGCGAGCAGAGCGCGTTCCGCGTTCGCCAGCTCGAGGAATCGCTGGCGCGCCTGCAACAGCGTGTCGGTGCGCTCGAGGGAGCGAGCGGCGGCAGCGCGGGCGGTGCGTCAGCCGCCACACCAGCCACGGGCACGGCTACGAGCGAGGCACCCGAACCGCGCTCCGTGCCGACCGCACGACCAGCAGCGGCCCCGACGGCGACTGCGCTCGTCCGACCTGCGGCAACGACGAAACCCGCGCCGGCGGCGGCCCCCAAGCCTGCCGCTGCCAAGCCCGATCCTGCGCGCCGTGCCGCGGTCGCCGCCATCGAAATCCCCACGACCGGCGACACGATCGAGGACGAATATACTTACGGCTTCCGCCTGTTCACCGCGAAGCTTTACCCCGAAGCACAGACCAAGCTGAAGGAATTCGTCGCCGCGCACGCGACGAACCGCCGCGCGAGCTATGCGCAGAACCTGCTCGGCCGGGCTTATCTCGAGGAGGGCAAGCCCGCGCTCGCCTCGGTCGCATTCTACGACAATTATCAAAAGATGCCGCGCGGCGAGCGCGCTGCCGAAAGCCTGTCGTGGCTCGGCACCGCGCTCATCCGCCTTAAAAAGCTGCCCGACGCGTGCAAGGTGTTCGACGAATTGCGCGACGTGTACGGCACGCGCATCGCGCCCGACGTCAAGGCGCGCGCCGAAAAGGGTCGCACCGACGCCAAATGCGCTGCCTGATGCCGCCGTCGCGCGCTTTCGCGACGATCTGGAGGCGCTAACCGGGAAAACGCTGGCCGGGAAGTCGTTGGCCGAAGGGGGGGCGGGCGCGCTCGGCATCGCTGTCTCGGGCGGGCCCGACAGCCTCGCGCTGCTCCTGCTCGCCGCCGCTGCGCTGCCGGGCCTGACCCACGCGGCGACCGTCGACCACGGCCTGCGCGCCGCCTCGGCCGACGAAGCCGCGCATGTCGCGCAGATCGCGGCCAGCCTCGGCGTCCCGCACGCGATCCTGCGGCTCGATCCGCTCGCGAGGGGGAATGTCTCGGCACAGGCGCGGCGCGCGCGTTACGCCGCACTCAACGACTGGCGACGCGCGCACGATCTCGCGTGGGTCGCGACCGCGCATCATGCCGAGGATCAACGCGAAACGCTCGTCATGCGCATCAACCGCAGCTCGGGGGTCGCGGGCATGGCGGGTATCCGCCGCGTCCACGGGCACGTCATTCGCCCGCTGCTCGGCTGGCAGCGCGCCGAGCTCGCCGCGCTGCTCGAAGAAGCCGGGCTGGCCGCGATCGACGACCCCACCAACCGCGACGACAGCTACGACCGCGCGCGGTTGCGCAAGCGGCTCGCCGATACCGACTGGCTCGACCCGCTCGCGGCAGCGCGCACCGCCGACCGCCTCGCCGATGCCGACGACGCGCTGCGCTGGGCCGCGGCGCGGATCGAGCCCGGCGACGCGGTCATGGGCGACCTGCCCGTCGAGCTCGCCCTACGCGTCCTGCGCACAGCGGTGGCGCGCGTGCAGCCGGGGCTCGAACCACGCGCCGAAGCGCTGCTGCACGTGCTGACTGAACTGCGCGCGCGACGACGGGCGACCATCGGCGAAGTGCTCTGCGCGCCGGGAAAGGAATGGACCTTCATATCTCGTCCGAAGAGCCCTCCGTCGCCCCGGATCAAATCGGGGTGACGAACGGTTGCAAAATTCCCTATTTCTGCAATCGCCGCACATCGGCCAGATCGACCGGCGGCGCTTTCCACAACGGCGCCTTCGCCTCGATATAGGCACGCATCGTCGCAGGGACGTCGTCGTACCGGTCGATCCGCCACGTGACCAGATGCATGATCGATTTGCCCCCGCCCGCGAACCTAGGCGCGTCACCATAACGAACCCAGCTCAGTCGGTTCGCGCTTCCCGCGCGGTAAGGCATCGGCACGAAGAAATCATAATTTTCGAACGCCTGATACCGACTGTCGGGCCCTGTCTGAAAGTCGAGGTACAGCGGGGCGGTGAACACGACGCCGTCGCCAACGCTGCGCACTTGCAGATCCTTGCCCGGCCCGATCTTTTGCACGCGTGTGCCACGCCCCTGCTCGACCATCGTCTCGAGCCCGTCGCGGCCCAGCGTATAGGTGATCAGCTGATAGGGATAGGCGACGGGTTCGACCGGCTTGCCCCTGAACGAGTCGATGACCGCGTTGGTGACGGGGTCGCGGTAGATGTAGATTTTGCGATTGAGCTGCTGAACCACGTCCGGCGACGGGCGCACCGCGCGGGCGGTGTCATAGCCCTCGACGCGCGCGAGCAGCCGGCCGTCGGGGTAGGAGCGCAGCGTGCCGACCGAATACCAATAGACGGGCGTCCCTGTGCCGGTGCGGATCTTCGTCCAGAGTTCGAACAATGCCGGCGTCCATGCGTCGCCGATACGGACTGCGGGCGTGCCTGGCGCAGGCACCGGGGCCGGGGCGGCACCGATCAGCGCGAGCGCAGCGATGAGAAAAAAAGGCCAGTGCCTGCTCGTTTCATCGTCATCGACTCGGCTCTTTCCTGCAGAGGGTGTAACATGTTCTGCTCCTTGCCATGCCCGCCGTCGACCTCGCCTGTTCCCGATCCCGCGCTCGAAGTATAAGCCGAAGCATAGTCCTCCACCCTGCGAAAATCGGCCATCAGGCCACGCAAATCCGCCGTTTTCGCCATTGCGGCGGTGCCGTGCGCGTGGACCCGCACAACCCGCCGCACGTTCCATTGCCATTAACCCGCGAATGCTTATCTTGAGCGTCTCGAAAGGTTATCCGCACCCATGAACGACGACAAGCAGCCGACCGGCAACCCCTGGCTCAAATCACTGGCGATCTGGGCCGCGATCCTCGTGGCCCTCCTGGCTTTCGTGACCGTGGTCGACAGCCGTGGACGCGGCGCGCCCGCGACCGGCATCGCCTATTCGGACTTTTTGAAAAAGGTCGACGAGGGAACGGTCAAGAACGTCAAGATCTCGGGATCGACGATCACGGGCACGCTCGGGAATGGCGATACGTTCCGCACCTTTGCCGTCAACGATCCCATGCTGTCCGAACGGCTGGCAAAGAACAACGTGACTTTCTCGGGCCAGCCCGAGGAAGGCGCGTCGATCTGGCTCATCCTGCTTTATCAGGCACTGCCGTTCGTGCTGATGATCGGTCTGGCGGTCTTCGTGATGCGCCAGATGCAAAAGAGCGCAGGGTCGGGCGCGATGGGGTTCGGCAAGAACCGCGCCCGCCTGCTGACCGCGCGTGAGGGCAAGGTGACCTTCGACGATGTCGCGGGGATCGACGAAGCGCGCGAGGAATTGCAGGAGATCGTCGACTTCCTGAAGGACCCGTCGAAGTTCGCACGGCTGGGCGGCAAGATTCCCAAGGGTGCGCTGCTCATCGGGTCGCCCGGTACCGGCAAGACCCTGCTCGCACGCGCCATCGCGGGTG
Source organism: Sphingomonas sp. (assembly GCA_965248885.1). Lineage (GTDB taxonomy): Bacteria > Pseudomonadota > Alphaproteobacteria > Sphingomonadales > Sphingomonadaceae > Sphingomonas_O. The sequence continues at coordinate 1,097,521 of OZ252211.1, read as the reverse complement.
AGGCTGGCGTGCCGTTCTTCACCATTTCGGGTTCGGACTTCGTCGAGATGTTCGTCGGCGTCGGCGCGAGCCGCGTTCGTGACATGTTTGCCGACGCCAAGAAGAACGCGCCGTGCATCGTCTTCATCGACGAAATCGATGCGGTCGGGCGGCATCGCGGTGCCGGCCTGGGCAACGGCAATGACGAGCGCGAACAGACGCTCAACCAGCTGCTCGTCGAAATGGACGGGTTCGAGGCGAACGAGGGCATCATCATCGTCGCGGCGACCAACCGCCCCGACGTGCTCGACCCCGCGCTGCTGCGTCCGGGCCGCTTCGACCGGCAAGTGACGGTGCCGCTGCCCGACATCGTCGGTCGCGAAAAGATCCTGCAGGTGCACATGCGCAAGGTTCCGCTGGCCCCCGACGTCGTGGCCCAGGTGATCGCGCGCGGGACGCCGGGCTTTTCGGGTGCCGACCTTGCCAACCTCGTCAACGAGGCGGCGCTGATGGCCGCGCGCCTCGGCAAGCGGCTCGTGGCCATGGCGCAGTTCGAATCCGCCAAGGACAAGGTCATGATGGGGACCGAGTGGAAGTCGCTCGTGATGACCGACGAGGAAAAGAAGATGACCGCCTATCACGAGGCAGGCCATGCGCTGGTCAGCCATCACGAGGCGGCGTCGGACCCGATCCACAAGGCGACGATCATCCCCCGCGGCCGTGCACTCGGTATGGTCGTGCGGCTGCCCGAGCGTGACAGCTATTCCTACCATCGCGACAAGATGTTCGCGAACCTGTCGATCGCGATGGGCGGGCGTGTCGCCGAGGAAGTGATCTTCGGCCACGACAAGGTGTCGAGCGGTGCGTCGAGCGACATTCAGCAGGCGACGAAGCTCGCCCGCTCGATGGTCACGCAATGGGGCATGTCGGACAAGCTTGGCCCGCTCCAGTATGAGGAGCAGCAGGGCGAGACCTTCCTCGGCTATTCGCAGACGCAGCGGCACAATATCTCGAACGAGACCGCACAGCTGATCGACAGCGAAATTCGCGCCCTCGTCGATGGCGGGTACGAGCGGGCCAAGTTCGTGCTCACCGAACGCGCCGACCAGCTCAAGACGCTTGCTGAGGCACTGCTCGAATATGAGACGCTGACCGGTGAGGAGATCAAGGCGCTGCTCGACGAGGGCACGCTGCCCGACCGCACCGACCACGACGCGGGCAAGCCGCGCCTGGTCTCGGCGGGTGGCTCGTCGGTACCCAAGACGCGCCGTCCGGGCATCGGCGGCGCGGCAACGGCAGGCGCCTGAGTCAAGTCACGTCCATAACGGATTGATCTCCGGCCGTTTCCGATGTTGACGCTTGGGCGCGCGAAAGCTTCATGCTACGCGCGCCCATGGCCAATGACGACGACTGCGAAACGATCATCGTCGAGATGGCCAGCCGCGCCCGCCGCGCCGCCGCTGTCCTTGCGCTGACGCCAAGCGCGCGCAAATCGGCTGCGGTCGCAGGCGCAGCGGTCACAGTCCGCGCACATGCCGACGCAATCCTTGCCGCCAATGCCGAAGACGTCGTGGCGGCCGTGGCCTCGGGCCTGTCACCCGCAATGCTCGACCGGCTGCGTCTCGACGCCGCGCGCGTCGCTGGTATCGCCGATGCGGTCGCGTCGGTCGCCGACCTGCGCGATCCGGTCGGCATGGTAATCGACGAATGCCATCGTCCCAATGGGCTGAAGCTCTCGCGCGTGCGCGTACCGCTCGGCGTCATCGGCATCATCTTCGAAAGCCGCCCCAATGTCACCGCCGATGCCGGTGCGCTGTGCCTCAAATCCGGAAACGCCGCGATCCTGCGTGGCGGTTCGGAGGCGATCCGCACGAGCCGCGCGATCCACGCTGCGATGGTCGAAGGAGTCGTGGCCGAGGGACTGCCCGCCGACGCGATCCAGCTTGTACCGACGACCGACCGCGCCGCCGTCACCGCGATGCTGCGCGCGCATGGCCTGATCGACGTCATCGTTCCGCGCGGCGGCAAGGCGCTCGTCGCGCGCGTGCAGGACGAAGCGCGCGTTCCGGTCCTCGCCCACCTCGACGGCATCTGTCATACCTATGTCGACGGCGCAGCGAACCCGCAAAAGGCGCTGGCGATCGTCGTCAACGCAAAGATGCGCCGGACCGGGGTGTGCGGCGCCACCGAAACGCTGCTGATCGACCGCGCCTATCCAGAGCCTGGCGCGCTGGTGAAGGCGCTCGCCGATGCCGGGTGCGAGGTACGCGGCACGCCTGACATCGCCGCGCTCGACGCGCGCGTCGTCGCGGCGGCGCCCGAGGACTGGGACACCGAATATCTCGACGCCGTGGTCGCCGCGACCTTCGTCGAGGGCGTCGCGGGCGCGGTCGAGCATATCGCTCGCCACGGCTCGCACCACACCGATGCGATCATCACCGAAGATGCACCCACCGCCGAACACTTCCTGCAGGCGGTCGACTCGGCGATCGTGATGTGGAACGCATCGACGCAGTTCGCCGATGGCGGCGAGTTCGGCCTGGGTGCCGAAATCGGCATCGCCACCGGCCGCCTTCACGCGCGTGGCCCCGTGGCGCTCGAAGGGCTGACGACGTACAAGTGGCAGGTCCGCGGCAACGGTCAGGTCCGGGCTTGACGCGGCCGCGACGGGCAAGGTGAAGCGGCGATGCTGACTGGCCTGTTGGGCGGCTCGTTCAACCCGGCGCATCGCGGACATCGGCGGATCAGCCTGGCCGTGATGGAGCGGCTCGGGCTCGACGAGGTCTGGTGGCTGGTATCGCCGGGCAACCCGCTCAAAAAGGCGCGCGACATGGCCCCGTTCGATGCCCGGCTCGCGTCAGCACGTTTTGCCGCGCGACGCAGTCGTATCCGCGCGACCGATATCGAGGTGCGGCTCGGCACGCGCTACACCGTCGATACCGTCCGCGCGCTGATCCGCCGTTACCCGCAGCGACGCTTCGTCTGGATCATGGGTGCCGACCTTGTCGGTGAGTTCCACCGCTGGCGCGACTGGCGGCGGCTGGCTGCGCTGCTGCCGATTGCGATCGTCGCGCGTCCGGGCTATATGGGGCTCACCGACGCGAGCGTTGCGGCGGTCTGGTTCAGGCGGTTCGTCCGGCCTGTGCCGGTGGCGCGAGACTGGACGAGGTGGAGACCCCCGGCGATCGTGCTGCTGCACAGCCGCCCCGACCCCAGTTCCGCAACGGCGCTTCGCCGCGCCGATCCCGACTGGTTTCGCCACCTTCCCGTCCGCGCAACTCCTCAAGCATGAAGGATCGTCCTTGCCCGCACTTGCCGCCCTGCGTTCGCAGCCCGTCGCACCCGACCCGGTCGATGCGCTCCATGCCATGATCCTGAAGTCGCTCGACGACGATCAGGCGATCGAGACGGTGACGATCCCGCTCGCGGGCAAGTCGACGCTTGCCGATCATATGGTGATCGCCAGCGGGCGATCGACGCGGCAGGTCGCGTCGATGGCGAACAAGATCGCCGAGCGGATCAAGGCCGAGACCGGACGCAGCCCGCGAATCGAAGGACTGCCGACCGCCGACTGGGTGCTGATCGATGCGGGCGACGTTATCGTCCATCTGTTCCGGCCCGAGGTGCGCAGTTTCTACAACCTCGAACGTATGTGGGCTTTCGGCGACGCGCCGCTGGCGACGCCGACCGCGCACTGAGCGCGTGAAGCTCCATATCGTCGCGCGCGGGCGGATCGCGCGGCGACCCGAGGGCGACCTTGTCGGACGTTATGCCGAACGGATGACATGGCCGTTCGCCGTCACCGAACTGCCCGAGGTGGGCGGGCGCGTCGTACCGCTCGCGATCCCCGGAAAGACGATCGCACTCGACGAGGCGGGCAAAGCGCTGTCGTCGGTTGCGCTCGCCGAACTTTTGTCGGCATGGCGCGACGCCGGGGTGCGTGAGGCGCGATTCCTGATCGGCGCGGCGGATGGCCTGACATCCGGGGAGCGCGCGTCGGCCGATCTGCTGCTCAGCTTCGGCGCCGCCACCTGGCCGCACCTGCTCGTGCGCGCCATGCTTGCCGAACAACTCTACCGTGCGACGATGATCGTCGCAGGGCATCCCTATCACCGCGAGGGATGATCCACCGATACTATCGGCGCGCACGTGACTCGCGCACGGCGAGATCGTAGCGCAACCTATGGCCGATCCGCATTTCACCCGTCATCGCCAGCCGTGGACGAGCGACGAGATTCAAAAGCTGCACACCCTCGCGAAGAAAGGCATGGCGTTGAAAGCGATCGCGAAAGCGCTGACGCGCAGCGAGGAGTCGGTCCGGGACCGGGCCAAGGCCGACGGACTGGGAATAGCAAGATTGCGGTAGGCTGGCTTTAGAGCGGGATGACGTTGCGATGAATCGATAGGGATTCACAAACCGGTTGAAGTCTGATTCAAGCTGCTGGCCGAGGATGGAGGTCGGCAGCGATGGCGAGAGCCTATTCGATGGACTTGCGCGAGCGGGCGGTGGCTCGGGTTTTGTTGGGTGAGAGCGTTCGTTCGGTGGCAGCGATGCCGAGCATCAGTCCGGCGACGGTGGTGCGTTGGTCGGGACGGTATCGTGCTACTGGAGCGCGGCACCTGCCAGGATCGGTGGTTACAAGGTCGGGGTGTTGTCGCGGCATCGTGACTGGTTGCTCGAGCGTACCGCGCACGACTTTACGTTGCGCGGGCTGGTCGCCGAGCTGGCCGAGCGTGGAGTGAAGGTCGACTATGTGCAGGTGTGGCGGTTCGTTCATGCCGAGGGTCTGAGCTTCAAAAAAAAGCGTACTGCCCGCCGAACAGCTTCGACCGTGGATCGCGCGGCGGCGAACGCAGTGGAAGAAATATCAGGGACGGCTTGATCCAAAGCGTCTCGTCTTTATCGACGAGACTTGGGCCAAGACGAACATGGCTCCCTTGCGGGGATGGGCTCCCAAAGGGCAGCGGCTCCACGCCAAGGTGCCCTATGGTCACTGGCGCACGATGACCTTCCTCGCGGCGCTCCGCTGCGACCGGATCGATGCCCCTTGCGTGCTCGACCAGCCCGTCAACGGGCAGAGCTTCACCGACTATGTCGAGCAGTGTCTCGTCCCCACGCTCTCGCCCGGGGACATCGTCATCATGGACAATCTGTCGAGCCACAAAAAACCCGCAGTGCGCGCCGCCATCCGCAGCGTCGGGGCGCGGCTGCTGTTCCTGCCGCCCTACTCACCCGACCTCAACCCCATCGAGCAAGTCTTCGCAAAGCTCAAACACTTGCTGCGAAAGGCCGCCGAACGGTCCCACGAACAAACATGGCGACGCATCGGATCACTCCTCGACGCCTTCTCACCCAACGAGTGCGCCGCATACCTCAACAACTCAGGATATGGTGCAAGCTAATGTCATCCCGCTCTAGTGTGGTCACTAAGCCAATTGCGCACCGCCAAGGTCGTTAGACGTCGATCACGCCGCCTCGAACATCTCCACCGGCAGCGCCATCAGGCTTTCGGCACCGCCCTCGATCTTGCGGCGCAGCGCAGCCGCATCGGGCATGATGCGTTCGGCAAAAAAGCGCGCGGTCATCAGCTTGGCGTCGAGAAAAGCGCGGTCGCCCTCGCCCGCCGCGATCATGCGCTGTGCGGCACTCGCCATGCGCAGCCACATCAATCCCGTCGCGACAATGCCCATCAAGTGAAGATAGGCAGTCGACGCCGCGCCGGCGTTGTCGGGATTGGCCATCGCATTCTGCATCAGCCACATCGTCGCCGCCTGAAGTTCGCTGTTCGCGCGTTCGAAGCGCGCAGCATAGTCCGAGAGTTCGGGCACCGCGTTGGCAGCGGCCACTTCTTCGGCGACGATTGCGAACAAGGCCTGTACCGCGCGCCCGCCGTCCTTGGCGAGCTTGCGCCCGACAAGGTCGAGCGCCTGGACGCCGTTGGTTCCTTCATAAATCATCGCGATCCGCGCATCGCGGACATATTGCTCCATGCCCCATTCGGCGATGTAGCCGTGCCCGCCATAGACCTGCTGGCTGGTCGTCGCGATCTCATAACCCTTGTCGGTGCCATAGCCCTTGATGACCGGGGTTAGAAGCCCGAGCAGGTCGTCGGCGTGCTGGCGTTCTTCCTCGGTCGCTCCCTTGTGCGCGAGGTCGACCTGGAACGCACCCCAAAGGCACAGCGCGCGCAGCCCCTCGGTCAGCGCCTTGCCCTCCATCAGCATCCGCCGCACGTCGGGGTGCACGAACAGCGTATCGGCCTTTTCGCCCGGCTCCTTGGGCCCGCTCAGCGCGCGGCCTTGACGCCGGTCCTTGGCGTAGGACACGGCATTCTGATAGGCGACCTCGGCTACGCCCAGCCCCTGGAGCCCGACCCCGAGCCGCGCGGCGTTCATCATGATGAACATCGCAGCGAGGCCCTTCATCTCCTCGCCCACCAGCCAGCCGGTCGCGCCGTCGTAATTCATAACGCAGGTCGAATTGGCGTGGATGCCCATCTTGTGCTCGATCGACCCGCAGCTGAGCGCGTTGCGCGCGCCCAGTGACCCGTCGTCGTTGACCAGGAATTTGGGGACGATGAACAGGCTGATCCCCTTCACGCTGTCGGGGGCGCCCGGGGTCTTCGCCAGCACCAGATGCACGATATTGTCGGTCAGGTCGTGTTCGCCCGACGAGATGAAGATCTTCGTCCCCGTCACCGACCAGCTGCCGTCGGCATCGGGTTGGGCACGCGTCTTGATGAGCCCCAGGTCCGTGCCGCACTGCGGCTCGGTCAGGTTCATGGTCCCGCCCCATTCGCCCGAGACCATCTTGGGCACGTACATCGCCTTTTGCGCGTCGCTTCCCTTGACGAGGATCGCCGCGGTCGCACCGTGGGTCAGGCCCGGGTACATGGCAAACGCCATGTTGGCCGAAATCATATATTCCTGGAACGCCGTCGACACGACGTGCGGCATGTCCTGCCCGCCATATTCGATCGGCCCCGATAAGGTTCCCCAGCCGCTTTCGACGAACGCCGCATAGGCTTCCTTGAACCCCTTGGGCGTCGTCACCGACCCGTCGGCGTGGCGCGTGCAGCCCTCCAAATCGCCCGACTGGTTGAGCGGAAACAGCACTTCGGCGACGAAGCGCCCGCCTTCGTTCAGGACTGCGTCGACGGTGTCGGGCGTGGCATTCTCGAACCCGGCCACATTCGTATAGCGATCCAGGTCGATGACCGCGTCGAGGACGAAGCGCGTGTCGCGGACGGGGGGCGTGTACTGGGGCATGGTTACTCCGGATGATCGGTTGTGGCGGCCTCGACGGTCGCGATGAAACGGCTGAGTTCGTCGACATGCGCATCGATGTCGGCGCGCTGGCGTTTGAGCAGGTCGATACGCGCACGACATTTCTCGATCGTGACATGACGCTGCGTCGCGCGCCCATCGCCCACGTCGTACAGGTCGATCATCTCGCGCACGTCGGACAGGCTGAACCCCACGCGTTTCGCGCGCAGGATCCACGCGAGCCGCGCACGATCACGCTTGGTATAAATCCGCGTCGTCCCGCGCCGGACGGGCGCGATCAGCCCCTCGTCCTCGTAAAAGCGCAGCGCCCGCGCGGTTACCGCGAACTCGCCCGACAAGTCCGAGATCGAATAATCGTGCCGGTCGTGGTGGTCGGGCGTGTGCAGCGTCGCGTCATGTTCGGCATCGGCCATGGGCGATAGGTAGTTGACGTTAGCGTAAAGGGCAAGTGTCCTTCCCGGTGCGGGTTTGCAGCTCTTGCCAGTTCGCCGAAAAGTCGGATAAGCACAAAGTGTGAACGACCGAACTTTCTATGAGTTTTTCGCTGGCGGTGGAATGGCGCGCGCCGGGTTGGGAGCTGGGTGGACCTGCGTTTTCGCCAACGATAGCGATCCCATGAAGGCGGCGGTGTATCGGGAGAATTGGGGAAGCGATCACTTCCACCTAGGCGACGTTAACGATGTGACAACTGCTGATCTGCGAGGCACTGCCGATCTGGCATGGGCGTCGTTTCCTTGCCAGGATCTAAGCTTGGCAGGCAATTCAGCGGGTCTGGGGACGGTCGAACGTCAGACACGATCGGGGGCGTTCTGGGCTTTCTGGCGTCTGATGCAGGGATTGATCGAAGAACGGCGCGAACCGGCATTTATCGTTCTCGAGAATGTTTATGGCTCGCTGACCGCAAACGATGGACGCGAGTTTGCACTTATCGGTCGTTGTCTCGCGCTCGGCGGCTACCGTTTCGGTGCCGTCTTGATCGACGCCGTTCACTTTCTGCCACAATCTCGACCGCGCGTTTTTATCATCGGCGTTCGCAACGATTTCGACATCCCAGGAAATATTGTTTCGTCATCGGAGCAACATCCGTGGCACCCTCCGGCAATGAAAACGGCAATCGACCGGTTGGCGGAGCCCGATAACGATCGCTGGGTTTGGTTCTCGCCTCCCCTCCCGTCGCCGTCGAAAATACGGCTTGATCAGCTCATTGGAAACGACTCGACCGAACTCGTCTGGCATAGCGAAGCGGAGACAAGCCGGTTGTTAGCGATGATGAGCCCAATCAACCTCAAACGGCTCGATGCCATGCGCGCGACCGGTGGCCGCCATGTTGGTACCATCTACAAACGAACGCGTATTGAAGCAGGTGTTCGTCAGCAGCGAGCCGAGTTGCGCAATGACGGTGTGGCAGGTTGCCTGCGCACTCCGGGGGGAGGGTCATCGCGCCAGACCGTCCTTGTCGTCGTTTCCGGGCAAGTGCGATCACGACTCTTATCGGCGCGCGAGGCCACACGATTGATGGGTCTTCCCGAAAGCTATCGTCTGCCGGAGCGATACAATGATGCATATCATGTTGCCGGAGACGGCGTCGTTGTCCCAGTCGTGAAATTTCTGGTCGATGCGCTTATTGAACCGATCTACGCGCATAACGGGCGGTCCTTGCTCAAAGCAGCGGCCTAGTGGCGATCGACTTAGCTTATCGCCGCAGCCAGGTTCGCACGCTGACTAATAGGATCGGCTGCTAAGTTCTTTGCGATCTGGATGCGGTTCCCATTTACGTGGGACAATCGGTCGATGGCATCAGGGCGCGCGTGAACCGCCATCTTACCTCTGCGCGGTCGGACATTATTGCCAACCGTCAGGTCGATGTTTGGGAAATAGCTTATGTGTGGGCATATCCGGTCGACGATCGCAACGACATTGCGCGGCTCAAAGATACGTTATTTCACGCTTTTCACGCCGTGTCGCCGCTGATGAACGGCAAGCTGCCGAAGTCTTCACCATCCATGGCGGTTCCTGAGCCGTCACAGATCGTACAAGTTATGGCCGATACAGAGATTGCAGAAAAGCGAGATCCCGCACTGCGCCTTCCCCGTCAGGCCGAGCACTACTCGCAGATTGTCGGACACTTTCTTGCAGTTAAAAATTCTCGTGAGATTGCGGTTGCCATCGAAGCACACTTCAGCCGACTCGAACGGTACCATCGCAATTTGCTGAACCTTGCCGCACCGATCGAAGGGGATCACGACAGCTAATCGATTCTCACGACACTATCCTCGCCAACCCGACGATAGAAGCACCCCCGCGCGCCGGTGTGGCACACCGGCCCCGCAGGCTCGGCCTTGATCCACAGGGCATCCTGGTCGCAGTCGATGCGCAGTTCGACGACGCGCAGGATGTTGCCCGACTCCTCGCCCTTTCGCCACAAGCAACCGCGCGAGCGCGACCAGAAATGCGCCTCGCCCGTCGATTGCGTCAGCGCCAGCGCTTCGGCGTTCAGGTGGGCGACCATCAGCACCTCGCCGGTCGCGGCATGCGTGACGACGCCGGTTATCAGGCCGTTCGCATCCCATTTCGGGTCGAGCGTCGTGCCGTTTTCACGTTCGTTCACGCTCTCACCCGCTCCTGCGTTACAAAAGGAAGACATTCCCCGAGAGCGCCTCTATAGGCGCGACCGACTGCTGCCGCAAAACGGACGCTTCGCTTGTTCACCACGCACCCTTTCGAAGACGACAAGCTGCACGAGGAGTGCGGAATCTTCGGTGTGTGGGGTTCCGACTCGGCGGCCGCGCTCGTCGCGTTGGGGCTGCATGCGCTCCAGCATCGCGGGCAGGAAGCCGCCGGGATCACCTCGTTCGACGGACATCATTTCCACACGCACCGCGCGATGGGGCATGTCGCGGGCAATTTCGACCGCGACGACATCATCCGCGCGCTGCCCGGCACGGTCGCCTGCGGTCATGTCCGCTATGCGACGACGGGCGAGACCGCGCTGCGCAACGTCCAGCCGCTCTATGCCGAGCTCGCCTCGGGCGGGTTCGCCGTCGCGCACAACGGCAACATCTCGAACGCGATGTCGCTGCGCCACGACCTCGTCCAGCGCGGCTCGATCTTTCAGTCGACGAGCGATACCGAGGTCATCATCCACCTCGTCGCGACGAGCAGTTATCGCACGCTGATCGACAAGTTCGTTGATGCGCTGAAGCATGTCGAGGGGGCCTATTCGCTCGTTTGCATGACGCCTGAGGGGATGATCGCGTGCCGCGATCCGCTCGGCATCCGGCCGCTGGTGATGGGCGCATTGAACGGTGCGACGATCTTTGCATCGGAAACCGTCGCGCTCGACGTGGTCGGCGCGGACTATATCCGCAGCGTCGAGCCCGGCGAGCTGGTGATCGTCACCGCAAGCGGGATCCGGTCGTACCAGCCCTTCCCCGTCGTCCCGCCGCGGCCATGCATCTTCGAGCATGTCTATTTCAGCCGTCCCGATTCGATTGTTGCCGATTCGAGCGACGGACGCAGCGTCTATGACGTGCGCAAGGCGATCGGCGCCGAACTGGCGCGCGAGAACCCGGTCGACGCCGACCTCGTCGTGCCCGTCCCCGATTCGGGAACCCCTGCGGCAATCGGCTATGCGCAGGCGTCGGGAATCCCGTTCGAGCTCGGCATCATCCGCTCGCATTATGTCGGGCGCACCTTCATTTCGCCGGGCGATCAGGTGCGGCATCTCGGCGTCAAGCTGAAGCACAATGCCAATCGCGCGCTGATCAGGGGCAAGCGCGTCGTGCTGGTCGACGACAGCATCGTCCGCGGCACGACAAGCCTCAAGATCGTGCAGATGATGCGCGACGCCGGCGCATCGGAGGTTCATCTGCGCATCGCCAGCCCGCCGACGCGGCACAGCTGCTTCTACGGCGTCGACACCCCCGAGCGCACCAAATTGCTCGCGCACAAGCTCGACGTCGGCGGGATGCAGGACTTCATCCACGCCGACAGCCTGGGTTTCGTGTCGATCGAGGGGCTGTACCGCGCGCTCGGTGAGACGCGGCGCGACACGCGCCCGCAGCATTGCGATGCGTGCTTCACCGGCGACTATCCGACACGGCTGACCGACCAGGACGCGCGCGGGACCGAGGATCAGTTCGAATTGCTGGCGGAGCGCGTGGTGTGAGCAAGGTGGCGCTGGTGACGGGTGCATCGCGGGGCATCGGCGCGGCGACGGCGGAGGGGCTGGCGGCGGCGGGGTATCATGTCGTGCTCACCGCACGCACGGTCGCCGGGCTCGAGACCGTCGAGGAGCACATCCACGACGCGGGCGGGACCGCGACGATCGCGCCGCTCGACCTGACCGACGGCGACAGTATCGGGCGATTGGCGAACGCGGTGCGCGAACGCTGGGGCGTGCTCGACGTGCTCGTCCTCAACGCGGCGATGCTCGGGACGCTTGGACCCGTACCGCATATCGACGCGAAGGAACTGGCGAAGATGATGACGCTGAACGTCGGCGCACAGGCGGCGATGATCGCGGCGTTCGACCCGCTGCTCCGTGCGGGCGACGACGCGCGCGTCATCGGGCTGACGTCGAGTGTCGCGGGCAGCCACCGCGCCTATTGGGGCGGCTATGCCGCGTCGAAGGCAGCGTTCGAGGCGCTGCTGATGACCTATGCGGACGAAACGCGCGCGGTCGGGCGGATCAAGGTCGCGATCGTCGACCCGGGCGCGACGCGCACGGCGATGCGGGCACGTGCCTACCCGGGTGAAGACCCCGCAACGCTCAAGGGTCCCGAGGTTGTCGCCGCGCACATCGTCGCGCTCGTCGAGGACGGATTCGAAAGCGGCAGCCGGACGCGCGTTAACTGAACATAGCAACGCGCGGTCAAGCTCTGCCGCGCATCGTCGCGGAGGAAGGGGCCCATTCCATGCTCGACTATCGCAGCCGCTATGCCATCGCCGCGCAGGAGGATCGCTCTGCGCCGCGTGTCGCGCTCAATCTGTCCGCGACGCTGCGTCCTTCGGGCGAACACGCGTTTGCGACGGTCGTCACCGACCTGTCGCTCAGCGGGTTCTCGGCGGTCGCGGTCAACGGGATGCGCCCGGGCAATCTGTGCTGGCTGAATATCGGTTCGTGCAAGGGGTTGCAGGCCGAGGTGATGTGGAACGACGGCACGCGCGTCGGCTGCGCTTTCGCCACCTTGCTCAACCCGGCGGTATTCGACGCGATCGTCGGGCGAAGCTGATACGAAGCCGCTTGAAACGCGGCGTGATCCGACCGATATTGGTCGCATCCGGCCACTCGCGGTCGGGCAAAGGAGAGCAAGTTCGATGGCCAATTGGTCCGATCCCCGAATGACCGCAGGCGCGGCCGCCGCCTCGGTCGGCACGCGCGACGCCAGCGTCGATGCGGGACTGCGGTCGTATATGCTGTCGGTTTACAACTATATGGCGTCGGGGGTGCTGCTGACCGGCATCGTCGCGCTGTTGTTCGCCAACTCGGGGCTCGCGGCGCAGGTGCTGAACAGCCCGCTGCGTTGGCTGATCATGCTTGCCCCGCTCGGTTTCGTGATGGTGCTCAGCTTTGGCATCAACCGGCTGTCGACCTCGACCGCACAGGCGCTCTATTGGGGCTTTGCGGTGGTGATGGGGCTGTCGCTCTCTTCGATTTTCCTTGTTTACACGGGACAGTCGATCGCGACGACGTTCTTTGCGACGGCGGCGGCTTTCGCAGGACTCAGCCTCTATGGCTACACCACAAAGCGTGACCTGTCGGCGCTTGGCACCTTCCTTATCATGGGCCTCGTCGGGCTGGTGATTGCCATGGTCATCAACATCTTCCTGCAGTCGAGCGTCATGCAGATGGTGATCAGCTTCGTCGGCGTGCTGCTGTTCGCGGGGCTGACTGCCTATGATACCCAGAAGATCAAGTCGATGTACTATGTCGTCGCGGGTAGCGACATGATGGGCAAGTCGGTAATCATGGGCGCGCTGACGCTCTACCTCGACTTCGTCAATATGTTCACCTTCCTGCTGCAGTTCATGGGCGATCGCCGCTAATCCTCGGCTCGCCAACGAAGGAAAGGGCCCGGCGGAGCGATCCGCCGGGCTTTTTTATGCCTTCAATAATGATAACGACACTGCGCGATCTCGATCGACTGCGTGTTTCCCTTGCCGACTACGCGGTAGACCAGCCGGTGCTCGTCATCGATACGACGCGACCACCAGCCCGCAAGATTTCCGCCGAGCGGTTCGGGCTTGCCGATGCCTTTGAAAGGGCTCCGGCGGGCATCCTCAATCAGTGTGTTCAGGCGTTGCGCCAACTTGCGGTCGGCTTGCTGCCAGTGAAGATATTGTGCCCGGCCCTTGCGGGAAAAAATCACGATCATTCGTGGATCAGTTCGTGCGCCTCGCCTTTGCCGGCATCGAGCTCGGCGATTGATTCGAGCAGCTCCCGAGCATTGGCAGGCGAACGCAGAAGATACATCGTCTCCTGGATCGAGGCCCAGTCGCTGGCCGACACGATCACCGCCCCCTCGCCGCGCTGTCGGGTAACGGCGATCGGCATCCGGTCATCGATCGCGCGGTCGATGACTTCCTTCAGATTTTCGCGGGCGTAGGAGTAGCTGACAGCATGCATGATGGTGTATTGGTCGACGTCCTGTCCAGTGTCAAGCTGTCATGAGGTCGGCGCTGCGTCCTTTGCCTTGCCGCGCTTGTACGCTTCGCGCTCGCGAAGGCGGCCGACATAGGCGGCGAAAGCCGGACTGTCGGGCATTGATTTGAACATCAGCCCGAAATCAATCTGCGACCCGACATAGACGTCGGCGGCGCTGAACCGGTCGCCTGCGATGTAATCACGGCCCGCGATAGCCGTTTCCAGCGTCGCGACCGTCGCGTCGAAGCTGCCATAGCCTGCCATCATCGCCTTATCGGCGGGTGCTTCCAGCCCAAGCGCACGCGCCGTGATCGCCGCATCCACCGGTCCCGCGGCAAAGAACAGCCAACGATAGTAATCGCCGCGTTCGGAGACGGGGGGCGCAAGCCCCGCGTCGGGAAACGCGTCGGCGAGATAAGCGCAGATCGCCGCGCATTCGGTCACGACAGTGTCGCCGTGCTTGATCGCGGGCACCTTTCCCATCGGATTGATCGCCAGATAGTCGGGCGCTTTCATCGTCGTGCCATAGTCAAGCAGAACCGTTTCATACGGCGCACCGACTTCCTCGAGCATCCAGCGGACGATCTGCCCGCGCGATTGCGGGTTTGTGTAGAAGGTGAGCGTCATCGCCGATTCCTTTCGCCTCTGGTTCGCACGGGCGCGCATGCTAGAAGTGCGACGAAGGAGAGTCGATGTGGACCAACGTCTGACCGAATCGGAAAATTGGGTATCCACCACGCACGTCGATCGTCGCGCGGCGATGGTCGGCGGGGTCGCGATCGCGGGCTATGCGCTCGCCGCGCAGCCGGTTTCGGCGAGCGCCATCTCGACGCCTGCCGACGGGCTCGACGCCGGGATGATCGAGTTCGCGACCAACGGCCTCAGCATGCGGGCCTATCGCGCCAAGCCGAGCGGCAAGGCGCGGCTGCCGGTGATCCTCGTCGTGCAGGAGGTGTTCGGCGTCCATGAATGGGTCAAGGACATGACGCGCCGCTTTGCGCGCGCGGGCTATTATGCGATCGCGCCCGACCTCTACCAGCGGCAGGGCGACGCGACCAAGGTCGCCGATTTCAGCAAATTGTTCGCCGAGATCGTGTCGAAGGTTCCCGATGCGCAAGTCATGAGCGACCTGGATGCCGCGCTGCTGTTCTCGGCGCGCGATGGCGGCAATCCGGCGCGTGCAGGCATCACCGGCTTTTGCTGGGGTGGACGCATCACCTGGCTGTACGCCGCGCATAATCCGCGGCTGAAGGCGGGCGTCGCATGGTATGGGCGGCTGGCGGGCGCGGGAACGCCGCTCCAGCCCCAGAACCCAATCGAGCTTATTCCCGCGATCCGCGCGCCCGTCTTGGGACTGTATGGCGGCCTCGACCGCGGGATTCCTGTCGCCGACGTGGACCGCATGCGTGCGGCGCTGGCCGCGCAGCACAAGGCGGCGTCACTGGTCGTCTATCCCCAGGCCGACCATGGCTTCATGGCCGATTATCGCCCCAGCTATAATGCCGATGCCGCGCGCGACGGATGGGCGAAAGCGCTCCACTGGTTCAAGCGGAACGTTTGAGCGCGAGACGCCAGCGTCTCTTACGCCGTTAGCCAAGCCTCGGTCAGCATCCACCCCCGCCGAGCACGCTGCCAAGGATCGCGCCCCCCAGCCCGCCTTTGCAGCGCTTGCGTGGTCGCTCGCCGCTCGCGGCAGGTGCGGCATCGTCGCTTGCCTCGGCTCCCATGCCCGGCATGCCGACGAACATGTTGGTCGTCGCGCGGTACCGCACCTTGGTTGTCCATTCGGGATTCCATGCGACGCGCGGGTTGGCGGGTCGCGGCGGGAAGGCGAAGTTCGCCTCGGGTCCGTAAGCGTAGAGCGACAGCATCATCATCGCGCCGCCCGCCGCCTTGACTTCGGCCGGGATGGTGCAATGCGTCTGCGTGGGCGGCATCACGACTTTTTCGCTGACCAGCCGGGCGACGGTCGCGGGGGGCAGATAGTCCCACAGCCCGCCGCCGAATTCGCGCGCCGATGATGACGTCCACCAGACGATGTCGCCTGTCCCCCCGTCGCCGCGCCCTTCGCCATTGAAGCCGATGCCATGTGCGTAATAGCCGGTCGCGGCCGCAACCGAATTCCAGCTGATGTCGGTCGCATTGTCGGGCCGTGCGGTCGTCGAACCACGCAGTGCCGGCATGAAGTCCTGGCCGAGCGCGAACTTGATCTCGGGCGCGTAATTGCCCGTGATACGATGCTCGCCGATCAACGACGAGTCGCGCGCGATGGTCTTGCGGCCCTGACTGTTCGGCCAGCTGCCGTAGGTTCGACTGTTCGATTGCGTGACATCGCGCACGACGGGCACGCGCGTCGTGAACAGATTGGGCGGTATCTGCCCCTGCGCCAGCTTGGCGAAGTCGAGGATCACGGGCTGACCCGGCCCGGCATGCGCGCCGCAGCCCCAGAAGAGCAGCATGCGCCCTTTGGGACGCTGAAAATTCTGCTGCGGGTCGCGTTCGGTGCGCGTCGTCGGCTCCGTACTGGTAATCGGCGTCACCAGCGGGACCGACGGCCCCAGCCGCATGCCGTCGGGCATGAAATGGTCGGCCTTCGCCACACCACCCGTCGGGCCAAGCGCCGATCCGAGTCGCAGTTCGAGCGCGCGCGTCTCACTCCCGCCGCCTGCGCGACCCATCATGATCGACATTGCATTGGCACCGCCCATGCCCGTGCTCGTCGACACATCCATGACATAGCGTGCCGTTGGACCCGTCGCGCGCTGCGCAAAGCCCACCGAGACGCACGCGATCGCCGCCCCGGCACCCGCCGCCACTATCCACATCCGCATCACGATTCTCCCGGTTGGTGCGACCCGCCGAGGTTGGGATAGGGATAGCGCGCGTTCGGGTCGCCCTCAAGAGCGACCCGTGCACTTCGTCGATCAGCGCATGGCGAGCGCTGGCTTGAGCCGCCCGACGGCGAACATCTCTGCCTCGTAAGCGCCGCGCACGACCTTGCCCATGCCGAAGAACTCATGCGTGACGCCAGGGAAAGTGCGCTGCACGACGGGGACCCGCGCCGTGCGCAACGCGGTCGCGAGGGTCTCGCCGTCGGACCGCAACGGGTCGATCTGCGCGTTGACGATCGTCACCGGCGGCAAGCCGCGCAAGTCAGCCGCGACCAGATTGATGCGCGGATCCTGCATGTCGGCCATCGTCCGACTGTAGTAATGGCCGAACCATGTGAGCATCGGCGTGTTGAGCGGCTTGGCGCTGCCGCTGTCGGTGCGCGACGGCAGCGTCGTCGACGAATTCGCGATCGGATAGACCGCGAGGATGTGGTCGGGCGTCGTCAGCTTCATGTCGCGCGCGGCGATCGCGGTCGCAACCGCCAGATTGCCGCCCGCGCTCTCGCCCGCCAGAGCAAGGTGCTCGACATCGCCGCCCCAGTTCGCCGCATTCGCGAGCACCCACTGGTAAGCAGCGAGCGCATCGTCGTGCTGCGCGGGGAATTTGGCTTCGGGTGCCTTGCGATACTCGACCGACACGACGACGGCATTCAGTTGCTGTGCCATCAGCCGTGGCGTCGCGTCATAGACGTCGAGGTTCGCGATGACCCAGCCCCCGCCATGATAATAAACGACGACGGGCAGCTTCGTGCCTGCAGACGCGGTCGCTGGCTTGTAGATGCGCGCCACCTGGAGAGGGTGGCTTCCATAGGGCAGGTCGCGCGTCGTCACCGACCGATCGAGCGCGGTCGGCATGCCGCGCGTCGCCATCACCGCCTTGACGGCATCGGTCGGGGTGGGCTGAACGCGAGCCATGGCCGGGGTCAGCCTTTCGATCGGTTTTCCACCGAGCCGGGCGAGCGCATCGAGCACCGTCTGCATGTCGGGCGCGGCCTTTGGCGCCATGCGCATCGCAGGCTTCATGACCGCCGGGGGCGGTGCATCGGCCGACATCGACGATTGCGCGAACGCTGCGCTGGTGAGGGCAGCGCCGCCAAGCAGCGCGGCGGCGGACAGGGACTTGAGCATCGAGATTAATCTCCGGTTCAGTGCCGCCCCGTGAGTTAACCACCGCCTGACACGCGGGTTCCCTGCTTTGCGCCGGTGCCTCGCTCTGCTAGCCCAGGCGAAAGAGAGAGGGCGCGCAGATGGACACCACAGGGCAGCGACGCGCGACGGGCTATGCCTGGTATGTCCTCGCGCTGTTGTCGCTCGTCTATGTACTCAACTTCATCGACCGCCAGATCCTGAGTATCCTTGCCGCCGACATCAAACGCGACTTGCATCTGCAGGACGACGACATCGGATTTCTATACGGAACTGCATTCGGCGTATTCTACTCGCTGTTCGGCATTCCGCTGGGGCGGCTCGCCGACAATTGGCACCGCGTGCGGCTGATCACCATCGGCCTGACGATCTGGTCGGCGATGACCGCGCTGTCGGGGCTGTCGCGTTCGGGTCTTCAGCTGAGCGCGGCGCGGATCGGCGTCGGCATCGGTGAGGCGACTGCAAGCCCGTGCGCCTATTCGCTGCTGTCCGATTATTTCCCGAAGAACATTCGTGCGACTGCGCTCGCCATCTATTCGTCGGGTATCTTTATCGGCGGCGGGCTGTCGCTCGCGATCGGCGGCTGGGTCGTGCACAGCTGGAACGCGGCCTATCCGGTTGGGGGGCCGCTCGGGCTCGTCGGCTGGCAGGCGGCGTTCATGGCGGTCGGCTTGCCCGGCCTGCTGCTCGCACTCTGGATCGCGACATTGCGTGAGCCGTTGCGCGGCGGCGCAGATGGCATCGTTACCCCGACCTCGCCCAGCCCCTTCGCCGATTTCGTCGGCGAACTGGTGACGATCATCCCGCCCTTCACGCTGATCGGCGCAGCGCGGCGTGGGGGGCCGGCACTCATCGTCAACGTTGCAGTCGCGATGCTCTGCGCCGGGCTTGCCTACGCCATGATGCTCGTCACCCGTTCGGTGCCGCAATGGTCGGCGATCGGCCTCGGTGTCTATGCGGTGTTTTCGTGGGCGACGGCGTTGCGCGTCCGCGACCGCCCGACCTTCGCTTTGATCTGGCGGACACCTGCATTCCTGCAGGTCGCGCTCGGCTATGGCCTGATATCGTTCGTTTCGTACGGTATCGCCGCTTTCGCGCCGCTCTATGCCGAGACGGTGCTGCACGAAACAAAGCCCGCGATCGGCCTCTACCTCGGCGGCGGGGCGGCGGCGGCCGGGTTCCTGGGTGTCGTCCTCGGCGGGCGACTGGCAGACGCGCTGCGCAGCCGGTTCGCCGCGGGGCGCATGTTTGTCATCATGATCGGCGTCGTCGGGCCGGTCATCCCCGTGGTCATTGCCTATACGACAGGCAGCGCGACCGTCTTCTACGTCGCCAGCTTCTTTGCGCAGATGCTCGGCAGCGCGGCGCTGGGCGCGGCGGCGGCGGCGACACAGGATCTTGTCCTCCCGCGCATGCGCGGCACCGCGACCGCGACTTTCTTCATCTCGACGGCCCTGATCGGGCTCGGGCTCGGGCCCTACACCGTAGGTTTGGTCTCGAAGCTGAGCGGAAGCCTGGGCACCGGCGTGCTCGCCTCGCTGGCGGTGGCACCGGTGGCGCTCGTGCTGCTCATCCTTGCCTATCGTTCGGTACCGCATGCAGAGGCAAGCGCGCTCGACCGCGCGCGGACCGCAGGCGAGACGATTGCTTAACCACAAATCAAGCCACGCGCCCTAACGCAGGGGCGAACAACGGGCGACGCGCACATGACGACCAGAGTGATGACGATTTTCGGTACGCGCCCCGAAGCGATCAAGCTCGCCCCCGTCGTCGCCGCGCTGAAAACGACGCCAGGAATCGACGTCCGCGTGACCGTGACCGCGCAGCATCGCGGCATGCTCGATCAGGTGCTCGCGCTCAACGGCATCGTTCCCGATCATGACCTCGACCTGATGCGCCCCGCACAAACGCTCGACGGGCTGACGGCGGCGCTGCTCACCGGCATCGGCGACGTCCTCGACCGCGATCCGCCCGACCGCGTCGTCGTCCAGGGCGACACCGCGACCGCGATGATCGGCGCGCTCGCCGCCTATTATCGACGCCTTCCTGTCAGCCATGTCGAGGCGGGGCTGCGCAGCGGCGACATCTATCGTCCGTGGCCCGAGGAAGTGAATCGCCGCATCGTCGCGACGATCGCCGACCAGCATTTCGCGCCGACGACAACCGCCGCAGCCGCATTGACGCGCGAAGGGATCGACCCCGACACCGTCCATGTGACCGGCAACACCGTCATCGACGCGCTGCTCGCGACGCGCGACCGCATCGTCGCCGAGCCACAGCTGACGCGCGGGCTCGACCTGTTGTTCAGCCGCTTTGCCAAACGCCGCATCATCCTCGTCACCACACACCGCCGCGAGAATTTCGCAGCGATGACGGCGGTCGCGCAGGCGATCCGCAAGATTGCCGAGCGCGGCGACGCGGCGGTCATCTTCCCGGTCCATCCGAACCCAGCGGTCGCAGGCGTCATGGAGCGCACGCTGAAGGGGCAAGAGGGCATCGCCATGATCCCGCCGCAGGATTATCCGCACTTTGTGAAGCTGCTCGACGCCTGCGAATTCGTGCTGACCGACAGCGGCGGCGTGCAAGAGGAAGCGCCCGCGCTCGGCAAACCCGTGCTGGTGATGCGTGAAACGACCGAGCGGCCGGAGGGCGTGAGCGCGGGCACAGCGCGGCTGATCGGCACCGACCCCAGGCGGATCGTTGACGAAGCGTTCGCGCTGCTCGACGACCCCTTGCGCTACGACGAGATGGCGCGCGCGCACAATCCGTTCGGCGATGGCCTCGCCAGCGGTCGCATCGCGCGGCTGATCGCGGCGGCACACGCATGAAGTCGGTCCTCGTCACCGGCGCGGCGGGATTCATCGGCTACCACGTCGCGCGCGCCTTGTGTGCGCGCGGCGACGCAGTGGTCGGAATCGACAATTTCAATCCCTATTACGACCCCGCGCTGAAGCGCGCGCGCGCCGCAGACCTGGCTTCGCGCGCGGGACCGGCGTTCCGGATGATCGAGGTCGATTTCGCCGACGATGCCGCGCTCGACGCGGCAACGAACGACGTCGCTTTCGACCGCATCGTCCACCTCGGCGCGCAGCCGGGTGTGCGCTACTCGATCGAGAACCCGCGCAGCTATGTCCGCGCCAACCTCGTCGGGCATCTCAACCTGCTCGAACTTGCGCGCCACGCACGCGTCGAACATATGGTCTATGCCTCGTCGTCGTCGGTCTATGGCGGCAACACAGCGATGCCCTTTCGCGTCGAGGACCGCGTCGACCATCCGCGCTCGCTCTATGCCGCGACCAAGCGCGCCGATGAATTGATGAGCGAGACCTATGCGCACCTGTACGGAACACCGCTGACCGGGTTGCGCTTTTTCACCGTCTATGGCCCGTGGGGACGCCCCGACATGGCCGCATGGCTGTTCACCGACGCGATCCTGGGCGGCGAGCCGATCAAGGTGTTCAACCACGGCGACCTGAAGCGCGACTTCACCTATGTCGACGACATCGTCGCAGGGGTGCTCGCCTGCCTCGACCGCGCACCCCTCGACAACGGCGCGGAGAAAGCGGGCGGCAGCCATGCCTGTCACGCGCTTTACAACATCGGCAACAACCGCGCCGAATCGCTGATGGATTTCATTAGCGAGATCGCCAAGGCGTGCGGCCTTGAGCCCGTCCTCGACCTCCAGCCGATGCAACCGGGCGACGTCTACGAAACCTATGCCGACATCAGCGCGATCGCGCGCGACTGCGACTATGCGCCGACGACGCCGATTTCTGTGGGTGTGCCGCGGTTCGTTGAATGGTATCGCGAGTGGCAGAAAAACGTTAGTTAGAGGCGTTGGCCCGTCAGCGCTGGCAAGCTCGTGGATCAAGCGTCAACGCGATCCCGCGCACTGATCCATGAATTGTGTCACCAACTCGACAATTGAGACGCACGGCTTGAACCGCCTTCGATCCCATCGCTCCACTGTCACTGCGCGCCGTTATCACCACTTCGTCGGCACCCCATCTCGGATTTGCATGCGGCGCAATGCTGACAACCACTGCGGATGCCTCATGCCTCGGCTGCTCAGAGCAGCCTAAAACCGCGAAATGCGCAAGCAGGATGATGCTCGCACAGGCATACGCCCTACCCCCGCCCCACCCCGACATAGTCGAACCCCGCCGCTGCCGCGCGGTCATGGTCGTAGATATTGCGTAGATCGACCAGCAGCGGCACCGCCATCGTCCGCGCCAGCCGCTTGAGGTCGAGTGCGCGATAGGCGTCCCATTCGGTGATGATCGCGACCGCGACCGCACCTTCGCCGACGGCATAGGCGTCGCGGCACATTTCGACGCCAGGGAGGAGCGCCGCCGCCGCGCTCATCCCTTCGGGGTCGTGCGCACGGACGTTCGCGCCGGCGTCCTGCAGCGCCTGGACGATCGCGAGGCTCGGCGCGTCGCGCATGTCGTCGGTGTTCGGCTTGAAGGTCAGCCCGAGCAGCCCGACGGTGTGGCCGCGCACGTCGCCGCCCGCCGCATTGATGATCTTGCGCCCCATCGCGCGCTTGCGGCTGTCGTTGACCGCGACCGTCGCCTCGACCAGCCGCATCGGTACGTCGAAATCCTCGGCGGTCTTGAGCAGCGCGACCGTGTCCTTGGGAAAGCACGACCCGCCATAGCCGGGCCCCGCGTGGAGGAACTTCGACCCGATGCGATTGTCGAGACCAATGCCGCGCGAGACGTCCTTCACATCCGCGCCCACCGCCTCGCACAGATCGGCGATTTCGTTGATGAAGGTGATCTTGGTCGCGAGAAACGCGTTCGCGGCATATTTGATCAGCTCGGCGGTGCGACGCGCGGTGAAGATCAGCGGCGCGGTGTTGAGGTAGAGCGGGCGATAGATGTCGCGCATCACCGCTTCGGCCCGCGGATCGTTACAGCCGACGACGATGCGGTCTGGGCGCTTGAAATCGCCGATCGCCGCGCCCTCGCGCAGGAATTCGGGGTTCGACACGACCGACACGTCGATCTCCGGCGCGACCTCGCGCATCAGCCGCTCGACCTCGTCGCCCGTGCCTACGGGAACCGTCGATTTGGTGACGATGACGGTAAAGCCGTCGACCGCCGCCGCGATTTCGCGCGCCGCCTGATAGACATAGGTCAAATCGGCATGGCCGTCGCCACGCCGTGAGGGCGTTCCGACCGCGATAAAGATCGCATCGGCATTCGCGGCGGGTTGGGCGAGCTCGGTGGTGAAGCTCAGCCGCCCGGCTTCGGCATTGACGCGGACGAGATCGGCCAGCCCGGGCTCGAAGATCGGCATGCGTCCGGCGCGCAGCGCGTCAATCTTGGCCGGATCGACATCGACGCACACCACGTCGTGCCCGAAGTCGGCAAAGCAAGCGCCCGACACGAGCCCCACATAGCCCGCCCCGATCATCGCGATTTTCATGTGGTCACTCTCCGCCGTTGATGGCGGTGCGCTGCCCGATTCGGCCACCGACGGCAACCATGAGCCCTATCGCAGACGAAACCAGTTCACGCAGAGGGCACGGAGAACACGGAGGAGTGACATTGTCTCCGTGTCCTCCGCACCCTCTGCGTGGATCCAACTAAGTGCCAACCCCCAATGAAGGCTTTGGAAGACAAGCGTTTAAGCTGAGAACTAGGGTCGATGCGAGATTTCCCGCCCGGTGGCCACGGTATTAGGTCGGACATTTCCGTTCGAAGAAACGATCACCGGGCCGGGAAAACAGTCCGCGATAAAGGAGGACGGCAAAGGCCATCGCGGCGAAACCCCGGCCGCGCGATCGCTCCATGCAAAAACCGCGACCGCGAGCAGCAACGCTTAGTCAATCCATGGGAACTGAGCGCATCGCATGTGCAACACATAAACGAAAAGAGCCGGTCTTTCAACCGGCTCCCTCGTTCGTTCCATCGCTGGAAGCGAAAGCTTAGTTGCTTGCGCCCTGACCGTACGTGATTTCCACGCGACGGTTCTGGAGTTCGCGAACGCCGTCGGCGGTCTGAACACGCAGGTTCGTTTCGCCGAGTGCCTTGGTCGTGATGACCCCGGCGCCGACGCCCTTCGACTGCATGTACGCGCTGACCGCGTCGGCACGACGCTGCGAAAGCCCCAGGTTGTACTTGGGCGTTCCCGACGTGTCGGTGTAGCCGCGCAGTTCGACCTGAGCCTGACCGCAATCGCCATAGGCGGTGACGGCATTGTCGAGGATCGACATGGCTTCGGGCGTGATGTCCGACTTGTTCCACTCGAAGAACACGATGTACGGCCCGGGGGTGCACACGCGAGCCGGCGGCGGCGGAGGTGTTTCCGGCGGCGGCGGGGGCGGGGGCGGCGGGGGAGGCGGCGGCGGGGGTG
The DNA here is from genome assembly GCA_965248885.1 of Sphingomonas sp. Taxonomy (GTDB): domain Bacteria; phylum Pseudomonadota; class Alphaproteobacteria; order Sphingomonadales; family Sphingomonadaceae; genus Sphingomonas_O. Next base: position 1,073,209 of record OZ252211.1, on the reverse strand, counting down.
CAGCCGGCTCGCCGAAGTTGTAGATCAGGCTCGCGAGCAAGCTGTGCGAACGATACCGACCACGATAGGCAACGCCGTTGCGGCCGACCAGGTCGACATCGTCGGTGTTGAAGAAGCGGTACTTCAGGCCGAGGTCGACATGCGTCGTGACCGGGTAACGAACGCCCGCAATCGCCTGATAGGCGAAGCCGGTGTCCGAATCTTCGATCAGCGTGCGCGGTGCGATGTTGTAGGCGACCGCCGCGATGCGCGCGACGCCGACACCGCCGCCGACATAGCCGCTGAGGCCATCGTCCGACCCGAAGTCGAGCAGGCCGTTGACCATGAAGCTGAGCGCCGAGGTCTTGCCCGTCGTGTTGACCGTATTGTTGCCGGCCGGAATGGTGATGCCGAGCGGGAAGCCGGTGTTGAGGTTGAGCCCCTGAACATCGGCACGCTTGTACGAAACCTCGCTCTCGACGCGGAACATGCCGAAGTCGTAACCGATGATGCCATCGACATCGTAACCGGTCTTGCTATCGACAGTCACGGCCCGAACGCCCGTGGCCGAAATCCTGAATGGAATGTCTTCGACAATCTGAGCGCCGCCTTCGACGCCGATGTACCAGGCCTTGTCACGTGCGAGCGCGGGAGCCGCGAGCGCAGTGGAGGCAAGTGCCATAATAATGGCTAGCTTCCGCATAAGAATCCCCTTTCCGGTTTGTCACTAGGACAGCGTGAATTGCCCTAGCCAAAGCCTTGTTCCGGTGCAAGCGACCAATTCGGCATTCCTGTTGCCAAAATGTCGCAATAATCGGGGCTCTGGCGTCGGATCGGCGGGGAAACGCTTAGCCTTGCATTAAGTTGCGGCGATGCGAGAAAATTTATGGCGCAATCAGACCATGCCCGCGCAGGACCGCCAGGATCGCAGCCACGGCTGCCCGGCCTTGCATATCGACCGTCGTACCACCCGTGGGGTCGGTGATGGCCGCCCGGCGCGCGCCAACGACTTGCTGCCCGCCGATTGACACGCTCGTCGCGGTCAGCGTGCCGACGATCCAGCCGCCTGGGCCGCGCCGCACCGTGGCATCGTCGGTCAGACTCCAGGCCTGCATGCCCGTGAAAGGGGCGACGAACCGCCAGCCCCCGGCGGTCCATGCGGCGAGCGCCCCGTCCTGCCCCGCCCAGGCTCCCGTCGCCGACGCACCGACGATCCAGCATTGTCCGATCGCCGGAGCAGTCGGCACCGCCGCCGGTGCGACCGCCACGACGACCGGCTGCACCGCCGCGTCGAGGAGCATCAGCGCTTCGTTATGGGTGACTTCCTTTTGCGCCTGTGCGGCCGCCAGCAAGGGCAGCGCGAGGCGATCGGTTTGCAGCGGCATCGAAAAAGGCTCCTCATGCGGTTGGGATCGTTATCGAAGTGGTCGGCGACACGCCGCCCGCCCCGATCTGCGCGATCTGAAAGGTGACGATCGCCACGCCAGCGGTCGCGTCGGCGGCACGCTGCGCGGCGGTGTAGGTGAAGCTTGGCGCGGCGAAGTCGACGACGCTGCCCAACCGCGTCACCCGATAGGCCTCGCGCTCCTCGGCGAGCGGCGCATCGACCTGGTCGGGCCAGCTCCAGCCCTCTCGGCTGCGACGCACCCACTCGATCCGCGTGTCGCCGCCGCTCAGCCGCGTCGCACGCAGATGGACCGGTGACAGCGGCAACACCGCGCGTCCGACCGCTGGCACGATCGCCGACGGATACGGATCGGCATCGGCGATCCCGCTCGCAATCAGCTTGACGCCCGGGCGTGCCTGATCGGCGGGTATCATGCTGAAGGTATCGGGCTCGATCAGGACGAAGGGCTCGCCCGTCACGTGCGCGCCGACCGCGTCCTCGGTCCCGCGCCGCCCGCGCAACAGGCGCGACACGATGTAGCGCCCCGGTGCCGTCCGCCGCGCGCGCCCGAATTGCACCAGCTCACGCCCGATCAGGGCGCGGTTGGCCCCCGCGAGCAGCGCCGCGTCGTCGGCATCGTGCAGCGTCAGCTGGGCGTTCGCGAGCACCACCGCGACCGACGACACCGCATCGAATGCGGCGCAGCTTCCCGCTGCCAGTGCGCCCACCGTCGTCCCGATCGTTGCGGGCCGCGCGGTTGCGCCCATCTCGGCGTAGCTCGCGCCGCCATCGACGCTGACGAGCAATGCCGCGCGCCGCCATCCGCCCGAGGTTCCATTGGCGAAGACCCCGACCTGTGGCTGGCTCGCCGCGACATCGCTCAGCGGGGGCAGATCGAGGGCGACAAACACGGTCGGCCCGTGCGGCAAATCGACCTCGCCGACGTTGCGGCCCGGATCGACGGTTCGACCCGCTATCGCGCCCATCTCGGCACGGACGAGCGCAAGCTTGACGACCATCCCCTCGACCCGCGCCTCGCGCACCCGCCAGCTTTGACCCGACAGCACGACGGTGCGACCGGGACGGAGCGTCAGATAGCGCCAGGGCAACGTCGCCGACGCGCGCACGCGCTCGCGCCCTTCGCGCGCCAGTGCGCCTTCGGTCGCGACGAGCGCTGCGCTCGCCTCGAGCGTGACGGCCAACTCGATCCGCCGGGTCTGCTCACCCGGCCCCTCGCGTCGGGCCCGCTGCACGCCCGCCTGATAATCGCGTGCGATGTCGGCATAGCCAAACGTCAACGCGCGCGCGGTCGTCTCCAGCGGCGCGATATCGATTCCAAACCGGGTCGACTCGCTGGCACCGCCCGCCCGTGCGCCAAGATCGGCGGCATCGACTGGCCCGCCGTTCACGGAAGCCGATCGCACGATCGTCCCGCTGTCGCTCGCGTCGCTCGTCAGCGGCCACGCCTGCGCGAGGCTTTCAGCCAGTTGACGCACATTATTACCCGTTGCCGCAAAGCCGCCGATGACGGCTCCGCCATCGGACGCGACGCCCTCGCCTGCCAGTTCGGCAACCAGCGCGCCGATCCCGACCGGCGCGTCGTCGGCGACCACCTCGAAGCTCAGCGAGGGAATGCGGTTGCCATAATCGGCAAGCTGCATGTTTTCGAACACGACATAGACCATGCCGCGATGCGCAGGCGTGGCGTCGATTCCCTCGGCCGATGCGATCAGCGGATCGACTGGCTGGTCGGGATCACCGACGTGGACGGTTACGCCGGTCGACACCTTGAGATCGCCTGCAGTCCCGCGCAGCAGCTTGCCGTCGGCCCAGATCCGCTCGATGCGGACGATCCGCCGACCCGAGAGCGCGACGGCAAACGACGCGGCATAGCTGTAGTTGTCGGTCTTGGGCCGCCCCTTTCCGTTCGAGGTGCGCGTCCTCGTCTCGATCAGGTCGGTCGACCAGATCACTGTCCCCGCTACGCGAACCCGCCCGAAAAGGTGGGGAAGCTGCGCACCATAGGTCGAGGTCTGAACGGCAAGGTCGGTCAGCCGAGGCCCCTGCCGCGTAGCGGGCGCAAAGATCGCATTGTCGACCGTCTGCCCGAGCACCGCGCCGATCGCGCCGCCGATCGGTCCGCCGAACGCGCGCCCGACGCTTGTCAGTACCAACGTCGCCATGGTTCAGTGCCTCCAGATCGACAGGATCGGCCAGCGAATTGGCCCCGGTGACTCGACGACGCGCCGCAGCGATGCCTCGGCATGGATGAGCGAGACGCCGGTCCAGATGCCGAAGTGAAACTGCGCGGGTCCCGCGCGCATCACCGCGACATCGCCCGCCTGCAGCGCAGGTGCGGGGGCGAGGCCGAACGCTTTGCACTGTCGCTCGATCGCCCTCACTTCGGTCGATCGCAGCGCATAACCGGTGGGCACGTCGCGTGCGCCGATCGCCGCCGCGACGAGGCCGATACAGTCGACCCCTTCGGCGTCGCGCCCATGCAGCACGAAGCGCGTGCCGATCAGCGCGCGCGCCCGCGCGACGATGTCATCCGCCATAGCGCGTCAACAGGTCGTTGCCCGGCAACCAAGGCTCGCCCTGGAAATTGGCGACGTTGGCAAAGCGCGTGCGGCACGTCGCGAGCTGGCGGTCGCACCCCTCGACCAGCTCGACCGCGACCGGCAGCACGAGCGGCAGCGGCGGCGGCTCGGCGAGCGTCAGCGACGTCCCCGCCGACACGAGCACCCGGCTCGAAATCCCGGCGTTGGCGCCGTCGAGCCAGCGCAGCCGCCCGAAATCGAACATCGCGTCGCTCGCGATTGCGGTTGCCAGCGTGACGGTCTCAACGCTCGTCGCCACCACCTGCGCACGCCACGTCCGCGCGGCGAGATCGACGCGGCAGCGCCGGTCGCCCAGGCTTGCACGGCACGATGGCGAGATTTCCTCGCAAAAACCCTTGTCGAACACCGCCGAAGGGCCGCGCAGCGCGACCGAAAACGCGCCGTCACGGACCGATACCGCACCCAGCGTCGCCTCGAGCAACAGCATTGCAGCCGCGCCCGCGTCGGCCCAGTCGACCGCGCTCAGCGTCAGCCGCGCGCCGTCCCATCGACCGCTGCGCAAGTCGGCTTCGGTGATCGCATCGCTCGTCAGCGCGCCCTCGACATCGAGGTCGTCGGCCTCGAACCCGTCGGACCAGCGGATCGCCGACGGACGCATTCCTGGCGTCGCGCGATAGATGAAACGATCGCGCACGAGGTCGCGGTCGTGGCTGGTGAAGCCCAGCGCGATACCATCGCTGCGCACCAGCCGCCAGACGAACGCGAGCGTCGTCAGCTCGGTGCGATACCAGCTCATGCCTCGCGTACCTCGATCAACGGGACCGAGGCGGCTTCGCCCGCAAGGAAGCCGTGCAAAGCGACGCCCAGTCGATCCTCGGCAAAGCGCACCGGCACGTCGAAACGAAACCCCGCGCTTACCGACAAGCCGCTTGCCGGAGCGACGGTGAACACGACCGTCTCGCCGTCGAGCGTCCAGCCGGTGAACACTTCGCTTCCCGCAACCGCGACGCGCACGCTTGCCGCAACCGGGCGCGTGACGACCCGTGTCTCGGGGTCGGTCGCGCCGTATTTCTTGACGAGGGCAAAGCGCGTGCGCACCCCGTCACCGCTGCCGAGCGGCTGATCGGTCGCGCCCGGCGTGCCCATCATACCGTTCGAGCTGTTGTCGAACGGATCGCGAAAGCGGAACGCGCGTGCCGCCCCGCGTCGCGCGCGAAAAAAGGCGATCAGCGTCGCGACATCGGCCTCCGAACGGACCCCTGGCCCGGCGTCATACCGCATCCGCGCGCTCGCCCAGTCGGCGTTGCGCTGCTCGTGCCCCGACGCGGTCGTGACGATCGCGGTGGAGAAGCCCGGCTCGACCTGCGCCAGTCGCCCGAGCGCGATCGGAAAGTCGACATCGTCGAATGGTGCCACGTCATCCTCCCCGATTTGAAACGCGACCAGCCCGTCGCGCATGATTTGCGGCAGCGCCCACAGAAAGCGCGTCGCGACGCCACGCGCCTTTGCGATGTCGGTCGCCGCGACGATGTCATCCCACTGCCCCGCATCGCCCGCGTTGAGCACGAACCCGCTCAGATAATGCTGCGCCGAAGCCGGATAGCCGAGCCGCGCCGCGACCGCCGCGACTCCTCGTGCGCCGGCCCCGGTATTGCCCGTCGTGACCCAGTCGTAATCCTCGATCTGGAGCACATCGAACGCCGGGCTCGCCCAGCCCACCGGCAGGTTCGCGCGCCGGACTTCGTCGGGCACGAGCACGCTGGGCAGATAGACGAGCATCAACCGCTCGCACGTCGGATGATCGCTCCGCACCGCCGCGAACAGTGCCGCCGTCGACGCAGCAAGCAGCACGCCCGCGCTGTCGAGCAACGCCTTTTGTGCCACGTTCAGCGTGCCGCGGACATCGGGAATGGCGACAGGACTACCGCCCAGCGCGGCCCTGGCGGCATCGTCATAAAGGCAGATGCGGCCATCGGGCATGACCCACCACCACGGCTCGCCGATCTGGAATCGCGGGCTCAGCCCCGCCGTCACCGCCACGGCGAGAAACGCGCGCGCCACCGCCTTCAGGTAATTCATCGCGCCGCCGTGCGCGGGCGACAACAGGGTCGAGGGCGGCACCCATCCCGTCAGCGCCGGGTCGCCGTTGCTTGCGCGCTGTTTCCAGTCGTTCCAGCAATTGGCGTCGAACAATTCATAGCTCAGCGAGACGATCAGCCCCAGCCCCGCCGCCTTCAGCCGCTCGGCGAAATCCTTGTGCCACGCCGCGCACGCGACGTTGAGCGCGCCGCCGGTCAGCGAGACGTACAGCCCGCTGCCCGATGCCTCGAGCCGGTAGTAATGGCTCATTCCGACGTAGTGATTGACCGCGCCACGATAGCCGAGCCGCTCGATCGTGCGGACCAGCCGCGCGGGGGTCAGATTATAGCTGTCGTCATAGCCGCTCGCGACGCTCAGTCCGTGCGGCGGCACGACGACGTCGCCGACCGCAAGCACCGAGCCCGACCCCTCGCACGTGATATCGTCGAGCGTCGCCCATGCCTCGACCGGCGCGACAAGGTTAGCAGCGCTGCCATCATAGGCGGCCGGGACGAGCGAGACGAACATGCGATCGACGTCGCCTGCCCACACCGGATCGGCCTCGGCAGGCAAAAGATAGCCGCCCACGAGATTGCCAAGATCGAGCGTGACGACGGCGTCGGTCGGACTTCCCGCCGCGTAATTCCAAAGCCGCACATACCAGCTGCGCGGGGCTCCCGTCGCATCGCGCCCCTCGATCGTCAGCACCGGTCCGTTGACGACGTCGAGCGGCTTGACCCCCGACGATCGCCAGCGGAAGCTGAGCCTGCAGCGCCTATAGTCGCGCGATGTCTCGTACGCGAGCAGCGCATGGCTGACGCTGTCCTCGGACGCCCAGATCAGCCCGGCCAGATCGTCGGCGCGATAGAAGTTAAGGTCGACGCGTAGCGCATGCGGCCCCGTCGTGGTGACCGCGGCCATCATCGGACGCGGGAAGTTGACCGTCCAGTAGACGGGGTCGAAGCGCTTCAGCCAGGCACGCGCCTGCTGCGCCGCGCGAGGCGCGAGCCAATGTTGCATGATCTTGTTCCTTCCTCCCTCCCCCTTCAGGGGGGAGGGTACCTCGCGCCCGAGGCGCGGGAGGGAGAGGGCCACCTGAATAACGAAAGAGAGGGACTGACCCTCACCCTGCTCCGCTTCGCGAAGCTGTCCCTCTCCCCAGCAGGGAGAGGGAATGAGACAGCGCTACTCCACCGCCATCAGCGCATCGCGCACCGCGCGCGCCACCTGACGTCCCGATCGCGCCAGTGTCTCGGGCGCAGTCCCCGCCGGCGCATTGACCGAAATCGACACGCGCACGTCTCGCGGATTGCCGGGAGCTCCAGTCGCGATCGCCCCGCTCGCGGTCGGCACGAACACCTCGGGTCCGCGCTCGCCGACGAGGTAGGCGCGCCCCGGCGACACGCCGCCGCCGGTTGCGCGCCCGGGCAGCCCGAGCGCTCCCGCCGCTAGCGACAGCAGCCCGCCGCCGCCCTTGCTTTCGCCACCGCCGAGGATCGCACCGATCCCGCTCTGAATCGCGCTCGACGCGATCTGCGCGAGCACCGACAGCGCGACCGACTTCAAATCCTCGAAGCCGAGCTTCCCCGTCCGGATCGCGCGCGCCAGGCCCAGCTCCAGCGCCCGCCCCGCCCGGTCGACGCCGTCGCCGAACGGCCCCTCGAGCTCGCGCCGCATCGTGCCGACATCGCGCGCGAACCCCTGCGTATCGGCGCGCACCGCGATCACCAGCCGCTCGATTTCTTCATCCCCGTGAAAATCAGGCATCTGGAAACAGCTCCTTCAATTTTGCGAGATCGTGCGCGGTCGGCGGCAGCTCGCCCTGACCGCCAAGCGCCCGCAACACGCACCCCAGCTCGGCGGGCGTCGCATTCCAGAACAGCTCGGGCGTCCAGCCGAACAGCACGCCGGCCAGCCCCGCAAGGCGCGCGCTCGCGTCGGCAAACCGGTCAGCCACCCTGCAGGATCTGCGAGAGCAGCATGCGCAGCGCGGGCGTGACACGTGCCAGCCCCTGCCCCGCCACCGCCTCGCCCAACGCCTCGCGCGTCAGCCCCTCGGGCCGGTCGCGCAGGCAATGCCAGAACAGCGCGACCAGCTCGCCCAGCCGTAACCCGCCCGCCGCCGCACGTTCGACGAGCGCGAACAAGGGTCCCAGCTCTTCCTCGGCGGCGACCAGCGCGCCAAAACTCGGGCGCAGCGCGAGTTCCGCGCCGCCGACGCGCAACACGGCCTCGCCGCGCACAGGGTTGGCGCTCACAGGCTGACCACCTGGCCCGAGCTTTCGAGCGCGACCGCGTACGAACGCTCGCCGTTGAAATCGCCCGAATAGTCGAGCCGCGCGATCAGGAACCTGCCCTGCAGCCGCTCGCCGCTTTCGAAGCTCAGCTCGAAATCGTCGAGCATGCCCGACAGCGCGTTGCCCTTCAGCCGCGTCTCCGCCGCCGATCCGGTGAACACGCCGGCGCCTGCAACCGATACCGAGCGCACCCCGCCCCCAGACAGCAACTCGCGCCACCCACCCGACCCTTTGTTGGTCACGACGACGCTCTCGCCGTTGATCGTCAGCTGCGTCGTGCGCATTCCGGCAACGGTCGAATAGGTTACCGGCGCGCCGCCGTTCCCGACCTTTAACAGGAACGCACTTCCTTTTTCGACTGGCATTTCTCGTCTCCTCTAATTTTCAAATACGCGCACGCGGTGCTCGATCAGCGCGGCGCGCCCGTCGTTCGTGTCGAAACTGCGCGATCGCAGGAGCACAGACGACGCCACGCGCCACCCGCCGAGATCACCGGTGAGCGCCTCGCCGACGGCTTCGGCCGCCGCGACAAGCGCGGGCAGCCGCATATTCTGGCCGCGCGCGACACGGATCGAGATGCCGGTCCGCAATTCGCGCCCGCGTGTTCCCTTGGTGCCCCAATCGCTCGCTTGCGGATCGTCGACGCGCGCCTGCGGCAGGACGCCATCGGCGGTCGGCGCGCGCAATCCGTCGATCCCGCTGAATTCGCTTCGCGCGCGCAAGGCGCTGCGCAGCGCGCCTGCAACGCATTCGCTCGCATCGCTCATCGTCCGATCTCCCTCAACCGTGCGTCGGTCAGCATCCGTTCGGACAGGCGGCGCCCGCTGAGCATGATCCCGCCCTCGACGCGTTCGACGCGAACCCCGCGCAGTGCCTGCGCGCTCGCACGCTCGAACAGCTGGTCGGCGACCTGCGCGACACGCCGGGCACCGATGCGCGCGGCGACTTCGTCGGCGCTCATTCCAGCCGCATCCGCCGCGCGCCGCGCCACAGCGCGAGCACCGCCGCGGGGGGACCCGGATCATCGGACCGGTCACGAAAAGTGAAATCATGCGCGACCAGCCGGACGATCCCGGTGCGCAGCGGTTCGGGCAGCGCGGAAAACGCGGCCACGCGCCCGGCGCGGTAGTTCACCCGGATGTTCTGCGGCAATGTGCTCGCGAGCCGCACCTTCCCGCGACCGTCGGTACCCAGATCGACCGCATAGCTCGTCGAAGCGAGCGCGACGTCGTCGCTCGCGGTCGCCACGCGTGTGATCGAGCGCACCGGTGTCGCCCCCAATACCGTCCACCCGCACCCGGTGCTCACCGTCTCGACGACGCCGCGCTCGATCATCAGATCGCCGACGAACGCCTCGCACCGCGTCACCGCCGCCTGGCTCAGCGCGAGGAGCGTCGCATCGTCGGCGCTGCCGTCGATCCGCAAATAGGTCTTCATCGCATCGACCGCGTCGTTGCCCAGGACGAGGGGATCGGCTGTCAGCATTTTTCGGTCTCCTCGTGTTGGATGATCCCCTCCCCCCAGCAGCGGAGGGAGGGAATGAACGCCGCCTCAGCTGACCGAGAACTTCATCAGCTTGATCGCCTCCGAATTGGCGACCGTCCCGCCGATCCGCTTCGTCGCGTAGAAATAGACGAACGGCTTGTTCGTGTACGGATCGCGCAGGATGGTCGTCTCGGCCCGCTCGGTGATCAGATAGCCGGCGCGGAAGTTGCCGAACGCGATCGACAGGCTCGCCGACGCGATGTCGGGCATGTCTTCGGCCTCGATCACCGGATAGCCGAGCAGCGTATCGGCATTGCCTGCGGTAAGGCCGGGCGACCACAGGAACGACCCGTCCGACGCTTTCATCTTGCGCACCGTGGCGAGCGTTTTCGAGTTCATGACCCACACCGCGCCCTGGCGGTACGGCGGACGAAGCGACTGGACGAGATCGACCAGCTTGTCCTGCCCGTTCGACGCCGGGAACGCCGCGTCGGTGCCGGTGGGGATATATTGCAGCGTGCCGAACGCGCGCGTCGCATCGGTCGTGCTCGCGGTCGGAAACGTCAGGAACCCCTTGGGACGGCCGACGCCCGAGCCACCGACGAACGCGGCTCCCTCGGCACGCGCGAACTCCATCGAGATTTCGCTCGCCAGCCACGCCTCGACATCGAATGCCGCATCGTCGAGCATGAACTGGCTCGCCGCCGGATTGGCATAAAGGTCGCCCATCGGCGGCACGATCTCGTTGAACAGCGGCGTTCCCGTCTCCGGACGCGCGGCGGTCTCGCCCGCCCAGCCCGACGCGACACCATTTTGTGCGACGAGCTTGCGATACCCGGCCGTACCCACCTTCACCACATTGGCGATGCGACGGATCGGCGAGACGGCTTTCAGCGTGTCGTCGATCGCCGCATCGATCTCGCGCGGCACGGCATAGCCGCCGTCGGTCGCGACCGCGCCGGTGAAGCTCTTGAACTCGACGCTCGCGTCGCCGCGCCGCAGATAGCCGTCGACGAACGCACGCCGCTGGTCGCCCACCGGTGCATTCGCCGCAAGCACCGGCCGTTCGGGTGCCAGCGTCACAGTGTCGAAGCTCGCCTCGAGCGTATCGGCCTTGGTTTCATAATCCATTCGTTTTCTCCAGCTTGGTTGTTACTTCTTCCACCGCATGCACCCGCGCCTGCGGCTGCATCGGATGGTGGACGATGCTGACCTCGATCAGGTCGAGCGCGGTCAGTTCACGGTTGAGCCCGGCGCGCGCAGCGCGGACGCGGTATCCGAACGACAGCCCCGCCCCCGCCTTGACGAGCGCGTCGTTGCCGATGCGCCCGATGATGCGGAGTCCGCGTGCATCCTCGGCGATGTGCTCGACTTCGCCGATCGTCTTCGTGCGGTCGTGCTGCCACAGGATGGGCAGCGGCTTGCCCGCGCGCGCGAACGCCCCCTTGCGAATGACGTCGCCGCTGCGGTCGGCACGATCGAACAACGCCGCATAGCCCGCAAAGCGCACGCTCACTGCGTCACCAAATGCGTCAGGCCGAGCTTGATCGCGACGCCGAGCAGCACGAGCGCGAGAATGCCGCGCACGGCCCAGCCGATGACGGCGTTACGCGCCGACTTTTTCGCGTCGCGCCACGCCCCGAGCAGTTCGCGCAGCTCGCCCATGTCGTCGCGCGCCGCCTCGTCGGCGAGCCCCAGCCGCGCCAGCGCCCGCCGCGCGCCGAGCTCCGACGCCTCCTCGATCAACGCCCGCAACTGGGCGTCGTTGATGTTGTCGTAAGTCATGAACTCTCCCCGCGCCGAGGGCGCAACAAGATGAAGAAAGTGGGTGTCACGCGAAGCCGCGAAGGTGCGAAAAGGACCGTACCCCTTCGCGGCTTCGCGGCTTCGCGTGAAATTCCCCGGTTACGAAGCGTGCTCACACCCCCAGCATCGCGCGTTTCTCGTCCGCGCTCAGAAAGTCCGCACCCGACACCTGCGCCCACAGCCGCTCGCGGTCTTCCGACAGTGCGGTGACGCGGTCGAGGTCGACCGCCAGCGTCAGGTCGGCGAAATGTCCGCGCAGCCCGTCGCCGAGCCCGTCGAGGATCGCGCTCGCGACCGGCAGGATCGCCAGTCGCCACAGCGCGCGGTTGGCCTCGCGGTAATTGGCATAGGCTGCGTCGCCCGGCAGCCCGAGCAGCATCGGCGGCACCCCGAAGGCGAGCGCGATCTCGCGCGCCGCCGCCGATTTCAGCCCGACGAAATCCATGTCCGCCGGGGTCAGCGACAGCGGCTGCCAGCGCAGCCCGCCTTCGAGCAGCATCGGCCGCCCGGCGTTCGCGCTCCCTGAAAATTGCGCATCCATTTCGGCGCGCAGCCGGTCGAACTGCTCGGGCGCGAGTACCGCGCCCTGCTCGCCCGGATCGAACACCATCGCCCCGCTCGGTCGTGCGGCATTGTCGAGCAGCGCCTTGTTCCAGCGCGTCGCCGCGTTGTGGATCGCGATCGCGCCTGCCGCCGCCCCAAGGCAGCCGAGGCCGTAATGATCGTCGAGCGGATGCGCCGAGCGGATGTGCACGACGCTCGGCAAGCCTTGCGGATCCTCGGCCGCGAGCCGCGAAACGCGCTCGCCCGCGCGGTAGAGATAAGCCACGGGCCAGCCGCGCCCGTCGACCTCGACCGTGACCCGTTCGGGGCGCAGCGCGAACAGCTCGCGCGGGCGCCCGTCACCGCCGGGCAGGACCTGCACGAAGGCATTGCCGTGGAGCAGCAGGTGCATCGCGAGCGTCTCGAGCAACACCTGTCCGCCGCTCCGCGCGGCCACGAGCGCACGGACCCCTGCGTCCGATATGGTGAGCGGCGCGCTCGCGACTCCTTCGGATACCAACCGCACGGCGCGCTGCGCGACCGGATTGCCGACGAACCCCTCGCGCACCTGCGCTTCATAGCCGCGCGGCCACTCGCCCTGGGCGGTGCCCGTCCAGGTCCCGAGCCCGCGCGACAACACCGGACGCGAACCCTCGCGCCCGGCAGCTTTCCTGCCGAAAAGTTTCATCGATCATCCTTTGATTTAATCGCGGCCGTAGGCGGAGCCGCCGGTTACAACCCGCGCACCCGCGGGACCGGATCGGCGCGCCCGAGCAGGAGCTCGGTCAGCGCCCAGACGCAGGCATCGGCGCGGTCGGGCGAGCGGCCCGGCCCTTCATACCCGCCCCCCACGATCAACCCGCACAATTGGTCCTCGAGCTCGGGGAACGCCCCGGCGTGGTGGACGCGCCCGCGTTCGTAATGCGCGGCGACGGGCTCGGCGCGCGCCGATTTGCCATGCGTCGCATGCACCAGCCGCACCGGCATCGTTTCGGACGCGGCGCGCAACACGCTTTCGATCATCGCCCCGCCATTGTTCGCCTCGGCGACCACGCGGTCGGCACCGTGGCGCCCGGCCGCCTCGGCCACCGCGCGCGCCCAGTCGGCGGGGCTTGCCCCCTCGACCGTCGCGTCCTCGATCACATAGCCTTTGCCGTCGCTGCCGAGCGCGGCGACGACGATCCCGCATGCGTCGCGGTCGACGCCCGCAGGCGGATCGACCGCAACGACGACGCGCCTGAAGGGCGGCACCGCGCGCACCCGGCATCGCTCGATCATCGCGCGCGTCCACAGTGCGCCGCGCGCATCGTCGATCAGCTCGCCGTTCAGCTCCTGCCGCCCCAGCCGTGTGCCCGCGTACAGGTCGCGCATCGCCTCGTGAAAGCCAGGCGCCAGCAGCTTGTTGTCGTCGGTGCGGCCGCGCGTCACCACGGTGCGCGGGTCGGCGATGATCGTCTTGAGCGCCGCGATCGGGCGCGGCGTCGTCGTCACCATCGCGCGCGGATGCAGCCCCAGCCGGAGCCCGAGCTGAAGGTTGGCCCAGCATGGTCCCGGTTCGTGCCACGCCGCGAACTCGTCGCACCACGCGTAATGATGCTGCGGCCCGCGCAGCCGCTCGGGCGCCTCGCTCGAAAACAGCTGCGCCTGGACGCCGTTGGGCCAGACGAGCCGCCCGATCGACGCCTCCCAGTGCGGCCGCTCGTGATCGCGCGCGCAGGCGAGCACCCCGCTGTCGCCTTCGATCATGACGGTGCGCACATCGTGCGCGGTCGGCCCGACCAGGGCGATCCGTACGTCGTGCGGTCCTCGCGCCGCGACAGCACGAACCCATTCGGCTCCTGCCCGCGTCTTGCCGAACCCGCGTCCGGCCATCAGCAGCCAGACCCGCCAGTCGCCAGGCGGGGGCAGCTGGCTGGGTGCCGCCCAATGCGTCCATTCGCGGTCGAGCATCAGCGCCTGTGCGTCGGTCAGCGTCGCGGCATAGCGACGCCAGATGTCATTTTCGCCGCCGATCAGCGCGTGCACCGACGGGATCGTCGGCTCACCCCTCACGGCTTTCCCGCTGCACGCGCGAGCCGGGCGATCCGCGCGGCGATCTGCGCGCGCGCGCGGTCGGCATCCTCGACACTGGAGCTGGCGGCGCGGATCGTCGCGACCCCGCGGCGATGCTGGGCGAGCAGCGCGAGCTGCTGCGCATCGGTCAGCGGCGGCAGCGCGGCCAGCGCGGCGCGCGCTTCGTCGTCGGCGACCTCGTCGATCTCGAAGCTCGTCCGCCCGGCATTGAGCGCGCGATCGAGCAGCTGCGCCTCCAGCCGCGTATATCCCTCGTTGAGCGCCGCCTCCCACGCCGTGCGAAACGTCGCCGATCGCCGCCGCAGCATATAGGCGCTCGCTACGCTCTTGCCGGCATGGCGCAGGCTCAGCGCGACATTCGACGTGATCGCCAGCATCGCGAGGAAGCGCTGCTCGTCCGCTGCACTCCACGAGCCCGGACGCGACCGGCGGACCTGCGGCAGCATCATTCCGAGGCATTTTGCGGGCGTCACGGTCAGCGCCCGCGCGCCCTGCTGCGCCTTGTTCGTTTGCTTGGCCAAATTTTACCTCCCCCGCCAGACGCAAAAAAGGCCGTGCACGCTTTGCAGCGTCCCGGCCCCGACTCGCAATTCTTCAACATGGCAATATGTGCCCGAAAAGCGTCACGATGTCAAGCATAAAGTACCAGCCGGGTTAATTGCTTTCGCGCCGGTGCTGCCGCACTATGCGCTGCAACCGCTGCGCTTATCTGCAATAAGGCCGATCATGACCGACACTCACCTCGCGCCTGTTGCGCGTGCCGACTGGACGATTCCACAGCAATGGGCGCGCTATACCGAAGAGGAACATCGAACCTGGGACCTGCTGTTCGAACGGCAGACGCGCATGTTGCAGGGCCGCGCGGCCGACGCCTTCATGGACGGGCTCGACATTCTGCATCTGTCGAAACCCGGCATTCCCGATTTCGCCGAACTGTCCGACCGGCTGATGCAGGCGACGGGGTGGCAGGTCGTCGCGGTCCCCGGCCTCGTGCCCGACGAGGTCTTTTTCGACCATCTGGCGAACCGCCGTTTCGTCGCCGGACGCTTCATCCGTACCCCCGATCAGCTCGACTATCTCCAGGAGCCCGACGTCTTCCACGACGTGTTCGGCCATGTCCCGCTGCTCGCCAACCCCGTCTTCGCCGACTATATGCAGGCCTATGGTGACGGCGGGCGACGCGCGGCCGAACTCGGCGCGATCGACAAGCTTGCGCGGCTCTATTGGTACACGGTCGAATTCGGGCTGGTCGCCAGCGACGCGGGCCTGCGCATCTATGGCGCGGGGATCGTCTCGTCGTTCGGCGAATCGGTCTTTGCGCTCGAGTCGCCTTCCCCCAACCGTATCGGTTTCGACATGGAACGCGTCCTTCAAACGCAATACAAGATCGACGACTATCAGCAGAGCTATTTCGTGATCGACAGTTTCGAGGATTTGTTGCGGCAGACGCTCGAAACCGATTTCGCGCCGGTTTATGCCCGGCTCGACGCGAGCGAAGCGCTGGCGACCGACATCATCCTCCCGACCGATCGGATGCTGACGCGCGGCACACAGGCGCATATGCTGGACCGGATAGAGGCGTCCACGGCGAGGGAGGATCGAAGATGACCCAGCGGACGGGCGGCCGCATCCTGGTCGATCAGCTGGTCGCGCAACGCTGCGACCGTATCTTCACCGTGCCGGGCGAAAGCTTCCTCGCGGTACTCGATGCGCTGCACGACGTCCCCGCGATCCAGACCGTCGTCTGTCGGCAAGAGGGCGGCGCGGCGTTCATGGCGTGCGCCGACGGCACGCTGACGGGGCGGCCCGGCATCGCCTTCGTCACGCGGGGCCCGGGTGCCACCAACGCCAGCATCGGTGTCCACGTCGCGATGCAGGATTCACAGCCAATGATCCTCTTCATCGGCGACGTCGCGCGCGGCGATCGCGACCGCGAAGCGTTTCAGGAAGTCGATTTCACCGCGATGTTCGCGCCGCTCGCCAAATGGGCGGCGCGGATCGACGATGCGCGTCGCATTCCCGAATATGTCGCGCGCGCCTATGCGACCGCAATGTCGGGGCGTCCCGGCCCGGTGGTGCTCGCGCTTCCCGAAGACATGCTGACCGACAACGTCGAGGCGCGCGACCGCCCCCTGGTCGCCCCTCCCGAACAGGATCCCGATGGCGCCGCGATGGAACAGGTCATCGCGCTGCTCAGGGACGCCTGTGCGCCCGTCGCGATCGTCGGTGGCGCAGGCTGGAACGCGGGGGCCGCGCATTACTTCGCCGAATTCGCCGTGCGGATCGGCCTGCCCGTGGCGACCGCTTTCCGACGTCAGGACGCGATCGACAATGCCTGCCCCGTCTATGCCGGCAATCTGGGCTATGGCCCTAATCCCAAGCTCGCCGAGCGGATCCGCAATGCCGACCTGATCCTCGCGGTCGGTGCGCGGCTGGGTGAGGCCACGACCGATGGCTATACGCTCATCACGCCCGACCATCCCGACCAGCAGCTGATCCACGTCCACCCCGACCCGACCGAACTCAACCGCGTGTATCGCACCGACCTGCCGATCTGCGCCTATCCGCACGAATTCGCCGAGATGGCCGCGCTGTGGGACGACGACATCCTGCGCTTCAAGAACGGCGACGAGGCGAACGCCGAGTGGCGCGCCTGGTCGGAGCCTGCGCCTGCCCCGGCACAGCTCGATCTCGGCGCGTGCGTCGCGGTGATGCGCGAACGGCTGCCGACCGACACGATCATCTGCAACGGCGCGGGTAATTTCAGCGCCTGGTGGCACCGTTATTGGCACTATTCCGGCCCCGTCTGCCAGCTCGCCCCGACGGCGGGCGCGATGGGCTATGGCGTGCCTGCGGCGGTGGCGGCGGCGCTGCGCGCGCCCGGGCGGCGCGTCGTCGCGATCGCGGGCGACGGCGATTTCCTGATGAACGGCCAGGAACTGGCGACTGCGGTACAATACGGCTGCGACATGCTGGTGCTGATCGTCGACAACGGCAGCTATGGTACGATCCGCATGCATCAGGAACTGCGCTATCCGGGCCGCGTCAGCGGGACCGATATCGCCAACCCCGACTTCGCCGCGCTCGCCCGCGCCTATGGAGCGTGGGCCGAAACGGTCGAGAGCACGAGCCACTTTACGCCTGCACTCGACCGGGCGTTGGCGCAGTCCGGCCTTCGCGTCCTGCATCTGAAAAGCGATGTCGAAATCCTTGCGCCCGCACTGACGATCTCGGCACTGCGCGCGCGGCGATAACGAAAAGGGCCGCCCGGTCTTCCGGACGGCCCGTCGTCGTCAGCCGGTCGAAGGCTCAGATATCGTCGCCAAGCGCACCCTTGATCGTGCCCTTGGCCTTTTGAAGGTCGCCCTTGGCTTCCTGCGCATCGCCCTCGGCGACCATTGCGGGATCGTCGGTCGCGTCGCCCAGCGCGCGCTTGATCTTGCCGGCGGCTTCGTTGCCAAAGCCGGAAACCTTGTCGGTGAGTTCGCCCATCTCATATCTCCTGCGATCGCCCAAAAACGGGGTCGGAGGTGAAACGATCGTCCCCGTCGGCGGTTCCACGGCCGAGCCGGTCTGCGATCAAATCGGCGGAACCATGTAATGGTGCCACGCAAAGATCGCCGCCGCGCCGCGATACGGCCGCCACGCCTCGGCGATCTCGCGCACGGCCTTTTCACCCGGTCGCGCGTCGAGCCGCATGATCCGCCCGACCGATTCCTGCACGGCAAGATCACCCGCAGGCCAGATGTCGCCGCGTCCCTCGGCAAACAGCAGGTAGATCTCGGCCGACCAGCGCCCGATGCCCTTGACCTGCGTGAGCAGCGTGATCGCGTCCTCGTCGTCGGCGGGAAGCGCCTCGAAGTCGAGCACGCCCTCTGCGACCAACCCGGCGAGGCTTTGCACATAACCGATCTTCTGGCGCGACAGCCCCGCCGCGCGCAGCGCCTCGGGCGTCATGGCAACCATCGCGCGCGGATCGTCGATCGCGCCGACTGCTGCGCCGACCTTCGCCCAGACCGCATCGGCAGCCTTGAAGCTGATCTGCTGCCCGACGATCGTGCGCAGCAGCGTTGCATAGCCGCGGTCGCGGATGCGCGGCTCGGGATAGCCTGCGTGCGCGATCGCGGCGGCGACGCGCGGCTCGCGCGCGGCGAGTTCGTCGAGGTCGTGGCGGAGTTGCTCGGCAGACAGGCCCATCGCGCGGCTTCCTTGATTTGCGGGGCCGCGCCGCATAGGCGGGCGCGACGTTTCATGCAGGAGTTATCGATGCCCAGACTGACCGTGGTCAAGCGCGACGGAACCGAAGTGGCGCTCGAGGGCAAATCGGGGCTGTCGGTCATGGAGGTCATTCGCGACAACGGCATCGACGAATTGCTCGCGCTGTGCGGCGGCTGCTGCAGCTGCGCGACCTGCCATGTGCATGTCGATGCCGACTGGGCGGGCAAGCTCAAGCCGATCAGCGCCGACGAGGACGATCTGCTCGATTCGTCCGATCAACGCGACGCGACCTCGCGGCTGTCGTGCCAGATTCCCTTCACCCCCGACCTCGATGGACTCAAGGTGACGATCGCGGACGAGGACTGAGCCGCTGCCCGACGTCGCCGTCATCGTGCCGACGCTGAACGAGCGTGACAATATCGCGCCGATGGTCGCCGCGCTCGACAGGGCGCTGGCGGGACGCGACTATGAAATCCTGTTCGTCGACGACTGGTCGGGCGACGGCACGCCCGATGCGGTCGCGGCGGCCGCGGCCGGGCGCAGCGATGTCCGGCTGATCCGCCGCTACGGCCGACGGGGTTTATCGACGGCGGTAATCGAGGGTGCCCTGGCAAGCGTTGCCCCCGTCGTCGCCGTGATCGACGCCGACATGCAGCATGACGAAGCCTTGCTCCCCGCGCTGATCGACGCGATTGCCGGGGGCAGCGCCGATGTCGCGATCGGGTCGCGCTATGTCGCCGACGGGTCGGTCGGCGAATGGGGCAAGTCGCGCGCCACGCAGAGCCGCGTCGCGACCTTCCTGTCGAAGCATCTGCTGCGCGACCCCGTCGCCGACCCGATGAGCGGCTTTTTTGCGGTGCGGCGCGACGCGGTGGTCGCCGCGCTGCCCAGGATGTCGGGAATCGGTTTCAAAATCCTGCTCGACCTGCTCGTTTCGTCTTCGCAACGACTGCGCGTCGTCGAGCTGCCCTACACGTTCCGCAACCGCACCGCCGGGGCGAGCAAGCTCGACAGCGGCGTCGCGCTCGATTTCCTGCTGATGCTCGCCGACAAGACGTTCGGGCGCTTCGTCCCCGCGCGGCTGGTACTGTTCGGGATCGTCGGCGTCATGGGGCTGTTCGTCCATCTCGCGGTGCTGCGCGGCGGGCTTGCGGCGGGCGCCGACTTCCGAATCGCTCAGACACTTGGCGTGTTCGCGGCGATGACCTTCAATTTCGCGCTCAACAACTCGCTGACCTACCGCGACCGGCGGCTGGTGGGGTCGCGTTGGATAACCGGTCTGCTGAGCTTCTATGCTGTCTGCGGACTCGGCGCGGTCGGCAATGTCGGGGTCGGCGCGGTGGTGTTCGACCGCGAGCACAGCTGGTGGCTCGCCGGGATCGCCGGCGCGGTCGTCGGGTCGGTGTGGAACTTTGCCGCCTCGTCGGTCCTGACGTGGCGCAAGCGCTGAGGTGAGGCGCGGGCTTCAGGTTCTGGCGCTGCTGACGGCGGTCGCGCTCGTCTCGCGGTGGCAGGGGTTCGGCAATCCCGTGCTCGAGTTCGACGAGCAATTCTACCTGCTCGTCGGCGACCGCATGTGGCACGGGCTCCTGCCTTATATCGACATCTTCGACCGCAAGCCGTTCGGGCTGTTCGCGATCTACGCGGCCATACGCGGGCTGGGTGGCGAGGGCGTCGTCCAGTATCAGCTCGTCGCGACCGGCTTCGCGCTTGCGACTGCGTGGCTGATCTATCGCTTCGCGCGGCGGATCGCGCCGGAGTTCGGTGCCGTCGCCGCCGCGATCGCCTATCTGCTCTGGCTGGTCGTCAACGAGGGCGAAGGCGGGCAGACCCCCGTCTTCTTCAACCTGGCCGTCATCGGCGCGGCGATGCTGTCGTGGGACGTGTTCGAAGGGCGCCGGCGGCTCGTGCTCGGCGGCGTGGCGGCGATGGCGCTCGTCGGTCTTGCGATCCAGATCAAATATACCGCCGTCGTCGAGGGGATATTCTTTGGCCTGATCCTGATCGGCGCGGCCTGGCGGCGCAGCTTGCCGCTGGCACAAGTCATCGGCCTGGGCATCGTCTGGGCAGCGACCGCGTTGCTCCCCACGATGCTCGTCGGACTGTTCTACGCGTCGCGCGGCGGGTTTCACATTTGGTGGTTCACCAATTTCCAGTCGCAGTTCGGGCGCGACATCTATCCGCTCGGCGTGCGCTTGGTGGGGCTTGCGGCGATCCTCGGACTGCTCGTGCCGCTGCTCGTCTGCGTGCGTGCGGTCGGCGCAGAGCACGACCAGCGCACCGGTCGCTTCATCTGGGGGTGGCTTTCGGCGTCGTTCGTCTCGCTGTTCGTGTTCGGCAGCTTCCTCAGCACGCACTACGGCCTGCCCATCCTTGTGCCGCTGACGATCGCCGCCGCGCCCCTCTTCGCCGCGCGCAAGCGCATCGCGGTCGCGTTGCTTGTCGTGGTCTTCGTCGCGGGCCAGGGCGCGCTCGCGGTCAACGAATGGGCGAAGGGCGGGCGGCGAGAGGCGATGCTGATGGCCAAGGCTGCGCGGCCCACGCGCGGGTGCATCTATATCTACGACAGCTATCCCGCGCTCTATCAGCTGACGCACTCGTGCCTGCCGACGCGCTACGCCTTCCCCGGCCATCTCAACACCAGCGACGAGGGCAATGCGCGTGCGCTGGGCGTCGATCCCGTCGCCGAGGTCCGCCGCATCCTCGCGACGCGGCCTGAGGTGATCGTCGACGACGCGCCGATCTATCGCTTCGCCAATCTGCAGACGCGTGCGCTCCTCAACGCCGCGCTGGCGCGCGACTATATCCGGACCTTCAGTCTGCGCACCGGCACCGCGCGCTACCGCATGGTCTATCGCCTGAAAGGAACGCGTTGATGGCCCGCCCCGACCCCTGGCGCAGCGAACGCGCGCGCTATCCCTTCGCTTCGACGGTGCCGACGCGCTTCGGCGACATGGACGTGCTTGGCCACATCAATAATGTCGCGATGGCGGCCATCATTGAGGAGGGGCGGATCGCCTTCAACCGTTCGCTTCGTCTCGAGCGCAGTAGCGCCGACGTGCGCTGGCTGATCGCCGCCGTCGACATCGCCTATCTCGCCGAAGCGCACTATCCCGAGCCCGTCACTGTCGCGAGCGGACTCGGACGGATCGGCACGTCGTCGTGGACCCTGCTTCACGCGGCGTTTCAGCGCGATTGCTGCGTCGCGACCTGCGACACGGCGATCGTCTACACCGACAAGCAAGGCGCGAGGCCGTTTCCCGAGCATTATCGAGCAATCTTTGGGGCGAACGGCGCCGTGGCCGACTGATTTAGTTCGAGCGATAGCGCAATTCGGCCTGTCCACCCGCCGCGATGGTGATGCGCCATAGCCAGCGCCCGTCTTTGCGTACGACCTTTGCGCTGAACGCCCTGCCCTCTTCGATCCGTCCTTCGAATGCAACCGGGTAAGGGTTGGCGTTGGCGACAGTGACCTGCGCGCGGTTGCCGGGCAACCGCACCGCGCGTGCAATCACCGACGTCGATCCTGCGGTGTCGATCTCGATATCTTCGCCGATCGCCTTGTCGGCCAGGCTCGCTTCGCCGAGCAACAGCCCGCGCGTGTAAACCGCGATTTTGCCTGCGGGCAAAGGAATGCCGAGATTGTCGGACAGGCGGTTGCGCGTTCGGATCAGCATACGGACGGGCGCGACCTCGTCCCCCGACACATCGGCGCGCCACACGATGCCCACGGGCACACGCGGGTGGTCGAGCAGCGCGACCTGTTTTTGCGACTGCGCGGCAACGGTGACGGGTTCGGGAATACGATAGAGCTTCAAGTCGCCGAGGTCTTCTTGCCGGACCATCATTGCGGGCTTGGCGGCGCGTGCCGTGACCCTGATGCTTTCCATCATCATATGTGCAGGAGGCGGGGGAGGAGGCGGCGGCCCGCCCTGTACGCCGATCACCATGCCGCCATCGCTCGTCGTTCCCGACGGCCAGCATTGCAGCTCGATCGATTGCGCACGCGGCGCTATCCCCCCGCGTGCACCCCCCCGATTGGGCCGCCCCGCGATCACCATCGCCTGCGCGCGTGGGTAGCTGGTCAGGTCGCCGCTCGCGAGCGTAACCCACGCGAACAGGTCGAGGTGCTGGCCATCGTCGTCGAGCGTCGCGACATAATTCGCCTGCCAGTCGAAACGTTCGGCGAGGTAGCTCAGCGTCACCGTCGCGGTCATTGCGCGCGGGCTGTGCGTGCGCACCGACAGCGTGGGCTTGGCGGTCAGTCCTTCGGGCAGCGACGGATAGACGAGCGTTTCGGGCAGGCCCGTGCAGCGCAGCGCCTCAAACCCTTCGGCGGTTTGCAGCACCACCTGCCCTTGCGGCCCCGATCGGATCACAGCGTCCTGCTCGCGCACCGCGCCGGTCGCACGACTGGTTCGTCGCAAGGTAACGCGCCGTCCGGTCGATGCGCCGATCAGCGCGGCAGGCGACAGCAAGTTGGCGTCCTGGTTCTTTTCGACCACCCCCTCGGGCAGGCCGGTCACGATCGCCGATTCGGGCAGGATGCCGTTCGCTACGCCCTTAAACCGCACGACGCCGTCGCCGGAGGGAAGCGCGATGCGGCGCGTTTCGGTGACGAGCGCGTAGCCGCCAAGGTACTCGGTCACCATCCGCTGGTCGGGCGGGCGATCGGGGTTGCGATAGATGCTGATCGAAGAAGTTTCGGGTGCGGGCGAGGTGGTGACGGTTTGCGCGTACAGGGGGGTAGCGAAGATTGCGATCGGCGCCACTCCCGCTATGCCGAACGAAGTCGAGGCACTGTTTCGAGCGAAGTCGAGAACGACGCACTTACCGAGAGTGATCAGCCTCGACTTCGCTCGGCAGAGCCCCTCGACTTTGCTCGGGGAGGCGGGAAATTCCGTCACTTGATCGCTCAATACCGCGTATCGAAAGTCACGGTCACCACAGCCTCGCCATTGGCGGGCACCGCCACCCGCCACAGCGCCTCGTCGGACGAACGTCGCTCACTTTTCAGGCTCTCGGCGGTAATCCGCGTGTCGTCGTAATAAGTGTCGAGCCCCCCCTGCACCAGGTCGACCGTGACCGGCACGGCACGCGCATTGGTGAGTGTGTAGCGCATTTGCGTCGTCCAGCGGTTGCTTCCCGCCCGCGTGCGCACTTCGACCACCGAACGCACCTTCACGTCGAACGCGTCACCGGTCTTGAGCGACAGTGCCGACCCCATCGGCGTATGCCCGATGCCATTTTCGCCGATGAACTGCGCCCGCCCCTGCGCGTCCTTCATATAGACGCGCACCGTCCCGGCGGGGAGCGCGTCGCCGAGCCCGCCTGCGCGCGACGACGAGAAACGCAGCACCGTTGCCGCCGATTGCGCCTCGTCCTGTGTCCCCAGCCATCCGTTGCGAAATTCATAGCCTTTCGTGGCCGCGACCCCTGAGACGTCGAGGAAGCTCACCTGTTTCTGCTGCGCTTCGGCGATCGTCGTGCGCCCCTTGATCGGGTAGAGATAAAAGTCGCCGAGCTGTGCGCGCGCTGGCGTCTCGGTTCCCGGACGGACGATCCCCCCGGTGCGCGAAGGGGCGCGCCGGTACATCGGTTGCGGCTGCGCTCCGGCGCCGACTTCGCCCGCGACGAGCAGGGTCTCTGCATTGCTATAGGTGGTCCCGCTGTTGTTGCTCAGCGTCACCCATCCCTGCACGTCGATCTTGCCTGCGGCTTCGTCGAACAGCGCGACATAGTCGGCCTTCCACGACAGGCCCGGCGTCAGATAGGTCAGTGTCACCGGACGCGTGCCCGCGCGGGTCGAGTCGAGCGTCACCGACAGTGTCGGGCGCGCGCGCAGGTTGGGCGGCACGCGGTCGAAGATGACGCGCACGGGCAAGCCGTCGTCGCGAAGCACCTCGATCCGCTGCCCGAATTGCAGCACCACGCCGCCGTTCGCGGCAAGCACCTTCGCCGCCTCGCGCGTCTCGGCGCCCGTCGCAGGATTGATGCGGACGATCGTGATCGTCTGCCCCACCGCCTTTTGCATCAGTGCGGCCGGGGTGAGCAGATCGTAATCGAAATTCTGTTCGATAATGCCGAAGTCGCTTCCCGCCAGCCCGACGGTTTCAGCCCTTATCTGCGCCGAGACGTCGGGAAATTCGACCATCGTTCGCCCGACGGGCAGTGCAATTGAGCGCACGTCCTGCACCAGTGCGAGATTATTGTTGTAGATCGTGACCGAGAGCGTGCCCTGCTGGCTCTGCGCGACGGTCGCCGACGGCAGGGCGGGTGCGATCGCGAGGAGTGGCAAAAGTGTCGAACGGCGCATCATGGCTCCCCGGGTCGTTTCATCGCTGTATGACGTGCACGCGGCTGAAGCGGGAGTGAATAGTTGCGCCCCGCTTTCTTGCGGCTAGGTTCGCGTTCCACGCTTCCGGGTTCACGATGTCATTTTCCCAGCCTCTCCTCAGCCGGCGTGCAATGGTCGCAGGCGGCGTTGCTGCGCTTCCCTTTTCGACGGGACTCGCTGCACCGACGCCGGATGGCGCGGGCTTCGACGGCGATCTCGCCATCTTCGACGCGAGGGTGATTACGCTCGATCCGGCGCAGCCGACCGCCGAGGCGGTGCTGACGCGTCACGGTCGGATCGTCTCGGTGGGCTCGAACGCTTCGGTCGCCCGGCTGGCACGCGGCGTCCCGTCGTTCGACGCCCGACGTCGCACCGTCATCCCCGGCTTCGTCGATAACCATTGCCATATCGAGCAGACTTGCGTCAGCGCGCTGCTCGAGTTCGACTTGCGCGCGCTGCCCAGTATTGCCGCGATGGTCGCGCATATCCGGTCGGTTGCGGCGAAGGCGGCGAAGGGCCAGACCTTGGTCTTCATGGGCGGCAGCTTCCCGGATGGCGTCGCCGAGCGCCGCTGGATGACGCGCCACGACCTCGACGAAGCCAGCCCCGACCATCCGGTAATGGTCATCCTGACGTGGCACGCGTCGATCCTCAATACCGCCGCCTGGAAGGCGACCGGCTATTGGGACGCGCGGGCTGCCGCCGACGTGCGCTGGCGCGACGGCAGCCCGCGCCTCGGCAGCTTCATCCACCGCGACGCGCAGGGGCAGCCGACGGGCGTCGGTACCGAGATGTGGGATTTCCGACCGCATTATCCCGTAGCGGCTTACAAGGAGGCGATCGTTCGCTGGTTCGGGCCATGGTTCGTGGCGAAGGGGCTCACGTCGATCACCACGTTGCCCAACGCCGCGCCCGAACAATGGCAGGCGTTGCGCGAGCTTCAGGCCGAGGGGCGGCTACCCGCACGCATCCGCGTCAACCCGATCGTGCCGCACGCGATGACGCTCGACGAGGTCGAAGCGCTCGGCCTACGTTCGGGCGACGGCAGCGAAACGATGCGCTTCGGCGGCGTCAAACTGTTCGCCGACGACGGGCTCGACGGGATGGGCCATCCACGCGTCGACCTGAAATGGACGCCCGAAGACCTGACGCGCGCCCTGGTGCGGTGCAACCGCGCGGGGCTGGGCACGATCATCCACGTCGTCACCGACGAAGGCTGGGCGCTGACGATGGGCTGTCTCGAAGCCGCGCGTCGCATCGCGCCGCCGACCGCAGTTCACCGGATCGATCACTATTCGCCACGCGACCCGGGTCAGATCGCACGCGTGGCAGCGGCGGGCGTTGCGTTAGGCATTACGCCACGCCGACAGCCGCCGACCGATCCGGTACGGCCCGGGCGCTACTTATGGCCGCATCGCTACCGCTCGTTACTCGCCGCGAACATACCGACGATTTTGGTGCTCGATGTCGCGCGGACCGGCGGCGATTATCACCCGATGCAGGGCATCGCCAACGTCATCGCCGGCGGCACCGCCGCACCCGACGAAGCGGTCTCGCTCGATCAGGCGCTGCGCATGTGGACTCTGTGGCCCGCGATGCTCAACGGCGAAGGGCGCGACAAAGGGTCGATCGCACCCGGCAAATTCGGCGACTTCGCCGTGCTCTCCGCCGACCCGCGCGGCAAGCAACCCGCACAGATCCACGGGGTTACGACCGAAGCGACCATCGTCGGGGGTTGCTTGGTCGCCGGAAGCTGAGCTTATCCCTCGACCGGCGCTTCGGCAACGACCTTGCGCGGGCGGCCGCGCTTGCGCGGAACGGGAACCGGCTCGCCTTCGACACCGGGCACGGGGTCGAGCGCGGTGATACCGATCGACGGCGGCAGCGCATCGAACGGCAGGCCGACGGGCTCGTCATGATCGTCGCCCGATCCGTTCGCGAGCGGCGCGGCTTCATAGGCGCGCGTTTCGACCGGTTCGGGCTCGCGCCGATACCAGTTTTCGCGCGGTTGACGTTCCTGGCGCTCCGGTGTCGGACGTTCCTGCTGAACGCGGTCTTGCTGCACTCTGTCCTGCTGCGGCCGATCGTTGCGCGGCTGGCGGTCCTGCTGCTGATAACGGTCGTCACGCTGGGGTCGATCGTCGCGCTGTGGGCGCTCATCGCGCTGGGGGCGATCGTCGCGCTGTGAACGATCGTCCTGCGGCGGACGCGCCTGCGGCTGCTGCTGATAGCGCGGCTGATCGAAATCCTCGTCGCCGCCCTCGCCATCCTCGCCGTCGAAGCCCTCGTTCTCGGCATAGTCCTGCCGCGGACGATTGGGATTGGCTTCTTCGTAGCGCGCACGACTCTCGGCGAGCACGCGGAAATAATGATCGGCGAACTGGAAATAATATTCGGCGAGCACGCGGTCGCCCGCCTGTTGCGCGTCGCGCGCCAGTGTCTTGTACTTTTCGAGCAATTGCGGCGCGTTGCCGCGCGCGCGATTGTCGATCCGGTTGCCCATCTCGGGCGCCCGCCCATTGCCGCCCCCGCTGCCGTTCGGGCGTTGCCCACCCCGGCCGCGACGACGACCGTTTTGCTGTCGATTGTTGATCAAGTGAAGGTCGTCCTTGCCTTTGGGAAGTCGTTCCTTGGCATCCGCCCCCACGCCATATCTGGCGTGTCGTCCTTCCCGCGTCTGGGCCGGACATCTGTCTGGGGGTAAGGAAGCGCTGGCGTCACCGCTCGCTCGTCGCGAACTTCAAGACCGGATCGCCCCTTGCTGGCAAGTCTTAGCGCGACTTATCCGCCTCGCCAAGCGCTATTTGTCATGACCAGGCAACGGTCGTGACCGGCAAGATCGCGACAGATCTTTGCCGACAGCCTTGCGCTTCGTGCCAGTTTGGTCACTGCCGCCGATTGTGTCGACCCGGTCTCGACCGCTGCCATACCGCCCCTCGCGATCAGCCGCGGCAGCTGCGCGATCAACACGCGATAGACGTCGAGCCCGTCGCCACCGGCGAACAGCGCGGCGTGCGGTTCGAAGTCGCACACGTCGCGCGGCAGCTCGGCTCCCGCCTCGACATAGGGCGGATTGCACAGCACGAGGTCGAAGGCTTCGTTCAGCCCTGCGCCCCAGTCGCCGAGGCGCAGCTCGGCGCGGCCGGGCGCGATCCTCTCGGCGTTGCGCCGTGCGACGTTCAGCGCTGCCTCCGATGCATCGACACCGATCCCCGTCGCCTGTGGCCACTGCACAAGTGCCGCGAGCAGCAACGCCCCCGATCCCGTGCCCAGGTCAAGCACGCGCCTCGGTCCGCGCCCGCCGAAATGCGCGATTGCAGCCTCGATCAGTGTCTCGCTGTCGGGCCGGGGAATGAGGACATCGGGCGTCACGTCGAGGTCGATGCTCCAGAACCCACGCGTGCCGGTGATATAGGCCACCGGTTCGTGGCTGCAGCGGCGCGCGACGAGCCCGGCGAACCCCGGCGGCGGCGGCGGTTGCAACACCAACACCTGCTCGCGCGTCATGTCGAGCGCATGCGCGAGCAAAAGCTCGGCATCGAGCCGCGGCGTGCCGGACACGGCGGCAAGCGCCGCCGTCGCGTCGTTAAGCGTCACCCAGCGCCCCAAGTCGCGCCGCTTCATCCTCTGCGATCAGCGCCGCGATCAGCTCGTCCATCGCACCTTCGAGGATTTCTGGCAGGCGGTGCAGCGTCAGATTGATGCGGTGGTCGGTCACGCGCCCTTGTGGGAAATTATAAGTGCGAATGCGCTCGGAACGGTCGCCCGACCCGACCATCGCCCGCCGCGCGCCCGACCGCTCGTCGGCAAGGCGGCTTCGCTCGAGCTCGTAGAGGCGCGTGCGCAGGACCTTCAGCGCTTTCGCCTTGTTCTTGTGCTGCGACTTTTCATCCTGCTGGATGACGACAAGTCCCGACGGCAGATGCGTGATGCGCACTGCGCTGTCGGTGGTGTTGACCGACTGTCCGCCGGGGCCCGACGAACGATAGACGTCGATCCTCAGGTCGGCCTCGTTGATCTGAACGTCGACCTCCTCGGCTTCGGGCAGCACCGCCACTGTCGCGGCACTGGTGTGAATGCGGCCCCCACTCTCGGTCGCGGGAACGCGCTGCACGCGGTGGACGCCGCTTTCGAATTTCAGCCGCGCGAATACCCCCTGCCCGTTGAGCGACGCGACGACTTCCTTGTAGCCGCCGACATCGGCGGCGGACGCGGAGATGATCTCGACGCGCCAGCCGCGCTCCTCGGCATAGCGCTGGTACATGCGGAACAGGTCGCCCGCGAACAGCGCCGCCTCGTCGCCCCCCGTCCCCGCACGGATTTCGAGCATCGCCGCACGCTCGTCGGCGGCATCGCGCGGGAGCAGTTTCAGCGCCAGCGCGCGTTCGGCGGCGGGCAGCGCCTCCTTGATCGCGCGTGCCTCGTCCTCGGCCATCTCGCGGATGTCGGGGTCGGCATCCTTGAGCATGTCGCCCAGCACCCCCTGCTCCGCCCGCAGCCGCCGGATGTCGGCAGCAGCAACCGCGACGGGTTCGAGTTCGGCATATTCCTTCGACAAGGCGATGAATCGCTCGGTCGGCAAATCGCCCGAGGACAATTGCGCCTGCAATTCCTCGCGCCGCGCCTCGATGGCGGCAATACGGTCATCGGAGATCGAGGTCATTGAGTCAGCGACGGCCTTCGATTTCGTTGCGCGCGGCCTCTGCCAAAAAGGCCGAACGCGTCAACCGACGCGTCGCCGCCGCTTCGTCGATCGCGCCGAGCATGACCCGGTCGAGCGAAATGTTGACGCGCGTCGGCTTGCCGCCCCGCCCGATCCACGGAACCATGACGAGGAAGGCACCGTGCGCAAGCTGATCTGTAACGGCGGTGCGGACAGTTTCGACAGAGCTGGGCGTCACTTCTTCGGCATTCTCGAACCACAAGGACAACGCCTCGATGGCATTGGGCACGACGTCGTCGACGTCGTCGGCTGCGGAAAAGCAGCCGGGCAGGTCGGGAAACTCGACGCCGTAAGCGCTGTCGTCATCCTTGTGCACGAGGGCGTGATAATAGCGCATCAGTTGTTCCATTTCATAGCCAGCCTGCGATCCGCGCAATGCTCCGCGCGGTGCCGGTCGGCAGGTCTTTCTTCGGGTGCGGCACGATCAAAGTCACGCCATTGCGGGCAAACTTGTGATGCGATCCCTTGACCGAGACGAGCACGAAGCCGTTGGAAACAAGCCGCTTGACGATCCGGCGACTGTCGCGCTCCATGTGTAGTTATATACACACCAGATTTGGACGGAGCAAGCGTTCAATCGCTTGGCTTCTCGCCGACCATACCTCCAACGCCAGGGCCGATAGCTAAATTTACGCGGCCGAGAAACGAATGGTCGGGGTCGGCCCGAAGCTGGGTAAGATGATAACGCGGTGCAGGTAAGCCACTTGCAGACTTGCCAACGTCTCTGACAAATATCGCAGCGTCAGCACCTTCCCGCTTGGCGACCTCAGCTTGCCGTTTGGCGTTCCCGCGATAGGCGATCATTGTTGCAAAGCCTTGCTCCCGCAATCGAAATGCAAGGTTACGAGCATCGCCTTCCAATTCTGGCTTGTCGGGGACCACCGCAATTATGGGTTCGCGCACCTCCACCGCGAGCATCGCCAATCGCTCAATCCCCGCAGCCCACCCCACTGCAGGCGTATGCGGACCCCCCAGCGTCTCGATCAGACCATCATAACGCCCGCCCCCAAGCACCGTGCCCTGCGCGCCCAGCCGGTCGGTGACGAACTCGAACGCGGTGTGCCGGTAATAGTCGAGCCCGCGCACCATATACGGCGCGATCTCATAGGCGACCCCGGCCGCATCTAGCCCCTCGCGCACCCGCGCGAAAAAGTCCTCGGCCTCGCCCGACAGCACCATCTGCGGCGCACTGTCGGCGGCGGGGCGGTCGCGGGGGTCCTTGCTGTCGAGGATGCGCATCGGATTGCGTTCGAGGCGCGCGAGCGAATCTTCGGACAAGTCGCCGCAGTGCGCCTCAAAATGCGCGATCAGGTTCGACCGCCAGGCGTCGCGCGACGCCGCGTCGCCCAGCGTGTTGAGCTTGAGTGTCACGCCCTCGATCTTCAGCTCTTTCAACAACTGATCGGCAAAGCACAGCAATTCGACATCGGCCGCCGGTTCGGCCGCACCGATCACTTCGGCGTCGAGCTGGTGGAACTGGCGGAACCGTCCCTTTTGAGGGCGTTCGTAACGGAACAAGGGTCCATGCGTCGCGACCTTCATCGGCGCGAATTGCTGCCACCCCTCGGTCAGATACGCGCGCGCGATCCCGGCCGTGAATTCCGGCCGCAGCGTCAGTGAATCGCCGCCACGATCCTCGAAGCTGTACATCTCCTTCGACACGACATCGGTCGTCTCGCCGAGCGAGCGTGCGAATACTGCCGTCGCTTCGAACACCGGCATTTCGACGCGCCCGAAGCCATAAAGGCGTCGCACCCGGTCGAAGGTCTGGACTACGTGGTGAAAGCGTTCGGCATCCTCGCCGCGTAGGCTCTGCGTGCCGCGTATCGGTCTTGGGGTCTCAATGCGTGCCATGGTGGCCGCAGCCCCTAGTGCGCACGCCGCCCAAACGCTAGCGCACGGACCATGGTCGACACCCCCGAAAAAATCGGCAACCGCATCGCGCCGCCGCGGTTCATCCTGTTCATGGGCGTCTTCGTCGTGGTGACGGCAGTGGGCATCGCTCGGATGAGCTGGTCGCTCGGGCTGATGATCGGCTTCGACGCAGCAGCCGTGACATTCCTGATCGCCATCGCGCCGCTGCTGCGTGCGACGTCGGAGGACGAAATGCGCCGCCACGCCGCCGACAACGACGCCAATCGCGTCGTCCTGCTGGTGATCGCCGCGATGCTCAGCATCGCGGTGCTCGCCGCGGTCTTTGCCGAGCTGAAGACCGAGGGCGGCCCCAACGTGCCGCTCGTGATCGTTACGCTGACGCTGGCGTGGCTGTTCGGCAACACGGTCTACGCGCTCCACTATGCGCATATTTACTATCTGGAAGGGTCCGAAGGCGGGCTCGACTTCTCAGGCGAACCCAATACGCCCGATTATTGGGATTTCATCTACTTTGCCTACACGCTCGGCATGACGTTTCAGACGTCGGATACATCGATCACGACGCGCGCACTGCGCAAGCTCGTTACCGCGCACAGCCTAGTCGCATTCGTTTTCAACATCGGCGTCATTGCATTCAGCATCAACACGCTCGGCGGAAAGTAAGGCTTGAAAGCAGGCGCAGCGATGGGCAGTCAGCGCGGGACAAATTTTGTTGCGAGTAACCGATGCGTTCCTTCCTGATCACCACGCTCCTTTTCACCGCCGCCGCGCCTGCGCTGGCCGTCAACAGCGCGCCTCAGCCGGTGCCCGTTACCGACACGATCCCCCCTCCGAAGGACACCGCCTACCCCGGCACGATGGTGGTGCGCGTCGACGCGACCGACCTTGACCAGGGCGTGTTCAAGGTCGCGCAGACGATCCCCGTCGCCAGCACCGGTCCCATGACGTTGCTCTTCCCCGAATGGCTGCCCGGCAATCACGGACCGCGCGGCCAGATCGACAAGCTCGCAGCGCTGGTCATTCGTGCGGGCGGCAAGGAGCTGCGCTGGCAGCGCGACCCCGTCGACGTGTTCGCGTTCCATATTGAGGTGCCTGCGGGCGCACGCACGATCGACGTCAGTTTCCAGTATCTGTCGGCGACGCAGCCCGACCAGGCGCGCATCGTCATGACGCGCGAGATGCTCAACCTCCAGTGGGAAACGGTATCGCTCTATCCAGCAGGTTATTTCGTTCGGCAAATCCCGGTCAGCGCGAGCGTCACCTATCCGCGCGGCTGGCAGGCGGCGACTGCGCTGCGTCCGGCGACAACGGCGGGCGACACGGTGACCTATCAGACGGTCAATTATGAAGTGCTGATCGATTCGCCGGTGTTCGCGGGCAAATATTTCCGCCGCGACGACCTCGGCCAGGGGGTCATGCTCAATACCGTCGCCGACACGGCGGCCGAGCTCGTCGTCAAACCCGAAGTGCTGCAACTGCACCGCAACCTGGTGACGCAGGCGGTCAAGCTGTTCGGCGCGCGCCATTTCGACCATTATGACTTCCTCCACGCGATCACCGACCGGATGGGCGGGATCGGGCTCGAGCATCACCGCTCAAGCGAGAACCAGAACGACCCCGGCTATTTCACCGACTGGGCGGGCAGCCTGACCGATCATAACCTGCTGCCTCACGAATTCACGCACAGCTGGAACGGCAAATTCCTTCGCGGTGCCGATCTGTGGACGCCCGACTATCGCACGCCGATGCGCGACAGCCTATTGTGGGTCTACGAAGGGCAGACGCAATTCTGGGGGCACATCCTCGAGGCGCGGTCGGGCATGACCTCGAAGCAGGACAAGCTCGACTCGCTTGCCGCGATCGCCGCCGCGC
Organism: Sphingomonas sp.; assembly: GCA_965248885.1. GTDB lineage: Bacteria > Pseudomonadota > Alphaproteobacteria > Sphingomonadales > Sphingomonadaceae > Sphingomonas_O. The sequence goes on along the minus strand of OZ252211.1, from coordinate 1,039,974 downwards.
TCGACACGCGTCCGGGGCGGACGTGGCGCAGCCTGGATGACACGACCAACGACCCGATCATCTCAGCGCGGCGTCCCAAGGGCTGGACGAGCTGGCAGCGGAGCGAAGACTATTACAATGAAGGGCTGCTGATCTGGACCGAAGCCGACGCGATCATTCGTGAGGGGACGCGCGGCGCCAGAGGCATTGACGATTTCGCGCGTGCGTTCTTCGGCATCAACGACGGCGACTTTGGCGAAGTGACCTACACGTTCGACGACGTGGTCCGTACGCTCAACGGCGTGATGCCGTACGACTGGAACGCCTATCTGACGCAGCGGCTGACCGAGAAATCGCCGCGCGCACCGCTCGGCGGGTTCACGCGCAGCGGCTATACGCTGGTCTATACCGACACGCCGACCAACTTTCTGAAGGCGGCGATGAAGGCGAACAAATATCTCGACCTGACCTATTCGCTGGGGATCAACGTCGCCAAGGGCAAGATCAGCGCCGTTCAGTGGAACGGCCCCGCGTTCGACGCAGGGCTGACGGTCGGGCAAGAGATCATCGCGGTCAACGGCACACCCTATACCGAGGATGTGCTGAAAGACGCTGTGACTGCAGCGAAAGGCAACACGCAGCCGATCCGCCTGACGCTGAAGACCGACGACCGCGTCCGCGAGGTAGCGGTGAAATGGAACGGCGGGCTGCGTTATCCGCGTTTCGATAAACCGGCGGGTGCGTCCGACGGACCACTCGACCGGCTGCTCGCGCCGCGGTGAGCACGATCGTGCCTCCCTGCTAATCTCGTCATCCCCGCGAAGGCGGGACCCGTCTTCTGCGGCTTCAAGAGATGGGTCCCGGCCTCCGCAGGGATGACGGAGCTTGCGCATAAACCCGCTTGGCGGACCGTATCCGTGCGTTATACGAACGCATGCGCATCGACCTCATCCCTGTCGGCAACGACCCGCCCAATTCGCTCAACGTCATCATCGAGGTGCCTGTCGGCGGCGAACCGGTGAAATATGAGTTCGACAAGGCGTCGGGTGCGCTATTTGTCGATCGCATCCTGCACACCTCGATGCGCTACCCGTGCAATTACGGGTTCGTGCCGCACACCTTGTCGCCCGATGGCGACCCGCTCGATGCGCTCGTCGTCGCGCGCTCGCCGTTCGTGCCCGGGTGCGTCGTGCGTGTGCGCCCCATCGCGGTGCTGATCCTAGAGGACGAAGCCGGCGGCGACGAGAAACTGCTCACCGTGCCCGTCGATGCGACTTTTCCCTATTATGAAAATGTCGATGAGGCTGAGCATCTGCCGGGCATCGTCATGCAGCAGATCGAGCATTTCTTCAAACATTATAAGGATCTGGAGCCGAAGAAGTGGGTCCGCGTCGGCCGGTGGGGCGATGCCGAGGAAGCCAAGCGGGTCGTGATGGAAGCGATCGAAGCCGCGAAGGTCGCCAAGGCGTCGACGCCGATACTTTTGGACTGACTTCGGGCGCCCGAGCGGAGTGAGGGGCTACGTCGAGCGTAGCAAGACGCGCGGGGCATGGCGCAAAACTCTCGCTTCGCTAGATTCCGCCCCTCGCTTCGCTTAGGGAGGAGCGTCAGCTACAATCCCCCGTCCGGTCAGCGCGCATCGTCGCGTCGATCGTCATCCGTTCGGTAACGCCGCGCGCGTTTTTCGCGGTAACCACGATGGCCGAATCGATGGCGATATGTTCGGGATCATAGCTGCCGTCGACCTTCAGCCAGCTCTCGCCCTCGTCGCCCTCGGCGCTGACCAGCCGAGCGATGCCGGGGCACAACCCCTCGCCGACGATGCGCCCATTCGCGCTCGACGCTGCGGTCAGCGAACAGGCGTTGCGCTTGACGTTGAGCAGGTCGATCACGCCCTTTCCCTGTCGAACGGCGGGCGTCATGCAGCGCGTATCGCTCGACGGCGCAGGCAGGTCGCGCGCAAGCGCGTCGATCGAAAGCCCGTCGACCTTGGGCGTGCCAAAGCTCGACTCGGTGCGCCATAGTCCGCGCCGCAGTTCGACCGGCGCGGCCTCCGGATCCGCCGTTCCGCACGCGGCGAGCACGAGGTTCGCCGCGCATGATATCAGAACCCTCGCGCGCATGCCGCACCTCTTCGCCGTGGTTCGACGCGTCTAGCGCGGCATTGTCACCAAGCGATGAGCGCGAGCGTTCAGAAGCGCGCCTTGAGCTGAAGCTGATAGCTGCGACGCGGCTGGAAGAAATATTGCGCGGTCGCGGCATTGGTTGCGCCACTGACCTTGGTCACCGGGTTGTTGTTGAAGACGTTATAGACGGTCGCGCCGATTTCGACGGGTCCGATCGTCACGCTGCCCGCCAGTGTGCCGAGGCTGTACGAATGAATCGGCACCTGATTGTAGAGGCCGCCGCCGGCCACGGGCGAACCGTTGAGCGTAGTCGGATTGAGGAAGCCGACCTGCGCATCGGCATATTGCTTGCCGGTGAACTTGTGCAGATAACTCAGTTTGAACCGCTCGTTGCGATACACCGCGCCGAGTAGCCCGGTATAATTCGGTGCCTGCTGAACCCATTGGTGCAGGTCGGTATCGACCGACGAGCGGCTGAGCGACCCGTTGGCGATCAGCGTCAGGCCGGGCATGACGAGATACGATACTAATCCCTCGATCCCCTTGTACGTCGATGTCGGACCGAATTGCGTGCAGGTCTGGAGCACCGGGTCGCACACCGTCGTGTTGCTCAGCTTGATGTAATAGGCATCGAAATCGATGTTTAGCCGATCACCGGCATAGACGGTCCCGATCTGGTAATTGGTCGTCTTGGTCGGTTGCGGCGTCCGGGGAGCCGACGGGTTGAGCCCGACGACCTCGAGGCTGGCGCTGAGCGCGGGAATGAGGAACCCCTTGGCGAACTGCGCATAAACCGACCAGTGCGGCTGGATCAGGAAATTGACTGTCAGATACGGCAGCCGCGGGTTGTAGGTGTTCTGCGTTGCAATGCCGACGCGCGAGGTCTGCGCGGCGATCGGCGTGTTGATCTGGCGTGTGAAGCGTCCGTATTTGAACCCCGGCGTAATCGTGAGCCGATCGTCGAGCAGCTTGAACTGGAACTCGCCGAACGCCTGAATCTGATCCCAAGAGGTGAATTCATCGTAATTGACATAGACCGGGACCGGCTGTCCGTTCAGCTGCGTGTTGGTCGCGGTGTTGGTCTGACTGTAGTTGTAAAACGCCGACGCCGCCGCGACATCGAACACGCCGTTCGAAATCGCGCCCGCCGCATAGGCACGCGTGATGTCGTAATTGTAGCGCAGCCGGTGCGATTCGGACCGCTCATACCACAGCCCGACATGCGCGATGCCGATCGGTGTTGTCCAATTGACGACGGCGACGTCGCCCCAATTTCGGTACTGGTTGAGCTTCGTATAGCCCGCGATATTGCCCGCGGTCGTCGTGTAAGCGGTGTAATTGCCCGCCGAATTGATCGTCGCGCCGGGGGCCGGCACCCGCGTCGACATGCCGCCGCAGGTGTTGGGTGTCAGCACGCCGGTGCAGGTCGCGATCGTGTTCGCCGACGAGAAGGTGAAGTTCTTGTAAAAGAACGTGTAGGCCTTGTTGTCGAACGAGAGGTTGTCGGTCAGGTTGACCTGAAGCCGCGCGATCTCGAAATCAGTGACCTTGCGCGTCCAGCTATAGTCCGACCGTGCGTTGGCAAAGGGCGTATTGGCAAAACGCGGGTCGTTGATGTCGACGAGGCCGAACCCGGTTCCGTAGCGCCCGACCTGCGAATTCGGATCGCACGTCGCCTGCGAAACACTGCCGTTGGCAAAGAGCGCGTTCACGCCGGTACCGCCCTGACGCAGATTGCAGGTGACGCCGTTGCTGTCCGACTGGTTATAGAAATTATTATTGTAGCTGCCGAGCAGGCTGAATTTCGCATCGGGGCCGAGCGGCAGTTCGAGCTTGGCGAACAGATTGTAGAAATAGGCGCGCGACCCGGTCAGCGCGCCGTCGGTCCGCTTGTACTCGCCCACGCCGATCACGCGCAGTCCGCCGAAGCGCTCGAGCGTGCCCGTCTGCGCCGTGCCGCGATAAAGCTGCGTGTTGTAGCTGCCGTACGAACCCTCGGCCTCGATCCCGGCGTGGTCGCTCAGTTCGCGCGAGACGAGGTGGACGTTGCCGCCATAGCTCGCCTGCCCCAGGTCGGTCGCGCTGCCGGGGCCCCGATCGACGATAATGCGCTCATACGTGCCGCTCGGGAAATACGCCGTCGAATGGTGCGTCGGGTTATTCGAATCGCCGAACGGGATGCCGTCGTAGGTGATGTTGTATTCGCCGTCCTGAAACCCGCGCAGCACGGTCTTCGATTCGCTCAGCCCCGGGCCGTTGCCGTTGCTCGTGCCCGACGCGCCCGGCGTCAGCAGGATGATGTCCGAGATATCGGCGGTTGGCGGCACCGAATTCTCGATGATCGTACGGCTGACGATCGATTGCGGCTCGAAGGTCTGCACCGACGAGGTGATCGGCGTCTCTGCGTTGACACGCGTCGTGGTGACGATGATGTCGTCGGCGTTGCGGATCGGCGTGCGTTGCGCGTCGGTATCTGCAGCGGGTGCCGCAGCGACCGCCGGCGCGGCGACAAGCAAAGTGAGCGCTGCGGTCGCAAGCAACCGCGCGCGGCGAGCGCGAAACATCGTCATGTGTAATCCCCCGGACGCACCGCCCTCCGCAGCGCAGGGGTCCACTAGGGTGGCAGCGTGACCGATTGACGACGCTTTCGTGACGAGACTGTCACAATCGATAGAAAGCGGTGAGCCGATCGAGCGCGAGCGTCAGTACGAGCCGTCCGCTGCGCGCGGGCCAGCCGAGCGCGCGCTCGGCGAGCGGCAGCGACTCGCAGGTACAGATCACGCGCCACGCGATGTCGCTCATCCCGGCCCCGAGATGCACGAGCGCGGCGTCGAAGCGCTGTCTGGCAGCGAGCTGCGCGGTCGTCGGGTCGAGCGCAATCCCGCCGCCGCTGCCGATCGGGGTCGGATCCCAGCGCATCGTCACACTGGGCGCGAGCGCGGCGCGTTCGTAATCGGCGCGCAACCGTTCGCCGGCGTCGAATTGCCGCGCGTCGATCATCCCGCGTGCGCGCAACCAGCCGAGCGGCGACTCGGCAAGGTTGATCGTGACGGTTCGCGCGGGTCTGGCGTGGCGACCGTCGCGCGGCAGTGCACGCTCCACCAACAGTCGATTGTGGTTCGTCATTACAGAGTTCCTTGCACGAATCGGGAGAGTCGCGCTTGCCACCACCCCAAATTTGTAGGAAAGCCGAATTCCCAAACCGGTTCGTTGGAGCGTATCGATGATAACCCGTATCCGCGAAGTACGCCGCGCCAAGGGCATGACTCTGCTCGACGTTGCCCACGCCTGCAGCCCGCCGACGACCGCGCAGACGATCGGGCGGCTCGAGACAGGGACGCGAACCGTTTCGGTCGGTTGGCTCAACCGCATCGCCGCCGCGCTCGAGGTGACGGCGGGCGATCTCGTCGCGCTGACGGATCGTGCCGATCTGCCTGTCGCGGCGATCCTGACGCGTGACGGCGCCAGCGCACCGCGCGCCGACAGCGTCGTCGCGCCGCCGATGCCCGAGGGCGACATGGTCGCGATGACCGTTGCCGAAAGCGTTGGCGACTATCGCCACGGCGACGTGTTGTGGTGCCGCAAGGTCGCGCCCGATGCGTTCGGCTCGATGCTCAACCGCGACATACTCGTGCCGCGTCCGGCGGGGCGCTTCGTGTTCGGGCGGCTGATCGGGCGCGAGGGCAACAAGCTGCAATTGCTCCCGCTGGGAAGCGGGGCGCGCCAACAGGTGGTGAGCGATCCCGCGTGGGCGGCGGTCGGGGTGCGGCTGGTGCGGGAACTTTAGGCACCCTGCCTTCGCTTGCCACTCTTGGTATGTTGGGGCACAAGACGGGGGCGCGGGCGCTTAGCTCAGTTGGTAGAGCATCTCGTTTACACCGAGAGGGTCGGCGGTTCGAGCCCGTCAGCGCCCACCATCCCCCGGACTGGATTAGTGCGGGGTCCGCCGCTATATCGCGCATCTTCAATGGCAACCGTCATCCCCTCCCCGCCGCGCGTCGGCATGGTTTCGCTCGGCTGTCCCAAGGCGCTGGTCGACAGCGAACGCATCCTGACGCGGCTGCGTGCCGACGGGTACGGCCTGTCGCCCGACTATGCCGGGGCCGATGTGGTGCTCGTCAACACCTGCGGCTTCCTCGACAGTGCCAAGGAGGAGAGCCTTGAGGCGATCGGCGAGGCGATCGCGGAGAACGGGCGCGTCATCGTCACGGGTTGCATGGGCAACGAGGCAGAGGCGATCCGCGCGCGCTTTCCCCAGGTGCTCGCGATCAGCGGGCCGCATCAATATGACGCGGTGGTCGGCGCGGTGCACGAAGCGGCGCCGCCGGTGTTTTCACCCTATACTGCGCTTGTTCCGGATGCCGGGCTGAAGCTCACCCCGCGTCACTACAGCTATTTGAAGATCAGCGAGGGGTGCAACCACCGCTGTTCGTTCTGCATCATCCCGTCGATCCGCGGCGACCTCGTCAGCCGCCGGCCCGACGCGATCCTGCGCGAGGCCGAGAAACTGGTCGCAGCGGGAACGCGCGAGCTGCTCGTCATCAGCCAGGACACGTCGGCTTACGGGGTCGACATCCGCCATCAGCCGCGCGCCTGGCACGGGCGCGAGGTGCGCGCGCATATGACCGATCTGGCTCGCGAGCTCGGGTCGCTCGGCGCGAAGGGCGAACGCCCGTGGGTGCGGCTCCACTATGTCTATCCCTATCCGCATGTCGACCACGTCGTCCCGCTGATGGCGCAGCGAATCGTCACCCCCTATCTCGACATCCCGTTCCAGCATGCCGCGCCCTCGGTCCTGCGCGCGATGCGGCGCCCCGCGAACGAGGCCAAGGTGCTCGACCGTATCCAGCGCTGGCGCGGCGTCTGTCCCGATCTTGCGATCCGCTCGACCTTCGTCGTCGGGTTTCCCGGCGAGACCGAAGCCGATTTCCAGTATCTGCTCGACTGGCTCGAGGTCGCGCAGCTCGACCGCGTCGGTGCCTTCCGATTCGAGCCAGTCCACGGTGCGACCGCCAACGGCCTGCCCGACCCGGTCCCCGAGCCGGTCAAGGAAGACCGTTATGCGCGGCTGATGGCGGTCACCGAACGCATCAGCGCCGCGCGCCTCGCCGCCAAGGTCGGGCGCACGCTGCCGGTCATCATCGACGAGGTCGACGACGAGGGTGGCGCGACGGGACGCAGCGAGGCCGATGCGCCCGAGATCGACGGGTCGGTGTTCCTTCGCGATGCAGGGGGATTGAGTACGGGCGATATCATATCCGTCCGGATCGAAGACGCTGACGCGCACGACCTTTACGGCGTACCTGCCTAGGGGCCGACGGTCACGACCCAGAAGTCGGACGGCGAATTGAAGCGCAGCGGGACGATCGAGGTGCCGAGCCCCGCCGATACGACGAGCAGTCGACCCCGCTCACGGATCATTCCGCAGGCATAGCGCCGCCCGTAATTGGATGGGATCAGCAGCGGTCCGTAAAAGGGCAGCGCGATCTGGCCACAATGCGTGTGCCCGGCGAGCGTTAGCCGCGCGCGGCGTACCTCAGGAAAAACATCGGGGCCGTGCGAGACCAGAACGCCCACCCCGCCGACGCGCCGCATCGCGGCTTCGGTCCGCGCGACGTCGGCATGGCGCGTATAGCTGTCATCGACGCCGCCGATCGCAAGCGCGCCGCAACGCGCCGCGTCGTTGTCCAGCACGCGAACATGTTTCTGGATCAATGCCGCGCGCGCATCGGCGGCGTTGCGCCAATGATCATGGTTGCCGAGTACCGCGAAGGTCGCGATGCCCGGCGTCAGGCCTCTCAACGGCTCCAGCGCGTCGTCGAACGCGACGTGCCGGGTCGCAAACAGCCGGTCGCTGATGAGATCGCCCGCCACGAGGACGCAGTCGGGACGCAGCGCATTGATCCGTCCGACGATCGCCGCCAACCGCGACGGCGGCATGTCGGGCTCGACCACGTGAAGGTCGGAAACGAGCACGAGCCGCACGGGTGCCGCGCCGTGCGGCCAGTCCGCCACATGCACGATCAGCCGCCGCTCGATCGCTTCGGCTGTGGCGTTGCGGTAGCCAGCGAGCAAGAGCAGCGAAGCCGCCACCATTAGGCCGATGACCGTGAGACGGAGCCGGGAAAGACGCATCGCTCACAATTCCTGCTGCTTTTGAGGAGAAACTGAACGTCCTTGTCGCTAAGCTTCCCTTACGTTATCTTACCTGGTGATAAGGAGAATGTCATGGGTTTGACCGCGACGACCCGGTTGTCGAGCAAGGGCCAGATGGTCATGCCCGCGAGCATTCGTCAGGCACGCAAGTGGGACGTTGGGACCGAACTGACGGTCGAGGATACGCCTGCGGGCGTCTTGATCCGGTCGAACGACAAGGCACGTCTTTTCCCGCCGACGCGGTTCGAAGACGTATTCGGTTCGCTGAAATACGACGGCCCATCGGTATCGATCGAGGATATGGACAAGGGGATCGAGCTCGAAATCGAAACACGGCGTGCGCGCGGTCGATACTAACATCGTCGTCCGCTGTCTGGCGGACGTCGATACGGACGAGCAGTGTGGCGTCGCGCGACGATTTGTCGCGAGCGAGCAAGTATGGCTCGCCACGACGGTCTTGCTTGAAAGCGAGTGGGTGTTGCGGCGCGCGTTCAAGCTATCGAAGAAGACGGTTCACGCTGCGCTCCGCGACTTTTGCGCCTTGCCGAACGTCCAACTCGAGGAAGAAAAGAAAGTCGCGGCTGCTTTTGCATGGGCTGCTAAAGGTCTCGACTTTGGCGATGCGTTGCATCTTGCATCGAGCGCTGATTGCAACGATTTCGTCACTTTCGATCGGGCTCTGACCGAAGCTGCACGAAAAGCGGATGCGCTTCCCGCAACGCTATTGGCCGTTCGCTGACGGCGCCCACCGGCGTAGCCAGCAGCTTTCTCATCGCGCGACATCGCTCCAGTCCATGACCGTCGCGTAGATCACGATCGTCGCGGGGAGCATGACGAGCAACAGATAGAGCGCGGTGTGGAGCAGGCTGCGCATCAGCGCTTGCGGCCACGACAGCGTATAATAGCGCGCGGTCGCGGTCGTGAGATAGCCGAGATAAGGGATGATGACGATCCCCGCGATCAGGTTCGCGCCGGCCGCATTGAGCGCGGCCATCAGAATCAGAAGGATGAACGCGGTCGCGTGCGCCCACAGCGCAACGACCGCGTGCTCGACAAACAACCGCGGCCCGAAACAGCGGCCGAGCAGCCAGGCATGGATCGGCAGCAGCAGCCACAGCATGTTGGGCAGCCACGCGGTCAGCCGCGTGCTGAGCCGCTCGAGCGTTGTGTTGGCCTCGATCTCGTCGGCATAGAGTTTGCGCAGCTCGGGCGATCTCGCTGCGTCGCGCGCGCGCGCGATCGCCGCCGTTACCTGCGGGTCGATCGCCGGGGACAGGCGGTATTGCAGCCAGCGATCTTCCCACCGTGCGCCGGTGACCGCAATCTCGTCGTCGGCGCCAACAGAGGCGACGTGCCGCGCGCCCGGCTGCGCCTTCCACACGAACTGATAGAGCGACAGGTCGAAGGTCGCGAGCACGATCAGGAACAGCGCGACCGCGCCGATGAACAGCCGGAGCGGCGTGACGTAGAGGCTGCTCGCGCCGCGCCGATAGGCGTCGAGGATACGCCCGGGCCGGAGCGCGAGCGCACCAGCGGTCCGCGCCCATTTGCTGTCAATGGGCGAATATTCGCCGAACACGTCATGCGCCATCTCGCGAAGCGGTCGCGGGCGTGCGCGTGTGTCCTGCCCGCAAGCGTGGCACCAGCGCCCGGCGAGCGGGGTCGCGCAGGCCGGACATGTTCGCCTTCGTCCATTTCCCCCCTCCCCACGCGTTGCATCTTGCCGATCTCACCCTATCGCTCAAGCGCTTGCGTTGCCCCCGTGCGCGGCTAGTCAGTGAAAATGAACGACCGCCTCATGCCCGATCGCGGCGAAACCGCAACATCGCTTCACATCGTCGATGCCACCGCGCTCGACGGCTGGCGCGCCGCGCAACCGGCGTCGGTGCGCGCCGCGCTCGACGGCCAGAAATTCGCCGCCGCGGCCGACAGCGTGGCGATCGTGCCCGACGGTGACGGGTGGCAGGCCGTGGTGGGCGTGAAGACGATGGACGCGCTCGGGCCCTGGTGCCTTGCGCGCGCTGCCGAGGTACTGCCCGAGGGAGGCTATCGCCCGACGCGCACGACCGGTGCCGCCGGGCTCGGCTGGCTGCTCGGCCAGCACCATTTCGATCGCTATCGCGCAGCGTCCGGCGAGGTGGGCCCCCGCGTCCTGCTGTCCGACAAGCCCGCGACGATCGGCGCGACGGTCCGACTGGCGACGGCGATCGCGCGCGTCCGCGATCTGGTCGACACCCCCGCCGCCGACATGGGGCCGCCGCACCTCGAGGCCGAAGCCGGGCGCATCGCCGACGCGTTCGGCGCGACGCTGACGGTGACGCGCGGTGCTGCGCTCGACGAAGGCTATCCGCTCATCGCCGCGGTGGGGCGCGCCGCATCGCGCGAGTTCGCGCCGCGCCTGATCGAGGTCGAATGGGGCGATCCCGCGCACCCCCGGATCGCGATCGTGGGCAAGGGCGTGTGCTTCGATTCGGGTGGGCTCGATATCAAGCCGTCATCGGGCATGCGGCTGATGAAAAAGGACATGGGCGGCGCGGCGCACGCGCTGGCGCTCGCTGAACTGATCATGGCGACGCGACTGCCGGTCCGGCTCCATCTGCTCGTTCCCGCCGTCGAGAACGCCCTTTCGGGCAATGCCTTTCGTCCCGGCGACGTCCTGCGCAGCCGAAAGGGTACGACGGTCGAAATCGGCAACACCGACGCCGAGGGGCGGCTGGTCCTCGCCGACGCGCTCACGAGGGCCGTCGAGCACGCGCCAACGTTGATCGTCGATTTCGCGACGCTGACCGGCGCGGCGCGTGTCGCCTTGGGCCCCGATCTGCCTGCGCTCTTCGGCAACGACGAGGTGCTATGCGAGGCAGCGCTCGCATCGGGGCGCGCGGCCGAAGACCCGCTGTGGCGGCTGCCGCTCCACGACGGCTATGACGACATGCTCAAGTCGGACATCGCCGACATCAACAATGCGCCCGACGGCGGATTTGCGGGCGCGGTAACGGCGGCGCTTTTCCTGCGGCGCTTCGTGCCCGTAGAGATGGCGTGGTTGCACCTCGACACGTTCGCGTGGCGCCCGGTCGCCAAACCCGGACGACCGAAGGGCGGCGCGGCGCTCGGGCTGAGTGCCATATGGGCGATGTTAGTGGAACGTTTTCCCCGTTAGGCAACCGTTACGCCTGTCACACGTTCACGATTGCAAGGCCTGCCAGTATGCAGGCGAGGTGAACGACAATGGTACAGCGACAACTCGACGAATGGATGAATGCGCTGATCGACTATGTCCGATCAGGCCAGCCCGACCTGACCAACCGCCAGATGGCGCTGCTGATGCTCGCGTACCGAACGCCGGGGCCGCACACGGTGCGCGGACTGGCGCGCACGCTGGCGGTATCGAAGCCCGTTGTTACGCGCGCCTTGAACAGGCTGGGGTCGCTCGGCTATCTCGCGCGCCAGCGCGACGAGCATGATCGCCGCAATGTTTTCGTGGCGACGACCGACGCAGGGGCTGTTTTTCTTGATCGATTCGGAATTATCATCGGCGGAAAACAACCCTTATCGCGCGCCGCGTAGGCAGTTCCGCCTGACCGGAAAGTCGCTTGCCCTCGACCGTGCGACGCTTGCGGTACGCAGGGATCTCGCCGACATCGCGCTTGCCGACCGCGTATTCGCGCCCCACTATGCAAACGCCGTCAAGGTCGAGGTCGCGCATGCGACCGAAATCCGGCGTTTGCCGATCGCCGACGCGGAGGTTGGCGCACATCTGGTCGCGGGCGACGTCTTCGACCTGCTCGACCTCGGCACTGACTGGGCTTGGGGACGCGGGCAAGCTCCCGGTAGCGTCGGCTATGTCCGGTGCGACGCGCTGATGCTCAAGTGACGCGCGTCTTCATCGACGGCGCGGCGGGGACGACCGGTCTCGACATTGCCGAGCGTCTGGCGGGGCGGCTCGAATTCGACCTGATCCTGCTCGACGGCGGGCAACGCAAGGACGCGGGCGCGCGGCGCGACGCACTCAACGCGGCCGATATCGCTATCCTGTGCCTGCCCGACGACGCCGCGCGTGAGGCGGTGGCGCTGATCGACACGCCGCATACACGCGTCATCGACGCCTCAAGCGCGCACCGCATTGCCGACGGCTGGACCTACGGATTTCCCGAACTCGGCTTCGACGTCGCGAGCGCGCTGCGCGTCTCGAATCCGGGGTGCTACCCGACCGGCTTTCTCGCGCTGGTCGCACCGCTCGTGCGCGCTGGTCTGATCCCGCGTGACTGGCCGCTGAGCGTGAACGCGGTGTCGGGCTATTCGGGCGGGGGCAAGGCCTTGATCGCGCGCGTCGAGCGGGACCCCGCGTTCGGCTATCGCAGCTATGGCTTCGGGCTGCAGCACAAGCATCTTCCCGAGATGCAGCGCCACGCCGAGCTGGCACATCCCCCGATCTTTGCACCGTCGGTTGCGCGCGCCTTTCGCGGGATGATCGTCGAAGTCCCGCTTGCATTGTCGGCGTTGCCGACGCGCCCCGACCGCGCCAGCCTGCTCGGCGCGCTGGGCGAAGCCTTTGCTGGCAGCCACGTCGTGCGCGTCGCGGCCGACTGCCCCGAGGAATTGCTACTCGAAGCCGATGCCACGCCCAGCGACGCGCTCGAGCTCTACGTCGACACTGACGACACCGGTGAGCGCGCGCGCCTCGTCGCCGTCCTCGACAATCTGGGCAAGGGTGCCGGCGGTGCCGCGATCCAGAACCTCAACCTGATGGCAGGGCTGGAACAGACGACCGGGCTCCGCCTCAACTAAGGCTCGAAATCGACTTTGCGGCAAAACAGGCCGTTTGGTAGGCCGTTTTCCGATGGCGACCATTCCACAGACACGCCAGCGCCGTGTTCGGCCACGTTCTCCAGCACAGCATGCTGACGCGCCGGAAGCGAACGCTGCGCGATAGCCACCGGCGATGTACCGTTCCTCCGCGCTCTGGCACAGCAGCGACAGCTCGCGCGCCTCCTTGCGTCGGCGGACCCAACCGTCGAATCGGGCGAGCGCGGCTTCGAGGTCGGCATTCTTGCTGACGCGCTCGGCCAGCCAGCGCATCGGGAGGGCGCAACCGTCGACGGCTCGAGCGTCACCGCCGAATATCGTCCCTCGTCATCGCCGATCGCCGGTCCGAAGACGCCCTGGTCGACGATGAAGCTCTTGACGCGCTCGCCACCGTCGGGCGTGGCGTAGGCCAACTTCACAAGCCCGGCCTCGAGCACGAAAACGTGCGCCGCAGTCGCGCCTTGCGCCATGAGCTCTGTCCCCCGCGGATGGTCGACCGTTAGCCAGAGCCGCTCGGCCGTGGCGAGATCGCGCAGCGGCCGGACGATTTCGGCGAAAATATTCTGGTCTAAATTCGGGTTCATCGCGCTCCGCCTTCGGCCTGCCATGACATCGTTCGTCAACGGACGAGGTTCAATCATGACTTTCACACTCTCTCAACCGCACAAGGTCGTCCTGACCGGCGGCACGGCCGGCATCGGCGCGGTGATGCGCGACCGACTGCTCGACGCAGGGCACGAGGTCGTCGCGATAGGGCGCACCGCCGCAGCGATGCTGGTCGCCGATCGGCTGAATCCGCTCGCATGCGACTTGTCCGATCCGGATTCGGTACGCGCAACGGTCGCCCAGATCGCCGCCACCCACGCCGATGTATCGCTCGTCATCAACAACGCCGCGCTGCAATACGACCGGCCGCTGACCGACCCCGGCTTCGATGCCGACCGCATGGAGGACGAGGTCGCGATCAACCTGCTCGCGCCCGCGTTGATCGTCCACGGCTTGCTGGAGACGATGCGTGCACACGGGCGGCCCGCCGCGATCGTCAACGTCAACTCGGGACTCGCGATTTGTCCGAAGCAACGTACGGCTCTGTATTGTGCGACCAAGGCTGGGCTGCACAGCTTTTCGCAAAGCCTGCGGTATCAGCTGGCCGCGACTCCGATCAAAGTGATCGATGCATTCCTGCCGCTGGTCGACACCGGGATGACGCAGGGGCGGGGAAGCGGCAAGATCAGCGCGGAGCAAGCGGCGGATGCGATTTTAGCGGGCGTTGCGAAGGCGCAGCCGCAAATCTGGATCGGCAAGGCAAAGCTGGTCCCCACGCTGGCGCGCCTCGCACCGGCGCTTGGCCGCCGCGCGCTGAGGGGGTCATGATGGCCGCGCGTTCGACGCGGAGTCGCTAAAAGCTAGGCCGTGCAAGGACACCGCAGGTTTCAGACGGCCTTGAAATACGCTTCTCAGCGACTCCGCGGCGAAAGCCGCCATTGCCAAGGTTGAGGCCGCCGAATAAGGAGCCGGTCCGCGATTGCGAACTTTTCTGCGAACTCACTGCGAACATTTCGGCTTCGTAATGAAAAATACAGAGCAAGTTCAACTAGATGGCCCGATGGCGGAGTGGTTACGCAGAGGACTGCAAATCCTTGCACGCCGGTTCGATTCCGGCTCGGGCCTCCAGCCGCGTCGCATGACACGGTGGTTGTAAATATATCTCGTCATTCAGCGACCGGCTGAGCGGTGACGCTGCGGCAACGCATTTTCCGCCTCGTCCGTCAGATCGGCGGCCTCCGGCTGGGCATCACGCTCGCGCTGCTGCTCGCGGCCTTGCTGTTCGCGCGGCTCAGCTGGTCGCTGCCTTTTTCCGCCGATGCCGAGGCGATAGCCTATGACCTGCGCGGCGCGCTGACCGCACCGGCGGTCGCACAGGATCCGCGCATGGTTGGCGTGGTCTACGACGAAGAAACGGTAACGCTGACCGGGCGGCGCCAGCCGGTCGATCGCGCGATCCTTGCCAAGGCGTTGCGCCGGATCGACCAGCTCGGGGCCCGGGCGATCGGCATCGATATTCTGATCGTCCAGCCGCTCCCCGACGATGCGCAGCTGATCGCGGCGTTTCGCGCCATGCGCACGCCGACCTATCTCGCCTATGCCAGCACGTCGGCGAACCCCGACCAGATCACCTTTGAGCAGCAGGGCTTTCTTGACGCATTCCTGCGCCAGCTGGCGCCGGGCAACGTCCGTCCGGCGAGTATCCGGCTCGAGGGCGAGCGTGACGGCGTGCTGCGGCGCTGGCCGACGCGCGCGACCGGACTGCCTGCGGCGCTTCCCAACGCAATGGAGCGCCCCGGGGTCTTTGCCGGCTATGCCGGTTCGATCGGGTTTCGCCGCGCGGCGGACGACAGCCGCCCGCTGTTGGCGACCCTGCCGATCCAGAGCTTTGCCGACGATGCGATGTTCGCAATTCCCGAGGCGCGCGCGCTGCTCGCGAGCCAGGTCGCGGGCAAATACGTGCTGATCGGCGGGCATATCGAGGACCTCGACCTGTTCGAGACGCCCGCGACGCGCGTGACGGGGCGACAGATGTGGGGCCTCGACGCTTTTGCCGAAATGCTTGCGCAGCAGCTCGAGCGACGCGACTTCGTGGCAATTCCTGCCTGGATCGTCTGGCTGACCGCGCTCGTGGCCGTTGCGGCAGGCGCGCTGACCGCGCTCGGTGGCCTGCCCCCGCTCGCGTCGGCGGCGGTCCTCATCCTCCAGCTGCTTGCGATCACCGCGCTCCCGTTCGAGCTTCAGCGGCGCATGGTCGACACGTACGGCCTGCCTGTCGTGGGGTGGACGGTGGGCTGGGTGCTCGCCTTTCTCGCGGTCGGCTCGGCCGCGCGCGCGATCGGCTCCGAACAACGCCGCTTCGCGCAATCGGCGCTCGGCAAATACCTCCCGCGCGACATCGCCGCCGAAATCCTGCGCGATCCCGACAGCCTGTCGCTGAAAGGCGAAAAGCGTCACATCTATGTCGTCTTCACCGACCTTGAGGGGTTCACCAAGCTGAGCCACGCGATCGAGCCCGAAACCGTCGCCACGCTCCTCAACCGCTATCTCGAGACGCTGAGCGACATCGTGCTCGATCACGGCGGGACGATCGACAAGTTCGTCGGCGATGCCGTCGTCGCCTTTTGGGGCGCGCCGATCGCGCGGCCCGACGATGCGACGCGCGCCGCCGATGCCGCCATCGCGATGCATGCCGCGGGCGAGGCGTTCCGCCACAGCGTCCCCGACGACGTGCCGCCGATCGGGCGCACGCGCGTGGGGCTGCATTATGGCGAGGCGATCGTCGGCAATTTCGGCGGTGAGGGACGCATCCAATATACCGCGCTGGGCGACAGCATGAACACCGCCGCACGGCTCGAGGCGGCGAACAAGCAGCTCGGCACTGCAGTGCTGGTCAGCCGAATCGCGGCGGAGCGCGTCGGAATCGATCGCTTTCGCGCGCTCGGGCGCGTCCGCCTGCGCGGCCGGGCGACCGCGATCGACATCGCCGAGCCTGGCTCGCCCGCGTTGAACACCGACATCGACCACGCGCAGGACGGTGACGCGGCGGCGCGCGACCGGATCGAGGCGCTCGCCGCGCTGAATCCCGGGGATGCGGCGCTCGGCAATCTGGTGTACCGGTTGCATCGCTGTGGTGAGGAGGGCTGTTATGTCCTGGACTAAGGGTGCGCGCGTGCTGCTGTTCGCGATCGGGATGGCAACGGCAAGCTCCGCTCTTGCGGGAACGATCGTGATCCGCGCGAGCGGTCCGTCGGCGCGCAGCTATCCTCCGGGTCGCTCGCTCGCCGATGGTCAGAAAATCGCGCTGCGGGCGGGCGATACCATGACTTTGCTTGACACCCGCGGCACGCGCACCCTGTCGGGGCCGGGCAGCTTCGACGTCGGCGCGTCGGCTCGCGCGGCCGCGGCGCCCTCCGCGCTTGCGGCGCTGATCGGCAATGCCGGTGCGCGCCAGGCACGCACCGGTGCGGTGCGCGGCGGCGAGGGCGGGCCGATGAAGCCCACCAGTCTCTGGTACATCGATGTCGCGCACGGCGGCACCGTCTGCGTGAAAGACCTGACACGCGCGACGCTGTGGCGCGGCGACATGGCCACGCCTGCCACGCTGACGATCGCGCAGGGCGGCCAGTCGGTACCCGTCGCGTTTGCCGCGGGACAGGCGCTGCGCGCGTGGCCCGCCGCGCTACCGCTCGCGACCGCCACCGACTATCGTTTGTCATTGGGGGTCGCGGCGCGCGCCACGTCGGTGCGTCTGGTCATGCTCGATACAAAGTCCGACGCGCCCGAGGATGTCGCCGCCGCGCTGCTCGCGCGCGGATGCCAGGCACAGCTCGACCTGCTCGTCGAGGCGGGCAAGCCCACGCCCGACACCCCGCCTGCCGCCGCAGCATTCTGATCGCAGGCGGTCGCGGCGATTGACCCGGCCCGTCGTCTGAACCAAGGCGCGCGCATGCCCGAGCTTCGCCTGTTCGACAGCCTGACGCGCAGCATCCGGCCGTTCGTCCCGATCGAGCCGGGGCACGCGCGCATCTATTCGTGCGGGCCGACGGTCTATCACGACGCGCACCTCGGCAATCTGCGCGCCTATGTCTTTACCGACACGCTGCGCCGCGCGCTCGAATGGTCGGGGCTCGAAACGACGCACGTCATCAACATCACCGACGTCGGGCATCTGACGTCGGACGCCGACACCGGCGACGACAAGATGGAGGCCGCCGCTACGCGTGACGGCGCGACGATCTGGGATGTCGCCGCGCATTATACCGCCGCGTTCAAGGCCGATGTCGCCGCGCTCAACATCCGCGAGCCCAGCCGCTGGTCGGTGGCGAGCGAGCATGTCGAGGACATGATCGAATTCGGCGAGCGGATCGCGCCCGCGCATTGCTATGCGCTCGACAGCGGGCTTTATTTCGATACGTCGAGCGTCCCCGACTATGGGCGGCTGGCAGGCCACGGTGCAGGTCCGGTCGAGGGGCCCGCCGAGGGCCGCATCGCCGAGGTTCAGGGCAAGCGCCACGCGTCGGACTTTGCGATCTGGCGCGCGTCGCCGCCGGGTGCAAAGCGCCAGATGGAATGGGACTCGCCGTGGGGGCGCGGAGCGCCGGGCTGGCACCTCGAATGTTCGGTGATGAGCCAGCGCTATCTGGGGCCGCAGTTCGACATTCACACCGGCGGCATCGACCACCGCGAAATCCACCACCCCAACGAAATCGCACAGAATCAGGCCTATACCGGCTCGTCGGCGACGGGAGCCAATTGGTGGATGCACAATAATTTCCTCGTCGACCGCGCGGCGAAGATGTCGAAGTCGAGTGGCGATTTCCTGACGCTCGGGTCGATCGTCGATCGCGGTGTCCATCCGCTCGCTTATCGGCTGATGTGCCTGCAGGCGCATTATCGAAGCGAGCTGGAATTTTCGGGCGACAATTTGCTCGCCGCGCTTGCCCGGCTGCGGCGGCTGGTGATCGCGGTCGTGCAGCTTCGCGAACGCGCCGACGATGTGGTGGCGATGACCGCGCAGGCAGCGGCGCTGCTCGACCGGTTCGCCGAAGCCGTCGGCGACGACCTCAACCTGCCCAGGGCATTGCCGCTGCTCGACGAAGCGGTCGCGGCCAAGGCGCTCACCCCCGCCACGCGCCTGCACCTGGTCGAGCGGATGGATCAGGTCTTCGGGCTGCGGCTCGACGCGCTGACGCGCGCGGATTTGCGCGTTCGCCCCGCCGAAGCGCGGCTCGACGAAGCCGAGGTCGCCGACCAGCTCGCCCAACGCACCGCGGCGCGCGCCGCCAAGGACTTTGGCACCTCGGACCGCATCCGCGACGAACTTGCGGGGGCCGGGGTCGAGGTGATGGACGGCGACCCGCTCGGCTGGGACTGGCGTCTCGATGCTTTTGCCGACGACACAGGGGACCGCGCCTCATGACCAAAGCGACCGACCTGTTCATCCAGTGCCTCGAGGCCGAGGGCGTCCGCTATATCTTCGGCGTGCCGGGCGAGGAAAATCTCGACTTCCTCGATTCGCTGTCGCGGTCGAAGAGCATCGAGCTCATCCTGACTCGCCATGAACAGGGCGCGGGGTTCATGGCCGCGACCTATGGGCGGCACACGGGAAAGACCGGCGTCTGCCTGTCGACGCTCGGGCCTGGCGCGACCAACCTGGTCACTGCGGCGGCCTATGCCCAACTCGGCGGGATGCCGATGATGATGATCACCGGGCAGAAACCGATCAAGAAATCGAAGCAGGGCCGCTTCCAGATTCTCGACGTCGTGGCGATGATGGGGCCGCTCACCAAATACACGCGCCAGCTGCAATCGGCGGACAATATCCCCAGCCGCGTGCGTGAAGCGTTCCGGCTCGCGCAGGAAGAAAAGCCCGGCGCGGTGCACCTCGAACTGCCCGAGGACATCGCCGAGGAGGACACCGCGTCGCGGCCGATCCCGGCGAGCATCGCGCGCCGCCCGAGCGCCGATGCCAAGGCGGTCGCCGCCGCCGTTGCGAAGATCCAGGAGGCCCGCGCGCCGATCCTCGTCATCGGTGCCGGCGCCAACCGGACGATGACGTCGAAGATGCTGCTCGAACTCGTCGAAAAGACCGGCATCCCGTTCCTGACGACGCAGCTCGGCAAGGGCGTGATTGACGAGCGGCATCCGAAATTCGTCGGGTGCGCCGCGCTGTCGTCGGGCGACTTCGTCCACCGCGCGGTCGAGGCGTCGGACTGCATCGTCAACATCGGCCATGACGTCATCGAAAAGCCGCCCTTCTTCATGCACGACGGCGGCCCGCACGTCATCCATCTGTCGATGAAGACCGCCGAGGTCGACCCGGTCTATTTTCCGCAGATCGAGGTGATCGGCGACATCGCCAATGCGGTGTGGCAGATCAAGGAAAGTCTGATGCCGAACCCGGCATGGAATTTCGACATGATGCACGCCGCGCGCGCCGCCGAGGTCGCGCACAGCGCGAGCCTCGATGGCGACACGCGCTTTCCCATCTATCCGCCGCATCTCGTCCGTTGTGCCCGCGCGGCCCTGCCCGACGACGGCATCATCTGCCTCGACAATGGCGTGTACAAGATCTGGTTCGCGCGTGGCTATACCGCCTACCGGCCCAACACGGTGCTGCTCGACAATGCGCTCGCCACGATGGGTGCAGGGCTGCCGTCGGCGATGGCGTCGGCAATGGTGTACCCGGGACGCAAGGTCCTGGCGGTGTGCGGCGACGGCGGGTTCATGATGAACTCGCAGGAGCTCGAAACCGCGGTCCGTCTGAAGCTCGACCTGACCGTGCTCATCGTCAACGACAACAGCTATGGCATGATCCGCTGGAAACAGGCGAACATGGGCTTTGCCGACTGGGGGCTGACCTATGGCAACCCCGATTTCGTCCGCTATGCCCAAAGCTATGGCGCGCACGGCCACCGCGTCGAAAGCGCCGCGCACCTGGCCGAACTGCTCGCGCACACGTGCGACACGCCCGGCGTGCATGTGATCGACTGCCCCGTCGACTATGCCGACAACGACCGGATATTGAACCACGATATCAAGGAGCTGGCCAAAGCGGTGTAGCTTCTTCTTCCCTCCCCCTTCAGGGGGGGACAGGCGCGAAGCGCCAGGGAGAGGGCGTATCGCGAACGCGCATTACTCAAGTAGCCCTCTCCCTCCCGCGCCTTTGGCGCGTGGTACCCTCCCCCCTGAGGGGGAGGGAAGAAAGGAAAAAAATGCTCAAAACCACCTACCCGCTCTACCTCGCCAACGTTGCGCAACAGCCGAACACCGATCTTGCCGTAACAGACAAGTTCACCGGCGAAGTCGCGTTCCGAGTCGCGCAGACCGATGCGGCGACGATCGACGCCGGGATCGCCGCCGCCGTGAAGGCCGCCGAACCGATGGCGCGGATGGCGGCGTATCAGCGCCAGGACGTGCTGATGCACTGCGTCGCGCGCTTCAGGGAGCGTTTCGACGAACTCGCCTATGCGCTCTGCGTCGAGGCGGGCAAGCCGATCAAGGACAGCGAGGGCGAGGTCGGGCGGCTGATCGACACCTTCCGCATCGCGGCGGAGGAAAGCGTGCGCATCCTGGGCGAAGTCCAGCCGCTCGACATCTCCGCGCGCGCCAAGGGGTATCAGGGCATCTGGAAACGCGTGCCGATCGGCCCGTGCAGCTTTATCGCGCCGTTCAACTTCCCCTTGAACCTCGCCGCGCACAAGATCGCGCCCGCGCTCGCGGTGGGCTGCCCGTTTGTCATGAAGCCCGCCAGCCGCACGCCGCTGGGGGCGATCTTGATCGGGGAGATCATGGCCGAGACCGATCTGCCCAAGGGTGCCTTCTCGATCCTCCCCGCGCATCGCGACGGTGCCGATCTGTTCACGCAGGATGACCGGCTGAAACTGCTCAGCTTTACCGGTTCGCCCGCGGTCGGCTGGGACCTGAAGGCGAAGGCCGGCAAGAAAAAGGTCGTGCTCGAACTCGGCGGCAATGCGGCGGTGATCGTCGATCATGACGCCGATCTCGACGACGCGCTCGAACGCGTGATCTTCGGGGCCTTCTACCAGTCGGGGCAGAGCTGCATCGGCGTGCAGCGCATCATCATCCACGAACGCGTCTATGACGCCTTTCGCGACAGGCTCGTCGCGCGCACGAAGGCACTGATCGCGGGCGATCCCAAGGATCGCGCGACCTTCATCGGCCCGATGATCGACGTCAAGGAAGCGACCCGCCTCGACACCTGGGTGCAGGAAGCAATCGCGGCGGGCGCGACGCTGCTCTGCGGCGGCAAGCGCGAGGGCGCGATGCTCGAGGCGACGCTGCTCGAAAACACTCCGCGCGACACCAGCGTCTATCGCGAGGAGGCGTTCGGCCCGGTCGCGCTGCTCAGCAAATTCACCGACTTCGACGCCGCACTCGACGAGGTCAACGACAGCAAGTTCGGGCTTCAGGCGGGCATCTTCACGCGCGACCTGTTCAAGATGTTCGACGCATGGGACCGGCTCGAAGTCGGCGGCGTCATCATCAACGACGTGCCGAGCTACCGCGTCGACAACATGCCCTATGGCGGCGTCAAGGATTCGGGGCTGGGCCGCGAGGGCATCCGCTTTGCGATGGAGGACATGACCGAAATCCGCAATCTCGTGATCCGGCGCACCAACACGTCGAGCCACCCACGACCCGAATGACGGCGGCGTCGCTGTCCTAACCGGACGCGATCTAACACCTTGGCGTGTCGATACGGTTTATCGATAGTCCGAAGTATAGCCCTCGACTCTGCGAAATATGTGTCATCAAGACGCGCAAGACCGCCAACGACTCACCTTTCATGGTTGCACGAACATGCCCTCCCCTCTCGCACTGCCGTTCCCCGATCTCGCCGAAATCGGCGGCGTCACGCGCCACGTCGCGCGGGCGGGCTACAAGGCGTGGGATCGCGCCGACCTGACCTTCATCACATTTGCCCCCGGCACCAGCGTCGCGGGCCTCACGACGCAAAGCCGTTGCCCCTCGCCCGAGGTCGAATGGTGCCGCGCGGCGCTGACGCTGGGCCATGCGCGCGCGCTGGTCGTCAACGCGGGCAATGCCAACGCCTTTACCGGCGCACGCGGCAAGGCCGCGGTCGAGGCGATCGCCGCGCGTGTCGCCGTTGAAAGCGGCTGCCTGCCCTCCGACGTCTTCATCGCCTCTACGGGCGTGATCGGCGTGCCGCTGCCGATCGACAAGGCGGAGGCCGCGCTCGACGCCGCATTCGCCGCCGCCCCGGCCAGCTGGCGCGACGCGACCGACGCGATCGGGACGACCGATACCTTTCCCAAGGCGGCGCAGACGCGCGCGGTGATCGGCGACCGGACGGTCACTTTGGTCGGAATCGTCAAGGGCAGTGGCATGATCGCCCCCGATATGGCGACGATGCTGGGCTTCATCTTCACCGATGCGGCGATCGACGCGGCTCTGCTCCAGCGCATGCTGAGCGAGGCCAATTCGACCAGCTTTGCGTCGATCACCGTCGACAGCGACACGTCGACCAGCGACACGGTGCTCGCCTTTGCGACGAGGACTGCGGGCAACGCAACGCTGAGCGGGTTTGACGATGTGGGAGCCGATGCCTTTGCCGCCGCGCTCACCGATCTCTGCCGCCAGCTGGCGCACCTCGTCGTTCGCGACGGCGAGGGTGCGACCAAGTTCATCGAAATCCGCGTGTCGGGTGCCGAAAGCGACGCGAGCGCGCACCGCATCGGCATGAGCATCGCCAACTCACCGCTCGTCAAGACCGCGATCGCGGGCGAGGACGCCAATTGGGGCCGCGTCGTGATGGCGGTCGGCAAGGCGGGCGAGCCCGCCGACCGCGACCGGCTGTCGATCAGCTTTGGCGCGACCGTCGTCGCCCGCGACGGGCTGGTGGTCGAAGGATATGACGAAGCGCCCGTCGCCGCGCACCTGAAAGCAACCGAGATCGCGATCGGCGTCGACCTGGGGCTGGGCGAGGGGCGCGCGACGGTGTGGACCTGCGACCTGACGCACGGCTACATCAGCATCAACGCCGATTATAGGAGCTGAGCGCGTGGCCGAGCTGATCCTTCACCATTACCCGATGTCGCCCTATGCCGAGCTGATGCGACGCGCGCTGGGCATCAAACAGGCGGCTTGGCGCTCGGTCATCATCCCCAATGTGGCGCCCAAGCCCGAGCTTACCCCGCTGACCGGCGGCTATCGCAAAACGCCGGTGTTCCAGATCGGTGCCGACATCTATTGCGACACCCTGATCGCGATCGAGGCGCTCGAGGTCGCGCGACCGTCGCCGACGCTGTTTCCGGCACCACTCGGTCGGCTGGGCGCGATCGTCGCGCTGCAAGCGGGGGGGACGATTTTCAGCCAGGCAGTCGGATCGGCGATGTACCAGTTCGCCGACCGCATCCCCGATGCCTTTTTCGAGGATCGCAAGGCGCTGTTCGGGTTCGACCGCGAACGCATCGCCAAGGGAGGTCCGCACCTGACGACGCAATTCACCGGCTGGCTCGCGCGAATCGACGATGCGCTCGCCGACGGGCGCGCTTTCATTGGCGGCGACGCGCCGGGCTATGCCGATTGCGCCATCGCAATGAACATCTGGTTCCAGGGCAATTTCGGCCTGCGCGAGGCACGGCTGGCCCCCTTCGCGCACGCCGCCGCTTGGCTCGCGCGCTTCGACGCGGTGGGTACCGGCACACCGTCCGACATGACCGCAGAGGACGCGCTGGCCGTCGCGCGCAACGCCGAGCCGGTCGTCGAACACTCGGTGGATGGCGACAGCGGCTTTGCGCCCGGCCAGCCGGTGACGGTCCGTACCGAAGACCCCGGTGCCGATCCGGTCGCGGGTCGGCTCGCGCGGCTGACGGTACGCGACGTCGTGGTGCTGCGCGACGATCCGCAGGTCGGCACCGTCGCGGTGCATTTCCCCCGGATCGGGCAGATCGTGATGCCGGCCTGACCATGGACGATCGTGCCGTTTCCCGGGTCAGCCGTACCGCATTGGTCGCCGCGGGGCTGCTCGCGCTCACGTCGGTCGGCGCTTCGCTTTGGCGATCGCAGACGCCGCCGGTGGTCGCGGCCGATCCCGCTTCGCCCGCCGATCCCGCTGCGGCGATCGCGACGCTTGAGGCGAGCGTCAAGGCCAGCCCCGAAGCTGCGGGCGAATGGACGCAGCTCGCCGCGGCCTATTACGCGAGCGGTCGCTTCCGCGAGGCGGCGGGCGCGTTCGAGCGGGTCGCGACACTCGACCCCGCGACGCCGGGCGTCTGGTCGGCGATCGGCGAGGCGCTAGTGCTTGGCGGCAAGTCCGACCAGAAGATGCCCCCCGATGCGCGCGCCGCGTTCGACAAGGCGATCGCACGCGATCCCCGCGACCCGCGTGCACGCTATTTCCTTGCCGTCGCGCGCGACATGGACGGCGATCACAAGGGCGCGATCGACGACTGGTTCGCGCTGCTGAAGGACTCGCCGCCGGGCGCGCCCTGGACCGAAGAAGTCCGCCGCCTGATCACCACCGTCGCCGGAAAGCACAGGATCGACGTCGCTGCGCGGCTCGCGGCATTCGCGCCGCAACCGGCAGGTCAGCAAAACGCGATGATCGCCGGAATGGTCGAAGGGCTCGCGACCAAGCTCAAGGCCAATCCCGCCAATGTCGAGGGCTGGCATGCTGATGCGCAGCCGCGTGCAACTGGGCCAGCAGACTGCCGCAAAGACCGCGCTGCGCGACGCGCTCGCCACCAATCCGGCCGCCGCCGCACAGTTGAACGGCGCGGCTCAAGAACTGGGGTTGTGAATTCCAGCTAGGCGGCGAGCTCCTCGGCCGACAACGCAAACAGGCCTTCGGCCCCCGCGCACGCCGAGGCTTCCTTGCCGCGCGCTTCGGGAACGATCCGGTCGAGGAAGAAGCGCGCGACCGCGATCTTGGCCTTCAAGAAAACGGGATCGCCCTGCCCGCTCGACAGCCGCGCTTCGGCGATGTGCATCTGCCGCGCCATCAGCGATCCCGCCGTGGCGACCGCCATCATGTCGAGCAGTGCCGCGCTCCCCGCGAGCCGGTCGTCGCCGCCGTGCGCGTTCATCCACGCAACGCTGCGCTCGACCGCATCGGCAAGTTCGAGCAACTGCGTTTCCCCCGCCGCGTCGGCGCGGATATCGGCGAGGAGCGCGGCGACCGCTTTCCCGCCGTCGAGGCCGAGCTTGCGCCCGACAAGGTCGGCGGCCTGGATGCCGTTGGTCCCCTCATAGATCGGCGCGATGCGGATATCGCGGTAATGCTGCGCGGCGCCGGTTTCCTCGACGAACCCCATTCCGCCATGGACCTGCACGCCGAGCGAGGCGACTTCGCAGCCGACATCGGT
The DNA here is from genome assembly GCA_965248885.1 of Sphingomonas sp. Taxonomy (GTDB): domain Bacteria; phylum Pseudomonadota; class Alphaproteobacteria; order Sphingomonadales; family Sphingomonadaceae; genus Sphingomonas_O. The sequence goes on along the minus strand of OZ252211.1, from coordinate 1,014,011 downwards.
GCCCCATGACTTGGCGAGCGGGGTGAGCAGGTCGACGCGGGCACGCGCGCCCGCGACGCCGCGCTTGGCGTGGTCGACCCCGGCGGCGGCGGCGTAGATCAGCGCGCGCGACCCTTGCGTCAGCGCCTTCATCCGCATCAGCATCCGCCGCACGTCGGGATGCTCGATCACCGGCTTTACCTGCACGCGGTCGCGCGCATAGGCGACCGCCGCCTGCGTCGCGCGCTCGCCGATCTGGACGCCCTGCAGCCCGACGTTCAGCCGCGCGTTGTTCATCATCGTGAACATCGCCCGCATCCCGCCGAATTCGGGTCCGATCAGCCAGCCGCGGCAATCGCCTGCGTCGCCATAGACCATCGTGCACGTGGGCGAGGCGTTGATGCCGAGCTTGTGCTCGATCGACGCGCAGCGCACGTCGTTGGCGACGGCGAAGGCACCCTGTTCGTCGGGGCGGAACTTGGGCACGAGGAACAGCGATATGCCCTTCGTCCCCGCCGGCGCATCCGGCGTGCGCGCGAGCACGAGGTGGACGATGTTGTCGGTCAGGTCATGCTCGCCGAACGTGATGTAGATCTTGCTGCCCGTGATCGACCAGCTGCCGTCGCCCCGCGCCGTCGCGGTGGTGCGCAGCGCGCCGACGTCCGATCCGGCCTGTGGCTCGGTAAGGTTCATGGTGCCGGTCCATTCGCCGCTGACCAGCCGGGGGAGATAGATCGCCTTCTGCTCGTCGGAACCGTGCGTATGGATCGCCTCGATCGCGCCGACGGTCAGCATCGGGCAGAGCGTGAACGCCATGTTCGCGCTGCCAAGATCTTCGAGCACGACGGTCGCGAGCGCGAAGGGCAGCCCCTGCCCGCCCGCCGCCTCGGGGCCATCAAGCGAGCCCCAGCCGCCGTCGACATAAGCGCGGTACGCCGCCTTATACCCATCGGGCATCGTCACATTGCCGCCCGACCAGCGTGCGCCGACCGTGTCGCCGAGCCGGTTGAGCGGCGCGAATTCGCCCGCCGCAAACGCCCCCGCCCCGTCGAGGATCGCGTCGACGATCTCGGCATCGACGCCCATCGACGCGATGTCCGACACGGTTTCGAGGACGAAGCGCTGCTCGGCGATAGGGGGGGAATAGCTCATGCGGGTGGCCTGTGATTGTCGGATCGTTCGCCGCGCTATAGCGCGTGGTGGCGATGCTCCAAGACCCCCCGATCCGACGCTACGGCGCACAGGCGATTGCCGATGCGGCCGCCCTGATCTTGCGGGGCGAACCCGTCGCGGTGGCGACCGAAACCGTTTACGGCCTCGCCGCCGACGCGACGAATGGCGAGGCGGTCGCGCGCATCTATGCCGCCAAGGACCGCCCAGCGTTCAACCCGCTGATCGTCCATGTCCCCGATTTCGATGCGGCCCGGCGGCTTGGTGAATTCGACGACGCCGCGATTGCGCTGGCCGAAGCCCATTGGCCCGGACCGCTGACGCTCGTCGTCCCTGCGCGTGCCGACAACGGGATCGCGTCGCTCGTGACGGCGGGCCTTTCGAGCATTGCCCTGCGCGTCCCCGCGCACCGCGCGATGCGCGCGCTGCTGATCGCGACGCGCGTTCCGCTTGCCGCGCCGAGCGCGAACGCGAGTGGGGGACTGAGCCCGACGCGCGCCGAGCATGTCGCGCATTCGCTCGGCGATCGCGTCGCGATGATCATCGACGATGGGCCGTGCCCGGTCGGCATCGAATCGACGATCGTAGCGGCGACGGGAGGACCGCTGCGCCTGCTCCGCCCCGGCAGCATCGACCTTGGACTGGGTGGGGAGCGCCCGGGGGTCATCGAAGCGCCCGGCCAGCTCGCGAGCCACTATGCCCCAACCAAGCCGTTGCGGCTGAACGCGACCGGGCGACACGAGGGCGAGTGGCTGATCGGCTTTGGCCCCGTGGAGGGTGACTCGACGCTCAGCGCGCGCGGCGACCTGCACGAAGCAGCGGCGCGGCTGTTCGACTGCCTGCATCAGGCCGACCGCTCGCGTGCCGCCCGGATTGCGGTCGCCTCGATTCCCGGAACGGGTGTCGGCGTCGCGATCAACGACCGACTCCGGCGCGCAGCTTTCTGAATGATATGTTGTATCGTGCGGCCGCCCATGGCAAAGCGAGGAAATGGAACGCGCTTCCCTCCCGATTCTCGACCGCATCGCCGTCGGCCTGTCGGGGCTGTGCGTCGTGCATTGCGTCGCGAGCATCGTCGTCGTCTCGGTGCTGTCGACGGCGGGGACGTTCCTGACGTCGCCAGCGATTCACGAAATCGGGCTGGCAGGCGCAGTGATGCTGGGCGCGCTCGCACTGTGGCAGGGTTATTCGGTGCATCGCCAGCGTCGCCCGGCGATGATCGGGCTCGTTGGACTCGCGTTGATGACGTGCGGACTCTTCGTGCCGCACGGCTGGGCCGAAGTCGTCGCGACGATCGCGGGCGTCAGCGTCCTTGCCGGCGCGCACTTGATGAATGCCCGCGCGCGCGCCTAGGGTGCGCGGCATGGCCGGACATGTTCACACGCTTCACCGCGGCGCACCGCTCGCCGAGGCGGCGCGCACCGCGCTCGAGGCGTCGGGCGAGCAATGGACCGACATGCGCGCGCGCGTTTTTACCGCGCTCAACAGCTTCACGCGCCCGGCTTCTGCCTATGATATCGCCGAATCGCTGTCGAAGTCGGAAGGGCGTCGCGTCGCCGCGAACAGCATCTACCGCATCCTCGACCTGTTCGTGGCCGCCAACCTCGCGCGGCGCGTCGAGAGCGCGAACGCCTATGTCGCCAATGCGCACCCCGACTGCGTCCATGATTGCATCTTCCTGGTGTGCGACACCTGTGGCGGCGCGACACACCTCGACGACGACGCGCTGACCGGCGCGGTGCGCGCGGCGGCGAGCAAGACGGGGTTCAGCGCGCTGCGCCCCGTCATCGAAGTGCGCGGTACGTGCGAGGCGTGCGGCTGAATATGAGCAAATGCACCTTGTGTCGGCGATGTGTCTCTTTCTGTTGCAGTTTGGCGTCACCGATTGCGGCTGAGCCGACAAGCCCTTAAGGCGCGCGATCATGTCCACTCCCGCAACGCCGTTGCTCGATCAGGTTCCCACGCCCAAGGCGCTCCGCAAGCTCAGGCCAGACCAGTTGCGGCAGGTGGCCGACGAATTGCGCGCCGAGATGATTTCGGCGGTGGGCTCGACCGGCGGGCACCTGGGGTCGGGGCTGGGCGTCGTCGAATTGACCGTGGCCATTCATTATGTGTTCGACACGCCGCGCGACCGGCTGATCTGGGACGTCGGTCATCAGGCCTATCCGCACAAGATATTGACCGGACGCCGCGATCGCATCCGCACGCTGCGCCAGGGCGGCGGGCTGTCGGGTTTCACCAAGCGCAGCGAGAGCGAATACGACCCGTTCGGCGCGGCGCATTCGTCGACGTCGATTTCGGCCGCGCTGGGCTTTGCGACCGCGAACCGGCTGACGGGCGCACCGGGCAAGGCCATCGCGGTGATCGGCGACGGCGCGATGTCGGCGGGCATGGCGTATGAGGCGATGAACAATGCGACCAGCGCGGGCAACCGGCTGATCGTCATCCTCAACGATAACGACATGTCGATCGCGCCGCCGGTCGGCGGGCTGTCGGCCTATCTCGCGCGGATCGTGTCGAGCCGCGAGTTCCTGGGCGTGCGCGAGGTTCTGAAGAAGCTCGCGCGCGCGCTGCCCAGCCCGCTCCACAAGGGGCTGAAGAAGACCGACGAATTTGCGCGCGGCATGGCGATGGGGGGCACGTTCTTCGAAGAACTGGGCTTCTACTATGTCGGTCCGATCGATGGACATGACATGGAGCATCTCGTTCCCGTGCTCGAAAACGTCCGCGATGCCGCCGAAGGGCCGTGCCTGATCCATGTCGTGACCAAGAAGGGCAAGGGCTATGCTCCCGCCGAGGAGTCGGCGGACAAATACCACGGCGTCCAGAAGTTCGACGTCATCACCGGCGCGCAGGCCAAGGCGCCGGCAGGTCCGCCAAGCTATACCAGCGTGTTCGGGAAAGCGCTGATCGCCGAGGCGACGCGCGACCCGACGATCTGCGCGATCACCGCGGCGATGCCCGGCGGGACGGGCATCGACCTGTTCGGCGCGGCTTTCCCCGAGCGCAGCTTCGACGTCGGGATTGCCGAACAGCATGCGGTGACGTTTGCGGCGGGACTTGCGGCACAGGGGATGCGTCCGTTCTGCGCGATCTATTCGACTTTCCTCCAGCGCGCCTACGACCAGGTCGTGCATGACGTCGCCATTCAGAATTTGCCGGTGCGCTTCGCGATCGACCGCGCGGGGCTGGTCGGGGCCGACGGGTGCACGCATGCCGGTTCGTTCGACGTCACCTATCTCGCGACACTGCCCAACATGGTCGTCATGGCGGCCGCCGACGAGGCCGAACTCGTCCACATGGTGCACACCTGCGCGATGCACGATCGCGGGCCGATCGCGGTCCGCTATCCGCGCGGCAACGGTGTCGGGGTCGCGTTGCCCACGACGCCCGAGCGGCTGACGATCGGCAAAGGGCGGATCGTGCGTACCGGCAAGAAGGTCGCGATCCTGTCGCTCGGCACGCGGCTCGCCGACGCACTCAAGGCGGCCGACGCGCTCGAAGCCAAGGGGCTGTCGACGACCGTCGCCGATCTGCGCTTCGCCAAGCCGCTCGATACCGAGTTGATCCGCCGCTTGCTGACGACGCACGAGGTGGCCGTGACGGTCGAGGAGGGCAGCATCGGCGGGCTCGGCGCGCACGTGCTGACGATGGCGAGCGACGCCGGCCTGTTGGATGGCGGGCTGATGAACGGCGGGCTCAAGCTGCGCACGCTGCGCCTGCCCGATCAGTTCCAGGATCATGACAAGCCCGAGCGGCAATATGCCGAAGCCGGGCTCGATGCCGAGGGGATCGTCGAGGCGGTGCTGAAGGCGCTGCGCGTCAATTCGGTCGGGCTGGTCGAAGCCAGCGCGTGATCCACGTCATCGGCGGCGGACTGGCGGGATCGGAAGCGGCGTGGCAGCTCGCCGAGGCTGGATGCGACGTGCGGCTGTCGGAAATGCGTGGTGGGGGCGGTGCAACCGACGCACATCGGACCGACGCGCTCGCCGAACTCGTCTGCTCGAACAGTTTCCGTTCGGACGACGCCGCCGCTAACGCGGTCGGGCTGCTTCATCAGGAGATGCGAACGCTGGGCTCGCTGATCATGCGCGAGGCCGACCGGACGCGCGTGCCCGCCGGCTCCGCACTCGCCGTCGACCGTGACGGCTTCGCCGCCGGGGTGACGCACGCGATCGCAACGCACCCGCGGATCGAGCTGGTGCGCGAGCGGGTCGACGCTTTGCCGACGGGGCCGTGCATCGTTGCGACGGGGCCCTTGACCGGCTCGGCGCTTGCCGCATCGATCGCCAAGGCGACCGGCGAGGATGCGCTCGCCTTTTTCGACGCCTTGGCGCCCATCGTCCACCACGACTCGATCGACATGAGCATCGCGTGGAAGGCGTCGCGCTGGGACAAATCGTCCGATTTCGCAGGCAGCGACGGGGCTGATTACATCAATTGCCCGATGGACCGCGAGCAGTACGCTGCGTTCCACGCGGCGCTGATCGCGGGCGACAAGACCGTGTTCAAGCAATGGGAAGCGAACACCCCCTATTTCGACGGCTGCATGCCGATCGAGGTGATGGCCGAGCGCGGGATCGAGACGCTGCGCTTTGGTCCGATGAAGCCCGTCGGGCTCGACGACCCGCGCACCGGGCGCTGGCCCTATGCCGTCGTCCAACTGCGTCAGGACAATGCGCTCGGCACATTATGGAACATCGTCGGCTTTCAGACCAAGCTGAAACACGCCGAACAGGTGCGCATCTTTCGCATGATCCCGGGGCTGGAGAATGCCGAGTTCGCGCGGCTCGGCGGTTTGCACCGCAATACCTTCATCAAGTCGCCAGTGTTGCTCGACTCGGTGCTGCGGCTCAAGTCGCGGCCGAACATCCGCTTTTCCGGGCAGATCACGGGGTGCGAAGGCTATCTCGAATCGGCGGCGATCGGGATGCTGGCGGGGCGCTTTGCCGCAGCCGAGCTGGCAGGCGACACCCCTGCCCCGCCGCCGCCGACAACGGCGCTGGGTGCGCTGCTGGCGCATATTACCGGTGGCGCGACGGCGGCAACCTACCAGCCGATGAACGTCAATTTCGGACTGTTCCCGCCGATCGAGCTCAAGGGTCGCTCGCGCAAGGCCGATCGCAAGCGGCTCTACACCCATCGCGCACGCGCCGATCTGGCCGGATGGCTCAGCCCTCCGCCTCGCCCTCCTCTTGAGGCTGAGCCGCAGGCGCACGCAGCGTCGGCGGACATTTCGGCCTTGGCTTTGCCCGCCTGACGACACGCGTCGCGGCGAATTCGGCAGCATTCAACGCGGCGTTGCGATCGCGGTCTGCAGCGGCAAATTTGGTGACTGTCTTGACGGCATATTCGTCGAACGACAGCCGTCCGTCGCCGTTGAGGTCGAGCTTGGCGAACGCCTTTCGACGCGCGGTCAGATATTCGTCGCGGCTGACTGCACCGTTCCTGTCCTTGTCATAGCGCTGGAAGCGCTTTTCCTCGCGGGTCTTTTCGGTCGCGGTCGGCGGCCCGGCGAGGTCGGCGATGCCCATCGGCGCGTCGGCAGCCTGCGCGGCGGCGGGTGCCAGTGGCAGCGTCGAGCCGCGATCCGCCTGCGCGCGCCAGACCAGAAAGCCCGCCGTGGTCAGCAACAGTGCCGACACCACCCCGGCAAGAAATCGCCACATCGAGTCGCGTCCTTTCTAATTGTCGCCCGCACGATGAACACGACGGTGTGAGAGGCAAGCCTCTTCTTCCTTCCTTTCCCTCCCCTCGAACTGCGCGCCTGTCGCTTTCCCCGGGAGAGGGAGGCCGGTAAGCTCTCAAAACAAGGCGCGCCAAAATTGTGCGTTTGATCTTGGTCCGAACGCACCACGCGCCACGTCGCGCGCCGCTAGCCGGGCAAGAATGCGCAAGGGGCGTGCGTCCGCCGTCCATCCGTCAGTGAAAACTTCGCGCGCCAGCTGCAACGCCTCAGCCGACCCGCCGCGCCGCGCGAGGTCGGTGAGTGCCCAACCCTCGCCCGCTCCGACGACCGCGCCGCCCAGCAATTCAGCCGAAAGCGTGAATAATAGCGCCCCACGCAAGGTGGCATGCTGGCGCAGCGCATCGTCGCTCCATGGCACGTCGATCAGCACCTCCCACCCGTCGACCAGCCCGGCGAGGCGCGTACGGTCGAGTGGCACGTTCGCAAGCGCATCGAGAACCGGCTCACCACGCCCGTCGGCAGCCGCGATCGCCTGGCGCCACCATGCGAGGCGCAGCTGCGCGAGCGAAGGCTCGCGTGCCCCGGCGATCACGCGCGACAGCCGCTCGTCGAGCGCCCAGAGCGACGCCAGCGCCGTGCGCACCGACGAAGGCGCGTGGACGAGCGCGAAGCGGCGATCGGGGTCGGCGAGTTCCGGCGGCGAAACAATCATCCCCAACACCCTTTTAACCGTGTCGCTTGAGCGATCCTTGACCGTAGCGGCGGCATGGCAGGCGTCCAGACAGGGTTATTCGGGCATTTTGCACATGGGGCAGGTCATCTTCGACGAGCAGGGCAGCACCGCGCGGCGCGGGCTGCTCGCGCGTGTGCGTCGCGATCAGTCGGGCAATACGCTGGCGATGGCAGCGATCGCGATGATCCCGCTGTCGGCGATGATCGGCTCGGGCATGGACATGAGCCGTACCTATCTCGTCAAGGCGCGTCTTCAATCCGCCTGCGATGCAGGCGCACTCGCCGCACGCAAGACGATGGACGCAAGCGGAACGCTTGGTGGTTCGCCGACGACGCAGGGGAATAACTTCTTCAACAACAATTTTCCTGTCGGAACCTATGGTGTCACCAGCACCAGCTTTGCGATGCAGCTCGACTCGGAAAAGCAGGTCATCGGGACAGCAAGCACCATCGTCCCGATGTCGCTGATGAAGATGTTCGGCTTCGAAACGATGACGGTCGCGGTAACGTGCAGCGCGCGGCTCGACATTACCAACACCGACGTCATGTTCGTCCTCGACACGACCGGGTCGATGGGCTGTATTCCGAGCGACATTAACTCCACCGGCGATTGTTCGGGCAATGCGTCGTCGAAAATCGTCGGGTTGCGGTCGGCCGTTGTCGACTTCTATTCCTCGCTGACAACGTCGGCACCACCGACCGCGCAGATCCGCTTCGGGTTCGTCCCCTATTCGTCGACCGTCAATGTCGGTGCGCTGCTTCCGTCGTCGTACATCAACAACACGGCGAACTATCGCTCGCTCAGGGCGAATTTCACGACACCTGTCTATCTTGGAACTCCGGGAGCGCCGACGCCGACGACCGAAACCTATGGCTCGCTGCTCGATGCGACGCAGTGCAATGCCTATGGCTCCAACATCGGCTATCCGGCGCTGAACGGCAGTTCGTCGAATACAGGAACCGCCCCGGCCAATACGACGCAGACCAATGTCTCGTTCAAGGATTGGGGCGTGACGGGTACGACCACCGGAACGACCAGGACATGCCGCCGGAACAAGACGACGACGGTCACAACTTACGTCACCAAATACAAGCTCACCGACTTCAGCTATGGCAGTATCGCGATGGACGCGAGCAGCTGGAAAACCGGCACGTCGATCGCAGTCGCGACGGGAACACCCAGTTCGACCGACTATTCCGATACCTCGACGTCGTACAATCTCGTCCAGCTCGCGGCACTTCCGACGTATACGGGAACGCAAGAATCGAACAGCTGGGACGGTTGTATCGAGGAACGCGACACTGTTTCCAACTCAACCTTCAGCTATGGCAGCATTCCGGCAGCAGCGTACGACCTCGACATCGACCTGGTTCCGAGCAACACCGCGACATCGTGGCGCGCGAAATGGCCCCAGCTGGTCTGGGATCCCAACGGCGGATCGCCTTCCTCGACCTGGGCCAACCGGGCTAACGGCTATTACGCATGTCCGGCGCGCGCCCAAAAGCTGCAGGTGATGACGCAGGCGCAGGTCCAGTCGTATGTCGACGGCCTGACGGTGAAGGGCGGCACCTATCACGACACCGGGATGATCTGGGGTGCGCGCCTGATTTCACCGACAGGCATCTTCGGGTCCGAAAATCAGCCGCCCGCGAACGGCCAGCCGATCGCCCGCAACATCGTCTTCATGACCGACGGGATGATGGCGCCGAACCAGAATATCGATGGGATGTACGGCTATGAAGCGCTCGACCAGCGCATCACGGGCGGCACGCCGAACGCCGCGGACCTGACAAACCGCCATAATTCGCGCTTCGTGGCGATGTGTAACGCCGCGCGTGCCAAGAACGTCCGCATCTGGGTGGTCGCGTTCGGACAGACGCTCAACTCACAGCTGACCTCGTGCGCCGATCCCGGCCAGGCGTTCTATGCGTCCAACACCGCCACGCTGCGTGCGCAATTCACGGCAATCGCGACCAAGATCGCCAAACTGCGGCTCTCGCAATGACCCGGCGCATCCGGAACGACGAGCGCGGCGCGGCGATGATGGAGTTCGCACTGATCGCGCCTGTCCTGTGCCTCATGATCATGGGTCTCTTCGACCTTGGCCATCAGATGTACGTCAAGGCGCTGCTCCAGGGCGCGGTGCAAAAGGCAGGGCGCGATTCGACGCTCCAGACCGGCCCGACGTCGACGGCGGCGATCGACCAGAAAGTGTCGGACATGGTGCTGAAGGCGATCCCGGGGGCGACGCTGACGTTTACGCGCGTCAACTATTCGAATTTCGCCAACATCGGCACGCCCGAACCCTTCGTCGACAGCAATAATAATGGCGCGCGCAACGCCGGCGAATGTTATCAGGACATCAACGCGAACGGGGTGTGGGACAACAACTCCGCCCAGGCAGGCGAAGGCAACGCGAGTGAGGCAGCGGTCTATACCGCGACGGTCAGCTATCCGCGGCTGTTTCCGCTCGCCAGCCTGATGGCGATGTTTCCCGGCAACGGCACGCAATCGACCGCGGCAACGGCGACATCGTCGACCGTTTTACGCAACCAGCCCTATGCGGGCCAAACCAACCCGGCGATCATATGCACATGAGCTTCAAACCCGTTCGCCGCGCGCTCGGCCGACTGCAGCGCGACACCAGCGGACTTGCCATGATCGAACTGGCAATGGTGACGCCGGTGATACTCGCCGTCGGTGCCTATGGCCTCGAGATGAGCAAGCTCGCGCTCGCGCGCATGCAGATCAGCCAGATCGCGATGAACGTCGCCGACAACATGTCGCGCGTCGGGCTCGACAGCGGATTGTCGCTGGTCCAGATCCGCGAGATCGACGTCAACGACAGCTTCGCCGGGGCCAAGATCGCCAGCGGCGAGCTGAACGTGACCACGAACGGGCGCATCATTCTGTCGAGCCTCGAGCAGAATTCGAGCGGCGGGCAGTGGATCCACTGGCAACGCTGCAAGGGGGCCAAGGTCGTCAATTCGGCGTACGGTACGCAAGGGACGGGCATCACGGGTACCAGCTTTGCGGGAATGGGCCCGGCAAGCGCCCTTGTTACCGCGCCAGCGGGAAGCGCCGTCATGTACGTCGAAATCTATTACGACTATCAGCCGCTGTTCCCGATGCTGTGGAGCACGTCGCCCAACGGCCAGACGCTGGGCAAGGTCTTCAATTCGGCACAAAAAAGCATCAGTTACGGCAACGCGTTCATCGTCCGCGACCAGCGCGACCTGACCCAGCTCTATAACCCGAACAACCCTCTGACCGGGGCGCCCGCACCGGTTTCGAACTGCACGACTTACTCGTCCTGATCAGCGGTAGCAGACTGACTTTGCCGCGGCGATCACGCGCTCGACATTGACGAGCATCTCACGCTCCAGATTGGCAGCGTAAGGCATCGGCACGTCCTTGTTGGTGACGCGCATGACGGGCGCGTCGAGGTCGTCGAAGCCGTCCTCCATCGCGATCGCGGCGATCTCGCTCGCGATCGAGCAGGTCGGCCAGCCCTCCTCGACGACGACCATCCGGTTGGTCTTCTTGAGGCTCGCGAGGATCGCGGCGCGGTCGAGCGGACGCAGCGTGCGCAGGTCCAGCACCTCGGCGTCGATGCCCTCCCCTGCGAGCGCCTCCGCCGCCTCGAGCGCGAGTCCCACGCCGATCGAATAGCTGACGAGCGTTACGCTTGTCCCCTCGCGCATGACGCGCGCCTTGCCGATCGGTACGACGACGTCGCCTCCGGGAACCTCGAAGCTCCGCCCGTAAAGAAGCTCGTTTTCGAGGAAGACGACCGGATCCTCGCAGCGGATCGCGGCCTTGAGCAGACCCTTGGCATCGGCGGCATCATACGGCGCGATCACGATCAGTCCCGGGACGCTCGCATACCACGGCGCGTAATTCTGGCTGTGTTGCGCGGCGACGCGCGAGGCGGCACCGTTGGGGCCGCGGAACACGACGGGACAACGCATCTGCCCGCCCGACATATAGTTGGTCTTGGCCGCCGAATTGACGATGTGGTCGATCGCCTGCATCGCGAAGTTGAACGTCATGAATTCGATGACCGGGCGCAGCCCGCCCATCGCCGCGCCGGTGCCGACACCCGCGAAGCCATATTCGGTGATCGGCGTGTCGATGACACGGCGCGCGCCGAACTCGTCGAGCAAACCCTGCGTCACCTTATACGCGCCCTGATATTCGGCGACTTCCTCACCCATGACGAAGACGCGGTCGTCGGCGCGCATCTCCTCGGCCATGGCATCGCGCAGCGCCTCGCGCAGGGTAATGCGACCGGCTTGATCCGCTTCGACGGCGCGCGCAGGCGGTGCGCTGACAGACTTCGGCGGTTGAGCGGCCGGCGTCGGCTCTTCGCTCTGTTCGGGAGGCGTCGGCCCGGCGGCGGCTGGGGCCGCTGGCTGGACGGGTGCCTCCGACGACGCAGCAGCCGCGGCCTCCGTCGGAGCGACGGCTTGACCATCGTCGATGCGTGCGATCACGGTACCGACCTTCACATTGTCGGTACCCTCGGCAACAAGGATTTCGCCAATCGTCCCTTCGTCGACGGCTTCGAATTCCATCGTCGCCTTGTCGGTCTCGATCTCGGCGAGGATATCACCCGACTTCACGACGTCGCCGACCTTGACGAGCCATTTGGCGAGCGTGCCCTCCTCCATCGTCGGGGAGAGCGCGGGCATCTTGAGCTCGACCGCCATCAATATTGCCCCACGAGGATGTCGGTGTGGAGCTCGGCCAGATCGGGCTCGGGCGACTGCTCGGCATAGTCGGCGGCCTCGGCGACGATGGCGCGGATCTCCTTGTCGATCGCCTTGAGCTGATCGTCGCCGATCCCGGCGGCGTCGAGTTCCTTCTTGAGCCCCTCGATCGGGTCCGATTTGTCGCGCATCCCCTGAACCTCCTCGCGCGTCCGGTATTTGGCGGGGTCCGACATCGAGTGGCCCCGAAAACGATACGTCTTCATCTCGAGGATGATCGGCCCGTTGCCGCCACGCGTCCATTCGAGCGCGGTCTCGGCCGCGCCGCGGCAGGCGAGCACGTCCATGCCGTCGACCTCGAGTCCCGGGATGCGAAAACTCTCTCCACGACGGTAGAGATGCGTTTCCGACGACGAGCGATCGACGCTTGTCCCCATGGCATATTGGTTGTTCTCGATGACGAAGATGACCGGCAGCTTCCAGAGCTCGGCCATGTTGAAGCTTTCGTAGACCTGTCCCTGGTTCGACGCGCCATCGCCGAAATAGGCGAGGCACACGCCGCCGTCGCCGCGGTATTTATGCGCGAAGCCCAGGCCTGTGCCGAGCCCGACCTGCGCGCCGACGATGCCGTGCCCGCCATAAAATCCCTTGGCGACGTCGAACATGTGCATCGACCCGCCCTTGCCCTTCGAAATGCCCGCGGCACGGCCAGTCAGCTCGGCCATGACGACGCGCGGCTCGATGCGGCAGAGCAGCATATGGCCGTGGTCGCGGTAGCCGGTGATGACCGAGTCCTTGCCGATCTCGAGCGCGGACTGAAGCCCGACCGCGACCGCTTCCTGCCCGATGTACAAATGGCAGAATCCGCCGATCAGCCCCAGCCCATAGAGCTGCCCCGCCTTTTCCTCGAAACGTCGGATCAGCAGCATATCGCGATAAAAGCCCAGCATCTGTTCGGCGGTCGCGCGATAGCGTTCGGGCTGAGGCGGCTGCGGCGCATTGCTGGGAAGTGGCTTGGCGGCGGCTTTGGCCACGTACGAACCTTTCGCGGAGATCAGGGGTGCGTCTTGGCTATAGGAGCGCGACCGTGCGCCTTGCAACCGGCGATGCCGCCGACACCGGCTCGATCGAGGCCCCCTGGTCGAGCGCTGTCGGGTCCCATCCGCCCCCGATCGCAAGGTAGAGCTGGATTGCCGCGCTGGCCAGATCGGCGCGTGCACCGGCAAGGCCATCGCGCGCGGAGAGCAACGACCGTTCGACGTCGAGCAACGTACGGAAATCGGTCAGCCCCGCGCGGTACTGGCTGCGCGCAAGAACGGCGGCGTAGACCGCCGCGTCCTGCTGCACCGCGAGCTCGGTCGCGCGCGCCCGCGCACTGTCGGTCGCAACCAGCGCATTCTCGACATCTTCGAAAGCACCGAGCACCGCCGAGCGATAAGCGGCAAGCGACTCGTCGGTCGCCGCACGCTGCTGGCGCACCGCAGACCGTAGCTGCCCGCCGTCGAAGATCGTCTGCACAAGCGAAGCAAAGACATTGCCCGAGAAAAGATTGCCGAGCGTGCGAATGGCACTCGCCGAACTGCCGAGGCTGCCGCTGAGCGTCAGCGCGGGATAAAGCTGGGACTCGGCCACGCCGATGCGCGCGGTCTGAGCAGCGAGATTGCGTTCGGCCTGCCGAATGTCGGGACGGAGGCGAAGCAGGTCGGCGGGAACCCCTGCGGCGATCGACTCGGGTGGCTCCGGGATAACCGGCGCGTCGGCGAACAAGCGATCGACGTTACCCGGCGCTTCACCGAGCAAAACCGCGATACGGTAGCGCGCCGCCGCTTCGGACCGCATCAGCGTCGGGATCGTCGCTGCGGTCGCGGCGCGTTGCGCGCGCGCCTGTTCGACGTCGAGCGACGACACCAGCCCGGCCTGCGCACGGAACCCTGCGATTTCGAAATTGTCCTGCTGCGTGCGCAGCGTATCGCGCGCGATGCCGAGCCGGACACCGAGTGCACGCGCGTCGACATAGTTGCGTGCGAGTTCGGCGGCGATCGCGGTGCGGATATTGGCGAGGCTGAACCCCGCCGCGTCGAGGCTCGCACGCGAGGCTTCGGTCTGGCGACGCAACCCGCCGAACAGATCGGCCGACCAGCGGGCATCGCCCTGCACCGAAAAGCTTGACGAATCGGGAAAGCCCGGGTTGAAATTGCGCCCTGCCCCGCCGCTCGCCGACAGCGACGGGAGCTGCCCTGCGCGCGACTGGACGAGCGATTCGCGTGCCTGGCGGAGCCGTGCCGCCGCCTGGACCACGTCGAGGTTCGCGCCCTGGGCGCGCTCGATAAGGGCGGTCAGCACCGGGTCGTCGAAACGCCGCCACCAGCGCGCCAGATCGGGATCGACCGGCTCCGCACTGCGCGACACGAAACGCTCGGGCGCGCCCAACTGGGTCGGCGTCGCGGGCCGATAGTCCGGACCGACGCTGCACCCGGCGAGCAACAGCAGGAGAGCGGCGATTCGCTTCATCGCGGCACATCTTTCAGCCGCGCGACGAGCGCGGGCACCGCGAGCGGCGGCGCGAACAGAAAGCCCTGATAATAATTGCATCCCTCGGCGGCGAGCAAGGCGTGCTGCTCCTCGGTCTCGACGCCTTCGGCGATGACCGACAGCCCGAGCGAGCGCGCCATGTCGATCACTCCGCGCACGACGATCCGGTCGCGCGGCGACCGGCGATGTCCTGCGCCAGCCCCTTGTCGATCTTGAGATAGTCGAGCGGGAGCGCCTTGAGATAGGCAAGGCTCGAATAGCCCGTCCCGAAATCGTCGATCGCGACGCGCACGCCCGCCGCGCGCAGTGCCGCGAGCATTTCGGCCGCGCCTGCCAGATCGTCGATCAGCCCGCTTTCGGTCACCTCTACGGTAAGGCGCGTGCGTTCGAACCCGCTTTCGCCGACCATCGCGAGGAAGCACGCGACGAAATCGCGCTCGGCGATGTCGCCTGCGGTCACGTTGACCGAGAGACGCAGCCCGTCGAGTTCGTGCGGCCACGCCGCCGCGATCCGCAACGCGCACCGCTGGATATGTGCCGACAGGGCACCGAGATAGTCCGAGCGCGCCGCGACCGCGAACAGCGTCGCCGCGCCCAGCTCGCCGTGCACCGGATGCTGCCAGCGGGCGAGCGCCTCGACGCCGACCACCGCGCCCGAGGCGATGTCGACCTGCGGCTGATAGACGATGTCGATCTGGTCGCGTTCGAGCGCGCGGCGCAAATCGGCATCGAGCGTCGCATCGAACAGCGCCGCACCCGCCGCATCGGCGGTTCCCGAGCGGACGTTGGCGCCTTCGCCGCTCCGCGCATCGGCCAGCGCGGCGCTCGCGCGGCGAAGCACCGTCGTCGCATCCTCGCGCGCGGCCGCGTCGACGAGGCCGACACGACAGCCGATCGCGATGATATGTCCGCCCGCGACGAACGGCCGCGTCAGCCGCGCGACGATCTCGTGCGCGAGCGGCTCGCCCATGCGTGGCGGCACGAGCGCGGCAAATTCAGCGCCCGAGACACGGACGATCGTCGCGGCGGGATCGATCGCACGCACCGCACTGCCGATGCGACCGGCCACCGCGCTCAGCAATTCATCGCCGACCGCGCGACCATAAGCGGCGTTGACGCCGTCGAAACGCGTCGCGGCGATCAGCAGCACCGTCGCCGCGCCGCGCGCAACACGCCGCTCGATCGCGTCGAGCGCGCCAGCGCCTTCGGGGATCGATCCGGCAGCGATTGCGACCGGCAACGTCGCGCGTGGCAGGGCGAGGCGCGCTGCCTGAACCAGCTCGACCTGGGGGAAGGGCGAGGTCAGATACGCCGCTGCGCCCGCGTCGATCGCCGCCGCGATCCACTTGATGTCGCGCCCCGGCACGATCGCGAGGACGCGCACGAGCGGGCCAAGCGCACGGATCGCCGCCAGCCCGGCGGGGCCATCGTCGCGAAGGTCGACGATCGCACCTTCGCCCAGATCCTCGCGCATTCGCTCGATCGGCTCGTCGAAGCTGCGGCTGCCGATCGCGTTCCAACCGTTGCGCCCCAGTGCAGTCACCAGCGCGTTGCGGTTGACCGTCGAAAATACCAGCAGCGCCGGGCGGTTGGGGTCGGGCAGACTCAATGATGATCCTCTCACGCCTTCCCTAGTGCGACTTGAGCGATCGACAATGCCAAGCTGATGTTGGTCCACGCAAATGTTTGGCGTGCCCGCCGCAATCGCGTAGCACGTCGCCATGCTTACCGCGCCCGCCCTCAACGACAGCCTCGGGCGCCGAATCGACTATGTCCGGCTGTCGCTGACCGACCGCTGCGACCTGCGCTGCCGCTATTGCATGGCCGAGGACATGGTCTTCCTGCCGCGCAGCGAAGTGCTGACCCTCGAGGAGATCGCCGCGCTCGCGCGCGCGTTCGTCGCGCGCGGTGTTCGGCGTATCCGGCTGACCGGCGGCGAACCGCTGGCCCGGCGCGGCGCGGTGCAGGTCGCAACCGAGATCGGCAGGCTGATCGGGCACGGGCTGGACGAACTTACGCTCACCACCAACGCGACGCGCCTCGCCGAACACGCGACCGGGCTGCGCGCGGCGGGGATCGAGCGGGTCAACGTCAGCCTCGACACGCTGGTACCAGAACGCTTCCGCTTCATCACGCGCCACGGCGACCTCGATCGCGTGCTGGCGGGGATCGACGCGGGTGCCGCCGCAGGTCTGGCGATCAAGATCAACATGGTCGCACTCAAGGGGCTCAATGACGACGAGATCGTGCCGATGCTGCGCTGGTGCGCCACGCGGGGCTTCGACCTGTCGCTGATCGAGACGATGCCGCTGGGGCAGATCGACGACGACCGCACCGACCGTTACCTGCCGCTGACCGAGGCGCGGCGGCGGATCGAGGCCGAGCACCAGCTTGTCCCCAGCGTGAAGCGCACCGGCGGCCCGGCGCGCTATTGGCATGTGCCCGATCTCGGTACGACGCTCGGACTGATCTCGCCGCTGACGCAGAATTTCTGCGAGACCTGCAACCGCATCCGCGTGAGTGCGTCGGGGCAGCTCTACATGTGCCTGGGGCATGAGGATCGCGTCGACTTGCGCGCGGCGCTGCGCTCGGGCGATCCCGCCCTGCTTGACGAAGCGCTTGCGCTCGCGATGCGGACCAAGCCGGCACGCCATAGTTTCGACATCACCGAGACCGCGACGGTACGGCACATGAGCGCGACCGGCGGATGATCGCCGAACCGCGCCGCGCGCTGCTCGTCTCGCCGACCGACGCTGCGCAAGGGGCCGCCGACGGACTGCGCGCGCGGCGCGACTGGGTCGATCTTGCCGATGCCGAAATGGTCGTGGCGCTCGGCGGCGATGGCTTCATGCTTCAGACACTCCACGCGATGCTCGAGGCACGGCGGATCGTGCCCGTGTTCGGCATGAACCTGGGCACCGTCGGCTTCCTGATGAACGAATGGCGCGACCGCCGCCTCGACGAGCGCATCGAAGCGGCCAAAATGTTTTCGGTCGCACCGCTTAAGATGGAGGCCGAGACGATCGCGGGTGAGCGCGTCATGTTGCCCGCGATCAACGAAGTGTCGCTGCTGCGCGAGACGCGCCAGACCGCCAAGCTCGAAGTCGCGGTCAACGACCGGATCGTCATCCCCGAGCTCGTCTGCGACGGCGTCCTCGTCGCGACGCCTGCGGGGTCGACGGCGTATAATTTGAGCGCGCAGGGGCCGATCCTGCCGCTCGGCTCGGCGCTGCTCGCGCTCACCCCGATCAGCGCGTTCCGCCCGCGTCGTTGGCGCGGGGCGATTCTTCCCGAAACCGCCTGCGTCCGATTTCGCGTCCTCGACGCGATCAAGCGTCCCGTCTCCGCTGTCGCCGACCAGCGCGAAGTCCGCGACGTTGCGACCGTCACTGTCTCGATCGACCGCAGCCAGACGTTGAAACTGCTGTTCGACCCCGAACACGCGCTCGACGACCGCATCGCGATGGAGCAGTTCATGACGTGACGGGGCGAACTGCCCAAATGGCAGTTTCGCGTTCCTCAGCCCGTCATCCCGGGCTTGACCGAGGATCCCGCTTCTCCTTTTTCGGCGAGCGAGAGGAAGAAAGCGCGGCCCCGGATCAAGTCCGCAGCGACGGTAGAACGCTGACCTCAGCCCTTTGGCCGCGCCAGGAACACCGCGCGCTGCGCGTCGAACGCGCGTTTGAACGCGGGCCGTGCTTCGCCGCGCGCGACATAGGCCGACAGGTTGGGAAAAGCGTCGAGCGTGTCGCAGTCCTGCGTCCGCTTCAACACCTCGACCATCATCAGATCGCCCGCGCTGAAGTCGCCGTCGAGCCAGTCGTTCCCGCCGAGGCGGACCGACAGGTCGTGCAGCCGCGCCGCAATTCGCTGATCGAGGATGGGCATGCGCGCCTCGAACCACGGCTTGTCGCCCTCGACATAGGTTGCCATTTCGCGCTCGACGATCGGCGGTTCGATGGTGTTGAGCGCGGCGAACATCCACATGATTGCGCGGGCACGTTCGTTCGAATCGTCGGGAAACAGCCCCGCATGGTGCTGCGCAATGTGAAACACGATCGCGCCCGATTCGAACAGGGTCAGATCGCCCTGCTGATAGGCTGGTATCTGGCCGAAGGGCTGTAGCGCACGATGCGCAGGTTGCTTCATCTCGGCGAACGATACGAGCCGGACGTCATAGGGTTGCCCAACCTCCTCGAGCGCCCAGCGCACCCGCATGTCGCGCGCCATGCCTTGACCTTCGTCGGGCGAACTTTCGAAGACGGTGATGATGGGGATCATGGCATGGCTCCAGCTTGCGCGCGGTTGAACTGCATCAACCCGTTGAGAAGCAAAGGGTTCGCGCAGAGGCGCAGAGGACGCGAGGAGGAATGCCAGTCGCAAGGTTGCACTCCGCAACCGAACGGCTAAGCTGTCATTAAGGGGGCCTCACCGATGCAAGCCGAACTGCTCCAGCCCGTCGCCGTCCTGATCGCGTGGTCGCTGGTCATGTGGGTTTGGCTGTACGCGACGCGTATCCCCGCGATGCGCGCGGCAAAAGTCGACGTCGTGAACCTCGTCGGCAGCCAGACCCCGCCGTCGTCGGTCGTTCCCGCATCGGTCCAGTGGAAGGCGGATAACTACAACCATCTGATGGAACAGCCGACCTTGTTTTACGCGGCCGCGCTGGTGCTGGCGTTTTCGGGATCGTGGAGTGCGACCGACGTGCTGCTCGCCTGGGCCTATGTCGCGTTCCGCATCGTCCACAGCCTGGTGCAGGCAATCAGCAACCGGATCATCGTGCGCTTTGCGCTGCACGTCATCGGTACGCTACCACTGATCGCACTGTCGCTGCGCGCACTCTACGACGTGTTCGTGCTCCCCAATGGAGGCCTGTAGATGACCTTCGCCGGTTTACTGACCCCCGCCATCGTTCTCGTGCTGTGGACGCTGGTCATGCTCGTCTGGACCGGTGCGACGCGCTTTCCCGCGATGGCGCGCGCCGGAATGGACCTCAAGAAAGCGACGCCGGGCGGGCGCGGGCAGGACCTCGAGCGCGTGCTGCTGTTCGTCGCCTCGACCGTGCTGCTGATAGCCCTTGCGGTCAACGCGCTGCTGGCGAGTCTTTGATGAAACCGGCGGCGAGTTCGACGTGCGTCGACCAGCGGAACTGGCCGACGGGCTTGACGCGCTCCAGCCGATAGCCGCCATCGACCAGCGTGCGGGCATCGCGCGCGAAGGTCGCCGGATTGCACGAGACGTAAGCGACGCGGCCCACGCGTGAGGCGGCAAGCCGCGCGACCTGTTCCTTTGCCCCTGCGCGCGGCGGATCGAGCACGACCGCATCGAAGCGCGCGAGTTCGTCCGGGTCCAAGGGTCTGCGAAACAAGTCGCGATGCTCGACGGTAACACGGCCCGTCGCCGCGAGCGCGCGTACGGCGTCGCGGCTCCCCTCGACGGCGTGGACCTTGCCCGCCAGTGCGAGCGCAAAGGTGCCGAGCCCTGAAAACAAATCGGCGACCGTCACCGCGTCGCCGACGATGGCGCGCACCGCCGCGCTCAGGACCGCCTCGCCATCGGCGGTCGCCTGAAGGAACGCATTCTCGGGCAGCGCGACGGCGACACCGCCGAGCGTGACGGTGGGCGGCACCGGGCTCCAGCGCGGGGTCGGGCCATAGCCCTCGTCGAGCGACAGCCGCGCGAGCGCATGCGTGGCGGCAAAATCGGTGAGCGCCTCGACCGCTGCGAGCCCTTCGGCAGCGAACCCGGCCACGGCGACGTCGATCCCCTGGTCGGCGCGGGTCAGCGTGACGGTCGCGCGCGCCCGGTCGGGCATCGCGACGCCGAGCATCCGCCGCAGCGGGGCGACGAGCGCGAGCAGTTCGGGGAGCAGGACATGGCATTCGCGGACGTCGACGATGCGATGGCTCGCGCCTTCGTTGAAACCCAGTACGACCTGTCGCCCGCGCCGCTCGGCACGCAGGCTGGCGCGGCGACGCGTTCGTGCGGGGCTCAGGTGCGGGGCGTCGATCACCGTCGAAAGGCCGTGTTCGGCGAGCGCCGTGGCGATGCGATCCGTGATGAACTGCGCATAAGCCGTGTCGTCGACGTGCTGGAGCTGGCACCCGCCGCATACCCCGAAGTGACGGCAAGGCGGCACCGCGCGGTGCGGGCCGGGCGTGACACCGCCATCGAGCGCGATGGCGTCGCCCGGGGCGACGCCGTCAATGAAGCGTCCGTCGTCGGTGACGCCATCGCCGCGCGCGGCGAGCCGGACGACGTGCGCGCTCACCCGCAGGCGGCGAGCGCGGCGGGAAGGTGCGCCGACAGGTCGTCGGCGATCAACCCGGGCCCCGCGCGCCGCGCCGCCTCACCGTGCAGCCACACGCCCGCACACGCCGCGTCGAACGCGTCGCCGCCGCGCCCGAGCATCCCGGCGATGATACCGGCGAGCACGTCGCCGGTGCCTGCACTCGCGAGCCAGCTCGACGCTCCAGGCGCGAGCGCGACGCGTCCGTCGGGTGCCGCGACGACGGTATCGGCCCCCTTGAGCACGACGATCGCGCCCGAGGCGTGCGCGGCAGCGGCGGCGCGCGTGGCCTTGTCGCCGGTTGCGTGGGGAAACAGCCGCACGAATTCGCCCTCGTGCGGGGTCACGATGGTTGGGGCGCTGCGGCGCGCGAAGTCGGGGGGTAACAGCTGGAACGCGCCCGCGTCGAGGACCAGCGGCGCTTCGCTCGCAAGCGCCTCGCCAAGCCGCGCGCGGTTCGCGGGCGTTTCGTCGAGCCCCGGCCCGATCAGCAGCGCCGACAGCCGCGCGTCGCCGATGATCGCCTCGAACCCGCGCCGAACGACCGACAGCGGTGCAGGGCCCTTTCCGGTCAGCAGCGTATAGCCTGCGATCCGCGCCGCCGCGCTCGCGCCCAAGCTTGCGGCACCCGCCATGCTCCCCGCGATGACCGCGACCATCCCGCGCGTGTATTTGTGATCGTCCGGACCGGGGGGAACGATGCGCGGGCGTTCGAGGACATGATTCCTGCTCGTCACCGGAATGCCCAGGTCGGCGACCAGAACGCGACCGCAAAGCCGCGCGGCAGGCTGCAACAGATGCGCGGGCTTGGCGGCGGCAAAGGCGATCGTCAGGTCGACCTCGAGTGCGCCGAAGTCGCAACCGTCATCGCTGCCAACCCCGCTCGGCAGATCAGCAGCGATCGTAAATTGTGCTGCGTCGCCAAGTCGATGAAGGGCCTTACGAAGGTCGGG
Source organism: Sphingomonas sp. (assembly GCA_965248885.1). GTDB lineage: Bacteria > Pseudomonadota > Alphaproteobacteria > Sphingomonadales > Sphingomonadaceae > Sphingomonas_O. The sequence continues at coordinate 991,954 of OZ252211.1, read as the reverse complement.
TGTGAGCGCGCGCGTCAGCCCGGTTCCGAACAGGCAGTCGACCAGGATCGGCGCGGGATGTGCTTCGTCGAGAAGCTCGACCGTGCCTGCCCATTGCCGCCTAGCCTCACGCGCCAGATCGGTGCCGGGGTCGGCGGACGCGGCGACGCGGACGTCGATCGCGTGCGCGGCGAGCAGGCGCGCCGCGACATAGCCGTCGCCGCCATTGTTGCCCGGGCCGCACAGCACGAGCACCGGCGCGCCGTGCGCGAAGCGCGCGACCGCCTCGGCAAGCGCGCCCCCTGCCCGCTCCATCAATTCGCCGAGCGGCACCCCGCTCGCCGCCTCCGCCGTACGCATCGCGGCGGCGGTCAGGACCGGCCCTGACAACGGCCTCATTGGGGCAGGCGGTAGCGATCGCCGCCGAGTGCGATCTCGAGCCGCCCGTCGGGAAGCGGCTTGCCGACGACCTCGCCCGCACCGTCGGCGGCGGTCAGCGTGCGGTCGGGCGCCACGTCGAGGCGACGGAAACCGCCGTCGGGGTGGCGCAGGATCAGGACGGCGGGCTGGCGTTCGATCGCGCAGGTTCTGGCGAAATCGGCGGTGCCGAGCGCGCAGTCGATCCGGTCGGCGGGCTCGCCTGCGGCTTGGGGAGTATTGCTTGCGCAGCCCGCAAGCATCAGCGCTGCGGCGCTAGATATCCGCATAGACGTGCCGTTCGGCGCGCGCGCCGGGGTGGGTGACCGCACCCTGCCACGCGGGGCCGACATTCTGGGCATACCGCCAGAGCGCCCCCGCACCGTAGTCGTTGACGCGCGGGCGCCAGGCCGCCCTGCGCACCGCGAGCGTGTCGGCATCGACGTGCAGATCGATCGTCCCCGCCTCCGCATCGATGCTGATCGTGTCGCCGTCCTCGACGAGCGCGATCGGCCCGCCTTCGGCTGCTTCGGGACCGACATGTCCGATGCAGAACCCGCGCGTCGCGCCCGAGAAGCGCCCGTCGGTGATCAGAGCGACGCTCTCACCCATGCCGAGACCATAGAGCGCGGCGGTGGTCGACAGCATCTCGCGCATGCCGGGGCCGCCTTTTGGTCCTTCGTACCGGATGACGATGACCTCGCCCTCGACGATCGCACGGCTCTCGACGGCGGCGAAACAGTCTTCCTCGCAGTCGAACACGCGCGCGGGGCCGCTGAACTGGAGTGCGTGGAGCCCCGCAACCTTGACGATCGCGCCATCGGGGGCAAGCGACCCGCGCAAACCGACGACGCCGCCGGTCGGACTGATCGGCGCGGTCGCAGGATAAATGACTTTCTGGTCCGGATTCCACGTCACCTCGTCGATGTTCTCGGCAAGCGTGCGCCCGGTGACGGTCAGGCAGTCGCCGTGAAGCAGCCCTTCGCCGAGCATCGTTTTCATCAGCATATAGACCCCGCCCGCATCGTGCATGTCGCGCGCGACATAGTTTCCGCCAGGCTTGAGGTCCGCCAGATAAGGCGTTGATTTGAAGGCCTCTGCAACATCGAACAGGTCGAAGTCGATGCCCGCTTCATTCGCCATCGCCGGCAGGTGGAGCGCGGCGTTGGTCGATCCGCCGGTCGCCGCGACGATCCGCGCACCGTTGATGAAGGCCTCATGCGTGGCGATTGCGCGCGGGCGCAGGTCGCGCGCGAGCAAATCCATCACCTGCGCGCCCGCCGCGTGCGCGATCTGTTCGCGTGAAGCATAAGGTGCGGGCACCATGTTACTGTTGGGTAATGACAATCCCATCGCCTCACCGACGCAGGCCATCGTGTTGGCGGTGAACTGGCCGCCGCACGCACCGTGGCCGGGGCAGGCGACGCGTTCGAGCGCATGGACCTGGTCGAGCGGACAAATGCCTGCCGCATATTTGCCGACGACCTCGAACACATCGACGACCGTGACGTCGCGCCCCTCGAACCGTCCCGGCAGGATCGACCCGCCATAGACGAAGATGGCGGGCACGTTCAGCCGCAGCATCGCCATCATCATGCCGGGCAGCGACTTGTCGCACCCCGCGAACGCCAGCAGCGCATCGTAGCAATGCCCGCGCACGCTGAGCTCGACCGAATCGGCGATGACCTCGCGGCTGACCAGCGACGCCTTCATCCCCTGATGCCCCATCGCGATGCCGTCGGTGACGGTGATCGTGTTGAAGCGGCGCGGCATGCCCCCACCCGCCTCGACACCGCCGCGCGCGGCGTCGGCCTGCGCATCGAGCGTGGTGTTGCACGGCGCGCTGTCGTTGCCTGCCGATGCGATCCCGACGAAGGGACGCGCAATCTCCTCCTCGGTCAGTCCCATCGCGTAGTAATAGCTACGGTGCGGCGCGCGTTCGGGTCCCACCGACACATGGCGGCTAGGCAGTCTGGACTTGTCGAACCGGCTCATGGCAGTGCCCCCGCGACTGCGTCGATAATCGGGCGCAGCCTGTCGGCCCAGCGCCTAGCGCCCGCCGCGTCGCCGATCAAATCCTGGCGCACCTCGAGCCCGAGGTAGGCGATGCCGTTCGCCTCGCCGTGCCGGTTCATCGTCGCGTTGAGCAGCTTGCCCGAATAGGGAAGCTGATCACCAGTCACGATGCCCGCCGCTTCGAGCAAGGGGATGGCGACGCGTGCAGCCCTTTCATCGTTATCATAGAGAATGCCGATCTCCCAAGGGCGGGTTTCTTGGGGTTTACCCGCAAGTTGCGGGGTGAAGCTGTGAAGCGAGAGGAGCATCGACGGTTGTTCGACGGCGATCCGGTCGGCGAGCGCGCCATGATACGGCCACCAATAGGTCGCAAGCCGGGCATGCAGATCGCCTGCGTTGCCGGGGATCGCGACTCCATCGCTGACGCGCGGCACGACCGCGGGATCGTCGGGATCGCGGTTGAGGTCGACGACGAGGCGCGAAACCTGCGCCAGCTGCATCGGATAGCCGAGCGCCTCGGCCAGCGCCGCCGCGCCGATGTCCCATGCGATATGCTGATCGAGCCAGTGCGATGCGATGCCGAGATCGATGTCGGGTGGAACGTGATTCGACGCATGGTCGACGACGGTCAGGATCATCGCAACCGACTCGCCTTCCACCACCATTCTGGAATGTCGCGCATGCCGCCGAACGCCGCCATGTCGCACTGGCGCCAGCTGTCGAAGAGCGCAAAACAAGTGGCACCGGATCCCGACATCCGGACAAGATTTGCCCCTGGGCAACCCTTCAGCCATCCAAGCACATCGTCTATGACGGGCAAAAGCGCGCGCGCCGGGGCTTCGAGGTCGTTGCGACCTAAGCGCCAGTTGTCGAGCGGTCCGCGATCGACGCCGTCCCAAGCCTTGAACACTGCCGCCGTCGACAGCGCGACGCGCGGGTTGACGAGCAGCACGGGCACGCCCGCGACCCCTGCGTCGAACGGTAACAGGTCGGTCCCCGTGCCGTCGCCGCGCGCGGTTACACTTGCAAGGCACGCGGGAACGTCGGCACCGAGGCTCGCAGCGATCGCGTGCAGGTCGCGGCCTTTACCGAGCAGGCGCAACGTCGCCGCAGCGTCAGCCGATCCGCCGCCAATCCCGCTCGCGACCGGGAGGTTCTTGGTGAGGTGGAGCGACGCTTTGACGTCGAGGGCGCGAGCAGCGCGCAGGACGAGATTTTCGCTCACATCCATCGCCCCGGCGACGGGATTGCCTGACTGCGCGTCGATCTCCTCCTTCTTGCCAAGATCGCTCGCAAACGGCCCCTCGACCACCAGCGACAGCTCGTCCGCTTCCGCCGCCTCGACGCGGTCCCCGTCCTCGCAAAACGCGAACACCGTTTCGATGTCGTGATACCCGTCGGCGCGCCGTCGCCGGACGTGGAGCGCGAGGTTGATCTTGGCGTAGCCGGTCTCGACACGCGCCGATGCACTGGCACTCACGGCAGCCCCCGGTCGAGGCGCGTGTCGAGGCGGGCGACCGCGGCGCCTTCAGCGACGGCCCGCGCCGCACGCCACGCGTGGCGCGCCTCGATGCGGCGGCCGCTGGCCCAATAGACGTCGCCGAGATGTTCGGCGATCTCGCCCTCGCTCCCGTCGAGCTTCTGCGCGGCTTCGAGCAGACCCAGAGCGCGCGCCGCGTCGCCGCCACGGAACACCGCCCAGCCGAGCGAATCGGTGATCGCTGCACTCTGCGGCTGGATCGCATGCGCGCGTTCGAGAAGCAGCGTCGCGCGCGGCAGCGCCTCGCCATGCTCGACGAGGCCATAGCCGAGCTCGTTGAGCAGCGCGGGCTGGTCGGGCGCAAGCGCCAGCGCGCGCTCGAGCGCGGGTCGCGCGGCCGCCCAGTCGCCGCCGAGGTTGAGCGCATTGCCGAGCGCAAACCACGTCGCCCAGCCATGATCGCCGGGTTCGGCGAGGATCGCGCGATAATGGGCGGCGGCGGCGGCATGATTGCCACGCCGCGCCTCGATATCGGCGAGCCGCGCGCGGTCGTTCGCCGACGTACCCGCGCGGTTGCTCGCCTCCGCGACGGCTTCGTCGATCTTCCCCGAGGATTCGAGCGACTCGATGCGCAGCGATTCGGCGTCCCCTGCATAGACGCGGTCGTGGCGCAGTGAATCAAGCAACCCCAGCGCACGCTCGTGCAACCCCGCCGCCGACAGCGCTCCGGCTGCGATCAGCGCGACGTGCGCGTTTTTCGGGTCGGCAAAGGTCGCGAAACGCGCGAGCATCACGGCCGATGGCGAGCTGCGCTCCTCGATCAAGTCGCCGGCCATCCGCGCAAGCAGGAACGCCGCACCCGAGGCCGGTGAATCGACCGCGAGGCGAAGTTTGCCGCCGCGCGCGAGCAGCGCGCGCGCGGCAAGCACGCCCGCGTCGTCGCCGACCAGCAGCGCGATCGCCGCCGCACGGTCGCGATGTGCGAGCGTCGCCGCCGCCGCGAGACGAAGCGAGTTCGCGCGATACGGATCGGTCGACCACAAAGCCTTTACCGCGGTCACGCCCGCCGCATCGCCGCGCGCGATGGCGAGCAGCGCGTCGCTTTCGCCGGCATAGGCATTGCCAGTCGAAGGCACCCGCGACGCCTCGCCTGCACCCTTGCCTGAATCTTGGCGTGCAGCCTGACCTTGGCCAAGCGCGAGCCAGTCGCCCAGCAGCGGCGCAATGAAATCGAACCCCTGCTCGCGCCCGACCCCCGCCAGCCGTTCGTTCGCCTGTTTCCAGTCACGCTCGCGCAGCGCCGCGACATAGAGCAGCAGTCGCGCGTCGGGCGGGAGCAGTGCGAGCCGTTCGAGCGACTGTGCCGCGCGTACCGCCATCGCATAATCGCCGGCGACGACGGCGCGGCGATAGCTGCGAAAGGCGACTCCCGCCACGTCGGGCGCGGCGGCGAGCGCCTCGCGGTAGCGGTCGACCGCGTGCGCCGCATCGATGCGGTCGGCGACGCGCGCCTCGACATAGAGCGAGAGCGGCGTGCGCCCGAGCGACTTCGCCGGTGCCGCGCTTGCGACCAGCAGCAATGCCAGGGTGCTACATGTTCGGGTAATTGGGCCCACCGCCGCCCTCCGGCACGACCCAGACGATGTTCTGTGTCGGATCCTTGATGTCGCACGTCTTGCAATGGACGCAGTTCTGCGCGTTGATCTGGAGGCGCGGGTTGCCCTCTTCACGCCCCACGATCTCATACACTCCCGCCGGGCAATACCGCTGTTCGGGGTTGTCATAGAGTGGCAGGTTGACGGTGATCGGGATCGTCGGATCCTTGAGGGTAAGGTGGTTCGGCTGGTCTTCGGCGTGGTTGGTGTTCGACAGGAACACCGAGGAAAGCTTGTCGAAGCTCAGCACGCCGTCGGGCTTGGGATAGGCGATCGGCTTGACCATATCGCGGCGATACAGGCTCTCGTTGTCGCGGTGATGCTTCATGCTGATCGGCAGCCCGATCTTGAGCGTGCGCATCCACATATCGACACCGGCGACGATCGTTCCCCAGGTGCCGCCGAACTTGGCGACGGCGGGTTCGGCATTCTGGACCGCCTTCAGCTCGGTCGCGATCCAGCTCGCGCGGACGTTGGGCTCGTAATTGGTCAGTTCGTCGCTCGCGCGCCCGGCAGCGATCGCGGCGGCGGCGTCCTCGGCGGCGAGCATCGCCGATTTCATCGCGGTATGCGTACCCTTGATACGCGGCACGTTGACGAACCCCGCGCTGCACCCGATCAGCGCGCCGCCGGGGAAGGCAAGCTTGGGGACCGACTGCCACCCGCCCTCGTTGATCGCGCGTGCGCCGTACGACACGCGGCGTCCGCCTTTCAGGATCGCGGCGATCTCGGGATGGTGCTTCCAGCGCTGGAACTCCTCGAACGGCGACAGATAAGGGTTGCGGTAATCGAGCGCGACGACGAAGCCGAGCGCGACCTGATGGTTCGCCTGGTGATACAGGAAGCTGCCGCCCCACGCGCCGTCGTTGAGCGGCCAGCCCTGCGTATGGATGACGCGCCCCGGCACATGGTTCGCGGGGTCGATGTCCCACAATTCCTTGATGCCGATACCGTAAACCTGCGGCTCGCAGTTCGCCTCCAGGTCGAACACCGTCTTGACCTGCTTGGTCAGGTGCCCGCGCGCGCCTTCGGCAAAGAACGTATATTTCGCATGGAGTTCGAGCCCGGGCTGATAGTCGGCCTTGTGGCTGCCGTCGCGCGCAACGCCCATGTCGCCGGTCGCGACACCCTTGACCGACCCATCGTCGTGGTAGAGGATTTCGGCGGCGGCGAAGCCCGGGAAAATCTCGACCCCCAGCGCTTCGGCCTGTTCGGCGAGCCAGCGGCACAGATTGGCGAGGCTCCCCGTATAGGTTCCCTTGTTGTTCATGAAACGCGGCATCATTGCGTGGGGCAGCGCGTATTTCTTCGTCGCGGTCAGCACCCAATGCTGGTTTTCGACGACCGGCACCTCGGCGAGCCCCGCCGTTTCGCGCCACGCCGGGAGCAGTTCGTCGAGCGCGCGCGGGTCGATCACCGCGCCCGACAAGATATGCGCGCCGACTTCGGACCCTTTTTCGAGGACGCAGACACCCAGATCGGCGGCGAGCTGTTTCAGCCGGATCGCTGCCGACAGGCCCGCCGGGCCCGCCCCAACGATCACCACGTCATAGGGCATCGATTCGCGCGTCGTCGTCATCGTGTCGTTCGTCCTCGTCGGCGGCGATTGGCCCCGTATTCGCCATGTCGTGCCTCGATGCGCGTGGCGCAACATTGACCGCGTCGTCAACCGGCGCTTTTGTGCGAGACATGCACGACCCGACCACGATGCTCGACCGGCAGGCGATCGAAAGCCTGCTCGGCTGGTGGCGCGACGCCGGGGTCGACGTTGCGATCGAAGAGGATCCGCGCCGCTGGCTCGCCCCTGTCGAAGCGACTTCGGTGTCGGCGCGTGCGACCCCGGCAACGCCTGTCGTTGCCCAAAAGGCACCGTTACCCGACACGCTCGACGCTCTGCGTGCGTGGATCGCGACCGATACGGTACGGCTGGGCGACTGGCCGGTGCGTCAGCGGATTGCGGCGCAGGGGAACCCGGCGTGTGGGCTCATGGTGCTGACCGACGTGCCCGAGCGTGAGGACGCGGCGACGGGCATCTTGCTGAGCGGCGAAGCGGGCGCCCTGTTCGACCGGATGCTTGGTGCGCTGGGGCTCGACCGTGCGTCGATCTACCTCGCGACCGTTGCCCCCGGGCGGCCGCCGGGCGGATTGCTCAACGACAGCGGCGCCGATGCGCTTGCCGATCTGGCCTGTCGCCACGTCGCGCTCGTCGCCCCACACCGGCTGTGGCTGGTCGGGCGCGCGGCGAGCCGTGTCATCGCCGGGACGGACGAGCAATCGGCATCGGGAAGGTTACTTTCTATTAACTGCGAAGGCGTCACTATGGAGGCAATCGCAACGGTGCATCCACGGGTGCTGCTTCGCGAGCCACAGCAGAAGGCGCGCGTCTGGGCCGACATGCGCCGCCTGATCGGGGATGAGACTTAGATGAAGCTGTATCTGCTCGGCTGTAGCGCGCTGCTGATGATTGCCGCGCCGGCATTCGCCGCCGACACGCCGGCCGCCCGTGCGACACTTCCTGCGCAGCTCGGGCCGAACGCGCGCACGTTATACCGAGCCGTCTTTGACGACATCGATGCGGGGCGCTGGAGCGACGCGACCGCCAAGCTCGACGCGATGCCCGACGGGCCGCTCCACGCCGCCGCCCGCGCCGCGATCTATGCGGCGAAGGGATCGCCGCGTGTCGAAGGCGAAAAGCTCGCCGCGCTCGTGCTCGCCGCACCCGAATTGCCCGAAGCACCCGCGCTCGCGCGGCTCGCGAGCGCGCGCGGCATCGAGCCGCAGGTCGTGCTTCCCGAAGCCCGCAACCTCGGCTGGCTGGGCAGCAGCCCGCGACGTGGACGCACCGCAAGCGAGGATCGCGACGGGGCCGCCGCGCGGCTCGCCGCGCAGATCGGTCCGCTGATCAAGGAAGACCGGATTGCCGATGCCGAGACCGCACTGATCGTGGCCGAGCCGACGCTGTCGCCGTCGGCGCTGACCGAGTGGCGGCAACGCGTCGCCTGGTCCTATTATCTGACCGGCGAGGACGTACCCGCGCGTCGGCTGGCCGAAGTCGCGCGCACCGGCAGCGGCGACTGGGCGGCGCAGGCCGACTGGGTCGTCGGGCTCACGGCGTGGCGTCAGCGCGACTGGGCCGCAGCCTCGGCGGCGTTCTCGTCGCTCGCGCGGCGGTCGAGCGACCCTGAAATGACGGCAGCGGGACATTATTGGGCGGCGCGCACCGACATGGTCCGCCGACAGCCCGACCTGATCCAGCCGCATTTGCGTGCTGCCGCCCGGCTCGAGGAAACCTTTTACGGCATGCTCGCGCACGGCGCGATGGGACTGCCCGCGCCGCGCGACGACGACGGCAGCGGTGCGCTGCGCCAGCTCGCGGTCCGCCCCAACGTGCGCGCCGCGCTCGCGCTGGCCGAGATCGGCGAAAGCGACCGCGCCGACGCGCTGATACGCTGGCAGGCACGGATCGGTTCGCCCAGCGAACACGCGACGCTGACCGCGCTTGCAGGACGGATCGACCTGCCCGCGACGCAACTCTGGCTTGCGCATAATGGCCCGGCGGGCGCGCGCACGACGATCGAGGGACGTTATCCGATGCCTGGCGGCTGGTCGCCCGAGGGCGGCTGGCGCGTCGATCGTGCGCTGGTCTTCGCGCACACGCTTCAGGAATCGAATTTCCGCGCGAATGTCACGAGCCCGGCGGGTGCGCGCGGGCTGATGCAGGTCATGCCTGCGACCGCGCAGCTGATTGCGCGGCGTAAAGGGACGATGTTCACCGGCTCGCTCGCCAGCCCGTCGACCAACATGGAATATGGCCAGAGCTATATCGAGCAATTGCGCGATATGGCGCAGACCGGCGGTCTGCTGCCCAAGGTCATCGCCGCCTATAACGCAGGTCCTGCACCGCTCGATCGCTGGGGTTCGCGCAGCGACGTCGCGCGCGACCCGCTGCTCTACATCGAATCGATCCCCTATTGGGAAACACGCGGCTATGTGACGACGGTGCTGCGCAATTACTGGATGTACCAGCAGCAGTCGGGCGCAAAGACCGTCAGCCGCACCGCGCTCGTGCAAAATCTGTGGCCGCGCTTTCCGGGGCTGACCGGTGCGAGCGGTGTTCTCGCCGAGCGGTGATCGACGAGAGCCTGCCTTTCATCCCCGTCCGCATCGCGGTGCTGACGGTCAGCGATACGCGCGATGCGAGCACCGACAAATCGGGCGACCGGCTCGTCGGGCTGCTGACCGGGGCGGGGCACACCCTCGCGCGTCGCGCGATCGTCCGCGACGATACCGACGCGATCGTCGCACAGCTTCATGTCTGGATCGACGACGATGACGTCGACTGTGTGATCACGACCGGCGGGACCGGCGTGACAGGGCGCGACGTCACGCCCGAGGCGCTGGCGCGGCTCGGCGGCAAGGACATTCCGGGTTTCGGCGAGCTGTTCCGCTGGTTGTCATTCCAGACGATCGGCACCTCGACGATCCAGTCGCGCGCCTGCGCGGTGGTCGCGCGCGGAACCTATATCTTCGCGCTGCCCGGCTCGACGGGCGCAGTTGCCGACGGGTGGAACAACATCCTCGCCACGCAGCTCGACAGCCGTCACCGCCCGTGCAACTTCGTCGAGTTGATGCCGCGCCTGCGCGAGCGATAATCGGCTAGATCTTGGCCGCCAGCTGCGCCTTCAGCGCTTCTACCTCGTCGCGTGCCTGTGCGGCCATTGCCTTGACGACTTCGAATTCGTCGCGGCTGACGAAGTCGAGCCCGCCGATCCAGTCCTTCATCCGCTCACGAAACCCGGCCTCGGCTTCGCGCGTCATGCCTGCGACGGTTCCGGCGGCACCATTCACGAACTTGGCGAGATCATCGAAAATCTTGTTATCGGATTGCATCGGCTCAAACCCTCATGGCTGTGGATTGAGCTGTATCTGGGTGCTCCCCGGGGAAACGACAAGCGATTCGGCCTGCGGATTCAGCCGCCGTACTTCCCAGTTCAGATAGCCCGCGAAAACGATCCACGCGAGATAGGGTAGCAGCAACAGCGCAGCGTCGCGGCGGATCGGGCGAAAAGCGATGATCGTGGCAAGAGTCAGAATGAACATCGCCGCGACGACGACCAGGCCCCCGGTCACCTTGTGCATGCCGAAGAAGACCGGCGACCAGCTCAGGTTCGCTGCAAGCTGGAGGACGAAAAGCAGGATCGCGACGCCGCGCCCGCGCGACCCGCGCGCGTTGAGGATCATTGCGAGCGACAGCCCCATGAGAATATAGAGGATCGTCCACGCGATGGGGAACGCGATGGGCGGCGGCTGGAGCGGCGATTTCCTGAGCGCGAAATACCAGCCACCCGTCGCGCCCGACCCCGAGATCGCCGCCGACAGAAAGCCAAGCAGCATGATGGCGGGCACGGTGAACAGCGCCCAGCGCCAATACGCCATGTGTAGCTGACCGCGCGAAGCGAGTTCGCCCATGCTGTCCCCGTTACCCGACACGTTCACGCAAGCGTTCCTTTTCGTGACACAAGGACATAATTGCAATCATGCTGTTGCGCGGCGCTTTGCGGCGATCAGAAACTCGACATTGCCTTCGGGCCCCGTAATCGGGCTTTCGACGATTCCCTGAACGTCCCAGCCTTGCGCAACGATCCACGCCGCCACCTGGTCGCAGCAGAGCTGGCGGACGGCGGGGTCGCGTACCACGCCGCCCTTGCCCACCGCCTCGCGCCCCGCCTCGAACTGTGGCTTGATCAGCGCCATCAGCCGTGCGTCGGGTGCTGCCAGGCTCAGCGGGCGTTCGAGCACCTTTGCCAGTCCGATGAAGCTTGCGTCGCACACGATCAGCCCGACGACCTCGGCGATGTGCGCCTCGGTCAGGATGCGCGCGCTCGTCTGTTCGAGGACGACGACGCGCGCGTCCTGGCGCAGCTTCCACGCGAGCTGGTTGGTCCCCGAATCGACCGCATAGACGCGCGCGGCACCGCGCGTCAGCAGCACATCGGTAAACCCGCCGGTCGACGATCCGACATCGATCGCGACCGCACCCGAAACGTCCCAGCCGAAATGGTCGAGACCATGTGCGAGCTTCACCCCGCCGCGCGACACCCAGGGGTGGTCGCGTCCCTTCACCGCCAGCGCCGCATCGACCGCGAGCGCCTGTCCCGCCTTGTCGACGCGCCGGTCGCCGACGAAGACGTTGCCCGAGAGGATCAGCGCCTGCGCGCGGCTGCGCGTTTCGGCAAGGCCGAGCTCGACCAGCCGCTGGTCGGCGCGCACCCCGGCCATCACGCCTGCTTTGCGACGCGCGGCGTGGCCCAGAGCGTCAGGATTGCGATCAGGGTAACCACTGCGGCGATCACGAAGGCGGCACCCGCGAAGCGGAACGGCGCGGCGTCGCTCGTGAAATAGGCGAGCGCAGGGTTGAGCACCAGCGGCGCGACGATCGACCCCAGCCCCATCGCCATCGACGCGATCCCCTGCACCTCACCCTGCGTTTCGGCGGTTCCGCGCCGCGACAGCATCGCCGTCAGGCTGGGTTGCGCGCTCGCCTGGATCGCGAGCAACAGCATGATGACGAACACCATCGCGGTGCTGTTGGCGAACGCATAGCCGATGAAGCCGAGCGCCGCTCCGCTCATCCCGATGATTGCGCCGCCACGCTCGCCGAAGCGCCGGACGATGCGCCCCGTCAACAGGAACTGTGCCATCGCGATCACCAGTCCCACGAAGGCGAGCGACACGCCGATCATCGCGTTCGACCAGCCGAAACGCGCGATGCCGTAATAGCTCCACGTCAGCGGGTAGACGAGGCTGGCAATCTGCCACAGGAACAGCACGACGCCGACGCGGATCATGCCCGGCAGCTTGCGCGCCGCGCTCAGCGCGCCGAGCGGGTTGGCGCGTCGCCAGTCGAACGCACGACGATTTGCGCGCGAAAGCGTTTCGGGAAAGACCGTCAGGCCATAGGTGAAATTGATCGCCGAAAGCGCGGCGGCGGCGTAGAAGGGCGCGCGCGGGCCGATCTCACCGAGCAGGCCACCGATTGCCGGACCGATCGTGAAGCCGACCCCGAACGCCGCGCCGACATAGCCGAACAGCCGTGCCCGCTCGTCGGGCTCGGTCATGTCGGCGAGCGCGGCCTGCGCGGGGCCGAAGCTTCCGCCGAGGATGCCGCTGACCGCGCGGCCGATAAAAAACAGCGGGAGCGTATTGGCGACTGCGAGCAGCAGATAGTCCGCGCCGAGTCCCGCGAGCGCGCCGAGCAGCACCGGACGGCGGCCATAGGTGTCGCTGAGGTTACCGATCACCGGCCCGCAAAAGAATTGCGCGACCGCGTACAGCAACGCCATCCACCCGGCGACCGCGACCGAACCCGCCAGGTCGGTCCCCGCGACTTGCATCAGCAGGCGTGGCAACACCGGCATCACGATGCCAAACCCGATCGCATCGATGAAGATGGTCAAGAGGACGAAAATGGCGGAATGTCTGGCGGCCGCCATTCTGATTCCTACGATAGGTTGCGCACGCTAAAGCCGCATTGGTCAGCGAAGTCGAGCGTTGCTTAAGTCGCCGCTCGCCAGCCACGCATCAGATCGCCTTTTCTGGCCGGTTCAATCTTCCCAATCGAGCCTTCCATTTGCCAGGCAATTATCTGCACTACCGTGCGCGTTCAGCGAGCCACTGTCTCGGGTGAGAGCGCGTCAGGCATCGATCGTTGCCCGTGCGGCCACGAAATCGCCTGCCCTACCGACGCGGCTTGGAAGCGGCTTGCGCATCACGCCTGCAAACCACGCGTTGGCGGCGAGCGCCGCATCGAGATCGATGCCGGTGGCAACGCCGCTGCGCGCGAACAGATAGACGAGTTCCTCGGTCGCGACATTGCCGGTCGCGTTCGGCGCGAAGGGGCAGCCGCCCAGACCGCCCAACGCCGAATCGAAGATGCGAACCCCTGCCTGATACGCCGCCCAGGCATTGCCCGGCGCCATCCCGCGCGTATCGTGAAGATGGACTCGCAACGGAAAGGCCCTGCCCAAGCGTTCAAAGGCGCGATCGAACAGCTCGCCGACCTGGCTGGGAACGCCAGCGCCGATCGTATCGGCGAGCGCGATCTCCTCGGCGCCCGCTTCGGCCATCTGCTCGGCGAGGTCGAGGATGCGCGAAGGCGGCACCGCGCCCTCGAACGGACAGCCGAATGCGGCCGAGATCGTGACCTGCGCGTGCATCCCCGCCGCCTTGGCGCGCGCGAGCATCATCCGGTTGGCGGCCACGCCTTCGCTGACGCTCTGCCGCTGGTTGCGAATGCCGAAAGTGTCGGTGGCCACGAGCACGCATCCCGCTTCGTCGACCCCCCTGCCCGTTTCGCGCGTCGCGATCGCCCGGTCGACGCCGCGTTCGTTGAGGCAGAGTGCGGTGTAGCGGACACGCGGGTCGTCGGGCAGTCCGGCAATGACCGCCTCGGCATCGGCCATTTGCGGCACCCGGTGCGGGTTGACGAAGCTTGCGACCTCGATCCGCCGCGCACCGAACCCGATCAGCCGCTCGATCAGCGCGACCTTGTCTTCGGTGGCGACGAGCTCGGGTTCGTTCTGGAGGCCGTCACGCGGCGAAACTTCGACGATTTCAATGGACGCTTGCATGGCGCGAAATATGGCCTGCCTCCCACGCACTGTACAGGCGCGATTCTTCGACAACCGGATAGTTGCCCCTCGCGCTTGCGTTCCCTAATCGTTCGGCGATGTCGCTTCCCGCCCCCGCCGATCGTGAGCCACCGTATCTGAGCGGGCTGAACGCGCCGCAGCGCGAGGCGGTGCTGACGACCGACGGGCCGGTGCTCGTGCTTGCGGGCGCGGGTACGGGCAAGACCGCAGCACTGACGGCGCGGCTCGCGCACCTCGTCTACACGCGCAAGGCCTATCCGAGCGAAATCCTGAGCGTCACCTTCACCAACAAGGCGGCGCGGGAGATGCGTGAGCGTGTCCGCGGGCTGATCGGTGACGCGGTCGAGGGGATGCCGTGGCTCGGCACTTTTCACGCAATCGCCGCCAAGATGTTGCGCCGCCATGCCGACCTCGTCGGGCTGCAGAGCAATTTCAGCATCCTCGATACCGACGACCAGCTGCGCGTGATGAAACAGCTGATCCAGGCGGCCGACCTCGACGAGAAACGCTGGACCGCGCGCGCCTTGGGCGGGCTGATCGACCAGTGGAAGAACAAGGGCCTCGTCCCCGCCGATATCGACGCGGGCGAGAGCGAGCGGTTCGCAAACGGTCGCGGCGGCGAGCTGTATGCGGCGTATCAGGCGCGGCTCAAGGCACTCAACGCATGCGACTTCGGCGACCTGCTGCTTCACATGCTCGTCATCCTGAAATCGCACCGCGACGTGCTCGAAAGCTATCAGCAGCGCTTTCGCTATATCATGGTCGACGAATATCAGGACACCAACAGCAGCCAGTACCTCTGGCTCCGCCTGCTCGGCCAGCAGCGCAAGAACATCTGCTGCGTCGGCGATGATGATCAGTCGATCTATTCGTGGCGCGGTGCGCAGGTGGAGAATATCCTGAAGTTCGAGCGCGATTTTCCGGGCGCAAAGGTCATCCGCCTCGAACAGAATTACCGCAGCACGCCGCATATCCTTGCAGCCGCGAGCGGGGTCATTGCCAATAATTCGGGTCGGCTGGGCAAGACGCTCTTCACCGATCTGCCCGACGGCGACAAGGTCAAGGTCATCGGCGTGTGGGACGGGCCTGAGGAAGCACGCCGCGTCGGCGACGAGATCGAGGGCTGGCAGCGTGGGGGGCACAGCATCGACGGCGTCGCGATCCTCGTCCGTGCGCAGTTCCAGACGCGCGAGTTCGAGGATCGCTTCATCGCGATCGGCATGCCGTACCGCATCGTCGGCGGTTTCCGCTTCTACGAGCGCGCCGAAATCCGCGACGCGCTCGCCTATCTGCGCCTCGTCAACCAGCCCGCCGACGACCTCGCGTTCGAGCGCATCGTCAACGTGCCCAAGCGCGGTCTGGGCGACAAGGCGGTCGCGCGCGTCCAGCAACTCGCGCGCACGAACGGGATCCCGCTCACGACCGCCGCGGCGCGCATCCTCGACACCGACGAGCTGACCCCGCAGGCGCGCCGCGCGCTCGGTAATCTGGTCGGCGACATCGCGCGCTGGCGCGATATGGCGAGCGCGATGCCGCACGCCGACCTCGCGCGGCAATTGCTCGACGAAAGCGGCTATACGGCGATGCTCCAGGCCGATCGCTCGGCCGAAGCCGCCGGGCGGCTCGAGAATCTCACCGAGCTCGCGCGCGCAATGGAGGAGTATGAGAACCTTGGTGCGTTCCTCGAGCATGTCAGCCTCGTCATGGACAATGACGCCGCGCGCGAGGATGCCAAGGTCACGATCATGACGATCCACGCAGCCAAGGGCCTCGAATTCGACAAGGTCTTTCTCGTCGGGTGGGAGGAAGGCGTGTTCCCCTCACAACGTGCGCTCGACGAAGGCGGGATGGCCAGCCTGGAGGAGGAGCGCCGCCTCGCCTACGTCGCGATCACGCGGGCGCGGCGCGAGGCGACGATCCTGCACGCCGCCAACCGCCGCATCTACGGCCAGTGGACGTCGAGCATTCCCAGCCGCTTCGTCGGCGAGCTTCCCCCTGCCAATGTCGAGGCCGAGACGACGATGTCGGGCGGCGAAAGCATGTGGCGCGCGAACTGGACCGCGAATGCCGACCCCTTTGCCGACGTCGCGCGCGGTACCGGGCGTGGCCCCGGCTGGGCGCGCGCGGCGGGCGGCACGACCGGCTTTACGCCCACCGCCCCCCGGCTGGTCGAACCGCGCGGCAGTGCGGTCAGCTTCGGCAATCCGGGGCGCAGCGACCTCGGCCTCGGCCAGCGCGTGTTCCACACCAAGTTCGGTTATGGCGAAATCGCGCTGATCGAGGGGAACAAGCTCGAGATCGACTTCGAAAACGCAGGGCGCAAACGCGTTCTCGACAGCTTCGTCAGCGCGGGCTGACCGCGCGGATCATGCCGCCCGATGCGCTTCCCACGCCCGCGCCGTGGCGCGACGAGTTCCGCGCGACGACCGCGCTCGCGGTACCACTCGTCGTGTCGAACCTTGCCAACGCGCTGGTCAACGCGACCGACGTCGCGCTGCTTGGCTGGTACGGCGCACACGAGCTTGCCGCCTCCGCGCTCGGGCTGAACGTCGCCTGGCTGTTCGCGGTTTTCTGCCTCGGCGTCGTGACCGCCTCTGCGCCGCTGCTCGCCGCCGAGCGCGGGCGGCGGCTGCACAGCGTGCGCGACATGCGGCGCACGGTTCGCCAGACCATCTGGGTGTCGCTCAGCGTCATCGTCCCGTCCTGGGCGATCCTGTGGAACACCGACGCTGTCCTGAAAATTCTCGGGCAGGACCCCGTGCTCGCCGACTCGGCGGGGCAGTTCGTACGCGTCTATATGTGGGCGCTGCTGCCGTGGCAGATCGCGACCGTGCTGCGCAACTTCATGGCCGCGCTCGAACGCCCCGGCTGGGCGCTCGCGCTCAGCATCGTCAACGTGTTCGTCAACGCACTGCTCGGCTGGCTGCTGATCTTCGGGCATTGGGGATTTCCCGCGCTCGGGCTGCTCGGCTCGGCGACGGGAAGCGTCATCGCCAACTGGAGCCTGGTGTTCGCGCTGGTCGCGGTCATCATGATCCACCCCAAATTCCGCCGCTACCGGCTGTTCGGGCGTTTCTGGCGCGCCGACTGGGCGCGCTATCGCGAGGTATGGCGCGTCGGTTTGCCGATCGGGCTGCAGATGGGGTTCGAGGTCGGCGTGTTTTCGGCGGCGATCATGCTGATGGGGCTGTTTGGACCCGACTCGGTCGCCGCGCACGCGATCGCGCTTCAGGTCGCCGCGCTCGCCTTCATGATTCCGCTCGGCCTCGGGCAGGCCGCGACGGTGCGCGTGGGGCTGGCGTTCGGGCGCAACGATCCGGCCGCCATCGCACGCGCTGGGTGGAGCGCGTTCATGCTCGGTATGGCGATGATGACGGTGACGGCGGGGACGATGTGGGTGCTGCCCCGCGCCCTTATCTCACTGTTCCTCAACCCAGGGACCAACGCGCACGTCGTCGAACTCGCGGTCGGCTTTCTCGGCATCGCCGCGATCTTCCAACTCGCCGACGGCGCGCAAGTGGTGGGCGCGGGGATGCTGCGCGGGCTTCAGGACACGCGCACGCCGATGCTCGTCGCGGCGTTCGGCTATTGGATCGCAGCGCCTGCGATCGGGCTGCCGCTGGCGTTCGGGCTGGGACTGGAGGGGCTGGGCGTGTGGATCGGGCTGGCGGCGGGGCTTGCCGTCGTCGCGATGCTGCTCATCGCGCGCTGGCTCCGCCGCGCACGATTTTTACGCCCTGCCGCCTTGACCCCGACAGCCTAGGTTCACATATGTGGCGTGCTGGCACTCGCGTCAGTCGAGTGCTAACGCACGTTTTCCCGCCCGGTTCCGCCGGGCCACAGCAAAGGGTGAGACCATGAACTTTCGACCGCTTCACGACCGCGTGCTCGTGCGCCGCATCGAGGCCGAGGAAAAGACTGCGGGTGGCATCATCATTCCCGACACCGCCAAGGAAAAGCCGCAGGAAGGCGAGATCGTCGCTGCCGGTACCGGAATCCGCGCCGAGGATGGCACGATCACGCCACTCGACGTCAAGGCCGGCGACAAGATCATGTTCGGCAAATGGTCGGGCACCGAGGTCAAGCTCGACGGCGAAGACCTGATCATCATGAAGGAATCCGACATTCTGGGGATCGTTGGTTAACCAACGATGCCTGCCCCGGCGCAGGCCGGGGTCGGCTGACCTGATCGTCGCACGCTCCGCCGTGCGAAGCGTGTGAAGTTAACGCAACCAAATCCGCGATTTTTGAAAGGAAGCCAGCATGGCAGCCAAGGACGTAAAATTCAGCCGTGACGCGCGTGAACGCATTCTGCGCGGCGTCGACATCCTCGCCGACGCAGTCAAGGTCACGCTCGGGCCCAAGGGCCGCAACGTCGTGATCGACAAGTCGTTCGGTGCCCCGCGCATCACCAAGGACGGCGTCACCGTCGCCAAGGAAATCGAACTGAAGGACAAGTTCGAGAACATGGGCGCGCAGATGCTGCGCGAAGTCGCGTCGAAGACCAACGACATGGCCGGTGACGGCACCACCACCGCGACCGTCCTCGCCCAGGCGATCGTTCGTGAGGGGATGAAGTCGGTTGCGGCCGGCATGAACCCGATGGACCTGAAGCGCGGCATCGACCTTGCGGTCACTGCCGTCGTCAGCGATCTCGTCGCGCGGTCGAAGCCGGTTTCGGGCACCGCTGAAATCGCGCAGGTCGGCATCATCTCGGCGAACGGCGACACGGTCGTTGGCGAAAAGATCGCCGAAGCGATGGAAAAGGTCGGCAAGGAAGGCGTCATCACCGTCGAGGAGGCCAAGGGTCTCGATTTCGAGCTCGACGTGGTTGAGGGGATGCAGTTCGACCGTGGCTATCTGTCGCCTTACTTCATCACCAATCCGGAAAAGATGACGGTCGAACTCAACGACCCCTACATCCTGATTCACGAAAAGAAGCTGTCGAACCTTCAGGCGATGCTCCCGATTCTGGAAGCCGTCGTCCAGTCGGGTCGTCCGCTGCTGATCATCGCCGAGGACATCGAGGGTGAGGCGCTCGCCACGCTCGTCGTGAACAAGCTGCGCGGCGGCCTCAAGGTCGCGGCCGTCAAGGCCCCCGGCTTCGGCGACCGTCGCAAGGCGATGCTCGAGGACATCGCGATCCTGACCAAGGGCGAGATGATTTCCGAAGACCTCGGCATCAAGCTCGAGACCGTCACGGTCGCGATGCTCGGGTCGGCCAAGCGCGTGTCGATCGACAAGGACAACACGACGATCGTCGACGGTGCCGGTGACGAAGCCGCGATCAAGGGCCGCGTCGAAGCGATCCGCCAGCAGATCGAGAACACCACCAGCGACTATGACAAGGAGAAGCTCCAGGAGCGCCTTGCCAAGCTCGCGGGCGGCGTTGCGGTGATCAAGGTCGGCGGTGCGTCCGAAGTCGAAGTCAAGGAGCGCAAGGATCGCGTCGACGACGCACTCCACGCAACGCGCGCGGCGGTCGAGGAAGGCATCGTCCCCGGCGGCGGTACCGCGCTCCTCTACGCGACCAAGGCGCTCGAGGGCATGAAGGGCGTCAACGACGACCAAACGCGCGGCATCGACATCATCCGTCGCGCGCTCCAGACCCCGCTCCGCCAGATCGCGACCAACGCCGGTCACGACGGCGCGGTAGTCGCGGGCAACCTGCTCCGCGAGAACGACGAAACGCGCGGCTTCAACGCCTCGACCGACGTCTATGAAAATCTCGTCCAGGCAGGCGTGATCGACCCGACCAAGGTCGTTCGCACTGCATTGCAGGACGCGGCATCGGTCGCCGGGCTGCTCATCACCACCGAAGCGGCGGTCTCGGAAATGCCCGACGACAAGCCCGCGATGGGCGGCGGCATGGGCGGCGGCGGCATGGGCGGAATGGGCGGAATGGACTTCTAGTCCGAGATCGGCCGGGAATAGCGCAAGCTATTCCCGGTCGCGATCCGGACCGGACGGCGGGCTTCGGCCCCTCGGCCGAAGTCCCGACCGACGAAGCGCGGGCTTTGCCCGCGCCAACCCACCCAAGCAAAAAAGAGGCCGGAGGGAGCAATCCCTCCGGCCTCTTTTTATCGCATGGGCAATCAGCTCAACCGCCGACCGTTGCTCCCGCCAGCGCGCGCGCTTTGGTTGAATACACCGACGCCAGTTGCAGTCGTCGTTCGCGCGCTTCGGGCGTCAAGGCGCGTCGCGCCGCCATGGCTTCGATCGCGGCACGGCGCGAATAATAACGAAAATCGGATTCCATGTTTGCCCCCCCGGGCGAATCAAGATCACTTCGTGTCAATTGTGTAATTTCATCTCAGCAGAGTCGAGTCGTGCAATGTTAAAAATCGTGCCGCCTGACGTGGCATCCGCGCAGCCTGTCGTGCCGGGATAGCTGATCGGCAGTTTGCGCAGCGATCGCACCGCCATATAGGCAAAGCCCTGCGCTTCGATCGCATCGCCATCGAAGCCATCAGCATCGATCGGGTCGACCGGGCATTGCGCGCGCGCGGCGATCATCGCCATCAGAACGCAGTTGTGCCGCCCGCCGCCCGCAACGACGATGCGAACCGGTGGCTCGGGGAACCATCGCAA
Organism: Sphingomonas sp.; assembly: GCA_965248885.1. GTDB lineage: Bacteria > Pseudomonadota > Alphaproteobacteria > Sphingomonadales > Sphingomonadaceae > Sphingomonas_O. The sequence continues at coordinate 971,165 of OZ252211.1, read as the reverse complement.
CCCCTGGACTATGCATTCAGCGGTAAAGGCCGTCAGCGTCGCGGCGCCATCGGCGGGCGACAAACCGGCGGCAGGCTGCATCGTGAAGTCGCGCCGGTCGAGCGACTTCGGCGGCGCAAGGTCGAACCATGGATGGTCGAGCATCGCCGTCAGCACGGCTTCGTCGACCCGCCCCGCCCCCGCAAGCGCACCATCGGTGTCGTAGCGCGCGCCACTGTGCGCGGCGACCCAATCGTCGATCAGCGCGTTGGCCGGCCCCGTGTCGAACGCGATCATCGCGCCGTCGCTGCCGATCCAGGTCAGATTGCCCACGCCGCCGAGATTGAGCACCGCCACCGGCAGCGCGCCGCCACCCAGCAACGCACGGTGGTAGACGGGCAGGAGAGGCGCCCCTTGCCCCCCTTGCGCGACATCGTTGCCGCGAAAGTCACCGACCGTGCGGATCGCCAAAGCATCGGCGAGCACGCGCCCGTCGCCGATCTGCCACGTCCAGCCCCGATCGGGGCGATGCGCGACGGTCTGGCCATGATAGCCGGTGACGTCGATCTCCGCTGCGGACACACCCGCCTGCGCGAGCAATTTGCGTACGCTCAGGATATGCATCCGGTCGACCAGTGCACCTGCCGCTACCAGCGCGGGGCTCGCGCGCGGGCGTTCAAAGGTCAGCGCGAGTTCGGTCGCCTCGGCAAGCTGCGCACGTGCCGCGCCACTCCACGGTTCGCAGCGAAAGGCGATGGGACGGACCAGCGCTTCACCGTCGGTTTCGATCAACGCGGCATCGATCCCGTCGAGCGAAGTTCCCGACATCAGTCCGATTGCAAGCACGCCCAAGTCTCCCCTCGCGTTGGCTGCCTTAGAAACAAAAGCGAAGCCTTCGACAAGCGCGATGCGCGCGCTATGAGCCGACGCATGGCCTACACGTCGCTTCTCCTCCGCATGCTCGCCGAGCGTGGCTATCTCCACCAGCTGACCGACGCCGAGGGACTCGACGCGCTGGCCGAAACGCAGATCGTTACTGCGTACGGGGGGTTTGACGCGACCGCGCCGTCGCTGCACGTCGGCAACCTGATGCTCGTCATGTTGCTGCGGCGGCTTCAGCAGGCGGGCCACAAGCCGATCGTCATCATGGGCGGCGGCACCACCAAGGTCGGCGACCCATCGGGCAAGGATGAAGCGCGCCGCCTGCTCGACGAAACCGGCATTGCCACCAACATCGCCGCTATCAAGCGGGTCTTCGAACGATTTCTCCATTTCGGCGATGGACCGACCGACGCGGTGCTGATCAACAACGACGACTGGCTGAGCCAGCTTGGCTACATCGATTTGCTCCGCGACGTCGGGCGCCACTTCACGATCAACCGAATGCTGACGTTCGATTCGGTCAGGCTGCGTCTCGATCGCGAACAGCCGCTGACCTTTCTCGAATTCAACTACATGATCCTCCAAGCCTATGACTTCCTCGAACTGTCGCGTCGGCATGGCTGCCGGCTTCAGTTGGGCGGCTCTGACCAGTGGGGCAATATCGTCAACGGAATCGAACTGGCGCGCCGGATCGACAATGCGCAGCTTTTCGGACTGACGGCACCGCTGATCCTCAATCCCGATGGAAGCAAGATGGGCAAGACGGTGGCAGGCGCAGTCTGGCTGCATGAGGATCAACTGCCGCATTATGACTATTGGCAGTTCTGGCGGAACACCGACGACCGCGCGGTTGGTGCGCGGCTGCGTCTGTTCACCGATGTGCCGCTCGACGAGATCGTACGGCTGGAGGGCTTGCAGGGCAGCGAGATCAACGAGGCCAAGATCATCCTTGCCAATGAAGCGACGACGATGTGCCGTGGCGCGATGGCCGCCGAAGCAGCGAGTGCAACCGCGAGCACGACCTTTGCGGGGGGTGCAGGCGAAGAGCTGCCGCGCCATGCGATCGCGACGCCCGTCATCGGCATCGTCGATGCGCTGATCGCGCTTGGCCTCGTCCCGTCGAAAGGCGAGGCCCGCCGCCTGATCGCAGGCGGCGGCGCGCGCGTCGACGGTGAGAAAGTCGGCGAAGACGCTCTCCTTGCGCCTGGCGCCGACCCGGTGCGCGTGTCGGCGGGCAAAAAGCTGCACGGGCTTATCGTCAGATAGGTGGTGCGGACGGCGGGACTTGAACCCGCACTCTCGTGTGAGAAGCGGATTTTAAGTCCGCTGCGTCTACCGGTTTCGCCACGTCCGCGAGCCCTGCGCCTCATGCCGGGAAGGGCAACGGCGGCGCAAGTGCCCGCTAGGCATCAGACGTTGAGGCGATCGCGCATTTCCTTGCCGGGCTTGAAATAGGGAACGCGCTTCGCATCGATCTCGACGGTCTCACCGGTACGCGGGTTGCGCCCGACGCGCGCGGTTCGCGCGCGTGTCGAAAAGGTTCCGAAGCCGCGCAATTCGACACGACCGCCCGTGGCCAGTTGTGTGGAAATTTCGGAGAAGAAGCAGTCAACGATCGCTTCGATATCGCGCACCGCCAGGCCTGGGTTTTCACCCGCCAGCATCGAAACGAGTTCCGAACGGATCACTTTGCTTCCCCTTGGCGACAGTTCTGACCCCGCGATCGGCAGCGCGTCCGGTACCACGAACGTCGCCTGCCCTGACGCGGATTAACAAAAACGGCCCCGAGCGCAAGCTCGAAGCCGTTCTGTAGCGCAATTCGTTACGATGTCGAAGCGATACTGCCGTATCAGTTTTTCGGTTCGCGCGCCTTCAAGGCCTCGCCGAGAATGTCGCCCAGTGACGCGCCCGAATCGGACGATCCGTATTGCGCGACCGCCTGCTTTTCTTCGGCCATCTGCATCGCCTTGATGGAGAAGGTCGGCTTTTTCGACCGGTCGAACCCGGTGACCATCGCGTCGAACTTCTGACCGGTCTGGTAACGCTCGGGCCGCTGCTCGTCGCGGTCGCGCCCCAGGTCGCTGCGCTTGATGAAGCCCGTCACGCCATCGTCGCCGACCTGCACCTCGAGCCCGCCGTCGCGCACTTCGAGCACGGTGACGGTGACGACGCTGTTCTTGGCCACACTGCCGCCGCTCGATGCTGCCGCGCCGCCAACCGCCGGCGCACCCTTTTCGAGCTGCTTCATGCCGAGCGAGATGCGCTCCTTGTCGGCTTCGACCGCGAGCACGATGGCTTGCACGGTCTCGCCCTTGCGATGCAGGTTGAGCGCGTCCTCGCCCGAAATGCCCCATGCGATGTCCGACATGTGCACCATGCCGTCGACGTCGCCGTCCAGACCGATGAACAGGCCGAATTCGGTGGCGTTCTTGACCTCGCCCTCGACCGTCGAACCAACCGGGTGATCGGCCGCAAACTGATCCCACGGGTTTGAAACCGCCTGCTTGAGACCGAGCGATACGCGGCGCTTCTCGCTGTCAACTTCGAGAACGATGACGTCGACTTCCTGGCTCGTGCTGACGATCTTGCCGGGATGAACATTCTTCTTGGTCCAGCTCATCTCGCTGACGTGGACCAGACCCTCGATACCGGGCTCGAGTTCGACGAACGCACCATATTCGGTGATGTTGGTGACGCGGCCCGTGAGCTTTGCGCCGATCGCGTACTTCGCCTCGGCGCCTTCCCACGGATCGCTCTCGAGCTGCTTCATGCCGAGCGAGATGCGCTGCGTGTCCTTGTTGATGCGGATGATCTGCACCTTGACGGTGTCGCCGATATTGATGACTTCGCTCGGGTGGTTGACGCGCTTGTAGCTCATGTCGGTGACATGAAGCAGCCCGTCGATGCCGCCGAGGTCGACGAACGCACCATAATCGGTGATGTTCTTGACGACACCGTCGATGATCTGCCCCTCGGCCAGCGTCGAGATGAGGCCGGTGCGTGCCTCGGCGCGCGTTTCCTCGAGGATCGCGCGGCGCGAGACGACGATGTTGCCGCGCTTGCGGTCCATCTTGAGGATCTGGAACGGCTGGGTGATGTCCATCAGCGGCTGGACGTCGCGCACGGGGCGAATGTCGACCTGGCTGCCGGGCAGGAACGCCACCGCGCCGTTGAGGTCGACGGTGAAGCCGCCCTTGACGCGTCCGAAGATCACGCCCTCGACGCGCGCCGACTTGGTGAACTCCTGCTCGAGCGTATCCCATGCGGCTTCGCGACGCGCGCGGTCGCGGCTGAGCATTGCTTCGCCATGCATATTCTCGACGCGGTCGACGAACACTTCGACGATGTCACCGACCTTCAGATCAGCCTTTTGCCCGGGAGCGGCAAATTCGCTCAACCGGACACGCCCCTCGGATTTCAATCCCACGTCGATGACCGCCAGGTCATTTTCGATGGCGGTGACAGTCCCCTTGACGACCTTGCCTTCGAAGCCGCCGTCGGCGCCGAGTGTCTCTTCGAGGAGTGCCGCGAAATCGTCGCGCGTGGGAAGTGCCGCAGTGGCCATAAAGTTCGTATTCCTGTCGTTTATCACGTCCGGCCAACCGGTTGTGTCCGGTGGTCTTTGACCAGAGACCGCCGCCCGGACCGAATGTCCTGACGGCATTCCCCGTGAGCAAGTCGACCCGGCAGAAGCGTGCCCAAAGCAAAAAGCGCGAAGGGCATGTGCCCTCGCGCTCTAAGGTCGGACCCGAGCCTCCACCAACGCGACCGCGCGGCGAATGGCCTCGGCTATATCCATCTCGCTGGTGTCGAGCAAGTCGGCATTCTCGGCCCTCGCGAGCGGTGCAGCAGCACGGCTCGAATCACGCTCGTCCCGCGCAGTGAGGTCGTGAAGTACATGCGCCAGTTCGACATGAAGCCCGCGCGCGGCGAGCTCGGCGTGGCGGCGCGCGGCGCGCAACTCCAGACCGGCGGTGACGAACAATTTGGCGTGTGCATGCGGCGCGATGACGGTGCCGATGTCGCGTCCGTCGAGCACCGCGCCGCCGTCCTGCGCCGCAAACTCGCGCTGGCGCTGAAGCAGCGCCGCGCGCACATCGGGGTGCGCCGACACCACCGATGCCGCACGCGATGCCGCTTCGCTGCGAATTTCGGGATCGTGCAGCATCGCGTCGGTGAAGGTGCACGCGCGCAGCGCGGCGTCGCCGTCAGCGGGCTCCTCACCGTGACGCAGCACCGCGATACCGACCGCACGATAGAGCAGCCCGGTGTCGAGATAGGGGAGCGCGAAATGCGCGGCGAGCGCGCGCGCGATGGTGCCCTTGCCCGAAGCCGCAGGTCCGTCGACCGCGATGATCAAATGCGCGCCCTCCACACACCAATGAGCCCGTAGAGCGCGATCCCCGCCCAGATGACGTTGAGCGTCAGCGAGGCGAGGTTCACATGGATCGTCAGCGACCCCGCGAGCAGCAGCGCGCCGAACAGGTTGAGAAGATAATAGGTCGCATCGGCGGGCCGCTTGCCGATCGTCTGATACGCGTAACCCGCCAGAACCGCGAGCGCGCCAAGGATGCCCAATATGTTGCCCAGCATCGCCAACGTCATGTCGCGCGCGGCGCCGTTCGCGCGAGCCCGACGAGCGCGATCAGGCCCCATGCGATTTCGAGCGCGAGTGCGGCGACATTGCTGTGGATCGACAGCGACGCCGCCAGCAGCGCCGCGCCGATCAGGTTGAGCGCATGATAGGGTGCGCCCGACTGCCCCGTGACGCTGTGCCATGCGAATGCCGACAGGACAGCCGCTGCGCCGGCGAAACCGGCCAGATCAGCCAACAGCCCCAGACTCACGACCCCTGCCCTTGCAAGACGCTCAGCTGGTCGAAGAACCCCGGGTAGCTCGTCGCGACCGGCGCTGCATCGTCAAGCGTCACGGGCGCGCGGGCGACGAGCCCGGCAATCGCAAAGCTCATCGCGATGCGATGGTCGAGCTTGGTCGCAACGGTCGCGCCCCCCGCCAGCACATCGCCGCCGGATCCATCGACAATCAGCCCGTCGGGAGATTCCTCGACGCGCGCGCCGATCGCGCGAAGCCCCGCCGCCATCGTCGCGATGCGGTCCGATTCCTTGACGCGAAGTTCCTCGAGGCCGCGCATGATCGTGCGCCCCTGCGCGAGCGCGGCGGCGACGAACAGGATCGGGTATTCGTCGATCATCGAGGGCGCGATCTCGGGCGGAACGTCGATGCCGGTGAGCGACGAATGCGCGACGATCAGGTCGGCGACCGGTTCGCCGCCGACGATACGTTGCTGGCCGAAGCCGATGTCGGCACCCATCATGGTGAGCACCCTGTAAAGCCCGGCGCGCGTGTCGTTCATCCCGACATTGCCGATCGTCACCGACGACCCCGGCACGAGCAGCGCCGCGACCGCCCAGAACGCCGCCGACGATGGGTCGCCGGGAACGGTAATATGCTGCGGACGCAATTCGGCCTCGCCGGTCAGCGATATTGTCCGAACGCCCTGCGCGTCGGTCTCGACCCGGATTTCCGCACCGAACCCTGCCAGCATCCGCTCGCTATGGTCGCGCGTCGGAACCGGCTCGATCACGCGCGTGATCCCCGGCGTATTGAGCCCCGCTAGCAACACCGCCGACTTGACCTGCGCCGAGGCGACCGGGAGGCGGTAGTCGATCGGCACGGCCGGACAGGCCCCGCGCAGCATTAGCGGCAAGCGATCCCCGGGGCTCGCGGTGATGTCTGCACCCATCAGCGCCAGCGGCTCGATGACGCGTCGCATCGGGCGTCGACTGAGCGAGGCATCGCCGATGAAGGTCGCGGTGATCGAGTGGCTGGCGACGAGTCCCATCAACAGCCGCGTCGACGTTCCCGAATTGCCCATGTCGAGCGCCGCTTCGGGCTGGAGCAGCCCGCCGCCACCGACGCCGTGCACGTGCCACGCCGCGCCGCGCTTCTCGATGTGCGCGCCCATTGCTCTGAGCGCAGCGGCGGTCGCGAGCACATCGTCGCCTTCGAGCAGTCCCTCGATCACCGACTCGCCGACCGCGAGCGCGGCAAACATCAGTGCGCGATGCGAGATCGACTTGTCGCCGGGGACGGTCACGGCACCACGCAGCGGCCCCGATGCCGAAAAGGCGCGTTGCGTCGTCACGCGACCGCGCGCACTTCGTGCCGCGCCGCCTCGAACACCTCGCGCGCTGCGGTGACGTTGAGCGCGGCGATCGCGAGTCCGACAGCGACATCGGGCCATGGCGATACCCATATGATGGTCATCAGCCCTGCCGCGACGATCGCGACATTGGCCGCCGCATCGTTGCGCGCCGACAGGAACGCCGCGTGCGTCAGGCTGCCACCCGCATGGCGGACGCGCGCGAGGATATAGGCACAGGACAGATTGACCACGAGTGCGCCGATTGCCGCAAGGATCATCGGTAAAGCGCGTGGAGCATCGGGCGCACCGAGCTTGCCCCACGCCGTTACCAGGCTCGCCATGCTCGGCACCAGAAGCAACGCGGCAAGCCCCATGCCGAGCCGCCCGCGCACCGCCGTCGACCGTCCGAGCCCCACAAGCACCAGCAGGTTGACGCTCGCGTCTTCGAGAAAGTCGATGCTGTCGGCAAACAGCGCGACCGAACCGATTGCGTGCGCAACGGCGAACTCGATGCCGAAATAAGCCAGGTTGGCTACCGCGACGATGCCGACCGCACGCCGGATCATTGCGTCGTTGGTTGACGATGCGGCCATGACGCGCGGCTTTGACAGCGCCCCCCCGCTATGGCAAGGGCGCGCTCCTTCGTCACGGTCGCGTCCTGTGTGCCGCGACGCGATCGACATTTCCCGGAGCACGAGCAACCGATGGTAAAACCTGAATGGGGCAGCAAGCGCACGTGCCCCAAGTGCGGAACGCGCTTTTACGACCTGACCAAGGACGAACCGGTCGTGTGCATCAATTGCGCCAACCAGTGGACGCCCGAACCGGTGCTCAAGTCGAAGCAGCCGCTGCCGTTCGACGCGCCTAAAAAGAATGTCGAGAAGGACGACGCCGATCTGGGCGTGGCCGACATCGATCTCGACGTTGTCGACGAGGACGCCGAAAAGTCCCCTGACGACGAAGTCGATCTGGGCGGCGACGACGATCTGGGCGTCGATACCGCGCAGGGCGAAGACGAAGTCTGACCTTGCACGACCTGCGGCGCTGCAATATGCGCCGCACACTACGGGGCCTTAGCTCAGCTGGGAGAGCGCCACACTGGCAGTGTGGAGGTCAGCGGTTCGATCCCGCTAGGCTCCACCAAGGCTCGCCGAAACGAGGACCGACGACGCGGCTTTGCCGTGTCGCACTCTGGCCTAACGCGCTTCTCGCCAGATGCTCAAGCGGGTGGTGACTGTCGCGCCACCCTGATGGGCGGGGCAGCGGGTCTGTCGAAAACTCAGGTCACGACACAGCCAGAGCTCATCGAGCCAGCCGTCGCGCGTAACGGTTACGCGCAGCATCGAAGCCGTCATGCCGCGGTTGGCGCGCGCAAAGGCGGTCGCCAACGCGCCAGCGGTCAATCGAGGGCGCCGGGCGAGCGCGTTCATGTCGGGGTACCGCAACCCGCGATACAGCGCCGTCGCGCGCCGGAAATATTCGTCCGCTCTCAAATCCATGCAGCTGCCGTGTTTGGCCCATTCGTGCTGGAGCAATTGCACCGAGGGCGTCGCGCACAGATTGGCACGGAGCGTTGCCTCGGGAAGGAGTTCGACCGCGCGGCAATATTGCGGCCAGTCCTTGCCCGCGCCGTCGGGCCACAGCCCGTGGAGCACGAAGCCGAAGCGGTTGGCAGGATCACATTCGAACGACCCGGTCGATCGGTCGCTGGCCCGGCAAGATTGCGGAGCCCAACTGATCGCCAGCGTATAGCTCGCGGTCGGCAGCACACGACGCGGGGTGTTCGTCGAAGGGGTATCGGCGCGCGGCCGGTCAAGCTCGGCCGGGACAGTGCATGACAATGCCTGTGAACTGGCAGCTGCCGGGAAGGCGAAGCTAAGCCAGAGAAAAATCCAGGCCGATGTCCGCCGCAGGTGCGCTTTGAGTGAGGCGACCGACCGAAACATATGTCACTCCCGTTTGTGCGATGGCGGCGATCGTCTCGAGGCGCACGCCGCCCGAGGCTTCGGTCGGGACACGGCCCGCGACGAGCGCGACCGCCGCACGCAGCGTCGGCGGGTCCATATTGTCGAGCAACAGGTGCGTCGCCCCCGCGTCGAGCGCCTCGGCGATCTGGTCGAGACGGTCGACCTCGACGATGATGCGCTTGATTCCCGCCGCGACGGCGCGCGCGGTGGCGGCCGCCACCGAACCCGCGACCGCAACGTGATTGTCCTTTATCATCGCCGCGTCCCACAGCCCCATGCGGTGGTTGGTCGCGCCGCCTGTGCGCGTGGCGTATTTCTCGAGGAGGCGCAGCCCCGGCAATGTCTTGCGCGTATCCAGCACGATGCAGCCCGTCCCCGCGATGGCGTCGACATAGCCGCGGGTCAGCGTCGCGATGCCCGACAGATGCTGCACGGTGTTGAGCGCCGAACGCTCGGCCGTCAGGAGCGCACGCGCCTTGCCCGACACGCGCATCAACTGGGTGCCGGGCGCGACCCGTGCGCCTTCGTCGACCAGCAGCTCGACTTCGGCCTGCGGGTCGAGAGCGCGGAAGAATTCCGTAGCGAGCGATAGCCCCGCGACGGTGATCGCATCGCGGCTGTCCATCACGCCGGCGAAGTTTGCGCCGACGGGGATGACGGCCTCCGACGTCACGTCGCGCGGGGGGATGCCGAGGTCTTCGGCCAGTGTTGCCGCGACGAAAGCCGCTGTGTCGAAGTGAGCGAGGGTGAACATAGTCAGGCCGTTACAACGGGGTTAGCAACGCGCTTAATGCGCCATCGCCTTGTTGATATCCTCGACCATTTTCTTGGCATCGGCGAGCAGCATCATGGTCTGGTCCATGTAAAACACGTCGTTGTCGACGCCCGCATAGCCGACGCCGCCCATCGAGCGCTTGATGAACAGCACGGTCTTTGCTTTCTCGACGTCGAGAATCGGCATGCCGTAGATCGGCGAGGTCTTGTCGGTCTTCGCGGCAGGGTTGGTCACGTCGTTCGCGCCGATGACGAAGGCGACGTCGGTCTGCGCGAATTCGCCGTTGATGTCCTCGAGCTCGAACACGTCGTCATACGGCACGTTCGCCTCGGCAAGCAGCACGTTCATATGGCCGGGCATGCGCCCCGCGACGGGATGAATCGCATATTTGACGCTGACGCCTTCCTTCTTGAGCAGGTCGCCCATCTCGCGCAGCGCGTGCTGCGCCTGGGCCACCGCCATGCCGTAACCGGGGACGATGATCACCTGGTTGGCCTGTTGCATCAGGAAGGCCGCATCCTCGGCCGAGCCGCGCTTCCACGGGCGCTGCTCCTTCGCCTCGCCGCCAGCCGCCGCATCGCCGCCGCCGAAGCCGCCCGCGATCACGCTGATGAAGCTGCGGTTCATCGCTTTGCACATGATGTAGGAGAGGATCGCGCCCGACGAGCCGACCAGCGCGCCGGTGATGATCATCGCGGTGTTGTGGAGCGTGAACCCCATCGCCGCCGCGGCCCAGCCCGAATAGCTGTTGAGCATCGACACGACGACCGGCATGTCGGCACCGCCGATCGGAATGATCAGCAGGAAGCCGATCGCGAAGGCGAGCGCGGTGATGGTGAAAAAGACCCACGCCGACTGGTCCTGCGTGAAATAGCCGATCAGCCCGAGGATGCCCGCCAGCACGCCGAGGTTGATGACGTGCCGACCAGGCAGCATAATCGGCTTGCCGCCCATGTTGCCGTTGAGCTTCAGGAAGGCGATGACCGAACCCGAAAAGGTGATGGCACCGATCGCGACGCCGAGGCCCATCTCGATTCGGCTGACCGGTTCGATCGAGCCGCTCGCATCGAGAATGCCGAACGCGCCGGGGTTAAGATACGCCGCCGCCGCAACGAGCACCGCCGCCATGCCGACGAGCGAGTGGAACGCCGCGACCAGCTGCGGCATGTCGGTCATCGCGATGCGGCGCGCGGTGACGATGCCGATGCCGGCCCCGATCGCGATCGCGATCAGGATTTCCGGAAGCGACGCGATTTCGTGGACCGCGAGCGTCGTGACGACCGCGATGCCCATTCCTATCATGCCGAGCCGGTTGCCGCTCTGCGACGTCGCTGGCGACGACAGCCCGCGCAGCGCGAGGATGAAGCACACCCCGGCAACGAGATAGAGCAGGCCCACCCAGGGATTCTGTACCGCGTGCTCCACCGCTCTAGCGCTCCTTCTTCTTGTACATCGCCAGCATCCGCGCCGTCACCGCGAACCCGCCAAAAATATTGACGCTCGCCAGCACGACCGCGAGCAGCCCGAGCCATTTCGAGGTCCCACTTCCGGCGGCTGCCGAGGCGATCAACGCGCCGACGATGATGACCGAAGACACCGCGTTGGTGACCGCCATCAACGGCGTATGCAGCGCGGGCGTGACCGACCACACGACGTAATAGCCAACGAAGCACGCCATGACAAAGATCGAGAGGATGCTGATGAAGTCCATTATTCGTCCTTGATCGAGTTCATGCCGCCGCCTTGACCGGATGCGTCATGTCGCCGCGTCCCGCGAGCAGCCCGGCAATTGAAATATCTTCATCAATCTCATCCCAGTGCAGGCCGCAGCGGCTCAGCTCATACGCTTCGCGCTGCACCGGCGTTGCATGAAAAAGGCGGGGAAACCAAGCAAGCGGCACGCCAATGGTCCGCCCGTCTTCCAAGTCGACCCACATCAAGTCCTCGTCGAACCGCACGACCATCGGCTCGGGGGAAATGGCCATCGGATCAGTCGAAAAACTCATTCCAAGCCCCTTCTACTTCGCTCCGGTGTTCCTCAACCAATCGCTGTGCACGATTGAGAGAGGGACCGCTAAGCCCCCGGTTAAATGCAAGCGTCACGATTGGCGATAGCCAGAACTTAGCTTCGTCGCGGCCGGATTTGACGTGAATGTGAACGGGTTCACGCGGATTGCCCTCATTTCCGTAAAACAGGAACTTGAAGCCGTCGATCCGCAGAACGACAGGCATCAGCTCGCAAGCAACCGCTCATTCACGACCTTCCCGCCCTGCGTCAGGCGGATCGCGTTGCCGATTTCGTCGTCGAGCACCGGCTTGCCCGTTTCCTTGTCCCAGAATGCGCTCAGGAAGTTGAACAGGTTGCGACTAAACAGCGCGCTCGCGTCGGCGGCGAGGCGTGAGGGGACGTTGCGGTGGCCGACGATGCGGACACCGTGAACCGCGACGACTTCGCCCGGGCGCGCGCCTTCGACGTTGCCGCCGCTCTCGACGGCAAGGTCGACGATCACGCTGCCCGGCTTCATCGACGCGATCTGCGCGTCGCTGACCAGGCGCGGGGCGGGACGCCCGGGGATCAGTGCGGTGGTGATGACGATGTCCTGCTTGGCGATGTGGCTCGACACCAGCGCCGCCTGCGCCGCCTTGTACTCATCGCTCATCTCGGTCGCATAGCCGCCGGTGCCTTCGCCCTCGATGCCCTTGACGTCCTCGACGAAGATCGCCTTCGCGCCGAGCGATTCGATCTGTTCGCGGGTCGCCGCGCGCACGTCGGTCGCACTGACCTGCGCGCCCAGCCGCCGCGCGGTCGCGATCGCCTGCAGCCCCGCGACGCCGACGCCCATCACGAACACGCGTGCGGCACTCACTGTGCCGGCGGCGGTCATCATCATCGGAAAGGCACGGCCATATTCGGCGGCCGCATCGAGCACCGCCTTGTAGCCCGACAGGTTCGACTGCGACGACAGGATGTCCATCGACTGCGCGCGCGTGATGCGCGGCATGAATTCCATCGCCAGCGCCTCGAGCCCCAGCGCGGCATAGGCATCGACGCGCTGCCGCTCGCCGAACGGATTGAGCCCCGCCGCAAGCCATGCGCCTGCCTTGACGCCGCCCAGGCTTTCGGGCGAGGGGCCCGACACGCCGAGCACGATATCGGCGTCGGCCAGCGTCGCGGCACGATCCCCGACACTTGCGCCCGCAGCAGCATAGGCATCGTCAGTGACTGAGGCCCCTGCCCCCGCGCCCGCCTCGACCGCGACGGTCGCGCCGAGCCCGATGAACTTCTTGACGGTTTCGGGAGTCGCGGCGACGCGGCGTTCGCCTTCGGCGGTTTCCTTCAGGACGCCGATCTTCATGAAGCGAGGATGACCACGACGACCGCCGCGACGACGAACGACACGACGGCGCCGATCTTCATCCAGCCCATGAAGCGCTCGTAACCCGCGCGGTGCGCGCTGATGTCCATCGCGCCCTGTTCGGTCGTGTCGTGCGTGTCGCCGGTTGCGGCCATCTCGTCTCGGTCCCTCGTGGTCATCGGTTTGCGACAGCCTTAACCGCGCCCGGGCCGCCGCTCAAGGCCGCTTAAGCCGACCTTTACTTGGGTGAGGCTAGACCCGCGGTTCAACCGGGGACACGCACACCGATGACGCCAAGCGGCACGCGCATGCTGATGCTGGTCGACGACGAGCCTGCACAGGTTCGCCTCGTCGCCGCACTCGCCGCGCGTGCGGGCTGGCGGACGCTCACCGCGTCGGAGGGCGAGGTGGCGATCGCCACACTCGGCACGCGCGACGGGATGATGCTCGACGCGATCCTGATCGATCGCCCCGGCGACGATGTCGGATCGCTGATCGCAGAGCTGCGCGCGCGGCGCCCCGCGCTGCCGATCCTGATGCTGACCGCCAACACCAGCGTCGACCTCGCGGTCGCAGCGATGCGCAGCGGCGCGAGCGACTTCCTGATCAAGCCGATCGCCCCCGACCGGCTGCTCGCCGCGCTCGATGCAGCACTCGCGGTCGGGCACGGCGGCGGTGAACTGCGCCCGCTGACCGAAAAAATCTCTGCGCCGCTCGGGTTCGAGGAAATCGTCGGCTCGGCCCCCAAGTTCAGGGCGGCACTCGCGATTGCGGCGAAGGCGGCACGCGCGCGGGTGCCGATGCTGATCGAGGGCGAAAGCGGGGTCGGCAAGGAAGTCGTCGCAGAGGCGATCCACGCCGCGTCCCCACGCGGCAAACGCGCGATGATCGCGGTCAATTGCGGCGCGATCCCCGCCAACCTCGTCGAATCCGAATTGTTCGGGCACGAAAAGGGCGCATTCACCGGCGCCTTCGCACGTCAGGTCGGCAAATTCTGCGACGCGGACGGCGGCACGCTGTTTCTCGACGAGATCGGCGAGCTCCCGCTCGACGCACAGGTCAAATTGCTGCGCGTGCTGCAATCGGGTGAAGTCCAGCCGGTCGGCGCGCGCCACCCGCGCGAGGTCGACGTGCGCGTCATCGCGGCGACGAACAAGACGCTGACCGACGAGGTCGCGGCGGGACGCTTTCGCGAGGATCTCTATTACCGGCTGGCGGTCGTCCAGATCACGATCCCACCCTTGCGCGAGCGGCGCAGCGACGTGCCCGCGCTCGCGCGTCACCTGATGGCGCGTATCGCGCGTCAGCCGGGCCTGCGCGACCTGGGCATCACCGACGAGGCGATGGCGTTGCTCGCCGCTTACGGCTGGCCCGGGAACGTCCGCCAGCTCCAGAACGCGCTCTTCCGTGCCGCCGTGCTGTGCGAGGGCGACGCGCTGACCGCGGGCGATTTTCCGCACATCGCCGCGCAGACGATGGCGGCACCGACGCCGGGCGAGCCATCGGGCGCGGGCGTCGCGCTCTATCAGTCCGACGGCAACATGCGCCCCTTGGAAGCGATCGAAGCCGACGTCATCCGTCTCGCGATCGGTCACTATCGCGGGCGCATGACCGAAGTCGCGCGGCGCTTGGGCATCGGGCGCTCGACGCTGTACCGCAAATTGACCGAATTGGGCATCAGCGACGCGGCGTAATCGTCGAGTCGTTGGCGGATTTGCGTGCGCTGACTTCACACGCTTCGCACGGGGCGAGCAGGCGATCCACCTTGTCAAAGAACAGCGGCGAGCCGGTGCCACGGCTGATATCGTGCCGGTCGGCGATCGTGTAGGAAAGGTCTGTTTGGAGCCAGCTTTTGCGGAGCCGGACAAACATTCAGCCGCTAAGCCCCCGATCCTTCAGCCCCCGCCAGACATTGAGCGCCTGCACTGTCTCCGCCACGTCGTGCACGCGTAGCAGGTGCGCGCCCTGTTCGGCCGCCTTGAGCGCGACCGCCAGTGATCCGGCGAGCCGCTCGCCGACCGGTGCCTCGTTCGACAGCGCGCCGATGAAGCGCTTGCGGCTGGCACCGACCAGCAAGGGGCAGCCAAGGCCGTGAAACAGCGACAGGCCGTTCAGGATCGCCAGATTGTCGGCGACGCGCTTGCCAAAGCCGATGCCCGGATCGACGATGAGCCGCGCGCGTGCGATCCCGGCCGCCTCGAGCGCGGCGATGCGCGCGTCGAGCCAGTCGTAGGTCTCGATCAGCGCATCGTGCATCGGCACGCCCTCGTGCAGCGTCCGCGCGGCATCGGCCGAATGCATGATGACGATCGGGCAACTGCTGCGCGCCATCAGCGCGAGCGCCTGCGCGTCGAAGCAAAGCGCCGACACGTCGTTGACCAGCGATGCGCCCGCCGCCAGCGCGGCCTCCATCACGCTTGCCTTGCGCGTGTCGATGCTGACCGCAACCCCGGCGCGCGCCAGCCCCTCGATGACCGGGCGCGTGCGCGCGATCTCGTCGCCTTCCCACACCGTGTCGGCCCCGGGGCGCGTCGATTCGCCCCCGACGTCGACGATTGCTGCCCCTGCCGCCGCCATCTTCACCCCGCTGTCGGCCGCAGCAGCGGCATCGCCGTCGTGCTTGCCGCCGTCGGAAAAACTGTCGGGCGTCATGTTGAGGATGGCCATGACGCGCGGCTGATCGAGCCGGATCGTCCGCTCGCCAAGCGTCAGCGGCGCGCGCGGCGCCGTGAGGCGTGCAAAGGTCGCGCGGCCCCCCGCGTCGAGTTCGTCGTCGAGGCGATCGAGCGCAACGAGGCGCGAGCGCGTCCGGCGTCCGGCCTCGACCTCGATCACTTCGATCAGCGAAAAGAAAGTGAGTCCGCCCGCAAGCCGCGCGACCTGCCCGTCGAAACCGACCGGCGTATCGACGAATCCCGTCGGCCGCAGATAGTATGTCACTTGTTGACGCTGGTCAGTTCGAACACCGCGAGCAGTTCGCGCGCCGATGCGGCCTCGACCGCACCGTTTTCCACTTCGGTTTCGCTCCACAGCCACGAGCGTGCGGGGTCGTCGCGCATCGCCCAAGCGGGAAACAGGCGCTTCGTCGCGCTCCCCGCCAGCAGCCGCACGATACCGAGGTGCCGGTCGTCGCGCGCGATCCGCTGGTAGGCCGCTTCGACCGAAGCCTCGGGCCCCTCGAGCAGTTGCAGATAAATGTCGCGACGACAGATGAGTGCGCCCGTCAGGTCGTCACGCGCATTGTTCCTTCGCGAAATCGCCAGGATACCGTTCAGGATGCCGTCGTCGAACCCGAACGGCTGCGACCGGTAGATGAGCTGGTGAATGGTCATGGCTGCAGCTTAAGCGAGCACGCCGCGCGGTGAAAGGCTCAAGCTTCGTTGGCGAGGAGGTAAAGCTGGCGCAGCGCGTCGATCGGCTGCGCGGTCGCGCCCGCCTGATAATGCCAGAAGGTCCAGCCGTTGCACGACGGCGCGCCCTGGAGCGTCGCGCCCAGCTTGTGGATCGTCCCGATCACACCCGCGCAGTCGAGCGAGCCGTCGGCGCGCACCGTCGCGCGCCAGCGGTTGCGCGCGTCGAACAGCTCGCTTCCGGGGAGGATCGCGCCGCTTTCGACGAGCGTGCCGAACGCGACGCGCGTGGCGGCGGTCGGCGCCATCATCGTCGTCAGCGCGCTTTCGTCGAGCGGCAGCGCGGCGGCGATGCGCTGCTCGGCGACCTCGCAATAGGTCGCGTCACGCTCGATACCGATCCAGCGTCGCCCCAGCCGCCGCGCGACGGCGCCGGTGGTGCCGGTGCCGAAAAACGGATCGAGGACGATGTCGCCCTTCTTCGTGGCCGCGAGCAGGACGCGGTAGAGCAACGCCTCGGGCTTTTGCGTTGGATGCGCCTTCACGCCGTCGCGCTTCAGTCGCTCGGGGCCGCTGCAGATGGGAATGACCCAGTCGCTGCGCATCTGAAGCTCGTCGTTGAGCGATTTCATCGCGCGATAGTTGAACGTGTAGCGCGAGCTCTCGCTCTTTGCCGCCCAGATCAATGTCTCGTGCGCGTTGGTGAAGCGCGTTCCCTTGAAATTGGGCATCGGGTTCGACTTGCGCCAGACGATATCGTTGAGGATCCAATAGCCCTGATCCTGCAACCGCGCGCCGACGCGGAAGATGTTGTGGTAGCTGCCGATCACCCACAAGGTACCGGCGGGCTTCAGGACGCGTCGCGCCTCGGCGAGCCAGGCCGCGGTGAACGCATCATAGGCGGCGAAGTCGGTGAACTTGTCCCAGTCGTTGTCGACCGCATCGACGCGTCCGCCCTCGGGCCGGAACAGCTCGCCACCGAGCTGGAGGTTATACGGCGGGTCGGCGAAGACCATGTCGACCGAGGCATCGGGAAGTGCGGCCATCGCCGCGATGCAATCGTCGCGGATGATGCGGTCGGTTTCGAGCTCGACCTGCGGCGCGCGCGCGATCCGTTCCAACACCCCCATCGGCATGCTCCCCTTTGCCCGTCGGCATGAGTGAGTCCGGCGGACTCGCGCGTCAATCCCATGGTTAACAGCCAGTGTTAACGAAGTGCTTAAGCGCGCCGGGAACGAAACGAGTCTTCGACTAGATGTTGGGCGTCACGCGGCCGGCGGCCTCAACCCGTGGCGTGTTGCCGATCGGACTCGCTGCCGACAAAAAATTTCGCGACAGGGGCAAAACTGCGGCGGTGGAGCGGCGACGGCCCATGTTCGTCGAGCGCGGCAAAATGCGCCGGGCAGCAATAGCCTTTGTTCGACGCCCAGCCATAGTGCGGCCAGGTCAATGCATACGCGATCATGATCTGATCGCGGACGTGCTTGGCGACGATCGATGCGGCGGCGATCGACAGGCTGAGCGCGTCGCCGCCGACGATCGTGCTGGTCGGCCAGTCCCAGCGCGGCTTGCGGTTGCCGTCGACCAGCACATGCCCGGGCGGGCACGACAGGTTGGCGACGGCGAGCGTCATCGCCTTCATCGTCGCCCAGTGGATGTTGAGCGTGTCGATCTCGTCGACCTCGACGATGCCGATGCCCACGCACGCGCGCGCCATCAGCAGATCATGGAGCCGCGCGCGTTCGGGTGCGGTCAGCTTTTTCGAATCGTCGATCCCGCGCGGGATTCCGCGATCGGGAAGGATGACGGCTGCCGCGACCACCGGCCCGGCGAGCGGTCCCCTTCCCGCCTCGTCGACCCCAGCCACGGGGGGAGCGTTGCACGCGCGCTCGTGGTGGAGCGAGGGGCGCTTCATTGGCCCAAACCTGCTTCGAGCCGTTCCTCGATGAAGTCGGTCACGTCATGATGCCCCAGCGGCCCGTGCCCCCGCCCGAAGCCGGGGGCGTGGATGATCGCGATCCGCACGAACCGGACCGCCTGCGCAAAGGCATCGTAGATCGGCAGCCCCGACGCCAGCCCGCAGGCGAGCGCGCTGGCAAAGGTACAGCCGGTACCGTGTGTGGCGTCGGTGTCGAGACGCTTGCCCTGGATCGGCCAGACTTCGCCCCGTGGAGACATCAGCCGGTCGGTGACATAAGCGTCGGTGCCGTGCCCGTCCTTGAGCACGACATGGCAACCGTGGCGCAGCATCGCCGCGGTGCCACCGAGCGCCTCGGCCTCGGGCAGGTTGGGCGTCGTGACGCTTGCGAGCGTCATCAGCCGCCCGAACGCCGCGATCGTGTCGGCGTCGGCAAGCGTCGCGCCGCTGGTCGCGATCATGACGGGGTCGAAGACGATCGGCACCGTCAGCGCCTCGAGCCGGTCGGCGACCGCGTGCGCGGTCGCAGCGCTTCCGATCATGCCGATCTTGACCGCATCGACGCCGAGGTCGGAGACAACCGAATCGATCTGCGCAACGACGATGTCGGTGGGCACTGCATGCACCGCCTGCACGCCGAGCGTGTTCTGCGCCGTGATCGCGGTGATCGCCGTCATCGAATAGCCACCGAGCATCGTGACGGTCTTGATATCGGCCTGAATGCCGGCGCCCCCGCCCGAATCGGATCCGGCGATGATCAGGATGCGCGGGGGCGCGACGATCGTCACCAGCTGATGGCGTCCAGCCCCTTGTGCTTGATCAGGCTGAGCAATTTCAGCGCGGGGCCGCCTGGCCGCTTTTCACCCCGCTCCCACTTGCTGACGAGGCCAGGTGTAACGTTCAGGTGCCAAGCGAGTCGAGCCTGACTCAATTCCTGCTCGTCTCGAACATTTCGGATCGCTTCGGGCGTGGCATCGATCAAAGGTTCACGACACGCCTTGTCGAACCGACGCATCGTTTTCTTGTCGATACCACCAACTTCATCCGCGTCGCCCATCGCCGTGCGAAGTGTTTTGAGCAACCGCAATTCAGCCGTGTCCTTCATATTCTACCTCCACCCAATTTCCGTTTCGAAGAAGCGCAGAAACTTGATCATTCTTCATTGCCAGCAATACTTCGGCAGCGATCCTAAGGGCGGATAGCGTTCCAGCCGAGATATTTTGCAACTCGTTCTTCGCAAATATCTGCATGAATACACATCGTTCATGACTTCGGAACGCGACGATGGTTCTCGCGCCGCCCGACTTCCCGCCACCGGGCCTGGCAACACGCTGCTTGATCGCACCACTGCCAAGCATTGCATCGACCTTACCGGCCTCGATCTCCCTCACCGCGATCCTTAATCGATCATCGTCCACGCCCATCGCCATAGCGGCTTTGCTGAAACTCCTCAGTTTGAAAACACGCATTTATAGTCCTAAGTACCAGACTTTGTCAATCTAGGCCGCTGCGCGCACCGCCTCGCAGATCCGATCGACGACCGCGTGGACCTGCGCCTCGTCGTCACCCTCTGCCATCACGCGGATCAGCGGTTCGGTGCCCGAGGGGCGGATGACGAGGCGGCCGCACCCTGCAAGCTCGGCCTCGGCGTCTGCGATACACGCAACGACGTGCGCGTCGTCGAGCGGACTGGCTCCGGTAAAGCCGACGTTCTTGAGCAATTGCGGCACCGGGTCGAACAGATGGAGCAATTCGCTCGCGGGCTTGCCGGTCGCGACGAGCTCGGCAAGCACCTGAAGCGCGGCGATCAGCCCGTCGCCCGTCGTTGCGTGATCCGACAGTATGATGTGCCCCGATTGTTCGCCGCCGACGTTGAACCCCTTGGCCCGCATCGTTTCGAGGACGTAACGGTCGCCGACGCGCGTACGTTCGAGCGTCAGCCCCTCGCCCAGCAGATAGCGTTCGAGCCCCAGGTTCGACATGATCGTCGCGACGAGGCCACCGCCGGTCAGCCGCCCGCTGCGCGCCCAGCTGCTGCCGACGAGCGCCATCAGCTGGTCGCCGTCGACGACGGTGCCGTGTTCGTCGACGACGATCAGCCGGTCGGCGTCGCCGTCGAGCGCGATGCCGATGTCGGCCCCGCTCGCGACGACGGTCTCCTGCAACAGCGCGGGATGCGTCGATCCGCACGCGTCGTTGATGTTCTTGCCGTTGGGGGTGACGCCGACCGCGACGATCTCGGCTCCCAATTCCCACAGCGCCGACGGCGCGACCTGATAGGCCGCACCATTGGCGCAATCGATCGCGACCTTCAGCCCGTCTAGGCGGAGGTGCGACGGGAAGGTCGATTTGGCAAAGTGCATGTAACGCCCGCGCGCATCCTCGACGCGCCGCGCGCGCCCGATCTCGCCGGGCGACGCGAGCGAGGGCGGTATGTCGAGCAGCCGCTCGATCGCGCTCTCGGCGGCATCGGACAGTTTATAGCCATCGGGGCCGAACAGCTTGATGCCATTGTCGCGGTAGGGGTTGTGGCTGGCGGAGATCATGACGCCCAGGTCGGCGCGCATCGTCTGCGTCAGCATCGCGACCGCAGGCGTCGGGATCGGGCCGAACTGGACGACGTCCATGCCCACGCTGGTGAACCCGGCGACGAGCGCATTTTCGACCATATAGCCCGATAGCCGCGTGTCCTTGCCGATGACGACACGGTGGCGGTGGTCGCCGCGCAGGAAATAGCTGCCCGCCGCCATGCCGACGCGCATCGCGATCTCTGCGGTCATCGGCGCGACGTTGGTCAGTCCGCGGATTCCGTCGGTGCCAAAGAATTTGCGCGCCATCCTGTCCCCCTTTTGCCTGTTCGCGCGCTATGCCTTTCGCATTTAGCCCGGACAAGGCATTGACCCGTCGATGAGCAACGCCGCCCGCATCCTGATCGCGCTTGTCGTGGGGCTCGGCCTCGGCATTTTCGCGGCCAGCGTCGCGCCCGATCTTGCAAAGACGCTCGCGGGTATCGCCGACCCGGTCGGCAATCTGTGGCTCAACGGGTTGCGCATGACGATCGTGCCGCTGGTCGTCGCGCTGCTCGTGACCGGTATCGCGCAGACCGCCGAAGCGGCAAAAGCGGGCGCGGTCGCGGGGCGGACGCTCGCCTGGATCGTCGCGCTGATGACGATGTCGGCGGTCATGGGTGCCGTCCTGACGCCGCTGTTCCTGTCGCTCGTGCCGATGCCTGCGGACTCGGCGCTCGCGCTGAAAAACGCACTGACGACCACGGCGAAGGTCGGCGCGGTTCCGCCGTTCGTCGATTTCCTGCGCTCGATCGTGCCCACCAACCCGATCGCGGCGGCCGCGAACGACGCGATCCTGCCGCTCATCATTTTCACCGGCGTGTTCGCCTTTGCGCTGACCAAGCTGGAAGCCGAGGCACGGTCGCGCATGACGGGTTTTTTTGCCGCACTCGCCGACGCGATGGTGATCGTCATCGACTGGGTGCTGCGCCTGGCACCCATCGGCGTCTTCGCACTCGCCTTTCTGGTCGGCGCGCGGTCGGGTGCGGCGGCGTTTGGCGCGCTGGTGCATTATGTCGCGATCGTTTCCGCCGTCGGCATCTGCGTCGGCGCGGTCGCGTACCCGATCGCGTGGCGCAGCGGGCTCGTCCGCTTCGCACGCACCGTCGCGCCGGTTCAGGCGCTGGCGATCAGCACGCAATCGTCCCTCGCCTGCCTGCCGCTGATGCTCAAGAAATCGGAAGAGCTCGGCGTTCCCGAGGCCACGGCGGGCCTCGTCCTGCCGATGGCGGTCGCGCTGCTGCGCGTCACGGGTCCGGCGATGAACATCGCGGTGTCGCTCTACGTCGCCAACTGGTTCCACGTTCCGATGGGCCCGGCGCAATGGGGCGTGATGATCCTGGCCGGCGTGCTGACCTCGATGGGCGCGGTCAGCCTGCCCGGGCAGGTCAGTTTCGTCACCTCGATCGCGCCGATCTGCCTTGCGGTCGGGATACCGATCGAACCGCTCGCGTTGTTGATCGCAGTCGAGACCTTTCCCGACATCTTTCGCACGCTGGGTAACGCGACGATGGATGTCGCGCTCACCACCGCCGTTTCGCGCCAGACAGGAGATTGACGATGAAATACCGCACGCTCGGCCAGGGCCTCGAAGTCTCGGCCATCGGCATCGGCTGCATGCCGATGATTTCAGGCGGCAACATCAACTACGGCGCTGCGCCCGAGGATGAATCGATCGCGACGATCCACCGCGCGATCGACCTAGGCGTCACCTTTTTCGACACCGCCGAGATGTACGGTCCGTTCACCAACGAGGAGTTGGTCGGCCGCGCGATCAAGGGCAAGCGTGACGGGCTCGTCATCGCGACCAAGTTCGCGATGACGTGGGACGGCAACCAGATGGCGGGCCTCGACGGCTCGCCCGCCAACGCGCGTCGCGCCTGCGAAGCATCGCTGCGGCGGCTGGGCATCGACACGATCGACCTGTTCTACCAGCACCGCGTCGACCCGAACGTGCCGATCGAGGAGACCGTCGGCGGGATGGCCGAGCTGGTGGCGGAGGGCAAGGTCCGTCACATCGCGCTATCGGAAGCCGGGCCCGAGACGCTACGCCGCGCGGCACGGACGCACCCGATCACGGCGCTGCAGAGCGAATATTCTTTGTGGGAACGCGGCGTCGAGGACGAAATTCTGGATATCTGTCGTGAAAACACGATCGGCTTCGTCCCCTATTCGCCGCTCGGTCGTGGCTTTCTGGCCGGCCACTTCACCAGTTCCGACGATCTCGCCGCCGACGACTGGCGCCGCAACGACCCGCGCTATTCGCCCGAGAACCTCCCGCGCAACCTGAAAGTGGTCGATGCGATCGGCATCGTCGCCGCGCGGCACGGCGTGTCGAAGGCGCAGGTGGCGCTCGGCTGGCTGCTCGCGCAGGGCGACGACATCGTGCCAATCCCGGGCTGCAAGCGCCGCGCGACGATGACCGACAGCGTCGGGGCGGCCGATCTCGTGCTGACCGACGCCGACGTGGCCGAGCTGAGCGCCGCCAGTCCTGCGGGGGCGACGGCGGGGGCGCGCTATGCGGAACGCGGCATGGCGATGGTGAGGATCTGAACGCTCACATTCGCTTCCTCTGACTCAGAGGATATAGCGCCATAGCCCGGCATAGGGCGCGCCCATCCACGGGTGCGCCCATGTTGCGCCGAGCCACAGCACCGTCCCGCCTGCGAGCGCGATCGGCCCCGGCCATGCAGCCGCCCAGCCGATCCGCCCGGCGAATTGGCCCGCGAACGGCACGAAGGCGGTGCGCCCCTGCCAGTCGGCCCACGCCGCGCCCATCAAAACGCGCTTCTTGTGGTCTTGCCCCGCCGCGCCGACGAGCGCGAGGAAGGCGATGGCCGCGCTCGACATCAGCACCTCCGGGCGCGGCGAGACGAGCGCGTGGCTGACGCTCCAGAGCGCAAAGCTCCACATCATCGGGTGGCGCGTGATCGCGAACACGCCGCGCGCGGGTTGCATCGCCAGCGTCTTGCCACGTGGATCGGGCAGCGCGGGATTGCCGATCAGCGATCCGACCAGAAGCACGCTCGCCGCAAACATCAGGAGAGTCGCCAGCGCCCACAAGCCGTCGCCCGGCTGCCACAGCCACGCGCCCGTCGGCGCGCGCCAGAACGCCCATGCCGCCCAGCCGAGCGTCGCGAAAGCGACGAGGCTGTAGAGCCCTTGGAACGCCGCCGTCCCCACCGTCGCAACGAGCGGCGCGCGCAGCGGGTGCGACATCGCCAGATGCGTGCCGAGGAAAGCGAGGAGCGCGACGGTGAGTTCGGTCAACGCTCGTACGCCTTGGGCAACGCCCCCTCGCCCGGCGTGCGGTACCGGTCGCGCAGCCGCGTCTGGCGGGTCGTCAGATTCTGTTCGACCCCGTCGATCCAGACGCGATCGACCAGACTCGACAATTCGAGCGGGTCGCCCGACCAGAGGACGACATCGGCACGGCGTCCGGCGCGCAGCGAGCCGATCTCGCCCCCCATGCCGACCGCCTCGGCGGGCTTCGAGGTGATCGCGGCGAAGGCGCTGCCCCAGTCGAGCCCGGTCGCGCCGGGCACGCGGGTGAGCGCGACCAGATTGCCGGCAAGCTGCGGCGAGAGCTGCGCCTGGCGCGCGTCGTCGTCGTCGATCATGCCGATCGAGACCTGTACGCCCGCCGCCTTCATCCGCCCGCTGTTCGACTGCGTCGCCGCGAGCTGCTCGAATTGCGCGGGCAGGTCGTTGAGCGGTGAGGCGATGACGGGCACGCCTGCGGCTGCGATCTGCGCCGCGACGCGCCACCCCTCGGTCGCGCCGACGAGGACGAGCTTCAGGCTCGCGAATTCGCGGCGCAGCGCGAGCACCTGAAGGATGTCGGCGGCACGCTCGACATGAACCAGCAGCGGAACCCTGCCCTCGATGACGGGCACCAGCGCCTGCGCGTCGGCGCGCAGCAGCATCGCGTCGCGCGTGCGCCCGTCGTAACGGTCGGGCGCGCGCGCATAGTCGCGTGCCTCATTGAGCGCATTGCGAAAGCCGCTGGCGAGCGCGACGCGGCTTCCCCCTGCGATGCGCGCGCCCGCCTCGCCATATTCGACGAACTGGAACGCGCGCGCGCGCGTGATCGCGTCAGGATCGGTCGCGGTGTCGATCACCGCTCCCTGCCCGGCGAACATGTTCGCCGCTGCTCGCGGCGCGACGATCGCGCGTGTCACGCCGCCCGCGCGGCTGACCGCGATCGCGGCAGCCTGAGGGTTGATCGCGGTTGAGACGTCGAGCGAGGCGTTGAACGGCGTCCCGCGCGCGGCGGCGTCGTTGGTCGAATCGACCCCGTCGACCTCGACGAGGCCGAGCCGCGAAAAGCCCGCGACGATTCCGGCAGCGACCCATTTGCCGGTCGCGTCGATGGCGCGTGCGCCCGGGGGAACGCGCACACCCGGCCCTGCGGCGACGATGCGCCCGTCGGTCATCACGACGGTGCCCGCGACAGGCGCGCTCCCGTCGCCGATCGCCAGCGTCCCGCCGGTAATCGCGACCGTTTCGGCGTTGATCGGCGCGGCGGCTACAAGAAGAAGGGCCACCCCTAGCCCCTCCATCAGGGGCTGGAGGGGAACAGGTTGCGACATCGACCGAACGACACCCCGCCACGCCTTCGTGGAGGGGCCGGGGGTGGTCCTTCTTCCTACCGAATCAATCACTTCACATCCCCCTCGCCCGGCTGACCGAGTTCGAAATCGCTCACCGGGCGTCGGCGGGGGTCGTTGGCGTCGTACATCAGCGCGCCGTCGATCCACACGCGTTCGGGGCGCGAATAGACGCTCAGGGGGTTGCCGTTCCACAGCACGACATCGGCCATCTTGCCCGGCTTCAGGCTGCCGGTGCGATCGGCGATGCCGAGCGCGCGCGCCGGGTTGATCGCAAGCCACGTCCACGCGATGGCATCGTCGATCCTGACGCCCGCGCGCCGCCCGTGCGCGAGTGCCTTCGCCGCCTCCTGGTTGAGCCGCTGGATGCCGTTGGGGTCGTCCGAATGAACGATCGCACAGGCCCCGGCATTGTGGACGAACGCGATATTCTCGTCGATCGCGTCGTAGGATTCCATCTTGAACCCCCACCAGTCGGCCCAGAGCGCGGCGCAGATATGATTGTCGCGCAGCAGGTCGGCGATCTTGTACGCCTCGACCGCGTGGTGGAACGCGGTGATCTTATAACCGAACTCGCGCGACATATCGATCATCTGCGCCATTTCGTCGGCGCGGTAGCAATGGTTCTGGACGAGGATGTCGCCCGCGAGCACCCCTGCGAGCGTGTCGAGCTGAAGGTCGCGCGGGACGCTCTCGCCCTTGTCGAGGCGGCGCTTGTAATCGACCGCGCGGATCCACGTCGCGCGGTCGACCGCGATATTGCCCATCCGTGTCGAGGGCATGGTGTTGCGGCTGCCATAGACGCGCTTGGGATTCTCACCGCACGCCATCTTGAGGCCGTAAGGTGCGCCGGGGAATTTCATGGCCTGGACGGTGCGCGCATAGACGTTCTTGAGCACGACCGAGCGCCCGCCGAACAGGTTGGCGCTGCCGGGCAGAACCTGAAGCGCCGTGACGCCGCCATTAACGAGCGCGCGGCTGAATCCGGGGTCCTGCGGCCAGACGCTGTGTTCGGCCCAAACTTCCGAACGCACCGGCCCCGTCGCCTCGTTGCCGTCCGAATGCGCTTCGACGGCAGGCGAGGGATAGTCGCCGAGGTGCGAATGGATGTCGATGATGCCCGGCGTCACCCATTTGCCGGTCCCGTCGATAACGGTCGCATCCGCGGGAACCGGCGTATCGGGGCCGCCGATGCGCGTGACCTTGCCATCCGACAGGAACACCACCCCGCGCTCGATCCGCCCGCCCTCGCCGTCATAGATCGTCGCGCCGCGGATGACCGTCGGGGTCGAGGGATAGGGCTTGTAGGTCGAAGGATAGGGGTCCGCGTTCCACCGGGGGGTGGCGGGTTTGGCGGCAGCGGGGCGCGCTGCCGTTTGCGGTTTCGGCGCGGTGGTGCAGGCGCTAAGCAACATGATCGCAACCAGTGCGGGAGATGCGGCGTTTCGCAATTGCCTATTCATCATAATCGCTTATATCCCCCTCACGGAGACCGATATGCGCAACAAAGAACTCAACTGACGTTATGGGGTGTCGCGGGAGGCACCCCTAGCCATTTGCGATCGGAAGCCAATGTTCTCGGCACCGATTCCGCGCGCCGCTTTTGCCGAGCTTCGGCGGCATCGCTGAACCAACCCGCATAATGCCACAAACGGTCGTTGCGCACCGGGCCATCGGCGCGGCGGTCTGCGGTATGCTGTCGGAACAGGCCCCAGACTTGGATGAACACCTGATCGTACAGTTCGAACATGTCTTCGGGCGGAACGAGCCTTTGCTCGGTCAGCCGCCCGACAGTTTCCATCCAGCCAAGCAGTCGAACAAGCTGCGAATATTGCGATCCGGCCTCGTCGGCCAGCGTCTCGTTCGGTCGCGTGGCCGACGCGTTGGGGTCGCTTTCGTCGGCCCTCGTAAAATTGACCCAAAGCTGCGTCACATATTCGGAGAAGATCACGCACGCGCGGTCTCGCACCTCAATGTCGTTGGCACCGGCGCGCAGCTTGGTCTTCGCCTCCTTGATCGCCCGATTGCGAAGCGTCCGCACGGCGATCCGCGACGCGAGCAAGTCGGCCGATTCGAACTTGCCGTCGATTTCAAGCAACAACGTTGCACGAGCGATTTCCGCTTGGGCGCGAGCCTGATCCGCCGACTGCTGATCGGCCTCGCGGAGCGCCCGGAGCTGTACGCCGCCGAAAATGACGCCGACGATAGCCGTAGCAGCTACTACCCAATCGGCAACCGAACCCAACTCCATCAACCGAGCGTTCCCATCGCAGGCCGCAGCCCCTCTTCGGGCCGCGGGTCCACCGCCGTCGCGTCGACGTCGCGCAGCGTGTCGAGATGCATCAGCCGCTTGACGAGCGGCGACACCGCGACGACCGCGACGCCCAGCCCGATCGTCCACCAGCCGAGCGTGCCATAGACCGAGATCACGCCCTCCTTCGACATTTCGCCGCCTTCGCCCCCGCCCGTCGCCGCGCCGATCACCCCCGCGAGATACTGGCCGCCCGCGGTCGCAAAGAACCACGCGCCCATGATCAGGCTGGCGAGGTGGCGCGGCGCAAGCCGGTTCATCGCCGACAGGCCGACCGGCGACAGGCACAGCTCGCCCGTGGTCTGGAACAGATAGATCAGGAAAATGAAGATAACCGGCGTCGGCACCGCGAGCCCGACACCGAGCGCGCCCCAGACGAGGACGAGGTTGGCAAAGCCGAGCTGGACCAGCGCGAGCCCGAACTTGGCCGGGGTCGAGGGTTCCCAGCCGCGCTTGCCGAGCCACGTCCACAGGATCGCGAACACCGGCCCCAGCGCGATGATGTAAAAGGGGTTGATCGACTGGAAGATCGAGGCAGGCACGCCCGCGCGGTCGACGAAGCGGTCGGTATAAAGATTGAGCGACCCGCCACCCTGTTCGTAGATCGCCCAGAACACCGGCTGCAACGCGAGCAGGAAGATGATCGCGTACATACGCTCGCGAGCGTCGCGCTCGAGCTTCGATGCCGCATAGACGACATAGAGAAGCAGCGCGCCGCCCGCGACGATCAGCAGCCCCTGGATCGCCGCCTGCACCTGAATCAGCCCCCATACCGCGCCGATCGAGAGCACACCGATCGCGTAGAGCAGGGGTTCGAGCGCGATGCCCGCAACCTTTTCACGCAACCGCGCCGGGTTCGGTGGCTCGCCGCGCCCCAACAGCGTCGGCTTGCCGAGCACGAACACGAGCAGGCCGAGCAGCATGCCGACGCCCGCCGAACCGAAGCCGTACCGCCACCCATAGGTTTCGCCGAGGTAGCCGGCGACGAGCGTGCCGATGAAGGCACCCAGGTTAACGCCGATGTAGAAGATCGTATACGCACCGTCGCGACGCGGGTCGGTGAGCGGGTAGAGCTGGCCGACGATGACCGAAATATTGGCCTTCAGGAACCCGGCGCCCACGATGATGAACGCGAGCGCGAGCCAGAAGATGTTGATCGTCGGATCGACCTGCCCTCCCTTGCCCTCGAACGCCATCAGGAAATGACCGCAGGTCAGCAGCACCGCGCCGAACAGCACCGCCTTGCGCTGGCCGAGGTAACGGTCAGCGAGATACCCGCCGAGCACGGGGGTGATGTACACGAGCGAGCCATAGCTGGCGTAGATCAGGTTGGCTTTGCCGTCGGCGAAGAACCAGTGTTTGGTCAGGTACAGGATCAGCAGCGCGCGCATGCCGTAATAGGAAAAGCGCTCCCACATCTCGGCGAAAAACAGGACGTAGAGCCCCTTGGGGTGTCCCAGAAACTCGCCCGACGGTGCCCCGACCGCTGCACTTGCCATCACTCGACCCTTTGTTCGGCGGCGGTTACGTGCCGCCCTCTGCTGCGCGAACCTAGCGGCGAAATTGCCGCTGTGAAGCGGCGAGTTGCGCAGTTGCGGCCTTTCAAAGGCCGGACGAGCGGCTAAGGACGGTCGCATGACGTTCAACGAAACACGCTCGACGCTCGCGCTGCTCCACTCGCGCCGGTCGGGCAAGCCGCGCGACATGGTGGCGCCGGGGCCCGACGACGACCAGCTGCGCGCGATCCTCGAGGCCGCGATCCGCGTGCCCGATCACGGCAAGCTCGCACCGTGGCGCTTTGTCGTGATCGCCGCCGAGCAGCGCGACCGGCTCGCTGCGCTGCTCGTCGATGCCTATCTGGCGGCCAACCCGGATGCGACCCGCGACGAGATCGAGCCCGTTGGACGCTTTGCGCACGAGGCCCCGACGCTGATCGTCGCACTGTCGACGCCCGTGATCCCGAGCAAGATCCCGCTGTGGGAACAGCATCTGTCGGTTGGTGCTGCGATCATGAACCTCGAGCTTGCTGCGCACGCATCGGGCTTCGTCGCATCATGGCTGACCGGTTGGGCCGCATACAGCGACACCGTCCGCGATGCCTTTGGCGGACCCGGTGATCGCATTGCCGGCTTCGTCTTCATCGGCACGCCCGCGCACGCGCTCGAGGAGCGCCCGCGACCCGATTATGACCAAGTGGTGAAACGCTGGGGCTGACATTTCCCGACGGCCAGTGTATTAGCCGAGTATGACAGCGAGCGAGACCGCGCCGGTCTATCTTCGCCTGCGGGCGATGCTGGCTGCGGCGATTTTGGCAGGAGAGCATGGCGAAGGGGCGCAGCTGCCCTCGATCCGCAGCTTTGCGTCGCAGCATGGTGCGAACCCGCTGACGGTCGCCAAGGCGTATCAGGCGTTGCAGGACGAGGGCTATGTCGTCGTGCGTCGCGGGGTCGGCATGTTCGTGGCGGAGGGGGCGATCGAACGGTTGCGGATCAGCGAGCGCGAGCTGTTCCTGCGCCATGTCTGGCCACGTATGCGTCGCCATATCGAGCATCTGGGGCTCGACCCGCGCGTCCTGATCGACGCCGAAACCGCGCAATCGTAACGCAGGGTTCATCGCACTGCTGCACGATATGCCGATGGCCCGTTTTCCCTTTTTCAAGCGCAAGCTCGCTCCGTTGCGCCATCATGCGGTTCCCACGGGGCGGCGCATCTATGCGATCGGCGACGTTCACGGACGGCTCGATTGCCTCGACGCGCTGATCGCACAAACCGATGACGAATCGACCGGCGCGCAGATCATCCTGCTCGGCGACCTGATCGACCGCGGACCCCAGTCTCGCGGCGTCGTCGAGCGGGCAATGGAATTAGGCTCGACGCGCGGTGCGGTGTTGCTGATGGGCAATCACGAGGAAGTGCTGATCAAGGCGTGGGAGGGCGATGCGCAGGCTGCGCGACTGCTCCACCGCATCGGGGGGCGGGCGACTTTGCTCAGCTACGGTGTCGACGCCGACGCCTATGATCGCGCGGACATCGACGAATTACTGATGCTGATCGCGACCGCGATCCCGGCCGAACATATCCAGTTTCTGCGGCGAGGCGCGGATCAATACCAGGTCGGCGACTATCTGTTCGTCCACGCCGGCATCCGCCCCGGGGTCGAGCTTGCGCGTCAGGCAGGCACCGATCTGCGCTGGATCCGCGACGAATTCCTCGACGACGCACGACAGCATGATGCGATGATCGTGCACGGCCACACCGTCACCGCCAGCCCCGACCTGCGCGCCAATCGCATCGGCATCGATACCGGTGCGTTTGCGACCGGGCGGCTGACCGCGCTGGGGCTCGAGGGGACGCGGCGCTGGTTGCTGACGACCTGAGTGGGTGCGGAGCGGCGCTTAACCCGCGCACAATAAAAGCACGCTAGACGGGGCCGCGAAGTTTCGCAGGACGCAGCCGATGGCACCCAAGATCCAGACCCGCGTGGCCGTGCTCGGCCTCGGCTATATCGGCCTGCCGACTGCAGCTGTCGTCGCGCGCTCGGGCGCGTCGGTGCTCGGCATCGACATCCGTCCCGACGTTGTCGAGACGGTCAATTCGGGCGGCGTCCATATCGAGGAGGTCGACCTCGACGCGCTGGTACAAGGCGTCGTGCAGCGCGGGCTGCTGCGCGCAGCGACCGCGATCGAGCCGAGCGACGTCTTCCTGATCGCCGTGCCGACACCGTTCGACGACGATCATGCGCCCGATATCGGGCATGTCCTGTCGGCGGCGCGCACGATCGCACCCGTGCTGAAGTCCGGCGATCTCGTCATCCTCGAATCGACCTCACCGGTCGGCACGACCGAGCAGGTCCGCGACGTGCTCGAAAGCCTGCGCCCCGACCTGAAGTTCCCGCACGCGGGCAATGGCGCCGCCGACGTGTCGATCGCCTATTGCCCCGAACGCGTATTGCCCGGACGCATCCTGGTCGAGCTGATCGACAACGACCGCTGCATCGGTGGCATCACGCCGCGCTGCGCCCGCAAGGCTTTGAGCTTTTACCGCAGTTTCGTGCGCGGCGCGTGCATCACCACGACCGCGCGCGTTGCCGAAATGGTCAAGCTCGCCGAAAACGCGTTCCGCGACGTCAACATCGCGTTCGCCAACGAATTGTCGCTAGTGTCCGACAAGCTGGGCATCGACGTATGGGACGTCATCCGCCTCGCCAACCGTCATCCGCGCGTCAACATCCTGTCGCCGGGACCCGGCGTCGGCGGGCATTGCATCGCCGTCGATCCGTGGTTTATCGTCCATTCGGCGCCCGAACTGACGCCGCTGATCCGCACCGCACGTGAGGTCAACGACGGCAAGACCGATCATGTGATTGGACGCGCCGCCGCGATGATCGACGCGCATCCTGACGCGAAGGTCGCGCTGCTCGGCCTGGCGTTCAAGGCGAACGTCGACGATTTCCGCGAATCGCCTGCGCTCAAGGTCGCCGAGCTACTCGTCGCGCGTTTCGGCGAGCGCATCGCGATCGTCGAACCGCACATCGCCACGCTGCCGCCTTCGCTGGCCCCCGCGACGCTGATCGATATCGATCAGGCGCTGTCCGACTGCACGATCATGATCGTGCTGGTCGACCACGACATCTTCAAGAGCGTTCCCGCCGACGAGCGCGCGGGCAAAGCGATTTACGACACGCGGGGTATCTGGAGTTAGGCGGCGGCGCGCTTTTCCAGTTCCGAATTGATCTCGCCGCCCAGCAACAGCGCATAGGCGGTCAGCCAGATCCACGTCAGCAACACGACGACCGCGCCCAGCGACCCGTAGGTCGCGTTATAATTGCCGAAGTTCGCGACATAATAACCGAACCCGAGCGTCAGCACGCCCCAGCCGACCGCCGCGAAGATCGATCCCGGCGTGATCCACGCCCAGCGTGCGTCGGCCCTGCACGGGGCGTAGCGATAGAGTGTCGCCGCCCCCGCCGCGCCGACGCCGAGCACCACGGCGAACGCGATTATCTTTCCCACGATCGCGAGCGGCCCGGCAAATAAATATTCCAGTTGCCCCAGTGCCGCGACGGCAATGATCCCGAGGATCGCGGCGAGCACCGACGCGATGGTCATGGCCAGCGCGAGCAGGTTGAGCTTCACCAGTCCGCGCTTCTCCTCGACCTCGTACGACACGTTCAGCGCAGTCACGATCGCGAGCGCGCCGTTGCGGGCCCCGAACAGCGCGACCGCGAGCGCGAGCAGCAGCCCGAACCCCTTCTTGCCCGACGAGGTTTGCACCACGTTGAGCAGTTGTTCGCCGATCAGCCGCGCCGCGTCGGCAGGAAGCACGCTCGTCATCGTACGGAAATTCTCGACGACGGTCGTCGGCGTCGCGACCAGCCCGTAGCTGAGCACGATTGCCCCCAGCACGGGCACGAGCGCCAGAAACGCATAGAAAGCGACACCCGCCGCGATCAGCGCGATATTGTCTTCGCCCGCTTCGCGCCACGCCGCGATCAGCGAAACACGCCAGGCAGCGAACGAAAATTTTGCGGGAGTATCGACCATCGCGCGTCAACGCGGGCGCGCGTCAAGGGTTCAACCTTGGCTATAAAGTCCACATCTCACGCAATTTGTCGAAAAAGCCCGTCGATTTGGGGCATTCGGCGCCCGTTTCGGTCTCACGGAACGCTTCGAGCAGGTCGCGCTGCTTGTCGGTCAGGCGCGTGGGCGTTTCGACCTCGATCTGGACGACCATGTCGCCGGTACCACGCCCGTTGAGGACAGGCATGCCCGCGCCGCGCTGACGCAGCTGCTTGCCCGACTGGATCCCCGCCGGAATGCGGATGTCGTGGACGACGCCGTCGAGGCCGGGAATCTCGATACTGCCGCCAAGCGCCGCGGTCGTGAAACTGATCGGTGCGCGCGCGAACAGGGTCGTGCCCTCGCGTTCGAAAATCGAGTGCCGCGCGACGTGCAGGAAAATATAGAGATCGCCCGAGGGGGCACCGCGCGCGCCCGCCTCACCCTCACCGGTCAGGCGAATGCGCGTGCCTTCGTCGACCCCGGCGGGGACGTTGACCGACAGTGTCTTGGCCTTGTCGACGCGCCCCGCACCGCGACACGTCGGGCACGGGTCGGCGATCGTCTGGCCCGCACCGTGGCAGGTGGGGCAGGTGCGCTCGACGACGAAGAACCCCTGCTGCGCGCGGACCTTGCCATGTCCGGCGCAGGTGCTGCACTGGCGCGCCGACGTGCCGGGCTTCGCACCCGATCCGCCGCACGGCTCGCATTGCGCAGAGACCTCGACCGAAATCTCGGTCGCCTTGCCGTGATAGGCGTCCTCGAGCGTGATTTCGAGATCGTAGCGCAGGTCGGCACCGCGCCGAACACCGCCGGGGCGCCCGCGCCCGGTGAACTCGCCGAAAATATTGTCGAAGATGTCCGAAAAGCCTTCGAACCCCTGCGGGCCCGGACCGCCGCCATTTTGGAACGCGGCCTTGCCATAGCGGTCATAGGCTGCGCGCTTCTGCGGGTCCTTCAGGCAGTCATAGGCTTCCGAAATCGCTTTGAACTTTGCCTCGGATTCATGGTCTCCGGGATTCTTGTCCGGATGAAAACGCATCGCGAGCTTGCGATACGACGACTTGATCGTCCCGTCGTCGGCGGTCCGTTCGATTTCCAGCAAATCATAATAGTCGGTGTCAGCCATCGGGGCCCCCGCAAATCATGCCTCACCCCCGCCAAGGCGGGGGCCCATCTCCTCATGAAACAGAAAGATGGGTCCCCGCCTGCGCGGGGATGACGACAGGCTTACTTCTTGTCGTCGACTTCGGAGAATTCCGCGTCGACGACGCCATCGTCCGCAGCAGGCGCCTCACCCCCCGGCGAAGCCCCCGCAGCCTGTTCGCGCTCGTAGATCGCCTGACCCATCTTCATCGCAACCTGCGTCAGCGCCTGCGTCTTGTCGTTCATCGCCTGAACATCGCCGCCCTCGACTGCAGTCTTAGCCTCGGCGACCGCCGCCTCGATCTCGGTCTTCAGCGACGCATCGATCTTGTCGCCATTATCGATCAGCTGGCGCTCGGTCGAATGGATCAGGCTTTCGGCATTGTTCTTCGCCTCGGCCGCCTCGCGACGCTTCTTGTCTTCCTCGGCGAACTGCTCGGCGTCCTTGACCATCTGGTCGATGTCGGAATCGGACAGGCCGCCCGACGCCTGGATCTTGATCTGCTGCTCCTTGCCGGTACCCTTGTCCTTGGCGCTGACGTTGACGATGCCGTTCGCATCGATGTCGAACGTGACCTCGATCTGCGGCACGCCGCGCGGCGCGGGCGGAATGCCGATCAGGTCGAACTGGCCGAGCAGCTTGTTGTCCGCCGCCATCTCGCGCTCGCCCTGGAACACGCGGATCGTCACCGCATTCTGACTGTCGTCGGCGGTCGAATAGGTCTGGCTCTTCTTCGTCGGGATCGTCGTGTTACGGTCGATCATCCGCGTGAAGACGCCGCCCAATGTCTCGATGCCGAGCGACAGCGGCGTCACGTCGAGCAGCAGCACGTCCTTGACGTCACCCTGCAGCACGCCGGCCTGAATCGCGGCACCCATCGCGACGACTTCGTCGGGGTTGACGCCGGTGTGCGGCTCCTTGCCGAAAAAGTTCTTCACGACTTCGCGGACGCGCGGCATGCGCGTCATGCCGCCGACAAGCACGACCTCGTCGATCGCATCGGCCTTCAGCCCGGCATCGGCGATCGCCTTCTTGCACGGCTCGAGCGTACGCTCGATGAGGCTGGCGACCATGCGCTCGAGGTCGGCGCGCGTGATCGTCTCAACGAGATGGAGCGGCGTCGTGCTGCCCCCCTCCATCCGCGCGGTGATGAACGGCAGGTTGATCTCGGTCGACGCCGCGCTCGACAATTCGATCTTGGCCTTTTCGCCCGCTTCCTTCAGCCGCTGGAGCGCGAGCTTGTCGGTGCGAAGGTCGAGGCCTTCCTTCTTCTTGAACTGGTCCGCGAGAAATTCGACGATCTTGTTGTCGAAATCCTCACCGCCCAGGAACGTGTCGCCGTTGGTCGACTTCACCTCGAACACGCCGTCGCCGATTTCGAGGATCGAGATATCGAACGTGCCGCCGCCGAGGTCATAGACCGCGATCGTCTTGCCGTCCTGCTTCTCCAGTCCATAGGCGAGCGCCGCCGCCGTCGGCTCGTTGATGATGCGCAGCACGTCGAGCCCGGCGATCCGGCCCGCGTCCTTCGTCGCCTGGCGTTGCGCGTCGTTGAAATAGGCGGGCACGGTGACCACGGCCTGCGTGACGGTCTCACCCAGATAGCTCTCGGCGGTTTCCTTCATCTTCTGCAGGATGAACGCGCTGATCTGTGCAGGCGAATAATCCTCGCCGCCTGCCTTCACCCACGCATCGCCATTGGGACCGCGCGCGATGGCGTAGGGAACGAGCTCAGTATCCTTTTTGGTGATCGGATCGTCGAAGCGCCGCCCGATCAGCCGCTTGACCGCAAAGATCGTGTTGTCGCCGTTGGTGACCGCCTGACGCTTGGCCGGCTGGCCGATCAGCCGCTCACCGTCCCTGGCGAAGGCGACGATCGACGGCGTCGTGCGCGCGCCCTCGGCGTTTTCGATGACCTTGGGTTTGCCACCCTCCATCACCGCGACACACGAATTCGTCGTGCCGAGGTCGATCCCGATTACTTTTGCCATGCTCTGTCTTTGCCCTGGTTGCTGCGGGACGGCGCACGAAGCCGCCGAGCCCGGATTGTTCCACTGTCGTGGATATAGGGGGGCATCGGCTTGCCGCAAGAAGGCGGCACGCTTAGCTAGTGGCGGAGCGAAACAGGAGCCTGTCCATGCGTGCCGCCCTTGCCCTTCTTGCGCTGACCCTGCTCGCCGCGTGCCAGCAGAAGCCCGCGACGCTCGCGGTCGAGGATGCACGCGTGCGGCTTTCGGCCAATCGCGAGGCGCCGTCGGTCGGCTATTTCACGCTGAAAGGCGGCGAGAGCGACGAACGGCTGATGGCGGTCTTCTCGCCTGCCGTCATCCGCACCGAGATGCACGAGAGCATGACGAGCGGGACGATGACATCGATGAAGCCGCTCGCTGGAGGGGTGGCGGTGCCCGCACGTTCGACCGTGGAATTCAAGGAAGGCGGCAAGCATCTGATGCTGACCTACGTCAACCCCGGCATCACGCCGAAGCGCACGCTGCCGATGGTGTTTACCTTTGCGAGCGGGACCAAGCTCGAGGTCGACGCCGTCGTAACCGGCCCCGGGGGCGCGGCACCCAGGCCTTGAGCGGGCGCACGCTAACGCCCGGCGAGATCGCGCTCGCGCGCGGCGTGTTCGGCACGGCGATCGCGTACGACCGCGTCCGCATCCACGCGCGCAAATGGGCGTTCTTCCAGCCGCGCGAAGTCGCGATGGCACCCGACGGGCATATCTGGCTGCATCCCAAAGGCAGCCTCTACTGCAACGATTTCTGCGACCGCCATATCGACGAACAGGGCTTGTTCATCCACGAGATGACGCATGTATGGCAGCGCCAGCGCGGCATCTTCCTGCCGCTCGCTCGCCATCCCTTCTGCCGCTACGACTATGCACTGCGCCCTGGCTGGACGCTCGAACGCTATGGCATCGAGCAACAGGCCGAGATCGTCCGCCACGCCTTTCTGCTGCGCAAGGGGCGAACGATCCGGGGGGCGAACGGGCTGGAGCCTTACAGGACGCTGCTGCCGTTCGGGACGTTCTGAGGTGCCGAACGAAAGGCATTTGGTTGAGAGCCGCTGATGGTCGAGCACGTGCGCGTGGCGCCCTCATTCAACGCGCGATGGATGGGCGGCACCACGGAGCGCCGTCCGCAACGTGCCGATGAACGGAGCATCGGCCGGTGGCATATCGAGGTCTTGCAGCTCGTCCGGCGTGCACCATCGGATTTGGGATGCTTCAAGCGCGCGTGCTTCG
The DNA here is from genome assembly GCA_965248885.1 of Sphingomonas sp. Lineage (GTDB taxonomy): Bacteria > Pseudomonadota > Alphaproteobacteria > Sphingomonadales > Sphingomonadaceae > Sphingomonas_O. The sequence continues at coordinate 933,332 of OZ252211.1, read as the reverse complement.
CCCTGCCAGGCCGTGCAGGTGTAGAGCAATAAAACCAGATGCTTTCCCGAAAGCGGCTCGCTGGCAAAGGCGAGCGGCACCAGCGCGTCCGCATCGACGGAAACGCCGAGCTCTTCGGCCAATTCGCGGACCAGCGCGGCTTCGGGCGTCTCGCCCGGCTCGAGCTTGCCCCCGGGAAATTCCCACAATCCCGCCAGAGACTTACCGGGCGGGCGTTGCTGGACGAGCACGCGCCCATCGCCGTCGACCAGCGCAGCCGCGACGACGAGCAGGACGGTTGGATCGTTCATCAAGACTTTCTTAACGCCGTACAGCCTAAGTCCCAAGCGCCGTAATGGGACGACGGCCGACCGGGGACAGTCGCATGATCAGGAAGTTCAGGGCGCTGCTACGCGACCGGCGCGGCGGAACCGCGATCGAATACGGCTTGATCGTATCGCTGATCATCATCGCCATGATGGTCGCGCTACAGAACTTCGCCACGGTGTCGATCGGCATGTGGAACAACATCTCGAGCAAGATGCAGAACCCAACATAAAGTCGTTTCGACTTTAACGCTTTGAAAACTTCTTCACTCTAACCCCGCGCTTGCTGGTCCACTGCAAGGGGGAACAGCCGGGAAGTTGAAGACACTCACAGGAGACCAGACATGAAGATCGTTCGCAAGATGTTCGCCGACAAGAAGGGCGCCACCGCCATCGAATACGGCCTGATCGCCGCTCTGATCGCGGTTGCCGCCATCACCGCGATGAACGGCCTGGGCAACCAGCTGACCAAGACGTTCAACAACGTCTCGTCGCAGATGTCGAAGGGCTGATTTCGCTTAGCCCGGTCGATCGACCGGGCAGCAAATCTGTCGAAAGACAAAGGATCGGGGCGGGAGACTTTCGGTTTCCCGCCCTTTTTCTTAACCGGGGTGGGATTATACTTAGTCTGTTCAATATTGTTCGTGACACGCGCGGCGCCACGGCCATCGAATACGGTTTGATCGCCGCTCTGATCGCGGTTGCCGCCATTACCGCGCTGAACGGCACCGGCAATCAGCTCAAGAAGACGTTCAACAACGTCTCGTCGCAAATGTCGAAGGGTTAACCCAGCACGATCAGCTTGACCTTCTGTCCCGGTCGCAACACCGAATCGGGGCGGAGTGCGTTGAGCACGCTGAAGCGTTCGACGCGCAGGTCGGGGTACGCCATGCGCGCGGCCAGCGACGCAACCGTGTCGCCAGGGCGCACCGCGACGACGCTGACGCGGCGCGCACGCACCGATGCGGCCTCGGCCGGGGTCATTCGACGGAACGAGGCAAACAGCGGCGCAAACGGCCCTTCCCCGGAACCCGCCGCGGTGATCGCGATGAAGTGCGCCGCCGTCTGCGTATCGAGCGCATAGGCGAACACCGTCACGTCGACCGGTCCGTTCTGCGTGTTGGCGCGCACCGTTGCAGTCGCGGCCGCCAGCCCGGCGACGCTGACACGACGCGCCTGGACTTCGGGTGCCTGTCCCCCGCCGATCCCCTTGAACACACGATCGACATAGGCGTCGAGGCTGCCGCCGAGTGCGCCCGTCGTAAGCTGCGCCTGCCCCCCCTCGCCCGCCAAGGTAACCGCGCGCGCGCCGTTGGCGATGGTAAAGCCCGCAGGTGCGGTGAACGCCCAGCGACCGGCAGGAAAGCGAAAATCCTGTCCGTCGACGATGCCTTGCTTCGGATCGTCGCCGTACAGCATCCCGTCGATCGCGGCGAGGAACACGTCGCGGTTGCGCAGCCCTCCGGCGCGTCCCCCGGCGCGCGCCGCCGCCGCCGCGCGTGCGACGCGGGCACCGGGGTCAGGATGCGTGCTCGCCCATTCGGGGACGCTGCGGCTGACGCCCGAGGCGCGCGAATCGAGTTCGGTCTGGTCGGCGAGCGCGGCAAGCATGTCGGCCGAGGCGAGCGGATCGTAACCTGCACTGCCAAGATAACGGACGCCGAGGTCGTCCGCCTCATATTCCTGCGTCCGCGAGAATTTGAGCAGCACGCCTTGCGCCAGCGTGCTCGCGCCGCGCCCGATCAGCGACCCCAGCCCCGAATTGCCCGCGACCGCACCGACGATCCCGCTCAGCACCGTCGCGATCGTGGTTCGGTCGTTGCGCTGCTTGGGGTGGCGCGCGGCGACGTGCCCGACTTCATGGCCCATCACGAACGCCAGTTCGGCCTCGTCGTTCATCAGCGCGAGCAACTGGCGGGTCACGTAGACATAGCCTCCCTGGATCGCGAAGGCGTTGTTGACCGGCGAATCGAGCAAGGTGACGGTAAAGTCGCTCTGCGCGTTCGACAGCCCCGACTGGATCGCGATCTTTTGCCCCACCCGGCGAACATAGTCGGCCTGACGTCCGGCATAGGGTCCGCCGAATTGTTCGAGCAATTGCGGGTGCGCCTGCGCACCCTGCGCCTTGTCCGACGCCGAGATGGCGGTTGGTGCGGCGGATTGCGCGACGAGGCCGACCGGCGACCCGATCAGCAACAGCGCCAGCGCTGCGGTTTTCAATACGCGCATCCTACTCTCCCCGGGTCACTGCCGTGTCGCTCAACGGATGCCGCGTCGTGACGAGTTCGACAAGCCGCGCGGTTTCGACATGCGTGTAGATCTCGGTCGTCGCGATATCGGCATGGCCGAGCATCGTCTGGAGCGCGCGCAGATCGGCCCCGCCCTCGAGCAGATGCGTGGCGAAGGCATGGCGCAGGACGTGCGGGCTGATCCGTTCGGGCGGAATGCCGGCCTGCCCCGCCAGCTCGCGCAGCAGCTGGAACAGGCGGACGCGGCTGAGGTGCTTGGTGCCCGAGGGAAAAAGGTACGGCCCCGCGCCGGGACGCACGTTGCGCCACGCGACGACCGCAAGTCGCGCGCGTTGGGAAACCGGCACCAGCCGCTCGCGCCCGCCCTTGCCTTTCAGAATCGCGAACGGGCGATCGGGCGCGATTGCGCGCACGTCGAGCGAGACCAGCTCGGTCGCGCGCAGCCCCGAGCCGTAAAGCAGCTCGACCAGCACAAGCATGCGGATATCGGCGACGGTCCCGTTGCGCTCGATCCGGAGCGCAAGCGTATCGAACAGCCGCGCGATGTCGTCATGGTCGAGAATCCGCGGCAGGCGGCGCTGCGTGCCGCCGGGACGCGGTAGCGCCGCCGACGGGTCGTCGAGGCGAACCCCCTCGTCGCGCAGAAAGCCGTAAAATCGCCGGAGCGCGGCCGATTTGCGCGCTACGGTCGCCTTCGACAAGGGCGCCCAGCTATCGGCGAGCTGGTGCAGGCGTGTGGCGTCGGCATGCGCGAGCCCGCCCGCGAGTTCGTCCGACGCGAGTTCGAGGTCCGAACGATACGCCATTAGCGTGTTGCGTGCCGCCCCCGATTCGGAAGCGAGCGCGGAGAGGAACAGGGCGATCGCCTCGTCGTCGCTGATGTCGCTCCGCGTCAAGCGCGCGCGATCGCCTCTGCGGCGATCATTCGTGCTTCGGGCTCGAGCCCCACCCGCCGCAACGCCGCGACGATGTGATAGAGCGCCTGCGGCGGCACGTAGCGCCAGGCGCGGGTCTGCATGCCCGCCGCCGAAAGCAGCACGACCGTTGCCGGTTCGCCCGCCGCCGCCGCGCGGTCGAGCGCGCGCGTCCAGCTGTCCTGACGCCCCAGCGGCACCTTGTAGCTTTCGGCAAGCGCGCTCGCCTCGCTGGCTGGCAATCGCCCGAGCCCGGCGAGCCCGGCCAAAAGGAATTTGGCGCGCCGGTCGTCTTCGCCGGCCGGCACGCTGCGCACTGCCGACGAATCGCTGCCCGACAGCGCGCGGGGTGCGCCGACCGCGAGCGCGGCCCAGCCAACCGATGCCCTGTCTACCTGCGACGCCCAGCGCGCCGCCTGGATATCGAGCCCGGCCGACAGCATCGACGTGATCAGCCGGTCGCTGTCGCTTGCCGCCACGCCACCCACGACCGGCGCAAGCTCGGCCGCACGCGCGGTCAGGATCAGGCGTGCATAGGCGTCGCTGTCCTTGCCCTCCCACAGATTGCGCAGCGCCGACAGCCGCGCATCGGGTGCACCGCCATAGGCGACGCGCAGGCTTTCCCCGACGGTTGCGCCGCGCTCGGCGGGGTCGGTCGCATCCCACAGGCTCGCGTAGAAATCGGTCAGCGCCTGGCTCGAGAACACGCCCATTGCGGCGGCACGCTCCGCGGCCGAAGCGCGCGCGGTGGGCGCGATCAGCGGGGCGCGCGCCGCCCATGCCTCAACCTGCGGCCCGACGGTGTCGAAGAGTGCGGGTGGGATCGTCACGCCGGTGGCGCTCGCCAGTCCGAAGCGCCACGCGTCGAGCTTGTCGACCCCCTCCCACTGGATCATCACGGCGCGGCGCGAATTGGTTGCAGCGCCGATCACTTTTTCGGCGAGCAGCACGTCGATGCCGCGCGCGTCGCCATCGTCGCGAACCTTGTCGATCAGCGCGCTCGCGGTTCCCGGCTCGCCCGACAGCCCCGCGCACATCGCCTGAGCCAGCGGCCACGAGACTTCGTCACTGCTCAGCGCGGCCTGATCCGCCACCGGGCAGACCGACGCCGGATCGCCCGTCGCAAGAGCGGCCTGCATCGCGATTTCGGACAGGCGCGGTGTGAAGTTCTCCGCGTCGACCCGCGCAATCAGCGCGCGCGCGGTATCCGATTCGCCCATCCGCAGGAGCAGCCACGCGCGCTCGGCGACCCAGTCTGCGCCGTTCGCGTTAGGCGGGATCGCGGTGGGCGACAGCAAGGCGCGACGCAGCACGATCTGCATCCAGCGGCTCGCCAGCGGCGCGTCGATGCGCTGCATCAGCGTGGCGAGAAACCGCCCGTCGCTCGCGCCAAATCCGCTATCGGCGAACCCGCCATCCTCAGGGGCAAGCAAGCCCACCCGGTCGAGCGAGCGGCGCGCCTCCGGCGGCAAATCAGGCGCTTCGACCGCGACCAGCGCATTGTCCGACAGATTGCCAATGACCTCGCCGATCACATCGCCACGCGTCACGTCCGACGTCGGCGGGCGGAGCGCGAGATCGGGAACGAGATCGTCCGACGCGGGTGGCGCGCTGGGCGCCGGTGCCGTTTGATTGGCGGGCGGATCGGGCTGGCCGAAACCGGGGGGCAGGATCGATTCGGGCGCACGCTGGGCAATCGCCGGCCACAGCGCGACCGCGCTCGCCGCAAGCATCAGCGCAAGCGCGACCTCAGCGCGAGAGCGCATTGTCGGGGATGACTTTCTCGATCCGCTTGGGCGCGCGCGTCGGGTCGATGCTCGCCAGCGCGAACAGGATCGCGACGAGGACGACCACGACGAGAACGATACGGATCAACAGCGAACGGGGCATCGATATACTCGTAAAGGAATTGGCTCGTGAAGAAATTGGCTCATGAAGGGGTCGCCGGACGCGCTCTTTGCCCGACGCGGGGGGCTTATGTATAGCCCCGTTGCCATGTCCATGCCGCTGCCCCGCCCGACGCGCCCGATCGTCCTCGTCGGGCTGATGGGCGTCGGCAAGACGACCGTCGGCCGACGGCTCGCAAAACGGCTCGATCTGCCCTTCGTCGATGCCGATCACGAGATCGAGACAGCGGCGGCGATGAAGATCGCCGAAATCTTTGAACGGTTCGGCGAGGCGCATTTCCGCGACGGCGAACGGCGCGTGATCGCGCGGCTGATCGATGGCGCGCCCAAGGTCGTCGCGACCGGCGGCGGCGCTTTCATGAACGAAGAGACGCGCGCGCTGATCCTGACGCAGGCGACCGCGATCTGGCTCGACGCCGATATCGATACGCTCGCCGCGCGCGTCGGGCGGCGTGACGACCGCCCCCTGCTGAAGGGCGGTGACGCGCGCCAGATCCTTACCGAGCTCGCGAAACTGCGCAACGCGACCTATGCGCTGGCGCCGATCCGCGTCGTCTCGCAACCCTCGCCGCACGAAGCGACCGTCGACTCAATCCTCAGCCAATTGTCGGCATGACGATCGTCCGCGTCGAGACCAGCAGGCCCTATGACGTGCTCATCGAGCGCGGCGCGTTGGCGCGCGGCGATCTGATCGCGCCCTTTGCCAGCCGTGGCCGCCTGATCGTCGTCGCCGATGCGCGCGTTGCCAGGCTGCACCTCGACAAGCTTGGCAGCTATGCGCTCGAAGTCGTTGAGATCGAACCGGGGGAAGCGAGCAAGAGCTGGACGCAGCTCGAACGCCTCTGCGACCGGCTGCTCGACCTCGAGATCGAACGCGGGGAGGCGGTGATCGCCTTCGGCGGTGGGGTGATCGGCGACCTGACCGGCTTTGCCAGCGCGATCGTGAAGCGCGGCACGCGCTTCGTGCAAATACCCACCACGTTGCTCGCTCAGGTCGATTCGTCGGTCGGCGGCAAGACCGCGATCAACACGCGTGCGGGCAAAAACCTGATCGGTGCGTTTCACCAGCCCGACTTCGTGCTGATCGATCCCGACGTGCTCGCGACGCTTGGTGCCCGCGAGCTGCGCGCGGGCTATGCCGAGGTCGTCAAATACGCGCTGATCGATGACCCGGCTTTCTTCGACTGGTGCGAAGCGAATGCCGCGCGCTTGCTCGCGCATGACGCCGACGCGCTCGAACAGGCGATCGCCACGAGCGTCGCCGCCAAGGCGCGGATCGTCGCCGCCGACGAGCGCGAGACGCAAGGGGTCCGCGCGTTGCTCAATCTGGGGCACACGTTCGGTCATGCGCTCGAGGCCGAAGCAGGGTTTTCGGACCGCTTGCTCCACGGCGAGGCGGTGGCGGCGGGGTGCGCTTTGGCGTTCCGCTTCTCGGCGGCGCGCGGGCTTTGCACCGACCGCGATGCGCGAAGGGTCGCCGAGCATCTGCGCGCGGTCGGCCTGCCCGCAAGCGTGGCCGACGCCGGGCTCGACGTCGACGGTGTAACGCTCGCCGCGCACATGGCACACGACAAGAAGCGTGAGGGGGGCGCGGTGCCGCTGCTCCTCGCGCGCGGCATCGGCCAGACTTTCCTCGCGCACGGGATCGATCTGGACGAAGTCGCGGCCTTCCTCGACGCCGATAGGGGTCGCTGATGCCCAACGGTGTCGCCAAACGCGACCTGCCGAGCAAGATCTGCCCCGCGTGCCAGCGGCCCTTCACATGGCGCAAGAAATGGGCACGCGACTGGGAGCAGGTCGTTTATTGTTCGGACAGGTGCCGAATGGGTCGCTGACATCTTCCTCCCTCCCCCTTAAGGGGGAGGGACAGGCGCGAAGCGCCAGGGAGAGGGTGTGTCGCGAACTCACATTACACAGGTCGCCCTCTCCCTCCCGCGCCTTCGGCGCGTGGTACCCTCCCCCCTGTAGGGGGAGGGAAGGCTCACCGCCGCACCGCCAGCATCAGCCACCCGCTGATCATCGCCACGCCACCCAGCGGGGTCACCGCCCCCAACCACCTCGGCGCCCCAAGCGCCATCGCATAAAGCGTCGCCGCGAACAGCAGCGATCCGGCGAGCAGCACCCAGGCGACGCGTGGGTCGCGCGCCGCGAGCACCGGTACCGCAACCGCGTGGATCAGCTGGTACATGGCCCCCGTGCGCAGCCAGTCGATCGCCTGACCGCTGGCGACATGCGCCCCGAACGCGCCCGCACCGATCGCGACCGCCGCCGACAGCGCGGCGACGCGCTCGATCTTCACGCTTTGACCACCGGATCGCCATCGCGCAACACCGTCTCGGCCATCGCGTGGATGTCGCCGGTCGCGGTTTGCGCGGCAAGGCGGTCCGCGTCGCGCGCGCGATAGTCGCGTTCGATGCCCAGAATGCGGTCGCCATCGGTCCCCGACGCCGCCAGCGCGCGCTTGCCGAGCAGGATCGCCGATTCATAGACTTCGCGGATCGCATAGCAGGTGCGGACATTGGCAAGCGCCATCATCTGCCGCCGGTCGAACGCGCGGACGAGGATCGCGGCTTCGGGAAAAGCATGGATGACGGGTTCGAGCTCCTTTGCACCGAGCGTCGCATCGTCGATGCAGAACGCAATGACCTTGGCCTGGTCGGCCCCCGCCGTCCGCAACAGGTCGATCCGCCGTCCGTCGCCATAATAGACCTTCACTCCGAATTCGGCGGTGCGCTCGATCTGGCGCGGCTCTATATCGATGAGGGTCACCGAAATGCCGTCGCTGCGCAGCATCTGCGTCACCGTCTGCCCGAAGCGCCCATAGCCGACGACGATCGCATTGGTCGCGGGTGCAGCCTCTGGCCCCTCAGGCAGCGCGCCGGCGGATTTGGCGAATTCGAAGCGACGCGCGATCATCAGCAGGAACGGCGTCGTCGCCATGGAGAGCGTGACGACCGCGCCGAACAGGCTCGCCGCCTCCGGACGGATCAGCTCGGCGGCCTGTGCCTGTGCGAACAGCACGAAGCCGAACTCGCCGCCCTGGCTGAGCAACAGCCCCAGCCCGAACGCCGGCCGGGTCGCCATGCCGAACGCTTTGGCGAGTCCGAAGATCAGCGCGGTCTTGAGCGCGACGAGCGCGAGCGCGAAACCGATAACGAAGCCGGGGTTGTTGCGGATCGCCTCGATGTCGAGGACCATGCCGACGGCCATGAAGAACAGCCCGAGCAGCACCGCGCGGAACGGCTCGACATCGGCCTCGATCTCGTGCCGGTACGGCGAGTCGGCGAGCATCACGCCGGCGACGAACGCGCCGAGCGCGATCGACAGATGCAGCGCCTCCATCACCGCGGCAGAGGCGAGCACGGTGAACAGCCCGATCACGACGAACAGCTCGCGCTCGCCGAGCCGTCCGGTCAGCCGCAGCAGCGGGCGAATGACGAAGCGCCCCGCCAGCACGAGCCCGATGACGGCGGCGACGGTATAGAGGCCAAGTTGCCAACCGGGCGGCTGCGCGGGGTCCGCAGGAACGCGTGAGAGCACCGCGACGACCGTGATCAGCGGCACGATCGACAGGTCCTGGAACAACAGGATCGAAAACGCACGCTCGCCGAACGGCGTCGCGATGCGGCCCGACGCCTTGAGGCTCGGGAGCACCTGTGCGGTCGACGACAGCGCAAGCGGCAGGCCGAGCGCGAGCGCCGCACCCCATGAAAAACGCGTGGCGATCAGGATCATCGCCGCGATCGCAAAGCCACATACGACCACCTGCAGCGTGCCCAGCGCGAAAATATCGCGCCGCAAGCGCCACAGCCGCGCCGGATTGAGTTCGAGGCCGACGAGAAAGAGCAGCAGCGCAATGCCGATCTCGGCGACACCCATCTTCGCGCTCGCACCGCCGACCAGCGCAAGGCCGTGGGGGCCGACGATCGCGCCGCCGATCAGATAGCCGAGCACCGCCCCGAGGCCGAGCCGCCGGAAGAGGATGACGAACGCAAGGCCGGTGCCAAGCAGGATGACCCCCTCGCGCAGGATCGTCGCGCTCATGCCGCGCGTGCCTGCGTCGCCTGTGCCACGGCGGCGGCGGCGGCTTCGAACGGCAGGCGGAGCGAGGCGTGCCGTCCAGGATAGGCGCGCGCGGCGGCGAGCGCCTCGACCCCGGGCCAGTCGGGCAGGTCGTCGCACGCGCCCGAAAGCCACTCGGCCATTTGCCGCGATGCCAGATCGAGGTCTGTCAGCCCGCGGCCGACCACGTGGTGCGCGAGAAGCGCCGCCGCGGCCTGCCCCAGCGCACAGGCGCGTGCGTCGTGTCCGTAAGCCGTGACGCGTCCGTTCGAATCGACCGTCACATCGACGACGATCCGGCTGCCGCAGGTCGGCGAGCGTCGCTCGACCGTCGCATCGGGGCTGTGCAATCGCGGCGTACGCGCCGTCTCCGCCGCCAGCCGCAATGTCTCGCGCGTGTAGAGCGTCATTGCGCGCGCTCGCGTTCGACGAAAGCCACGAGCGAGGCGCTGCTCGCGCGCAGCAGGTCGTAACTGCGCGACCGCATCATCCAGCCGGGGCGCGGCGCGCTGACCCCGTTGAGCGTGTCGAACACGAGCGTCATCAGCAAAAAGGCAAGCGTCGCGACGATCAGCCCCTTCATGCCGCCGAACCCGAGCCCCAGGGCGCGGTCGACGGGGCCGAGCACGGACGCGCGCGCGCTTTTCCCCAGCCCACGGCCGATGAAGCGCACCGCAAGGAAGGCGACGCCGAAGACGACCGCGACCGCGAGCAATGCCGCTCCGCCCTGCGTGCCGACCACGCCGACAAGCATCGCGGCCGCGGTCGGCTGGAACAGTTTGACCGCGACGACCCCAGCAATCCACGCCGCCAGCGAAAAGATTTCGACGAGAAACCCACGCATTAGCCCGAATACCGCCGCGATCCCCACCGACAGCAGCACCATGATGTCGAGGGCGGTCATCGCACCGCTCATATCGGCCAGCCGCATATCAGAACGCCTGTCGCAGGCGGTGGAGCAGGTGCCGCGCCGGGCTGCCGCCGACGCTCTCGTCGTCCAGCCCGGCCTCGAGCCGCGCGACGCGGCGGTACAGGTCGATGCTCGCGGCCACATAGCTGCGCGCTTCCCCGGGCAGGCGGTCGACCGTCGCGGCATCGCTTTCGACCTCACGCCCCAACTGGCGGCTCGGCGAACGCGCACCGTCCGCGCTCAGCTCGCCGACCTCGACCGCGCGTTGCGTCAGCAGCCAGGCGATGATGTGCATCAGCCGTGTCGTGATCTTGAGCGATTCGCAGCTGAACAGTACGCGGTCCATCGGGTCGAGCGTGTCGCGCTCGACGCGCCCGACGTCGTCGAAATAGCCGCGAACTTCGTCGGCGAGCAGCATCGCCTCGACATAGAGGCCATCGACAAGGCGTTTGGCGAGCATCGCAGCGTCCATGCCACAGCTACGCGATATGCAAAACGGATAAGCTACCGACGGCATGGCGCGCCCTAGGCTATGATGTCGGGGATCAGATCGCCCTCGATCCGCGCGATCGTGTCGCGCAGGACAAGCTTGCGCCGTTTCAATCGCGCGAGTTGCAGATGATCGCGCGTGGTCGCGCCGGCGAGCGCCGCGATCGATTCGTCGAGATCGCGATGCTCGATGCGCAGTTCGGCGAGCCTGGCACGCAGTTCGACTTCGTTCATCGCGACCCCTGTGCGTGCGTTCGGCTACAGTGGCGCGACGCCGCCTCGGGTCAAGTCGAACGGCACGTCGCAGGAAAAATGGTGTCCGCCGCGTTCGGGGCGGATCGGGGTTTCGCGTGGTGCGTGATGGTGCTTCACTGCGTGCCCCAACCTTCAGGAGACGTGCTCATGAACAGCGCACACGCATCTTCGCTTGCCGCCAAGCATGCCGAGATCGAAGCCCGGATCAGCGACGAACGCCACCGTCCCGCGCCCGATGCCGCGCGGATGGCCACGCTGAAAAAACAGAAGTTGCGCATCAAGGAGGCGCTGACGACCGGGTAAGGCCCTTAGCGCAACGCGAGTCCCGGGCGTCGTCCGGGGATGGGTCGCGGTACGAAAGTCGCCGCCGGCACCTTGCCGCCGCTCGATGTCCGGGCGAGTCGGGGGTCGACTTCCTCGTCGAAGGCGACCCCGGCACGGCCAGGCGACAGCCACGCGATCCGTCCACAGATTTCGCCGATGCCGCGCATTTCCGCGCAGACAGGCGCGCCGACGGTGAGTTCGGCAACGACGTCGATCATCATGCCGCCGGCCGAGAGGTTGCGGACACGTGCGCTGAACGCCTCGCCCTCCTCGACACGGATCGTCGCGCTGAGGAACAAGCTTTCGCGCTTGCCCTGCCGATCCCCCTGACCGTTGATTCCTGCCACTGCTTCCGGCGCCTCGCTTACTGTCCGCGTCGGCATTAGCGTCGCAATGCTGGTCAAAATGTAAACGGCGGCCGAGTTTTACTCGTCGCGCGAGACTTTTTCGTTGCGTTCGTGGCGCTCCTGCGCCTCGACGGTCATCGTCGCGATCGGGCGCGCTTCGAGCCGCCCGAGCGAAATCGGCTCGCCTGTGACCTCGCAGAAGCCGTATTCGCCGTCTTCGATACGCCGCAGCGCCGCCTCGATCTTGGCGATTAGCTTGCGCTGGCGGTCGCGCGTCCGCAGCTCGATCGACCAGTCGGTCTCACTGGAGGCGCGATCGGTGACGTCGGGCTCGCGCAGCGGCTCGGCCTGGAGCGTGGCGAGCGTGTCCTTCGCTTCGCGAAGAATAGCCTCTTTCCAAGCGAGGAGCTTGGTCCGGAAATAGCCGAGCTGGCGCTCGTTCATGAACGCTTCGTCTGAAGAGGGGCGATATTCGTCGTCGGTATTCATACGCCCGGCCTCGTCCGATTGCCCGTCCACCGCCTCGATCACGCCCGGCGGACGCGCCGCCGGAGTCACTACGCTTGCCATCTTCGCTCTCTCCGTCAGAGCGTCGGGCCGACCCGGACCGCGCCCCTGTCTCGTTCGATGCCGCGCCTATAGGAGCGGGCCCGGAGCCGCACAAGCGGGGCCGCGATGGTTGGAAATCGCTTAAAAGCCGGGCCAAACAGCCCCTAAATGGAACATTAACCGCGATCATTTGGCCGCCGTGCGCGAAAATTGCGTAGCGAACGGTGAAATCGGGGTTAACCGGCTTGCGGGGCGGACGAACGCGTCGCAATCCTCACATCAGTAGCTGTCCTGCCTATGTCAACGCTCGGCGGGCGAAACGGGAAGACGAGTATGTCGGTCAAACTGGCTCTTGCCAAACTCTGCGCCTGTGCCTGCGGCGGTGCGATCGTCGGGGGCGGCGCGATGCACGTCGCACGCCAGCCCAGCCACCGCGTCGCGACCGTCCACCGGGCGCACAAGCCCGTGCGGGTCGCCGCGGTTCACCGCGCGGGTCCAACGCGCGTCGTCAAGCGCGTACGCCGCGTCGTCACCACCGGCCTCGCCTGTGCCGCGCCAACCGTTACCACGACGACGACGCGCACCGCAGGCGGCGTTCCGCTTCCCCCGATGGCCCCGCGTGATCTCGCGTTCGCGCGTGCCGAGGGGCCGATCGGCGGCGGCGGCGGGGCGATCCCGGTCGTCGTCGGCGGATCGGGCGGCTTTGGCGGTGGTTTCTTCGCGGGCGGCTTCTTCGGTGGTGGCGGATCGGGCGGCGGCGGCGGCAGTGTCGTTGTGACCTCGACCACCAGCGGCTCGACATCGACCAGTGGCGGGTCGACCAGCGGTGGCTCGACCTCGAGCACGGGTTCGACCGGCGGCTCGACCTCGACCAGCGGCGGAACGGTCTCGTCGACGGGCTCTACCGGCTCGACGGGGTCAACGGGCAGCTCGACATCGACATCGACCGGAGGCAGCTCGACCGGCGGAAGTTCGACCTCGACCGGTGGCATTTCATCGACGACCGGCGGAAGCTCGACATCGAGCGGTGCGGTCTCGTCGACCAGCTCGACCGGTGGAAGCTCGTCTTCGACCGGCGGCATCTCGTCGACCACGACGAGTTCGACCGGCGGATCGTCGTCGAGCGGCAACGTCAGTTCCTCGTCGAGCGGAAACGTCTCGAGTTCGACGTCGGGCAGCTCCTCGACTTCGGGAAGCTCGTCGACCTCGTCGTCGTCGAGCGGCAATGTGACGAGCAGCACCTCGACAAGCTCGGGTGCCACCTCGACGTCGACCTCGGGCAGCACGTCGTCGGGTGCGACATCGACCTCGACCAGCTCGGGCGCGACCAGCACGACGACCTCGTCGGGAACGACGTCGACCGGCGGCAGCACGTCGAGCGGCGACCCGAACCCTGTCCCTGCCCCGCCGATGGTGGTGCTGTTCGGGCTTGGTGCGGCCGCGCTGATGGCGCGCGGACGGTTCCAGCGGCGAAAGCTGGCCTGACCTAACTTCTTCCCTCTCCCTTCAGGGGAGAGGGACAGGCGCGAAGCGCCAGGGAGAGGGTGAGTCCTCCCTTACATTATACGGATAGCCCTCTCTCTCCCGCGCCTGCGGCGCGTGGTACCCTCCCCCCTGAGGGGGAGGGAAGACTAGCGCGCATTTACAGGCCGCTTCGCCCTCGCCATAGGCGCGGGCCATGCACGACATCCGGCTAATCAGGGACGACCCCGACGCTTTCAATGCGTCGCTCGGCAGACGGGGAACAGGTTCGTTGCCGGCATCGTTCTTGTTGTGGGATCGAGGTATACGGTCGTGGAGGTCTCAAAAAGAGGAACTGCTCGCTGAGCACAAACAGATATCCAACGCTACGAGGTCCTTATTGCAAGCTGGGCATCGGTTCGACACTGATGATAGCCAACTAATTTCTCTTAAAGAACAATCAACTATCTTGAGAGAAAGAATTGGCCTTTTTGATGTGCAAATCGACGAGGCAAAAGAGCAGATCGATTCTTACCTGACATCAGTCCCCAACCTCCCCGCCCCCGACGTCCCCGACGGCGCCGACGAATCCGCCAACATCCTCGTCCACGAACGCGGCAGCCCGCGCAGCTTCGACTTCGCCCCGCGTGAGCATTTCGACCTCGACCTCGGCCTCGATTTCGCATCGGCCCAGGCGGTGTCGGGCGCGCGGTTTGCGTATCTGCGCGGCCCCGCCGCGCGGCTGTCGCGCGCGCTCGGGCAATTCATGCTCGACACGCACACGCGCGAGTTCGCCTATGAGGAGGTCGCGCCGCCGATCCTCGTTCGCGACGCCGCGATGTTCGGGACGGCGCAGCTGCCCAAATTCGCCGAGGATTCTTTCCAGACCACCGACGGGCGCTGGCTGATCCCCACGGCCGAAGTCAGCCTGACCAACCTCGTGCGGGAGCGCATTCTGAACGCCGCCGACCTGCCGCTGCGTTTCACCGCGCTGACCCCCTGCTTCCGCTCCGAAGCGGGTGCGGCGGGACGCGACACGCGCGGGCTGATCCGCCAGCACCAGTTCGACAAGGTCGAGCTCGTGTCGGTTGTCACGCCCGACCGGTCGGAAGCCGAACACGAGCGCATGACGCAGGCGGCCGAAACGATCCTCGACCGGCTAGGCCTCGCCTATCGCCGCATGCTGCTGTGCGCGGGCGACATGGGGTTTTCGGCGCGCAAGACCTATGATCTCGAGGTCTGGCTGCCCGGTCAGGGCAAGTATCGCGAGGTGTCGTCCTGCTCGAACTGCGGCGAGTTTCAGGCGCGGCGCATGGATGCACGGTTCCGCGAGCCCGGCGGCAAGCCGCAGTTCGTGCACACGCTCAACGGTTCGGGTGTCGCGGTCGGTCGCGCGCTCGTTGCGGTGCTCGAAACATATCAGCAGTCCGACGGTAGCGTCGCGGTCCCCGAAGTGCTGATACCTTACATGAACGGCACGACCATGCTCGAGCCAACGCGCTGATGCGTATCCTGCTCACCAACGACGACGGCATTTACGCGCCCGGGCTCGCCATCCTCGAGGCGATCGCACGCGAGCTGTCCGATGACATTTGGATCGTCGCGCCGCACGAGGAACAATCGGGCGCGGGGCATTCGCTCACTTTGTCGCGCCCGGTGCGCGTGCGGCGGCACGACGACCGGCGCTTTTCGGTATCGGGAACGCCGACCGACGCCGTGATGATGGCGCTGGGCGTCGTGATGAAGGATGCGCGACCCGACCTGTTGCTGTCGGGCGTCAACCGTGGCGCGAATTTGGCCGAGGACGTGACCTATTCGGGAACGGTGTCGGCGGCGATGGAGGGGACGCTCGCGGGCATCCGCTCGATCGCGCTCAGTCAGGTCTATGCGCGCGAGGGGATGGGCGATGCAGTGCCGTTCGCGGCGGCGCAAGCCTGGGGCGCGCGCGTGCTCCGCCCGCTGATCGCGGCGGATATGCCGCCACGCACGCTGATCAACGTCAATTTTCCGGCGCTCGCGCCCGACGCGGTCGCCGGCGTCAAGGTCGCCGCCCAGGGGTTCCACGATTACGGGCGCGCGCAGATCGTCAAGGGCACCGATCCGCGCGGCTATCCGTATTACTGGTTCGGCCTTACCCCGACGCAAACGACCCCGGGTCATGAAAGCGACCTCGAGGCGATCGCCGACGGGTTCGTCACCGTCACGCCGCTTCACCTCGACCTTACCCATTTCGGATCGATCGACCCCCTCGCCGCGGCGCTTCGCGACTGCTAGGTTGTACCTTGTGTATGGGGGCATCGCACGATTGAGCTTGATCGCGCTCGCGCTCGCGGGCTGCATTCCGCGTGCGGCGATGAATTCGCCCGAACCCACGCCGATCGCTCGCGCGCCCGAGAGTCCCCCCGCTTCGCCGCGCCTCGACATCGATCTGTCGAGCCTGCCGCCCGATCGGCCCGTCTGGGAAATGCGCCCCGTCGTCGCTACGGCGAACGCGGTGGTGGCACGCTCTTATGCCGTCAGGCCGGGCGATACGCTGCGCAGTATCGGCGAAGCCACCGGTGCGGGATCCGACGCGATCGTCCGCGCAAACGCTCTGGTCGCGCCTTATGAGGTCAAGCCCGGTCAAAGCTTGCGGATTCCTGGCGGGCGTTACCACCGCGTGCGCGAGGGCGAGACGGGCATCGCGATCGCGCGCGCCTATGGCACTGCGTGGAGCCGGATCGTCGACGCCAATGCGCTTGCCGAGCCCTATGTGTTGCGCGTCGGCCAGCGGCTGCTGCTTCCCGGTGATGCCGTCGCGACTGTCGGCACCGCGCCAGCGGATATAGAATCGCGTGCGCGCGCCTTCCAGATCGGGATCGACGATATCGTCACCGGCAGCGAACCGGCGCGCGCCACGACTGCACCGATGCCCGGAGCCGCGCCACCAATACTGCGCGCGACGACGACGGCCACGCGTTTTGCCTGGCCCGCGAGCGGTACGATCGTCGGGCGCTTCGGCCCGCAGGGGGGCGGGCGCATCAGCCAGGGGATCGACCTTGACGCGCCCGCGGGATCGCCGATTCGCGCGAGTGCAAGCGGAACCGTCGCCTATGTCGGCAGCGGCGTCCCCGGCTATGGCGGACTCGTGTTGCTGCGCCACGAGGGTGGCTGGATCAGCGCCTATGGCCGTATTGCCGCGCCGACCGTCAAGCAGGGCGAGCAGGTACGCCCCGGACAGCCGATCGCGCGCGGCACCGACACGCCGCTTCATTTCGAGCTGCGGCGCGCACGCGTGCCGGTCGACCCGCTCGGCTATCTACCGAAGCGGTAACCGGCGCGGCGTCTGCGCCGCACCGGTTTTCACATTGATCAGCGACAGCGGATGCTGTTCGAATCCTGACCGCGCTCGACCGCACGACCCGCGACGCCACCCGCAAGCGCGCCGAGGATCGTCCCGACGGTCCGCGAGCGGCCCCCGTCGATGACGTTGCCGAGAATACCCCCGCCGAGCGCACCCACGATGAGACCCGTCGTGCCGTCGTTGCGCTTGCAATAATAGCGGCCATCGTTGCCGCGATAGACCTTGTCCTCGTTCGCGAGCGTGCGCTCGGGATAGCGCGTGCCGTCGCGATAATAGCGCGAGGCGTCGTAGTTCGTCTCGTCGTCATAGCCGTTGTTATAGGCGGTGCCACCGCCACTGTTATTGTTATAGCTGTTGTTGCGGGTGTTCGCCCGTGCCGAACGATAGGCGTCGACTTCGGCACGGTAGGTCGTCAGCTCGCGATCGAAACGCGCCTGTGCTGCTTCGAAACGCTGTTCGCTCGCGCGATCCTGCGCGACCGCGGGCGACGTCGCACTGGCAAGCAGCGCGAGAGTGAAGATGAATTTACGCATGAGTGACTCCTCGGGTGTCGGGCTTGGGATTTGAACGCGCCAGCCGGGCGATCGTTGCGAACGCGCGCTGCCGGTCGGGAACCGTCGCCGGTATTGCCTGTTACCATGGCGAAACGAAACCGAAAGCGTGTGCGATGTCGGAAACCTGGTTCTACGATGCCGAGGGGCATGACGAACAAATCGAGCTGACGCAGGACGTCGTCACTGGCCTCGCCAAGCAGCAGCTGGTCTGGGTCGACGCCGTGCGCGACGACAAGGTGACGCTCGACCTTGCGACCCACGTCCTCGAGCTGCAGCCGGAATCAAGGCACGCGATGGACCAGCCGCAGGCGGGGCAGCTAGATAAGTTCGAGGCGTATTTCCAGTTCAGCGTGCCGTTGGCACCCAAGACCGGTGACGCCGACGGACGGCTGGATTTCCTGGTCGGTGGCAACTGGTTGATGACCGTGCGTGATGGCGACGTGCCCTATCTCGCGCGGTTCCGCGATCAGGATCGCGGCGAATCGTTCAAGGGCAAGCTGACGCCCGCCGCGCTGGCGGCCTCGCTGCTGGACTGGCATCTCGAGGCGTTCCAGTTCGAGCTGACCGATATCCAGAAGGGTGTTGACGACATCGACAACGAGATTCTGTCGGACGTCGAGACGCGACCCCCTTTGAAGCGGCTTGCCGACATGCGGCAGCGGGTGTCGCGGCTGCGCGACAAATTGGGCGACCACCGTGCCATCATCCACGGCCTGCTGCGCGCCGATTTCGACCCGGTCGCCGACACGCCCGAGGCCGAACACTTCCGCGCACTCGAACGTCATTTCGAACGTACCGAGGACGGCATCGACCGGGCCCGCGAAATCGTGGTCGGCAGCTTCGATCTCTATGCCACGCGCACGGCGCAGGACACCAACGAACTGGTCAGGGCATTGACCGTGGTCACGGTGATCATCGGTATCGCCGGGGCCGTCGCAGGCATCTTCGGCATGAATTTCGAGACGCCGTTCGCGAAAACCGGTGAGACCGGTTTCCTGACGGTTACCAGCGCGATGATCGTCGTGGCGGTCTTCATCGTGGTCGTCGCCAAGCGGCGCAAATGGATGTGACGGTCGCCGTTCGACCGCCACATCCCATTTCCATCAGACGCCGACGACGCCGCCATCGTTCTTGGTAATGACGATCGTCGCCGAACGCGGGCGCGACACAGCGGCGGCGTTGGTCTGGCTCGCGGGCCAGTTCGAAGAGAAGGTCGTCGGGAAGTTTGCGCCGAACAATTCGCCCGGATGCTGGATGTTGACGAAAAGGCTGCGTCCGTCGGGCGTGCTGTCGAGGCCGGTGATCTCGCATTCCTTCGGCCCGACGAGGAATCGGCGCAGGTTCGTGCCTGGCAACGCGCCGAGACGTGTCGCTTGTGTCGCCGTCGCGCCGGTCGACAGCGTGTTCGTGACTGTCTTGATCGTTCCGTCGCCAACGGTTCCCGGCTGTCCGGTCAGCAACATGCAATTGGTCACGTCGGTAAACGTGTTGTCGTCGGTCTCAATCCAGATCAGCGGGTTGCCGACGCCCCCCGCGCTCGACGCACGCGAGAACCAGCAGCCGTCGGGCATGGCCAGATCGTTCGTGTCGTTCAGTCCGGAAATGTTGATGTTTGCCGAATCGAGATCAGAACCCGCTGCGAACAGATAGATGTCCCATGTGAAGCTCAGCGCTTCGGTGGTATCCCCTGTCTCACGCAGGCGGATAATATGACCGTTGCGGTTTGCGCGTGCCGTGCTGGGCGGATCGACGTAAACGCGGGGGTTGGCGGCATCGGTCGCGAGGCCGCCCGCGACTCCGGTCCGCGTCGCGCCCTGCGTCAACGTGCAGTACATTTCGCCGTTCTTCGGATTGACCGCCGTCCATTCGGGGCGATCCATCTTGGTCGCGCCGAGCGCATCGCCCGCGAGCCGGGCGTTGACGAGCACGTCGTTCTGATCGGCGAACGAATAGGTCGCGTTGGCGGCGGTGAGCGGCGCAGTACCGAACACCAGGGGCAGCCACTGTCCGCTGCCGTCGGCATTGAACCGGGCGGCGTAAACCGTTCCTGCGTCGAGATATTTGTCGCCGGTCGCGAGCCGGCTGGTCGGTGTGGCGTCGGCAGTCGCCCAGGGCGCCGACGAGACGAACTTGAAGATATATTCGCCGGCCGAATCATCGCCCATGTACCAGGCGGGCTTGACCCCCGCCACGAACCGTCCGGGCCACGCACCCTCGTGCGCGAAACGCGCGAGTGCGGTCCGCTTGCGCGGCGTCGATGCCGGATCGAACGGATCGATCTCGACCACCCAGCCATATTGGTAGATTTCGTTGCGGAAGTCGCCCGTGCCATCGGCAGGCTTGGTCGAGTCGATCGTGATGTTGAATTTGGAAATGCGCGTATCGCCCGCCGCGATCGGTGCAGCCGTCGTCCAGCTGTTGTTGCCGGCGCTCGTCGCGCCGAGTCCGTTGCGCGCAAGCCCCACGGTTTCCTTGGCGCTGCGCAGAGCGGCGTCGCCTGCGTCGCGGCGGAAATAGCCGACCCAATTCTCTTCACAGGTCAGGTAAGTTCCCCAGGGGGTGAAGCCATTGGCGCAATTGTTGATTGTCCCGCGTCCCGCCACGCCGGTGGGCGAATAGGCGGTCTTCAGGAAGCTCGATCCCTTGACCGGGCCGCTGAAATCGGTCGGCGTGAACGGCGTCACACGGCGGTTGAGCGTCGAAGCCTGGACATAGCTCCACGCGCCCGCGTTACCCGCACGCGTGATCTCGATCACGCTTACGCCGTGACACTCGATCTCCTTGACCACTTCGGCGGTCGGACGTGCGCCCGCGACCGACGTCGGGCCGTTGACGTGGAGATAGCGGTTGGAGATGTTCTCGTGGTTGACACAGAGGATGCCGCGCGTGTTGCTCGTCGGGTCGGGGGTGTTGCCCGTCGCCGCCAGGCCGAAGAAGTACATGCCGTCGTGATGGTCGCCCGCGCGGCTGGCATAGTTGGTATCGGTCCCGTCGTTGGCGAACGCGGGCGTCGCCGCATTGATCGGGTCGCCGAGCCGGTAGAGGACAGTGACCGTATAACCGGCAGGAACGCTGACCACGTCGGCAAGGCTCTTGGCGACGGGCGTGAAGCCGAGGACCGCCGGGTCGACCGTGACGGTCGCGCTCGTGCTCGACGTACGGCCGGTCGACGACGTCGCGAAGAAATTGAACACGATCGGCGTCGAGCTTGCGACGCCGGGTGCAACGAACGTCGGCGTTGCGCTCGTCGTGCTGCTGAGCGTGACGGGCGGACCCGACGCCTGGACGAACCCCGCGGCGCTGACGTCGCCCGAAGTCGTTCCGGCAAGCGCAACGACGCGCCCGGCGCTGGTTTGCGCGCCGGTTGCAGTGACCGAAGGCGCTGCCGCGACGGGCGCTGCTTCGTTGCCGCAGCCCGCGAGCGTGAAGACGGGAAGCGCAGCGACCGACGCGCCGAGGCCCGACATCAAAGTCTGGCGGCGCGAATAGCGTTGCTGGATGATATCCTCGATCGCCGGGTTGGCCGACCGGTTCGTGTCGGTATCGCCATCGGTATAGTCGAGTGTGATTGCATCGCTCATCTGAAAACTCCCCCGCATCCTCTGCGGGGGTGTCGCTGACAGGCGAATATAACAGTGCCGCAACATTTGGGTGACGGTATCGCGACGCTTCGAAGACCGTTGCGTTACGTGCGACTATAATTTTCGCGAAACCGCCGCGCCCATTGCGCCAGCGTTCCGGTGGCTATCGCATCGCGCAGCGCCTGCATCAGCTGTTGATAAAACCAAAGATTATGCTCGGTCATCAACATCGCGCCCAGCATTTCGCGCGACCGGACGAGGTGGTGGAGGTAGGATTTCGACCAGCCAGCGACGGGTGACGCGGGATCGAGCGGCGACATGTCCTCGGCGAATTTGGCGTTGCGAATATTGATCGGCCCGTCCCAGGTGAAGGCCTGACCATTGCGCCCGCTGCGCGTCGGCAGCACGCAGTCGAACATGTCGATGCCGCGCTCGACCGCGCCGACGATGTCGTCGGGCTTGCCGACACCCATCAGATAGCGCGGCTTGTCGGCGGGCAGCATCGGCACCGCGAAGTCGAGGACGCGCATCATTTCGGCATGCCCTTCGCCGACCGCGAGCCCCCCCACCGCATAGCCGTCGAAGCCGATGTCGATCAGCGCGCGCGTCGAGGCTGCGCGCAAATCCTCGAACATCGACCCCTGCTGGATGCCGAACAGCGCGGCATCGTTGGTCAGCGCCTCGCGCGAGCGCCGCGCCCAGCGCATCGACCGCTCCATCGAACTGAACGCCTGATCATGCGTCGCGGGGAACGGCGTGCATTCGTCGAACGCCATCACGATGTCCGACCCGATCGCCGCCTGGATCGCCATCGATCGCTCGGGGCTGAGCATGTGACGCGAGCCGTCGATATGCGAGCGGAACGCGACGCCCGCTTCGCTCTTGGTCGTGAGATCGCCGAGCGACATCACCTGATAGCCGCCACTGTCGGTCAGGATCGGACCGTCCCAGCCCATCCACGCGTGCAACCCGCCCAGCCGATCGAGCCGCTCGGCCCCCGGACGCAGCATCAGATGATAGGTGTTGCCGAGAATGATGTCGGCACCGGTGGCGCGCACGTCGGCGGGCTTCATCCCCTTGACGGTCCCGGCGGTGCCGACAGGCATAAAGGCGGGGGTGCGGATCGTGCCGCGCGGGGTGACGAGGCTGCCGATGCGGGCGAGGCCTGCGGTCGAGGCGATGGCGAAATCAAGCATTGAGGAATAGCGTAACCCAATCGCGACGGGCGTCGAACACCCTGATGATGTCGACACTTTCTTCGTCGAATGTGTAGAAGAGGATGTAACCATGCGCCGACAGGCCTCGTTGCTCGAAGCCGAGTTCCGGGCGCACGGGTGCCGATCGCGGGTGATCGCTCAACCTGGCGGTCGAACGACGGAGCCGGTCGATCAATCGGTCCGCAGCACCCTCATCGCGTGCGGCGATGTAAAACCAGATTTCGTCGAAATCTTCCTCCGCCGCCGGAAGGAAGTTTATTTTGCGCCTCACGCCTCGCGAGATTTCCGCAAACGCTCGCGTCCCCGACGCTTGATGCCGTCCCAGTCGGCCGCTCGGGGCGGTCCGCTTGCTTGCCCGTTCTCGATCTCCCCGCGAAGCCACGCAACGATGCTGTCACGCATGCCATCGGTAATCCGGCTGTAGTCACCGCCCGCGATCGCCCGGCGAATCGCTTCGTTCGAATCAGTCGCACACTCTGCCTCAATTTTATCGACAGCGCCCATCGGTTCCTCCTGATCGTCGATTCATGCCAGCAACAGGCTTGCATCGCCATAGCTGTAAAAGCGGTAGCGCGCGGCGATGGCGTGCGCATAGGCGGCGCGCATGCGGTCGGTTCCCATCAGGGCGCTGACGAGCATGAACAGCGTCGATCTGGGCAGATGGAAGTTGGTCATCAGCCCGCCGACAGCCTTGAACGGATACCCCGGCGTGATGAAGATCGCGGTGTCGTCTTCGAACGGTGCGATCGTGCCGTCGTCGCGCGCCGCCGTTTCGAGCAGGCGCAGCGAGGTCGTGCCTGCGGCGATAATTCGCCCGCCGTCGGCGCGCACCGCGTTGAGCCGCGCGGCGGCGGCGGCATCGATCCGGCCCCATTCGGCATGCATGACATGATCGTCGGTGTCGTCCGCCTTGACCGGCAGGAACGTTCCCGCGCCCACGTGCAACGTCAGCGTGACGCGTTCGACCCCGGCGGCGTCGAGCGCCGCGATCAGGGCGGGCGTGAAATGGAGCGAGGCGGTCGGTGCCGCGACCGCGCCATCGCGCGCGGCGAACATCGTCTGGTAATCAACGGCATCGCGCGCATCGACCGCGCGCTTGCGTGCAATGTACGGCGGCAGCGGCATCGTTCCCGCGCGCGCCAGCAGCACTTCGACCGGCGCGTCGCCCGCAAAAGTCAGGAGCGCGCTGCCGTCGGGCGCGCGCTCGCTCGCGGTGGCCGACACGCCCGCCCCGAAGTCGATAAGGTCGCCATCGCGCACGCGGCGGGCGTTGCGCAGGAAGGCCCGCCAGCCGCGCAACCCCTCACGCTTGTGCAGCGTCGCACCGATGCTTGCCTCACCGCGCCGCCCCTCGAGCTGTGCCGGGATGACGCGGGTGTCGTTGAACACGAGGCAATCGCCCGCGCGGAGCAACGACGGAAGGTCGCGCACCGTCCGATCCGCCATCCCCTCGGGAGACACGACCAACATCCGTGCCGCATCGCGCGGCGACACCGGACGCAGCGCGATCAGCGCCTCGGGAAGGTCGAAATCGAAATCGTCGACGCGCACTTAGCCGGCGGGAGGCGCCGGGGGCGCGGCCGGATCGGCCGGAGTCGCGGGAACTGGCGTCGTCGGTGCCGGGGTCGCGGGCAAATTCGGCGCGGCAACCGAAGGCAGTGGCACCCGCGCGAAATTGCTCCCGTCGGCCTCGATCCAGGCATGGACGATCTTCGATGGATTGGCGGGCGGCTCGCCGCGCTCGATCGTATCGACGAAGTTCATCCCGTTCGTCACGCGTCCGAACACCGTATAGCTCCGGTCCAGTCGCAGGGTGGGCATTAGGATGATGAAAAACTGGCTGTTCGCGCTGTCCGGCGCAGTCGCGCGCGCCATCGATACGGCACCGCGCACGTGCGGCAAGTCGTTGAATTCGGGCTTGAGATTGGGCAGCGAAGAGCCACCCTCGCCCGTGCCGAGCGGGTCGCCGCCCTGCGCCATGAAGCCCTCCATCACGCGGTGGAACTTCAGCCCGTCGTAAAAGCCCGAACGGGTCAGCTGCTTGACCCGCGCGACATGGTTGGGCGCGACATCGGGGCGCAGCTGGATGACGACGCTGCCGCCGGTCGACAGGTCAAGGTGCCACAGATTGTCGGCCGTCGCGACCGCCGCCGGAACCGCGATCGCCACCACCGGGGCCGGTGCGGGGGGCGGAAGCTTGGGCTTTTTGCGGGCGAGCGCGGGGCTGGCGAGCGCGAGCAGTCCCAACAATGCGACGGCGATCTTCATGTAACGGGTAACTCCTCGTTCGGACGGATCCGATGGATGGCCATGGCTGAGCGCGGCATGAACATCATGAACCCTTGCGCCCGATCTGGGCGACGCGGGCGACGACTTCGGCTTCGACAGCAGGTGAAACGAACCGGTTGATCGCCCCGCCGTAAAGCGCGATTTCCTTGACGAGGCGGCTCGCGATCGGCTGCAACGCGACATCGGCCATCAGGAAGACGGTGTCTATCCGATCGTTGAGCTGCTGGTTCATTCCCGCCATCTGATACTCATATTCGAAATCGGCGACCGCGCGCAGCCCGCGCACGATGATGCTCGCGCGTTGCGCTTCGGCGAACGCCATCAGCAGCTGGTCGAACGCGACCACCGATACGCCCGCAATGCCCGCCGTCTCGCGCACGACGCTCGCCATGCGTTCCTCGACGGTGAACATCGGCGACTTCGACGGATTGGTCGTCACGCCGATGACGAGCCGGTCGACAAGCTTTGCACCGCGCTCGATAATGTCCATGTGCCCGCGCGTGACGGGGTCGAATGTGCCCGGATAGACGCCGATGCGTTCCTTCACCGGTCGCGCTCCACCGCGTAGCGCGCGATCGCGCGGAGCAGGTCGGCCTCGTGTCCAAAGCTGCCGAGATGCGCGACGGCCTGGTCGACCAGCATCGCCGCCTGCGCCTTGGCGCGGTCGAGCCCGAGCAGCGACAGGAACGTCGCCTTCCCCGCAGCCGCGTCCTTGCGCAGCGCCTTGCCCGCAAGCGCGGCATCGCCCTCGGCATCGAGGATATCGTCGGCGATCTGGAAAGCGAGCCCGATGTCGCGCGCATAGCCGCGCAGGGCGCTGCGTCCCTCGACCGGCAGCCGCCCCATGATCGCGCCTGCCTCGACCGAAAACGCGATCAGCGCGCCGGTCTTCATATGCTGGAGCCGAGTGACGGTCGGCAGGTCGAAGGTCGTCGTCTCTGCAACGATATCCATCATCTGCCCGCCCGCCATCCCGCCAGGCCCGGCCGCGCGCGCCAGCCCCTCGATCAGTTCGACGCGCACGAACGGGTCGAAATGCGTTTCGTGGTCGGCGAGCCATTCGAACGCGAGTGCGTGGAGCGCATCGCCCGCGAGCACCGCCGTCGCCTCGTCATATGCCTTGTGGACGGTCGGCTTGCCGCGGCGGAGGTCGTCGTCGTCCATGCATGGCAGGTCGTCGTGGATCAGCGAATAGACGTGGATCGCCTCAACCGCGCAGCCGACGCGCAGCGCTGCGGTGCGGTCGACGTTGAACAGCGCGCAGGCCGCGACGACGAGCAACGGGCGCAGCCGCTTGCCGCCGCCGATACTCGCGTGGCGCATGGCCGCGAACAAATTGGCGCGCGGATCGTCGGGAATCGGCAACAGCTGCTCGAACCCGCGATCGACCTCGCGCGCGATGTCGACGAGCGCGGCTTCGAGGATCGACGTCACTTCCCCCATCGCCGTGCTCAGCCGTCGAGCGGGCGCGTGCCCGTCGGGTTGCCGTCACGGTCGAGGACGATGCGGTCGATGCGTTCCTGCGCCGACTTCAGCCGGTCTTCACAGCGTTTTCGCAAATCGTCGCCCTCCTTGTACAGGTCGATCGCCTCGTCGAGCGAAGCGTCGCCGCTTTCGAGACGCTGAACGATCGCCTCGAGGCGCTTGAGCGCATCCTCGAACGAGAGAAGGGAGACATCTTCGGACACGGGTGGCTTAGTGGCGGGGCACTTGGCGGGGGTCAAGCGGTGGCAGGTCGCGCAGCCGTGCCGACTGCATCAGGAAGCCAGCCGGTAATCGCGCCACGCCTCGCGCAACGCACTCTTCAATATCTTGCCGGTGCCCGTGTGCGGGAGTTCGTCGACGAAGTGGATTTCGTCGGGCAACCACCAGCGCGCGACCTTGCCTGCAAGATACGTCAGCACGTCGTCGGCGGCGACCGCGGTACCCGGCGTGCGCACGACCAGCAGGATCGGGCGTTCGTCCCATTTGGGATGCACGACGCCGATCGCGGCAGCCTCGGCGACGCCGGGGCAGCCGATCGCGGCGTTTTCGAGCTCGACCGAGCTGATCCATTCGCCGCCCGACTTGATGACGTCCTTGGCGCGGTCAGTGATCTGCATCGTTCCGTCGGGGTGGAGGATCGCGACATCGCCGGTGTCGAACCACTGGTCGGCTTGCGTCGCGTCGGCCTCGGCCCGGAAATAGCGTTTGACGACCCACGGACCCCTGATCTGGAGGTTGCCCGCGCTGGCACCGTCGCGCGGCAGCACCGCGCCATAGTCCCCTTGGGTGCGCAACTCGACGCCGAACGGCACACGCCCTTGCTTGACGGTCATGTCGACGCGCTGGTCGTGGCTCAATTCGTCCCAGTCGGCGCTCGGCGCGCCCATCGTACCGATCGGGCTGGTCTCGGTCATTCCCCATGCGTGGTTGACGCGCACGCCCATCGCCATGATCCGCTCGACCATGGCGCGCGGTGCCGCCGAACCACCGATGGTGACGATCCGCATCTTCCCCAGCCCCGCGTCTTCGCCGCGCGCCGCAGCGGCGTCGAGGTGCTGGAACAGCGCAAGCCAGACCGTCGGCACCCCGGCCGAATGGGTGACGCCGTCGTCGAGGAATAGCCGGTGAAGCACCGCTGCATCGTTTGTGACGCTGAACACGAACTTCACCCCCGCCGCCGCACCCGCGAACGGCAGCCCCCAGCTCGCCGCGTGAAACATCGGCACGACCGGAAGCAGCACCGCCTGCGCCGACAGGTCGAAGACGCTCGGCGATATCTCGACCATCGCGTGGAGCATCGTCGAGCGGTGCGAATAGAGCACGCCCTTGGGGTGCCCCGTCGTCCCGCTGGTGTAGCACAGCATGCACGCGTCCTGTTCGTCCCCCATGTGCCAGGGCGACGTGCCGGGGTAGCCTTCGAGCAGCGGCGCATAGTCGGTATCGAAGCAGATGAAGTGTTCGACGCTCGTCAGTTGCGGACGCAGCCGCTCGACGAGCGGCGCGAATGCTGCATCATAAAGCAGGACGCGGTCCTCGGCATGGTTGATGATGTACACGAGCTGCTCGTCGAACAGCCGCACGTTGAGCGTGTGGATGATGCCGCCCATCCCGATCGCGCCATACCAGGCGACGAGGTGGCGGTGATGGTTCATCGCGAGTGTCGCGATCCGGTCGCCGGGCCCGCACCCCAGATCGACCAGTGCCTCGGCCAGCCGCCGCGCGTCGTGCGCGATCCCGGCCCAGTCGGTGCGCTCGACCGCGCCATCGGCCCAGCGCGTCACGATCTCACGCGTGCCGCATTCGCGCGCGGCATGGTCGATCAGGTGCGTGACCCGAAGCGTCCAGTCCTGCATGCCACCGTGCATCAGCCGAAAGTCATACTTAAGGTGTGTTCACTGGCTCAGCTTTCACGATCACGAGTTCTGCGATCGCGATGACCAAGCAAGCCGCTAAAAAAGCAATCAAATAAATCACATCATCAAAGTGAGTATAATGTCGGAATAGCCAAAACGAGGTAAAAAGAATTCCGAAAGCCCAAAATGGACTTTTTTTCATAACGTAAGGTGTTTTGCAATTAGGACAGACCAGAGAACGTCCACGACGAAGAAAGACATCGGAAACATCGATCAATCGATGACATTGCGGACAACTCGGACCCTGCCTCATCACCGATTATCCTACTGGTCTACATTTGTGTCACCGGGTAGCCCCCCACCGGGCGGAAGCCCGAGCATAGTCCTGTACATCTGAACGGGATTACCTGCGTACCCGGGGACAGGATTCTCCTCGACAAAGTTTTCAATGTGAGTGTTGACCGTCTCAACCGCATTGTCATAGTGAACCTTGAGGTTCTTCATTCCTGACAGCACAAGCATATCCGCAGCGTTGCCAACGGCGAAAGCAAGAAGTGCCGACCCGGTCGCTTCGCTCGTCGCGGCGCCGACGATTACCCCAAACACGAACGCCACGGCATCAAGCGCGTTCAAGTCTCCGGTCGATAGACCCCAGACCAATATTCCTGCTTCGATCCAAGCACTCAGCGTCTCGATGCCCTCCAAAACTTGGAGCGCCGGCACGAGTCGACCATCAAGATCAAGTTTCGTGCCAGGACCGTAACGATTGATGATGTCCTGCAACGCGCTTTTCATCTCAGCTAAAGCCTGAAGTGCGTTTTTACCTTGGTCAACGGTCAAGCCGTTCCCATGGTCAGGAACCGGAACGGCAACATAGTCGGTCTGGAACGGAAAAGCTTGCATTCCCAAGAATGAGAAGGTGTCTTTTGCTCCGAAATCTTCGAAGAGAAACCACCCAGCCGGATCCTCGAACTTTCGACCGGTAACAATGACATCGTCCGGGTCGATAGTAAGATTGCTCACGGTTTGATCCTCCTATAAAAGCTGACTGACCACGACATTCGATACAGCGATGTCAAGATAACATCAATTGTTCCGGAGTTTTCACATGATCGAACTGCACAGCTGGCCAACGCCCAACGGGATGAAAGTGTCGATCTTTCTCGAGGAGGCGGGGGTCGAGCACAAGGTCGTGCCCGTCAGCATCCGCAGCGGTGCTCAGTTCGAGCCGCACTTCCTGAGCTTCTCACCCAACAATCGCATTCCCGCGATTGTCGATACCGCGCCCGAGGGCGGCGGCGAGCCGATCGGCGTGTTCGAATCGGGCGCGATCCTGCTTTACCTCGCCGACAAGACCGGGCGGTTCGGCGGGGGCGATCTGCGCGGCCGCACCGAGATCATCGAATGGCTGATGTGGCAGATGGCGGGTCTCGGCCCGATGCTTGGGCAGAACGGCCATTTCAACGTCTATGCACCAGAGAAGGTGCCCTATGCGATCGATCGCTACGTCAATGAATCGAAACGGTTGTACGGCGTGCTCGACCGTCGGCTGACCGGACGCGACTATATCTGCGGCGACTATTCGGTCGCCGACATGGCGTGTTACCCGTGGATCGTGCCGCACGAAGCGCACAAGATCGACCTCGCCGACTTTCCCAACGTTGCGGCGTGGTTTGCGCGCGTCGGCGCGCGGCCCGCGGTGGTGAAAGCCTATGCCGAAAAGGGAACGCTCTACCCCGAAGACGGCGCGCCGATGACCGATGCGGAGAAGGAAAAGCTGTTCGGGATCAGGAAGTAGCGTCATCGCCATCCCCGCGAAGGCGGGGATGGCGAGCATTAGCCGACCAGCGCCAGTTTAGGCCCCTCGACCGGGGTCAGCGTCACCTCGCTCACCCCCGAGATCCGCTCGATCGCCGCCGCGCGCTCGCCGTCGATCAGGAAGTCGCGGCCCAGGGTGAGCTCGGCGCTGCCACCATGCGCGAGGGGGACCAGCGCGACGACTTCGCAGCGTCCGCCGCGCGCGAGCAGTCCCGACAGAGCCGCGACCGCGGCCACGCTGGTGACCGTCACGCCGCCGCGCAGCCGGGCGCTGGCCGCCATCGCGTCGAGCCGCCGCACGCTGCGCACCGTCACGCGCGGCATGTCGTCACCCGGCGGTCGGTCGAGTTCGGCGGTGATGAGCACGCATCCGCCCGACGTCGCCAGCGCCTCGAGGTCGGTCGAGGCCGCCTCGTCGAAACAATTGGCCTGGAACTGTCCGCTCGGGTCCGACAGCGTGACCGACAGGAAGCGATTGCCGCGCGCGGAGGTGCGCCACTTCGCCGCTTCGACCAGCGCCGCCATCGTGGCGACGCTCTTGCCGTCGGCGGCGCGCGGCGCGGCACAGACACCGGCGAAATTCTGCACGCGGTTGGCGCGCACGACATGGGCGTAGCGGTCGACCGGGTGCGCGCTGAAGTAGAACCCGAACGCTTCCTTCTCCGCATTCATACGCTCGGCGACGGTCCAGCTGGCGCCCTTTGGCAGCTGGATGGCCACGACCGCGCTCGGCCCCTCGCCGAACAGACCGCCCTGCCCGCTCGTCCGCGCCTCCTCGGCCTGCGCGGCGACCGCGAGTAAGGTCTCGGCAGCGGCGAACGCGCCAGCGCGGTTCGGCGTCAGCACATCGAGCGCACCCGCACCTGCGAGGCTTTCGACCTGGCGCTTGTTGAGCGCGCGCGCGCTGATCCGGTCGGCGAAGGCGTCGAGCGAGGCGAACGCGCCGCTCGCTTCGCGCTCACGCACGATCTGCGCCATCGCGCCCTCGCCGACGCCCTTCAACGCGCCGAGTGCATAACGCACCGCGAGCCCCTCCCCACTCGCCGCAACGGTGAAATCGGACCCGCTGGCGTTGATGCATGGCGGCAGGCACGCGACGCCCAACCGCCGCATGTCGTCGGCAAAGATCGCGAGCTTGTCGGTGTTGCCGAGGTCGAACGCCATCGACGCGGCATAGAAATCATGGGGATAATGCGCCTTGAGCCACGCAGTCTGGTACGACAGCACGGCGTAGGCGGCGGCGTGGCTCTTGTTGAAGCCATAGCCCGCGAACTTGTCGATCAAATCGAACAGCTCGTTCGCCTGCTGGCGGTCGATCGCGTTCGCCGCGCAACCCGTGACGAAACGTTCGCGCTGCGCGTCCATTTCCGCCTGGATCTTCTTGCCCATCGCACGCCGCAGCAGGTCGGCCTCGCCGAGCGAATAGCCGGCAAGCACTTGCGCCGCCTGCATCACCTGTTCCTGATAGACGATGATACCATAGGTTTCGGCGAGCGTTTCGGCGAGCAGCGGGTGCGGATAGGTGATCGGCGCGCGCCCGTTCTTGCGGTCACCGAACGCAGGGATGTTGTCCATCGGGCCGGGCCGATAGAGCGAGACGAGCGCGACGATGTCGCCGAACGCAGTCGGCCGGACGGCGGACAGCGTGCGGCGCATCCCCTCCGATTCGAGCTGGAACACACCCACGGTCTCACCGCGCTGGAGCAGCGCATAGACGGCTTCATCGTCCCAGCTGAGCACATCCAGATCGGGCCGGTGACCCTCGCGCGCCTCGATCAGGTCGAGCGCGCGGTGGAGCACCGACAGCGTCTTGAGCCCGAGGAAGTCGAACTTCACCAGCCCCGCCTTTTCGGCGTCTTTCATGTCGAACTGCGTGACGGGCATGTCCGAGCGCGGGTCGCGGTAGAGCGGCACGAGCCGGTCGAGCGGTCGGTCGCCGATCACGACGCCGGCCGCGTGGGTCGATGAATGGCGCGGCAGTCCCTCGAGCTTCATCGCAAGGTCGAACAGGCGACGGACGTCGCTGTCGGAGCGATATTCCTTGGCCAGCTCGGTCACACCGTTCAGTGCGCGCGTCAGCGTCCAGGGGTCGGTCGGGTGATTGGGGACGAGCTTGGCGAGCCGGTCGACCTGCCCATAGCTCATCTGCAGCACGCGACCGGTGTCCTTCAGTACCGCGCGCGCCTTCAGCCGCCCGAAAGTGATGATCTGGGCGACATGATCGCGACCGTATTTGGCCTGGACGTAGCGGATCACTTCCTCGCGGCGCGTTTCGCAGAAATCGATGTCGAAGTCGGGCATCGACACGCGGTCGGGGTTGAGGAAGCGTTCGAACAGCAGCCCGAGCTTCAGCGGATCGAGATCGGTGATCGTCAGCGCCCAGGCGACCACCGACCCCGCGCCCGATCCGCGCCCGGGGCCGACGGGAATGCCTTCCCCCTTTGCCCATTTGATGAAGTCGGCGACGATCAGGAAATAACCCGCAAACCCCATCCCGGCGATGACGTCGAGTTCGAAGTCGAGGCGGTCGAGATAGGTTTGGTGCTCGCCTTGGGCCACGCGTTCGAGCCGCAACAGCAACCCGGCGTGCGCGTCGCGGCGGAGCTGCTCGGCCTCTGCCGCGGGATCGCCCGCCAGACTCGGCAGGATCGGCTTGCGCGAAGGGGCCGCCACAGCGCAGCGCTGCGCGACCACGAGCGTGTTGTCGAGCGCATCGGGCAGGTCGGCGAAGCGCACGCGCAGCTCGTGCGCGGGCTTCATCCATGCGTTGCGGCACGATTTGACGCGGTCGTCGCGGTCGATCTGCGTAGAGGCGGCGATGCACAGCATCGCGTCGTGCGCGCCGTGAAAATCAGCATCGGCATAGCAGGCGGGATTGGTCGCGACGAGCGGCAGGTTGCGCCCGTCGGCGAGCGCGATCAGGTGCGGTTCGGCCACGCGCTCGACCTCGTTGTCGCGCCGCGCGATCTCGACATAGAGCCGGTCGTCGAACAGCGATTGCAGCCGGTCGGCATAGGCGTTGGCGGCATCGTGCTGCCCCTCGGCAAGCAGTTTCGCCAGCGCCCCCTCCGCCCCTGCGGTCAGCGCGATCAGCCCCTGGGCGTGCCGCGCGAGCCGGTCAAACTCGACATGCGCCTCGCACGCGTCGGGACGCGCGAGGTGCGCCGCCGAGACGAGCGCGCACAGATTGTCGTAGCCGATCGCATCCTGTGCATAGAGCGCGATCCAGTCGTAGGCGGGCGGCGACCCTTGCGCCCGGTCGGGCCGCGCGACGCACAACAGCGCGCCGATGATCGGCTGAACGCCTTTATCCTTCGCGGCTTTGGAAAACGCCATCGCGCCGTAAAGGCCGTTGCGGTCGCAGATCGCAGCAGCCGGAAACCCCATCGTCCGCGCCTTGGCCGCGATCGCCTCAGGCTCGATCGCCCCCTCGAGCATGGTGTACGACGAGAAGATGCGAAGGGGTACGAACTGCGAATGCGGCATCGGGGGACCTTGGGGGAGCGGGGGTCGCCGTGCAACGATTCGTCGTCCGGTAGCCGATCAGCGACCGAACAACCGCCTCAACAATGCGGCAAAGCCCGAAGTCTTGGCCGACGTCGGAACCTCGGCGGGCCTGGGTCCGGCCTGTCGCCGCATCGCCCTGATGCGCGCGGACGCATCGACGTCGGTATCATCCGTCCGGTCCGTCGGTGAGTGGTTGTCCGACGGTGCCGCGGATCGGTCGACCTCGACCTTGCCGCCGCCGCCCAGCCACTCGGGCAAAGAGCGAAGCGTCGCCTGCTCGGCGTCGTCGACCGCTTTCATCGTTGCAATCGATCGGTCCGTCTCGAACGAACCGTTTTCGAGGTCGCTCGAAAATTGCTCATCGTAATGCGACAGATGAAAGCGCGATGGGTAGCGGCGGTAGAAATCGCCGTCCAAGTTCACGTCCCGACCGTCGCGGTCGCGGATCAGGTCGGGGTGTGCGCGAAATCGGGGCTTCGCGCAGCCCTTTTCGCTTTCGACCAGATCGACATAATCTTTCTTGGTCCAGGTGTTGGGCATGAAGGCGATTTGCGATCGGGAATAGCCGCCCGCCTGAACCCGGCCCGCGACATATACGCAAATTTCTGCGTTGAGATAGGAATAGCCGTTCGGTTCTTCGTCGTCAGCTCCCTCGCCATCGATCCATGCGGCGGGCTGGCCGTTCCAGAATATCGTCAGCGCGGTCGCCAAATCACAGTCGGCCTGCCGGACGATCCAGTCGAGTACGTAGAGTGGCTCGTTCCAGTTGAAATCGAGCATGACCCGGTGCCAGTCGTCGGGGTTCGCGGATTGGAGCCAGGCGACGTTCGCCGCGAACCGCGCCGTCTCGTCTTCGTCTTCGTCTTCGTGTGCATCCGTCATGCCGGTTTCGTCCGTATCAACTGTTGGAGCGCTGTTAGACCGGAACGATTGAATATTTTCCTCTCGTTTCAGAGCAGTTGCTCAATTTCGCCCCTCAGACTTTCCGGCTTGTCGGTCGGCGCGTAGCGGGCGACGACGTTGCCGCCCTTGTCGATCAGGAATTTCGTGAAATTCCACTTGATCGATTCGAGCCCGAGCAGCCCGGGCTTCGCCTTTTTCAGATATTTGTAGAGCGGGTCCGCGCCCGCACCGTTGACCTCGATCTTGGCCAGCAGCGGGAAGGTCACGTCATACTTCAGCGAGCAGAAATTGGCGATCTCGGCGGCGTCGCCGGGTTCCTGCGCGCCGAATTGGTTGCACGGAAAGCCGAGCACCGTCAGCCCACGCGGGCCGAGCTCGCGGTGCAGCGCCTCCAGCCCCTCATATTGCGGGGTGAAGCCGCATTTCGACGCGGTGTTGACGACGAGAATCGGTCCGTCGATCGACGCCAGCGGCAATTCGCTGCCGTCGGCACGCTTCACGGTGAAGTCCTTGGCGTTCATCGTCGCTCCCCTCAATCGGTGTCCATACACGGTACGCCATAGGCCCGCATCTTGTCGTCGCTGGTCAGCAGCGTGGCCTTTTCGACCTTCGCTTGCGCCAGGATCAAATGGTCGAACGGATCATCGTGAAACTGCGCAATGTCGTCGAGCGCGCATAGATGCTCCACGCGCAGATCGAGCAATTCGACTTGCTGTTCGGCCAGACGCGAAAGCAACGCGCTTCCCGGCTGCTTCAGTTTTCCAGCTCGGAATTTCATCGTCATTTCCCAGAGAGAAACAATCGTGACCATCGAAACGGTGCGCGGATCGGCGAGCCGACCCCGCGCCCGCGACCCCAGCTTCCTGTTGTCCTCGAGCCACCAAATAAGCGCATTGGTGTCGAGTAACAGCTTCAACTTGTCGTGCTCGACGGCTCATCATTGGGAAGCCACCACTTCACGGTGCCCGGCCAACCTTCGTTGATGTTCTCAAGGAACCCTTCGGGCCAGCTGTCGAAATCTTCGGTCCAACCCAACATGCCCCGCATCGCACCGGGCTGCCGGGGCCGACCGCCGAGCGTGTAGAACGGCGCGCCGTCGACGAATCGGCCATAGGCGCCCTTCGGCAACGTCGGATCGGCGGCCTGTGCTTCCTCGGGTGTGGCATATCCCCGCAGCGGGACATTGCCCCAGACGGGTTGCACGTCGCGCACTTCGGACGCGACCGGCGTTGCCGCCACCGACTGCAGATGCGCTTTCACCAGTGCGGACAGCGAGGTGCCCTGTGCAGCCGCGTGGATTCGCGCAAGCCGCCAGGTTTCTTCATCAAGCGCAACGGTGATGTTTTTCACCGGTCCACAGTTTCACAGTGGGACACGTCCCGTCAAGCATCGACGACGCGGATTCCCAGTTCGCGCAGCTGCTTGACCGTCACCGGAGCGGGGGCGTTCATCATCAGGTCTTCGGCGCGCTGGTTCATCGGAAAGACGATCACCTCGCGGATGTTGGGTTCGTCGGCGAGCAGCATGACGATGCGGTCGATCCCGGGAGCCGAGCCGCCGTGCGGCGGCGCACCGAGCTTGAACGCGCCGATCATCCCCGCGAAGTTCGTGTCGACCTCTCCTTGAGAATAGCCCGCGATTTCGAACGCCTTATACATGATATCGGGGCGATGATTGCGGATCGCGCCCGACGACAGCTCGATGCCGTTGCAGACGATGTCGTACTGGTACGCGAGGATATCGAGCGGATCCTTGCCCTCCAGCGCCTCCATCTCGCCCTGCGGCATCGAGAAGGGGTTGTGACTGAAGTCGATCTTTTTTGCGTCCTCGTCATACTCGTACATCGGAAAATCGACGATCCAGCAGAATTCGAAACGGTCCTTGTCGATAAGCCCGAGTTCGGTGCCGATCCGCGTCCGTGCCGCGCCCGCGAGCTTGGCGGCGGTCGCTTCGGGGCCTGCCGCGAAGAAGATACCATCGTCGGGGCCAAGGCCGAGCGCGGCGACCAGCTTGCGCGTGGCATCGTCACCGTGGTTCTTGGCGATCGGGCCGCCGAGCTCGCCGCTCTTTTGCGTGATATAGCCGAGCCCTGCATAGCCCTCGCCCTGCGCCCAGCCGTTCATCTCGTCGAAGAATTTTCGGCTTTTTTCCGCAGTCTTCGGTGCCGGGATCGCACGCACGACGTCGCCGCCCTCGACCATCGACGCGAAGCGTCCGAAACCCGAACCGCGAAAATGGTCGGACACATCGGTGATGACGATCGGGTTGCGCAGGTCGGGCTTGTCCGTCCCGTATTTGAGCATCGACTCGCGATAGGGGATGCGCGGGAACGGCGCGGCGCTGACCGAGCGACCCGCGGCGAATTCCTCGAACACGCCGTGCAGCACCGGCTCGATCGCCGCGAACACATCGTCCTGCGTCACGAAGCTCATTTCGAAATCGAGCTGATAGAATTCGCCCGGCGAACGGTCGGCGCGCGCGTCCTCGTCGCGGAAACACGGCGCAATCTGGAAATAACGGTCGAACCCGGCGACCATCAGCAGCTGTTTGAACATCTGCGGCGCCTGCGGAAGCGCGTAGAATTTGCCCGGATGGACGCGGCTCGGCACGAGATAGTCGCGCGCGCCTTCGGGACTGCTCGCGGTCAGGATCGGCGTCTGGAATTCGGTGAACCCCTGGGCGATCATGCGCTGCCGGATGCTCGCGATAACGTTCGAGCGGAGCACGATGTTGGCATGGAGCCGCTCACGCCGCAGATCGAGATACCGGTATTTCAGGCGGATTTCCTCGGGGTAATCGGTCTCTCCGAACACCGGCATCGGCAATTCGGCGGCCGCCGACTGCACCGACACGTCGCGCGCACGAACCTCGATGGCGCCAGTCGCCAGCCCCGCGTTGACCGTCTCGGCCGAGCGCGCAACGACATCGCCGGTTATCGTGACCACGCTTTCGGCGCGGAGCCGGTCGAGCACGGCATGTGCGGGACTGTCGGTATCGGTAACGATCTGGGTGATCCCGTAATGGTCACGCACATCGACGAACAGCAGATTGCCGTGATCGCGCTTGCGATGGACCCATCCCGACAGGCGGACGGTCGCGCCAACATCGGTATCGCGCAGCGCGGCGCAGGTGTGAGTGCGATATATGTGCATGGGCGGCGCGTTCCCCGTCGCCTCCCGGTTTGTCAACCCGCCCTACCCCGCTATGGGGAGATATGAAGATTCATCCCGTCGTCGAGGACACGGCCACCCTGACCGCATTGTGCGCGCGCTGGAGCCGCAGCCGCTTCGTGACCGTCGATACCGAATTCATGCGCGAAAACACCTTCTGGCCCGACCTTTGCCTGATCCAGGTCGCCGACGAGGAGGAGGCCGCAGCGATCGACCCCAAGGCGCACGGCATCGACCTGAAGCCCTTGCTCGACCTGATGACCGACAATGAGGAGGTGCTGAAGGTTTTTCACGCCGGCGGGCAGGACGTCGAGATCGTCTACAACCTGACCGGGCGCACGCCGCACCCGATCTTCGACACGCAGGTCGCGGCGATGGCGCTGGGACAGGGCGACCAGGTCGGTTATTCGAACCTCGTCGACCAGTGGCTCGGCATCACGCTCGACAAGGGCGCGCGGTTTACCGACTGGGGCCGCCGCCCGCTCGACAAGCGCCAGATCGACTATGCCATCGGCGACGTCACACATCTGGCGAAGATTTTCCCGCGCATGCTCGAACGGCTGGTCAAGACCGGGCGCGGCGAATGGCTCGACCAGGAGATGGAGCGGCTCGCCGATCCGGCGAACTATGCGATGGAGCCGCAGGACGCGTGGCGTCGCGTCAAGATCACCAGCCGCAAGCCCGAGGTGCTCGGGCGGTTGCGTGCACTCGCTGCGTGGCGCGAGCATGAGGCGCGGCAGAAGAACATCCCGCGCGGGCGCATCGTCAAGGATGAAACCTTGGGCGACATCGCGATGAACCCGCCAAAGGCGCAGGGCGATCTGGCCAAGGTGCGCGGGCTTTCGGCATCGTGGGGCGGGAACGACATCGGCCAGCGGATGATGGCGGCCATCGCCAACGCGCAGCTGATGCCGCCCGAACTGCTTCCTCCGCGCGAAGACAGGAAGCCCGGGTTGGGCAAGGACGGCGCGCTGATCGCCGATCTGCTCAAGCTGCTGCTCAAGATCCGCGCAAAGGAAAGCGGGGTCGCGCCGCGCCTGCTCGCGCGCGGCGACGAGCTCGACCTGCTAGCGGCGGGAGTGCGTGACGGACTCACGCTGTTGCAGGGCTGGCGCTTCGAACAATTCGGGCGCGACGCGCTCGATCTCGTCGAGGGGCGGCTGGCGTTTGCGGTGCTCGACGGCCGCATGAAGATGACGCGGACCGAAAAGCTGGTTGGAGAGAGCGAATGATGCGGCTGGTTGCACTCACGGCGATAGCGATCGGTACCCAGGCGAATGCAGCCAATCCGCGCTGCGACGCCGGTCGTGTCAAAACGTTCGTCGGCGCGCTGGGCACGTCCGAACTGGGTCGCGCCGCGCTCGTCCGCGCGCGCGCCAAACGCGTCCGCTGGATCGCGCCGGGCACGATGGTGACGATGGACTACAGCCCCGAACGGCTGAACATCCGGCTCGATGCGAAGAACGTCGTGACGTCGCTCGATTGCGGGTGACGCACCTATACCGTTAGTCCTGAGCTTGTCGAAGGACGGGCGACCGGTACGAAATTCTCTGCGTGTGGCCCGCCCCTTCGACAAGCTCAGGGCTAACGGCGCGGGTTTGGCCTAACATACGCGTGCGAGTCCCGCTAAAGCCCCTGGCATGACCGACGCCCCCGACACCGCGCGCTATTTCAACCGCGAGCTGAGCTGGCTCGCGTTCAACCGTCGCGTCCTCGACGAGTCACAGAACCGCGCGCATCCGCTGCTCGAACGGTTGCGCTTTCTGTCGATTTCGGGCGCGAACCTCGACGAATTCTTCATGGTGCGCGTTGCGGGTTTGAAGGGTCAGCAATTGCAGGGCGTCGAGGAAATGTCGGTCGACGGCATGACGATCGCCCAGCAGCTTGCGGCGATCAGCGCCGACGCCGATGCGCTGACCGATACGCAGGACGTGGTTTGGGGCGTCATCCAGCAAGAGCTTGCCGAGGTCGGGATCGACGTGCTGGGCCCCGCCGACGTGCCGACCGCGCAGACCGACTGGCTCGACGCGCATTTCCGCGACCAGATTTTCCCGGTGCTCACCCCGCAGGCGCTCGACCCCGCGCACCCCTTCCCCTTCATCCCCAATCAGGGGCTCGGGCTGATCTTCGACCTGCAGCGCCATTCGGACGGAGAAACGGTGCGCGAGCTGCTGCTGCTCCCGCCGACGCTGCCGCGTTTCGTGCGGCTGCCCGGCGAGCAGGCGGCGTATATTTCTGTCGAGGATATCGTCCGGCGCACGTCGGCGACGATCTTTCCGGGTTTTACGGTGCGCGGGTCGGGTGCGTTCCGCATCATCCGCGACAGCGACCTCGAGATCGAGGAGGAGGCCGAAGACCTCGTCCGCTATTTCCGCACCGCGATCATGCGGCGGCGGCGCGGGCGCGTCATTCGCCTCGAGCTCGGCGCGGGGATGCCCGAGGAGCTCGAAGCGCTGCTCAAGCGCGAACTGGGCGGAACCGACGGGCTGATCTCGGAAACGACGGGCTTCCTCGGCATCGGTGCGCTCGACGCGCTGGTCGACGAGGATCGCCCCGACCTGAAGTTCGTCCCCTACACGCCGCGCTTCCCCGAGCGCATCCGCGAGTATGACGGCGACTGTTTCGCGGCGATCGCCGCCAAGGACATCGTCGTCCACCATCCGTACGAAACGTTCGACGTCGTCCTCGCCTTCCTGCGCCAGGCGGCTGCCGATCCCGATGTGATCGCGATCAAGCAGACGCTCTATCGCGCGGGCAAGCAGCCGACCGTCATCCGCGCGCTGTGCGACGCCGCCGAAGCCGGCAAGTCGGTGACCGCCGTCGTCGAGCTCAAGGCGCGCTTCGACGAGGAGCAGAATCTGCTCTGGGCATCGCAGCTCGAACGGTCGGGGGTACAGGTCGTCTATGGCTTCATCGACTGGAAAACGCACGCCAAGGTCTCGATGGTCGTGCGGCGCGAAGGCGGGCTCAACCGCACCTATTGCCACTTCGGCACGGGCAATTATCACCCGGTGACCGCGCGCATCTATACCGATCTGAGCTTTTTCACCGCCGATCCGCGCGCCGGGCGCGATGCCGCACAAATGTTCAACTACATCACCGGCTATGTCGAACCGGGCAAGCTCGACCTCCTGACGCTGTCGCCGTCGGGGCTGCGCAAGAAGCTCTGCGCGCTGATCGACGCAGAGGTCGACCATGCGCGCGCAGGGCGCCAGTCGGGCATCTGGGCCAAGATGAATTCGCTCGTCGACCCGGCGATCATCGAAAAGCTCTATGCGGCGAGCGGCGCGGGGGTGCCCGTCGAACTGATCGTGCGCGGCATCTGCTGCCTGCGCCCGGGCGTTCCCGGCCTGTCGGAGACTATCCACGTCAAGTCGGTGGTCGGGCGCTTCCTCGAGCACAGCCGCATCTGGGCGTTCGGCGCAGGCAAGGCGCTGCCCAACGACAATGCCAAACTCTATATTTCGTCGGCCGACTGGATGCCGCGCAATTTCGACCGGCGCGTCGAATATATGCTGCCCATCGAAACGCCGACGGTGCACGATCAGGTTCTGGACCAGGTGATGGTCGCCAATCTGATCGACACCGAGCAGAGCTGGAACCTTCGCCCCGACGGCAGCTATCTGCGCGTCGATCCCGGCGAGAAGCCGTTCAACCTCCATCGCTATTTTATGACCAACCCCTCGTTGTCAGGGCGCGGTGCCGCGCTCGGCGAGGGCGGAACCGTGCCGACGCTCAGCCTCCGGCAACGCTGAAGTGGACCCACACGAGCGTCAGGCGATCATCGATATCGGGTCGAATTCGGTCCGCCTCGTCGTCTATGACGGCCCGCCGCGCGCGCCGGTGGTGGTGTTCAACGAGAAGGTCGCAGCCGGCCTCGGCAAAGGGCTCGACCGGAAATCGGTGCTCGACAAGGGCGCGGTCAGGGTCGCGCTGCGCGCGCTGGCGCGCTTTCGCGCGGTCGTCGATGCGATGGGCGTGACGCGCGTGCGCACCGTCGCGACGGCGGCGGTGCGCGACGCGAGCAACGGCGGCGACTTCTGCCGCAGCGTCGAGGCGCTCGGCCTCGACGTCGAGCTGCTCAGCGGCGACGCGGAGGCACGCGCGTCGGGCCTGGGGGTCATCTCGGCGTTTCCGCATGCCGACGGGGTGGTCGGCGATCTCGGCGGCGGCAGCCTCGAGCTCGTCCGGATCAGGCGCGGCGAGGTCGGCACGTGCGTTTCGCTTCCGCTCGGCGTCCTGCGGCTCCCCGGCCTCAGGGCGCCGGGACGCAGATCGCTCGACCGCAGCGTTACGACGATGCTTGCGGAGGCGGGCTGGAAC
Source organism: Sphingomonas sp. (assembly GCA_965248885.1). Taxonomy (GTDB): domain Bacteria; phylum Pseudomonadota; class Alphaproteobacteria; order Sphingomonadales; family Sphingomonadaceae; genus Sphingomonas_O. The sequence goes on along the minus strand of OZ252211.1, from coordinate 891,517 downwards.
GAGGCGGTCGAGGGGCTGCCCTTCTACCTCGTGGGCGGGTCGTGGCGCGCGCTCGCCCGGTTGCACATGCATCTGATCGACTGGCCGCTGCCGGTGCTCCATACTTATGCGATGCCGCCCGAAGCCGCGATCCGGCTGACCCGCGCACTCGGACGAATGGACCGGAAGCGGCTGAAATCGATCGATGCGATCCCGACAGGGCGGATCGGCGCGCTCGGCGATGCCGCTGCCTTGCTCGCGGTGCTCGTGCGGCGGTTGCAGCCGGGTGCGCTGGTAGTTTCGGCATTCGGCCTGCGCGAAGGGCTGATCTACGAAGAGCTCGACCACGCAACGCGCGCCGCCGACCCGCTGATCGAGGGCGCGCGCGCCGCGGGCGCAATGTTCGGGCGTTTCCCCGAACACGGCGATCTGCTGAGCCAGTGGATCGCGCCGCTGTTCGCGCACGAAAGCGCCGAGGTTGCGCGCCTGCGCCATGCAGCGTGCCTGCTCGGCGATGTCGCCTGGGCGGCAAACCCCGAGCTGCGCGCCGAACGCGGTGTCGATATCGCGATCAACGGCAATTGGGTCGGCGTCGATGCGCGCGGGCGCGCGATGCTCGCCCACGCATTGTTCGTCAGCTTCGGCGGGGGTAGCCATATCCTCCCGGTCATCGCAGCACTGACCGCGCCCGAAGACTGCACGACGGCCGCGACCTGGGGGCTGGCGATGCGGCTGGGGCAAAGGCTGAGCGGCGGGGTCGCGGGGCCGCTGGCGATCAGCGCGCTGGCGCTGAGCGACGAGGCGGTGACGCTGTCGCTGCCCGAAAGCGAGGCGGCGCTCTATGGCGAGGCGGTCGAGCGGCGGCACAAGCAGCTTGCAGCTGCGCTGGGACGGAATGCTCTTTTTCTTCCCTCCCCCTCAGGGGGGAGGGTGCCTCGCGCCGAAGGCGCGGGAGGGAGAGGGCTACCCGTGTAATGCGAGTTCGCGTCTGACCCTCTCCCTGGCGCTACGCGCCTGTCCCTCCCCCCTGAGGGGGAGGGAAGAGACCCTCCAGCACTTCCCTTGCCAACGGGATCGAAACGCCGCGCCGCGTCGCCAGCGACGCAGTGTCGAGCGCGTCGGCGAGCGCGACCAGCCCGTGATGCGAGCGCGGCGCGCGCGCGATCAGATAGGCGCGCACCTCGAGCGGCAGCATGAGCCCGCGCCGTTCGAGCAATTTGCCCAGCAGCCGCCCGATCAGATCGTCGTCGGGTGCGCCCAGCGTCGCGACCGGCGTCGCCGCGAGCCGTGAGGCGAGATCGGGAAGCTTCACTGCCCATGCCGGGGGCGCGACCTCGGCGATCAGCAGCAGCGGTCGGCGCGCGGCCTGCGCATCATTCCATGCGGTGAACAGCAACGTCTCGCTTGCGCGGTCGGCATCGTCGATGACGCGCCCGCCGGTGCGCCGCGCGAACAGCCGCCCGAGCAGGCTGCGCCCGGATTTGCGCGGCCCGGCAAGCACCGTGCTGCATACCGGCCAGCTCCCCGGCCGCTCGAGATGCGTGACCGCCACGCGGTTCGACGCCGTCACGATGAAGTCGGCATCATTCGCGTCGGCGGGCCATTCGAGCGGCAGCGCAGGCTGGATCATCGCCGGATGCGAAGTCCGCCGCTGCCCTCCTCGACCTTGAACCCGCGGGCCTCGAGCGCGAGCCTGAGCGTCGCGCTATCGCCTGCAAAACTCACGCGCATCACCGAAGTCCCGCCGAGCGCGAGGCTGGTGGTCGTTGTCGAGCGAACCCCCGGCACACCGCGCATGCTTGCCTCGATGCCGCTCACCGAACCCACGTCGGGGGTTTCGAACTGGACGGTGAAGCTCGTCGGCGCAACGGCTTCGGGCGTCGGCGCGGCGGCCTCGGTCGAATTGCCGCGCTCGGTCGTGACGGGCTCAGCCTCGGTGAAGTTGGTCGCGAGCGCATTGGGGTCGACCTGCGGCGCTTCGATCAGCGAGGGATCGGGGCGCAGCATCCCCATCGCCAGAGCATCCGAATAGATGCGGTCCATGCGCGTCACGCCCTCGGCAAGCATGGCCTTCAAATCGGCACTCGACTGAACGCGCAGTACGAAGCCCGAGATTAGCTTGCTGTCGGGACCGAAGCGCGCCGAAAAATAGCCGGTAACGGGTCCGCCGGGCCAGCTGTGCTCGATCCGCACCTGCGGCACCAGCACATCGGCGGCACCATATTGGTCGAGCAGCCCGCGCCACCAGCCACGCCCCGGGCGCTGTGTCTGGCCGAAGTTGAGCAGCAACGGATCGGAGCCGGTTCCGCTGGGGCGGACATAGTCGATCGGGCTCGACCCGGCGCGGAATTCGGCCCAGGCGGTCTGCCACGGCGTGCGCGCCTCGAACACGCGCGCGGTGCCCCCCGACCATTCGACGGGGATGACCAGCATCGGTGCCGAGCGCGACACCACGCCCGACACGCCGAGGATCGCCCCTGCCCGGGCGCGGTCGAACAGCACGCCCAGCGTGGCGACATAACGCGTCGGGCCGATCTGTTCGCGTTCGACGACGATCCCGGCGACGATGGCGTCGAGTGCCGCGTCGCCGAGGGCGGGCGCCCCGCCCCCCCCGCCGTGCATCTTGGCCCATAGCATCGCCCAGCCCTTGCGCTGGGCCAGGCGCCATCCGCCGAGGCGTGCAGCTTCCGCGCTCGTGGCGCGGACATCGATCGGCACGCCCGACACTTCGAAGCTGCCCGATGAATCGAGCGGTGTGACGCCGCGCTCGCTGCTCTCGATCTGCGCGACGACGGCGGCAGCAAGACCGCACGCGACGACGAACCCGAGGGCAGGCAGGAGCAGCTTCTTCACGCGCGCGCTTGTGGCGAAGCCCGTGCGTGATGCCAAGCGGCGAATGCGAGGCGCAACGATCCAGCAGGCGGGCGTAATGGCCCTGCCCGGCGCAAACCGCTGGCGCGATGTCCGACCCCGCGCGAGCGCTTGGCACGCGCCACCATGGGGCGTGAACGGCGCCCAGTCGGGCGCGCCGGCGCGCAAGATCCTCCGCAAGGCTGGCGCGCAAAGGCGCAGCGACCGGCACGACACACTTGTCACGTTCAACGTAGATCGCAACATCGCCGATCTGCGCACCGCGTGCGAAACGGAAACGGAACTGCTCGCACCGATACAGCCGGTGTGGCATCGCACTGACCACGAAATGCCGGTCGCTGCCTGAGCCGGCATTTTGCCTCAATGCCGAACCGCCTTGCCGATGCCCGAGCGCGTCCGTAAGGCGCGAGCGTTCCAGTGCATGCGGAGCGGTGGCCGAGTGGTCGAAGGCGCTCGCCTGGAAAGTGAGTATGGGTCAAAAGCCCATCGAGGGTTCGAATCCCTCCCGCTCCGCCACTTCGGTACAAGGCTGGGCACTGCGCCTGGCAGTGGTCCCGCTCCGCCTGCGGCGGCAAGCGTCCGCAGCAGGTCGGACTTGGACCCCGTGATCCGAACTTCGCCATCGTTGACCTCGACGCGCTGCGCCAGCGCGCGGAGATAGTCGCGGCGGCAGCCACCTCCGGGCAGGCGCATCCGCTGGCGGGCGGTATCGGCGAACTTGGCAAGCATCGGCGCGGTGATCGCCTTCTGGCCTGCGCTTTCCAGCATCGCTGATGCGCGGTCCGCATCGACGCGCGACTGGTCGCGGATGGCCTTCAGGCTGGCAATGCGGTCCTTCAGATCGGGATCTTCCAGATCGGCGACTCCGCTTTCAATCGCGTCATAAAGGCGCTTGAGCCGCAGGTCAGTTTCGGTCGCCCGCTTGTTCAACTCGGCGATGTGGTCGCGGCGGCGCTCGGTGCGCTCCTGCCGCCGGTCGAGAACGGTCGCAAGCACTGACTCCAGCCGTGCTGGATCGAGAAGCCGGTCCTCAAGGTGCTTGGCGACCAAGTCGTCCAACTTCTCCATTGGGACCGTCATGCCAGCGCAGGCAGTCGGCCCCTGCCGCGCCTTGGTTGAACAGGCATAGTAGCGGTAGCGCCCGCCCTTGCCGGTCCTGATGGTCATGGCCCCGCCGCACTTGGCGCAATGGATCAGGCCGGTCAGCAGCGTGGGGCCGCCGACAACCTGCGGCGGCGTTACCTTGGGGTTCCGGGCTTTCATGCGCGCCTGCACGGCGTCGAAGACGGCCTGGTCGATGATCGGCGGGACCGCGACCGGGATGACCTCCTCGTCGGGCTTGCTGTCGCCGTTCTTGATGCGCCGGTTGAACTCGTGGCGACCGATATAGGTCTGCCGCGTCAGCATCCGGTGGACGGTACCAATGCCCCATCGACCCCCATCGCGGGTGAAGATACGATGTTCGTTCAGATACTTGGTGATCGATTTGACGCCCATCGGGCCGGACGTGCCGTCACTCTCCAGCGCTAGCCGGAACGCCAGCCGCACGGTGGTGACGGCGTGGAGCGGATCGATCTCCAGCCTCTTCTTGGTCTTCGCACCACGTAGCTCGGCAGCGACGACGCGGTAGCCGATTGGCGGCAGCGAGCCGTTCCAGAAGCCCTGCCGGGCATTCTGCTTCAAGGCACGCAGGACGTGCTTGGCGTTCTCCTTGGACTGATATTCGTCGAACAGAGCCATGATCTGGCGCATCATGACGTGCATCGGATCGTCGCCCATCTCCTGCGTAATGGACACAAGGCGAATGCCGTTCTTCGCCAGCTTGCGGACGTAGAACTCCAGCTCGAAGTGATCGCGGAAAAAGCGGCTGAACGAGTGGACGACCACCACTTCGAACGGCGCGGGTTTCGCCGTCCCCGCCTCGATCATCTGCTGGAACTCGGGGCGGCGGTCGTTGGTGGCCGATGCGCCTGCGTCCACAAAGGTCTCGACGAGCTGGTAGCCCCGCGCGGCGCAATAGGCTTCGCCTTGCTTGCGCTGGTCGGGGATCGACACGTCATGCTCGGCCTGCCGCGCAGTCGAGACCCGCAGATAGAGCGCGGCGCGCAGCGGCACGGTCATGACGGCAATCTCCTCACTTCATCGGCACGGCCCGAACAGCTCGTCGAACAGGTCGCCGAATCATGCCTCGAACACATCGACTTCGGCCTTCGTGACGGGGACGCGCTGAGGCCAGTCGTCAGTGACGCTCCATGTCTCAAGATCGTGCTTCGGCGGACGACCCGGAAACCGCCAGGGCTTCCCCAACAGTCGTTCGAGCTGCTCGGATGCTGATGGCGGATGCGGACGCGACACTCCGGACACTGCGCCAGAGTCGCCGAACCGACGCGGGGAAAGAATAGCGTTTCTCTACGCTGGGATACGCTTCCCGGCCTAGCGTGCAAATTCCGGCGCACGGCGGTGAGCGGCGCGGTGCGGGTCATGCCGATGCCACCATGCGTTCGACGACCCGCATCGGTAGAACGAGGCGCTGGGATTCCGGCAATCGGATGAAGCCGTGCGCCGCATAGAACCCCGCTGCGGCCTCGTCCAAGGCATCGATCACGATCATCGACGATCCCACCGTCTCCGCGCTCGCCAGCGCGCGGCGGAGCGCGTCCGCCAACAGGACTGCGCCGAGCCGCTGGCCTTGCCGGTCGTTCGCAATCGCCAGACGCCCGATCGACGTTGCGCTGACCAATGGGTAGCGGGGGATGTGCTTCCGCGCCGCCTCGGGCACATCGCCGGGCGGGAGGGCGGTCGCGCAAAGCGTGTAGTAGCCGAGCACGCGTTCGGGCTGAACCTTATCGGCGAGAACGAACACGCCGTTCGCCCGACGACGGACATCCTGACCGGCCTGAGTGTGGAAGTAGCGGTCGAGGGTCTCTACCCCGCAAGCAAAGGCGGCGCGGTCATGGCCGTCGTTCAGCGGGACGACGGCCAAGTCGGGTTCAGCTTCTGCCACCGGTCAAATGCCGACGCGGCGGCCATGCTCCGCAAGCGCGCGCGCCAGCCGCTCGCTGGGTTCAGGCGGATTGATCATTGCTTCGAAGAAGGCTGCCCGGTCCCGCTCCGACAGGTTGAGCGTTTCATGCTCGGCGATGGTCCGCCGTGCTGCCTCCGCGATGGCCGTGAGGCAATAGTCGCTGACCTTGCGCCGTTCGAGCTGAGCGGCGCGCTCGATCAACCCTTTGGTCTGCTCGTCGAGGCGGAATCCGAGGCGGTCCTCGCGGGTGATACGCTCCTTGCGGGCCGATGCTTTGCTGGTCATGGCACTCTCCATCATTGAATATGTACGTCAAACCGACGCACATATCAAGCGCAAACTCCACGAGGAGCCCTATGGTGCCGGAAAGAACGTTGAAATTGTTGGGCAATCTGCCCCGCGCGGCACGCGCGCCGACCGGACGGCACGGCGAAAACCAAGCCCGCTCAAGGGCTTGGGAGGCGCAAGTGCCGTGGCTTTTATCTTGCCCTCGTAAATCTGTCCTTCTTCCCCTTCCCGGCCAACTTTCTTCTTTCTTTTCCAATGACACGCTGGGACGGCAGGGAACGCGATATCCTACGAGGGGGCCGCTCAATGCTTTTCGAGGCGCTTGGCTTTGCCAGGAGGGGTGCGTCTCGCTACTCCTCGGGCCATAGAGGGGGCGCTTCTGACTGATTCTGGGTTGTTCATTTCCGGTGCGCTGTTCACCACCGATTATCTCGTCGAAGCGATCACGGCCACCGCTGCGTATCGCGCCGTCGATGTGGCCGGATTGCGCGCAAGGCTCGACCATATCGCCGCTGCGTTTCCGCAGACTCAGCGCACGAACGAAAGCCAGACCGAGGACGATTTCATCTGGCCCGTGCTGGCCGCGCTCGGCTGGTCGGAGTCACTTCGCCAGCAGAATCTAACCGTCACCGGGCGCGATGATGTGCCGGATGGCCTGCTGTTCGCGGACGCTGCGGCGAAGGCATCCGCCAACGCGCAAGGCGACCAATGGCGACGTTATGCGCACGGTCTCGCGGTTGTCGAAAGTAAGCGCTGGGTGCGTCCGCTGGACCGCGCATCTGGACGCGATGAGACCACCGCGCCGTCCACACAAATGCTGCGGTATTTGCGCCGGATCGACGATCTGACGGGCGGCGCGCTGCGCTGGGGCATCCTCACCAACGGCACGCGCTGGCGGCTCTATTGGGCTGGCGCTCGCTCGATTTCGGAAGAGTTTCTTGAAATCGATCTGGGCCGCGTCCTCGCGCTCGGCGACGAAGGTCCGTTTGCCGATGCCTCCACGCGAGACCATTGGCTGCGCGTTTTCGCCGTCATGTTCGGGCGCGACGCGTTCCTCCGCGACGGCGCGGATCAGCGCTCATTTCACGATCGCGCGCGTGCCGAAGCGGCATTCTATGAGGAACGGGTCGCCGCCAGCCTGTCGAAACTGGTGTTCGACGTCGTGTTCCCCAGCCTCGCCAAATCCATCGCCGATGCCGCGCCCGACGCGCCGCTAACCGACGTTCGCGACGCCGCGCTGGTGCTCCTCTATCGCCTGCTCTTCCTGCTTTATGCCGAGGATCGCGACCTGCTGCCGGTCAGCGATCCGCGCTATGACGACTATGCGCTGCGCCCGCTGCGGCTCGATGTCGGCAGGCGCGTGACCAGCGGCGATGCGTTTTCTACGTCTGCTGCCCGCATCTGGAGCCATGTTTCCGACCTGTCGCGGATCATCGACAAGGGCGACGCCTCGGTCGGGATTCCGCCCTATAATGGCGGCCTGTTCGCAACCGCCGGAACGCCGCTACTCACCAGCGCCCGCGTACCCGACAGCGTGATGGCGCCCGCGCTCGATGCGCTGTCCTATGAGCGATCGTCGGGCGAACGGCGCTACATCAATTACCGCGACCTCTCCGTGCAACAGCTCGGTTCGATCTATGAGCGGCTGCTGGAATTCGAGATTGTGCGCGACGACTCCGGCGCTTTGGCGGTGCGCCCGAACCTCTTCGCTCGCAAGAATAGCGGCAGCTATTATACGCCTGACGAGCTGGTCGGGCTGATCCTCGATGAAACGCTCGAACCGCTCATCACCGAACGGTTGGATGCGTTTCGGACGGCGCTTGCCAGGCTCGATCCAAAGGATGCCGAAGACTATCGGCGGCGCGAACTGCGCGACGCCGATCCGGCCAATGCCATCCTGTCGCTGCGCGTTTGCGACCCGGCGATGGGTTCCGGCCATTTCCTTGTCAGCCTGGTCGATACGCTCGCCGATCATGTGCTCGATGCGATGGCGGAAGCCGCGGTGCTGGGCATCGATTTGCATTACTCGTCGCCGCTGGCCGACAAGATCGAGGACATCCGCGCCACTATCCTGAAGAATGCGCGCGCGGCGAAGTGGACCATCGACGAGGAACAACTCGACGACCGCCACATCGTCCGCCGCATGGTGCTGAAGCGCTGCGTCTATGGCGTCGACAAGAACCCGATGGCGGTCGAACTCGCGAAAGTGGCGCTGTGGCTCCACACCTTCACGGTCGGCGCGCCGCTGTCGTTCATCGACCATCACCTGCACGCCGGCGACAGCCTGTTTGGCCTTTGGGTGCGTGACGCCATCGACAAGGCCACCGCGATGGGCGGCGAGCTTTTCTACCATGAAGCGCTGCGCAATGCGCAGCGGTCGGCGGAAGCGATGAAGACGATCGAGGCGCTGACCGATGTCGAGATCGCCGAAGCGCATCGCTCGGCGGCGATGTATGAAGACGTAGAGCTGATGACCGGCGAACTCGACGGGTTCGTCAGCTTCCTGCATGCCCTCGACTGGCTCGACCTGAAGGCCAAGGACAAGGCGCTGGTCCGGCTCTGGCTCGATGGCCGCTTCGGCGATCCCATTCCCATTGCGCGGGGCCGCAAAGCGCCGGAAGGCGGCATGGCGAAGCCGGAGGAAATCGAGGCGTTCGCCGCCATCTGGCAGCGCGCCCGCGCGCTGATCGGCGAGGAACGCTTCCTCAACTGGCAGATCGCCTTCCCCGGCGTGTGGGACAATTGGGCGAGCAAGGGCCGCGAAGGCGGGTTCGATGCGGTGGTCGGCAATCCGCCGTGGGACCGGATCAAGCTGCAACAGGTCGAATGGTTTGCTGCCCGTCGCCCGGAGATAGCGTTGGCGCAGCGCGCATCGGACCGGGCGCGGATGATTGCCAGGCTGAAAACCGATGGCGATTCGCTGTTCGAGGATTTCGAGAAAGCTGATGCCCGCGCCGCCGATACCGCGCGGATGGCGCGCGCATCGGGCCATTATCCGCTGCTCAGCCGGGGCGACATCAACCTCTATTCGCTGTTCGTCGAGCGCGCCCACGCGCTGGTGAAGCCGAGCGGCATGGTCGGGCTGCTGACGCCGAGCGGAATCGCGTCGGATTTGTCGGCGAGCGCGTTCTTCCGTGAGGTGGCGGTCCGCGGGCATCTGAAGGCGCTCTATGACTTCGAAAACAAGAAGGTGTTCTTCCCCGACGTGCACGCCAGTTTCAAATTCTGTGTGATCTCCTTCAGTCCCGATCGGACCTTCGCCTCGACCAAAAGCGCATTCTTCCTCCACAATACGAAGGAACTTACCGACCCCGACCGCGCCTTTGCGATTGGTGCGGCGGACTTTGCTAGCGTCAATCCCAACACCGGCACCGCGCCGATCTTCCGCTCGCGCCGCGACATGGCGCTGACCACCGCGATCTATGCCCGGCTGCCGGTTTTGGTTGATCGCTCGGGCGGTGCGCCCGTCGTCGCCTGGCCGACGCGCTACGTCCGTATGTTCGACATGACCAACGACAGCTACCTGTTCCGCACCCGCGCCGAACTGGAGGAACGCGAAGGCGCATGGAGCATTGGCGGCAACCGCTTCCAGTCAGCGGCGGGCGAATGGGTGCCGTTGTATGTCGGTCGGATGATCCACCAATTCGATCATCGGGCTGCATCAGTCGTCGTCAACGAGGCGAACTTGCACAACCCTGCACTGAGCGGCGATGTAACGTCGGAGATGAAGGCCGATCCGTCATTTCTGCCAGCATCGCAATATTGGCTGCTTGCGGCTGAAGCTGTTCAGGGCACCGCGATCGGGTTTCGCGACATAGCGCGATCCACCGATGCGCGGACGATGATCGCTGCACTGATACCGCACCGGGCGGCGGGAAACACCGCGCCGCTCATTCTATCGGACGCGCCACCGGCCGAGCAGGCGCTTTTATTGGGAAATTTGAACGCGCTCGTGCTCGATTACGTCGCGCGCCAGAAGGCTCAGAGCACCCATCTCAACTGGTATATAGTCGAGCAACTGCCGATCATCCCGCCCGCCGCCTATGCCCGAACCTTCGGCAACAAGACCGCCGCCGCGATCGTCCGTGAGGCAGTGCTGGAACTGACCTACACCGCCCACGACCTCGCCCCTTTCGCGCGCGACATGGGCCATGTCGATGCGGCGGGCGACGTGCTGCCGCCGTTCGTTTGGGATGAGGACCGGCGGCTGCGGCTGCGCGCCAAGCTCGATGCGCTCTATTTCATCCTCTACGGCGTGTTCGATCCCGCCGACGCAGGCCAAAGCCGCGACGACATCCGCTACATCTATTCGACCTTCCCCATCGTCGAACGCGAAGAAACCGCAAAATGGGGCAGCTATCGCAGCCGCGACCTCTGCCTCGCCTGGATCAACGCGCTGATGGCGGGACAACCCGATGCCGAGGTTGCCGGGTGAGTGCGGCGGTGCTGAATCGAAACGGAGGGGGATGAGTGGCAAAGCTCAATCGCAAGCAGATTCAGGATCGCACCATCGAAATTCTGGAAAATTCGCCCGGCGGTTTGCGTTGGAATGAAATCCTGGGGGAGATTCAGCGCGTCGATCCTGACACGCCATTCAATTCGATCAGAGGTGCAACCCATGGGCTTTTTTCAAGCTCCGACGACATCGTGAAGGTGGCGCGCGGGACGTATCAGCTCGCCAAATATGTCGATGCCGATGCCGCCGATGCGGTCGCCGCTGACGAAGCGCTTGCTTCGGTGCCGATCGGCAACGCGACGCCAGGTGTTGGCTCTACGCTCACCGAACAGGATTTCTACGCCAGCTTCGCCGAATGGCTCGTCGAGAATGACGAGGCGACGGTAGCCGAAGCGTTGGGCGGGAGTAGCCTGGGCGGCAAATGGGGCACGCCCGATGTGCTCGGGGTGATGAAGCCGCGTGCGCAGGACATCTTCCGCTTCGAGCCGCAGATTATCGCTGCCGAGATCAAGGCGACGCCCTCCCAGCCCGTCGTGGCCTTTGGCCAGGCCGTCGCGTACCGGCTGTTCTCGCACAAAAGCTATATCGTCGTGCCCCGCACGACGAGCAGTGACGACATGAGCCGCCTCAAGTCGCTGTGCAGCATCCATGGCGTGGGGCTGGTCACGTTCCTGCTCGACAAGGATGCGCCCGATTATCTCGTCGTCATCCTTCCCGCACTCGCCAGCCCGGATATGTTCTATGTCAACACGATGCTGGAGCGGCTGAAATCGAGTGAGCCCAAGTTGCTGAACAAGCTTTTCTGAGCGCCATGGCAATAGTTTCTTTCGCCATACGCCTTGTGCCAATGTCGCCACTATCAATGGCAGCATTGCAGAGTCGGGTAAGCATGACCAACGAAGACGCCACCTTCGATACGGCGGCTGTGATATCCTCGATCCCGATGTCGATCGAGGCGGCGACGCGGATCTTCCCCCGCAGTCCCGAAGCCGGTTCCTTGAAGCTGTTCTCGAGATCGGCGAACAGGCGTGTGCTGGCGAGAACCGACAGGTAGAGCTTCTCTCCCGCTTCGGTCAGAACGACCGAACGCGTCGTGCGAGCAAGCAGGGACTGGCCAACGAGCGCTTCGAGCTGCGCGAGGCGCTCCGAAACCGCCGACTTGGAGACGTGGAGCGCACGGGCGGCGCGGGTAACGCTTCGCGCGTCGGCCGTCGCCACGAAGGCTTGCAGGCATCGGTACCGGTCCATGGGCGTCCTTGTTCGATTTACGCGAACAATCTGTTTTGTATTAACCTGCTTGTCTAGCCGATCGTTCGGGCGGCAACCTCATTCCGACGGTTTCAGGGTCGGTTTTGGGGAAACCTATATGCGCCTTATTATTGGACTGGTTACTTCCGCTGCCATGTTGCCGATGGCGATTCCCGTTGCTGCGCAGGTCGCCGCGCCCGCGCCGGCGACCACCGCCGAGCCTGACACTGGAGGCGACATCGTCGTCACCGCGCGATTGCGCAACGAAACACTGCAGGACGTTCCGATCGCCGTCACTGCATTCTCCGAACGCGATCTCGTCCGCCAGCAGGTCGACAACGTCCGCGACCTGAATGCCGTCGTTCCCAGCCTCTCGATCACCCAGATCACTGGCGGCGGCGTGGCGCAGATCTATCTACGCGGTGCCGGGCAGGACGATTCGCAGGCAGCGTCCGAACCACCGATTACGATCTACGTCGACGGGGTGCCCTACACCAAGGCACCGGGCGCATTGCTCGACATCATCGAGTTCGACCGGATCGAGGTTCTCCGCGGCCCGCAGGGAACGCTGTATGGGCGCAACTCGACCGGTGGGGCGATCAGCTTCATCACCAAACGTCCGTCGCTCGACCGCACGACTTTCGTAGGTGACGTCACCGTCGGCAGTTTTCGTCGCATCGACATTCGCGGCGCGGTTTCGACCCCGCTGACACCTAATTTCGCGGTCAAGCTCGACTTCATCTCGCGCAACCAGAACGGCTATGTTCGCGACGCGCTGGCGGCAACGGGGAACAACCGGCCGGTACGCTACAACGACACGTCGCGTCAGGTGCTGCGGCTGAGCGCGCTGTGGGAGCCGGGCGACGCGATGCGGGTGTTCGCCGCGTTCGACTATACGCGAGACAATGGCGGGCCGCAGTCGGGGACGCCCGCGATATCGAGCGAGGTATCGGCCAACGTGCGCAATGGCGCGATCAGCCAGGCGCGCACGATCTACGGCGCGCGGCTGGCGGCACCGACGCTGTTCGATTCGCAAACATTCACCGGGCGCGGGCTTGTGGTCAATGTCACGCACGACCTGCCCGGGGTCACGCTTACCGGCATCTTCGGCTATCGCGGGTTCGACCTCAGCCAGGGAACCGACACCGATTCGGGTCCCAACGTCACGTCGGTCGACCAGAACGGCGCGACCGTCGTCCGCGGGTTCGGCAGCGACTACGTCCGTAACTGGTCGAACGACACGTTCACGCTCGAACTGCGCGCCGCGTCGAGCGGAACGGGTCCGTTCACCTGGGTCGCGGGCGTGTTCGGCATGCACGAAAAGAACTACAGCGACGATATCTTCGGCCGGTTCAGCGAGCCTGCGGCATCGCAAGTGGCGAGCCAGTTCCTCTTCGACCAGACGACCAAGAGCGTCGCGGTGTTCGGCGAAGCGTCGTATGCGATCGTGCCGACTGTCACCGTTTCCGCAGGTGGACGCTTCACCTACGACCGCAAGGACGTATCGCGCATCCACCGTGCGGCGCTGGGACGGCCCGTGCTCAGCGGCGCGCCCTATGCAACCGCGACAAGCGCAGACTGGTCGCAATTCACGCCGCGTGTCATCCTCGACTGGAAACCGACCTCCGCCATCAACCTCTACGCGAGCTATTCGCGCGGTTTTCAGGCCGGGGCGTTCCAGTCGTTCCCGTTCAGCGTGACGACCGCGAACCAGCCGTTCAACCCGACCAAGGTCGGCTCGTATGAGGTCGGCATCAAGACGCAGTTCTTCAACAACCGTCTGACTGCGAATCTGACCGCGTTCCGCGCCAGCTACACCGACCTCCCCTCTACGATCACCGCGAGCCAGGGAACGTTCATCGTCCTCACCAACGACGTCCGGCTGCAGGGACTCGAACTCGAAGTCCGAGCGCGTCCGCTGCCTTGCCTCGAGCTCTCGTTTATCGGCGGCATCACTGGTGATCGCTTCGACCGGTCGGTCGTGGCCGCCTCGGCCGTACCCGGGGCGACGGCCAACCGACTGAAGTTCGTTGCCGACAACACCGCGAGACTGGGCGCGACATACACGCTGCCGGTCAGCGACACAGCGAACGTGCGCGTGACGGGGAACCTGACGCACAGCGGTGACTTCTTCATGTCGACGGTTAACACGCCGTTCGCCTATCAGAAGGCCTATACGCTGCTCGGCGGGGAGATCGGCTATGACGCCGGCGACGGGCGTTTCGAATTCGCGGTTGGGGCGCGCAATCTGACCGACCAGCTTTACCAGGAACGCGCCTCGACCGGCGGCGGCGGAGTCATCTACTTTGGTCCGCCGCGAACGCTATACGCCCGCGTGAAGTACCGTCTGTGACGGCGATCGACGGGAGCACGCGATGACGAAGCAAGCCGATCCGATGGTGCCCGGCCCCGACGAGCAACCGGGCCTGACTTCGCCGTTGCGCGCCGTGACGGTTTCGACTGGCGAGCCCGACGAGACGCGGCGCTTCTACTCGGGTGCACTCGGCATGACCGCGACGAGTGTCCGCGTCGAGGGGGCTGAGGCGGCCGAACTTGCGGCCCTGTGGCAGGTCGCCGGTCGCGAAGCGTTCGACTTCACGCTCTTCACCCAGCCTCACGCCGCCGCCGGAGGAGCGATCGTACGCGCGTTCCATGTGCCTGGGGCATTGCCGACCAGCCGCCCTGGCTACGACAGCAAATATGTCGGTCCGCTGGGGTTCGGGTTCCCGGTCGACGATCTGCACATCCGCGCGCGCATCGCCGAGGCGGTCGGCTACACGCTTACGGCTGGGGTCAAGCAGATGGACTTCCCGCGCGCCGACGGCACGACCTATACCGTCGGCGAAATCCACCTGCTCGCTCCCGACGACGTCATGGTGCTCGGTGTCGACCGGGGCGACCTTCACCCGGTCGGTTCGATCGATCCGGCACTGCGCATCGGCCAGGTCGGCTACGCCAGCGTCCTCGTGTCGGACATCGACCAGTTCGGTGATTTTCTGCGCGCCGTGTTGGGGCTGACGCAGCGGCGCAAGATGGCATTCGAAGGGGGTGGCCCGGCCGGCGGCATGATCGGGCTGGATGTGGGTGAAAAGATCGCGTTCGAACAATGGTACAGCGGCAATTCGTCCACCGGGTACCTCGTCGTCATGCAGCGACTGGAACGCGAGCGTGTGGTCCCGCAGGCAACGGGATTTTCGGCGCGCGGCGTGTCGATGTGGACGTTTGCGACCACCGAGCTTGACGCTTGCGTCGAACGCTTCAGGGCACGTGGCGGCACAGCCGAGGTTGCGACAGTGACGTCGCCAGGTTTTGGTCGCGGGCGCTGTGCCATCGTCCACACCCCCGATGGGATGCCCGTCGGGCTGATCGAGCAGGGAGACGCGATGTGAGTGACGCAGTGTTCATGGTGGTGGCCGGCGAGACGATCGACCCCAAGCGGATGGGTGAATATTCCGCCGCGCTGGCGGCGACCGGGCTGTACCCAGCGAACGGCGGTTACTACCTCAACGCGCCGCAGCCGATCGAAGTTTTCGAAGGTGCGCCGTCGCCCGACTTCGCGATGTTGATCGTGCGATTTCCCTCGATCGACGCTGCACGGACGTTCTGGAATTCGGACGCCTACCAGCAGAAGGTCAAACCATTGAGGCAAAACCCGAGTGCGGGCGACTACACCGTGATGGTGTTCGCCGAGGCCGATCTCCCGGCCTATATGGCCGGCCGCGTGGCGTCGGCCGATTATCTTTGACACTGGTCACCGCATGACGCCACCGACCCATGACGCGACGATCGATCGCGTTGACGGTGGCGACGCTCCGGTGGCAGCGTCGGCGCCCGGCCTTGCCGCCGTTATCCGCGCGCTCGGCGACAGGTTCGGCGACAGGCTGACCACCGCGACGGCCGCCCGCGCGCTGCACGGCGGCGGCGAAGGGCTGAGCGCGTCGTTTCCCCCGGACGCCGTCGTCTTCACGATTACCACAGACGAGGTGACGTTCGTCGTTCGGCAGTGTCACGACGCGCGCATACCGGTGATCGCCTTTGGGACGGGCACTTCGCTCGAAGGGCACGTCCAGGCGCTGCACGGTGGCGTGACGATCAACCTGAGCCGCATGGACAGCATAATCGAGGTCAACCAAGACGATCTCGACTGCCGGGTCGAGGCTGGTGTGACTCGTGAGCAACTGAACCTGTTTTTGCGGGACCAGGGGCTATTCTTCCCGCTCGACTCCGGCGCGAACGCCAGTCTGGGCGGGATGGCAGCGACGCGTGCCTCGGGGACGAACGCCGTCCGCTACGGAACGATGCGCGATGTGACCCTAGGGCTGACAGTCGTCACCGCCGATGGCCGGATCATTCGGACCGGTGGGCGCGCGCGCAAGTCGTCAGCCGGCCTCGACCTGACGCGCCTTTACGTCGGGAGCGAGGGGACGCTGGGCATTATAACCGAAGTCCAGCTCCGGCTTTTCGCAATACCCGAAACGACCATCGCCGCAGTGTGCGGGTTCGACACGCTCGAGGGCGCGGTCGACACCGCGATTCAGACTTTGCAGTGCGGAATACAAGTCGCCCGTATCGAACTGCTCGACGCGCTTCAGATGAAAGCATGCATCGCCTACGACAAGCTGGAGGGCGTGGCCGCCGTCCCGACTCTGTTCGGCGAATTCCACGGTAGCGCCGCAACCACCGCTGAGCAGGCCCGGCTGGTCGCCGAGATCGCGACCGGTTGCGGAGGGACCGGACTTGTCTGGTCGACGCTGCCCGAGGAACGAAGCCGGCTGTGGAAGGCGCGACACAACGCCTATTACGCGGCCAAGGCGCTCTCGCCGGGCAAGGAGGTCTTTTCCACCGACGCCTGCGTTCCGATCTCGCGACTGGCCGAATGTATCGCCGCGACCCGGGTCGAGGCCGATGCGAGCGGGTTGTCGTGCCCGATCGTCGGTCACGTCGGCGACGGCAATTTCCATCTTCTCGTCCCGTTCGACCCCGGCGACGCAGCCGAAGTCGCGGCGGCCGAACGGCTTGCCGCAAGCATCTCGCGAAGGGCCATCGCGCTGGGCGGAACCTGCACGGGGGAGCACGGCGTCGGCGTGCATAAGATCGACGCACTGCGCGAGGAACACGGCGACGCCGTGGACGTCATGCGCACGATCAAAGTGGCGCTCGACCCGCGCAACATCATGAATCCGGGCAAGATGTTCGCGTTCGCGGCGCCTGACTGATGCCGCGCCGATGACCCTGTCCCGCCGCCCAGGTGCTTATCGCTGGTAAGTGGTCGGCGTGTTATGGGCGGTCTTCATCCTATCCTACTTCGATCGCTACATTCTCGGGTTGCTGGTCGACCCTATCAAGCAGTCGCTGAAGCTGAGCGATTTTCAGATGGGTCTGCTGCTTGGCCCGGCGTTCTCGCTGTTCAACGTCGCGTGCGGGATGCCGCTCGGCTGGTTCGCCGACCGCAACAACCGCAAATGGCTGCTCTTTGCGGGCATCGTGATCTGGTGCTCCATGACCGTCGGCAGCGCGTTCGCGACTGCGTTTCTGCCGCTGTTCCTGCTGCGGCTCGGGCTTGGGCTCGGCGAGGCGGTGGTGCTGCCCGCGTCGATGAGCATCATCAGCGACTATTTCGACCGCAAGCAACGCGGTCGCGCGATCAGCATCTACCTGTCGGCGATCTACATTGGCGCCGGGCTCGCCTTTTTTATTGGCGGCAACATCGTCGGTTGGCTGCAGCGCAGCCCGGGAATCGAATGGTTCGGCCTGGGGCGCTTCGAACCGTGGCAGCTTGCCTTTCTGATCGTCGGGCTGCCGGGTTTCCTGCTCGCCCTGATGATGACGACGGTGCGCGAGCCTGCCCGCGTCGAGCAGCGGGAAACCGCCGAGGCCAATGGCATCATGCAGTACGTCCTGAAGCGCTGGCGGGGATTCGGCGTGCTGTTCGTCGCGTCCAGCTGCAACCTCACGCTGACCACGCTGACACTGTGGAACGTGCCGCTGTTCACCCGTGTATGGGGGTGGGGCGTCGCAGCGAGCGGAACGGCGACCGGTTTGCTTTACTTCACCGCAGGGCCGCTCGCGACGCTTGTCTCGATCCTGCTCCTGAAACGCCTCGTCGAGCGGTTCCCGCACGACGGGACGATGCGGCTGCTCCTGATCGGGCTGATGATCGGCGTGCCGGCCAGCGCGCTCTACCCAATGATGCCGACGCCCGAACTCGGCGTCGCAATGATGGCGGTGGCGTTCGTCGGAAAGGGTATCGCGACCGTCGCCGGGCCCGCAGCGCTGACCATGATCCTGCCTGGTGACTTGCGATCGCGCGGGGTCGCCCTCTACTCGGCCGCGATCACGCTGGTGGGCACGCTGATCGGGCCGCCGCTGATCGGTCTGGCGGTCGATGTCATGGGCGACCCGAAGTCGCTTAACGTCGTCCTGTCCGCCTATGTCCTGACGATCGGCATACCATCGATCACTATCGCGGCGCTCGGCCTTCGTCATTTCCGCAGTACACTGGTCGAACTGGAAGACGAGCTTCAATCGACCGGGGGAAATCGTCACGTTAGTCCTCAAACGTCCCCCACAAGCCGCTCGCATTGCAGTTAAGGCTGGGCGATCGTCATCATGTTCCCGAGCTTGAGCCCGAGCGAGATCTTGGGCAGCGGCAGTTTGTCGAGCTTTAGTCCCACCCCGCGTCCGACTTCGCTTACCAGCATCGGAATCGGGAAGTAATTCTTGCTCCGGGATACATCGACGGTCGTGAAGCCTGCGGCGTTGGCAAGGCGCGCGATCGAGACGGGATTGTAGAGTTCGGGATGCTGGAGGCAGAAGGGAGGCCAGCGGTTTCCCATCACCTTGCGCAGCAGCGAGGCCTCGTTGTGCGTGACGATTGCGAGAATGCCGTCAGGGCGCAGCTTGGCGCGGATCTGTTCCAGCATGCCGCGCGGGTCGAGGATATGGTCGAGGACGTGGATCATCACCGCCATGCCGACGCTGCCGTCGGGAACGGGCGAAAGATCGTCCATGTCGGTCAAAATTTCATACGGCCGCCCCTCGGCCGAACGCGCAAGCTGCTCGTGCACAGACAAATTGGGCTCGGTTAGCCAGAATTTGTCGAACTTGCCCGACTTCGCGGCGTGGCGCGCGAGGTAACCTACGTCGGCACCAATTTCGAGGTAATCCCCGCCAAGCGTTCGCCCGCGCGTAGCCGCCTCCCAATAGCCGCGCTGCGTCGCGTCGACGAGGTCGGTCGGCACCGTTTCCATGTTGGGCGGAAGGTTTGAATAAAGTTCGCTAAGCTGTTCCCCGTTAAGGAAAACCGGCGCAAACATTTGTCCGCATGGTCGGCAGCGGTGATACGAGAAGAAAATTTTCTCGTCGTGGAACCCGTTCCAGAACGGGCGAATACCGTCGACGTCCATCGTCTCGGCACGCCGTGCGCTTTGTGCTTCGGAAACCGAGTCGGTCGCACCGCAGGCCGGACACGGACGAACAAGGAAATGCGTTTCGGTCACCGGAATGAGTTTGCCTTTCCCGACTTCAGTCCGGTGCAGATATGCAAGTCACACGCGCGGGGCAATGGCTTTGCTGCGCTGCGTCAGCGTCGGCTAGCCAGAAAGGCTTCATCGCGCGCGATTGCCTCGACGAAACTCGGTCGCGCGTGAATGCGCGTGAGGTAGGCGCACGTGCGCGGATAGCGGACGGCGTCGGGCGTGACTCCCGCGAGCCGCAGGTTGATGAACGGTCCCGCCACCGCGAGATCGGCGAGCGTAAAGCCGTCGCCGACCAGATAGTCCGCTCCCTCCAGCTGGCCTTCGAGATAGGCCATGGTCCTGGGGACCAGTTCCGCCTCGGCCTTGGCGGCGGCGGCTTCGTCGCCTTCGCTGCCCGTCAACGGTGCAACGACGCGGTTGAAGAAGATCGGGACGAAATGCTGGAACATGATCGTGTCGGCAAATTCATCGAACCAGGCGACGCGCCCGCGCGCGCGCGGCTCGGCGGGGATCAGCGGCGGATCGGGATGCAGCGCTTCGAGATAGGCAATGATCGCCGACGAGTCGCTCAATTTATACTCGCCGTCCTCGAACGCGGGTATCTTACCGCACGGACTCATCATCAAGAATTCGGGCGACTTCGCGCCGAGTAGGACAAAGCGGTTTTCGACCGCGAGTTCCTTTTCATGCGCATACAGGAGCACTTTGCGGACGAAGGGCGATAGACTGCTTCCGTGGACGATCATCGTGGCTCTCCTCGATCCATTGGGCTAACGTTGAACATCGCTCGTTGCAATATGCAACTTAGCGGGTTTGCGCAGCGGCCCCTGCACCTCTAACGCGCCGAAGATGGCCGAACCCCAACGCATCGCCAAATTGCTCGCGCGGGCGGGCATCGCCTCGCGGCGTGAGATCGAGCGGATGATCGCCGAGGGGCGCGTCGCGCGTGACGGTGTCGCGCTCGACACGCCTGCGACGATCCTGACCTCGCTCAAGGGCATCACCGTCGATGGCAAGCCGGTGGCCGCGCCGACCGCGACGCGCCTGTTTCGTTATCACAAGCCGGTGGGGCTGCTGACCGCCGAGCGCGATCCCAAGGGTCGCCCGGTCATCTATGACCGGCTGCCGCCCGATCTGCCGCGCGTCGTTCCCGTCGGCCGCCTCGATCTGAATACCGAAGGACTGTTGCTGCTGACCACCGACGGCGAGCTGAAACGCCAGCTCGAGCTTCCCGCGACCGGCGTGCCGCGCAGCTATCGCGCGCGCGCCTATGGCCCGATCACGCAAGGGCGCCTCGAAGAGCTGATGCTCGGGATCGAGATCGAGGGGGTCCGCTACGGCTCGATCGACGCCAATCTGGAGCGGCGGACGGGCACGAACGTGTGGATTCAGATGACCTTGTCCGAAGGCAAGAACCGCGAGGTGCGCCGCGTCCTCGAGCATCTCGGGCTGAAGGTCAGCCGCCTGATCCGTACCGCCTATGGTCCCTTCGAGCTCGGCGACTTGCCCGCGGGAGCGGTCGAGGAGGTGCGCCAGAACGAGCTCGTCGATTTCCGCAAGTCGCTCAAGCAACGCTGATGCGCATCATCGCGGGCAAATGGCGCGGACGCCCGGTCGATGCCCCGAAGGGCGATGCCACGCGCCCGACCGCCGATCGCACGCGCGAGGCGCTGTTCTCGATGCTGACAAGTCGCCTCGGCAGTTTCGAAGGGTTGAGCGTCGCCGACCTGTTCGCCGGATCGGGCGCGCTGGGGCTCGAGGCGCTGTCGCGCGGGGCAGCGTCGTGCCTGTTCGTCGAGCAGGACCCGGCGGCACTTGCGGTACTCAAGGCCAATCTGGGCAAGCTCGGCGTCCCGCTTGCGCAGGTGCGCGCGCAATCGGTCACCGCGCTGGGTCCGGTGCCGTCACCCTTTGACCTGCTCCTGCTCGACCCGCCCTATGCCAGCGGCGCAGGCGCCGTCGCGCTCGACCGGCTCGCGCGCCTCGGCTGGATTTCGCCCGTGACGTGGATCAGCGTCGAGACCGCACGCACCGAGGATGTGGACGCGCCGGGTTTTACGGTCGATGTCGAACGCGTTCACGGCAAGGCGAAGATCAGCCTGCTGCGGCTCGCTACCCCTGAATGACGGCGGTTCCCGGGTGATGCCGGTCGAGCCACTTCTTGATCAGCTTCAGGTTGCGCGTGTTCGAGCGGAAAAAGAAGTCGGGGATCGCACCCACCCACGGAATCACCCCGAGCAGTGCATCGAAGCCGATATTGCCCGCCATCCGCACATAAACCGATTTGGGCATGCCCAGATTACGCGCCTCCCATGCGAGCCAGCTTCCCATGACCGCACCGATCACCGTACCGCCAAAAGGAAGCAGGTCGAGCAGCACGTCGAGGCCGATACGCCGGTTGGTGCCGGGGATGACGAACAATCCCTCGAGCATCTTCTCCATCGCCTCGATGCGCCTGCGCACTGACGCGGGGTCGTTGCCCGTAAGCCCAATGCTGCGGGTCAGTGCGTCGAAATCAGGGGCCTGAGCCAATTGCTGGATCCTCTTTGTTGCTCGATCGAAATGGGAAACGCACGAGCGCCCGACAAGGGATCACCGCGTAGCGCGCAGCTCACTCAGCGGGTGGATGCCAAACGCATTGTCGCGCCAGCCCGATAGATTGGGGTCGACCAGCGACCAGCGCACCGGCGTTCCGAGAGCGATGAACGAGCCGCGCAGGGCCGAAGCGAGATCGGCCCCGGCCAGCGACACCGATCGCGCCTCGAGCGTGGCGTCCGCGCGCGACGCATAAAGCGCGGCATCGCCATCGACATCGCACGCCAGCCCTTCGGCACATGAAACCTTGGTAAGATACCAGTTGGCGCTGAAATTGGGTGCGACCTCGTCGATCAGTCGCAAATCGGCATCGGCACTACCCGCCGGAACGGCGACGACGTCGATGCCCAGCGTTCGCCAGTCCACCCGCAGCCGCGCAAGCAGCAGGCGCATCCCCGGCCCCCCGGGCAGCGCAATCGTCAGCCTGCGGCTTCCGACGACGCCCGCGATGCGCGTGCGGGCATCGGCACGGCGTTCGGTCAGTGAGCGACCCGCCCATTCCGGCAGGCTCGGCACGCGGGCACTGTCGAGCTGGCGCGGCAGCAGCCCCTCGCGCGTCGTCCAGCCGTTCAGCCCGAACATATCGCCAAGCGCGCGCCGGTCGATCGATTCCGCAAGCGCGATGCGCATGTTGCGGTCCGCCAGGAGTACGCTGCGTGCGGACACCGCGAGCCCGAACAGGCCATCGACAGGATCGAGGCGCAGCCGCCCGCCGCGCGGCTGCGCAACCTGGATCAAAGGCCAGTCGGCGAGCGTGCCGCCGAGCACCAGATCGCTTTTGCCGTCCGAAAAGCGTGCGATGCCGAGCGCCGCTCGCTCGGCGCGCACGATCACGCGGTCGCTGCCATCCTCGGCGACAGGCGTGTCTTCGTTCGGCAGCGGATCGAGCGCGGCGTAGCGGGTGGCGAGCTTGGCGATCCGGTAAGGTCCAGCTCCACTCGTGCCGTCGCGACGAATGCCGAGCTCGGGCTGTGCCAGCAATTGCAGCAGATTAGGGCGCGGAACTTTCAGCCGAACCTCGACCACCGACCCCGTCATCGCAACGACCGCGTCGATCGAGGTCAGCAGCGGTTTGAGCGGATTGCGGCTGCCCGGCGCCAGCGCGCGGTTCAGGCTTGCCGCGACCTGCTCGGCGGTGACGCTGGTACCGTCACCCCATTTCGCGTCGCGGATGCGAAAGATCGTACTCAACCCGTCGGTCGTCACGATCCAGCTTTCGGCAAGCGCCGGCTCGACCTGCCCGCCCGCATCGATCGCCACGAGCCCCATTGCGGTCGCACCGAGGACGACTCGGTCGCCGGGCAGCAGCGCCGTCCGGTCGGGGTCGGCGACGCGCACGCGGTCACCGACGACGCTCACTTCGATCGCGCCACGCGGACGCGCGCTGTCGCATCCAGTGACCAGCACCGAGAGGGCGAGAAGCAGCGCGATCCGCATGCTCCGACTATGCGGACCGTCGCGCGCGCGGGCAACCGGCGACGCGTGGTAAACACGCGCGCAACCCAGATCGTTGACCGCGCGGTGGCAGTGTTCGCGCTACCCCGGATGCCATGGAAACCAGCATCGCGCCGCTCGCCGAACGTGTCGCCTACGCCGATCGCCGCCGCGCCGCGCGTGAGAACATTAACGCCGATACGCTGATGACCGACCGCGAAGGGCGGCTGTCGGGTATCCGCCTGCTCAACCTGTCCGAAGACGGCTTCATGGCGGTGACCGACATGGACCAGCGCGAGCGCGAGCCGATTCGCGTCGACATGCCGATGGTCGGCTGGGTCCGCGCCGAGATCGTCTGGGTGCTTGGCGAGCGTATCGGCGCGGCGTTCCGCGAATCGCTGTCGCCGCAAATGCTGAGCGCGGTGGTGAACGAGGTGGGGCGGTAGTGCCTCTTTCCCTCTCCCTGAAGGGGAGAGGGACAGGCGCGAAGCGCCAGGGTGAGGGTCTGTCGCGAACTCACCTTATACAGGGAGCCCTCTCCCTCCCGCGCCTGCGGCGCGCGGTACCCTCCCCCCCGAGGGGGAGGGGAAGAAAGTGTCACCCTGCCCTGAGCAATCCCACCGCCGCATCCCGTTCGAACAGATAGAGCCCCACGCGCGCTGCAGCGCCCCGCGCACTCTCGAGCCCCCCGTCGCGGTCGAGCAACAGCCGCGCGTCGTCGGTCGCGGTTTCGATCAGCGCGGCGACATGCTCGGGCGACGCCAGCCGGAAGCGCGCCTCGCCCGACTGGCGATGCCCCAGCACTTCGCCGCCGCCGCGCAGCCGCAAATCCTCCTCGGCGATGCGGAACCCGTCGTTCGTGTCGCGCATCAGCGCGAGCCGCGCGCGACCCGTTTCGCTCAACATGCTGCCGCGCAACAGCAGGCACACCGATTTCTCCGCGCCGCGCCCGACGCGCCCGCGCAGCTGGTGCAGCTGCGCCAGCCCGAAACGCTCGGCCTCCTCGACGACGATCAGCGAGGCATTGGGTACGTCGACGCCGACCTCGATCACCGTCGTCGCGACGAGCACCGACAGCGCACCGCTCGCAAACGCAGCCATCACCGCATCCTTGTCGAGCGGTTTCATCCGCCCATGGACGAGGCCGACGCGCTCGCCGAAGCGCGCACGCAGCGACACGGCGCGCGCCTCGGCCGCCGCGCGGTCTGCCAGTTCGTTCTCCTCGACCAGCGGACACACCCAATAGGCCTGTCGGCCCGCGTCGATGTGCCGCCCGAGCGCGTCCACCACCTCGTCGATCCGCTCGCACGAAATGATGCGCGTCTCGACCGGCGTCCGTCCCGGGGGCATCTCGTCGAGGCGGCTGACATCCATCTCGCCATATGCCGTCAAAGTCAGCGTGCGCGGAATCGGCGTCGCGGTCATCACCAGCAGATGCGGCGGCTGCGCGGCCTTGGCGGTCAGCAGCATCCGCTGCGCGACGCCGAAGCGATGCTGCTCGTCGATCACGACAAGCCCAAGCCTTTTGTAGCTCACCGCTTCCTGAAAAATCGCGTGCGTGCCGATCAGGATGTCGATCTCGCCCGAGGCCAGCCCCATCAGCAGCCCCTCACGCACGCGCCCCCTGTCGCGTCCGGTGAGTACCGCGATCCGCACATCGACCCCGGCGAGCATCCTGGACAGCGTGGCATAATGCTGGCGTGCGAGGATTTCGGTCGGCGCGAGCATGGCTGCCTGAGCGCCGCCTTCGACCGCGATCAACATTGCCTCGAGCGCGACCAAAGTCTTCCCCGACCCGACATCGCCCTGAAGAAGCCGCAGCATCGGCGTCGCCTGGCGCAGATCGTCCTCGATCTCGCGCATCGTCCGCGCCTGCGCGCCCGTTGGCGCATAGGGAAGCTTGAGCGCATCGCGCAGCCGCCGGTCCCCGCTGAGCGGCACGCCGCGCCGCCGCCGCGTCGACGCGCGCACCAGCATCAGCGCGAGCTGGTTGGCGAATATCTCGTCATAGGCGAGCCGGTCGCGCGCGCTGGCATCCTCGGGCTCGGTATGCGCGGTTGCGAGCGCGGTGCGCCAGCCCGGCCAGCCGCGCGTCGAAAGCAACCCCGGCTCGATCCACTCGGCAAGGTCGGGCGCGCGCTCGAGCGCTTGTGCCGCGAGTTGCCCAAGCTTCCTCGACGTCAGTCCTTCCGAGAGCGGATAGACCATCTCGCGCAGCGGAACGCTGTCGCCCGCCTCGACCACCTGGTCGGGGTGAACGATCTGGCGTTCCTCGCCATAGAGTTCGAGCCGCCCGGCGACGCGCCGCGCTTCGCCGAGGGGGAGCAGTTTCCTGGCATAGCCCGGGTTCGCGCCAAAATAGACGAGCGTCAGATAATCGCCCGCGACATCGACGGTGTGGATGCGCAGCGGGCTGCGCGCGCCGCGCTGGATATACTCGACGGGCGTCACCACCAGCGACACCGTCTCCCCTGCGATCGCATCGTCGAGCCGCGCGACCGCGTGGCGCGTCACTTCGCCGGTCGGCAGGTGGAACAGCGCGTCGACCACGCGCTCCAGCCCCAGCCGCCCAAGCGGCTTGGCAAGCGCCGCGCCCACACCCTTCAGACTGTCGATCCCGGCGAACAGCGGGTTGAGGAGTTCGGGACGCATCGCTAGGGGATAGCGTTCTTTCCCCTTCCCGTCATTCCCGCGAAGGCGGGAACCCATCTTCTGAACCCTCGGGAGATGGGTGCCCGCCTTTGCGGGAATGACGAATGAGTATGCAGCATGACCCGCGATATCCGCCTCAAACGCCTGCGCTTCCGCAGCTGGCATCGCGGCACGAAGGAAGCCGATCTGATGATCGGCGGCTTTTACGACCGCCATGCTGCCGACTTCGACGACGACGCGCTCGCCTGGTTCGAGGCGCTGATGGATGAGGACGACGTCGAGATCATGGCGTGGGCGATGCAGACTGCGCCGGTTCCGGCGCGCGCGGCGGGGCCGATGATGGTGGCGATGCAGCGGCTCGATTACATCGCGCACGAAAAATGACCGACATCGAGCGTATCACGCGTGCGGGCGCGCCGCTGACCTTGTCTGGCGTTCCGAACGGCTTCCTCCCGTGGCTGCTCGCCGATCTTGCGCGCGCGGCCGCCCGCCGCGCGGTGTTCGTCGCGACCGACGAGGTCGAGATGCGCTCGGTCGCCGATACCGCCGCGTGGTTCGCGCCCGAAATCCGCGTGCTGACCTTCCCCGCCTGGGATTGCCTGCCCTACGACCGCGCCTCGCCCAGCCTGCGCGTCACTGCCGAGCGGCTCGCGACGCTTTCGGCGCTGCAGGATAAAGCCGACACGCCGCAGTTGCTGGTGACGACGGTCAACGCCGCGACGCAGCGCGTGCTCACCCCGTTCCGGCTGCGCGCGCTGGTCGCGATGCTCGAGCCCGGCACGCAGATCGACCGCGAATCGCTCGGGACCCTGCTGCAGGCGAACGGCTACGTCCGCACCGAGACCGTCGCCGATGCGGGCGATTATGCGGTGCGCGGCAGCCTCGTCGACCTCTTTCCCAGCGGCCTGCCGCATGCGCTCCGCCTCGACTTCTTCGGCGACGAGATCGAAAGCGTGCGCAGCTTCGACCCCGCCGACCAGCGCACGATCGAGCGGATCGACGGCTTCACCCTGCTCCCCGCGTCTGAGTCGCTGCTCGACGAAGCGAGCATCAAGCGCTTCCGCAGCCGCTACCGCGAATTGTTCGGCGCGACCGCGACCGGCGATCCGGTCTATCAGGCAGTCAGCGAAGGCCGACGCCTTGCCGGCATGGATCACTGGCTGCCGCTGTTCGAGGACAAGCTCGCAACCTTGTTCGACCATCTGGGGCGCGAAGACTTCTTCGTTCGCGACGCCGGGTCAGGCGGCGCGGCGGACGCACGGTTCGAGGCGATCACCGATTACCACGCCAACCGCGTCCGCGCCGCCGCGTCGGATCCGGGCAGCTATCGCCCCTTGCGCGAAGACGCGCTGTACCTGACGCGCGGCGAATGGGATGCGGGGCTGGCCGCGCACAAGGTCCACCTCGCGACGCCGTTTCGCGAACCCGCGTCTTCGAGCGTCCTCGATTTCGGGATCGAGGGTGCAAAGGACTTCGGCCCCGAGCGCAGCCGCTCCGAAAACGTCTATGAGGCGCTGACCGACTGGCGCAAGGCGCTCGGCAAGACCGGGCTGATCCTCGCCAGCTACACCGGTGGCTCGCGCCAGCGGCTCGGCGGGCTGATCGCCGACCACGGCATCGCTGATCATGCGATGGCGGCGACGTGGCAGGAGGCGCAGGGCATCGCCGCGTCGGGGCGCGTCGCGCTTGCGGTCGTCCCGCTCGAACGCGGGTTCGTGGCGCCCGCGGTTGCGGTTGTCACCGAGCAGGATCTGCTCGGCGACCGCCTCGTTCGTCGCGCCAAGCGCAAGAAGAGCGCCGACGCGTTCCTGTCCGAGCTCGCGACGATGTCGCCCGGTGACCTGATGGTCCACCGCGAACACGGCATCGGGCGGTTCGAGGGGCTGACCTCGATCCCCGTCGGCCGCAGCCCGCACGACTGCGTCGCGCTGACCTATGCGGGCGGCGACAAATTGTTCGTGCCTGTCGAAAATATCGACGTGCTGTCGCGCTTCGGTAGCGATTCGGACGGGACCGCCCTCGACAAGCTCGGCGGCGAGGGCTGGCAGCGGCGTCGCGCGAAGATGCGTGAGCGCATCCGCGAGATCGCCGGCGAGCTGATCGCGACCGCCGCCGAACGTGCGCTGAAGCCCGCCGACGTCATCGTTTCCGACGCCGCGTTCGACGAGTTCGTCAACCGCTTTCCCTATGAGGAAACCGACGATCAGGACCGCGCGATCGCCGATGTTCTCGACGATCTGGGCGCGGGCCGCCCGATGGACCGGCTGGTGTGCGGCGATGTCGGCTTCGGCAAGACCGAAGTCGCGCTGCGTGCCGCCTTCGTCGCGGCGATGGCGGGGCACCAGGTCGCGATCGTCTGCCCCACGACTTTGCTCGCGCGCCAGCATTACAAGACGTTCGTCGAACGCTTCCAGGGCTTCCCGATCAACATCGGTCGCCTGTCGCGCCTCGTCCCCGTCGCCGAGGCGAAAACGGTGCGCGAGGGGATCGTTGACGGCACGCTCGACATCGTCGTCGGCACGCACGCGATCCTTGCCAAGTCGGTCGATTTCAAGCGGCTGGGGCTCGTCATCGTCGATGAGGAACAGCGGTTCGGCGTGACGCACAAAGAGCGGCTGAAGGCGCTCAAGACCGACGTGCACATGCTGACGCTGACGGCGACGCCGATTCCGCGCACGTTGCAGATGGCGATGTCGGGCCTGCGCGAACTGTCGGTCATCCAGACGCCGCCGGTCGATCGCCTCGCGGTGCGCACCTATATCATTCCGTGGGATCCAGTCGTGCTGCGCGAGGCGCTGCTGCGCGAACATTATCGCGGCGGGCAAAGCTTCTTCGTCGTGCCGCGCATCGCCGACCTGCCCGAGATCGAGGAGTTCCTGCTCCGCGACATTCCCGAGATCCGCGCGGTGACCGCGCACGGGCAGATGGCGCCAACCGAAGTCGAAGAGCGCATGTCGGCGTTCTACGACCGCAAGTACGACGTGCTGCTGTCGACGACGATCGTCGAGAGCGGGCTCGACATCCCCAGCGCCAACACGCTGGTCATCCACCGTGCCGACCGTTTCGGGCTGGCCCAGCTCTATCAGCTGCGCGGGCGCGTCGGGCGCGCGAAGACGCGCGCCTATGCCTATTTCACGACGGCGGCGAACCGCGTCGTGACCGAAGGGGCCGACAAAAGGCTGAAAGTGCTGAGCGACCTCGACAGCCTTGGCGCCGGGTTCCAGCTCGCGAGCCACGATCTCGACATTCGCGGCGCAGGCAATCTGCTCGGCGACGAGCAATCGGGACATATCCGCGAAGTGGGCTTCGAACTCTACCAGTCGATGCTCGAGGAAGCGATCCTCGAGGCCAAGGCTGGCGGCATCATCGCCGAGCGCCGCCAGCGCGACCTGAGCCCGCAGATCACGATCGACGCGCCGATCCTGATCCCCGAGGACTATGTCCCCGACCTCGACCTGCGCATGAGCCTCTATCGCCGCATCAACGAGCTCGAGGAGGCCGAGCGGATCGAGGCGTTCGGTGCCGAGTTGATCGACCGCTTCGGCCCGTTGCCCGATGCGACCGAAAATCTGCTCACGCTGATGGCGATCAAGCTCAACGCACGCGCCGCGCATATCGCCAAGATCGACGTCGGCGCGAAGGGCGCGCTGGTCAGCTTCTGGAACGACAATTTCCCCGACTTGCCCGGCCTGCTCGGCTATGTCGATCGGCTGAAGGGCACCGCAAAGCTTCGTCCCGACAGCAAGCTGAGCATCGTGCGCGACTGGCAGACCCCGCGCGCACGTCTCAACGGCGCACTGCAATTGTCGAAGGGGCTGGCGAAGATCGCGGCCTGAATCGTCAGGCGGGTCGGTCCCGCGCGGCCGCGCTGCCCAGCGCCTCGTCGACGAGGCCCGTTCGCATCATCCACCAATAGAGCGCGATACCCGGCAGCGCGAGGAGCGTCGTGAGCAGGTAGAAATTCACGTAGCCGAGCCCCTCGATCATCGACCCGGCCCCCGTGCCGGTCACGAAGCGCCCGACGATCGATGCAGCGGCCGAGATCAGCGCATATTGCGCCGCGGTGAAGCGCAGGTCGCAGAGCGCGGAGAAATAGGCGATGACGACGACACCGCCGAACCCGCTCGCGATATTCTCAAAGCCGATCGCCGACGCCATCCCGAGGTTGTTGTGGCCCACCGCCGCGAGCCCCGCAAAGCTGAGGTTCGACACGCCCATCAGGATCAGCGCGACCATCACCGACCGCTTGAGCCCGAGCCGCGCATAGAGCGCGCCGCCGATGAAGATGCCGATCAGATACGCCCAGAAGCCGACGCCGACATCGAAAAAGGCGATTTCGTCGTTGGTGAACTTCAGATCGTCGAACAACAGCCGAAACGTCAAATTGGCCAGCGTGTCGCCGATCTTGTGGACGAGGATGAAGATCAGCACGACGATCGCGCCGCGACGCCGCAGGAATTCAGCGAACGGCCCCCAGACCGATGCGAAGACTTCGCCGAACCCGCGTCGCCTGATCTCGACGACACGCCGCGCGGGTTCGCCCATGACCAGCCCCGTCGCCATCGCGGGGAGCGCGAGCGCCGCACAGGCGATATAGCCGATCGTCCAGCCATAGCGTCCAGCGACCACGAGTGCGATCGCCCCTGCCCCCGCCGACCCTATCCGCCAGCCATATTGCGACATGCCCGACCCTGCGCCCAGCTGGTGCGGCTCGAGCAGCTCGATGCGATAAGCGTCGATGACGATATCGAAGGTTGCGCCCGCCGCGCCGACCAGGATCGCGGCATAGGCGGTCCAGAAAATGTCCGCCTTCGGGTCGGCGAGCGCGAGGTTGACGACCGCCCCGATCACCAGCACCCCCGCGACGATCAGCCACGACACGCGCTGTCCCAGCACTCCGATGACGGGAAGCCGCACGCCATCGACGATCCACGCCCACAGCCATTTGAAATTATAAACGAGGAACGCAAGCGTGAACGCCGTCACCGTCCTTTTGTCGATCCCGTCTTGCGCGAGGCGCGTCGTCAGCGTGGCGGCGATCATCGCATAGGGGAAGCCCGACGAGACGCCGAGAAAGAAGGCGGCGAGCGGTGCCGGCTCGACGTAGGGAAGGATCGACGCGGCAAGCCCTCGTTGCGTGGCTTCGGTGTCGGTCATCGGCGTCCCCTCTCCGTGTGGCGACCTTTTAGGCGGCTGGCGGACGCGGGCAAGCGCGGCACCACCTCCCGCCAGCGATCCTCCGCCGAAACCGTCAGCTGTCCTCCTTGCCGGTGCACGCCCCGGTGCGCTTGCCGACCATCGACATCTTCATCGACATGGCTTCGGGCCCCGTGCCCGTGCCCGTAGAGGTCATCGCCATGGTATAGCTGTCGGGGGCATAAGTGCCCGCCATCGTCATCGTGCGCGTCGTGCCCCGGGTGGTACACGTCATCACCGAGTCGATCTTCCCGCCCGACATGGTGAAGCGGTCGTAGCGGCAGGTCTTGTCCACCGCGCCAAAGAACTTGCCCTTCGGTGCGCGCACTTCCTCGGGCGTCAGGCAGCTGACGAAGGTCCGTCCCGCGCCCATGTGCCCCTGCATCTTCGCGGCCATGCTCGGCGGCATTCCGGGGATCGTCATCTCGGCGATCGTCATCTTCGCCTCCCACCTGCCCGGCGAAATAAACTGCCCGCCCGCAACGGCCGCTTCGACCTTGTTCGAGACGTCGGCGACCGACGCGTTGCGCGCGGTCACCGTGGGCTGCGACGAGCAGGCGGCAAGGACAATGAGTGCGCCAAGCGGCAACAAGCGGATCATGAGATCATCTCCTTTTTGGTCGAGGACGTTGTGCCGATGTTGGGGAAGAGCTTACCGAGCGCGTGTGCAGTGTCAAAGCCCTGCCGTGAACGAGCCCGGTTGGCTAATGTTGCGACTGTTCCGACACGGGTGCTAGCTGACAAACAGCAATCGCGAATCTTCGCAGCGGAACAAGGTCCGAAGGGCAGCCGGCGTAAGGATTGTCGCCCGGTCGCATACATCCCTATATCTCAAAGATGCCCATCGAAATCCGCACTTCGCTCGCCGAACCCGAGACCGACGCCGCTTTCGTGCCGCACCGCCCGTCGCGCCCGCCCAAGGCCGAAGGTGGGCGACGCTTCAAGCTCGTCAGCGAATATACCGCAGCGGGGGACCAGCCTGCGGCGATCGAGGAACTCGTCGCGACCGCTCTGACGGGCGAACGCAACCAGGTGCTGCTCGGCGTCACGGGCTCGGGCAAGACCTTCACCATGGCGCGCGTCGTCGAGGAGTTGCAGCGGCCGGCGCTCGTCCTCGCGCCCAACAAGATCCTTGCCGCGCAGCTGTATGGCGAAATGAAGTCGTTCTTTCCTGACAATGCCGTCGAGTATTTCGTCAGCTATTATGATTATTACCAGCCCGAAGCCTATGTCGCCCGGTCGGATACTTATATCGAAAAAGAGTCTTCGGTAAACGAATCGATCGATCGCATGCGTCACTCGGCGACGCGGTCTTTGCTCGAGCGCGACGATGTCATCATCGTCGCGTCGGTGTCGTGCCTCTACGGTATCGGATCGGTCGAAACCTATTCGGCGATGATCTTCGACCTGAAAAAGGGCCAGGCCGTCGAGCAGTCGGAGATTATCAGGAAGCTCGTCGCGCTCCAGTACAAGCGCAACGACGCAGCGTTCCAGCGCGGCAATTTCCGGGTGCGCGGCGACAATCTCGAAATCTTCCCGTCGCATTATGAGGACAGCGCGTGGCGCGTCTCCTTCTTCGGTGACGAGATCGAGACGATCGCCGAATTCGACCCACTGACCGGCAAGAAGTCGGCGACGCTCGACTATGTCCGCGTCTACGCCAACAGCCATTACGTCACGCCCGGACCGACGATGAAACAGGCGATGGAGGCGATCAAGCACGAGCTGAGCGAGCGGTTGAAGGAGCTGGTCGTCGAAGGGAAATTGATCGAAGCGCAGCGGCTCGAGCAGCGCACCAATTTCGACCTCGAGATGATCGCCGCAACGGGGAGTTGCGCAGGAATCGAGAATTACAGCCGTTTCCTGACCGGGCGGCTGCCCGGCGAACCGCCGCCGACCCTGTTCGAATATCTGCCCGAGAACGCGCTGCTGTTCGTCGACGAGAGCCACGTCACGATCGGACAGGTCAACGGCATGTCGCGCGGCGACCATCGGCGCAAGCTGACGCTTGCCGAATATGGGTTCCGTTTGCCGAGCGCGATCGACAACCGTCCGCTGCGGTTCAACGAATGGGACGCGATGCGCCCGCAGACGGTGTGCGTGTCGGCGACGCCGGGGCCCTGGGAAATGGAGGCAGCGGGCGGCGTGTTCACCGAACAGGTGATTCGTCCGACCGGCCTCATCGACCCGCCGGTCGAGATCAAACCCGTCGAGGATCAGGTCGACGACGTCATCAATGAGATTCGCAAGACGACGGCGGTCGGCTATCGCACGCTCGTCACGACGCTGACCAAGCGGATGGCCGAAGATCTGACCGAATATCTGCACGAGGCGGGGATCAAGGTCCGCTACATGCATTCGGACGTCGAGACGCTCGAGCGGATCGAGCTGATCCGCGACCTGCGGCTCGGTGTATACGACGTACTGATCGGCATCAATCTGCTGCGCGAGGGGCTCGATATTCCCGAATGCGGGCTCGTCGCGATCCTCGATGCCGACAAGGAAGGGTTCCTGCGGAGCGAAACCTCGCTGATCCAGACGATCGGACGGGCGGCGCGCAACGTCGACGGGCGCGTGATCCTTTATGCCGACCGCATCACCGGCAGCATGGAGCGCGCGATGGCCGAAACCGGGCGACGCCGTGAAAAGCAGGTCGCCTATAACGCCGAACACGGCATCACCCCAGCGACGATCAAGCGCAACATCAGCGACGTGATCGGGCATCTCGCGTCGCGCGACCAGGTCACTGTCCCCATCGACGAAGACCGTCCACACATGGTCGGCCATAACCTGCGCGGTTACATCGAGGATCTCGAAAAGCGCATGCGCAAGGCGGCCGGCGACCTGGAGTTCGAGGAGGCAGGGCGCCTGCGCGACGAGATTCGCTCGCTCGAAGCCGAGGAATTGGGTCTGCCCGCGCCGCACGAACAGTCGAAGGCACCGATCATGGGCCGCAGCAACGAAGGCAAGCCGGGCACGCGCAAGGATCGCTTTGGCAAGACGCAGCGCAAGTGGGGCAAGGGGCGGTGATGCTTGCAGAATTGAACGAAATCTGCTAGCAGAAATTACGACACAGGAGGCTCAGATGGCAACGGCGACCACGCGCAAGGTGAGTGAAAGCGATTACGCATCTTTGAGTGAGTCTGCGAAGGAAAACGGGCGTTCCATTTCGGAAGAATTGAGGCTCCTGATTGCCGAGCATGCGAGACGTCGGCGAGGCGCGCGTCTCGTCGAGGAGCTACGTACGTTTCGGAAAGATAATCCAATTACGCTGCCGCCCGGAATGGATTCGGTCGCGCTTATCCGCGAAGAACGCGATTCTTGGTGATCGTCGTCGATGCAAGTGTGGGTGTGAAATGGTTTCTCGAAGAGCATGACTCGGAGATTGCGAGCGCCATATTCGACGCCAACGTATCACGCATTCACGTCCCCGATCTGTTCATGGTCGAGGTGTCGGGCGCCTTGGTGCGCCAAACGAACATGTTGAAAACAAAGCAGCTTGTGATCCGGAACGCATTGAGTCGGCTTACCGCGATGTTTTCAACGGGTGATCTCGTGCCGGTTCGCAGTTTGCCTGCCGATGTGTCGCGCGCGACCGACATCGCGATCGATCTCGGTCATCCGCTGAAGGACTGCATCTATCTGGCGCTCGCCATCGATCGTAATTGTCCGCTGATGACGTGCGACGCCAAGTTCGCTGTGAAGGCCCGCTCGAAGCATCCCTTGGTGCAACTGCTCGTCTAGTGAGCGGCGCTGCGGCTACCGCGGCTCGCTTCCACGAAATCCCTGCGCGACGACATACCATTCGGATGAGTCCTTGCGACTGGCAGGCGGTTTTGCATGTTTGACAGTCGTAAAATTGCGCTTGAGCTCTGCCACCAGCGCGCTGTCCGCACCCCCCGCAAAGATCTTCGCCACGAACGCGCCGCCGGGAGCGAGCACGTCGCAGGCGAACGCCGTTGCAGCTTCGACCAGTCCCATCGTGCGCAGCGCGTCGGTTTGCGGATGCCCGACGGTATTTGCTGCCATGTCGGATAAAACCAGATCGGGCGCACGCCCGAGCGAATCGGTCAGCAGTGCGGGCGCGGCATCGGCCATGAAGTCGAGCTGGAGCAAGTCGGCCCCCTCGATCGGATCGACCGGGAGCAGATCGATGCCCACGATCCGCGCCTTGGGGACAGTGCGCCGTACGACCTGCGTCCAGCCGCCGGGCGCGACGCCCAAGTCGATGACCGAGCGCGCGGACTTGAGGAACCCGAAACGCTCATCGAGTTCGATCAGCTTGTACGCCGACCGGCTGCGAAACCCGTCGACCTGCGCGCGCTTGACATAAGGGTCGTTCAGCTGGCGTTCGAGCCAGCGCACCGACTGTGCGGTCCGCCCGCGCGCCGTCTTGACGCGCGTTCGCCCGCCCGAGCCGCCTCTGCTCATCGGATCGGCTTCATCGACTGGCCGACGCCATCAACGCGCGCAAAATGCCCTCGCGAATGCCGCGATCCGCGACCCCGACGCGCGGCGCGGGCCACAGGTCGAGGATCGTCTCGAGGATTGCGCATCCCGCCACGACCAGGTCGGCACGCTCGTTCCCGATGCACGGGACGCGCGAGCGTTCGGCGATCGTCATCGCGGCGAGGCGCTGGCTGATCGCGCGCATCCCCTCGACCGGCACGTGCAGCCCGTCGACCGCACGCCGCTCATAACTCGACAATCCAAGCCACACACTTGCCAGCGTCGTCACCGTCCCGCTCGTGCCGAGCAGCCGCAATTCGGCGTGTTCGGGACGCGGAAACCCCGCCAGCGCCTCGGCGACACACGCCCGCATCCGCGCATAAGCATCGAGCGGCGGCGCATCGGCGGCTTCGCTCTCGGCGAGCGAGACGACGCCCCACGGGATGCTCAGCCAGTCGACGATGCGCGGCTCCCCCTGCCCGCCCGGCCCGTTATCGAGCCTTACCAGCTCGGTCGATCCGCCGCCGATGTCGAATACCAGCGCGGGCCCCTCCCCCGGTTCGAGCAGGACATGACAGCCCGCGACCGCGAGCCGCGCCTCTTCGCCCGCGTCGATCACATCGAGCACGATGCCGGTCTCGCGATAGACGCGCTCGACGAAATCGCGTCCGTTGGCGGCGCGGCGACACGCTTCGGTCGCGACCGCGCGTGACAGATGAACGCCGCGACGCACGAGCTTGTCGGCGCAGACCGACAGCGCTGCAAGCGCGCGCTCGATCGCCGCCTCGCTCAGCCGCCCGCTGGCGGCGAGCCCCTCGCCCAGGCGGACGATCCGCGAGAACGCATCGACGATGACGAAGCCGTCGCCGTCGGGACGCGCGATCAACAGGCGACAATTGTTGGTACCCAGGTCGAGCGCGGCATAGTTGCGCCGCGTGTCGCCACAGTGGCGCGATGCGTCCGCCGCGCGTGGGATCCCGAGATCCGCCATCGCCGTCATATGTCCGTTCGCTGGCGACCCGATAGCCGTCCGCACTTGACGCAAAGCTAGCGCGCGGAGCGCGTGCGGGCAACCGGCACGTTGCGTTGACTTGCTCGGCACGAGTTCGTATTTCGTCGCTCGCGCGCTGCCCCGTCGTCTAATGGTAAGACACCGGTTTCTGATACCGTTTATCGAGGTTCGAGTCCTCGCGGGGCATCTCGCGCTTGTGCAGCGCGGCATCCATTCGGTAATGTCTTTGTCAGACGGGCGGTGATCGTCAGCGCCCCTTCCATTCCGGACGGCGCTTTTCGGCAAAGGCTCTTGGCCCTTCCTGCGCATCCTCGCTCCTGTAAGTATATTCGGACGCGGCGCGCGCGGCCTGCAGGGCGGCCGCACGGCCCATTTCGGTCGCGAGCATCACCGTGTCGCGGCC
This sequence comes from Sphingomonas sp., assembly GCA_965248885.1. Classification (GTDB taxonomy): domain Bacteria; phylum Pseudomonadota; class Alphaproteobacteria; order Sphingomonadales; family Sphingomonadaceae; genus Sphingomonas_O. The sequence continues at coordinate 854,431 of OZ252211.1, read as the reverse complement.
TGCCTTCACCGACAGCGGCGCGCCATCGAGGATTTCACGCGCGAGTTCCAGCGCGGTGTCGATCAGCGCCTTGGGTTGGGCGATCCGGTTGACGAGGCCGATCTCATAGGCGCGCTGTGCGGTAATCGCTTTGCCGGTCAGGATGATCTCCATCATGATCCGCTGCGGAATCATATGAATCAGCGGTGCGGCCCACGGCGAGCTACGCCCGACCTTGACCTCGGTAATCGCAAAGCGCGCGGTCGTGCTCGCGACGCACAGGTCGCACGCCTGCGCGATCATCCAGCCGCCTGCAAAGGCGACGCCGTTGACCGCAGCGATCGTCGGTTTGGAAATCTCGATGCTGTCATAAGGCAGCGGAAAAAAATCGCGCGGTGGCACCTGCATGCCGTCGGCAACCATCGCCTTCAGGTCGCCGCCAGCACAGAAGGCCTTGTCGCCCGCACCGGTGAGGATGGCGACGCGCAACGCGCCGTCACGCTCGAACCGGTGCCATGCGGCGCGCAGCCCCGCACGGACTTCGGCGCTCAGCGCATTGCGCGTGTCGGGGCGATTGAGCGTGATGACCGCGATGCCATCCGCTCGCGCGTCGAAGAGAATTGCGTCGCTCATTCGATACCCCCGTGGCTGCTCGCACAAAGCCGAACCGCCGGGTTGCGGTCAAGCAACCGACGCGATTCGATTGCTCGACGTCGCGCCGGACGCCGAACCGCCGAACTTGGCCGCGCTAAAGATAAAGAAAGTTGCACTCGTGCGGCTGCCGGCCACAAACGGCGGTTCAACCGTAGCGAAACGATGTGGTTGAAATTCGAAACCGTATCTGTCGAGGCCGCGCGCGCATGACCAGGACCCTGACCCATCTCGAGCGGCTCGAAGCCGAGAGCATTCACATCATGCGCGAGGTCGTGGCCGAGGCGGAAAATCCCGTGATGCTCTATTCGGTCGGGAAGGATTCGGCGGTAATGCTGCATCTGGCGCGCAAGGCGTTCTATCCCTCGCCGCCGCCCTTCGCGCTGCTTCACGTCGATACCACATGGAAGTTCAAGGCCATGTACGCACTGCGCGAAAAGGCCGCGCGCGACGCGGGGATGGAGTTGCTCGTCTGGCAAAACCCCGAGGCCAGGGAGCGCGGCATCAATCCGTTCGATCATGGCTCGCTGCATACCGACATGTGGAAGACGCAAGGTCTGAAACAGGCGCTCGACAGCTACGGCTTCGACGTGGCGTTCGGCGGGGCGCGACGCGACGAAGAGAAAAGCCGAGCGAAGGAACGCATCTTCTCGTTCCGAACCGCGACACATGGCTGGGATCCCAAAAACCAGCGGCCCGAGCTGTGGAATCTGTACAACGCGAAAAAGGCCAAGGGCGAAAGCATCCGCGTCTTTCCGATTTCGAACTGGACCGAGCTCGACATCTGGCAATACATTCATCTCGAAAATATCGAGATCGTGCCGCTCTATTTCAGCGCGCCACGTCCGACCTATGTGCACGACGGGCAGCTGTTCATGGCCGACGATCCGGAACGGCTCGAACGCGTGATGGGCCAGATGCCCGAAATCACCGAACGCTCGATCCGCTTTCGAACGCTGGGCTGTTTCCCGCTGACGGGTGCCGTTGAAAGTACGGCGAAAACGCTGCCCGAAGTCATCCAGGAAATGCTGCTCACGACAACCTCCGAACGCCAGGGCCGCGTCATCGACCATGATCAGGCCGCGAGCATGGAAAAGAAGAAGCAGGAGGGGTATTTCTGATGCCCGCTACCCTCGACGAAAACATCATCTTCAAGACCGACGACCTGATCGCGTCGGACATCGACGCCTATCTCGACCTGCACCAGCACAAGAGCCTGCTGCGCTTCATCACCTGCGGTTCGGTCGACGATGGCAAATCGACGCTGATCGGGCGTTTGCTCTACGATTCGAAGATGATCTTCGAGGATCAGCTCGCCGCGCTCGAAGCCGACAGCAAGCGCATGGGCACGCAAGGGCACGAGATCGACTTCGCGCTGCTCGTCGACGGCCTTGCCGCCGAACGCGAACAGGGCATCACGATCGACGTCGCCTATCGCTTTTTCGCGACCGAAAAGCGCAAATTCATCGTCGCCGATTGTCCGGGGCACGAGCAATATACCCGCAACATGGTCACCGGCGCGTCGACCGCCGACCTCGCCGTCATCCTGATCGACGCGCGCAAGGGCGTGCTCGTCCAGACGCGGCGGCACAGCTATCTGGCCAGATTGCTCGGCATCCGCAACATCGTGCTCGCGGTCAACAAGATGGACCTGATCGGTTACGACCAGACGAACTACGATGCCATCGTCGCCGACTACGCCGCGTTCGCTGCCAGCATCGGCATTTCCGGTTTCACCGCGATGCCGATTTCGGGTTTCAAGGGCGACAACATCACCGAACACTCGCCGAACACGCCGTGGTATGGTGGCATGCCGCTGATGGCGCATCTCGAGACGGTCGCGCTCGACAATGAGGCTGACCAGACCAAGCCGCTCCGCATGGCGGTGCAGTGGGTCAACCGGCCCAACCTCGATTTCCGCGGGTTTTCGGGCCAGATCGCGACGGGCAGTGTCCACCCCGGCGACGCGATCCGCGTGCTGCCGAGCGGCAAGACCTCGACGATCAGCAGGATCGTGACACTGGATGGCGAGCTTGACGAAGCCGTTGCGGGCCAGTCGGTGACGCTCTGCCTCGCCGACGAAGTCGACTGTTCGCGCGGCGATGTCATCGCCACCGCCGACAACCCGCCGCAGGTTGCCGACCAGTTCGAGGCGACGCTGGTCTGGCTCGCCGACGAGGTGCTGATCCCGGGTCGTGGCTATTGGCTGAAACTCGGCACGCAGCTGGTGTCGGCAACAGTGCAGACGCCGAAATACACGGTCAACGTCAACGCTGTCGGCACGCCTGGGGAGCAGATGGCGGCAAAGACGCTCGACCTGAATGCCATCGGCGTCGCCGAAATTGCTACCGACAGGCCAATCGTGTTCGAACCCTATGCCGACAACCATACGCTCGGCGGCTTCATCCTGATCGACAAGATCACCAACCGCACCGTCGGCGCGGGGATGCTGCATTTCAGTCTGCGTCGCGCCCAGAACGTCCATTGGCAGGCGACCGATATCGGGCGCGAGGCGCATGCCGCGCTCAAGAACCAGACACCGCGCGTCCTGTGGTTCACGGGGCTGAGCGGATCGGGCAAATCGACGATTGCGAACGAGGTGGAGAAATCGCTCAACCTGATGAACCGTCACACCTTCCTGCTCGACGGCGACAATGTCCGCCACGGGCTCAACAAGGATCTGGGCTTTACCGAGACCGACCGCATCGAGAATATCCGCCGCGTCGGCGAAGTCGCCAAGCTGATGGCGGACGCGGGCCTGATCGTCCTCACCGCTTTCATCAGCCCGTTTCGCGCCGAGCGCGACATGGTCCGCGCGATGCTGCCCGAGGGTGAGTTCATCGAGATTTTCGTCGACACGCCGATCGAAGTCGCCGAAGCGCGCGACGTGAAGGGTTTGTACAAAAAGGCGCGCGCCGGACAGCTCAAGAACTTTACCGGGATCGACAGCCCCTATGAAGCGCCGCACCGGCCCGAAATCTGCGTCAATACCGTCGAGATGACGCCTGCCGAGGCCGCCGAACATATCGTCCGCCAGATCATGCCACTGAAGTGAGCCTGACCGACGCCGAACTCGCCGCGCACCTGGCCGATGTCGCGGGCAAATTGCTGCTGCAGGTTAGCGCTTGCGGGCTCATGTCACCGAACGCGCTCGGCAAGGCAGGCGACAATACCGCCAACCAGTATCTGATCCACGCGATAGCCGAGCAGCGCCCCGATGACGGACTGTTGTCGGAAGAAAGCAGGGATACCGATGCGCGCTTGTCGAAATCGCGCGTCTGGATCATCGACCCGGTCGACGGCACGCGCGAATATGGCGAGGGGCGCGCCGACTGGGCGGTGCATGTCGCACTCGCCGTCGACGGGGTCGCCACCGTCGGCGCGGTTGCGCTCCCCGGCCTCGGCCTCGTCCTCCGCAGCGACCGCCCCGCCCCCTTGCCTACCCTGCACACCCCGCCGCGGATGGTCGTCAGCCGCACGCGCCCTGCCGCCGAAGCGCTGATGGTCGCCAAAGCGATCGGGGCCGAACGCGTGCCGATGGGTAGCGCCGGCGCAAAGGCCATGGCCATCGTGCGCGGCGAGGCCGAAATCTACCTGCACACCGGCGGCCAGTATGAATGGGACAGCTGCGCGCCCGCTGCCGTTGCCGCTGCCTATGGCCTGCACGTCAGCCGCGCCGATGGCAGCCCGCTCGTCTATAATCAGGCGGACACGTACATGCCCGACCTGTTGATCTGCCGCACCGAATGGGCCGCGCGCGTTCTCGACCTCGTCAAGCGTTAGGCCACGGTCCCCGAAGCACGCAGCGCGGCAATCTCGTCACCATCCAAGCCCAGCACGTCGCCCAAAACCGCGTCGGTATGCTCGCCCAAGACCGGCGGCGCTTGCGGAGTTCGAGTTTCGGTATAACAATCGCGTCGCCAATGCCGTTGATAATCGTGCACGATCCATTAACGCTCTGGCAGGTATTGTCAGGAATCATCTGACTTACCGGGTTGCACCGGCGGCGCTGTAAGCGGCGAAAGGAGGGAAGCGATGCGCGACAAAATCGTCGTTACCATCGATCCCCCCAAGCCTAACGAGCGCCTAGATGTTGCGGAAGCCTTCAAGCAAGTTTTGGACTTTTTGGAACTCGTCGAACAGGCGGCGGGCGACGGCGCGCGCTTCGATTGGAAGCTCGACAAGGCGACGACCAACTCACCGTTTACGGTGGTCGCGTTCACGCCGGGTCCGGGGTCAAATGCCTCTCGGTGGGAAAGTTTGCCGGTTGCGCAGACGCGTGTTCAAAACGGTCTAAACGAGCTTTCTTACGGCACGGTGCCTCCGTGGATGCGGAAAAAGCAGCGCACGGTCGCGCGCAAGATCATGAAGCGGTACGGTGCCGATGGAATTGGGCGCGTGTCGATCCGAAGCGACGAAGCAGCGAAAAGACAATTTCAGTTCAATCGCACGATGGCAGCTAAGGCGCTTTTAACCCTCGAGAAGGTTGACGGCATTGAAGACATAATTGTTCCCGCTCATCGAGGTTACGGTGAGATTGAAGGTGCGCTGCTTGAGGTGTCGGATTTTCGCGGTAAGCCCGCGCTGTTCATTCGGGCGAACGGCTACGATGTCGTTCGCTGTATGATTGATCCAGCAAAACTTGACGAAATCGGTGGTGTGGCGAACATGAAAGAGGTGTGGCAACATAGCCGTGTAAAGCTCGTCGGGGCACTGTGGTTTGCTGAGGGTGGCACGCTCGATCACATCAGGGTGGATACGATGGACTTGTTTTCCACGCGATCCGCCGACCTCGCCAGCATATCGGACTCGAACTTCACGTCTGGGTTGAGCGCGCCAGATTATCTAGAACGGCTGCACGAGGGGAGCATCAATTAAACGGGTGTATTGGGATTCGTGCACCTTCCTTGGCCTCATTAACACTGAGGCTGAGAAACACCGCGATTCCAAGGGTGTATGGGACTTAGCCATTCAAGGAGAGGTGGAAATTTACACGTCATTTTTCACCTTAGCCGAGGTGTTCAAGGCGAAGTGCGAGGGAACTGCGAAGCCGCTTGAAGAAAACGAAGAAGATAAAATCGCCGCTTTTTTTGCTTCCGACGTCATCATTGGCGTGCCGGTTGACCGACGCACCGCAGAGCTTGCGCGCAAATTGATGCGGAAGCATCCGTGCTGCAAAAAGCCGACCGACGCCGTTCATCTTGCTACTGCAATCTTCATGAACGTCGATGAAATGCACACCTATGACGCTTCAGACTTGCTCTCATTGAGCGGCAAGGTCGCGCGCCAAGATGGCGAGATGCTGGTCATCTGCTCACCGGTTGTTCAAGAACCGGAATTGGACTTGCTGTTGTAGCGCCGCGAAATGAGCGATCAGAACCAGATTGACCGTTTCAAAGCCGTCGCACGCGAGCTTGAAACCGACGACGATCCCAAGCCGTTCGAGGAACGGCTAGGAAAGCTATTAAAGCACAGCCCAGTTCCCGAGAAAGGGGAAGCAGAGTGACTGAATCCCTAGCCGAGGAAAGCACCGGACGGCAGCTAATCGAAGCCGGTAAATGGGCAACTTGCCATATCTGCTACAGCGTTTTTCGACGGAAAAGAGAAACATTGCGATACTGCGGAACATGCAGCCACGGATACTGCGAAGGCGAACACGGCTCGTTCGCAGCCAACGCGAAGTGGGGCGGCCCTGCCAAGTGCATTGTTTGCAGCACTGGCGGCGACCCGACCCGATTGTTCTGAACGGGTTTATAAAGGACATAATCGCCAAGCTGATCACGCCTGCCGTGCTCCAGCGATAGCTCTCATTTGCGCGCATGGCCGCTGTGCCCACCGCTCTTTGAACCGTAGGAATCTGCGAGCGGACGGCGGCCACGCCTTCACCCCATCGTCGGAATGACGAACGCGTTGGCGCCGTCGCCGCCAAGGTCGTTGACGCCGCCGTCCGGCCAGCGTTGCGTCACCGTCTTGACCTTGGTCCAGAACTTCACGCCTTCCATGCCGTGCTGGTTGGTGTCGCCGAACGCGCTCCGCTTCCAGCCGCCGAAAGTGTGATAGGCGACCGGCACCGGGATCGGCACGTTGATGCCGACCATGCCGACGTTGACGCGCGCGGCGAACTCGCGTGCGGCATGGCCGTTGCGCGTGAAGATCGCGACGCCATTGCCGTATTGATGCTCGCTCGGCAGGCGCAGCGCGGTCTCGAAATCGGGCGCGCGGACGATCTGAAGCACGGGGCCGAAAATCTCCTCCTTGTACGCCGCCATCGCGGGCGTGACATGGTCGAACAGGCTCGGCCCGATGAAGAACCCGCGCTCGTGCCCCTGCAGCACGAACCCGCGACCGTCGACGACGAGTTCGGCGCCCTCGTCGACGCCGGTCTGGATCCAGCCCTCGACGCGCGCTTTGTGCGCGGCATTCACCACCGGGCCGTAGTGCGCGTCGCGGTCGGTCGAGACGCCGATACGCAGCGCCGCCATCGCGGGGATCATCTTTTCGCGCAGGCGCTCCGCCGTCTGCGCGCCGACCGGCACCACGACCGGCAACGCCATGCAGCGCTCGCCCGCGCTGCCGAACGCCGCGCCGGTCAGGTCGTGGACGACCTGGTCGAGATCGGCGTCGGGCATGACGATGCCGTGGTTCTTGGCCCCGCCCATCGCCTGCACCCGCTTGCCCGCCGCGACGCCGCGCCGGTAGACATAGTGCGCAATATCCGACGATCCGACGAAGCTGACCGCCGCGATGTCGGGGTGGTCGAGGATCGCGTCGACCATGTCCTTGTCGCCGTGAACGACCTGGCAGATCCCCTCGGGCAAGCCTGCTTCACGGAACAGCTCGGCGAACCGTACCGGTACGCTCGGGTCCCGCTCGCTGGGCTTGATCAGAAAGGCATTGCCGGTCGCGATCGCCACGCCCGACATCCACAACGGGATCATCGCCGGGAAGTTGAACGGGGTAATGCCCGCGCCGATTCCGAGCGGCTGGCGCATCGAATAGACGTCGATCCCGGGACCGGCACCCTGGGTGTACTCGCCTTTCAGGAGGTGCGGGATGCCGCAGCAGAACTCGATGACCTCGAGCCCGCGCTGGATGTCGCCCTTCGAATCGGCGACGACCTTGCCGTGCTCGCTCGACAGCAGCTCGGCGAGTTCGTCGATCCGCGCCTCGGCGAGCCGCTTGAATTCGAACATCACGCGCGCGCGGCGCTGCGGGTTCGTCGCCGCCCAGCCCGGCTGCGCCTTGAGCGCCGCTGCGACCGCAACCTTGAGCACGGCGGCATCGCCGAGCGCCACCCGCGCCTGAACTTCGCCGGTGTTGGGGTCGAAGACGTCGCCGAAACGCGAAGCCGGCTGCGTCGGGCCGGCAATGAAATGATCGATCTGTCGCATGAAGCTTCCTGTATGGGCACTGTCGCTGGGGGCGGCCTAGCGCCAAGCGGCACATGGCGGAACCGCCCTGGCGATACTATCGCCGGGACGCGAGCACGCTTTAGCTCAGGTGCAGCAATTCATCGTACGCCTCGGGATTGCCGGGCATCCCGGCATTCTGGCGTTGCTCACCGCACGCGATATTCGCGATAGGGCCTGACGCCCAGCGCCGAGGCGACGACGCCGATTTGCAGCACCGCGCGGAGCAGGGAACGCGTTGCGCGAACCCGGTTCCAGCAGAGCCCCGCCGTCGCCGTCCCCAGAATGACGGCTTTGACGAGCGCGAGCGGTACGCCCGTCCTGCGCCGCCTCGTGCGCCGCAAAACGAGATAATGGATTTGCCCGGCGCGAAAGCGTCGGCGCAACAGCCACGTCAGCGTCGCGCGCGCGGGTGATGTCGCCTCGGTCACGATTGCCTGCGGCGCATAGCCGAAGCGTGCACCGAACAGATGCGCCTCGAGGAAGAACAGCGTGTCCTCACCGCCGGTCTCGCCAAGCGCGGGCAAAAAGCGCAATCGATGCCGCTCGACGAACGCATGCCGGATCAGAACATTGGCCGTGTAACCGTTCCACGCCGCGTCGCTGCGTCCGATCCTGTTCGAATGAAAGTCGCCCTTCGCGAGCCACGGCGGGGCGCCGGCATAGGTCGCCTGCGATACGCCGAAGACGACATCGCACTCATGTCGGGCGGCGAGCAGCGCGGCGCACCAATCGGGCTCGGCGACCTCGTCGTCGTCGATGAATGCGACCCACGCACCGGTAGCAGCCCGAAGGCAGGCGTTTCGCGCGACCGATATGTTGCGGGCGGGTGCGTGGATGTAGGTCAGCGACAGGGCAAGCTGTTCCCCCATCGCCTCGATCGCCGCGCGGCGTTCGGGACGGTCGTCATTGTCGGCCACGATGACACGCAGATCGGCATCGCGCAATTTCGCTTGCCGTGCGATCGACGCCAAGGTCTCGGCCAGCGAGTCGCGCCGGAACGTGCATACGCATATGTCGATCGCGATCGTCATGCGATGGCGTCGAACATCGCGCGCACTGCCAGACTGGCCGCGGGATCGACCGTGAAAGCCCTGGTTTCGCGGCAGAGAAGCCGACCAAGGCGCGCCATCAGCGGCAGGCGGAGTAATGGCAGCGCCGACGGCTGCGCAAAAGCGACGGCTACGGCGGCCGCAATGTCGCGGTTCTTGAGCGCATCGATGAGATCGGAGAACCCTGCGGCCCGCTCAAAGCGCCGATGCCGCGCTGCCAGCCGTGCCGACGCCGGATGCCCCGCCGTGTCGGCCAACAGCGCAGCGCTTGACGCGACGATCGCATGCGCGTTGCGCGACGACAGGCGATGCGACGTCGACTGGTCGTGCCGCCGGTAGCCGTAGGTGAGCTCCGGCGCGATCCAATAACGGAACCCGTCGAGAAGCATGCGCACGACCAGGTCGTCGTCCTCGGCGACCCGCAACCGCGCGTCGTACTGAATCCCCGCCGCGCGCAGCCGCTCCATGCGGATGATCGGTTTTAGATAACCATAGTCGGCCCCGCCCGAAAACATCCGCGCACCGTCGAGATAGTCGTTCAGCGTCAGCCATTTGCCCTTCGTGCTTGCCGGCAAGTACGAACGCGCAGCGATTTCGCCGTCGCCCTCGAACACCGCAAGATTATCGGCGATCAAGTCCGCTCCCCGTGCCTCGGCGGCGGCAATCAGCTTTTCGAGGCGATCGGGCGCGAACAGATCGTCGCTGTCGAGGATCGCGAACCAGCGACCGCGGGCGAGTGCAAGCGCGCGATTGCGCGCAACGGCCGGTCCGCCGTTGGCGGTCAGGCGTTCCAGCCTGACGCGCGGATCGCGCTGCATGATCGCGTCGACGCGCGCGACGGTATCGTCGCTGGAGGCATCGTCGACGACGATGACTTCGATGTCAGCGACCGTTTGTGCAAGCGCCGAACGCAGCGCCGCCTCGACATGGCGTGACGCATTGAACGTCGCCACGCCGATACTGACGAGCGGCGATCCGGCGATATCAGTCAAACAGATAACGCAGCGGTTTTGGCGAAACAGCGATGCTGGAACGCGCGCGCTTGTCGCGCACGACGGCCGATATCAGCGCAGGAAGCCGCACGGGAGCGGCGAGCGCCGCGCCGATGGCCCGCCCTCTTCCCCGCGCGCGACGAATGTCGAGGATGCGACGAAGGTGAAGCCGGTCGGCGAGCTGCGCGCTGTGGCGGCGTAACGCGTCGCGTGCGTCGGCGGGCAAGCCGAAGTCGCGGGCAAAGGTCTCGTTGGACCGAAGCAGCATCTCGAGATCGTGCGTCGCATGCTGTCCGCTCAACGAGCGCGGACGCTCGACCGCCACATAGCCACAGCTTCGAATCCGCACGAACCGTCCGCCGCGCGCGATCAGGCGCGCGTAAAGCGCATAGTCCTCACCGAGCCGCATCGTAGGATCGTAGGACAGGCCCTGCCGTGTCAGGAAGTCGCGGCGGATGACCGGCTTTGCAAAACCGATCTCGCCGCGCGACCGTCCGCGCCTGGGGATGTTCCCATCGATGAAGGCAGCGAGACCGATCGTCGAGGGCGACGGCGTTAGCGGCAAGATCTGCTCGGGATCGAAGGCGTCCAGCGCGCCTTCGTCGACGAACGCGACATTGTCGGCGATGGCGTCCCAATCACTCTGCGCGAGCATCGGCGCGAAGCGATCGGGCAGGAAGAAATCATCGGCATCGAGGATGGCGATCAGCGGTGCCGACGTTTCGGCGATCGCGCGATTGCGCGCGGCGGCCGGTCCGGCATTGATCGCCGATCCGATGACCCGCAACCGGCCGCTGGCGTCGTCGGCTCCGCGGGCGGCCGCCACGGTCGCATCGGGCGACGCATCGTCGATCACCACGACCTCGCGAACCTGCGCCTGCGCGAGCGCCGATGCCACGGCCCGGGCGATGGTCGCCTCGGCGGTCCACGCCGCGATGATGACGCAGATCGGCAAATCGGCAGCGGCGTCCACGCATTATCCCCGCTCAACTTGTCGTCGCCCATGGCAGAAGCTATTCGCGGACGACAGCCAGGAAACCGGCCGGGGGTATTATGTCGAAATTTCTTAAAGCATTGGCTCTGCTCACGATGCTGATCGGTCAGAGCGCGTGTGCGGCCACCACGGCGGCACCCCCGGCGACCCCGGCGGCGGTGTCGGCTGCGGCCGACCGCACGGACGAATATACGCTCTCGGCGGGTGACAAGCTCCGCGTGATCGTCTTTGGTGAGGAAACGCTAACGGGTGAATATGTCATCACCAGCGGCGGCAATCTCAGTTTTCCGCTGATCGGCACGTTGCATGCGACCGACAAGACCGTCGAACAACTGTCGGCCGCCCTCGCGGCCGCGCTGAACGACGGCTATGTCAACAACGCGCGCGTGAGCATCCAGGTCATCTCGTTCCGACCCTTCTACATTCTGGGCGAGGTCAATCGCCCGGGCGAATATCCGGTGTCGACCGGGCTGACGCTGCAACAGGCCGTGGCCTCGGCGGGCGGCTATACCTATCGCGCCAATCGAAAGCGCGCCTATGTCAAACGCTCGAACGATACCGAGGAACGCCTGCTCGACCTGCGCAGTCCGCAGCCGGTCGTCGTTCACGCCGGCGACACCATCCGCATCGCCGAGCGCCACTTCTAGGTCGTGAATCCATGAGCGACCAGTCTGGGCAGAAGGGGTGATTGGCCGATTATGGTGGTGAGCGGTCCGGCAGCTTTTGGCCAGCTTGAGAGAAAAGGGGACATTGTGCCGTCGACTGCGCCAAAGGCATTACCCTCCCAACGGAGGTCGGCCAGCCCGGCTCGTAGCCCAAATCTCCGGTCGTGCATTGAGCCACGCCGTCATCCACTCCGCCATGTGCTGGTGATCGCTGAGGCTGCCATGGAAGTCGCACGCACTGTTTTGCGATGTGAACTCGGGTAACGGTGGGAACTCGATGCGGGCTACCCCGGCGTGAATGGCCGCCGCACGGATCGCCGTCTGAGCGCTCGCGCTGAGTTGGCGCATTGCCACGTCGGCACTCTTGGCGGAGTCGGGCCACGGCAACACCAACGTTGCCCTAGGTGCCCTCTGATGGAGGGAGGTGACGAACTGCTGATAGGCTTTCACATAATCCGCAGCGAGCGCTACCTGGTCCGGCCACCGCTCACCCGGTTGGAGGGTGGTCGCGAAATCGCTGAACAGCACAATCACCATTACCTCCGGGTGCCACGATCGATCCTGCCAAACCGCTGGCCTATCCGGGAGAATGCGCGGGTATAGGGCGGACATAACGCGCGCCGGCTCGACGCCTCCGTAGTTGCGAACGAGCCCACGACCAGAGATCGCGTTGATCTGGTAATCGGCGTCGATCGTGTGAGCCACCAAGGAAGGCCAAGCCGAACTGCTATCAGTTCGTAGCCGCACCTCCTCCTTGGTGCAGGTACGGCTAGCGGATCGAACGCCGTAGCCGGTCATACCAGAATCGCCCACGAACTCGATCTGACGCGAGCGCGGCAGAGGTGCGGGCAATGCGCTCTCTCCCGGCGAAACGAAGAAGCCATCGAAAGCTCGCACGAACTCGACGCTTTCCGTTACTTTGTCGAGCCGTACACGGTGCCGCCCAGGCCCAAGCCCCCTCACCACTATTACCGCCGCGCCTGGCTGCGGTATGGGCACGACCGCGGCATCGTCGATCGTGAGCCGGTACTCGTTCTTTTCGTCATCGAACTTCAACATCAGTTGATCGCCGGCGAACGCCGCTTCCCAATACACAGCCGGCCATTGGTGGAAGTATGCGAGCGCGCTCTTTGGAGAAAGCGGCGCGAGCGGCGACACAGCTACACGTCCGCCAGCGTGAACCAGAAGCTGGCGACTGTGGGCTGTCACGCTGCGGCCAGTCGCGTCTTTGATCACCGTAACTGCCGCGTGGGACGGCGCCACCAATGTCATCAATATTGCCAGAGTCAGCGCTCGCATCGACTGTTCCACCTTAGCGAAAGCTTGAGATAGCCGTTCCGTGCCGAGACTGCCACACTCCGCGCTGAACGGTTGAGCTTAGGCGCTTAGTGACCGGTTTCAGTGTGTGCGCTGTCGGCCCGCAATGTCGTTTATTGGGGCGAAAGCGGCTACCCCTTCCTCGTCGCCCCGGCCTTGAGCCGGGGCCCCGCTGCCTTAGGGGTGCCAAAGAAGAAGAAGCGGGGTCCCGGATCAAGTCCGGGACGACAAGAAAATGAGGTCCGCTTTCAGGACCGCCGGTTGGCCGATCCAACGACCGAACAGTTGTCAGGTAGCCGACAAGCCGCTTTTAACAAGCCGTCGGCCCTGACCTCGCACTTCCTCTTTAATTACCGCGGCGTAGCCGCCGGTTTGATCGCCGGGTCATAGCTTATCTTTGCGCTCTTGCGGAGCTTTGCGACTGCCTGTTGCACCGTCACGGTGACCTTGTCGCGTTTGACCCCTTCGGTCGCGGGGGCGATCCAGCTTTCGGGTGAACCCGCGACCGGCGCGCGCGCCGTTATGGCACTCATGAACGTTCCCCCGCTGGCGGTGAGATCGAAAATGGTACCGATCGGCAGGGCGACGATCTGCTGCGCGATTTGCGGCGCGATCGTCGCCGTATCGAGAACGGGACGCGATCGCGCATAGCGGGTGCCATCGGCACGCAGCTTCGCTTCGATCGCGTCGATCGTGCCGAGCTTCGTCAGCGCCTGAATCCTGGCTTTGTCGACCGTCTCGGCAAACCGGATCTGATCGAGCGTGAGCCGTTCGCGCCGCGCAAAGATCGTCGGACGGTCGGCGATGAACTTCTGCACTTCCGCCGGCGAAGGTTTTGGCGGCGTCCCGCTCAGCTTTCGGATCGCCAACGTCGCCAGCAACGTCTGTTCGAGCTGGCGACGCCGGACGACATATTCGGGCCCGCGGTCGAGCCCCTGATCACGCGCATAACCGGCGAGCAGATTGCGTTCGATCACGCGCTCGACCAGCGCGGGCGCGACCGCCTGGATATCTTGCGACGGCGGAACCTGCGCGAGTTGCGCCTCGGCACGCAGTTCCTGCTGCGTGATCTCCTCGTTGTTGATGACGGCGACGACCTGCCCGCCAGGCTGCTTGCTACACGCCGAAAGAGCCAGCTGCGCGACAAGCCCGCACGCCACGCCACGCCACACGACCGATCGCTTCGTCATCGAATCCCCCCTGACAATCCACCAATTACGGCGATCACCGTCCATTCCATAATGCGTTTGAAAGACGAGGCAAACCAGCCCCCAGTTCGTCCTTGCGCCCCCCCGCACCTCCCCCACCCAGCGCATCTTCAAAATCGCTTGCGATCGTTGCACGTTGGGAACAATGGTCTCGCGCAATCAGGCGACCCGTCAGCATCGATCGGCGCCGAGCGAGACATGCATATGCCGTCGAAAAGGCAAAGAAGGGGATTGCTGAGGACGACAGCCGTCGCGCTGTGGATCGCCATCGTCGGTGTCGTGACGCTGTGGCAATCGATCAATTACTCGGGTGTCGTCGCCGTGCTCGGCGAATGGCAGTTCGACACGATCGGAATTTATTATCCTACCCTGACGGCGGTGCTCGTCATCGGCATCTTGTCCTCCCCGATGTTCCTCCTGCTGATGAATCCTTTGCGCATCGGTCGTGGTCGGCCAGAGGCGATATTGCTGCGATCGGCACGCAGCTTTTATCGGGCGCTGCTGGCCATTGTCGGTGGACTCGCCTTGCTGGCGGTCGCGATGCTGGTCGCCATGCTGTCGTTGCCCGCCGACACGGGTCCGACGCAATCGATCGTCCTCGATCGGCCGCTTGTCGCGTTACCGCGTGAGGGGCCGACGACGATCAATGGCGACGTCGTGTACGCGCGGATCGCAGCGCTCGACACCGATCAGCTGTTTGCGAAGCGAACGGCGCGTTATGCCCCCGTCGTCGCCCCCGGCGCGCAGGACAATAACCTGCAATTCTTTGTCGAGCTGCGCCCCGTCGACAATATCACGCGTCGGGGGAGCACATCGGTGACGGGCATTCTGCGTCGTGGCGCGTTGCCGGGCGAGATCGTTCAACTCTATCGCTACGCCGGCTACCGCGTCGAACAACCGTTTTACGTTCTCTACTCCGACCTCGCCGCGCTCAGGCGGCCTTATTTCGTTGTCGCTGGGCAATTGGCCTTCGCAGCGCTTCTGGCGGCGATCGTCGCGCTGCTGCAAGGGCGTCGCCTGCGCGCGATACGCCGTCGGATCGACACCGGCCGATCAGGGTTAAGCGCGGCATAACGACGTTACCGAGGATAATTTTGAGGTCGCGCTGGCACGAGAGCCGGCATGGAACGCTGGGCACTCGTCATATGCACGACACTCATGTCGGCGTCGGCGGTGCCGCAAAGCAACGGTGTCGAGGCCGCAGCAGCGGCGATCGTAACGCCGGATGCCCCGGCTCGTGTGAATGTCGACCAGCCGCCCAGCCTTCACGAACGGCGAGACCTCTGGCAGGCCGATGACGGGCTCTTCTATACCGAGGCTCTCGTCAACGGCACGCCCATCCGATTCATCGTCGACACCGGAGCCAGCGTCGTCGTCCTGACCGAAAGCGATGCCGCCACGGCACAGCTCGCGGCCGACGGAAGCGAGGGTATGCGCGTTGCCACTGCCGGGGGCACCGCCAGCATGCGCCGGGTAAAAGTTCGCGAGATCAAGATTGCCGGCAGTGCGGTGACCGGCGTCGATGCCGCGGTCGTCGGCGGCGACCTCAAAGTCTCGTTGCTCGGACAGAACGTCCTGTCGCGATTGAATTCGGTGACGATAACAGGCGGACGTTTAAGGCTGAACTGAAGGCGCGGTCGCGCGCCTGCGCAGCGCACTGCCGACGAAAAACAGCCCTGTGATCATCATCAGCCAGGTCGCCGGCTCGGGCACTGCCGGGACGATCGGCGTACCGCCCGACGTCCCGGGTGCAGAACCCGATGACCCCGTCGTTCCGACGCCGGTCGTGGTTCCCCCGGTGGTCGTCGTGCCGCCACTGGTCGCGGTGCCACCGCCGGTCGTTGTGGTGCCGCCGCCGGTCGCTGTCGTGCCGCCTGTCGTCGTCGTACCGCCTGTCGTGGTCGTACCGCCACCCGAAGACGAACTCCCGCCGGTCGACGTCGTGCCGCCGCTGGTCGCGGTGCCACCGCCGGTCGTAGTCGTGCCGCCACCGGTCGTGCCACCTGTGGTTGTCGTGCCGCCCGTGGTCGTCGCGCCACCCGTCGTGGTGCCACCGCCTGTAGTCGTGCCACCACCCGTCGCGGTCGTGCCGCCTGTGGTCGTCGTGCCGCCCGTCGTCGTCGTGCCGCCCGAAGTCGCTGTCCCCCCAGTGGTCGTGTTCTCGCCTGTGCTGGTCGAGGACGCCCCCGACACCGGGGCAGAGGGGCTCGAACCTGCCGGCGTCAGGCCAGCCGGACCAAACGGAAATCCGCTTCCGCCCGGACCTGCGTTTGCCGTGAACGGCGGTGCGCCGCCATCGCCACCCGCGCTGCCCGCCCCGGGCAGCGGCGCCGCGAAGTCCGTCGGAGCGCCGTCGGTTGATATGGCCGGGGTCTCGCCTTCGATCGCGCCCGGCGACCCGGCAGGAGGAACCCCGGGTATGCGTGCGAAAAATGCCGAAGGCGACGCTTCCCCGTCCACGAGCCCTTCGACGGTTGGATAGGGCGAGGGCGGGACGACGACGGCGAGCGCGCTTGCCCCGGCAGCGGGCGAGATAAAGATCGCACGCGCTGTGTGGGGGAAAAGCGAAAGCAAAAGAGTCAATGCAGTGCCCAGCCCGGCGATCAGCTGCTGCCGTCTGTGGTTTGCAAGGACAGGATCGTTCGTCTTCGCCATCGCACGCGCATAGCGCATCGGATCAATCGCGCGACATTAAATTTCGAAGTCAAACTGTTGCATTCGAGGACGTCTTGAGTGTCGCTTCGGTCTGCGCAATACACGAGCCGATGGTTTTGGACGTTCGTTTGCGTTTGTTGTTCCGTGCGACGTCGTGCTTCCTGGCGGTGTTCGCCTCGGGGTGTGGCGCGCTCGGTGGCGAGAGTGAAGACGTTCGCGCCGTAAGCCGCGAAGTCGTCGCCTTGATCGGCGGGGACAAGACGATCGTTTGTATCGATTCCGGCACGCGCGGCGCACCGCTTGCCGTGTTCCGGACGATGTCTTCCGCGCCCGATCCCGCGCGTCGGCCCCTGGCGTGGCAT
This sequence comes from Sphingomonas sp., assembly GCA_965248885.1. Lineage (GTDB taxonomy): Bacteria > Pseudomonadota > Alphaproteobacteria > Sphingomonadales > Sphingomonadaceae > Sphingomonas_O. The sequence goes on along the minus strand of OZ252211.1, from coordinate 837,147 downwards.
GCGCCGACGATGCTCCAGAGCAGCCAGCGGTTCAGCGGAAAGCAGCTGCTCAACGCCGAATTCGCCGATGTTCATCCGGTCATTGCAAAGCCGGGCGATCAAGTGGGGCAGCTCGCAACGCTCGATCAAATCCAGCTCAATGCGCTCGCCTCACAGATGGCGAACGATAATTACACGCGCAGCGCGGGACTTTCGGGCGTTGTGTCCCGCCCGAACGTGAAAGTGCGCTGGTGGCCGATCAACCGCTTCGATCGCTCGTGCCAGCGGCTTTACACGGTTTCCGACCTGGCGATCGCCAACGACACGGCGTTTGTTTCGGTCACGAGCGGCCATTGGGGCACGACCTACGCGCTTCGCCGCGTCGGCAGCGCGTGGCGACCGGCGGCGCAGTGGAGCACCTGGCTCTACTGATCGTTCAGCAGCCGGGCGAGAGCGTCTGCGCCGGGCGGCAGGCATTGCGCCTTGTTCGCGCGTTCGACTTGCTCGCAATTCCACAGCGCGACGTCTTTCGTCGGATCGGTCCGCAAATATAGAAATGTGAGAGCCGCGCCCTGCGCCGCCGACAATCGGGTGCTGGTCGCCATCGCACCCGCGTCTCGCCAGCCCAGAACCTTGCAGGTCGCCCTGCCCTTGCACAGGGCAACAGCGGCGGTGGCGTATGCCCCGGTGAATGCCGTCGGGCTGACCTCGATGAAGTAAGTGTCGGAAGCTTCGGACCTGCCGCGTACGATTGCCCCACGCAGCGACTTTTCCGCAACGTTTTCAACGACGATCGGCGGAGGTGGCGGTCCACCCGATGGGCTGGCGCTGGGGGACGCACCGGGCTCGCCTTCGATCGGCGGCAAGTTGAGCATGAGCCCGCTGGTACCGGTATGGGCCCGCGACAGTCGCGCCAGCAGCGGAACCGTCGGCTCGATCATCGCAATCGAGCGGCGCGCGGCGAACGCGCTCGGCGTTCCCCAATAACCGCGCCATCGATAGAAGAGATGCGTTCGCACCTGCGCGATCTTGTCGAGCGACGATCGCCAGTACGGCACGACCCAATCGGTATGGTAATGCGTCGCATAGCCGACGGTCCTGTCGACCTCCCCGCTGAGCGCCGCGGTCGCAATGGCGCGGGCACGGATCCACGCGGCCTGCGACGGCGTCCTGCGCAGCGCACCGTCGCAGGCGAAGGTGAACTGGCACCCGGTCCTCCGCTCGGCCCCCTGGAACACGACCCCGCAAATCGTTGCGGGAAACGCAGGATTGAGCGCGCGGTTGACCACGACCTGAGCGACCGAGCGCTGGCCGACCGCGTCGTCCCCCGCTTCGTACCAGGTGGCGGCAGCCAGGCAATCGATCGCGCGCACACGCGAATCGACGGGGCCGCCAAAGACGAAGGGGCTCGCCGGTTCGACCGCGCGCGCCACGAACGCCTGACGCGCGTTGATCGCGCGCGCATCCTCCGGTGTGATGTCCAACAGACGCTGTTCGGGGACGGGTGGGGGCGTCAGGTCGATCGGCGGTGCCACGCGCACCGATTGCGATGCGCGTGGCGCCTTCGGCCAGACCTGCCAGCCGATGACCGCCACCAGCGCCAATGCCCACGCGAGCATGACTGCCGCCATCACCGACGACCAGCCGAATCGGTGACGCCTCAACAGCAGAAGAGGTGAGCGCGGAACGGTTGCGGGCATGGTCGCGCCCGGTAGCCGGAAAACTGCCTCGCGTCATCTTCGAGCGTCGACGGTCCCCTCACAGCGTGATGACAGCCGGATTGACGACACCCTGCGCCTGCACGCGCAGATAGCCCGTCTGCGTCGGGTGCACGCCGTCGCCGGTGTGCGCGACACCGCCATTATTATACCAGACGTTCGGACTGGTGCCGCTCTGCAGTGCCGAGCGGACGTCGAACACCCCCGCCAGCGGCGACGGAACGCCGCGCAGCCAGCTGTTGATCTGGTCGCAATTGCCGCCCGCCGCAAACCCCGACAGCGGCGTCTGCCCGGCGTCGCTGGTGTACGTCCCGCTCGTCTCGGGGGTCAGCGTCGTGTGATAGAGCTTCTTGCCCGCGAACTCCGACGATGCCCAGAACCCGCCGACCTGCGACTGGTACGTCGCCAGCGGCCCCACCGAATTGACGCTCATGTTCGACAGCACGAACGAGGCGTGCGCCGCCTGTCGGCGGCGGCGCGCGCCCGACGCGGCGAGCGCCGCGAGCTGGTCGCCCGCGCTCGCCATCGCGCAATAGCCATAGGATGGCCCGACGCTGCGCGCGACCTCTCCCCGGTCGCCGCTCGCGTCGTTGGTGTCGCCGACCCAGCCCTTGCTGTCGGTCAGCAACAGGCCCGACGGAAGCGTCGTCTGCGCGAGCAGCGCGACCCCGCTCGCCCCTGTATTGCCGCTGCCGTCGCCGTTGACCCAGCCGCCGGTCATAACGCGGTTGGTGACGCCACCGCCGAAGCTGAATTCGAAGCGGTCGCCCGCCGCGGTGTTGTGCGGCGTGTTCGAATAGCCCAGACCCGTGCCGGTCGCGAGCCAGTTGAGCCACACGGTCGCGCCATCGGGAACGGCGAGCGCAAGCGCGTCGGACACGATGTCCGCCCCCGCCGCGACGGCACCGGCGCTCGTCGTCGCGAACAGGAAGCGCGTGAAGGTGCCCGACGGATATTCGAGGCTCGCCTCGATGGTCGCGCCGCCAGCGGGCACCTGTTCGGTCAGCCCGCTGCCGTTCCACCACCAGTGCATGAACTTGAAGCGAAAGCCGCTGCACGATCCGCGCACGCGCATCATCCGCCGCCCGCCGACCGCCGTCACCCCACCGCCGCCGTTGGTATCGCTCATGTTCCCGCGCGTCGCGGCATAGCCGAGATAGGGTGCGGGCCCGGCCGCGCCGATCGCGCGGCGCTGGCGATTGAGGCCGAGGCCGGACCGCCGCATTATGCCAGCCCTACGATGTCGGCGGCCGTCGTTCCGGTCGCACGGATGAATTGCGCACGAACGTCGAGGATCGCGCCAGCCGGAACGTTGCGGAAAGTGACGTCGGCGATGCCATCGATGCCGCGGAGCACGACATGGCCGCTCGTCCCGACGTAAAGCGCCTTTGGCACGATCGCCAGCTCGTTGGTGTCGTGGGGCGACACGGCAAAGGGCGCGCGTGCCCCGGCGAGCAGCGTATCGCTCGACGAGCGGAAAGTATCGATCGGCATGGCTTCCTCCTGACGTCACCCGGCGCAGGCTGCGACTCGGTCAGGCGGCTTTATTGGCTTGCGCCAGCTGTAGGACAGCGGAAATAACCGATTCGGTTAGGTGATTTCTCGCCGGCCGATCTGTCCGAGAAACCCTGCACCCCATGCCATATGCATGATGGCCGCCGCCCCTCCGGCGGCGAGGCGGCATCCTCCGCCCGCGCGCGCACCGATCGCGGCGCCGCCGATCAGCGTCGCGAAAAGCCAGCTCAGCAACGGAAGCGCGGCGGGCGGCCATGCTATCGCAAAGAGTGCCAGTGCGGCAGCGACCGGAACCGCAAGCGGCAGCAGCTGCCTCAACTTCGGCCTCAACCGGTGAAGCCGAACGGTGCGCGCGCGCCCTTTTCCGTACGCACGATATTGCCGCCAGAGTGCCGTAGCGGTTCGCCGCGGGTAATAGCCAAGCGCCAGTTCGGGTGCGAGCCACAGCCGCCCGCCCGCCGCGCGCAACCGGTGATCGAGTTCGGCATCCTCGTTGTGCGACATGTCCGCGCGGTAGCCCCCGACCAAGCGGAACAGGTCGAGCGCCATCAGCGCGTGATGCCCATGATCGACAAAGCCCCCGACGCCGACGTGGCGATGGGCGGAACCGCCGGTGCCGAGAACCGAGTTCTGTGCGGCAGCGGCGGCGCGCTGAAAGCAGCCTGTGCCCCTGCTCACCATCGGCACCACGACCGAAGTCGCGTCGCGCGCCTTTGCAATCGCAAGCAGTCGCGCGACATAGCCGGGTGGATAGTCGCAATGCGCGTCGATCCGCACCAGCCAGTTCTTGCCCTCGCCAAAGCAGGCGACCGCGCGATTGATACCCGACGACTGGATGCGGTCGGGATTGCCGAGCAGGTGAACGGTGCGAGAGCGCTCGGCGAAATCGGCGGCGATCATACGACTGGCGTCGTGGCTGCCGCCATCGGCAACGACGATCGTCGCTGCCGGGTTTTCGCCGATCAGCCGGTCGAGCAACGCAGGCAACGCCGCTTCCTCGTTCAGGCAAGGAACGACGATCAGAATATCGGGCACGGTTACGGGCCCGCAATCGCGCCGAGCAGAGCACGGCAATCGACCTCGTTCGCGATGAGCGCGTCACGCGGGATCGTTGCTACCCTTTCGCGCATCGCGCGGTAGCCATCCGGATCGATCCCATCGAGGACAGCCGCCAACTGCTCGACCGGATCACCGGCTTCCAGACGAAGCCCGGCATCGTAACGCGACAGCCAATGTCCCGTCTCGACATCGGCGCGGGCGATCGGTACGCTGCCAAAAACGGCGGCTTCGTAGAGCCGGTTCGGCAGCAACCAGCTCGAATTGAGCCCTTCCTCGAAATAGTCGATCGCCCACGCAAAATGGCATTGGCGATAGAGCTTTGGCAGGTCGTCGGGACCATAGGGGCCGACATAACGGCAGTGGGGGATCGCCGCGACGGCGGCGGGAAAATCGTCGAACTCGGCGACGCTCGGCTTGCCCGCGATCAGGATTTCGACGCGCCCGTCGAGCTTGCGCGCGATCTCCCCGAGTATCGTCAGCGTCCGGCGACAGCGCAGCATCCCGAACCAGCCGATCGTCCAGGGCGGACCCGCCGGCGGCGGCATCAGCGTCGGTTGCCAAGCGAGCGCGAGCAGCTTGTTTTCGACCAGCAGCGTCGGCACGCGAAGCGTCGGCAACCGTGCGAAATGGTGGGTGACGAACGCGGGCGACGACACGATCACGAGATCGACGGAGCGCAGCAACCGCGCTTCGATCGTCTGAACCGCGCGATGCGCCAGCGAAGTGCCGGTCAACGTCCGATGAATGTCGAGGCATTCATAGACCAGCCGTTGCCCGGGCTTGCGAACCCGCACCGCCAGCGCCAGCGCTTCCAGATTACGCGCCATGATGACGTCGGCACGGGCAACAAACGGGGCGAGCATGCCCGGACGGACAACCTGACGGATTACCGCGATCGCGCGCTGCCCCAGCCGCGCATCGGCGGTCGCGCCGAGATCGGTCGCGGCCGCCCCGCCGACGTCGCTCGGCGCAACCGCTCCACGCCTGAACCCTGCGACCGCGACACTGGCACCCACCGCACGAAGCATCGTCACGCGCCGCACGACGGCGGCATCGTTCAGGTCGTGCACGATATAGGCAATGCGAGTCACGTGGCGCCCGGTTTGCGATATAAGAACAGGATTTCGGTATCGATCGCGACATCGTTGATGTCTGTCGGCAGCATCGTTGCCCCTTTTGGTTTGCACGATCCGCTAACGGGCTCGTGTAACGATGTCTTGCACTATCGCCTTCCAAATTGGGTCACGGACCGCCGCATTGGCGCGGGGCGATGGTTTCGCGCGCTTGATCGGCGTGATAAGAAAGCAAGTTCGAGGAGTGGAAAGGTTCGCAAGATGTTGAAACGAGCCTTCCTTGCCGCCGGGCAACGGTTCCCTGCCGTCGTCCATCCGATCTGGAAAGTCATCTACCCGCATATTCGCCGATCGGAAGTCTATGTCGGTCACGAATATGACACTGACCGGCAGGACGTGTTCGAAAAAATCTATCGTGACAACCTGTGGCACGCCGACGAATCGCGCAGCGGTGCAGGCAGTGCTTTTGCGCAAACGCATCATCTGGTGCAGGCCCTGCCGCGGTTAATGCAGCGACTTGGCGCGACGACCCTTCTCGATGCACCGTGCGGCGATTTCCACTGGATGCGGCGGGTCGCGTTCGGCCCGGACGTTTCGTACGTCGGCGGTGATCTGGTCCGCCCGCTCATCGACGATTTGACCCGCAATTTTGGCAATGATCGACGCAGCTTCCGCGTCCTCGACATCGTCGATGACGCATTGCCGCCGTGCGACGTCTGGCTGTGTCGCGATGTCCTGTTTCACTTGCCCAACGCCGACGTCCGCACCGTCCTCGAACGCATCGATCCCTCGCGCTGCAAATATTTCCTCAGCACCAGCTATCCGTGGTTGGACACCAACGTCGACGTGAAGGCCGGAGGATTCCGCTTCATCAATCTGGAACGCCCGCCGTTCTCGCTGCCGCCGCCCGAGGAAATCATCGACGACTTCGCCTTTCCCGAGCCGCCGCGCATGCTTGGGCTTTGGCGCGTCGAGGACATCATAGCCCGCCGAAGGGCCGCTTTGTGACGGGTGTGGCACGCGCGTCTGCGCAGGCCGCAGGAATGGCATCCGTCATCATTCTCATCGCCTGGTTCGGTACGTGGCCCAAATGGCTGCGATTTTTCCTGGAATCGTGCCGATACAATCCGACCGTACAATTCGCGCTGATTACCGACTGTCCTTCAGTCGAAGACCTGCCTCCCAATGTGTCGCTGCATCATTACGGCTTTGACGAATACCAAGCGCACATCGCGGCGGCACTTGGCCTGAAAATTACATGGACTTCGCCATACAAGCTCTGCGATCTGAAACCCGCTTATGCAGATGTTCACCCGGACATCGTCGAAGGTTACGATTTCTGGGGCTTTGGCGACATTGATGTCATCTATGGCAATCTGCGCGCGATCTACGACAGCCATGTGCTCAGTCACGACATTGTGTCGTCGCACGCGCACATCACCGCCGGACATCTGACGATCATTCGCAACGTGCCGCATCTGAATCGTTCCTACCGGCGCGTTCGTGGCTGGCGCGATCTGCTTTCGCGATCCGAGCACCGAGGCTTCGACGAATATCAGTGGTCGTACCAGTTCACTCCAAATCCGCCCGTCGTGACGAAAACCGGCTGGGGCCGCGCTCCACTTTGGCATCGGGCAAAACGGCGCGTGCGCTCACCTCTACTCAAAGTTAAGGGACATTTCGTGGAGCAATTCAGCTCCTCGCTCTACCCGCTTCCCTGGATTGATGGCAGGACGAGCTATCCCGGATACTGGATTTGGCGGGAAGGTCACCTGACGTCTGAGGGGGCTGGCGATCGTGAATTTCTTTATCTCCATTTTACGCACTGGCAATCGGATCGGTGGACCAACGGAGAGCCGGCGGCCTGGAAGCTGCTGGATCGCCTCGACCATTTGCCTCCTGCGCGTCCCACGGCGTTTCAAATTAGTGCCGAGGGGTTCAAGCTACTTGGTTGAATCGTCACGCGTCACGGAAAGAGGCATTCTTGGTGCGGGGTAAGACGCTCACGCGTCGCTCGACGACGCGAGCCGATAATTGGTCATTTCAGCCTACAGGGCTGAAACAGGCGTTCGCTTTTGTCGCAATCGGGGCGCTCGCGGCCACGGCGCTGGTCGGCACTTACGCCGCGTTTGTCTTTATCCTCGCCGGACTCATACTTGCTGCGCTTGACCCGGCCGAATCGGGCCGCACGCTCCTCCGCTTTCTGCCGCTATTACTCATCCCTTTGCTTGCGCTTGCGTCGACGCTCTGGTCGGATGCTCCGCAGCGCACGGCGCGCGCTGCCATTCAACTTCTGCTTACCATCATCGCCACGGTACTTGTTTGCCGCCGGATCGACGAACGCAGCCTCTTGCTCGTGCTGTTCGTGGGCTTTGTCGGCATTTGCCTGCTTGCGGTTCCGGGCATTCCAGCGGCGCTGTCGAGCCGGTTTCCCCTCGCTTACCCCTTTGAAAGCAAGAACCAGCTCGGCTTTGCAGCGCATCTCTTGTTTGCGATCGCACTGGCGGTCGCGTGTGACGCGCGCCAACGATCATTGGTGCGGACTGCAGCGCTCGCGTCGGTACCACTGGCCCTGCTGCTGGCCTGGGCATCACAATCGGCGGGCGCGCAAACTTCGTTCGGCCTGACGCTGCTGCTATTCGTGCCGCTTGTCATCTTTGGTCGGTTGCCGCTGGGCTGGCGCATCGGGCTCATGGTGCTGATCGGCGCGTTGCTGATCGTCGCCCTTGCATTCCAGCCGGAAATCGAGCGCGCGATCGACAGCTTCCGAAGCGACGTCCTGCAAAAGGACGCGACGCTGACGGGGCGGACCTATCTTTGGGAGTTCGCCGCTCGTGTGTCCGCCGAACGCCCGGTGCTCGGCCACGGCTATTACGCCTTCTGGCGACAGGGCAGCATCGATGCCGAGGGCTTGTGGCGCTGGGGCGGGATTGCGTCGAGGAGCGGCTTCAACTTTCACAATGCCTTCGTCGAAATGCACGTCGACCTCGGTCTCGTCGGGCTGATCCTGTTGATCACAACGTGCGCTGCCTTCGCGTCGATTGCGATCTGGCAACAGCTGTTACGACCCACGGTTCCGCTTGCCTTTTTCATCGCTTTGCAAGCGGTGTTTTACGCTCGGAGTTTAGGAGAGAGCGGGCTGATCGCTCCGTTCAGCCTGACAACAGCACTTTGGATTGCTGCAGGAGTTTATGCACTTAGGAACGAACGGACGACGAAAGATAGATCAACGCAACATAGCGGACGTTCACTCGGCAAGGAACGTACGTTATCGACGCGCCGCGATGTATTGACGCCGCGGCGCGTTTGAGGCGCTTCACGCAATGCTTCGATACAGTGCGAGGTAAGCTTCCGCGGAGCGCGTCATGGAAAGCTGATCGGTAACATATTCGCGCGGTCGGAACGATGTTCTTGCCGCCCAGAACCGATCGAATGTGTTCTCCAGATTATCGAGTCGAAACGTCAGACCGCAACGCGCATCAAAATAAGGCACGGAGCTGACGGCTAAGCCCGGTGGCGCATCGGGTGCTAGCAGTGGATCGACGAACTCGCCCTCATCCCATGCAAAGACCGGCACTCCTGCCGCCATCGCTTCCTGATAGGCGAGGCCCTGAGTTTCGTGTTCGCAAAGAAAGGCTAACGCCCTGGCCTCCTTCAGACCAGCCGCGAATTCGGCCTGTGGATGGTCACCATAACGCAGGACTTTCCAGCGCAGTCCACGTTCGTCGAGGCAACGGATCAGTCTCTCAAGTAATTCAGGCACGCGCGCGTCACGATGCCAGCGTATTTTGTCATAGATCAGCACATCGATCGTTTTGGTTGCGCCGGTCGAGTCGGGCCACCGATCTGTGTCGATCCCGGCGAACCAAGTGACGACTTTGTCGCCGCAACTGGGCCTGTAATAATCGCGGAACCAGTTCGAGGGCTGGATCAACAGCTTCATTGCTGGGTTTGCGGCAACGGCCAGAGCGTCGGCGGGCGGACCAAAGTCGCCGGGGCCAAAAATTGCAGGGTTTGGCAACTGTACCGCGGTGAGTACCGAGGGATAACCGGCGATTCCGACAGGATAGTCCGGCTGAGCTCGCGCCGCTGAAAAGTCATTAACGCGCACGTCGCAGCCGTGCCGCTCAAGCGCGCTGCGAAGCGCGAGAAATGCAGTATAGAAACCCGTGTAGATTTGTTTGCGTCGGACGCTACGCCAAAGGAAGCGCGCGAGGCGACGTGCTCGGGCCGCGACAGCCGGGCCGGCGCCTTCGCGCGCTCGCCACTCGTAGCCGTCGTAAAACAGCAGCACCAATGGCCCTTTTGCTGTAACAATCAAAGTTTTCGACACGTGCTGCCCCCGTTTCGCGCGCGGCCGCTTTTGCGCTTTTACATTCGACCTGCAAATCTTGCTGCGTGCGCCACGATTTTGATCGACCCGAAAAAACTATCGTTCGGCGCTGGGCGTAGTTAGAGGTGACAAGCGAAGCGGGGGTGGCAAATGAGACGTGTCGGGACGACATCGAGACTGACACTTTCAGCACTCGGGATGTTGAGCGCTGGCATGGCGTCGGCACAGACGGTCACGACGCAAGGCGTGGCCGATCGCTTGCGCCCGGACTACGACCCCGTCGGCATCAACCTTGGCGGGGTGACTTTATTTCCCTCGGTCACGACCAGTCTGGAGACGACCGATAATTACCGGGCGTCACAGACGAACCGGCAGGGCGATAGTTACGCGGTAATCCAGCCCGAAATCGCGTTACGGAGCAACTGGTCGCGGCACCGCCTCGATGCGCGCGTCTACGTCGCGCCTAGCTTCCATTTCAGCCTGCCCGATGAAAACGTCACGCAGTTCGGTGTCTCGACCTCGGGCACTTATGACGTGTCGCATGACACGAGTATCCGCGCCGACGCGACCGCCGCGCGGTTCGTCGAGAGCCGGTCAAGTTTGGGCAGCTTTCGCGGGACAGCCGAACCCGTGCGCTACGATCTGTTTCGCGGTGGACTTGGTGTCTCGCATTCTATCGCCGATCTGACCCTGACGGCGGGCGTGAGTGGCGAACGGCGCAACTTCCAAGACGTGCCCTTGGTCGGCGGCGGCACGATCGATCAGGATTACCGCGATGTCCGTGTCATCACGGCCAGCGGAAGCGCGCAATATGCGCTGCGCAACGGCATCGGCCTCATCGTCAGCGGTCAGTATGACAATTCGCGTTACAGCTTTCGGCCGGGAAGCCCCGCCTTCGTCGCTGGCGTCGACCTCGATCGCAAATCGTCGGGCTTTTCGATACAGGGGGGCGTCACGCTCGAGCTCACGCGGCTGATCATCGGCACGCTGCAGGTCGGTTATCTCCGCCGCAACTATACCGACCGCCGACTGAGCAATTTCAGTGGCTTAAGTTATAATGCCGACGTTCTCTGGAATGTGACCCAGCTGACGTCGCTACGCTTCCGGGCCGGGCGATCGGTCGAGGATACGAGCGCCACACAGATTGCGGGAAACACGCGCAGCGATTTTCGCGTGAGCGTCGATCACGAGCTGTATCGCTATATCCTGCTCAACGGCGATGTCGGCTATGCCAGCTTTCGCCCGAACGGGCTTGGCATCGGCGGCCAGGAATACACCCTCGGCGCGGGCGTTCGTTACCTGATCAACCGGCGCTTCACCTTGTCGGGCAACGTCCGCTATTCGGGCCGTACGTCGGACAGCGCGTTTCTGCGCTATCATGCCGCCAGCGCGAGCATCGCGCTGCGCTTCGCCTTATAGTCTAGCGGTTCGACGACAGGCGGCAGGTGAGCGACGCGGCGAATTTGCATCTCTCCCCCAATTTTGTGAAGCCGACCCAGTCGATTTCGGCAAGGACCGGCGTCTTGCCCGCGTCGAATTTGCCAAGCCAGGCGTCGACTGTCCCCGAGCCATTCCATAGTGACAGGAAAAACTGTCCTGCGGTCGACGGTTGCGGTTCGCCCACCGCACTGCGTACGAGCCTGCCGTCGACGTACCATTCGACGCGGCCAGGCATCCAGACAAAGGCATAGTCATGGAAGCCGCTCGACGCATCGAACCCGAGTGTCGGCGCCGTTTCATGGCCGCCCGTGGCGTTCACATAATAATTGAGCTGCACATTGGCGGGGGCCTTACCCAGGAATTCAAAGTCGATCTCGTCATGGACCGGTGTCAGCGGACGACCCGAGAAAATGAACATCGCCGTGTTCAATCCGGAGCCAGCCGCAGTTCGCATCCGCGCTTCGTAGACACCGTGACCGTATCTGGCCTTTGTCCGGACTTCGGCACAACGATAAGGTCTAAGTCTGTCGACTGCTTTGCCGAGCTGTAGCTGCAACACGCCCTTGCTGGCAGAAACATTGTCGCGCGACCACGTGCAGCCCTGATGCGCACCGTTTACCCAGCCGTCGGACACATACCATCGCGCCAGATCGATCCGGTCGAAGGGGTCAAAAAATGACGCATCTCCGTCGACCAATCTGCCTTTGACAGGCGGGTCACTTGGGCCCTGCGCACAGGCGGCAACCGGCCCGATCGCCAGAAACATCACCATCGCCGCCAGTCTCGAGCCACCTCGCATGATCGGTTCCTTAGTCGGACGGCAAGGCGTCAGTTGACGTAATAGCCTTTGAATTTCTTGTGATATCCGTAAATGTCTTCCTGGCCGGTACTGCCGAACTTGGTGATATCGACCATGGTCAAGGCGACGCCATAGACCTTGGCTTGCGCGCCCAGCAGCAGATCGAGCGCAGCGTCGGCCGCACGCAGTGACGTCTGCTTCCACCGAGCGAGCAACAGAACGGCGTCCGCCTGGCTTGCCACAGAGCGCGCATCGGCAATTCCCAGGACCGGCGCGGTATCGATGATAATGAAGTCGAAGCGCGCGCGCAGTTCAATAAGCAGCGTCGCAACCGCATTCGCGTTGAGCACATCGCCCGAGGCCTGTTCGGACGAAGACACGCCCAGGAGTTTGAGGTCGGTGCCACTGTCCGCCACGATAGCGTCGTCGAGCGTGACGCGCTTTAGAAGGACATCGATCAGACGACCCGCTCGCCCGTCGAGCAGGATGTCGCTGGCCGAATGTCGCCGGATATCGCAATCAACGAGGATCGTGCTCGCTCCCGACATGGCAATCGTCCGAGCCAGACAAACCGCCGTCGTGGTCTTGCCTTCGCGTGGCAGTGCCGACGTCACGGCAAGCACGCGGGGCCGCCGGTTACCGCGCAGGGTGACCGATGTTCTGAGATTTCGCATCGCCTCGGCAAAGCTCGAAAGCGGATGCGAAACGATATAGTCGTGCGGTGCTTCGGTCAGCCGCAGCCCGTCGAGCGTCGATTCGACGTCGGGAACGCTGCCAAGGAAGCGCGCACCGAGACGACGCTCTACGTCGCTTTTGGTGCGGATTCGCGAATCGAGAACCTCGGAAATCACGATTGCCACGACGCCGGCACCGAGACCGAACACGAGTCCCAAAAGGTAGATCAGCAGGACATTGGGGCCTGACGGTGAAAGCGGCACGATCGCGGCCGACGACAGCGACGCAAGCGGCGCCTCGATGCCGTCGCGCGCTGCGGCTCCGCGCGACCGGTTGAGAAACGCCTCGTAGATGGTCCGCGCCGCGGTCGCCTTGCGCTCGAGCTCGAGATAGCCGGTCTGCGCCGACGTATTACTCGCAAGCCGCGCCTTCGACCCTGCCTGACTCGCCGCGAGCGAGGACAAGCCTGATGCCGCCACGTTCACTTCAGCCTCGAGGCTTGACAGGATGCGGTTGATCTCGAGCTGGATCTGTCGCTGCACGTCGGCAAGCCGCTGTTCTTCCTGCGCGATCGAGGGATGGCGCGGCCCATAGCGCGTCCGCAGTTGCGCCAAATTGCGGCTGCTCTCGGCTTCCTGCCCGCGCAGCGATCCGATCGTTCCCGAATTGAGCGCGGAGGCCACGTCGCCGCCCCCACCGCCACGCGACAATTGCTGCCGGGCAGCGGCAAGGCGACCCTGGCGCTCCGCAAGCGCGGCGCGGGCCTGCGCAATCTGCTGATTGAGCGTCGATGTCTCCTGCTCGGCAAGCGTCGCACCCTCGGCACTCATCAGCCCATTGGCGATCTTGTAACGCTGCAGATCGGAATCTGCGGCTTCGGCAGCGCGCCGCAATTCGTCGAGCCGACTGTCGATCTTCGCATCGGCTTCACGCGAGCTCGCGGCTTTCTGCGCCTCGATGCTCTGTAGATATTGCGTCACATATTCGTTGGCGATCCGCGCCGATTGACCTGCGGAGCGCGTCTGGGCGGTCACCTCGATCAGCGAGGTCTGACCCGCGCGGCGGATAGTCACGGCATTGCCCAGCGCGAGCGCGGTCGCCACGACCCGCGCCCGCTCTTGCGCGGGGGTCAATTGCTGCGCGGTATCGGCATCGATGATGCCCGGCGCAAACTGCGCATCGTCGGTAAGCCGCAACGACCGAACGACCGCCTGAGCGATCTGGGGGGAATCGAGGACGAGAATCTGGGTGTCGATGAAGTCCGATGATCGGGACTGGTCGGCAGGTGCACTTTCGCGCGGTTGAACCGGGTCGGCACGACGCGGCTCGATCAAAACCGTTGCCGTTGCCGAAAACGTCTTCGGCGTCAGCGTGGCATATCCGATCGCCGCCGACATGACCGTCAGGAATACCAGCAGAAAAAACCAGATCCGCCGCCAGAAGATGATCAGGATCCGACGCGGATCAGGCAACAGCGAGCTTTTGCCGACACCGACCTCGGCATCGTCGGCTTCCGGCTCACTCGAATCTATGGTCGCAAAGTCGGCCAAATTCTTACCTATAGGCTCGTGATGCTGGTAGACAGAATATGCCCCCGGAGCGTGTAGCGGTTCGTTGCCGACTTTGCATGCCAATCTGATGCCGCAGATTCAAGGAATTGCGCCGCGACGCCGAGCCCCTATGCGGCGATGCATGCAAGCTAGGCAAGCGTTGAGATGAGATCGCTGCGGTATGAGGTGGACCGGCACGGCGGCATATTGTGCAGCGCCGCGCAAATGCGCCTCGTTCTGGTCCTCGCGATCGTCGCGTTCAACAGCGTCGCGGTAACCGAAAGCTATTCGACGGCCTCCTCAGCCTTGTGGGCGTTTCCGCCGCTCGCCTTTGGCGGATTGTTCGCCATTTTCGGTTTCATGGCCCGTCAGTCGCGCGAGCGGCATTTGCGGAGCACCTTCGCCCTGCGGCGCTTTCGTCGTCTCTATCCCGTATTCGCGTTTGCAATCCTTTTCGCGAGTTTCGGGGTTGGCCCTGTCATGAGCGACCAGAGCCCAAGTCGCTATTTTCGCGACATCGACACATGGTCGTACCTGTTGAACCTGCTCGCGGTCCCGCACTTCGACCTACCGGGCGTCTTCGAATTCAACGTCCTGAGCAGGACGGTCAACGCCATGGTCTGGGTCATGCCCGCCTCGCTGGTGCTGCTCGTCGCGATCGCGGCAGGACGCGCGCGTTCAGCGGATCGAGTACTGATCGCGCTGGGCACGGCACTGATCGCCGGCGCTGTCATCGGTCAGACAGCCAACATACTTCCTGCCGATCGGGAATCGCTACCCTTTCTCTTTTTCGCAGGCCCGGCGCTCGCGGCAACGCTGTGCGGCATCCTTGGCGCACTTGCGTCAGGACTGTCCGGGCGCGTGCCGATCGACCGCAGACTTGCAATCGGAAGCCTGGTTGCGCTCGTGACGTTGGCGATTGCCGGGAGATCGCAGGAGTTGGCGGTGCCTTGGCTGGCGATCGCCACAACGCCCTTCACGACATATGTGGCGCTGTACGCGGCGGTAAGACACAGGCCGTGGCAAGCGATCGCGACGCGGCTGCAACGCTTGCTTCCCGGGTTGTTCTGGTTTTCCTTTCCGCTGCAGCAGGTTGTTGCGGCGCAATCGTGGGGCGGCGTCAGCGCGCTCATCAATCTTGCGGTCGCGCTGCCGATCGCGCTCGCACTCGGGGTTGCGTCGTGGTTCGGGATAGAGCGTCGGGTCCTCGGTAAGGAGTTTATCGCTGGACATGCCGATCTGTCGTTCCGGAGTCGCCGCCGACCGGCGAGCGAGTCGGTCAGCGATCGCCTGCACCGCTTGCTCACTACGGTCGCGCTGGGACTTGGGCTGATCGCCGCTGTCCTCGCGCTGATGGCGCTGACCTTCTACGCTGTACAGCGTGCACCCGAGGGATTGTGACGATCACGATTGATTAACGAATGCGCGGCACACGGGCTCTGGTTAGCAAGGAGTGTCGCCGATGCAGCGCGCGTTATCGAGGCAACCGGCCGAGCCCGTCGTAAGTTCGGCAGGTAGCGCTGCCATAGAGGCGATGACCGACCCCCTGCACCCGATGCACCAGCAACTGCTGTCGCGCATGACGATGCTTCCGGAAGCGCCCGTCGACACTCTTCCCTTACCCGCACGTACCGTCATTTTCGTGTCGGCGGCACTTGCCGCATGGGCTGGCGTCGTTGGTCTCGTCTGGGGCATTGTCGCGCTTGCCTGACCGCAGCGACAGAGCCGCCGATGAGTGATATTGCGATCGCGTGTTGATCCCTCGATTCAAACGGCGGAACCAGGCGCGATCGGCCGAGACCGAACGCATCTATGCGATCGGCGACATTCACGGCCGCCTCGATCTTCTTCAATCGCTGATGGAAATGATCGAGTGCGAACTTGCCACGCCCGGGCGTCCGCTCGTCACGCTCGTGATTCTCGGCGACTTCATCGACCGCGGCCCGAACTCGGCGTCGGTGATCGATGTATTTCAAAAGCTCGATAACAATCCTCGTATTACGGTGCTGAAGGGTAATCACGAGGCCGCGCTCGTCGATGCGATCGGCGGAAACCACGATGCGCTCGAGGGCTGGCTGGCGCAGGGGGGAACCGCGACGCTCGAAAGCTATGGCGTCGACCCGAGCGAAGTCGACATGGCCAATTCACGCGCGGCTTATCGGCTCGTCTGCAAGACGATCCCGCGAAGTACCGTCCAATGGTTGGCACGACTGCCGACATCGCTGACGATGGCCGATCATTACTTCGTTCATGCCGGCGTTAAGCCCGGTATCGAGCTGGATCGTCAATGCGACGACGACCGGCTGTGGATTCGCGACGAATTCACCGAAAGCGCGGCCGACCACGGTGCCGTCGTAGTCCATGGCCATACGGTCTATGAAGACGGCGTGCATTTCGCATCGAACCGGATCGGTATCGACACGGGCGCTTATCGAACCGGCCGCCTCTCGGCACTCGTTATCGAGAACGGATGTTATCGAACCTTGTCGACACAGCCAGCGTCGTCGTCCTGAGCGGGCGAACGCCTCAATAGGCGCCGCGTGCACCCAGAACGACCGGAACCGTCCGGAACATGATCGCTACGTTCGTCTTCGCGCAACTGGAGCGTGCATAGGCAACGTCGCAGGCGACACGACGGCGGTACGTCGTCGCGTTTCGCCCGCTGACCTGCCACAGGCCGGTGATGCCGGGCCGAACCTGATAATAGCTCGTGATATATCGGCCGTAGCGCGCCGCTTCGGCCCGAACGATCGGGCGCGGTCCGACAATGCTCATATCGCCCCGGAGCACGTTGAAGATCTGAGGCAGCTCATCCAAACTGGTGCGTCGAAGGGAACGACCGAGGCGAATGATGCGCGGATCGTTGCGCAGCTTCCGGTCGCGTTCCCACTCGCTGCGCGAACGTGCACAGTCCAAAAGAAGCGCAGACAGCAACGCGTCTGAATTCTGATGCATGGTGCGAAATTTCAGGCAGGTGAACTCTCGGCCGTCCATGCCCAAACGCGTCTGCCGAAAAACGGCGGGGCCGCCACTGGTCACACGGATAGCGATCCCGATCGCGATCATCAGCGGAGCGAAAAGAATGAGCGCGGCGACCGCGACAAGAATATCAATCGCACGCGCCAGCGTCGACGCATTGGCGCTTCGCGCATTTGCCGAAGACGCCGCCTTGAAACCGTCGGGCACCGACTGATCGTGCGCGACACCTGAGTTGATCTGAAAGTGCGCCGACACATTGTCTATGACAAAAGTTTGGAACACCCGATTACCCCGCCGTTGCCCACCGCCGCTCAACGATACCCCGAAGCCGAATCGTGCTGCGCCGCAACAGCTAAATCGCACGCCGTTCATTGACGTTGCAACCCCGAAACGTGATCGTTCCGGATACGGAACTAGGTTAAGCCGCTTTTGTGCTGAATTGGGGCAACGAAAGACCGTTCAGAATGTCCCTTTGTGAGCCATTTGCCGCGCTGCAGAATTGTGCGCTTTCGGGCGGTTCCAAATGGTTCATTTTTCGTTTACCGAATGCGAATCGGGAACGCCTGATCGGCATCGCGTCAGATCAGGTGGCAGGCGCAGGGAGCACGACATGCGTAAAGTGACGTTGATGGCAGCCGGTATCGCGCTTGGCGCGTTGGCGAATGCCCCGGCACAGGCGGTAAGCATCGCCAACCCCTCGTTCGAAAGCTTCAATCCTGGGTTTGATCCTAGCACGGGCAGCGGATTCCTGCAGCTGTCGGGCAGCCAGCTTCCAGGGTGGACGATCAACGGCTCGATCGATCACATCCAGCAATATTGGACACCGCAGGATGGCCTTCGGAGCATCGATCTAAACGGTCTTGGCGCTGGCACAATTTCGCAAACACTGACCGGTTTGACGACGGGAACGCAGTATATCGTTTCGTTCTTCATCTCGGGAAACCCCGATAACGCAGGCTCTCCCAATCCGAAGACCGCGACGCTGACGCTCGGCAGTCTTGTCAATCCGGTTTCCTATACGCTTACCGCTGCCAACTCGAGCACCAACATGCTGTGGCAGCAAGTGAGCTATGCCTTTGTCGCCGACGAGACTGGCACGGCGCTCGTGCAGCTGGCGAGCACGCAGGAGAATGCGTACGGCCTGGCGGTCGACAATTTCTCGATATCGGCCGCCCCTGAGCCTGCGACCTGGGGAATGATGATCTTCGGTTTCGGCGTTGCGGGTTTTGCCCTGCGTCGCCGTCATGGCGGAAAAGTCGCTCTCTCGGCTTGATCGGTCGTTGCATCGAAATATGGCTGTCGCCGACACGTGTCGGCGGCAGCCTTTTCTTTTCGGGCTCGGTTAGAACAGGCACCCTGAATTTTTAAGCGTTTTTCGACACGGTGTACGACAAAGCGCAGTCTGAGGATGGTCGTGGCCGCCCAATCGCATCCCGTTCCGGCAAGCGGTGCCGTTGATTGGCGGAAAAGCCTTTCATTGCTGCCGCTCGTTGTTGGTTTTTTGCTGCTCGCGGTTCCGACTTTCCAAGGCATCGCTCAAGTTTCCTGGACGACCGAACAGGGGTCGCACGGCCCCATCGTCCTTGCCATCGCGATCTGGCTGTTCGTGCGGCAATGGCCCGCCCTGCGTGCGCAGGCGGAACCGGGGTCGACGCTGGCTGGTGGCGCGGCACTAGCGGCGACGCTGTTGCTTTACATAGCCGCGCGAATCTTCGGCAGTATCGTGATCGAGAGCATCGCCATGTATGGCGCGTTCCTGGCGTCGCTCTACCTGTTTGTCGGTGCGCGCGCGATGCGCCTGGCGTGGTTCCCGCTGGTGTATTTCCTGTTCGTCCTGCCACCTCCGGGGAGTTGGGTCGCGGCAACGACCCAACCGCTGCGACTGCAGATTTCGCAGGCGGCAGTCGAACTCTTGTCGCTATTCGGCTATCCCGTCGCACGATCCGGGCTGATCATTTACGTCGGCCAGTATCTGCTTGAGGTCAAGGCGGCCTGCGGAGGCCTGAATTCGATGATCAGCCTGAGCGCCATCGGACTTTTCTATGCCTA
This sequence comes from Sphingomonas sp., assembly GCA_965248885.1. Classification (GTDB taxonomy): domain Bacteria; phylum Pseudomonadota; class Alphaproteobacteria; order Sphingomonadales; family Sphingomonadaceae; genus Sphingomonas_O. The sequence goes on along the minus strand of OZ252211.1, from coordinate 817,978 downwards.
TATACGGCATGGTGCGAACCTCGGGTATACGGGCCTGTTGTTTATTGTCGTGATCTTCATGGCGATCATGGCCAATTTCGTCCGGGTTTTGCTGCTGATTTTGATAACCTGGTATCTTGGCGATCGCGCGGCGCAGGGTTTTTTGCACGATTTTGCGGGAATGACGATGTTCAGCGTCGCGATGGTCGGCGTTATCGGTTTCGACAATATCGCCGGACCGATTCGTCGCGCGATGGTGCCGCGCCGATGACGACTGATCTCGAACAGCCGATGTCGCGCCGTGCCTTGATCGTGGGAAGTACGTTCGCGGTCGGAGCAGGCGCGGCCTATGCGGCGACACCGCGGATGAAGGAGCGGCGCCTCGGCAAGAACAGGCTCGGCGATCTGGTTCCGCCGCAGATCGGAGCCTGGCATAGTGTCAACCGCGATGGAATCGTCGTCGCGCAAGACGAGGAGAGCGCTCCGGTCGACGGCTATGATCAGGTGCTGACGCGGACCTATGATGCGTCGGGTCGGCCGACCATCATGCTGTTGCTTGCCTATGGTAGCACGCAAGGTGGCAGCCTCCAGCTCCATCGTCCCGAGACTTGCTACCCGGGTCAGGGATTTGCGCTGCGCAGTTTCGACGAAACCCGGCTCGACCTGGGCGACCGGACCGATATCGCCGCACGTCGCTTCACCGCGATGCGCGACGATCGCGTTGAACGCGTCGTGTATTGGACCCGCGTTGCCCAGCAATTCCCGCTCAGCACGACCGAATTATACGTGGCAATCCTGAGCGCGGTCATACGCGGAGTCGTTCCCGACGGGTTCCTCGTCCGCTTTTCGACCATCGAGACCGATAATGCCATCGCCGACGCCGCGATCGACCAATTCGCGGCGCAAATGCTAGCGTCAGTCAGTCCTCGCGGGCGCGAGCTCCTGGTCGGGCGAAGCTCAACGCCGCGGTAAATTCGGGAATGGCTTCAGCACATAGTAGATGAAGGCCAGCACGCCGCCCAACACGAGCACCGCGATGATCATATGCCCCTCGTTGCCCAGATAATTGGTCAACGCACAGCCACTCGCCGCGACAAGATATTGCCACAGATGGTCGTTCGCGGGAACATCGCCGACCGATCTCTGTAGAAATAGTACGATCAAGCCAGCAAATATTGCCATTGTTAAGAAGTCGAAGACCGTAGACATCGGCGAGATCGGACCTTGTGACAGACCAACAAAAAAGGGCACCGTCGCTAGGACGGCACCCTTTCAGTCAACCTATTGGCGGGAAGTCAGGCAACCGCAGCCGTTGGCTTCCGACGGCGCAACCGGAGTTGCGATCCGACCAGACCGAAGCCGAGGATCATCATGCCCCAGGTTGCAGGTTCGGGAACCGCAGCCGCGATGTCATCGATCTCGAACGCCGCCTGTGACGAAGCGAAGACAACGCTCGTCAGCGAATCGGTACCGCCGAAGTCGTAGGTTACACGCCCGAAGGAGCCATAGTTCGGCCCGCCGGTAAGCGTCTGGCCGATGATCTGATCACCTGTCAGGATGACGGGTCCCGAATTGGCGAAGTTGAGCGTCACACTGTTATACTGATCGAGCCCACCCATCAGGAACGACAGGACCTGTACGCCGGCCGCGAAGTTGAGCGTGTACGACCCCGAAAGGATCGAAAGGAAGCTTCCCGTGCCCAGTTTCGGACCGACAGCCTCTCCGCTCACGTCACCTTGATACAGACGGACGTCGCCCGTCGTCGACTGACCCGTCGCGGGATCCACAAGCGGCGTAACCAGCGAAGCCGAGAATGCTGTCGAATTGGCAGCGTTCGTGGTAAACGACTGCACGATCCCTGCAGTCGAACCCGCCGGCAGACCATTGCTGCCCGGGTTGAATGTCGTGTTGATGCTGACGGCCTGCGCACTGCTCGCCATCGCGATCATAGCGAGCCCGGCGGCTAGATACTGTTTCATAGAGCACTCCCTGTCGTTTCGACCGCGACTCGCCCGCGTTATCCGATCAGGAAGTCCGTTATCATGCGGTTAAGCATCAGGTCTACCCTGCATTTGCTGCACTGTGTCAATTTGGGAAGATCTCTTGGGGATAAGCACGCGGAGGAGCGGCATTTCGACCCAGTGATATACGCCTATTCCGCTGATCGTTCCGACCGCGACCGACAGCGTGACGATCGCCACCAGCTGGAGCCATCCGTCGATCGGCAATGCGTGTACGACGAAAGCGACCCCCATCATCGCGATCGTGTGGACCAGATAGATCGAATAGCTCGCATCGCCGAGCAGCTTTGCCCACGCCAGTCGGGGAACCCGGCCGCGCGCCTCGATCGCGAGCGCGCCGAGAACGATCGCGACGCCTGGGATCAGACCCGCCAGGATCGACGGCGGATGCAGCCATTCGCACACGGGCAGCGCGACAACGCCCAAGGGCAACAGCGGCCAAAGCGGCGCGAATTTCTGCGGATCGAATGCCCACAGCTTGCCGATCCACAACCCCGCGAGGAATTCGATCATCAACGCGTTCGTGTAGGTGTGGGCTATTGCCCCGTCGGGATCGAACACGAAGCCGGCCGTGACGAGCAACCCGATCGTGGCCGTGACGAACGGCACCATGTGCCGCGATAAAAGCCCGATCGCGAACAACAGGTAAAAGAACATCTCGTAATTCAGCGTCCAGCCCGGGACGAGGATCGGCCAGATCGCACCCGCGTGCGTCGGGTTGGCGAACGGCACGAACGCCAGCGACTTGAGCAGGTTCAGCCTGGATATTCCCGCTTCAAAAGCCAGCTGAAAGGCGACGACGACGAACGTCGCCAGCCAGTACAGTGGCGCGATCCGCACGAGGCGTCGCCACAGGAACCGGACCGGCGGCTGATGCCGTGCAGCGGTAAACATGATGAAGCCACTGATGACGAAGAAAACGTCGACGCCGCGCGAAAAGAATTCGAGATCGGCAAACGGGTTGAACAGCCAGGGCCGGGGGGGTTGCGCGCGTGGTGAACAACGACGAGCAAGGCGGCGAACGCACGCAGATATTGTATGGATAACAGGGCGTTCGGTCGCGCGGCCGTCGTCGTCATTTCCGTCCCCCCGTCCCCGCACCTACCGATTTATCGCTTTGCAGCAACCCGCCATGCGCTATGGCCGCGGCGATGCCGGACGGCCACTCTCCCATGAAAGGCAAGCTGGCCCGCGGTGCCGCGTGGATCGCGGCGACGCGTGCGGTCATCAATGCGATCGGATTCATCAGCACGATCTCGCTGGCACGCCTGTTACTGCCGCAGGATTTCGGCCTTGTAGCCATTGCGACAACGGTGATGGCCATCGTCAGCTCGGTCACCGACATCTCGCTCTCTGCCGCGCTGATGCAACATAGCGATCCGCAGCCGAGCCATTACGACACGGCCTTCACGCTCAACCTGATCCGAAGCATTGCCGTGGCGATCATCGCCTCGGCGCTTTCGTGGCCGGTGGCGGCCTTTTATCACGACCCGCGTCTCGTCGCGCTCATCACCGCGCTGGCGATCGTCTCGGCGCTGATCGGCCTGACCAATCCCAAGCTCGTGATTCTCTGGCGTGCCCTGGTGTTCTGGCAGGAATTCCTGATCGGCGTTTCGCAAAAACTGCTGGGGTTTGTCGCCGCAGTCGCAATCGCCTGGTGGTATCAAAGCTATTGGGCGTTGGTGGTCGGCGCGGCGATCTCGCAGCTCGCATCGCTGATCCTGTCCTACGTGCTCGTGCGCTACCGGCCGTCGCTCAGCCTCGTCAGGACACGCGAGCTGATCGGCTTTTCCTCGTGGCTCACGCTGTCGCAGATCGTTGCGACGCTGAACTATCGGTTCGACAATCTGTACATCGGCTATTTCTTCGGCGCCCAGACGCTCGGCTATTACAGCTATGCCGATAATCTTGCCGGCATTGCCACGCGCGAAGTGACGGCACCGGTAGCCAACACATTATTTGCCGCTTACGCTCAGTTGAAGGATCAACCGGAGCGCCTCAGGGTCGCGCACGCACGGACTCAATCGGTCATGTTTGCAATCGCGCTGCCCGTGGGATGCGGATTTGCAATGATCGCCGATCCGCTCGTCCGCCTCGCGCTGGGGCCGAAATGGCTATCGATTATTCCTCTCGTCGAAATCATATCCGTGCTTGGCGCCGTCCAGACCATTGGAAACACGCACTATGCGCTCGCACTCGCGCTCGGAAGGACAGCCAAATTATTTCGACGCGATGTGTTAAACCTCGTGATCCGTCTCCCGTTGCTCGGTATTGGCCTTATCACCGGTGGCTTTTGGGGAGTTGTCGCTGCGCGAGTGGTTGCGGGGCTTATTGCTTTGGCGATCAACCTTTCGTTAGTACGGCAGTTGATCGGAGTCACGATAACAACGCAGATCTCTGCGAATAGCCGCCCGTTGATTGCCGTCGGCGCAATGGCCATTGGGCTTGGTGTTTGGCAGGCCGCGATTCCTCTACCCGTACTCATCCCGGAACAGATAGGCAATCTCGCGGCACAGATGACCCTTGGAGGAATTATCTATGGAAGCGTAACGCTTCTTACCTGGAAGGTCATCGGTAGGCCGGAAGGAGTGGAGCAAGATGCCATGTCTTTGCTCGAATTGGTTAATTCCCGCTTGAGGCAGAGGGAAACGACTTAACAACGCTTTGACTTTCGTACGCTGCCGCCTCTTTAGCCGCCTATGCGCAACTGAAGTGAAAAACAACAATCTTGAGCGTGTTAAAAAGGTTCGGCAAACTCTATTTTACTTTGTTCCGACTCTTTTAACCAATCCGGCGAGGCTGGCTTCAAATTTTTGGATCAATGAATCGAGACGCGCGTTTTCGCTAAGCTGCGGCTCCGCCGTATCACCGAGTACGGAGAGATGTCGGCGAGCAAATGAGATTTCACGCTTCGAACTTTGCGTTCGGTAAGGTTCGAATTCATAGCCGAAGTGTATCGCAAAGTTCTTTATCGAAGTTTTCAGTCGACCCGTTGCTTTACGTCCTGAACTCGAGAGATTTTGGATTTTTCTGAATTGGATGTCGATGCCAAGCGATCCTGCCCAGTCGCACCATTTTGATGGTTCAAAGCGGGGCGATATCATCAATGCGATCCATGGCGTGCGAACGCTGTCGGCAACGATCGCCCCGTGCATCGCCTCAGTCAAAAGTCGGTTCAGCGACGATATCTGCCTAATGATATCTTTAGAATCATCCCTCGGATCGATGAATTGGAAACCTAATTGATCACAAATCGGTTTCCAGTCATACTCCTCTATCGTCCACATGTGCGGCATGAAGCCGACTCCACGACGCGGCTCCTGAGACAGCAAGTCCGGAAAGCGGGCAACCATTATTGCTGGATCACCACAAATACGCCCTGTTGGAAGTCCGAAATAAGAAGCGGTCAGCGGACCCCGAACTCCGTGAAACATCCAACTGGAGTCAATAGGCGGTATGCGCCCTTTTGATCCTGCACCGGCACCAAGTACATGTTTAATTGTCTGTTCCGGAAGTGTATTCATGTAATAAGGCTGTAACAATGTACCGATTCCGATCAATATCTCACTATCGTTGGAATTTAGCAGACCTGGTGCAGCTCTTTCCCAAAGCCACTCATTAAGATCGTCACCGAAATTACCAGTAGCTATTTTACAGTATAGGAGTTTCACAATGAGACTTTCGGAGCACCGACCGACTTAATTAGAAGTCGGGTCGATTTAACCATAGTTTGTTCGACATTTTCGGACTCGAACCGTGCGCGCGCATGCTCATAGGCCGCGTCTGCCAGTTTGGCGCGGCGCGCCGGGTTCCGGGCGAGCGCGATGACGCGGTGCGCGAACGCGGACGGATCATCGGCGATTTCGGCGTGTTCGCCATCGACGAGGTCAAGTCCCTCGCAGCCGAGCGTCGTCGTCACGCTCGCACGCCCGAACGCGGCAGCCTCGATCAGCTTGATGCGCGTGCCACTGCCCGCAAGCAACGGCGCGATCACGATACTCGTGCTCGCATAGAACGGCGCGACATCGGGTGCATTCCCGATCACCCGGATGCCGTCACGTCCATCGAGGGCAAGCAGCGAAGCCGGCGGAGTGAACCCCACGAGCGTCAGGGTTACGGTATCGCCGAGCGCGGTGCGGACTAAAGGCCAGATGTTCTCCACGAACCACAACACCCCCTCGACATTGGGCGCATAACCGAAGGTGCCCACGAACAGCAGATCGACGTGACCGTCGGGCTCGAGCGGCACGATCCGACCGAAATCATAGCCGTTGGGAACGATCCAGGGGCGTTTGCCGTGCATGTCCAGCCACCGCCCCGCATCGAGCTCGGAACACAAACACACCGCGGACCATTCGGCAACGAGCTTGCGCTCGGTCGCCTGCAGCCATCCCAACTGACGCTTGAGCTTCCATGCCCAAAAACGGCTGTGACCGGGAGCGGCGACGACCAGCCGCTCGAACATCCGAGATTCGACATCGTCGAGATCGACGATCGCGATCGGTGGACGAAGCGCGCCACCCAGCACCGACTCGGTCCAGATTGCGCTTTGCACCTTGAACGCGAAGACAATATCGAACCGCTGGCCGAGTTGAGCCCGGCTCGCGGCGACGTCGCGCGGGTGGACGCGCGTGTCGAGCCACGACGCCCGCCCGATCGCATGCCATGCCCGTGCGAGCCGCCCTTTCGCGGCAGCATGGGCGCGCTTCGACACTTCGTTCGCAGGCATCTGCGCACGACGGATCACATGCGTCGCGCCGAGTGCGCGGCACCGACCCTCCGCCGCTGCGTCGAGGAATGCTGCCTCCTGCCAGGGCAACAGCACGGTGACCTCGCCGATCCGCGTCAGCGAACGGATGTGCTGCGCGGCGCGCCGTTCCCACCCTGCCCCGGTCGCATTGGGGTTTGCCTGCGTGACGAACAAGATTTTCATGAGGTCAGGCAGCGCTCGTTACGTCGCTGAGGGACGGCGACTTGCGCGACTCCGCTGACATGACGGTCCCTATTGTTCAAGCGCCTGGCTCTTTCAGACTGCCGCGCGGTTCTCGAGTCGCGCGCACGCAGGCGGCTTCGAACGCGTCGATCTGGGTCTTCAGATCGATCTCGGGGCGCCGTGAATAGGTCAGCGCCGCCTCACTCACCACGCGATACGCATCGGCATCGGTCATCAGCATCCGCACCGCCGCTGCCCATTCCTCGATCGGCGCCTGGGCATCGATCAGCAGGCCGCCGGGACCGATGGCTTCGGCGATGCCGCCACGACGGCTGCCGATCACGGGAATGCCGCTGTAATGGGCTTCGGTCGCGACACGGCCCCAGGCTTCTTGCCACTGGCTCGGCACCAGCAACAGTCTGGTTCGCGCATAAACGCTGCGCATGTCGGCGACCGGGCCGGTGACGGTGACGTTAGGCAGATCGGCCATCAGCGCGGCCAATCGGCGCGCGTCGTTGCGGGCGAGCGGCCAGGCCTTGACGAACAGGAAGCGCAGCTCGGGGCAGGCGCGCGCAATCGCGATCGCGGTGTCGAGCCCTTTCAGCGGATGCGGATTGATGAACGTCACCGCGTCGCCCGTCGCGGGCACACGGTAGCGCTCAGGGCGGAAGACCGGCGCGATCACCTCGGCCTCCGCGCCGTATCGATCGCGGACGATGTCGGCGGTGAAACGCGAATTGGCGAGCCACGCGTCCGCCGTAAAAGAGTCGATACCGGCGAGATCCTCGTGCTCGACGTTGTGGAAATAGCCGACGACGGGAACACCGGCGGCGCGGTACGCAAAGCCGATGCGCGCCGGGAACCCCGAATGCGCGACGACCACATCGGGCAAGAAAGCGCGCGTAATGTGCGCGGCGCCCTCCCATGCGAACCAGCTTCGGTAAACCGGATAGCCCGGTCGGCGGTCGCGCGCGACCGGTGCTGCCCTAAGCTTCAGCTTGGCGCGCGAGGTCAGCCCCGTTGTCCCCGCTGTCGTCAACCCGGCTGCTACGGCGACGCGATGCCCGCGAGCGAGAAGGGCCAGCGCGGTCTCGTGCATGTTGACCTGCGCGCCACCCCGCAACTGCGGCAGGTAGGGGTGCGCCGTTGCGAGAAGGATGTTCAAGCGTTCAATCCCGAATGGCGCACGCACGGGCCAAGTTCGGCGCCGATAGCGGAATTCGTTGAAGAATTGGAGAAAACAGGAGCTCGATCGCAACGCTGGCTGCGCTTGGGCCTACAGCCCGACGTCTTCGAGCGATAACAGGGTCGCATTGCCCCCCGCGCTGGTCGTATCGGTCGACGTGACGCGTTCGACGCAGAAGCGCGCGAGATAGTGCGGGCCTCCGGCTTTGGGTCCCGTCCCCGACAGCCCCTCGCCGCCGAACGGCTGGCTGCCGACGATCGCACCGATCATGCTGCGGTTGATGTAGAGATTGCCGACCCGCGCCAGCGCCTCGACCGTTTCGGCGCTGCGCGCAATGCGGCTGTGCAACCCCATCGTCAGCCCGAATTGCTTGGCATTGATCGCTGCGATCGTCGCCTCGAGTCCGCCCGCACGCCAGGTCGCGACGTGGAGGATCGGGCCGAACCATTCCTGCGTCAGCGCATCGATATCGTCGAGACGGATGATCGTCGGGGGCACGAGCCGGGGGTAATCGCTCGACAGGCTGTGGACCCACGCGGCGCGGCGCGCCGCACGATACGTCATCAGCCGCTGGTAGGCCGCCTCATCGATCACCGGTCCGACATCGGTCGCCGGGTCGCCCGGGTCGCCGAGTACGAGCGTGTCCATCGCGCCGCCGAGCATCTCCAGCGTGCGCTCAGCGACGTCCTCCTGCACCAGCAGCAGCCGCAGCGCCGAGCAGCGCTGTCCGGCTGAGCGGAAAGCGCTTGTGACCACATCCTGCACCACCTGTTCGGTCAGCGCGGTCGAATCGACGAGCATCGCGTTGATGCCGCCCGTCTCGGCGATCAACGGGACGAGGGGGCGCGTATCGTCGTCGAGCAGCGAACGCGCGATGCGCTTTGCCGTCGCGGTCGATCCGGTGAACGCGACACCCGCGATGCGCGCGTCGGCGACAAGCTCGGCACCGACCTCGGGACCGCCGGTCAGCAGCACCAGCGCATCCCCGGGCACACCGGCCTCGTGCGCGAGCGCGACGGCGCGCGCGGCGATGCGCGGCGTTTGCGGTGCGGGCTTGGCGACGACGCAGTTGCCCGCAACCAGCGCGGCGGCGACCTGTCCCAGAAAGATCGCAAGCGGGAAGTTCCACGGCGCGATGCACGCCCACACGCCGCGCGCTTCCATTCGCAAAAAATTGCGCTCACCCGTCGGCCCGGGAAGCTCGACCGGTTGCAACCCGGCGCGCGCCTGCGCGGCGTAATAGCGGCAGAAATCGATCGCCTCGCGCACCTCACCGAGTGCGTCGGGCAAGGTCTTCTTCGCTTCGTCGATCAGGATCGCCATCAGGTCGGTGCGATCCGCCTCGAGTAGGTCCGCCAGCCGTTCGAGAGCCGCGCAGCGGACTTCCAAATTCACCGACGCCCAGCCGGGAAAACCGGATGCGGCAATGGCAACAGCGCCCTCCGCGTCTCCGCGTCGCCGCGTGAACCCATCCGTTTGTTCACGCGGAGACGCGGAGGTGCGGAGCGATTGCGCGGTTTCCGCGAGAATCGTCCGATCTTGTAAGTCGATCCCCCGAGAATTCCGCCGCGCGCCGAACAGGTCCACCGGCAGCGGAATGTTCGGGTGGCGCGAACCGCCGACCGCCGCGATCTTTGCGACAGGGTCCGCAAGCAGATCGGCGTCGCTCAGATTCTCGTCAGCCAGCTGGTGCACGAAGCTCGAATTGGCACCATTTTCGAGCAGCCGCCGCACCAGATAGGCGAGCAGGTCACGGTGTCCGCCGACCGGCGCATAGATGCGGCAGCGATAGCCCTCGTCGCGCACCGGCCGCTCGTAAAGCCCGTCGCCCATCCCGTGCAGCCGTTGGAATTCGAAGTCGCGCGATTGTCCCGCCCATTCAAGCAAGGTCGCCACCGTCAGCGCGTTATGCGTCGCAAACGCTGGGTAGATGTGCTTTGCCGCGAGCATGTCGCGCGCGACCGCCAGATACGACACGTCGGTCGAGGCCTTGCGCGTGAAGAGCGGATAGTCCGCCAGCCCCGCCTCCTGCGTGCGCTTGATCTCGCTGTCCCAATAAGCGCCCTTGACGAGGCGTACCGCGATGCGCCGCCCGGTCTGCGCGCCGAGCGAGTCGGCCCAGGCGATCACGCCGGGTGCGCGCTTGCCATAGGCCTGGACCGCCATGCCGAACCCGTCCCAGCCACTGAGCGCGGGAAGCGCGGCGACCGTTGCGATGATGGCGAGCGACATTTCGAGCCGCTCGGATTCCTCGGCATCGACGGTCAACGCGATGCCCGCGCGCGACGCCTGCACCGCGAGCGCTTCGAGCATCGTGGTCAATGCGGGAACGCAGTGCTGCCAGTGCGCGACCTCGTAACGCGGGCGGAGCGCCGACAGCTTCACCGAAATCGAGTGACCCGTGCCCGGCGACCGCCCTGCGGTGGCGACCGCATCGCTATATGAGCGAAAATAGCGGGCAGCATCGGTTTCGGTCCGCGCCGCCTCGCCCAGCATGTCGAAGCTCGCGGTGAAGCCCTTGTGTTCGGGGCGTGCCATGCGGCGCGTCGCTTCGTCGATCGTGCGGCCCATGACGAAGATTTCGCCCATCATCCGCATCGCTGCGCCGACCGCTTGGCGCACGAACGGCTCGCCCGCACGCGCCATCAGCCGCCGCAAGACGCCCGCCTGCTCGCGTTCGGAGACGAGCGCGCGTCCGATCACCAGCCCCCACGTCCCGGCATTGACCATCCCCGACGCCGACGCGCCGACATGCGCGCGCCAGTCGGCATCGCCCAGTTTGTCGGCGATCAGCGCGTCGGCGGTGTCGGCATCCGGCACGCGAAGGAACGCCTCGGCCAGGCTGAGCAGCGCGACCCCTTCGCTGGTGTTGAGGCGGTATTCCTGAAGGAACTGGTTGACCCAGCCCGACGACTGCGCGGCGCGCAGATCGGCGAGCAGCCCCGACGCGCGCGCGACGATGCGTTCGCGTTCGGATGCAGTGACGGCGGCGCGCGCGAGCAGCGGCGCTAGGACTTGCGGTTCGGGGGCGCGGTGGAGTTGGGCGAGGGTGGAGCTCATCGCATCGCTTATACTATCCCCTCTCCTTTCAGGGGAGAGGGTACCTCAGTACAAAGCGCCGGGAGGGAGAGGGATCTTCGAATAACGCGAGTGAGGGACACCCTCTCCCGGGCGCTGCGCGCCTGTCTCTCCCCCTTGAGGGGGAGGGAAAAGAAATCAGTACCGCTGCAACTCCACCATCAGCTTTCGATACCCGTTGACGAAGCACGCCGGCACGCGCTCGGGCGGGCCGAGCGGTTCGGCGCGCAGCCGCCGTCGCGCCATCTCCTCGAGCAGAACCTGCAACTGTAACTCGGCCACGCGGGCCCCCACGCAGCGGTGGATGCCATAGCCGAAGGACAAGTGCCGCCGCGCATTCTCGCGTCCGACGATGATCCGGTCGGCGTCGGGAAACACGCTCTCGTCGCGGTTGGCCGAGATATACCAGAGTGCGAGCCGGTCGCCCTTGCGGATCATCTGCCCCTCGAGCTCATGATCCTCGGTCGCGGTACGGCGCATATGAGCGAGCGGGGTCTGCCAGCGGATCAGTTCGCTGACCGCGTTGGGGATCAGTGCGGCGTCGGCCTCGAGCTTGGCACGCTCGTCGGGGAATTGCGACAGTCCCCACACGTACGCCGTCATCGAATTGCGCGTCGTGTCGTTGCCGCCGACGATCAGCAGGATCAAATTGCCCATGAACTCGCCTTCGCTCATCGCGTTCATCGCGTCCGAATGGAGCATGATCGAGATAAGATCGGGCGAAAGCGGCTTGCCCTTTTTCGATTCCCATAATGTGTTGAACGCCATGCCCATTTCATAAGCGGTGACCAGCCGCTCTTGGCGCTTTTCGAACGTGTCGAACGCCTCGACATCGCCAAGTGCGTCGGACCAGCGCGTCAGATTGTGACGCTGCTTCCACGGAAAATCGAAAAGCCGCGCCAGCATCCCCGTCGTCAGCTCGATCGACACGCGCTCGACCCAGTCGAACGCCTCGCCGACTGGCAGGGCGTCAAGCACTTCGGACGTGCGTGCGAACGCGTCGAGGCGCATGCGCTCGATCTCGCTCGGCGTGAAGGCGGGCGCGACCGTGCGGCGCTGCGCATTGTGCTGCGGCGGGTCCATCGCGATGAACATCGGCATGCGCACCTCGCCCGCCTCCAGCCGCGCCGGATCGCCAACAACGGTGATGCCGCCCATTTCCCACGACGACGAAAAAATGCCGGGCAACGCCTCGACATACTGGATCGGCTTGTAGGTCGACACCGACCAATAGGGTCCGAAGCGCCCCTCCTTGCACCAATAGACCGGCGCATCGGCGCGGAGTTTGGCGAACGGCGCGTGCCAACTGTGCTCGGCGTAGAGATGCGGCTGCGTCACGTCGAGCGGGTCGGCCTCGTCGGGCCCCAGCATCGCCGTGCGTTCGATCACCGTCGCCATGACATCTACCCCCATCTTCCGTTGCAGACTGCAATCTAGTCATCCGCCGAGTCAACCTCGAGCCACCCGCGATAGCGCACGACCCGCCCCAGCCAGGGCAGATCGATCGGCACGTCGAAGCAGAACCGCCCGCCCTCCTCCCACTCGCGCGCACGCGAACGCGGCGCCAGCACGAGCGGGAGCGGGAGACCGAACACCGACCAGCCGGTCATCACCATCGTCAGCCCGCCGTCGGTAACAGGAAGGTGGAAGTGGAAGCGCAACGCACCGAACCGTTCGACGAGGGCGTCGCCGTCGGCGCTCAACCGGCTTCGAAAGCAGCGCCCGCCGAAGTCGCGTGTCCACGTCTCGACGCCGTCGCGCTCGGCAAAGCCGACATGCAGCGCATGGTCGCCCTCGGGCGGAAAGCGCATCAGTGTCGCAACCACGCGGGCGAGTGGGTTGCGCCCGCGCTCGACCGTCGCGCGTCCCTGGACGCCGCCATCGCGCAATACGCCATGCATCGCGCAGACGGCGGGAGCCAGGCGATCGAAATCGTCCGTCATGACGCGGCGATAGAGCGCGGCCGGCTGGACGATCTCGACCGTCGCAGTATCGATCGCGAGCGCATCGAACTGCGGCGCGAAGTCGGCGAGCGTCAGCGCCTCACCCGCGTCGCGCGCGCCCGGCGGCAAAGTTGCGGCACGCGCGACGAGCAGTTCGGCCGCGAGTACGGGAATTTCGGGACCGTCTCCGTCACGCGCGACCAACGTCCAATGCCGCTCGACACGTAAATCGTCACGCATGCCGAATAGGCGAACGACCATCCCCGACGTGTCGCCACCCCATAGCGCGGTCAGTCGCTGGAGCGGCAGCAAAAGCGGCGCGAAACGCCCGAGCGACGCGACCCATCTCCAGCGCACCGGCCAGCTTGCGAACCACAGCGCGACATTGGCGAGGCGCGACTCGGTGCCCGCGAAGAAGCTGACGGCAGGACGACCGCGCATGCGATCGACGAGCAGGTCGAGGTCGGGCACGTCGGCCCGCATGACGAGCCGCGTGAACCGATCGCCGCCCGCGACCGCAAAGCTCTCGCTGCGCAAATCCTGCCAGCCGTATCGCGTCGCCCAGCGTCCGGCCTGCCAGACTCGCATCGGCCGACCTACCCCGCCCAGAATAGCCGCAGCGACCGATGGACCCGCGGCCGCACGGCTCGAGGCGCTGATCGCAATCTCGATCGCCGTCACGCGATCGAGCCCTTCCGCAAGCGCGCGCACGGCCGCACCTGAAAGCGCCGGAACGCTCGACGCACCCGTGACGACCGCGACCCCGGCCGTTCTGGCCGCAGCATCGAGCCCGCCGATTTGCGTCACGAACGCGCGCGCATCGGCGAGATCGAGATACGCGACGCGCGCGGCGATGCACGCTTGCGGCAGTGCATAGCCGCTCGACTGGAACGGCCCCGCCGCGTCGATCACGATGTCGGGACGGAGCTGGTCTAGGAGCGGTACCAGATCACCGGTACGGTCTGCCACGAGGGGCACACAGCCCGGCGTCCGCGCGCAAAATGCCTCCGCTTTCGCCAGCGACCGCCCGGCGACGAGCACCTCATGCCCGCCCCCTGCAAGCCGCTTCGCCAGTCGCCCGCCGAACCCGCCGTAACCGCCAAATATCAGGACTCGTATCTCAGTAGCCTTTGCGCGTCCGCATCGTCGACGAGGAGAAGAACGATTATGCATCTTCGTCGACGGTCAGGGCCCAACGAGCAGAATCCGGCCGGTTCCTGCTTTGAGCAGACGATATTCGACGGTTTTGCCTGGCTTAATAGCCAAGCCGGCACCGCGCATCATGGCGCGCACATCGACATCGTCGAAAACATGCTCGGTCCAGATGATTGCCGGACACCGTCCATCGATCGCCGTCATATGCTCGGTGTCGAGATTGAACCCCAGAATGGTCGCAAGCCGGCGCTGCTGCCAGTCGACCACACCGTAGGTGCCAAATTCACTAGGCGCATGCTGCCTCTGCCGTGGATCGGCGACCCAATGCGGCACCGAGCGGACGACGCTTGTCGGACAAGCTCTCGTCAACGACGCCACAATTCGTCCGGATACTTCCCAGCCCGGTTGATGATCGAGGTGGTGCGATGACCACCAGAGGCCGGTCATAGTGCCGAGGCCGACAAGCCCTGCCGTCAAAAATTTGCGGTTCGGCCAGCTTCCGATCGCAAGTCCCGCGATGATCGCTGCCAGATAGGGTGTGAGAGGCTCAAGATAGTGCGCCACTAGAAATGGTCGAAAGATATTCAGAATAAACATGCTAAAAAAACAGGCTAAAACCGCAATGGTAACAATTGCAAGAAAAGCATTATGGCGATCAAGCCTACTGATCGGCACACTCGCGAAGCCGTGAACTGCGAATGAAGTCACAACCAGATTGGCAAGCAAAACCGATTTCAGAAAACCTACCGAATAATTGATAAATAATCTTGGCGTCGTCGTGGCATAAAAAGTTTGACCCCCCCTAACCATTAACTCGTGCTGATGCCAAAACCAGAGTGCAAGTGGCAACGATGTCGCCACTACGGCAAGTCCGACACGGATAGCCCAGCGCCTCCGACCTGACAAGGCAAGGCCTACCGCAAAAATCATGCACAGTCCGAAAGACTGGGCAGCTGCGAGGTAGTGAAACGACAGCACCACGAGCAACGTGATGATCAAAGTTACGAACGTTCGCATATCAGATCTGGAGTAGTCGTTTTCGTTCGTGCAAATCATGAAAAGGACCACCACGATCACGGCGTTGGCGCTCAGCGAGATACTCGTGGAGCGATATTCAAGTGCGGCTGAGAGCAGTGGTTGAGCGCTGAAAAGAACCACGACGACCACGGTCGCGAAGAATTGCTGCGTGCGATTGTTCCGCGTCAACCCGGCGATCGTCGCCACGGCAACAGCGATGACGGCGATGTTGAGAAAGCGACCGACAACGACGTTCTGGCCCACTATCGGCTCAATCAGCCAAGCCAGAAGTAAGAAGAAAGGCGGGTGAACATCGTCACTCAAACGGCCCCCGATGATATCGAGAAGCGGCATGTCGTGGCGCGCAGCCGCAAGGGTGAAGATCTCGTCGAACCATGCCCCCTTGGTCAGGTTGAGGCTCGCCCAGATGGCTACGAAGCCCAGGAACGCGACCGCGGCAACTATCCGTAAAGCGGAGTCAGATGCGTTTCGCACGCTGGCCATTGCCGATGCCCCTTCGACGCTGACGGGACTGCCCGACGTTGCGGCGTAAGACTAGGCGGATCACGATCGATTGACCAGCGCGCTCGACTCAGAAACTGATGCGGGACGGCACGGCGCTGCGTTTTTACCGCGCCAGCACGGCTTTCCCGCCGACCGCACGTTACCGCAAAGACCCCCGCTCCGGGGGCATGGAGCGAGGGTCGACCTGCGTTGGTCACGCGGGCTGCAGTCGGGCATGTCGGGCAAGCGGGCAACAGGGGGAAAACCAGCCTGCACCGGTCCAGCGACTGCAAATTTGTGTTACCGCCTGCTTGCTGTCGCAAAGATGAACGCGTCGCTATTTGCTACCCGTCATCGGGCGCGGGTCGCGCCATCGGAACGCTTCATCGCCGACCGCGACGTTGAAGCGCTGATTGCTCAATCGCACCGAAGTACGGTTGCCCTGCCCGTCGAGCGCGATCCACCCCTGCAGCCGCAGCCCGGCCGGCGCACCGGCCTCTCGCGCGAACGCCAGCGTCAGCGTGCCATACTCGGGGTGGCGCGGGTCGCGCGCCTCGGCGAGCAGCACGCGCGGATCGGCGGTTGCCACGACGCGCGCGAACCGCGTCAGGTCCTTCGACGGGTCGAGCAGTACGCCCAGCGGCGAGTTGCCGATCGGCCAGCGCTGCACCTGCCGGACCGAATAATCGATGAAGATCAGCGCGCCGCCATCGCCCACGATCAGCACCGGAACGCCCGGCTGATATTGAAACCGGATCTTGCCCGGGCGCTTGAGCGTCAGCTGACCGGTCAGCACCTTGCCCGCGCGATCGGTCTGCGCGAACGCCGCCGTCATCGTCGTCACCGCGCGCAGATGCGCCTGAACGGCAGCGAGGTCGGCCGCCTGCGTCGGCACGAACGGTTGCGCAAAGGCGGGCGCAGCAATCAGCGCGACGGCGAGGAGAAAGCGGTTCATGACGACGCCCGTGCCGCCTGCGCGTTGAACAGGCAATGAACTTCGCGCGCGTTTGTCAGGCGGCAAGCGGGAAGCTCAGCATCCGGTTGCTGACGGGCACCAGCGCGCGCGCGTCGCGCCCCACCGCACGGACGATCTCGGGATGCCCGGCGTCGAGCCCGCCGGTCAGCGCGCCGAACGCCGGAAGGATCAGCTTGGTCGCGCTTGCCACGAAACAGCGACGCGCGACGCGTCGTCCGCGCAGCGTCAGGCGCAGCTTGGGGTGGTAATGCCCCGACAGCTCGGGTCGCGGATCGCGCAGGTCGGCCTCGTGCCGCATGACCAGACCATCGACGATCAACTCATCGACGATCCGCCCGCCGCAATGATCGACGAGGATGGCGCGCGCGCCGATGTCGTGGTTGCCCGTTACCCACACCCAGTCGAGCCGCGCCGTCAGCGCGCGGAGCGTCGCCTGCGCTTGCGCGGGCAGCCGCTCGCACCCGCGCGCGTCGTGAAAACTGTCGCCGAGGCACCACAACGCCTGCGCTTGAGTCGCGGCGACCAGCGCAGCCAGGTCGCCGAGCGTCGCCATCGAGTCATAGGGCGGCAGCATCTGGCCGAGCCCGGCAAACCAGCTTGCCTTTTCGAAATGGAGATCGGCGACGATCAGCGCGCCATGCGCGGGCCAGTAGAGTGCGCCCTGCGGCAGCGCGATCAAATCGATCCCTGTGAACGAAAAGCGAACCATATGCTGCCGCTAGGTCGTCAGACTTCACCGGGCAAGAGGAAGCGCACCTTGCGCTGCGCAAAATCGACCGACACGCGCCGGAACACACGCAGCGTGTCCATGCCGAGCAGCATGGCGGGGCGCGCAAGCAGGTCGAAGCGCGCGAACGGATGCGCGTCGACGAAGGCGACCGCGACATTGTTGATCGTAAAGCCGCCCACGCGGATGTTGTCGACCAACGCGAGTTCGGCGGGCAGCGAGGCGCCGGTCACATCGACCAGCTCGGTCGCCACGAATTCACGTACCTTGCGCCGCTTTTGCAGCATCCGCATCAGCGCCAGGTTGCCGACGCTGTTCTGCGCACCCGAATCGATGATGACGGTGATCGGCACACCTGCAACGTCGGCATCGACGAGCACCAGCTGACCAAAGCGCGAGCGCGCCGTCACCACGATCGTGTCGGGGTCGCTCGGCTCGCGTGCTGCGGCGTCGGCGATGTACAACAGGCGACGCCCGAAATCCATGACGACGCGTCGCCCCTTAAGGCTGTCGACCCCGAGCAGCCCGCGCGCGCCGAGCGTTCCTTCGGCCAGCGCGGGCGCGTGGATGTCGGCAGTGGTCTCGCGCCCGACCATCAGCTTGGCGACGACGACGGTCTCGACCGGCCCGACACCGGTCATCGTGTGCATGGTCGTCGGCCGCCCGGGCTTCAGGCTCAGACTGTCGGCGAGCTCGCGCGACACGACGGTTCGGTCGGCCCCCGTATCGACGACGAAGCTGTACGGCCCCTGCCCGCCGATCGTCACCGGCACCGTCATGCGCATCGCGGTGTCGACCGACGTCGCGAGCGGCACGGATGTGGCTTGCGCGAGCGCGGGCGCAGAGCAGAGCGTAAGAGTGAGAGTGAAGAGCGCGCGGAACATGTCGTGCGTGAAGCACTTTGCACAAAGCGTGGGTAGCAGAATCGTTCTTCCCCCTCCTTCATGAAAGAAAGAGCAGGACCCTAAGTCACCATCCGCATCAGCGTTTCCAGCCGATCGGCCTCAGCCGCGGGCTTGTCGCTCCTGATCCGGTGAATGCGCGGGAAGCGCATCGCGACGCCCGACTTGTGGCGCTTCGACACGTGGACCGAATCGAACGCAACCTCCAGCACCATGGTCTTGTCGACCTCGCGGACAGGGCCGAAGCGCGCGACCGTATGCTGGCGCACGAAACGGTCGAGGTCGCGCATCTCGTCGTCGGTGATCCCCGAATAGGCCTTGCCGACCGGCAGCAATTCGCCCGTCTCGGTCCAGCAGCCGAAGGTATAATCGCTATAATAGGACGAGCGCCGCCCGTTGCCCCGCTGGGCATACATCATCACGCAATCGGCGGTCAGCGCGTCGCGCTTCCATTTGTACCACAGCCCGGTACGGCGCCCGGCGACATAGGGACTGTCGCGACGTTTGAGCATCACGCCCTCGATCGCTGCATCGCGCGCGCCGGCCCTGATTGCCTCGAGCGCATCGAAGTCGGTCGCCTCGATGATCGCCGACAGGTCGAAACGCGCTGAGTCGAAGCGCGGCATCAGCGCTTCGAGCCGGGCGCGGCGTTCGGTCCACGCCATGCCGCGCAAGTCTTCGGCTCCATCGAACAGCGCGTCATAGAGCCGCACAAAGGCAGGAAACTCGTCGCGCATCTTGGCCGACACGGTCTTGCGCCCGAGCCGTTGCTGGAGCGCGTTGAAGCTCGCGGCCTCACCGCCCTGAACCTCGCCGCGCACGAGAAGTTCACCGTCGAACACGCCGGATATTGTCACCGCTTCGGCAATATCGGGAAAGCTGGCGGTCACATCGTCGCCACCGCGGCTGTACAGCCTTACCTTGCCGCCGGTGTTGACGATCTGAACGCGGATGCCGTCCCATTTCCATTCGGCGACATAATCGGCGAGGTCGACGCGCAGCTCCTCGAGCGGGTGCGCGAGCATGAACGCGCGAAAGACCGGCGTATCGGCGGCGGTCGGTTGCGGCCCCCGACCGCTCGCCCACTCAAACAGCGCGGCATAGGGCGGCGCGATCCCGTGCCAGACCTCCTCGACCGCATCGACGTCGAGGTCGAACGCCTGCGCGAGCGCGGTCTTCGCCAGCCGACCGGTCACGCCTACGCGCAGCGACCCCGTCGCCATCTTGAGCAGCGCGAACCGCTCATTCTCGGACGAAGCATCGAGCATGTCGGCAAGTGCCCGCGGTGCCTCCGCGCGCCCGAGGGTGAGCAGGCGGTTGATGACGAGCGAGAGGGTAAGATCGACTGCGTCGCTTCCTTTGCGCCCCGGCCACAACAGCGCGACCGTCTCGGCCGTATCACCCACATAGTCGCGGCTCATCCGGAACAGCACGGGGTCGACGCGCTCTTCGACCAGCGCGCGGATGGCGGCGGGCTTCACACCGGGCAGGTCGAGTTCGCCGGTCAGCGCCGCCATCGCCCACCCGCGATCGGGGTCGGGGGTGTTGCGCAGGTAATCGGCGATCAGGCGCAGCTTGGTGTTGCGCGACCGGGTATAGATCAGCCGGTCGAGAAGGTCCGAAAACGCGCGCATTGCGCCGCTATATAGGAAGTCGTTCGCGTCGAGGGAAACTTGAGCGCGCTCCGCCCGTTGGGCCACCGAACCGAAAGGATACGACGATGGACGACGCGCGCATCTGGGCTTTCGAGGAAAGCCTGTGGAAGGCCGATTTCGAGCATTACCGCGAGTCGATCGCCAAGGACTGCCTGATGGTCGTGCCGCAACCGCCCTATGTCCTTGCGGGCTATGACGCGATCGAGGCGGTCGCGAACACCCCGCGCTGGACCGAGGTGACCTTCGACGAGCAGCACGTCGCGCGCCCGCAGGAGGGGCTGATCGTCATCGCCTATGCCGTCGCCGCGCGGCGCGAAGGCGCCGATCCCTATGATGCGCACTGCACCTCGGTATACCAGCGGCTCGGGCACGAGGACTGGGTCGTCGTGCAGCACCAGCAGACACCGAAAATCGCGCTCGGTTAGTCGCGCAGCAGTTCGTTGATCGCGGTCTTCGCCCTCGTCTGCGCATCGACGCGCTTGACGATCACCGCGCACGCGAGACCCGGGCCCGGCGACCCGTCGGGAAGCGGCTTGCCGGGCATCGCGCCCGGCACCACCACCGAATAAGCGGGAACGCGTCCGACGAAGACTTCGCCGGTCGCGCGATCGACGATCTTTGAAGTTGAAGACAAAAACACCCCCATCGCGAGCACCGCGCCGCGCTCGATGTGAACGCCCTCGACCACTTCGGAACGCGCGCCGATGAAGCAGTCGTCCTCGATGACCACGGGGTTGGCCTGCAGCGGCTCGAGCACGCCGCCGATCCCGACCCCGCCCGATAGATGGACGTTCGCGCCGATCTGCGCACAGCTGCCGACCGTCGCCCAGGTGTCGACCATGGTGTTCGCGCCGACGTGAGCGCCGATGTTGACGAAGCTGGGCATCAGCACGACATTTCGGCCGATGAATGCGCCGCGACGCACCACCGACCCGGGTACCGCACGAAACCCTGCGTCGCGAAACCGGTCCTCGCCCCAGTCGGCAAATTTGGACGGCACCTTGTCCCACCAGTTCGCGCCGCCGGGTCCGGGCATGATCGCATTGTCGTTCAGTCGGAAACTCAGCAGCACCGCTTTCTTGAGCCACTGGTTCACGCGCCAGCCGCCGTTCGCGTCGGGTTCGGCCACACGCAGCCTGCCGTCGTCGAGCCCCGCCAGCGCCGCATCGACCGCATCGCGCACATCGCCCGTCGTCGCGGTCGAAACGGTGTCGCGCGCGTCCCACGCCGCATCGATGATGTCTTCGAATTTCATGCCAGTTCCCCCGTCAGTTCGTGCAGCCAGTCGGCGACATCGGTGATTCGCAGATCGACGAACGACGGGCAGCTTTCTCCACCCGCCTGCTCCGACCCGTTATCGACCCAGACCGTCGTCATCCCGAGTGCCTTGGCTGGCTTCAGATTACGCACCATGTCCTCGACGAAGAGCGCGCGCGTCGGTTCGATGTCCCAGCGATCGCACATCGTGCGATAGCTCGCGGGGGCGGGCTTGGGCACATGCGCCATCGCGTGGATGTCGTGGATCGCCTCGAAGCTCGTGCCCAGCCCCAGCCGGTCGAGCACGCGCCGCGCATAGGGCACGTCGCCATTGGTGAAGATCAGCTTGCGCCCTGGCAGCCGCCCGATCGCGGTCACGAGGCGCGCATCGGCAGTGAGGCGCGAAAGGTCGATGTCATGGACATAGTCGAGGAATTCATGCGGGTCGGTGCCGTGTTCGGCAATCAGCCCCGCCAGCGTCGTTCCATGATCGCGAAACCAGCCCTTTTGCAGCCGCCGCGCCTCGGCCGCGTCACAGCCGTGCAGCCGCTGGATATAGTCGCCCATCCGTGCATCGATCAGCGCGAACAGGTCGGACTTCGCCGGATACAGCGTGTTATCGAGATCGAAAATCCAGGCGTCGATGTGCGAAACGTCAAGGGGCATGGTCAACGTCCCTTAAAGAAACTGTCTCGTCGGGCAACCACCGGGCGACTCCCCGTATCGCCAACAAGGCGTTACCCACGGAGCATCGAGTCGCCGAGCAGGAGTCGTCGCGTGCGCAGGTCTTTGCTGATGATCGGTGCGGCGCTTCCGCTCATGTTCCTGTCGGCATGCGGCGACGCAGGCGGTAGCGTCGCTTCGACGCCGACACCGACACCCGCCGCCAGTCCGACACCGACCCCGGTCGTTGCCACGCCGACCCCGACGATCAACTACAATACCGACGAATACCGCCGCTCGAACGCCGCGGTGCAGGCACAGGCGCTCGCGGCCTATAACGCCGGCGCGACCGGGCAGGGCGTGACCGTTGGCGTCATCGATTCGGGCGTCAACGCGGCAAGCCTCGAATTTGCCGGGCGGATTAGTTCACTGTCGCGCGACTTTGCGAGCACGCGCGGGATCGGCGACGAGGGCGGGCATGGCACTGCCGTGTCCGACGTGCTGCTGGGCGCAAAGAACGACAGCGGCATTCACGGCGTCGCGTTCAACGCGACCTTGCTCGTGCTGCGCACCGACACGCCGGGAAGCTGTGCGACGGGGTCGATGGGCACCGACCAGGGGTGCAGCCACAACGACAACACCATCGCCGCCGCGCTCGACGCGGCGACGACCGCGAACGCGCGCGTCGTCAACATGTCGCTCGGCGGGTCGCCCGCCAACTCGACACTGCGCGCGGCGATCAACCGCGCGACGGCGGCCGGGGTCATCATCGTCATTTCGGCGGGGAACGACGGTGTGCGCATGCCTATGATGGCGAACGAAGTCGACGCGCTCGCGGCGATCGCCAGCGATCCGGTCGCGCACGGCCTCGTCATCGTCGCTGGCGCGACGAATGCTAGCAATGGGCTTGCGGACTTCTCAAACAAGGCCGGCGCCAATGCTGCTTATTATCTCGCTGCGCTTGGTGTGAGCGTGCGCGCGGTCGACCAGACCGGAACCTCCTATCTCTACAGCGGCACGTCGTTTTCCGCTCCGGTCATCGCAGGGGCGGTCGCCCTGCTCGCACAGGCGTTCCCCAATCTGACAGGCGCGCAGATCGTCAGCCTGCTCTACCGCACCGCCGATGATCGCGGCGTGGCAGGGGTCGATGCCGTCTATGGCAATGGCGAAATCAACCTCGCGCGTGCATTCGCGCCACAGGGAGCACTTTCGCTGGGCAATTCGCCGGTCGCGGTCAGCCTGACGAGCAATGCGACGCTCGGCGCGGCGATGGGTGACGCAGCCAAGGGTGGTCTCGGCGGCGTCGTTCGCGACGAATATGGCCGCGACTATGCCGTCGATCTTGGCGGCACGATCCGCCGGTCGGCGGGCCTGCGCACGCTCGCGCCCGCGCTCGACCTGAATGGACGCAGCCTGTCGGGCATGGCGGGACAGGTGGGCATGGCGCTGTCGATCGACGATCGCGCGAACGCGGGGCGGCTCGGGCTGGCATCGGGGGAAGCGCGACAGGCGCGCGTGCTCGCCGCCGCACTTGCGTTCCGCGTGTCGCGCAATACCGACCTCGGCGTCGGCATCGCGCGCGGCAGCGACGGTCTGCTTGCCCGCCCCGCCGATGGCGCGCCGCTCCCCTTCCTGATCCGCGACGATGCGACCGACCGCGCGGTGCGTGCAAGCGCGGCAATCCGCCATCGCATGGGCGCGATCGGGCTGACGCTCGCGGCCGAAAGCGGCGATGTCCGGCTGTGGGAATCGAACGATCCGGGCACGCGCGCCGACGGCTATCATCGTTACGGATATGGGAGCATCGGCGTCGCGGTCGATACCACGCGCGGTCCGCTGGCGGCGCGCGTCGGGCTCACCCGAACGATAGAAAGCGGCACGATCCTCGGCAGCCGCTTTGGCAACGCACTGGGCGGAAGCGGCGCGGTCAGCTGGGTTGCCGACACGCGGATCGCGCTCGGCAGGGCGGACTGGCACCTCAACGCGGCGATGCGCCAGGGATGGACCGGGGTCGGCGCGAACGGTGTTCGTGCCGCATCCGTGCTGCGGTCGCGGTCATGGTCGATCGCCGGCGTCCGAAGCAATTTCCTCACTAGCGGCGACAGTTTCGCGCTGCGCTATGTCGAGCCGCTCCGCGTCACCGGCGGGGGGTTCGACCTCCGCCTGCCCGGCAGCGACGCCCAATTCCTGTCGCTCGCGCCCGAAGGACGCGAGCGCGATGTCGAGGCCCTCTATACACGGCCGTTGGCGGGCGGCTGGCTGACCGCAAACGCTTTCTGGCGGCGGCAACCCGGCCATTATGCGCAGGCTCCCGATGATGCGGGCGCGGTGGTGCGAATGAGCTGGGGCTTCTGACGGCTGCAGGACAGCAAAAAAGGCCGATCGACGCCCTTTGCCAATCCCGCGCGACGTCGTTACGGGTGTGCGACCTCGTTCACCGGCCGCCGTTTGACCCTTTTTTCCGCCATCGACCGCTATCTCGCGAAGCTGATCTTTCTGCCGCTGATCGGGTCGCTGGTCATCGCCGCTTTGCTGCTCGTGCTCGACCGGATGCTGCGGCTGTTCGATTTCGTTGCCAGCGAAGGCGGACCCGTCAGCGTGGTCTGGCGCATGCTCGCCAATCTGCTTCCCGAATATATGGCGCTCGGCATTCCGATCGGGCTGCTGCTCGGCATCCTGCTCGCGTTCCGGCGGATCGCGATGTCGTCGGAGCTCGACACGATGCAGGCGGCGGGGCTCGGCTACGCGCGGCTGTTGCGCGTGCCCTATATGTACGCGGTCGCGCTCGCGCTGGTGAACCTGTCAATCGTCGGCTTCCTCCAGCCCTATGCGCGCTACGCGTATGAAGGGCTGCGCTTCGAGCTGCGCTCGGGCGCGCTTGGGGCATCGATCAAGGTCGGCGAATTCAACCGGCTGGGCAAGGACATGACGCTGCGTATCGACAGCAGCGCCGACGAAGGGCGGATGCTGTCGGGCATTTTCGTGATGGCCAAGGCGAGCGACGGCAAGCGGCTTGCTGTTGCCGCCGAACACGGGCAATTCCTGTCAACCGACGACCCCGACGTCATCATCCTGCGCCTGCGCAGCGGGACGCTCGTCCACGACGCGCCCGATTATCCCGCGCCGCGCGTGCTGACCTTTGCTTCGCACGACCTGCCGATCGACCTGCCCAAGATCGAACAATTCCGCAGGCGGATCGCCAATCGCGAACAGACGATTCCCGAACTCGTCCGCATCGCCGCCGACCCCACGAGCAGCGCGCTTCTCAAGGCCGAAAGCTGGTCGCAGTTCAACTTCCGCATGGTCCAGGTGATCATGATGATGATGATGCCGATGCTCGGCGTCGCGCTTGCGGTTCCGCCCAAACGCTCGACTTCGTCGCTCGGCGTGTTCGTGTCGATCGTCATGGTCGTAACTTATTACAAGGTCAGCGAATATGCCGCGGGGGTCAGCGCGCTGGGTCTTGTGAACCCGTTCCTCGCGCTATGGGGGCCGTTCGCGCTGTTCGCCGCGCTGATCGGATGGATGTTCTACATCGTCGCCTTCGTCCCCGGCGGCCAGCCGATCGGCGCGCTCGAACGCTGGGCGGGCAAGGGCATCGCCGCGCTCGGCCGCGTCTTCAAGCGTCGTTCGGACGCATCGGCATGAGGCAGCTGTTTCCGTCGCGAACGATGACGCTTTACATGGCGAGGCTGTTCCTGACGCGCAGCTTCGGTGTGCTGCTCGCGCTCGTGCTCGTCCTTCAGGCGCTCGACCTGCTGACCGAATCGGACAAGATCCTCGCGCACCCAGGCAATGGGCAGGCCGAACTGCTGACCTACGTTGCGTGGCGACTTCCGCAGATCGTCCAGCGCTTCCTGCCCTTTTCGGTCCTGCTCGGCACGTTGATCGCGTTCATGCAGCTCAACCAGAACAGCGAAGTCGTGTCGATGAAGGCGGCCGGGCTGTCTGCGCACCAGGTGCTGGCGCCCTTCGTTGCGGCAAGCCTGATCGTCGCACTCGGCGCTTTCCTCTTCAATGAAGAGGTCGCCGCGCCCGCCGCCGCGAAGCTCGATCGCTGGACTGCTGCGCAATTCGGCGAAGTGCCGACCGGCCTCGAGGGCGCGACGAACGTCTGGGTGCGTAACGGCGACGATCTGATTCACGTCGCGGTCGCGAACGGACGCGGCGCGGCGACGCGGCTCGAAAAAGTCGAGGTTTTCGACCGCACGGGCGGCGTGCTGAAATCGATCATCGAGGCCGATCACGCGGTTCCTGCAGCGAACGGCTGGCGGCTGGTCGGCGCGCGGCGTTTCGATGTCGCGGCAGGAACGGTCGCCCCGATCGCCTCGCTCGTCACCGCGCAAGGCGTGAGCCCCGACCAGTTCACGCTCGCGTCTGTCGATCCCGCCGGGCTTCCGCTGCCCGCACTGTCGCGGGCGATCGACGATCTCAAGATCGCAGGCCGCCCGACGGCATCGCTCGAGGCCAATTTGTGGCACAAGATTTCGGGGCCCTTGTCGACCATCCTGATGCCGCTGCTCGCCGCGGTCGCGGCGTTCGGCCTCGCGCGCTCAGGCAAATTGTTCGTCCGTGCGGTGATCGGCATGTCGCTCGGCTTTGCCTATTTCGTTGCCGACAATTTCGGGCTGGCGATGGGAAACCTCGGTGCCTACCCGCCGCTGCTCGCAGCATGGGGGCCGTTCGTGCTGTTCCTGCTGCTGGGCGAGGCCGTGCTCATTCGCACCGAGGAATGATCAGGCGACCAGTTCGTAGTGCTCATGGCCGTTGGGGACCGCATCCAGCGACAGTCGCCGATCCATCGTCGCCAATATCCCGTTGTGAAGCTTTGCCAAGGCGAGAAGGTAAGTGTCGGTAACCTGTTCGGATTTTCTTATCGCTTCGGGGCTGAACACCGACCCGTCGGTGATGCTCAAACCGTCGGACCAGAATTGATGGTCTCGTGACGCTGTAGCTGTCGTCAGGAGTGCGATCGCCGCCACTGCCGTTATCGGGTTGTCGTATTTGGATTGGCTGACAATTCGCACATAGCCATTTTGCGTAATGGGACAGGTCGCCCATTTTTTGATGCCGGATCGCGTTAGCCAACCCTGTACAATCTCGTGATGTAAATGGTCAGGATCGAGAATGGCGATCAGAACGTTCGTATCGAACAACCAAACTTTCATTCGTCCTCTTCGATGCTTCGAACGAGTTCGGTCGTCACTGTCGGCATCGAAGCCCGACGCGGCATCAACGGGAAACCATTTCGGTATTCATACTGCGGTCCGGGCAGCGCAATTTTCGCTACGGCCGCCGCCAACTCCTCCAGCGAAGCGACTTTCTCATCTGCCAGCGCCTTCCAATATTCTGGCGGAATGCGATTACGACTTATCCAAGACCGCGCGGTGTTGACAGAAACTCCTTGCCGACTTGCGAGAAGGTGCAAAGCTCCCGCTGATCGTAGTATTTCAGAATGCATGCGCATGACGGCAATATGCGTCGCAATCGTACCTTGCGCAAGCGTCAGCCGCGCAGTGTGTTCGTCACCAGCCGCTTTACCAGCACCGGCAGCCCGGCGTGGCTCGCGCGGTGGTAGGGCGAGCTTGCGTCGAGCGCCGCGCCCAGCCGTCGGTGCGCTTCGCCCAGTGCATGATAGGGCAAGCTCGGCAGCAGATGATGCAGCGCATGATAGCGCAACCCGACCGGTGCCCAGAGAAACGGCAGCAGCGCGGGCGGCGGCACGTTGACCGAATCGAGATATTGCGCGGTGACCGTCATCGCCTCACCGTCATTGTCCCATAGATGCGCGACGAGCGTCCGCACCTGATTGACGACCGCCACGCCTGACGCGACGCCGAGGAAGATCAGGAACGCGCGCAGTGGCACGACCTCGGTCGCCACCAGCGTCAGCAGGCCGATCGCCCACACGCTGGTCGCGATCTCGAGCCGGTGCCAGAGCAGGCGCGCTTGGCCCTCGGCGGGGCGACGTGCGAACTGCGGGTTGGTCGCAAGCCCCGAATAACGCGCGACGACGAAGCCGCGCAGTGCGGGGAACACGAGCGACAACGGGGCCAGCAGCGCGAAACGCACGAGCAGGGCGATCGGCGCGAGCAAAGCCGCGCCTACGAACAGCGGGACCGACCATGGCTTCATGCGCGCGAGCGGCAGATATTCGGGGTCCTCGATCGTCCCATAGCGCGTGCGCGCATGATGCAGCGTGTGAACCCCCTCATACAAGAACGACGGGACCATCAGCGGAATGCCGACGAGCAGGTTCCACCCGAGCCGGAACCCGGGCAGCGCGCTGTGCTTGATGTGCGTCAGCTCGTGGATGAAGCTCCCCGCGCGGTAGAGCGCGAGCACCGCAACGATCCCCGCGAGGACTGCCCAGCCCGGCGACGCAAGCGTCACCGCCGCGAACAGCGCGGCATAACCGATCACGACCGACAAGATCAGGTCTGCCCAGTAAATCGCCGCGCGCGGGGCACCGAGATCGCGCGTGAGCTCGACCGCCGCGCGCAGCATCGCCGTGTCGTCGGCGATCCGCACGCGCGGCACCGGTCCGGCTTGTGCACTGCTGCGCGGGTCGAGGGTGATGCTGTTGCTCATGGCTTTGTCCGACACGAAGATAGTGGCACCACAATGGCATTGCCAGCCAACGCCTGGCCGCGCGATCCAGATACGCTTGACAGCCGCGGACGGACGCCCGACTCGATCGCTTCCCAAACGAGGCCCGATCATGCCGCTCAGCGTCCGTCCCGTCGTCACCAAGGCCGACCGGCAGGCCTTCGTCGACCTTCCCTATCGGCTCTACGCCAACGACGCCGCCTGGGTGCCGCCGCTGAAAGACGAGGTGATGGGGCTGATTACCCCCGGCAAGAACCCGTGGTTCGAACACGGCGAGGCGCAGCTTTATCTGGCCGAGCACGACGGGCGCGTGACCGGGCGCATTTCGGCGCATATCGACCATCTTGCGATCGCGCAGCCCGCCGAACAGGGCATGGGTCCCGGCACAGGCAATTGGGGGATGCTCGAAGCGGAGAATGCGGAGAGCGCGCATATGCTGATCGCGCAGGCCGAGACTTGGCTGCGCGGACGCGACATGCACCGCGTGCTGGCACCGCTGTCGATCTCGATCTGGGACGAGCCCGGGCTGCTGGTCAAGGGGCACGACCACGCGCCGACCGTCATGATGGGACACAACAGCCCCGCGTATGAGGACTGGATCACGGGAACCGGCTATGCGGGCGTCAAGGACCTGCTGACTTATGAAATCCCGATGCGCGTCGAATTTCCGCCGCTCGTTCAGCGGATCGTCAAGTCGGGCGAACGCAACCCGCGCATCGTCATCCGCCGCGTGGACAAGCGCCGCTTCGACGACGAGGCGCGGCTGATCCTCGGCATCCTCAACGACGCCTGGTCGAAGAATTGGGGGTTCGTGCCGCTGACCGACAGCGAAATCGCGTTCGTCGGCAAGAAGCTGAAAGCGATCGTCTACGAAGACCTGATCCGCGTTGCAGAGGTCGATGGCGAACCCGTCGCTTTCATGGTCACGCTGCCCGACATCAACGAGAAGCTGAAAAATTACGGCGGCTCGCTGCTGCCTTTCAACTGGGCGAAACTGCTCTGGTGGCTGCGCGCGCCCAAGGTGCGCACGATGCGCGTCCCGCTGATGGGTGTGCTCAGGCAATATCAGGCAACACGGCTCGCGTCACAGCTGGCCTTCATGCTTGTCGAGTTCACGCGCCGCGACGCGGTCGACAAATACGGCGCGACGCGCGGCGAATTCGGCTGGGTGCTCGACGACAACGGCCCGATGCGCTCGGTCGGCGAGGCGATCAACGGCAAGATCAACAAGGTCTACCGCATTTACGAAAAGCAGCTGTAGCGGCTCGCGCGGTCTCAGCGCGCCCAATCGCTATTTGCGAAGCTCCAGCCAGGTCGGCGCATGGTCGCTCGCCTTTTCGCGCCCGCGATAGTCGCGGTCGACGCCGCAGTCGACCATGCGGTCGGCGACCTCGGGCGACAACAGGAAATGGTCGATGCGAAAGCCTGCGTCGCGCGGCCAGGCGTTCATCGTGTAATCCCAGAATGTCCACATCGGGGCAGTGGGGTGGCGCGCACGCAGCGCGTCGGTCCACCCCTGCGCGACCAGCTTGCGAAACGCCGCGCGGCTCTCGGGCTGGACGAGCGCGTTGCCGGCCAGCCCGTCGGCCTTCCAGATGTCGTCGTCGGTCGGCACCACGTTGTAATCGCCGGCAAGAACGACCGCGCGTTCGGCGTCCCACAACGTCCTGGCATGCGCGGTAAGCCGCTCGAACCATGCAAGCTTATAGTCGAACTTGGGCGTATCGATCGGGTTGCCGTTGGGCAGATAAATGGACGCGACGACAACGCCGTCGATCTCGGCCTCGAGATAGCGGCTCTGCATGTCGTCGGGATCGCCGGGCAGCCCGCGCCGCCGCTCGATGGGATCAACACCCTTCGCAAGGATCGCGACGCCGTTGAATCCCTTTTGCCCGTGCCAGATCGCGCCGTACCCGGCGGCACGAATGTCAGCCTCCGGGAAGAATTCGTCGGCGGCCTTCAATTCCTGAAGGCAAACGACGTCGGGCTGTTGCTCCGCCAGATACTCGATCAGCCGCGGCAGGCGCGAGCGGATGCCGTTGAGGTTATAGGTGGCGATCCGCACTAGACGGAAAAGCTGGCACCGCAGCCACATCCCGACGCCGCGTTCGGGTTGGTGACGCGAAACGCCGCGCCGCCGAGCGATTCGACATAATCGACCTCGGCCCCCTCGACGAGATCGAGACTGACCGGATCGACCAGCAACGTGACGCCGTCACGTATCGCAACGCTGTCACCTGCTTCGGCTGCGTCGGCGAGGCCGAACTTGTACTGGAACCCCGAACACCCACCGCCATCGACCGATAGGCGAAGCATCGCAGGCCTGTTTTGCCGCGAGGCGATCGCCGCGACGCGCGCTGCGGCGGCGGAAGTCAGATCGATCGTTGCCATGGTGTCGAGATAGGCGTGCAACCGCCCGGCGGCAAGCTTACTGGCCGCTCGGCCCGCCGAGCGCGACGCGCGTACCGCTCCGCGCCTGCATGGCCATCAGGTAGCTTGCTGACTGGAGGAATGGCATCGGGTTCACCGCGTGCCCGTCAAGCCGGACTTCGTAGTGCAGATGCGTGCCCGTCGAGCGTCCGGTCGAACCCATCCGCGCAATCAGCTGTCCGCGCGTGACGCGCATCCCCGGCGTGACGAGGATGGCCGACAAATGGCCATAGCGCGTCTGAATGCCGCGTCCGTGATCGAGCTCGACGAGATTGCCATAACCACCCGCCCAGCCGGTCCGCGCGACGATGCCGTCGGCGGTCGCAAAGATTGAGGTGCCGGTCTTGCCCGGCATGTCGACGCCCGCGTGCATCGCGGCCGACCCGCGAAAAGGGTCGCTGCGCACACCGAACCCGCTGGTGAAGGTCATGCTGTCGACGGGGCGCTGCGACGGAATCGCAACGATGCCCTGCTGAAGCGTTTCGAGGCGCTTCCACGACTGGAACAGGGTACGAAACTGGCTGTCGGTTGCCGCCGCGGTCGGTACACCGCCGGCGGGTACGGGCTCGTAAGGCCCCCCCATGCCGCCACGTACCCACTGGAAGCGACTGGCCTGGAAGCGACTGGCGTCGATACCGAGACGCCCAAGTGCTGCGGTCGCCACGCGATAACGCGCTTCGGTTATCGCCGCGACGCGGCTCGCGAGCTGGTTCTGGCGCTTCTCGACCGAGGCGAGCGGCGCGATGACTGACCCGAGCTGTCGCGGGGTCGCGGTGGCACTCGCGGGAAGCGCGGGGATGGCGCCCTTGCCGGTCAGCATCGCATCGAGAAACGCCTGACGCTGATCAAGGCGCTTGGCGTGGTCGGCGGCGGCATGACGCAGCGTCGCCATTTCGGCTTCCATCGCGGCGAGTTTCGAATCCATCTTCGCGACGGCGGCGTCGCTGCGTGCGACCTTGCCGATTGCGTTGGCGACCGTCGGCGCGCCGATACCGACCTGAACCGTCGCGAGCACCCCCCACATCATCGCCGAACTGGCCAATGCAGCACCCGCGACCTGAAGGCGGGTCGAGACATGAACGCGACGCATCGTCGTGCCGTCATGAACGAACAGATCGCGCGGACGAAACGCATGAGTGACGCGGTCTAGAAAACCGTCTTGCCCGGTCAGCGACACTAAATTCATCCAAGTCCCTCGCGTTGCTCACTTCACGCGGAACCGACACCTGGCCACCGCGTTCTAAGAATTCGGGAAAACTCGCTAAAAGCCCGCACCCGCAGCGATGGATGGAAAGTTGTGCCGCAGCGCGCAACGATTGCGCGTCGTGCCGACGTCCAGACGCGACGAGTCGTTTTCGTACAATGAAAACCTTACGCAACCACAGCATCGGCAAATGACTACGCTGTCAGCCCTGGCTTGACGCCGCTGCTGCCGCGAGCACCGAGTCGGCGTGCCCTGTCACCTTCACTTTGCGCCAGACTTGCGCGACGCGACCGTCGGCATCGATCAGAAAGGTCGCACGCTCGATCCCCATGTACTTCTTGCCGTACATCGATTTTTCGACCCAGACCCCGAACGCCTCGCACAGCGTGCCGTCGGGGTCGGAGACGAGCGGAACGGCAAGCTCGTATTTCGCGGTGAATCTGGCGTGGCTCTTTACGCTGTCCTTCGACGCGCCGAGCACCGCGACGCCTGCGGCGGCGAACTGCGGCATCAACGCGGTAAAGGCCTGCGCCTCGCTTGTGCAGCCCGACGTGTCGTCCTTGGGGTAAAAATAAAGCACAAGCGGCTTGCCGCGGTAAGCCGCGAGGCTCGTCGTGTTGCCGTCGCCCAGCGCGATCGCCAGATCGGGAACCATATCGCCCACGTCCATCGTCATTCCCCCACATTTTGCCACGCCGTCGCAATCTCCTGCCGTGCGCGCGCCAGCATCGCAAGCAGCGCGTCCCAGTCGCGCGCACTGCACGCCCGCGCGACGACCGCACGGCTCGCCGAGGGTGGGACGTCGAGGTCGGGCGCAACGAGGCGCAGCACGATCAGTAACCGGTTGAGCAGGTCGTGCGCCTCGACGAGGCGCGGCGCGAGCTTGCCAAGCGCAGCACGCAGATCGGGGGTCAGCCCCTGCCCGCTCGACAATTGCATGACGTGAACGGTGAACTCGAGATCGACGAGCCCGCCTGGCGCGAGCTTGACGTCGAGCGGTCCCTGCGGCGGCTTGTGGACCGCCATCTCGCGTCGCATCGCACGAGCGCGGTCGATCAGGTCGACGGGGTCTCGCGGGGCGCGCAGAATCTGTGCGACGCTCGCCGCCACGCGGGCACGTGCGCCTGGCGATCCGTACACCGGGCGCGCACGGCACAGCGCCATATGCTCCCACGTCCACGCGGCTTCGCGCTGATAGCGTTCGAACGCGTCGAGCGGGACGACGAGCGGTCCTTGCGTGCCCGACGGGCGTAGTCGCGTGTCGACCTCGTAGAGGGCTCCGACCGACGTCGGGGCCGACAGCGCCGCCGTCACGCGCTGCCCGAGCCGATTGGCATAAAGCGACGCACCGAGCGGCTTGACGCCGTCTGACTCGTCCGTGCCCGTCCCGCTCATGAGATGGACGAGGTCGAGATCCGACGCGTGCGTCAGCAGCCCACCGCCGAGTCGACCGAGTGCGAGGATGACGAATTCAGAATCGTAAAGGCGACCATGCACACGCTCGAAATCGGCAATGGTGCGCGCAGTGATGACTTCGACCGCTGCTTCGGCGAGCCGGGCATAGCCCGCGCCGACGTCGAGCGGATCGACCCCGCCTTCGACGATCTGCGTGCCGAGCGCGAAGCGGTGCTCGGCGACGTGCAGACGCACGCGGTCGAGCAAGGCTTCGGAGGAAAGGGCGACAGGCCCGCGCAACTCCTCGACCAAAGCGGGCAGATCAGGAAGCGGCTCCAGCGCGCTCTGGTCGACCAGCCGATCGATCAGTGCAGGCCGCTGCGCGAGCGCGTCGGAAAGCGTCGGTGCGTGGCTGAGTAGATCGACGAGCAGCCCGCGAACCTCCGGCGCGCCGTCGAGCAGGCGGAACAGGTTGACCCCGCTCGGCAACCGCCCGACGAGCCGGTCGAAGCGCGCGAGCGTTGCCATGGGATCGGGCGCGCGACCGAACGCGTCGATCAGATCGGGGAGCATTGCTTCGAACGCGGCGACCGCAGCGGGGCTGCGCACCGCGCGCGCAGCCCCCGAGCGCAGGCGGACGATCAGTTGAGCGGCGTCCTTGGGCGCGGCGAAGCCGGCATCGGCGAAACGCTCAGCAAGCGCCACAGTGGTCAGCAACGGCGCAACGCCCGCGTCGTCCTCGACCATGTCATAGCGCGCCGCGACGCGCTCGACATGCGGGCGCAACTGCGCGAGCCACGCTTCGCCGCCGTCGCAGCCGTCGAGCGCAGCGACGTTATCGAGCGCTTCGCCTTCTGGAATGGCGTGGGTCTGACGATCGTCGACCAGTTGCAGCCGGTGTTCGACGGTGCGCAGCGCGCGGTACGCGTCGGACAATTCGTGCGCCTCGCCTGCGCCGATCCAGCCCGCGCGCGCGAGTGCCGCGAGCGCGTCCATCGTCGCGCCGATGCGCAGCGCAGGGTCGCGCCCGCCGTGAATGAGCTGCAGCACCTGCGCGAAGAATTCGACCTCACGGATGCCGCCGCGCCCGCGCTTGACGTCGTAGCCGGGTCCGAACGCGTTGCGCCCATGGTGGCTGCGGATGCGTGCGGTCAGCGCACGCAACTCGGCGACCGCACCAAAGTCGAGGCTGCGTCGCCAGACGAACGGCGACACCGCGTCGAGCAACCGCTGTCCAAGCGCGAGATCACCCGACGCCGCACGCGCGCGCACGAACGCCGCGCGCTCCCATGCCAGTGCACTCGATTCATAATGCGCGATCGCGACATCGATCGGCAGCGCGAGCGGGGTAGCCTCCGATGCCGGACGCAGCCGAAGGTCGACGCGAAACACGAAGCCGTCGCCGTCGCGCGTCTGGAGAAGGTCGACGACCGTTCGCGCGATCCGCACGGCCGCCTCGCCCGCATCCTCACGCGCGCGATGCGGCAGCGTGGCCGGGTCGTAAACGAAGATCGGGTCGATGTCCGAGCTGTAGTTGAGCTCGCCACTGCCGTGCTTGCCCAGCGCGAGCGCCGCGAACCCGAGGCTTGGCGCACCCGGCACGTGCCGCGCGATCGCTTCGGTGATCGCGGCGCTCAGCGCGCGGTCGGCGAAGTCGCTCAATCGTGCGACGATCGTTTCCAGCGGCAAGGAGCCTGCAAGATCGCCGAGCGCCAATGCGAGCGTCAGCCGCGTCCGCGCCTGACGCCAGCGGGGAGCAAACGCGTCGGGCAATCCGACCTCGGCATGCCTCAGCGCGGCATCGATACCCCCGTCACGCGCATGGCCGACGAGATCGCGATGACGCAGCATCGCGGCGGCCAGGAACGGCGACCAGCGTTCGGCGCGCGCAATGGCATCGATCACTCCGGGCACGGCACGATTCCTGAATGATATTCAACGGATACATCGCGCAGCTAACACGTTGACCTGTTTATGACAGCCAACAAGCCCGTTCTCCCGGTCGCTTCGGCTGTCGCGGTCCGCATGCCGCACCCGGCGGACGGGGTCGGGCGCGCATTGCGCGACGCCAACCGTGCGC
Source organism: Sphingomonas sp. (assembly GCA_965248885.1). Lineage (GTDB taxonomy): Bacteria > Pseudomonadota > Alphaproteobacteria > Sphingomonadales > Sphingomonadaceae > Sphingomonas_O. Next base: position 782,264 of record OZ252211.1, on the reverse strand, counting down.
CCTGCGCCGTTCCCGATGCCATGCGCGCGCTGCTCGCCCAACTCGACACCATCGCGGTGCGGAAGAACTGATCGCCGAAATCACAGCGAGGCTCAGTTTCGGCTCAACACCTCGACCTCGTTCATGATCGTGTCGAGCGCGGACTCAGAGCCGCGATCGTGACCGGCGCGCGACTTCAGCGTACCATCGTTCATCACCGCCTCGAGTGCCACGCGCCCGCGCGCCACGCGGCTCTTGATCGTGCCGACCGCGACGCCGCAGATTTCGGCGGCCTCCTCATAAGCAAAGCCGCCTGCACCGACGAGGATGAGCGCTTCACGCTGCGACGCGGGAAGCTGCTGGAGCGCGCGCTCGACGTCGCCCAGCTCGATCTGGCGGTCCTGCCCAGCAGGCGCGGCAAGCAGCCGGTCGGCAACCAGATCGTCCCATTCACCCGTGAAGCGCGAGCGGCGCATCTGCGACAGGAACAGGTTGCGCAGGATAATGAATGTCCAGGCGCGCATGTTGGTACCCGCCGCAAAGCGCGCGCGCGCCGCCCACGCCTTCATCAGCGTTTCCTGGACGAGATCATCGGCGAGGTCGCGATTGCCCGACAGCGAGCGCCCGAAAGCGCGCAGCTGCGGAATGACCTGCGCCAGTTGCGCCTTGAATTCGGGATCGGGCAACGCGACGCGCTCGGCGTCGCGGTCAAACGCCGGTTCGCCGACGTCCCGTGGCCCCGCCATCAACCCATCCAGCCCGACGCGACGATGATCGCGAAAGCGACGATGACGAGCAACAGCGACCCGGCGAGGATATAGCGCGTCACGCCGGTCTTCGAGCCGCCGCGCGCCTCGGTCGTCGTCACGTGGATCGTTTCGTCGTCGCTCATCTTGCACTCCCTTGGGCCCTGAAACGCGGCCCGTCGGCGCCGGTTCCGTCACGCAGCCGGAACGGTTGCTTCGTCGAAGAACAGGGCCTGAGCGATCGCCGCCTTGACCGTCGCACGCTGGAACGGCTTGGTGATCAGGAAGGTGGGTTCGGGACGCTCGCCGGTCAATAGCCGCTCGGGGAAGGCCGTGATGAAAATGACCGGTACGCTGAATTGCGCCAATATGTCCTTGACCGCGTCGATCCCGCTCGAATTGTCGGCGAGCTGGATATCGGCGAGCACCAGCCCCGGACGTTTCGCGATCGCCTCGGCCACCGCCTCGTCGCGCGTGACGGCAACGCCCGCGACGCTGTGCCCCAAGTCGCGAACGATGGTTTCGAGGTCCATTGCGATCATCGGTTCGTCCTCGATGATCAGAACGCTCGACCGCGTCTGCGCCTCGATATCGGCGAGCGCCTCGCCGACCAGTCCCTCGACCTCGTCGGCATCGCCATCCATCAGATAGGCGGCGTCGTCATTGGTGAAGCCCTCCATCGCGGTCAGCAGCAGGGCCTGACGCGAGCGTGGCGCAATGCGCGACAGCCGCGCGCGCGCGATGGCATCGCCGTCCGACCCGTCGAGCGCGTCGCCTTCGTCCTCGAGGTTGCTCGATTGCCAGATCGCCTGAAAGGTGCGGTACAGCCCCAGCCGCGGATCGACGTCGCGCGGAAATTCATCGGGCGCGGCCACGATCGCCTCGAGCGTCGCGCGGACATAGGCGTCGCCGTGAAGCTGGCTGCCGGTCAGCGCGCGCGCGTAGCGGCGTACGAAGGGAAGGTGCGGTGCAATCTGCTGACCGAGCGACATAATGGGGCGTTTCCTCCGAAATCTGTGATTTCGCTGTCGTGCGCGTTGGTGCGTGTTGCAACCCCCTTTGCGAACGACAGCGTGGTCGGTTAACGTTACGGCAGCGAAATCTGCTTGCCGACAGGGAACAAACGAAAGACTGTTTTGTTTCATGCGCGACGCGAGCGATACGGCCCATTGCCCGGCTTCGCCGACGGGCAGCGACAACGGGTGTGAGGACGAGGGGCAATCACGGTTTGACCGACAATGCGACCGAACCAGATTCAGCACGGCCGGGCGCAGCGCCGGGCGCGAGGCGTACCAAGGCGACGGGAACCGATCCGCTTTCGGGCGGCGTTGGCCAGGCGCTGCGCTCGGCGTTTCAGCGTACCACCGAAGAAGCCGTACCCGCCGACTTGCTCGACTTGTTGAACAAGCTGCGCTGATCCTTTTCGCGAAGGATCGACCTGCGTGAGATTGCCGTTTCGCCGTCCCCTCGAGTTGCACCTGCTGAGCCGCTTGTCGACCGGCGGGCGCATGTTCGTTATCCTGACGCTCGCGCTGCTGCCGCTCGGGATCGTCGCGCTCTTGGCCTCGCTCCAGGCGGGCCGAACCGCCGACCTCCAGCGCCGCGCCGACCTGCGCGTTGCGATCGGCGAAAGCACGCGCAAGCTCGGCAGCGAACTCGCCGCCGATCAGGTCGTGCTGGCGCAGGCGCTGCAAATGCTCGCCGACGACCCGACCGGCAGGCAGAGCTGTCAGCGTGCCGACGCCCTGATCCGCAGTGGCGGTCGGCGCGATGTCGCCTTTTCGATCTTCGGGGCTGGCGCGACGCCGCTCTGCACGACGCGCGGGACCGAAATCCGTCGACCGTCGACGAGGATGATCGAGCCGCAAACGAAGACTAACGTCGAAGGCGACGCGCTGGTGATGACGGTGCCGTCCCGCTCGGGAGACGCGGTCGCCGTCGCGCATTATCCCGCGCACCTGCTCGCCGATTTCGCGCGACCCGGCGGGTTTGCTGGCGAATACAGCCTATCGCTCGATGTCGGCGGAGAAACGATGCCGCTCGAGTCGAGGCTGGTGCGCGCGTTGTTCGATCGCGCCGAAAGCGTCAGCTCGGCCATCGGATTTCCAGGCGTCTCGCTAACCATGACCGTGCGCAGCGTACCCTTTGGCGCGACCGAGGCGCTGCTCGCCTTCCTGCCGCTCTTGATGTGGGCTTCTGCAGCGCTCGTGGGGTTCTACGTCGTCGATAAACTGCTGATCGTCCCGCTCGAAACACTACGTCGCTCGATTGCCGCCTATGTCCCCGGACAGCCGCTCAGCCTGCCGCATACGACCCCCGCCGTCGAGATTCGCGAGCTTGGCACGACCTTCGTCGACGTCGCCGACCGCCTGTCGCAGCGCGACAGTGAGCTGGAGGCGGCCCTCGCTGATCAGGTCAAGCTGACGCGCGAAGTCCACCACCGCGTCAAGAACAACCTCCAGGTCATCGCGAGCCTGATCAGCCTGCACGCGCGTGGCAAGCGCGAGCCCGCCGTGCTCGCCGCCTATGCGCAGATTCAGCGCCGCGTCGACGCGCTGGCCATCGTTCACCGCAATCATTTCGCCGAACTCGAACATAATCGGGGGATCGAGGTGCGCGCCCTGCTCAGTGAAATCGGCGCCAATTTTCGCAACGGCGCCGGTCCGAGGCCGCCGACGGTCAGCGTTGCGTCGGCATCATTGTGCGTTGTTCAGGATATCGCGACGCCGCTCGCTTTCCTGGTGACCGAACTCGCCGAATGGTCGCTTGAGCTCGACGCGGCGGCCACCATAACGATTGCCGCCGAAGCGGTAGACGACGAACGGGCGCGGCTTTCTATAGCGTCGCGCGCGTTCATCGCGAGCGGCGCGCCCGAGGAACATCGCGACACGACGACGATGCGCATCGTCGAGGGGCTCGCGCGCCAGTTGCGGACGCCGCTCGATTATGATGCCGACGCGCATTCCTATGGGATCCTGTTCCCGATTCAGCACCGGACGTCCGCGTGAATTTTTTCTGAAATCGTGCGGAACCCTATTTCGCGTCGTGCATTTATACCTCCGAACAGCGACCTTTTGCCCCCCCGCTCTCGCTGTTCGCTTTACGGACCCGGGTTCGCCTGCACCCTCCCCCCCTTGGTGCCGCGGCCCGGGTCCACATTTTTCCCGAATATCTGAATTAGATGCCCCCGTCGGCGACCTCGCGTCCGTCGGCCCGGAGTCCCTGTGCGAGTGCGGCGATACACGCATCGAGCCTGTCGCGATCGACCGAGCGCACAACAAAATTTGCGCCCACGCGTCCCTCGCGGAAGAAGGGATAGCTGCCGATCTGGCAACCCTCGTGTGCCTTTTCGGTAGTGCGCAACAAATCTGCGACTTCACTTTCGGCAACCCAGCAGCCGAGCGTCGCGGACAACAGCGGCAGCCCGCCCTCGATCTGCCCCGTCAGCGCGTCGAGCATCATCGCGGTGATGTGCGGGACGCCCGCCATGATGAACACGTTACCGTGACGGATGCCGGGCGCACCCGACATGCGGTTCTCGATCAGGCTCGCGCCCTCGGGAACGCGCGCCATGCGCAGCCGCGCTTCGCTCACGCCGCCGCGGGTCGCATAATAGGCTTCGAGCGCGGCGCGCGCCTTGGGATGGACGACCACGTCGACGCCGAGCGCGCGCGCGACCGCATCGACGGTGATGTCGTCGTGCGTCGGTCCGATTCCGCCAGTCGTGAACAAATAGTCGTTGCGCGCCTTCAGCGTCTGCACAGCCTCCACGATCGCCGCTTCGACGTCGGGCACCACGCGGACCTCGCGCAGGCGGATGCCCTGCAGGTTCAGCCACAGCGCGATCTGCGCGATATTCTTGTCCTGCGTGCGCCCCGACAGGATTTCATCGCCGATGACGATCAGTGCGGCGGTCCAGATGCGGTCGGTTGTCATGCACGGCCCCTAAACCGGACGCGGCGGCTGGCAAAGTGGCGGCGCACCGATTATGTCACCGTGATGACCGATTATCTCACCGTCGCGCCAGAAGCGCGCATTGGCCGCAACGGCGCGATCAAGCTTCACGGCGCGGAAGGGTTTGAGGGGATGCGGCGCGCGGGCCACGTCGCCGCCCAAGTCCTTGATGCGATCGTGCCGCACGTCGTGCCCGGGGCGATGACGGGACAGATCGACGACCTGATCCGCGCGCTTACCCTCGATGCGGGTGCGCTTCCCGCGACGCTCGGCTATCGCGGCTACACGCATTCGAGCTGCATCTCGATCAACCACGTCGTCTGCCACGGCATTCCGGGCAGCCGCGTGCTGCGCGAAGGGGATATCGTCAACATCGACGTGACGCCGATCGTCGACGGCTGGCACGGCGACACCAGCCGTATGTACCTGGTCGGCGACGTCCCGCTCAAAGCCAGGCGGCTGGTCGAGACCACGTACGAGGCGATGATGGCCGGGATCGCCGCCGCGCGTCCTGGCAATACGATGGGCGACGTCGCCCATGCCATCCAGCGTTACGCCGAAAGCCGCCGCTATTCGGTCGTGCGCGAATTCTGCGGCCACGGTGTCGGACGGCTGTTTCACGACGCGCCCGAGGTCGTCCATGCAGGCAAGCCCGGCGACGGCCCCGAACTCCGGCCCGGCATGTTCTTCACGATCGAACCGATGGTCAATATCGGACGACCGGGTACCAAGGTGCTCGAAGACGGCTGGACCGCGGTCACGCGCGACAAGTCGCTGTCGGCGCAATTCGAGCACTCGGTGGGCATTACGAACGACGGGTGCGAGATCTTCACGGCGAGCCCCGCCAAGCTAGATCGCCCCCCGTATTCGGTTGTGACTTCACAAGTCGGCCTTTGAGATGGCCGCCGTCGCCGCGCTTGCTCAGCCTGATAGTTCCCTCGCCACACAAACGAAATTCTCTACCGACAGAGTTTCCGCCCGCCGCGCCGGATCGATTTGCGCGGCGTCGAGCGCCGCAAGTCCGCCCGGCAGCCCCTTGAGCGCGGCCCGCAGCATCTTGCGCCGTTGACCGAACGCTGCTGCGGTCAGCCGCTGGAGGGTCGCCGACGACACGCCTTCGGGCTGCGCACCCGGTACGATATGGACCACCGCCGACATCACCTTTGGCGGCGGGGTGAAGGCGGCACGGTTGACGCGGAGCGCAATGCTTGCGGCGGTGCGCCACTGAGCCAGAACGCTCAGCCGCCCGTAAGCCGGGGTGTCGGGCGCGGCGACGATGCGTTCGGCGACTTCGGCCTGGAACATCAACGTCAGCGAACGCCAGCGCGGTGGCCATGCCTCGCCCGACAGCCAGTCGACGAGCAGCGCGGTCCCGACATTATAGGGCAGGTTGGCGACGATATGCCCGCCGTCGGGCAATGCATCGGTCAGCGGTACATCAAGTGCGTCGCCTTCGATCACGCGCAATTGCCCGGGATGCGCATCGGCAAGCTCGGCAAGTGCGGGGAGGCAGCGCCGGTCGCGTTCGACCGCGACGACGCGCGCGCCTGCGTCGATCAGCGCCCGTGTAAGGCCGCCGGGGCCAGGGCCGACCTCGAACACCGTCTGACCGCTCAGGTCGCCCGGCACGCGCGCGATCTTGTCGAGCAATTGAGCGTCGAGCAGGAAATTCTGGCCCAGCGCCTTCGACGCGGTCAGCCCGTGCCGCGCGATCACGTCGCGCAAAGGGGGTCGTGCGGTCACGCCAGGCGCGCGGTCGCCGCCTCGGTCGCGAGCCGGATCGCGGCGACCATCGCGCCCGGATTGGCAATGTTGCGCCCGGCGATCCCGAACGCGGTGCCATGGTCGGGCGCGGTCCGGACGATCGGCAGCCCGAGCGTGACGTTGACGCCCTCGTCGAAATGCAGCGCCTTCAGCGGGATCAGCGCCTGATCGTGATACATGCAGATCGCCGCGTCATAGGTGGCGCGCGCGCGCGGGTGGAAAAGCGCATCGGGGGCGAGCGGGCCGACGGCGTCGATCCCCTCTGCCCTGAGCAGCGCGACCGCAGGCGCGATGATATCGACTTCCTCGCGTCCGATCGTGCCGGTTTCGCCCGCGTGCGGATTGAGCCCGGCGACGGCAAGGCGCGGCGCGGCGAGCCCGAAATCGCGCGCGAGGGCCCGCGCGGTCGCACGCGCCTTGGTGACGATCAGGTCGGTGGACAGCGCGCCGGGAACGTCGTGGATCGCGATGTGCGTGGTGACGGGGACGACGCGCAACGTCGGCCCGGCGAGCATCATGACCGCATTTTCGACCGACACGCCGCAGCGTTCGGCGATGAACTCGGTCTGCCCGGGGTGCGTGAAGCCGACGGCATAGAGCTGTACCTTCGAAACAGGCGCGGTGACCAGCGCACTGGCCGCCCCCGAGCGCGTCAGCCCGGTCGCGAGTTCGAGTGCGGCGATCGCGCAGCGCGCGCCCTCGGGGCTCGGCTCGCCTGCAACGACGCGCCCGCAATCGACGATGTGGAGCACAGGGAGCGCACCCGCGAACACGCTTGCCGCTTCGTCGGGGGCGGCGATGCGCGCGACCGGTCCGGGCCAGCCGATCCCGATCGACCCCGCATCGCCGACCGCGAAGAAGGGGGGCAGCGCCATGTCGTCGCGCATGGCCCATGCCTTGCCGACGATCTCGGGCCCTATCCCCGCTGGATCGCCCAGAGCGATAGCAAGCGGGGCGACGGCAAGCGGCGCAATGGCAAGCGGGGCGACGCGCTCAACGATAATCGACCACCGCGTCGCGGCGCAGGTCGCGCATGTAACGCTGGGCGCGCTGGCCGATGCGCGTCTGCTCGATCTGGTTTTGCAGCTGTTCGAAGCTCGGCCCGCCCGCGGCCTGCGGGTCCTCGCGCCCGCACAGGACCAGTACACGGATGCCGTCGGCCTGCGATCCGAACGGAGGGGTCACTTGACCGACGCTCAGCTTGAGCAGCATCTCCTGTAGCGTGGGCGGCAAGTCGCGCACGCGCACCGCGTCGTTGTCGACCAGCTCGGCCCCCTGTGCGCGTGCAACCTCGTCGGCGCGACCACACCCGCCCATGTTCTGCGTCGCCTTGGCGAGCGCTTCGGCCTTCGCCGTCGCCTCGGCCTGCGAAATCGTCGCGGGAAAGCGCATCGACATCTGGCGCAGGTTGAGCACCGCGTCGCGCGGGTCGGCGACGCCGACCGCGCGATTATCGACGAGGTAGACGATCGACACGCCGCCGGGCACCGCAATCGGCCCCGCGATCTGCCCGACCTGAAGTCCCTCGACCGCGCCCGACAGCGGATCGGGGAGTTGCGCCGCGCGCACCCAGCCGAGATCGCCGCCGACCGACGCGGTCGACGCTTCCGAAAACTGGCGGGCATAGGCGGCGAACGACCCACCTTTACGAATCTGTTCGATAATCCGCTGCGCGCCGGCGAACACTTCGGCCTGCGTTTCGGGAGTCGCCGAAAGATAGATTTCGGCGACGTGATATTCCTTGGTCCCCTGCGACGCCTTCAGCCGGTCCATGATCGCCTGAACTTCTTCGCTGGCGACATTGACGTTGGGTTCGACCCGACGGCGCAGCAGGCGCGACCAGGCGAGTTCGCCGTGTATCTGACGCTTGATCGACTTGTCGGACGATCCCTGCTCGCGCAGGTAGGCGCTCATCGTCACCGGGGTGCGCTTGAAGTTGCGCGCCACGCGCTCGAAACTCTGGTCGATCTCGGCCTGCGGGATCGTGATCTCGTGCGCCTTGGCTTCCTGGATCTGCAGCGTCTCGTCGATCAGGTTGCGGAGCACTTGAAGGCGCAGCCGCTCACGCTCCTCGTCGGCGACGCGCCCGCCGTTGGCGAGGATGATCAGCGCGAGCCGCTGGTCTATGTCGGTGCCGGTGATGACTTCGCCGTTGACGATCGCGGTCGCCTTTCGGATGTTCGGATCCTGTCGTCCCATCATCGTGATGTTGGCGGGCAGGTTGAGCCCGGTGTTCGGCGGCACGTCGGTCGTGTCGGCGACGGTCTGCGCGCTCGCCGCGCTTCCGAGCAACAACGCGGCGATGCTCGCCCTGACGATTGTCGATATCAGCGTCTTCATCCTTGTCTTGTGGCCTGCCCGCCTGTGCCCCGGATAGGCTGAACCCAGCGTTAGCGTCCCAGATTGCGAAATGCCAGCTTGAGCAGGAACGAGTTGCCCGCACGCGCATCGCCGGTCGCGTCATAGTCGCGCCGCCATGTGAAGCCGATTTCGAGACAGTCGTCGGAATAGGCGATGCCGATGCGGTGGCGGACGGGCTCATAGCCGTTCGCGGTCGAGGCAGGATCCTCCGACCGGCTCGTCAGGTCGATCGTCGCCGAGCCGAAGATCGAGACGAACTTGCCGATCTGGACGCGCCCGCCGACGCGGATTTCCTCGCGGTCGCGCAAATCCTCGAGCGCCGTCGTGATGTTGCGGTTGAGCTTGAGATAGCCGACGACCGCATAGGTCTTGGTGGTGCCGACGGTCGCGTCGACCTCGTTGCGGCGCAGTGCGAGCCCGTCCTTGTCGATCCGGTAGCGGTGCGTCAGCGTAACGAAATCGCGATACTTGACCGTCGTGCGGCCGACGATGTCGCTGAACCGGTCGTCGAGGCCCGTGCCGCCCGGGAACAGATTGCGTCGCTGGACGAGGCGATAGCTCTGGCCGATGTTGGCGAGGATCGAGATGCGCGGTGCGTCGAACGCCCAGTCGACGCCGTAGGTCGCGCGCGCGCCATCCTCCCAGCGGTCGTAGCCGGGAAAGCGGTTGAGCGCGAACAGGTTCGAATCCTCGAGGTCGACCGCGCGTGCATCCTCGTTGGGGATGTCGAGGTTGGCGGTCGACGGCGACGCGACGATCTGGAGCCGCGGGGTCAGCCGCTGCGTCCCGCCCCACAGCGCGCCGATGAACGGCCAGCGCACCTCGGCGGCGAGTGCCGCGATGCCGCGCCCCTGCCACCCGGGCTTGCCGCGATAGAGCGCGGTCGTCGTCGCGGCGTTGTCGCTGCTGTGATAGGCGTCGGCGCGCGCATAGGCGGTGAACAGCAATTCCTGCCCGAACGGTGTCACGCGCCGCAGATCGTAGCGCGCGCCCGCGAACGCGCGCTGCGTATCCTGTCCCAAGGTACGCGTCAGCGCGAGCGAGTTGAGCTGCAGCTCGATCCGCCCGCCGAGCAACGGGTCGGTCATCCGGCGGCGGTAATCGATTTCGGGCAACGCGATGGGGATCGCGCCCTGTGCGCCGGTCGCACGCAACGTCTGCACCGCCCAGCCAGTGATCGCGAGATAGCTGGTGTCGTCGATGCGTTCGGCGCTGACCGTCGAGCGCAGCCGGTCTTCGGTCGAGATATCGTAGCGCTTCAGGAACGTCCGGTCGGTTGCGCGCCGGATCGACCCGCTGATGCTCCAGACCGGGCTCAGCTGGAAGCGTCCGCTGGTGTCGAGATAGCCGCGAAAGTCGCGCGTGCCCGTCAGCGCGCCGCGCGCGATGCGCGCGCTGTAGGTCGCATAGCCGTGGACCTGATACGCCCCGTCCTCGGTCAGCGCGCGATACATGCCCTCGGCCATCGGCAGCGCGTTGCTGAAGATATGCGGGGTCAGCGTCAGGTCGCGATTGGGCGCGATCTTGAACAGATAGGGGAGCGCGATCTCGACCCCGTTGGTGCGCGTGTACTGGATGTCGGGAACGAGCAGCCCGCTACCGCCCTCACCCCCCGTGCGCACCGACAGGCCGGGCAGGACAGCGATGGGGATGCCGAACAGCGACAGGCGTGCGTTCTTGAAAGTGATACGTTTCTTAAGCGGATCATGAACGATGCGCACGGCGGTGATCTGCCAGCTCGGCTGGCGCGGGCAGCCGTCGTCGTCGACAACCGGACACGGGCTGTAAGCGGCATTCTCGAGCGTGCTGACGCCGTCGACGCGCGTACCGCGCCGCGCCGCGAGCCGCCCGCCGTCGGCAAGCACGAGCAGCAGATTGTCGATTGCGCCGTCCTTCAGCGTGTCGGTGAGCACAACGCTGTCGCCATAGGCCGTGTCCCCGCCCGGATTGACGACCTGGACGTTCCCCTCGGCGCGGACTTCGCCCGACTTGCGGTTCCACACGATCCGGTCGGCGCGGACGCGGTTGCCCTCCCGGCTCAGCCGCACGTCGCCACTTGCGGTGACAAGGTCGAGCGCGTCCTGATATTCGAGCCGGTCGGCGGCGAAGTCGACCTGTTCGGACGCGGGGTCGGCAGCCGGTGTCGCTTCCTGCGCCAGTGCGGGCACGGCGCCCAGCAGCAGCGCGGCGGTAAGCAGGACAAGTTTCACGGCACGCGCCTATCGCACCGCGCCCCGCAAGCCGCAATCGTGGTTTTACAAGGCTGCGCCTGCGCCGCTAAACAGTGCGATCAATCGATCATCGAGGTTTTGTCCATGCGCGTCCGTTTCGCCGAGTCGTCAACCGCCACCGTCACCACGTCGGCGCTCCTCGTGCCCAAGGGCGGCGTCGCCACGCGCGCGGGCGGCGATACGCTGTTGCAGGGCGCCGCCACGCTCGCACGGTTCGAGGGCGAGGCCGGAAGCTTGGCCGAGGCGATCGACACGCGTAGCGGCGGCGCGCGGCGCGTTCTGATGATCGGCACCGGGGCCGGCGAGGCCGCCGACATGCGCAAGGCAGGCGCTGCGCTTACCGCGCGCCTCCTCACCTCGGGCGAGACGAGCGTGACGCTCGACGTCGGTGGATTGGCGGTGCACGCGCTCATGCCGTTGCTCGAGGCTGCGGTGCTGCGCGGCTGGCGCTACGACCGCTACCGGACCAAACTGAGCGAGAACGCCAAGCCGACGCTGAACGAGATCATCGTCACCGGCGCACCGGCGGATGCGGCCGAGCATTGGACCGCAAGCGAAGCGGTGGCCCAGGGCGTCGCGTTTACGCGCGAACTCGTGACCGAGCCCGCCAACATCATCTACCCCGAAAGCTTCGTCGAACGCTGCCGCAAGCTCGCCGATCTGGGTGTCGGAATCGAGGTGCTCGGCGAGGGCGACATGCGCGACCTCGGCATGGGTTCGCTGCTCGGCGTGTCGCAAGGGTCGCCGCGCGAGGCGCAATTGCTCGCGATGACCTGGGACGGGACCGGCGGCACGCAGACCGTGCCGACCGTGTTCATCGGCAAGGGCATAACGTTCGATACCGGCGGGATCTCGCTGAAACAGCCCGGCGGAATGGAAGACATGAAGTGGGACATGGGCGGCGCAGGCGCAGTCGCCGGCGCGATGATGGCGCTCGCGGGGCGCAAGGCCAGGGCGCACGTCGTCGGCATCTGTGTGCTCGTCGAAAACATGCCCGACGGCAATGCGCAACGCCCCGGCGACGTCGTCACCTCGATGTCGGGACAGACGATCGAGGTCATCAACACCGACGCCGAGGGGCGGCTGGTGCTGTGCGACGCGATGACCTGGGCGCAGCGCAAATATTCGCCCAAGATCATGGTCGACCTCGCCACCCTGACTGGCGCGATGATCGTCACGCTGGGGCATGAGCATGGCGGCATCTTTGCCAACGACGATTCGCTCGCGGCCGCGCTGATTGCGGCGGGGAGCGCGGTCGGCGACCCGCTCTGGCGGCTGCCGCTGGGCGACGCGTACGACAAGCTGATCGAATCGCCGATCGCCGACATGAAGAACGTCGGCCCGCGCGAAGCCGGCTCGGTGACCGCGGCACAATTCCTGAAGCGTTTCGTCGACGAGGGCGTGACTTGGGCGCACCTCGATATCGCAGGAATGGTGTGGGCGGCCAAGCCGGGCCCCGGCTGGGACAAGGGAGCGACGGGTTACGGCGTGCGCCTGCTCGACGAATATGTTCGCGCGAATTGCGAGGGGTAAGGAGCGCAGGCAAAGTGTAGCTTAGCTTCGGAAGAAACCGATTCTTCAGGAGGTGATGGCAATGCTTCTCCGCTGATTGCGGAGGGATCGAAGTGCTGGGACTGGGAAGCGCGTTCGAGCAGGCCGCCATCACCGAAGCCGAGGCCGACGTCAGCCGGTTCGAACGCCGCGCCGATGGCGGCTACGCATTCTACCCGTCAGAAGATTCGGTCGGCTATCTCATCACCGATTCGCAATGGCGGCGTATGAACATCGTTCATCTGTCGGCGATCGCGCTGGGTGTTGCCCCAATGATTATACTCGGGCTGGCGGCAAAAGCTTATCACTATGCCGATGCGGTGAGCGCCGTCTGGTTGCGGCATACAATGATCGTCTGTGGCGTCGTAACCGTGGCGGCCATTATCTTTGCGTCTCTGATCAACCGACGCATGATCGCATGGGCGAAAGACGTCGCCTCCGGCATCGTTCCACCACGAAGCGCTGCGTTTTACCGAGACGTACGCTTGGGCTTCCGTCGTGCGCGTTCGAAACTGCCGAGCGTCTGGCAGTGGGTTGGCTGCTTCGCCGTGACCGCGGTGCTCTGCCTGCTTGCCAACAGCCCCAAGACCTCGATGAGCGCGTCGCTGGGATTCATCGCGGCGGCATTGGTGATCGGGTTGATTCCATTCGTCCTGCTGTATGTGCACCTCGATGTGGTCGAGAAATACGAAGCCCGTCAGTCGCAGTTGCGCGACGAAGCCTAGAATCGTAAAGGCGCGCCAGTTTCCTTCACCTTCGAACCGGAGCCGCACCCCGATGGCCGCGACACGCACTTTTTCGATCATCAAGCCCGACGCGACACGGCGCAACCTGACCGGCGCGGTCACCAAGATGCTCGAGGACGCCGGGCTGCGCGTCGTCGCGTCGAAGCGCATCCAGATGACGCGCGAGCAGGCCGAGGGGTTCTACGAGGTGCACCGCGCGCGGCCGTTCTTCAGCGACCTGGTCAGCTTCATGATTTCGGGGCCGGTCGTCGTGCAGGTGCTCGAAGGCGAGAACGCGATGCAGCGCAACCGCGACGTGATGGGCGCGACGAACCCGGCGAACGCGGAGCCGGGCACGATCCGCAAGGAGATTGCCGAGAGCATCGAGGCCAATTCGGTGCATGGCTCGGACAGCGACGAAAATGCCACGATCGAAATCGCTTACTTCTTCACGCCCGACGAAATCGTCGGCTGAAGCCCGGCTGGTAGCGCGAAGAGCGTCACGATAGTGTCACGTTACTCCGGCTAGAGCACGCGCATGGCCTCTGCCCCGCTCGTCGACAGCATTTCGCGTCCTTCGCTCGATGCGAAGGGAAGCCCGATTGCACGGCTGGTGTTCGCCGCCGTCCTGCTCGGCGGATTTGTCTATGCCGGGTTCAGCGTCGTCGGCGACACGCAGGCTGTCGGCGAGCAGGTCGCGTTCGGGACTTTCGCCTTTCTCGCAGTCGCTTTGCTGATCGCGCTGGGGTTTGAATTCGTCAACGGGTTCCACGATACCGCCAATGCCGTCGCGACGGTGATCTATACCAACGCACTGCCCGCGCCGGTCGCGGTCGTGTGGTCGGGGCTGTGGAATTTCCTCGGCGTGATGCTGTCTTCGGGCGCGGTCGCTTATGCGATCATCGCGCTGCTGCCGGTCGAGCTGATCCTGAACGTCGGGTCGGGTGCCGGGTTCGCGATGATCTTTGCGCTGCTGCTTGCGGCCGTCATCTGGAATCTCGCGACCTGGTATGTCGGCCTTCCCAATTCATCGAGCCATACGCTGATCGGGTCGATCCTCGGCGTCGGCGTCGCGAACCAGCTGATGCTGTCGGGAAGCACCGGCGGCACCGCCGGGGTCGACTGGGCGCAGGTTCAGAAGGTGCTTTCGGCACTGCTGTTCAGCCCGATGATCGGCTTCGGCGCGTCGCTGCTCCTCATCCTCGTCATGCGCGCGGTCCTGAAAAACAAGGCGCTGTTCACTGCGCCCCAAGCTGGCGTGCCGCCGCCAACGGGTATCCGCGCGCTGCTGATCTTCACCTGTACCGCCGTCAGTTTCACGCACGGCAGCAACGACGGGCAAAAGGGGATGGGGCTGATCATGCTCATCCTGATCGGCTGCGCGCCGACCGCCTATGCGCTCAACCGCACGATCGCGCCGACCGAGACGACCGCATTCGTCGCGAGCGCGAACGCCGCAGCACAGGCATTTGCGCCATCGGCAACGACGGCGCTGGCGGTGCCACAGGCGCGCGACGTTCTGAAACAGGCGCTACAGACGCGCAGCGGCGAGGGCCCCGCCGTCGGGACCGCGCTCGCGTCGCTCTCGACCGATATCGGGCGCAGCGTCGGCAGCTACGGGTCGCTCGACAAGGTGCCGGCGGCGGCGACCTCTAACATCCGCAACGACATGTATCTCGTGCTCGACGCGAGCAAGCTCTACGCCAAGAAGCATGTCACCGGGGCGGCGGCAAAACCGGTCAAGGACTTCCAGACCTGGCTGGAAAAGGGCACGCGCTATATCCCGCTGTGGGTCAAGATCGCGGTCGCGATCGCGCTCGGGCTGGGAACGATGGTCGGGTGGAAACGCATCGTGATCACCGTCGGCGAAAAGATCGGCAAGAGCGACTTCACCTATGCGATGGGCGCCTCGGCCGAGCTGGTGACGGCGGCGACGATTCAATTCGCCGACGCGCTCGGCGTGCCGGTCTCGACGACGCACATCCTGACGAGCGGCGTCGCGGGTGCGGCAGTCGGGCAGGGTCAGGGACTGAACCTGACGACGATCCGCAACATGGCGCTCGCCTGGGTCGTGACGCTGCCGGTGGCGATGACGCTGTCCGGCGGGCTCTACTGGCTTTTCCTGTCCGGGTTGCGCGTCAGCGGAAACTAACCTGCTCGATCAGACTGGTCTCACCGGGCAGGGCAGCATATAGTCAGGGCTTGACGACCGGTGTCGCCGCCTGCGCCGATTGCACCGCAGGCGGGGGCCCGCGCTCGATCGCGGCGGCGAGCCGCGCACTCTCGGGACATGCCCCCACGCACAAGGTCCGGACGCGCGCGAGGTTTTCCTTGGCCTTGGTCACCGCACCCTTGGCGACCATCGCCTCACCCTGCCCGGCAAGGGCCGTGACATCATTGGGTTCGATGAGCAGCGATTCGCGATAAAGGCGGATCGCCTTGCCCGGCAGTCCCTGGCGCACCGCGACTTCGGCCATCAGCGCGAACGCCGCGCGGTTGCGCGGATCGACCGCAAGCGCGGTTTCGAGCAGATCGTTGGCGGAGTCGAGGCCGTTCGCCGCCGCTGCGGTGCGCGCCTGCCCGACCAGCGCCATCGACCGCGCGTCGATCGCGGCGTCGGGCCGCTGGCTGTGGCCGACGCTCGAAACAGTCGAGAGCAACACCGCCAAAGCGGCGGCAGGAAGGGTCAGACGCATCACGAGCTCCAGCATTGAAGCCGCGATGCTAGCACGGGCAAATCAGCCGCGCGACGAAAAACCCGTCGGTCGCATCATGCGCCGGAGTAAGCATTCGTCCCGGACCGCGCGCACGACCCGCGGCAAATGGCGGCTCGCTCCGCCAGCCCGGATACCGCGTCAGGAACTGCGCGACCTGCCCCGCCCCCTCGGCATCGATCAATGAACAGACCGCATAGGTCAGCGCGCCGCCCGGCTTCACCAGTTCGGCCCCAAGATCGAGGATATGCGCCTGCAACGCGACGAGGCGGTCGAGCCGCGCCTGACTGAGCCGCCAGCGCGCCTCGGGATTGCGCCGCAGCGTCCCGCTTCCCGAACAGGGCGCGTCGATCAGCACGACGTCGGCCTGCCCCTTTACGTCGCGCAGCTCGGCGCGCTCCTCCTGCGGGTCGAGCAGGCGCGTCTCGACGCTGACGCCGGTGCGCGCCGCACGCGGCGGCAGGCGCTGGAGGCGCGTGCGGTCGGTATCGCTTGCGATCAGTTTCCCCTCACCGCGCATTGCCGCCGCGAGCGCGAGCGTCTTGCCTCCGCCACCCGCGCAGAGGTCGACAACGGTCATGCCCGGCTGCACGCCCGCCGCCTGCACGACCAGTTGGCTGCCCGCGTCCTGGATTTCGACGAAGCCCTGGTTCCATTCGGGCGTCTGCTCGACCGCAAATGCTTCGGCAAAGCGCAGCGCGTCGGGCACGCCTTCGACGCGTACAGCTTCGGGCCAGACCTCGATCAGCGCTTCTGGCGTTGCGAGCGTGCGGTTGACGCGCAGATCGAGCGGGGCGCGATCGAGCAGCGCGGCGTGCTCTTCCGGGTCGATCAACCCGCCGAGCCAGCGCGGCAGCAGCGACGGCACCGCGCGTGCCTCGCCCTTGCCGAGCGGCCTCGGTCCATAAGGGGTTCCATCGAACGCGTCGGCAAGCACTGCGTCCCTGGCGGCGAGCGTCACGAACGCGGCGCGCGCGTTTTCGGGAATTTCGCCGAACGCCCGGATCGCACGATAGACCAGCGCACGTACCGCGGCCCGATCTTTCGACCCGGCGTAGCGACGCGCCGCGAACCCCCGCGCGATGATCGTGTCGGCTGCGGCGCCGTTCGCGCGCGCAGCAGCGATGATCTCGTCGAGCAGCTCGATCGCGGTCTGCAGGCGGGCACCGGGGGTCACTGGGTCGGGTAGTTCGGCGCTTCGCGCGTGATCGCGACGTCATGAACATGGCTTTCGCGCAAGCCCGCACCCGTTATCCGGACGAATTGCGCGCGCCGCTGCAATTCCTCGATCGTCGCCGAGCCGGTATAGCCCATCGCTGCCTTCACGCCACCGACGAGCTGGTGGATGACGTCCTTCGCAGGGCCTTTGAACGCCACCTGCCCCTCGATCCCTTCGGGAACGAGCTTGAGCTGGTCCTTGATATCCTGCTGGAAGTAACGGTCGGCCGAGCCGCGCGCCATCGCGCCGACGCTTCCCATGCCGCGATAGGATTTATAGGCTCGCCCCTGGTACAGAAAGGTTTCGCCGGGTGCCTCCACGGTTCCTGCAAGCAACGACCCAACCATCACTGCGCTCGCCCCGGCCGCCAATGCCTTGGCCATGTCGCCCGACGTGCGCAGTCCGCCGTCGGCGATGACGGGCACGTTCGACCGTGCGGCCTCCTCGGCGCTTTCCATGATCGCGGTCAGTTGCGGAACGCCGACGCCCGCGACGACGCGCGTCGTGCAGATGCTTCCCGGCCCGATCCCGACCTTGACCGCATCGGCACCTGCGTCGATCAGCGCACGCGTCGCCTCCCCCGTCGCCACGTTGCCTGCGACGATCTGGACCAAATTCGACAGCTTGCGCACACGCTCGACTGCGGCCGCGACCATGCGCGAATGGCCGTGTGCGGTATCGATCACGATCAGGTCGCACTCGGCGTCGATCAGCGCCTCGGTCCGCTCGAACCCCGCGTCGCCCACCGTCGTCGCACCCGCGACGCGCAAGCGTGCAGCGGCGTCCTTGGTCGCGGCGGGATAGGTGACGGCCTTTTCGATATCCTTGACGGTGATCAGCCCGACGCAGCGATATTCCTCGTCGACGACTAGCAATTTCTCGATCCGGCGCTGGTGGAGCAGCCGCCGTGCCTCGTCCTGCGTGACACCCGCGCTGACCGTCGCCAGATTTTGATGCGTCATCAGCTCGGCGACCGGTTGGCCTGGGTTCTCGGCGAAGCGCACGTCGCGATTGGTCAGGATGCCGACCAGCTTGCCCGAAGCTTCCACGACGGGAATCCCCGAAATACGGTGTCGCGCCATCAGGTCGCGCGCGTCGGCGAGAGTCTGGTCGGGGCGGATCGTGATCGGATTGACAACCATCCCGCTTTCGAAGCGCTTGACCGCGCGGACCGCCGCGACCTGATCCTCGACCGACAGGTTGCGGTGGAGCACGCCGATCCCGCCCAGCTGCGCCATGACGATCGCCATGTCGGCCTCGGTCACCGTGTCCATCGCCGCCGACAGCACGGGAATGTTGAGTATGATATCGCGGGTCAGGCGGGTGCGCGTGTCGGCCTGGCTCGGCAGCACCTCCGACGCGCCGGGACGCAGCAGCACGTCGTCGAATGTCAGTCCGAGCGGGATGTCGATGGCCAAGCGGTCCTCTTGCATGCGAGCGAGTCGTGGCGGTCCATGTAACCGCGCGGGTGCCCGCGCGCCAGCCGCACCGAATTCGCTTGGGGGCGTCCGCGCGCTCGGCTAAAACTCAGGCGCGCTGTCCCGGCGCGGGGGAAGACCATGTATCCGCTGATCGTCGCTTTGGCCTTGCTCGGCGTCGCCTATGTCGTGTTCGCGATCAAGGTCGTGCGCCAGGGCTATACCTATACCATCGAGCGCTTTGGCAAATTTACCGCGCTCGCGCCTCCCGGCCTGACCGTCGTCATGCCGCTGTTCGACCGGATCGGCCGCAAGATCAACATGATGGAGCAGGTTCTCGACATTCCGGGGCAGGAGATCATCACGCGCGACAATGCGATGGTCGCGGTCGATGGCGTCGTGTTCTTCCAGGTGCTCGACGCGGCCAAGGCGGCGTACGAGGTCAGCGACCTGTATCTGGCGATCATGCAGCTTTCGACGACGAACCTGCGCACGGTGATGGGGTCGATGGACCTCGACGAGACTTTGTCGAAGCGCGACGAGATCAACACCCGGCTGCTGACGATCGTCGATCAGGCGACCGAGGCGTGGGGGGTGAAGATTACACGCGTCGAGCTGAAGGACATCCGTCCGCCCGCCGATATCGTCAACGCCATGACGCGCCAGATGAAGGCCGAGCGCGAGAAGCGCGCGACGATCCTCGAATCGGAAGCCGCTCGGCAGAACGAGATCAATCGCGCCGAGGGCTTGAAGCAGGCGCAGATCCTCGAGGCCGAGGGGCGCAAGGAAGCCGCATTCCGCGATGCCGAGGCGCGCGAACGCTCGGCGCAGGCCGAGGCGTCGGCAACCAAAGCCGTGTCCGACGCGATCGAGGGCGGCAGCGCGCAGGCCATCAACTATTTCATCGCGCAAAAATATGTCGAAGCCATGCAGGCCTTTGCGACCTCGCCCAACGCCAAGACGATCTTCATGCCCTTCGAAGCGAGCGCGCTGGTCGGTTCGCTCGGCGGGATCGGCGAATTGGTTAAGGCGGTGCGCCCGATGGACGGCGAAACGCCGCCTCCCCCACCCCCGCGCCGTCCCGGCCCGTTCGAGGCGCGCTGAGGTGGAGCAGCTCGCGCTTTATTGGTACTGGATCGTCGCGGCGGTGGCGCTTGCCGCCGCCGAGATCGTCGCACCGGGATTCTTCCTCGTCTGGCTCGGCGGCGCGGCGCTCCTGACTGGCGTCGCCACCGCGCTGCTCGGGCTCGAGCCGACGTGGCAATTCGCGGTGTTCGTCGCGATATCGATCGCGTCGATCGCGCTGGGGCGGCGTTACATGCAGCGCAACCCGATCGTCTCGTCGGACCCGCAGCTCAACGACCGTGCGGCGCGTCTTGTCGGGTGCGTCGTCACCGCAGTCGAACCGGTCGACGTCAGCCACGGCCGCGTCAAGGTAGGCGACGGCGTCTGGAACGCACGCGGCGTGGACGCCGCGATCGGGGAGCGCCTCACCGTCGTGGCGGTCGAGGGCACGACGCTGGTTGTTACGCGGCCCTGATTATTCAGACCAGTATTCCGGCACAGCTTTTGACTTCGCCGATAAAGTCGAGCACTTTTTTGGCTGCACGGTCGCTCAGGTCGATGAAGACGCGTCGCCCGTCGGTCGGATCGGGGACGCGTAACAGCAGCCCCATGTCGGTCATCGTCTTGATATAGCGCAGCGCGGTGGTCGGCGGGACTGCCGCTGCGATGCACAGGCTCGACACCGCCACGCGCAGCCTTTCGATTCGCGCCGCCAGCAGGTCGAGCATGATATCCCACGCCGGATCGGCGAACAGGTCGACACCGAACAGCCGGTCGCGTTGCCGCCGCAAACGTATCATCTCACGAACATCCTCGCCGCGGACCGTCGCGGCGGCGACCGGATGGCGCGCCGGTTGGGCACGATAACCGATCAGCCCGTCGGACAGGGTTTCGGGTGCAGGCTCGGCATCGACCAGCCCCGCAAGCGCCTTGGCGATGCGCCCGACTTCATCGGCAAGCCGTTGCAAGCGCATGGCCTCGGTGGGATTGTCGACTTCGCGAAAAACCGTGGGCCGCGCGATCATGGCAATTTCAATCGCCGCGACACGATCCGCGAGGCTGGCATCGCATAGCAAGATCGTCGCGCGCGCCTCGACCAACGCATCAACCGAATCGAGATCGGCGACCCCGCAGCTGACGATAAGCGGCAACGCTGGATCTTCGGCCTGTCGGTCAAGCTTGGCGAGAACGCTGCGCGTCGCCGCTCCGAACGCGCTGATTTCGAGCAGCACGAGGCCGTCGGCGGGTCGCTCGTCGAGCCGCTCCAACGCTTCGGCCGTATTCAGATCGCGTGCCAGCCGCCCCCCGCTCGCGTGGATGGCTTCGATCGCTCGGTTTCGGGATGATTGATCGTCAGCAATAATCCAGATTGGCGGACGGGCATCCATGATATCTTGGGTCGCCTCCTCGACGAGCCTGCTAAGACCTTCGATCACAACAATCCCCCGAAACGCCATATTGGTCGCTTCTGGATCAACTGAGCCTGCATGTCTTTTGGATTTCTGTCCATAGCGGACATTTTGTTAGCCTCGACGATCGTTTCACGTGCCTAATCCTTGACACGCCAACGGCATTCTATTGACGCGCGTAAAAGGAAATGGTTGATGAAATCCACCCAACTGTCGATCGACAGCCTTCTGCTTGGCGATAGTCCCGCGATGCACGCGGTGCGGGCGCGCGTTGGACGAATCGCAGGACGCGATGCTTCGGTCATCGTGACAGGGCCTTCGGGAAGTGGCAAGGAATGCGTCGCCCGCGCGCTCCACGCGGCGAGCGAGCGGCGCGACAGGCCGTTTATCGCGGTTAACTGCGGCGCGATCGCGCGCGACCTGATCGAATCGGAGCTTTTCGGGCACGAACGCGGCGCGTTTACCGGCGCTCATGCAGCCCGCGCCGGAAAATTCGAGCTGGCGCACGGCGGCACGTTGTTCCTCGACGAGATCGGCGACATGCCGCTCGATATGCAGGTCAAGCTGCTCCGCGTGCTCGAAGAACGCGTCGTCGAACGCGTCGGTGGCTCGCGATCGATCGCCGTCGACGTCCGCGTCGTCAGCGCGACGCACCGCGACCTTGCCCAGGCGATCGCGCAGGGAGGCTTCCGCGAAGATCTGTATTACCGCCTCGCGGTCGTGCCCGTGCACCTGCCACCGCTTGCCGCGCGGGCGCAGGATGTCGCGATCCTCGCCACCCACTTTCTCGCACAGAGCGAACCGCGACGCGCACCGGTTCGCTTCGATGCCACCGCGCTGGAACGGCTCGCAGCACATGATTGGCCCGGTAACGTCCGCGAGCTTCGCAATGTCGTCGAGCGCGCGACCATCCTCCATCCCGGAGAAACACTCACCGGGGAGGACGTCGCCGCGCTGCTTCAACGCACGGGGGCACCCGCGACGCAGACAGTCGCCGCGCTCGGCGCACCTCGGTCGCTCGATCGCGGGATCGACCTTGCCGCCGAGATCGCGCGGATCGAGTGCGACTATATTTCGGCCGCGCTGGGACGATGCGACGGGGTCGTCGCCGCGGCCGCGCGCTTGCTCGGGCTGCGGCGCACGACGCTGATCGAGAAAATGCGCCGCTATGCGCTCGACCGCAGCGACCCCCACGCCTCGGCGATCGGTGCGATGGCCTCGATCGCTGGATAACACCGTTTCGGATCATTCTCCGCGATGGCGGCCATCGCACAGCGCGATGCGTGGCGATGGATCGCCTGCATCCGGCGCGCGAAGTCGTCGTCGCGATCGGCGCCCAGCCAGGCGTCGAGCTCGCCGAGCAGGTTGAGCGCACGCGTTGCCGAGCGCGCAAGCTGCTGGGGGCGAAGCGCGCGCCGGAGCGTATCGAGCAGCTCAAGATAGAGCGCCGCCGTCAGTTCGGGACCCTGCGCCGACAGGATGCGCGTCGTCGTGGCCACGTCGCGATAGGAGGCTGCGGCGCTGGCACCCGGCGTCATGGCTTGTTCCACGCGGCGATCTGCTGGGTCAGATACGCCTGGCTCGCCTTGATCAGCGCGACCTGCTTGTCCATCGCGGTGAAGCTTCCGACCAGCCGGTCGTTGAGCGCGGTCATGTCGCTGTCGAGCCGGGTCCGGTCGCGGACGATCGCTGCGCTCGCGCGGTCATAGACCGATTTCGAGCGCGTCAGCGCGCCCTGCGTGCCCGTCATGGCTGTGCGCAACTCGGCGAGCGTGCGCGCGATACCGGTCGCGACAGGCGTCCCGACCCCAAGCAGCGCCTTCACGCCAGGCAGGTCGCTTGCGATGACGCTGGCGAGCCTGGCGTGATCGACCGAGAGCGTGCCGTCGCGCGCCGTCGAGATGCCGATATCGGCGAGGCGCGCGATCGTCGTGGTGCCCGCGATGGATGTCCCGGCGAGCGACGACAGCGCACGACCCAGCGCGCGTGCCCCCGCATCGCCGGTCAGCGATCCGCCGGCCTCGCCGAGAGCTCCGACGCGTGTCGCGTCGTTGAGCTGCCCACGCAGGCTGTTCACCGATTCGACCAGGTCGTCGACGAAGCTGACGATGTCGCCGTCGGCGAGCGTGCGCACCCGCGTTGCCGTGCCCTCGGCCACGGTCTTCAGGTCGCTCGACAGCGTCGCGAGTGCGCCGAGCCGTGCCGAGTTGCTAGCCGCGCGGGTGTCGATGGCGGTCTGGCGTCCGGCGCGCGCGGATGCGACGAGGTCGGCGGTCAGCTTGCGCGTGTCGATCCCCGAACCGACGCCAAGCGTCGTCAGGACCGAATCGATCACGCCTGCACCCGCGCGCGCAACGCGATCGCCGATCGCCGCGCTGCCTCGATCCGCGCGACCAGCCCCGGCTGCCCGGCAAGGTCGGCGACGTGCAGTGCGTCGCTCAGTTCCCTGACGACCGCGTCGAGCCATTCATGCCGTGCACCCGTTTTCGACCAGCTCGTCATGCCCAAACTTTCGTTGTTGACGAACAGGATAACGGCCGTCGGCGGGCGAATTTAAATGAGCGGTCGGCCGTCGGGACCGAAACGCAGCGGCGGTGGCACCTCGACCTCGGGAACGCCGCGACCCGCCGCCATCGCGCGGTCGAGGTCGAACACGAACGCCAGAATCGTCGCGACCGCGAGATAGAGTTCGCTCTGGACCGGCATCCCCACACGCGCCGTGAAATAGATCGCACGCGCAAGCATCGGCGATTCGATCTGCGGAACTTTATGTTCGGCGGCGAGATCGCGGATCGCCTGCGCCGCCGCCTCGGCCCCACGCGCGACGACCACAGGTACCGCGTCGATGTCGGGGCGATAGCGCAGCGCGACCGCGAAATGTTCGGGATTGTTGAGCACCACCGTCGCCTCGGTCATCGCCTTGCGTGCGCCGCGCGCGGCGATGGCATATTGCCGCTCGCGCTGCGCGCGCTTGCGCTCGGGCGAGCCTTCGTTCGACTTGTGCTCGTCGCGGACTTCCTGGCGCGTCATCTTCAGCCGCCCCTCACGCCGCCGCCACTGGATCAGGACGTCGAGCGCGGCGAACGCAAGGCCGGTCAGCGCAAGCGTGGCGATGAGCGCGCGCAGGCTGTCGCCCGCCGAGGCAGCACCCGTGCCCACGGGCGCTCGGGCGAGGCCGATGAGCACAGGCAACGCGGCGAGGATGGCACCACCGCCGACCGCCGCAACCGCGACCACTTTAATCGTGGAAAAGCCGAGCCCGATCAGCGCTTCGGATCCCGCTATCCGCTTCATGCCGGCAGCGGGGCTGATCCGCGACCATTTGGGCGCAATCGCGCTCCACCGGAAGCCGACCCCACCCAGTGCCACTCCCGAGCCGACTGCGGCCAGAACCAGCGCAAGCGCAAGCCAGCCGAACGCCGCGACGTCGGCGCGCAGATCGAGGCGAAGCCCGGTCCGCAGCAGCTGTGCACAGGTCGCCACCAGCGCACCCCCGGCAAGCGTCAGCCAGAGCGCAAGCACGATAAGGCTCGCCGCCGCGCCCAGGTCGCGCGAGCGGAGTACGTCGCCCTGCTTGACGGCCTCGCTGCGCTTCTTGGGCGTCGCGCTTTCGGTGCGTTCGCCGCTCACCGGGCGAACGCCGCCGTCGTTGCGAAGTTCGCGTGCCACGCGGCAACCATCGCGCTGCCCATTGCGGGGATCGCGAGCGCGAGCACCACCAAGCCGAGCGCGAGCGTCGCAGGCAGCCCGACCGCGAACAGGTTGAGCTGCGGCGCGAGCCGTCCCATCACCGCCAGGGCGATCTGTGCGAGCATCGTCGCGCCGAGCACGGGGAGTGCGAGCGACAGCGCGGTCGCAAACATCGTACTGCCGACGGCGAGGACACCTGGAATGCGGTCGAGCACGAGCCCGCTTCCCGGCGGCATCGCGCGATAGCTGTCGGCGACGATGCCGATCAGCACGACCGGCCCGTCGAGCGACATGAACAGCGCGACGGTCAGCAGGCTGAGAAACTGTCCGACGGTCGGCACCGCCTGCCCGTGTTCGGGATCGATCAGCGCGGCAAAGCCGATGCCCATCGCGCCGCCGATCGTTTCCCCGGCGATCCGCGCCGCCGCGATCGGCAGCGACAGCAGCAGCCCGATGCCGAGCCCGGTCACCGCCTCCCCCGCCATGATACCGACGACGGTCAGCGGTTCGAGCTGAGCGGGGGTCAGCGATACCTGCGGCAGCACGAATATCGCGAGTGCCATCGCCAGCGACGCCTGGAGCGCGAGCGGGAGCGGCTTGGTACCGGCGAGCGGCAGCGGCGCGAACGCGGCGAGCGGGCGGACGAGCGCGACGCCGAACGCGGGCAAGGCGTCGAGCATGTCCATATCAGCGCACGACGAGCGCGATACGGTCGATCATCAGGTGCGAGAAACGGACGAGCCCGCCGAGCACGCTCGCGCCGAACAGGATCAGGACCGCACCCGTCACGAGCAATTTGGGGACGAACGACAGCGTCGCTTCGTTGACCGACGTCGCCGCCTGCACGACCCCGACGACGAGCCCGACGACCAGGATCGGCAGCAGGATCGGCAGCGTCGCCCATGCGCATGCCCACAGCGCCTCGCGCGCGGCCTGCATCATCAGGTCGGCCGAACCGTCGCTCATGTCGCAAACGATCCGGCGAGCGACCCCATCGTCAAAGTCCAGCCGTCGATCAGCACGAACAGCAAGAGCTTGAACGGGAGCGACACGACCGACGGCGAGAGCATCATCATGCCGAGCGCCATCAGCGTCGAGGCGACGAGCAGGTCGATGACGAGGAACGGCAGGAAGATCAGGAAACCGATCTGGAACGCCGTCTTGACCTCGCTGGTGACGAAGGCGGGCAACAGGATCGTGAACGGCACGTCCTCGGCGCGCGCCGGGACCGGCTGGTTCGCCATTTTGAAAAAGGCGGCGAGGTCGCGCTCGCGCGTCTGGCGGATCATGAAGTGGTGCATCACCGTACCGCTGCGCGCGACTGCGACCTCGGCGGCGATCTGATTGCGGCTATAGGGTTGCCACGCCTGTGCATCGATCTGCGCGAGGCTCGGGCGCATGACGAACAGCGTCAGGAACAGCGCCATGCCCGCGAGCACCTGATTGGGCGGCGTCTGTTGCAACCCGAGCGCCTGGCGCAGGATCGACAGTACGATCAGGATTCGCGTGAACCCCGTCATCATCAGCAGCACCGACGGCAGCACCGCCAGCGCGGTCATCGCGAGCAGGATCTGGAGCGGCAGCCCGAGCGAAGCCCCGCGCCCGATCTGCGCGAGGCTCGACGCCGAAAAGCTCAACGGGTCGCCGGTCATGCGGCGTTCTCTGCAAGCAGGCTGAGCTGCCCCTTGCCGATCGCAATCAGCAGCTCGCGGTCGCCGAATGCCACGACGGCAAGCCGGTTTCCGGGCCCGAGCGCGAGGACATCGACCAGCCGCAGCCGACGCGCGCGGGTGGGGAGGACGCGCCGTCCGAGATCGGTCAATGCCCCGAGGTGTGCGAGCGTCACTGGCGTCGCTCGCCCGACCCGAACTCGTCGGGTTCGGCCAGTTCGACGACGCGGACGCCGTATTTGCCCTCGACCGCGACGATCTCGCCGCGCGCGATCAACGTGCCGTTGACGCGGATATCGAGCGGCTCGTCGACCTGGCGGTCGAGCACGATCACCGCGCCGGGCTGAAGGTCGAACACGCGCGCGACGGTGAGCGAAGCCATGCCGACCTCGACCGCGAGGCGGACGGGGATCGTGTCGATGCGGATCATCGGCGCAGGCGCGACAGCGGCTTGAGTCATTCGATCGGCTCCCCTGCGGCTTCGATTTCGATCGCGGCATGCCCGTCGCGTTCGACGAGCCGCCCGCCGGCCAGCCGATGCGTGCCGCACAGCATCGCGACGCGGTCGGGCGCGCGTATCGGGATGACGTCGCCGACGCGCAGCCGGGCGATCTCCCCCGCCGATAGCAAGGGACGCGCAAGGACGCTGCGTACCGGCAAGCGGATTTCGCGAACGAGGTCGCCGAGGCGGATATCCCAGTCACCGTCGTTGCAGGCGAGAGGCGACGTGGCTTGCAGCATGACCCGGACGCCGATGTGCGGCGCAGGCGCGGGAAGCTGGTCGATCGTGAAGTCGCAACCGGCCACGAATTCGGCCGGTGCATCGTCCGCCGCCCAGTCACCGGGCATGTCGGCGGCAAGCGCATGGGCGAGCGCGGCGGCAAGGCGCATCTCGCTCGGCGAAGCGGCCGCGCGAGGGGCGGGCCCACGCGGGGCCCCGCCGAAACGGATCGAGGCCAGGATCGCGAGCGCCGCAGGCGCGACGGCAACCGACATCTGCGCGCCGTCGCCACTGCGCAGGCGCGTCTCGACCCCCGCGACCGCGCCGCCGCCGACCGCGACGGGCGATACCGACAGGCTGGCGTCGGCCACCCCGTTCCGGCGCAGGAATGCCCGCATCGATGTACAGCTGCCGGTCGCGATCATCGTTTCGGCGGCACCGACCAGGTCGGCACCATCGACTTTGCGGGCAGGTCGGATAAGCAAGGCGGCGCTGTTCGTCATGCCCCTACTGGAGCACGAACGCGGTAAAGTAGACCTTGTCGATCCCACCGAAACCGACCTTTGCGCTCAGCTCGTCGTTGAGCGCCTTCTGCAGCCGCGCGAGCAAGGCGCTGCGTCCAGCCGGCGTCGACACCGTCGCATAATCCTGTTCGGCGAGCAGCTGGAGCACCACCGATCGCATCGCGGGTTCGTTCGCCTTGACCGCGTCGACCACCTTGACATCGCCGCGCGTCGAAACCGCGACCGAGGCCTGAATGAACGACGAACTGTCGCGCAGATTGGCCGTAAACCCCTGCTCCAGCGCATAATAATGCGATTCAGCATGAGCAGGTTCGGGTGCATGTTCGGCTGCGGCAGCGTGCCCGCCGACCATGCCGCTGCCCGCGACCAGCGCGCCGCCGATTGCACCGGCGGTCACCAGCACGAGCGCGCCGCCGCCGATCGCAACGAGCTTGAGCACACCCCCTTTTTTCTTGGTCGGTTTCGGATCGGACATATCTGTTTCTCCTCGTTCAGGCGTAGCGGTTGGGGGAAGTCGTGGCGGACGTGAGCGACGGCGCAGCTGTGCGACCGTCGATCGGCCAGGCGGGCGGCGCGCGGCGACGCTCGCGCCGGTCGCCGCCGACGCTCGACTGGGTGAAGCTCAACCCGGCGGCGCGCGCGTCGGCGATCAGCCGCGGCTGCGCTGCATCGAGCGCCGCGCGTGCCGCCTCGCTCGGGGTGTCGAACGCGACGCTCAAGCCCTGCGGCTGGCGCACGACCTCGATCGACACCGCGCCAAGCGCATCGCCCGCGACTTCGATCCGCGTCGGCGCTTCACCGCGCGATCCCAGCTGCGCGAGCGCGTCGGCGAACTCGAGCCTGCTGGCGTGCAACGACAAGGCCATCGCGTGTTGCGGCCCCATCGCATGTTGCGGCGCGACCTGCGCCGTGAGCAGCGGTGCGGTCGACGGTGTTGGTGGCAAGGGTAGCAGAGGTCGCTCGATCCTCGGGGCATCGCTGGCTTCGCGTCCGTGGGCGCGCTCGGCCGGAGGTTGCTCGGGTTCGAGCGACCGAACCGACGGCAGAACGCGAAGCTCGGGCAACGCTGTCGCAACCTGAACCTTGGTTTCGAGAGACTTGGCTGGAGGCTTATCATCGGTGGGCGAGGCAAGCGCCTCGGTCGCGTCGGACGGCTGAGCCTCGAGCGCGAACGGCAGAACGCGAAGCTCGGGCAACGCTGTCGCGACCTGAATCTTGGTTTCGAGAGGCTTGGCTGGAGGCTTATCGTCGATGGGCGAGGCGGGCGTCTGGGTCTCGTCGGGCGGCGAAGTTTCGAGCGCTATCGGCGGAACGCGAAGCTCGGGCAACGCTGTTGCGACCTGAGCCTTGGCTTCAGGAGGCTCGGCTGGACGCGAATCATCTTTCGGCGAGGCGGGCGTCTCGGTCTCGTCGGGCGGCGAAGTTTCGAGCGCTATCGGC
Source organism: Sphingomonas sp. (assembly GCA_965248885.1). Classification (GTDB taxonomy): domain Bacteria; phylum Pseudomonadota; class Alphaproteobacteria; order Sphingomonadales; family Sphingomonadaceae; genus Sphingomonas_O. Next base: position 753,083 of record OZ252211.1, on the reverse strand, counting down.
GGGATGCCGGTCGGCGCAACGGTGCGACCGGGACCCGGCGACGGGACATCAGGTAGCGGTATCGCCGCATCCGTAGGGATTGCGGCTGCCGAAAGCGCTGCTGCCAGCGCGGCGTCGAACGACAATGCGGTTGCAGGCAAGACGGATATGGTCGATCCAACTCCGGGAGCAGGCGATACGGAAGCCGGCGATCCGCCAGCGGGCAACACGGCAGCAGGGGGCGCAAGAGCGTCGATCATCGCGCGCCTGGCCGGATCGTGCGCCGTCGCGCCCGCATTGTGCGTTCGGTTGCGGTCGCTGTCACGACGGCTTCGAGCACGCGCTCGGCGCGGCGCTGTTCGACGCGACGCACCGCGGCACGCCGCGTCATGTCGATCTGCTCGCGCGACAATGCGTTGGCCGCGCCGCGCAGCCGCGTGACGGTGGTATCGCTTGCCGCCAAAGTGCTGCCTTCGGTCGCACCCATCGGCGGAGCCAGGGTTGCGATCAGCTGATCGACGCGCATGGCCCGCGCGCGCGTTGCTGCGTGCGCAGCGTCGCTCGCCGCCGAGCGCACACTGGCGAGCCGCGCACGAAGGCGCGCAAGACGCAGTCTGTCGTTCACGCCGCGGCCAGTTCGGCAAGCGCGGCGCGGCTGTCGCCGAACCCAACTGCGGTCGAGCCCTGCGTCACGAAATCGAGCAAGCCCTCACGCCCGGCAAGTGCGGCATCGACCTGCGCGTCGGTGCCGTGCGCATAGCCGCCGAGCAGGGCGAGCTCGCGATATTCCTCACCGAGCGACCAGAGCCGCCGCACGCGGCGCGCGTCGTCAAGATGATCGGCCGCCACGACCGCCGCCATCGTCCGACTGAGCGACTTGCCGATGTCGATCGCGGGGTAGACGCCTTGCTCGGCAAGCGTGCGCGACAGGATGATATGCCCGTCGGTCGCGGCGCGCGCGGCGTCGACGATCGGGTCGTCGGCATCGCCCGCCTCGGCCAGCACGGTATAGAGCGCGGTGATCGACCCGCCGCTGCGCCGATCGACGCCCGCGCGCTCGACGAGGCGCGGGATCAGCGCGAACGCCGACGGCGGATAGGCGCCCAGTCCCGCCGCTTCGCCCAGCGCGAGGCCGATCTCGCGCTGCGCCTGTGCCGCGCGCGTCAGGCTGTCGACGATCAGCAGCACCGATTTGCCCGCGTCACGAAGCTGTTCGGCGATGGCGTTGGCGCGGTCGGCGGCGCGCAACCGGATCGCGGGAGCCTCGTCGCTCGTCGAGGCCACGATGGTCGTGCGCGCGCGTGCCGGGCCATCGAGCTGTGCGGCGAAGTCGGCGATCTCGCGCCCACGCTCACCGATCAGCGCGACGACGGCGGCATCGACGTCGGCACCGCGCAGGATCGCCTGGACGAGGCTGGTCTTGCCGACGCCCGCCGCAGCAGCGATCGTCAGCCGCTGGCCCTTGCCGATCGTCAGCAGCGCGTCGATCGCGCGAATGCCCGTGGTCAGCGGCTCGACGATCCGGCCGCGCGCCGAATTGGGAAAGTCGCGCGGGCGTCGCGCCGACGCAGCGTCGACGGAGCCCTTGCCATCGATCGCGCGACCGAAGGCATCGATGGTGCGACCCTGCGCGAGGCTGACGCCGGTGGTGGCGACCGCCGCCGCTTCGGCACCGATACGAAGCCCGACCACCGGTCCGAGCGGCGCGAGCAAGGCCGTCCGGCTGTCGAAACCGACCACCTCGGCCATCAGCCCATCGCTGCCGATGCGGAGCAGCGCGCCGACCGGCCAGTCGGCCCCGCGCGCGCGCAGCACCGCGCCGCCGCACTCGACGATCCGCCCACCACGTGTCGGGGCGACCGGTGCAATGGAAAGCGCGTCGAGCGTCACAGCCCGACCTCCGCCAGGACGCGCGCGCAGGCTTCGCGCACACCGTCGGCTGCCCAGGCGTCGCCTGCTTCGGCGCGAACGCTGCCACGCGCGAGGCTTGCGTCGGCGACGAGCGCGACATCGTGCACGTCGGCGATCAGGTCAGCATCGTCGGGGTGCAAGCGCAGCTGCACCGGACCCGATTGATCGGCCAGCGCGGCAACGACGGCTTGCGCGCGCGCCTGTAGCAGGTCGCGATCGACGTTTGCCTCGCCCGCCGCCGCAATCGCGAGCCGTGCCGCAGCCGCGCTCAACAGGTTCGCCCAGGCCCCAAGATCGGGGGCAGCAACGTCCGCAAGCGCATCGGCAAGCCGCGCAAGCGCCGCGCGCTCGGACGCCAGCTCGGCCTCGATGGTTCGTCGCCCCTCGGCCAGCCCTTGCGCATGGCCCTCGTCCCACCCCGCATCGGGCGCGGCGGGTTCGACGATGCGCAGGCGAAGCGCGCGCCCGGTCTTGGTCGCCGCCCACACCCTAGACATAGGCAGCCTGCCCGCCCAAGCGGATCGCGCCGTCGTCGCCCAGCCGCCGCGCGATGCTGACGATCTCGCCCTGCGCCGCCTCGACATCGGCGCGCGACAGCCCGGCAAGCTCGTCGATCTCGTCGCGCAGGCTTTGCGCCGCGCGTGCCGACATCGCCGCCAGAAAACGGTCGCGCGTGGCCTCGTCGACGCCCTTTATCGCGCGCGCGAGGACTGCCGGATCGGCCGAACGGACGACGCTGCCCAGATCCTTGTCGGCGAGCGCCACGACATCGGCGAACACAACGCGTTCGGCATCGATCGCCTGCGCCAGCGTACGGTCGAGCTTCGACAGCGCCTTGAACGCGCGGTCGGCACGCGCGCGCTCGCTGCGGTTGAGGATGCCCGCGACGCGCGAGACGCCGGGCGTCTCGACCTCGACCGGCGGCGGCGCCACGCTCATCGACGCGAGGATGTCGGCCAGATCGTCGAGCGCATCGCCGCCGACCGCGCCCAGCGTCGCGAGCCGATGAAGCAGGTCCGAGGCGGTCGCTTCGGGCAGATCGGCGAGCGCTTGCGCGGCGATCCCCGGATCGACATGGCCCAGCACGATCGCGGCGAGCTGCGGATGCTCGCTGGTCACAAGCTCGGCGACATCGCGCGCCGACAGCCAGCCGAGCTGTGCGAATACCGGGTGCTCGCCGCCCGAACCGAGCAGCGTCTGCGCCCGGCCCGACCCGAGCGATCGCTCGAGCGCGGTACGCAGCGGGCGCGCGCCTGCGCTCGCGACCGGGTTGCCCGCGCGCGCCCGTGCGATGAAGTCGGCAAGCGCGGCCTCGATCTCGGCTTCGCCGACCTTGGGCAGCCGCTCCATCGCGCTGCACAGCTGCGCGACCTCGCCCGCATCGAGGTCGCCGATCAGCGCGGCCGCCTCGTCCTCACCGACGAGGCTGAGCAGGATCGCCGCCATGTCGCCGCCGTTGCTCATGCGCCCGCCTCGGCGGCGATGATCGCGCGCAGCACCTGAGCCGCGCGCGCCGGATCCTGACGCACATAGTCGCGTACCAGCGCGGCGCGGTGCTCATAACCCGGGGCGCTCTCGATCATGTCGAGCGTCACCGGGCCGGGGGTTTGCGCCGGGTTCTCGGCAAGCTGCTGCTCGATCAAAGCGGCCGCTTCGCCGCGCCGCATCGCCACCGTCGCCGCATCGTAGCGACGGAGCAGCCGCCGCCCAACAAACCACCAGCCGAGCAGTGCCGCGACCGCCAGCCCGCCCAGCTTTGCGGCCGTTGCGATCCACCCGGCCTCGTACCAGGCCGAGACAGGCTTCACCTCGGCAACGAAAGGCCGCGCCGACACCGCGACGACGTCGCCGCGCGCGGCATCGAAACCGACCGCGCCGCGTACCAGCGTTTCGATCGCCTGCAGCTCGGCCTGCGTCCGCCGCTTGCCCGGCACTTCGCGCAGCGCGACCGCGAGCGACAACCGCCGAAGCGCGCCCGGCGCATTGCGCGTGACGGAAACCTCGCGGCCCAGCTGGAAACGGCGCGAGATGTCCTGCGACGTCGTCCCCGGCCCCATCGCCGCGGCGGCGGGCACGGGCTGACCCGTAGAGATCGTCGACGCCGGGGGCGCCGTATTACTCAGCACGCCGGGGATGCCGACCGCGGGTGCCGTCGCACGTTCGGTCGTGATCTTCTGGTCCTCGGCGGTCAGCGCGCGGCTCGCCTCGGGATAGGTTTCGCGCGTCGCATCGACCGCGGCAAAGTCGAGGTCGGCGTGAACCTCGGCCGAAAAGCCGTCCACCCCGACCAGCGGCGTCAGCACCGTCGCCAGCGCCTCGCGGTAGCGCGCCTCGACGCGCTGCTGCACCGCAAGCTGGCCCGCCAATGCGCCTGCCGCGCCATCGGGCGTGCTGAGCAAGCGGCCACCCTGGTCGATGACCGCGACACCGTCAGCGGGTAGGCCCGGCACCGAAGAGGAGACGAGATTGGCGATCGCGCTGGTCTGCGCGTCGGACAGCGAGCGGCCGCTGCGCAGCGTGATCATCACCGACGCGCGCGGCGCGGCGCGGTCGCGCACGAACAGGCTCGGGGCCTCGACCGCCAGATGGACGCGTGCGCTGTCGACCGCGTCGATCGCTTCGATCGTGCGCGCCAGATCGGCCTCGCGCGCGCCTTGCAGCCGCTCGCGCTCGACCGCCTCGCTCGCGCCCAGCGGCATCGCGTCGAGGCCGCTCATTCCGGTCGGCGCAGCCTTGGGCAGACCTTGCGCGGCGAGCAGCATCCGCGCCTTGTGATAGTCGGGCTCGGCGACATTCAGCGCGCCCGAGGTGCCGTCGATGCTGTACGACATGCCCGCGGTATCGAGCGCGGACGCGACGGCGGCCTTGTCCGCTTCGTTCATGCCGGGGAGCAGCGCGCGCCGGGCCGGCGCGTTGAACGCGCTTACCGCCAGGATCGCGAGCAACACGAGCACGCCAAGCCCGACGAGCGGCAATGCGCGCTGAACGAGCGGAAGCGCGGTCAGCGTCCGGACGCGCTGGAGCAGCGCGCCTTCGGCGCGCGCCAGCGGCGGAAGTACGGTCAGAGCATCGGCCAAGTCACATTCCCATGTTCATGATGTCGCGGTACGCACCGAGCAGCTTGTTGCGGACCTGCAGCGTCGCCTCGAACGCGACCGACGCTTTTTGCCGCGCGATCATGACCTGAGCGATGTCGCTCATGTCGCCGCGTTCCATCGCCTCGGACGCCGACCCCGCCTCGTCCTGCAACCGCGCGACGGTGGTCAGCGCGTCCTGAAAGCTCGAGGTCGGCGCGGCGGGCGCTGCAGGACGCAGAGCGTCGCTGCGCGCGAGGACATCGGCACGCAGGTTGAGCAGGCGGCTGGCGTCGGAGACGTTCATACGCCTGGAGGTTGCAATCCCCGTGCCAGAGTGTTTGCGCCAGTTATCGCGACGCTGGCGCTAAACCTCCGCGCGATGCCGACGTTACCCAGCTCGTGGCGATGCCGGACTGTCCGAGCCGCCTGACAGGAAGGACATGGGATGACCTATATCGGAACCAACGTCGCGGCGATCCGCTCGACGAACGGCATCAACAAGGCTGCGATGGGCCTTGCCAATGCAATGGAGCGGCTGTCGACCGGCAAGCGCATCAACAGCGCCAAGGACGACGCCGCCGGCCTCGCGATCGCAAGCCGCATGACCAGCCAGGTGCGCGGGCTGACGGCGGCGATCCGCAACTCGAACGACGGCATCTCGCTGGCACAGACGGCCGAAGGCGCGATGAACGAAGTCGGCAACATGCTCCAGCGCGTGCGTGAACTTGCGGTGCAGTCGGCCAACGGGACCAACTCGGCCAGCGATCGTACCGCGATCCAGTCCGAAGTCACGCAGCTCGTCGCGCAGATCGACGACATCGCCACCAAGACGACGTTCAACGGCACGGCGCTCACCGACGGGACGGCGACCGCGCTCAAGATCCAGACCGGGATCAATTCGGGCGACGCTGTGACGATGGCGATCGGATCGGTAAAATCGACCGATCTCGGCACGGCGGGGCTCAAGATCTCGGCGATCTCGCTCGCGACCGACACCGGTGCGAACGCCGCGCTCGCCGCGATCGATGCCGCGATCGACACCGTCAATTCGCAGCGTGCCAATTTGGGCGCGGTGCAGAACCGGTTCGAGGCAGGTGTCGCAAATCTGACGTCGACCGTCACCAATCTGACGGAAGCGCGCAGCCGCGTCGAGGACGCCGACTTTTCGGCGGAGACGACCCAGCTCGCCAAGGCCCAGATCCTGAACCAGGCGGCAACCGCGATGCTCGCGCAGGCCAACCAGAGCCAGCAGGGCGTTCTGAGCCTGGTGCGCGGCTGAACGCTGAACCAGTTACCGCGCCGTCGTTGGAATAGTCCTCGACGACGGCGCGGGAACGGACCCCGGCGCATACCCCCACCCCCACACGCGCCGGGGTCCGTCTTTTTGCGACTAACGCACGCAAGTTCAGATGCGGTAAAGGCTTTCGGCGGCTAAGCGCGGCACGATGCATGCCGCCCGCTCCCTGTTCGCCGCGACGATGCTCGCCCCGCTCCCGCTCGCCGCGCAGGTCACGCCTGCGACGCCCCCCCCGGCGACAGCTCCCGACGACAGCAGCGAGATCGTGGTGACCGCCGAACGGATCACCGGCGCGGTCGCGACCGACCTGCCCCCCGTCATCGAGCTCGATGAAAAAGCGGTCGAGAGCTATGGCGCGACGTCGATCACCGAATTGCTGTCGGCGCTCGCGCCGCAGACCGGCGGCGGACGCGGGCGTGGCGGCGGCGGACCGGTCGTGCTGCTCAACGGCATGCGCATTTCGGGGTTTCAGGAAATCCGCGACCTGCCGCCCGAGGCGATCCGCCGCGTTCAGGTGCTCCCCGAAGAAGCTGCGCTGCAATATGGTTTTTCACCCGATCAGCGCGTCGTCAACTTCATCCTGATGGATGATTTCCGCGCGATCACGCTCGATGCCGAGGGCGGCGCGGCGACGCGCGGCAATTATCGCTCGTCGGAGCTCCAGGCACGCGCGGTGCGCATCACCAAAACGGGACGCGTCAACCTGAGCGTCCAGCGCAACGCGACGTCGAGCGTGTTCGAGGCCGACCGCGGCATCATCCAGCGCAGCGGCCTGCCCGCTGCTTCGGGCAGCTATCGCACGCTCGCGCCGTACAGCCGTCAATGGGCGCTGAACGGCACGGTCAACCGCAAGCTCAGCGACCGGCTCGGGCTGACGCTCAATGGCACCTACGAGACCGACGATCGCGACGCTCAGCTGGGGATCGCGACGCCCCTGACGGCGCCCTTCGTCGCGCTCGACCGGCTGACGCGCAACGACACGCTCCACACCGGCCTGACGCTGACGCGCAACGCGCCGTGGACAAGCACGCTGACCGCCGGTTACGATCACGCCATCGCCAACACCGCGACCGATCGTACGCTGACGACGACCGACACCGCACGGTCACAGCGCGACACGGCGAACGCGGTCCTGACCGTGTCGGGCGGTCTGTTCGATCTGCCTGCGGGCAAGGTCCGCACGACGCTGCGCGGCGGGGTGTCGAGCGACCGGCTGAACAGCCAGACGCTGCGGAGCGGCACGCCGGTCGCGACGCGACTGGCGCGCGACGTCGGCGACGGGCGCGTGACGCTCGAGCTGCCGATCGCCAGTCGCGCGCGCGACGTTCTGCCCTTCCTCGGCAGATTGTCGCTGAACGCGAACATCTCGTATCGGCGGCTGTCCGATTTCGGCGGGCTGACGAGCCATGGCTATGGCTTCAACTGGCAGCCGGTCGAGGGGCTCGCCTTTATCGGCAGCGTCATCAACAATCAGGTCGAACCCGGCATCGCCGACCTCGGCAATCCCGTCATCCTGACGCCGGGCGTCTCGATCTACGACTTCACGCGCGGGCAGGCCGTCCTCGTCAACCAGACCAGCGGCGGCAACCCTGCGCTCCAGGTCGAGCGCCAGCGCGACAGCAAATTTTCACTCGCCTGGACCCCGGCCAAGCTCGCCGGCCTGAGCATCAACGTCGATTATTTCCGCAACCGCAGCAGCAACCCCGTCGCGGGCTTCCCGATCCTGACCCCCGACATCGAGGCAGCGTTCCCGGGCCGGGTGACGCGCGACGCGAGTGGCGCTCTGACCGCGGTCGACACGCGCCCGATCAATTATGCGCGCACCTCGAGCGATGTCGTCCGCTTCGGCTTCACCTTCCAGAAAAGCTTTGGCCAGCCTGCCGGGCGCGGCGGCGGCGGCGGTGGCGGCGGCGGCTTCGGGGGCGGACGCCCGCCTGGCGGAGGCGGTTTCGGGGGCGGACGCCCGCCAGGCGGCGGCGGCGGCTTCGGCGGAGGCCCCGGCGACGGCGGACGCTGGACCGTCGCGCTCTATGACAGCATCCGCTTCACCGACCGCATCCTGATCCGCCCGGGGCTTGCCGAACTCGACCTGCTCGGCGGCAACGCGACGGGCAACGGCGGCGGCGCCCCGCGCCACAGCGTCGACCTCGACACCGGCTGGTTCAACAAGGGGTTGGGGTTCCGCGTCAACGGCAGCTATTCGTCGGGGTCGATCGTCACCGGGTCGAACGCCGCGTCCACGCTTCGCTTCGGCGGCCTCGCGACGCTCAACCTCAACGCCTTCTACAATTTCGATTCGAACAAGTCGCTCGTCGAGCGCGTGCCATTCCTGAAGGGCGTGCGGCTAAGGTTCCAGATCGCCAATATCACCGACTCGATCCGTCGGGTCCGCGACGGATCGGGGCTCGTCCCGCTCAGCTATCAGGCGGGCTATCTCGACCCCCGCGGGCGCACGATCGAGCTCGATCTTCGCAAGCGGTTCTGACGGGTTCCGCGCAGGGGTGGCATGCGGGCATCGCTGTCCTTAAGCACGGCCGGGACGACGGGGGCGAGCGCCATGAAAAACCAACTCTATTACGGCGACAATCTCGATGTCCTGCGCCGCAAGATCGCGTCGGAAAGCGTCGACCTGTGCTACATCGACCCGCCGTTCAATTCGAAGCGCAATTACTTCCAGATCTACAACAACCAGGGCGGTGAGGATCGCGCGCAGGCGCAGGCGTTCGTCGATACGTGGGAATGGGGCGACGAGGCAGCGGACGGGATCGCGTGGATCACCGACATTGCGCAGCTGCAGAACGGCAAGCTGACCGAGCAGACGGTCGAGCTGATCCGCGGGCTGGAGAAGGTGCTGAAGCGCGGTTCGCTGCTCGCCTATCTCGTCCACATGACGCTCAGGATCGTCGAAATCCACCGCGTGCTCAAACCGACGGGGAGCTTCTACCTCCACTGCGACCCCACCGCCTCGCACTACCTGAAGCTGGTGCTCGATGCGGTGTTCTGTGGGCAGGGTGGGGATTATCTGAATGAGATCATTTGGAAGCGGACAACGACCCACAGTGACAGCAAGACTTGGAGCCGTGTAGGAGACGTCATTCTTTTCTACTCGAAATCTCGTCAGTTCGTGTGGAACACGCCCCGAGAAGCGCACTCTGAAGAGTATCGTTCGACCAAGTATCGATACGATGACGGGGACGGTCGCGGGCTGTATCGGCTTGATAACATGACGAGCCCAAATCCTCGGCCCAATATGATGTATGACTGGTTGGGGTTCCAGTATCCGGCCATGGGCTGGCGCTACCAGACCGAGACGATGCAACGTCTCCATGATGACGGCCGCATTGCCTATCCGACGAATTCTGATGGTTCTTACAACACGACCAGACGGCCTCAGCTCAAGCGGTATCTCGCCGAAATGGATGGTGGCGTAATGGGGACTATTTGGACGGACATCTCACCCATCAACTCCCAAGCGCAAGAACGCCTCGGATATCCAACTCAAAAACCCGAAGCCCTCCTCGAACGCATCATCAAGGCGTCGTCGAACGAGGGCGATACCGTGCTCGATGCCTATTGCGGGTGCGGGACGACGGTGGCGGTGGCGCAGCGGCTCGGGCGGCGCTGGATCGGCATCGACATCACCTATCAGTCGATCTCGCTGATCCTGAAACGCCTCGCCGACAAATATCCCGACCAGTGGCCCGCGATCGAGGCCGACATTCTGCTCGACGGCGTCCCGCGCGACCTCGCCTCCGCTGTGGCTCTGGCCAATCGCCGCGACGACAAGACGCGCAAGGAGTTCGAGAAATGGGCGGTACTCACCTATTCGAACAATCAGGCGCGCATCAACGAAAAGAAGGGTGCCGACGCCGGGATCGACGGCATCGCCTATTTCCTGATCGACAGGGACACCAACGGCAAGGCGATATTTCAGGTCAAGTCGGGCGGATCGAACCGCGCGACACTCGCGACGCTCAATTCGGACCGGCAGCGCGAAAAGGCCGACTTCGGCTTCCTCATCACGATGGACCTGCCGACCAAGGCGATGCGCGAAGAGATCGCAGCGGCAGGCAAATACAAACACCCGATGCTCAGCCGCGAGGACGACCGGATTCAGGTGATCACCGTCGCCGAAATCCTTCAGGGCGCACGCCTGAACCTGCCGATGGCGCGCGCCGACGCGGTGAAATCGGCGGCGGCGCTGGGCGATGCCGCAAAACAGGAAACGCTGCTGTAATCGCCGGGCCCGTGCGCCCGAGACTCAGAATGCATCGCCCAGCATCGCGCGGACCTTGTCGAGTGCCGCCTTCTTGATCTGGCACACCCGCGCCGCGCCGACGCCGAGCGTTTCCCCGATTTCGTCGAGGTTGAGTTCCTCGACGAAATAGAGCTGGAGCACCATCGCCTCGCGCTCGGGCAGGCGCGCGATCGCTTCCGCAAGCGCGCGCGACAGTTGCGCGCGCGAGAGCGTCTCCTCGGGCAGATCGGCGACGTCGGCGAACCACATCGACTGGTCCGAATACAGTTCGTCGATCGACTCGTGGCGGATCGCCTCGCACGCCGACGCAGCCTCGCGATAGGCGTCGAGCGTCAGTCCCGACAGCCCGGCCATCTCCGCATCGCTCGGCGCGCGCCCCTCGCTTTGCGCGAATTTGCTGCGCAGCAATTCGAAGTCGCGGCGGCGCTTGATCGCGGCGCGCGTGCCCGCCGCGTGGCGGCGCAGGCTGTCGACCATCGCGCCGCGCACGCGCATGCTGGCATAGGTGGCAAAGGCGTGCCCGCGATCCTCGTAGCCGCGCGCCGCCTCGATCAGCGCGACCATGCCGGTCTGGACGAGATCCTCGACATCGACGGCGTTGGCGACACGCCCGTGCACGTGCCAGGCGATCTTGCGAACGAGCGGGAGATGCTCGCGCACCAGCGCTTCGGGATCGGGACGGCGGACGGGGGCGTAGGTCAGCACCTAGCGGACCTCCTGCGGCGCGGGGAGCGCCACGTCCTCGCGCCCGCCGACGACGGCCACGACGTCGACCGCCTTGGCATCGGGGATTTCTGCATAGGAGAGCACGCGCGTTTCGGGCAGGGCATTGCGCAGCAGGCGCATGACGGCGCGGCGCGTGACCGGCGACCCGACGACGGCGACCGGGCGCGCGACCGCCATCAGCGGGCGTGCACCCTCGACCACCGCGTCGACGACGCGCGCGGCCAGCGAAGGCTCGAACGGATGGTCGCCCGACGGGTCGGCGCGCACCGCTTGTGCCAGCATCGCCTCGAGCCCCGCCGACAGCGTGATCGCGGGGAGCGGGAGTTGCGCGGGAACCACCGTCTGGACGATGACCGCGCCGAGCCGTGCGCGCACCGCCTCGACCAGTTGAGTCAGGGGCAGCGCACCCACGTCGATCATCGCCTCCGCCACGCGCCTGAATTCGCGTAGCGGCACGCCTTCCTCAAGCAGCCTTCGCGCGACGGCGGCCACGGTTGCCGTCGCGAAGGGTTGCGGGGTCAGCGCCTGAACGAGCTGCGGCGCGTGCTCGCGCAGCGCGTCGATCAGCCGCGCACCTTCGTCGACGCCGAAGATGTCGCCTGCGCCCAGCGTGATGGCACGGTTCAGGTGCGTCGCGATGACCGTTGCGGCGTCGACGACGGTATAGCCCGCGACGATCGCATCGGTGCGCCGTTCCGCGTCGATCCACAGCGCGTCGAGCCCGAAGGTCGGGTCCTTGACCGCGCGCCCCTCGACCCCGGCATCGACGTCACCCGAATCGAGCGCGAGCAGTTCGTCGGGAAACACCTCGCCGCCGCCGACCGTGACCCCGGCGACGATGACGCGATAGGCGTTGGGCGGCAGGCCGAGTTCGTCGCGGACGCGGACCAGCGGCACGACGAACCCCAGATCGCGCGAGAGTTGCTTTCGCAGGCCCGTGATCCGCGCCATCAGCGGCGCACCGCGGCGCTCGTCGACCAGCGGCACCAGCGCATAGCCGATCTCGACACCGAGCGCGGTCGGCTCGTGCAGATCGCTCCAGTCGATGGCGTTGCTCACCGGCGGCGCGACGCGGATGACTTCTGCCGCGGCTTTCGCCCTGGCCGCGCTGCGCAGATGCCAGGCGAGCCCGCCCACCATCGCGGCGGCAGGCAGCACGACCATGTGCGGCATGCCGGGCAGGAGCCCCAGGACGCCGAGGATGATCGCGACCGGCGCCCATCCGGCGGGCGAAGCGAACTGGCTCGCCACCTGCCCCGCCAGATCGAGCGGCGAGCTGACGCGCGTGACGATGGTCGCCGCCGCAATCGACAGCAGCAGTGCGGGAACCTGCGCGACGAGCGCATCGCCGATCGCGAGCAGCACATAGGTCTTGGCGGCCTCGGCAATCCCCATCTTGTGCGACGCAACGCCCAGGATTAGCCCGCCGATCAGGTTGACCGCGAGGATCAGCACGCCCGCGATCGCATCGCCCTTCACGAACTTCGATGCGCCGTCCATCGACCCGTAGAAATCGGCTTCGGTCGCGACTTCCTGTCGTCGCACCCGCGCTTCGTCGGCGGTCATCAATCCGGCGTTGAGGTCGGCGTCGATCGCCATCTGCTTGCCGGGCAGCGCGTCGAGCGTGAAGCGCGCCGACACTTCGGACACGCGCCCCGCGCCCTTGGTGATGACGATCAGGTTGATGATCATGACGATCGCAAAGACGAAGATGCCGACCGCCCAGTCGCCGCCGATCAGGAAGCTTCCGAACGCCTCGATCACATGCCCCGCCGCCCCCGGTCCCTGATGCCCCGCGACGAGCACCACGCGCGTCGAGGCGACATTCAGGGCGAGGCGCAGCAGGGTCGCGAACAGCAGCACCGTCGGAAAGCTCGAGAAGTCGAGCGGGCGCGCCGCGTTAAGCGCGATCATCAGGACCGCCAGGCTGATCGCGATATTGGCTATGAAGCCGATGTCGAGGATAAGGCTGGGCACCGGCACCAGCATCAGCACGACGATGGCGAGCGTCACGGCGGGCAGGATTGCCGCGCGACCCGTCTCGCGCCACAAACGGAGCAAAGTGGCTGTCGGCATCATGAAACTCCGAGCGAGGCGAGCATGAGATAGGCGAGGCGCGCGTTGGGCGGCGTTGCACGAACACCCATCCCGTCACCCCGAACGCGGTTCGGGGTCCACCTCGCTTCGGGCGACGTCGGCCCCCTTGGAGAGGCGGATGCCGAAACGAGTTCGGCACGACGGAAGACGGGGGCGGGTTGCGCGAATTTAGCGGCAAATCGTTCGCGCACGTCGCCCAGGGTCCGCGCGCTGCCATCGCGCGCGAAAAACACCGCGCGATTGGCGCGCGCCGCCGCCGGAAACAGTTCGGCGGCCGAACGATCGGGATCGGCCTCGAAATTCTTGAGGAAGCGCGTCGCGCCGCCACTCCCCAGAAAATGCGCGAGATAGAGATCGACCGGCTCGACCGTGTGGCCGAGCCTGGCCTCGAGCGTCGCGCGATTGTCGGACGCGAACTCGGCCGCCATCGCGGCCGACGCCTCGGGGTTGCGGCGCAGGTCGAGGATGGCCTGACGCAGGTCGGAGTCTGCGACGCGCATCCGCCCGTCGCGCCCGCGCTCGATCGCGTCGGCCGCCCAGCCCAGCCCGTGTTCCTCGCCGTGCCGCTTGACGGTGCCGAGCCAGCTCTGCTCGACGAACTGGTACAGCCCGCTCGCCGACGATGTGCGCGCGCGCGCGTTGGCGTCGAACCCGCTTTCGACACGCGCCTGGTGGAGCAGATAAGTGAAGTCGACCCCGGTGCTGCTCGCCGCGCTCGCGATGGCGGCCTGCACGCGCGGGCTGGCGTTGAAAGCGATGGCTGCGGTCAAGCTGGATCCCCCGGTAACGTGGGATGATCAGCAAGGGGTGTGCCAGAATCGCAAAGTGTCGATCCCGCTCGAACCGTAGCGGTCGGTTTGTCGCACGGGCGTCAACCCGCCGACACCAACGTCAATCGCTTGACGCGCCCAGGTCGCTTGCGATCATCCGCTCGGCGATCGCAGGCGGGTCGACGGCATAGCGCCCGTCGGCAATCGCTGCCTTCAGCGTGGCGACGCGCGCGGTATCGACCGGCGCGGCATCGCCCGCGACCTCGGCGGCGAGGCTCGACGTTTGCGACCTGCGCGTGCCGCCAGGCAGTTCGACGCCCGAAGGCATCAGCTTGGCCTTGTGAAGCGCGCCGGTGGCGGCTGTCGTGACGGGACCGATCATCTCCATGTCCTTTGCGTAACCCACTGCCCTCCCGACCCGTTTACGGATCAATTCGGAAAAGCTTTAGCCCGCAATCGCAATTTCGCCAGCGCCGGTAACGACGCCCGAAACCTGGCGCTTGCCGTCGTCGATCCGGACGCGAATCGTGCGCCCCTGCGCACCGTCCTCGGCGGCGACGCCTGCCGTATCGACCGCAAACCCGCTGCCCGACACGCGCACCACGACGGGGTCGCCGCGCCGAACGACAGGCCCGCTGGCCAAAGCCGCAGGCGACGCCGCTCCCCCTTCCGTGCGCACGCGGATGCGCCAGCCGAGCGAGGCGCAACGCACGCCGATCGATTGCGCATCGGCGGGCTCGACGACGACCGCCTCGGGACAGGCCGCCAGCCGCAGCCGCCGGTCGATCGGCATGCCGACCCGTCCTTGCGCATTAGCGACGGCGGCGACCTGTGTGTCGAGTGCGGCAAGGTCGGCAAGCGCGGCGGTGGCAAGCAATGCGATCATCATGGCAGATCTCCTTGGCGTTGCGGGCAGCATGAAGCGTGCCAGCGACTTGGCACGAGGCGTGCAGAGCATTCCAGCGAAAGGAGTTCGACCCGTGGCCAGCGACATTTTCGGCATTCACGCGACCGCCTTGACCGCGCGGGCCCAGCGGCTCCAGCTGCTCGCCTCGAACATCGCCAACGCGGCGACCCCCAATTACAAGGCGCGCGACCTCGACTTCGCCGCAGCGCTGCGCGGTGCGGGCGACGCCGCGATCCGCTATCGCGTGCCGACGCAGTCCTCGCTCGACGGCAATACCGTCGAGCTCGCGACCGAACAGACCGCGTTCGCCGAAACCGCCGTCCAGTACCGAACGACGCTCGCGTTCCTTGAGGGGCGCGTCGCGACCCTGACACGCGCGCTCAAGGGAGAATGAGCATGAGCCAATCCAGCATGATCGCGGCATCGTCCATCTTTTCCATCGCGGGCCGCGCGATGTCGGCGCAGATGGTGCGCCTCAACACCACCGCCTCGAACCTCGCCAACGCCGGGTCGGTCGCGGGAAGCGAGGCGAGCGCCTATCGCGCGATCAAGCCCGTATTTCGTGCGACCGACGGCAGCGTCCAGGTCGACGCGATCGTCACGACCGACGCAACCCCGGTACGCCGCCACGACCCAGGCCACCCGCTCGCCGACGCGAACGGCGACGTCTGGGATGCCGCCGTCGACCCGACCGCCGAGATGGTCGAGATGATCGAGGCCGCGCGCCAGTATCAGAACAACGTCCAGGTAATGGATACCGCCAAATCGCTGATCCTCGATACGCTGAGGATCGGACGATGAGCGCGGTAACCGACGCGCTGGCGGGATCGGGCAGCCTGACCGCGCTCAACGCCACGACGCGCGCGACCGGCAAGGGCGCGCTGACGCAGAATGATTTCCTCAAGCTGATGACGACGCAGCTCCAGACGCAGGACCCCTTCGCGCCGATGGATACGCAGGCGATGGTCAGCCAGCTGTCGCAACTGTCGAACAACACCGGCCTCGCCGAAATGAACGCGTCGCTCAAGGCGATCCTCGCCAAGCTCGACGCGCTGGTCCCCGCGACGCCCGCCACAACTACCCCCGCACCCTCCGCCGCCGCGCGGATCGCCTGAGAAAGGAAGAGCCATGTCCTTCTACACTTCACTTACTGGCATGAAGGCGGCGCAGACCGACCTCGCCACCATCTCGAACAACGTCGCCAACGTCGGGTCGACCGGCTTCAAGAAAAGTCGCGCGATCTTCGGCGACCTGTTCGCCTCGGCCCCGACGCAGACGACGAAGATGATCGCGGGCCAGGGCACGCATCTGAACGGCGTAACGCAGCAGTTCACGCAAGGAACGCTCGAGGCGACCGACAAGACGCTCGACCTCGCGGTCGCCGGCGAAGGCATGTTCGTGGTGCGCGGAAGCCCGCCGCGCGCCGAGACGAGTTATACGCGCAACGGTGCCTTCTCGGTCGACGTCAACCGCAACGTGATCGATTCGATCGGCGCGCGGCTCCAGCTGCTGCCGGTCGACGCCAGCGGAAACGTGACGAGCAAGGGGCTGTCGGCGCTGAACGACTTCACGCTGCCGCAGTCGAAACCCGGTGCGCCCAACACGCCCTTGTCGAACATCTCGATCGGCACCGACGGCCTTGTCACGGCGACCTATGCGGACGGCACCAACGGCATGCTCGGCAAGGTCGCGATGGCGAGCTTCACCTCGCAGGAGGGGTTGCGCCCGATCGGTGACGCGCATTTCCAGTCGACGGGTGACAGCGGCGCACCCGCGATCGACGCCGCGACCAACGGCCCGCTCGGCTCGATCCGCTCGGGCGCGCTCGAACGCGCCAACGTCGACATCACCGAGGAACTGGTGGCGCTGATCGGCGCGCAGCGAAACTTCCAGGCGAACGCCAAGGCGATCGAGACCGCAAATGCGATGACGCAGACCGTCATCCAGCTGCGCAGCTGATAGATGGATCGTCTCGTCCACACCTCGCTTTCGGCGCTGAAGGCCGCGATGGCGCGCCAGACGACGACCGCGCACAACCTTGCCAATGTGTCGACCAGCGGCTTTCGCGCCGACATGGCAAGCGTCCGCTCGCTGTGGATCGGCGGGCCGGGCCTCGACGATCGCGCGGTGGCGAGCGAGGAGATGACGGGCAGCGACATGCGCGCCGGACCTGTCACCCAGACCGGTCGGGCGCTCGATGTCGCGCTGGGTGGAGAAACGCTGCTCGCGGTGCAGACCGACGATGGCAGCGAAGCCTATACGCGGCGCGGTGACCTGTCGGTGTCCGATAGCGGGCTGTTGACGACCGGCGATGGTCGCCCCGTCATCGGCGACGGCGGGCCGGTCACGTTGCCACCCTTCGACAGCGTGAAGATCGAGCGCGACGGCAGTGTGTGGATCGTGCCGCAGGGCGGCGATCCCGCGCTGCCGCAACAGGTCGACCGGCTGAAGCTCGCCAGTGCTACCGGCTCGACGATCGTCAAGGACCTTGCCGGGCTGTTCGTCGTGCGCGGCGGCGGCGTGCTTCCCGCCGATCCCGATGCGCGGCTGACCTCGGGCGCGATCGAGGGTTCGAACGTCGATGCCCCTTCCGCGCTCGTCGCGATGATCGATGCCCAGCGCGACTGGGACACGCAGGTTCGCCTGCTGACCACCGCGCGCGACCTCGACAGCGCATCGACCAACCTCATGCGCCTGCCCAGCTGAAAGGACCAGAATGGCCAACGCTGCCCTCCACGTCGCCCGCACCGGGCTCGACGCACAGAATACGCGGATGCGCGTGATCGCGAACAACCTCGCCAACGTGAACACGACCGGGTTCAAGCGCGACCGCGCCGCGTTCGAAACGCTCGCCTATCAGACGATGACCGCGCCAGGCGCGCCGTCGTCGGCGGAAAACAAATATGCCGTCGGCTTGTCGCTGGGCGCTGGCGTCCAGATGACGGGCACCGAGCGCATCGACACGCAGGGGTCGCTGACGACCACCGGCAACGCGCTCGACCTCGCGATCGAGGGGGCGGGTTATTTCCAGGTCAAGACGCCCGACGGCAAGACCGCGTATACGCGCGCAGGCGACTTCAGCCGCTCGGCAGAGGGGACTCTCGTTACCTCGGCAGGCTTGCCGGTCGAGCCGCAAATCCAGATCCCCGACGATGCGCAAAGCGTGACGATCGGAACCGACGGCACCGTCTCGGCAAGCGTCGGTGGCGCCACGACCGAACTCGGCAAGATCGAGCTGGCGCGCTTCGCCAATCCGGCGGGGTTGCTGGCGCTCGGCGACAATCTGCTCGCCGAGACCGCCGCGAGCGGGGCGGCGCAGACCGGCGCACCGGGGAGCGAAGGACGCGGCGGGCTGCGCTCGGGCGCGCTCGAGGCGTCGAACGTCAATGTGGTCGAGGAGCTCGTCGACATGATCGAGACGCAGCGCGCCTATGAAGTGAATTCCAAGATGATCTCGGCCACCGACGAAATGCTGAAATATGTCAACCAGCAGCTTTAGGAGCGCGGCGGCGCTCGCCCTGCTTACGCTCACCGCGAGCAAGGCCCCGCGCCCTGTCTTCGCCGCCACTCCGCCCGAAGCCCCCGCCCCCGCAGCCGCCAACGGCGCGATCTTTCAGGCATCGCGCGGCTATAACGCGCTGACGAGCGGCGCGCGCGCGGGCGCGGTCGGCGACGTGCTGACGATCAGCCTCGTCGAGCGGACGCAGGCGAGCAAGACCGCCTCGCAGACCAGCGGGCGCGACGCATCGATCGGGCTGACCCCGCCCGTCACCGGCCCGCTCGCGCTGTTTCAGCCGACCGACATAAACATGGGCGGCGCCCAGTCGTTCAAGGGACAGGGACAGGCGGCGCAGTCGAACGCGCTGTCGGGTGAGGTCAGCGTGACCGTCGCCGCCGTCTATCCCAACGGAACGATGCTGGTGCGCGGAGAGAAGATGCTGACGCTCAATCGTGGCGACGAGACGGTGCAGCTGTCGGGGATCGTGCGCATCGCCGACATCGGCCCCGACAACCGTATCGCCTCGACGCGCATCGCCGACGCGCGCATCGCCTATACCGGCCGCGGCGAAGTCGCCCGGGCGAGCCGCCAGGGCTGGCTGTCGCGGTTTTTCTCCGCAGTGAGCCCGTTCTGATGCGCTGGCTCGCTCTCCTTCTCCTCGCCACCCCGCTCCACGCCGAACGGATCAAGGACCTCGGCACGTTCGAGGGGCTGCGCGCCAACCAGCTGACCGGATACGGCGTCGTCGTGGGGCTCGCGGGCACGGGCGACGACAGCCTCGATTATGCCACACAGGGCGTGAAGGGTGTCGTCAGCCGTTTCGGCCTTACCCTCCCGTCGGGGCTCAATCCCGGCCTCAAGAACGCCGCCGCCGTCATCGTCACGGCCGAACTGCCGCCCTTCGCCAAGCCCGGCCAGCGGCTCGACATCACCGTGTCGGCGCTCGGCAAGGCGAAATCACTCCGGGGAGGTACGCTCGTCATGCTGCCGCTGCGCGGTGCCGATGGCGAAATCTATGCGATGGCGCAGGGCAACCTTGCGGTCGGCGGGCTCGGCATCGACGCCGCCGACGGCTCGCGGCTCACCGTCAACGTGCCGAGTGCGGGGCGCATCCCCGGCGGCGCGACGGTCGAACGCGCGGTGGCCGCCGGTTTCGCCGATACGCCTGTGCTGACCTTCAACCTGGCCGAGGCCGACCTGACCACCGCGCAGCGTGTCGCCGCCGCGATCGACGCGCGGCTCGGTCCCGGACGCGCGCATGCGATCGACGCAGTGTCGGTCGCGATCGTGGCGGCGCCGGGCGCGGAAAGCCGTTCGGGGCTGATGGCGCTGATCGAGGGGCTGACCGTCGATCCCGGCGAAGCGCCCGCGCGCGTCATCGTCAACGCGCGGACCGGGACCGTCGTCATCAACGGCGCGGTGCGGATCGCCCCGGCCGCCGTCGCGCACGGCAAGCTGACCGTCCGCATCGACGAAAAGCCGCGCGTCGTGCAACCCGCGCCGCTGTCGCAGGGACAGACCGCGATCGAACCGTCGAGCCGGATCACGCTCGAGGAAGCGCGCAACCCGATGTACCGCGTGGCGGGCGCGTCGCTTGCCGACATCGTGGCAGCGGTCAACCGCATCGGCGCCTCGCCCGCCGACCTCGTCGCCATACTCGAAGCGCTCAAGCAGGCGGGCGCGCTCAAAGCGGAGTTGATCGTGCTATGACCGACATCGTCACCCCGGCGACCCCGAAGGCCGGGGCTGCTTTCGCATTGGGCGCTTCTGCTGAGAGCGGCCTGCGCCGTAGCGACGCGCTGAAAGGAGCGGCCAAGCAGTTCGAAGCCGTCTTCCTGCGCCAGATGATCGGCGCGATGCGGAGCGCAACGCCCGGCGAAGACCTGTTCGGCTCGCAGGCGTCGGCGCAGTTCCGCGACATGAGTGACGCCCGGCTCGCCGATACGATGGCGGGCGGATTCGGCATCGCCGCGCTGGTCGAGCGTCAGCTAAAGGGCACGCAATGAACGATCTGCTTGGCATCGGCGCGTCGGGGCTGGCGACCGCGCGTGCCGCGCTCGCCGCGACGAGCGAGAATGTCGCGAACGCGAACACCGTCGGCTATGCGCGGCGAACCGTCCGGATCGGTGAGATCGACGCGGGGACGAGCGGTCCGCTCTACCGCGACCGCACGCGCTTTTACGGCTCCCAAGCCACCGGCACGCTGCGCTCGGTCGACGCGTTCCGCACGGCCGATGCACGCCTCGCAGCTTCGGACGCCGCAAGCGCGACGACGCTGTCGACATGGCTCGACCGCGGCGAAGTGGCGCTCGGCACCGACATCACGGGGTCGGTCGCGACCTTCTTTGCGGCCGGCGAGCGGCTCGCCGCCGACCCTACGTCGACCGCTGCGCGGCACATCTTTCTCGACGGTCTCGACGGCGCCGCGCACGCGATCGCGCGCGCGGGCGGCGATCTTGCGCAGGTCGCGCAGAACATCGCCGACAACCGCGCAAGCGTCACCGCCAGCACGTCGGCGCAGGTCGACGAACTGGCGCGCGTCGACGCGCTGATCGCGCGCCTGCCAGGCGAGACCTCGACCGCCGCGACGCTCGGCGACCAGCGCGACCGGCTGCGCGATGCGATCGCCGAAGCGAATGGCACGCTGACGGGGCTGACCGCCGCTGCGAGCCAGCTCGCCGACCGCCGCGCCGCGCTCGATTCGCTCGCGGCGACGTTCGTTACGGCAGTCAACGGCTGGCACGCGGCGGGCAGCCCCCAGGGCGCACCGCTGCTCGCGATGGCGGCTGGCGGGGCGAGCCTCGTCGCGCTGCCGGTTGCCGCGCGCGATCTGTCCCCCGCCGACAGCGACGCGGCGAATGGCAACGCGCTGGCGCTGGCGCAGGTCCGCGCCGACAGCGGCGTCGAAGCCCGTGCCGCCGCGCTCGTCGCCGCCCATGCAAGCCGCACCGCCGCCGCGCGCACCGCCGCGCGCCAGTCGGGCGAGCGTCGCGATGCAGCCGCCAGCGCGCGCGACGCGGTCGAAGGCGTCGACCTCGACCGCGAGGCCGCCGACCTGCTGCGCTATCAGCAAGCCTATCAAGGCGCGGCAAAGGTCGTGCAGACCGCGCGCGACACGCTCGACGCGATCCTGGCGCTGTTCCGGTGACCGGGCTGCGCCTCGGTATCGAGCGCGATATCGCGCGACAGGCCGCACTGTCGGCGCGGATCACCCGCGCGCAGGGCGACATCGCCAGCGGCAAGCGCATCGACCGTGCGTCCGACGACCCCGCCGCTGCCGCGCGCGTCGCCCAGCTCGCGACGGCACAGACCGACGGATCGGCATGGGCCGCAAACGCCGACCGCGCCGCCGCCTTGTCGGCGAGCGGCGATGCGACGCTCGCCTCGGCGGAAAGCCTGATCGATCGCGCGCGCGAACTCGCGACCGGCTCGGTCTCGGCGAGCGCTTCGCCCCAGGACCGCGCGGCAGCCGCGGCTGAACTGGCGGCGCTCGCCGACGATCTCGACGCGCTTGCCGCGACGAAGGACGCAGGCGGCGCGTCGCTGTTTCCCGACCAGCCGCTCGCCATCCCCGTCGGTGCAGGGGAGCGCATCGCCGTCTCGCTGTCGCGAGCCGACGCCTTTGGCGATGCGAGCACTGTCCTTCGCCAGGCGAGTGCGAAGATCGCGCAAGGCGACCCGAGCGCACTCGACCAGCTCGCCGCGACCGGCGATCGTCTGACTGCGGCGCGCAGCGTGCTCGGTACACGCGCGGCGCGGATCGAGCGCGTGCGTGAACGCCTGACCGATACGAGCGCGCGCCAGGCCGAAGAACGCGGCGCGCTCGAAGAGACCGACATTGCCGCCACCGTCGCGCGGTCGCAGGCGGATCAGCTGTCGCTCGATGCGGCGCGCGGGCTGTTCGCGCGCGTCAACCGGCAGACCCTGTTCGACCTGCTCGGCTAAATCGCGCGCCCGCGCGTCCGTTAATCATACCGGTATCCCGGGGGAGTTTCATGTTTCCAGCGATCGGTCTCGTCGTCCTGCTCGTCATGGTGTTCGGCGGGTTCGCGATCACCGGCGGGCACCTCGAGCCCGTGCTCGAGGCGCTGCCACACGAGATGCTGATCATCGGCGGCGCGGCGGCAGGGTCGCTGATCACCGGCAATTCGGGCGCGCAACTGAAGGCGCTGGGCGGCGGTATCGTCAAGGTTTTCAAGGGCCCGGCCTGGAAAAAGGCCGATTATCTCGACACGATCTTCCTGTGCGCCAAATTGCTCAAAATGCTCCGCGTCGACGGGCCCGTCGCGGTCGAGCCGCATATCGAGGATCCCAAGGCCTCGGCGATCTTCGCCGACTATCCGCGGCTGATGCGCGACAAGACGCTGATCGCGCTGATCGCCGATACGCTCCGCCTCGTCGTCGTGTCGTCGGGCACGCTCGATCCGCACGCGGTCGAGGACGTCATGGACAACGCCATCAAGACGCATCACCACGAGGCGACGGGCCCGGCCGACAATCTCCAGAACCTCGCCGACGCGCTGCCGGCACTCGGGATCGTGGCGGCGGTGCTCGGCGTCGTCAAGACGATGGGGTCGATCGACCAGCCGCCTGCGGTGCTTGGCGCGATGATTGGGTCGGCGCTGGTCGGCACGTTCCTCGGCGTGCTGTTGGCGTACGGTGTCGTCGGCCCGTTCGCGACCAAGGCCAAGGCAGTGATCGAGGCCGACGGCGCCATCTACCTCGTCGTCAAGCAGCTGATCGTCGCGACGCTCCACGGCCACCCGCAGCCGCTGGTCATCGAAGCCGCGCGCTCGGGGTTGCCGCACGCCGTGCAGCCGAGCTTTGCCGAAGTGTTCGACGGAATGCGGGGCAAATAGCATGGCCCAGCCCTCCAAGCCCGGGCGCAACGAACCGCCGCCGCGCCCGATCATCGTCAAGAAGATCATTGCCGCACCGCACGCAGGGCACCACGGCGGCGCGTGGAAGGTCGCCTATGCCGACTTCGTGACCGCGATGATGGCGTTCTTCCTGCTGATGTGGTTGCTGGGTGCGACGACCGAGAAACAGCGCAAGTCGATCGCCGACTATTTCGCACCGACGCTCATTGAAATGCGCCAGAACAGCGCGGGATCGAACGGCCCGTTCGGTGGCGACAGCATCGTCAGCAAGGATAATTACCCGTCACGCGCGAGCCAGACGGGCAACCGATCGATCACCATCCCCAAGGACTCGACCGGCGGGAGCAATATCGGCGCCGGGCCGCGCGAAGCCGACCACAAACGGTTCGAGGACATGAAGCGCGCACTCGAAGTCCGGCTCAATTCGCGGGCGGATCTGAAGCGGTTCGCCCAGAACATCCGGTTCACCGAAACGCGCGAAGGATTGCGCATCGACATCGTCGACGAGGCCGATTTCAGCATGTTTGCGATGGCGACCGACAGGTTGCTGCCGAACGCACGCGCCCTCGTCGAGGAAGTCGCGCACGTTGCCGCCGACATGCCCAACGACCTGATCGTGCGCGGGCACACCGACGCGCTGCCCTATGCCGCGAACGGCGCGATGAACAACTGGCTGCTGTCGACCGCGCGCGCCGAGGCGACGCGGCAGTCGCTGACGATGGCGGGGCTCCCCTCGACGCGCTTTGCACGGATCGAGGGGGTCGCCGACCGCGAACCCTTTAACCCCGCCGACCGCTTCGATCCGAAGAACCGGCGGATGAGCATTACGCTGGGGTGGAGCAATGCCGCTTCCGACAGGCGTTAGCGCGGTCCGTACACGCAAATTTCCTCCCCGAGCGAAGCGAGGGGCTATATCGAGCGCAGCGAGATTACCGCATTCTCCTCAAAGAGTTCTCGCTGACGCTCGACATAGCCCCTCGCTCCGCTCGGGGAAGGACAAGCGGGTGCCGTCCTCCGCTACCCCGCCCGCGCAACCCCGACCATCGCCGCGCGCAGCAGCCGGTCCTTGATCATATAGCCAGCCTGCATTTCCTGGACGATCGTCCCCGGCGGCTGGTCGCTCGGCACTTCGAGCATCGCCTGGTGCTTGTTGGGATCGAGCGATTCGCCCACCGCGGCAATCCGCGTGATGCCGTGGCGTTCGAACACGCGCGCCAGCTCACGGCCGGTCGCCTCGAGCCCGGTCACCAACCCTTTCAGCTTCTCGTCGTCGCGCAGCTCCTGCGGAATGGCGTCGAGGCCGCGCGCCAGATTGTCGGCGACCGACAGGATGTCGCGTGCGAAATTGGTCGCGGCATAGGCGCGCGCGTCCTGTGCGTCCTTTTCGAGGCGGCGGCGCACGTTCTGCGTTTCAGCCTGTGCATAGAGCACCGCCTGCTGCGCCTCGGCCAGCTGCGCCTCGAGCTCGACCAGCCGGTCGGTCTCGGGGTCGGGTTCGCTCGGCGCCCCTTCGGCAACCATCTTGTCTTCGGCGGTCAAATCTTCCTGGGTCATCCGATTAATCTCGTCAGTGTTTGGGCGGTAAAATCCACCATTGGAACCACGCGCGCATAATTCAACCGTGTCGGGCCGATGACGCCGACCACGCCGACCACGCGCCCGTCGCGGCCATGATAGGGTGCGGCTATCACCGACGAGCCCGACAGCGCAAACAGCTTGTTCTCCGCGCCGATGAACACCTTGGCCGCCGAGGCGTCGCGCGCCGAACCGAGCAGCCCGGCGATCGCTTCCTTGCCTTCGATCTCGTCGAGCAATTGCCGCACGCGGTCGAGGTCGGCGAGCGCGGCATCGTCGATCAGCCGCGCGGCACCGCGCACGATCAGCACCGGCCGCGCGCCGTCCTGTGACCAGACCGCGAGCCCGCGTTCGATCAGCGTGCGCGAGGCGGCATCGAGCGCGTCGTGTTCGCTCCGCAGCTCGCTCGCGATGCGCGACTGCGCCTCGGCGAGCGTCAGCCCCGACAAGCGCGCCGACATATAGTTGCACGCCTCGGTCAGCGCCGACCCGGCAAGCCCGTCGGGCAGGTCGATCACGCGGTTTTCGACCGACCCGTCGTCGCCGACCAGCACCGCGAGCGCCTGGCCGGGCGCGAGCGGTACGAACGCGAACTGCCGCACGCGCACCTCGCGCGGCGGGACCAGCACCAGCCCCGCGCACGCCGACAGCCCGCTGAGCGCAGCGGTCGCGCTCGCCAGCGCATCCTCGACCGGCCCTTCGCCGGAAACGCGCGCCTCGATCACCGCGCGCTCCTCCGCGCTCGGCTCGTTTGCCTGCATCATGCCGTCGACGAACAGGCGAAGCCCGGTCTGCGTCGGCATCCGCCCCGCCGAGGTATGCGGATGGTCGAGATAGCCCGCTTCTTCCAGATCCTGCATGACATTACGGATCGACGCAGGCGACAGGTTGAGGCTCGACCGCTTCGAAATCGTGCGCGAGCCGACCGGCGCGCCGGTATCGAGATACGCCTCGACCACCACGCGAAACACATCGCGCGCGCGGTCGGTCAGCACAGGGACGGGCGCGGTCATGCGCCCGATATGGCGCTCAACGGCGGCGTGCCAAGACCAGCATGCCGACGCCGACGGTCGCGAGCACGACGCCCCAGATTTCCCAGATGCGGTTGCCGACCATGAAGCTCTTGACGAAACGGATCAGCCCCGCGCCCTGCCCGATCCACATAAGCCCCATCAGGATCGCCAGCACGCCCAATATGTTCAGCAACAGCTTCATCTTGCTCTATTCCTCGGGGCTGGCGACACGCCAGCATCGCGCGTAGATGCCCGGCTTCACGAACAAAGGACAGACCAAAGATGCGCCCATCCGGCCGCGCGCCCGACGCGATGCGAACGATCACGATCGAACCCGCCTTCACCAAACACGCCGAGGGGGCGTGCCTGATCTCGTTCGGCGACACGCGCGTGCTGGTGACGGCGAGCGTCGAGGAACGCGTGCCGCCGTTCCTGCGCGGCAAGGGTGAGGGCTGGGTGACCGCCGAATACGGCATGCTCCCGCGCGCTACGCACACGCGCGGCAACCGGGAGGCGGCCAAGGGCAAGCAATCGGGGCGCACGCAGGAAATCCAGCGGCTGATCGGCCGCTCGCTGCGTTCGGTCGTCGACATGAAGCTGCTCGGCGAGCGCCAGATCGTGCTCGATTGCGACGTGCTCCAGGCCGACGGCGGCACGCGCACCGCGTCGATCTCGGGCGCATGGGTCGCGCTGCGCCTTGCGGTCGACAAATTGATGGCCGAGGGTAAACTGAGCGTCGACCCGATCCAGCAGAAAGTCGCGGCGATCAGCTGCGGCATCCATGAAGGCACGCCGGTGCTCGACCTCGACTATATCGAGGATTCGAACGCACAGGCCGACGCTAATTTCGTGCTGATCGAGGATGGCAACATCGCCGAGGTGCAGGCGACCGCCGAGGGTGCGACCTATGACGAGGAAGCGCTGCTGCGCCTGCTGAGGCTGGCGCGCATCGGCTGTTCAGAGATCTTTGCCGCGCAGGCCAAGGCGGTGGGGCGGTGAGCGTCCGCGATGCATAAGCTTTTGCCCGGTCGTCTCGTCATCGCGAGCCACAACGAGGGCAAGGTCCGCGAAATCCGTGCCCTGCTCGAGCCCTATGGCATCGAGCCTGTTTCGGCCAAGTCGCTCGACCTGCCCGTGCCCGAGGAGACCGGCACGACCTTTGCCGCCAACGCGCTGCTGAAGGCGGTATCGGCGTGCGACCTGTCGGGCCTGCCCGCGCTCGCCGACGACAGCGGGCTGTGCGTCGACGCGCTGAACGGCGAGCCCGGCGTCTACACCGCCGACTGGGCGGAAACAGGGGACGGCCGCGACTGGATGCTGGCGATGCGCAAGGTCGAGGACCGGCTGCAGGCGCTCGGTCCGGAAACGTCGCGTGCGGCGCATTTCGTCTGCACGCTCGCACTCGTCTGGCCCGACGGCAGCGATGCGCTGTTCGAAGGGCGCGTCGACGGAAGCCTCGTCTGGCCGCCGCGCGGGGGACGCGGCTTCGGCTATGACCCGGTGTTCGTCGCAGAGGGGCAGAGCGAAACCTTCGGCGAGATCGATTCCGACCTGAAACATTCGATCAGCCACCGCGCCGACGCCTTTGCAAAGCTGGTCCGTGCCGTCTTCTGAGCTGCTCGCGCTGTACATCCATTGGCCGTTCTGCGTCTCGAAATGCCCGTACTGCGATTTCAACAGCCATGTCCGCGACACCGTCGATCAGGACGCGTGGCGCCAGGCACTGCTCGCCGACCTCGCGCATGAAGCGGCGCTGCTGCCCGGACGCCAGCTCGGCTCGATCTTCTTTGGCGGCGGCACCCCGTCGCTGATGCCGCCTGCGACCGTCGCCGCGCTGATCGCGGCGGCGGGGCGGCACTGGACGCTCGCGCCCGACATCGAAATCACGCTCGAGGCGAACCCCTCTTCGGTCGAGGCCGCGCGTTTCGCCGATCTCGCGCGTGCTGGCGTAAACCGCGTGTCGCTCGGGCTGCAGGCGCTCGACGACGCCACGCTCGGCTGGCTCGGTCGCGCGCATTCGGTCGCCGAAGGACTGGCGGCGCTCGACACCGCGCAGGCGGCGTTCGCGCGCGTGAGCTTCGACCTGATCTACGCGCGCCCCGACCAGTCGCTCGCAGACTGGCACGCCGAGCTAGCCCGCGCGCTCAGTTTCGGAACCGAGCATCTCTCGCTCTACCAGCTGACGATCGAACCCGGCACGCAATTTGCCACGCTGCTGCGCGAAGGGACGCTGACCGAACTCGACCCCGACGCCGCCGCCGACCTGTTCACCGCGACGCGCGCGACGATGGCGTCGGCGGGGCTGCCTGCCTATGAAATCTCGAACCACGCACGCATCGGCGCGGAGAGCCGCCACAATCTGACCTACTGGCGCTACGGCGACTATGTCGGCATCGGTCCCGGCGCGCACGGACGGCGAGGCGGACAGGCGACAGTGCGCCACAAAAAACCCGAGAACTGGCTAGGCGCCGTCGCGCGCAACGGCCACGGCATTCAAGTCGAGGACGCCCTCTCCCCCCGCGACCGCGCGCGTGAGGCACTGGTCATGGGGCTGCGGCTGCGCGAAGGCGTCGACGTCGCGCGCGTCGCCAACGCCAGCGGCATGGCCGACCCGGTCGACTGGCCGGCCGTCGCAAAGCTCGCAAGCCATGGGCTGGTCGCGAGCGAAGGTGCCCGGTTGCGCATCACCGAAGCCGGCTTCGGCGTGCTCGACGCGATCCTAGTCGAAGTCGTCGCCTAGCAACTGACCTTTAGCTGCGAATTTTGATTCGCTGACCCAAAGCCCAACCCGACTTGGCGGGTGGGCCGAAGCGATTGGTATCCTTCTGGCCAGGGAAAAAGCCGATTGAAACGTAGGCGAGCAAGAAAAGGCTGCCCGCCGCCGTAGAATATTCGGGGTGCTGCGCATTTGGCATCGCAATGTTCGCCGCGCGTGTCGCAAATGCCACGCCGAACACGAACGCGATCGGGACGAGCGCCAGCCAACGCGACAAGCCGGTATCGTTGAGGCGACCCATGGCGAGAGTCGTCATCCAGATCAGAAATAGCAGTCCAAGCGATTTTCCGAACAAAATCATGGCCAAAATCACGATAGCCAACATCAGTCCGTAATAGGGCCGGGGAACCCGCTTGTTCCAAACGCTGATCATCGAGCTGAACTCCTCCCAGCTCTTTTGCGCCGAGCGCCTTAAAATGTCTTACTCATTCGCCTAAAATCCCCGCGGTGCCGGATCGACGACCATGAACCCGCCAGCCCCCGCCTGCTGCACCTCCAACGCGCGCTCGGCGATGCCGTCGCGGCCGAAGCGGAACGCGCCGTCGATGCCGGTAAACCCGCCTGTGTCGCTCAGCCGAGCCACCGGGAACGGCGCGCCGACGCGCCACTCGTTGCCGATCCGCGTCACCAGCAGCACCGCGTCATAGCCGAGGCTCGCGAGCCGGTACGGCCCCTTGCCGAAACGTACGCGGTATTTGGTCGCGAGCTGGCCATAGACGGCATCGGAAACGCTCGCGAACCACGCGCCGCGCAGCGCGGGGTTTGTACCGACCGCGCCGTCGGTGTTCCACAATTCGGTGCCGAGCAGCCGTGAGCCCGTCATCCCGCGCGCACGCAGCACCGGGGCGGCTTGCAATGCGGTATGCGCCGAATCGGCGATCAGCACCGCGTCGTACGGCGCGGTTTTCGCCAGCCGTGTGATCGCCGCCGTGATCGACCCCGCCGTGCGGTCGAAGGTCTGGAGCGAGACGACCTGTCCCCCGCCCGCCTCGACCGCGCGCAGCATCGCGGTCGACGCACGCTGCCCGTACAGCCCGGCGGGCACGAGTGCGCCGAACTTGCTCATGCCTTTACCACGCGCATAGCTGACGATGCGTTCGACCGACTGTCCCGGCGCAAAGCCCATCACATAGGTGCCGTTGCCCGCCAGCCCGGTGTCGTTCGAAAAGGCGATGACGGGAACGCGTGCCGCCCGCGCGACCGGGGCGACCGCGCGCACGTCCTCGGCGAGCAGCGGCCCCAGGATCAGCCGATTGCCCTCCGCCACCGCCTTTTGCGCGGCCGCCGCCGCTCCGCCCGCGGTATCGTACATCGTCACGCGGATCGCGCGCCCGCCGGTGTCGAGCACCGCCATGTTGGCGGCGTTGGCGATCGATTCGCCGACCCCGGCGTTCGCGCCCGACAGCGGCACGAGCAGCGCGACACGGTTGCGCGCGGTGTCGGTCGGCAGCGTTGGCGTGACGGGTTCGGGCCGCGTCGGCGGCGGCGTGGTATCGACGGTGCGCGGCGGCCCCTTGGGCACCACCTGACACGCCGACAGCAGCGCGAGCGCACCCACGACCAGCGCTCTGGCCACACGCACTTGCAGCGCTACGCTTACCTCTGCCATGACCCCGTACATCCCCGTATGACCGAACCTCTTGCGCCTGGCCTCTACATCGTCGCGACCCCGATCGGCAATCTCGGCGATCTGTCGCCGCGCGCCGCGGCGGTGCTCGCGCGTGCTGATGTGCTCGCGGTCGAGGACAGCCGCGTGACGGGAAAGCTGCTCAACCACATCGGCGTCAAGCGTCCGATGCTCGCCTATCACGACCATAATGCCGACGCGCTTCGTCCGTCGCTGGTCGCGCGGATGGGGTCCGAATCGGTGGCGCTGGCGAGCGACGCGGGGACCCCGCTGATCTCCGATCCCGGCTATAAACTCGTCCGCGATGCGCGCGCGGCTGGGCATGCCATCGTCACCATCCCGGGGCCTTGCGCGGCGATCGCGGGGCTCACGCTCGCGGGGCTGCCGACCGACCGTTTCCTGTTCATGGGCTTTCTGCCCGCCAAGCCCGGGGCACGCGACACCGCCATCGCCGAGGTCGCGCATGTCCGCGCAACGTTGGTGTTCTACGAAAGCGGCCCTCGCCTCGCTGCAACGCTGTCGGCGCTCGCCGAAGGCCTGGGCGAACGCGAGGCTGCGGTCGCCCGCGAAGTGACGAAGCTTCACGAAGAATGCGTCACTGGTACGCTCGTCGAACTGGCCGAACGCTATGCCGACGCGCCGCCCAGGGGGGAGATCGTCCTGATGATCGCGCCGCCCGGTACGCGCGAATCGGTGTTCGACCCCGATGCGGCGCTGATCGAGGCGATGGCGCGGCTTCCCGTCGGGCGCGCGGCGAGCGAAGTCGCGACTGCGAGCGGGCTCGACCGTCGCGCACTCTATACGCGCGCGCTCGAACTCAAGGGCGCGGCATGAGACGTACGACGCCGGTGCGGCGCAACGACAAGCAGGGGGCCGAGGCGCGCGGCCGCCGCGCCGAGCGCATCGCCGCCTGGTATCTGCGCATGAAGGGCTGGCGCATCGTCGGCCGCCGCGTCCGCACCCCGGTCGGCGAGGTCGACATCGTCGCGCGCCGCTTTCGCACGACGGCGTTTGTCGAGGTCAAGACGCGCGGCAGCGCCGCCGAACTCGCCAACGCGGTCGACCGGCTGCGCTTGCGACGCGTCGCGGCCGCCGCCGCCGCGCTGTCGGCACGACATGCGTTTCCCGGCGGCGACGTGCGCATCGACGTCATCCTGATCCGGCCCGGGCGGCTGCCCGAACATCTCGTCAACGTTTGGGACGGTTGACCATAATCGACGGCGACGACGAAACGATCGCTTTACACGGCGAAACGTTGATATACCCTTCGCACGGTAGACATTTGAGGAGTCGTCCGATGCGTCGTGTCCTGCTCGCTTCACTCATCGCCCTGTCCGCCTGCAGCAAGGCGCCCCGCAACGAAGAGCGCGATGTGCGCCAATTCGATGTGCGCGAGGAACCTTCGTCGCCAATGTCTTCACCCCAGGCAAGGGTCGCACCCCCCGGCGTCGTCGCAGGTGACGCCGCCGGCGGCGGCATCGCGCCGACCGCTGCGCCGGGCGTGGCGTTCAACTATCGCTACGCCTTTCGCCTGCCCAACGCCAAGATCGCGGCGGTGCAGGAGGAACATGCGCAGATGTGCGAAAAGCTCGGCATCGATCGCTGCCGCATCACCGGCATGCGGTATCGCCTCGAGAACGAAACCGACATTTCGGCGATGCTTGAATTCAAGCTCGACCCCGCGATCGCGCGCCAGTTCGGCAAGGACGCGAACGCCGGCGTGACGCGCGCCAGCGGTATGCTCGTCGACAGCGAGATCACCGGCGTCGACGCCGGCGCGACGATCGAGGCAAGCACGCGCGACAGCGCGACGCTCCAGGCGCAGCTAAAGACGATCGAAGCGCGGCTCGCCGGGTTGCGCGCCAACGACCCCAACCGTTCCGACCTCGAACAACAGGCTGCCGAATTGCGCACGCGGATTCGCGGGGCGTCGCAGACGCGCAGCGAGGCGCTCGCGTCGCTCGCCACCACGCCGATGGTGATGACCTATGGTTCGGGCAGCGTGATCCCCGGGTTCAGCGACACCTCGCCGCTGCGCGAGGCGATGGGCTCGTCGTGGGGCGCGTTCACGACGATGCTCGGGCTGTTCATCGTCGCATTCGGCGCGCTGCTGCCATGGGCGATCCTCGGCGGCATCGCGTGGGTGATCTGGCGGCGCTTCGCGCGCGGCAAGGCGCGGCGTTACCCGCCGGTCGCAAGCGAGGGCTGAACGGCGGGCACCAGCATCGCGCCCGCATCGACGACGGGCGCGAGCGTGGTGCCATAAATGCCGTGCGGATCGCGCAAGCCTTCGACGCCGAAGGTCAGCCGGGGTCGCGCGCGCGCCGGTTCGGTCAGCGTCCCCGCCAGCCAGTCGAACAGCCCGAGCGTCGCGCCGAAATTGCGGTCGTGATGCTCGGGGGCCGACGAATGGTGGAGCTGGTGTGCGGCGGGGCTGATGACCAGTTTCGCCCATGCGCCGCGCCAGCCGATCCAGCTGTGCGAATGCTGGAGGTGCTTGATCGTGAACAGCCCGGCGACAACCATCATGTTGCTGCCCCCGACCATCAGGGGCGCCAGACCCGGCCCCGTCACCTGCCGCATCAGCCCCGCTGCAACGCCGGTGAACAGCGCGACCGCATTGTAGAACAGGATCGAGTCGACCGGATGGACGCGGAACACCGTCAGCGGCGACAGGCTTTCGGCGCTGTGATGAACGCGGTGGAACTGCCAGAGGAAAGGCAGCTTGTGGCAGGCGTAATGCTGCACGAAATAGGCCGCCTCATAGGCCAACCACAGCGCGACGGTCGTCAGCGCGACCCCGAAGCCGCGCGGAACCAGCGCGTGCGTCGTTGCGAACATCCCGCCGGTCGCATCGGCAATCGCGAGATGCGACGCGATCGTCCCCGCGAACAGCGTCCCGCTGAACAACACCGAGAACAGCGTAAAGGCGATGTCGGTCCGCCCCGACGCCGAGCGCCACCAGCGGTGCGGCAGCACCGCGCGGATCAAGGCGCGGACCGCGACCCCCCGCCCCCGCCGCCGCGCCAGCGCCGCCGCGCTCGCGATCATCAGCGCGGCAAGCAGCGACCAGATCGACAGCAACGAACCCGGCGAGAGCAACGCGCCCGCGATCCGTTCACCCTCTTGCGTGATCCAGGCCATGCCGGGGCGTTAGCCCTGCTCAGGTAAAGCGACCGTCAACGCGGCCGCTTCGCGCGGATGTCCTACACGCTGTTAGGAAGCCTAAGCATGCGGCATGCGCCCCGCCGCCTTCGCCGTGCAGCCCTCACCGGTGGGACCGTCGACGCAGCGACGGATCTCTCGACCGTGCGAAGTGTGCGAAGTCTACGCACGCCAAACCGCCATTTTCGGCCACGCGCGCTCAAGCCGCGGCCGCTGCACCCGTCGGCGCGACTCGCTGGCCTGCCAAACCAACGCTCCCCAAGAATTCGGGTTTGTCGCCGTGCGGCATCGTGGCACAAAGCGGCATGCGCGAAATGGAACTCCGGCTGGCGCTGATCTGCTACGGCGGGATCAGCCTGGCGGTTTATATGCATGGCATCACCAAGGAGGTGTGGCACCTCGTCCGCGCCAGCCGCGCCGCGCACGACGGCACGCCGCCTGCAAACGCGCTCGAGGAGGTCTATGCCGATCTGCTCGCCCGGATCGAGGCGGCGTCGGGGACAAGGGTGCGCGTGCTTGCCGATATCCTTGCCGGGGCTTCGGCGGGCGGCATCAACGCGGTCTTCCTTGCGCAGGCGATCGCGAGCGGACAGTCGCTCGACCCGCTGACCGCATTGTGGCTCGACCATGCCGATGTCGAGGCGTTGCTCGACCGCGACAGCCGCGCGCCGTCGCGCTTCTCGCGGCTGTGGGCGGGTCCGCTCGCGCGTGCGTTCGCCGGACGGCAGGAGGCGCTGCGCGATGAGGAAGCCGATCCCGCGGTGCGCGAAGAGATCGACGACAAGCTCACGCGCCTCGTCCGCGCGCGCTGGTTCGAACCACCCTTCGGCGGCGCCAATTTCGACCGGCTGCTGCTCTCGGCCTTCGATGCGATGCGCGTGGGGCCATCGGGCGCGCGGCTGCTGCCCGCCGAACAGCCGCTCGACCTGTTCGTCAGCGTTACCGACTTCACCGGTCATCCCGAGGCGCTGCCGCTGCATTCGCCGCCGAGCATCGTCGAGAACGAGCATCGGCTGACCCTGTCGTTCCGCGACGCGCCGGGCGACGACACCGCGCTCGGCCATGTTGCAGGGCTCGTGCTCGCGGCGCGCGCGACCGCGAGCTTTCCGGGAGCGTTTGCGCCCTTCAAGGTCGCCGAGCTCGACCGCGTGCTTGCCGAGGACGCGCGCGGCTGGCCGGGGCGCGACGATTTCCTCGCGCGCATCCTGCCGCGGCAGGCCTCGGTCGGTGCGGCCGAGCGGACGGTGCTGATCGACGGGTCGGTCCTCGCCAACGCGCCGTTCCGGCCCGCGATCGAGGCGCTGCGCGATCGGCCTGCCCGCCGCGCGGTCGACCGGCGCTTCGTCTATATCGACCCCAAGCCGGGCAGCCGCGCGGTCAAGCTGACCGCCGGCAGGAACGGCGACGTCCCGGGCTTTTTCACGACGCTGTTCGCCGCACTGTCGGACATTCCGCGCGAGCAGCCGATCCGCGACAATCTCGAGGCGATCGCCGCGCACAGCGCGCGCGTCGAGCGGACGCGCGGCATCGTCGCCAACCTTCGCCCGCAGGTCGAGGCCGCAGTCGAGGCGCTGTTCGGGCGGACCATGTTCCTCGACCGGCCAACGGCCGCACGGCTGGGCAGCTGGCGGATCCGTGCCGAGACCACCGCGCTGACGCAGGCCGGTTTCGGTGCGCTCGCCTATCGCGCGCTCGTTCGCGCGACGATCGTCGACGCGGCGGCGCGCGCCAGCGACCAGCCGCGCGCCGCACTCGAAAGCCAGATCGCGACGATGACCGACATCGGTGCGCTCGACCTCGCGACGCGCATCCGCCGCCTGCGCTTCGTCGCGCGTCGGCTCGCGGCAGAGGGCGAGGCGGCGTTCGAACCCGTGCTCGCGGCCGTCTATGCCTCGCTCGCCGCCTATATCGAGCGCCAGTCTTCACGCTTCGGCGGGACGATCGTCGCGAGCGATCCCGCCGACGTGCCCGATCTGCTGGCGCGCCGCTGGAACCTGCGCGCGCTCGACGGAGCGACCGATGCGGCACTCGCGACCGCGATCGCGGGGCTGCCGCGCGAACGCCGCCGCGAGCCGCTCTTCGCCTATCTCGGCTTCGCTTTCTACGACGTCGCGACTTATGCCCTGCTGCAGGGCGAGGGTTTCGACGAGTTCGATCCGGTCAAGGTCGATCGCATCGCCCCTGACGACGCGCGCTCGCTCGCGGGCGACAGCCCACCGCTGAAGGGCATTCAGTTCAACAATTTCGGCGCGTTCTTCGCGCGCGCCTATCGCGAGAACGACTATCTGTGGGGTCGGCTGCACGGCGCCGAGCGCATGATCGACATCGTCGCCTCGACGGTCCCGCCGGGCAGCCTGTCGCCCGGCGAAGTCGTCGCGATAAAGAGTGCGGTTTTCACAGCGATCGTCGACAGCGAGGCGTTGCGGCTGACGCACATCGCACCGCTGATCGCGACGCTTCGCCAACGTATTGCCGCGATGGCTGGCAATGCCGGCGCGGGCGGCATAGACTGATCGCCAACCGAAGGAGCGAGGGCGATCCGATGCAGTTCCTGCGCACCATTTTCTGGGTGGTTCTGGCCGTTGCCGGCGTCATCTTCTCGCTCGCCAACTGGACGCTGGTCACGGTCAGGCTGTGGGGCGATATTGTCGTCGATACGCGGCTGCCGGTGCTGCTCGTCCTCACCTTCCTGCTTGGGCTCGTGCCGATGCTGATCCTCCACCGCGCGACGCGCTGGAGCCTGCGCCGTCGCCTCGACACCGTGCAGCGCGCGCTGACCGACGTTCAGGTCGCAAGTCCCGCGCCGCCAACGGCGCCTTCGCCCACCAATCCGCCCGTGCCCGTTGTCGCCGACCCTATGCCCCCCAATTACGCCGCGACGCCATGACCAGCCCGATCTGGGTCGCGATCGACACGCCCGAACTCGAGCGCGCCAAGGACATCGTGGCGCGCGTCCGCCGTCATGTCGGCGGAATCAAGCTCGGCCTCGAATTCTTTTCCGCCAACGGGCGCGCGGGGGTGCGGACGATGGCGGGGCTGGGGCTGCCGATCTTTCTCGACCTGAAGCTGCACGACATTCCCAACACGGTCGCCAAGGCCGTGCAGGCGTTGCGTCCGCTCAACCCGGCAATCCTGACGGTCCATGCCGCCGGCGGGCGCGCGATGATGGAGGATGCCAAGGCAGCCGCGCCCACGGGAACGCGCGTCGTCGGGGTGACAGTGCTGACCAGCCTCGACGCCGCCGACCTCGCGGCGGCGGGCGTGAGCGGCAGCGCGCACGACCAGGTCATGCGCCTCACGCACGCCGCGCGCGAGGCCGGGCTCGACGGCGTGGTGTGTTCGGGTGCCGAAGTCGCCGCCGCGCACAAGCTGTGGCCGCTCGGCTTCTTCGTCGTTCCCGGCGTCCGCCCTGCCGACAGCACGCTCGGTGACCAGAAGCGCGTGGTAACGCCGCGCGCCGCGCTCGACGCAGGAGCAACGATCCTTGTCGTGGGCCGACCGATCACACAGGCGGCAGACCCGGATGCAGCAGTCCGCGCAATCGAAGCCACGTTGTAACAAAGGCCAGTTTGTCAGGAGCGAATGATGATTCGAAACAAAGCCGTTCTCGGAGCGATCTTGCTGGCAATGACCACGGTAGCAAGCGCCAAGGATGCAACGCTTGCGAAGGCCGTCGCGGCCTATAATATATTGCCTTCCAATGTTCGCCTCCTCGCCGTCGCGCCTGCGGTGATTGCTCCTGGTGCGCGCGTGACACAATTGCCCGCTTGGCTTGCTGAAGCAGGACTTTCGGAGAAAGAAGCAGCGGCGACGGTGGCGGCTTTCGGGGTGTACGGTGAGAAATACATGCTGAATTATCAGACGCGGCGCTGGGGAGCCGCGGCGAAGATCGCGGGCGGCGTGACCGAGGCGATCTTCAGTCCGACGGGAAGGCTACCAGACGCGCTACCCAACGAACCGCCTGCGCGCGAACTGGCTGATGGGCGGCGGACTGCGCTGCTCGGCGCGATGAGGGACATGGGTACCTGCAGCGGCGCACTGGTACAGGCGCTGAACAAGGCCGTCAGATTACGCGCCGCCGATGACGCTACCCGCCTGTTGACCATGGCGCGTCGCGACCTCGGCGCAAGCGCGTATCCCCCCGACGAATCGTGCCTGTCCTAGCGGTTGCCGATGCTTGTTAAAATTTGCGGTCTATCGACGCCTGAAACCCTCGACGCGGCGCTTGCGGGCGGCGCGTCGCACGTCGGCTTCGTGTTCTTCGCCAAGAGCCCGCGCAATCTGTCGCCCGATCAGGCCGCGTCGCTCGCCGCGCGCGTGCCGTCGCACGTCAAATCCGTCGGCCTGTTCGTCGATCCCTCGCCCGGTGACCTTGATCGCATCCTGTCGACCGTGCGCATCGACATTCTCCAGCTTCATGGCGAAGAAACGCCCGACACCGTCGCCGGGATCGCCAAACGCCACGCGATCGAGGTCTGGAAGGCCATCCCCGTGCGCACCGCCGCGGATCGCGACGCGGGCGCGCGCTACCGCGGCGCGGCGTCGATGATCCTCTATGATGCCAAGCCCGCGCCCGGAGCAGACATGCCCGGCGGCAACGGGCTTCGCTTCGACTGGACGCTGCTCGGCGGATACCGACACCCGCTGCCCTGGGGGCTGTCGGGGGGGCTGACGCCAGACAATCTCGGCGAGGCGCTGCGCATCACCAGCGCACCGCTTGTCGATGTGTCGTCGGGAGTCGAGTCGGGGCCGGGCGTCAAGGATGTGGACAAGATCGCTGCCTTCCTTAAGGCCGCGTCATCATGACCGCCCAGATCGAACGACCCAACACCCTGCGCGCACAACCCGACGACCGCGGGCATTTCGGCCAGTTCGGCGGACGCTATGTTGCCGAAACGCTGATGCCGCTCGTCCTCGACCTCGACCGCGAGTATCGTGCGGCCAAGGCCGACCCGGCGTTCGCGGCACAATTCGACGACCTGCTCGAACATTATGTCGGGCGCCCGAGTCCGCTGTATTTCGCCGAGCGGCTGACGGCCGAGCTGGGCGGCGCGAAAATCTATTTCAAGCGCGACGAGCTGAACCACACCGGCGCGCACAAGATCAACAATTGCATCGGCCAGATCCTGCTCGCGATACGGATGGGCAAGACGAAGATCATCGCCGAAACCGGCGCGGGCCAGCACGGCGTTGCCACTGCGACCGTCGCCGCGCGCTTCGGGCTGCCGTGCACGATCTTTATGGGTGCTCGCGATGTCGAGCGGCAGTCGCCAAACGTGTTCCGGATGAAGCTGCTCGGTGCCGAGATCGTCCCGGTCACCAGCGGCTCGGCGACGCTGAAGGACGCGATGAACGAAGCGCTGCGCCACTGGGTCGCCAACGTCGAGGACACGTTCTACATCATCGGGACGGCGGCGGGGCCGCACCCTTATCCCGAGCTCGTCCGCGATTTTCAGAGCGTGATTGGCAAAGAAGCGCGCGAACAAATGCTCGCCCGCGAAGGTCGCCTGCCCGACCTGCTGATCGCGAGCATCGGCGGCGGGTCGAACGCGATCGGTCTGTTCCACCCCTTCCTCGACGACAGCGAGGTCGCGATGCTCGGCATCGAGGCAGCAGGGCACGGCCTCGACAAGGAACATGCCGCGTCGCTCGCGGGCGGATCGCCGGGCATCCTCCACGGCAACAAGACGTTCCTGCTGCAGGACGACGACGGCCAGATCACCGAGGCTCATTCGATCAGCGCGGGCCTCGATTATCCCGGGATTGGCCCAGAGCATTCGTGGCTCAAGGAAATCGGCCGCGTCGAATACGACAGCATCACCGATGTCGAGGCGCTGGAGGCGTTCAAGACCCTGTGTCGCCTCGAAGGGATCATCCCTGCGCTCGAACCGAGCCACGCGATTGCCGCCGTCATCAAGCGTGCGCCGGCGATGCCGAGGGACGCGATCGTCATCGTCAACCTGTGCGGGCGCGGCGACAAGGACATCTTCACCGTTGCGGATGCGCTGGGGGTGAAGCTATGATGGCCAAGACGTGAACATGTACAATCCCTTGTCAGCGACTCAGCGGCTTGAAGCTGCCGGACTTACGCGCAAACAAGCAGAAGCAATTGCGGAAGAGATCGACGACGGAACGAGCGACCTTGTTACCAAGGACATGCTTGAGGCAGCTCTCGACAAGCAAACCATCAAGCTCAGTATTATCACGGCGGGGCTCCTGACGCTTTTCTGTACGATTATTGGAACACTTGTCGCCGTTCTTGCTTCGATGAAGTGACCCGCCTTTCCAAAGCCTTTTCGCGCGGCCCAGCGCTCGTTACCTTCGTCACCGCAGGTGACGGTCCCACCGCCGAAATCCTCGACTCGCTCGTCGCAGGTGGGGCGGATGTGATCGAGCTCGGCATGCCGTTCACCGATCCGATGGCCGACGGCCCCGCGATCCAAGCCGCGAACCTGCGCAGTCTCGCGGCGGGCACAAAGACCGCCGACATCTTCAAACTCGCCACCGATTTCCGCGCGCGCCACCCGCAAGTGCCGCTCGTCCTGATGGGCTATGCCAACCCGATGACGATCCGGGGCAGCGACTGGTTCGCCGCCGAGTGCGTCAAGGCGGGCGTCGACGGCGTGATCTGCGTCGACCTGCCGCCCGAGGAGGACGAACTCGCCGCCCCCTTACGCGCTGCCGGGGTCGCGCCGATCCGCCTCGCCACCCCGACGACCGATGCCGCGCGCCTGCCCGCCGTGCTCGATGGCGCGAGCGGGTTCCTCTATTACGTCTCGGTGGCAGGGATCACCGGCCTGCAACAGGCGGCACAGGCGAGCATCGAGACCGCCGTCGCCCGACTAAAGGCCGCAACCGACCTGCCGGTCGCGGTCGGCTTCGGCGTGCGCACCCCCGAACAGGCGGCGGCGATCGCCCGTGTCGCCCATGGCGTCGTCGTCGGTTCGGCGATCGTCGAGCTCGTCGCCAGGTATCGCGACGAGGCCCCCGCGCAGGTAGAGGCGTACGTCCGCACGCTCGCCGACGCTGTCCACACGAAAGTCCCCGCATGAGCTGGCTCGACCGCGTCCGCAACCGCATCCCCTTCATCGCCAAGCGCGAGACGCCCGACAATCTCTGGGTCAAATGCCCCTCGTGCAACCAGATGATCTTTGCGCGCGAATATGCCGAAAACCTGTCGGTTTGTCCGCAGTGCAACCATCACGGGCGGATCGGCCCCGCCGCGCGCTTCGACCAGCTGTTCGATCCGGGCTTTACGCTGCTGACCACGCCCAAGGTCGTCGAAGACCCGCTCAAGTTCCGCGACACCAAGCGTTACCCCGAGCGACTGAAGGCGGCGCGCGCCGCGACCGGCGAGCAGGACGCACTGATCACCGCACGCGGCAATATCGAGGGACAGCGCGCGATCGTCGGGGTTCAGGACTTCGCGTTCATGGGCGGCTCGATGGGGATCGCGGTCGGCGCGGCATTCATGGCCGGGGTCGAGGCGGCGATCACCGCGCGCGCGCCGTACATCATTTTCACGGCCGCTGGCGGCGCACGCATGCAGGAAGGCATCCTCTCGCTGATGCAGATGCCGCGGACGACGGTCGCGATCCAGCGGCTGCGCGCCGAGCGCCTGCCCTATATCGTCGTGCTGACTGACCCGACGACCGGCGGCGTCACCGCAAGTTATGCGATGCTCGGCGACATCCAGATCGCCGAGCCCGGCGCGCTGATCGGCTTTGCGGGGCAGCGCGTGATCGAGTCGACGATCCGCGAGAAATTGCCCGAAGGGTTCCAGCGCGCCGAGTATCTGCTCGAGCACGGCATGCTCGACATGGTCGTCGCACGCAAAGAGCTACGCGCGACGCTGGGTCAACTCGTGCGATACCTGACGCAAGCCAAGGCGGCCTGAGGCGCACGCGTGCCCGACCACGCGCGTTCTTCCGACCCCGCAGTTCAGGCGCAGCTCGACCGTTTTGCACAGCTGTCGCCGGGTCGCGACATCCTTGGCCTCGAACGCATCACGGCATTGCTCGACCTGCTCGGGAACCCGCAGCACGACCTGCCCCCGGTGTTCCACGTCGCGGGAACCAACGGCAAGGGATCGACCTGCGCGTTCCTGCGTGCCGCGCTCGAAGCCGACGGGCAGCGCG
The DNA here is from genome assembly GCA_965248885.1 of Sphingomonas sp. Classification (GTDB taxonomy): domain Bacteria; phylum Pseudomonadota; class Alphaproteobacteria; order Sphingomonadales; family Sphingomonadaceae; genus Sphingomonas_O. Next base: position 711,388 of record OZ252211.1, on the reverse strand, counting down.
TGCATGTCTACACCAGCCCGCACCTCGTCAGCTTCAACGAACGCATCCGCCTCGCTGGCAAGCTGATCGACGACGCAGCGCTCGCGCCCCTGCTCGGCGAAGTCCTCGATGTGGCGCAAGCCCATGACATCGGCCCGAGCTTTTTCGAAGCGACGACGGCGGCTGCCTTCCTCGCGTTCGCGCGCACGCCTGCCGATGGCTGCGTGATCGAGGTCGGGCTGGGCGGTCGGCTGGACGCGACCAATGTCGTCACCCCGGTCGTGTGCGGGATTGCGCAGGTCGGCATCGATCATCAGGCTTTCCTCGGCGAGACGCTGGTCGAAATCGCGGGCGAGAAAGCGGGGATCGCCAAGCGCGGCGTCGCGCTCGTCGCCCTCGCGCAAGCCCCCGAAGCGACCGCGCGCATCGCCGATGTCGCCGCGGCGGCAGGCGCACCGCTGTGGCTCGAGGGGCGAGAGTGGCAGATCGACGCGAAACTCGCGCCGGGCATCCTGGGTGGCTGGCAGATCCGAAACGCCAATCTGGCGGCGCAGATGCTCCAGCTGTGCGGCGTGGCCGACAGCGCAATCCGCCAGGGCGTCACCGGTGCGCGCTGGCCGGCGCGGCTCCAGCGCCTCGGCGACGGCCCGCTGACGCAAGGGCGCAAAGTCTGGATCGACGGCGCGCACAATCTTGCGGCGGCGCACGCGCTCGCCGCCGAACTCGAACGCCGCCCGATGCACCTCGTCCTCGGCATCCTCGCTAATAAGGACGCCGACGGCATCCTCGCCGCGCTCGCACCGCATGCGCTCAGCCTCACCTTCGTCGCCGTACCCGACCACGACAGCCACGACCCCGAAGCGCTTGCGGCACGGTGGGGTGGGCGCGCCGCCGGGTCGCTTGTCGCTGCGATGGCAGTCGATGATGCGCCGATCCTGATCGTCGGGTCGCTGTATCTCGCGGGCGAAGCCTTGCGGCGCAACGACGAAGTGCCTGTCTGACTTGCCCCGCGCATAAATCTCAGAAATGGCGGATTTGCGTGGCTTGATGATCCGGATTTCGCAGAGTCGAGGCACTCACTTCAGCTTCAAGCACCAGCAGCCTCGCGCGGTACAGCACTGCGCGCTCGCCGCTACTTACCCGCCTGGTCTGCTTCGGTCCGGGCGGCTGCGGCGTTCAGCGCGTCGGCTTCGGCCTGCGTGACACCGCCGGGTCGCTTGTCAGGCGCAGCGCCGCAGCCGACGAGAAAAAGCAGGATCAGCAGCGTTCGCATGACGCGATCCTCGCACATAAAAAAAGAGCCACGCAACCCCTTGGTCGCGCGGCCCCTTTTGCAAAGCTGATCGAAGTTCAGCGTGCCATGCTGTTGCCGGTCGCCGAAATCGCGTTGCCCGTCGCCGACATGGCGTTGCTGGCACCGGCCCTCATGCGCTCGGCCGCGCTCATCGTGGCGTTGCCGGCATGGTCCATCGCATTGCCAGCGGCCCCCATCGCGTTGTCGGTCGCGGCATCGACCGAATTGATTGCGGCGGCGGCGGTGGCGTTGGCATCGGTCGCCGCCGCACTCGCCGCATTGGCGGTCGCGTCTTCGGTTTTCTGACTGCAGGCCGAGACCGACAGCGCGGCGGCGGCAATCGCGATCGTGACGATTTTCTTCATGGAACATCCCCCGTCGTGGTACGGGCGCGAGGCCCCCGTTGCGTGGATCGCTCCGGTGCTGGCCGATTACGTGCGGACTGAAAGCTTGGCAAGCGATCGCTAATTGATTTGACCGCATATAAAGAATCCTTTATATGCGAACTCATGCTCGATCGGGTCGATCTTTTCCGTGCCCTTGCCGACCCCACCCGGTTACGCATCCTTGCGCTGTTGCGGCGGATGGAATTGTCGGTCGGCGAACTGGCGCAGGTTCTGGGACAAAGCCAGCCGCGCGTGTCGCGCCATGTCCGCATCCTTGTCGATGCCGGGCTTGCCGCGCGTCGGCGCGAAGGCAGCTGGGTGTTCCTGACCCCCGCGCCTTCGCCGGTCGCGGTCCCGCTCTATGCGCTGATCGATGTGGGCGGCGACGATCATTGGGCGGTCGCCGACAGCGCGCGGCTCGCAGCAGTGCGCGCCGACCGCGCGGCGGCGGCCGAGCGTTATTTCGCGCTTCATGCCGACCAGTGGGACGCGCTGCGCTCGCTTCACGTCGCCGATGCTTCTGTCGAGGCGCGCATGTGCGCACTCATCGGCGATGCCCCCGGGCGGCTGGTCGACATCGGCACCGGCACCGGGCGGATCGTCGAACTGTTCGGCCCCGCCGCCGAACGCGTGACGGGGATCGACCGCAGCCCTGAAATGCTCCGCCTCGCGCGCGCCAAGCTTGCCGAAGCGGGCGGGACAGTCGAGCTCAAGCAGGGTGATGTCGCCGCGCTGCCCGTCGACGATGCGAGCGCAGACACTGTCGTCATCCATCAGGTGCTTCATTACCTGCCCGCGCCAGAGGCTGCGCTGCGCGAAGCGGCGCGGATCGTCGCACCGGGCGGAAAGCTGTTGATCGTCGATTTTGCGAGCCACGACCGTGAGGAATTGCGCACGCAGGACGCGCATGCCCGCCTCGGCTTTTCCGACGCTCAGATTGCGGGCTGGCTTGCGGCGGGCGGCCTCACGCTCGCCCGAACCGAAGACCTCGCCGGTGGCGAGCTGACCGTCAAACTCTGGCTGGGCATTCGCGCCCCCCAAGCAAAGGCACGTGCCGCATGAACCCGACACTCACCCAACTCGAAGATGCCCGCCGCGCGCTCGCCGCGCCGCTCTATGCCGACCTCAACGGCGACGCCGAAGTGTCGTTCGAATTTTTTCCGCCCAAATCGGACAAGATGAACGAAGCTCTGTGGGAGGCGGTTCGGATGCTCGAACCGCTGGCCCCTCGTTTCGTGTCGGTTACCTATGGCGCGGGCGGATCGACGCGTGAGCGCACGCATGCGACCGTCGCGCGGATCGCGGCCGAAACGAGCGTTCCCGCCGCCGCGCATCTGACCTGTGTCGGCGCGAGCAAGGACGAGATCGCACAGGTTGCGCGCGACTATTGGTCGTCGGGTGTGCGTCACATCGTCGCGCTGCGCGGCGACATGCCCGAGCCGGGCGCTGCCTTCGCGCCGCATCCCGGTGGCTATGCAGGCGCGGCCGAGCTGGTCGAAGGGTTGAAGAAGATCGCGCCATTCGAAATCTCGGTCGCCGCCTATCCGGAGGCGCACCCGACTGCTGTGAGCGCGCAGACCTGCGTCGACCATCTCAAGCGCAAGCTCGACGCGGGCGCGGACCGGGCGATCAGCCAGTTCTTCTTCGCGCCCGAAACGTTTTTCCGCTTTCGCGATGCCGCGGCGGCAGCGGGCATCACGCAGGAAATCGTGCCGGGCATCCTGCCGGTGTCCAACGTCGCGCAGACGCGCAAGTTCGCGGCGATGTGCGGTGCGGCGATCCCCGCGTGGATGGACCGCCTGTTCGACGGGCTCGACGAGCTTCCCGCCGCACGCCAGCTGGTAGCGGCGACGATCAGCGCCGAACTCGCCCGGCGGCTCTATGCCGGCGGGGTGCGGCATTTCCACTTCTACACGCTCAACCGCGCCGAGCTGAGCTATGCCATCTGCCATCTGCTGGGGATCCGGTCGCAATCCGGCGCGGTGGCCGAAGCGATGCCAGAAGCGATGCCCGAATCGATGAAGGTGGCGGCATGAGCGCGCGCGACCGGCTCAGCGCCGCCGCCGGCGAACGCATCCTGCTGACCGATGGCGCATTCGGGACCGAGATCCAGAATTGGAAGCTGACCGAGGCCGATTATGCCGGCGCGCTCGCGCTGCCGCGCGACGCCAAGGGCAACAACGACATCCTCGCGCTGACCAAGCCCGAAGTGCCGCGCAGCATCACGCAGGCCTATCTCGATGCAGGGTCGGACATCGTGTCGACCAACACGTTCAGCGCGAACCGGATCAGTCAGGCCGATTACGCCGCCGAACATCTGGTGCGCGAGATCAACCTGGCGTCGGCGCAGATCGCGCGCGAACTCGCCGATGCGGCCGAGGCGAAAGATGGTCGCCCACGCTTTGTCGCCGGCGCGATCGGTCCGACCAACAAGACCCTGTCGCTCAGCCCTGACGTCAACGATCCCGGTTACCGCGAGATCGATTTCGACACGCTGAAGGATGTATACCGCGAACAGGTCGACGCGCTGCTCGAAGGCGGCGTGGATTTCATTCTGATCGAAACCGTGTTCGACACGCTCAACGCCAAGGCGGGGATCATGGCGGTGATCGAGGCCGGCGACGATCGCGAAATCGAAGTACCCGTCATGATTTCGATGACGCTGACCGACCTGTCGGGGCGGAACCTTTCGGGGCATACGGTCGAGGCATTCTGGCACGCGGTGCGCCATGCGAAGCCGATCACCATCGGGCTTAATTGCTCGTTCGGGGCCGAACAGCTTCGCCCTCACGTCAAGGTGTTGAGCGGCATCGCCGACACGCTGATCATGGTCTATCCCAACGCCGGGCTGCCCAACGACCTGGGCGAATATGACGAGCTGCCCGAACAGACCGCCGCGCTGGTGCGCGAATGGGCCGACGCCGGACAGGTCAACATCCTCGGCGGGTGCTGCGGGTCGACGCCCGCGCATATCGCGGCGATGGCGCGCGCGGTCGCGGGGCTGAGCCCGCGCCTGCCGGTCGTGCCGCCGGTCGTCACGCGGCTGGCGGGGCTGGAGCCGATGATGATGGCGGCGTGATCATTTCCCCTCTCCCTGAAGGGGAGAGGGACAGACGCGAAGCGTCAGGGTGAGGGAGCTCTCCCGCCACGACGCGCCCTCACCCTGCTTGGCTTGGCCAAGCTGTCCCTCTCCCCTTTAGGGAGAGGGAGGCAGAAAGAACCCATGACCACGACCTCTTCCTCCTTCGTCAACATCGGCGAACGCACCAACGTCACCGGCTCCGCCGCGTTCAAGAAGCTGATCATGGCGGGCGATTACCCGCGCGCGGTCGAGGTCGCGCGCGCGCAGGTCGACAATGGCGCGCAGATCATCGACGTCAACATGGACGAAGGGTTGCTCGACGCCGAATATGCGATGGTCACCTTTCTGAAGCTGATTGCCGCCGAACCCGACATTGCGCGCGTGCCGGTCATGGTCGATTCATCGAAATGGTCGGTGATCGAGGCCGGGCTGAAGTGCGTCAGCGGCAAGCCGATCGTCAATTCGATCAGCATGAAGGAAGGCGAGGAACCCTTCCTTGCGCAGGCGCGCAAATGCATGGCTTACGGCGCGGCGGTCGTGGTGATGGCGTTCGACGAAGTCGGCCAGGCCGACACCGAAGCGCGCAAGGTCGAGATCTGCGGGCGCGCCTATGCCCTGCTGACTGGCATCGGCTTTCCGCCCGAGGACATCATCTTCGATCCCAATGTGTTTGCGATCGCAACCGGCATCGACGAGCACAACAATTACGGCGTCGATTTCATCGAGGCGACGCGCCGCATCAAGGCGAACTGCCCGCACGCCCATATCTCAGGCGGGCTATCCAACCTGTCCTTTTCGTTCCGTGGCAACGAACCGGTCCGGCGCGCGATGCACAGCGTGTTCCTCTATTACGCGATCCCCGCGGGGATGGACATGGCGATCGTCAACGCCGGGCAGCTCGACGTCTATGACACCATCGACCCGGTGCTGCGCGATGCGTGCGAGGACGTCATCCTCAACCGCGATGCGGGCGCCACCGAGCGGCTCGTGGCGCTCGCCGACAAATATCGCGGGACCGACGCAGTCGCCGAAAAAGCCGCCGAGGAATGGCGCGGCTGGAGCGTCAACAAGCGGCTCGAACATGCGCTGGTCAAGGGGCTCGACGCGTTCGTCGTCGAGGATACCGAAGAAGCGCGCCAAGCCGCCGCGCGCCCCATCGAGGTGATCGAAGGGCCGCTGATGGACGGGATGAACGTCGTCGGCGACCTGTTCGGCAGCGGCAAGATGTTCCTGCCGCAGGTCGTGAAATCGGCGCGCGTCATGAAAAAGGCGGTCGCGCATCTCATCCCATACATCGAGGCAGCGAAAGAAGTCGGCGCGCGTCCCAAGGGGCGCATCATCATGGCGACGGTCAAGGGCGACGTCCACGATATCGGCAAGAACATCGTTGGCGTCGTCCTTCAGTGCAACGGCTATGAAGTGATCGATCTCGGCGTGATGGTGCCGTGGTCGAAGATCCTCCAGGCGGCGAACGAGAACGATGCCGATATCATCGGGCTGTCGGGGCTGATCACGCCGTCGCTCGACGAGATGGTGACGGTGGCCGAGGAGATGCAGCGCATCGGGCTCGACATCCCGCTGCTGATCGGCGGCGCGACCACGTCGAAGGTGCATACCGCGCTGCGCATCGCGCCCAGATATACCGGCCCCGTGATCCATGTGCTCGACGCGAGCCGCGCGGTCGGCGTCGCCTCGACCTTGCTGTCCGACACGTTGAAGGACGATTATGTCCTCGGCGTCGCGGCCGATTACGAGGCGGTTCGCGCCGCGCGCGAGGGCAAGGGGCAGAACGCGCTGCTCCCGCTCGCCGACGCGCGCGCCAATGCTTTCGTCGCCGATTTCGCGATGAAGCCGCCTGCCCCGCTCCAGCCCGGCGTGCACGTGTTCGACGACTGGGACCTGAGTGACCTGCGTGAGCTGATCGACTGGACGCCGTTCTTTCGCGCGTGGGAGCTCGCGGGCAACTTCCCCGCGATCCTGACCGACGCGGTGGTCGGCGAGAGCGCGTCGTCGCTCTATGCCGACGCACAGGCGATGCTCGACCGGATCGTCGGCGAGAAATGGCTGACGGCGCGCGGGGTCGCCGGGCTGTGGCCTGCGCGACGAGAGGCCGACGATGTTGTGGTCGCCGAAACGCGCCTCCCCTTCCTGCGCCAGCAGATTGCCAAGCGCGAGGGGCGCGCGTCGATGTGCCTGGCCGATTTCGTCGACACGGCGGACGACTGGCTCGGCGGGTTCGCGGTCGGCATCCACGGGATCGAGCCGCACCTCGCGACGTTCCAGGCGAGCCACGACGATTATTCGGACATATTGCTGAAAGCACTCGCCGACCGCTTTGCCGAGGCGTTTGCCGAACGCCTCCACCAGCATGTCCGGATGAACCTGTGGGGTTATGCGCAGGGCGAACAGCTGACCAACGAGGCGCTGATCAAAGAACAATATCGCGGTATCCGCCCCGCCCCCGGCTATCCCGCCTGCCCCGACCACAGCCTGAAGCCGATGCTGTTCGACCTGCTGGGTGCAGAGACCGCGACGGGGCTGACGCTCACCGAAAGTTTCGCGATGCTCCCCACCGCCGCCGTGTCGGGCTTTTACTTCGGCCACCCGCAGGCGAGCTATTTCGGGGTCGCGCGGATCGGCGAGGACCAGCTGGCCGACTATCGCGCGCGCCGCGGCGTCGATCCCGAAACGGCACGCCGCTGGCTGCGGCCGAACTTGGATTGAGGGTGAGCAACCGCTATTCGTCGGCCGTCGGAGGCCGGGGCGACGGAGTGTTTCGAATGCGTTATTTGCTGATTGCCTCCGCCCTTCTCGCCACCGTTGCGTCGGCGCAGACCGGTGGCCCGTTCACTATCGAGGGCGGCGGCAGTTATTACCGGCTCGACGATGCGGTCAAGGCGCTGAATGGCGGCGACGGCACGATCGTCGTGGCGCCCGGCAGCTATCCCGAATGCGCGTCGATCCCGTCGGGGACGGTGACGATCCGTGCAGCGACTCCTTCCACCGCGATCTTCGACGGCGGCGCGTGCGAGGGCAAGGGCACATTGGTCCTGCGCACCGACAGCGCGACGATCGACGGGCTGGTGTTCCAGAACGTCCGCGTCCCCGACCGCAACGGGTCGGGCATCCGCCTCGAACGCGGGAATCTGACCGTCATACGCTCGACCTTTCGCAATTCCGAACAGGGCATCCTGACCGCGAACGACCCGGCGAGCGCGATTCTGGTCGAGCGTTCGACCTTTTCGGGGCTCGGTGGTTGCCCCGATGGCAATTGCTCGCATTCGATCTACGTCGGCGGCTACGGCAAGCTGACCGTGCGGCGCGTGCGCTTCGAACGTGGCACCGGCGGGCATTATCTGAAGAGTCGTGCACCGCTGATCGAGGTCAGCGATTCGAGCTTCGACGATTCGAACGGGCATACGACCAATTATTCGATCGACCTGCCCAACGGCGCGACCGGGGTCATCGCGCGCAACATGTTCGTCATCGGGCGCGACAAGGAAAACCATTCGGCGATCATCACGGTCGCCGCCGAACGCCGCGAGAACCGCTCGGCCGGGCTGAGCATCGAGGGCAACGACGCCTCGATCGCACCGGGGATCGACTGGGGGACGACTTTCGTCGCCGACTGGAGCCACGAGCCGCTGCGCATCGGCGCGAACAAACTGGGCCCGCGGGTGAAGGTCAGCGACAGCCGGTAGACCCGCAAACCTTCCCCGAGCGAAGCGAGGGGCTGGTTCGAGCATCAGGGAGAGTAGCGCGCTCGCATCGGGAGCCTCGCTCCGCTCGGTACAGCCCCTCGGTTGCTCGAGGAGGGATTATCGGCAGTTAGTCCCCTCGCCCACGACCAGGTCGAGACACCGCCCGTCCATCTCGCCCGTCGGCACCGGCAGTCCGATCATCGCCGCCAGCGTCGGCGCGATGTCGACGGTTTCGACGCTGTTGGGCTGTTCGAACCCCGCCATCCCCTTGCGCCAGAACAGGATCGGCACGCGGCGGTCGTAGTTCCACGGGCTGCCGTGCGTCGCGATATAGCCCTTGCCCGCGTCCTCGGCGGTGATCGGGGTCACACGTGGCTTGAGCATCACGATCAGGTCGCCCGACCGGCCGGCCGTGTACGACGCGCGCGCACGCTCGGCGAGCGACCACATGTCGGCGGGGAGCGTCGGCGCGGGCGTCGCGGCAAGCTCGTCGCCGGTGAAGACTGCGGCGACCTGCCGGTGCGCGAGGTAGAGGGCCCTGGCGCGCGCGAGCGCCGACGCGCGCTTGTCGGCGGCAAGCGATTTGGCGAGCCAGACATCGCCCGCCGCCTCCGCCCCCACCAGCACCGACCCGCTCAGCCCCAGTTCCTGCGCCACCTTCGCGCCGATGACCTGCGGCGACAGCGCTGCATCGACCCGCTGTGCGTCGGGCAGCGCGTCCTGCACGTTGCGTTCGGGCGCGTCGTGCCCGCCATGGTCGGCGGTCAGCACCACCGCATAATCGATCCGCGCGCGGTCGAGCCTGTCGAAGAACTTGCCCAGCGCCGCGTCGAGCGCGGCCAGCTGCAGGCACATCTCGCTCCCCTCGGTGCCATAGGCGTGGCCGACGGGATCGGTCGCCGAGGCGCCGATCGCGATCAGGTCGGTCGCGGGGCCGCGCCCGAGGCGCATCTCGTCGATCAGCGCGCCTGCGAGATCGAGCACCGCCACATCCGATTCGGGCGACACGCGAAAAGCGCGCTTGTCGCCCGCCGCGCGCCCGAAGCGCCCGGTGCCGACCGATTTGGTCGATGAAATGGCGACGGCCCGACTGTGCGTCGCGCACAGCGGCGACAGTGGCATGTCAGGCTTCGCGCGTGCGACCGCCGTCGCGATCGTAGCATTGGCGCGCGTCACCGCCGCGCTCGGCGTCCGGCCGGGGAGCGAGATGAAGCTGGCATAATCGACCGGGTTCAGGAACCAGATCGCGTCGGTCGCATGCCCCCCCATCATAATCGCCGCGCGGTCCTTGCCCGCCACCGCCACGACGCGCGAGGCAGGGTTGGCGGCTTTCATCCGGTCGCCGAGCGTGGGCACGCGCAAATGCGCGACCGACGGCACATAGACGCCCGATTTCGACGAGGCGGCGAGCGTCTCGTCCTCGGCGCAGTAGATGTCCTTGGCGGCGCGCGTCGCATTCTGGTCGATCCAGTTGTTCGCGATGATGCCGGTGCGCGCGGGGTGGTCGCCGGTCAGGATGGTCGAATGGCCGGGGCAGGTCTCGGTCGCGGCGTGGCTCTGATACCCGCTCGGGAACACTGCACCCTCGCCGAGCCGCCGCATGCCGCCGGTCCAGTACGGGCGGTACTCGGCGAACAGATCGGCGGAGAATTGGTCGACCGAAATCACCACGAGCAATTTGGGTGGCGGCGGCGTCTGCGTTTGCGCGCTCTGGGCGGTCAGCGTGACGGGTGCGAGCGCCAATGCGGCGGCGAGCAGGTGACGGAGCATCTTCGTGCCTTTCGGGCGTATCGGAACGCGCGCCACGACCGTATGGAGAGTGCACGCGGGAGACAGAAGACGCAATGACGCGACTCTATGGCATATTGGTGACGCTGCTTTTCTCGCTGGCGTCAGCATCGGCGATTGCTCAACCCGCGCCTCGCGACGAGCATGTTGCGACCGAATTGCTCAGCGACGGCGCAACGCTCGCCATCGTCTTTCGCCCCGAACCCGGCTGGCACGGCTATTGGAAAAACCCGGGCGAGGCCGGGTTCGAGCCGCGCTTCGACTGGAAATTGCCCGCCGGGGCCAGCGTCGGCGCGCCGGCGTTTCCGGTGCCGCAGACGCTCGTGATCGGCGGGCTGATGAATTATGTGTACGAGGGCGAACATGCGCTGCTTGTCCCGCTCAAGCTTGGCGCGCGCGGCGGAACGGTCGCGGTCAAGATCGACTATCTCGCGTGCACCGACAAGATCTGCGTGCCGCAACGCGCGATGCTGACGACCGGGGTCGCGCCCGGCGGGGCGACGACCGATCCCGCGACGCAGACACGGTTCGACGGATGGCGGACACGCCTGCCGACGCCGCTAGGGTCGCAGGCCAGCTTTGCGCGCGACGGCGGGCGGCTGCGCCTCGCCATCCCTTTTCCTGCCAGTGCAGCGCTCGGCGATCCGCATTTCTTCCCGGCGACCAGCGGCATCGTCGCCGACATCGCGGCGCAACGCTTCGTGCGTCAGGGCGACCTGCTGATCGCCGATCTCGAAGCCGCCAAAGGCGGCACGTCGCCGGTGGCCGGGGTGCTCGCGCTCGGCGAGGGACGCGGGTTGACGATTGGCGCGAGGCCGGGCGCGGTCCCGTCGGCGTTGGCGAGCAGCGGGCTGTCGACCATCCTGCTCGCGCTCGGCGGCGCGGTGCTCGGCGGGCTCATCCTCAACGTCATGCCGTGCGTCTTTCCGATCCTGAGCCTGAAGGCGATGAGCCTCGCCAAGGCAGGCGGCAGCGAATCCAGCGCGCGGCGCGACGCGCTCGGCTACACGCTCGGCGCTATGCTGGTGTGCGTCGCGCTCGGCGGCGCGGTGCTTGCACTGCGCGCGGGCGGCAGCAGTGTCGGCTGGGCGTTCCAGTTGCAGGATCCGCGCGTCATCGTCGTGCTGCTCGTGCTGATGACTGCGCTCGCGCTCAACCTCGCCGGATTGTTCGAGCTCCCCGTCGTCGCGGGCAATGTGTCGAGCCGCAGCAGCGTCGCGACCGGTGCACTCGCCGCGTTCGTCGCGACGCCGTGTACCGGGCCGTTCATGGGCGCGGCACTGGGCGCGGCGCTGGTGCTGCCGACGCTTGCCGCGCTCGCGGTGTTCGCCGGACTCGGCCTCGGGCTCGCGCTTCCGTTCCTGCTGCTCGGGTTCGTTCCCACGCTGCGGCGACGCCTGCCGAAGCCGGGGGTCTGGATGGCGACGCTGCGCCGCATCCTCAGCATTCCGATGTTTGCAACCGCGATCGGGCTCGCGTGGCTGCTCGGGCGGCAGGCAGGGAGCGACGCGGTCGCGGTGGGGCTGCTCGGCACGCTCGCGGCGGCGCTTGCACTCTGGTGGGCGGGCTTGCGTCAGCACGCCGGGCGGAGCGGCCTCGCGTTCGCCGCGCTCGGCGCTGTCGCCGCGACCGCGCTCGCCGCCGTCGTGCTGCCCGTCGCGCCGCCCGCGACCGCGGCGACGACTTCGGCGCTCGCTGCCGCACCGTTCGGCGAAGCGCGCCTCGCCGCGCTGCGCGCCGAACGCCGCCCGGTGTTCGTCTATTTCACCGCCGACTGGTGTCTGACGTGCAAGGTCAACGAGCGTGTCGCGATCGACCAGCCGACGGTCGCCGCCGCATTCAGGGCCGCCAACATCGCCACCCTCGTCGGCGACTGGACGCGCAGCGACCCCGCGATCGGCCGCTTCCTCGCGGCGCAGAGCCGCTCGGGCGTGCCGCTCTATCTATACTACCCGCCCGGCGGCGAGGCGCAGGTGCTGCCCCAAGTGCTGACGCCGGGAATGCTGACCGCTTTGGGAAAGTAAAGCCGATGAGTGCGCAACAAAGCCGTTAGTCGTTAGACCCTGATTTCGCGCGGTAGACGCGCTTGCCGCCGACCCATGTCTCGAACACCCGGGTCGCGCGGATTTCCGCCGGGCTCGCGAGCAGCGGGTCGCGGTCGACAAGGATGAAGTCGGCGCGGTAGCCGGGTGCGAGACGCCCGATGCGATCGTCGGCGAACGCGGCATAGGCCGCACCCGTCGTGAAACCCGCGAGCGCCGCCTCGCGCGACACACGTTCCTGCGGCTGCCATCCGCCGAACGGCTGGCCGTCGGCCCCCTCGCGCGTGATCGCGGCGGCAAGGCCGGGAAAGGGGTTCGCGCTTTCCACCGGCGTGTCGGAGCCGAACGCGAGGTGCGCGCCGACGCGGAGCATCGACGCCCAGGCATAGGCTCCGGCGAGCCGCGCTGGGCCCAGCCGCGCCTCGGCCATCGTCCGGTCGCTGGTCTGGTGCACCGGCTGCATCGAGGCGACGATCCCGTTGCGTCCAAAGCGCGGCAAGTCGACGAAGTCGACGACCTGCGCATGCTCGATCCGCCAGCGACGGTCGCCCTTGTAGGTCTGCGCGAGGTCCTCGACCGCCGAGAGGACCTGCGCGTTGGCGCGGTCGCCGATCGCATGGACCGCGAGCTGGAAGCCATCCATCGCCGCGCGGCTCATCTGGTTGCGCAGCTTGGCATCGTCCATGAAACACGCGCCCGACTGGCCGGGCATGTCGGCATAGGGCAGCTTGAGGCACGCGCCGCGCGAGCCGAGCGCACCGTCGGCATAAAGCTTGACGCCTGCCATGCGCAGCCGGTCGCCATAGAGCCACGGCGTCGGCGCGCCCGCCGCGATGACCTGGATCGGCTCGACGCCGCGCGCGTACGACAGGATTCGTACCGAGAGAGAATTCGCATCGCCCGCACGACGATAGGCCATCCAGTCCTCGACGCTCGTCCCCATGTCGGCAATCGCCGTGATGCCGAACGCGACGAGTATCTCCTGCGCTTTGGCAAGCGCGAAGTCGCGGTCCTTCGCTGACATAGCAGGGACGGCGCGCTGGATCAGCTCTTCGGCGGCATCGACGAACACGCCGCCCGGCTTGCCCCCCAGCGTCTCGATCCGGCCGCCGACGGGCGACCGAGTCGCTGCCGCGACGCCCGCCGCCGCGATCGCCGCGCTGTTCGCCCAGCCGGCGTGCCCGTCGGCGCGGCTCAGCCAGACGGGGCGATCAGCCACCGCCGCGTCGATCTCGGCCGCAGTCGGAAAGCGGCCCAGACCCCATTTCTCCTGGTTCCACCCACCGCCCAGAATCCATCGACGGTCGGGATAGCGCACGGCATAGGCGGCGATCCTGGCCTGTGCGTCGGCAAGGCTGCGCGTGTCCGACAGGTCGAGCGTCAGCGCCGCGGCACCGGTTTGGACGACGTGGCCGTGCGCGTCGATCATGCCGGGGAGGAGCACGCGTCCCTTGCCATCGAGCCGCCAGTCCGGGCGCTCGGCAAGCTTTTCCCCGCGCCGGATCAGCCGCCCGATCTTGCCATCGGCGGTCACCGTCAATCCGGTGAAGCGGACCACGCCCCCTTGCGCATCGAGCGTGACGCCCTCGACGTTATCGATCAGCCCGTCGGCGAATGCGGGGGCGGCAGCAAACAGCACGGCGGCGAAAGTGAGACAGCGGATCATCGCATCCACATGCCAGAGCGACGGGGCACAATATAGGGGGAACCCGGCGTGTCACCGGTCGTTACCGACACGAGATGAAGACACGGGCTTTGCCAATGCCTGCCCACGTGCCATGGGCGACTGGCCGATGACCGATCCTGCCGCCAACGCTTCGCTGCTCGCCGATCTCGAAACCATGATCGACGGCGCGTCCGGCTCGCCGCTCGATGCGGCAACCGTTGCGCTGCGCGAGAGCAACGCGCGGTTCGAGGTGCTGTGCGACGCGATGCCACAGATGGTCTGGTCGACGCTGCCCGACGGCTATCACGATTATTACAACGCACGCTGGTATGAATTCACCGGCATGCCGAAAGGGTCGACCGATGGCGAGGCGTGGAACGGCATGTTCCACCCCGACGATCAGGATCGCGCATGGGGACGCTGGCGCAACAGCCTGGCGACGGGTGAAGCCTATGAGATCGAGTATCGGCTGCGCCACCACAGTGGCGATTATCGCTGGACGCTCGGGCGCGCGCTGCCGGTGCGCGATGCGACGGGGGCGATCACGCGCTGGATCGGTACGTGCACCGACATCGACGACGCGAAGCGCAACGCCGCGCACAACGAGATCCTTAGCCGCGAGTTGAGCCACCGCATCAAGAACATCTTTGCGGTCATCGTCGGACTTGTCGGGCTGTCGGCGCGACGCAAGCCCGAGGCGAAGGAATATGCCGCCGAGCTCCAGGCGCGGATCGGCGCTCTCGCGCGCGCGCACGAATTCGTGCGCCCGCACAGCGAGGAATCGCGCCCGAGCCAGCCGCCGAGCACGCTGCGCAACATGCTGATCGATCTGCTCGGGGCCTATCCTGCGCTCGACGACGGGCGCATCGCCATCGTGGGCGACGACGTCGCACTCGACGATCGCGGCGCAACGCCGATAGCGCTGGTGTTTCACGAACTGGCGACCAACGCGATGAAATATGGTGCGCTCGCCGCGCCCGTGGGGCGGATCGATATTTCCATCGTGCCGGGCCCCGACAGGGTCACGGTGCGATGGACCGAAGCGGGCGGCCCTCCGGTCGCGGGTGTTCCGGTGCGCGAAGGCTTTGGCACCAAGCTCGCCGAAATCAGCATTCGCCAGCAATTGGGCGGGCGGATCGACCGGCATTGGCGACACGAAGGGCTGTGCGTCGAGATCGACGTACCAAGGGCGCATCTGGTGCGGTAACGTCGCCTAAGCCGCTTTCGCAAACACCTTCAGCTCCGCAGGCGCAACTGCCGACGTATCACCCGCGCGCACGCGCAGCGCATAGTCCACCGCAGCACGCACCGCGTCCTCGTCGGTTGGTTTGGTCAGCACGCCGATCGTCCCGGCAATGCCCTCACCCAGAATGCGCGGATTGGCGGTCACGAACAGCACCGAGACGCGGTGCTGTTCGCACAGTCGACGACCGATTTCGGGACCGGTGAGCCCGTCGCGCAGGTTGAGATCGACGAGTGCGAGATCGATGCAACCCGCATCGACGGCGAGTGCCGACTTGAGGTCGGGGGCGATGCCAACGACGCGGTGACCGAGATCCTCGAGAACCGCCTCGACGTTCATCGCGACCAGCATCTCATCTTCGACGATCAGAATGTTTGCGTTCATAACTCTTGCTACGTTCAGGCACCGTTACCTCAATCAACTAGGCATGCCGCGTCAGGTTCCGCAATTCCTTACCGATTCATGAAATTAACGCAGATTTATTTTTTCAGACGGCGGACGATGGCGCTCGTGTCCTGCCGCCCGCCGCCCATCGCCTGGACCTCGGCATAGAATTGATCGGTCAGCGCGGCGACGGGCAGTGTCGCGCCGTTGGCACGCGCTTCCTCGAGTGCGAGCCCGAGATCCTTGCGCATCCAGTCGACCGCAAAGCCGAAATCGAATTCGTCCTTGACCATGGTCGCCCAGCGATTGGTCATCTGCCAGCTTCCCGCGGCACCGCCCGAGATGCTTTCGAACACGCGGTCGAGGTCGAGCTCGGCGGCCTGCGCAAAGCGCATCGCCTCGGACAAGGATTGTATCGTGCCGGCAAACGCGATCTGGTTGCACATCTTGGTCGTCTGGCCCGCCCCTGCCGCACCGACATGGACGATTCGCTTCGAATAGGCTTGCATGAACGGCGTCGCCGCAGCGATCCCGCCCGCAGTCCCGCCGCACATCAACGTCAGCGTACCGTTGACCGCGCCCGCCTGACCGCCCGTCACCGGCGCATCGACGCTGTGCAGCCCGAGCCCCTTGGCCTCGACCGCGAGTTGGCGCGCGATCCGCGCCGACACGGTCGTGTGATCGATGAACACCGTCCCCTTCGTCATCGCCCGGAAGGAACCGTCGCGGCCCAGCGTCACCGCTGCCAAATCGTCATCGGTCCCGACGCATGCGATCACCGCCGCGACGTCGCGCGCGGCCTGCGCCGGGCTGTCGGCGACCACGCCGCCATGCTCGGCAACCCACGCCTCGGCCTTGGCGCGGGTGCGGTTATAGACGGTCAGGTCATGCCCGGCCTCGATCAGGTGACGCGCCATCTGGCCGCCCATGACGCCCAGTCCGATAAATGCGAGCTTTGCCATCGGTCTTCGTGCCTATTCCTCGCCCTTGTAGATGCGCACCAGTTTGTCGAGCATCGCAAGTGCATCGGCGCGCGGCCGCTGGAACGTGTTGCGGCCGATGATCGAGCCGTTGCCGCCGCCGTCGCGAATGTCGCGCGCGTCCTGATAGACCGCGTCGTGGCCCTTGGCTGCACCGCCCGAAAAAACGACGATCCGTCGCCCCGCAAAGCTTGCCTGCACGACATGCGCGACTCGTTTGGCCTGAGTCGACCAGTCGCCGTCAGCATAGCTTTTCTGCGCGTCCTCCTGTTCGATATGATCGGTCGGCAGCTTCACCTTGATGATGTGCGCGCCGAGCAGCGCTGCCATGTGCGCGGCATAGGCCCCGACGTCGAGCGCGAGTTCGCCCTTCTTGCTGAGCTTGCCGCCGCGCGGATAGCTCCAGATGACAGTCGCGAGGCCCACCGACTTGGCCTCGGCGGACATTTCGCGGATTTCCTCCATCATTTCCATCACGCAGTCGCTGCCCGGATAGATGGTGAAGCCGATCGCCGCGCACCCCAGCCGCAGCGCGTCGTCGACCGTGCCCGTCACCGCCTGGTCGATACACGTCGCCCAACTGTTCGACGAATTGACCTTCAGGATTGTCGGTATCTGCCCCGCGAACGTGTCCGCCCCGGCCTCGAGCGGCCCGAGCGGCGCGGCATAGGCCGACAGTCCCGCGTCAATCGCCATCTGGTAGTGATAATGCGGGTCATAGGCGTCAGGGTTGACCGAAAAGCTGCGCGCGGGACCATGTTCGAACCCCTGGTCGACGGGCAGGATGACGAGCTTGCCCGTGCCGCCGAGCTTGCCCTGCATCAGGATGCGCGCAAGATTGCCCTTGGTACCCGGATTGTCCGATTCATAATGCGCGAGGATGGCTTTGACGGCGGGAGTCATCGGCGGGGTCATGGTCGCTCCGTAGCTCTGGTTGCCGCGCGGATAGCGACGTGCGTTACGGCGGGCAACCTTGCGTCAGAGGTCGAGCCATCGGCGAAGCGCGGCATCGATCCCCCGCATCGCTTCGTTCTCGATTTCGCCGGTTCTGCCACGCGACAAGCATCACGGCTGGGTTACATCGCCGTCCCAGGCCCGATCAGTCGCGCGGGCGCAGGCTGATCAGTTTGTCCATAACGGCATGGAGCCCCTCGCCCGACGAGGCATGCACGTCGATCCGCCCGATCTTTTCGGTCACGCGTTCGAGCGACTCGAGTTCCTTGAGCCGCAGCAGGATCGGGTTGTCCTCCATCAGCTTGGCCGTGTTGAGCAGCGAGCGCGTTGCCGCAGTCTCTTCGCGACGGCGGATGAGATTGGCCTGCGCGAGTTTTTCGGCCTCGACGACCTTGTTGATCAATTCGCGCATCTCGCCGGGCAGGATGACGTCCTTCACGCCCAGTTCGGTGACGTCGACTCCGATGTCGCCGAGTTCGCGCCGGACGTGCGCGACGATCTGCGCGTCGACCGTTTCGCGGTCGTTGAGTAATTCGTCGAGCGTTCGCCCACCGACCGCGTCACGCACCGCAAACTGGACGAGTTTGTAGATATGCGCCTGATAGTCGGGCGTCGAAAGCGCCGCACGTTCCATATGCACGACCTTGACGAAGCAGGTCAGCGTGACGCGGATCGAGATTCGGTCGCGCGTCAGTATCTCCTGCGCCGTCACCTCAAGCGGGAGCGGGCGCGTGTCGAGCGTCTTGGCGGTCACCTTGCGGCCGACCGACCAATAGCCATAGCGACCAGGGCCGAGCGTCTCGACGAGCTCGCCATCGAAGAAGACTAACCCGGCATTCGCTTCGGGCACGGCGACAACCACGATTGCTCCCGCGACGTCGGCCTTTTCGATCGCCACCAGCTGCGCCTTGTCGAGACGCGGGTGGGCGAGGACGTCGAACGTCTCGACACTCACGTCGTTGAGCACCTTCCAGACGAGCGCGGTTCGCCCCGGTGGCACGACGAGTGTCGCGCGCCCGTCGAGGAAGACGACCGCGGCCTCGCCCTCGGGCGGACGGACGCTGACAAAATGGTCGGCGACAAGCTCGGGGTGGAGACGCTCGATCACTGGAACCCACGGGGAGCGGAACACACCCTCCGCCACGACGATTTCGACCTGCGTGCGACGGCCCCAGTTCCAGATGGTGTGCCGCCCGGGATCGAGCATGCGAACGAGACGACCGTCCCTGACGAGGAGGCCACGCTGGTTCTCAGCGATGACATAGGTGTCGATCATCGTCGCGGCTTCCCCTCGGTGCCCGCGCTACGCGTAGGGTTGACGACGGGCCACGTAAAGGACCGGCGTAAAGGTCGGCCGGGGAATGTTCCCGCGACATCGAAGCGGTCCGGCGGTTGAGGCAGGCGTCAGATCGGTTGACGTCGCCCGCAGCCTGTACCCCGGAGGATACAGCTGGGAGGCGCGCTGCGCGACCGTCGGCCTGCCGATATCCCCGTCGGCACAGGGCCCGGTATCGGGTGCGTCGGGGTATGGCTTGCGCCACGCCCGTCGGCTTGAACATCCCCGGCCTTCCCATGAGGAATGCCTTACAAGGGCATGTTCTGGTGCGGGATTCGAACCTGCTACACACAGATTATTAGTCTGTTGCCACCAGCGTGGACGTCGCCATGGAACACGGCACCGGCAAAGCCGACCGCGCCCGCCGGGTCTCAAGAGCCCGAACGAAATGGCTGATCCGAGTCCGCGACTAGCTGTCGGTCAGCGATGCGTCAACGCGGCCACCCCCGGCAATTCGCGCCCTTCCATCCATTCGAGGAACGCGCCGCCTGCCGTCGAGACGAAGGTGAAGTCGGCGGCGACGCCGGCCTGGTTGAGCGCGGCGACCGTATCGCCACCGCCCGCAACCGACACAAGCGCGCCGTCCTTGGTCAGCGCCGCCGCGAGCCGTGCGAGCGCGATGGTCGCCGCGTCGAACGGAGGGGTTTCGAACGCGCCCAGCGGGCCATTCCAAACGAGCGTGCGGCAGGTTTTCAGGACGTCGCCCAGTGCCTCGACGGCGGCCGGACCGATATCGAGGATCATCTCGTCGTGGGCGACTTCGTGGACGTTAATGGTGCGCGTCGGCGGGTTGGCGCGGAATTCGGTCGCGACGACGACGTCGTACGGGAGGTGGATCGTGCAGCCCGCACGCTCCGCCGCGTCGAAGATGCCGTTGACGGTCGCGACGAGGTCGTGCTCGCAAAGCGACTTGCCGACGGCAACGCCGCGCGCGACGAGAAAGGTGTTCGCCATCGCGCCGCCGATGATCAGATGGTCGACGCGCGCGACGAGATGCGTGAGCACGTCGAGCTTGGTCGAAACCTTTGCGCCCCCCACGACGGCGGCGACGGGATGTTCGGGCGAGCCCAGCGCGCGGTCGAGCGCGCTCAGTTCAGCCTGCATCTGGCGTCCGGCAAAAGCGGGAAGTACGTGCGCCAGCCCCTCGGTCGACGCATGCGCGCGGTGCGAGGCGGAAAACGCGTCGTTGACGTAGAGGTCGCCGAGATCGGCGAGCGCGCGCACGAACGCCGGATCGTTCGCCTCCTCGCCGAGGTGAAAACGTGTGTTTTCGAGCAGCGCGATGCTGCCGGGCTGCATCAGGTCGATCGCCGCCTGTGCCCCCTCCCCCACACAATCTGCGACGAACATCACTTCGCGCCCGAGCAGCGCCGACAGGGGCCCGGTAAGCAACGCCGTCGAGTCATTGGGATTCATGCGTCCCTCAGGTCGCCCGACATGCGCGAGGACGAGCACGAGCGCGCCCGCGTCGGACAGTTCGGCTAGCGTCGGGACCGCCGCGCGCAGGCGGCTGTCGTCGGTGACCTTGCCCTGGTCGAGCGGCGCGTTCAGATCCTCGCGCACGATCACGCGTTTGCCGTGCACGTCGCCGATATCGTCGAGCGTCCTGAAGCCAGCTGTCATTCTTCGATCCCGATCGGGTCGCCGACGGCGATGTCGCCGCCCGTCACAACCATGGTGCACACGCCGCCGCGCCAGTCGGGCGTCAGCGCGGCGCGCAGTCCCTCTGCAAGCAGCTCCATCCGCTCGCACGGATTGGTCTCGCACATCATTTCGAGGACGACCTCGCTGCCGATCCGCAGCCGCGCGCCGGGCCGCTGCGGCAGGTCGAGCCCGACGACGAGCAAGTTCGACCGGCGCTCGTGCCAGGCGATATTATGCCCTACCTCGGCCATCGCCGCATCCCAGTCGCCCGCCTCCATCAGCGTCACCTGACGCTTATAAGGCTTGCCCTTCATGCTGCCGCGAAAGTCGCCCGCAATGCCGCCCTCGAGCGTGACGGCGGCGCGCTCGACCACTTCCATGCGCCCGCGCGGGCGTGCATGGCGCGCGATCCCGGCAAGCACGCCTGCCATCAGATGAGCTTGGCGATCGCGCCTGCGGTGTCGACCATGCGGTTCGAAAAGCCCCATTCATTGTCGTACCAGCTGACGACGCGCACGAGCAGCCCGTCGAGCACAGTCGTTTCGAGACTGTCGACCGTCGAAGAGGCGGGGTTGTGGTTATAATCATGGCTAACGAGCGGTTCGTCCGAATAGTCGAGCACCGCCGCCATGGGCCCGGTTTCAGAGGCCGCCTTCAGCGCGCCGTTGATCTCGTCGATCGTCGTCGCGCGGCTGGGGGTGAAGGTGAAATCGACGAGGCTGACGTTGGGCGTCGGCACGCGCACCGAAATGCCATCGAGCTTGCCCTTCAGTTCGGGGACGACCTCACCGACGGTCTTGGCCGCACCGGTCGAGGTCGGGATCATCGACACGGCGGCCGCGCGCGCACGCCGCGGATCCTTGTGATAGACGTCGAGCAGCGACTGGTCGTTGGTATAGCTGTGGATCGTCATCATCAGCCCGCGTTCGATCCCGACGGCGTCGTGCAGCACGCGGACGAGCGGCGCGAGGCAGTTGGTCGTGCAACTCGCGTTCGAAACGATCGTGTGCTCGGCCTTCAGCAGCGCGTCGTTGACGCCGAACACGATGGTCAGGTCGACGTCCTTGCCGGGTGCCGAGATCAGCACACGCCGGGCTCCGGCGTCGAGATGCTTCTGCGCCGACGCGCGATCGGTGAAGAAGCCGGTGCATTCGAGCGCGATGTCGACCTGGTTGGCGGCGTGCGGCAGGTTGGCCGGGTCGCGTTCCTTGGTCACGACGATGCGCTTGCCGTCAATCACCAGCGCGTCACCATCGACCGCAACGTCGCCCGCGAACGGCCCATGACAGCTGTCGCGCTTGAACAGCATCGCGTTCGACTTGGCATCGGCGAGGTCGTTGATCGCGACGAGCTCGAGCCCCGATTCGGGGCGCTCGAGGATCGCACGCGCGACCAGCCGCCCGATGCGTCCGAACCCGTTGATGGCAACTCTGGTCATCTTACTTCCCTTGGCATGCGGCGATCACCTGCGGCGCGATAGCCTCGGCGGTCAGCCCGAAATGGCGGTAGAGGTCGTCGATGGGGGCCGAGGCACCGAAGCTGTCGACGCCGAAGCGCAATCCCCTGACCATCGTATAGCGTTCCCAACCCATCGTGACGCCCGCCTCGATCGACACGCGCACAATGTTCGTGTCGGAGGGCAGCACGTCGTCACGATATGCCTCGGGCTGCGCGTCGAAGCGCTCCCAGCTCGGCATCGAAACGACATCGGCCCCCACCCTTTCGGCTTCGAGCGCGTCGGCGACCGCGCAGGCGATTTCAACTTCGGAACCCGTCGCGATCAGGATGACGCGGCGGACGGCCTTGGCGGCACGCAGGCGATACGCGCCGCGCGCCGACCAGTTCTGCGACACGTCGGTGCGCAGCTGCGGCAGATTCTGGCGGGTCAGCGCGAGCAGCGAGGGGCCATCGGCTTTTTCCAGCGCGAGTGCCCAGCATTCGGCGGTCTCAACCGTGTCGCATGGGCGATAGACGTCGAGCCCCGGCATAACGCGCAGGGACATGATGTGTTCGACCGGCTGATGCGTCGGCCCGTCCTCGCCAAGCCCGATGCTGTCGTGCGTCATCACATAGACGACACGCGCCCGCTGCAGCGCCGAAAGGCGGATCGCGGCACGGCAATAATCGGCGAAGACGAGGAAGGTCCCGCCATAGGGAATGACGCCGCCGTGCAGCGCCATGCCGTTCATCGCCGCCGCCATCCCGAATTCGCGGATGCCGTAGTAGAGATAGCGCCCGCTGTAATCGTCGCGCGTCAGCGGCGTCGTGGCTTTGGTCCGGGTGTTGTTCGACCCCGTCAGGTCGGCCGACCCGCCGATCGTTTCGGGAAGCGCATCGTTGATCGCGCCGAGCACGGCCTCCGACGCCTTCCGCGTCGCGACCTTTTGCGGCGCGGCGATCAGCCCGGCCAGATACGGCGTCAGCCAGTCGGTCGCGGGCAATCCACCCGCCATGCGCCGCTCGAACTCGGCGTTCTTCGCGCGCGCGCCCCATTCGCCGCTTAGCCTTGCCCCACGCGCGCCGGTCGCGCGCCATGCGTCGAGGATCGGCTGCGGAATGACGAACGGCTCGTCGGTCCAGACGAGATGCGCGCGCGCGGCGGCGACCTCGTCCTTGCCGAGCGCCGCACCGTGCGTTGCCGACGTGCCCTGCTTGTTCGGCGCGCCTTTGCCGATGATCGTGCGGCACGCGACCAGCGAAGGGCGCGGATCGGCCATCGCCGCCTCGATGGCACGCGATATGTCGGCGGGATCATGCCCGTCGCACGCCTCGACGTGCCAGCCGCTCGCGCGGTAGCGGGCCGGTATATCCTCGCTCGACGACAGCGATACCGCGCCATCGATGGTGATGCGGTTGTCGTCCCACAACACGATCATCCGCCCGAGACCCAGATGCCCGGCGAGCCCCACCGCCTCGTGGTTGATGCCCTCCATCAGGCATCCGTCGCCCGCGACCACCCAGGTACGGTGATCGACGAGGTCGTCGCCGAATTCGGCGTTCAGGTGTCGCTCGGCAAGCGCCATGCCGACGGCCATCGCCAGCCCTTGACCCAGCGGCCCGGTGGTGCACTCGATCGCTTCGAGCTCGAAATTTTCCGGGTGGCCCGCGCACGGGCTGCCGAGCTTCCGGAAATTGGCGATGTCGTCGATCGTCGGGTGCGCATAACCCGTCAGGTAGAGCAATGCGTAGATCAGCATCGACCCGTGACCCGCCGACAGCACGAAGCGGTCGCGGTCGTGCCAGCGGGGCTGCGCAGGATCGAACTTCAGATATTTAGAATACAGCACCGTCGCGACATCGGCCATGCCCATCGGCATGCCGGGATGCCCCGAATTCGCCGCCTCGACCGCGTCCATCGCCAGCGCGCGAATCGCATTCGCCATCTGTTCGTTCGAAACCGTCACGCGAATCCCCAGTTCCCGTTGCCGCACGGGACTGGCGGCCGTCGTGGCCCCTTTGTAACGGGCTGGCGCACGCGTCAACGCTGCAACGCTTGCCGCGCGCGGCGACTTCGCTATCTCGTTGCACTCCGATGACAGAAGATCCTGCCTTTTCCCGTATCGAAGCCGCGTTGACCCGCGCCGAGGCGGCGCTCGCGCGTCGTCCGGCGACCCCGGCGCAAAGCGTTGCCGCCGACAAAGTGCGCGCGGCGCTCGCCGATCTCGACGCGATTATCGCGCGGCTCGAATCGAGCGAGGCGCGCTGATGGCGAGTGTCGAACTCGAGATCGGGGGACATCGCTACGGCGTGGCGTGTCGCGATGGGGGCGAGGCGCACCTGCACGCCATTGCCGCCAAGGTCGACGCCAAGGTGGCCGAGGCGCGCGCGGCGGTGGGCAACGCCAGCGAAGTCCGCCAGCTGCTGTTCGCGGCGCTTTTGCTCGCCGATACCGACGAAACGGATCCTCCGCCTGCCTCCGACTTGCTCGCCGCGATCGCCGAGCGGATCGAGCGGATCGCCGATGCCCTTGAGGCGCAGGCCGCGACACCCTAGATAGTCCGGTGGCGGGTCTGCCCGGTACGAGCTCGATCATATCCCTGAGGCTATTCATCAATCCTAGGGGGCTGTCCCTGCCCGGGTCCTGGCCCGAAGCACATGGTCCCCACCTGACGTACCGTGCGTCAGAGGATATACGGAGCACACGGCCATGGCGGTCCCGCCACTCGCCAAACCTGATCTGCGCAAGGCCGCCAAGGCCGCGCGCGCGGCGCATGTCGCGAGCCTGTCGCCCGCACAACAATGCGCGGCATTCGTCATGCTGGCAGGGAATGTCGAACCGCACATCGGCGACGCGCGTGTTGTTGCCGCTTATCTCGCGATCGGCAGCGAGATCGACCCACTGCCGCTGATCGACCATCTGGTGCGCGCCGGAAAGACGATCGCGCTGCCGCACGTCACTGCGCGGCGCGGGAGTCTGCGCTTTCTGCGCTGGTCGCCCGGCGATCCGCTACCGGCCGGGCCGATGGGGCTGCGCCAGCCGCATGGGGACGCGCCCGAGGTCGTACCCGACGTCATCCTGACGCCGCTGCTCGCGTTCGACGATGCGCTCGACCGGCTCGGCTATGGTGCGGGGCATTATGATACGGCGTTTGCGCGCCTGCCCGACGCGCGCCGCATCGGCCTTGCGTGGGAAGCGCAGCGGATCGACACGCTGCCGCGCGACGATTGGGACGTCCCGCTCCACGCAGTGGCCACCGAAGCAGCGTGGCACGCCGCTTGACCGAGCCCTCGATCCGCAAGCCGCTCGGCGTCGGTCTGATCCTCGCCATCGTGCTCGTCTGGTCGCTGATCGTCGCGGGCCTGTCGCCGTACATCGGCCGCCTTCCCGGCTGGGCGGAGGCGATTGTCTACCTCGTTGCGGGGATCGTATGGATCGTGCCGCTCGGGCCGGTGCTCAAGTGGATGGAAACCGGGCGCTGGCGGTGATCAGGCGTGCAGGTCGCCGCACTGCGCATGAGCAATTGCCGATAATCGGCGCTGCCTGAAGGGATGTTACGGCAAAGACTATCCCGCGAAGGCAGTTGTCGAGGTGTGGCGGCTCGTCGAACCGCCAGCACTGGTCGAGATCGAAACGACCGCTGTCATTCCCGATTGAAGGATTATCTAATGGCTACCGCATTCGCCGCCTCCACCGCTCACCCCAGCGCACCGAAGTGGCCGTCGTTCGACTGGACCGACCCGTTTTTGCTCGAGGCGCAGCTAACCGACGAGGAGCGCATGGTTCGCGACACGGCGCGCCTTTTGCGACGCCGAGCTTGCGCCAATCGTCAAAATGTCGAACCGCGAAGAAACGTTCGACAAGGGGCTGATGCGCAAATTCGGCGCAGCGGGGTTATTGGGCCCAACGATAGAGGGCTATGGGTGTCCCGGCGTCAGCTATGTCACATATGGCCTGATCGCCCGTGAAGTGGAGCGGGTCGACTCGGCCTATCGCAGCGCAATGTCGGTGCAGTCCAGCCTCGTGATGTACCCCATCTGGGCTTACGGCTCCGAAGAGCAGCGCCAAACCTATCTGCCCAGGCTCGCGACCGGCGAATGGATCGGTGCATTCGGCCTCACCGAACCGGACGCAGGCAGCAATCCGGGCGCGATGCGGACGCGCGCGCGCTGTCGCCGATGGCTATATCCTGTCGGGCTCGAAAATGTGGATCACCAACAGCCCCATCGCCGATGTGTTCGTGGTCTGGGCGAATTGAACGCGGTTCCACCGACAGCAGCGCTTTACATTTGAGGAACGCGGATGCCCTGCGCCGCTGCGCTGACGATCACCTCGATACGCCGGTTCCGGGTGTCCGCCCGCTTCGCCTGGCCAAGCCAGCGTAGAACGTTGCGACGATAGGAAGGCGGCGCGTTATCGAACCGCAGTTCGGCGGCAGGCGCGCACCTCAGGGCCCTCCGCAAATCGTCTGGAACCAGCAAGGCGTCGATCGCGGCATAGGCATCCCAGAGTCCGAGACGCTTCGACTCCTCGATCGCGTTACGGCCTGGCGCTGCCATGCGCCCGTTACGTTCGAGGCGCGCGGCACGATCCTTGTAGCTTTGCGCCCAAGCCTGTTGCTTTCGCGGAAAGACGAGCTGCATCGTCCTATCCGCATCGAGCTTGCGGGCAATCCCGTCGACCCATCCGAAGCAGAGTAATTCGTCGAGCACATCGAGGCGGTCGACGAACTTGTCCGGTACCGACTTGCGGTAGCGGACGAGCCAGACGCCTTCGGGACGGGTGTAGTTCGCGGCGAGCCACGCGCGCAGCGAAGCGATGCTTGACACCTCAACTTGCTCGAACCGCTCGGTTGGAATCATGCCTTCACCACGACCGGATAGCCAGCCGAGACTTTGAGGTCGTGCTCGATCCGCCCGCTTTGTTCATCGGCGCGCCGCTCTCCCGAACGCGACAAGCCCTGCGCAGGCTGTTGTCATCCGGACGGCTTCGTCGACGACCCGGCCCGACGTCCAGGCAACCTTCGGCAGTCTGGACGTCACCACCAGCGACTTCAGCTTGAGGTGATCGGCGAAGGGAGCATCGGCGTATTGAGCGTAGCCGTTGGGCATTCCGGTGAGCACGTCATCGTCAGCGAGCGTGAACCCTTCATCGACAATCATCCGGACCGCCTTATCGAACTCCGCCGCCCGCTCGACGATGCGATCGCGGATCGGCGCAAGGGCCTTGGGCGGCAAATTATAGAAGCCGCAGGCGACGAGGCCGCCATGCGCATCCATCTGCAGATACGTCAGGCCGTCGTCTTCCTTCTTGGTCCCACCGCGCGTCAGGACCCCGCTAACGTGAGTATTGTAGGGCGACTTGTCCTTGGCGAACCGGACGTCGCGATTCATCCGGAACATCGTGTCCTCGCCACCCTTGAGCGGAAGCGGGCCATCGGCCAGGCGCTCGCTGACCGCCGCCAGCACCTCGGCAAACGGCGCTTGGACGTGCTCCCGCATGGCGTCCCGGTGCGCGTCGAACCAAGCCTTCGAATTGTCGGCGGCGAGCCCAGTGAGAAGATCGAAGGTCGCTTCACTGATCATGGCAAGGGTCTTCCTATACTGGAACGCGATCGTCGACACGTCCGAGCGCGTCGAGACCTTCCCGATGAGGTGGCTCCAGAACAATAACGCGATTAACTGCGCGTGATAGTTCCGGCAGGGCATGACCGGGCGAGACGCTGGCCGTTGCGAGATCGGTGAGCTGCCTGAAGGTACGCCGGCCGAACCGGCCTACCCGATTGCACTGGCAATCTTGCGACCAGCAGTGAGCGGCTGATCATCGGTGCCGCGTACCCTTCGCACCCGAAACCACAACGCATACAGCGCGGGCAGGAAGAACAGCGTAATTGCCGTGCCGAATAGAGTACCCCCGATCAGAACGATCGCGAGCGGTCCCCAGAAGCTCGACAGCGTCAGCGGCAGGAACGCGAAAACCGCAGCGAGCGCGGTCAGCAGGACGGGACGGGCGCGCCGCACTGTTGCCTCGATCACCGCGTCGCGATCATCGAGCCCGCGCGCTTTCTCCAGGTCGATCTGATCGACCAGAATCAGTGTGTTGCCCATCAGAATCCCGGCGAGGCCGATCAACCCGAGGATCGCATTGAACCCGAACGGCGCGCCGGTCAGCACGAGCGACGGCGCCGCGCCGACCAGCCCGAGGGGTGCGGTCGCGAACACCAGCCCGGTCATGCGGAAGCTGCGCGTCTGGAACATGATCACAGCGAGCATCAGCAGCACCATGATCGGAAAGATGGGCGCGAGCGCAGCATTGGCCTTGCCCGCTTCCTCGACCGCGCCCGCAGGTGTGAGCGCGTAGCCCTCCGGCAGGCCGACGATCAGCGCCTTGAGGTTCGGCATGATCGACGCGGTCACGTCGGGTGGTTGCACGCCTTGACGCACATCAGCCCGCACGCTGATCGTCGGCGCGCGGTTACGACGGATGAGCACGGGATCCTCGAACTCGGGCTGGAGCCGGGCGACGGCGCTGAGCGGGATTGCCTGCCCAGTCGCGTTGGCGATGGTCAGATCGCCGAGTTGGCCGAGCCCTCGCCGCTCGACTTCAGGTGCGCGCACGACGACGTCGACGACGCGGTCACCGGTCCTTGCCTGGCTCACCGTCACGCCCGAGACGAGCGCAGTGACCTGGCGCGCCACGCTCGCCGGATCGAGGCCCATCAGCCGCAGTCGCTCCTGGTCGAACACGAGGCGCATCGCGGGTGCGCGCTCGCCCCTCCCGGCTACAATCCGCGCGCTGAAATACCGATTTTGATCGATGGCGACCTGACGGTGGTCAACTCTTCCGATATTCTCGGGTATCTGGATCGCAAGCATGATGATCTCGCGCTCTACCCGCGCGACGCTGTGAGCTACGCGCAGGTGCGCCGTTGGGAGCGCGAGGCCGATACGGTGATCGACGCGATTGTGACCGACGTCGCGATCTTCAAATGGGCGGACATTCCGCCCGCACCGGAAGGGTTGCTTGAGG
This sequence comes from Sphingomonas sp., assembly GCA_965248885.1. Lineage (GTDB taxonomy): Bacteria > Pseudomonadota > Alphaproteobacteria > Sphingomonadales > Sphingomonadaceae > Sphingomonas_O. The sequence goes on along the minus strand of OZ252211.1, from coordinate 682,442 downwards.
CCGCGCGCCGTGACCTCACGCCGATCTACGATGAACTGGAGCGCTCAGGCTGGAATGGTTCTTAGCGGCGGGGTTCCTCGATCGGTTTTTCGAGGAGGTTCGAAATGACCGTGTTCTCTGGTCGGCGGGGCTAAGCAACAATGCCGCGAACAGCCCTTGGGACCCATCACCGGCCAAGCAACTCGCTTTATAACCTATCGTTTCGACACGACCGAATCTCCTTCGCATTTCGGCAGAATCGCCAGTGCTAAACACCTTTGTCGAACGTCGCCTCTTTGAAACCGGTCACTCTTCACCGTCGTTAATCACCGTACCTACCACTGCGGCTTTATCAGCGATATACTGTGCCAAGTGCACGCCGACATGCCCGCCAATAACCTTCCAGTGGTCCTGCGCGATGTTCGTTGTGTCTGCTCGTCGTCAGCCTGATCGGCCAAAACAGACGGTCCGGCGCGGGGCGTCAATTCGGGCCAACTGGTAGCTGAGTCGTTCCTCGTTCGGTCGGCCAACAATATGGTTGTCCGAGTGCTGACCCGGCTCGACTTTCTGCTTTAGGTTTCTTTTATGTCGGAGTTAAGGGTGGCGATAATTCATTGCCGCGGCCCGCACGACGTAGCGCAAAGGTCCGTGTTGGATCTGGTCAAACGGATAGCAGGTCGACAACGCCAGCGCGCTGCCCGCCCCTTGCAGCGGCACCGCGAACTCGTCCCATGCAACGACGTCATTTCCAATTACCTGATAGTGCCAGCGGACCCCATCGATGCTCTCGAGGTCGATCCGGTCCCCAACGCGGACGTCTTTCAGGAACCGGAAGTGGGTGTCACGGTGGGCGCTGATCACTGAGACACCCGGCTTGCCCAGCGGCGCGCTGCCGGGGAGCAGCGTCGGGCCGAACGCCATCGCCTGTCCCGAGCCCGTATCCAGTACGATCCGGTCGATGCCGAGTCGCGGCACGCTGATCCGGGCGACCGGCGCCATATCCGCCCAATACCAAGGTTTTATCGGCCGGTGCTGCGCAACGCTCCGATCGAACGCACGCTGAAGCAGGAGCTGGGCGGCGAACGCCTTGGCGGGGATCAGCGCCCCGGCCGCGATCTGCAGGACGCCAAACGCGCACAACACCGCCGACGCGATCATGGCGAGGCCGCGTCCGGAGACGCGGCCAACGTTGGCGGGAGCGCGCATCATGCCCGCGCTCCCCGACGGCGGAGCAGCAGCAGGCCGCACAACCCGACCAGTAGCAAGGCCGCGCCTTGAGCGATCGCACCCATGAACCCGGTCGCGGTCTGCGGAAGGTCGAGCTGCCTCGCCTGCTCGGCAGCGCGCGCCGCCATCGTGTCGGTATTGCGCAGCGCGGCCTGACCACTCTCGCCGCCGAACAAGGTGTCGAAGTCCCAGCCGGCGGGCAGGTTGAGCGGCAAATCCTCCTTCACCAGCCCTTCGCCGGCCGGGCGCGTCGGCGTCCGGTCGACCGCGATCAGGCTCGTCTGGCTGGTGACCAGTCCGCTCGTCAGCCCGATCTCGGTGATCGCGGCATCGGCGGCCGCTTCGTCCATCTTCCCGAGGGTACGATCCGCCTCGATGTCGTCGATCCGGCGCCGCGCCCAGAGCTTCGCAACGGCCGGGCTTTCCGCTGCCTTGGCGAGGTCGATCGTACGAACCCAGCTTTTTCCCCCGATCATGCCGCTGATCGTAATTCTGCCCGACAGATGCTTGGTTTTGCCGACCAGCACCAGCGGCTGACCGGCATAAAGGTCGGGCAGCGTCCGCGGCGTCATGTCGAGCGAGGCGCCTTCGATCTTCACGGCCAGATCCTGCATCGCAGGGTGGCCAAGCATATCGAGCAACGGCAGCATCCGCGCCGCGACCTCTTCGGGCGTGCCGACATGGGTGTAGGCACCGCGCCCCAGCGTCGCCATGCGGCTCATCAGAAAGTCGTTCGGTGCCGAGCCGATCCCGACGAAGAAGACATGGCTGCGCGCGCCGTCCTGCCCGATCGCCGCCATCATCTCCTGTTCGTCCGAAACCGCGCCGTCGGTGAGGAAAATCACTTGGCGCAGCGTCTCGGGCCCGCCGCTCGCCGCCGCGTCCTTCAGCGCAGCGCGCAGCGCCGGCAACATCTCGGTGCCGCCGCTCGCCTCCAGCCCTTGCGTGAACCGCGTTGCAAGCGCGACCTGGTCGGGCGTGGCCGCGACGCTGTGGTCGAACAGTTGAGTGAGCGTGTCGTCAAACCGAATGATGTTGAAGTGATCCTGCGGCCGCAGCGTCGTCAGCGCGTGCAGCAGGCTCGCCTTCGCCTCGTTCATCGACGCGCCCCCCATCGACCCGCTATTGTCGATCACGAACACCATCTCGCGCGGCGGCGTAGGGAGGCTTGAGAGATCCGCAGGCGGCGTGACCGTCGCCATCACATAGTCGCCGTCATCCGTATGCTGGCGGAACAACGCCAACGTCGGATCGGCCGAGGCGGAACGCCAGTTTAACTCGAAATCGCGATCGGCCGGCACGCTGGCGGCCGCGAGCTTGATCGTGCGACTATCCCCGCGACCGCCGACCACGATGCGGTGATAACGGCTGATCACATTCGCCGTGTCGAAGCCGGGCTGGAGATGCACGGTGACCGAGGTCGGATTGAGCGTGACTCCCGTCTTCGGGTTCATCACCGGCGCCGAGGTGACCGCGTTTGCGTCCGCCATTGCAGCGCCCGAGCGCAGCGTGTGCGGCGGTGCATAGCGCGGACCTACCACCAGCGGCAGGAGCAGCGAATAGGTGCCGCTCGCTTGCGCGACGGGCGCCTGATATTCGATCGAGATCAGCACCGTCTCGCCCGGGCCGACATTGGCGACGCTGTTGGTGAACATGTTGGGGCGCTGCTGCTCGACCAGTCCGGCCTTCTGCCCGTTCGCCTTGGCTCGCTCATAGATGGCGCGCGCCGCTTCACGCTTTTCGATCTGCCCGACGATTACGCGGTTGCCGACCACCATCTTTAGGCTGTCGACCGCACCATTGTCGGGCAACGGGTAGAGATAAACCGCCTCCATCCACTTGTCCGACGTGTTGCGGAACGCTTGCGTCACTCGCACCCGCGCAACGCTGCCGGATACGGTGACATCCATGTCGGTACCGAGCCGCATGGCCGGCACAGCGTCGGTCGCCTTCAAACCGCGCAACATCAGCGTGCCCGCTCGCGGGCCATCCTCCTGACCCTCCGAGGCGTCGGCAGCGGCAGCTGGCGCGGCGCTGGCACCCAGCGCTCCCATCACGGGCAGCGAAACCAGAAGTGCAATGGCCGGGATCAGGGCGCGACGGAAGTAGTGAATGCGGTACATTACAAGGCTCCTCGATAGCGTGGAGCGTTCCCTCTATGCCTACCCGGAGCCGCACAGCCACGAGCAGTCTTATCCTCTTTCCACCCGCAACCGCCGCCGCCGGCGGGCCGGTGCAATGTCCTTGACGGGTTGTGCGGATATGTGCGGATATGTGCGGCGGGAGGCGGCATGCGGGACCAGGAGTTGATCGGGGCGGAGGCAGAGGCAGTGGGCCGTCGCGTGCGCGAGGAACTTGCCCGCCGTCGCATGTCGCGCCAGGCGCTCGCCGACATGGCAAGGGTCAGCATCTCAACGTTGGAAAAAGCGCTCGCGGGAACGCGGCCTTTCACGCTGACGACGACGATCCGGATCGAGGAGGCGCTCGGCATAGCGGTGCGTTCGGTCGCGGCTGCCGCCCCGGCGCGACAGACGGCGCCCGAGCACATGGGAGCCTATTCCCGCGCGGCGGTCGGCTGGCTGGAGGGGCGGTACCTGACGTTACGGCCGAGCTTCGGCACGCCGGGCGGGATTTATGCTTACCTGACGACGATACAATGGAGCGACGAGAATGGCCATCTGGGCTTCGTCGAATCCGAGCGGGTCGATGCGCGGTTTCAACAGGCAGGTTATGTCTCGCTGCCCAACCTCTCCGGGCATATTTACCTCGTGACCAACGAGCAGGGCCAACATCGCCTGCAGACGCTTTCACGACCGACCAGCGACGGCACGCTATACGGCCTGCTCGCCACGTTGCAGGCGGGCCAGGGATCGCAACTGGTGCCGATAGCTGCACCGGTGGCCATGTCGAAAGTAGAACAGTTCGAGGTCTATGAGTTCGGACTCATTGGCATTTCATCGGGCTCCTACGATGCATATCGCCAAAAACTCAACGCTTCCGTTAGCGATGACTATGTTCGCCTCTATTCGGTTCCCTAAACAAGAACTCAGAGGGCTTGCCCATTAATTAGCAGTGAAGGCAGATCGAGCCATGCGAGTGGCGTGTTACAGATTGGGGCAGGCGATTAAATGCTATGTGCAACTGGACCCACAACCATACGCTCAACACGGTCAAGAATTGCCCTGGATTCAGTCGTTCAATCATCTGCGCGTCGCACTTGCGAGTGCCTTGGCGGTGGTGACGTGACCCCCGTCTTTCATCCAGCCGCCACCAGAGACCGACCGGTGTTGTCGCGCATGAGCGCAGGTGAAGCAACGGGCGGGGTTAACCCCGCCCGTTGCTTTTCGAGTTCGGCGGCGAAGGCCGCCGGGGTGGCATAGCCGAGCGACGAGTGTGGCCGCTCGGTGTTGTAATCGTGGGCCCAGCGGGCGAGGATCGCGCGGGCCTGACCGATCGTGAAGAACAGCGTCTCGTTGAGGAGCTCGTCGCGCATGCGACCATTGAAGCTCTCGACGAACCCGTTCTGGGTCGGCTTGCCGGGCGCGATGTAATGCCAGTCGATGCCCATATCGCCCGACCATGCCAGCACGGCGTTGGACGTCAGCTCAGTCCCGTTGTCGCTGACGATCGTCCTCGGCGCACCGCGCCTGTCGATCAGATCGCTCAACTCGCGCACCACCCGTCTGCCCGAGATCGACGTATCGACCACCGCCGCCAGGCACTCGCGCGTCACGTCGTCGACGATGTTGAGGACGCGGAACCGCCGACCCGTCGCCAGCTGGTCGTGGACGAAGTCCAGGCTCCAGCGCTGGTTGGGAAGCGCCAGCACAGGTGCGGGTGCCCGTGCGCCGACAGCGCGCTTCCGGCCCTTCCTGCGACGCACCGTCAGCCCCTCTTCGCGGTAAAGCCGCTGCGTCTTCTTGCGGTTGATCGTGATGCCGTCGCGCCGCAGCAGGATGTGCAGCCGCCGATAGCCGAACCGCCGGCGCGCTTGCGCCAGCTCGCACAGCCGCGACCGCAGGTCGCCATCATCGGCCCGGCACGACCGATACCGCATACTCTTGCGATCCGCCCCGACGACCATGCACGCCCGCCGCTCGCTCATCCCCAGCGTCGTCTGGAGATGCGCGACCGCTTCGCGCTTTGCAGCGGGCGCTACCATTTTTTTGATAGCAGGTCCTTCAGGCCTGCGTTGTCGAGCATCGTATCCGCCAGCAGCCGCTTGAGCCGAGCGTTCTCCTCCTCGAGCGCTCGCAGCCGCTTCGCATCAGACACCTCCAGGCCGCCGAACTTGGCCTTCCATGCGTAATAGGTCGCGCTCGACATGCCGTGCCGCCGGCACAGCTCCGTCACCACCGCGCCTGCTTCGGCTTCCTTCAGGATGCCGATGATATGCTCTTCGGCAAAACTGCTTCCGCTTCATCTGTCCGTCCCTTCTTCGGGCCAGACTCTAGTTCCATCCGGAGGAAAAAACGGGGGTCACGTCAGTGGGCGTTCTGATCCTCACCGCGCTCATTCGGGCTGTCGGGTTAGAGTCTCTCACTCCAGGGTGGACAAGGCAATCTGCCGACATTGACCGCGGACCCGTAGTTCTTCGATTTAACGTCAGCTCCACCTACGAGGACAAAATCGTGTGGCGTTGTGGTCGTTGTCTACCCCCCTGCTTTGCGGGGCAGCAACGAATGGCCATTCGACTTAGGCGGTCGTTAGCCTCGTATCCGCCCGAGCACTTGTGCCGTCGCCATGTCGAAGCGCCGCGCGTCCTTGGCTGCCCGCGCGATCAACTGAGCGCCTTCCATCTGCGCGAGGCAGGCGTGCGCTTCAGCCTCACGGTCGCCGACGTCCGCGATGGTCCCGTCCTTCTTCGCGATTGAAAAGCAGTCCGCAAGCCAGGCCGTGATTGTCGCGTGAAAAGTGTCCAACTCGGCCAGCACCGCCTTGCTCAATCCGTCGCGACCGATGCACAGCGCTACGCATAAGCAGGTCTTATCACCCCCTTCGAGCACTCCGCGATACGCGCCGATACAGGCACGTAAGCGTGCTCCACCTGTCGAATGTGACCCGGAGATCTGGTCGAGTGTCGCGAAGAAGCGTGCCGCGTATCGCTCGATTAGCGCCAGTGCGAGATCCGCCTTTGTCGGATAGTGATGGTGAATACTCGCCTTCCGGATGCCGACGGCTGCGGCGAGATCGGCATAGCTGAAACCGTTGTAGCCACGCGCGCGGACCGCGTCCTCCGCGGCAATAAGCAATGCGGTCTTCGTGTCCATCCCTACCATGTAGTAGGTGGCGAGTAAGCGTCAACATAGCACTTGCCACTCAAACGCCCTACTAGTAGGTAGCCGAGCGGTTAAAAGATTCAGACCGATCGACAGGAAGGCAGCAAATGTATTTTCACGTGATGGTAGGTTCGAACGATCTCGAAGCCTCTAAGACTTTCTACGACGCAACGTTCGGAACGCTTGGGATCGAAAGCAAGGGTCAGTTCCGCGATGACCCTGCAGCCTTAATGTACGGCGACCCTAAGGACGGACTGTTTCTCGTAACGAAGCCGCAGGATAAGGGGGCTGCATGTCATGCCAATGGCGGCACGATCATGTTCAAAGCAAACTCAACGGCGACCGCCGAAGCCTGGTATCGAGCCGGTCTCGCTGCCGGCGGCAGCGATGTGAACGGCGCGCCAGGTGCCGGTGGTCTGCCAAACACGGTTATGGCTTATCTGCGTGACCCGACCGGCAATAAGGTCGCTGTCGTCGCGTTCACGTGAGCGGCACGACATCTCGCGGCGAGAAGCGATGACGATGGAATTGAACAGCGACTTTTCGCGACGAGTTCTGCTCCATGGCGACAGGATCGCCTGGACACCATCGCCCATGCCCGGTGTCGACCGGCGCATGCTCGATCGGATAGGCGGGGAGGTGGCACGCGCCACCTCCATCGTCCGCTACGCGCCCGGCAGCCTATTCGAGGAGCACGTTCACGGCGGCGGCGAAGAGTTCTTCGTTCTCGACGGTGTGTTCCAGGACGAACACGGCGACTATCCAGCCGGTACCTACGTTCGTAATCCGCCGACGTCGCGGCACCGACCTGGCTCTGCTTCCGGTTGTGTGATTTTCGTCAAGCTGTGGCAGTTCGATCCGTGCGACAGGGCTGCGCTGACGATCAACACGCACGCCCTCAGGCTGCGCGATGCACTCGATCGACCAGGAGTCGCGGTCGTGCCGCTGTTCGAGGATGGGTGCGAAAGCGTGCGGATCGAGGTATGGGCGCCAGATACGACAATTGAGCTGAGTACGCCGGATGGTGCCGAACTGTTGGTGCTTGAAGGCACCTGCGCCGCCTTTGGCGAAATCATGCGGGTCCAGAGCTGGCTGCGCTTGCCTAACGACGGTCACTTAAGCGCCGTGGCTGGTCGACAAGGCGCGCGAGTTTGGATGAAGACGGGAGGTCACGGTCCGCATCCCAGCCCGTCGCACGGGTAGCTCTCGCGCCATCGGCGCGAAATATACGGTGACCCAAAGTCGGCCGTCTCTTTGAATGCTTCCGCTGTTCCAAAGCAGTCGTTCATTCATTCTGATAGTAATATCGCATTCAGCGCATTGATCGGCAGCCCAACCGGCACGGCGCTGTGGATTGCGATCGACGCGGTTGCCAGATGAGTAACTCTCGCTCGCGGCGGGCGGTGCGAGGGGATATGCCGAGCTGATGGGCTGGTGGCGCTGGTTCTGGGGTGCGGACGAGACGGCGGAGCATCGCGCGCTGCGCTCGCGTGGCGCGGCGCTCGGCTTCGCTCTGCCGCGCAACCTAGCCGAGACTGTCGTCGACCGGCTCCGCATCGCCACTCGTGAGCGCCGGATGGTCAGCTGGAGGCATCCCGACTCAGAGGAGCGGGCTCGCTTCGGAGGGGTGGTGGAGATGTTTGCCGACGCGTTGGACGCGATCGCGACTTCGGAGGGTGAGACTTGGTTGATGGGCGAGCGGCTGTGGTTCGGATTTCCCGATCCTCCGCGGTACATGGTGGTATTCCTCGACGCGGAATCGCGGGTAATCGCCGCCACCGATCTTGACCGTCTTCCGCAGGGCTGGATGATCCCAGTTGTCCCGAGCGGGGCGTGATACCCTCGCCAGGCGAACAGGGCGCGAAGTCATCCCAGTGCGACAGGGGGCGTCGACATAGTCGTGGGACCGTGTATCGGCTCTTCGGGCATGTCGGGGTCGCCATCTACGCTGATCGCGGTCATGCGGGCGGAGGATCGCGCCGCCGCTTAACGCGTTTTGCATTTGCTCCGACAAAACCGATGAGAGAAGTGCGCGGTCGCCGGCCAGCTTCGCAAAGCGACAACCGAAGAGAAGCAACCGCACGCTCGCGCGGCCATCATGCAGAACTAGGGTGCCGTAGGCTCGTCGCGCGACGCCCTAATTTTCTGGGCGCCTGCGCGGCGGCTGCGCAACACGTCCTCGATGCGGCGCGATCGGTCGAGGAAGGACATGATTTCCCGTCCCGAAGGGTCGATGAATCGGACGACAACGCTGGCGTCAATGCCTGCGGCACGAAGCGGCGTCGCAAAGCTGCTCGCGACTGTCCGCATCGCTGCGTTTCGCGCGAGCTGCATTGGTTCCGGTGCGCGCCCCTGTCGCATCAGTTCATCTTGAGCGCGTTGCCTGTTCGCCTTCGACACGGCGACCTCGGCGCCGGAGGCCCGGACAGTCGATAGGATCAGCAACGACCCGCATTGTTCGACCCGGACGAGACAGATCCCGACGAAAAAACCGCATTCCAGTCAATGGCGCCACAGCGACCGTCATGACCAGTGCGGCCCATGCCCATCGTTCGTTCAACGGCCGCAAGTCCCCGCCGTCGGCCGGCGAAAATCCCTAAATCAGCTGCAGGTTGAAAGCCAAGTACGAAAAGAGGATGCCGCAGGGCACCGAAGCGAAGATCAGCCATCGAACGCGACGCGCGTTGGACATTCCAGTAGATCACGGTCCCGCCTCGGGCACCCTCAATCATAAGCATGGCAACTCACGATCTAATTCCCGCGAAGCCGACTTGCAAAGCCTTGCCGCGCACTTCCGAGGCGCGATTCGAGGCTCGATTTCAACTCGGCGCGCAACAGGTCGAGCTTGGTCGGCGGGCGTTTGCCTTCGGTAGCATTCTCGACCGTCTCTTTCACCGACGGTCCGAAAATGCTGAGCGCCGGTGATTGTTCGATCGCCCCGATCGTCCAGAACTGATCGGGACGCGCGTGGCGCTCCATCACGTCGAAGGGCACGTTGATATAACCGTTCTGGCCATAGCCAGCGCCCCAACTGTTGCGGACGAAATAGACTTTCTCGTCTATGTCGTAGCCGACGATCAGCATGGCGTGCCCGCTCGGCGCGCTCTGCACCTGAATGGTGTCCGGATTGGGAACCGTCCCGGTCTTGGCTGCAACGGTATAGCATTCGCCAGGCAAAACGATGCCGAACGCGACGGGAAGCCCCTGTGCCAATGCCGCCATCGCCGGCTGTCCCGCCGGCGTGCGCGCGAACTGCACCGCCTCATAGGAGGTCGCATTCTTGAAACAGGCCTCGGTCGGCGGGGCCGTAACCATCGCGGTTTCAAACGGCCACATCCGTTCCTCGCAGACGCCATAGGCGAGCACGGCGGCCATTCCGTGATGGATGTGAGTGCCGCAATCCCGCCCCTCGGTCTTCGAAAGGCTGCGCGCGTTGTAGTATAGGAACAGCCGCGATAGATCAGTAACCGGCAATCCCGCCTTGCGCTGGTGCAGCTCGAGCGCGCCGACGATAGCGTTCGCAACGCAGCTGTTGGTTTTTTCCTGATTCTCGACCGGCGTGCAGTGAGCGCGCAGGTCGACCCGCCGCGGCAGCGCGCCCTGACCGGTCGCGAGCCCCAGCGTCGGCGCAGGCGACGGTGTTGCCTCGAAAAGGCAGCCGTTGAGCGGATGGCCGTTCCAACTGTCTGTCATGCTCGGTCTCCTGAAGTCATGGCCCGTTTGCACCCCATCCCGCCGGACAGGGTTCTCCCGGTGCGTGATTGACGTGGAACTGCCCTTGCACGGCGATCGCGCCGTTGGGATACAGCGTCCGGAAGTCGAGGTGGCAATTGCGGCCGTCCCACGCCAGCCGACCGCCGAGCGCGCCGGCGGTGTTGGTGACGGTATAATTCGCGACGGTTCCCGAAAAAGCGCCCTGAATTGTGAACGGCGTGCCATCGGTTGCGCGACCGGTCCCGGAAAATGTCCCGTTGGCGTTGACGTCGGCCGCGATGCCAGCGCCGTTTCCGTCGAGCCACTGGCCGCTCAGCTGCGAATAGCTGGGCAGCGGTGGCGGCGGTGGCGGCGGCGGATCGTCCTCACGGCCCCCGGTCGAAGTTATAACGTTGCCGTTTTTGAGAATCCCAGGCTCGGTCTGGTCGATCATGTTGCCGATCACGCCGAGCACGAGGAACCCAGCAAAGATACCGCCGCCGATTATCCACCAGTTGTGCTTCTTCGGCGGATCGTCGCCGCCGACGAACCGATCGACATCCGTGCGCTTTTTTCCGCCGATCGGCGCACTGCCGATCGCAGCGTTGAGTTTCTGGCGATATTCGGCGACGCTCTGCGGACGGCTTGCCGTCCGGTTCTGGAGCCCCGACTGGATCAGTGAATCGATTCCCGTCGGCACGTCGGACCGGCCGCTCGACGGGGTTGCCAGCCCCCCTTCGGCAGCACCCCGACGAGCAGCTCGTAAAAGATGATCGAAAGCGAGTAGAAATCGGCCTCGGGGCCGGCACTGTCGGCGTCGGTAATTTGCTCAGGCGCCATATATTCGACGGTGCCTTCGCGGCCGGTGCCACTGACGACCTGCCGCGCCTCGACGCGCGCGATGCCGAAATCAAGGATCTTGAGCGCCGCAGCGTCGGCGCTCGGTTCCGCCGTCAGCATGATGTTCTCGGGTTTAAGATCACGGTGGACGATGCCCATCTCATGCGCGACCTGAAGGCCAGCGAGCACCTCGTTCACGATCCGCGCGGCCACCATGAGGCCCACCTCGGTCCCCGCGCGCTTCTGCTTGCGGATCCATTCGCGCAGCGACACGCCTTCGACGAACTCCATCGACAGGAATGGCTGACCTTCGAATTGATCGACATGGTAAACGTTGACGATGTTCTTGTGGCGAATATCCTGAGTGAGAACACCTTCAGCGCTGAGCCGGCTGACGGCGTCTTCGCCGGAAAGCCGGTCCGAGCGAATGAGCTTCAGCGCCACGATCCGGTCGCCGATCTTGTCCTTGGCACGATAAACAACGCCCATCCCGCCGATTCCGATACGCGATTCGATCGTGTAGCGGCCGGCAAATACCGCGCCCGGCTCGAGGATTGCGACGTCGCCCTTCGGATAGGCATCGTGGTGCAGCGTCTCGCCGCCGCCGATCGTCCGCAATCCACTTAGCGTCTGCAGCGCCGCACCGCCGCTGCCCACAGCCAAAATGGGCTTTCCGCAATTCTGGCAAAACGTGTTACCGGCGGGATTATCGGCGCCACATTGCAGGCATTTGATCATAGCGCCGCCCCCTTGAATTCCGGCGATTGCGCTATGGTGATCGCGCACACCTGATCGCGCTCGCGCGCAAAGCGGACGGCCAGCGTCAGGGCGTCGGGCGCTTTGACGACCGGAGCGATGATGTCGCCGTCGCTGAGTCGAACGACCGTGTCGACGCCGTGGGCCTTGCCGTTGATCCTGAGGCCGTTGGAGCCGTTGACACGCAGCATCAGTCGATCGTTCTCGACGTAAACTTCGAAATGGCGGCGCGACACCATTTGCGAAAGCTCTTCATCGATTTTGCCGCCAACATCCCCGATTAGCAGCCGCACGTCACCATCGCCGCCGTCCGTGCGGGTGCGCGAGCGGCCGAAAGCGAGCACCGCATCGGTCGTGAGAACCGGCAGGCCCGGTGGCGGCGTCGCCGTCGGTCCGAAGCCGGAAAACGAAAAGGTCGTCGAACGCGGAATGCGCAAATCCTCACCAATGCCGCGCAGCCCCAGCCGGCGCTCCTCGCGGTCGAGCCGCTGGATGTTCATGTCGATCGCCGAGACGACCTTGCCTTCGTCGCGTACGCCGCGCCCGCTGTTGTCGGTGATCTGGACGCGCAGGCGACCGTCGTCGGCAACCTCGACACCAACCGCAGCCAGATGTCCGCGCTCGTCTCCTCGAGCCAAGGCGCGACTGGTGCGCTGCAGGCCGCACAAGCCGGCAACCAGTTGCTCGCGCTCCAGGCACAGCAACTCGCCGACCTGACTGCGGCGGTCGCCGCGCAGGGCCGAGCGCAGAGCCTCGAAGCGGCTCAACGTGCCGCCGCGCAGGACCAGGCGCGCGAACAGCTCCGTCGCTTCCTGACGCCGGGGACCGGCTACCGGCCGACGACCGTCACGATGTTCCACAACTGACGGAGGCGACGGTGCGGCGTTTGCTTGGATTTCGCACGATGGAAGGTCCGGCCGCCAAGAAGCTGATCGTGCTGATCCTGATCGGCATCATCCTCGCCGGCGCCGCCGCCTGGATGGCGACGACCGATCAGACGTCGTCGGCCGAACGTCAGGCCACCGAGAACATCGTTGCGACGGACCCGCTACAGGCAGAATTCGCGCGGTGCCAGGGTCTCGGCGAGGCGGGCGCGCACGACCCCGCATGCCTAGCGGCATGGGCAGAGAACCGTCGTCGGTTCCTCGCACCCGATCGCCGCCCCGTCGCGCCCAATCCCGCCGTCGTCTCCATGCCGACAGAGGGGCGCTGACCATGGGCGGGACCGGCGTCGTCGATCGCTTCCTCGAGGTCTTCACCCGCTACATCGACAGCGGGTTTGGCCTGCTGCAGGGCGAGGTGAAGTGGCTGGCGGCGACGTTGATCGTCATCGATCTCGTGCTCGCCGCGCTGTTCTGGGCGTGGGCGCCCGACGAGAACGTGCCGGCACGCCTCGTCAAGAAAGTGCTGTTCGTCGGCGCCTTCGCCTTCATCATCAACAATTGGGGCAACCTTGCCCGCATCGTGTTCGAGAGCTTCGCGCACCTCGGGCTGAAGGCCTCGGGAACCTCGCTCGCGACGGCCGATTTCCTGCGGCCCGGCCGCGTCGCGCAGGTCGGCCTCGACGCGGGCAAGCCGATCCTCGATTCGATCTCCGGCCTGGTGGGCTACGTGTCGTTCTTCGAGAACTTCATCCAGATCGCGGTGCTGCTGTTCGCCTGGGTGATCGTGCTGCTGTCGTTCTTCATCCTCGCGATCCAGCTCTTCGTCACGCTCATCGAGTTCAAGCTGACGACGCTCGCGGGCTTCGTGCTCATCCCGTTCGGCCTGTTCAACAAGACCGCGTTTGCCGCCGAGCGCGTGCTCGGCAACGTCATGTCGTCAGGCATCAAGGTGCTCGTCCTCGCCGTCATCATCGGCATCGGCTCGACTCTGTTCGACGAGTTCAAGACCGGCTTTCCGGCCACACCGACGATCGAGGGACGCGATGGGCATCATGCTCGCCTCGCTCACCTTGCTCGGCCTTGGGATTTTCGGACCCGGGATCGCCAACGGTATCGTCTCCGGTGGCCCACAGCTCGGCGCGGGTGCCGCGATCGGCACCGGTCTCGCCGCAGGCGGCGTGCTGGCCGGGGGCGCTGCGCTCGCGACCGGTGGCGCATCTCTCGCCGGCGGCGCGGTCGCTGGCCTCGCCAGCGGCGGTGCCTCGGTCGCGGGCGCCGCCTGCGCCCACAAATACTCGCCCCCGACCATCAGCTACGATGCGCCGTTGACGCCGGCCGTCCTGGCCCCCGAACTCCCGCGGCCGGTGCAGATCGTCACCATCTCACAGCCGCTGCCCCTGCCGGGTCAGCTGATGCCGCTGCCCGGCCCGATCCCTGTGCCCGCGAGCGAACCCGCCGATCCGCGGGCGCGGGTCGAAGCCGCCAACGGCGCCGCCCGGGTCCAGCCCTCGCGCAGCGGCTACGTCAACGCCGTGCAGGTCTATCCCTTCGCCGACGGCGCGCTCTATCAACTCTACGCCGCGCCCGGCCAGGTCACCGACATCGCGCTGGAGCCCGACGAACAGCTCGTCGGCACCGGCCCGGTCGCGGCCGGTGACACGGTGCGCTGGATCATCGGCGATACCGAAAGCGGCGCCGGCCCGACGCGGCGTGTCCACATCCTCGTGAAGCCGTCGCGCACCGATCTCGTCACCAACCTCGTCATCAACACCGATCGCCGGACCTATCACCTCGAGATGCGCTCCGCCGAGCGCACCTACATGGCGTCGGTCTCCTGGTCCTACGCCGCCGACCAGCTCATCGCGCTGCGTCGCCAGAACGCTGCGGCCGAAGCCGCCCAGCCCGTCGGCGAAAGCAGCGCCACCGCGATCGAGAACCTGCAGTTCCGCTACCGCATCGAAGGCGATGCCGTGCCCTGGCGACCGATCCGCGCCTTCGACGACGGTCGCCAGGTGTTCATCGAATTCCCGGCCGGGATAGGACAGGGCGAGATGCCCCCGCTCTGGATCATTGGTGCCGAGGGTCGCGCCGAGCTCGTCAACTACCGCGTTCGCGGCCACCACATGATCGTCGACCGACTGTTCGCCGCCGCCGAGTTGCGCTTGGGCGGCTCGCGTCAGCAGCGCGTGCGGATCGTCCGGACTGATGGGGTGAGGAGCGGTCCGCTTCAGCGGATGCGTGGCTCCGGGGGAGCCTCGCAGGCGACGAGCGCCCGGAGCGAAAGCGGAGGGCCCGCGTCGTGACCGACGACCGCGTCGAAGACCGCGAGGCGAACGCGCCCTCGGCCCGAACAGACCTTCCCGAGCCGCCGCGTGACAGGTCCGCGGCGTTTCGGCTGCGTCCGGAGCGGCCCCGCGTCATGCGGCTGTCGCGGCGCGCGCTCGCGACGCTGGCGGGCGTGTCGGCGGTCGCCTTGGGTGGCGCGCTCGTGTTCGCGCTCCAGGGCTCGCACCCCAAGGCGCCGAGTGAAGAGCTCTACGCCACCGATCACCGGACGACCGCCGACGGCCTGGCACGCCTTCCGGGCGACTATGGCGGGCTGCCCCGCTCGGTCCCGCAGCTCGGGCCGCCGCTCCCCGGCGATCTCGGTCGCCCGATGCTAGCCGCCGGCACGCCGCCGCCGCCGATGGCGACTAGCGCGGGCTCGCCGCCAGATCCAGCCCGGCAGCAGGCCGAGCAGCGGCGCCAGCGCGTCGCCCAGGAGTTAGACGCAGCGCGGACCAGTCGGCTGTTCGCCAGCGAGGCGCGAACCGCACAACCTGGCGCCGGGGCGGCAGCCCCCTCGCTCGGACTTGCGGGGATGGGGACGCCCGTGAGCGAGGGGTCTCAACCGGCCCAACCGACCGGCTCCGATCGTAAGCTCGCCTTCCTCAACGGCGCGGTCGATCGCAATACCGTCAGCACCGAACGCGTCGCGGCGCCGGCCAGCCCCTACACGCTCCAAGCGGGCGCGGTCATTGCCGCCGCGATGATCACAGGCCTGCGATCCGATCTTCCCGGCCAGATCGCCGCGCAGGTCACCGAAAACGTCTATGACGGCCCGACAGGTCGCACGTTGCTCATCCCGCAGGGGTCGCGCCTGGTCGGCCAGTACGACGCGCAGATCTCGTTCGGTCAGAACCGGGCGCTCCTGGTCTGGACGCGGCTGATCCTGCCCAACGGGCGCTCGATTGTCCTGAAGCGGCAACCGGGCACCGATCCGGAAGGCTATGCCGGGCTTCACGATCGAGTCGATAACCACTGGGGGCAGCTGTTCCGGGCTGCGGTGCTTTCGACGTTGCTTAGCGTCGGGTCGGAAGCGGGCACATCCTCCGACAAGAACGACCTGTCTCAGGCACTCCGTCGGGGCGCGTCCGACAGCATCAGTCAGACCGGACGCCAGGTGGTCGGCCGGTCGCTCGACATCCAGCCGACCATCACCGTGCGGCCGGGCTTCCTGGTACGCGTGATTGTCACCCGTGACCTGATCCTCGAACCCTACCGGGGTTGAGCGTGACGAAACTCAAACTCGGCGCGATTGCGGACGAACGGCCCGTACGAATGACCCTGGAGATTCCAGCCGCGACCCACCGCGATCTGGTAGCCTATGCAGAGGTGCTCGCGACCGAAACCGGTACGCGCATCGAGCCCGCCAAGTTGATCGCGCCAATGTTGGTGCGTTTCATCGCGTCCGACCGCGCTTTTGCCAAGGCGAGGCGCGCCCTGCCAATTGCTCAACCGCCTTCCGAATAGCGCCTCATCAGCATCGACCAGAACCGACGCAGCGGCGGGTTGTCGTTGCTGGGATCACGGTAAGCCGTGAGCAATTCTCTTGTCCGACCATTGGCATGGACGAGCGGCACCGCTACCGCACCCGTCGGGAGATGGCCAAGGTCTGACTCGATCATCATCGCGATGCTGCGGCCCATGGCGACTAACGTCAGAAGCGTATCGCGGTTAACGCTGTGCAGCCGGCGATTGGGCCATCGGCCCGGCCCGCCCAGCCGCGCGATTAGCGCGCTTTCAGCTTCCGGACCGGCGTCCCGCGTGGAGAACAGCAACGTCTCTTCTGCCAACAAGCAATTTCGGTCTCGCTCGCGATGGGGTGCGTCTGCGGCACGATCGCGAAAGCCTGCTCGCTCCAAAGGGAGAGCGCCTCACCGAGAACGGGATCCGGTGAACCAATCAATACCGTCACGTCGATCGTGCCCGCGTTCAAGCCCTCGATCATCCGCGAGCGGCTGCCCTCGACCAACTCAAGCTCGATGTCGGGATGTTCACGCAAAAATTCGCGGATCGCGTCCAGCAGCTTTCCACCCGATAGCGAGGTGTAGAGGCCGATCCTAGGCCGCCCGGCCGTACCACGACTACTTGCCGCCGCTTGCGCCATTGCCAGGTCGAGAATGCGAAGCGCTTCTCGTGATCGAGCAAAAAATTCAAACCCTGCATTGGTTGGCTGAACGCCTTCCGACGACCGATGGAACAGCGAAACGGCAAGCGTGTCTTCCAGCGATCTCAGGCGATGGCTGATGGACGACTCGCTCATTTTAACGGCTTTTGCGGCGCGCCGAACACTCCGATGATCTGCAATTGTCAACGCCAGACGAACAGACACGAGGTCAAGAGCAATCCGTTTCATCGGCCCCGCACTCGACCGCATTCGTTGGGCACGGCTTTCTAGCGACCCAGCACCGGGCGGAGCTGGGCGCGGCGCGCCCAGGCGATCGTCGCAGTAATGGCGAAGAGCACGATTGCCGGCGCCGGATTGCCACCGATGACGAAGAGGTGCGTCAGAGCTGCGAAGACCATCGTTACCGCGAGCATCAGCCCGCCGAAAGCGGCGAGGCGCGGCACCAGCAGGAGCGCTGCTCCGCTGACTTCCACGACGCCGGTGACGATGCGGAACCATTGTCCAACGCCGATATTATCGAAGATCTGCACCATCATCGGCGCGCCCGTAAGCTTGAAGCTTCCAGCGGCGAAGAAGGCGGCGGCGGCGAGAATTTGAAGTGTCCACAGGCCAATAGTGACCCAGCGGCCACGCGCGGGGGACGAGACGGGGGTAGCGGTAGCGATGCTCATGATTTTTCTCCTGATGTGTCGGCAAGAGCCCGTTGCCCCGCCGATCGAACGCCATCAATCTAGACGTCAATCACGAACGAGATAATAGCTTTTCTTCGTGCAAGACTGTCGCCTATAATGTGACAATGAACCAGCTCGATGATTTGCGCATCCTGGTCGAGGTGATCGACCGCGGCAGCTTCTCGCTCGCGGCGCGACAGCTCCGGCTATCCAAGCAGCTCGTCAGCCGCCGGATCATGGCGCTGGAGGACCGGCTCGGCGTTCAACTGCTGACGCGCACTACACGCCGACTGTCGCCGACCGAACTGGGCCGCGACTTCGCCGAACGGGGCCGCCGCATCATCGCCGACGTCGCCGAGGCCGAGCTTGCCATGTCGAGCCACGTCGTCGTCCCGCGCGGGACGCTGCGCCTTTCCGCGCCACTGTCGTTCGGCGTTGCGCGACTCTCGCCGATGCTCGCCGACTTCATGCGGCTCCATCCGGACGTGGAGATCGACCTCGATTTGAGCGACCGCGCCGTCGACATCATCGCCGAGGGGTTCGACATGGCGATCCGGATCGGCGTGCTCCCCGATTCCACGCTGGTCGCGCGCAAGCTGATCGCGCTGCGGCTGGTCATCTGCGCGAGCCCCGAATATCTCCGCCAGCGCGGCGTGCCGATGAGTCCTTCCGAACTTAAGGATCACGCCTGCCTGTTGTTCCGGCACAGTCGCGGCGTGACGTGGACCTTGTCGTCCGGAGGGAAGGCGCAGGCGCTGGCAGTGGCCGGGGTCTACCGCGCCAACAATGGTGACGTGCTGGCTGCCGCGGCGGTCGCCGGGCTCGGCATCGCGCAACTGCCGACCTTCATCGTCCAGCCGGCCCTCGACAGCGGCGCGCTGACCACCGTGCTTGATCACTATGCGCCGCCTGACGGTGCCGCCTACGCGGTCTATCCGTCGCATCGACAGCGCTCGACCGTGGTCCGCGCGCTGACCGACTATCTCGTCGCAGCGTTTTCGTAAGCGATCGACCGCGGTACAGGCCGCTACTGCGATGAGGCGGTCAGGCCGGCGCTCTTGAGAGCCGCGGCAACTTCCGTGACGCGGCGGCCTTGGAAGCGTGCGACTTCCAGATCATCGTCGGTCGGCGGGGCGGACTGCTGGCCGGAAACCGAAGAGGCGCCGTAGGGGGTTCCGGCGCGATACAGCGCCATGTCGGCATAACCCAGCGGGACAATGATCAGCCCCAGATGCGCCATAGGATTGTACAACGACAACAGCGTCGATTCATTGCCGCCATGCAAGCTCGAGGTCGAAGTGAACGCCGAACCGGCCTTGCCGTTCAGCTTGCCCTGGAACCATAGACCACCCAGCCCGTCGATATAGGCCTTCAACTCTGCGCAGACCGCTCCGAACCGCGTTGGCGTGCCGAACACGATCGCATCGGCCCATTCGGCATCCGCTTCGGTGGGCGCTTCGTAGCGTTCGTTCATCGCCGCGGCACCTTCGGCCCAGCCGGGTGCCCTAGCCATGATTTCGGGGCCGACCAGCTCGCGGGCGCGGCGCAGGCGGACCTCGGCCCCGCTCGCTTGCGCACCCTTGGCGATGGCTTGGGCGAGTGCTTCGGTTGAGCCGGAACGGGAATAAAAGGCGATCAGGACGTTGGTGCTCAAGGTCTTTCTCCTGGTTCTCGATCAAATGGGCGATTCGCATCGATTGATTTCAAGGCGTGTCAGGCAGAGCGGAGTTTGCGTCCCTGCCGCGACGCTAGCCTGTAATGCTTGTCAGCGCAGTTCGATGCGTCCAAAAAATGAGCATCTGGTGACAACGAATCGGACAATTCAACCATGCGCGAGTTTGAGGCCGTCCGCGTTTTCCTGAAGATCGTCGAGCTGCGCGGTGTCTCGGTTGCCGCGCGGGCACTCGGCATGCCGCGCTCCACGGTCAGCCGTCATCTCACGTCGCTGGAGGCAAGCCTGGGTGTGAGGCTGGTGCAGCGCTCGACCCGCAGCTTCGGGCTGACCGAGGAGGGGGCCTTGGTCCATCTGCAGTTTCAGCGCATCGCCGAGGCAGAGGCCGCGATCTCGGAATCGCTTTCCGCTCCCGTGGCGAGCGGCGTGCTGCGTGTGACCGCGCCGTACAGCTTTGCGATGAACATGATCGCGCCGCTCCTGCCAAGCTTCATGGCGGAGTATCCGGACCTGTCGGTATCGATCGACATGTCGGTCAAGCAGGTCGACCTGATCGGCGAGGATTTCGACGTCGCGCTGCGTGCCGGCCGGATCGAAAACAGCAGTCTGGTCGGGCGCCGACTGGGCGTCAGCCCGTTCGTCCTGTGCGCCAGTCCGGCCTATCTGGACAGCGCGCCCGACTTGTCGGAACCCCGGGACCTGGTGCGGCACACGGTGCTCGCGTTTCACCATGTGATCGCTCATCCGCGATCCTGGACGCTCAAGCGCGGCGACGAGCAGGTGACGGTGCAATTCGTGCCGCGCATCGCCGCCAACGACGCGGGCATTTTGCTGCAGGCGGCGATCGACGGCGTGGGTCTGACCTGCCTGCCGCGCCGCCTGTGCCGTGATCACATCGCATCAGGCGCGCTGCGCGTCTGTCTGCCCGGCTGGTTTCACGGCGAGGCCGAAGTTTATGCCCTTTATCCGAGCCGGCGCGGCCTCAGCCCCAAGGTGCGGGTGTTCATCGATCATCTGTCGAGCCAGCTCGATTTCTCGTGCTGACGGCTGCCGACGTCTCCGCGCCGCGCGGCTGCGCTTTCAACCTCATTTAGACCAATTGAGATCGGCAGGCGGCTTTTGCTGGCGATTATCGCCGGCCTTTCTGTGCCTTCGACGCCAGCACGGGGGGAAAAGCGTTCCGGAAAGTGGGCATCACTTGACCAATTCGGGGCCGCAACGATGCGCAGGTCTGCGAGTTACACCCGCAACCTGCGCGCCAAAGGAGAACATCATGCCGAGCGAAGCCGACATCATTGCCCTGGAACGCCAGTGGGTGGAGATCTACAAACGCAACGACGCCGACAGCTTCGCCGAGCTGCTGACGGACGATTTCATCTACACCAGCCCTGTCGGCGAAAAGGTTTCGCGCCAGACTTATCTCAACAATCTGCGCGACGGCACGGTCAAGCTGACGTCTGTCGAACCTTCGGATGAAGAGATACGAATCCACGGCGACACTGCCGTGGTCACCGCTACCTGGACCGTCGACGAAGCCTATCGCGGCACGCCGTTCCAAGGCCCAGCCCGCATCACCCGTGTCTGGGTGCGCGACGGTGAGGCCTGGAAGGCGCTGGCGTTTCAGGTGACCGACGCGCGGCCCAAGCAATAACCATCATCCCGGGGAGTTCGCATGACGAATGACAACGAACTGACACCGTCGAACGCGGTGCTCACCCTTATCGACAATCAGCCCTTCGTCGCCTTCTCGGTCCGCTCGATCGAAATGGGCACGCTCGTGAACAATGTCACAGGTGTCGCCAAGATGGCAAAGCTGCTTGAGGTACCGACCGTGCTGACGATGGTCAGCCCGCCGGGGTCGCCGCTGAAGGACCCGATCTTCCAAGCGGTGCTCGATGTGTTTCCCGATCAGCAGCCGGTCGAGCGGGTCAACACCAATGCGTGGTCGACGCCTGAATATGTTGCCGCGATCAAGGCGACCGGACGGCAGAAGATTATCATGGCCGGGTTGTGGACCGAAGTCTGCCTTCAGCAGACTGCCCTGTCGGCGATTAAGGACGGATATGAAGTCTACTTCGTCTCGGATGCGTCGGGCGGATTGACCCCGGAGGCACATCAGGATGCCAAGTTACGCATGATCCAGGCAGGTGCGCGTCCGGTGAACTGGTTCGGCCTGCTGTGCGAGCTGTGCCCCGATTATTCCTCGCCCGAATATCAGAAGCTTTACCCGCCAGTGCTCGAGCACGGTGGCGCGCCGAGCGTGTCGTCGCAATATCTGATGGCCAATCTTCCGGCTCAGCACTGACATGCCCATAAATAACAAGGCGATCGTCGAACGCTTCGTCGAGATCATCAACAGCCACGATTTCAGCCGCTTCGGCGAAGTCGTTGCCGAGGATTACCGCCAGCATAACCCGCACGCCAGCCAGGGCCTTGCCGGACTGACCGCATTCTTCGACGCGCAGTTGCAGGAGATGCCCGACCTGAAAGGCGCCATCGACCTGATCGTCAGTGAAGGCGATCATGTCGCCGCAAAGACGCGCGTGGCGGGGATCCGCGACGGCACGCCGAGTGAGACGGTTATCGCCGACTTCTGGCGCGTGGCCGACGGCAAACTGGTGGAACATTGGTGATGACCACCGTGTCTGTCGCACGTCGGCCGGAAACGTGGCTGGTCTCGCTCGTCGCGCTGTTCACGTCTTGTGCGGCCTACGTAATGGACTGGAACATAACGCACATCTACAACCCTGCGTGGCCGCCGCATGCCAAGTTCCACAACGGCCAGACCATGTCGATGGGCCTGGTGCTTGGCCTGCTCGGGCTGTGGTTTGTCTGGCGGCGACCCGACGAGCCGGGACGCTTCACCACCGCGCTCCTGTTTACCGGGCTGTACTGGGTGACGCAGGCGAGCGCCGTGCTGTACCCTGGGACCGCGACAATTGACCCGCAGTTCAGGGCGACGGCGGTATGGCAGGTAGGCGGCGTTCCGGTCCAGATTCTCGTCGATATCGTCGCGATCGCACTGCTGGGCATCGCCGCGATGCTTCATGCCAGGCGGACTGCGGCTCGATGACCGTAAAAGCATTCGCAGCACTTTTGTGCATCACGGCGGCAACGACGCCGGCGCTGGCTCAATCCCATGCAGGCTCGCCGCCACCGGGTGGGGTTGAGGCGGCGGCGCCAGCCGGCCAGCCCGACCCGCGCCGGATGATGCTGCCCACCCCCGCAGAGGAAGACTGGTCGTTCCTGGCCGATCCGAAAGAACGGACCGACCCGTTCGACGCGGTCAAATACGTGCCGCTCGGCGGGGATGGTGCCTATGCGTCGTTCGGTGGCGAAGGGCGCGTGTTCATCGAATCGGTGCGCAACGAGAATTTCGGGCAGGCAATAGGCACGAACACCTATGCGCAGTTCCGAGCGCTCCTCCACGCCGACGTGCATCTGAATCCCAATGTCCGAATCTATGCGGCGACCCAGGCCGCGACCACCGAGGGCCGTGCCGGCGGTCCCCGCCCCAGTGTCGATCGCGACCAGCTTGACCTGCTCGAGGGGTTCATCGAGCTGCGATCTTCTGCTTTCGATCAGGGATTGCGCGGGCCCCAAGCGCTGATCCGCATCGGTCGCCAGCAACTCGACATCGGCAGCGGCAGGCTCGTGTCGAGCCGCGCCGGGCCTATCACGCAGGGCGCGAACGTGCTGCTGGGCTTCGACGGCGCCCGGTTCATCGGGCGCCGCAACGGCTGGCGGCTCGACGTCTTCGCGGCGCGCCCGAACGAGACGCGCGACGGCGTGTTCAACGATGGCTGGCTCGACCGTCAGGGCATTTGGGGCGCTTACCTCGCGCGCGGCGGACCGCCCGGCGCGCCGGTGCCGGGCTTCGACATTTACTACATCGGGACGACCCGGCCCAACGCACCCTTCTTCAGCGGCGTGGCAGACGAAACGCGGCATTCGGTAGGCGTGCGCACCTATCGGCAGAACACGCCGTTCGCGTACGACCTTGAGGCGATCTATCAGTTCGGCAGGTTCGGCGCGCGCAACATTTCGGCGTGGGCGATCACGGGCGAGGCCACATACACCTTCAGCGATGTGCCCTGGACACCACAGCCCGGAATCCGGGTCGCTGCCGACAGCGGCGGTGGCCGGTCGGGTGCGCTCAAGACTTTCTATGTGCCCTTCCCGCGCGGGGCGTATTTCGGCAATCTGAGCGCGATCGGTCCCGCGAACACGATGGGGATCGAGGGCGCGCTCGCCCTGCACCCGACGCCTTCCGTAACAGTAACGGCCGGCTCGTTCTTCTTCTGGCGAACCTCGCGCGACGACGGCGTGTACGGCCTGGCGGGCTTCCCGCTGCTACCACCGACCAATCGCGAGCGCTTCATCGGCTATCAGCCGGTTGCGCAAGTGTCATGGCAGGTAAATCCGCACGTCGTTCTGAATGCTGCCTTCGAAACGTTCCGCCGCGGCGACTTTGTCAAGGCGACACCCGGCACGCGCTCGATCGATTATTTCGCCATTTGGGGCGCATTCCGCTTCTGACCATGGAGATCTTTGCATGATCGAATCTCGTCTGAAATCGAAGACGGCCGTCGTCACCGGCGCGGCGCAAGGCCTTGGCCAGGCCTTTGCCAAACGGCTTGCCTCGGACGGTGCCAGCATCGTCATCGTCGACAAGCAGGACGCTTCGGCGACCATCGATATGGTCGCGGCAGACGGCGGACGCGCGGTTCAGGTAATGGCCGATCTTACCGATCTCGACGCCATCCCCGAGCTTTGTCGCCGCATCGGCGCAGACCACGGGGACATCGACATTCTTATAAACAATGCTGGCATCTATCCCTTCCAGCCTGTTCCCGAAATCACGCCTGAGGATTGGCGGCGCGTGTTCGCGACCAATCTCGACGCGCCGTTTTTCCTGTCGCAGGGATTTTTGCCCGGGATGCGTGCGCGCAAATGGGGCCGTGTCGTCAACGTATCGTCGAACACGGTCTGGACGATGGATCCCAATTTCTGCCATTACCTGACGTCGAAGGCGGCCGTTGTCGGACTGACGCGTTCGCTTGCGTCCGAAGTCGGTAACGACGGCGTTACGGTCAACGCGATCGCGCCCTCTCTGACGCGAACGCCCGGCACTGAAGCAAGCCCGGC
The DNA here is from genome assembly GCA_965248885.1 of Sphingomonas sp. GTDB lineage: Bacteria > Pseudomonadota > Alphaproteobacteria > Sphingomonadales > Sphingomonadaceae > Sphingomonas_O. Next base: position 657,843 of record OZ252211.1, on the reverse strand, counting down.
CAAGGACATCTTCGACGTCTGGCGCAAGGGGCAGGCGATCGACCGGCTCGAAGAACCGACCGACCTGGTCGGTTCGGTCAGCTTTTTCTGCTCGGACGATGCCGCCTTCATCACCGGTCAGGTGCTGATGGTCGACGGCGGCATGGTCCGCGCGGGGTAGATCTCCAGCTTCTCTACAATCATTCCAAAACGCAAAGGGCGATATGATGACAGAGCTAATTGGCACCGACATGGTCAAGCGATTGTTCTCGCGAGGTGAATCGTTCGACGCGGCGGGGTTCGCTGCATCCTTTACCGAAACGCCGGTCTATCAATTTGGTAATTATCCCATGTGCCTCGATCGTCCGGCGATCGAACGATCCGCGAACGCTTTTTTCGCCCAGATCACTGCGGTCTATCACGACATCAAGTCGATGGTCGAAATCAACAACACTGTGTTCGTCGAGATGGACGTGCTCTATTGGCGGCACGACGGAAGCATGATCGCGCTGCCGTGCGCCGACATCTTCCGCTTCGAGGGCGAACATTTCGCCGAGCTTCGCATCTTTATGGATGTAAATCCAGTTTCCGATCCCACGATCAGCGTCGCGCCTGATGTTTCGGTATTCACCGGTGCCACGGGCACACGTCAGCCGTCGGGCGACGTGATGAAACGGCACTATGCCGAACACCCTGACGGTAAAGACCGCGTCCGAAATGGCTTCGCGCCCAAATGGTCGCTCGCCGGGCCGCGCTGGGCAATCACATGACCGGTATTCCTGCCTCTGACTGACCTTATCCGATCTCCCAGAGAAGGAACCACCATGCCCAACCTCGAAGGAACCGCGCTCGCCGAGCGGCTCACCCCCGACAATGCCGCGCTGCTGATGGTCGATCATCAGACCGGCCTGATGCAATTTCTGCCCTCCGTCGAACCGATGAAGCTGCGTGCCAACATCTCGGCGCTCGGCGAGGTCGGGGTGAGGTTCAAGCTGCCCACGGTGCTGACATCGAGTTGGCGTCAGGGGCCCAACGGACCGACCGTTCCTGCGTTGACGGCACTGTTCCCCGATCATCAGGTCATCGAACGCGACACCGTCGATGTCTGGGAACATGCCGAAACCGTCGCCGCAATTCGGGCGACTGGCAAACGCAAGCTGATCATCGCCGCGCTCGATACCACGACCTGCCTTTCGTTCGCCGCGATCGGCGCGGTGCGGCACGGCTTCGACGCCTATGCGGTCGTCGATGCGTCGTCGACTTTCGACGAACTCAACCAGCAGGCGGCAATGATGCGGATGACGATGGCGGGTGTCGTCGTCACCACCTGGATCCCGGTACTTGCCGAACTTGCGGCCAATACGGTGAAGAACGGCGTCCACATCGCCGAGCTGCTGACCCAATACACCGGCACCTATGCCAGCGTTTGGGACAATTTCACCGCCACTGCGACCAGTGCCGAAGTGGTGACGGGGCGGCTCGCGCAAGCCCGCGCCGCGATCGACGCCGCGGCCTGACCCGTTCATCCACTCAGAAGGAAACAAATCGATGACCGACCAGCCTGCCCAGGCCCCAACTGGCCTTTACCATGCCGACCCTTCGCACTCGAGCGTGCATTTCCGCATCAAGCATCTCGCACTGTCGTGGTATACTGGGCGCTTCGGCACCCTGTCAGCCGAGCTCGACTTCGACGCTGACAATCCGGAGGCGATGGCGGTGCGCGCCGATGTCGATCTGCGGTCGGTCGCGATGTTCTATGCCAAGGACGACAAGGACTGGGACAAGGAACTGGCCGAGGGCGAGCAATTCCTAAACGCGGTGAAGAACCCGCACGCGCGCTTCGTGTCGACGAAGGTCATGCGCACGGGCGACGACACTGCCGACGTGACGGGCGACCTCAGCTTTCGTGGCGCATCGCATCCGTTCACCTTCAAGGCGATCTTTAATGGCGCGATGCTCGATCACCCGTCGGGTGCAAAGATGATCGGCTTTTCAGCGAACGGTGTGCTCAAGCGCTCAGACTATGGCCTGACCTTCGGGCTATCGCCGCGCATGCCCGACGAGGTGCAGATCATCGTCGAGGCCGAATTCGCAATGCAGGGAGAAACGAAGTGAGTGACACGATGACCGGCCCGATGCCGCCCTCGCCGCCCGCGCGCGCGCCCGACAAGCTCAGTGACGGTGCCGCGATCATGGACCTTGTCTCGCGCTTCGACGATGCGGTGAATCGCAAGGACGTCGCGGAGTTTGCTAGCCTGTGGGCGGAGGATGCGACATGGGAGATTGGCGAGCCGATGCCGATGCAGGCGCGCGGCCGCGACACCATCGTCAAGACCTGGCAAGGAATGGTCGCGGGCACCGAATGGCTGTTCCGCGGCAGCTTCATGGGCGTCATCGACGTGACCGGTGATACCGCATCGGGCCGCTGGCCCTGTGTCGAGACCGGCACGTTCAAGGCGACCGACACGGCACCTGCCAAAGGATATGATAACCGCGCGCTCTACGAAGACCGCTACGTCAAGCACGAGGGCATCTGGCGCTTCCAGCATCGCCGCTATCTGTACCTGTGGCTGTCGAGCGAAAAGCTTCCCGGATCGGCGGTGCCGCTTGGTGAAGAAATAGGAACCGATACGGCCGCGTAATTGTTGGCGGTCGACAGGTCCGGAGATAAAATCATGCGCGTGCTTCTCATTGCTTCGACCATGCTTGCTACGCCTGCGCTGGCGCAGTCTTCGAACTGGCCAAGCGTGAACAACAACCTCGAGGCGACGCGCTTTGCCGATCAGGCCGAGATCACACCCGCCAATGTCGCGCAGCTTAAGCCCGTATGCACCTATGACCTGGGCCGCCAGACGAGCTTTCAGACCGGACCGGTGGTGCTCGGCGACACGATGTACGTAACGACCGACTTCGACACGATCGCGCTCGACGCCGCGACGTGCGCGGTGAAGTGGCGGACGACCGAGAGTTACAAGCCCGCCGGACCGCTGCAGGTCAACCGCGGTGCGGCAGTCATGGACGGGGGTATCTATCGCGGCACGCAGGACGGACGGGTGCTGGCGTATGACCTGACTACCGGCAAGCGGTTGTGGCAAGCCACGATCGCCAATCCGGCAATCGGCGAGACTGTGCCGACTGCGCTTCTCGCGTGGCGCGGCCTCGTATTTGCGGGAAACGCCGGCGGCGACAACAAGGGCGTCAAGGGTCGCATGTATGCGCTCGATGCCAAGACCGGCGCGATCGTGTGGGAGCAATACCTCGTCCCGCGTGAGGCGAGCGACACTGCGCGCGGTCCGGCGGCCCCTGCGCCTGAAATCGCCAACTGGGGCAACAGGCCCGGCGTTCCGATCACCGGCGGCGCGTCGTGGACGAGCTATAGCCTCGACGAGGCGACCGGCACGCTGTACTTCCCGGGCGGCAATCCCGCTCCCGATTTCACGCCGCATCTTCGCCCCGGAGCCAACCCCTATGCGGGATCGATCGTCGCGCTCGACGCGGTGTCCGGCGCGGTCAAGCAGGTCTATCCGATCGTCGAGCGCGACTTCCACGACTGGGACGTGTCGGCAGCTCCGGCTATCCTGACAACCCGCAGCGGCAAGCGTATCGTCGCGTCGGCGATCAAGGACGGCTATCTGCGCGGCAACGATCAGGCGAGCGGACAACTGCTCTACCGCGTGCCGGTCACTACGATCACGAACGCCGATGCGCCGCTGACTGTCGGCAAACCGGTGCGCTTCTGCCCCGGAACGCAGGGCGGCACCGAATGGAGCGGCCCGGCCTATTCGCCGACGACCAACCTCATCTATACCGGTGCCGTCGACTGGTGCGTGACGGTCACGTCGGCATCGGATGAAAAGATCAAGGCGGTCAAGGTCGGCCAGCCCTGGTCGGGCATGGACGACGAAAAGGCGGTGTTCGGCAAGTTCGACCCGCAGGGTCGCTGGGCCGGTTGGGTGACTGCGAGCGACGCCGATACCGGCACCAGACGCTGGCAGTTCAAGGCACCGGCACCGATCCTCGGCGGCATCGTCGCGACGTCAGGCGGGCTTGTCTTCACTGGCGACATGGCCGGCACCGCCTATGCCTTTGACGCGGAGACCGGGGCGAAGCTCTGGCAGGCTGAAACAGGCGGCGCGATCGGTGGCGGCGTTATCAGCTATGCGGTCGGCGGAAAGCAGCGGATCGCGGTCGTCTCGGGCATGACCTCTCCGATCTGGCCGACGCCCAAGGTCAACGGCAAGGTGGTGATCTATGGGTTGGCCGGGCAGTGAAGCTCTATGTCATGCCGGGCGCCTGCTCGCTCGCCTCGCACATCGCGCTCAACTGGGCGCGCGCTAATTTCGAGCTCATCATCCTGACACATGATGAGGCACAAGCGGACGCATTCCGCGCAATCAATCCCAAGGGCGCGGTTCCGACGCTGGTGCTCGACGACGGCAGCGTCATGACCGAATCGCTGGCGATCCTGAACTATATCGCCGCCGCCTTCCCGTCCGCTGAACTGGGCGCGGCGCCGGACGACATCGTCGGCCGAGCGCGGCTCGACGAACGGCTGTCCGAACTGGTCAGCGACGTCCACAAGGCCTGGGCACCGATCTTCGTGCCCGACCGCTATGTAACGCAGGCGGCCTATGAAGATGATGCGCGGACAGCGGCGACGCGGCAGCTCGAGGGGCATTATGTCCGCCTCGACGCGGCGATGGCCGGCAAGCAATGGTCACTATTCGACCGGCGTACCGTCGCCGATGCCTATCTTTATGTCATGTGCCGATGGCTCGGCCGGTTCCCCGAACTGGCGAAGAGAATGCGCAACCTGTCCGCATTCCGCAATCGGCTCGAGGCAGACAGCGACGTTCGGCGCACACTTGACCGCGAAGCTGCGGCGGGGTGAGCGAAACCCGCGCGGCGTCGGGCGCGTCGCTCGTCGTCTGGGCGGCGCTGTTCGGCAATCTCGCAGTAGCCGCCGTCAAGCTCGTCGCAGCGGCGCTTACCGGATCGTCGGCGATGCTGTCCGAAGGGGTGCACAGTCTGGTCGATACCGGCAATGAGGCGCTGCTGATCTATGGCATGCGTCGCGCGGCGAAGGCGCCTGATCTCAATCATCCGTACGGCTATGGTCGCGAGCTTTATTTCTGGTCGTTCGTCGTCGCGCTGCTGATCTTCGCGATCGGCGCGGGCGTCTCGTTCTACGAAGGGGTCATTCGCGTCATGGCGCCCGAGCCGATCGAACGCCCTGCCGTGCTGTTCGCGGTGCTCGGCGCGGCGTTCGTGTTCGAAGGCGTTTCGTGGGTGATCGCGCTGCGCGAGTTCCGCAGCAAGCAGAATGGCCTAAGCTTCTGGCAGGCGTTTCGCGCGTCAAAGGACCCGCCGACGTTCATGGTGCTGTTCGAGGATTCGGCGGCGCTGATCGGCATCGTCATCGCTGCGGTCGGCGCCGGGCTGGCGCTGTCGACGGGTGATAATCGCTGGGACGGCGCCGCGTCGATTGCGATCGGGCTCCTGCTCTCGGTCGTCGCGGGGTTGCTCGCCCGCGAGTCCAAGGCGTTGCTGATCGGCGAGGCCGCCGACCCTACCTTGCGCGCAGCCATCCTCGATCTCGCGGAAAAGGCCGATGGCGTCGGCCGGGTCAACGGGCTGACGACGGTGCAGCTTTCGCCGCAACAGGTTATCGCCAATTTGAGCATCGAGTTCGGCGACGCGCGCTGCACGCCCGACATCGAGCGCAGCGTGGCCGCGCTCGAGGACGCGATCCGGACCGCACATCCCGAAGTCGTCGGCGTGTTCATCAAGCCGCAGACCGCGCGAACCGCCCGCGCGCACAACGCCCATATCGTCGAACCCGTCGCCGACCTGCCGAGAGAGGACCAATCGATGACCCAATGCGCCCACCTCGACACCATCGCCGTCGTCACGCCAAGCGCGCGCGGCTGCGAGGAATGCCTGAAGACCGGCAGCCACTGGCTTCACCTGCGCCTTTGCCGCAGTTGCGGTCATGTCGGTTGCTGCGATCAGTCACCGGGCCGCCACGCCACGAAGCATTTCGAAGCGACGCGTCACCCGATCATCGAAGGCTACGACCCGCCCGAAGGTTGGGGCTGGTGCTACGTGGATAAGGTCATGATCGACCTCGGCGACGACGTGACCGATCATGACGGGCCGATCCCGCGATATTATTGAAGACGTAGCGCGCTGGGCTGCAAGCAGGCTTTGACAAAAGCGGCACCCGGTGATCGTCGGCCGCTCCTGGGCCCTTCATTCGACAACTTCCCCTCGATCCAAGTGCTCAATGATCGGGTCGGCGATTGTCAGTCAGTCCCAGCTGGCGTTTCACCGCGTTCACGTCGCCGAGAACCCAAAGCTCGCTGATCGCGTTCGCCTTGATCCGGAAAAAGGCAGCGCCGGACCAGACGATCTCGCGTCCGGTCGCCTGAATTCCAAGAAACTCGGCTCGGTGCAACCCACTGAACCGCATTCGCGCGGCGACACGATCGGCCTGCTCGACCATCTCGATGATCGTACAGGTGTAGTTACCAAGTGCCGCGTGGATGGATCGCATATACCCGATGAAGCCGGACAGTCCGATCGTCTCGAGCCCAAGCGAAGCCCGAAAACGAAAATCGGCAGAGAGGATTTCATGCGCGACGGCTTCGTCGGCGCAATTCCATACTTCGGCATAGAAACGCTCGACCAACTGCGCGGGGCTGACGGACATCTGCATATTCATTCCCGAAACTTAGCGGCTTCGATCATGCTGGGTCGCCAAAGAAATGACGTCTGACGTATGACGTATCACCTGACATCGGCAAGCTGGGCGCTCATGCGGAGAGCCAGGCTTGGCTCCGGTCCAAACCGGGTCAAGCTGGACGATAGGGCGGCAGCTCGCTAGCCTGATGTTATTATGCTCGGTTGTGCGAGCTCTCCCAACATCTGGAAGGCTTGATTGATGCATCCTGAGACGATTGCCGTACATGCGGGCCGCATGATCGATCCGACGACCGGGGCCATCTCGCCGCCGCTTCACCTGTCGACGACCTTCGAGCGCGATGCCGACGGCCAGTTCTCGCGCGGCTATGCCTATGTCCGCGACGACAACCCGAACCGCCGCGCGCTCGAGACCTGCCTCGCAAGCCTCGAAGGCGGGGTCGCCGCCGTTGCTTTCCCATCCGGCATGGCCGCCATCAGCGCCGCGCTGGAGGCCTTGGCATTTAAACATCCCGGGTCGATCCTGCTGCCGCAGGACATGTATTTCGGCATCCGTTCGCTCCTTACCGAAACCAGCTTCGGGCGTGCGCTCGACGTCGTCAGCGTGGACATGACCGACCTGGGCGCGGTCGAGCGGGCGTGCGCGGGCGCGAAGCCGGGTATCGTCTGGGCCGAGACGCCGTCCAATCCCCTTGTCGGCATCACCGATCTGGCCGGCGTCGCGCGCATCGCGCGGGCGCACGGTGCAGCGCTTGTCGTCGACAACACCTGGGCGACGCCGCTCCTGCAGCGGCCACTCGACCTTGGTGCCGATCTCGTCGTGCATTCGCTCACCAAATACATCGGTGGCCATAGCGACCTGATGTGCGGTGCCGTCGTCGTCCGCGAGGCAGGCGTTCATCTCGACGAACTGCGCGCGATCGTGGGGCACCGGGGCGCGGTGCCGTCGCCGTTCGATTGCTGGCTCGCGCTGCGCGGACTATCGACGCTTGCCGCCCGAATGTCGGTCCACTGCGCCAGCGCGCTGGCCATCGCGCGGTTTCTCGACGACCATTCCGCTGTGACGGCGGTCCACTATCCGGGGCTGGAATCGCATCCTGGCTTTGCCGTCGCCGCGCAGCAGATGAAAGGTTTTGGCGGAATGCTGTCGTTCGAGGTGCGTGGTAACCGCGAAGCTGCGATGCGTGTTGCGGGTGCGCTCGAGTTGTTCATCCGGGCAACGAGCCTCGGCGGCAGCCACAGCCTGATCGAACATCGTGCATCGGTCGAAGGGGCATCGACGATGGCGCCGGAAGGGTTGCTTCGCGTGTCGGTCGGGCTGGAGCATGTCGACGATCTCATCGCCGATCTCTCACAGGCGCTTCGATGTTGACTTGTGCGAGGTTAAGCAGGAGCTATCTTCAGCTTCGTCACGGTGGGATCAAGCCCCTTGGGTTCACATTCGACGTGTCACCAGTTGCCAGCGCATCCCGAGCCCCGACGCACGACATGGCAGCAACGACCTAAATCGAAACCAGGGTCCGCACCTCGTCCCCGGCATAGGCCTTGACCGAAGCGGCCGCGATCTTCGCGCCTGCGAGCGCCTGATTGAACGCTGCCATGTGCGGCGTCGCAAAATGCGTGGTGAGCGCGGCGTCGTCGGTCCAGCGCTCGATAATGCGCAGCAGGTCGGGCTCGGCGAGGTCGACCGCATAGGCGTAGTCGAGGCAGCCCGATTCCGCCTTCGTGGCGCGCATCATCTCGATCGCCGCATCGCGCAGGCGGTCGATCTCCGTCGCGGACGTCATCCGCACCCAGCCTTCGACGATGATCATGGTCGTTTCTCCTTTGTTGATGGTTGCGCCGCCGCCGCGACGACGCGCGCGAGCCGCCGCACCGAGTCGCGATAGGCGGGTTCGGTTCGCACTTCGTGTTTGAGACCCGCGCCGGCGGTCGCTACAAACTGTGACAAACCTTCCGCACCGCCGAACGCCGTCAGATCGGCTCCCGCCTGCTCGGCGACTTCGGCGAAGCGCGTCAGCAGCGCCGTATAGCCTGCGTCGAGCCGCGCGACGTGCCGGTGCGTCAGCTCGGCATCGACCGCCAAAAGCTCCGCCCCGTGCGGCGTCGCGTTGATCAGGCGAAAAAAGCCGATCTCTTTGGCGAGGACTACCGCCTCAAGATTGGCGGCGAACTCACCATCGTCGTCCCAGGCCGTCTCCGCGCTTTCCAGCGCATCATCGACGAGCATGGCGGCGAGCGCCTCGAACAGCGCCCGCTTGTCCGAATAGCGCAGGTAGAGCGTCGCGCGCGCGATCCCCGCCTCGCGCGCGATGTCGGCCATGCTGGTGCGCTGAAAGCCGTGACGGCCGAACAGCGTCTGCGCAGCGGTCAGGATACGGCGCATTGCTTCGTCGGACATACTGGACATCGACTGTCCATTATGCTGAACAGAACGCCGAGGCAAGGAGATCGATATGGCTGAGTTCGAAACGGTGCTGGTGACGGGTGGCTCGGGCTATGTGGCGAGCTATTGCATCGCCCAGCTCCTGAACGACGGCGCTCGCGTCCGCACGACCGTGCGCAGCCTCGCGCGTGACGCGGAGGTCCGCGCATCAATCGGCAAGCTCGCCGACGCGGGCGAGCGATTGACCTTCGTCGCGGCCGATCTCAACCAGGACGCCGGATGGCGCGAGGCCTGCGCCGGGTGCACCGCGGTGCTGCACGTCGCCTCGCCGCTGCCGTCGAGCAACCCGAGAGACGACGACGAGCTGGTTCGCCCGGCGCGCGACGGCGCGCTCCGCGTCCTCGCCGCCGCGCGCGATGCGGGCGTGAAGCGCGTCGTGATGACCTCGTCGACCGCGGCGGTGACCTATGGCTATGGCAGCCGCTCGACACCCTATACCGAGGCCGACTGGTCCGACCCCGCCGACCGCTCGGACAGCTCGGCCTATGAGCGCTCGAAGATGATCGCCGAGCGCGCGGCGTGGGACTGGCACGCGCGCGAGGGCGGCGCGCTGGAGCTGGTCACGATCTGCCCCGGCGCGGTGATCGGCCCGGTGCTCGGTCGCGACTTCTCGGCCTCGATCGACATCGTCAAGAAGCTGATCGACGGCTCGCTCCCCGGCTTGCCACGGTTCGGCTGGCCGCTGGTCGATGTCCGCGACATCGCCGACCTCCATATCCGCGCCATGCGGGCACCTGCGGCGGCGGGGCAGCGCTTCATCGGTGCGGGGTCGTTCTACTGGATGGCGGATATCGCGAAGGTGCTGCGCGAACGACTTCCGGAGGTCGCGCGCAAGGTCCCCAGGCGTCAGCTGCCCAACTGGCTCGTCAGGCTTTCGAGCCGGTTCGATCCCGTCGTCCGCGAACGGCTGTTCGAACTCGACAAGGAGCGCCCCGTCTCCGCCGACAAGGCTAAGCGCGAGCTGGGCTGGTCGCCGCGCGGTAACGACGATGCAATCATCGATACGGCCAAGAGCCTAATCGGGCAGAGCCTAGTCAGACTTTGACCAACCCTAAGTATCGATGAGAAAACAGGATTGGGTCTGCGTAACGTATTAGAACGCTATGGCGTAGGAGTAGTGTACAGGGTGGTCCTGGCCAACCCGCCGAGTGCACTAGGGCGCGACCGGTCTACGCCAGAGCCGCTGCAGACGCCCGAGGATTTCCGAGCTATTACGTTTTTAGGCGAGCCAGGTGGGATCGAACCGTCTCGCGACGCGCTCCGAACGTCCGACCCTCAGCTTCCAGCTCGGTGGTGCGGGCGGTCGGGCTCGAACCGACACTCCTTGCGGAACGGGATTTTGAATCCAGCGCGTCTACCAATTCCACCACACCCGCATTTTTGCCGCCGCCCGTTTCCGCGCTCGCTGCACCTATAGTGCACCTAGCGCGAAATGTGGTCCCAGAACAGCGTCAATCTAGCTCTCGTAAACGTCTCTACGCACTGGCTTTTTCAGCGCGTCACGGCGTTCGCTCGCTTGGCAGACGAACCCCTTTTTTGATCCGCACGTCTACCAATTCCACCACGCCCGCAGGGGTCGGCAACGCGCGCGCGATGCCAAAAATGAGCGCGCGCGTCTAGCCTCCGACCTCGCTCTAGCGGAACACGCTGGTTAGGTCGCCTTCGGGGTTTTTCGGGTCGGGGCCGAATTTGTTCGGGCCCTTGGTCCCCTCCAAGCACATGAAAACAAGCACGGCGATGCCACCGATATAGGGGATGAGTGCGAGGAGGACGAACCAACCGCTTTTGTCCTGATCGTGAAAACGGCGCACCTGCACGGCGAGCGACGGAACGAGGACCGCGAGCGCGAACAGCACGAACAGGATGGCGACGGGGCCCACAAACAGACCGAGCGCCGTGTTCGAGTCCGTGGTGGCGGTCGTCCCGAAAGCGGCGATGACGCCGCCGATCGTCAGGATGACCGCATAACAGATCATTATCAGCAAAAAGAACATCCAATATTCCTTGCGTCGCGACCGACCCTGAAAGTCGGCGTAACGCTTCAACGGCATGATCATCCATTCCATGGTGAAGCCTCCCTGTTGGCGACACGCAGCCTACCCAATGCGCAAGCGTGCCGCCAGCCCTTTAGCTGAAGACCGCGCGCAGGTCGCCGTCGGGATTCTTGGGATCGACGCCGAAGCGGTTGGGACCTTGCGTTCCGTCGCTGCATGCCCAGATCAGCAGCGCGATCCAGCCGATGATCGGGAGCAGCACGAGCAGCAGCCACCACCCCGATCGGCCGATGTCGTGAAGGCGTCGGACGCTGACCGCGAGACTCGGACATAGCAACGCGAGGCCGACGATGCTGTTGACCGGTCCGTTGCTCTCCCAGTCGAACCCGATTGCGGCGTCGGCAAGCGCCGAGACGATCGAGATGATCATCACGAACAGCGTGTAGAGCCAATATTCCTTGCGGCGCGAACGCCCGGCGAACTCGGCGTAGCGTTTGAGGGGAAGAAGCATCCAGTCCATCAAAGCGATCCTTTCAGCGGAAGACCGTGGCGAGATCGTCGCCCGAGCCCTTGGGATCCGGCCCGAAGCGATTGGGTCCGCGCGTGCCGTCGAGGACGGTGAAGACGAGCACTACGACGCTGGCGACCAGCGACGCGATCGACAAGACCACGCTCGCGATCGCGCCCGAGGTGCCATTGCCCGTGCTGGCGAGCGTCACCCCGACCAGTATCTGCGCAAGGCTGAGCGCGCTCGGCAGCGCGACCCACCAGCCGGTGCGCCCGGTGTCGTGCATCCGCCGGACGTTGACCGCGATGCTCGGGATCAGCAGCCCGAGATAGACGATGGCGATGATGCCGAGGATGGGCCCGAGCGATGCAAGCAGTCCCATCAGCGCCGCCGGATCGCTGCGCCCGCTACCCAGAGCGGTCAGCTGGGTGCCCGCGACCACGACAAAGGCGACGATCAGCGCCACGTAGACGAGCGCGATGAACAGCGTGTAGAGCCAATACTCCTTGCGCCGCGACCGCCCCTGGAAGTCCGCATAGCGTTTCAGCGGCAGGATCATCCATTCCATCGATTGCTCCCTTCTAGTTGCGCGGCGCCTGACGTCGATAACTCAACGCTTCGGCAATGTGAATCCGCCCGACGGTCTCGCTCCCCGCCAGATCGGCGATCGTGCGCGCGACGCGCAGGATGCGGGTATAGCCGCGCGCCGACAGCCGCATCGCCTCGGCGGCCTGCGCGAGCAGCTTGCGCCCCGGATCGTCGGGCGTCGCGTGCGCGGCGAGGACATCGCCATCGGCCTCGGCATTGGTGCGCGGGCCGCCTTCGCCATAGCGCACGGTCTGAACGGCGCGTGCCCGTTCGACGCGGGCGCGGACCTCGGCCGATCCCTCGGCGGGCGGCGGCAGGACGAGGTCGGCGGCGCTGACGGCGGGGACCTCGACATGCAGGTCGATACGGTCGAGCAAAGGCCCTGAGACCTTGGCCTGGTAATCGGCGGCACAGCGCGGCGCGCGGCTGCACGCGAGCGCTGCGTCGCCCAGATGCCCGCAGCGACACGGGTTCATCGCGGCGATCAGCTGGACGCGTGCGGGAAAGGTAACGTGCGCATTGGCACGCGCGACGCTGACCTCACCGGTCTCGAGCGGCTGACGCAGCGAATCGAGCACGCCGCGCTGGAATTCGGGCAGCTCGTCGAGGAACAGCACGCCGAGGTGCGCGAGGCTGACCTCGCCCGGCTTGACGCGCAATCCCCCGCCGGTCAGCGCCGCCATCGATGCCGAATGATGCGGACTGCGAAACGGGCGCGTGCGGATCAGCCGCCCGCCCGCAAGCTCGCCCGCGACGCTCGCTACCATCGACACTTCGAGTGCCTCGGGTGCGGTCAGGTCAGGGAGAATGCCGGGGATGCACGCCGCCATCAGCGACTTGCCCGACCCCGGCGGGCCGATCATAAGCAGGTTATGCCCGCCGGCGGCCGCGATCTCGACCGCCCGCTTGGCGGTTTCCTGTCCCTTGACCATCCGCAGGTCGGGACCGTGCTGACGCTCCTCGACGATGCCGGGTTGCGGAGCGGGAAGCAGCGCGCTGCCCTTGAAATGATTGAGCAACGACAAAAGGTCGGGCGCGGCGACGACCTCGACGCCGCCCGCCCATGCCGCCTCGGGCCCCTGCGGCGCCGGACAGACCAGCCCCTGCCCGCTTGCCGACGCGTGAAGCGCGGCGAGCAGCACGCCGGGCGAGGGCGCGACCTTGCCGTCGAGGCCGAGCTCGCCGACGACGACATAATTGCTCAATGTCTCGGCATCGACGATCCCCATCGCGCCAAGCACGGCAAGTGCGATCGGCAGGTCGTAATGCGACCCTTCCTTCGGCAGGTCGGCGGGCGACAGATTGACAGTGATACGCTTGGGCGGGAGCGCGAGCCCGAGCGAGGCGATCGCCCCGCGTACGCGTTCGCGGCTTTCGGTAACCGCCTTGTCGCCCAGCCCCACCACCTCGAAGCGCGGGAGCCCCGCAATCAGCGAGCATTGCACCTCGACCGGACGCGCCTCGAGACCCAGATAGGCCACTGTCGGCACCGTTGCGACCACACGACCCCCTCGCTCATCAGCAGTCCCCGTCTAGCCGCGCGCGACTTGCGAACGCAACCGCGCCCGCCCACATCGTCGCCATGATGCTCGGCAATCACTGGCGCGCGTTCGAGCGCAGTATCATCGGGCGGCGAATCCTGTTCGGCGTCGGGGTTGTCGTAACGTTCCTGATCGCGCCGGTCGTCGCGCCGATCCCCGGGCCGGGCGGGATTCCGGTCGCGATCGCCGGTATCACGCTGATGCTGCGCTATTCGCCGTGGGCAAAGCGCCGCTACGTCAAGCTCAAGCGACGCTGGCCCCGACACGTCGCGTGGGTCGATTGGGGGCTGCGCCGCGCGAGCGCGAAACGGCGCGCGGCGCTCGCCAAGCAAGGCGAAGCGGTCAATTGACTTTGCCGCGGTCCCTGCGTATCGGCCCGATTTCCACGGTCGCCCCAACGGGCGGCCTTTTTTCTGTTTACGATTCGAAGGCATGAGCGATGAAGCGCACCTTTCAGCCGAGCAACCTCGTCCGCGCGCGGCGTCACGGGTTCCGCCACCGGATGGCGACGGTCGGCGGGCGCGCGGTGATTCGTGCGCGTCGCGCACGCGGCCGCAACAAGCTGTCCGCCTGAACACGCTGAAGAAGCGCCGCGATTTCCTTGCGGCGAATGCGGGGAAGCGCGCGGCGATGCCGGGGTTCGTCCTGCTGGTACGGCCGCGCGGCGACGACGACCCAACCAAGCGTATCGGTTACACGGTCACGAAGAAGATCGGCGGCGCGGTGGTCCGCAACCGCATGAAACGCCGCCTGCGCGCGCTGGCGCGCGCCTTGCTCCCCCAAGCGGGAGTAGCGGGCGCCGATCACGTACTCATCGGGCGCTCGGGCGGTGTCGAGCGCGACTTTGCCGTGCTACGCGCCGAACTCGGCAAGGCGCTGGCGAAGGTGGCCGGTTGATGTGCCAGCATCACACCCGCTTTGTCGAGCGAAGTCGAGATACTGTTTCGAGCGAAACCGAGAACCACTTGCTGCTTCGTGGAGCCTCGACTTCGCTCGGCACAGTCCCTCGACTTCGCTCGGGAAGGCGGAGCTGGTTTTTGTTGGAAGGGCCGATTACCCTCGCCCTTCCCCTCATCGGCCTCGCGCGCCTGTGGCAGATCGGCCCTTCGCGCCTGTTACCCCCGACGTGCCGTTACGCGCCGTCATGTTCGGCCTATGCGATCGGGGCACTTCGCCGCTATGGAGCGGCCAAGGGGGGCTGGCTGGCCCTCAAGCGTATCGCGCGTTGCCGCCCGTGGGGCGGTAGCGGTTACGATCCGGTACCCTGAAGAAAGAGTTACCCGTGCAGTCCGAACAGCGCAATTTCATTCTCGCCATGCTCTTGTCGGCGCTCGTGCTGTTCGGGTGGAGCTTTGCCGTCGAACGCTGGTTTCCGACCGCCAATCCGCCCGCGACCAAGATCGAGGCAGGCAAGACGGTGGCCGTCCCCGCCCCCGGCACGCCGCCGCCGACGGTGCGCGCGGTGCGCAGGCTCGACCGCGCCGCCGTGCTGTCGGCAACGCCGCGCGTGCGCTTTCAGAACGCGCGCGTCGCCGGTTCGATCAACCTGACGGGTGCCAAGATCGACGACCTCGTCTTGTCGACTTATCGCGAGTCGGTGGCGAAGAACGCGCCGCCGATCCGGCTGCTCAGCCCCGAAAACACGTCGGGTGCGTATTTCGCGAGCTTTGGCTGGCTGTCGGACACGCTGTCGGTTCCGGGGCCGACGACGCTGTGGAGCGCCGATCGGACGACGCTCGCACCTGGCGCGCCGGTAACGCTCACGGCCGCCAACGGGCAGGGACAGACTTTCCAGATCAGGATCGGCATCGACGACGCCTATATGTTCAGCGTCGAACAGCGCGTGACCAATGCGGGCGCGGCGCCCTTTGCCGCGCGTACCTATGCGCTCGTCAATCGCGCCGAAAAAAGCCACGATCCCGACGTCTGGGTCGCGCACGTCGGGCCGCTCGGTGTTCTCAACGGCGCGGCCAACTATGACATTTCCTATGACAATCTGACCGGAACCGAACCAAGTTTCTTCGGCAGATTATTTGGCACCAAGGCGGTTGCGGGCGTCAACAGCGCGACGAGCAACGGCGGCTGGCTCGGCTTCGGCGATAAATATTGGCTCGCGGCTCTTGCGCCTGCGGGTACCGCGCCGATCACCGCATCGTTCCGCGGTGGGCCCAATATGTACCAGGCCGACGTCTCGCGCGCGCCCGTCACGATCGGGCCCGGCCAGAGCATCGCGACGACGACGCACTTTTTCGCCGGTGCCAAGGAGGTCAACGCGCTCGATGCTTACGAGGCGCAGTTGAGCATCCCGATGTTCGGCAAAGCCATCGACTGGGGCTGGTTCGAAATCGCCGAAAAGCCGATCTTTCATTATCTTCACTGGCTGTCGCGGATGATCGGCAATTTCGGCATCGCGATCATGGTGCTGACGCTGACGGTGCGGGGAATCATGTTCCCGATCGCCCAGCGCGGCTTTGCCTCGATGGCGGCGATGCGCATCGTCCAGCCCAAGATGAAGGCGATCCAGGAACGCTACAAGGATGACCCGACGCGCCAGCAGAGGGAGATCATGGCGCTCTACAAGACCGAAAAGATCAATCCGCTCGCGGGCTGCCTGCCGATGCTGCTCCAGGTTCCGGTGTTCTTCGCGCTGTACAAGGTGCTCGTGCTGACGATCGAGATGCGTCACCAGCCGTTCTTCGGCTGGATTCGCGACCTGTCGGCGCCCGACCCGCTGACCCCGGTCAATCTGTTCGGGCTGCTCGCCTTCACCCCTCCTGCGATGATCGCGATCGGCGTGTTGCCGATCCTGCTCGGCGTGACAATGTATCTCCAGTTCAAGCTCAACCCGCAGCCGACCGACCCTGTGCAGGCGCAGATGTTTTCGATCATGCCATGGGTGATGATGTTCGTGATGGCGCCGTTCGCGGCCGGCTTGCAGCTCTACTGGGCGACGTCGAACATATTGACGATCCTTCAGCAGAAGTGGCTTTACTCGAAGCACCCCGAAATGAAGACGGCGGTCGCGGCACCGGCAAAGTGAGCATTGCAACGCGTGTTTCGAAACGAATGGCGTCGGCGGAGGGCTGATGATCTTGGCCGACGACCCCGCCGAAACCGCGCGCAAGCTTTTCGCAGGCCCCATCGCGTTCCTGAAATCGGCGCCTACGCTCGAATACCTCCCTGCCCCCGCCGGACCGGAGATTGCCTTCGCAGGGCGTTCGAACGTCGGCAAATCGTCGCTGCTCAACGCGCTGACCAATCGCAATGGCCTCGCGCGCACGTCGAACACGCCCGGACGCACGCAGGAGCTCAATTTCTTCGACGTGGGCGAGCCGCTCGCGCTTCGCCTTGTCGACATGCCCGGCTACGGCTTTGCGACCGCCCCGAAGGACGTCGTCAAGAAATGGCGGCACCTGATCAACGATTATCTGCGCGGGCGACAGGCATTGAAGCGCGCGTTCGTTCTGATCGACAGCCGCCATGGGCTCAAACCCGTCGACGACGATGTCATGGACATGCTCGACGCAGCCGCCGTCAGCTATATCGTCGTGCTGACCAAAGCGGACAAGGTCAAGGCGAGCGAACTCGTCGACGTCCTTGCGGCGACCGAGGCGAAGGTACGTAAACGGCCGGCCGCGCATCCCCACGTCCTGACGACGTCGTCGGAAAAGGGAATGGGGATAGCCGAATTGCGCGCGGCGGTATGGGAGTCAGCCGGTTTATAGCTTCCCACGCGCGTCTTCGCGCGAGTTGCGCATGACGATATTTGGCTTAGATAACGCGTTCCGCCGCGGGAGCGCCTCCTTGATCTGCAAGTCAATCAGCGCCATCGCGCTCGCCGTGTCGTTCCCGCTCGTCGCTGCCCCCCTCGCCTACCCTCAGACGGCACCCGGTCCGGTCGTCGACCGCTCGTTCGGCGAGGTGATCGCCGATCCGTATCGCTGGCTCGAAAACGACGTCCGTACCAATGCCTCGGTCAAGAGCTGGGTCGATGCGCAAAATGCCGTCACCCGGAGCTATCTGGCCACGCTGCCCGGCCGCGAGCGGTTCGCCACACGGATGAAGGCGCTGCTCGATTACGAACGTCTCGGCACGCCGCGAAAGGCGGGCAACCGCTATTTCTATTCGCGCAATTCCGGGCTTCAGAACCAGGCAACCTTGTGGGTGCGCGATGGCCTCGACGGGCGCCCGCGCCAGCTGCTCGACCCTAATGGCTGGGCCAGGGACGGCGCGACCGCGCTTGCCGAGTGGATGCCGTCGGAGGATGGCCGGTATCTGACCTATGCCGTTCAGGACGGCGGAACCGACTGGCGCACGTTGAAGGTCATCGACGCGGGTACCGGTGCCGAGCTTGCCGATCGCGTCGAATGGGTAAAATTCAGCGCCATCGCCTGGACTCCCGACGGCGCGGGCTTTTTCTACTCGCGGTTCGCCAGGCCGGCGGAGGGCGCAGCATATCAAGCGGCCAACCTGAACCAGTCGGTCTGGTTCCACCGTGTCGGCACCGCGCAGGCCGCCGATACGCAGGTCTACGCGACGCCCGAACGACCAAAGCTGGGCCACACCGCCGCGGTCACCGACGACGGACGATATCTCGTGATCAGCTCGACCGAAGGCACCGACCCGCGCGTTGACGTGACGATCGCCGCGCTCGGGCAAGGCGCGATCGTTCCGCGCACGCTGTTCAAGGGGCTGACCGACGACTGGCAACTGGCGGGGTCGGTCGGGTCGCGCTTCTGGTTCGTGACCGATCGCGGTGCACCGCGCGGGCGGATCGTCGCGCTCGACGTCGAGGCGCACAGATTGAAGCTCGAGCCGATCGTCGCCGAAACCGGCGACACACTGGTCGGCGCGTCGCTCGTCGGCAACCGGCTGATCGCCGCCTACCTGGGCGATGCCAAGTCGGAGGCCGATGTCTTCGAACTCGACGGCAGGCCCGTTGGCCCGGTGCGGCTCCCCGGCATCGGCACGGCAGCCGGGTTCGGCGGACGCACCGGCGACGGTGAAAGCTTTTACACGTGGACCGGGTTTTCGACGCCGCCGACGGTCTATCGCTACGATATCGCGACCAATACCAGCACGCCCTTTTTCTCACCCAATTTGTCGTTCGATCCGAACGCCTACACGACCGACCAGGTGTTCTACGCGTCGAAGGACGGGACGAAGATTCCGATGTTCATCGTGCGCCGCAAAGATCTGGCACCGGGTCCGCACCCGACGTTGCTCTATGGCTATGGCGGGTTCAACATCAGCATGACGCCGGGATTTTCGGCGACGCGGCAGGCGTGGATCGAGGCGGGCGGCGTGCTCGCGATCGCCAATCTTCGCGGCGGCGGCGAATACGGGAAGGCCTGGCACGAGGCGGGCAAGCGCACGCACAAGCAAAATGTGTTCGACGATTTCATCGCGGGGGCCGAATATCTGATCGCACAGGGCATCACGTCGAAGGATCGGCTGGCGATTCAGGGCGGATCGAACGGCGGGTTGCTGGTCGGCGCGGTCGTGAACCAGCGACCCGACCTGTTCGCGGCCGCGCTCCCGGCCGTCGGCGTCATGGACATGCTGCGCTTCGACAGGTTCACCGCGGGGCGTTACTGGACCGACGATTACGGCGACCCGAAGGTCGCCGCCGACTGGCGCGTGCTGCGCGCCTATTCGCCGCTGCACAACATCGTCGGCGGACGCGACTATCCCGCGATCCTCGTCACCACCGCCGACACCGACGACCGCGTCGTGCCGGGCCACAGCTTCAAATACGCAGCAACGCTGCAGGCGGCGAACATCGGCGACAAGCCGCATCTGATCCGCATCGAGACGCGCGCCGGACATGGCAGCGGCAAACCGACCGACAAGATCATCGAGGAAGCCGCCGACCAATGGGCGTTCATCGCGCGCTGGACGGGAATGGCGCTGCGTTAGGCGTCGGTTACGGCCACAAACGCACCGCGCGCGCGATCCTTTCTGACCGAAGCGGCGCGGAACACGCCGCCGTTCATCGTGATCCACACGCCCGGCGGCGCGACCTGCGCGGTCGCGAACGCCATGCCGAGGTTGAACGGCGCATCGCTCTCGGCAAAGCGCGCCGGTGCAAGCGCGCCGACCAGGACGATCGTCTTGCCGGTCACGTCCGCCAACGCTGCGGCGGTGTCGGTCATCGTGTCGGTCCCGTGAGTGATGACGATCCGTTGGTGCGACGCAGCGACGGCGCGCTGGCGAATGGTCGCACGATCGGCGTCGTTCAGGTCCAGACTGTCTTTCCGGACGATTTCCTCGACCACGAACGGGTGCGTAACGCGCGCGATCGCCAAAAGCGTACCGATCACACTGTCGGCGATCTGGTATACGCTCGACGCGTCGAAATACTGTTTGTCGATCGTACCGCCCGTGGTCAGCACGAGGATGGCGTCGTCGTCGTTCATCGGGCGTCTCCCTCTGCGCGGGCAGTAGCGCGCGGCGGCCGTGCCGACTACACGGTTCAATCCGCTCGCCTCAAAGAAAGCCCGCATGGCCGACGCCGCTATCGCTGCCGATCCCGCGCTCGATGACTTCCTCGGCACCCCGCCGCGCGGCTGGTGGTCGCGCTGGGGAAAGTGGGTCGCAGTGGCGCTGGGGGTGCTGCTCATTCTGGTCGCGGCCGTGCGCTGTTCGACTTCGACTAAAAAAACCGAATATCTGACCGGCGATGTCGGGCGCGGCGACATCGCCGTCACCGTTACGGCGACAGGCAACCTCGCGCCGACCAAGCAGGTCGACGTTGGCTCCGAGATATCGGGAATCGTCGAGCGCGTGCTCGTCGACGTCAACGACCGCGTCGCCAAGGGTCAGCCGGTCGCGGTGATCGATACAAGCCGCCTGTCGGACGCGGTCACCCGCTCGCGCGCCGCACTCGGTGCCAATGAGGCAAGCGTGGCGCAGGCGCGCGCGACCGTCGCCGAAGCAAGCGCGCAGCTCGCCCGACTGCGCGAGGTGTACCGGCTCTCCGGCGGACGCGTGCCGTCGCAGACCGAGCTCGCCACCGCGCAGGCCAATGTCGCGCGCGCGACGGCTGCGCTGCGGCTGGCGCAGGCCAATGTCGTGTCGGCACGCGCGCAATTGTCGTCGGACACGACTCAGGTCGGCAAGGCGGTGATACGCTCGCCGGTGGCGGGCGTCGTGCTGAAACGCTCGATCGACCCCGGGCAGACAGTGCAGGCGAGTTTCAGCACCCCGTCGCTGTTCATCATCGCCGAGGATCTGACGCAGATGAAGCTCGAAGTCGCGGTCGACGAGGCCGATGTCGGCTCGGTGCGCGAAGGATTGCCCGCCAGCTTCACCGTCGACGCCTATCCAGGGCGGACGTTCCCCGCGACCATTGCCCGCGTCAACCTGGGCGCGAAGAACCTCGTCGGCGGTTCGAACGCCGCCAGTACGACGTCGTCGAACGTCGTGTCGTATCTCGCCAATCTGACGCTGTCGAACGCCGACCTGACGCTGCGCCCCGGCATGACCGCGACCGCGACGATTCAGACGGCGGGGGCGAAGAATGTGCTAACGGTCCCCAACGCCGCGCTGCGCTTCGTGCCGCCAACCAGCGCAACCGCGCCCAAGCCGAGCGCGTTCGCGCTGACCCCGCCGGGTGCGCGCAAGGTCAAGGTCCAGCAACGCGGTATCGGCGTCGGCAGCCGCCAGCAGGTCTGGGTCGTCGAAGCCGACAACAGCCTGCGCGCCGTCCCCGTCGTCACCGGCCCCACCGACGGGCGCAACACCGCCGTCACCGCCACGGGCCTGTCGCCCGGCGCGCGCGTGGCGACGGGCATCAAGGCGACCGCGGCGCCGTGAGCGACCCGCTGATCTCGCTCCGCGGAATTACCAAGACGTTCGGGACCGGCCCGGCCGCGTTTCAGGCGCTGAAGGGCGTCGACATGGACGTTGCCGCGGGCGATTTCGTCGCGGTGATGGGCGCGAGTGGATCGGGCAAGTCGACGACGATGAACATCCTCGGCTGCCTCGACACGCCGACAAGCGGGCAGTTCGTGTTCAAGGGGGTCGAGGTACAGGCGCTGAGCCGCGACCAGCGCGCGCTGCTGCGGCGGCGCTACCTTGGCTTCGTGTTCCAGGGGTTCAACCTGCTTGCACGGACCACCGCACTCGAAAACGTCGAGTTGCCGCTGGTCTATCGCGGCGAATCGACGCGCGTGCGGCGCGAGGCGGGGCTCGCCGCGCTCGACAAGGTCGGGCTGGTGCCATGGGCCAAACATACGCCCAGCGAATTGTCGGGCGGGCAGCAGCAGCGCGTTGCGATCGCGCGCGCGATCGTGACCAACCCCGATGTGCTGCTCGCCGACGAACCCACCGGCAACCTCGACAGCGAGCGTTCGGTCGAGATCATGGAGCTGCTGACCGCGCTCAACCGCGAGCTGGGGATCACGATCCTGATGGTCACGCACGAAGCCGAAATGGCGCGGTTTGCCCATACCATCGTGCGGTTCAGGGACGGGGTGGTCGAACGCTGATGCTCGCGACCACGCTCCTCCTCGCCTTGCGTGAGATCCGCCGCCACGTGCTGCGCTCGGTGCTGACGATCCTCGGCATCGTCATCGGGGTGTTTTCGGTCATTACGATGGTGACACTCGGCAACGGCGCGACGACGGCCGTCCGCGCGTCGATCAGCGCGCTCGGCTCCGACGTGCTTCAGGTCCGCCCCGGGCAGAGCCAGGGGCCGGGCGGCGGCGGCGGTGGCGAAGTCCCGCCGCAATTTCGCGAGCCCGATCTCGCCGCGATCCGCGAACAGGTCGGCGGGGTCACCGCCGTTGCGGGGCAGGCACAGACGGCGGGGCTGGCGGTGCGTAACGCTCAGAATTGGTCGACCACCGTCAATGGCACCACCGACGAGTATCTGAAGGCGCAGAAATGGGCGGTCGTGCAGGGCCGTGAATTCCTCGCCGAGGAGGAGCAGGCCGGCAAGAGCGTGTGCATCATCGGTGCCACGATCGTGAAGAACCTGTTCCAGAACGTCGAGCCCGTCGGCAACTCGTTTCGTGTCAAGGGGGTCAGCTGCCAGGTCGTCGGCGTGCTCGCGACGCGCGGGCAAGGGAGCTTCGGCAACGATCAGGACGATACCGTCATCATGCCGATCAAGGCGGTGCAGCGCCAGATGACGGGCAATCAGGACATTCGCGCGATCATGGTCGGCATCGACCCGGCCTA
This sequence comes from Sphingomonas sp., assembly GCA_965248885.1. Classification (GTDB taxonomy): domain Bacteria; phylum Pseudomonadota; class Alphaproteobacteria; order Sphingomonadales; family Sphingomonadaceae; genus Sphingomonas_O. The sequence continues at coordinate 634,899 of OZ252211.1, read as the reverse complement.
TGATACCAAGGCAATCAAGGCCGGGCTGACCGCGCTGCTGCGCGAGCGGCGCGGCGTGGCCCCCAACGCCGACGATGATTTCGCCATTCTCGACGCTAAGCAGATCGCCGACACGATCGGCTCGACGATCGGCATCCTGACCGCGCTGATCGGCGCGGTCGCCGGGATCAGCCTGCTCGTCGGCGGAATCGGCATCATGAACATCATGCTCGTGAGCGTTACCGAGCGCACGCGCGAGATCGGCATCCGTCTCGCCATCGGCGCGCTGGGGCACGAGGTGCTGCTACAGTTCCTCGTCGAGGCCGTCGCGCTGTCGTGTCTGGGCGGGCTGGTCGGGATCGTGCTTGCGTTCCTCGTCTGCCTGATCGGCGCGCCCGCGCTCGGGCTGCCCTTCATGTTCGACGTGCAGATCAACCTGCTCAGCTTCCTGTTCTCGGCGATCATCGGCGTCGTATTCGGCTATTTTCCCGCACGCCGCGCAGCCGCGCTTAACCCGATCGAGGCGTTGCGTTACGACTGAGCCGCCGTTCAGGGCAGTTCCGCCAAGACGCCCTGCAACACCTCGACGATTCTCCCGATCTGTGTCTCCTCGACGATCAGCGGCGGCGACAGGGCGATCGTGTCGCCGGTCACGCGCGTCAACACGCCGGCCGCGAAAGCCGCGCGAAACGCGTCGAACGCGCGCGTGCCCGGCGCGCCATCGCGCGACGCCAGCTCGACCGCGCCGACCAGCCCGATTGTGCGGATGTCGATAACGTGCGGCGCGTGACGCAGCCCGTGGAGCGCGGTCGCCCAGACATGTTCGAGGTCAAAGGCCCGGTCGAACAGGCGTTCGTTGCGGTAGATGTCGAGCGTCGCGAGCGCGACCGCGCAGGCGACCGGGTGCGCCGAATAGGTATAGCCGTGAAACAGCTCGATGGCCCCTTCGGGCGCGGCCGCCATGAACGCGTCGTGGACCGCGCCGCTTGCGATTACCGCGCCCATCGGGATCGCGCCGTTGGTAAGCCCCTTGGCACAAGTGATCAGATCGGGCGTAACGCCGAAGCGGTTCGCCGCGAACGCGCCGCCGATCCGCCCGAACCCGGTAATGACCTCGTCGAAGATGAGCAGGATGCCGTGCCGTGTGCAGATCTCGCGAAGCCGCTGAAGATAGCCGAGCGGCGGAATGAGTACCCCGGTCGACCCGGCGACCGGCTCGACGATGACGGCGGCGATGCTGGCCGCGCCGTGGAGCGCTACCAGCTCCTCGAGTGCGTCGGCCCGCTCCGCGCCATGTTCGGGCTGCCCGACCGAAAACGCGTTGCGCGCGGGATCGTGCGTGTGCGGCAGATGGTCGACGCCCGTCAGCAGCGGCCCGAACCCGGCGCGGTTGGGCATGATGCCCCCGACCGACGTCCCGCCGAAATTGACCCCGTGATAGCCACGCGCGCGCCCGATCAGTCGAAAGCGCCCCGCCTCGCCGCGCGCACGGTGATAGTTGAGCGCGATCTTGAGTGCCGTATCGACCGCCTCCGACCCCGAGTTGGCGAAGAAGACATGGTCGAGGCCCTCGGGCGCGAGATCGGCGAGGCGTTGCGCGACTTCGAACGCGAGCGGGTGCGCCATCTGAAAGACCGGCGCGAAATCGAGCTCGGTCAACTGGCGCGCCGCAGCGTCGGCGATCGCGCCGCGTCCATGCCCCGCGTTCACGCACCATAGACCCGCCACTGCGTCGAGAATTTCACGCCCGTCGTCGCTGGTATAGAACATGCCCTTCGCCGCGGTCAGCAGCCGCGGCGCTGCCTTGAAGGCGCGATTGGCGGTGAAGGGCATCCAGAAGGCGTCGAGGTCGTTGCGCGAGAGCGGCACATCAATGTCCTTTGTTGCAACAAAGTGCAGTGCCAGTTAAGCCCATCATGCCCGATCGAGTCGAGTCTGGTCTGGCGGTCGTCAGCGAACCTGCTCTGAGCCGCACTTTCGGCAACAAGCAATCCGGGAGGATCATGATCATGTCATTGCGCCATTTCGCGCTCGCGTTTCTTGCGGCGCTGACGACGGCGGCGGCTCCCGCGCCCGTCTACAGGCTCCAGACGGTCATCCCGCTGAAGGGCAAGGCGCCGAGCTGGGACTATCTGACTTTCGAGGCCAAGCGTGGCTATGTCTTTCTGGGGCGGCGTGCAGAGGGCGTCACCGTCGTCGACCCTGCGACCAGCCGCGTCGTTGCAACGATAGCGAATAGCCAGGGCGCCAACATCGCGTTGCTCGTCCCCGACCTCGACCGCGGCTACACCGCCAATGGCGACGGATCGACGACGATCTTTCAGCTTTCGACGCTCAAGACGCAGCAGCGCCTGTCGATGGGCGAAGCGGCCGATGCGGCTTCCTACGATCCCGTGACCCGACAAGTCGTCTTCACGTTTGGCGACAGCAAGGAACTGGTGTTCCTCGATACCGCGACGAACACGGTCGTTGCGCGGCTGGCAATGCAGGCCGAGGAGCTTGAGGGCGTCGCGATGGTCGGCGACGGGACGATGTGGGTCAACGAGCGCGACATCGCCAAGCTTGCCCGGGTCGATATCCGCACGCACAAATTGATCGCCGAATATAAACTGCCCGGGTGCACGCTGCCGACCGGCCTGGCCTACGATCGCGCGAACGACCGCGTATTCGTCGGGTGCAAGGGCGATGCCCCGGTGTTGACGGTCGTCAACGGTGCGACGGGCGCTATCGTGGCAACGCTCGAAATCGGACGCGGCAACGACGGGCTGGTCTATGACGGCGCAACGAGGCGCATCATCGCGTCGAACGGCATCGACGGCAACATGGTGATCGTCGACCAGACGAGTGCCGACAGCTACGCGCTGGCAAGCGCGTTCACGACGCGCCCGATCGCGCGCACGCTCGCCTACGATCCGGCTACACGTCGCATCTTCACGATGACCGCCGAAGGAATGGTCGACCCGTTGCTACGGCGCAATCCGCGCGCCAAGGGCTTTTCGCCCAACCGCTATTACGACGACAGCCTTGTGCTGCTCGTGTTCGCCGAGCAGCGCTGATAGGCACGGGCGCGACGTTACGGGAAGCGGGGGGAATGCGGGCAAAAGCGATCTGGCTGATAGCGGCGACCCTGTCGGGATGCGCGCACTATGCGCCTGCGCCGCTTGCGCCCGCGTCGGACGTGCTCGCGCCCACCGATCTTGCCGCATTGTCCGCCGATGCGTCGCGCATCGACCGGCCTTTCCTGACGCCGCAGGCGATCGACCTGACACGCCCGCTGATGCCGAACGCGCTCGCGGTTATCGCGGTCATCGAAAACCCCGTGTTGAAGGCGCTGCGTGCGAAGACGGGCGTTACCGATGCACAGGCTTTCGCCGCACGGCTGCTCCCCGACCCGACGATCGCCGCGAGCTTCGACAAATTGCTGCGCGGTCCCGACGAATTCAACGCGTTCGCGGGACAGCTCGGCCTCGACCTCGGCGCGCTGCGCCGGGCGCGCGTGACGCGTGAGGGCGGCGAAGCGTCGAAGCGCCAGGTGCGGCTCGACCTTGCATGGGCCGAATGGCAGACGGCGGGTCAGGCACGCTTGCAGGGCGCGCGGATCGCGGCGCTCGAAATGCAATTGCCGATCGCGCAGGCAACCGCCGCTTCGGCCGAACGCCTGCTCGAGGTCAGCGAGCGCGCAGCCGGGCGCGGCGATATCGCCGCGAGCGATGTCGAGACGCGGCGTCAGGCTGCGCTCGATGCCGCTGACAGATTGCGCCTTGCCGAACGCGACCTCGTCACCGCGCGCGGCGAGCTCAACCGGCTGCTCGGACTGGCCCCGACCATGATGCTGCGGATCGCGCCGGTTCCCGCGCCCCCCGTTCCGCCCGACGCGCCTGTGCTGGTAACGCAGGCGATCGACAAGCGTCTCGACCTCGCGGCGTTGCGCGCAGGCTATGAAGCTGCCGAGGCCGACCTGCACCGTAACGTCCTCGACCAGTTCCCGACGCTGTCGCTGACGCTTGCCGGCGCGCGTGACACCAGCCTGAACTACACGGCGGGGCCGCAGGTCGGCTTCACCCTGCCCTTATGGAATCGCAACCGCGGCGGGATCAGGGTCGCGACCGCCACCCGCGAACAGCTCCGTGCCGAATATGACGCGCGGCTGTTCCAGACGCGCGCGGAGATCAGCGCTGCGGTGGCCGCGCTGGCGACCATCAGCCGCCAGCGCGCGGCGCTCATGGCGCAGCTTCCCCGGATCGAAACATATGCGTCGGCGACCGCACGGGCGGCGCGGCGTGGCGACCTCGCGCCTGCCACCGCCGAAACGGCGGCACAGGCGCTGCGCGACCGGCAGCTCGCTTTGCTCCAGCTCGACCAAAGTGCTGCCGAAGCCTTTATCGCGCTCGAACTGCTGACCGGCGGACCCGCCGAAGGATGGACCCGATGATCAGACCGGCCGGAACGCTGACGCTCGCACTGATGCTCGTGGCATGCGGGGCACCCCAAGCCGCAGCGCCGCCCGGGGAGGACGAGCCCGTCGCGCTCGTCCGGACTGCGGCGGCGGCGCTCGGTTCGACCAGCGACGCGCTGACGCTTTATGGCGCGGCGGAGGCGGGCCCGGGCGGCGAGCGTTCGGTCATCACCGCGCGCGAGGCGATCCTGGTGTCGATCCTCGCGCCCACCGGCACGTCGGTCGGCGCAGGTACGGCAATCGCGACGTTCGCGCCAAGTGCGACGAGCCGCGCCGATGCCGCACGCGCGGCAAGCGATGTCGCGGTTGCCAGCGCCGCACTTGCGCGTGCGCAGCGGCTGCGCGCCGACGGCTTGATGAGCAACGCCGATGTCGAGGCGGCGCGCGGTGCGCTCAACACTGCGCGGGCGTCGCAAACCGCCGCTTCGGGTGCCGCCGCGACGGTGCGCGCGCCGGTGGCGGGCACCGTTCAGGCGCTGACCGCCAGACCGGGTGACCAGCTCGCGGCGGGAACCGTCGTCGCGACCATCGCCGTGTCGGGCGAACGTCGCGCCCGCTTCGGCATCGACCCGGCGGTCGCCGCGCGCGTCCGTCCCGGCCAGCCGATCCGTCTCGAGGCGATCGACGGATCGTCGCCGATCGACGCGACCGTCATCGGCGTCGATCCGCAGGTCGACCCGGCGACACGCCTCGCCAGCGTCTTTGCACGCGTCGTCGGGGTCGGCGTCGGCCAGCCGTTGCGCGCGCGCATCGCGGTCGGGGCGACCGCGACGGGCATCACCATCCCCTATGCCGCGCTGCTCGATGACGGGGGCAAATCCTATGTCTTCGTCGCCGACAAGGGCGTGGCGCATAAACGCGACGTTTCGCCGGGTAGCACGGCGGGCGATCGCATCGCGATCCTGCGCGGGCTCAATCCTGGCGAGCGCGTCGTGACCGAAGGTGGCACCGCGCTGGAGGATGGAATGAAGCTGCGCGAGGGCAGCAAGTGAGCGATTTCCTGCGGCACCAGAGCCGCGCGATCGCCCTGCTGGTCTTCCTCGTCACCATCGCCGGGCTGACGAGTGCGCTGCGCCTGCCCGTTACCCTGTTCCCGCACATCAACTATCCGCGCGTCGTCGTGTCGATCGACGCGGGCGAGCGCGACGCGACGCAGATGGCCGCCGACATCACGCGCCCCGCCGAAGTCGCGCTGCGCCAGGTTCCGGGGGTACGCCAGCTGCGCTCGACCACCAGCCGCGGCTCGGCCGAAATTGCGCTCGGCTTCGACTGGGGACAGAACATGGTGTCCGCCACGCTGGCGACGCAGGGCGAATTGGCGACCTTGCTCCCCGACCTGCCGCCCGGGACGCGTTTCGCCGTGCGCCGTTCGGACCCGACGATCTTTCCGGTCCTTGGCCTGTCGCTCGTCTCGAGCAAGCGCAGCGGCGTCGAGTTGCGGCAGATGGCGCAGCTGCGCCTTCGTCCGCTGCTGTCGACCGTCTCCGGTGTCGCCGGGGTCGACGTGCTCGGTGGCGCGGCACCAGAAATAGCGGTCGATGTCGATCCGGCCCGCCTGCAAACGCTCGGGCTGACGCTTGGCGATATTGCGGCCGCGCTCGGCAACGCCAACAGCGTGGCCGCCGTCGGCAAGATCGAGGACCGTCACCGCCTCTACCTAGCGCTGGTCGAGGATCGCGTCGCGAACGAAGCCGACATCGCTGCGGTGCCGATCAAGGCCGGTTCCGGAATCGTCACGCTTGGGCAGGTCGCGACGATCCGCCGCGCGCCCGCGCCGCAATGGACGCGCGTCACCGCCAACGGCACCGATGCGGTGCTGATCAACATCCGCCAGACGCCGACCGCCGACGCGGTCGCGCTGGTCGCTGAAGTTGATGCGCGGGTAAAGGCCGGCGGACTGCCCGCCGACGTCAAGGTCAGTCCCTATTATGACCAGTCCGAACTCGTGTCGGGCGCGGCGACGGCGGTACGCGACGCGATCCTGCTCGGCGCGCTGCTCGCCGGCGTCGTGTTGTTCGTGTTCCTGCGCAGCTGGCGGCTGATGGCGATCACCGCGACGCTGCTTCCTGCCGTCCTCGCGGCGACCTGCCTCTTCCTCTACATATTGGGGATGAGCTTCAACATGATGACGCTCGGCGGAATGGCCGCGGCGGTCGGACTGGTCGTCGACGACGCAGTGGTCATGCTCGAACATCTGATGCGGCGGCTGCAGGAGCATGAGGGCAAGTCCGAGCGCCCGTCGATGCTCGCCGCGGCCCAAGAAATGGCGCGTCCGCTCGTCGGTTCGACGATCGCGACCATGGTCGTGTTCCTCCCGCTCGCGTTCATCTCGGGCGTTACCGGGGGCTTTTTCCAGGCACTCGCGGTAACGATGGCGTCGGCGCTGGCCGTGTCGTTGCTCTACGCGCGCTATGTCCTGCCGCTCGTCGCCGACCGCTGGCTGACGCTGAAGGACGCCGAAGCCGCCGACAAGGCCGAACGCTTCATGGGCGGGCTCAATCGTCGCTATCTGTCGGGTGCGACACGCGCGTTCGCGCGACCCCTGCCCTTTGCGGGAATCGTGATCGGCGTGCTCGCGCTGCTGGGAGTCCTGGCATGGAACGGTCTGGAATCGGGCTTCATGCCCAAGATGGACGAGGGCGGGTTCGTCCTCGATTACAAGGCGAAATCGGGGGCGGCGCTCAGCGATACCGACCGGCTGTTGCGCCAGGTCGAAAAGATCATCGTCGCGACGCCCGAAGTCACCAGCTATTCGAGACGAACCGGCGTCCAGCTCGGCGGCGGGCTGACCGAAGCCGACGAAGGCGATTATTTCGTCCGGCTGAAGGGCGGATCGCGCCGCGACATCGAAGAAGTCATGTCGGAGATCCGCAGCAAGGTCGAGCACGACGTGCCCGGCCTCAACGTCGAACTGATCCAGCTGATGGAGGATCTGATCGGCGACCTGACTGCCGTGCCGCAGCCGATAGAGGTCAAATTGTTCGGCGACGATCCCGCCCAGCTCGTCGCGGCGGCGGGCAAGGTCGCCGAGGGCATCGGCACGATCGCGGGCGTCGTCGAAGTGTCCGATGGTTTGCGCGTCGCGGGCGATGCGATCGTCATCCGCGTCGATCGCGCCGCCGCCGCGCTGTCGGGACTCGACCCCAACACTGTGTCGCAACAGGTCGCGGCGGGGGTCGGTGGAGCGGTCGCGACGCGCGTCCTGTCGGGCGAACAGATCGTCGACGTGCGCGTCCGCCTGCCGCAGGAATTGCGGCAGGACGCACGCTCGCTCGCCAACCTCCAATTGCGCGGGGCCGACGGACGCACCGTTGCGCTCGGCGCAATCGCCAAGGTCGACATTGCGGCGGGCCAGCGCCAGATCACGCGGGAGGACTTGGCACCGTTCATTCCGGTAACCGCACGTCTCGAAGGGCTCGATCTCGGCTCGGGCATCAAGGCAGTTCAGGCCAAGGTCGCCGAACTCAAGCTGCCCCCGTCGATCCGCGTCGATTACGGCGGACTGTATGCGCAGCAGAAACAGTCGTTCACCGATCTGACGACGGTGTTCGTCGCCGCCCTGCTGCTGTCGGCGCTGTTGCTGACCTTCCTGTTCCAGCGCTGGGCGTGGACGGCGGCGGTACTCGCGACGGTGCTGCTCTCGGCGGCAGCGGTAATGTGCGGATTGTGGCTGACCGGCACCGAGCTCGACATTTCGGCACTGATGGGGCTGACGATGGTCGTCGGCATGATCACCGAACTCGCGATCTTCTACCTCGCCGAACTGGTGCCGGGTGCGCGCGTCGACGCGCCTGCACTGCTCGAGGCGGGGCGCGCACGGTTGCGCCCGATCCTGATGTCGGCGCTGATCGCGATCCTGACCCTGCTCCCGCTCGCGCTCGGCATCGGGCGAGGATCGGGGCTGCAACGCCCGCTCGCCACCGCGATCATCGCCGGGCTTGCGATCGGCGCGCCGCTGGTGCTGACCCTGCTGCCCGCGCTGCTGCTGGCGGGGCGGCGTCCGGCGACCGTTTAACCCGCCACCACCTCCTGTTCGATCGTTCCGAACACGGGATGATGCCGCGCGTCGTCGACCCAGATGCGTAGCGTGTCGCCTGCTTCAAGAAAACACGTCGTCGGCGCGCCCGCCCTGATCGTTTCGACCATGCGCAGCTCGGCGATGCAGCTGTAACCAAGGCCGCCCTCGGCGACCGGACGCCCGGGGCCGCCGTCGGTATCGCGGTTCGACACCGTGCCCGAGCCGATGATCGTCCCTGCGCCGAGCGTACGCGTCTTCGCCAGATGCGCGATCAGCGTACCGAAATCGAAGGTCATGTCGACGCCCGCGTCGGCGCGGCCAAACGGCGCGCCGTTGAGATCGACCTTCAGGCAGGCGTGCAGTTTGCCTTCGCGCCACCTCTCGCCAAGGCTGTCGGGCGTCACGAACACCGGCGAAAAGGCACTGGCGGGCTTCGACTGGTAAAAGCCGAAGCCCTTGGCCAGCTCGCCGGGAATCAGGTTGCGCAGCGAGACGTCGTTGGTCAGCCCGACGAGGCGGATGCAGCCGAGCGCCTCCTCGCGCGATACCCCCTGCGGTACGTCGCCGGTGACGACGACGACCTCAGCCTCCATGTCGCACCCCCATGCCGGGTCGGCGAGCGCGATCGGATCGCGCGGCCCCAGGAAACCGTCGCTGCCACCCTGATAAACGAGCGGATCGTGCCAGAAGCTGTCGGGCAGCTCGGCATTGCGCGCCTGACGCACCAGCGCGACATGGTTCACATAGGCCGAACCGTCGGCCCATTGAAACGCACGCGGCAGGGGGGCGGCGGCCTGTCGTTCATGAAAGCGCATCATCGGGATCGCTTCGTGCGCAAGGTCGGTCGCCAGCGCCTCGAGCGCGGGGCCGCAGCGGTCCCAGTCGTCGAGCGCGCCCTGAAGTGTCGGCGCGATCTGTGCAGCATCGGCGCACCACGCGAGATCGTCCGACACGACGACGAGGCGACCGTCGCGGCCCGACTTGAGTGAGGCGAGTTTCATGGCATCTCCAATCCCCGATCGAAGCGAGGGACGATGTCGAGCGTAGCGCGACCAGCGCGGTTGGCAATTCCCGCCTCGCGGTTGGAAGGTCGTACCCCGCTTTGACACGCAAACAAAAAATTTATGGGCCGACCGCCAAAGCGACGAAGCAAGCGATTTGAAGAACTTGCCCGTTCTATCCGAAACGGCGACCAAACGACCTCTTGCCAGCTTTGTTGTAAATTTTGCGGCGATGCACCAACTGGCGCGGATGCGGCGACTCACCCTCGCGGGCCTTGCGGTCCTGACGGCCTGTGGACAGGCAAAGCCGCCACCTCCGCCCAAGCCAGTCGTTTCGGTGGCGTCACCAATTCAGCGCAACGTGACCGACTGGGACGATTACGTCGGCCGCTTCGAGGCGCCGCAGGACGTCGAGGTACGCCCCCGTGTGTCGGGAACGATAGACAGCATCCATTTCCGCCAAGGCGTCGAGGTCGGCAAGGGACAGCTGCTTTTCACGATCGATGCGCGCCCCTATCGCGCGTTGCTCACGCAGGCTCAGGCCGAGGCGGCGCGTGCTGCCGCGGCGGTGACCAACGCCCGCACGGAACTCGCGCGTGCCGAAAAGCTCGTTGCCGCGCAGGCGATCAGCCGAGAGGAATATGAGACCAAACAAGCCAATCTGCGCAGCGCCAACGCGAGCGCGGCCGCCGCGCGCGCCACCGTCGATGCGCGCCAGCTCGACGTGACCTTTACGACCGTGCGCGCGCCGATCGCGGGGCGCGTGTCGGACAAGCGCGTGTCGATCGGAACCTATGTCGCGGCGGGCACCACGGTGCTGACGCGCGTCGTTTCGGTCAACCCGATCTGGTTCAGTTTCGAGGGGGCCGAGAGCTTCTACCTCAAATACATCCGCCAGGCCGCGAGCGGCGAACGCAGTTCGTCGCGTTACGCCCCCAATCCGGTCGATATCCAGCTCGCCGACGAGAGTGGGTATCGCTGGCACGGGCGGATGGCGTTCGTCGACAATGCCATCGATCCCAACTCCGGAACGATCCGCGCGCGCGCGGTGCTCGCCAACCCCGACGGCTTCCTCGTCCCCGGTATGTTCGGACGCGCGCGACTGCTCGGTTCGGGCAGCTATCGCGCGATGCTCGTGCCCGACGAGGCGATCGTCACCGATCAGACGCGCCGCTTCGTCTATGTCGTCGGGCGCGACGGCAAGACCGCGCAGCGGCCGGTCGAAACCGGCCCGTTGGTTGAGGGGTTGCGCGTCGTGAAGACCGGGCTTGCGCCGACCGAAAAGATCGTGATCGACGGGCTTGCGCGCCTCCAGCCTGCGATGGCGGTCGACGTCCGTCAGGGTCGGATCGCTGCGCGCGCAAAGGACGACGCGCCGATCGCACAGCCGTTGACGACGCCGCCCGCCTCCGAAGCCACGACGCGCTAGCCGCAGTCGATGCGCTTCCCGCATTTCTTCATCGACCGGCCGATCTTTGCGGCGGTCCTGTCGATCCTGATCGTCATCATGGGCGTCATCGCCTATCCGACGCTTCCGGTGGCGCAATATCCCGAGATCGCGCCGCCGACCGTCGTCGTGTCCGCGAGCTATCCGGGTGCGACCGCCGAGACGCTTGCCGAGACGATCGCTGCTCCGCTCGAGGAATCGATCAACGGGGTCGAGGGCATGATCTACATGTCGTCGTCGGCCACCGGCGACGGCGGGCTGTCGATCACCGTCACGTTCAAGGCGGGCGTCGACGTCGATCAGGCGCAGGTGCTCGTCCAGAACCGCGTCGCGACCGCTGAGCCTCGCTTGCCCGAAGAGGTTCGCCAGATCGGCGTTACGGTGCGCAAGAACTCGCCCGACCTGCTGATGGTGATGGCGCTCACCAGCCCCGACAAGTCGTTGACCCCGCAGTATATCGCCAATTACGCGACGATTCAGGTGCTCGACCGGCTGAGCCGGGTTCAGGGCGTCGGTGGCACGCGCATCATTGGCGCGCGCGATTACAATATGCGCATCTGGATCGATCCCGACGCCGCCGCGTCGCGCGACATGACGGTCGACGAGATCGTGGGCGCCGTGCGCGCGCAGAATGTGCAGGTCGCGGCGGGCTCGGTCGGGCAGGCTCCCTTCAACCAGGGCGGCACCGCGTTTCAGCTGGGTATTCAGACCGAGGGGCGGCTGACCAGCACCGAAGAATTTGGGCAGATCGTCGTCAAGCGCGACGCAACCGGGCGGCTTACGCGGCTGCGCGACGTCGCGCGGATCGAACTCGGCGCACAGGATTACGGGACCAACGCCTATTTCGGTGCAGGCTCGGCAACCGCGATTGCGATCACGCAATTGCCGGGCTCGAACGCGCTGACCACCGCCGACGCGGTGAAGGCCGAAATGGCGTCGCTCGCCAAAAGCTTCCCGCCGGGAATGGCCTATTCGATCCCGTACAACCCGACCGAATACATCAGCGCCTCGATCGATGCGGTCGAGCATACATTGTTCGAGGCGATCGCGCTGGTGGCGCTCGTCGTGCTCATCTTCCTGCAAAGCTGGCGCGCGTCGCTCATCCCGATCATCGCGATCCCCGTTTCACTGATCGGCAGCTTTGCCGCGATGGCGGCGTTCGGTTTCTCGCTCAACAATCTGTCGCTGTTCGGGCTGGTGCTCGCGATCGGCATCGTCGTCGACGATGCGATCGTCGTCGTCGAGAATATCGAGCGGCTGATGGACGAGGAAGGGCTGAACCCCAAGGACGCCGCGCACAAGACGATGGACGAGGTGTCCGGCGCGCTGATCGCGATCGCGCTCGTGCTGTGCGGCGTGTTCATCCCGACCGCATTCATTCCGGGCATTTCGGGTGCCTTTTACAAGCAGTTCGCACTGACGATCGTCGCCGCGACCGCGATTTCGGCGTTCGTTTCGCTCACCCTATCGCCCGCGCTCGCCGCGCTCATCCTGAAGCCCCGGTCGCATGCTGAGCCGCGCGCCGGCTGGCGCGGCGCCGGGGGGCGTTTCGCCGCCGGATTCAATCGCCGCTTCGACACATTGTCCGAACGCTATGGGCGGCTGACCGCGCGGCTCGTCCGCATGCTCGGCGTCATCGGCATCGCGTACGTCCTGCTTCTCGGTGTTGCGGGGTGGCGCTTCTGGGCAACGCCGACGGGCTTCATTCCCGCACAGGACCAGGGCTATCTGATCGCGGTCGTGCAACTGCCACCGGGCAGTTCGCTCCAGCGCACCGACGAGATCGTGCAGCAGGCCGCAGCGCTCGCGCGCAAGAATGTGAACGTCGCCACGACGATCGCCTTTGCCGGGTTCGACGGCGCGACCTTTACCAACGCACCCAACGCCGGCGCGATCTTCGTTTCGCTCAAGGGGTTTGCCGACCGCAAGGGCGTGGCCGACGCGATCGCCAACGATTTGCGGAAATCCTATGGCGGGATCACTGCAGGCAATATCCTCGTCGTCGCGCCGCCGCCGGTGCGCGGCATAGGTACCGGTGGCGGGTTCAAGATGATGATCGAGGACCGCAGCGGTGCCGGATATCAGGCGCTCGAGGGTGCGGCGTTCAAGATGATGATGGCCGGCAACCAGTCGCCGGGGCTGACTTCGGTCTTTACGACATTCAATACGAAGACCCCGCGCCTGAAGGCCGACATCGACCGCGAGCGCGCCGAACAGATGGGCGTGCCTGTACAGAATATCTTTTCGACGCTCGGCACCTATCTCGGTTCGTCGTACGTCAATGATTTCAACTTCCTGGGCCGCACTTTCCGCGTGACAGCACAGGCCGACGCACCTTACCGCGACGAAACCGGCGACATCGGGCGGCTGAAGACGCGGTCGGCGGCAGGTAACATGGTCCCGCTGGCGTCGGTTATGACGCTCCGGAACGAAAGCGGCCCCTACCGCGTCGTGCGCTATAATCTCTATCCCGCTGCCGAGCTCCAGGGCGACACGCTGCGCGGGTTTTCGTCGGGGCAGTCGCTCGCGACGATGGACAAGCTCGCACGTGAAAACCTGCCTCAGGGATTTGCGTACGAATGGACCGAGCTCGCCTATCAGCAACAGCAGACGGGCAATACGGCAACGATCGTCTTCGTTCTCGCGGTCGTCTTCGTCTTTCTGCTGCTCGCCGCGCAATATGAAAGTCTTGTGCTGCCGCTGGCGGTGATCCTGATCGTGCCGATGTGCCTGCTCGCCGCGATCGTCGGCGTCGGCATCATGGGGCGCGACAACAATATCCTGACGCAGATCGGGCTGGTCGTGCTGATCGGACTGGCCGCCAAGAACGCAATTCTGATCGTCGAATTCGCGCGACAGGGCGAGGACGACGGCTTGTCGCCACCCGAGGCGGCACAGCGCGCGGCGCACCAGCGCCTGCGCCCTATCCTGATGACGTCGATCGCGTTCATCCTCGGTACCTTGCCGCTGGTCATCGCCACGGGCGCTGGTGCCGAGATGCGCCAGGCACTGGGGATCGCGGTGTTCTTCGGAATGATCGGCGTGACGTTCTTCGGCCTGCTCTTCACGCCGAGCTTCTACATTATCAGCCGAATGCTGAGCGACAGAGTGAGCAGCTGGGTCAAACGCAAGCCGAAGCCTCCGCCCGAGGCGCTCGCTGAGCCCGCGCCCGAGCCGGCCGCATGAAGCGGGTCGCGGCTGCATTGCTGGTGCCGATATTTGCGGTGACCGCATGCACGGTGGGGCCGAACTATACGCGCCCTGCCCCGCTCCCGCCCGAGCAGATACGGCTTCAGGAAGCGGTCACCAATGGAAGCATCGCGCCCACGCCGCTTCCTGCCGACTGGTGGCGGCTGTTCGACGATCCCGAGCTCGACCGGCTCGTGACGCAGGCGCTCGCGCACAATACCGACCTGCGCGTCGCGGCCGCCAATCTCCAGCGGTCCCGCGCCTTGCTGTCGGGGACGCGCGCCGACCGGCTGCCGACGTCGACCGCGAGCGCACAATACACGCGCAGCCGGTCGCAGGTGCGCAGCGGCGCAGGGGCACCGCAGGCGATCACCACCGATTATTTTTCGCTCGGCTTCGATGCGTCGTACGAGATCGACCTGTTCGGCGGCGTGTCGCGCTCGATCGAGGCGGCGCGCGCCGACGTCGACACGGCACAGGCCGCCGTCGATGCCGCACGCGTGTCGGTGGCCGCCGAGACCGCGCGCAGCTACGCACAGGCATGTGCGTTCGCCGCGCAAGCCGATGTCGCGCGCGAAACCGAGGGGCTTCAGGCGCGGACGCTCGACCTGACTCAGCGTCGCCTGTCGGCGGGGCGCGGCACGCTGAGCGAGGTCGACCAGGCGACGGTGCTGGTCGAGCAGGCGCGCGCGCAGATACCCGTGTTCGAGGCCGAACGTCGCGCCGCGCTCTATGCGCTCGCGGTACTGACCGGGGCCGCGCCGGCGACGATCGTCGATACGCCCGCCGCGCGCTGCCGGACCGTTCCGCTCGCGCGCACGCCGCTCCCCATCGGCGACGGGCAGGCGCTGCTCGCGCGCCGCCCCGACGTCCGTCAGGCCGAACGCCAGCTTGCCGCCGACACCGCGCGGATCGGCGTGGCGACCGCCGCGCTCTATCCGTCGATCACACTGCTCGGCGGGCTTACGATCGGCGGCAGCCGGATCGGTGACCTGGGTAGCAGCCGCTCGCTCGGCTATTCGCTCGGGCCGCTGATCAGCTGGAACTTTCCCTTCAACGGTGCCGCGCGTGCCCGCGTGCGCGAGACGCGCGCGATCGTCGAGGGGTCGCTCGCCAAATTCGACGGCGCGGTGCTGACCGCGCTCAAGGAGACCGAACAGGCGCTTGCGCGTGCGGGCGGCACGACGCAGCGCGAGGCGGCACTTGGACGCGCGCTCGCCGCCGCTGCCGACGCCGCACGACTCTCGCGGCTTCGCTTCGATTATGGTGCCGATAATTTCCTGCAATTGCTCGATTCGGAGCGGCAGCGCGCAGCGGCGCGCGCCTCGCTCGCCTCGGCGCAGGCGGATCGGGCCGACGCGCAGATTTCGGTGTTCAAGGCGCTCGGCGGAGGCTGGGATGCCCCCGCCGCCCGTGTCGAGCCCACCGCGCTTGACACGCGCATCCGCTGAGACTAACGGCACGCCCTTCCGCAAACCCCTTGACCGTCCGTCGCCCGTTCGCGTGCGCCGGTGGCAACGGCGTTGGCGGATTTGATGCGACGAGATGGGGCGACGCCAGACGCCCCGTGGAGCTGAGGAGCGACGATTAGATGGCACGTATCGCGGGGGTCAATATCCCCACCAACAAGCGCGTTCATATTGCGCTGACCTACATCCACGGCATCGGCAATTCGAAGGCGCGTGAGATCACGACCAAGCTGGGCATCGCCGAATCGGCGCGCGTCCAGGACCTGACCGATCAGGAGGTCCTGTCGATCCGCGAAGCGATCGACGCGGGCTATATGGTCGAGGGCGACCTGCGGCGCACGGTTTCACAAAACATCAAGCGGCTTATGGACCTCGCCTGCTATCGCGGGCTGCGCCACCGTAAGGGCCTTCCCGTTCGCGGCCAGCGCACGCACACCAATGCGCGCACCCGCAAGGGCAAGGCCAAGCCGATCGCCGGCAAGAAGAAATAAGCTCGCAGCCCCGTGTGACGGGGCTCGCTTTCAACGTCAGGACAAAAAATGGCACGCGAACCACAGCGCATCAAGAAGCGCGAACGCAAGAACATCACCAGCGGCGTCGCGCATGTGAACGCCAGTTTCAACAACACGATGATCACGATCACCGACGCGCAGGGCAATGCGATCAGCTGGTCGTCGGCAGGCATGATGGGATTCAAGGGGTCGCGCAAATCGACGCCCTATGCGGCTCAGGTCGCTGCCGAGGACGCGGGCAAGAAAGCCGCCGAACACGGCGTCCGCACGATCGAGGTCGAGGTCAAGGGGCCGGGCTCGGGTCGCGAGTCGGCGCTGCGCGCGCTGCAGGCAGTCGGGTTCAACATCACCTCGATCCGTGACGTCACGTCGATCCCGCACAACGGCGTGCGCCCGTCGAAACGGCGTCGCGTTTGAGGACCGGCGTTTGAGCGAAGCCTTCATGCTGCGTTCGCGCGACGAATATCAATCTCCGGCTGACCCGCTGACGAGCGGCTCGCCCAACCCCAAGGGGAACATCGTGGCCGTCAATTCCAAAAACTGGCAGGAACTGAAGAAGCCCACCCAGCTCGACAAAAAGCCGTCGACCGACGCGCGGCGTCGCGCGACCTTCGTCGCCGAGCCGCTCGAGCGCGGGTTCGGGCTTACGCTCGGCAATGCGCTGCGCCGCGTACTGCTCTCGTCGTTGCAGGGGGCGGCGGTGACCTCGATCAAGATCGAGAACGTGCTGCACGAATTCTCGAGCCTTGCCGGCGTGCGCGAAGACGTGACCGACATCGTCCTGAATGTGAAACAGATCGCGCTGCGGATGCAGGGCGAAGGACCCAAGCGCCTCCAG
Organism: Sphingomonas sp.; assembly: GCA_965248885.1. Lineage (GTDB taxonomy): Bacteria > Pseudomonadota > Alphaproteobacteria > Sphingomonadales > Sphingomonadaceae > Sphingomonas_O. The sequence continues at coordinate 617,990 of OZ252211.1, read as the reverse complement.
CTTTCGGCTACCGGCCCTGCCGACGTTACTGCAGGGATGATCGCGATGTCGGGTGATATCGAGGTGATGAACCCCGACCTGCTGATCTGCCATCTCGACGAAGGCGCGACGCTCAACATGGAGCTGACCGCCGACACGGGCAAGGGCTATGTCCCTGCTGCCGCGAACCGCCCCGCCGACGCCCCGATCGGCCTCGTGCCCGTCGACGCGCTTTATTCGCCGGTCAAGCAGGTCGCGTACAAGGTCGAGAACACACGGGTCGGGCAGGAACTCGATTACGACAAGCTGACGCTGACGGTCGAAACCGACGCGACGATCAGCCCCGACGACGCGGTCGCCTATGCGGCGCGAATCCTGCAGGATCAGCTCGCGCTGTTCGTCAACTTCGACGATTCGGGCGTCGTCCACTCGCCGATCATCGGCATGGCAGCCCCGGTAATGCCGGTCAGCGAAGCCGACACCAACCAGCTCAACCGTTACCTGCTGAAGAAGGTCGATGAGCTCGAACTGTCGGTGCGCAGCGCCAATTGCCTGAAGAATGACAATATCATCTATATCGGCGATCTGGTCGGCAAGACCGAAGCCGAAATGCTGCGTACGCCCAATTTCGGGCGCAAGTCGCTGAACGAGATCAAGGAAGTGCTGTCGTCGATGGGACTGCGGCTGGGCATGGACATCCCCGGCTGGCCGCCCGAGAATATCGAGGATATGGCAAAGAAGCTCGAAGCGGAGCTGATGGGCTGAGCGGGCCCGAATGAGCGAACGCTGATTCGGGATGCCGCGACGGCCGGGTCGGGCTGACGAGAAAGCTGGACCCCGGATCAAGTCCGGGGTGGCGAAAAACAGGGCAGTCCACGTCGCTGCCTGGCACCGGGTACCTCATACGGCCCTCTGACGAACGAAGGAACGAACCATGCGCCACAGAGTAGGCGGACGTAAGCTTCAACGCACTTCGGCACACCGCGCTGCGTTGTTCCGCAATATGGCGGCCGCGCTCATCAAGCATGAGCAGATCACGACGACGCTCGCCAAGGCGCGCGAGTTGCGACCCTATACCGAAAAGCTGGTCACGCTTGCCAAGAAGGGCGGCCTGTCGAACCGTCGCCTCGCGCATGCGCGGCTGCTCGACGATACACAGCTGGTCAAATTGTTCGATACGATCGCGCCGCGTTATGCGACACGCGCGGGCGGCTATTGCCGCGTCGTCAAGGCGGGCATCCGCCAGTCCGATGCCGCCGAAATGGCGATCATCGAATTCGTCGACCGCGACGTCGCGGCCAAGGGGCTCGATTCGGGTCCCGTCCAGAGCGAGTTCGGCGAAGCGGCCTGACGCTTTTAGGCCAATGCCAGCGCGGGGCCGTTGAGCGCGGCTTCCTCGCGCGCATAGGTTCCGGTGAGCACGCCAGCCGCCAGCACATGTCCCGCCATCGCGCGCACCAGCGCGCCGCGGCTTCCGGTGTCTTCGTCGAGGACAATGTCGAGCGCGAACAGCTGGAACACATAGTCGTGGACGCCGTGCCCGGTCGGCGGATCGGGCGGCAGCCAGCCTTCGCGAAAGAAGCTGTTGCGCCCGACGCCGCCCGGGCCATCGGCAACGATCGCGCGCTCGTCGAGCTTGAGCGCATCTGGCGCGATCCCGATCACCAGCGCATGCACGAGGGGCTCGGGGAAAGGCGCGTCGGGATCCTCGACGATCAGCGCGAGGCTCTGGGTGTTCGCGGGCAGGTCACCCCAGAGCAGCGGCGGCGAAATGCCTTCGCCGTCGGCCGTGAAACGCACCGGCAGGCGCGCGCCGTTCGCGAACGCCGGGCTCGCCAGATCGAGCGAAGCCAGCCCATCGGGCAGGTCGATCGTCGCCACGACGAGCTTGGCATGACCCGCGCGGAGCGATTGCAGCGAGCGGCCTAGCCATCCAGGAATATGTTCGAGCATGGGTCAGGGTCCTTACGGCCTGCCCAACGCGTAGCAACCCCGAAAGGTTACTCGGCGGCGATCGCGGGCAGGTCGACCGAGACGTATTTACGCCCCTGCTTGCCCTCATGGAACGCAACGCGGCCCTCGACGAGCGCGAACAGCGTGTGATCCTTGCCCAGACCGACGTTGCGGCCGGGCCACACGCGTGTACCGCGCTGGCGGACGAGGATGTTGCCCGCAAGCGCGTGCTCGCCACCGAATTTCTTGACGCCGAGGCGACGCCCCGCCGAATCACGACCGTTGCGCGACGAACCGCCGGCTTTCTTATGTGCCATCTCGCCTTACTCCGTGATTGCTTCGGCGACGGGGACAGGCGCTTCGGCCGCCGCGACCGCCGGTTGAGCGTCGTCGTGCCGCTCGTCGCCCACACTCAGAATCCTCAGGATCGTGTGCTGCTGGCGATGGCCATTCTTGCGGCGGTAATTGTGCCGGCGCTTTTTCTTGAAGACGATGACCTTGTCAGCCTTGGCTTGCGCAATGACCTCTGCCACAACCGTCAGCCCGCTGTCGCCGCTGCTGGTGAACAGCACGTCCCCCAGCGTGATCTGCGCGCCCGCGTCGCCGTCGATCTTCTCGACGACGATCTTGTCTCCTGCGGCAACGCGATACTGCTTGCCGCCCGTGCGCACGACTGCGAACATGGCTTTCGTCTCATCCTACAAAAAGACGCGGAGTCGGCATGGCCGTCCGCGAAGCGCGATCCGATAGGGAAATGACCCGCAAGTGTCAACCGAACACGGCGCGCGCGAAATGTTGCAATATCGTCACATAGTGGATGGAAAAGTGGCGAGGGATCAGCGGGGACGTTGCCGGGCGCGTCAGGTCGGCTAGCACGGAGACAGAGCGGCGTTCGGGCCGTCGGGGGATCGCACCATCATGTCATCATCGCGCGCAGTGCTGTTCGCATCGCTTTCGCTTATCGCCGTCGCACCGGCGATCGCGCAAACACCCGCAGCGCCTGAGCCAGCCGCCGCCGCCGCTGACACGAACCCCGAGACGACGATCGTCGTCACCGGTACGCGCCGCACCGACCGCACGCTTGCCGATTCGCCGGTGCCGATCGACGTCATCGGTGCCGATCAGATCGCGGCGAACGGGTCGGGCGAAACGAACAAGATCCTCAATTCGCTGGTACCTTCGTTCAATTTTCCGCAGCCCTCGATCGCCGACGGCACCGACGCGCTGAAACCCGCGACGCTGCGCGGGCTTAGCCCGGACCAGACGCTCGTGCTGGTCAACGGCAAGCGTCGCCACGTCGCTGCGCTGCTCAACATCAATGGTACCGTCGGGCGCGGCTCGTCGGCGGTCGATCTCAACAACATCCCCGGCCTCGCGATCGAGCGAATCGAAGTGCTTCGCGACGGTGCGTCTTCGCAATATGGGTCCGACGCAATCGCGGGTGTCATCAATATCCAGCTGAAGCGCGCATCGTCGGGCGGCCGCGCGATCGCGAGTTTCGGCAAATATGTGTCGACGCTTTCGGGCGTCGCGAATGTAACCGGCCTCGTCAACACCGGCGGCCAGCCGCAGTTCGACGCGAACGACACGCGCATCCTTGCGGCGACGACCAGCGGCGAGCGCAAGGCGCGCGACGGCGAATTGTACACGATCGGCGCGAATTTCGGCTTCGCGCTGGGGGCCGAGGGCTATCTCAACCTGACCGCCGAATATCGTAACCGCGAGGCGACCAACCGCGCGGGCTATGATCTGCGCCCGAACTATGCGCGCCCCGCCCCCCCGTTGTTCGACACGCGTGAGGTCGGCTTCAACCGGCTGCAGTTCCGCTATGGCGATGCCAAGACCGAGGATTACGCCTTCTTCCTCAATGCCGGGATCCCGCTTGGCACTGCCGAATTCTACGCCACCGCGTCCTATGCCAAGCGCAAAGCGCTGTCGGCCGCCAACTGGCGCCAGCAGTCGAACGGCGCGACGGGCGCGGGCGGCAGCAACCGCGATTATTCGACGATCACCCCGGGCACGACGCCGACTGCCGCCAATTTCGTCGCGCTGACGCCCGACGGTTATCTGCCGCTGATCGACACCGATTACAAGGATTTCTCCGTGCTCGGCGGCGTGCGTGGCGAGCTGGCGGGCTGGAAGGCCGATTTCTCGGTCGGCTATGGCCACAACAGTTTCGACTATACGACGCGCAATTCGCTCAACGCCTCGTTGGCGGGCGCCAAGCTGCGCGACTTCGACGCGGGCGGGCTGCGCTATGGCCAGCTTGCCGCCAACCTCGACTTCAGCCGCGAATTTGACCTGGGTTTCGCCAAGCCATTGTCGGTGGCGGTCGGGGCCGAATTCCGTCGTGAGGACTTCACGATCCGTGCGGGCGAACCCGACTCCTATGCGTCGGGGCCGCTCTACCTCTCGCCCGTTGCCACCACTGCGGCGGCGTGCACCACGCAGCAGGGCGTCTATACCGTCGCGACGGGGATCTGCAGCTTTCCCGGCCGCGCTGCCGCGACGCGCGCGCAGGGTTTCCCGGGTTTCCCGGCGAACGCCGCGACCAAGGTCAACCGCAACAGCGTCGCCGCCTATGTCGAGCTCGACACCGATCTGTTCCAGGGGTTCACGACCACCGTCGCAGGGCGCGTCGAGCGGTTCTCCGACTTCGGCTCGACGGTCAATGGCAAGCTCGCGCTGCGCTATGAGCTCGTGCGCGGCTTTGCGCTCCGCGGGTCGATTTCGAACGGGTTCCGCGCGCCGTCGCTCCAGCAGCAGTTCTTCACCACGACCTCGACCAATTTCGTCAACGGCGTCGCGGTCGACATTCTGACGCTCGCGGTCAGCAACCCGCTCGCGCGGCGGCTCGGCGCGCGCGACCTGTCGCCCGAAAAGTCGCGCAACATCAGTGTCGGCGCAACCGCCAACCCGCTCGCCGGGCTGACGCTGACGCTCGATTATTACAATATCAAGATCAAGGACCGGATCGTCCTGACCGAAAACCTCGGTGCGTCGGGCAACGCGACCACCGATACGTTCGCGCGGACGTTGATCAACGATACGTCGGTCGGCGCGGCGCGTTTCTTCGTCAATGGCCTCGATACGACGACGCAGGGCGTCGACGCAGTCGCCAGTTACCGGTTTTCTCCCGGCTGGGGCGTGTTCACACTGACGGCGGCATATAATTACAACAAGACCTCGATCGACCGCCGCATCGTCAATCTGAACAGTGCGGTTCCCGCCGGCGTCATCCTGTTCGGGCGGGTCGAGGGCGTTCGATTCACCGAAGGCCAGCCGCGCGACAAGGTCGTGCTGTCGGCCGACGGCAAGGTCGGCATGTTCGGGATCAACGCACGCACGACGCGCTATGGCCGCGTCGTGTCGCCCAACACTGCAAACCCGATCACCGACGCGGCGAGCCTGACATTGCTTGGTCCCGACGACATCACGCTCGAGCCCAAGTGGATCACCGACCTCGAGCTGCGCGTGAACCCGGTCGAGGCGGTCGAAATCGCGATCGGCGCGAACAATTTGTTCGATGTCTATCCGTCACGCTCGCCGATCGGCAACCGCCCTGCGGCGGTCGGCGGCCAGTATCCGGTCAACCAATATTATCTGCCTTATTCGGGCTTTTCCCCGTTCGGCTTCAACGGGCGGTTCCTGTACGCGCGCGTAGGCGTGAAGTTCTAGGAGTCCTGCAAAGCACTGGTCCTGAGCCTAGTAACGGCTCGGGACCAAAGGAAGGTCGGGGACGCAGGCTCGGGCCAGGCAGGAAGCCCGAGCCTATCGACTCAATGCGTGTGCGACGATTTCAGCCGATACCGCGTGCCATCGAACTTTTCGAACAGCCCCGGGATACCCGGATGGTCGACGGGTTCCTCACTATCGTCGACGACCAGATTCTGCTGGCTGACATAGGCGACATAATTGCTGTCGGCGTTCTCGGCGAGCAGGTGGTAGAACGGCTGGTCCTTGCGCGGGCGGATCGCCTCGGGGATCGCTTCATACCATTCGTCCGAATTGGCGAAGACGGGGTCAACGTCGAATATCACGCCGCGAAATTCGAAATGCCGGTGCTTGACGACGTCGCCGATGCCGAAGCGGGCGCGGGCGACGGCGGGAAGCGGAGGGCGGGGCGAGCCCGATCGTTCGAGGTTCATGCACACAATCTAGGGCTTTGTCGCACAGACACAAGCGCCCTTGGCAAGCGCCGCCACAGGCGTTAAGCGCGCGCCTTCGATTTGCCGGTTGCCCTGCGGGGCCCTCTGCGGAGAGGTGGCTGAGTGGTCGAAAGCACCGCACTCGAAATGCGGCGTGCCCGTGAGGGTACCCAGGGTTCGAATCCCTGCCTCTCCGCCAAATCTACGCTACGGCGCGCGACAAAAGCGGTTCATGTCACCACGAACGCAGCGATGGCGTCGGCCAGAAGTTTGGCGCCGGTTCGGTGGGCGGCATGCCCCTGACCAGCGAGCATCACGCACCGGGCGGCAGGCAAAATGCCGAGCAGCAGTTCCGAAGCCTTTTTGGCGTGATCTTCGGTGTCCTCACCGACGAGGATTAGGGTCGGCGTCTCCACAAAGGCGTATCGCTCCAGTTCCCCCAACTCCTCGACCAGGGCGCGGGACTCACGGGGAAACGTCCACGCCAGCTCGACCATTCGACCCCATGCCGCAGAAGTCTGCAGTGGCGCGAGGGCCGCGGCGGGCATTCCCGTCTCTTTGATCAGGAAATCGCTGAGCGCCTGCTCTGGGTCGCCGCGGTCGAGCAACGCCTGGAATCGGTCGGCGACTGCAGGATTTTCGCGCGCGAACAAGGGAGGTTCATACACGATCAGTTTGGCGACCGGTGCTTCGATCGTTGCCTCCAGCGCACAGACAGCACCGAAAGAATGGCCGAACAGGGTCGATGACGAGCCCGCTTTTGCCAGAACAGCGATGACATCGTCGCGTTCGCGTTCGAGCGAGTAAGAGGGGCCATCGCCGCTGTTGGCCCGTCCTCGCCGATCGATAACGAAGCACTCGAACCGTGGTGACAGCCTCTCTGCGACCTTGCGCCAGTCGGCGGCGGAATTGACACCGCCATGAACGATTACGACAGGCAAGCCGTCGCCGATCCTTTCGAAACCGATCTGTGTGCCATCGGACGATATTACATGGTCGATCAACTTCGGTCTCCGTCGACATCCCTGCCTCGGTATGGTGCAATGGCGTAGACGCAGTGCTCATCTTCGTCGAGCATGGCCCGCCAAATGGCATGCGCACGCGGATGCGAGTGCAACGATATACAAAAGTCGCGGGGCATGCCGACAACATGAACGTCGTCGACCTTTCGCGAGCTATGACGACCGGTGTTGCCAAGCGTTGGATGTTCGGGCTCTAATGTACGCCAAGGGGAGACGATTCGGGCATGCTGGCGTCCAATCATGCCGCCGACGCGGCGGCCCTCGTCAATCCTGTCGTGACGCGTGCCGATTGGGACGCGATCAGAGCGTCGGTCCTGGCAGATCCGGGCGCATTTCATGGCGCTGTCGCTGCTCGTACGATCCACTGGTTCGTCCCCGACATCGGTCCGTCGGGTTCATGGCTGTGTCGCGATGACGAGGGACACTGGCAGGGTTGGGACGCCACCACCGGCGTTGCGCTGACGGCCGACGTTCCCGCCGATTTCGCGCCGTGGACGACGGCTTTCGATGCTTCGGATCCACCGCACTGGCGCTGGTTTGTCGGCGGACGGACGAATGCCGCGTTCAACGAAGTCGATCGCCATGTCCTTGCCGGGCATGGCCACGAAGCAGCTTTGATTTTCGAGGGCGATCGCTGGGACATGGCGAGCGACGGCGGGCGCGGTGCTCCGGTCGATTGTTTCAGCGTCTCGCGCAAGCAGTTGTTGCTCGAAACGGCCAAATGCGCGGTCGCGTTCCAGAGCCTTGGGTTGAAAGCGGGCGACCGCATCGCGCTCAACATGCCGAGCATCGTGCCGCAGATTTACTGGACCGAGGCGGCAAAGCGACTGGGAATCGTCTATACGGCGGTGTTCGGAGGGTTCAGCGACAAGACGCTGTCCGACCGCATCGCCGACGCGGGCGCGCGGGTTATCGTTACGTCCGATGGTAGCTACCGCAACGCACAGGTGGCCGCCTTCAAGACCGCCTATACCGATCCCGCGCTCGACAATTATGTGCCGGTGGCAACTGCGCTTGCGGTGCTGGCCGCAGCCGATTTCGGCCTGGGCGACGCCGATGCGGCGGTGATCCGCGCGACCGTTGCCGAAACGCTGGCGGGCGAAGTCACCGTCGAGCGGTCGGACGTCATGCGCGGCGTAGGTCGCGCGCTTATCCTGCTGGGCAAGGAAGGCCGCATCGCTGCAAGCGATGCTGCCCGTGTCCGCCTTGCCATCGCCTCCAGTCTCGTCACCCTGCCCCCGCGCGTCGAGACCGTGATCGTGGTCCGCCACACCGCCCAGCCCGATATCGTCTGGCGCAGCGAGCGCGACCGCTGGAGCCATGAACTGACCGATGCGGCGCTGGCCGATATTCTTGCAAACGCCCGCGCCGCAGGTTTTGACGTCGGCAGCGAAGAGGCCCTGCTGGAACTTTCCGATGGCGATTTCGTCCGCGCGATCTGGGCTTCGTCGCGACCGTTACCCGTCGATGCCGATTTCCCGATGTTCTTCATCTATACGTCGGGTTCGACGGGCAAGCCCAAGGGGATCGTCCACGTCCATGGCGGCTATACGGCGGGGATCGCGCATACGATGGCGGTGGCGTTCGACGCGCGACCGGGGGACACGATCTATGTCGTCGCCGATCCCGGCTGGATTACCGGGCAGAGCTATCTGATCTCAGCCGCGCTCACGACGCGCGTGACGTCGGTCATCGCCGAAGGCTCGCCGGTCTTCCCGCACGCCGGGCGTTTCGCCTCGATGATCGAGCGGCACAAGGTCACGATCTTCAAAGCGGGCGTGACGTTCCTCAAATCGGTGATGGCAGATCCGTCAAATCTTGCCGATCTGAAGCGCTACGACATGTCGAGCCTGCGCGTCGCAACGTTCTGCGCCGAGCCGACCTCGCCGTCGGTACAGGCGTTCGGCATGGAACATGTCACGTCGCAGTATATCAACAGTTACTGGGCAACCGAACATGGCGGGATCGCCTGGACGCATTTCTATGGCAGCCAGGATTTCGCGCTGAAGCCCGATGCGCATGCCTTTCCGCTGCCGTGGATCGTTGGCGATGTCTGGGTGGAGGATGCCGAGGCGAAGCTGGGCGATCCGCTGTTTGCGCGGGCGGGCCACGGCGGCGTTCCGTGGCGACGGGCCGAAATGGGTGAAAAGGGCGAGATCGTCATCGCCGCGCCCTACCCTTATCTGGCGCGGACGATCTGGGGCGATGTCGACAATTTCCGTGTCGAGAACGGCAGCGTCGTCGGCAGCTGGCGCGGCGACGCGGCGCGGTGGGAAGGTGGATACTGGAATCGCTGGCAGAACAGCTGGGCATATACCCAGGGCGATTTCGCGATCGCGCACGACGATGGCTCATTCTCGTTCCACGGCCGCAGCGACGACGTCATCAACGTCTCGGGCCACCGGCTCGGCACCGAAGAGATCGAGGGCGCGATGCTGCGCGACAAGGCGCTCGACCCGGACTCGCCGGTCGGAAACGTCCTTGTCGTCGGCGCTCCGCACCGGGAAAAGGGGCTGACCCCGCTTGCCTTCGTCGTGCCGGTTGCGGGGCGCAAGCTGACGCGCGACGACAAGCGCCGCCTGTTCGAACTGGTGCGCAGCGAAAAGGGCGTGGTCGCCGTGCCCGCCGACATCATCGAGGTTTCGCAATTTCCCGAAACCCGCAGCGGCAAATACATGCGTCGGATGGTGCGGGCGCTGGTCGAGGGCGGCGACATCGGCGACGTGACGACGCTGCGCAATCCCGACAGCCTAACCGAGCTGAAGACCGCGATCGAGGCATGGCAGCGCGAGCAGCGCCTGTCCGAGGATCAGGCGATGTTCGAGCGCTATCGCTATTTCCTCGTCCAATATAATTTCGTCGCTCCGGGCAAGCGGGTCGCCACCGTCACCGTCACCAACCCACCGGTCAACGCGCTCAACGAGCGCGCGATCGACGAGTTGGTGACCGTGGTCGAGCACCTGTCGCGCAAAGATCCCGACGACGTCGTCGCGGTCGTGTTCACGGGCGAGGGTACATCGTCGTTCGTTGCGGGCGCGGACATTCGCCAGATGCTCGAGGAAGTGCACACGCTCGACGAAGCAATGGTGTTGCCCAACAATGCCCAGCTTGCCTTTCGCAAGATCGAAATGATGGACAAGCCATGCATCGCCGCGGTGCAGGGCGTGGCACTGGGCGGCGGGATGGAGTTTGCGCTGGCCTGCCATTATCGCATCGCCGAACCTAGCGCGCGCTTCGGCCAGCCCGAAATTCGCCTGCGATTGCTGCCGGGCTATGGCGGCACGCAGCGATTGCTGCGGCTCCTTGCCGAAATGCGCGGTGAGGAGGGCCTGCGCGATGCGCTCGATCTGATTTTGGGCGGACGAAGCATCGATGCCAAAACCGCGCAGCATATCGATCTGATCGACGATATTGCCGAGGGTGCTACCGACGCCTTGTCAAAAGCGCATGCCATGGTCCGCGAATTCGTACGCGACGGCGACCGATCGATGCTTGGGCGCGCCTGCAATTCGCGCCGCGCGATGACCGAGCGTTGGGAACAGCCATCGGCGGTCGCGCTTGATGCGGTTCTGGAGGACGACTTCATTCAGCGCATCATTCGCCAGCTCGATTGGGCCGGGCGGGGAAAAGCCGGCGCGCGTGCATTGGAGGCCGTTCGCACCGGGCTCGAACAGGGAATGACCGCAGGTCTTGCACGCGAGGCAACGCTGTTTGCCGAGGCGATCATAGATCCGCAGGGCGGCAAGACCGGCATTCGCCAGTTCATGGACAAGGTCAGCCCGCCCTTGCCGGTGCGGCGCGGCAACATCTGGATCGATAGCGAGCATAAAGCCAATGCCCGAAAGCTCGAAGCGAGCGGCGGCCTGCTTCCTGTCGGTGCGCACTTCTATCCCGGCGTCACTCCGATCCCGCGCTATCAATATGCCTTTGGCATCGCCCGCGATCCCGACACCGGCGCGCCCCGCTTCGGCCCGCCCGCAAGCCACGAGAAAGAGTTGATCGTCGACGTGCGCCAGCCTGCGCCCAACGAAGCCTTGCTCTACATGCTGACCAGCGAAGTCAACTTCAACGACATCTGGGCGCTGACCGGTATTCCGGTTTCGCCGTTCGATGCGCATGAGGAGGACGTGCAGATCACCGGATCGGGCGGGATCGCGCTGGTGGCAGCCCTCGGCAGCGAGACCAAGGCACAGGGCCGCGTGAAGGTTGGCGACATGGTCGCGGTCTATTCGGGAACGAACGACCTGCTGAGCCCCCAGGTGGGCAACGACCCGATGTTTGCGGGCTTTTCGATCCAGGGTTATGAGACCGACACGGGCAGCCACGCGCAATTTCTGACGGTGCAGGCCCCGCAGATGCACACGGTGCCGCCCGATCTGACGTTGGAACAGGCCGGCAGCTACATCCTCAACCTTGGCACCGTTTCGCGTTGCCTGTTCACCACCCTACGGATCGCCCCCGGCAAGACCTTGTTCGTCGAAGGGGCAGCGACCGGCACCGGACTCGACGCGTTGCGCAGTGCGGCCCGTACCGGCTTGCAGGTGACCGGGCTGGTGTCGAGCCCGGCGCGTGCCGATTTCATCGCGACGCAGGGTGCCGTCGGAGCGCTCGACCGCAAAGACCCGCGCTTTGCGACGATGTTCACCACTGTGCCCGAAGATGCCGACGCTGCACGACAGTGGGAGGCCGTCGGTGCACCACTGATTGCCGAGTTTGAGGCGCTCAACGGCGGCAAGCGTGCTGATTATGTCGTCAGCCACGCTGGCGAAACCGCATTCCCGCGCAGCTTCCAGCTCTTGGCCGAGGGCGGAACACTTGCGTTCTACGGCGCGTCGTCGGGCTATCATTTCAGCTTTATGGGCAAATCCGGTCGCGCATCGCCCGAAGCGATGCTGCGCAAAGCGGGACTTAACGGTGGCGAGGCGGTGCTGATTTATTATGGTCCGCGCTCGACCGAATTGCTCGACGAGACGGGGCTGGAGATCATCGAAGCGGCCAGGCGTTTCAATGCGCGAAGCGTCATCGCGACGACGAGCGACGGGCAGCGCGAGTTTCTGCAATCGCTCGGGCTCGAGGATGCGATCGAGGGGATCGTCAGCCTCGAAAGCATCCGACGCCGCGAGGGCAGGAATTTCGACTGGCCCGACACCATGCCGCGCTTGCCCGATGCCAAGGCCGATATCGAGGTCTTCAAGGCGGCGGTACGCGATTATCAGGACCGGGTGATGAAGCCGTTCGGTTCGGCCGTGGGCAAGATCCTCCGCTCGCCAGATAATCCTCGCGGCGCGCCCGATCTGATTTTCGAACGCGCGGGCCAGGACACGCTGGGCGTTTCAACGTCGCTGGTGAAGCCGTTCACCGGACGCGTGGTGTTTGCGGAGGATTTGGCCGGACAACGCTTCACTTTTTACGCACCGCAAGTGTGGACGCGGCAACGCAAGATCCTCATGCCGACGGCGTCGATCCTCGGCACGCATTTGTGCAACGCGTTCGAAGTGGCGCGGATGAACGACATGATCGCCGCCGGACTGCTCGAAGTCACCGAGCCGCTGGTGGTGCCCTGGGACGGGCTTCCGCAAGCACATCAGGCAATGTGGGAGAACCGGCATTCGGGCGCGACCTATGTCGTCAACCATGCCCTGCCCGCCATGGGGCTGCGCAGTCGCGACGCACTGCTCGAGGCGTGGGCGGCGCAACACGACTAAGGAAAACAAGGGAGAAGCACCATGGCGAGGACAAAGACAGTGGCAGCGCCCTTAATCGCCCAGGCGACCGGCAGGCTTGTCGGCAAAGTCGCCGTCGTGACCGGAGCCGCCGGAAATCTGGGCGGGCATATCGTACGGCATTATCTGCGCGAGGGCGCGACGGTCGTCATGACCGGGCGTACCGCAGAACGCCTTGAGGCCGCAGCAGACGCGATCCGCGCCGAATCGGGGGTCAGCACCGACCGGTTGGCGACTGTCGTGCTCGATGGGGCCGATCCACAATCGGTCCGCGATGGCATCGCCAGCGTCGTCGCGCGCTTTGGCCGCATCGATGTCCTCGTCAACAATGCCGGTTCGGCGGGTCCCAAGCAGCCGATTGAACAACTACCGCTCGACGACGATGAGCTGGCCGCGCAGCAGAGGCGTGGATCGACCGATACAGAAACCGTCGGCGCCGCGATGCGCAACATCCTGGGCGTGGCGCTCAACCTCGCGCGTGCTGCGGCTGCAGCGATGGTCGAGGGTGGATCGATCATCAACGTTTCAACGATCTTCTCGCGCACCCCCTATTATGCCCGCGCTGCCTATGTGGTGCCCAAGGCGGCGATGAATGCATGGTCGCGCGAATTGTCGCTTGAACTCGGCCCGCGCGGCATTCGCGTCAATCTGGTGTTTCCAGGACCCATCGAGAGCGAGCGCATCCGCACGGTGTTCGCGACGATGGACAAATTGCGCGGCGACGATCCGGGAACGACGGCACACCAGTTCTTCGACATGATGTCGCTCGAACGCAGTACCAGCGGCAAACCCCGCGCCAAAACCTTTCCGATCCCCGAAGACATTGCGATGACGTGCGTGTTCCTCGGCAGCGACGACTCCGCGTGTTACAACGGTCACGATTTCGAAGTTACCCATGGCATGACCGTGCGCAAGGAAGCCCGGTCGACCTATCTGGCACGTCCGACGATGCGATCGATGGACGGCGCGGGCCTCGCGATCCTGATTGCCGCTGGCGACGATTGGGAGGATGCGCTCGAGATCGCGCGGATTCAAGTCGCCTGCGGGGCGAACGTCCTGCTCGGCCTCTCGCGGCAGGCCGACGTTGCCATCGCCAGGTCGCGCGCCAAGGCTGAAGCGATCGGCGACGCGCTGACCATCGTCCGCTTCAACCGCCGTGAACCTGCCGCCATGGAAGCGGCGCTCGCCGCTTACAGCGAAACCAACGCGCCGATCACCGGCGCGATCTTCATGCCGGCAAATGCCGCAGGCGAATTCGTCGGCATCCTGGTCGATGCCACCGACGACGACATCGCAGCCTTCATGGACATCGAGCTGGTCGGCGCACTGGCGCTGGCGCGCACGCTCAGCCGTTACTGGAAGCAGCACGACACATTGCTGCAGGCACCGCGCTTCGTTTTCCTGTCGAACGCGAGCGACGGCAAGGGCGACGTTTATGCCAACGTCCTGCGCGCTGCGGTCGAACAACTCGTCCGCATCTGGCGTGAGGAGTCCGAAATCGATGTTGCGCACGGGCGGCGGCGTCAGGCCGAATGGGGCAACCAGATCGTTCGCTTCACCAATACGGAGGCGGAGAATACCCGCTTTGCTGCAGGTCATGCTGCACGCATCCTGATCAAGGAAAGCCGGATCCATGAGGTCACGCTGTACGTGCCTGTCAGCATCGGCGATGCGACCGGCGCGCGCAAGGCGATGCCGGGTTTCAGCGAAAACATTACCGGGCTGCATCTCGGCAAGGTCGCGCTGATCACCGGCGGGTCCGCAGGGATCGGGGGCCAGGTCGCGCGGCTGCTGGCACTTGCCGGTGCCAAGGTCATGATCGTCGCGCGGCGTGAAAGCGAATTGGCGGTTGCGCGCGCGCGTATCGTGAGCGAGCTTGAAGACATCGGCTTTGCCGGGGTCGAACGACGCGTGCAGACGATGGCGGGGCTCGACGTCAGTAACCTCGAGTCATTGAAAAGTGCGGTGGATGCGACGCTCAAGGCGTTCGGCCGGGTCGACTATCTCATCAACAACGCCGGGGTTGCCGGCGCCGAGGACATGGTCGTCGATATGAGCGTCGATGCGTGGAACTACACGCTGGACGCCAATCTCATCTCCAACTTCGTCTTGATGCACCATGTCGTGCCGGTGATGAAGGCGCAGGGGTCGGGCTATGTGCTCAACGTCTCGTCCTATTTCGGCGGCGAGAAATATCTCGCCGTCGCCTATCCCAACCGCGCTGATTACGCTGCGTCGAAATCGGGCCAGCGCGCGATGGTCGAATCGATGGCGCGTTACCTGGGGCCGGAGGTTCAATTCAACGCGATTGCACCCGGCCCTGTCGATGGCGACCGGCTCGCTGGAACAGGCGGCAAACCCGGCCTGTTCGAGCGGCGCGGCAAACTGATCCTGGAGAACAAGCGGCTGAACGCGATCCACGCCGCGGTCGTCAAATCGCTACGGCGCGGGGTGCGGGTCGAAGCGCTGCTGACGCGTCTGGCGCGCAACGACACCGTACGCATGTCGCATGACACCAACAATCCGCGCGAAATTCGCGATCTGGCCCTATCGTGCGCGCGCGAGGGTGACGGTGTTTGCAGCTGGGACCGCTTCCTGATGACGCCTGCGATTGCCGCCCGCCTGATCGCGCGGCTGCGGCACGGCGGCTATTTCCTCGACGCCCCTGGCTGGCTCGATCGGCCCGACACCGACCAAGCGAACAGCAACTGGCTGCTCAAGGTTCCCCTCGAAGATGCCCCCTTCCTTCCCGCTGATCGCATCGCGATCGAGGCAAAGAAAGTCGGCACCGGCGTGCTTTCGCAACTTTATCTCGGAAAGATGCCGACCGAAACCGACGTCGCGCAAGCGACTGTGTTCTTCCTGGCCGATCGTGCCGTAAGCGGCGAAACCTTCATGCCGTCGGGCGGGCTTAGCGTCGAACGATCGACCACCGAGCGCGAGTTGTTCGGCAGCCCCAAGCAAGAGCGACTTGAAGCCATGCGCGGGCGCACCGTCTGGATTATCGGCGAACATCTCTCTGACTATCTCGCCGAAACCGCGCGTGCGTTCATTGCCGAATGCCATGTCGCGCGCGTTGTGCTGCTGACCAAGACCGAAGCGGGCTTTGCTGCGATCCGCGATGCGCTGTCCGACCTTGCGGACGCGCCGCTTGAATCGATCCTGCTCGACATTGGGGTCGAAGCGGCGATGGATGACAGTCTTCGGCGCTGGGGCCGCCCGACCACCGTTGTGTCGACCCCGCTTGAAGCGTTGCCCACGCGATTGTTCGCGACCGAAGCGCTGCTTTCCCCTGAAGAATTCCGGACCCTGGTGGCAGACAATCTCACCGTCCATTTCCGCGTCGCGCGCAAGGCATCGCTCTACGACGGCTGTCAGCTCGTGCTTGTTTCTCCAGACGTGCCGATGGGCGACAAGAGTCCAGCCTTCGCGCTCGCCAATTTCGTCAAGACGACTCTTCACTCCTTTACCGCCACACTTGCGGTCGAGAACGAGCGGCTGGTTCATGATGTCCCCGTGAACCAGATCAACCTCACGCGACGCGTTCGGTCGGAGGAACCGCGCGATCTCGACGAGCACCTCGAGGAAGTGAAGCGCTTTGCCCGCGCTGTCCTGCTGGTCGGCACGCCGCTGCCCGATGCTGAAGACTCGCGTTATCGCGCGCGCATTTATCGCGGCATGTCGATGACGGTTTGATGCAGTATCTTTCGTTCGAAAAGCCGATCGAGACTCTTGCCGCGAGCGCCGCCGCCTTGCGCGAAGCCGGAGCGCCTGAGGCGGAGGCCGCGATGCTCGACGAGCGGGCGCAACGTCAGCTTGCCGACATCTATGCGCGGCTGACGCCCTGGCAGCGCGCGCAGGTTGCACGCCATCCCCAACGTCCGCACTTCCACCATTTCGTCGACCGGCTGTTCGACGATTTCATGCCGCTTGCCGGGGATCGCGCATTCGCAGACGACAAGGCGATCGTTGGCGGATTCGCGAGCTTCGAGGGGCGACCGATTGTCGTCATCGGCCATGCCAAGGGAGAGGACACTGCGTCGCGCCTTGTCCACAATTTCGGCATGGCGCGGCCTGAGGGATATCGCAAAGCGATCCGGCTGATGGACCTGGCCGATCGCTTCGGATTTCCCGTGATTACGCTGGTCGACACCCCTGGCGCCTTTCCGGGTATCGATGCCGAGGCACGCGGCCAGGCCGAAGCGATTGCGCGCAGCACCGAAAAATGCCTGTCGCTTGGCGTGCCCATGATCGCCGTAGTTGTCGGAGAGGGCGGCTCGGGCGGTGCCATTGCGCTCGCGGCTGCAAACCGCATTCTGATGTTCGAGCTTGCGATCTATTCGGTCATATCGCCTGAAGGCTGCGCGACGATCCTGTGGCGCGGGGCTGACCGCGCACCGGAGGCGGCCGAAGCCATGAAGCTTACCGCCACGGATCTGCTCCGCCTGGGCGTGATTCACAGGATTATCTACGAGCCGGCCGGCGGAGCGCATCGCGACCATCAGGGGGCGATCAAACGGCTGTCGCTCGCGATCCGCGCGGAGCTGGACGGTCTGGCGTCGTTGACCTGCGATGAACTTCGAACCGAGCGAAACGCATTCTTTGCGCACCTCGGCTCCGTTTGATCTGGTTACCCGCCCGCGGTAGTATCCTTCCCGATAACTGATCGTTGCAAGATCATCTGGAAGCAGGGTCCGTCAGCCCCCATATGTCGAGCGATCGGAGGCTGGCATGACCCAATATCGCAAGACAGACGCAGCCGTCGCTGCCCTGTCGCCCGAAGAATACCGCGTCACTCAGCAAAGTGGCACCGAACGGCCTGGAACGGGCAAGCATCTCAAGAACAAGGCACCAGGCATTTACGTCGATATCGTGTCCGGCGAGCCCCTGTTTGCGTCGTCGGATAAATATGACTCCGGGTGTGGTTGGCCCAGCTTCACCAAGCCTATCGAGCCCGAGAATGTCAGCGAACTGCGCGACGCAAGCCTGGGCATGGTCAGAATCGAAGTGCGCTCGGCGCATGGCGACAGCCATCTGGGCCATGTGTTCGACGATGGCCCACGCGACCGCGGCGGGCTGCGCTATTGCATTAACTCGGCTTCGCTCCGCTTCGTGCACCGCGACGACATGGAGTGGGCGGGTTACGGCGCGTATCTCGATCAGGTGGAGGAAATCGCATGACCCAGGAAATCGCTGTTCTTGCTGGTGGCTGTTTTTGGGGTGTGCAGGATCTCGTCCGTCGTCAGCCGGGGGTCATTTCCACCCGGGTCGGCTATTCGGGCGGTGAAGTTCCGAATGCCACCTATCGCAACCACGGCAACCATGCCGAGGCGATCGAGATCGTGTTCGATCCTGCGGTGACGAGTTTTCGCGCGCTGCTCGAATTTTTCTTTCAAATCCACGATCCGACGACGAAAAACCGCCAGGGCAATGACCGGGGCGCAAGCTATCGCTCAGCCATTTATTACACCAGCGACGCGCAAAAGGCCGTGGCCGAAGATACGATTGCCGACGTCGAGGCGTCCGGCCTGTGGCCCGGCAAGGTCGTGACCGAAGTCGAGCCGGTCGGCCCGTTCTGGGAAGCCGAGCCCGAACATCAAGATTATCTCGAACGCATTCCCAATGGCTATACCTGCCATTTCGTGCGCCCGAACTGGAAATTGCCGCATCGGGCCGAGGCAGCCTGACGACCTCGCGGAGGTGGCCAAAGGGCCGCCTCCGCCCGCAGCAAAGCGAATTGATCGTGTCCAAAATCGTGAACGGCGCCAGCCTGCAGCCCTTGTCCGGCGGCAGTCCGAAACAGATCGTATTGCTGCTTCATGGCTATGGCTCAAATGGTGCCGACCTGATTTCGCTCGCGCCGCATTGGCAGCGTGATTTGCCCGACGCGCTTTTCCTGGCGCCCAATGCGCCTCAACGATTGGGCAGCTTGGCCACGGGATATCAATGGTGGCCGTTGACCGCATTCACGCCGCAGGCACTGGCATCGGGGGCCGCAAGCGCAGCCCCTGCTTTGGATGCGTTCATTGATCGAAAGCTGGCTCAATACAGCCTTACGGAGGCGAGCCTGGCAATCGTAGGATTCAGCCAGGGCACGATGATGGCGCTGCATGTCGGGTTGCGCAGAACGAACCGTGTGGCGGCGATCGTCGGTTATTCAGGCATGCTGACCGGCGGCCACGAACTGTCCCATCTGCCGATCACCAAGCCGCCAGTTTTGCTGGTCCACGGTTCGGCCGATCCCATCGTACCCGTCGCGGCGCTGCATGAGGCCCAAAGCGCGCTCGAGCATCTGGGAATCGATGTCACGGCGCACGTCTCGAACGGGGCCGGGCACACCGTCGACCCCATCGGCCTGCGCATGGGGGGCGAGTTCGTCGCAAAAGCCCTTCATTGATCCCCTGATCACATTTTCAGCGGCGCGACATAGCCTGTGAGTTCGAGATATCCCGTGGCTCCCGGGGCCTTGACGAGGCCTTCCCAGTAGACCGGCAGGCCGCTTCGGCGGGCATCGATCTCCTGATCGTCGAACAGGGGCGTGAGCGTCAGCGTGCGAATGCCTGTCGGCAATCGAACCGTAACCGATTGGGCGACCGGATAGACGGCACCGGTTCGTGCCGATCGCCATCGACGCAACGCTTTGAACGCAACATCACCAGGGGCCAACACGGAGACGCGTCCGGCGCGGTCGCGGTAGCTGCCCCCGGCCCAAAAATTTGTTCCATCGACGCGGCGGATGCGGAACAGCATCAGCGCGCCGCCATCATCGAAGTTCAGACCGGTCCAGTCCCAGCCGACCGCCAGAGGGTTGAGGTAATTGGACGACCATTCGCGGTCGATCCACGCCTTTCCCGCAATGCGGTGCGCGGTTTCGCCGATCTTGATTTGACCGCGCGCGGTCAGTTGCGGCACCGAATAATAATAGCTCGCTTCGGCAGGGTTCGGCCCCTTGCGGCTGTAGCCGCCGTCGCCCTGCAGCAGTGGCGGCTGCGTTGGCTGGAGCGTGAGGTCGAGCGTGAAACCGCGCGCGACGATGCGCGTCCGCCACACGCCGCCCGTCAGCCTGACCAGCCGCCAGTCTCGAATATTGACGTTACCATCGCCAAGCCGCGCGCCTGCAAGCCCGAACCCGGCCCGTGCAGCCCGGCTGTCATGCAGCAGACGTCCGCTGCGCCCGTCAGACACCGCGACATGCGCAAACATGACCTGGCGGGCAGCAAAGACGCTGGGATTGGCTGTATCGACGCCCGTCTTGACCCGAAAAAAGGTGACCTGAAAGCCCAGATCGCGTCCGTCGTCGGCCTTCACCGTGCCAGTAACGTACCACCATTCGGTGCGGTAATCGGGATGTGCGCCGTGGTCGGCGGGAAAGGCGAAGCTGCGCCCAGGCGTGACGACAGGATTGGCGACCGGTGCCGCCGCCAGCAGCAGGAGCGCGCAAAGTGCACGGGCGAGGCGCACCATCACCAATCGGACCGAACGGCGCGCACCGCGTCGACGGAGGCTGCCCGGCGCGCGGCGATCATCGCGGTGACCGTCGCGGCCAAAACCAGCGCGAAGACGATGCCGATCAAAATTGCCACCGGCAGCCGCGTCGTCATCGTCCAGTTGAACGACTGCGGGTTGACGACATGGATGAGCACCTGCCCGATCGCGATGCCGAGCGTCACGCCGGCCACCCCGCCTACCCCGCCAAGCAACGCGCCTTCAGCCCCGAGCATCGCCACGATCTGGCGCCGCGAAAGGCCGATATGACGCAGCATCCCGAACTCGCGCGTGCGGGCGATCGCCTGCGCCGAAACGGTCGCCGCGACACCGGCAAGTCCAACCAGGATGGCGATCCCCTCAAGTGCATAGGTAATCGCAAAACTGCGGTCGAACAGCGAAAGCGCAAACCGGCGCAGGGTCACCGGCTCGGCGATCTGCAGGCGCGTACGCAGCGCAGGCGGTGCCGCAGCGATCAACGCACGGCGCACGACAGCACGGTCGGCCCCAGGCTTCAGCACGATGGCAGCGTCGTCGCGGACCGCATCCCCGGTCAGTCGCGCATAGCTGTCGCTGTCGATCGCAATGGCACCCTGCTGTCGCGCATAGTCGCGCCAGATGCTCGTGACCCCGAAGCGTTGCCCGGGGGCGACGGGGAGCGTGAGCGTATCACCGACACCCAGTTGCAGCAGCCGCGCGGCCGGCTCCGACAGCGAAACCCCGATGGTATTCGGCGGCGCGGGGCGAACTTGTCCGATCGTAATGGCACGTTCGTGCACGGCATCGGCCTTGCGGATGATCAGGGTCATCGGCGGCCGGTCTGCCGAGAGCACGATCGGCAGCTGGCGGTTGAAGGCCACGGAGGCAACCCCGGACACGGTGCGCAGCCGTGCCTGGGCGCTGGCATCGAAACCCCCGGCTCCGGGTTCGCTGCGCAGGTAGAGATCGCCCGTCAGAACCTCACCGAGCCATTCGTCGACGGCACCGCGAAAACTCGTGACCATGATCATCATGGCGGTCATCAGCGCCGTACTCGCGACGATGCCGGAAAGCGCGGTCGCCGCGGCATTCGGCGCACCGTGGAGATGCTGGACGGCAAGATCGAGTGGCATAAACCCGCTCGACCGCCGCGCGAGCGGAGCAAGCGCTGCGCGGGCGATACCCGGCATGGCAAGAATGCCACCGGCGAGAAGCAGCGCGACCGCCAGATAACCGAACAGCGGAAGCCGGGCGACCGCGGGCAGGAAAGCTGCCCCCAGGCCAAGCGCGAGTAAGAGCACAGGAACCCGCCAACCGGGTTTCTCGCGCGGGTCGGCGGGGTCGCCTGCGTTTTTCAGGGCGGCGGCGGGGGCCGCGCGCGATCCGTTCATCGCCGGCACGATGCTCCCGCCGACGGCGGCCGCGATGCCGAGCGCGAAAAAGCCCAGTGCCGCGACAGGTTCTGCGACGAGTCGCGGCGCAACCTGACCGAAGGCAGCACCGCCAAGGCCGGGCCCGATAAGGCGCAGCGCCGCTGCGGCCAGCGCATAGCCGCCGATGATGCCGAGACCTGCCCCCAAGATACCGGTCAGCACGCCTTCGACCGCGACCAGCGCACGAACACCGCCGCGCTGCATGCCCAGCGTCCGCAGCAGCGCAAATCCCTGCAGCCGCCGGGCGACGGCAAGGCTCTGGGTCGAATAAACAAGGAACGCCCCGGTCAGCAGCGCGACCAGCGCCAGCATCTGCAGATTCACGCGATAGGCGCGTGACAAGGCATCGGACTGGCTGGCGCTATCGGCACTGTCGGTGAGCAGAGCAGACGCGGGAAGCAGAGCGGCAAGCGCTTTGCGCACGTCGCCGGGTCGCGCGTCGTCCGATATGTCCAGATCGATCCGGTCGATGCGCCCCAGTCGTCCAAAACGCCACTGGGCAGTCGCAATGTCGATTACAGCAAGGCGCTGCTCGTCGCCCGCACCGGGCAACTCGCCCCGAATGACGAACTGCGCCCGGTGTCCATTGGCCGTGAGCGAAAAGCCGTCGCCGATTTTGAGGCCAAGCGAGGCGAGCGTTGCGCGCGACGCGAACAAGCCGGTGTCCGCGAACATATCATCGCGGCCGATCGCCCCGCCTGCGCTTGGCAGCCCGATCAGGCTCGGCGTCACATTGGCGGCCCGAATGACGTCGAGACCGAGCAGCGTCACGCGCACGCCGCGTTCGGCGACAGCCTTCAATTCGACGACGGGGCTGGCATCGGTCACGCCCGGTGTCGCCAGGATCCTTGGATAAAGCGCCTCGTCGAGGCCAAGCGGCCCCGCGGCCTTGACCTGCAATTCGGCGGTTCCGTTCACCGTTCGCACCGCTTGCCCGAACGCCACCAGCGCCGATGCATTGACCAGATGCACCGCGAACCCCAGCGCAACCCCGGTCGCAATCGCAATCACGGCGGTGACGATCCGCGCCGGATGTTGCCGCCAGTCGCCGGCGATCAGCCAGCCGACGACAATGCCGGTGCTCGCCAAGGCTTCAGCCATCGACAAGCCCGGTCGGCGTCAATTTGAGGATGCGGTCGGCGACTGCAGCCGCCGTTGCCGAGTGGGTGACGAGGACGCCGCCTGCCCCCCGTTCGCGCGTCGCGGTCGCGAACAGGTCCATGATCACCGCCGCCGTTTCGGGATCGAGATTGCCGGTCGGTTCGTCGGCGAGGATCAGCGCGGGGTTGTGAACGAGCGCGCGGGCGATGGCCACACGCTGCAATTCGCCGCCCGACAGGTCCCGCGCGTAGGCGTCGGTGCGGTCGCCGAGCCCGACCAACTCGAGCATGGCATTCGCTCGCGCAATCGCCATGCGCGAACCTTGGGTGCCGAGCGCGAGCGGCAGCGCGACATTACGGGCAATCGTCAGATATGGCAGGATGTGAAACGCCTGAAACACAAAGCCGATGTGTTCGCGGCGGAGCGCCGTCAGCGCGCGGTCGTCGAGCCCTTCGAGCGGGCGTCCGTCGATCGCGATGCTGCCCGCGTCGATGCCGTCGAGGCCAGCGATGATGTTGAGCAGGGTCGATTTGCCCGACCCCGACTCCCCCAGGATGGCGACCAGCTCGCCGGGTTCGACCGTCAGATCGAGGTCGCGAAACAGTATGCGTCCGCCGGGCACGCTTTTGGTTACCCGCTCCAGCCGCAGACGCGCCGTCATGCCCACCGGAAAACGATTGCGACAGGCATGATCAAACCCCGACACGCCGCTGGATTGAGCCGACACCTTGCCTATGTGCACTGCTCGCGCCGATGTGAAGGACAAACGATGGTGCCCGTCAGCCCCGATCCCGTCAGGCCCGGCCAGGAAAGCGTGTGGCGTTATCCGTGCCCGCCGCGCGCCGAGCCGACATCGCGGCGCATCCGGATCGTCCATGGCGGGACAGTCCTTGCGGAAACATCGTCGAGCATCCGCACGCTCGAAACCAGCCACCCTCCGACCTATTACATCCCGCAAACCGACATCGCGATGGCGCTGCTGACCGCGACCGACCGAAGCTCGTTCTGCGAATGGAAAGGGCACGCCGTCTATTGGACCGTCGCGATCGCCGGTTCGGTTTTCCGCAATGTCGGCTGGAGCTACCCGGACCCGACGCGGGGCTTTGCCATGCTGCGCGACCATATCGCGTTCTACGCCGCGCCGTTCGACCAGTGTCTGGTCGACGATGTCCAGGTCGTTCCCCAACCCGGCGGCTTTTATGGCGGCTGGATCACGCAGGACGTCGCGGGTCCGTTCAAGGGGATACCGGGCAGCAGTTTCTGGTGATCCAGCGACAATGGAGAACCGCCGCACAAAAGCAGGAAAAGTGGACATCGGCGCTCACCTATCGCCGACGCCCTAACGCGATGCGCGGCAGCCGCGCTCAGAAAGCGACCTGCACCCCGCCTTTGACGGTATAGCTGTACTGCTCGTTCTCGATCAGCTGGTTCCGAAACCCGACATAGCGCCGCCACGGCGCGTTCGTGACGTTGGTCGCCTCTGCATAGAGCGTCACCTGCTTGATGATTTCGAACGAGCCACGAAGGTCGAGCTGGCCATTGGCGTCGGTGAACTGGTCGGTCGCGGCATTGACGCCCAGCGTGTCGAGATAGGCCGAGCGACGGCTGTAGGCGACCCGCATTGCGACGCGCCCTTTCTCGTAGAACAGCTGTGCGTTGAAAACGTTCTTCGACTGAAGGAACAGCGGCACGTCGCCCGCGCGACCCGATACGCCGCGTGCCTGCCCCTCGGTCCGCGTATAATTGACGCCGATGCCGAGCCCGTCGAACGGCGCGGGCAGGAAGGTGAATTGCGCCTGGAGATTGACTTCGACACCGTAGATTCGCGCGCTCGTCGCATTGATCGGCTGGGTGACGAGCGCGTTGGTCAGCGCGACACCGCCGAAGGTGCCGCTGGCGATCGACCCTTGCGTATAGATCGGACTGCGGATGTCCTTGTAGAAGCCTGCCACCGACACGATTCCCTGCCCGGGCAGATAATATTCGGCGCTCGCGTCATAGTTGGTCGACTTGAGCGGGCGCAGGTTCGCATTGCCCAGCGTGACGGTGTTCGCGCCGGTGTCGACCGCAACCGTCGGCGCCAGCTGGTTATAGTCGGGCCGCCCGATCGCCGTCGTCACCGCGCCGCGCAGCACAAGCCGGTCGAACGCATCCCAGCGTGCGTTGATGCCGGGAAAGACGTCGGTATAGCTCGAATTGCCGAATACGTTGAACCCATCGGCGACCGTCGAGGTCGCGGTGATGCGCTTGGCCGAATAACGACCCTCGGTCCGCTCGACCCGGACGCCGGGGATCAGCGTGACCTGCCCGAATTTGAGCGTCGCCATCGCATAGCCCGCATAAATTTTCTCGGTGATGTCGTAATCGGCAACCAGGCTGTTGCCGATCGATCCAGCCGCATCATAGATCGATGCGGTCGGGTTGGCAGCGAGAAAAGCGACCCCAGCCGAATAGGGAACGCGCGGGCCGAACTGAAACCGCCCGCGATACAGGTAGAGCGGGTCGACGTTGGCGATCGACGCGAGACTGAACGTGCCCGCCCCGGCAAGGAAATTCTGGAAGTCGCGATTGTTGGTCTTGTGCCGGTGGAGATATTTCGCGCCGAGCTTGATCGAACTGTCGTCGCCAAGGACCGCCACCGGGATCGTCAGGTCGAAACGCCCCTGCCACAAATCCTCGATCGCGCGGCGCGTATCGAGGTTGAAGCTGCGGAACGGATAGATGGCCGCGTTATACGCCGGCGCCGTCAGTGCCACATTCACCGAATTGTTGCTGATGTCGTACGTCCCCGCAAATGCCGTCGACGACGAGCGGAACTGGAATTCGCTGCGTAGCGGATCGGTCTTCTTGGCACGCGCATAGGTGATCTCGGTATCGAGATGGATCGGCCCCAGGTCGAAGCGTCCGCCGCCCTGAAAAGTCAGCGTGTCGCTGTCCTCGTTGCGGAAACGGATGAAGCGCGTCCCGCGCGCACGGCTGAACGATCCCCCTGTCGTCGTGGCCCCGGTCAGAAAGCTTGCCACGACCGGCGTCACGCCAAAGGCGCTTCCGGTCGGAATTTCGACGCGGAACTGGTCGCGTGTCTCGCTGTCCTTGAACTTCGAATAGATGCCGCGTGCGAACAGCTGAATATTTGGCGTCGGATGCCAGTCGAGATTGACCACCGCGCCATAGCGCTTGCGCGTCAGATTATAGTCGCGCAGCCGGAAATCGTCGGGCACCGTCACCCCGCCGGTCGAGCCGTTGACGACCCAGTTGGCCGAGCCCTGGTTGTTTTCGGACGCGATCGGGCGCGTCGAATAGTTACCCGCGACGACGATGCCGAAGCGGCGGTCGCCAAAGGTCGAGCCGACCGTCGCCTCGCCTTCGAAGGGGCTGCGGCCGTTGAGATTGTTTACGCCCGTCGCCGCGCGTCCATACGCGAAAGTGCGTGGACGGTCGAACGCCGACAGGGTGTTGATGTCGACCTGGCCTGCGATCGCATTGGCGTCGCGGTCGGCGGTCAGCGTCTTGACGACATCGACCGAACCGATGAGCGACGACGGCACGTCGTCGAGCTTGACCTGGCGGCTCTCGGGTTCGGGCGCGGGTGCGGTCTGGCCGTTGAGCGTCACATTGGCGAGGTTGGGGTTGCCGCCGCGGATAATGACATAGCGCCCCTCGCCCTGATCGTTCGCGACGGACACGCCGGGCAGGCGACGCACCGCCTCGGCAACGTTCTGATCGGGCAGCTTTCCAACGTCGTTCGAATTGAGCGTGTCCTGAATGACAAGCGAGGCACGCTTGGCTTGCAGCGCGCGACGTTCGGCGGCGCGGCTGCCCGTCACGACGATGTCCGCTTCGGCAAGGATCGGCTCGAGCGTGATCGTGGCGGGTGCGCCCGGGCTCACCTGACGTGTCGTGTCGGGGTAGCCAACGTACGACACGATCAGCGTCGCACCCGCTTCGGGCAGATCGCGGATGCTGAACTGCCCGCGCGCGTCGGCGACGACCGATCGTTCGGTTCCCTGAACCTTGACGATCGCACCCGGCAGCGCGGTTCCCGTCGCGGGATCGACGATCTGGCCGGTTACTTCGGCGGCAAGTGTGGGAGCAGCGGCGGCAAGCAGGCAAACGGAAAGCGCAAAGCGCGAAGCGTTCTGCATCGGTCTCTTCCCCCGTCGCGGCGCGACTCGCTTTCGTCGCTGGCCCGCCCGACATTCCGCTAGGGTGCGATTGTGACAGCGACGCCGCAGTTCGGCGTCGAATCGTTGACCGAAAAAAGTCAAAGTCATGACGGTCACGCAATGACTTGCCCGTTCTGTATCGCTTCGATATTTGCATGCGGCTTCAAGGAAACGGGGCTTGCGAACATGATACTGGTGGGTCTGGCAGCTGCGGCGGCAGCGGCAACGGCATCGCCGCAATTCCCGACGGTCGATGTCCGCGAGGTCGCGCAAACCGACGCGGTCGCGACCGCGAACGCCGATGCCGCCGACGACGCGGCGATCTGGCGCAACCCGCGCTACCCGGCGCGCAGCCTGATCGTTGCAACCGACAAGCAGGCCGGGCTCAACGTCTATGGGCTCGACGGCAAGCTGCGCTCGACGCTCGCCGCACGCCGCGTGAATAACGTCGACCTGCGGACCATCGCCGGACGGATCGTCGTTGCCGCCAGCGACCGCAGCGACCCCGCCAACGGCAAGCTGGCGCTGTTCCAACTCGATCCGGCAACGGCAAGGCTCACCGAACTGGTGCATGCCGATGCCGGCAGTGGCGAGGCCTACGGCCTGTGTATGTACCAGCCGCAATCGGGGCCGGTCAGCGCGTTCATCGTGTTCAAAGACGGCACGATCCGGCAATTCGAGATTGCCGGCGACGCGACCAGCGCCAGGCTGGTGCGCACCATGAAGCTCGCCACCCAGTCGGAAGGCTGCGTCGCCGACGACCGCACCGGCCAGCTGTTCGTTGCTGAGGAAGACATCGGCATCTGGCGCTTCGGCGCGCGCGCCACCGACCCGGTCGACCCCGTTGCGGTCGCCAAGGACGACGGAATGCGCCTCGTCGCCGATGCCGAGGGGCTTGCCATTGCCGCAGAAGGAGCGCGCGGCGGCTATCTGATCGCGTCAAGCCAGGGCGACAGCGCCTATGCGGTCTGGCGGCTGTCCGACATGAGCTATGCCGGGCGTTTTCGCATCGCTGCTGGTTCCGCAATCGGTGCGACCTCGGATACCGACGGCATCGAAATCTCGACGGCCAACCTTCCGGGATATCCGAGCGGGATCATGATCGCGCAGGACGGCGACAACGCGCCGTTCGCGCAGAATTTCAAGATGGTGCGTTGGGCCGACGTCAAGCGCGCACTGGGCCTGCGCTAGTCGCGGTAGCTCGTCCTCGCTAGGATGCGGCGATGCGACTGCGCGTAGCGAGTTACAATATCCGCAAGGCGATCGGCACCGACCGGCTGCGGCGTCCCGAGCGGATCGCGGCGGTGCTCGCCGAGCTGAACGCCGACATCGTCGTGCTGCAGGAGGCCGACCGGCGCGTCGGCGCGCGCGCGAGTGCGCTGCCGCCCGCGCTGATCGACGCGATGGACTATGTCGTCGCGCCGCTGGCCCTGCGCGTGGCAAGCGTCGGCTGGCACGGCAATGCGATTCTCGTCCGCCGCGGCCTGGCGCTCGGCGCGGCGCAGCGGCTCGCGCTGCCCACGATCGAGCCGCGCGGTGCGGTGGCGGCGGAGGTTGCGGGGGTGCGCATCGTCGGCATGCACCTCGACCTGTCGGGCATCCGCCGCCGCCAGCAGGCGCATTGCATCGTCGCGACGCTCGAGCGGATGGCACCGATGCCCACGCTGATCATGGGCGACACCAACGAATGGCGCGCGCATGGCGGCTGCATCGCCGATTTCGCGCGCAGCTTCACGCTGGCCGCGACGGGCCCCAGCTATCACGCGCGTCGCCCGGTCGCCGCGCTCGACCGCATCTTCGTCGGGCACGGCGCGCGGACGATCGCGGCGGGAACGCATCACTCGCCGCTGGCCACACGCGCGAGCGACCATCTGCCCGTCTGGGCCGATGTCGAGATCAGCCCTTCGACAGTTCCGACCCGCGTTTGAGCACCCTGTCGCCGTCCTCCTGCTCGATCAGATAGGCCGGGTTGTCGGCGGTGCCGGCCTTGGTCACCTTGGTGCCCTTGATGCTGCGCTGGACGCGCTTTTCGAACTTGTCGGTCACGGTGCCGTGCGCGGTCCCCGACCCCCAGCTCCACGAAACCTTCGATCCGACGCGGTGAGTGTTCGACATGGGTTCAGCCTCGCGGTGGCAATTGATGCATCGGACATGTAACGGGCGCGCATCATGGAAGTTTCCGACCTTCGCGTCGCCCTGTTCAGCGGCAATTATAATTACACCAAGGATGGGGCGAACGGCGCGCTCAACCGGCTGGTGGGGTATCTGCTGGCACAGGGGGCCGCCGTCCGCGTCTATGCCCCCAAAGTCGCCAAGCCCGCGTTTCCGCCGACCGGCGATCTGGTCGGCGTGCCGTGGCTGTCGATCCCTACGCGCGCCGAATACCGGCTGGCGATGGGGCTGTATCCGCATGCCAAGCGCGACCTGCACCGCTTCGAACCCAATATGATCCATGTCTCGGCCCCCGATTTTCTGGGGCATGCGGCAGTCTCGTTCGCGCGGCGCAACGCGCTGCCCGCGATCGCGTCGGTGCATACGCGGTTCGACACCTATCCGCGCTACTACAATCTGGCGTTCACCGAACCCTTTTTGACCGCGATCATGCGGCGCTTCTATCGCCGCTGCGACGCGATCGTCGCGCCGTCCGAATCGATGGCGCAGGAACTGCGCGAAGAGCGCATGAACTATAACGTCGGCATCTGGTCGCGCGGCGTCGACCGCGACATCTTCTCGACCGGTCGCCGCAGCCTCGACTGGCGGCGAAGCCTGGGGATCGCCGACGACGAGATCGTCGTCGGCTTTCTCAGCCGCCTCGTGATGGAAAAGGGGCTCGACGTCTTTTCCGACACGATCGACGAACTCGGCGCGCGCGGCGTCAGGCACCGCGTGCTCATCATCGGTGACGGGCCCGCACGCGGCTGGCTGGCGAACCGGCTGCCGCAGGCGGTCTTCACCGGGTTCCAGTCGGGCGGCGATCTCGGCCGCGCCGTCGCCTCGCTCGACGTGATGCTGTTTCCCAGCATCACCGAAACGTTCGGCAACGTGACGCTGGAGGCGATGGCGTGCGGTGTCCCCGTCGTCGCCTCCGACGCGACGGGAAGCAACAGCCTGGTCATCGACGGGGTGACCGGCCGACTGATCCGCCCAGGCGCGATCGGCGCGTTCGCCGACGCGGTGCAATCCTATATCGAGGACACCGACTTGCGCGCGCTGACCGGCGAAAGCGCGGCACGCGCCGCCGATCGCTACAGCTGGGACGCGATCAACGGCGCGCTCGCCCGGACCTATGCACGCGTGATCCGGGCCAGAGAGCGCAATGCGCAGAGCGAGACCCGCTAGAGTCGTTCGATCCGCTGCGCCGCCTCGTCGAGGATCGCGGCGACTTCGTGGAGCGTGTCGGTCGTGACATCGCCTTCGCTCAGCCGGTTCTGGAGCACGGCACGCAAATTGCCCATCGCCCGCCGAATCGGCGCGCCATCGGTCTTGGCGCGCGTCGCGCCGAGTTCGTCGAGCCGCGCGAACAGCGCCGCGACCTCGTCGGCCTTGGCCGCGAGTTCGGTGGTCCCGGCTTCGGTGATCGTGAACTGCTTCTTGCTTCCCTCGACCGCCGCGGCGATCAGCCCCATGTCGTCGAGCAGCGTCAGCGTCGGATAGATCACGCCGGGCGATGGCGCATAGGCCCCGCCGGTGCGTTCCTCGATCTCGCGGATCAGGTCGTAACCGTGTCGCGGCGTGTCGGCGATGAGCTTCAGAAGCACGAGCCGGAGCTCGCCCCCGTCGAACATCCGGCGACGCCCGCCGCCCTCGCCGCGCGCGCCGCGGCCGTGACCCATCGCATAGCCGCGCCCGACCTGACCCCAGACCGCGTACATTCCGCGCGGACCACAGCCGTGTCTTCCATGATGCATGAACATTTCGATTCCTTTCGTTCCAATGCAAGCTGCATCTAAGATATATCTTATGAAGCTTCAAGGGGATCCTCTTCAAAAGCATTATTGGCCTTGCCGAGCGTCGACGCTATGCTCGTCGGGGATCATCAGGAGGCGTTTCATGCGCTACGAAATCACCGGCTCGACGATGCAGACGGTGTCGATCGATCTCTCGCCCGGCGAACAGGTCTACAGCCAGACCGCGTCGATGGCGTGGATGACGGATAACATCCGCATGGACACCAACACCGGCGGCGGGCTGTTCGCGGGGCTGAAGCGCGCGATGGCAGGCGGTGGGCTGTTCATCACCGAATTCACCGCAGAGGGCAGCGGGCATATCGCGTTTGCGCCGCGCTTTCCCGGGCAGATCGTCGTCGAGGAACTTCGCGCCGACCAGGTGCTCGTCTGCCGCAAGGAGACGTTCCTGTGCGCGCAGAAATCAGTGACGCTCGACATCGCCTTTCAGCAGCGTTTCGGCGCGGGCATGCTCGGCGGTGACGGCTTCGTCCTCCAGCATGTGAAGGGGCCCGGCACCGCCTTTCTCGACCTGTCGGGTGAGGTCATCGTCAAGACGTTGCGCCCCGGCGAGCGGCTGATCGTCCACGCGGGGCACGTCGGCATGCTGGAGCCGAGCGTGCAGTTCGACGTGCAGATGATGCGCGACTTCCGCAACGCGCTGTTCGGCGGCGAGGGGCTGTTCCTCGCGACCTTGACCGGGCCGGGGCGCGTCTGGCTCCAGTCGATGCCGATCATGAATCTTGCCGAAGAAATCGCGCGTCACCTGCCCTCACGCGGCGAAGGCGGCACCGTGTCGGCGGCGGTAGGCGGCGGACTTGCCGCCAGCGCGGTCGGCGGGCTGCTCGGCAGCATGTTCGGCGACGACAGCTGATCGGAGTCAGGTTTCGCGAACTTCGGCCCCGGGTCCGTTGCTCAAAATCGATTCGATCGCGTTCTTGGCAGACGCCTTCGACTTATAGCCTTCGGTCCAAAAGATGGTTTCGCTGTTATACTTGAAATAGGCAACGAACTCACCCGCCTTGTTCGTCTTGATCTCGAAATAATGCGCCATGCCCGCCCTCCTGAATAGCCGTTACGATAGCGTAATCTACCGCTCAGGCAAAGCGCGCGGGTGTGAAGCTTTGTGGATCGATGCCGTCGGGGTTCGGCAAGCCCAGCAGGAGGGCGGCGGCGAGCCGCGCCGCAGCGGGCGCGGTCTGGATGCCGGTGCCGCCCTGCCCCGCGCACCAGAAGAAGCCCGGCGCGTCGGCGTCGAAACCATAAACCGGCAACCGGTCGGGCGCGAAGCTGCGTAGTCCCGCCCATTTGCGCTCTACCGCCGCGACGCGCCAGTCGGTGACGCGCTCGAAATGATGGATCGCGGTCGCGACGTCGATCTCTTCGGGCGCGACGTCGTGCGGATCGACCGGCGTCTCGTCGTGCGGACACAGCCACAGCCGGTCGGGCCCCTGCGGCCGGAAATAATACCGCCCCGCGACGTCTATCACGAGCGGCAGGTCGGGGGGCACATCAGCGGTCGTCACGCGCACCTGGACGATCGTGCGGCGCATCGGCTGGATGAGCAGCGGTCGCACCCCCGCCATCCCCGCCAGCGCGTCGGCCCATGATCCAGCCGCGTCGACAAGCGTCTGCGCCTCGATCTCGTGCGCCCCCGCGGTCAGCGCCCAGCACCCCGCGCGCCGCACGATGCCGCTGACGCGCGCACCGGTCAGCACTGTCCCCCCTGCCCGCCCGAACCGGGCAAGCACGCCCGCATGGAGCGCCGCCACGTCGATATCGGCCCCCTCTTCCTCGACGAGCCCGGCGACGAGCGACGCACGCGCGCGCGGCACCAGCGCGCGAACGCCGGCGGCATCGACGCGCCGGAGCTTTGCGCCCGTCCCGGCAAATCCCCTCTCGAGGCGGTCGAGCCGGTCGACATCCTGCGCCTCCGCCACTTCAAGCGCTTGGCGCGGCGTCAGATATCCGCCCTTTTGCAAGTCGCCGAGCGACGCGCGGCTTAAGGGACGGATGAGCGGCCCGCCGAGCGTTTCGTGCCAGAACGCGGCCGACCGCCCCGTGCTGTGATAGCCGGGCATTTCCTCGGCCTCGATCAGGACGACGGCGGCATGCGTCGCCAGTTCGGCGGCAAGCCCGGCCCCCGCAATCCCCGCGCCCACGATCGCGACATCGACTTTCACGCCGCTGGAGCCTCGCGGTCGAGGAACCGGGCAATGCGCGCCATCGCCACGTCGCGGATCGCGTCGATATCGCGGAGGACTTCGTGCGGAACCGAGGCGTCGAACATCACGAGTTCGGCGCTGGTGCGCATTGCCAGGCGCTGGGTCGCTGCGGAATCGACGAGCCGGTCGCCCTGCGTCGCGATGACCAGCAGGGGACAGGCGATACCCTCGACCACGCCGGGCGCCGCGAGCCGCGCGAACGAACGGAACGAGGCGGCGACCCAGCCCCAGCTCGCCGGGCCGAGCTCGAGCGCAGGGTTCTGCGCCTCCCACCAGAGTTCGTCATCGTAGCGATCACGGTCGCGCGTCAGGAGCGCCTGGCGCGGCGTATCACCGGCGTCGGGATGCTCGTTCGATTTCCACGCGCGACGCGTCGGGAAATATCTGCCGAGCAGCGCAGCCACCCGCGCGGCCATCGCCTGTGGTACCGGCCCGCCCTTGAACCCGAGCATCGGCGCGCTGAGCACCGCCGCCACCGGCGCGATACGCCGTTCGGCAAGCGCGCGCAGCACGATCTGCCCGCCCATCGAGTGCGCCAGGATGACGTGCGGCGCGGGCGTCCGCGCGACCCAATCGCTCCAGATCGCGGCGAGATCGTCGATCCACGTCGTGAAATCGTCGATATGCCCGGTCGTCGGATCGTCGAGCAGCCGCCCCGATCCTCCCTGGCCGCGCCAGTCGAAGCTCGTCGCATGCCACCCGGCATCGTGGAATTCGTGAAGCGCTTCGAGATATTTTTCGATGAAGTCGCCCCGTCCGCCGACGCACAGCATACTTCCGCGCGTGCCG
The DNA here is from genome assembly GCA_965248885.1 of Sphingomonas sp. Taxonomy (GTDB): domain Bacteria; phylum Pseudomonadota; class Alphaproteobacteria; order Sphingomonadales; family Sphingomonadaceae; genus Sphingomonas_O. Next base: position 584,043 of record OZ252211.1, on the reverse strand, counting down.
TCGCCCGGCCAGTCGAGCATCCGTATCGACCAGCCTCGTACCGCTACCGGCCCCAGCGTCGACCCTTTCGGAATCGTCCTGCGGATGGAAAGCGGCGCCGTCACGGCGATCCGGTTACGGTTTGTGAAGCCCCTGCGTCTAGAGGCAAGTCATGGTTACCCCTGGCTTTGCTCTTGCCGCCGTCGTGGCGGCGTTGCTGTTCGTCGCCGCGTTCATCGACGGGCGCACGCGCATCATCCCAAACTGGCTGAACGCGGCGATCGCGTTGCTCGCGCTGCCCTATTGGTACGTCAACGACCTGAGCTTGTGGCCGGGGGTCGCGATCCAGCTGGCGATCGCGCTCGTCGTCTTCGCCCTGTTCTTCGGTATCTGGAGCCTCGGCCAGATGGGCGGCGGCGACGTCAAGCTGCTCGTCGCACTCGCGCTGTTCCTGTCGCCGGTCGATTTCGTCCGCACGCTGTTCATGATGGGACTCGTCGGCGGCGTGCTGACTTTGGTCATGGTCGTGCGTCACCGCATGCGCCGCGACGGCGCTCCCTTCGAGAATCCGTATGGAATCGCGATCGCTGCGGGAGCGCTCTACGCCATGTCCGAACGATATCTTAACCATTTGGCCTGATTTGTAACTCCCGCCCCCAATTCTCAGGGGGCGAAGTGGAGGCCTGGGGGTCATGGAGCCTAAAAAGATCGCTCTTCTGGTCGGTGCGCTCGTCATCGCACTGGTCTGCGCGCTCGGCGTGCGTTCGCTGATGCTCAAGAACGCCGCGCCTGTCGCAACCGCGATGCCGATCCCCGCCGCCCTGCTGCCTTCCGCACCGAAGGGACCCAAGGTCCTCGTTGCCCGCCGCGCGCTGCCGGTCGGCACGATCATGGACGACGCCAGCTTCGAATATCGCCTCTGGCCCAAGGACCTCGTCAAGGGCGCCTATTACGTCGACGACGGCAAGGGCAACCCCAACGGATTGCGCGGATCGGTCGTCCGTAGCGCCATCGCGGCGGGCCAGCCGATCACGGTCGGCTCGGTCGTCCAGCCGCAGGATCGCGGCTTTCTCGCCGCCGCACTTACCCCGGGCATGCGCGCGCTGTCGGTTCCGGCCGTCGGTACCAGCGGCGTTGCGGGCTTCGTGTTCCCCGGCGACCGCGTCGACCTGATGCTCACGTCGACCGTCGATGGGGCCGCGGGTCCATCGCTCAAGGCGACCGAGACGATCGTGCGCAACATCCGCGTTCTTGCGACCGATCAGCGCACCGCGCCCGAAGACGCCAAGGGTTCCAAGGAGATCAAGTCCTTCGGCATGGTCACGCTCGAGGTCACGCCGCGCATCGCCGAAAAGATCATGGTTGCGCAGACGATCGGCTCGCTCAGCCTGATGCTGCGCCCGCTCGCCGACAATGCCTCCGAACTCGAACGCGCGATTGCCGCCGGCGACGTGTCGGTTCCGGCCAACGGCGACCCGCGCGCCGAACGCGCGATGGTCATGCAGCTCGCCAGCCGCCCGGCCGATTCGGCGCCCACCTATGTCACGGGTGCCGATGTCTCGCGCTTTCAGCGCAGCGCGGTCCGCCTTCCGCAGAAAGCCCCGCCGACGGGTCGCCCGACAGGCGCACCGCAGCTCGGCTCGGTCGTGATTGCCGAAGTCGTCAAACCGCCGGTCGTGCGCGTCGCGCGCGGCAATTCGGTTACCGAAGTTCCGTTGGGGGCCAAATAACATGACGCGCATTCACCGCACCACGCTGACCGCGATGGCGACGATCCTGCTCGCCACGCTGCCACAGGCCGCCACCAACGCGGCAAGTCCCAGCCATCGGGGCAAGCCCGCCGCCAAGCGCCCACCCGTGTCGCGCGCCGTTAACCGTGTTCGTCAACTTCCGCCCGGCGTCCAGCGCCCGACCAACGAAGTGACGCTGTCGACCGGTCAGGGTCAGCTCGTCACCGTGTCGAGCCCGCTCGCCGATGTCTGGACCTCGAACCCCGATGTCGCCGACGTCTACGTCAGCGGCAACCGCCAAATCCACGTGTTCGGCAAGGGCGTTGGCGAAGCGACGATCTTTGCGACCACCGCCACCGGCCAGGTCGTCTATTCGACCAACGTCCGCGTGCGGGACAACATCACCAGCATCGATCGTATGGTCAAGCTGGCGATGCCCGACGCCGACATCACGATCAACACCGCCGGGCAGGTGGCGGTGCTGACCGGTACGGTCGCGACTCCCGACGATGCCGAACAGGCGCAAAAGCTCGTCCTTGCGCTGCTCAACCCCGGCGTCGACGTCTCGTCGGCGAACGCGCAGCTCAAGATGGCGGTGATCAGCCGCCTGCGTACCGCCACGCCGCTCCAGGTAAACCTGCAGGTCAAGATCGCCGAAGTCAGCCGCAGCCTCGCCAAGCAGATCGGCGCGAACCTGCTGACGCGCGACACGACCAACGGCTTCCAGTTCAACGTCGCGCAGGGACGGCAGTTCACCGGAATTGCCAACGCCAATCTGTCGGCGCTGCCCAAGCTCGACGCCTCGTCGTTCTACGGGCTTCCGGCGGGGTCGATCTCGCTGCCGTTCGATCCGCGTACCGGCCAGTTCATCACACAGGGCGCGAGCACCGCCGACTTCAAGAACCTCGCCCTCGGCGCGGGCAAGACCAGCCTCGGTTTCCTCGGCCGCCTGTTCGGGCTCGACATCGCGACCGCGATCGACCTTGCCGAGACCGACGGTCTCGTCACGATGCTCGCCGAACCGAACCTGACCGCGCTGTCGGGCGAGACCGCGAGTTTCCTCGCGGGCGGCGAATTTCCGATCCCGATCTCACAGACGCTTGGCCAGGTGACGGTCGAGTATAAGCAGTTCGGCGTCAGCCTCGCCTTCACGCCGACGGTGCTGGCCGACGGGCGTATCTCGATGCGCGTCCGGCCCGAAGTGTCGCAGCTGTCGAGCGAAGGTGCGGTGTCGCTCAACGGCTTCACCATTCCTGCCATCACCACGCGACGCACCGAGACGACGGTCGAGCTGGGCTCGGGCCAGAGCTTCATGATCGGCGGGCTGATGCAGAACAACAATTCGAACTCGATCGACAAGGCCCCCGGCCTCGGCGACGTGCCGGTACTCGGCGCCTTGTTCCGCTCGAACGGTTATCGCCGCAGCCAGACCGAGCTGATGATCATCGTCACGCCCTATCTCGTGAAGCCGGTCAACGCGAACCAGATCGCGCTGCCCACCGACGGCCTTCGCAACCCAAGCGACCTGCGCACTTTCCTGCTCGGGCAGGACTTTTCAGGGCGCAGCGGCGGACAGCGGCCCAAGCCATCGCAGGCGCCGTCGGCGACCGTCGCCACCCCGTCGTTGGGGGCACCGATGGCCCCGGCGCCCGTCGTGCCGCGCGGGCAGCCGCGCCGCAACGCCCCCGCTTCCGCCACACCCGGCTTCAGCAATTGACGGAGACCCGACCGATGCGCGCGAAACTACTCCTCCTTGCCGCCAGCGCCGCATTGTCGGCTTGCGGCACCCTGAACCAGGGTCTCGAATCGGTGCACCAGCCGGTCGTCCAGCGGACCGACTATGTCTATGACATGGCCGCGCCCGACGGCGACCAGGTGTCGCCGGGCGACGAGGTGCGGCTGAACGACTGGTTCGCCTCGCTCAACCTGCGCTACGGCGACCGCGTGTCGGTCGATACCGCCGGACAGGGCACGCGCGGACGCGATGCGGTCGCGCAGATCGCTGCGCGCTATGGCCTGCTGACCGATGTCACGCCCCCCGTCACTCAGGGTCAAATCGCGCCGGGTGCGATCCGCGTGATCGTCAGCCGCACGGCGGCAACCGTTCCCAACTGCCCCGATTTCAGCCGCCCGTCGTCGCCCGAGTTCGCGGGCAGCGCGCCGTCCAACTACGGCTGCGCGAGCAACACCAACCTTGCGTCGATGGTCGCCGATCCGCGCGACCTGATCGCTGGCCGCGCCGCGCCGTCGACGGTCGACGTGCGGTCGTCGACCAAGGCGATCAGCACATACCGCGCGATGGTGCCGACCGGCGTCAACGGGCTGAAGACCGAAACCACCCGGGGGGGCAACTAAGATGAACGCACCTTGGTCACCCGGACGTACCGGAACCGTCCGCGAGCCTTTCACCGCCTTCGTCTGCGATGATTTCACCGCCGATTCGCTGCGCCCGATCGCGATCGAGCTCGGCTGGGCACCCGACAAGATCAACAAGGGTGGCTTGCGCAACGCCGTCCAGACGCTGTCGGTGTCGGCGTCGCCGCAAATCCTGTTCGTCGACCTGTCGGAGAGCGGCGACCCGCTCAACGACATCAACGCGCTGGCCGAGGTGTGCGAACCCGGTACCGTCGTGCTCGCCGCCGGGCAGGTCAACGACGTAAGGCTGTTCCGCGACCTCGTCGCGAGCGGCATCCAGGATTATCTGCTCAAGCCCTTCAGCGCGGATCAGCTTCGCGATGCCTTCACCTCGGCGCAGGCGGTGTTCAACGCACCGCGCAATACCGAGGCGAGTGCCGACCGTCCGCACCTGATGACGGCGGTCATCGGCGCGCGCGGTGGCGCGGGTTCCTCGACGCTGGCGACGTCGATCGCCTGGCTGATGGGCGACAAGGCCGGCCGCTCGACTGCATTGCTCGACCTCGACGTGCATTTCGGGACTGGTGCGCTCGCGCTCGATCTCGAGCCCGGCCGCGGGCTGACCGACGCGATCGAAAGCCCGAGCCGCATCGACGGGCTGTTCATCGAGCGTGCGATGGTCAAGGCCAACGACAAGCTCGCGATCCTGTCGGCCGAGGCACCGATCAACCAGCCGCTGATGACCGACGGCGCGGCGTTCTTCCAGCTGCAGGAAGAAATGCGCGCCGCCTTCGAGTGCACCGTCATCGACCTGCCGCGCAACATGCTCGTCCAGCACCCGCACCTGATGACCGACGTTCAGGTAACAGTTGTCGTGACCGAGCTGACGCTCGCGTCGGCGCGCGACACCATCCGCATCCTCTCGTTCCTGAAATCGAACGCACCGCAAAGCCAGATCATCGTCGTCGCCAACCGCGTGCCCGCCAGCGGGCCCGCCGAAATCGGGCGCAAGGACTTCGAGGCGTCGATCGAGCGCAAGGTCGATCACTGCCTCGCGCTCGACACCAAAGTCGCGACGCAGGCCGCCAAGCTCGGCAAAACGCTCGCCGAGGCTGCCAAGGGCAGCAAGACCGGTGCCGTCCTCGGCGACATCGTCACGCGGCTGTGCGCGACGGTCGAGGAAAATGCGATCACCGACGGCAAGGCGGCCGACGGCGCGCCCAAGAAAAGCTCGCTGATGGGCAAGTTCGGCGGTTTCAAGTCGATGATGCCGACCAAGAAAGCCAAGGCCAAGGCCGCCTGACATGGATCTGTTGCCGCTTCTGTTGATCGGCGTAGGCGGGACGGGCGCACTCGTCCTGCTGTATTTCGCCTTCTCGGGTCCGTCGGTCGACAAGGCCAAGTCGCGGCGGCTGGTCGCGGTGCGCGACCGGCATTCGAACTCGACCGGCGCCGTCGTCGAGGCGCAGATGCGCCGCATCCAGGCGAACCGCCAGTCGCGCATGGACGGCGTTGCCACGCGGATCATCCCCAATCCGGCCGTCTTGCAAAAGCGTATCGCCATGACCGGCAAGACCTGGACCCCTTCCAATTATCTGATGGTGTCGGTGGGCATCGCGCTCGGCCTCGGCGTGCTCGCCTACGTCAAGCTCAGCTTTTACGGCAACCTCGTCGCGATCCCGCTGGCGACGCTGAGCGGACTCGCGCTCGGTCTTGCGATCCCGCACAAAGCGGTCAGCTTCCTTATCAAGCGGCGCATCGCACAGTTCACCAAGCGCTTTCCCGACGCGATCGAATTGCTCGTGCGCGGGCTGCGCTCGGGACTGCCGATTTCCGAAACGCTCGGCGTCGCCGGCAGCGAAGTCCCCGGCCCCGTCGGCGTCGAGTTCCGCAACGTCAGCGACAAGATCAAGATCGGGCGGACGATGGACGCCGCGCTCCAGGAAACCGCCGACCGGCTCGGCACCCCCGAGTTTCAGTTCTTCTGCATCACGCTCGCCATCCAGCGTGAGACCGGCGGCAACCTGGCCGAGACATTGTCGAACCTGGCCAACGTCCTGCGCATGCGCGCGCAGATGAAGCTCAAGATCAAGGCCATGTCGTCTGAATCGAAGGCGTCGGCCTATATCATCGGCTCGCTGCCGTTCATCGTCTTCGGGCTGATCTGGACGATCAACGACCGCTACATGCAGAGCTTCTTCACCAACCCGATGCTGACCGCGATCGGGCTGGGCGGAATGTGCTGGATGGCGCTCGGCGCGTTCGTGATGGCCAAGATGATCTCGTTCGAAATCTAGGGGGCTAACATGGTCGGTGCAGCTCCCACGGTCACACTCCTCGGCGTCGACGTCCTGTGGGTCGCGACGATCCTTGCCGGGCTCGCAACGCTCGCGATGATGCTCGCGCTCTATGCCGCGACGACGGTGCGCGACCCGATGGCCAAGCGCGTCAAGGCGCTCAACGACCGGCGCGAGCAGCTGAAGGCCGGCATCGTCGCGTCGACCAGCAAGCGCCGCGCCAAGCTCACCCAGAAGAACGAGACCGCCGACAGGATGCGGTCGTTTCTCAACGGCCTGAAAGTGCTGCAGGACGAACAGCTGAAAGCCGCGCAGATCAAGCTGATGCAGGCCGGTATCCGATCGAAGGACGCCGCCGTCACCGTCATCTTCGCGCGGCTCGTCTGCCCGATCGTGATCGGCGGCGGCGTGACCTTCTGGGTCTATGGCATGGGCGGCCTCGCCGACTGGGTGTCGTACAAGCGTTACGGCGTCGTCGCCGCCGCGCTCGTGCTCAGCTACAAGGCGGCCGACATCTGGCTGTCGAACGCGGTTTCGAAGCGCTCGACCGCGATCCGCAAGGGATTGCCCGACGCGCTCGACCTGCTCGTGATCTGTGCCGAGGCGGGGCTGACCGTCGACGCCGCCTTCGGGCGCGTCGCCAAGGAAATCGGTCGCGCCTACCCCGAGCTCGGCGACGAATTCACGCTGACCGCGATCGAGCTCGGCTTCCTGACCGACCGGCGCCAGGCGTTCGACAATCTGGCGACGCGCGTCAATCTCGACGCGGTCAAGGGGGTCGTCACGACGATGATCCAGACCGAGAAATACGGCACGCCGCTCGCCTCGGCCTTGCGCGTGCTCGCCGCCGAATTCCGCCACGACCGCATGATGCGCGCCGAGGAAAAGGCCGCGCGCCTGCCCGCCATCATGACCGTCCCGCTGATCCTGTTCATCCTGCCGGTGCTGTTCGTCGTCATCCTGGGGCCGGCCGCCTGTTCGATCTCGGCCGCCTTCTCGGGCAAATAGGGAACCGGCTCCACGCGCCAACGTTGAGCTTGCGAAACGAGGAGCGGCTCAGCGATGGAAATGTTCACCCTCAACCAATGGGCGGTCGTCGCGCTGGTGTTCGTCGCGGGCTGGCTCGTCGGCCTGATGAGCCGATCGGGGTCGAAGAAATGGCGCCTGCGCTACGAAGCCGAACGCGACGCGCACCTTGCCGCGCGCCGCGACTATGAAGCGCGCCTCGCCGAGCGCCCGGTCGTCGCGACGCAGGTCGTCCGCGACGCCGATGGCAGGCCCGTGGCGGTTCCCAGCCGCATCTAGCGCCGCCCCAGCGCCGCCTGCGCCGCCGCAAGCCGCGCGATCGGCACGCGGTAGGGCGAAGCACTGACGTAATCGAGGCCGACCGCCTCGCAAAAGGCGATGCTCGCGGGGTCGCCGCCATGCTCGCCGCAAATACCGAGCTTGATATCGGGACGCGTCGCGCGGCCACGGTCCGCCGCCATCTGCACCAGTTCGCCGACCCCCTCGACATCGAGGCTGACGAACGGATCGCGCGCATAGATGCCGTGATCGACATAGGCGCCGAGAAACCGGCTGGCGTCGTCGCGCGAGACGCCGAGCGTCGTCTGCGTCAGGTCGTTGGTCCCGAACGAGAAGAACGCACCGACCTCGGCGATCTCGCCGGCCCGCAGCGCGGCGCGCGGCAGCTCGATCATCGTGCCCACGAGATAGTCGACGCGCGAGCCCTGTTCGGCGAACACCGTTTCCGCCGTCGCGTCGATCACCGCCTTCATCAGCTCGAGCTCGCGGCGCGTGCCGACCAGCGGCACCATCACCTCGGGGATCGGCGGCTCGCCCGAACGCGCCGCGACGGCCAGCGCCGCCTCGAAGATCGCGCGCGCCTGCATCTCGTAGATTTCGGGATAGGTCACGCCGAGGCGGCACCCGCGATGCCCGAGCATCGGGTTGAACTCGTGCAATTCGTGCGCGCGACGCTTGAGCGCATCGACCCCCACCCCGGTCGCGCGCGCGACATCGGCGAAATCGGCCTCGGCGGTCGGCATGAATTCGTGCAGCGGCGGGTCGAGCAGCCGGATCGTCACCGGCAGCCCCGCCATCACCTCGAAAATCCCCTCGAAATCGGCGCGCTGTTCGGGAAGCAGCTTGGCGAGCGCGATCCGTCGCCCGGCTTCGTCCTCGGCAAGGATCATCTCGCGCACCGCGGTGATCCGCGCCGATTCGAAGAACATATGCTCGGTGCGGCACAGCCCCACGCCCTCCGCGCCAAAATCCCGCGCGACGCGGCAGTCGTCGGGCGTCTCGGCGTTGGCGCGCACCTTCATGCGCCGCGCGCCATCGGCCCAGACCATCAGCGCGGCGAAATCGCCCGACAGCTCGGGCTGGACCGTCGCGACGGCGCCCGCCATTACTTCGCCAGTGGTGCCGTCGATCGTGACGAGGTCGCCCTCGCGGATCTCGCGCCCCGCTACCCGTGCCACCTTCAAAGCGGCATCGATGCTCAGCGTTCCCGCGCCCGACACGCACGGACGCCCCATGCCGCGCGCGACGACGGCGGCATGGCTCGTCATCCCGCCGCGCGCGGTCAGGATGCCCTTGGCCGCGTGCATCCCGTGGATGTCCTCGGGGCTGGTCTCGGTGCGGATCAGGATCACCGCTTCGCCGCGCTCGGCGCGCTTTTCGGCGGTATCGCTGTCGAACACCGCGATCCCCGACGCCGCGCCGGGCGAGGCGGGCAGCCCGCGCACGAGGACGTCGCGCCGCGCATTCGGGTCGAGCGTGGGGTGGAGCAACTGGTCGAGCGCGGACGGATCGACGCGCGCGATCGCCTCGTCGCGGGTGATCAGCCCCTCGTTCGCCATGTCGACCGCGATCTTCAGCGCCGCCTTCGCGGTGCGCTTTCCCGAACGCGTCTGCAGCATCCATAATGTGCCGCGCTCGACGGTGAATTCGATGTCCTGCATGTCGCGGTAATGCGCCTCGAGCAGATCGAACACGCGCGCGAGCTCGCCGTAAACCGCGGGCATCGCTTCCTGCATCGACAGCGGCTTGGCGTGGGCGCGTTCGCGCGCGGCGGTCGTCAGATATTGCGGCGTGCGGATGCCCGCGACGACGTCTTCGCCCTGCGCGTTGAGCAGATATTCGCCGTAATAGGCACGCTCGCCGGTCGCGGGGTCGCGCGTGAAGGCGACGCCGGTCGCCGACGTCTCGCCCATGTTGCCGAACACCATCGCCTGGACATTGACCGCGGTTCCCCAGTCGCCGGGGATGTGGTTGATGCGGCGATAGACTTTGGCGCGTTCGGACTGCCACGACCCGAACACCGCGCCGACCGCGCCCCACAATTGGTCGTGGACGTCCTGCGGGAAAGCCTGGCCCCCCAATTCGGCGACCAGCCGCTGATATTCGCCGACGAGTTTCTGCAGGTCGCGCGCGGTCAATTCGGTGTCGAGGCTGAACCCCTGGTCTTCCTTGGCGATCTCGAGCGCATCTTCGAACGCGCCGTGGTCGAGGCCGAGGACGACATCGGCGTACATCTGGATGAAGCGGCGATAGCTGTCCCACGCAAAGCGCGCATCGCCCGACGTCGCCGCCAGCCCCGCGACCGTCGCGTCGTTCAGCCCCAGGTTGAGGACGGTGTCCATCATCCCCGGCATCGACACGCGCGCGCCCGAGCGGACCGACACGAGCAACGGGTCGGCGGCGTCGCCGAAGCGCTTGCCCGTGACGGCTTCGATATGCGCAAGCCCGTGCGCGACCTGTGCGGTCAATTCGGGCGGGAACTGTTCGCCCTCGTCGTAATAGCGCGTGCACATCTCGGTCGAAATGGTGAAGCCCGGGGGGACCGGCAGGCCGATGCTCGCCATGCCGTCGAGGTTCGCACCCTTGCCGCCGAGCAGTTCGCGGCCCAGCTCGCGCCCCTCGGAAACCCCGCAGCCGAAGCGGAACACATAGTTTGTCATTTCGTCCCCAATGCGGCTGAAAGGGCAGAATTGCGTGCGTTGACTTCGCACGCTTCGCACGGGTGAGGCATGCTCAACCCTCGATCCTCGAGAAGTCCGCGACACGGTGAACCGCATCGCGGAACCGCGCGAGCAGCGCGAGGCGCGCGGTGCGCTTGTCGGGGTCTGCGTCGTTGACCGTCACGGCCTCGAAGAACGCATCGATGGGCGCGCGCAGCTCGCTGAGTGAAGCCATCGCCACGTCGAACGCCTCCTGTGCCACCGCCGCCGCCGCGCGCGGCTCGACGCGGTCGAGCGCATCGATCAGCGCCGCCTCGCACGGTTCGGGGGTGTAGGACAGGGCTCCCGCTAGCCCCTCCCCTTTAGGGGAGGGGTTGGGGTGGGGTTTGTCTGGCGAGAACGAGTTCTGGCTTTGGTCGACAGACCCCACCCCAACCCCTCCCCTGAAGGGGAGGGGCTCAAATCCCTCCTTCTTCAGGATATTCGCCGCGCGCTTATACCCCCCGAGCAAAGCCGCGCCTTCGGTGGTCCCCACAAACCCCTGCAAAGCCCGCACCCGCGCGAGCAAGCGCGCCAGATCGTCCTCGCCGCCGAGCGCAAACACCGCGTCGATCAGGTCGTGGCGAACGCCCGCTTCGCGTTGTTGGACTTTGAGGCGGTCGGCGAAGAAATCGAGAAGCTGTCGATCGGTTCCGGCCAAACCTTTGCCCGACTCAGCTATCCACCGTTGAGCTTCTCGGAGCGCTTGTGACAACGAAAGCCGCAGTTTATTTTCGACGATCAGCGCCAGGATGCCAATCGCGCTGCGTCGCAACGCAAACGGATCTTTCGAACCGCTGGGTGGCATGGCCGTTCCGAAAAACCCGGCGATCGTATCCAACTTATCCGCCAGCGCGACCGCCACCGTAACCGGCGCAGTCGGCACTTCGTCGCCCTGCCCGACGGGTTTGTAATGATCGCGAATCGCGTCGGCGACGTCGTCGCTGAGACCCTGCGCGCGCGCCAGATGGCCGCCGATGATGCCCTGCAACTCCGGAAATTCGCCGACCATGCCGGTGACGAGATCGGCCTTGCACAAGCGTGCTGCCAACTCAGCGCGGTCGGCGAGACTTCCTCCCTCCCCCTTCAGGGGGGAGGGTACCTCGCGCGTCGGCGCGGGAGGGAGAGGGTCTGTGGGACTCGTTCTGAAACCCGCCAGGCCCTCTCCCTGCTTGGCTTCGCCAAGCTGTCCCTTCCCCCTGGAGGGGGAGGGAGGAATGACGCCACTCTCGCACAACCAGCGCGCGAGCTTCGCCACCCGTTCGACCTTGTCGGCGACGGTGCCGAGTTTTTCGTGGAAGACGATTTGCGAAAGCCTGGCTGCCTGTTCGGCGAGCGGCACCTTCAGATCCTTGTCCCAAAAGAATTTCGCATCCGCCAGCCGCGCCGACAGCACGCGCTCGTTCCCCGCGACGACGGCGGCACCGCCGTCGCTCGCGTCGATGTTCGCGGTGCAGACGAAGGCGTTGCTCAACGCTCCGGCGGCATCGGTGCACGCGAAATATTTCTGGTTGGTGCGCATCGTCAGCTGGATGACTTCGCGCGGCACTCCGAGGAACGCAGCGTCGAAGCGCCCGAGCAGCGGCACGGGCCATTCGGTCAGCGCGGCGTTTTCGACGACGAGCCCCTCGTCCTCGACGAGAGTCAGCCCCGCCGCCTGTGCCGCCGCGCGCGCGCCGTCGCGGACCAGCGCCTCACGCTCAACATGGTCGACGACGACATGGCACGCGCGCAGTTTCTCTGCATAGTCGTGCGCGCCGCCGATCGTGATCGAGCCGGGGTGGTGGAAGCGGTGGCCGAACGTCGTCGCGCTTGCCGCGATTCCGTCGACCTCTATCGGCACGATCGCGTCGCCGAACAGCGCGACGATCCCCGACAGCGGGCGCACCCAGCGCAGGCTCTCGGTGCTCGACGACGCCGCGCCCCAGCGCATCGATTTCGGCCACGGGAACGCGCGGACCAGCGCGGGAATGGCTTCGGCGAGCAGCTCGGATGTCGGGCGTCCGGGCTTGTCGATGACCGCGAACCACACGCCGTCGCGCTCGACCAGTTGCTCGCGCGTGAGCCCGGTCGAGCGCAGGAAACCGGCAAGCGCCGCCTCGGGCGCGGTCGTGCGCGGCCCCTTGCGCTCCTCGCTCACCCCGCGCGTCGCGTCGGGCAGGTCGCGCGCGATCAGCGCCAGGCGGCGGGGGGTGGTGAAGGTTTCGATGGCACCTGCGGCCAGCCCCGACCTCGCGATCTCGCCAGCGAACAGCCGCGCCAAATCCTCACGCGCCCTGGCCTGCATCCGCGCCGGAATCTCTTCGGAGCGCAGCTCCAGCAAAAAATCGGTCATCGCGGAGCGCTCGATCGCAAAGCTTCCCTTCTCCGCGTCCCCGCGTCTCCGCGTGAAACAAGAAGGGGGTTCACGCGGAGACGCGGAGACGCGGAGGAGAAAAGGGGTGCGGCCGCTGCGCGGCGAAGCGTGCTCACGCCGCCCATCCGTTCTTCGTCATATACCCCGCACACGCTCCCTTGGCGAGGTCGCGGACGCGGCCGATGTAGGCCTGGCGCTCGGCAACCGAGATCACCCCGCGCGCCTGCAGCGTGTTGAAGATATGGCTCGCGCGGATCGCCTGTTCGTACGCGGGGATCGGCAGCGCGCGGTCGAGGCACAATTCGCATTCGGCCGCCGCCTTGCGGAACGCGTCGAACAGCCGCTCGGTATCGGCAACCTCGAAATTATATTCGGATGCCTGCCGCTCGTTGGCGAGGAAGACGTCGCCATACGACACCCCCCCCGCTTCTTTGGGCGCATCGTTGAAGCGCAGGTCGTAGACATTGTCGACGCCCTGCACATACATCGCGAGGCGTTCGAGGCCGTAGGTGAGCTCGCCCGAAACGGGCTTGCAGTCGAACCCGCCCATCTGCTGAAAATAGGTGAACTGCGTGACTTCCATCCCGTCGCACCAGACTTCCCAGCCCAGCCCCCACGCGCCCAGCGTCGGCGATTCCCAGTCGTCCTCGACGAAACGGATGTCATGGAGGAGCGGGTCGATGCCGATCGCCTGAAGGCTGCCCAGATACAGCGCCTGCATGTCGGGCGGGCTCGGCTTCAGGATGACCTGATACTGGTAGTAAGCGCCGAGGCGGTTGGGGTTTTCGCCATAGCGCCCGTCGGTCGGGCGGCGGCTCGGCTGGACATAGGCGGCGCGCCAGGGATCGGGGCCGAGCGAACGCAAGGTCGTCGCAGGGTGGAACGTCCCCGCGCCCATTTCCATGTCGTACGGCTGGAGGATCACGCACCCCTGCGCGCCCCAATAGGCGTGGAGCGTGAGGATCAGGTCCTGAAAGCTCAAGGGGGTCGTCACGCGGCGGGCTTTGGCGGGGCGGGCGTTGGGGGTCAACACTGGGCAGGTGAACGGCGCAACAGTTCCGCTTCCCCGAGCGAAGTCGAGGGGCTGTGCCGAGCGAAGTCGAGGCTTTCTGCAGCGAGTGCCGCGTTCTCGACTTCGCTCGAAACAGTGTCTCGACTTCGCTCGACAATGCGGGTGGGTATCGCGGTTGAGGGTTGCTAGAACGGCGAAATGAAACCGCTCCTCCTCCTCGCACTCGCGCTTCTTCCCGCCTGCACGCAGGCCAAGCCCGTACCCCCCGCGCGCCCCGCGCTGTGGAAAGTCGTCGATGCCGACACGACGATCTATCTGTTCGGGACGATCCATCTGCTGCCCAAGGGGCTCGAGTGGAGCGGCGGGCGCGTGGCGCGCGCGATGGCGGCGTCGCAGCAGCTGATGCTCGAAGTCGTGCTCGACAAGAACCAGGCCGAGCTGGTGCAGGTGATGACGCGGCTGGGCATCTCGCCCGGGCTGCCGCCGCTGCTCGACCGCGTGGCCCCGGCCAAGCGCGCCGCGCTGTCGAAGGTCATCGCGCGATCGGGGCTGCCGGCGGCCTATCTCGACAAGCTCGAGACATGGGCGGCGGCGCTCGCGCTGTCGTCGGCGTCGTTGCAGGCGCTGGGGCTCGATACCGCGGACGGCGCCGAGGCGAAGCTGACGCAGGCGTTCCGCGCGGCCAACAAGCCCGTCGCGGGGCTCGAGACGATCGAGCAGCAGCTGGGCTATTTCGACGCGCTGCCCGAGGCGGCGCAGCGGCGCTTCCTCGAATCGGTCGCCGACGACGACAGCGACGCGAAGAAGGAATTCGCCGCGATGATCGCGGCGTGGCGCGCGGGCAATGTGCGCCGGATCGCGCTGACCTTCGACGACGAGCTCAAGATGTCGCCCGAACTGACCGACGCGCTGCTCCGCCGCCGCAACAACAATTGGGCGCAGTGGGTGGCGACACGGATGGCGAAGCCGGGGACGGTGTTCATGGCGGTCGGCGCAGGGCATCTGGCGGGCGCGGGGTCGGTCGAGGCGCTGGTCGCCAAGCGCGGGTACCGCGTGGTGCGCGTTCAGTGATTGCAATCGCGCCCCTCCCCCGCTATGCGCGCGCCTCCCTGACGAGCGACATCCCTGGAGGCGCGTCGGGCGTCAACATTTGGAGAACATCATGAGCGATCAGCTGACTCTGTCGGCCGAAGCGCGCGATACGGCGGGTAAGGGAGCCAGCCGGGCATTGCGTCGTGAAGGCCGCGTTCCCGCCGTCGTCTATGGCGCGGGCGAGGCCCCGATGGGCATCCACCTCGAAGAAAAGGCGCTGATGAAGGCGCTTCACACCGGTCACTTCATGAATTCGGTGGTGATGGTCGGGGTGGGCGGCGCGAACGTGCGCACCCTGCCCAAGGACGTGTCGTTCCACCCGGTCAGCGAACGGCCGCTGCACGTCGATTTCCTGCGGATTTCGGAGCATGCCAAGGTCACCGTCAACGTGCCGGTGCACTTCCTGAACGAAGACGCCTCGCCCGGCATCAAGCGCGGCGCGGTGCTCAACGTCGTGCGCCACGAGCTCGAGCTGATCTGCGATGCGGCCGAAATCCCCGACGAGATCACCGTCGACCTGACCGGCACCGATGTCGGCGATTCGATCCACATCTCCGCGATCACCTTGCCGAACGGCGTGACCAGCGCGATCGACGACCGCGACTTCACCATCGCCACGATCGTCGCACCGAGCGCGCTCAAGTCGAGCGAAGGCGACACCGACGAAGCCGCCGAAGCAGCGAGCGAGTAATGCTTCTAGCCCCTCCCCTTCAGGGGAGGGGTTGGGGTGGGTCTGTCAACCAATGCAAAGGTTCGCTCTTGCCAGACAGACCCCACCCCAACCCCTCCCCTGAAGGGGAGGGGCTTTAAAATATGCAACTCTGGGTCGGCCTCGGTAATCCGGGCGGCGAGCATGCGCTGCAGCGGCACAACGTCGGCTTCATGGCGGTCGATGCGCTGCACCAGGAATGGCGCTTCTCGCCGTGGAAGGCCAGATTCCAGGGTCTGGTGTCCGAAGCCAGCATCGGCGGCGAGAAGATCCTGCTCCTCAAACCCGCGACCTTCATGAACGACAGCGGGCGCAGCGTGGGTGAGGCGATGCGCTTCTACAAGCTCACCCCCGCCGACGTGACGCTCTTCTACGACGAGCTCGACCTCGCCCCCTTCAAGGTCAAGGTTCGCACCGGCGGTGGTGCTGCGGGACACAACGGCATCCGCTCGACGATCGCGCATATCGGCGAGGACTTCCGCCGCGTGCGCATCGGCATCGGCCACCCCGGACACAAGGACCGCGTGCTCGGCTATGTCCTCGGCAATTATGTCAAAGCCGAACTAGACGACCTCGCACACCTGCTGGGTGCCGTTGCGGCGGAAGCGAAATGGCTTGCGGCGGGGGACGACGTGCGGTTCATGAACGACGTCGCGATGCGGATGGCGACGTGAAGACGACGCGCCATTTCGACGAACAGGTCTTGCCGCGCCGACCCTATCTCACCCATGAAATGTGCGAAGGCGTCATCGTGGCCCCGACCCGACGCAAGGTGCAGCCCGACGGTAGGATTCGCCATTGGGGCGCGGTCGTCTTGCCAAGCCTCGGCGGTTCGCGGATGCTGCGCGTCGTCACACTCGACGACGGCGCAACCGTGCACAATGCGTTCGTCGACCGGCAATATCGCGAGGATGCGGAATGAAAATCGATTATTATCCCGAGACTGACAGCCTTTACATCGCGTTGCGGGCGGGGAGCGCCATCGAAACGATCGAGATCGCCGATGGCCTCAACGCCGACTTCGACGCGGCGGGAAGCATTCTCGGCCTCGATATCGACGGTGCCTCGCGCAAGCTCGACCTGTCCACCTTGGAAACGAATGCACAATTTCAGGCACTGAGGGCGGCGTGACATGGCGTGACCCGCGATGACCGTCGATGTGGAGGCGTGCGGTTAATGAGCAACGAGCCGACGCGGCTATAATGCAAGTTCGATATTCGCTACCGCATACGTGAACGTGATGGAAGGGAAGAAAATGAAAGATTATGATAAGGGGTATCTCGATGGTGCTTGTTCGTCGCTTATCAAGACAATCAAACTTATAGAAGCGACGCTTTACAATCCTCTCACCAAAAGCAGTTCCCCGAGAGACACGCTCCACGAAGCTATCAAGATGCTTGTAGACGATTGGACTCAGTATGGGTTTTACCTTGGACATCGTGAAGCGTATCGAGCTCAACGAGACTCTGGTGAAATTCCCGCTACATTGACTTTTTCTGAATCAGATTGGGAATTGATAGAGGGGATGAAAATAAATTTGGAGCTGAAATCAAGAATCAAGCGCACGTAGCATGGGTTTCAAATGCGGCATCGTCGGCTTGCCCAATGTCGGCAAATCCACGCTTTTCAACGCGCTGACGCAGACGGCGGCGGCGCAGGCGGCGAATTATCCGTTCTGCACGATCGAGCCCAATGTCGGGCAGGTCGCGGTTCCCGATCCGCGCCTCGACCGGCTCGCCGAGATCGGCAAATCGGTCAAGAAGGTCGAGACACAGCTCGCCTTCGTCGACATCGCCGGGCTGGTGCGCGGCGCGTCGACCGGTGAGGGGCTGGGCAACCAGTTCCTCGGCAACATCCGCGAAGTCGACGCCATCGTCCATGTGCTGCGCTGTTTCGAGGACGGCGACGTCACGCACGTCGAGGGCAAGGTCGACCCCATCGCCGACGCCGAGACGGTCGAGACCGAACTGATGCTGAGCGACCTCGAATCCCTTGAAAAGCGCGTCCCTGCGCTCGCCAAGAAAGCGACGCAGGGCGACAAGGAGGCCAGGGTCGCGGCGGCGGTGCTGGGCAAGGCGCTCGACCTGCTGCGCGCCGGGAACCCCGCGCGGCTGACGAAAATCGCCGACGCCGAGGAAGCACGCCACTTCGCGCAGGCGCAATTGCTGACGTCGAAGCCCGTCCTCTACGTCTGCAACGTCGAGGAAAGCGCGGCGGCCGAGGGCAATGCGCTGTCGGCGCGCGTGTTCGAAAAAGCGGCTGCCGAGGGCGCGCAGGCGGTCGTCGTGTCGGCGGCGATCGAAGCCGACATCGCGACGATGCCGCCCGAAGACCGCGCCGAATTCCTGTCCGACCTCGGCCTCACCGAGACCGGTCTCGCGCGCGTCATCCGTGCCGGATACGCGCTGCTCGACCTGATCACTTTCTTCACCTGCGGTCCCAAGGAATCGCGCGCGTGGACGATCCCCAAGGGGGCGAGCGCCCCGCAGGCGGCGGGCGCGATCCATTCGGATTTCGAACGCGGCTTCATTCGCGCCGAAACTATCGCCTATGACGATTATGTCGCCTGCGGCGGCGAGGCCGGCGCGCGCGACGCGGGCAAATTGCGGTCGGAGGGCAAGGAGTATGTCGTTGCCGATGGCGATGTCATGCTGTTCAGGTTCAACGTTTAGCGGGTGACCGCAAGCACACGCCGCTTCCCCGAGCGAAGTCGAGGGGCTATGCCGAGCGCAGTCGAGGCCCCTTGCAGCCAGCGCGTCGTTCTCGACTTCGCTCGAACCAGCCCCTCGACTTCGCTCGGGGATGCGGGTGAGGTGATCGGCCGTATCCCCCGGAGCAATTGCGTGCGCCTCTTTCTTTTCCTGCTCGCCCTTTTCCTCCCCGCGTTCTCCCCGGCAGAGACGCGCGCCCCCGTCACCATCCTCGTCTCGATCGACGGCTTTCGCCCCGATTACCTCGACCGCAGCATCACCCCGCGCCTCAACGCGCTGAAGGCAGCGGGGGCGAGCGCGGCGATGCGGCCGTCGTTCCCGTCGCTGACCTTTCCCAACCACTGGACGCTCGTCACCGGGTTGCGCCCCGACCGCAACGGTATCGTCGGCAACACGATGGAGGACGTGCGCAAGCCCGGTGTGGTGTTCACGCTTTCCAACAGCGACCCCTTCTGGTGGAACGCGGCCGAGCCGATCTGGATCACCGCCGAGCGCCAGGGCGTGCGCAGCGCGCTGATGTTCTGGCCGGGCAGCCAGGTCGATTTCGCGGGCGCGCGCGCGCACGACTGGTGGCCCTATGCCAAGGAACTGCCCGAGCCGCAGCGCGTCGACGGCGTGCTCGACTGGCTGCGCCGTCCCGCCGCGATCCGCCCGCGTTTCGTCACGCTGTATTTCGATACCGTCGATACCGCCGGGCACCGGAACGGCCCCGATGGCGCCAAAACAAACGACGCGATCCGCGCGGTCGATGCGCAGATCGGGCGGCTGGTCGACGGGCTCGCCGAACTCGGCCAGCCCGCCAACCTCGTGGTCGTCGCCGACCATGGCATGGCCGCGACGAGCGAGGCGCGCCAGATCCAGCTGTGGAAGGTCGCGCGCGCCAAGGACTTCCGCTCCGTCACCGCCGGGCCTTATGCCGGAATCGAGCCGCTGCCGCGCCGCGAGAAGCGCCTCGCGCGCGCGCTGCTTCGGCCCCACGAGCACATGACGTGCTACCGAAAGGCCGAGCTGCCGCCCGCGCTGCACTATGGCGCGAACGCGCGCGTGCCGAGCTTCGTCTGCCTCGCCGAAATCGGCTGGCTGATCGAGGGAACACCGCGCGCGCCCGACAAGCCGTTCGATTACAACGGCGCGCATGGGTACGACCCCGGCCCCCATCGCGCGATGGACGCGCTGTTCATCGCGAGCGGCCCTGCGTTCGTCGGCGGCGTCGCGCTGCCCGCGTTCGACAATGTCGACGTCTATCCGCTGATCGCGCGGCTGATCGGCGTGACGCCGATTCCCGGCGATGGCAGCGCCGATGTCTTCACCCCCGCCTTGAGGCGCTGACATGCTCTATTTCGAAGACATCGTGGTCGGGAGCAGGGCGTCGTTCGGGCATTATGCAGTCACCCGCGAGGAAGTCGTCGCGTTCGCATCGGCATACGATCCGCAGCCGTTTCATCTGTCCGACGAGGAAGCCGCCAAGACGCATTTCGGACGGCTGTCGGCGAGCGGCTGGCACAGCTGCGCGATGATGATGCGGATGCTCGTCGAGAATATGTCGGTCGTCCAGCAGGCCGGGCTCGGCTCGCCCGGCGTCGACGAGATCCGCTGGCTGAAACCCGTCTATCCCGGCGATAAGTTGCGCTGCGAGACCGAGGTGATCGACAAGACGCCGTCGCGCAGCAAGCCCGACATCGGCTCGTTCCGATCGCGCACGACGGTGTTCAACCAGGACGATGTGGCGGTGCTGACGTGCTTGGCGATCGGGCTGGTGCGCAGGGATCCCGCTCGTTAAGCGGCGAGAAATCCGACCACCGCCGCCCCCAGTTCGGGGCGCGTCACGCTCGACATGTGCGTGCCCGGAATCGCCACGTAGCGCGCATCGGGCAGCACGGCGGCGAGTGCGGGTGCCGAGCCATTGTCGTCATCGTCCGCTCCGCACACGACCAATGTCGGCATCGTCAGCGCGGCGAGATCGGCCGGATCGGTATCGGCGAAGCTAGCGAGCAACAACGCCGCCGCGGTTCGGTCGATCTTCATCGTCTTCATGAACTGGATCGCCAGCCAGTGCGGATCGTCGCGCTTCGCGGTGTCGGCAAGCGCGATCGCATCGAGGAAGAAGCGCTTGCGGCGGCTCCATCCGCTCAGCCCCTCGAGCCCCATGCCCGCAAGAATCAGCCGCCGGGGCCGCATCCCGAGCAGCACCGCGCGCACCGCCGTCCGGCTCCCCAGCGAAAACCCGCCGAGGTCGAAGTCGTCGATCGCCAGATGCGCGACCAGCGCCTCGACATCGCGCGCGAGCACGTCGGGCGAATAGGCCGCCGGGTCATGCGGTGCCGCGCTGTCGCCGTGCGCGCGAAGGTCGGGCATGACGACGCGAAACCCCGCCTCGGCCAGCAGCGCCGCCGTACCGAACTTGATCCAGTTGATCTGCGCGTTCGAAAACAGCCCGTGGAGCAGGATGACCGTTCGGCCTTCGCCGGTTTCGCGATAGGCAAGCGAGGTGTTGTCGAAGGAGGCAAAATGCGCTGTGTCACCAGACCTTACACTCATTGTGTCTCTGGCCAATCCAGGAGATCGACGTGCCGGGAAAGATTGCCGCGTGCCACCGACTGAATGAACTTTTTATCGGCAGTGATCAATTTGATGCCATCGCGGATCGCCAGCGCGAGATAGATGCAGTCGTAGACGGCGTGCTTCAGTTCGTAGGAGAGACGAAGCGCGGGCGCGATTAGTTGTAGCGAGGGCACTAAGGGCAACAAAAATTCCGGCATTCTGGATATGCCGATTTCAGCGGCCTCGATTGGCAACCCTTCGTACAGCACCTTGGCCGCCAGGGCGTTCGCCACTTCAGCAACCGCCCAATCGGGGGCAACACATGCGTCCTGCCCGGCGACCATCATAAATGCTTCAACCGATCCCGCCTCTCGCGCGACTAGTTTCACAAGGACACTGGCGTCAAGAACTACGGGCATCGTCGATCGGCGCGCCCCAATCGCCGCCGTTCGTGTCCCGCGACCAGCGGATGTACGACGTGCTGTCGCCATCGCTCATGGCAGGAGGAGTCATCGCCCAGAGTTCGAGGCAAAGCGCACGAAGTTCCTCGACCGTCTTGCGCCGTGGCCCGGGTCGACCGCGGCGAAGCCCGTCGCGAAGTTCGGCATTCAATGAGCGCATGTTTTGTCTTGCCGCCGACCGATAATCGTCGAGCAGGTCATCCTCAATATCACGGACCAGTGCCTGTTTCATTCACAGATGATAGCAGTTTGCTATCATCGTTTCAACTCGTTTGCTTTAAGTGCCGGTCGAGGAACGATAGCAGTCTTGCCCGGAAAGCGCCCGACTGTGCGGCAACGACCTGATCGTGGCTCAACCCGTCGAGAAGCCAGATCTCGCGGTCGACCCTGACCGCACCGTAAAGTGACTCGGTCTCCTCAACCGGGGTATAGCAATCGGCACCCCCGCCCACGATCATGACCGGCGCCCGCACGTTGGCCAGCGCGCGGGCGGGCGAAATGGCATCGGGCAAAACGCCGAAGCGCAGCCACGACTGATAGCTGAGCAACGGCTCCACGATCGTCGCAGGCAGCCAGCCCGCATGCGCGGCGATCCGGTTGTAGATCGCGTGGCGAATGTCGGGATAGACCGCTTCGAGGATCAGCGCGTCGGGCTGGAGTGGTCCCTGCGGCCCGATGACGGCCGCGGCCCCGCCGAGCGAGAAGCCGATGACGCCGATCCGGCTATGCGGGTGATGCGCCCTGAGCCAGTCGAACGCGGCGTGCGCATCGCGCGCTTCGAACCAGCCGAAGCTCTTGCCGGCGGGCGAGGACTCGCCGTGTCCGCGGAAATCGATCGCGAGCACGGTATAGCCGTCCGCCGCCAGCCACTGCGCCGTCGATTCGACATCACCGCGATGGCCGCCATTGCCGTGCAGCAGCAGGATTGCCGGTGCGGTCGGAGCGGTAGCGGGAAGGTAACTCGCCGCGAGCCTGATCCCGGGCTCACTTGCAATGCGAATCGCCCGCGCTGGCGGCGCAAAGGCCTTGACCGAACGATTGGTCGAGCTGGTCAGCAACGTGCCGATCGCCCAGACTCCCGCCAGCCCGAGCACCAGCGCGACCGGGAAAACGCGGCTGAGTGCGAAGCGGACCCAGCCACGCCGCAACCGTCAGGCGGCCTTCTTCAAATGCTGCCGCCCCAACAGCTCGGCGATCTGCACCGCATTGAGCGCAGCGCCCTTGCGCAGATTGTCGCTGACGCACCACAGGCTCAGTCCGCTGTCGACGGTCGGATCCTCGCGCACGCGGCTGACGAAGGTCGCATAATCGCCGACGCATTCGACGGGCGTCACGTATCCGCCGTCCTCGCGCTTGTCGATCAGCATGACCCCGGGGGCTTCGCGCAAGATGCTCTGCGCTTTCTTCGCCGAAATTTCGCGTTCGAACTCGATGTTGATCGCTTCCGAATGGCCGACGAACACCGGCACGCGCACGCACGTCGCGATGACCTTGATCCTGGGGTCGAGGATTTTCTTCGTTTCGACGACCATCTTCCATTCCTCGGTGGTCGAGCCGTCATCGAGGAAATCGCCGATCTGCGGGATCAGGTTGAACGCGATCTGCTTGGGGAATTTGCGCGCCTCGGCGCTGTCGCCGACGAAGATGTTGCGCGACTGTTCGAACAGTTCGTCCATGCCTTCCTTGCCCGCGCCCGACACCGACTGATAGGTGTCGACCACAACGCGCTTGATGCCGGCATAGTCGTGGAGCGGCTTCAGCGCGACGACCATCTGCGCCGTCGAACAGTTCGGGTTGGCGATGATGTTGCGCTTGGCATAACCCGCAATCGCCTCCGGGTTCACCTCGGGCACGATCAGCGGCACGTCGGGATCCATGCGGTAGAGCGACGAATTGTCGATCACGGTGCACCCGGCCGATGCGAAGCGCGGCGCGTGGACCTTGGTCGCTTCGCTGCCGATCGCGAACAGCGCCATGTCCCAGCCTGCGGGATTGAAATTGTCGATGTTCTGGACCTTGAGCTTGCGCCCGGTCTCACCGAAATCGATCTCGTCGCCCTGGCTGCGCGACGAGGCGAGCGCGACGATGTCGTCGAGCGGAAATTCGCGTTCGGCAAGAATGTTGAGCATTTCACGCCCGACATTGCCCGTCGCGCCCGCAACCGCGATCCGGTAACCCATGGTCTGCACTCCGATTGACTGCGCGTCCGCTTAAGCGGCAATCGCGGCTTGTCCAGTCGTGACGCGCCGGAACGGCTGCACGCGGACATAGGACAGCGACCGCCACAGCCACTCGACCGGCCCTGCGACGAAGCCGCGCAGCCACAGATTGGCGACGATCAGCTGCACCACGAGCACGCCGGTCGCGATCGCCGCGAGCCCCGCCCAGCTGTAGCGGCCCCACAGCCCCAGCCCCCACGGCGCGAACAGCCACCACATCCCGATCAGCTGCTGCATCAGGTAGAGCGAAAACGCCGTCCGCCCCGCCGCCCGAAACGGCGCGAGCAGCCGCGCGCCCGCAGCGCTCTGCACGGCGAGATTGATCAGCGCGACATGCCCAAGCGACATCGCGAGGCGGCCGAATTCATACGTCACCGCGTCGCTGTCCGGCCCCGGCGAAAACGCCAGCGCGTCGCTCAACGCCGCCCCGCGCAGCGCGAGGCCGATCATATAGGCGACCAGCGCCACGACCAGATAATGGCGTCGTCGCCACCGCCCCTGGATGAAGCCGAGCTTGAACAGCGCGACCCCGATCAGCATCGCGCACAGCGCCTCGGGCACCGCGAACAGCATTCCCTCCGACGTCAGCGTGAACCAGATCTGGCGATAGGTGCTCAGATAGGCGGCGACGCTCGCGCCCGGCACGTGCGCCGCGCGCTCGGCGGCGACGCGGCGCTGTTCGCCGGCGTCGAGCTTGATCGCGTCGGCCTTGCGCGCCCAGTCGGCCATCGTCTTGTTCTCGGGCGCGCTGGCCGGCCCGCCGCGTGCCGTGATGGCCTCGACGCGCGCGGCGAGCTGGGCATCCTCGACATAGCCGGGCAGCGACGCAAACGCGCTGAACAGCGCGAAGCCGAGGCCGCACAGCACCAGCACGCGCGGCGGCAGATGGCGGAACGGGAAAAGCATCAGTGCCGCGATCGCATAGATGTGCAGGATGTCGCCCGGCCAGCCGAGCACGAACACGTCGAGCATCCCGAAACCGAACAGCCACAAGGTGCGCCGCAGATAGAGACGCCCGAGGGCGCGCGTATTGCTCGCGTCCTCGTTGCGCGTCAGCACCATCAGCCCCGCGCCGAACAGCATTTCGAGCATGCCGCGCATCGTCCCTTCGGCGAACAGCTCGATGACGCTCCACGTCGCGGCGTCGGCGGGGGTCCACCCGATCGAACGCACGTCGTTGGTCGCCAGCCACCCGCTTGCGCCCATGTAGGGGATGTTCATGTAGAAAATCCCGAGGATCGCGATCCCGCGCACGATGTCGAGAACCGCGATGCGCTCGCGCGGGGCGATGGGGGCGGTGGTCATGTCGCTTCTTCCTCCCTCCCCCTCCAGGGGGGAGGGACAGCCGCGAAGCGGCAGGGAGAGGGTATGTCACCAAGAACGTTATACGGGAAACCCTCTCCCTCCCGCGCCAGGCGGCGCGTGGTACCTTCCCCCCTGAAGGGGGAGGGAAGGCTCTACTTCTTCACCACGTTCCGTTCCAGAAACGCCAATATCGTCCGCCACAGATGAACGCTCACCCCCGGCCCTCCGACGCTGTGCGTCTGCCCGGGATAGACCATCGTTTCGAACGGCTTGCCCGCTGCCTGCAGCTTGGCCATCAGCGCGGTCGAGTTTTCGAACACGACATTATCGTCGGCCATGCCGTGGATGAGCAGCAGCGGGTCGGAAATCCGGTCGGCGTTGGCGAGCGCACTCGACCGCGCATAGGCGGCCGCCTCGTCCTGCGGGCGGCCCATATAGCGCTCGGTATAGTGCGTGTCGTACAGTTCCCACTTCGTCACCGGCGCACCCGACACGCCGCCCGCGAACACGCCGGGCGCGCGTTCGAGCGTGCGCAACGTCATATAGCCGCCGTACGACCAGCCGTAGAGCGCGATGCGCGCCGGATCGACGAACGGCTGCGCCTTGAGCCACGCAACGCCGCTGAGCTGGTCGTCGACCTCGACCGACGACATCGCGCGGTAGATCGCGTCTTCGAACGCCTTGCCGCGTTCGGGCGTCCCGCGTCCGTCGACCGAGAACACCGCCCAGCCGTGCTGGACGAGATATTGCTGGACGAGGCTGCCCCACGCCTGTGTCACCTGACGCCCCGCGCCCGGCCCGCCGTAGACTTGGACGAATACTGGTACGCGCTGCCCCTCGGCGAGCTGCGGTTTGAGCAGCTTGTAATGCAGGGTCGTGCCATCGGCCGCCTTCAGCGTGCCGAATTCGGGACGGACATGCGCGGCCATGTAAGGCGCATAGGGGTGGCTGCCCTCGACGCGGTTTTCCTCGATCCAGCGCAGCCGCTCGCCCTTGGCGTCGGCGAGGAGAACCTGCGTCGGCTGAACGGGGCTCGACCGCGTCACGATCATCCGCGTCGCGTCGCGGTTCATCGTCGCCGCGTTCCACCAGCCGGGCTCGCTGACCAGCGTCACCGCGCCGCCCGCCAGTGGCACCATATAGACATTCTGGTCGATCGGCGTTTCGCGGTTGCCGGTGAACCAGACGAGGCCCTTCGCCTCATCGACCCCGATCACCCGCCCGACCTGCCAGTTCCCGCGCGTCAGCTGCGTCCACTTGCCTGCATTCCAGCGGTACAGATGGCTGAACCCGTCGCGCTCCGACGACCAAAGCAGGCTGCCGTCCTTCAGCGCGCGAAAATTGTCGTGGAGGTTGAGCCAGGTCCGCGACTTCTCGCTGAACACGACGCTCGACGCGCCGGTTGCGGGGTCGACACGCAGCAGGTCGAGGCTCTTCTGGTCGCGGCTTTCGCGCTGGACATAGAGCGTCCGGCCGTCCGCCGACCAGTCGACGCGCGCGAGATAGATGTCGTCGTTCGTGCCGAGGTCGACCTGCGCGAGCTGAGTCCCGTCGGGGCGCATCGTGAAGAGCTGGAGCTTGGCGTTCGCCGCGCCTGCGCGCGGGTAGCGCTGCTCGAACACGCTCGTCCCCTCGGCGCCGATCGCCGCGCGGCTGACGACGGCGACGCCGCTTTCGTCGACGCGCGCGACTGCGATGCGGCTGTCGTCGGGGGCCCACCACGCGCCGCGCGTTCGGTCCATCTCCTCCTGCGCGACGAATTCGGCGAGGCCCCAGCTCAGCGTGCCCCCGCCATCGCGCGTCAGGCGACGCTCGGCCCCGCTCGCCAGATCGACGACGAATAGATTCTGGTCGCGCACGAACGACGCGAACTTGCCGCCGGGACTGATGCTGGTGTCGAGCTCGCCCTGTGGCGTCGCCGTCAGCCGCCGCACCGCACCGTCGAGGCTGGCGATATAGACATCGCCGTCGAGCGGCACGAGCAGCGACTGGCCATCGGGGGCCCAGTCGTACGCGACGATCCCGCGCGTGCCGCCGATCCGCGCGCGCTCACGCTGCATCTTTTCGGCTTCGGAAAGCGCGCCGCCGCCGAATTTGGTCGAATCGACCAGCATACGCTCCGCACCCGTTTCGGTGTCGGTCGCCCACAGGTCGAAGCGCTCGCGATCGTCGGCGCGCGGACGCAGGCTCGTCAGCAATTTGCCGTCGGGTGACAGCTTCAGAGCACGCGGAGCCGCACCCGCCAGCGTCGGCGACGCGAAGATGCGTTCGAGGGTCAGGGGTTGGGGCGGCGTCTGCTGTGCGCCGATTGCGCTACTCGTCATCAGGACCAAGATCGCCAGCAATGCACGCATCACGCCTCCGCTTCGTCATCCCCGCGAAGGCGGGGACCCATCTTCTGCACGTTCGGAAGATGGGTTCCCGCCTTCGCGGGAATGACGAGGATGGTCAATGCAGGTCGGCGCGCTTACCCCGCCTTCACGTCCCCGCGCGTGTCGCGACGCTCGGCGATGCGTGCCGACTTGCCCGTGCGTCCGCGCAGATAATAGAGTTTCGCACGCCGCACCGCGCCCTTGCGGACGACCTCGATCGAATCGATGTTGGGCGAATAGAGCGGAAAGACGCGCTCGACGCCTTCGCCGAACGAAATCTTGCGGACGGTGAAGCTCGATCCCATGCCGCGATTGGCACGCGCGATGCACACGCCTTCGTAATTCTGCACGCGGGTGCGTTCGCCTTCGACGACGCGCACGCCGACCTTCACCGTGTCGCCAGGGCGGAATTCGGGGATGGCGCGCGTCGCGGTCAGCTTGGCGATGTTTTCGGCTTCGATCGTCTGGATGAGGTTCATCTCACCGGTTCCTTTTGTCGTCGTGCGCGCCAGAGGGCGAACGGACCCGAGCGTCCTCGTGACGCTCCCACAGGTCCGGCCGCCTTAGCCGTGTATCGGTCTCGGCCCTCGACTTGCGCCAGGCCGCGATCTTCGCATGATCCCCCGATCGCAACACTTCGGGGATCGTGCGCCCCTCCCATATCGCTGGGCGGGTATAGTGCGGGTATTCGAGCAGCCCCGCTTCGAAGCTCTCGTCGTCCCCGCTTTGGGTCGCGCCCATTACGCCGGGGAGCAGCCGGATGCAAGCATCGAGCAGCACCAGCGCGGCCATCTCGCCGCCCGACAGGATATAGTCGCCGATGCTGATCTCCTCGATGTCGCGCGCCTCGAACAGCCGCTCGTCGATCCCCTCGAACCTCCCGCAGATCAGCGTGATGCCGGGACCCGCAGTAAGCGCGCGGACGCGTGCCTGTGTCAGCGGCGCACCGCGCGGGGTGAGCGCGATAATAGGGCTCTTCAGCCCCTCCCCTTCAGGGGAGGGGTTGGGGTGGGGTCTTTCACCCAGAACCGAACTTTGCTCGTTCCAGACAGTCCCCACGCCAACCCCTCCCCTGAAGGAGAGGGGCTTTTGAACAGCATCCACCGCCGCCGCCAGCACATCGGCGCGCAACACCATCCCCGCCCCGCCCCCGGCAGGCGTATCGTCGACCGAGCGGTGCTTGTCGGTCGCAAAGTCGCGAATCTGTATCGGGGCGCACGACCAGATGCCCTCCACCAGCGCCCGTCCCGCGAGCGAGTGCCCGAGTGGCCCAGGAAACATCTCGGGGTAGAGAGTCAGGATGTGCGCGGCGAAGGTCACCGCTTGGTAAGAGCTAGAGTTATTCGGCTCGCGATAATCGAGTAGAGCAAGGTAACGACGGTCAGAGCGAGTCCGATTGGAGGCCCAAGAAATTCGAGCGGCATGTCGCAAGGCGCATTGGGGTATCTGTCCCTGCAAGTCGGACCGAAGAACAAAAGATAGGTGGTCCAAGCTGTCCAAGCCAGGACCCACAAAGCGAGGTAGAGTCCGACTCGATTGGCGATCTTCTGACTGGACCAATCCGGCCAAACCCAGCGAGCAAGTAGCGTCAACCCGATAGGTACCAGCAAGACCCAAAGTGGAACGCCAAATATTTCCAGCCCCATCAGACCGTCCAGTTCTCGACCTTCAGCCCCGGCACATCGGCGAAGTGCTTTTCGTTGTTGGTTACGAGCGTTAGCCCAAGCGCCAGAGCATGAGCGGCGATAAGCCGGTCAAAGCTGCGACGCTTCATGCCGACCCGTTGCACAAGTTGTGCGTAAAGGTCAGCGGCAACGAAATCGAAGTCATGAACATCGACGACGCGCAAAAATCGCTCGACCTTGTCACGGTCACCGTCGGGATCGTCGGAGTCTTTCGGTCCCACGAGCAACTCGCCAGCCGTAATTGCCGAAACGGCGAGTTGAACCCCCCGCTGCGCGTCAAACCGGTCACGAACGACAGTGCTGCGCGCATCGATGAAGTCGATGCAGATGTTGGTATCGAGCAGGTACACTCAAGCCGCCGACTGCACGTCGTGACGATCCCAAGCACGATCTTCCTGTTCGATATCGCCGCGACCGTGCTTCATAAAGCCCGGAGACACGCTGCCATAGAGACTCATGAGTACGTCATGGCGGTTCGCTTCTTTCCAGATCGAAAAGCGCCCGCTCTTGTGCGGCACGATGACAACCTCGTCACCTTCCACGAAACCAGTCGACTTGGGCAACCTCAAAGCGACGGAATTACCAGATTTGAAAGTCTTTGTGCGCCACTGCTGAGCCACGCTGCCTCTCCGTATCTACATGAGTGATATACTAACCCACAAACCCGGCGTCAATCACCACCCGCTCGCCCCATTCGGGTACCGCGTCGGGGCGCATCGGGACCATGAAGCGCTTGCCGTCGGGGCGCTCGATTTCAAGGACGTCGCCCGCGCCGAAATTCTCGACCGCGACGATGGCGCCCAGCGCCTCGCCGTCCGTCGAAACCGCAGGCAGCTCGATCAGGTCGGCGTGGTAATATTCGCCCTCGGCCAGCGGCGGGAGTGCGCTGCGCGCGACGGTCAATTGGGTGCCGCGCATCGCCTCCGCCGCGTTCCGGTCCGCGATTTCGGCAAAACGCGCGATCTGACCGCGCAGCGACTTCAGCGTCAGCGCGCCGTCGTTAAAGCTGCGATAGGGCGACAGATCGTCTGTGAACAGCTTGAGCTTGACCTCGCCGCCCACGCCGTGCGCGCCGGCAATGGCGGCGAGCACGACGGGACGGTCGGGGTTCAAGGTTTATTCGCCCTCGGCAGGAGCCGTCGCGCTGGTCTGGACGGCGTCCTCAGGCTGAGGATCGACAGCACCCTCGGCAGGACCCTCGGCGCTGACGCCCTCGGTCGGCTGCTCTTCGGCCACGGGCGCGATTTCCGCAGGTGCTTCGGCAACGGGTTCCGGTTCGGGCTCCGGAACGACGGCAGCAGCGGCGGCCGCGGCCTCGGCGGCTTCGGCGGCTTTCTTCTGCTGCTCTTCGAGCCGCTCGGTCGCCTTTTCGCCGGGCTTGCCCTTGGTCGGGTTGCTGCGCGCGGGGCGCTCGCGCACCCCTGCGGCGTCGAGAAAACGCGCAACGCGGTCGGTCGGCTGCGCGCCGACGCCCAGCCAATGCTTGGCGCGCTCGGCGTCGAGCACCACGCGCGCCATGTCGTCCTTCGCCAGCAGCGGATTATAGCTGCCAATCCGTTCGATGAAATTGCCGTCGCGCGGCGACCGCGCATCGGCGACGACGATGCGGTAATAGGGGCGCTTCTTGGAACCGCCGCGCGAAAGCCTGATCGATACTGCCATAATTCTTGCCTTTTCTAACGTTTCTTCATGAATCCGGGCGGCATCGGCGGCATCTGGCCGCCCATCCCGCCGAGCATCTGTTCGAGACCGCCGCCGCCCATCATCCCGGCAAGCGCCTTCATGCCCCCCAGCTTACGCAGCTTCTTCATCGCGCCCGCCATTTCCTGATGCATCTTGAGCAGGCGGTTGATGTCCTGGACCGTCGTCCCCGATCCCTTGGCGATGCGGATCTTGCGCTTGGCCTGGAGCAATTCGGGCTTGGCGCGTTCCTTGGCGGTCATCGAGCCGATCATCGCGTCCATGCGGACGAGCAGCCGGTCGTCGACCTTGCCCGCCGCCATCGCCGCCTGCGCCTTTTTCATGCCCGGCATCATGCCCGCGAGCGCACCGAGCCCGCCCATCCGCTGCATCTGGCGCAGCTGCGTACGCAGGTCGTTCAGGTCGAACTGCCCCTTCGCCATCTTGGCGGCGAGCGCATCGGCATCCTCGACCTGGATCGTCTCGGCCGCGCGTTCGACGAGGCTGACGACATCGCCCATGCCGAGGATGCGCCCCGCGACGCGCGACGGGTGGAACACGTCGAGCCCGTCGAGCTTTTCGCCCGTGCCGACGAACTTGATCGGCTTGCCCGTCACCGCGCGCATCGACAGCGCCGCGCCGCCGCGCGCATCGCCGTCCATGCGCGTCAGCACGACGCCGGTCAGCGGCACCTGGTCGGAAAAGCTCTTGGCGACGTTGACCGCGTCCTGTCCCGTCAGCGCGTCGACGACGAGCAGCGTCTCGGTCGGCGACGACACCTCGCCGACCGCACGCATCTCGTCCATCAGTGCCTGATCGACGTGGAGCCGCCCGGCGGTGTCGAGCATCAGCACGTCGAAGCCCTGGAGCTTCGCCGCGGTCAGCGCGCGCCGCGCGATCTCGACCGGGCGCTGTCCCGCGACGATCGGCAGCGTCGCGACGCCCGCCTGCGTGCCCAGCACCGCAAGCTGTTCCTGCGCCGCCGGACGATTGACGTCGAGCGACGCCATCAGCACCTTCTTGCCCGACCGTTCGGTCAGCCGCTTGGCGATCTTGGCGGTCGTCGTCGTCTTGCCAGAGCCCTGCAGCCCGACCATCATGACGATCGCGGGCGGGACGACGTCGAGCTCGAGGTCGCTCGCCTCGGCACCCAGCATCTCGACGAGCGCGTCGTTGACGATCTTGACGACCATCTGCCCTGGCGTGACCGAGCGCAGCACGTCGGAGCCGACCGCGCGTTCGGTCGCCCGGTCGACGAAATCGCGCACCACCGGCAGCGCGACATCGGCCTCGAGCAGAGCGACGCGTACTTCGCGCATCGCCGCGCGCACGTCGGTCTCGGTCAGGCTCCCGCGACCGCGCAACCGGTCGAAGACGCTCCCCAGACGATCGCTCAGCGTGTCGAACAAACCAGCCTCACTCCCAAACCTCGATCAAACGCAAAAAACGCCAGCGGACGAAACCTCGTCGGCTGGCGGGGGCGACATCGCCCGTGAACCGCGCTTGGCGGTCGAGGTCCGATAGGGAAACGCCCTCTACGCGTCAACCGGTTGCGCTCGACGCCGCCGACATCGGTCTTAAGCCGATTTTCACGCGTCCCCCGTAACGATCGCCGCGACGGCCAAACGGGGATGGGTCTTTGAGCGATCAAAGCGCAAGGTCGCGTGCGACCAATGCACGCAACGACATCATGACGGGGGCGATCGTCGTCGCCGCGATCCTGATGTTCGTGGGCACGGGCAGCCAGGTCATGTCGGCGGCGACGCAGATGCTGTCGGGCGTCGGCGGCGGTGCCGACCGTACGCTCTCGATCGCGGTCATGCTCAACATCGCGCTGATCCTGTTCGGCTGGCGTCGCTATACCGACCTGTCGAAGGAAATCGCCGAGCGCACCGTCGCCGAACAGCGCGCACAGAGCCTGGCGTCGCGCGATCCGCTCACCGGATTCTACAACCGCCGCGCGCTCGCCGACCATGGCGCAGGCATCGTCACCAAGGCGCTCAGGCGACACAAGGCGGTCGCGTTGCTGATGCTCGACCTCGACCATTTCAAGAACGTCAACGACGTTCACGGGCATCAGGCGGGCGACACGTTGCTAAAACTCGTGGCGGCCGAGATTGCGCGGCTGATGCCGCCCTCGGCGCTCCCCGCGCGGCTCGGCGGCGACGAATTCGCGTGCATCTTCGCCTTCGACAGCGCGGTCCCCGACGTCGTCGAACGCGTCGCCCAGGCGATCGTGTCGCGCGTCGCGCAACCCTTCGACGCGAACGGCACCGTGCTCCACGTCTCGGTCAGCTGCGGCATCGCGCGGTCGGAAGCAGACTGCACCGACGTCGACGCGCTGATGCGCCGCGCCGATATCGCAATGTACGCCGCCAAGCACCAGGGGCGGAACCGGTATTGCTGGTTCGACGCCTCGATGGAGCGCGAGCTTCAGGCGCGCAACGAGATCGAAGACGGCCTGCGCGTCGGCGTTCCGCGCGGCGAGTTCGTCCCCTATTTCGAGCAGCAGATCGACCTGACCACCGGGCGCCTGCACGGGTTCGAGATGCTGGCGCGCTGGGACCACCCGACCAAGGGGCTCGTCAGCCCCGACCTGTTCATCCCGATCGCCGAGGAAACCGGCATGATCGCCGACCTGTCGCTGTCGGTGATGGCGCAGGCGTTCGCCGAGGCGCGCAACTGGGACCCGTCGCTGTCGCTGTCGGTCAACATCTCGCCGATGCAGCTGAAGGATCCGTGGCTCGCGCAAAAGATGGTCAAGCTGCTGACCGAAACGGGCTTTCCCGCCAACCGGCTCGAGGTCGAGATCACCGAATCGAGCCTGTTCGAGAATCTGGCACTCGCACAATCGATCGTCGGCAGTCTGAAGAACCAGGGCATCCGCCTCGCGCTCGACGATTTCGGCACCGGCTATTCGTCGCTCGCGCACCTGCGCGCGCTGCCGTTCGACCGGATCAAGATCGACAAGAGCTTCGTCACCTCGATCCTCGACAACCCCGAAAGCGCGGCGATCGTCAACGCGATCACCCGGCTGGGCGATTCGCTCGGCCTGCCCGTCACGGCCGAGGGCATCGAGGACGCCGCGATCGAGGAACGGCTGCGCCAGCTCGGCTGCCACAAGGGGCAAGGCTGGCACTATGGGCGCCCGCTGTCGCTTGGCGGCGTGCGCACGTTGCTCGCCGAACGCAATCTGCTCCCCTATGCGCGCCTCGCCGAGCCGCAGGCGCAGCTGCACGAGCCGCTGCGCCGGAGCGCATAATCACAGAGTTTGCGCGACGGCCGTCACCAAATCCTACCCAGCGAAGCGCAGAGGAGGTGCCCGAAGGGCGGAGCGGTCGCCGCGTTCAGCGGCGTACCCACGCCGATCGCGCACTCTCCGCCGCTGGACGCGGCGCGACGCCGCACGCGATACATTTCTCGAACGGCGCGGCGTCCTGACGCTTCGCATCGCGGCGCGCGACGTGCTTCGAAACCTCGAAGGCGCCTGATCCAGATCACCGAAACCGCCCGTTCGCGCGTCACCAGCTAAATCCTCCCCTACGCTTCGCACGCGAGGAATGGCCTGGGCAGTTTCATCCTCACCGATCATGCCCTAGAGGGCGCGCGGTGATGGGTGCGTTTCACAAGATGCATGGGCTGGGCAACGACTTCGTCGTGATCGACGCGCGCGCCGCGCCGGTCGCGATGTCGGGGAGCCGCGCCCGCGCCATCGCCGACCGGCACACCGGCATCGGCTGCGACCAGCTGATCCTGCTTGAACGGTCGGACGTCGCCGATGCGAAGATGCGCATTTTCAATCCCGACGGTGGCGAGGTCGAGGCATGCGGCAATGCCGCTCGTGCCGTTGCGATGCTCCTCTATGGGCAAACGAAGATTGAGACGCTTGGCAGCATCATCGCAACGGAAATGAGTTATGATGGGGCGTCTGTCGAAATGGGTTTTCCGCGTTTCGATTGGGATGCGATTCCGCTAGCCTATGCGATGGATACCCGCACCATGCCAGTCGCTTGGGAAGAGCTTCAGCGCCCATCCGCCGTCAATGTCGGCAACCCCCACGTCGTTTTTTTCGTTGAGGATTGCGACGCGATCGATCTTGGACGGCTCGGCCCCCTGATCGAGAACGATCCGCTTTTTCCCCAGCGGGTCAACGTCGGCGTCGCGACCGTCACCGGTCCGTTCAATCTCAATTTGCGAGTCTGGGAGCGAGGAGCGGGCCTTACGCGCGCCTGCGGCACAGGCGCGTGCGCTGCTGCTGTCGCCGCAATCCGCGCCGATCTTCTTTCCTCGCCCGTCGAGGTCTCACTGCCGGGGGGCGACCTCTTGATTGACTGGACCGAAGGCTATCCGATCAGGCTGTCCGGCCCCGCGACTCATGTCTTCACCGGCGAAGCCGATTGGGAGCGGTTCGGCGCATGAGTGTCGAGGTGATCGATTTCGGCTGTCGCCTGAACCTTGCCGAAGGGGCGACGCTCGCACGCGGCCTCGCCGACCAGGACGATCTGATCGTCGTCAACAGCTGCGCGGTGACCGCCGAGGCCGAACGCCAGGCGCGCGCCGCGATCCGGCGCGCGGCGAAGCGGCGGCCGGGGGCGCGGATCGTGGTGACCGGCTGCGCGGTCGCCACTGATGCACGGCTTGCGGCGATGCCTGAGATCGCGACGGTCTTGGCAGACAAGCACGACCTGAGCCAGTTCCGTCGCCCCGTCGAAGGCGCCGGGGTGACGGAAGACGCTAGGGCGACGCCCGCATTATCGGGTCCCGACCACGCACGCCTGTTCGTCGAGGTGCAGAACGGCTGCGACCACGACTGCACCTTCTGCGTGACGACGCTGGCACGCGGAGCCGCGAGGTCGCTCGACCCGCAGAATATCGTCGCCGCCATCGCAGCAGCGGTCGCCGCGGGGCAGCGCGAGGTCGTCCTCACCGGCGTCGACCTGACCAGCTATCGCCCGTCGCTCGGCGCGCTCGCCGCGCGCATTCTCCGCAACGTTCCCACGCTCCCCCGCCTGCGGCTGTCCTCGCTCGACCCCGCCGAGATCGACGATGCCCTGTTCGACCTGATCGCGCACGAACCGCGCGTGATGCCGCACGTCCATCTCTCGCTCCAGTCGGGCGACGCGATGATCCTGAAGCGGATGAAGCGGCGGCATAGCCCCGAGCAGGCGGCGCGCCTCGTCGAGCGATTGAAGGCCGCGCGCCCCCATATCGCCATCGGGGCCGACCTGATCGCGGGCTTCCCGACCGAGACGCCCGAAATGCACGCGAACAGCTTGGCCGCGCTCGACGCGTGCGACATCGTTCACGCGCATGTCTTTCCCTATTCGCCGCGTCCCGGCACCGCAGCGGCGCGGATGCCGCAGGTCGCGCCCGCGCTCGCCAGGGCGCGCGCCGCCGCGCTCCGCGCCGCCGCGACCGCGCGCCGCGACCGCTGGCTGGCGTCGCTCATTGGTAGCACGCAGGAGATATTCGTCGAGCTGTCGGGGCTGACCGGCCATGCTCCCAATTTTGCCAAGGTCGAGCTGACCGCCCCCGCCCTGCCCCGCAGCATCATGGCCGTCCGCATCACCGGCGTCGCGAACGGCATTCTGACTGGTGTCGCAACGTGAGCAGCTGGTCCGAGCGCCTCGTCGGGGGCCTGCGCCGCACGTCGGAACGCCTCGGCGGGAGTCTGGCGGGACTCGTCGGCGGCAAGCTCGACACCGCAACGCTCGACTCGGTCGAGGACGTGCTGATCGCCGCCGACCTTGGCGCGCCGACCGCCGCGCGCATCCGTACCGCGCTCGAGGGACGCGCGTTCGAGCGCGGCATCGACGAGGCAGGGCTGCGCCGCGTGATCGCTGAAGAGGTCGCCGCCGTGCTCGCGCCAGTCGCGAGGCCACTCACCATCCACGCCTTTCCCCGCCCGCAGGTCATCCTCGTCGTCGGCGTCAACGGATCGGGCAAGACGACGACGATCGCCAAGCTCGCGCATCTGTTCCTCGAACAGGATTATGGCGTGATGCTCGCGGCGGGCGATACGTTCCGCGCAGCTGCGATCGGGCAATTGAAGGTCTGGGCCGACCGCCTGGGCATTGCGGTCGTCACGGGGCCCGAAGGCGGCGACGCGGCGGGGCTGGTGTTCGACGCCGTCAAACAGGCGACCGAGAGCGGCATTGACGTGCTGATCGTCGACACCGCCGGGCGGTTGCAGAACCGGCGCGAGCTGATGGACGAACTCGCCAAGGTCCGCCGCGTGCTCGGGCGGATCAACCCGGCCGCGCCGCACGATGTCGTCCTCGTCCTGGACGCGGGCGTCGGGCAGAACGCGCTCAACCAGATCGAGGTGTTCCGCGAGGTTGCGGGGGTCACGGGGCTCGTCATGACCAAGCTCGACGGCAGCGCGCGCGGCGGCGTCCTAGTCGCGGCGGCGGCGCGGTTCGGGCTGCCGATTCACGCCGTCGGCGTCGGTGAGACGATCGACGACCTGCGCCCGTTCGACGCGGTCGAACTCGCCAACGCCATCGCCGGAGTGCGCGCATGACCGACAGCAGACAGGATAACGGGCTGATCCGCCTCGGCACCGACCTTGGGCCACTTGCGGTGTTCCTGATCGCCTATTGGCGCAGCAACATCTTTGCCGCGACCATCGCGTTCATGGTCGCGATCGTCGTCGCGGTCGGGGTCTCGCGTTGGAAATTCGGCCGCGTCGCGCCGCTGTTGTGGTTTTCGGCGATCATGGTGCTGGTGCTCGGCGGGCTGACTGTGTGGCTTCACGACGAGATGTTCATCAAGGTCAAGCCGACCATCTATTACGGCACCGTCGCGGCGATCCTCGGCTTCGGCTGGGTGAGCGGCAAGCCCGTGCTGAAATCGGCGCTCGGCAACGTCTATCCCGAACTCGATGCGCAAGGCTGGACGTTGCTCGGACGCAACTTCGCTTTCTTCTTTGCCGCCATGGCGGTGCTCAACGAGATCGTGTGGCGGTCGTCGACGACGGGGTTCTGGCTGGGGTTCAAGCTCTGGGGCGCGTTCCCGCTGACGCTGGTGTTCGGCCTCGCGAACCTGCCGATGATCCTGAAGCACAGCCGTTCGAGCGAGGAAGAGGTTCCCCTGCCGCCAAGCGCCTGAGCGCCGCAGGCTTATAAAGAAGTTGGTTCACGCGGAGACGCGGAGACGCGGAGAAGAACAGATGAGAGCCTGCGGCGCGAACCTCATCTCTTCCTCTGCGTCTCCGCGTGAACCCCCTTTTCTCCTATCCCGCCTGATCCGCGCGCGAGGACCCGCGCCCGTCGAGGTTCTGCGCGACGAATTCCCAGTTCACGAGCCCGCCCAGCACGGCATCGGCAAATTTGGGCCGCGCGTTACGATAGTCGACGTAATAGGCATGTTCCCACACATCGAGCGTCATCAGCGGGGCCATGTCGTGCGCGACCGGCGTGTCGGCATCGTGCAGCGACGTGATCTTCAGCTTGCCCGCATCGAGCACCAGCCACGCCCAGCCGCTGCCGAAATGCGCGACCGCCTCGGCCGCGAACTTTTTCGTGAAGTCACCCACCGAGCCGAAGTCGCGGACGATCATCTCGGCGAGCTTGCCTGTCGGTTGCTGCTTCACCGGCGAGAGGCACTGCCAGAAAAAGCTGTGGTTCCAGATTTGCGCGGCGTTGTTGAACAGCGGCTTGTCGCCCGGATCCTGGTGGTGGCGGATGAGCTCGACGAGCGACATGCCGCCCAGCCCCCTGGCCGCAACCAGCTCGTTGGTCTTGGTGACATAGGCCTGGTGATGCTTGCCATGATGATAATCGAGCGTTTCGCCCGACATGACCGGGGCGAGCGCGTCGCGTGCGTAGGGAAGCGGGGGCAGTGTGAAGGGCATGGAAACTCCTCTTGATGTCGTGGTTAGATAGGGTGTCGCAGCCCGAACGCATCAACCCGCCTTTTCGCCCAACCCATGGCGTTTCATCGCGTGGCGCAGCTGGTCGTAGGTCAGAGTGAGCGCCACCGCCGTGGCCCGCTGGTTGTAGCGACAGCGTTTGAGCGAGTCTTCGAGCAACGCCTTCTCGTAGGCGGATACCGCCCCGCGCAGGTCCGTCGCCACCAATCCCGTAGCCCCGGCGGAGGCCGGGGCCGCTCGCAGGATGGGGGCTTGCGAGAACACACCAGCCCCGGCCTCCGCCGGGGCGACGGCCTGCGGTGTCCAGGGACTGGCAAACGGATCGAACTCCACCGTCGCGATCGCGCGCTCGGGATCCTCCCATCGATACACCGCGCGTTCGACCACGTTGCGCAACTCGCGGACATTGCCCGGCCAGCCATACCCCTCGAGCACCGCCATCGCCGCGGCGTCGAAGCCGGGCCAGTGTGTCCAGTCGAGCTCGGCCGCCATCCGCCGCCCGAAATGGTCGGTCAGCACCGCCACGTCGCCGCTGCGCGCGCGCAGCGGGGGCAAGGTCACCACTTCGAACGCCAGCCGGTCGAGCAGGTCGGCACGAAACCGCCCCTTTTCGACGAGGGCAGGCAGATGCTCGTTGGTCGCCGCGACGATCCGCACGTCGACGGTCAGCGGCTTGTTCGCGCCGATCCGCGTCACCTCGCCATATTCGACCGCGCGGAGCAGCCGTTCCTGCGCGCCCGCCGACAAGGTCGCGAGCTCGTCGAGGAACAGCGTGCCGCCATCGGCTTCCTCGAAGCGCCCTTCGCGCGCGCGCGTCGCGCCGGTGAACGCGCCCGCCTCGTGCCCGAACAGTTCGGCCTCGATCAGCGTTTCGGCGAGTGCCGCACAGTTCATCGTGACGAGCGGCCCGCGCCAGCGCGGCGACAGCCGGTGGAGCCGCTCGGCGATCAGCTCCTTGCCCGTCCCGCGCTCGCCGATCACCAGCACCGGACGGTTGAGCGCTGCGGCACGGCTCGCACGCTCGATGCTATCGAGGAACGCAAAGCTCTGCCCGACGATCTGAAGCGTGCGTTTCATTCCCAAGGTTTAGCGCGAATTCCCAATTCTCCGCAAGAAAAGAAGGTGGTCACTTGACGCCCATGGCGGATTTCTGCCGTTTTTCGAATTGGCACACTCCCTGCAATCCTTTCGGCATCCGGGGCGATGGTCGCCCACAGGATGGCACAAGCCAGGTTTCAGGGAGACTTCATCATGTTCGCTACCACCAACATCCGCGACACCGCCACCGCCATCGCGGCGTCGCTGCTCTGCACCACGCTCGCGGTCGCCGTCTCGGCGAGCCCCGCGCGCGCCGCCGAACCGCATGCCGACCGGGGCGTCGCCCGCGCGGTGGCGCACAGCATCACCAGCCGCAGCGCACCGACCACCGAGCGCGGCGTTGCGACCGTGTTCGTCACCGTCGCCCCGTCGGGGAAGGTGCGGGACGCCCGCGTTATCGGCTCGACCGGCAGCGCGACGCTCGACGCCGATGCCGTCGACGCCGCGACCAGCGCTGCCTATCCCAAGGCAAACGGCACGCGCCTCGTGACCGTCGTCATGACGTACAATGGCGCGCCGCGGCCGACGGCGGCACGCACCGCCGCGCTCGTCGCCCGCGCGCGTGCCGAGGCGCTCACCGCCAGCTACCCTGCTCCCAATGCCGGGTGATCTCGTCGTCTACGCCTTGCGGCACGGCTTGCCAGTCGCGCCGCAAGGGCACATTCCACCGCCAGAAAGGCCAGTAACCATGGGTATCTTTTCACGGACGCGCGACATCGTCGCCGCCAATTTCACCGACCTGCTCGACAAGGCCGAGGACCCCGCAAAGATGATCCGCATGATCATCATCGAGATGGAGGAGACGCTGGTCGAAGTGCGCGCGTCGGCCGCGCGCACGATCGCCGATCAAAAGGAAATGCGCCGCCACATCGCCAAACTCGGCACGCTCGAGGCGAGCTGGGAGGAAAAGGCCGAACTCGCACTGTCGAAGGGCCGCGAGGACCTCGCCAAGGCGGCGCTGGTCGAGCGCCAGAAGGCGACCGACATGGCCGAACGCCTCGAATCGGAGATCGAGGTGCTCGACGACGCGCTCAAAGCGGCGGAGGTCGACATCGCCAAGCTCCAGTCGAAGCTGCGCGATGCACGCGCACGCCAGTCGTCGATCGCGACGCGGATGGAAAGCGCGCACAACCGCATCAAGGTGCGCGAAGCCTATGCCGGCGAGCGCACGCAGGATGCCTTTTCGCGCTTTGAACTGCTCGAGCGCCGTGCCGACATGGCCGAGGGGCGCGCCGATGCGCTGGGCATGGGCAATCCCAAGACGCTCGAGGAGGAGATCGCCGAGCTGAAATCGTCGGACAAGGTCGAGGCCGCGCTCGCCGCGCTCAAGGCCAAAGCCGCCGGACAGGCGAGCTGACATGGACATCGAAGGCGTCCTCGCGATTGCCGCACTGTTCATCGGGCTGCCGTGGCTGATCCTCCACTATGTCACCAAGTGGAAGAGCAACGCCCGGCTCACGCCCGAGGACGAAAACCTGCTCGACGATGTGCACGAAACCGCGCGCAAGCTGGACGACCGGCTCGCGACGATCGAGCGCATCATGACCGCCGACAACCCAGATTGGAGAAAGTGACATGTCCGCCAGCCGCACCCGCTATTACCTCGACAAGCAGAACGCCAAATGGTCGGGCGTCTGCGCCGGGATCGCCGATTATTCCGGGCTCGACCTGTTCTGGGTCCGCATGGGCGTCGTCGCGGTCACCGTCGCGACCTTTCCGATGGGGCTGTTCGCTTACTGGCTGATCGCATGGCTCGCGCCCGTCAAGCCGGCCGGGCTCTACGACAATGCCGAGGATGCGAAATTCTGGCAGGGCGTCCGCCAGTCGCCGTCGCGTTCGACGCGCGACGTCCGCGCCAAGTTCCGCGACATCGACCGGCGCCTCGCCGACGTCGAAACCTATTACACCAGCCGCAACTCGGCGCTGGCGAGCGAGATCGACTCGCTGCGCTGAGCGCGGTCAACAGGGAGTATCGTCATGCACAATGCAGCAAGCTGGATCTGGGTTCTTATTCCGCTCGCGGCGATCGGCATCGCGCCGTTCAAGATGTGGCTACGCGTCAAGGAGCGCCAGCTCGACCGGCAAACGAGCCTGACCGCCGAAAAGGCCGCGCAATATGCCGCGCACACCGAACGGCTCGAGGAACGCGTCCGCGTCCTCGAGCGCATCGCCACCGACCGCGGCGCCGATCTCTCGTCGGAGATCGAAGCGCTGCGCGACCGCCCGCTGAACTAGGAGCCCGGCCATGGCATTCTGGGAAGCCGTCGTCTTCATCGTCGCGATCGGCGCGGTCGTCAGCATCGTCCGTGCCCGCTACGGCGTCAACGAAACGGGTGAGCGCGTCCGCCCCGACCCCGATGCGGCGCGCACACAGGCAGAGATCGTGCAGCTGAAGGAACGCATCGCCGTCCTCGAGCGCGTGATCACCGACGAACACGCGCCGCGCCGCCTCGACGCCGAGATCGAGAAGCTCCGGTGACCGAGCCGCTCATTTATCTCGCGATCGGGGCGACCGCTGTCGTCGGCATCGCGGTCGCCGGGCTCATCGCGCTGCGGGCGTTCCTTGCGTGGATCGACCTGAAGCGCGCCGAGCTCGACCGCGGCGCCGCGCCCGGCGTTTCACAGCGTATCGACGTCGCCGACCTGAAGGAACGCCTGCGCCAGCTCGAAGCGATCGCGGCGGGGGTGGAGTTGTAACGGCCGGTCGAAGAATTTTGACATAGCAACCCGTCTGTCATCCCGGGCCTGACCCGGGACCCCGCTTCTTCTTTGTGGCGCACCGCAGGAAGCGGGACCCCGGATCAAGTCCGGGGCGACGGGGAATGCGTTGGCAAGCGCGCCTCCTTTCCAGCTCCGTCTCTCCTCTTGCCCACCCCGCGCA
Source organism: Sphingomonas sp. (assembly GCA_965248885.1). GTDB lineage: Bacteria > Pseudomonadota > Alphaproteobacteria > Sphingomonadales > Sphingomonadaceae > Sphingomonas_O. The sequence continues at coordinate 541,683 of OZ252211.1, read as the reverse complement.
AATCACGCATCAGACAGCGCGATGAACAGCGCCGCCACTTTCGAAACGATCGAACGCGACGGCGCGCCCATGATCGCTTTTTCGGGTAGCATGACGCTGGCGCGGCTGGGCGACCTGCCCGACCGGCTGATCGCCGCTGCGCCCACCGCCAAGCGCATCGACATGAGCGGGGTGGAGCGGCTCGACACCGTCGGCGCGTGGATCGTCCACCGGCTCGCGCGCGATACCGGCGCCGAGGTCGTGGGCGCCAGTGAGGATGCGCGCCACCTGATCGTCCAGGTCAGCGGCGGCGATGCCGACATGAAGGTCCGCCCCGATCGCACCACGCCATTGGCGCGCGTCGCGGGCGAGATCGGCGAGGCGACGCTGATCGCGGGGCGCACGCTTTACGGCCTGCTCGGCTTTTTCGGCGCGGTGTGCATCGCGCTCGCCAGCGTCATTCGCCACCCGTCGCGCTTTCGCCTCAACGCCGTCGTCCAGCGGTTCGAGGTCGTCGGCGTCACCGCACTCGGCATCATCGGGCTGATGAGTTTCCTGATCGGCCTCGTCATCGCGCAACAGGGCGCGGTGCAGCTCGCGCAGTTCGGCTTCGAGAGCTTCACGATCAATCTCGTCGGGCGCATCACTTTTCGCGAACTCGGCATTCTGATGACCGCGATCATGGTTGCGGGGCGGTCGGGGTCGGCGTTCGCCGCACAGCTCGGCACGATGAAGCTGACCGAAGAAATCGACGCGATGCGCACGATCGGTATCTCGCCGAACGAAGCGCTCGTCCTGCCGCGCGTGATCGCGGCGGTCTTGATGATGCCGCTGCTCGGCTTTTACGCATCGATCGTCGCGATCATCGGCGGCGGGCTCTATTGCTGGGTGTCGCTCGGCATCCCGCCGATCACCTTTATCCAGCGCATCCGCGAAGTCGTGCCGATGACCGACGTCTATATCGGGTTGATCAAGGCCCCCGTTTTCGGCCTGATCATCGCGCTGTCGGGGTGTTTCCAGGGTATGCTGGTCGAGGGCGACGCCGAACAGGTCGGCTCGCGCACCACCGCTGCGGTCGTCCAGGCGATCTTCCTCGTCATCGTCCTCGACGCGATCTTCGCGGTGTTCTTTACCGGGATCGGCTGGAAATGAGCGCGCCGTCGGCCCGCGACCCGGACGGCGACATCGTCGTCGATGTGCGCGGGGTGGTGAACCGCTTCGGCGAGGCGACGATCCACGACGGCGTCGACCTGCGCGTGCGGCGCGGCGAGATCCTGGGCGTCGTCGGCGGATCGGGAACGGGCAAGTCGGTGCTGATGCGCTCGATCATCGGCCTCCAGCATCCCGACGCGGGCGAGATCACCGTGTTCGGTGAGGAGATGCTCGGTCGCGACGAGGACGAGACGCAGGACGTGCGCAAGCGCTGGGGCGTGCTGTTCCAGGGCGGCGCCTTGTTCTCGACACTGACCGTCGCCGAGAATGTCGAGCTGCCGCTGCGCGAATTCTATCCCGGACTGTCGCAGCAATTGCTCGACGAGATCGCCGCGTACAAGGTCGCGATGAGCGGCTTGCCGGGCGATGCGGGCCCCAAATACCCCGCCGAACTTTCGGGCGGGATGCGCAAGCGCGCGGGGCTCGCGCGTGCGCTTGCGCTCGATCCCGAACTGTTGTTCCTCGACGAACCGACGGCGGGGCTCGACCCGATCGGCGCGGCCGCATTCGACGAGCTGACCGTTGGGCTGAAGCGCACGCTGGGTCTGACGGTGTTCCTGATCACGCACGACCTCGACACGCTCTATGCGATCTGCGACCGCGTCGCGGTGCTCGCCGACCGCAAGGTCATCGCGATCGGGACGATCCCCGAACTGCTCGCGCTCGATCACCCCTGGATTCAGGAATATTTCAACGGACCGCGCGGGCGCGCCGCCACCGCCGCCGTCGCCCGTCACCAGCATGAGGAAGCCGCCTGATGGAAACGCGATCGAACCAGGTGCTCGTCGGCAGCGTCGTGCTCGGCATCATCGCGGCGGCGGCGATCTTCCTCGTCTGGCTGTCGGGGATTTCGGGCGGGCACACCAAGACCTACGACATTTTCTTCAAACAGTCGGTCGAGGGGCTGGCGCGCGGGTCGAGCGTCAGCTTTTCGGGCGTGCCGTCGGGGCAGATCAAGGACATCGCGCTCTGGAAGGACAATCCCGAATTCGTCCGCGTGCGCATCGAGGTGCGCGACGAAACCCCGATCCTCCAGGGGACGACCGCGACGATCGCGGGCGTCGGCTTCACCGGCGTCAGCCAGATCACGCTCGACGGCGCGGTCAAGGGCGCGGCGCCGATCCGCGAACCAGGCCCGGCGGGCGTGCCCGTGATTCCCACCAAGGCGGGTGGGCTCGGCGCACTGCTCAGCTCGGCCCCGCAACTGCTCGAGCGCATCTCGACGCTGACCGAGCGGCTGACCGAATTGCTCAGCGACAAGAACCAGAAATCGCTCGAAAGCATCCTCGCCAACACCGACCGGCTGTCAGGCGCGCTCGCCGACCGCGGTCCCGAGATCGCTGCCACGCTCGCCGAGACGCGCGTGACGCTGCGCCAGGCCGGAAATGCGGTCGAAAAGATCGGCAACCTCGCCGATGCCACCAATAAAACGCTTAACGGCGAGGGCAAGCCGCTGATCGCCGACCTGCGCCGCACCGTCCAGGCGGCGGGGCATTCGATGGAGGCGCTCGACGCGACGCTCGCCGAGGCGAAACCCGGCATCCAGGCGTTCAGCAAGCAGACGTTGCCCGAGGTCGGCCAGCTCGTCCGCGACCTGCGCGTGATGGCCGAAAGCCTGACCGCGGTCGCGGGCAAGCTCGACCAGGGCGGCGCCGGAAGTCTTATCGGCAGCCCGCGCCTGCCCGACTATCAGCCGCGAGGAGGCCGTCGATGACTCGTTATATTCCTACGCTTGGCGTGCTGGGGTTCGCGCTGCTCGGCGGCTGCATCAGCTTTGGCCCCAAGCCGCCCAAGGCTCTGCTGACGCTCACCCCCGCGACCACGGTCGTCGCGGGCGCAACGCGCTCGGCGGCGGCGGGGGAGGTCATCACGATCACCTATCCCGGCGCGCCCGCCGCGATCTCGACGTTGCGCGTCCCCGTTTATTCCGGCGCGACCGAGCTGTCCTATCTCAAGGACGTCGCGTGGAACGACACACCGTCGAAGCTGTTCCAGCGGCTGATGTCGGAGACGGTCGCGGCGAAGACCGGGCGGATCGTCCTCGACCTGCGCCAGTCGACGCTCGACCCCGGGCTGCGCCTCGCGGGCAATCTCCAGCGTTTCGGGATCGACCCGGGCGCGATGCAGGCCATCGTCGTCTATGACGGCATCCTGCTGCGCGGCAAAGGCGCACCCATCGAGACGCGGCGGTTCGAGGGGCGCGCGCCGCTGTCGGCGATCGAGCCCGGCGAGGTCGGCCGCGCGATGAACGCCGCCGCCAACGACGCCGCCGCGCAGGTCGCCGAATGGGTGAAATAGCCGACGACCCGCGCCGTGCCGCGATCACGGGTTTCAACGCCGCCTCGCCGTTCAACGCGTTCTTCGGGTTCGCGGTGGGCGCGATCGGGGACGGCAGCGCGACGCTGAATATCAACGTCCGGCCCGAGGCGATCAACCATGCGGGCACGCTCCACGCCGGCGTCACCGCCGCCCTGCTCGACACCGCTGCCGGCTATGCGGCGGCAACGGTCGCGGGCAATGTCGTCACCTCGGGACTGACGATCGCTTATCTGGCGGCCGCCCGGGGCGCTGCCTTCACCGCGCGCGCCGACGTGGTGCGCGCGGGCAAGCGGCAGATCTTCGTCGAGGCGCGGCTCTATGGTACTGACAGAGAGACGCTCGTCGCGACCGCAAGTGCGATCTTGCTGCCGGTTTAGGCGGGCTGGGCGTGGCCCGCTTGCCTACTCCGCTAGCTCTGAGCCTGTCGAAGCCTGTCCCGAGCGAAGTTGAGGGGGGGCGGTCCTGACAAACCCACCCCCGCTTCTGTTGCCCGTCCTTCGACAAGCTCAGGACTAACGGTTAATTGCGGGCTGAACCTTACTCCGTTAGCCCTGAGCCTGTCGAAGGGCGGGCAACATTCACCCCGCTTCGGTTTCGCGAAAGCAGACTCACCAACGCCCAATCCCCCGCAGCAAGCGCGCGCTTCTTGGCGTTGGTCCACCCCTTGATGCGCCGCTCGGCCTCCAACGCCTCCACCCGCGTCGCGAAATAGTCCGACCAAAGCACCGACACAGGGCGACGCCTGAACGTATAGCAAGTGCGGAAATAGCCGGTCTGATGCTGCCACAGCCGCACGTCGAGATCCTCGCTATGCCCGGTATAAATCGTGCCGTCGGCGCATTCGAGCATGTAGGCATAGAACGCCATTTCATTTTCCCCCAACCCCGCTAGCCCTGAGCCTGTCGAAGTCTGCCCCGAGCGAAGTCGAGGGGGGCGGACCACACGCACCAACTTTTGCCCCGGTCGCCCGTCCTTCGACAAGCTCAGGACTAACGGTTATTGTGCGGGCTTCCCGCGTAACGAAAGGGTGTCTTGATCCGTCGTCTGATCCTTTTCGCGAGCCTCGCGCTTGCCGCGCCCTCCGCCTCGCAGCAGAGCGCCGACATCGACGCCGCCGCGCGCAGCGTCGTGCGCGTCGTCGTCGTCGGCACCGACGAGGCGGGCGAGGATTCGGTCGGCATGGGCAGCGGCGTCGCGGTCACCCCCAACCGCATCGTCACCAATGCTCATGTCGTCGAAGCGGCGGTCGAGCGCGGTGCGATCGTCGGTATCGTGCCATCGGAAGGAACGCGCCGCTATCAGGGGCGCGTCATCGCCTATGCGCCCGCGATCGATCTCGCGGTCATCGCGCTCGACAGCGGAAGGATCGAGCCTGCCGCGATCTATTCGGGGCCGGTCGCCGACGGCGCGGGGGTCGCGGCCCTGGGCTATCCGTACGGCGTCGACCGCGCGATGGCGTCGGGGATCGACGAGGTCGTGCGCCCGCAGGCACCGATCAAGTCGCTCGGCCATGTGGGCGGGCGGCGCGCGAATGCACGCTTCGACGCGGTGCTCCACGACGCCAACATCGGGCGTGGCAATTCGGGCGGGCCGCTGGTCGATGCGTGCGGGCGCGTGATCGGCATCAACAGCTTCCTGTCGGTCAGCGACGGGATCGATTCGCCCTTTGCCTTTGCGATTTCGACGCGCGAACTGCTTCCCTTCCTCGTCAAGGCCAAGGTCGTGCCGAGCATCGTCGGCACGCCGTGCCTCGGCAACGACGAGCTCGCCGCGCAGGGTGCCGCCGCGAGCCAGGCCGAGCAGCAGGAAGCCGCGCTGGCGGCACAGCGCACGGCGAGCGATGCGGCCAAGGCGTCGGCGGAGAAACAGCGGCTGCGCGACGCGATCGCCGCCGAACGCGACAACGGCATGGCTGCAGCGGCCGCGATGCTGATCGGCGGTGCGCTGTCGCTTGGCGGCGGCGTCGCCGTCGTCATGGCGCGGCGGCGGCGCTGGGGCTGGGCGGTCGCTGCATTGGGCGTTGCGCTGATCGTCGGCGCGGTGGTCGTTTTCCTCGCGCGTCCCAAAATGTCCGACGCCGAGGATCGCTACGCCGCCGCGCACCCCGTCGTCGCGCCCGTCGTGCCCGAGGCGTCGGCGGGCGACGGCGCCAGGATCTGCACGATCGACCTGGCGCGCAGCAACGTGAAGGTGTCGAAGACCGACGACGTGCCGCTCGACTGGCGCGGCGACGGCTGCGTCAACGGTCGCACGCAATATGGCTCGAACTCAGGCGTCTGGAGCCGGACCTTCGTTCCCGCGAGCGAAGCGACGGTGACGGTGCAGAGCTACGACCCCGCGCGGTCGCGCTATACCGTCGACCGCTATCTGATGGGGGCCGACGCCATGGACCGCGCGCGGGCGATCCGCGCGCGTTACAAGAACAGCGCGTGCACCGCCGACCCCGGCCAGCGCCAGTCGGTCGCCGATATGGAGACCGCGATCCGCGCGACGCTGCCGGGCGCGCCGAACGAACGCCTCGTCTTCGGCTGCAGGAACCGAAGCGGAGGTTGATGCGCTGTGCACGTGACACTTAAACAGGAGTATATAACGATGGCACAAGTCCCGCAGAACAAGGGCGTCACCTTCGCCGCGATCGCCGCGCTCGGCCTCGCCGCTTTCGGTGCAAGCCGGTGGCGCAAGCAGCAGCGTGCCAAGGGCACCTACGACGGCAATGGCGACGGTCAGCCCGACAATGCGCCGACGCAGACGCAGGCGTAACTAGCCGCCGGCCTCGCGCCGGAGCAGTTCGCGCTTCCGGTCGAGGCCATAGGCATAGCCGCCGAGCGTCCCGTCGCTGCGGATGACACGGTGGCAGGGGATGAGGACCGCGACGTTGTTCGCGCCGTTCGCTGATCCCGCCGCGCGCATGGCATTGGGGCATCCGACAGCGGCAGCGATCGCCGCGTAGCTGCGCGTTTCGCCGGGCGGGATGCGGCGCAGCTCCTGCCACACCGCCTGCTGGAACGCCGTTCCCGCGACATCGAGCGGCAGATCGGGCATCGTCAGCGGATCGGCGCAGGCGGCGACTGCGCCCTCGATCAGGTCGGTCAGTGCGCCACCGCCTTCTTCGATCGTCGCGTTGGGGAAACGCCGGACGAGCTCGCGCGCATCCTCGTCGAACGACAGGCGACAGATACCCTTGTCGGTCGCCGCAAGCAGCATCGGTCCCAGCACCGTTTCGACGATCGCATAGCGGATCGTCACCCCCGCCCCGCCGCGCCGCCAGGCCGAGGGCGTCATCCCCAGCCGGTCGCTGGCCTCAGCATAGAAACGGCTCGGGCTTTCGAACCCGGCGTCGTAGATCGCGCCGGTCACGCTGTCGGCTTTCGTCAGCATCGTCTCGGTCCTTTGGGCACGCAGCGCGCGTGCATAGGCGGCGGGGGTCACGCCGGTGTCGCGCTTGAACAAGCGGTGGAAATGATGCGGGGCATAGCCGACCTGCGCCGCGAGCGTGTCGAGCTGGGGCACGGTTTCGCTCGCCTCGATCAGTGCAACCGCTTGCGCTACCGCCGTGCGGTCGCGACCGACCTCGTCGGGGCGGCAACGCATGCACGCGCGATATCCCGCCGCGCGCGCTTCCGCCGCATCGGCAAACCACGCGACGTTATGCGGCAACGGATGCCGCGCCGGGCACGACGGCTTGCAATAAATGCCCGTCGTCTTCACCGCGCCGACGAACATCCCGTCGAACGCGCGATTGCGCGTCGAGAATGCCGCCCACGCCAGCTCGGGATCGATCGTCGTCATGCGTCGGGATTAGCGCATCGGCCGATGGCGCACATCCCGCCGCTTGCGCCCAAAGCACCTCGCCGAAAAAATCGACGATCGCGCGCCACGACCGCGCCGCCGCCCTGGCATCGTACATCAGCCCGCGCTCGGGCATATGTGCGTGCTCGGCGGTGAAGGCATGCATCGCATGGCCATAGGCGTGGAGCTGCCAGTCGGCACCCGCCCCGGTCAGTTCGGTCGCGAGGCCGAGCACCGCATCGGGCCTGGCCAGCGGATCCTCCCAGCCGTGCAGGACGAGTACGCTCGCGGCGATCGGCCCCTGCGCACCCAATCCGGGCGGCGAATAGATCCCATGGATACTGACGACGCCCTTGACATCGGTCGTGCCCGATCGTGCGATGTCGAGCGCACACAGCCCACCGAAGCAATAGCCGATCACCCCGATCCGCGCAGGGTCGACCGCCTCGTGCCCTTTTGCGAAGTCGACCGCCGCGATCAGCCGCCGACGCAGCGCCCCGCGGTCCGCGCCCCATGGCGCCATCAGCGCGCTGTGATCGTCGCCGACGCCGCGCTTGCCCTTACCGTAAACATCGATCGCGATACCCGTATAGCCCAGGTCGGCAAGCCTGTCGGCGGCCGCGCGCTCGGCCTCGCTCTGCCCCGACCATTGATGCGCGACCAGCACCGCCGGATTGCGCCCACCGGCGGCGGGGTTCGCAACATAGGCTTCGCACACCGCCTCGTCGTCGTGATAGTCGACGTAGCTACCGGTCATCGCGACTCGCTCCTCTGGAAGTCGCGACTTCAGTGCCATGCACTGGTGCCAGCGTCACCTCCGTCTTGCATCGCAGCATGGGCGATGCTAGGCGCGCGCCACTTGCTCGCAGCGGCCGCATTGCCGACCGGCACGCGGGCGGAAAATCAACGTTTCGCAAGGGACACTCGGCGCTTGGACACTTCCGGCGGCATTCAGGCCAGCCTCGCAGGACGCTATGCCAGCGCGCTGTTCGACCTGGCGCGCGAGGGCAAATCGATCGAAACCGTCGAAGCGAGCCTCGCCACGCTGAAGGCCGCGATCGCCGAATCGAGCGACCTGCGCCGCTTGCTCGCAAGCCCGCTCGTCGGGCGCGCGCAGGCGTCGGGCGCGATCAAGGCGACGGGCGAAGCGCTCGGCCTCGACAAGCTCACCACCGACTTTCTCGGCGTGCTCGCGACCAATCGCCGGTTGCGCGAGGTCGGCAATGTCATCGCGGCGTTCCGCGCGATGGCGGCGAATTTCCGCGGCGAGACGACCGCCGTCGTCACCACCGCGCACCCGCTGACCGACGAGCAGGTCGACGCGCTGAAGGTGAAGCTGAGGGGCCGCATCGGTCGCGACGTCGCGGTCGACCTCAACGTCGATCCAGCGATCCTCGGCGGGCTGACCGTCAAGATCGGCTCGCAGCTGATCGACAATTCGATCCGCACCAAATTGAATTCGCTCGCACACGCAATGAAGGGCTGAGTAGCACCAATGGATATTCGCGCCGCCGAAATCTCTCGCGTCATCAAGGACCAGATCGCGTCCTTCAAGACCGAAGCCGAAGTTTCCGAGACGGGGCAAGTGCTGTCGGTCGGCGACGGCATCGCGCGCATCCACGGCCTCGACAACGTCCAGGCCGGCGAGATGGTCGCGTTCGCGAACGGCGTTCAGGGGATGGCGCTCAACCTCGAGGCCGACAATGTCGGCGTCGTCATCTTCGGGTCGGATTCGGAGATCAAGGAAGGCGATACCGTCAAGCGCACCGGCACCATCGTCGACGTGCCCGTCGGCAAGGGGCTGCTGGGGCGCGTCGTCGATGGCCTCGGCAATCCGATCGACGGCAAGGGCCCGATCGTCAGCGACCAGCGCAGCCGCGTCGAGGTCAAAGCCCCCGGCATCATCCCGCGCACCTCGGTGCACGAGCCCGTTCAGACGGGCCTGAAGGCACTCGACGCGCTCGTCCCCGTCGGCCGCGGTCAGCGCGAGCTGATCATCGGCGACCGACAGACCGGCAAGACCGCAGTGGCGATCGACACATTCATCAATCAGAAGGCGGCGCACGCGGGGACCGACGAGGCCCAGAAGCTCTACTGCATCTATGTCGCGATCGGCCAGAAGCGTTCGACGGTGGCGCAGATCGTCCGCGCGCTCGAGGAAGCGGGCGCGATGGAGTACACCATCGTCGTTGCCGCGACCGCATCGGAGCCCGCGCCGCTCCAGTTTCTCGCGCCCTATACCGGCTGCGCGATGGGCGAATATTTCCGCGACAATGGCATGCACGCGCTGATCGTCTATGACGATCTGTCGAAACAGGCGGTCGCCTATCGCCAGATGTCGCTGCTGCTGCGTCGCCCGCCGGGCCGCGAAGCCTATCCGGGCGACGTGTTCTATCTGCACAGCCGGCTGCTCGAACGTGCGGCGAAGATGAACGATGCCAACGGCTCGGGCTCGCTGACCGCGCTGCCGATCATCGAGACGCAGGCGGGCGATGTGTCGGCGTATATTCCAACCAACGTGATTTCGATCACCGACGGCCAGATCTTCCTCGAAACCGACCTCTTTTACCAGGGCGTCCGTCCAGCCATCAACGTCGGGTTGAGCGTCAGCCGCGTCGGCTCGGCTGCACAGACCAAGGCGATGAAGAAGGTGTCGGGCTCGATCAAGCTCGAGTTGGCGCAGTACCGCGAGATGGCGGCGTTCGCGCAGTTCGGTTCGGACCTTGATGCGTCGACGCAGAAATTGCTCAACCGCGGCGCGCGGCTGACCGAGCTGCTCAAGCAGAAGCAGTACGCGCCGATGCCGTTCGAGGAACAGACCGCGTCGATCTTTGCGGGCACCAACGGCTATCTCGATGCCGTGCCGGTCGTCGATGTCACGCGCTATGAAGAAGCGATGATCGCCGATTTGCGTGCGAACCATGCGGGTGTGCTGACCAAGATCCGCGAGACCCGGGACCTTGGCGACGAAGCCAAGACCGGGTTGAAGGGTGCGCTCGACAGCTTTGCGAAGACGTTTGCGTAACTGATGTCGTCATCCCCGCGAAGGCGGGGACCCATCTCTGGCGCTCGCCTCGGATGGGAGTTTGGGAGATGGGTTCCCGCCTTCGCGGGAATGACGGAAATGGATTTGGATGGCCTCGCTTAAAGCCCTCAAGATGCGCATCGGCTCGGTGAAGTCGACGCAGAAGATCACCAAGGCCATGAAGATGGTCGCGGCGGCGAAGCTGCGCCGCGCGCAGGAAGCGGCGGTTGCCGGTCGTCCCTATGCCGAGCGGCTCGAGGCGGTGATGTCGTCGCTGGCCGCCAAGGTGACGGTCAGCGCAAGCTCGCCCAAACTGCTCGCGGGCACCGGCAAGGATCAGGTCCATCTGATCGTCGTCGCGACCTCCGAACGCGGACTTGCAGGTGCGTTCAACACCAATATCGTCCGCGCCGCGCGCGCTAAGGCAATCGCGCTCGAAGCGCAGGGCAAGACCGTCCTCTACTATCTGGCGGGCAAGAAGGGCCGCGTCCTCAAGCGTTTTTCGCCGGGTGCCATCCTCCACGATCAGGAGATGGGGCACATCAAGAATGTCGCGTTTTCCGACGCGCGGATCGTCGCCGACGACCTGATCCGTCGCTATGAAGCAGGCGAGTTCGACGTCGCGCACCTGTTTTTCGCCCGGTTCCAGTCGGCGCTCGTGCAGGACCCGACCGGGCTTCAGATCATCCCTGTTCCGCTCGCGCCTGCAACGACGAAAGTCGCGGGCGTTCAGGCGGCGGTCGAATATGAGCCCGACGAGGAAGCGATCCTCGCCGAACTGCTGCCGCGCAACATCGGCATCCAGATCTTCCGTGCACTCCTCGAAAACGCTGCGTCCGAACAGGGCAGCCGCATGACCGCGATGGACAATGCGACGCGCAACGCGGGCGATATGATCAATAAGCTGACCGTGCTCTACAACCGCACGCGCCAGGCCGCGATCACCACCGAGCTGATCGAGATCATCGCCGGGGCGGAGGCACTCTAGTGGATGCCGACGCTCGCCACTCTCGACGGCATCACAATCCTGATGTGGCCGAACGATCATCCTCCGGCGCATTTCCACGTGCGCTTCGCGGGCAGGACGGGGAAGTTCGACATAGCAACGGGGCGCATGATAAACGGGACCATCGATCGGCGGACGATCGCGAAAGTGGAACGATGGATACCGGCCAACCGCGCTATGCTTTCACTGGCATGGAAGAACTCCCGCCCCGGGACGACGACGACGAATTGATCACTGTCGGCGGGCCTATCTGGGATGTCGTCAACGTCGAGGCGGTCGGACCTTTGACGCTGGCGGTTCGCTTCGAAGATGGCGTCGAAGGGCGCGTGCGATTTGAACCTTCTTATCTCAACGGCCCGTTCGCGAAGCTTGGCGATCCTGACTATTTTCGCCGCGTCGGCATCGCCCATGGCGCGGTCAGCTGGCCGAACGAAGACCCCGACATGGCACCCGACACGATGTACGACGCCATCAAGACGCATGGCGAATGGATTTTGAATTGAGGAAGATGAAGTAATGGCAACGCTCGCCCCCACAGCTCCCGTGCAGACGTCGAACAACGTCGGCGCAATCAGTCAGATCATCGGCGCGGTCGTCGACGTGACGTTCGAGGATCAGCTTCCGGCGATTCTCTCGGCGCTCGAAACGATGAACAATGGCGCCCGCATGGTGCTCGAGGTCGCGCAGCACCTCGGCGAAAACACCGTGCGCACCATCGCGATGGACGCGACCGAGGGGCTGACCCGCGGTCAGCGCGTGACCGACACAGGCTCGCAGATCCGCATGCCCGTCGGCCCGATGACGCTCGGGCGCATCATGAATGTCATCGGCGAGCCGATCGACGAACGCGGGCCCATCGGTGCCGAGACGACCGCGCCGATCCACGCGAGCGCGCCGCCCTTCGTCGACCAGTCGACCGAGAGCGCGATCCTCGTCACCGGCATCAAGGTCATCGACCTGCTCGCGCCCTACGCGCGCGGCGGCAAGATCGGGCTGTTCGGCGGCGCAGGCGTCGGCAAGACCGTGCTGATCCAGGAGCTGATCAACAACATCGCTAAGGGCCACGGCGGCGTGTCGGTGTTCGCCGGCGTCGGTGAGCGCACCCGCGAAGGCAACGATCTTTACCACGAATTCCTCGACGCGGGCGTCATCGCCAAGGACGCCGACGGCAACCCGACGCCCGAAGGGTCGAAGGTCGCGCTGGTGTTCGGCCAGATGAATGAACCCCCCGGCGCACGCGCGCGCGTCGCGCTGTCGGGGCTGACGATCGCCGAATATTTCCGCGACGTCGAAGGGCAGGACGTGCTGTTCTTCGTCGACAACATCTTCCGCTTTACGCAAGCCGGTTCGGAAGTGTCGGCGCTGCTCGGGCGCATCCCGTCGGCGGTTGGGTATCAGCCGACGCTGTCGACCGACATGGGCGCGCTGCAGGAACGCATTACCTCGACCAACAAGGGCTCGATCACGAGCGTTCAGGCGATCTACGTCCCCGCCGACGACTTGACCGACCCCGCGCCCGCCACTTCGTTCGCGCACCTCGACGCGACGACCACGCTCAACCGCGCGATTTCCGAACTCGGCATCTACCCGGCGGTCGATCCGCTCGACTCGACTTCGCGCGTGCTGACCCCCGCTGTCGTCGGGCAGGAGCATTACGACACCGCGCGCCGCGTTCAGGAAACGCTGCAGAAGTACAAGTCGCTGCAGGACATCATCGCCATCCTGGGGATGGACGAACTGTCCGAAGACGACAAGCTGACCGTCAGCCGCGCGCGCAAGATCCAACGCTTCCTGAGCCAACCCTTCCACGTCGCTGAGGTCTTCACCAACATCCCCGGCAAGTTCGTGCAGGTCGAGGATACGGTGAAAAGCTTCAAGGCCGTGGTCGACGGCGAATACGACCATCTGCCCGAAAGCGCGTTCTACATGGTCGGCGGCATCGACGAGGCGGTCGCCAAGGCCAAGAAGATGGCGGACGAAGCGTAAGGCGATGCGGACGTGACGGCGAGCAGCGACCCGCTTGTCTTCATACGGCTCGTCGAAGCCGGGATCGCGGTATTCCTGCTGATCTCGGCGTTCGACATCCACAAGGCGCGGCGTGCGCCATGGCGCGACGTCGACCGCGAGTTCGGCGCGCTGGCGCAGCGGGTGTTCGGGCAGCGGCCGCAGCCGCTGTGGCTGTATGCAGTCGCCCTCCCGTTCGTCGCGGTCAATTTCGGTGCGATGGTCGCGATGCTGTGGGGGCATGGCGACGCGGTTCGCTGGCCGTTCGCTGCGTCGATCGTCGGCATCGCCGCGATGGATCTGGTGGGTTGGAAGACGGTGATCTATCGCGATCTGTGGTCGGACATCCTGAGTAAGATCGGCTATGTCATCGGCGGCGCAATCCTGATGTTCCTGTTTTGATGAAGGCTGAACGGCAATGGCAACGCTTCACTTCGAACTCGTCACCCCCGAACGGCTCGTGCGTTCCGACGATGTCTATATGGTCACCGTCCCCGGTACCGAGGGCGAGTTCGGCGTGCTCGCGCACCATGCGCCTTTCATGACGACGCTGCGCGACGGGGTGGTGAAGGTCTATGCGACCGAAGGGGCCACACCGACCGAGATCGCGGTCACCGGCGGGTTCGCCGAAGTCAACGAACGCGGGTTGACCCTGCTCGCCGAACGCGTTGGCTGACGCTCCTGCGTCACGTCAGCGGATATTTCCTATCACGCTGCGGTTCGTGGCGTTCGTTTGCGACAACAGCGACGTCAACACTGCCAGTACGCGGTTCCGTTGCGCAACCAATTGCTGCAACTGAAGCGTTGCGAGTTGCCGGTCGTTATCCGTCGTTCGACGGTCCGCGAGCTTGGTTTGGATCACGGCAATTTGACCATCGATCGTCGCGATCTGCTGCTGCGCTAATACGGTCGGCGATGCAGCACGGCTCGAAGGCGTTGTCGCTGGATTATTTGTGGCGAGTTGCGCAACCGCAGCCGACGGAGTCGAAGCCAACATGAAAATCATCGGCGCGAATCGCATCGTGTATTCTCCCGTCCCCCAAAAGGTAGTCGCTTTCGCTGCATAACGGAACCGGCGGCTTCGTCTCTCAGCTTGGCCTGGACAGTTTCCCGGCGAGAAGCGAAAGACGATACGGGGTACGGACAGGGGAGGCTACCGATGCGGATACTTGGTTTTGCAATTCTTGCTTGTGCGGCGGCCGCGTCCACCGCCCATGCTCAAAAGGCCGCCGGTCGCTATACGGTCGCCGGCGTCTGTCCGGGGCAACAGGGCGCCTATCGCGGCACGCTGACCATCGTCGCCGACGGTCCGCGCTATGCGCTGACCTGGCTGATCGCGGGCGAGACCTTTTACGGCAGTGCGATCGAACAGGACGGGCGCCTCGCGATCGCCTACACCTCGGCGGGCCAGAGTGGTATCATGATCAGCAAGCCGACCGGCAGCGGCTGGGAGGGCGTCTGGTCGATGTACCAGTCCAACATGGCATGCAGCGAGACTTGGGCCGTGCGCTAGCCGCCGGAGCGGCCTTAGCGTTTCGTCAAGGTATCCAGCCTATTCACCGTGACGGGTGACAGCGTCTTTACGTGACGTCCCTCGGTTGGGGATCGACGATGAGTGCATTCGGCAAACGTGGCGGTATCAGCGGAACGGGCCCGTCCCGCCCCGCATTCGGCGTCGCGCGACCGATGCAGACGGGCCCGGGCGGCAGCGGGCCTGCGCCTGCTGCACTCGAAGGGGGCAGCCAGTTTCCGCCGATCGACCCCATGGGGCTTGCTGGCGGCGAGCCGGGCGCACCAACCGATGTGATGGCGCGGCTGATCGACCGTCAGAACGCCGAGATGGAAGTTCAGCCCAAGGCCGAAGGGTTCGAGGCGAGCGTCCACAAGATCAAGGAACAGGTCCTCCCGCGGCTGCTCGAGCGCATCGATCCCGAGGCGGCGGCGACGCTCGACAAGGACGAGCTCGCCGAGGAATTCCGTCCGATCATCGGCGAAGTCCTCGCCGAGCTCAAGTTCACGCTCAACCGCCGCGAACAGTTCGCGCTCGAAAAGGTTCTCGTCGACGAACTGCTCGGCCTCGGGCCGCTCGAGGAGTTGCTCAACGATCCTGCCATTACCGACATCATGGTCAACGGCCCCGACCAGACCTACATCGAAAAAAAGGGCAAGCTGACGATTGCGCCGATCCAGTTTCGTGACGAGGAACATCTGTTCCAGATCGCGCAGCGGATCTGCAACTCGGTCGGGCGACGCGTCGACCAGACGACGCCGCTCGCCGACGCCCGCCTCAAGGACGGCAGCCGCGTCAACGTGATCGTGCCGCCGCTCTCGCTGCGCGGCACGGCGATCTCGATCCGTAAATTCTCCGCCAAGCCAATCACGCTCGACATGATGGCGAAGGGCGGGTCGATGTCGGAGAAGATGTCGACCGCGCTCAAGATCGCGGGGGCGTGCCGCTTCAACATCGTCATCTCGGGCGGCACCGGATCGGGCAAGACGACGATGCTCAACGCGCTGTCCAAAATGATCGACCCCGGCGAGCGCGTGCTGACGATCGAGGACGCAGCCGAATTGCGGCTTCAGCAGCCGCACTGGCTCCCGCTCGAAACGCGCCCCGCCAACCTCGAGGGTCAGGGCGAAATCTCGATCCGCGACCTCGTCAAGAACGCGCTGCGCATGCGTCCCGATCGCATCATCCTCGGCGAAATTCGCGGACAGGAATGCTTCGATCTGCTCGCCGCGATGAACACCGGCCACGACGGATCGATGTGTACGCTGCACAGCAATTCACCGCGCGAAGCGATCGCCCGTATGGAAAACATGGTGATGATGGGCGACATCAAGATGCCCAAGGAAGCCATTTCGCGCCAGATCGCCGACTCGGTCGATCTCGTCATTCAGGTCAAGCGCCTGCGCGACGGCTCGCGCCGCGTGACCGACATCACCGAAATCGTCGGGATGGAAGGACCGGTGATCGTCACGCAGCAGCTGTTCAAGTTCGAATATCTCGACGAGAGCGCCGACGGCAAGATCATCGGCGAATATCGCGCGATGGGCCTGCGCCCCTACACGCTCGACAAGGCCAAGCAATATGGCTTCGACCAGCCGTATCTCGAGGCGTGCCTGTAGAGCCGGCAAAAGCTGGCGGGAAAGAGGCTGGCCCTGATCGGGCCGCTGATGCATACCGGATATGTCAGTAGGAGCACCCGATGCGTCTGCGCGCTCTCATTGCTACGATTTCCTTGGTTGCAGCCGGCGCGGCGGTCGCCACGTCACATACCGACAAGCCCCTGCCCCCGGCGGCACTGGCTGCTGCGATTGCATCGCCGACCCGGAGCCCGGCCAACGTCGCGCGCGACCGTTATCGCAACCCGGCCGCAACGCTTGCGTTTTTTGGCGTGAAACCGGGCGACACCGTTGTGGAAATCTGGCCCGGTGGCGGGTGGTGGACCGAGATTCTCGCGCCGTATCTGGCAAATGGGGGCACGCTGATCGTTGCTGCGCCCAATGGTCGGCCGAGCGAGGCGATCGCGAAAAAGCTCAACGCTGACCCGGCCGCCTACGCGCGGGTCGTTCGCCGCAATTTCCCGGTTGCGCTCGGCGGGACCGGGGTTGCAGCCGACACGGCCGACGTCGTGCTGACGTTCCGCAACGTCCACAACTGGCGCATGGGCGCAGGCCCGACGGACAATGCCGATGATAGCGAGGCGGCATTTCGCGAGCTCTTTGCGATGCTGAAACCAGGCGGCACGCTGGGCGTCGAGGAGCATCGCCTGCCCGAGGATGCGGCGATCGACCGTGAGCGGTCGAGTGGATATATGAAGGTTTCCACGATCCGGGCGCTCGCCGAACGCGCCGGTTTTCGCTTCGTCGGATCGAGCGAGATCAACGCCAACGCGCGCGATACCAAGGATTATCCCAAGGGCGTCTGGACGCTCCCGCCAAGCCTAGCCGAAGGCGACGTCGATCGCGCGAAGTATCTCGCGATCGGCGAAAGCGATCGGATGACGCTCAAATTTGTCAAACCCGTCCGCTGATCGGTCCGTGTCACGGAGCGAGACGATCGACCTTTGCCTGCAGTTCGGCGATCTGCGCCTGTAGCGTGGCGATTTCGTCGCTGGGCGGATCGGCGCGCTTGGTCTTTCCCGGCACGAATGCCGTCGCCGCCGCTTCGAACATCGCCAGGTTGCGCTTGGCGATCTCACCGAACGGGCCGCTGCCCAGCGCGCCCTTCATCGCATCGTTGAACTGCGCCTGATTGCGCCGGAACGCGTCCATCGACGCCTCGAGATATTGCGGCACCATCGCCTGCATCGAATCGCCGTACATTGAGATCAGCTGGCGCAAAAAGCCCGCCGGGAGCATGGTTTCACCGCCGCGGCTTTCCTCGTCCATGATGATCTGCGTCAGCACGCTGTGCGTGATGTCTTCGTCGCTCTTGGCATCGAGCACCTTGAATTCGCGACCTTCGCGCGTCAGCTTCGCGAGGTGCTCGAGCGTGACGTAGCTCGACGATTCGGTGTCGTAGAGGCGGCGGTTGGCATATTTCTTGACGATGACGGCCGGGCGCTCGCCGTTTGCACCGATGGGTAGAGTCTTGGCCATGACGGAATTCCGATGGGATAAACTGCTAGCCTAGCCTTCCCTTTGCCGCACTGCAACAAAAGCCTCCGCCGTCGTCCGTCCTGAATGGAGTCGCGGCCGAGTTTGCCGTCGTCGCTCCGCACGACTAACGGCCAGGCATGGCCGAACCCGCTCGCCTGATCGTCAAGGTCGGATCGTCGTTGCTCGTCGACGACGGCGGCAATGTGCGGCAAAGCTGGCTCGCCGGGCTGGTGGCCGACCTTGCCGAGGCAATCGCAGCGGGGCGCCAGATCGCGATCGTTTCTTCCGGAGCCATCGCGCTCGGCGCGCGGCGCCTGGGCCTTGCAAAGGGGGGGCGCGCCTGCCTCGAGGATGCGCAGGCGGCGGCCGCGGTCGGCCAGATCGCCCTCTCCGGCATCTGGGCCGATCTGTTCGCGAAGCACGCGCGCACCGCCGCGCAAATCCTCGTGACGCTCGACGACCTTGAGGATCGGCGTCGTTACCTGAACGCCAGCGCGACGCTCGACCGGTTGCTGTCGCTCGGCGTCGTGCCGATCATCAATGAGAACGACAGCGTCGCCACCGAGGAAATACGCTTCGGCGACAACGACCGGCTCGCCGCGCGCATCGCGCAGGCGGCGGGCGCACGCGAGGTGGTGCTGCTGTCCGACGTCGACGGGCTCTATACCGCCGACCCGCGCATCGACCCGAGCGCGACACCCGTGGGCGAAGTTCGCCGGATCGACGAGCGCATCGTCGCGATGGCAGCGGCTTCGTCGTCGTCGGGGATGGGTTCGGGCGGCATGGCGTCGAAGATCGCGGCGGCGCGTCTCGCGACGGCGAGCGGCGTCGACCTGATCATCGTGTCGGGGCACGAGCCGCACCCGCTGGCGCGGGTCGCGAACGGCGCGGGCACGCGGTTCGTGGCCGACGCGCGCGCGCGGTCGCGCAAGGCGTGGCTGGCCGGGCGGTTGACGGTCAAGGGCAGTATCGCGATCGACGCGGGCGCGGCGCGCGCACTGGGACAAGGCGCCAGCCTGCTCCCGGCGGGCGCGACATCGGCGACGGGCAGCTTTGTACGCGGCGACGTCGTCGACGTGATCGGACCGACGGGCATCGCGGTCGCGCGCGGCCTGGCCGAATATGACTCGAACGATGTGGTCAAGATCGCGGGGTTGAAGAGCGAGTCGGTTGCCGCGACGCTCGGCCATGCGCCGCGCGCCGCGCTCATCCACCGCGATCACATGGTGCTGCTGTGAAGGTGGCGGTGACCGGCGGGACCGGGTTCGTCGGGCATCACGTGATCGACCGACTGCTCCGGCAGGGGCATGGCGTCCGCGCCCTCACGCGCAAAGTCCAGCGCATACGCGACGGCGTCGACTGGGTCGCCGGGACGCTGGCCGACTTGGCGGCGCTGGCCGAACTCGTCGCGGGCAGCGACGCCGTGATCCACGTCGCCGGACTGACCACCGCGCCCGATCGTGCGGCATTCGACGTGGTCAACGTTGCGGGTACGCAAGCGGTCGTCGATGCCACGCATGCCGCAGCGGTTGCCCGGTTCGTCCATGTGTCGTCGCTGTCGGCGCGCGAGCCGCAGCTGTCCGATTACGGCGCGTCGAAGGCAGCGGCCGAAGCTGTCGTTGCCGCGAGCCAACTCGACTGGACGATGGTGCGTCCCGCAATCATCTATGGCGAGGGGGGAGCCGAGATACTCGACCTGTTCCGCATGGCCGCGCGCGGCTTCGTTCTCTTGCCGCCCGGCGCGGGGCGCGCGTCGGTGATCGCCGCCGAGGATCTGGCCGAGCTGCTCGTGACGCTGGCGGAGCGGCCCGACGGTCAGGGCGCGACCTATGAGCCCGACGACGGACGAGCGGGGGGGTGGCAGCATGCCGATTTTGCGCGCGCGCTGGGGAGCGCGGTCGGGCGGCGCATCCGGCCAATCCCCGTGCCGCGTGCGTTGCTGTCGGCGAGCGCGCGGATCGATGCGTTCGTGCGCGGCCCGCGGGCGCAACTGACCACCGACCGGATCGCCTATTTCTGCCACCCCGACTGGGCGTGCGATCCGGCGCGTCACCCGCCCGCGACGCTGTGGCAGGCGCGCACCGACACGCTCCAGGGGCTCGCGGCATCTGCCCAGCGTTACCGCGCGGCGGGGCTCATCTGACGGCGGTCAGCGCGCGAGATACGGCAGCAGGAACACGACGCCCGAGATGACGAGGCCGCACAGGAAGACGCGGTAGGCCCAGCCCAGATAGCGATATTTCTTGCCTGCCAACACCTGGCCGTTGCTGTAGATATCGGCCGCGATGATTCGCAGCATCGCATCCTCGTCGGCGACTGCGCCGACGACGCGTTCGACATAATCGTCCTTTGCCAGCTGGGTGTACGACCCGAAGAACATCAGGTTGATCGGCTGGTTCTTGGGCATCGTGGTGCGCGGGATGATCGCGAGGACGGTCAGGACAGCGGTTGCAAAGGTGAAGCTGCCGAGCACGAGCGATTGAAGCGAAAGCAACTTGTCGTGCGAGGCGTCGATCGTGATCGTGAACACGACGAAGCTTGCCGCCATCAGGATGCTCGCCTTCTGATCGGCCATCGACGACAGTTGCACCTGCATCGTCTGCAGCGAGCTGAGCGTTGGGAGCGCGTCGGGAGCGAATCTGCGCGGCGTGTCGTCCATGGGGGTTGTGCGTGTCACATACCGCCGCTTTTGCCAATCTCTCGCCGCAAATCCTTGGCATGGAGCCGAACGACGCCCTAAGGACCAGCGATGACCGACCGATCCGACTTGTTTCAGACCATCGTCGCGCAGATCGAGCCCTTCGACAAAAAAGGCATCACGCTGACCGAGGCGACGACATTCGTCGGCGACCTCGAATGGGATTCGCTGACCATCATGGATTTCGTCGCCGCGATCGAGGATGAATATGATATCGTCATCACGATGAACATGCAGGCCGATATCGAAACCGTCGGCCAGCTGCTCGACGCCGTCGAAAAGTTGCGCGCATGAGCGACGCCGTGATGACCGCCGACGATCCGGCGAATGCGCCGGCGCCGATCGCACGCGGCAAGGATTTGTTCGACAAGTTCGACGCGTTGATCGCCGAGCGTCAGACCTTGCTCGATACCGGCGTGCGCGATCCGTTTTCGATCGTCATGGAACGCGTGCTGTCACCGACGCGCGCGATCATCAAGGGCAAGGAGACGATCCTGCTCGGCACCTATAATTACATGGGCATGACGTTCGATCCCGACGTCATCCAGGCGGGCAAGGATGCGCTCGATACGTTCGGCAGCGGCACGACGGGCAGCCGCGTGCTCAACGGCACCTATCAGGGGCACCGCGAGGTCGAGGACGCGCTCAAGGAATTCTACGGCACGCGCTTCGCGATGGTGTTTTCGACTGGGTATCAAGCCAATCTGGGCTTCGTGTCCTCGATCGCGGGCAAGGGTGATTACATCATTCTCGATGCCGACAGCCATGCGTCGATCTACGACGGTTGCGCGATGGGCAATGCCGAGGTCGTCCGCTTCCGCCACAATT
Organism: Sphingomonas sp.; assembly: GCA_965248885.1. GTDB lineage: Bacteria > Pseudomonadota > Alphaproteobacteria > Sphingomonadales > Sphingomonadaceae > Sphingomonas_O. Next base: position 520,218 of record OZ252211.1, on the reverse strand, counting down.
CGGTCGAGGACCTCGACAAGCGGCTCGGCCGCCTACCGCCCGAGGCGGGGAAGCTCGTGATCCTCGAGGGCGTCTATTCGATGATGGGCGACGTCGCCCCGCTGCCCGAGATGGTCGCCGTCGCCAAGCGGCACGGCGCGATGATCATGTGCGACGAGGCGCACGGCATGGGCTTTTTCGGCGAGCACGGCCGCGGCGTCTTCGAGGAAATGGGCGTCGCCGACGACATCGATTTCGTCGTGGGCACGTTCAGCAAGTCGGTCGGCACCGTCGGTGGCTTCGTCGTGTCGAACCATCCCAAGTTCGAAGTGCTCCGCCTCGTCGCGCGTCCCTATATCTTCACGGCTTCGCTTCCGCCCAGCGTTGTCGCGACGGCGGCCACCTCGATCCGCAAGCTGATGCATGCGGGCAACAAGCGTGCGCATCTGTGGGAAAACTCGCGCGAACTGCACGGCGGGCTCAAGGCGCTCGGTTACCGGCTCGGTACCGAAACCCCGCAATCGGCGATCATCGCGATCATCCTGACCGATCAGGCGCAGGCGGTCGCGCTATGGCAGGCGCTGCTCGAGAGCGGCGTCTACGTCAATCTGGCGCGTCCGCCCGCGACTCCGGCGGGGCTGTTCCTGTTGCGCTGTTCGCTGTGCGCCGACCATTCAGGCGACGATGTGCGTACGATCCTTGCCGCATTCGCGGCATCGGGACGCGCGGTAGGCGTGATCGCTCAGCGCTAGACGGTAAAGCTCTCACCGCATCCGCACGCGCCCTTGGCATTGGGGTTGGCGAACACGAAACCGGCGGTGAAATCGTCCTCGACCCAATCCATGCGGCTGCCGATCAGATACAGGATCGATCCACCGTCGACGAACAAAGTCCCGCCGGGCGTATCGATGCGTTCGTCCATCGGGTTGGCTGCGGTCACATAATCGACCGAATAGGCGAGCCCCGAACAGCCGCGCCGCGGCGTCGACAGCTTCACCCCGATCGCATCCCTGGGCGCGCGACCCATCAGGTCGGCGATGCGCGCCTCCGCGGTGTCGGTCAGGGTGAGCGCGGCGGGGCGCGTGCCGGGCTTGGTCAGCGTCGTCATGGACGTGCATATAGCGCCGCGTCCTTGACTTTGCCACTGTCTCCGGTCAGAGGCCCGCCTTCGCAAACAACCTCGAATCGCATAAAGGCATCACGGTCATGGCCAAGCCGACAACCGTCAAGATCAAGCTCGTCAGCTCGGCCGACACCGGCTTTTACTACACGACGAAAAAGAACCCGCGCACCAAGACCGAAAAGCTGTCGTTCCGCAAGTACGACCCGGTCGCGCGCAAGCACGTCGAGTTCAAGGAAGCCAAGATCAAGTGACGGCTTGAGGCGCGGCTAACCCCGCGCCGGTGCGCGGGGCGCACAAGTCGGCACGGGCGGCGGCCTTTGGCCGACCGACGACGCGCCTTTGACGCGGCGAGTCAGTCTACCGCGCCAAACCCTCGACCACCTCGAGAAAGCGCATCAGCGAAATCGGCTTCGACACATAGGCGTCGGCCCCGGCCGCGCGGATGCGGTCCTCGTCGGCTTTGCCTGCATAGGCGGTCACCGCCATCACCGGCGTCGCGGCGAGCGCTTCGTCGGCGCGGATCGCCTCGATCAGCTCGATGCCCGTGACGTGCGGCATCTGGATGTCCATGACAATGAGGTCGGGAACCATCGCGCGCGCGGCATCGAGCGCGAGCCGACCGTCGCGAACACCCTCGACCTCGTGCCCGTGCGCACCGAGCAGGTCGCAGAACAATTTCAGATTGAGCTCGTTGTCCTCGACAATCAGCACTTTCCTTGCCACGCGCGTTCGAACCCCTTTACGGAACCGCTGATGCCGATACGCGAGCGTGACGAACATGGCGACCCCGCCGAAGCCTGGGCCCTGCAGGCGCTGGCGTGGGTGCTCGGCGACGATCGGCGCGCCGAACGCTTTGTCGCTTTGACCGGCATCGCACCCGCCGACCTGCGCGCACGCGCGGGCGATCCTGCGGTGCTCGACGCGACGCTCGCCTATCTGGAAGGACACGAGCCCGACCTGTTCGCGTGCGCGGCGCACCTCGGCATCCTGCCCATCGAGCTGGTCGCCGCGCGAAAAAGGCTCGCTCCGTGAAGCGTCCGCTCCTCATCACCGACTGCGACGAGGTGCTGCTCCACATGGTCAGCCATTTCCGCGCGTGGGTCGAAGAGGTGCACGACGTCGATTTCGATCTCGTCACCGCCGATTTCTCGGGCGCGCTGAAGCGCCGCAGCGACGGCAAGGCGCTCGAGCGGCAGGAGGTCTGGCCGTTGCTCGACGGCTTTTTCACGACCGAGATGCACCGTCAGACACTCGTTCCCGGGGCGGACGCGGCGCTCGACCGGCTCGGCGCACATGCCGATATCGTCGTGCTGACCAACCTTGGCCATGATTTCAACGAGGCGCGCGCCGTGCAATTGCGCGACCATGGCATCACCCACCGCGTCGTCACCAATCAGGGCGGCAAGGGCGACCCCGTTGCGCGGCTCGTTGCCGAATTCCAGCCCACGGTGACGGTGTTCGTCGACGACCTCGCGCACCACCATAGCTCGGTGGCGGCCGCGGCACCCGACGTATTCCGCCTGCACATGATCGCCGAGCCGATCGTCGCGGCGCTCACTCCGGCAGCACGCGCCGCACACGCGCGGATCGATCATTGGGCCGAGGCGGTCGACTGGATCGAGGCGCGATTTGCCGGTGAACCCCTTGACCCCGCGCCCGCCATGCCGCTTGAGCAACCGGCATGAGCCGCATCGAAGACCTCTTGGCCGAACGCGGCCTGAAGCTGCCCCGGCCTGCGGCACCCGTCGCCGACTATGTCCCCGTCGTCGTGCAGGGCGGCTTTGCCTATCTGTCCGGGCAACTGCCGTTCAAGGACGGCGAAGTGATGCGCGGGCGGCTGGGCGACGATACCGACGTCGCGGCCGGACGTGCCGCCGCCGAGGCGTGCGGCCTGATGATCGTCGCGCAGCTGAAGGCCGCCTTGGGCGATCTCGACCGCGTCGAACGCATCGTCCGCCTCGGCGTGTTCGTCGCGAGCGATCCGCGCTTCACCGACCAGCCCAAGGTCGCCGACGGTGCGTCCTCGCTGATGGTCGCGCTGTTCGGCGAGGCCGGTCGTCATGCGCGCAGCGCCGTCGGCGTAACGGTGCTGCCACTGGGTGCCATGGTCGAAATCGATGCGATCGTCGCTGTCCGCCCCGCTTGAGGGGTTGATCGCACCCGCGCCGCCGCCGGAGCGTGTCGCGTTCCTGTGCCGCCAGCCCTATGCGCACCGCGGGCTGCACGGCCCGTTGCGCGTCGAGAACAGCCGCGCGGCCTTCCGAGCGGCGATTGCGGCGGGGCACGGCATCGAACTCGACGTGCAGGGCGCGAGCGGCGGCGAAGCGTTCGTGTTCCATGACGACGAGCTCGACCGGCTGACGCGCGAGACCGGTCGCCTCGATACGCGGGCGGCGCGCGACCTCGACCGCATCGTGCTTGCCGGGACCGACGAGACGATCCCGCGCCTCGACGAAATCCTGACGATCATCGCGGGACGCGTGCCTGTGCTGATCGAGGTCAAGCGCCCGCAGCAGCGCAGCGTTGCGCTCTGCCTGTCGGTGCGCCGCGCGCTCGAAGGGTATCGCGGCGAGGCGGCGGTCATGTCGTTCGATCCGCGCATCGCCGCATGGTTTCGCGAACACAGCGCGCGCACGGTGCGCGGGCTCGTCATGTCCGAATACAGCCGCTCGGGACCGAAGCACGATGCCGAGCGTCTGGCATCGGTGTGGCGCGCGCGGCCAGACTTCATCGCGCACGACGTCCGTGATTTGCCGACGCCGTTTACCGCCAGATGTCGTGCGCGCGGGCTGCCAGTTCTGACCTGGACGGTGCGCGACGCAGCGAGCGAGGCGGTCGCGCTCGCGCATGCCGACGAGTCGATTTATGAGCGAAGCTGACGCGGGCGACGATCGGGGCGTCGTCCTGCGCGTGGGCAGCGGCGTCGCATCGTTCGACTCGGCGGCATGGGACGCGTGCGCGGGCGATGCCAACCCCTTTGTCAGCCATGCCTTTCTGTCGGCGCTCGAGGATTCGGGCAGCGCAGTGTCGCGCACCGGTTGGCAGCCGTTGCCGATCGCGCTCGACGGCCCGGATGGAAAGCTTGCGGGAGTAGCACCCGCCTATGCCAAGTCGCACAGCCAGGGCGAATATGTCTTCGATCATAGCTGGGCCGATGCATTCGGGCGCGCGGGCGGGCGTTATTACCCCAAGCTGCTGATCGCTTCGCCCTTCTCACCCGTGCCGGGACCGCGCCTGCTCAGCGCGACGCGCGACGGGCAGCGCGCGCTGATCGCGGGGGCCGAGGCGCTGGTCGAGCGGCACGGGCTGTCGAGCGCGCATGCGACCTTCGTAGCCGACGACCAGCTCGACGTATTCCGCGATGCAGGCTGGCTGATCCGCGAGGGGACGCAGTTTCATTGGGCGAATGACGGCTATAGCTGTTTCGAGGATTTCCTTGCCGCGCTCGCGTCACGTAAGCGCAAGGCGATCCGCAAGGAACGCGCGGCGGCCGTCGAGGGGCTCGACATCGTCCATCTGACCGGCGGCGATCTGACCGAGGCGCACTGGGACGCCTTCTGGTATTTCTATCAGGACACCGGATCGCGCAAATGGGGGCAACCCTATTTGACGCGCCGCTTTTTCTCGCTGCTCGCCGAACGCATGGCCGATCGGGTGCTGCTGATGCTCGCGCTGCGGGACGGCAAGCCGATTGCAGGCGCGCTCAACCTGATCGGCGCCGATACGCTCTATGGGCGCTATTGGGGATGCCGCGAGGACGTGCCCTTCCTCCATTTCGAACTCTGCTATTACCAGGCGATCGACGCAGCGATCGCGCGCGGGCTGCAGCGCGTCGAAGCGGGCGCGCAGGGCGAACACAAGCTCGTGCGCGGCTATGTCCCCGTTCCGACCTGGTCGGCGCATTACATCCCCGACCCCGGGTTCCGCTCGGCGATCGCCGATTTCCTGGTGCGCGAGCGGCGTGCGGTCGAGGGCGAGCAGGCCTTTTTGGAAACGATGACGCCGTTCAAGCGAAGCGGATAGGCCGTTTTTCTGCTTATTCGATCGCGAGCGACGCGTCCTTGGCGAGGATGCGGCCGATCGCATCGAACAGCAATTTCATGGCGACAGGTTTCAGGATGACGTCGTCCGCGCCTTCCTTCATGCAGCTTTCCTTCAAGTCGATTGCGGTGTCGGCCGTCACGACGATGACCGGCAGCCGCGCCTTGATGTCGCTGCGCTGGCGGATCCGGCGGATCGCCTCGAGCCCGTCCATTCCCGGCATGCGTAAGTCCATCAGGACGATCTTGAAGTCATGCTCGCCGATCATGTCGAGCCCGACTTCGGCGCTTTCGGCCTCGCTCATCTCCGCCCCCGCGACCGCGAGCATGTCGCGCACCACGCGCCGGTTCATGGGATCGTCTTCGACAAATAGAATTTGCATACGATCCTCCTCACCGCTCGCGGTCACGCTGCGTCACTCCGCGCTAGCTCGGCAAAGTGTAAATTTCGTTGCATGAGATGCGCTTGTTCGAGCGTTTCAAGCAACATCTGGGGCGCAACCGGTTTGGTCAGCACGCGCTCGACGCCGGCAAGAAGCAACCCACGCTGTTCATCCGCCGACAATTCGGCAGCAAGCAGCGTCAGGCTCGCATGAGGCATGGCAGCGCGAAGCGAGCGGATCGCGGGCAAGGCAGCCTCCTCACCCAGCGGGGTCATGTCGATGACGAGGTGATCAACACCCATATGCCAACCCTCGGCCTCTTCGACACTCGCGGCGAAATCGATCGATCCAACGCGCGAGCCGAGGATTGCGGTCAGAATGCCGCATGTAAGCGGGTTGCGCTCGACGACAAGCACGGCAGCTTGGGCAAGCGTCTCACGGTGCGCGCTGGGCTCGACATCGTCGGTCGAGGGCACGGCAGTGCCTTCGCGCAGCGGAAGGGTCAGCTCGAACGCCGACCCCGCGTCCAATTGACTGGTGACCGTCACATCGCCGCCCATCGCGCGCGCAAGGTTGCGGACGATCGCCAGGCCCAGCCCGGTGCCGCCGAACCGCCGTGTCGTCGCGCCGTCGACCTGACTGAACGATTCGAAAATCTGTTCGAGCTTGTCGGCAGGGATGCCGACGCCGGTATCGCTGATCGTCAGCGTCCATCGCGGTTCGGGCGCGTCGACTTGGCGGACGGACAGCCGAACCGAGCCCGCGTCGGTAAATTTGATGGCATTCGACATAAGATTGAAGATGGTCTGTCGCAGTCGCGCTTCGTCTTCGAACACGAGCGGCGGACACTCGTCGAGGTCGAGGATGACGGCCACGCCCTTGGCACGCGCCTGACTCTCCCACAGCTGCCCGATCTCGGTGAGCATCGCGGGCAGCGCGACATTGCTGGGCGCCAGCGTCATCTCACCATGCTCCATCTTGGCAACGTCGAGGATATCGTCGACCAGCGCCCGCATCGTCTTGCCTGCGCCATGGATCACCTCGAGCCGGTCGCGCAGCGCGGCATCGAGCGCGCGGTCGCTCAGAATGACCTCGGTCATGCCGAGGATGCCGTTGAGCGGGGTGCGAATTTCATGGCTGGTCGTGGCCAGGAATTGCGTTTTTGCCGTCAGTGCTGTTTCGAGCGCCGTGTTCGCAGTGCTGAGGCGCACGTTCGCCGCCTCGACCTGCTTGCGATGACGGCGCGATTGATAAAGCCCGATCGCCAGCAGCACGAAGGCAACGGCCGCCACCGCAAGCGCGCTCATCAGGATGATCGCGCCCAACCGCGCCCGTCCCTTGGCTATCATCGCATCGCGCGCGATCTCGCCCGCTTTCAGCTTTGCGATCCGCAAATTCTGGTTGGCGAAGTCGAAGTTCGCGGCGGCGAGCGCAGCGCTGGTCGACGTCGTCAGCGCGCGCGTCTGGTCGTCGAGCCTCTTGAATGCCTCGAGGTGCGCAAGCGCGCGCGCCTCGTCGCCGAGCTTCAGGTAGATGCGATACGCGGTTTCGTGGAAGTCGCGGAAGTCGGCGGGCGTTTTAGTCAGATCTGCGCCAGCAAAGGTGCGATCGATCATTCCGGCAGCCGCAGGCATATCGCCACGCAGAAACGCCACCTTCGCGCGGACGCCGTACAGAAACGGCCGCGCTTCGGCCGCCGGTCCTTCGGCGATGGCAAGGGCGCGCGCGATCGTTTCCTCGGCCGCGCTCGACTGTCCGGCAAGGACCTGCGCATCGGCTAGGTTGGTCAGGACGCGAACCTGCAAAGGGATGCTTCCGAGTTTGCGAGCGAGCCCAAGCGCCGCACGATATTGCGCGAGCGCTTGGTCGAGGCGTCCGAGTTTTTTCAGCGCACCCGCGCGGTTGTTGTACGCCGACAACGTCAGCATCGGATCGCCGCTATAGGCCTCGGCCGATTGCGCGTAATAATAAAGCACGCGTTCGTCGTCGCCTGCGTTCGAATACAATGTTCCGATGTTCTGCAACGCCATCGCCTGCCCCCGCGGCTCGTTGCTCTGGCGATAGATTTCGTGGGCATGCTGAAAGTCGCGGAAGGCAAGCTCGACGTGCCCGAGCGACGCCTGGAGGTTGCCGCGTGCGCGGTAGAGGTCGGCGACGAGCTTGGTCCCCGGCGCTGCGCGTTCGGCAAGCACGAGCGAGGCGTTGGTCAGCGATGCGGCTTCTTCAGGACGCTTGAGCCTTACGAGCGCTTCGCCCTTCAGCCATCCGGCAGAAGCACGCGCGACGTCGACATCGTGCCCTGCGGGCAGCGACGCCGCGGCCTGTTCGGCGAGCGTCGCTTGATGAAACGCTTCCCCAGGTGTCGTCATCATCGCCGCCTTGGCGGCCGCGATTCGCGCATCGAACGCTTGCGTCACCGGCGCGGCGAAAGCGGGAGCAGGCAACGCGCAGAGCAGCGTCATGATGAGGGGGACGCCAGCACGCATCGCGAATCTCCACCGTTGCCGATGCGCTACGGGCAATTCGCTAAGGTCGTGCTAACGCCCGCACCGGGCCGGTTAGAACCCCACGCGGACGCGCCCCCCCGCCATCACCGACGACACGCCCGAGGCGACTGCATCATTATGCTTCTGCACGCGCCCGAACAGGTCGAACTCACCTGCACCGTTGAGCAGCGTACGCGCGTAGAGCAGCTCGCCGACGAGCTGGCGGCGCGGGCGCGTGATGTCGAAGCTCTGCGTGACCTGCCCGAGCTCGCCGGTCTGGCGATCGACCACGACCACGCTCGTGAAGTCGAGCGTCCCGCGCTCGAGATACAGCGGCTGTGCCAGCGACACGCGCAGCCGGTCGTTCGTGTCGAACACATGCTGCTTGGTGATCGCCCCTTCGAAGGCTGTCCCGATCAGCCCGCTACCAGTCCGGAACTGCGATGTGCCCCCGGTGGTCGTCCGTCCGACGGTCGCGCTTCCCGACAGCACGAACCCGGCACCCGGACGAATCTCGGCGCCCAGCGATGCGCCCTGCGTCGTCGAGCCGCCCGCGAAATCATCGGGGTCGAGCGACTGAATGCCGAGCAGCGCCGACGTTTCACGCAGCCGCGTATAGCCCGCGCGTACCGTTACCGCGTCGCTGAAGTCGTAGGCGAGGCTGAAATGCTGCGCGCCCGCCTGGTAATCGCCGACGCGGTCGAGCGCGGGACGATCGGCCTGCGAGGCGGCCTGGACGTCGCGCACGAGGTGACGCTCGGTCACCCCGGCGGACACGCGCAGCCGCGGCGCAACCTCGACCTCGACATTGGCATAGCCGCTGCCCGAGGCCATTCCGAGCAAGGGGTTGGCACCGCCGAAACTGGCATCATAGTCCGACACGAGGCCGAACCCGCCCTGCCCGCCGAGCGCGACCGCGCCGTCGCCATAGCCGATTCGCGCGGCAAAATGATTGTCGGGGGCCGACACGAGCAGCGACGACTGGTACGGAACGCTGACGCTCTGACGGAACCCCGGCGTCGGCGTGCGCGGTGCGAGCGACATGCTGACATCATAGCCGCCGAGCTTCACGGGTGCGCTTGCGGTCGTAAAGCTGCTGAATGCGTTCCGGCTGGCGAACTTACCGCCCTTACCGCCACTGTCGCTATTCGACGACGAAGCCTTGATCCAGTCGGTCAGGCGACCGGTGAGATAGGATTGGAACATCTGCTGCGACCCGTCGTAGGTCGCCGTGGTCAGCCCGACGAGCTTGGTCGACAGGGGGATGGCGAAGTCACGGAACGTGCTGCCGATCGTTTCGTACGCGTAAAAGAACTTCCCCTCTGTCTGCCACTTGGCGAGGTCGTTGGGGCGGCGGACGTCGCCCGCCGACAGCGTCTTGAGCTTCCCCTTTCCGTCCATCGAATACCAATCGAGCTTGTCGAAGCTCAGCGGTGACTGCGACGCGGTGACGTCGAGCAGGCCGACACCGTAGACCGGGTCGACTCCAGGCGCGCCCAGGTCGCGCGCGGAGCCGAGGATGATCGACGCGGTCTCGGTCGGCTTGGCCGCAAGCCAGGGCCAGCGATTGTGCAGCAAGGCGATCGCGCCTGAAACGAGCGGTGCCGCAAACGACGTTCCCGATGCGCGCATGACCCCGCCGCGATCGTCGGAGACGAGCAGGAGTTCGCCCGGCGCAACGATGAAGCGGTTCATCAGTGCCCCGCCCGCCTTGCACACGCCGCCGTCGGTCAGGCACGCGCTGCCCGGGCGGTTCGAAAAGCTCGAGATAGTTTCCGCCGCATCGACCGACCCGACGACGATCAGCGCCGGGTTGGCGGCGTAGTTCCATACCACGTTCTGCGTCTGGCTTATGCCATCATTGCCCGCTGCGGCAACATAGACGGTGCTCTTGAGCGCATTCGCCAAGCGGGCATCGGAAAACACGCCGCTCCAGCCCTGGTCGAGCGTCATCCCGGGTACGCCCAGCGACATGTTGACGATGCTCGCCTTGTTCGTGTTGAGGTTCACGAGGCCATTGGCGATGTCGCTCCACCCCGCCGTCCCGCTGCTGTCGAACGGGTTGTAGGCGACGATCGATGCCATCGGGGCGATGCCCATGACGCCGCGTCCGTCGTGCGCCGAGACGATCAGGCTCGCAACCGCCGCGCCGTGGCCGGTGGTGTAGGTCGAGATGCCTGCGGTCTTGGTGATGTTGTTGAGCACGTCGGCATCGCCCGCGACCGAAAAGTCGAGGAGTCCGACAACACTGCGCCGACCCGCGCCCTGCTGGACCGTCAGCGAGGGGTTCCAGTTGACGGTCGCCATCCAGTGATCGACACGGTCGCGGCCGCTGAAGCTCATCAGCCCGTCATACCATTCGAAGAAAAAGCCCTGTCGCGTGCGATCGTCGAGCGCGGTCAGCGTGTCGGGCTTGGCCAGGTCGATGCCGTATTTGGCGAGCAGCGGCTGGGCAAAGCCCGCCTGGAACGACTTGCCCGTCTGGCTCTGGACCGCCGCGCCCCAGAAATTTTCCGACGCGGCGACCATCTGTCGCATCTGGGCCGCGACCGCCGCCTTGTCCGTCGCTGCCGACGTGGCACCCAGCGCGCTCCAGCCCGTCCTGAGCGAGGCCCATTGCGTGCCCGTTGCCTGCCAGAACGGATTGATGTCACCCCACAATGGCGTCAGGCCGGCGCTGCCCGACGGCGTGGTCGCGCCATTAAAGGGATTGATATCGCCCCAGAACGCCTTGGTACTGCCGGCGAAGGGATTGATGTCGCCCCAGAACGGGTTGATGTCCCCCCAGAACGGGTTGATATCGCCCCAGAAGGGATTGATGTCGCCCCAGCGTGGCGCGGTGGTTCCGGCCGTAGGAATGGCCGAGCCGCCGAACGGGTTGATGTCTCCCCAGAACGGATTGATGTCACCCCAGCGTGGGCGCACGGGACGCGCGACGACGATTGGAGTCGCGCTGGGTGCGAGTATCGCGACGCTCGTTGCAGGCGGTTGAGCGGGGCCTGCGAGCACCGCAGCCGGCCACGAGCAACTCAGCGCGGCAGTTGCCAACAGCGCCAGACGAAATTTCGAATTTACTCGTGCCATTACACGTCCCCTTCGGCGATTCGTTGCGCCGTGGTTCGTGTTTGCCGTTCAGGGGTTTAGCGACTCATCAGGATTTGCGGTAAACGGCGGGTAAGTTTTGAATGCGCGCTATGATCCGCCGTAGCCGAAGCCGGAGAAAAAGGCTGTCGCGTCTTCGGGTGTCGCCGCACTCGTCCGATATTCGCCCAAAAAGGCGATCAACGCGTCCAGCGGCAACGGATGCGAGATCAAGAACCCCTGCATCAGGTCGCACCCCATCATGCGCAGCAAGGCCAGCTCGGCCGCCGATTCGACTCCTTCGGCGGTCACTTCCATTTCGAGCGCGTGCGCGAGGTCGATCGTCGAGCGGACAAGCAACGGATCACGGTGGCTGCTCGCAAGCCCGGATATGAACATCTTGTCGAGCTTCAGCTCCTGCGCGGGTACGCGCTTCAGATAGGCAAGCGACGAAAACCCTGCACCATAATCGTCGATCGCGACGCGGATGCCGACATCGGCGAAACGCTTGAGATTGGCGAGCGCACCTTCGGGATCGGGAATCATCGCGGTCTCGGTCACTTCGAGGCCAATCTTGCCGCGCTCACCGATCGTGTCGACCAGCCACCCTGCAAAGCTGGCGTCAGGCAGCAAACGTCCGGACAAATTAATGTACACGGTCAGGTCGAACCCGGCGGCTGCCAGTGCCGCCTGATCGCGAACGGCACGGCGGACGACCCAGCGGGTCAGCGCCGCGATTTCGTCATGCGCCTCTGACAGCGGAATGAACTGGTCGGGCGCGATGTCGCCCAGCGCGTGCGGCCAGCGGAGCAAGGCTTCGACCGAGTCGATCGCGCCGGTGCGCGCGCGCAGCTTTGGCTGAAAAGCCAGGTAGAGCGTGTCGTTTCGCTGCGCATCGCGCAATTCATCGAGCAGCAGCGGCAGCTTTTTTCCCTCGCCTTCACCCTCGACAGGCGCAGTTTCGTCAGCGACGCGACTTCCTGATCCCAACCTGCTGCGTCGCGTCTTTTCATAGCGCCGCCGGGTCTCGAGACCGGTCACAATGCCCGCGGCAAGCAGAGCAAGGTTGAGCGAGAACGCCGACAAATCCATTGCCCCGAAGTAGACGAGGAATGTCAAAGGGGGGTTAAGGTTTGCACGGAACTCGGCGAAACCACTGTTATTGCTTTCCAATCGTCGGTCGGGCTGCGCCGCGCGATGCCCGTGAAATCGTGCGCGAGCCATGCCTTTCCCGCCTTGATGCGCGGGGACCCGTCGGGCATCACGCCGATCGTGACGCCGTGCGGCGCGACATTCTGACACCGGCCCTGTCGCGCGCGCTGTCCTCTGCCGTCGCGCAGGCTTAGGACGACGCGGCGGTCAAGGCGATCGTCATAACGGGCGAGCCTCCCGCCTTTTGCGCCCTTGGAACGCCCGACGAATGATTCGCCTCCATTTGACACCAACGATCCCGGCTCCTACATGCGCGTCTCCCCGAACCGATCGAGACATGGTGTGCCGTCGCGCAGTGCACCGCACGGATGATCGTCGGGTTCCATGCGATACCGGACTTGCACCCTTTAGCGGGGTCGTTCGCGTCGCATGTGCGCTTCGGACTCGAACACGAAGGCGAAATCGACACATGGCAACGCAACTCGCGCCGACCGCAAAGAAGCAGCGCATCCGCAAGGTCTTCGGGAACATCCACGAAGTCACCGAGATGCCCAACCTGATTCAGGTCCAGCGCGAATCGTACGAGCAGTTCCTTCGCTCGAACCCGGCCACCGGCTATGTTTCGGGACTCGAGAAGACGCTGCGGTCGGTGTTCCCGATCCGCGACTTTGCAGGCACCGCCGAGCTCGACTTCGTTCATTACGAGCTCGAGGATCCCAAGTTCGATACCGAGGAATGCCGCCAGCGCGGGATCACCTATGCCGCGCCGATGAAGGTGACATTGCGTCTGATCGTCTTCGAAGTCGACGCCGAGACCGAGACGCGGTCGGTGCTCGATATCAAGGAGCAGGACGTCTACATGGGCGACATGCCGTTGATGACGCACAACGGCACTTTCGTCATCAACGGGACCGAGCGCGTCATCGTGTCGCAGATGCACCGCTCGCCGGGCGTGCTGTTCGACCATGACCGTGGCAAGACGCATGCCTCGGGCAAATTCCTGTTCGCCGCGCGCGTCATCCCGTATCGCGGGTCGTGGCTCGATTTCGAATTCGACGCCAAGGACATCGTCAACGTCCGCATCGACCGCAAGCGCAAGCTGCCGGTCACCGCGCTGCTGTTCGCGCTCGGGCTGACCGCCGAACAGATTCTCAGCGAATTCTACAACACTGTCACCTGGGTGCGTGGCCAGGGCGGCTGGGAAGTGCCGTTCGTTGCCGAGAATTGGCGCGGTCAGAAGCCGGCCTATGACGTCATCGACGGCAAGACCGGCGAAGTCGTGTTCGCTGCCGGGCAAAAGGTCAGCCCGCGTGCTGCGACGAAGGCTGCCAAGGATGGCCTCGCCAGCCTGCTGATCCCGACCGAGGAAATCTTCGGGCGCTATTCGGCACTCGACCTGATCAACGAGGCGACCGGCGAAATCTATATCGAGGCGGGCGATGAGGTATCGGCCGAAAATCTCGAGAAGATCGACAAGGCCGGGCTCGATCGGCTCGAACTGCTCGACATCGATCACATCAATACCGGGCCATGGATGCGCAACACGCTGCGCGCCGACAAGGCCGAGGACCGCGACCACGCGCTCAGCGACATCTATCGCGTCATGCGCCCCGGCGAGCCGCCGACGCGCGAGACGGCGGAATCGCTGTTCGCCGGGCTGTTCTTCGACGCCGATCGCTACGACCTGTCGGCGGTCGGTCGCGTCAAGCTCAACATGCGCCTCGACCTCGACGCGCCCGACGACCACACGACGCTGCGTACCGAAGATATCCTTGCGGTCGTGAAGACGCTCGTGGGGCTGAAGGACGGCAAGGGCGAGATCGACGACATCGACAACCTCGGCAACCGCCGTGTCCGCTCGGTCGGCGAATTGCTCGAGAACCAGTACCGCGTCGGGTTGCTACGCATGGAGCGCGCGGTCAAGGAGCGGATGTCGTCGGTCGACGTGTCGACGGTGATGCCCAACGACCTGATCAACGCCAAGCCCGCGGTCGCCGCAGTGCGCGAGTTTTTCGGCTCGTCGCAGCTGTCGCAATTCATGGACCAGACCAACCCGCTGTCCGAAGTGACGCACAAGCGGCGCGTGTCGGCGCTCGGGCCGGGCGGCTTGACGCGTGAGCGTGCGGGCTTCGAAGTCCGCGACGTTCACCCGACGCATTATGGCCGCATCTGCCCGATCGAAACGCCCGAAGGTCCGAACATCGGGCTGATCAACTCGCTGGCGAGCTTCAGCCGCGTCAACAAATACGGCTTCATCGAGACGCCGTACCGCAAGGTCGTCGACCACAAGGTCACCGACGACGTCGTCTATCTGTCGGCGATGGAAGAGGCCAAGCACACGATCGCTCAGGCCAACGCCGAGCTGAACGCCGACAAGGGGTTCGTCGAGGAACTCGTCTCGTCGCGTCAGGCGGGCGAATTCCTGATGGCGGTGCCGACCAGCATCACGCTGATGGACGTCAGCCCCAAGCAGCTGGTGTCGGTCGCCGCATCGCTGATCCCGTTCCTCGAAAACGACGACGCCAACCGCGCGCTGATGGGGTCGAACATGCAGCGCCAGGCGGTGCCGCTCGTCCAGGCCGAGGCGCCGTTCGTCGGCACCGGCATGGAAGAAACGGTGGCACGCGATTCGGGCGCGGCGATCGGTGCCCGGCGCACCGGCATCGTCGACCAGGTCGACGCGGCACGTATCGTCGTCCGCGCGACGGGTGAGGTCGACAGCGGCCATTCGGGCGTCGACATCTATACGCTGATGAAGTTTCAGCGTTCGAACCAGAACACCTGTATCAACCAGCGTCCGCTGGTGCGTGTCGGCGATACGGTCGAAAAGGGGCAGATCATCGCCGACGGCCCGTCGACCGAATTCGGCGAGCTTGCGCTGGGGCGCAACAGCCTCGTCGCATTCATGCCGTGGAATGGCTATAACTACGAGGATTCGATCCTGATCTCCGAGCGCATCGTCAAGGACGATGTCTTCACCTCGATCCACATCGAGGAATTCGAGGTCATGGCGCGCGACACCAAGCTCGGGCCGGAAGATATCACGCGCGACATTCCCAATGTCGGTGAGGAAGCGCTGCGCAACCTCGACGAAGCGGGAATCGTCTATATCGGCGCCGAGGTCGAACCGGGCGACATTCTTGCGGGCAAGATCACGCCCAAGGGCGAATCTCCGATGACGCCGGAGGAAAAACTGCTCCGCGCGATCTTCGGTGAAAAGGCGTCGGACGTGCGCGACACCTCGCTTCGGCTGCCCCCGGGGGTTACCGGAACCGTCGTCGAGGTACGCGTGTTCAACCGCCACGGCATCGACATCGACGACCGTACGCGCGCGATCCAGGCCGAGGAAAAGGAGCGCCTCGCCAAGGATCGCGACGACGAACGCACGATCCTGAACCGCGCGTCGTGGAGCCGGTTGCGCGAGATGCTGCTCGACCAGACCGTGACCGCAGCGCCCAAGGGCGTGAAGAAGGGCGTAGTCATCGACAGCGCGCTGCTTGACACCGTCGAGCGCTTCGAATGGTGGAAGTTCGCGGTGGCCGACGACACGCGCCAGAGCGACCTCGAAGCAGTCAAGGTCCAGTATGACGAGGCCGTCGGCATCATCAATGCGAAATACGCCGACCGCGTCGAAAAGCTCGAGCGCGGCGACGAGCTCGCGCCCGGCGTGCTCAAGATGGTCAAGGTGTTCGTCGCGGTAAAGCGCAAGCTCCAGCCCGGCGACAAGATGGCCGGGCGTCACGGCAACAAGGGCGTGATCAGCCGCATCCTGCCGCAGGAGGACATGCCGTTCCTCGACGACGGAACGCCGGTCGATATCGTGCTCAACCCGCTCGGCGTGCCGAGCCGGATGAACGTCGGGCAAATCTTCGAGACGCACTTGGGCTGGGCGGCGCGCGGGCTAGGCCAGCAGATCACCGCGGCGCTCGACGCGTGGCGCGTTGCGAACCCCAATGCGAAGGGCGCCAAGCCGCCGGTTGCGGTGCGCGAACGGCTCAAGATCGTTTACGGCGAGAAATATCACGCCGAGATCGACGACCGCAGCGACGACGAGATCGTCGAGATGGCGGGGCTGCTCAAGAACGGCGTGCCGATGGCGACACCGGTGTTCGACGGCGCGCGCGAAAAGGATGTCAGCGAGATGCTGACGCTCGCCGGGCTCGACACATCGGGTCAGGTCGAGCTGTTCGACGGGCGCACGGGCGATGCGTTCGACCGCAAGGTGACGGTCGGGTATATCTACATGCTCAAGCTCCACCATCTGGTCGACGACAAGATCCACGCGCGTTCGATCGGGCCGTACAGCCTCGTCACTCAGCAGCCGCTGGGCGGCAAGGCGCAGTTCGGCGGACAGCGGTTCGGCGAAATGGAGGTCTGGGCGCTGCAGGCTTACGGTGCCGCCTATACGCTGCAGGAAATGCTTACGGTGAAGTCCGACGACGTCGTCGGGCGCACCAAGGTCTATGAGGCGATCGTCAAGGGCGACGACACGTTCGAGGCCGGCATTCCCGAAAGCTTCAACGTGCTGGTCAAGGAAATGCGCTCGCTGGGACTCAACGTCGAGCTCAACACGCACGACCCGGTCCCCGATCCCGAGGACGTGCCCGCGATCGCGGCGGAGTAGCTTCTCGTCCCTCTCCCTGAAGGGAGATGGACAGGCGCGAAGCGCCAGGATGAGGGCTTCTCATCCGGCGTTTCGCACCCTCACCCTGCCGCCTTTCGGCGGCTGTCCCTCTCCCCTTCAGGGAGAGGGTAGGAAGGCAGATAAAATGAACGAGATGACCAACTTCATGAACCCGGTCGTAAAGGCCGAGACGTTCGACCAGATTCAGATCGGCATCGCGAGCCCCGAGCGTATCCGCTCGTGGTCGTTCGGCGAGATCAAGAAGCCCGAGACCATCAACTATCGCACGTTCAAGCCCGAGCGTGACGGCCTGTTCTGCGCGCGCATCTTCGGTCCGATCAAGGATTACGAGTGCTTGTGCGGCAAGTACAAGCGGATGAAATATAAGGGCATCGTCTGCGAAAAGTGCGGCGTCGAGGTCACCGTCTCGAAGGTCCGGCGTGAGCGTATGGGCCATATCGAGCTCGCGGCGCCCGTCGCGCACATCTGGTTCCTGAAGTCGCTGCCGAGCCGTATCGGCCTGCTGCTCGACATGCAGCTGAAGCAGCTCGAGCGCGTGCTGTATTTCGAAGCCTATATCGTCGTCGAGCCGGGCCTGACCCCGCTCGAGAAGTTCCAGCTGCTGACCGAAGACGAGCTGCTGAGCGCGCAGGACGAATATGGCGAGGACGCTTTCTCGGCCGGAATCGGTGCCGAAGCCGTGCGCCGCATGCTCGAGGAGTTGGACCTCGAAGGCGAGCGCCGCGACCTGCTCGAGGAACTCGCGACGACCAAGTCCGAGCTCAAGCCCAAGAAGATCATTAAGCGCCTCAAGGTCGTCGAGAGCTTCATCGATTCGGGGAACCGCCCCGAATGGATGATCCTCGAAGTCGTCCCCGTCATCCCACCCGAGCTGCGCCCGCTGGTGCCGCTCGATGGCGGCCGCTTCGCGACGTCGGATCTCAACGATCTGTATCGCCGCGTGATCAACCGTAACAACCGCCTGAAGCGGCTGATGGAGCTGCGCGCGCCCGACATCATCGTGCGCAACGAAAAGCGCATGCTGCAGGAAGCGGTCGACGCGCTGTTCGACAACGGCCGCCGCGGTCGCACGATCACGGGTGCCAACAAGCGTCCGCTGAAGTCGCTCTCGGACATGCTCAAGGGCAAGCAGGGCCGCTTCCGCCAGAATCTGCTCGGCAAGCGCGTCGATTATTCGGGTCGTTCGGTCATCGTGACCGGCCCTGAGCTGAAGCTGCACCAGTGCGGGCTGCCCAAGAAGATGGCGCTCGAACTGTTCAAGCCGTTCATCTACGCGCGCCTCGACGCCAAGGGGCTGTCGATGACGCTCAAGCAAGCCAAGAAGTGGGTCGAAAAGGAGCGCAAGGAAGTCTGGGACATCCTTGACGAGGTGATCCGCGAACATCCGGTCATGCTCAACCGTGCGCCGACGCTTCACCGCCTCGGCATCCAGGCGTTCGAGCCCGTTCTGATCGAAGGCAAGGCGATCCAGCTGCATCCGCTGGTCTGCTCGGCATTCAATGCCGACTTCGACGGCGACCAGATGGCGGTCCACGTGCCGCTGAGCCTCGAGGCGCAGCTCGAAGCGCGCGTCCTGATGATGTCGACCAACAACATCCTGTCGCCCGCGAACGGCAAGCCGATCATCGTGCCGTCGCAGGACATGGTGCTCGGGCTTTATTACCTTTCGATGATGAAGGAAGGCGAGCCCGGCGAGGGCATGCTGCTCGGCGAAATGAGCGAGGTCCACGCCGCGCTTTTCTCGAAGTCGGTCACGCTGCATTCGAAGATCACGACGCGCGTTCCGCAGGTCGATGCCGACGGCAAGACCTACCTCAAGCGTTACGAGACGACGCCGGGTCGAATGCTGCTCGGCGAGTGCCTGCCGAACAACCACCGCGTGCCGTTCGACGTCATCAATCGCCTGCTCACCAAGAAGGAGATCGGCGACGTCATCGACATCGTCTATCGCCACGCGGGGCAGAAGGAGACGGTGCTGTTCGCCGACGCGATCATGTCGCTCGGCTTCAAGCACGCGTTCCAGGCAGGCATTTCGTTCGGCAAGGACGACATGATCATCCCGGACTCGAAGGAGCAGACCGTCGACGACACGCGCGCGCTCGTGAAGGATTTCGAGCAGCAGTATCAGGACGGGCTGATCACGCAGCAGGAAAAGTACAACAAGGTGATCGACGCATGGAGCCGCTGTGGCGACCAGGTCGCGGCCGCCATGATGGACGAAATCCGCAGCGTGAAGAAGGACCCCGAGACCGGCCGTGAAAAGCCGATCAACGCCATCTATATGATGGCGCACTCGGGCGCGCGCGGTTCGCCGGCGCAGATCAAGCAGCTCGCCGGGATGCGCGGGCTGATGGCCAAGCCGAGCGGAGAGATCATCGAAACGCCGATCATCTCGAACTTCAAGGAGGGGCTGACCGTCCTCGAATACTTCAATTCGACGCACGGCGCGCGCAAGGGTCTGGCGGATACCGCGCTCAAGACCGCAAACTCGGGCTATCTAACGCGCCGTCTGGTCGACGTGTCGCAGGACTGCGTCATCGTCGAACTCGACTGCGGCACCGAACGCGCACTCGAAATGAAGGCGATCGTGCAGGGCGGGTCGGTGATCGCGTCGCTGGGTGAACGCATTCTCGGGCGCACGACGGCCGAGGACATCATCGACTCCAAGTCGAACGAGACCGTCATCGCCTCGGGCACGTTACTCGACGAGGCGAATATCCTGACGATCGAGTCGATCGGCACGCAGGCGGTGAAAATCCGCAGCCCGCTGATCTGCGAGAGCGTCGGCGGTGTTTGCGGGGCCTGCTACGGGCGCGATCTTGCGCGCGGTACGCCGGTCAACATCGGTGAGGCAGTCGGCGTCATCGCGGCGCAGTCGATCGGCGAACCCGGCACCCAGCTGACGATGCGGACGTTCCACATCGGGGGTGCGGCACAGGTCAACGAACAGTCGAACATCGACGCGATGGCCGACGGCACGTTCGAATATCGTGGCGTGCGCATCATCAAGGACAAGGCGGGGCGGCGCGTGTCGCTGTCGCGCCAGGGCGAGATCGCGATCGTCGACGTCGACGGACGTGAACGCGCGGTGCACCGCATCCCTTATGGTGCGAACCTGCTGTTCGACGATCGCGCGCTGGTGAAGCAGGGCGACCGGATCGTCGAATGGGATCCGTTCACCGCTCCGGTCATCACCGAAACGGGCGGCATCGTGAAGTATCAGGACCTGATCGAGGGCCAGACGCTGACCGAACAGGTCGACGAAGCCACCGGCATCGCCAACAAGGTCGTGACCGAATATCGTCAGGGGCGCACGAAGGAAGACCTTCGCCCGCGCCTGACGCTGCTCGACGAAGGGTCGGGGGAAGCCGCGCGCTACATGCTCGCGGCGGGCGCGACGCTGTCGGTCGAGGACGGGGCGACGGTTTCGCCGGGCGACATCCTGGCCCGTGTCAGCCGTGAGGCCGCCAAGACGCGCGACATCACCGGCGGTCTGCCGCGTGTCGCCGAGCTGTTCGAAGCGCGGATCCCCAAGGAAAACGCGATCATCGCGCGTGCCTCGGGGCGGGTCGTGTTCGGCAAGGACTATAAGGCGAAGCGCAAGATCGGTATCCAGCCCGAGGACGGCGGCGAGCTGGCGGAATATCTCATCCCCAAGTCGAAGGTGATCGACGTTCAGGAGGGCGATTACGTCAAGCGCGGCGACAACCTCATCGGTGGATCGCCCAATCCGCATGACATCCTCGAAGTCATGGGGATCGAACCGCTCGCCGAATATCTCGTCGCCGAAATCCAGGAAGTCTATCGGCTTCAGGGCGTCAAGATCAACGACAAGCACATCGAGACGATCGTTCGCCAGATGCTGCAAAAGGTCGAGATCACGGCGTCGGGCGACACGACGTTGCTTGTCGGCGAACAGGTCGACCGGATCGAGATGAACGAGATCAACGCCAAGCTCGACAAGGGACAGGCGTTCGCGGAAGGAAAACCAGTCCTCCTCGGCATCACCAAGGCGTCGCTGCAAACGCGCAGCTTCATCTCGGCGGCGTCGTTCCAGGAAACCACGCGCGTTCTCACCGAGGCCGCCGTTCAGGGCAAGAAGGACGAGCTCGTCGGCCTGAAGGAGAATGTCATCGTCGGCCGCCTGATCCCGGCGGGTACCGGTGCGGGCATGAACCGGATGCGCATCGCGGCGACCAGCCGCGACGTGGCATTGCGCGCGCAGCAACGCGCGTGGCAGGCCTCGCTGATCGCGCCCAATTCGGCGGCCGAAGAACATGCCGCCGAACTCGCCCAGCCGATCGAGGGCGACACCGGCGACGATGCGCTGGGGCTGGTCGTGCCATCGGGACATGGCACCGATGCCGACGCGGGTGAGTATCTGAACACGTAACGAACCCGCTCGTCATCCCCGCGAAGGCGGGGACCCGTCTTTTGAAGATGCAAGAGATGGGTCCCCGCCTTTGCGGGGATGACGGGTGGCCCACGAACGCCAACCGCTTTAGCGGGGCGACGTCGTAACCAAAACAGTCAGCTCAGTTCTTGCCCATCAGCCCGCCGAGCATCCCACCCAGCGCGCCGCCGATGCCGCCACCTGCGGCAGCGCCCTCGCCGCCCGTCTGCTGCATCTGCCCCATCAGCGACCCGAGCGCGCCCTCGCCGCCAAGGTGACCGAGGATTTGGCCCATCATGTCGCTCGACATGCCGGTCTGCGCCGCCGCAGCGGTCACTGTGTCGTTCGGCTGCGTGTGCTGCTGGAGCAAGGCCCCGACCGCAGACTGCGCCATCGCCGGGTCAATGCCCATCTTCTGCGCGATCATGCCGACGACCTGCTGTTCGACCGCCTGCCCCATCGATCCGCCCATCTGCTGCATCACCGTGTCGATTATGCTCATGTCTTTTAGTTCCCTTCCGTTTCGAACGATCCGATAGCATAACGGGCTTCGCTGCATGTGGACGAATTGTCGTTCGCCTTAAATTTTTGCATTTGTGGTCTGCTTGTTATTACGACCGAGCCCGGCGTTTTCGTCGAAGCCATCCTGGGGTGCCGCGAAGCGAACGACTGTGACGCATCCCGCATAACGTACGCGGGAACCGCTCGCCCAGCGATCCGATAGCTGACGCTTGGACGAACGTCGACCGAGGCGACGGGGGTGATGTTGTCACCACCGGCGCATTGCGCACCCCCTGCCCTCCACTCGATAAGGATGAGTTACGGCGTGACCGGTACGGGAGGTGTGATTGCCTCCGCCACTGGTGGCAGCGGCAGCAGCGTATCCATCACGCCGCGATCGGGGCGGCCTCGCGCACGCCTTGGTCGACGTGATCCTCGAATTGCGCGAAATTGTCGATGAAGGCGGCGACGAGTTTCTGCGCGGTCGCGTCATACGCCGCCTTGTCGGCCCAGGCCGCGCGCGGATCGAGCATGTCGGGGTCGATCCCGGCGACCGCGACGGGTACCTGGAAGCCGAAATTCGGGTCGGTGCGGAACGCGGCGTCGTTCAGGCTGCCGTCGAGCGCGGCGTTGAGCAGTGCGCGCGTCGCCTTGATCGGCATGCGGCTGATCCCCGGCATCGTCGCCATCCCGCCGGTCCAGCCGGTATTGACGAGCCAGCACGTTACCCCGCCCTTGGCGATGCGTGACTTGAGCAGATTGCCATAGACGCTGGGGTGGCGCGGCATGAACGGCGCGCCGAAGCACGTCGAAAACGTCGCCTCGGGCTCGGTCACGCCGATTTCGGTCCCCGCCACGCGCGCGGTATAGCCCGACAGGAAGTGATACATCGCCTGGTCGGGCGTCAGCTTGGCGATCGGCGGAAGGACGCCATAAGCGTCCGCCGTCAGCATGATGACATTGTGCGGCACCGGCCCCAGATTGTCCTTGCTGACGTTCGGAATGAAATCGATCGGGTACGAACCTCGGCTGTTTTCGGCGAGGCTGGCGTCGTCGAAGTCGGGCTCGCGCGTCACCGGGTCGATCACGACATTTTCGAGGATCGTCCCGAAGCGCTTCGACGTCGCGAAAATTTCGGGCTCGGCCGCCGCCGAAAGACGGATCATCTTGGCGTAGCAGCCGCCCTCGAAATTGAAGACCGCGGTGTCGGACCAGCCATGCTCGTCGTCGCCGATCAGCGTGCGGCTGGCGTCGGCGCTCAGCGTCGTCTTGCCGGTTCCCGACAGCCCGAAAAAGATCGCGGTGTCGCCCTTGGGTCCGATGTTCGCCGAACAATGCATCGGCATGATGCCCGCGACCGGCAGCTTGTAGTTGAGGATGCCGAACACCGATTTCTTCATTTCACCCGAATATTCGCTGCCGCCGATCAGGATCAGCTTTTCGGTGAAATTGACCGCGATGACGGTTTCGGTGCGGCAGCCGTGGCGCGCGGGATCGGCGCGAAAGCTCGGCAGGTCGACGATCGTGAATTCGGGCGCGAAGCCGGGCAAATCGCCAGGCTCCGGGCGTACCAGAAGCGTTCGGACGAACAGGCTGTGCCACGCGAGTTCGGTGATGACGCGCACGTTGACGCGGTGCTCGGGCTGCGATCCGCCGAACAGATCCTGCACGAACAACGTGTCCTTTTCCGCCAGCGCCGTCATGAAATCGGCCTTGAGCGCGGCGAAATGTTCGGGGCTCATCCCCTTGTTGGTCTTGCCCCACCAGATCGTCGATTCGGTCTCGGCGTCGCGCATAATGAACTTGTCCTGCGCCGACCGGCCGGTGTGCTTGCCGGTTTTCACGACGAGCGGCCCGTCCTTCGCCAGCTGCCCCTCGCCGCGCTGGATCGCCATTTCGACGAGCGGCGCGGTGCCCAGATTCCAGTTGAGTTTGGCCGCCGTCGCAATCCCCTGCGCGGCAAGATCGTAAGTCGGTTTCATCGTCGGGTCCGCCTGTCGTGAGTCCGTAAAGCTGCAAAAGCCTTGGCGGGCGATTGCACGAATCGCAAGTGGGGCGCACATCTCAACCGATAGCGCTCGTCGTGAGATGGCTAACAGCCTGGCCCATATGCGGCTTCCCGTCCTTCGAAATTTAGGGCAGAACGGTAAGGCGATGTCGAAAAAAGTTTACGCGTTGGCTGCATTCCAATTATTTGGATGGCTTGCGTCGGCTGTAGTGACTATCCTTGCGATTTTCTATAGCCTCATAGGTGCACTCGGAGTCATTGAAGATGGCCAAGCGGCACCCGAGCGCTTCGTTCGAATTTTGGAAGCTTTGGCCAAATTACCGCTTTGGCTGTTAATTGCCGTTTTCACATGCCTAACAGTCTTTTACGTCTGGCAGACGGTCCGGATGCTGCAAGTGATTGCGGAGGGCCGTGAAGCCGCGACGAGAGTGGCAGCCCTTGAAGCGGAGGCACAGAGACAAGCGCAGAATATTTCGCGAAACAGGGATCTACAACAGACCGAATTACGGCAGGCTGCCGATTTAATTCGTCAATCTCTACGTTTTTACGACCAAGTTTCTCAATTGCGAGCTGAGGGAAGCCAATTATTTGCTGACGCGAAGCCGGTAAATGGCTGGCTAAACGGAGCAGAGATGCCAGATAAGTTTTCGTTGGATGCCGCCCGCGAAGTTGGGCAGCGAATGCGCATTTGGAACGAAGAAGCGCAAGCTGCAGTAGGTTATGATCCGGACTGGAAAACTTTGATAGCGATAGTGAACCCTTTGTCAGAGTTTAAAATCCGGCCCCTGATCGGCGATGAAGGCTGGCAGGTGTTAGTGCAGTTTTACAACACACATCGAGCCTTGGAGCATTACCGCGCGTTGCTCGACACACGATGCTTCGGGCCATCGTAGATGCCAACTTCAACCATCGCACTCGTCGACGACGATCGCAACATCCTCACCTCGGTCGCGATCGCGTTGCAGGCCGAGGGGTTTCTGACGCGCGTCTATGCCGATGGCGAGGTGGCGCTGCGCGCGTTGATCGACAATCCGCCCGATCTTGCCGTGTGCGACGTGAAGATGCCCAAGCTCGACGGGATCGAGCTGCTCAAGCGGCTGCGCGCCGTGTCGACGCTTCCCGTCATAATGCTGACGTCGAAGGACCAGGAGTCCGACGAAGCGCTCGGGCTCGAGAGTGGCGCCGACGATTATATCGCCAAGCCGTTTTCGCAGACGCTGCTGATTGCGCGTATCCGTGCGATCCTGCGCCGTGTCGAACTGTCGCAGCCGGGTGCCGAGCCCGATCCCGACCCCAGCAGCGAACCAATCGTGCGCGGGCGGCTGTCGATGGACCCGCAGCGCCACCGGGTGCGTTGGGACGGGCGCGAGGTTGCGCTAACCGTGACCGAATTCATGATCCTCGAGGCGCTCGCGGTCCGCCCCGACGTGGTCAAGAGCCGCAACCAGCTGCTCGACACCGCCTATCACGACGACGTCTATGTCGACGATCGCACGATCGACAGTCACATCAAGCGCATCCGCCGCAAGTTCCGCGCGGTAGACGGCGACTTCGATGCGATCGAGACGCTGTATGGCGCGGGCTATCGTTTCAGCGACGCCTGACCCGCTGCGCTGGCAGCGCTGGCGCGGGCGCGGATCGCTGACGCGGCGTATCCTGGCGGTCAATCTTGTCGCGCTCGCGCTGCTGGCGGGTGCGCTCTTTTATCTCGACAATGTCCGCGTGCGGCTCATCGAGGAGCGCCGCGCGCAGGCCGAGGGCGAGGCGCAGCTGACCGCCGCCGCGCTTGCTGCCGCGCCGCGCCGCGCGCGCCCCGCGCTGATCGTGACGCTGGGCAAACGTTCGGGCAACCGCATCCGCCTGTACGACGATAAGGGCAAGATGCTGCTCGACAGCTGGGACGAGGGACCGCGGACGTACGGCTTCGACGGGCGCGCGGTCGAGCCATGGGATACCGAGGCTGCGCGCGCGATCGACCGGCTCGCCGAGCGTGTCGTCGGCGCGCAGCCGCTGCCGCGCTTCGTCGATCGCGGCGCGAACGGGCGCGGGTGGCCCGAACTAGCCAGCGTCACAAAAGGCGGGGCGACCGTCGCCTCGCAGGTCCGCCTCGCCCCCGACCGCACGCTGATCGTCTCGGCGGCGGCGGCGGTCAATGCCGAGCGGACCCTGTTCGTGCTGAGCGTCGGCAACGCGCGCGACGTGACGCGGCTGGTGCGTGCCGAACGCTATCGGCTGGCGATCATCGTCGGCTCGACGCTGATCGTCTCGATCCTGCTGTCGCTGTTTCTCGCACGCACCATTGTGCTCCCCTTGCGCCACCTTGCCACGGCGGCGGTTCGCGTGCGGCTGGGCCGCGAGCGCGAGGTCGTGGTGCCGCGCCTGCCCGAACGCAGCGACGAGATCGGCATGCTCGCGCGCGCGGTTTCGGACATGAGCCAGGCGCTGCGCGAGCGGATCGACGCTACAGGCGCGTTCGCCGCCGACGTGGCGCACGAGCTCAAGAACCCGCTCGCATCGATGGCCTCGGCGATCGAAAGCCTGGGGCGCACGTCGGACCCGCAGGTGACGCGCCAGCTCCACGCGATCCTCGCCGACGACGTGCGCCGTCTCGACCGGTCGATCACCGACATCGCCGCACTGTCGCGGCTCGATGCCGAGCTGACGCGCGCGCCGTTCGACCGGGTGGATGTCGGCGCCATGCTCGCAAGGCTGGTCGCCGCGCGTACCGTGCGGCGCGGCGACCGTGGCCCTCGCGTCGTCGCACTGGGGGGTGCGGTGCACGACGTGTTCGGCGACGAGGGGCAGCTCGAGCGCGCGATCGAAAGCCTGATCGACAACGCACTGTCGTTTTCGCCGCCCGAAGGCAGCGTACGGCTGAGCGCGCGCGCGTACGACGGCTGGGTCGAGATCGCGGTCGAGGACGATGGTCCCGGCGTGCCACCTGCCCAGCGCGAGGCAATTTTCGCACGGTTCCACAGCGACCGGCCCGACGATGGTTTCTCGCGGCATTCGGGGCTCGGCCTCGCGATCGCGCGCACCATCGTCGACGGCCACAACGGCACGATCCGCGCCGACAGTCGCGCATCGGGCGGTGCGCGCTTCGTCATCCGGCTGGCAGCCGCGGCGTGAGCACGCTTCGCCATGCGACCTGCGTCGCGATCGGCGCGCACGGCGTGCTGATCGAAGGGCCGTCGGGAAGCGGCAAGTCAGACCTCGCCCTGCGCCTGATCGACCGGGGTGCGCTTCTGGTCGCCGACGACTATACGCAGGTGACTCGCGAGGGCGACGCGGTACGTGCGGTGGCACCGCTACGCATCGCGGGGCGGATCGAAGTGCGCGGGGTGGGAATCGTCGACATGCCGTTTGCGCAAGCCAGCCTCGTTCGCCTGATCGTCGCGCTCGGCGAGGCAGGGCCGCGCCTGCCCGAGGGCCTGACGCGTGAAGTCGAAGGGGTCGTGCTACCGTTGCTGATGCTCGACGGGCGCGAGGCGACGTCGGCGATCAAGGTCGAGATGACACTAAAGGCAGTGGCAGCATGAGGCAGAAGCGCCCAACGCGCATCCTGCTTGTCACCGGCCTGTCGGGCGCGGGCAAGTCGACCACGCTCGACACGCTCGAGGATCTGGCGTGGGAGGTGGTCGACAATTTGCCGCTGCTCCTGCTCAACCGCTTGCTCGCGACCGACCTGCCGACGGGAACCACCGACGCGCGCCCGCTCGCCTTCGGGATCGACAGTCGCACGCGCGGCTTCGATGCCGGGGAGATCGTCGAGCGTATCAAGGTGATGCGTGAGGGGGGCGCGGAAATATCGACGCTGTTCCTCGATTGTGCAGGGTCCGAGCTCGAACGCCGCTATTCGGAGACGCGGCGGCGTCACCCGCTGGCGCTCGACCGCCCCGCCCCCGACGGCATCGCGCGCGAGCGTGAACTGCTCGCCCCGCTGCGTCGCTGGGCTGACCATGTCATCGATACGACCGCCTCGAGCAGCAACGCGCTCAAGGCCGAGATTCGCGACCGCTTCGGCGACCCGGAGGCACAGGCACCGACGCTGTCGATCAATTCGTTCGGCTTCGCACGCGGCGTGCCGCGCAACGCCGACCTCGTCTTCGACGTCCGCTTCCTGCGCAATCCGCACTGGGCCGACGCGCTGCGTCCGTTGAGCGGGCTCGACGCGCCGGTCGCCGATTATGTCGCGGGCGATCCCGCCTACGGCCTGATCGACCGTATCGAGGCGCTGCTGGTCGAGATGCTGCCGCGTTACCAGGCCGAAGGGAAATCCTATGTGACCGTCGCGTTCGGCTGCACGGGCGGGCGTCACCGCAGCGTTCATGTGGCCG
This sequence comes from Sphingomonas sp., assembly GCA_965248885.1. Lineage (GTDB taxonomy): Bacteria > Pseudomonadota > Alphaproteobacteria > Sphingomonadales > Sphingomonadaceae > Sphingomonas_O. Next base: position 492,090 of record OZ252211.1, on the reverse strand, counting down.
AGCGCGTCGCGGCACGGTTGCGCAGCGCGGGATTTTCGCCCACGGTTGCGCACCGCGATCTGGCCAGCCGCCCCGACGACACGACGGAAGGCAGGCGCTCGGACGCGGCGAGCGACGGGACAGTGGAGCCAAAATGATCGGTCTGGTGCTGGTGACGCACGGGGGGCTCGCGACCGAATTCGTGACCGCGATGGAGCATGTCGTGGGCCCGCAGCCTTCGGTCGTCGCCATCGCGATCGGCCCCGACGACGATATGGAAGTGCGACGCGGCGACATTTCTTCGGCCATCGAGCGTGTCGATGCAGGGCGCGGCGTCATCGTACTGACCGATTTGTTCGGCGGGACGCCGTCGAACATGGCGATCTCGCTGATGCGCCCCGGGCAGGTCGAGGTGATCGCAGGCGTCAACCTGCCGATGCTCATCCGCCTCGAAGGCGCGCGACGCACGATGAACGTCCGCGACGCGGTCGCCGCCGCACGCGAGGCAGGGCGGAAGTATATTTCCGTCGCGTCCGAAGTGCTCGGCGACATTCCCGCCGAACGTGCCGCATGACAAGCCGCGAGGTCCTCATCGTCAACAAGCGCGGGCTGCACGCGCGCGCGAGCGCCAAATTCGTGACAATGGCGAGCGGCCTTCCCGCGCAGGTCGAAGTCGAAAAGGACGGCGCGCGCGTCGTCGGCACTTCGATCATGGGACTGATGATGCTCGGCGCCGCGATGGGCGACACGGTGACGATCAGCGCGAGCGGCGACGGTGCCGAACAGGCCGTCGACGCACTGTGCGCGCTGGTCGAGGGCAAATTCGGTGAAGAATAAAGCGTGATCCGCGAGATCAGCGGCTTTTCGAATCCGCTCGTCAAACAGGTGCGCGCGCTCCGCGACAAGAAGACGCGGCGCGCGACCGGGCAATTCCTTGCCGAAGGGCTGCGTATCCTGATCGAGGCGCTCGACGCCGGCGTCGCGCCACAGATGCTGTGGCGCACGCCCGACAGTGGAGCGCACCCGCTCGTCCAGCGTCTCGACGCCGCCGCCGACGAAGTATTCGTGACGAGCGCCGACATCCTGTCGAAACTGACTGGCAAGGACAATCCGGGAAGCGTCGTCGGCGTCTATTCCGAACGCTGGACCCCGCTTGCCGATCTCGATCGCACCCCCGCCGACATCTGGATCGTCGCCCAGGCGCTCAGGGATCCCGGCAACATCGGCACGACCCTGAGGACCGGCGACGCGGTCGGCGCGGGCGGGCTGATCCTGATCGACGACTGCGCCGACCCTTTTTCGGTCGAAGCGGTCCGCGCGAGCATGGGCGCGATCTTCACCCAGAGCGTCAGCGCCGCGCCGTGGGCAGAATTCGTCGCGTGGCTGCGCGCGGGACCGGGCCAACTGGTCGGCACGAGCCTCGACACCGAAACCGACTATCAGGCGGTGCGCTATACGGCCCCGACCTTCGTCCTCGTCGGCAACGAGGCACAGGGGCTACCCGTGGCGTACGCGAGCGATTGCGACCTGCTGGTCAAAATGCCGATGCGCGGCAAGGCCGACAGTTTGAATGCGGCGGTGGCGACGGCGGTAATGGCTTATGAGGTCTTGAACCAAGCTCGACATTCTGCACGAAATCGAGAAATATGCACCTAGAGGCAGATTATGAATGTACAGCATTCGAAGATGGTCAATGGCGGGCGGCTCATTGTGCCGGTGGCGTTTCGCCATGCGTTGGGGCTGGTCGATGGCGACTCGCTGACGATCGAACTCGACGGCGACGAAATCCGCATCCGTTCGCAGCGCGCGGCCATCGCACGCGCGCAGGCCTATTTCAAAAAGCTCGCCCCCGAAGATGTGCTGCTTTCGGAGGAATTGATCGCGGATCGTCGGGCCGAAGCGGCGGGTGAGTAAGGTAACGGTATTCGATGCGTCGGCCCTGATCGCGTTGAGCCGTGACGAACCGGGCGCAGCGAACATTTTGCAGTTTCTCCCGGGCGGAATCATCGGCTCGGTGAATCTGAGCGAAGCCATCGCCAAATTCGTCGAACGCGACGGCGACCCAGAGATTGCCGCACGTGGCATCGCCGCGTTTCGGCTGAAGGTGATTCCCTTCGATGAAAAACTTGCATACGCCGCCGGGGCGCTGCGAAAGGAGACCCGCGCTTCCGGCCTTTCGTTCGGCGATCGTGCCTGTCTGGCGCTCGCCGCGCAAATTGGCGCTACCGCCGTCACCTTCGACCGCAAATGGGGCGAACTCGATATTGGCATCGAAATCGTCGTGCTCGAAAGATAAGTCTACCCATCGAGCATCATTTCGACAAACCCCTGACGGTCGAGGACGAACTCGCGGTAAACCCGGAAATGTTCGGTCTCCTCCAGCGTCGCCTCTTCCAGTCCGTATTTCGACATGCGGAGCAGGCGCGCCTCGGGCAGCGCCATCAGGATCGGCAAATGCGTCGCCATGATGACCTGCGTCTGCCTGCCCGCATGCATCCGCCGCAGGAGCTTGAGAAAGTCGAATTGACGCGTGGGTGACAGGGCCGATGCAGATAATGGCGCCGTCGGCCAGGAGCCGCGCAAACGGCTCCTGACTTTTATGACGGCTAGCGTCGGAACAAACGAATCATTCGTGCCAAGGCTCGCAATGCAAGATCGCGAGTTGTCCATGAGCGGCGCGAAACGATCATAGGTTCGGGCTCGCCGAAGCGAGCACCGTGGATCTTCCAAGTTTGATCCGGAAGCTGATGCACGTCGTAAGTGAGGTTGCTCAACATCTGAGCTCCTTTCTTACGAAAAACGTACCAAGCCACGTCAGTCGTTAGCGCAATCCGTGTTGTGAATTCGATTGCGGGGCATCTTCGGCTCTTCGCGCTTCGAATTAAGAACGTTGGACAGGCTGTGCCGACAGAGGCGTTCAGCAGTCTGATTTAACGTCAAGGGTCCATATCCACCTCCTTCTCCGCATCGGTCAATTTGAGGACCGGTCTTGCGACATTTTCAATCACTGGCGGAGGATCGATCGCTTTTCCGCCCGTATCGACATTCAATGCCTCAAAGCGTCTCGCCTGAGTCAGCACTTGAGTCTCGAGGCTCCCAACAAAATTGTTGTAGGCTCCAATGGCAGTATCAAGATTTCGGCCAAGTCGCCCGAGGTGACCGCCCATAGTGGCAAGTCTCGCGTAAAGCTCTTTGCCCAAATTAGCGATCTCGCGCGCCTGCCCCGCCAGCCGCTCCTGCTGCCACACCGATGCGACCGTCCGCGCGATCGCAACGAGGTTGGTCGGCGTCGCCAGCAGCACGCGCTTGTCGAACGCAAAATCCCACAGGCCGGGATCATGTTCGAGCGCGGCCGACAAGAAGTGCTCGCCGGGAACGAACATGATGACATAATCGGGCACGTCGTCGAACTGGTTCTGGTAGGCCTTGTTACCAAGCGCGTTCACATGGCCGCGCATCGATGCGACGTGCAGCGCGAGGTGCCGGGCGCGCTCGTCCTCGTCGACCGCGCCAAACGCGTCCTGATAGGCGTTGAGCGAGACCTTGGCGTCGATGATCAGCGAGCGTCCTCCGGGGATTTTCACGATCACGTCGGGCCGCATGCGCCCTTCACTTCCCTCGATGCTGACTTCGGTCTGGAAGTCGCAATTTTCGGTCAGGCCGCAGCTTTCGAGGACGTTGCGCAACTGCTGCTCGCCCCAGCGTCCGCGTGCTTTGGGCGCGTTGCGCAGCGCGTTGACGAGCTTGGCGGCTTCGCCCGACACACGCTCGGTTCCAACGCGCATCGCCTCTATCTGGCCCTTCAATTCGCCGAACGCGTCGCGGCGTTCGAGCTCGACCTTTGCAACGCCTTCTTCGTAACGCTGCAACCGTTCGGTGACGGGCGCGAGCAACGCCTTCAGCCCCTGCCCTGCCGTTTCCTCCGATTGCTTGAAGCGTGCATCGGCGCGCTCGAGGAACTGGCGCTGCGCGGTATCGAGCAATTTGGCGGCGGTCTCGGCGAATTGCGCGCCCAGCGCATCCTTGGCCTCGGTCAGCTGTCGTAGCTGTGCCTCGAACGATTCGGCGCGCGCGGCGTGCGTTGCGCGGGCCGCGGCGAGCGCTTCGTTCGCTGCCTCGCGCTCGCTTTCGACCTGATCGAGGGTACGGCGAAGCAGCTCAGCCTGGTCGGCGCGCACGCGCACCCCGGCAAGCTCGGCGCGTACCGTCGACGAGCTGCGCGACCCGAGCAGCCAGCCAATCAGCAGCCCGACCAGCAGGATGACGCCGACCGCGAGGAGATAGTCGCTATTCATAGCCGGAACATAGATCGAACGCGGGCGCGCCCGCAAGCGCGATTATGCCGCCTTCTTCAGCTTCGAAAGCCTCTTCAGGATCATGTCGCGCTTCAACCGCGAGAGATGGTCGATGAACAGCACGCCCTCGAGATGGTCCATCTCGTGCTGGATGACGGTGGCGAGCATCCCCTCGATCGTCTCGTCGTGCGCGACCCTGTCGAGGTCGGTCCATTGCACGCGGCAGGCGGCGGGGCGCTCGACGTCGGCATACATGTCGGGAACCGAGAGGCAGCCCTCGTTATAGCTGCGCGGTTCGGGAGAGGGATCGAGGATCACGGGGTTGATGAAGACGCGCGGGTCACGCACCGGATAGGATTCGCCCCCTTCCGGATCCTCGGTCATTTCCTGCAGGTCGATGACGAGCAGGCGCAGCGGTACGCCGACCTGCACGGCGGCCAGCCCGATGCCGGGCGCGGCGTACATCGTTTCGAACATGTCGGCGACGAGCGTGCGGATGTCGTCATCGATCGCGCCGACGGGCTCGGAGATCGTACGGAGACGCGGGTCGGGGACTTCGAGAATTTCGCGGATGGCCATGGGGATGCAGGTAAGTTTGGGCAGCGCGCGGGTCAAGTTTCAGGACGACGAGCGGGGGTGGTAACAACCCCGCAGTAGCAGCTTATCCCTCGAGTGCCGGTTCCCACAGTTCGATGGGGTTGGCTTCGAGGTCGTGGATGCGTGCGAACTTGCCGAGGCCGGCCTCGTCCCACTCCGCGCGCGTCTCGACCGCGATGCCTGCGGCACGGAGCTTGTCGAGCAGCGCGTCGATGCCATCGACGCGGAAATTGAGCATGACCTGGCGATCGGTCTCGAAATAGTCGGACGTTCTGCCGAACGGCGAAAAGATCGTCGTCCCCGCCTGTTGTTCCCACACGCCCCAGTCGCCGTCACCGACGCCGAGGTGCTCGGCGTACCACGCGCCCAGCGCCTTCGGATCGTTTGCGCGCATGAAGATGCCGCCGACGCCCGTCACGCCCATGCCGACCTCCTTGCCCGATGAACGCTGTGCGCCTGCGATATTGCGCCCGGGGTCATGCGGTCGAGCGGTTGGTCCAGCGTGCGAGCGCCAACACGACAACGACATAGCCAATCGCCACCATCGACTGGATCGCCCGATTTCCGTCGAACATATTCAGCCCCGCAAAGAACAGCGGCATCGCGGCGAATAGGCCGACCATCCCAAGCATCTTCCTGTTCATCGAAATCTCCCGTCTCAGCTCACCGGTCGCCGCGCGCGCAGGGCCTGCGCCAGCGTGCCGTCATCGAGATAATCGAGTTCGCCGCCGACCGGAAGCCCGTGCGCGAGTTGCGTCAGGCGAATCGGAAAACGCTCGAGCCGGTCGGCGATGTAATGCGCGGTCGTCTGCCCCTCGAGCGTCGCGTTCATCGCCAATACCACCTCGTCGACGCCGCCGCGCTCGAGGCGCGCGACGAGCCGGTCGATCGTCAGGTCTTCGGGTCGCACGCCGTCGAGCGCCGACAGCCGCCCGCCGAGCACGTGGAACTTGCCCGGAAACAGCCGTGCACGGTCGAGCGCCCACAGGTCGGCGACCTCCTCGACCACCGCGATCGCGCGGTCGTCGCGGCGGGGGTCGCGGCACACCCCGCAGGGGTCCGACGTGTCGATGTTCCCGCAGATGCCGCATTCGGCGAAGCGTGCATTGACCTGTTCGAGCGCGCGCAGCAGCGGCACCAACGCGCCCTCGCGCTTCTTGAGCAGATGCAGCACGGCGCGTCGCGCCGAGCGTGGTCCGAGCCCGGGGAGCCGGGCAAGCGCCTGTGCCAGCGCATCGATTTCTGGGGAGGCCATGCAAAGAACATAGGCTCGTCCCCCATTCCCGTCACCCCGGGCTTGACCCGGGGCGAAGCTTCTTCTGTTAACTGGCGACAGAAGGCAGCTTTGGCCCGGATCAAGTCCGGGCCGACGGGTGCGGGGGGGGAACCGGTGTGCGAATCGTCTTCATGGGAACCCCCGACTTCGCGGTGCCAAGCCTCGCTGCGCTCGTTGCGGCCGGGCATGAGGTCGTCGCCGCCTACACCCAGCCCCCGCGCCGCGCGGGACGCGGGAAGGCGCTGTCGTCCTCGCCGGTCCAGCGGCACGCCGAAGCGCTCGGCATTGCGGTGCGTTCGCCCGAACGGTTGCGCGGTGCCGACGATCAGGCGGCGTTTGCGGCACTTGCTGTCGACCTTGCAGTGGTGGCGGCCTATGGGCTGATTCTGCCGCAGCCGATCCTCGATGCGCCGCGTCTCGGCTGCGTCAACGTCCACGCCTCGTTGCTGCCACGCTGGCGCGGGGCGGCTCCCATCCAGCGCGCGATCCTGGCGGGCGACGCCGCGACGGGCGTCACGATCATGCAGATGGAGGCCGGGCTCGACACGGGCGCGATGCTCGCGCGCGCGGTCACCCCGATCGACGGCAAGACCGCCGGCGCGCTGACCAGCGAGCTTGCGCATATCGGTGCCGATCTGCTCGTTGCGACGCTCGCGAGCGACTGGCATCCCGTCGTGCAGCCGGACGAAGGCGTCACCTACGCCGCCAAGATCGACAAGGCCGAGGCGCGGATCGACTGGACAGCGAGCGCGACGCAGGTCGAGCGGCAGGTCCGCGCGTTCGCGCCGACGCCAGGGGCGTTCTTCGAGTTCGGCGGCGAGCGCGTGCGCATCATCGCCGCCGAGGTCCTCGGCGGCGGCGGCGTCGCGGGTGTCGTCGTCGATGCAGGGCTGGTGATTGCCAGCGGTAACGGCCTTATCCGCCCGCTGATCGTCCAGCGCGCAGGCCGTGCAGCGATGTCGCCCGCCGAGCTGCTGCGCGGCTTTGCGATTCCGGTCGGCTCGCGGCTGGAATGACACGGTTTCGTATCGGAATCGAATATGACGGTCGGCCGTTCATGGGGTGGCAGCGCCAGCCGCACGGTCCAACCGTGCAGTCGACGATCGAGGCCGCGCTGCTGGCGATGTCGGGTGAGAGCGTCGCGGTCCACGCCGCGGGGCGCACTGACGCCGGCGTGCACGCGCGCGCAATGGTCGCGCATTTCGATCTCGAGCGCGCGATTACGCCGCTGCGGTTGCGCGACGCGATCAATGCGCTCGTTCGGCCCGCGCCGATCGCGATCCTCACCTGCGAAACCGTCGCGCCCGATTTTCACGCGCGCTTTTCCTGTATCGGCCGGGCGTACGAATATGTGATCGTCAACCGCCGCCCGCCGCTCGCGCTCGATACCGGGCGGGCGTGGCGTATCCGCGTGCCGATCGATACCGACGCGATGCAGGCGGCGGCGCAGCTGCTGGTCGGGCGGCATGATTTCACCACCTTCCGTTCGGCGCATTGCCAGGCGGACAGCCCGCTACGCACGCTCGACCGGCTCGACGTGGTCCGCGACGGCGATCGGATCACCGTTGCGGCGGAGGCGCGTTCGTTCCTGCATCATCAGGTGCGCTCGATGGTCGGCTGCCTGTCGCTGGTCGGGCGGGGAAAATGGTTGGCGAGCGATTTGCAGGCAGCGCTCGACGCGCGGGATCGCGCGGCGCTTGGACTGAATGCCCCGCCCGACGGGCTGTATTTCGTGTCTGCCCGTTATTGAGAAAGAAGAGGATTCACGCGAAGACGCGAAGACGCTAAGGGTGCGTGACTGACGCGTCAGCGTCTATCTTGTTCCGCCGTTGCCATTGAAGGGGCGCAAGCGCTCGCGGGTGCAAAATCTTCGCGGCTTCGCGGCTTCGCGTGAACCGCCATTTCTACCCTCAAAGCAACGCCATCGACTTTTCGAACATCGCAAGCTGCCACAACAATCGCCCATGGTCGCGACGACCCGCAACGTGTTCCTCGGCGATCTCGACAAGTGTTTCGCGTTCGAACCAGCCCGTTCCCGCCAGATCGGCGAGCCGCCGCGCTTCGCCCGCCAGCGGCCCGCGAAACCAGGCCGACACGGGCGTCACGAAACCCATCTTGCGGCGATAGAGGATGTCATCGGGCAGGGTTCCGCGCATCGCGCGCTTCATCAGCCACTTGCCGGTCCCACGCCGCAGCCGCATCGACTGAGGCAGCGTCGCGGCGAATTCCACGAGGCGGTGGTCGAGCAGCGGCTCGCGCGCCTCGAGGCTGGTTGCCATGCTGGTGCGGTCGACCTTGGTCAGGATGTCGCCCGGAAGCCAGATCTTGAGATCGGCGTATTGCGCGCGGTCGAGCGGGTCACGCGCCGGCGCGTTCGCCATTGCCGCAAAATAGCGATCCTCGGCACGGTGTCCTTGCAGCGCCCTTTTCAGTGCGGGCGTGAACAGCCGCGCGCGCATATCGGGCCCGGTGATGCCGACCGCGCGCGCATAGGCTTCGCCGCCGCCGAGCGCGAGCGCGGCCAGCGTCGTCTTGGCGCGGAGCGGTCGCGGGGCCCAGTCGGCCTTTGGATAGGCGCGCGCCAATCCACCGAACACCGGCTCGCGCCAGCGCGCCGGGATCAGCGCGCGCACCGCCTCCTCGCCTGCCTGAAACGCGTAACGGCGGTATCCGGCGAAGATCTCATCCGCGCCGTCGCCCGACAGCGCGACGGTCACGGTCTCGCGCGCGAGTTGCGCGACGCGCCATGTTGCAAGCGCCGAAGCATCGGCAAAGGGTTCGTCGAACATGCGCGCGACCGTGTCGGCGGCGGTATAATCATCGGCGGCGACGATCCGCTCGCGATGGTCGCATGCAAAGCGTTCGGCAATCGTGCGCGCATAGCCGGTCTCGTCGTGCGCGGCGCTGTCGAAGCCGATCGCGCAGGTCTGCACCGCGCTCCGCGACGCCTCGGCCATGAAGGCGACGACGGTCGACGAATCGACGCCGCCCGACAGGAACGCGCCGAGCGGCACGTCGGCGATCATCCGCGAGCGCACTGCGGCCTCCAGCCGTTCGCGCATCTCGTCTTCGAGCGCGGACAGTCGCGCGCTGCTGCGGTTCGAAAAATCGACATCCCACCAGCGGACGGGCTCGGACAGCGGTTTGCCGCGCGTCAGCGTCAGGTGATGGCCGGCGGGAAGCTTGCGCACCCCGGCGACGATGCACGCATCGTCGGGAACATAGCCGAACGCGAAATAATCCTCGATCGCGGTCGGGTCGATCTCGCGGCGCAATGCAGGGTGCGCGAGTAACCCTTTCAGTTCTGACGCGAACGCCACGCTGCCGTCGGGCAGGCGGACGTAATGAAGCGGCTTCACGCCCATCCGGTCGCGCGCCAGGAACAGGCTCTGCGTCCGCACGTCGTAGAGCGCGAAGGCGAACATGCCGTTCAGCCGGTCGAGCATGCCCGGTCCCCACGCACGCCAGCCGTGGATCAGCACTTCGGTATCGCCGTTGGTCGCAAATTCCGCGCCGCGCGCCTCGAGGTCGGCGCGCACCTCGGCGAAATTATAAATCTCGCCATTGTACGTGACGGTGATCGCGCCGTCGGTCGAGGCCATCGGCTGTGCGCCGCCCGCCAGGTCGATGATCGACAGACGCCGGTGCGCGAGGCCGACCCCTTGCGCGGTCCATACCCCCGAGCCGTCGGGGCCGCGGTGAACCATCGCGTCGGTCATCGCGGTCAGGCGGGCAGGATCGACCGGCTTGGGCACGTCGAGGTGGAACAGGCCAGCGATGCCGCACATGTCAGCGCACTCTGGCGTCGGCGAAGAGCCGTGTCACGATACGTGCAGGCGACCCCATGTCGCGGGCGAAGGCTTCGACGGCGGTGGCGTCCGCGCCCGATACGATCAGTGTCGCTGCCGACTGATCGCCGCCGGTCAGGCGGTGGCCGAGTGCGGCCAGCTTGACGTGCGGCCTGCTCGACAGCGTCTCGCCGCCAACGATCCACCATGTCGCCGCCACGCGCGCAACCTTGCCGGGGCCGAGCAGCCGTTCGGTCTTCGCGCCAGCGATTGGCGGCAGCTCGCTCGCCCATTTCCACGGGCCGGCCGGATCGGCGGCCCCTTGCGCATAGGCCACGATCGCGCGTCCCTGATCCTGCCACGCATAGAGCGCGACCGCGAGATCGACGCTTTGCCCCGCGGCGTTGCGATAGCGCCCGAGGAGCCGGTGGTCGGCTCCGTCGAAGCGCGGCACCCAGGCGATGGGGGGCGCGTCGTCGCTGCGCGCCCAACCGGCGACGATGGGGAGCGCGACGCGGTTAGGCAGCGCGACGCGACCGACCGAAGCGGCGTGCAAATCCCAGACCGGCGCGAGCGCGGCGACGCCGACCGCGAGCGGCGCGATTAGCAATGCAGGTGCGACGGGATGCCAAACCGCGAAAGCACGACCGCCGAGCCAATCATCGCCAAGCGTGCGGTCGAAAAACCGCCACGCCCCGCCGACGATGACGATCATCACGACCGCGAAAAACACCCAGCCATAGACGATGTGGTCGAAGCCTGTCGCGAGCTCGACCGAGGTCAGGTGCGCGGCAAAGATCGTGCCCCACGCGCGCACCGCGTTGGCGAGAACCGGTACGACGACCGCCGCCAACATGAAGACCGCGCGCCGACGCCAGCTGCGGAAACCGACATGCGCGACGAGCGCGCCATAAGCGACCATCGCGATCAGGAATTTGACGCCGGCACATTCCTCGGCAACCTCGAACCATCCCTTGGGAATGGTGATGAAGACGCCATCGAGCGTTGCGGGGATGCCGGTCAGCTGGAGCAGTGCCATCGTCATCCGCGCGGTCAGCACCTGCATCGGCGCGACGAATTCGTCGCCGAATGGCACGAGGAACACGAGGTAGAACAGCGGAAACGCCAGCGCGCGCGCGGCCGCCGGGCCGAGGATCGTGACGACGCTAGCCTGCACCATCAGCACCAGCCCGAGATGCCGCGCGAGTGCGACGCCGCCCGCCTCGCCGAGCAGCCACACGAACGCCGCGCCAGCCACGAGCGCAAGTCCCGGCCACCATCCTGCGGCGGGTTGCACCGCGACCTCGTCGCGCCGCTGCCAGATCAGCCACGCCACGATCGGCAGGACGAACAGGCAATGCTGGTACGTCGAGGCGTCCCACCACAGCGACGCCATGTCGCCTGCGTCGCGCGCAAACAGCGCGAGCAGGCCGAGCAGCGCGAGCGCAAGGGCGGCAAGCGGCTGAGTCCATGCGTTCGCGACGCGGCGGTGGAGGACGGTCGCCACGACTAAAATCGCTTCCCCGAGCGAAGCCGAGGAGCTGTGCCGAGCGAAGTCGAGGTTACCCCTTTGCAGCAGGTGCAAATGCTCGACTTCGCTCGGAACAGTGTCTCGACTTCGCTCGACAAAGCGGACTTCGTCATTGGATTAAACCCGCCAACGGCGCAAGCCGCGCTTCCCAGCCGTAGCGTTCGATGACGCGGGCCCGAGCCGCCGTGCCAATCCGTGCGCGGCGCGCCGGGTCGCCCAGCAACTCCCGCGTCTCGTACAGCCACGCCGAACCGTTCAGCACGAAGAGATGCTCGCCGTCGACTGCATCGATCCCCTCCGCAGCGGCAGCCGACACAGCGACTGCCTTACCCATCGCCATCGCCTCGAGCACCTTGTTTTGAACACCGCGCGCGAGCGAGAGCGGTGCGACGACGAGATCGGCAGCGGCGAGCCATGGGCGCGTGTCGGGGACCTCGCCGGTAACGATGACATTGGAACCCGCAAGCGCGCGCACCTCGACGGTCGGCGCGCGCCCGACGATCGCGAAGGTCACGTCGGGCAGCCCGGGCATGACCCGCTCGACGAAGCCGGTGACTGCCTCGACGTTGGGCGCATAATCCATCTGTCCGGTAAAGACGATCAGCGGGTGCGATGCCGCAACGGCCGCGACGGTATCGGGCGCGAAATGTTCGGCATCGACTCCGTTCTCGACGACCTGCGCCGCCAACCCGGTTTCGTCGGTGAAAACCTCGGCTTCGGCATGACTAACGAACAGCGACGCGTCGGCGCGTCTGGCGGTGGCAAATTCGAATGCGCGAAGCGTCCGCGCTTCGCGCTTGAGGGCAAGCCGCATCAGCCCGCGCGCGGTCGTGGCCTGTTGCGCGAACTTGGCCGAATCCATGTCGACGAAATCCATTACGAACCGCCCGCGCCACCCCTGCGGCACATAATGCGCCATCTGCCCCGAAAAGGCGAAGACGGTGTCGATCGTGCCGCTGTCGAGCAACGCCCGCGTCGCGCGGTGGAGCGCGGGGACCGAGAAGATCTCGACCGATCCGGGAAGCCCCTTTGCCAGCGCGCGCGCCATCGCCATCCCCTTCGACTGACCGCGCACCGCGACCGTGACACTCGCCGCGACCGCCTCGACTGCGGCGAAATGCAGACGGTCGGCTTCGCGATCGAGCGGCGCAATGACGTGGACCGTGCGCAGCTTCGCCAGCGCGCGCAGCATGTGCCACGAGCGGATCCGGTCGCCGCGATCGGGCGGATACGGCAGTCGGTGCGCGAGGAAGAGCAGGTCGCCGCTCATCCGAGACCACGCGAGATGATCGGCCCGATGCGGTTGGCAAGCGTCAGCGGCAGCTTCGACCAGAGCCGCACCTGAAGGCTGTATCTGGGGTCGAGCGGGTTGACGCTGCGCTTCGCCGCGCCGCCTGCCGTGCGCGAGGCGTAAGCGAGTGGAACCCCCTCGAACCCCCAGTTGCGCTTGAACGCGGCAGCGCCCGTCCCCGCCTTCGACCGTCCAAAGTCGAAGCGCGTGCAGCCGCGCGCCCGGGCGTGGTTCATCAGAGCATAATACATAAGGTCGTTGGCGCGCCACGTCCGCGCCTCCGCCGTTCCGCCACCCCAATAGGGCATGACGCTTCCCCGGTGATACAGGCTGAGCACGCTCGCGAGCGGCACACCGTCCCTGCGCACCGTCAGTATGTCGGCGTCGTCGCCGAACGTATCGAGCACCTGCTCGAACAGCGCGCGCGGGAACACAGGGGTGCCGAGATTGCGGACGCTGGTCGCGTAGACATGATAATGCGCGTCGCGGTCGCCCAAATCGGTCGTGAGGTCGAAGCCCAGGGCGCGGCGCACCTCGGCGCGTTGCTTTCGCGGGATCGCGGTCAGCTCGGCGTCGTCATCGGCAGCGAGCGGGCGCGCGAAGTTCAGATAGGTCGTCGTGTCCTGCACCCAAGCATCGGGCAAGTAACCGCCGCGCAGCTCGAGCGTCGGGCACGAGCGAGTCTCGGCCAATTGCCACGCCGCCGCCGCAAGCGCTTCGCCGGTCGCGTCGCCGTCGGCGAGGATGCCGCCGCCTACCGCAAACCCGCTCGACACCATCGCGCGCCCGAACAGCGGGGAATGGATTTCGGTGAGGGGGAGGATGCCACATACGCGAGAAGAAGGAAGGGCCACCCCCGGCCCCTCCACGAAGGCGTGAAGGGGAGACGAAGTGGCGGCATCGAATTCCTCCCCTCCAGCCCTTGCTGGAGGGGCCGGGGGTGGCCCTTCTTCCTTCGATGCGACCAACACATGCGCGCGTTGCCCGCACCCCCGCGCGACCGCAGCACCCCATTCGGGTCGATGAAACACCGTCGCGTCCGGATGCCTCCCGACATAATCCGCGACAGCGCCTGCGTCGCGCGGTTCGGCCAAGCGCACCTGCATCAGGCGAGAAGGGCGCGCTGGCCCTCCACGACCGCATCGTAGCGGCCCCACTCGAACGCGGTCGTCAGGCGGCGAAGCTTCCCCGCAAAGCGCGACAGGTTCGTATAATGGCGCAGCTTCGACTTGATCGGCGCGTCGGCGACGAAGGGCTGGCCGGGGTCCATGTCCCACGGGTGGAAGTAAAAGACCGCAGGGCGCGCCTCGATCGTGTTGATCCGCGCGACCGACCAGCGCGACAGCGCATAGGGCAACAGGCGGAAAAACCCCCCACCCCCGGCGGCGAAATTCCTGCCTGCCATCCTGACCGTCGATACGGGCAGCTCGACCAATGCGCTGTCGGCGAGCGGACGGAACGCCCATCGCGACGCGTCGGGCCAGCCATAATGATCGTGCTTGATGGGTGCGATGCTCGACGAGTAGCCATAGCCGGCTTCTGCCAAGATCGGATGTGCCCAAGGCGTGCGTGGGTCGATCGAGAAGCTCGGCGCGCGATAGCCGGTGACCGCGACGCCCGCTGCATCCTCGATCGCAGTGCGCGCACGCGAAATGTCGGCGCGGAACTGGTCGGGCGTCATGGCGAACACGCGGAAATGGTCCCAGCCGTGGCTCGCGATCTCGTGCCCGGCGTCCGTGATCCGCCGGATCAGTGCGGGGTGCGCGTGGGCCACGCAACCCAACGTGAAGAAGGTCGCACGCGTGCCGGTTTCAGCAAGCAGGTCGAGCACGCGGTCGGTACTGCCCTCGACGCGGCGCTCCTTGGTCGGCCAGTCGGCGCGCGCGATCGTGCGTTCGAACGCGCCCACCTGATACCAGTCCTCGACATCGACCGACATCGCATTGACGATCGTCGCCTGAGTGGCGTGCGGCGCATGAACGAGGCGCGGCGCTTCGGCTGCGGGCTGGGCGGCCGCGACCCGTTCGGAGGCGACCGCCGAGCCCATGCGCTAGATCGCGCGCGCGCGGCGTGCGTCGTCGGCGCGGCTTTCGTCGCGCTCGACCCAGTCGATCAGCAGCGTCAGCACCCGGCGCAGCGCCGCGTCGTTTTCGACCGCCTGCGCTTCGAGCGCGGCGAGGCGCGCTTCGAGCGCCGAGGTGTCGGCGACGCGCGCGGGTGTAACCTCGGGCACGGCAGCTTCGACGACCGACGCAAGTTCATCCTCGCGAACGACGGACTCGACAGGAAATTCGACCACCGGCTCTGCCACAGCCACGGGTACAGCTACCGGCGGTGGCGGTGGCACGGCGACGGGTTCGCCCCTCTGGTCCGCGACGACATGCGCGACGAGATCGCCGTCGACGCTATCGCTGTCTTCGACCGCCGCGAGCAGCAGCGCACGCGTTGCGAGCTGGTTCATCCGCCTGGGAATTCCCCCCGATGCGGCATGCAGCGCGGCACACGCCGCGTCGTCGAAGCGCGGACGCCCGTCCCAGCCGACGATTTTCAGCCGGTGCTCGAGATAGGCGCGCGTCTCGCCGACCGTCATCCCCTCGAGGTGGTGCGTGGCGATCACGCGCTGGCGCAATTGTTCGAGCGCGGGCGAGGCGAGCCGTTCGCGAAACTCGGGCTGGCCGAGCAACAGGATCTGGAGCAGCGCACGCCCGCCCGACTGGAAGTTCGACAACATGCGCAATTCTTCGAGCGCGGAAACGCCGATCGTCTGTGCCTCGTCGACGATCAGCAGCGTCTTCCGTCCTTCGCGCGCGCGGTCGACCAGATAGCGTTCGACGCGGTCGAGCAGTTGCGCCTTCGCGACGCCGTCGGTCTGCACGCCAAAGGCCTGTGCCGCCAGCCGCAGCATGTCGTCGCCCTCGACCTGCGTCGAGACCAGCTTGACGACCGCGTAGCGTGCAGCATCGAGCCGCTCCATCAGCAGCCCGACGAGCGTGGTTTTGCCCGCGCCGACCTCGCCCGTCACGACGACGAAGCCTTCGGCCTGCGCCAGGCCATAGCCGAGATAGGCCATCGCTTTCTTGTGCGTTGCGCTTTCGTACCAGAAGCGCGGGTCCGGCGTCAGCGCGAAGGGTGCTGCGGCAAGTCCGTAATGATCGACATAAGACATATACGCGTCCCTAGAATGTGTAGCGCATACCGACTTGCGCAGCGCCCGTCAGTGTCGAATCGAGTCCGTCGCCATCGGTCGAGTAGAGAGCGACCGCTGCGTTGCCGCTGAGCCGGGGTCCGAAGTTGCGGTAATAGGCCAGCGTACCGCCGACGCCGGTCACGCGCGGGGCTCCCGCGATCCCGCTGTCGTACCAGTTGCCGTAGATCGCTCCCTCGACCGCCGACGCCTCGTCGAGCTGCTTGGCGAGGAAGGCCTGCGCGGTAAAGCTCTTGTCGGTCACGCCGTCGATCGAAAAATTGCCGACGCGCGGCGCATAGAAGCGCCGCTGGTTGTAATTGAGCGCGACGCCACCGCTGATCGAGCCACGCCTGTAGCTCCAGAGAGCCGAGGCCCCGCGGCTGCGGTAGGTGCCGCTCGCGATCGACTGGAGCGCGGGACTGAGGCAGGTGCCTGCCCCGGCACCCGCGCCGCCGAACACGCATCCGCCGGCGAACTGGCTGTCGAAGGGGTCGCGCTGAACGACGAAGCGTGTCGGCACGCGTGAGAGACCTTCGTTGATCTGGCCGCCGAAGGTGGTGACGCCGTCATAGACACTCGCCGAAACCGCCTGGTTGTCGGTCGGCTGCCAGCTGAAATCGCCGGTATAAGTCATGCTGCCATAGCGCCGCCCGACGCGTGCCGACGCCGAGGTGCGGCGACTGGGGCGCCACAGCACGCCGACGTCCCAGATGAACCCGCTCGTCGCATAGGCCAGCCGTCGCGGCGCTGCAGGATCGGTGACGAAGCGACCGTTCGCATCGACGACGGCGTTGCCCAGCGCGTCGCGCACCGGATCGCGCTGGCTCGACTTGATGTTTTCATAGCCGACGCCGCCGGTCGCGGCGACGGTGGGCGTAACGGGCACGACGACATCGGCGCGGGCGTATTTGCCCTCGAAACGCTGGTCGAGCTGGCTCGCATCGTCGCGCGTATAGCCGCCCGAAACCGTCCAGCCGAACGGCAGCGTGCCCGACTTCATGCCGACGCTTGCCCCGGCGGAATGATTGGTCGAGCTGTCGAAACTGTCGACCCGCGGTGCGCCGAGAAAGACGTTGCGGTTGCTCGACGTGACCTTCGAATAACCGAAGCGGTAAAAGGCACCGACGTCGAGCGGCCCTGCGCGCGTGGCAAGCGTCGGCCCGACATAGGCCGAATAAAGCTGCGCGGTGTTCGACGGGCGACCGAGCCCTGGCAAGGGGTTTGCCCCGAACAGGCCGGTCCGTACGCGCGTGCCGATCGCACCACCCTCGATGCTCAGCAGGTTGGGCACTGCGTCGTAGCGCGCGCGCGAGAGGCCCGAGAGAACGAACGAGTCGCCGGTATTCTTCGTGATGCCAAAGCGTTCTTCGGCGCGCAGGCTGATCTGTGCCTCCGCGCGCGGGCCGCTGGTCGACGCGTCGATACCGCCCGAAACGCTGGCGTAGGCCTGCGTCCCGCCGCCGTTCTTCAGGTCGGACAGCGCGGTCACGTCGACCGCGAGATAGGGGTGGAGCTCGGTGCGCTTGCGCGCGTGCGCCTCGGGAGCGGCGACGACCGCGAGCGAGAGCATGACGATGGGTACGCTGCGGAACGTCATTGGTCCGCTCCATAATAGGACCCATAGGTCCGGTTGGTGCCAAAGAAGCTGGTGCCGTTGAGCAGCAGCGCAATGTCGGGGCAGCCGTCGAGCAGCGCGATCGCTTCGCGCAGTTCGGTCTCGGTCGTTCGGTCGGCACGCACGACCATCAGGATGCGCCCCACGCGGTGCGCGAGGACGGCGGCGGGCGAGGCGGCGAGCGCGGGCGCCGAGTCGAGGATGACGATGCGGCGCGGGTTTGCGGTCGCGAGTCCGGCAATGACCTCCGCCGCACGCGCCGACGACAGCCACTCGGTATCGTCGTTGGTCGCGCGTCCGGCGGGAAGCACCGACAGCTTGGCGATATCGGTGCGGATGACGAAGCGCTCGACGTCGCCGTGCGGATCGGCGATCGCGTCGATCAGCCCCTGTTGCCCCGCCAGCCCGAGTGTCGAGAGAACCTCGGGCTTGGCGACATCGGCGTCGACGAGCAGCACTTCATTGTCGCGCTCGCTCGCCAGGCTGAGGGCCAGGTTGACGGCACAAAAGGTCTTGCCTTCGTTGGGTTGCGCCGAGCAGACGAGCACCATCCGGTCTTTTGGCGTCACCATCTGTTCGTCGCGACCCGAACGCAGCAGCAGCTGGCGCTTCACCAGGCGGAATTCCTCGGCGAGCGTGCCGACGGGCGCGTCGGGCAGGATGAACCCCTCGTCGCGCAGCCGCGCCTTGTCGATCGATCCGTCGAGGCCACGATGGACGTAGGGCGCAACCGGCACCGTCGTCCCGGCGAAGGCCGGGGCCGCTGGCGGCGGAAGGGGTTGAGCGTCGAACGAGTCCCTTTGGAACGCAGCGACCTCGGCCTTCGCCGGGGCGACGGCCTGGCGTTCTTTGAGCACCGCACCGAAGTCGTAGACCTCGGCGGCGCGTTCGATCAGCGAGCGGGCGTCGCGGCGGGGGGTCGTGTTCATGTCAGGCCACCATGCTGCGCTGGACGAATTCGACGACGAGGAGCAGCGCGTACAGGCCGACCAGCGCGGCGCTGCCACCCGCGAACCACACGAGCTTCTTGCGCCGCTCGTCGCGTTCGGGCTTGCGCACGACTTCGCTGATCGTGCCGATGACCGGCAGGCCGCTCGCCCGCTCGAGGCGTCCGGCATTGGGATAGGTCGTCTGCAGCTGCCCCTTGGCGAACGCCGCCGCGACGCCGCCACCGATCGCGGCGAACAGCACGAGCGTCAGCAGCAGCGGCCGGTTGGGCGCGGTCGGCGAGCGCGGTGCCGAGGGCGGGTCGATGACGCTGAACTTGATCGCGTCGGTCTGCGTCTGCACCTGCCCGCGCAGCCGCACGTCTTCCCGGCTCCCAAGCAACTTGTCGTACTGCGTCTTCAGCGCCTGATAATCGCGGTCGAGCGCGGTCTGTTGCGCGTTGAATTCGGGGCTGTTCGCCTGCGCGTTGAGGACGCGATCGATGTCGCCCTGAATCTGGCTCTTGCGCGCGGCGAGTGCGCTCGCGGTCGCGGCTTTTTCGGCGCGCATCGCCTGGAGCGACACATAGGCCGGGTTGGGCGCGACGGTGCCTGCGGACATCCGCGAGGCGGTACCTGCGCTACCGCCGCCCTGCGCCCGCGCGCGTCCGAGCTGGCCGCGCAGGGCGACCATATCGGGATGTGCGTCGGTCCAGCCGCGCGCCTGTCCGTCGCTGATCTGCCCCTCGATCGCGGCAACGCGGCTCGACCCCTGCGCCGCCGTCCCGGGAATGAGTACCCCCGGCGTCCGGTTGGTCGCAGGCGTCGCCGCCATCTGCCCGCCGACCGCCGCCAGCGCGCTATTCGCCGCAGCAAGGTCGCCCTCGATCCGCGCAAGTTCGCCGCGCGCCTGCGCGATGCGGTCCGCAACCGATCCGGTGCCGGGCAGTGCGCCCAGATACTTCGCCTCGAACGCGGCGCGCTTGCCTTCGACTTCGGCGAGCGCGGCACCGCGCAGCGCGATCTGCGTGTCGAGGAAGCGCAGCGACTGGCCGGTCTCCTGACGCCCGTCGCGCAAGTTTCCGTCGACGAACAGGTCGATCAGTTTCTGGACGATCGCCTTGGCGAGCTTGGCGTTCTGCGCGTCGGACATGCCCCCCCCGCTCGCGACGGCGCTGATCTGATAGAGATTGTCCGACTGCGCGGTCACGGTGATGACCTTTTGCAGCTCGACCGCCATGTCCTGCACATCGCGTTCGCTCGCGACCGACTGGGCGAGGTCGGTCCCGCGCACGACCTTGGCAAGGTTCGCCGCCGAGGTCAGCGTCTGGCGCACGGTCTCGATGCCCGCCGCCTGCTGGCCGGGCGTGATCCCGATCTTGTCGGGCAACAGCGATTGCGGCTGGATATAGATGCGCGCTTCGGATTTATAGACGTTGGGTATCATCGACACGACGAACCAGCCGAGCAGGCCGATCCCCCATGCGACGCCCAGCGCCAGCCAGCGCCGCCGCCAGATGCCGTGGAGCGCGACCAGCGCCTCGTCATAGATGTTGCCCAAGGTCCGGTATCCCTCAGAACGCGCTGGTCGGGATGATGATGACGTCGCCGGGCTGAAGCCGGACGTTCGCCGCCGCATCGCCCTGCTTCAGCAATCGTCCGATGCGGAGCGCATATTCGGTCTGCTTCCCCGTCGCCTTGTCGAAGCGAACCAGCCGTGCGCGGTCGCCCGCCGCGAATTCGCTCAGGCCGCCGACCGCGATCATTGCGTCGAGCAGGGTCATGTTGGCGCGGAAGGGGATCGACGCGGGCTTTTCGGTCGCGCCGACGACGCGAACCTGTTGGGAAAAGGTGCCCGAGAAATTCTCGACGCTGACCGACACGAGCGGGTCGCGGACATATTGCGTCAATTGCGCCTTGATATCGTCGGCGAGCTGCGCGGTCGTCTTGCCGACGGCGGGCATGTCGCTGATCAGCGGCGTCGTGATGCGGCCGTCTGGCCGAACCTGGACCTTCACGCTCAGTTCGGGGTTGCGCCACACGAAGATCGACAATTGATCGAGCGGGCCGATGACATATTCCTCGCCCGGCCCTTCGTTGGGCTGGACGAACGCGGCGGGGGGCAGCTGGTTGCCACCACCTGCACCGCCCGCGCAGCCGGCTACGAGGACCGACACGAGGCTCGAGCCGAGAAGGAGGCCTGAACGAAGGCTGCGCATGCGTCACCATTCCTTACACGGGCACACGCCGCCCCGACGGGAGACGCGCAAACCCACTTGAAAGCGCTGTCGGTCTAGCCCGCGAGAGGTGAATATTGCGTTAGCTTAACGCGCGTCGGCATCGGTCGGCTGGACCGAACGCGGTCAGCCGATCATCACCTCGCGCGCCTCCCCCTGACCCAGGAACGCCGCGGGACTGGCACTCGCGCCATAGGCGCCGGCCATGAAGAGCGCGATCGTGTCGCCGACGTCGGCACGCGGGAGCATGACCGCATCGCCCAGCCGGTCGAGCGGCGTGCACAGGCAGCCGACCACGTTGACGACTTCCTCGGCTGGCCGGTCGACGCGCGACGCCACCGCGATCGGGTAGTTGCGCCGAACCACCGTGCCGAAATTACCGCTCGCCGCCAGCTGATGATGCAGCCCGCCATCGGTGACGAGAAATGTCTCGCCACGGCTCGCCTTGCGGTCGACGACGCGCATCAGATAGATGCCGCACTCGCCGACCAGCCAGCGCCCGAGTTCGACCGCGAAGCGGCTGCCGGAAAGGCTGTCGGGCCTCGAGCCGAGCACCTCGCCGAGCGCGACACCGACGCGGACCACATCGACCGTAGCGTCGCCCGCGAAATAGGGAATGCCGAACCCGCCGCCGAGATTGACCAGCGGCGGCGGCGCGCCTGACGTGTCGGCAAGCTTCGCCGCGAGCGCGACCGTCGCGGCTTGCGTCGCGATGATCGCGTCGCTGTCGAGCGCCTGGCTTCCGGCAAAGATATGGAATCCGCGCCAGTCCGCCCCCGCAGCGATCAACGCGCGGACGAGCGCGGGCACGCGTTCGGCATCGACGCCGAACGCGGCAGACCCGCCCCCCATCTTCATTCCCGAACCCTTCAACGCGAAGTCGGGATTGACGCGCACCGCGAGGCGCGGCCTGATCCCCAGCCTGTCGGCGATACCCAGTGCGCGACCCGCCTCGCCTTCGGACTCGAGGTTGAGCGTGACGCCCGCGCGGATGGCCGCTTCGATCTCGGAATCGCGCTTTCCCGGTCCGGCAAACGAGACATGCACATCGGGCGCGGCCTGCCGAACCAGTGCGAGTTCGCCGCCCGATGCGATGTCGAGCCCGTCGACCAGCGGTGCAATTGCGGCGACCAGCGCCGCCAGCGGGTTGGCCTTCACGGCGTAATGAATGCCGACACCCTCGGGCAAAGCCGCGCGCAGGGTCGCCAGCTTGTCGCGGACGATGGCGAAATCATAGACGAAGCAAGGGGAGTGACCGCCCGCCGCCGCGAACGCGGACGCCAAGCGCTCGGCGGTCCACCAACGGGGAATTGTACCGAACGGCTTCATCGCATCGCCCCGGCAGGCTCGTTGCGGATCATCGACCGGTCGATCTTGCCGTTGGCATTGCGCGGAAGGTCTTCACGCCATTCGGTCATGGTCGGCTGCATATGCGACGGAAGCTCGCGTTTCAGATGCACGCGCAACCCCGCATCGTCGCCGCCGCCGCGAACGACGAGACGGATCGCCTGCCCCAGCACCGCGTCGGGCACGCCATGCGCGACCGCCTCGGCCACCAGTCCGCTCGCCAGCGCTGCCGTCTCGATCTCGAGCGGGCTGACGCGGTAACCGCTGGTCTTGATCATCTCGTCGTCGCGCCCGGCGAAATAGAAGAGCCCGTCGGCGTCGCGCGTCACCGTGTCGCCCGACCAGACGGCGGTTCCGCCGAGCTTCGACCAGTCGGGCGCGGGGCGAAACCGCAGCGCCGTTCGCTCGGGATCGCGCCAATAGCCCTGCGCAACGAGCGGTCCGGCGTGGACGAGTTCGCCCGGTTGCCCATGCTCCGCCTCACGACCGTCGGGTGCCACCGCCATCACTTCGGCAAAGGGGATCGCGCGACCCATCGAGGTCGGATGCGTCGCGACGAGCGCGGGCGGGAGAAAAGTCGAGCGAAACGCTTCGGTCAGGCCATACATGGGGAAGATATCGGCCTCGGGAAACAGTGCGCCGAGCCGCTCGATCAGCCGTGGCGTCAGTGCGCCGCCCGAATTGGTCAGCCGCCGGAGCCCGTGCACCGGTCCCCGCCCCGCCTCGACGAGTTGCAGCCAAAGCGGCGGCACGGCGGCCAGTGTCGTGATCTTCTGACGTGCGATCGCGGCAAGGACATCGCGCGGCAGCAGATAATCGAACGGCACGACCGCCCCTCCGGCGCGCCAGGTCGACAACAGCTGGTTCTGCCCATAATCGAACCCCAGCGGCAGCACCGCGAGCGTACGATCGTCGGGCGCGAGGCGCAGGTAATGCGCGACACTGACTGCCCCGAGCCACAGATTGGCGTGGCTGAGCATCACGCCCTTGGGCAGGCCGGTCGATCCGGAGGTATAGAGGATGGCGGCGAGCGCGTCGGCCGGCGCGCTCGATGGGGGCAGCGCACCGGTGGGGTCGGCCAGCAACGCGTCTTCGAGAGCGATCGCGCACCCTTCCGGCACATCGCCCGCTTCGAGCGACGCGACGCGCGCTGGCGCGGTCACGAGCAGCCTTGCCCCCGAATCGCGCAGGATATGGGCGACCTGCGCGCGCTTGAGTGCGGGATTGATGGGCACATGCACGAGCCCCGCCCGTGCCGCGGCCAATGGCATGAGGCAGGCGGCGACGGTCTTGGGCAGCCAGCTTGCCACACGTTCGCCCGGACCGGCCGCGCGTCCGAGCGCAAACGCAAGCCGCGCGACCGCCGTTTCGAGGTCGGCATAGCTGAGCGTAACCGATTTCGTAACCAGAGCGGGCGCATCGGGATCGCCGCCAAGCGCGACATGGTCGATCGGTCGAGGGATGGGATCGGGGTCAGTCACCCGGTAAGGCTTCCTTGGTGTGAGCAGGTGATAGCTTCATGTGGGTCAAGGGTGAAATATTTCGTGACCTTGGCGATGCCGAGCGTGTCGCGCGCGGGCGGCTCGACCGAGCGGCGCAGGCTTCGCTGTTCGACAGGCTCGACTGGTTTCGCCGCATCTGGACGCATTGCCCTCCGGGTGACGCGCCGTTGATCGTTCGCGCCCGCTGCGAAAACGCCGAGGCCTGGCTGATGCTCGCGACCCGCGGCGCACGCGCGGTCGGGCTTGCCAGCTGGTACAGCCTCGCCTTTCGAACCGTGTTGTCGGGCGATCCGAGCGAGACCGTTGCCCGGTCGCTGATCGTCGCGATCGCGCGCCGCCTGCGGCCGCGCCTCGCGACGATCACGCTCGACCATGTGCCCGAAGCCGACGCCGAACTCTTGCGGAGCGGGTTCCGGCGCGCCGGCTGGTCGGCGCGCGTCAGGCCGCAGACGGCGCACTGGACGGTTCGCACCGAGGGGCAGAACTTCGACGCGTATTGGGCCGCGCGCCCCGGCCAGCTTCGCTCGACCGCCAAGCGCAAGGCCGCCAAGATCGATATCTCCTGCGAGGTGCTGACCGCGTTCGATGCCGAAGCGTGGGCGGCGTATGAAAGCATCTATGCGGCAAGCTGGAAGCCCGAGGAGGGGTCGCTCGCCTTTTTGCGGTCGATGGCCGAGGACGAGGGAGCGGCGGGATGCCTGCGTCTCGGCATCGCGCGCATCGACGGCATGCCGGTCGCCGCGCAATTGTGGACTGTCGAACACGGCATCGCGATCATCCACAAGCTGGCGCACCGCGCGGACGCCGCCGAACAATCGCCGGGAACGATCCTGTCGAAGGCGATGTTCGCGCACGTCATCGACCAGGATCACGTGTCGCTCGTGGATTTCGGTACCGGCGATGATCGTTACAAGGCCGACTGGATGGACACGCGCGACATGCGGATGCGCGTCGAGCTGTTCAATCCGGCAAAGCCGATGGGTTTGTTCGGCGCGACGCGCGCGGCGGCGGTCGCGCTTGTCGGGCGCGGGCGCGCTGGCTAAGCGGGCGCCATGATCGAAGCCGGGCAAATCGACCCCATCGTGCGCGGCCTGCTGCGCGACGTTCTCGCACTGCCGCAGGCGCGCGTCGACGCGTTCACCGAGGCGACCGAATTGTTCGGGGCGCTGCCCGAACTCGATTCGATGGCGGTTGCAGGGCTGCTGACCGAGCTCGAGGACCGGCTCGGCATCGTCATCGACGACGACGATATCGACGGCGACGTCCTCGCCAGCTTCGGCGCGCTGACCGCGTTCGCAAGGGCCAAAGTCGCGCAATGATCGCGCGCTATGCCTGGCGCGGGGGCGCGAGGCGATGCTGAGCTTCGGGCCCGACGGTAAGAACCCGATCGTGGTGCTCGCGCCGCTGTTCGAGGAAGCAAACCGCCTGCGGCACTTCATCGTCGAAATGATGCGGATGCTCGCGACCGAGGGCATCGCGACGTGCCTCCCCGACCTGCCGGGTCAGGGCGACAGCATGGTGCCGAGCGAGGACGCGCGGGTGGCGGATTGGCACGAAGCCATCGCGGCGCTTTCGCCGCGTGCGACGATCGCCTTTCGCGGCGGCGCGTTGCTCGACGCGCACGCTGTCGATCGCTGGCGATTCGCGCCCGAAACGGGCGCGCGGCTGCTGCGCGACATGGTGCGCTCGACCGCGCTGACGTCCGGTGAGAAAGCGGGCGAGCTTGCGGCGCGCGCGGCGCACGAGACGGTAATGCTCGCGGGGAACGCGCTTTCGCCCGAGCTTTACGCCACCCTCGAACGCGCGGTGCCCGAAGCGGTCGCGCGCACGCTGCGTCTCGACGACGACGCGGGCGAAGCCGATGCGCGCGTCGCTGGCAGCCCGTTATGGCGACGGGCCGAGCCCGGCGACGACGCGACGCTGCGCGCGCTCCTCGTCGCCGACATCGTTGCGTGGAATGCGTCATGCGCCGCGCGCTGAGCTTCTCCTGCGAGGGCGCGACGCTCGTCGCCAGCCTCGACGAGGCCGACGGCGCGAATGGCTTGCTGATCGTATCGGGCGGCAACGAAATCCGTAGTGGGGCGCACAGGGGGATGGCCCGGCTCGCCGCCGATGTCGCAGCTTCGGGCTATCCGGTGTTCCGCTTCGACCGGCGCGGGGTCGGCGACAGCGAGGGCGACAACGGCGGGTTCCGGTCGAGCGGGCCCGATATCCGCGCGGCGCTCGCCGCGTTTCGCGCGCACTGTCCGCACCTCAGGCGCATCGTCGCGTTCGGCAATTGCGACGCAGCGACCGCGCTCGCGCTGCACGACGTCGCCGTCGATGCCCGCGTGCTCGCCAATCCGTGGGTCATCCCTTCGACCGGAGAGATGCCGCCGCCCGCCGCGATCAAGGCACGCTATGCGCAAAAGATGCGTGATCCCGCCGCGTGGCGCGCGCTGCTGACCGGCAAGGTCGACATGGCCAAGCTTGCCAAGGGCCTCGGCCGCCTCGCCGCCGCCAAGCCCGCCGCGCCCGACAGCCTCGCCGACAAGACGGTGCGCGCGCTCGAGGCATCGGCGGTGCCGACCGTCCTCCTGCTCGCGACGGGGGATGCGACCGCGATCGCATTCGCCGATGTGTGGCGGGGCGATCCCGGGGTGCGGGTGGTGCGGATCGAGAGTGCGTCGCACAGCTTTGCGCGGGACGAGGATTATGCGGTGCTGCGCGGTGTGCTCGAAGAGGCTCTGACCGGCGTACACCAGCCTCGATGAAGCGAGCTTGTCACCACGCCGACGTTTCTATCCCGAGGAACTTCTCGGCATCGAGCGCGGCCATGCACCCCATGCCCGCCGAGGTCACCGCCTGGCGATAGACCTTGTCGGTCACATCGCCGGCCGCGAAAACGCCCGCGACGTTCGTCCGCGTCGAGCCGATCTCGACCTGGAGATAGCCGTCGTTGTCGAGCGGCAGGCTTCCGCGGAAAATCTCGGTCGCGGGCAAGTGGCCGATCGCGACGAACGCGCCCTCCGCCGCGATATGCGATGCGTCGCCGGTCGCGGTATCGATGAGGTCGAGCCCGACGAGCCCGGCGGGGTCGCCGCCTGCGACGAAGGTTTCGACGCGCTTGTTCCACAATACCGAAATGCGCGGGTGCGCGAACAGCCGGTCCTGAAGAATCTTTTCCGCACGAAAATGATCGCGGCGGTGGATGACGGTCACATCGTCGCTATGGTTGGTCAGGTAGAGCGCTTCCTCGACGGCGGTATTGCCGCCACCGATGACGACGACCTTCTTGCCGCGATAGAAGAATCCGTCGCAGGTCGCGCACGCGCTGACCCCCCTGCCCTTCATCGCCTCCTCGCTGTCGAGCCCCAGCCAGCGCGCCTGCGCGCCCGTCGCAATGATGAGCGTATCACAGAGGTAGGTCGTGCCGCCGTCGCCGGTCAGCCGGAACGGCCGCTGCGTCAGGTCGACGGCCACGATCGTATCCCACATCATCGTCGTCCCGACGTGCTCGGCCTGTTTCTGCATCTGCTCCATCAGCCACGGGCCCTGCACGACGTCTTCGAACCCGGGATAATTCTCGACATCGGTCGTCGTCGTCAGCTGCCCGCCGGGCTGGATGCCCTGCACGACGACGGGCTTCAGCCCGGCGCGAGCGCCATAGATCGCCGCGCTCAACCCCGCTGGACCCGACCCGAGGATCAACATGCGGGTGCGGATCGTGTCGGTCATGCGGTGTGCCTGAGATCGAGGGTGGTAGCGGAGGAGGGACTTGAACCCCCGACACGCGGATTATGATTCCGCTGCTCTAACCAGCTGAGCTACTCCGCCCCGGAGCAAGGCTGGCGCGTATAGCAAGGCGCCCCGGCGCGTCAATTGCCCGCAAAGCGCCACGCGCCGATCGCTTCCCATGGACCGCCGCGATACCACCATGCCGCCAGCCCCGCGAGCGCGAGCGGACGCGGCACGAAGTCGTGCGAAAGATCAGCGAGCAGCGCGCGTGCCGCCTCGGGCGCGACCTTGTTCTGGACGGTGATGTGCGGGCGCCAGCCGCTGCGGTCCTGCGGCGTCAGCAGCAATTCGAATCGGTCGGCGATACCTGCGCGGATTTCCGCCAGCCCCGCGCTCTCGATGCGAAACGCCACCCCGCGTCCCAGCGAAAAAGGCGCCATCAGCCGTGCGGGCGGCGCGGGGGCGCGCGTCGCGTCGCGCAGCACATGCTTCACCTCGGCGACCGCGCTCGGCGGCAAATGATGGAACAGCGTGAGATGCGCCGACAGCTGGTTGCGCTCGGGCGGGAAATGCGCGCGGCGCAGCGCATCGGCCCAGGCAAAGTCGCCGGGACCGAGCGTGGCGGTAACGATGATCGGCGCGGGTGCCCCGACCTCGTTCTCCGCTGTCACTTCTTGAGGCTGAGCCCGCCGAACCGCTTGTTGAAGCGCGCGACCTGGCCGCCCGCGTCGAGCATCGTGCCCTTGCCGCCGGTCCAAGCCGGGTGCGCGAGCGGATCGATTTCGAGCGTCATCAGATCGCCCGCCTTGCCCCACGTCGAGCGCGTCTCGAACTCGCTGCCGTCGGTCATCTTGATGCGGATCATGTGATAGTCGGGGTGGGTGTCGGTCTTCATGTGCTGGGATATCCGTGAACGCGGCTGGTACCGACCAGCCGCTTGAACGAGCGCAGGCCGGTAGCGGGGATTGCCCGCCAGATCAAGCCGGCGGGTCGGCGATCATCGCGGTGAAATTCGCCTCTGCCGCGAGCTTGCCCGCAACGAGCGCCCGCCCGGCAAACTTGCACACGCTCGCGCGTTTTTGGACGAAGCGCACCTCGAGCGACATCAGCACGCCGGGTTCGACGGGCGTGCGGAATTTTGCGCCGTCGATCGCCATGAAGTAGACGAGTTTGCCCGAACCCGTCAGCCCAAGCGATTCGACCGCGAGGATACCGGCGGCCTGCGCCAGCGCCTCGACGATCAGCACGCCGGGCATGATCGGGCGACCGGGGAAATGCCCGGCAAAGAACGGCTCGTTGATCGTGACCGCCTTGGTCGCGACGATACGCTCGTCGACGATCAGTTCCTCGACGCGGTCGACGAGCAACATCGGGAAGCGATGCGGCAGTGCCGCCATCACCCCCCGAATGTCGATCATCGATTAACGACCGCCAGGAGCCGCAGGACGACCGGCTGGTGCCGCAGCGGGAGCGGCAGCAGCAGGCGCATTGACCGAAACGCTCGGCAGCGCGGCGTTGAGCTGCGCGAGCACGTCGTTGGTCACGTCGAGCGCGGGCTCATACGCAAGGATCTGCTGCGGATCGATCGCCATGTTCGCACCGCGCGCCTTCATCGCCGCCGAGATCAGCGGGTTCAGCCGGGCGCTGATCTGCTGGCCGACGAACGCACGGTTGCGCGTGAAGCCTTCCTCACGACCCTGCAGCTCGCGCTGCGCACTCGTCTGGTCGTTCTGGAACTTGGTCGCGCGCGCCTGGAGCGCGGCGTCGGGCTGGCGGCCCTGAAGCGCGTTGATCGCAGTCTGAATCGCCTGCCCCTCGGTCTGGAGCGGGCCGGCCAGCGCCTGCTGGCGCGCCTGGATCGCATCGGCCTGCGTCTTCAGCTGCGCCTGCGCGGCCTTGCACGCGGTGCATTCGGCAAAGATGCGCCCGGTGTCGACGATGACGATCAGCGCACCGGTGGCACGCGTCTGGGCGAAAGCAGGGGTGGTGGCGAGCGCGAGCGTGGCAAGCGCCGCAGTGGCAAGGAGTTTGGTCATCAGAATTGCGTTCCTACGTTGAAGGTAAAGGTCTTGGTGCGGTCCCCGGGAGACTTGAGCAGGGCACGCGCGATATCGATGCGGAACGGCCCGAACGGCGAGTTCCAGTTGACGCCGAAGCCGACCGACAGGCGCGGTCGCGGCGTGTTACCCAGATAGAATTCGCGAAACGGTTCGCTCAGCTGAAAGTTATACGGGGTCGTGCCCGCAGCGCAGTTGCCGTCGGCCTGCACACCGGAGAACGTCTGCGTTGTTGCACCGTCCGTACACTGATTTACGCCGTTGATCTGATACCTGCGCAGCAGCTGCGCGGCCGTCGCAGTGCCCGGCTGATAGTCCTGCACCAATGGCGCAGTCCCACCGAAGACTGCGCCTGCGTCGAGGAAGATCGATGGGCGGATGCCGAGTTCGCGCACCCCATTGCCCAGCGGAATCTCGAGTTCGAGTTTGCCGAGGTAGTAATAACGCCCGCCGAGCGCGTCGTCGGTGTTCTGATTGTCGGTCAGGAATGTTTGGTTTGTCGTATCCACGGTATTATAGTACCGTCGGACGACGCGCGGGCCCACGCCGCGGATGTCGAACCCCCGAATCTGCGGCTCGCCGAGGAAGAAGCGGTCGGTCAGCCTGACCTTGTCGTTGCCCGGCGATGCGCCATTGCTGCCGAGCGGAATGATTGCCCCGGCCTCGGCGCTGATCGAGAAGATGAACCCGCGTCCGACGTTGAAATACTTCGCGCCGTTGATCGTTTGGCGCAGGTAGCGCACCGACCCGCCGAGCCCGGCCAGATCCTGGCTGAAGATCAGCCGCTGCCCCGCGCTCGGGCGGATGCGGTTGTTCAAATTGTCGAAGACGAGGCTGTAGCCGATCGACGACGTCGCCCGCGACCCGATCGCATCGCACAGGTAGCGGCCTGCGAGCAGCGGATCGCATACGCCATTGTAATAATAGGTTCCGGGATCGAGCCGGATGTTATCGACGCTATACCCGTAACGCAGCGCCATCGAGGTATATTCGGTCAACGGCAGCCCCGCGCGGAGCTGGAACCCCGTGGTCAACTGGCTGTACGTCCGGTTGCGATCACCATTGTTCGTGTAGTTGAAGCTGTTCTGGTCGCGGCGGAAGATATCGCCGCCCAGCGCGATGTTGCGATCGAACAGATAGGGCTCGGTGAAACCGACCTCGACCGACTTTGCATAGGTCGAGTAATTGACCGAGGCGCGCAATTCCTGCCCCTTGCCGCGGAAGTTGCGCTGGCGGATCGATGCAGAGATGATGAAGCGTTCCAGGCTCGAATAACCCGCCGACAGCTGGAGCTCGCCGGTCGATTTTTCCTCGACATTGGCCTCGAGGATGATGCGGTCGGGCGCGCTTCCCTGGCGCTGCGCGATCTCGAACTTGTCCTGGAAAAAGCCCAGCGACTTGATGCGGTCTTCCGAACGCTTGACCGAAAACGCGTTGAACGCGTCGCCCTCGGCCAGCCGGAATTCGCGGCGCAGCACCTTGTCGACCGTCAGCGTGTTGCCGTTGACGTCGATCCGCTCGACATAGACGCGCGGCGTCTCGGCGATGCGGAAGGTGATGTTCATCGTGTGCGTTTCTTTGTCGCGGTTGAACACCGGATCAACCTGCGCGAACGCATAGCCGAATAGTCCTGCGGTCTTGGTGATGTTCTCGACGGTGTCTTCGATCTGCTTGGCGTTGTACCAGTCGCCCTTGGTCATCGGGATCTGCGTGCGCACGAGGTCGGGACGCAGGTCGCGCACGTCGCTCGTCACCTCGACGTCGCCGAATTTGTAGCGATCGCCTTCCTCGACGACATAGGTGATCACGAAGTCGCGCTTGTCGGGGGTCAGCTCGGCCACCGCCGAAATCACGCGGAAATCGGCATAGCCCTGCGTAAGGTAAAACTGGCGTAGCTTGCCCTGGTCGTACGCCAGCCGGTCGGTGTCGTACGTGTCGCGCGACGAGAAGAATTTATAGAATTTCGATTCCTTGGTCGCCATTTCGCCGCGCAGGCGACCGTCGCCGAAAACTTGGTTGCCGATGATGTTGATCTTGCGGACCTTCGACTTGGGCCCTTCGCTGATCTCATAGATGATATCGACGCGGTTCTGGTCGAGGACGACCATCTTGGGCTCGACCGTGGCGGCGAAGCGCCCCTGACGGCGGTAAAGCTCGATGATGCGCGCGATGTCGGCGCGCACCTTCGACCGCGTGAAGATCTGGCGCGGCGCGAGCTTCAGCTCCTTGGAGAGCTTGTCCTCCTTGATCCGCTTGTTCCCCTCGAACACGATGCGGTTGATCACGGGATTTTCGCGGACGATGATCGTCAGCGCGCCCTGGTCGTCGCGGATCTGCGCGTCGGCGAACAATTCGGTCGCGAACAGGTCGCGGATCGCCTCGTCGAGCGACTCGCGCGTATAGGCCTCGCCCGTCCGCAGCTTGAGATACGAACGGACCGTTTCGGGCTCGATGCGCTGCGAACCCTGCACCTGGATCGACTTGACGATGCCGCCGTCGGTTTCGGGAGCGCGCGGTGGCGTCGGCGGGGTAAGCAGGCTGACCGGAGGTGACGAAGGGGTCGCGGCGGGTACAGCCCCGCGCGGCGCGCGCTGCGCATCGACCCCGACCGGCAGCGCGCCGAGCATCGTGCCCAGCATCAGCAGCGACAGTGGACGCGCGGCAATTCCCTTGCTGTTTGCAGTCACCAACGAACCCCGCCCTCGATCTTTGAAAATATGTGGCACGCCCTGCCCGATGCGGGTCAACCGATCAACCCAAGCCCGCCGAACAATCCAGCCACGTCGTTGACCGTCACGAACAGCATGAACGCGAGCAACAGCGCCAATCCGCCGCGAAACGCCCATTCCTGCGCCGCCGCACCGACCGGCTTTCGCCGCACCGCCTCGGCCGCATAGAAAGCGAGATGCCCGCCATCGAGCGTCGGGATTGGCAGCAGGTTGATGAACCCCAGATTTATCGAGATCATCGTCATGAACAGCAGGAAGTCGAGCGGACCCGCCGATGCCTGTTCGCCCGACACCTGAGCGATGCGCACCGGCCCGCCGAGTTCGCCGATCGACCGCCGCCCGGTGACGACCTGGCCCAGCGTCTCGGCCATCATCCGCACCGAATCCGCCGTGAAGCGCAGCGAAGCGCCGACGGTTTCGGCGGGCGAGAGTTGCACCTGCACCGGCTTGCCCGAGCGGATACCGAGCAGCCCGCGCCGCGTCTCGCGCCCGAAGCGGTCGCGCAAAATGTCGACCGCCGGGGTGATCGTCACGTCGATCGTGCGCCCAGCGCGTTCGATCTCGCTCGACAGCGCCTCGCCCGGGTGAAGCACGACGATGCGGCCGATGTCTTCGAAACGCGCGATCGGCCGGTCGGCGATGCTGACGATCCGGTCGCCCGCCTGCAGCCCGGCCTTTTGCGCGGCCGAACCAGCGGCCACGCTCCCCACCAGCGGCGGCGTGCGCGGCTCTCCGTAAGTGCCGAATACAGCGATGAAAACGAGGATCGCGAACAGGAAATTGGCGGCGGGCCCCGCGAGCACGATCAGCGCGCGCTGCCAGACCGGCTTGGACTGGAAGGTGCGGTTGCGCTCCTCGGGCGGCAGCGCGAGCCACGCCGGGTCGGCGACGCTCGCCGCGCTCATGTCACCGGCGAAACGCACATAGCCACCCAGCGGCAGCGCCGCGATCTGCCAGCGCGTGCCGCGCTTGTCGACCCGGTGCGCGAGCGGCTTGCCGAAGCCCACCGAAAACACCTCGGCCTTGACCCCGAACAGCCGCGCGACGCCGTAATGGCCGAGTTCGTGGATCACCACGAGCGGTGCGATCGCGGCAACGAAGGCCAGGATGCTCCAGATAATGCTCATACGGTCAGACCTTGTATGTGGCG
Organism: Sphingomonas sp.; assembly: GCA_965248885.1. Classification (GTDB taxonomy): domain Bacteria; phylum Pseudomonadota; class Alphaproteobacteria; order Sphingomonadales; family Sphingomonadaceae; genus Sphingomonas_O. Next base: position 458,866 of record OZ252211.1, on the reverse strand, counting down.
CGTGGCGATCGCCCGCGCCTCTGTGTCGATGGCGAGCACGCCCTCGACATCTTTCGGTGCCCCGGGGTCGTACTCGTCCAGCACTGTGGCGACAATATGGGCGATGTCGAGAAAGCCGATGCGCCGCGCGAGGAATGCGGCGACCGCGATCTCGTTGGCGGCGTTGAGGATCGCCGGGCGCGCGCCCCCTTGCGCCAGCGCCGCCATCGCAAGGCCGAGCGCGGGGAAACGGTCGAGGTCGGGCGCCTCGAAATCGAGCCGTCCGACTTTTGCCAGGTCGAGCGGCGCGCACGGTGTTTCCATCCGGTCGGGCCATGCCAGCGTCGAGGCGATCGGCACGCGCATGTCGGGCGCGCCGAGCTGTGCGATGGTCGACCCGTCGACATAATCGACCATCGAATGAATGACCGATTGCGGGTGGACGACGACGGCGAGTTCATCGGGGCGGCACGCGAAAAGATATTTGGCCTCGATGAGTTCGAGCCCCTTGTTCATCAGCGTCGCCGAATCCACGCTGATCTTGGCGCCCATCGACCAGTTCGGATGCTTGACCGCGACCTCGGGTGTCACGTCGCGCATCGCGTCGCGCGTCCAGGTCCGGAACGGCCCGCCGCTCGCGGTCAGCACGATGCGGCGGACGCGTTCGCGCGGGGAACCCGCGAGGCACTGGAACACCGCGTTATGCTCGCTGTCGACGGGGAGTAACGTCGCGCCGCTCGCCCGTGCGGTCGCCATCATCACTTCACCCGCCGAAACGAGCGACTCCTTATTGGCGAGTGCAACCGTCCTGCCCGCGCGCAGCGCGGCGAGCGTGGCGGGCAGCCCTGCGCATCCGACGATCGCCGCCATCGTCCAGTCGGCCCCCGAGGATGCTGCCTCGACGATGGCGTCGGCCCCGCTGGCAACGGCGGTATTAGTATCGCGCAACGCGTCCTTCAGCGCAGCGTGGAGCGACGCATCGCCGATCACCGCGAGCTCGGCATCGGTCGCGGCAGCTGCTTTTGCGAGGCCCGCGACATCGGTCTGCGCGGTCAGCGCCACGACGCGGAAAGCGTCGGGCTCGCGCTGGATGAGGTCGAGCGTCGACGTGCCGACCGAACCTGTCGCGCCGAGGACGGTGACCGATTTCATCGCGTCATTCCGTCCAGCCACGGAAGAAAAACGATCGCGACCGGAAGTAGTCCATCGACGCGATCGAACAGGCCTCCATGCCCGGGAATAAGCGAACCCGAATCTTTGACACCTGCCCGCCGCTTCATCCAGCTCTCAAAAAAATCGCCCGCCTGCGCAAGAACGGCCAGCGGCGCGCCCCAGAGCAGGCCGACGACAAGCACGCCCTCAAGGCCATTGGAAGGCTTCCCGCTCGGCCACTCGAACATGACGTTCATCACGACCGCGACGCACAATATACCACCGAACAAGCCCGCCCAAGTCTTCGACGGGCTGATCGAGGGCGCGATCTTGGGACCGCCGATCAGGCGCCCGAATGCATAAGCGCCGATATCGGTCGCCCAGACGACCAACAGCAGCAACATCGTCCAATAGACTGGGTTCGGCGGAACGCTGCGAACGCGCCACAGGCCCAACATGGCGAGGCCAATATAGAGGACACCAAACACCAGCCAGATCACCCGGCGCGAGGCGATGGGGGTCGTCTTGCAAACAAGCTGGCGATACTCCCAGAATACCCCAGCGCCAACCGCGAGGACCAGCCCCGCGAACAAAAACCCGCCCTGCCAGACGCAAACGACCGCGACCGCCATCATGACCAGACCGCTCAGGATCCGCTTGGTCAGCTCGCTCACAGCCCGCCGAACCTGCGTTCGCGCCGCGCGAATTCAGCGACGGCGGCCTCGAGCTCGGCGCGGCCGAAATCGGGCCACAGCGTCTCGACGAACAGCAGCTCGGCATAGGCCGCCTGCCACAGCATGAAGTTCGACAGGCGGTGCTCGCCCGAGGTGCGGATCAGCAGGTCGAGCGGTGGCAGCCCGCCGGTATCGAGCGCCGCCTCGATATGCGCGGCCTCGATCGCCTGCGGATCGAGCCCGTCGCGCACTTTGGCAGCGAGCGCGCGCGTGGCGCGAACGATCTCGTCCTGCGCACCGTAGTTGAGGCCGATCACGAGGGTCGAACCGTCGTTGCCCGCCGTCCGTGCGACCGCATCGTCGATCTGGTCGACGAGGTCGGGCTGGAACGCGCGGTGGTCGCCGATCACGCGCAGCCGGACGTTTTCGCGAACGAGTTCGTCGAGGTCGCTGCGGATGAAATGGCGCAGCAGCCCCATCAGGTCGCTGATCTCGTCGGGCGGGCGACGCCAGTTCTCCGACGAAAACGCGTAGAGCGTCATCGCCTCGATGCCGAGCGCGCGCCCGGCGCGTGTCACCGCGCGCACCGCCTCGATCCCCTTCCTGTGCCCCGCGATGCGCGGCAGGTGGCGTGCCTTGGCCCAGCGCCCGTTGCCGTCCATGATGATCGCGACGTGGCGGGGGAGGCTCATTCTCAACCCCGTTCGGGCTGAGCCTGTCGAAGCCCAAGCCACAAACACCGACCTTTGGCATAAGTGGCCCGCCCTTCGACGCGCTCAGGGCTGACGGGTTGGGACCCCACCGCGACCTGGCTCACTTCCCCAGAATCTCTTTCTCTTTCGCGGTCGCCGTCGCGTCGAGCTCGGCGATCGTCGCGTCGGTCAGCTTCTGGACCTCGGTGTCGTTGCGCTTGCGCACATCCTCGCCGATTTCGCCTTTCTTTTCATCGAGTTTCAGCGCGTCCATGCCATCGCGCCGCACGTTGCGAACAGCGATTCGCGCCTTTTCGGCATATTGACCCGCCAGCTTGGCGAGTTCCTTGCGCCGTTCCTCGGTCAGGTCGGGGATCGGCAGGCGCAGCGTCGTGCCGTCGGTGATCGGGTTCAACCCCAGACCGGCAGACCGGATCGCCTTGTCGACCGGCCCGACGTTCGACTTGTCCCAGACCTGTACCGACAGCAGCCGCGGCTCGGGGGCCGACACCGTCGCCACCTGGTTGAGCGGCATGTGCGCGCCGTACACCTCGACGGTGACCGGATCGAGCAGATTGACCGATGCGCGCCCGGTGCGCAGCCCGCCCAAGTCGCCTTTCAGCGATTCGACGGCACCCGCCATGCGGCGCTCGAGATCGGATTTGTTGTAAGCGGCCATGTCAGCGTTCCTCTTGTATGACCGTCGTCGCGATACCCGTGCCCGCGAGCACGCGCGCCAGATTGCCCTGTTCGCGGATGTTGAAGACGACGATGGGGATATGATTGTCGCGGCACAATGCCACCGCCGAGGCGTCCATGACCTTAAGATTGTTGGCGAGGACAGTGTCGTAACCGACGGTTTCGTAACGCTTTGCGCCCGGCACCTGCTTGGGATCGGCATCATAGACGCCGTCGACCGAGGTGCCCTTGAACAGCGCGTCGCATTTCATTTCGGCGGCACGCAGCGCGGCCCCGGTATCGGTCGTGAAATAGGGGCTGCCGACGCCTGCCGCGAAGATGACGACGCGCCCCTTTTCGAGATGGCGTTCGGCGCGGCGACGGATGAAGGGTTCGCACACGCTCGCCATCGGGATCGCCGACTGGACGCGCGTCTCGACGCCGATCTGTTCGAGCGCATTCTGTACCGCGAGCGCGTTCATGACGGTCGCAAGCATGCCCATATAGTCGGCGGTCGCGCGCTCGAACCCCTTGGCGGCGGCGGCGAGCCCGCGAAAGATGTTGCCCCCGCCGACGACGACGCACAGCTCGAATCCCGCCGCCTTGGCCTGCGCGATCTCACCGGCGACGCGTGCGGTGGTCGCCGGGTCGATGCTCAGACCGCCCTCGCCCATCAACACTTCTCCCGACAGTTTCAGGAGGATACGTTTGTAGGTCGGGGCGGTCATTGCGGGGTCGACGCTTTCTGGCGGAGCGGCGCGAGTGATAGGGGGCGGGTGCAACAGTTGCAAACCTCTTCCCTTCTTTCCTCCCCCTAAAGGGGGGAGGAACAGGCGCGAAGCGCCAGGGAGAGGGTGTGTCACCTAATTACATTACACGGGTAGCCCTCTCCCTCCCGCGCCTGCGGCGCGAGGTACCCTGCCCCCTTTGAGGGGGAGGGAGGAAAGTCAGTCGGTCGGCTCGCTCTCGGGTAGCTTGTCGCCCTGCGGCACCCCGCTCGCGGCGGCAACTTCGGCGGCGAAGTCACTGGTTTCGCGCTCGATTCCCTCGCCGAGCTGGAACCGGACATAGTCGACCAGCGCAATGCTGCCACCCGACGCCTTGGCGGCCTGCGCAACCACGTCGGCGATGCGCGTCTTGTTGTCCATGACGAACAGCTGCGACATCAGCGCGTTTTCCTTGCGGAACTTGGCGATCGCGCCCTCGATCATCTTGGCGACCACAGTCTCGGGCTTGCCGCTTTCGGCAGCTTTCTCGGCAGCAATCGCTCGTTCGCGGGCCACGAGCGCCTCGTCGAGCCCCTCTTCATGCAGTGCCGACGGGCTGGCGGCCGCGATGTGCATGGCAAGCTGCTTGCCGAGCGATTCGATCGCGTCGGCGGGCGCATCGCCCTCGAGCGCGACGAGCACGCCAATCTTGCCGAGCCCGGGGGCGGCGGCGTTGTGGACATAGCTGACGACGGCGCCCCGATCGACCGAGACCGACGCCATCCGGCGCAGCGACTGGTTCTCGCCGATCGTCGCGATGTTCGCAGTCAATTTCTCCTCGACGCTGACGTCGCCCATGCGCGCCTGGCGCAGCGCGTCGATACCCGTGGCGTTCCCGCTGAGCGCGAGAGCAGTCACGTCGCGTACGAACGCCTGGAACTGTTCGTTCTTGGCGACGAAATCGGTCTCGCTGTTGACTTCGACCGCGGCACCCCTGGTCCCCGACGTCACGACGCCGACCAGTCCCTCGGCGGCAGTCCGCCCGGCCTTCTTCGCGGCGGTCGCAAGCCCCTTGGCGCGCAGCCAGTCGGTCGCGGCTTCCATATTGCCGTCGGTTTCGGCGAGCGCCTTCTTGCAGTCCATCATCCCCGCGCCGCTCGATTCGCGGAGCGCCTTGACCATCGCTGCGGTCACTTCGGCCATGTCTGTATTCCTTCGTTACATCGTCGTTCCCGCAAAGGCAGGGACCCATCTCGTCAACCCTCACGAGATGGGTCCCCGCCTTCGCGAGGATGACGAGCAATTGTTACGCCGTGGCTTCGATCGTTGCCGGTTCGGCGGCAAGCTGCGGGTCGACCGGTGGTTCGGCCATCGCACCGAAATCAATGCCCCTGGCCTGGGCGGCCTGCGCACCGTGACGCGTCGCCGCCGTCGCCAGCGCCTCGCAATACAACCGGATCGCGCGGCTCGCATCGTCGTTGGCAGGCACCGGAAACGCGATGCCGTCGGGCGAGACGTTCGAATCGAGGATGGCGACGACGGGAATGCCGAGCACATTGGCTTCCTTGATCGCCAGCTCTTCCTTGTTCGCGTCGATCACGATCATCACGTCGGGAATGCCGCCCATGTCGCGGATGCCGCCCAGCGACATTTCAAACTTGTCGCGCTCGCGCGTGAGCTGGAGGACTTCCTTCTTGGTCAGCCCGGTCGTGTCGCCCGACAGCTGCTCCTCCATCGCCTTGAAGCGCTTGATCGACCCCGAAATCGTCTTCCAGTTGGTGAGCATGCCGCCCAGCCAGCGATGGTTGACGAAATGCTGGTTCGAGGCGCGCGCCGCGTCGCGGATCGGGTCCTGCGCCTGGCGCTTGGTGCCGACGAACAGCACCTTGCCGCCGCCCGCCGCCGTTGCCGACACAAAGTCGAGCGCGCGCGCAAGCAGCGGAACGGTCTGCGACAGATCGAGGATATGGACGCCGTTACGGTCGCCGAAGATATAAGGCTTCATCTTCGGATTCCAGCGATGCGTCTGGTGTCCGAAATGCGCACCCGCTTCCAAAAGCTGGTGCATCGTGACGACAGGTGCCGCCATGGTCGTTTCTCCTAACCCGGTTGAACCTCTGGGACGCGATGATCCTGATAAGAATCAGGACACCGGTATGGTGCGTCCCATGTGGAATACGCGTGCCGATAGCTGCCGTTGAGGCGCTTGACAAGGCGTGATTGCCGGAACATAAAGAGAACATGGAACCGGGCGACTCGTCGCGTGTTCAAGCTAGCGGGAGTTAACACTATGGTAACCATTGCTATTGCCGTCGCCACCGTTGGCCTGCTGGCGCTTGGGATCGCTGTTATCGGCTCGACGCTGCGCACGCACGGAGCGGCGATGCGTGCCGCACTCGCTGGTGAAATACCTTCCGGGTCGGTTCAACCCGATGCGCGACGTGCCGTTCGCCGCCTGCCTGTCGTCAGGAATGTGAAGACGCGGCTCGCCGCTGCCGCTTGATGCGGCCATAGCTGCGGACGCTGAACGGAATCAGCGTCAGATAGACGAGGCAGATTGCCGACAGCGTCGCCCACGGTGCCGACAGAAGAGCGCTGAACAGGATTGCGACGCCCGCGATTGCTTCGAGCCGGATGGTGCGCCGCAGCCGGAGCGACGACCAGCTGAACGTCGCGAAGTTTGCGATCATCAGGAACGCGACGAACCCCAGCCACGGCGCCGACACGAACGGCGATCGGAACGCATCGATTCCCGTGACGAGCCACAGGTAGATCGGCAGCAGAACGAGCCCGGCCGCAGCAGGTGCAGGGACGCCCGTCAGATAGCCCGCCGACTTGTGCGGCTGATCGGCGGTGTCGATCGCAGCGTTGAATCGCGCGAGGCGGAGCGCGGCGCAGACGGCGAACGACAGTGCGAAAATCCAGCCGTAGGTCGGCACTTCACGCAGCGACCATAGGAACAGCACGAGCGCGGGCGCGACGCCGAACGCGATGCAGTCGGACAGCGAATCGAGCTCGGCCCCGAACCGGCTCTCGCCCTTGAGCAGGCGCGCGATACGTCCGTCGAGCCCGTCGAGCACGCCCGCGACGACGATCGCACCCAACGCCATCTCCCATTGCTGCGCGATGGCAAAGCGCACCGCGGTCAGCCCCGAGCACAAAGCCAGCGCGGTCACAGCGTTTGGCGCGACCGCGCGCAGCGGGATGCCGCGCCGCGCGGGCGCAAGGCTCATCGACGCGACCTCACTGGCTGATGCCGACGGTCGGTTGCGCCACGCCGAGCGTCGCGAGCACCGTCTCCCCGGCGATCGTACGCTGGCCGATCGCGATCTGGGGCGCGGTACCGAGCGGAAGATAGACGTCGACGCGGCTGCCGAAGCGGATAAGCCCGACGCGCTGCCCCGCGACGATCAGGTCGCCGGGTTTGACGAACGGCACGATGCGCCGCGCGACCAGTCCCGCGATCATCGTGAAGCCGATACGCAGCCCGTCGCGCCGTTCGACCACGATATGCTGCCGCTCATTGTCCTCACTCGCCTTGTCGAGGTCGGCGTTGAGGAACTTGCCCGAGATATATGTGACCTGTTTGATCGTTCCGGCGATCGGGCTGCGCTGGATGTGCACGTCGAACACGCTCATGAATATCGACACGCGCACCAGCGGCTGCTCGCCGAGCACGCTCGTCAGCTCGCGCGGCGGCACCACCTGGCGGATCAGCGTGACCAGCCCGTCGGCGGGTGCCACGATCAGCATGTCGCCCTGGGGCACGGTGCGGATCGGGTCGCGGAAGAACGTCGCGATCCAGATGGTTACGCCCAGCATCGGCCACGCCAGCGTTTCCCACGCCAGAAACGCGAAAAGCAGCGTGATCGCGGCACCGATGGCAACGAACTTTCGGCCGTCGGGATGAACCGACGGAAAGCGCCAGCGTATCGTTGGCGTACCGGCTGGACCGGTTTCTGGAAGCGACATGCCGCTAATCTAGATCGTTAAAGCCCGGGTGACAATGCGCATGGCTGGCGCGCCGCTTGCGCGCCGGGAGTGGTTGCCGGGCGCGGTTGCTTGCGTGTCGCGCGTTGCCTAGAGCGGCGCCAACCTATGCTTTGCGGGAATCCGGGATGAACAAGATCAAGGTCAGAAACCCCGTCGTCGAAATCGACGGCGACGAAATGACCCGGATCATCTGGGAATGGATCCGCGAACGGCTGATCAAACCCTATCTCGATGTCGACCTGCATTATTACGACCTGGGCATCGAAAAGCGCGACGAGACCAACGACAAGATCACGGTCGATTCGGCTAACGCGATCCGTAAATACGGTGTCGGCGTGAAGTGCGCGACGATCACCCCGGACGAAGACCGGGTGAAGGAATTCGGTCTCAAGCGCATGTGGAAATCGCCCAACGGCACCATCCGCAACATCCTGGGCGGGGTGGTCTTCCGCGAGCCGATCGTCATCAGGAACGTCCCGCGCCTCATCCCAGGCTGGACCGACCCCATCGTCGTCGGGCGGCACGCATTCGGCGACCAGTATCGCGCGACCGATTTTCGCGTCCCCGGCCCCGGCAAGCTGCGCCTGGTGTTCGAGGGCGACGACGGCAAGGTCATCGACGAGGAAGTCTTCCAGTTCCCGAGCGCAGGCGTGGCGATGGGCATGTACAACCTCGACGATTCGATCGCCGACTTCGCGCGCGCCAGCATGAACTATGCGCTGGGGCGTGGCTGGCCGCTCTATTTGTCGACCAAGAATACCATCTTGAAGGCCTATGACGGGCGCTTCAAGGACTTGTTCGCCGAGGTTTTCGAGCGCGAATTCAAGGACCAGTTTGCCGCCGCCGGGATCGTCTACGAACACCGCCTGATCGACGACATGGTCGCCTCCGCGCTCAAATGGTCGGGCAAGTTCGTCTGGGCGTGCAAGAATTACGACGGCGACGTCCAGTCCGACCAGGTCGCACAAGGGTTCGGCTCGCTCGGGCTGATGACCTCGGTGCTGCTCACCCCCGACGGCAAGACCGTCGAGGCCGAGGCCGCGCACGGCACCGTGACGCGCCATTTCCGCATGCATGAACAGGGCAAGGCGACCTCGACGAACCCCATTGCGTCGATCTTCGCCTGGACGGGCGGCCTCAAATACCGCGGCAAGTTCGACGAGACGCCCGAGGTCGAGCGCTTCGCCGAGACGCTGGAGCGCGTCTGTATCGAAACGGTCGAACAGGGCGCGATGACCAAGGACCTCGCGATCCTCATCGGCCCCGAGCAGGCGTGGCTGACGACCGAGAATTTTTTCGAAGCCGTCCGCGCGAATCTCGAAACCGCGATGGGCGACTGGAAATAAGTCAGCTGCCGCGCGTCCGAAACCCCGCGATGATCCCGAAGATGAATGACATGAACAGCGCGAGCTGAACATGGCCGTCGGTGTCGACCCAGCCGATGCCCTGCGCGCCGAACGCGAACAGCGCAACGAACATGGCGGCGGCGATCATTCCCATCGGCTCAACCCCCCTCAAGCTGAAGCGTCGGGGAACGTTGCGCTCGACCGGCTAACAAAGTGTGAAGGCTTGCCCGGACCCGGGCCGCACGGCATAGCGCCGTCATGAAAATTCATGTCGTCGTGACCCTGAAGCCCGGCGTGCTCGACCCGCAAGGCAAGGCGATCCATCACGCGCTCGAAGGGCTCGGCTTTGCCGGAATCACCGACGTGCGCCAAGGCAAGCTGATCGAACTCGACGTCGCCGACAGCGTCAGCGATGCCGATCTGGACGCGATGTGCCAGCGGCTGCTGGCAAACACGGTCATCGAGAATTACCGGATCGAGCGGTGAAAGCCGCCGTCGTCGTCTTCCCGGGGTCGAACTGCGATCGCGATCTGGCGACCGCGATCGAACAGGTCGGCGGCACCGCGCCCGCGATGGTCTGGCACCGCGACACCGATCTGCCCGACGGGCTCGACCTGATCGCGGTTCCCGGAGGGTTCTCGTACGGCGACTATCTCCGCTCGGGCGCGATGGCGGCGCGATCGCCGGTCATGCGCGCGGTCGTCGCCGCCGCGAACGCGGGGCGCGCGGTGCTCGGCGTGTGCAACGGGTTCCAGGTGCTGACCGAGGCAGGGCTGCTGCCCGGCGCGCTGATGCGCAACGCCGGCATCCGTTTCATCTGCCGCGACGTGCCGCTGAACGTCGCCAACGCACAGACCGTGTTTACCAGCCGGTATGACGCCCAAGAGCAGGTCGTCCTCCCCGTCGCGCACCACGACGGCAATTATGTCGCCGACGACGCGACGCTCGACCGGCTCGAGGGCGAGGGGCGCGTCGTCTTTCGCTACGCGGCGCCGGTCAACGGCAGCGCGCGCGACATCGCAGGCATCGTCAACGCGGCGGGCAACGTCATGGGCCTGATGCCGCATCCCGAACGCGCGAGCGAGGCGGCGCACGGCGGTATCGACGGGCGGCGGCTGTTCGAGGGATTACTGGCCGTCTAGACCCGCGTTCTGAAGGGCGAGAAGTCGGTGCCTTCGTCGAACACGTCGACGCCCTCACGGCGCTTGAGAAATCCGACCACGGCGTAGGTCAGCGGGGTCAGCAGCACTTCCCAGCCGACTTTCAGCGCCCAGTTGGTCACCATCACCGTCAGCAGATTCTCGGTCGTCCACACGCCGAGAAACGCCAGCGGATAGAAGAGCAGCGAATCGACGCCCTGCCCGAACACCGTCGAGCCGATCGTCCGGCTCCACAATTTGGTTCCCTTGGTCCAGACCTTCATCTTCGCCATGACGAACGCGTTGACGAACTCGCCCGCCCAAAAGGCGACGACCGAGGCGAGCACGATGCGCGGCACCTGTCCGAACACGCTTTGATATGCCGCCTGCCCCGTCCATCCCGCCGCGGGCGGAAGCGCGACGACCACCGTCGACATGAACGCCATGAACAGCACCGCGATGAACCCGGCCCAGACGCAGCGCCGCGCGCGCGCATAGCCATAGACTTCGGTCAATATGTCGCCGAGCAGATAGCTGAGCGGAAAGAACAGGATGCCCGCACCGAAGGTGAAGCCCCATAGTTGCGCCGGCTTGGCCGCGCCGATGACGTTCGACAGCAGCAGGATCGCGACGAATGCCGCCATCATGAAATCGAAATAGCGAAAGCCGTCGCGCGCGACGCTGCCCGCGCTGACCGGTGTCGGTACGTCCCCTATGCTCATGCGCTGGAGCTTAGCGCGAAATGCCGTTATTGCCAGCCCGTGCGCGCCCGTAGCTCAGATGGATAGAGCATCGGATTTCTACTCCGTCGGTCGGGGGTTCGACTCCCTCCGGGCGCGCCAATTAAAGGTCAGGCTTTGGTGCTGTTCGATGCCTTACCCTACCCAACAAACGCGCGTTCGACCACGAAATCGCCCGGCGTCGAGTGCGTTCCCTCGATCTCGCCGCGCGCCTTCAGCAGCGCGATCATGTCCTGGTTGAAGGCGACCGAGCCGCACACCATCGTGCGTGCGTCGTCGCGATCGGCTTCGCTGATCCCCAGATCGGCGTGGAACCGGCCTTCGCGGATCAGGTCGGTGATCCGCCCCTGGCGGCGGAAATCGCCGCGCGTGACGGTGGGGTAATAATCGAACCGATCGCTGAGCATCTCGCCGAAAATCTCGTCCTTGTGGATGTCCTCTTCGAGCAGCGCGCGGTACGCCAGCTCCTCCTTCTGGCGCACGGTGTGCGTGATGATCACGCGCCCGAATTTTTCATGCGTGTCGGGGTCGCGCAGCACCGACAGGAACGGCGCGAGGCCCGTCCCGGTCCCCACCATCACCAGCGTCTTGCCTGGTTTCAGCGCATCGATGACGAGCGTGCCGGTCGGCTTGCGCCCGATCAGGATCTTGTCGCCGAGCGCGACATGCTGGAGCCGTGAGGTGAGCGCGCCATCCGCGACCTTGACCGAAAAGAATTCGAGATGGTCCTCCCAGCTCGGGCTCGCGATCGAATAGGCGCGCATCAGCGGGCGACCGTCGTCGCCGGCGAGCCCGATCATCACGAACTCGCCCGACCGGAAGCGCAGGCTTTGCGGACGCTCGACGCGAAAGCTGAACAGCCCGGCGGTCCAGTGATGGACCCACGTCACCCTGGCAACGAACAGATTGCGTTCCTCGGCGATCGTTTCGATCGACGGGGCGGACGCGGTAGTGGGATCGGTCATGACAACTCCGTTGCGCATGCCGCAGCGCAGCCGCACGCGCGCCGCCTATATGGGGCGTCCGCCGTGCATGCCATAGCCTTGACCCAGCGCTCGGAGCGACGCATCGACCCGAAGAGCGCGTGAGCATCCTCAACCATGAAAAACGCAAAGGCTGATTACGGTATCGACGCGCCCGGTCTGGTGCGCGGCTTTGTCGTCGCGGGCGGCATCGCGCTCGCGGTCACCCTCGCCTCGGTCTCGCTGCTGCGGGACTGGCACCCTTGGGGGCTGGTCGCGACAGCTGTCGCCGCATTCGTCACGCTCTATGCGTTTGGGATGGCGAGCCTGATGATCGTCTGGAGCACGACGATCAAGCGCCGCGAACGCGAGCAATTTCTCGACCTGATCGACTGGCGCGGCGACGAGGTCGTGCTCGATGTCGGGTGCGGGCGCGGGCTGATGCTCGTCGGGGCTGCGCGACGACTGACGACCGGCCGCGCGATCGGAATCGACATTTGGGAGGCTAGCGACCAGTCGGCGAACACGCCCGACGCGGCGCTTGCCAATGCCCGCATCGAGGGCGTTGCCGACCGCGTCGAAGTTCAGACCGCCGACATGCGCGCCCTGCCCTTCGCCGATGCGAGCGTCGACGTGATCGTCTCGCACTGGGCGGTTCACAATCTGGAGGATGAAGCCCAGCGCGCGCGGGCGCTGTCCGAAATGGCGCGCGTGCTGCGCCCGGCGGGCGTCATCCTGCTCGCCGACATCGCCTGCCGCGATTTCTATGCAAGGCACCTGGCTGCACTCGGGTTCGGCGCGCAACGGCGCGTCGTACGGCCGTTTCGCGACGTCGTGCTGGCGATCGTCAGCTTCGGCAGTTTTCGTCCGGCCGCCACTCTCGCGCAGCGTATTCAAGCCGATACCCGAAGCCCCGCCTGATTGCCTTGCGTCCGGCGGGCGCACCCGCCACAAGCGGGGCGTTGGCGAACGGGGGGCGTGTGACAATCGGGGTTGCGGTGCTCGGGGCGGCGGCAGGCGGCGCGCGGTTGGCACAGGCGCACCGGCGCTTGCTCGCCGAAAGCGGTACGCAATTCGACCTGCCCGTCTATGCGCCGAGCGAGCCGCCCGCGTGGCTGCAAGCGGTCGGCAAGTTTTTCGAAGCCCTGTTCCGCTTCTTCGGCTGGGCGTCGCCTGCAGGCTCCTACATCTATTACGGCGCGATCGCGATCGTCGTCGCGCTGGTGATCTGGTTCCTGATCGCCAACCGCGGCGCGTTCGACTGGTCGTGGCGCAGGCGGCCGCGCGATGATGCGCCCGACTGGCAGCCTGACGTGGCTGAAGCGCGCGCACTGCTCGCCGATGCCGAGGCACTGGCGGCGCAGGGGCGCTTTGCCGAGGCCGCGCGCCTTCTGCTCCGGCGCAGCGTCGAGGACATCGCGCAGCGCGTCCCCGAATTCCTGAAGCCCTCGCTGACCGCGCGCGACATCGCCGGCGCCCCCGCCCTCCCCGACCGTGCGCGCCCCGCCTTCGCGGCGATCGCACGCGTGGTCGAGGTCAGCGCATTCGGCGCCCGCAGCGTGAGTGCGGCCGCGTGGGACGAATGCCGCGCGGCCTATGCGCGTTTTGCGCTGCCCGAGAACTGGGCCGAAAGCTGGGCGCGTGGCTGAGGCCAATACCATAAGGGGTGGCGCACCCTTCGACGTGCGCGTCGTCGCGGGGCTGGTGCTCGCGGGCGCGCTCGCCTTCCTCGGCTATCTGTTCCTGTCGGCCTACGCGCCCGAATTCCGCCCGCGCGGCGGACTGGGCAGCGCGACCACCGCGTCGCAATCGGCGGTCGGCTATTCGGGCCTCGTGACGCTGGTCCGCGAGGTATTCGGCGAAGAAGCACGCATCGACGGCGACGCGGGCGGGTGGGAGGCGAGCGACCAGTTCCTGATCGTGGCCCTCGACGAGACGACGCAGCCCCAGCGCCTGCGCGACCTGCTCGCGGCGCGCGCGCGTGCGGACAATGGCGCGACCCTGCTCGTGCTGCCCAAGTGGAACACGACGATCCTGCCGAGCCACCCGGGCTGGGTGCAGGCGACCGGGCGGATCGACCGTGGCGAGCTGGCCCCGCTGGTCCGCGCGATCGGGCGGATCGCGCTCGACGAGCCGCGCCCGGTGCGCGGCAATCGCCTGTCGGGGCTCGGCGGGCGGATCGACCGCGTCGCGCCGCCCTGGCTGCGCACGCTGTCGGGCGACCAGACCGCGCTCCTGACCGACGGCCGCAACCTGCCCGTGCTCGGGCGGATGATCGACAGCGAGCAGGGGAACCCCGTCTACGTCCTCGCCGACCCCGACCTGCTGGCGAACCAGGGCCTGAAATCGCCCGAAAACGCCGCCGCCGCGATTCGCCTTATCGAGTGGCTGCGCCCCGATGGCGCACGGATCGTGTTCGACGACAACGAGCCGGTACACACCCCCGGCAAGCGCAACCTGCTCCAGCTGATGTTCGAGCCGCCTTTCCTGGCGCTTACGCTCGCGGTGCTCGCGGCGGCGTTCCTTGCCGGGCTGCACGCGTTCGGGCGGTTCGGCCCCGCCATCCCCGAGCCGCGCGCGATCCCCTTTGGCAAGCGGGCGCTGGCGGACAATTCGGCGATGCTGATCGCGCGCGCGGGTGCCGCGCGACGGCTCGGCGACCGTTATGTCGCGCTCACCCGCGACGCCGTCGGCTGGGCGCTCGGCGCGGGAAGCCTGACGCCCGGCGAACTCGAAGCCTGGCTGGGCAAGCTTGCGCTTCCGGGCCAGGCGGGGTTCGGCGAACTCGCCGACCGCCTGCGTACCGCGAACACGACCGAAGCCGTGCGCAGCGCGGCGCAGGCGCTCCACGACTGGAAAAGGAACATCACCCGTGATCGATGACGTGGCAGCGCTGGGGCGCGACATTCGCGCCGAAGTGGCAAAGGCGATCACGGGGCAGGACGGCGTCGTCGACCTGTTGCTCGTCGCGCTGTTTTCGAGCGGGCATGTCCTGCTCGAAGGGCCGCCGGGGACCGCCAAGACGTTTCTGGCACGGTGTTTCGCGCGCGCGCTGGGGCTCGACTATGGCCGCATCCAGTTCACCCCCGATCTGATGCCCGGCGACATCGTCGGCGCGAACCTGTTCAACTTCCAAACTTCCACTTTCACGCTGACGCGTGGGCCGATCTTTTGCGAGCTGCTGCTCGCCGACGAGATCAATCGCACGCCGCCCAAGACGCAGGCCGCGCTGCTCGAGGCGATGCAGGAACGCTCGGTCACGTTCGACGGGACGACGCACCGGCTGTCCGACCGCTTCATGGTCGTCGCGACGCAGAACCCGATCGAACAGCAGGGCGTCTATCCGCTGCCCGAGGCGCAGCTCGACCGTTTCCTGTTCAAGGCGGTGGTCGACTATCCGAGCGCCGACGAGGAGGTGGCCATCGTCGCACGCCACGGCAATCATTTCGGCGCGCCGAGCGTCGACGACTGGGGCGTCGCCAACGTCGCCGATGCCGCGCGCCTCGATGCCGCGGTCGCGGCGACTACGCAGGTGCGGCTCGTCGATGACGTCGTGCGCTACATCGTCGCGCTCGTCCGCGCGACGCGCGCGAGCGCCTCGCTCGAGACCGGGGCCAGCCCGCGCGCCGCCGTCATGCTCGCAAGTGCGGCACGTGCGCGCGCCGCGCTCGACGGGCGCGACTATGTCATTCCCGACGATGTGAAGGCGCTCGCGCTGCCGGTGCTCCGCCACCGCGTGCTGCTGTCGCCCGCCGCGCAGATCGACGGACGCCGCGTCGAGGCGATCGTGGCTGAGCTGATCGCCGCAACCGAGGCGCCGCGTTGATCACCCCGAGCGCACGCGCGGCGGGACTGGCAGCGGCAGGGGCGATCCCCGCCGTCGCGGTCGCGCTTGCCGTTCCGCACTATTGGTACGCCGGACTCGGTGCGGTCGTCCTCGTCCTTGCGCTGACCGCTGCCGACGCGCTTGCGGTCGCGCCTGCGCATGCGGTGCCGACGGGGCTCGACCTGCCTGCAGCGGCCTATGTCGGACAGAGCGTCGAGGCGCGTATCGCCGCGCGGTCGGGGCCTTTTCCCGTCGAGGCGGCCATCGAGCATGACGAGCGCGTCGAGGCTACGTCCGATGTCGGAGGGGGCGGAACGCTGACCGCGCTGCGTCGCGGCGAGGCGCGCATCGCCGCGCTGTGGCTGCGCTGGCGCGGGCCGTTCGGGCTGGTCTGGCGCCAGCGGCGCGTGCCGCTCGACACCCAGATCGCGATCGTCCCCGACGTGCGCGCGACACGCAGCGAGGCGCTGCGCCTGTTCCGCCGCGACGCGCCCACCGGCGAGACCGTCCAGCTCGACGTCGGCGCGGGCGGCGAGTTCGAGGCGCTGACCGAGTATCGCCAGGGGATGGACCGCCGCGCGATCGACTGGAAGCGCAGCGCCGCCACCACCAAGCTGGTCGCCAAGGAATATCGCACCGAACGCAACAACGACGTGGTCTTCGCGATCGATTCGGGACGGCTGATGTGTGAGCCCGTCGACGGCGTGCCGCGCGTCGACCGCGCGGTGTCGGCGGCGCTCGCGGCGATGTTCGTCGCGCTGAAACTCGGCGACAAGGTTCGTCTGTTCGGCTTCGACGCGCGCCCGCGCGTGACCAGTGGCGCGGTGGCGGGGGTGCAGGCGTTCGGCCTCGTCCAGCGGCTCGCCGCACGGATCGACTATTCGCCCGAGGAGACCAATTACACCTTCGGGCTGACCGCGCTCGCCGCGTCGCTCGACCGCCGCTCGCTGGTGATGATCTTCACCGAGTTCGTCGATCCGACCAGCGCAGAGCTGATGCTGCGCACCGTCGGACGGCTCGCCGAGCGCCACCTGATCCTGTTCGTGCTGATGCGCGACAGCGAGCTCGAGGACCTGGTCGAAGCACCCCCTATGACCGCCGACGACGTATCGCGCGCGGTCGTCGCCGCCGAAATGCTGCGTGAGCGCCGCATCGTCATCGCCCGTCTCCAGCGGTTGGGTGTGCACATCGTCGAGGCGGCGCATGAACGGCTCGGCAGCGAGCTGGTCAACGCCTATCTCGGCCTCAAACGGCGCAATCTGCTGTGAGCGACACGAGCTTTCGCGACGAGCGCGAGGCCGACTGGACGCGGCTCGAGACGATCCTGAAGCGCTGCGAGGGGCGGGGCCCTCGTGCGCTGTCCGACGACGATCTGCTCGCGCTGCCGGTGCTCTACCGCGCGACGCTGTCGTCGCTGTCGGTCGCGCGCGCGACTTCGCTCGACCGTGCGCTGATCGACTATCTCGAATCGCTTTCGCTGCGCGGCTATCTGATGATCTATGGCACCGGCGCGGGGATCGGCCGGCGCGTCGCGCGCTTCTTCCTCGTCGACTGGCCTGCGGCGATCCGCGCGCTCTGGGCCGAAACGCTCGTCGCGCTGCTCGTGCTTGCGGCGGGGACGGCGGCGGGGTTCGTGCTGGTGCAGGGCGATCCGGGCTGGTTCGGCGCGATCGTCGGAGAGATTGCCGGGGGCCGCGGGCCCGAGACGAGCGCGGCCAAGCTGCGTGAAATCCTCTATAGCGGCGCGAAGGGCAACGACCTCACCCTGTTCGCGACCTGGCTGTTCACGCACAATGCGCAGATTTCGCTCGGCTGCTTCGCGCTCGGCTTCGCGTTCGGCGTGCCGACACTGATGCTGGTCTTCGCCAATGGCGCGGCGCTCGGCGCGATGCTGCAAATCTATGCTGCGAAGGGGCTTGCGCTGCCGATGATCGGCTGGCTGTCGATCCACGGTACCACCGAGCTCTTCGCGATCGTCCTTTCGGCCGCCGCCGGCCTGCGCATCGGCACGCGCATCGCGTTTCCGGGCCGCGCAACGCGGCTGGCGGCGGCAGTGCGCGCCGGGCGCACGGGCGCGACGGCGATGGTGGGCGTCGTCATCATGCTCGCGGTCGCCGGGCTGCTCGAGGGGATCGGGCGCCAGACGATCAACGACGACATCATGCGCTTTGCGATCGGTGCGACCCTGCTCGCTTTCTGGATCGGCTATTTCTACATCCTTCGGATCCGTGCGCATGTCTGACATGCGCCGCGCGCTCGTGACGCCCGAGGGGGTCGATCTGGGCGTGACGCTCGCCGACGCGGGCGCGCGCGCCGCTGCTTTCCTGCTCGACCTGTGCGTGATCGCGGGTGTGCTGATCGTGATGACGATCGTCGCAGCGTTCGGGCTGACCGCCGCGCCATGGGGTCCGGTCGGGATCATCTGGCTGCTCGGCTTTTTTGCGCTGCGCAATTTCTATTTCATCGCGATGGAGCTGCGTCCGCGCGGGAGCACGTTCGGCAAGCGCTGGCTGGGGCTGCGCGTCGTCGCGCGCGACGGCGGTCGACTGACCGCCGACGCGGTCGTTGCGCGCAACCTGCTGCGCGAGATCGAGATTTTCCTGCCGCTCTATCTGCTCGGCAGCGGGATCGGCGGCGGCTGGCCGATCTGGCTCGCGGGCTTCGTCTGGTCGGGGGTGTTCCTGTTCTTCCCCTTGTTCAACCGCGACCGGCTGCGCGTCGGCGACCTGCTCGCGGGGACATGGGTCATCCGCACGCGCCGCGACAAGCTCGCGCGTGAGATACGCGCCGTCGCGCCCGAATTCGTTTTCACTCCGGCGCAGCTCGAGGCCTATGGCGTCTACGAGCTCGAAACGCTCGAAGCCGTCCTGCGCCGGAGCGACCCCAAGGCGCGGCTGACGGTGGCGCAGACGGTCTCGCTGCGCATCGGCTGGAACCAGGAAATCCGCGACGTCGACGCGTTCCTCGTCGCCTATTACGAACAGTTGCGCGCGCATCTCGAAGCACGCGTGCTGCTCGGCCGTCGGCGCGCCGACAAGTTCGACGTGGCGGCGTAATGCTGGTGTCCTGGGGCTAATCCGTTAGTTTTTCCCCGCGCGCGCACCCTGAAACCGCCGACCCTGCGCCCCGAAAAGTACAGGCCAATGCATAGGCCTCGACCCTGCGAAAACCGGGTCATCAAGCGACGCAAAACCGCCCCGTCCGCAAATCGCGGGTGCAGGCTTGCACGCGCTCCCTCCGCCATTAAAGGCTTCGCTGCATGACCCTTCCCGCTATCCTATCGCAGCTTCGCCTGCCCGTCATCGGTTCGCCTTTGTTCATCGTGTCGGGGCCCGATCTCGTCATCGCGCAGTGCAAGGCGGGCGTCGTCGGCAGTTTTCCGGCGCTGAATGCGCGGCCGCAGGGGTTGCTCGACGAATGGCTGCACCGCATTACCGAGGAGCTTGCGGCGTGGAACCGCGACAATCCGACGCTTCCCGCCGCGCCCTATGCGGTCAACCAGATCGTCCATAAGTCGAACGACCGGCTCGACGCCGATCTTGCGACCTGCGCCAAGTGGCAGGTTCCGCTCGTCATCACATCGCTCGGCGCGCGCGAGGATTTGAACACGGCAGTGCGTGGCTGGGGCGGGCTGACGTTCCACGACGTCATCAACGACCAGTTCGCGCGCAAGGCGATCGAAAAGGGTGCCGACGGGCTGATCCCGGTCGCGGCAGGCGCGGGCGGGCATGCGGGGACGCAGTCGCCCTTTGCGCTGATGAGCGAAATTCGCGAGTGGTTCGACGGGCCCGTCGCGCTGTCGGGCGCGATCGGCAACGGCCGCTCGGTGCTCGCGGCGCAGGCGGCGGGTGCCGATCTGGCCTATATCGGCTCGGCGTTCATCGCGACGCACGAGGCCAACGCCGACGCGGGGTACAAGAACGGCATCGTCGAGGGGCGCGCAACGGACATCGTCTATTCGTCGCTGTTCACCGGCGTGCACGGCAATTACCTGCGAAAGTCGATCGAGGCGTCGGGGCTCGACCCCGATAACCTGCCCGAGGGCGACTATAAGACGATGAACTTCGGCCAGTCGTCGAATACGCCCGCCAAGGCGTGGCGCGACATCTGGGGGTCGGGCCAGGGGATTGGTGCGGTGCAGGCGAGCATGAGCGTCGCCGATTACGTCGCGCAACTGACCACGGAGTATCGCGCGGCCAAGGCCGATCTCGATGCGCGTTTCATCGGCGGAGCGTGACTTAACCGCGAGGGACCGCGCAACCTATCGCAATCCCGATCATTGATGTCTGGTGCCGCATCCCCCGGGCGGTGCCAAGACAGGAGATTTATATCATGAAGGGTATTGCCCTCGCCGCCGCGCTGCTCGCGAGCACCGCCGCCTTCGCCCAGACGACCACGACGACCCCGCCCGCCGATTCGACGACCGGCACGATGGCGCCGACAACGACTGCGCCGACCGATCCGGTGCCCGACTCGGCTGCGCCCGCTCCTTCGGGATCGATGGGTTCGGACAGCACGATGACCGCGCCGCAGAACGGATCGATGACCAACGGTCGCGCACCCGACAGCACGATGTCGAATTCGGGCTCGATGGGTAATGCGGGCACGACGGGCCAGGCGACGGCTTCGGCCAGTTATCCGCGTTGCTCGGCGTCGGTTACCGATCAGTGCATGCAGGGTGGCCGCCCGGCGAAGCGGATGCGTCGCCGCTAAAGCGTCTTACCGGCTTCACGACGGCGCTCCGCTTGGCTAAGCGGGGCGCCGTTTCGTATTTCAGGGAGAGCGCTTCGTGACGATCAGCTTCAAGGACCGGGTGGCGATCGTGACGGGCGCGGGCGGTGGCCTGGGCCGCGCCTATGCGCTCGAACTCGCGCGGCGCGGCGCAAAAGTCGTCGTCAACGATCTCGGCGCGGCGCGCGATGGCACCGGCCATTCGGACGCCGCGCTGAAAGTGGTCGAGGAGATCGAGGCGGCGGGCGGCGAGGCGATGTCGAACGGCGGCAGCGTCACCGACTATGATCAGATGGTCGAGATGGTCTCACGCGCCAGGGAACGCTGGGGCGGCGTCCATGTCCTCATCAATAATGCAGGGATCCTGCGCGACAAGAGCTTCACCAAGATGGAGCCCGCCGACTTCGACCTCGTCGTCAAGGTCCACCTGATCGGATCGGCAAACGTCACCAAGGCATGCTGGGACATGATGCGCGACCAATCCTATGGCCGCATCCTGATGACCGCCTCGTCGACCGGGCTGTTCGGCAATTTCGGCCAGGCCAATTACGGAGCCGCCAAGCTCGGCCTCGCCGGGCTGACCAAGACGCTCTATCTCGAGGGCGCGAAGTATAATGTCCGCGTCAACACGCTCGCGCCGGTCGCGGGGACGCGGATGACCGAGGATCTGTTTCCGGCCGAGGCGTTCAAGGCGTTCGCGCCTGAAAACGTCGTTCCCGCCGCGCTCTATCTCGTCAGCGAGGACGCGCCGTCGAACGCGATCGTCGGCGCTGGCGCGGGTGTCGTGCAGGCGGCCTATGTCACGCTGACGCCGGGCGTGCTGCTCCCCCCCGACGATCGCACGCCCGAGGCCGTGGCGGCGATGTGGGACCGGATCATCGACCGCACCGGTGAAATCGTCCCGCAGTCGGGCGCCGAACAGTCGATGTCGATCCTGAAGACGATGCAAGCCGCCGGGGCCGCGTAATGAAGCCTGCGACGCAGCGTCGCCTGCGCCAGCTCCACCTTTATCTCGGCGTGTTCTTCGCGCCCGCGATCCTGCTTTTCGCGGTCAGCGGTTCGCTCCAGACGTTCCGCATGCACGAGGTCAAGGGCTGGGGCAGCAGACCGCCGGCGCTGCTCGTTTGGATGGCGAGCCTGCACATCGATCAGCGCACGCCGCAGGCCGCGCCGCCCAAGCCTGCTGCGGCGGGGGTAGCGACTGCGCCCAAGCCTGTCGTCACGCCAAAGAATTTCGCGATCAAGACTTTTTCGGGATTGCTGGGGATAGGTCTCGCGCTGTCGACGCTGCTCGGTATCGTGATCGCGCTCAACAGCCGGGCGACGCGTTTGGGCTCGCTGGCGATGCTCGCGGCGGGAACCTTGCTTCCGCTCGCGTTCGTATATCTTTAGTCGGCCACGAGCTTCATTAGCCGCCGCTCGATCGGCGCGAGGACAGGGCCGAGTTCGTGACCGCGTTTCAGCACCGATCCGCCTTCGCCGATCAGCGCCCATTGCCCCTGCTTGCTGCGCAGCGCCGGGCGTTTTTCGATCCGGTATTCGGGGCGTTCGGCCGCGCGGCGGAAAGCGCTGAACACCGCCGCGTCGGCGCGCAGGTCGATCGCATAGTCGCGCCAATGCCCCGCCGCCACCATCCGCCCGTAAATGTCCAGGATGCGCGTGAGTTCGGCACGGTCGTAGCCGACCTGAAGCGGCGCGCGATCGGGGAATGGCAGAATGGTCACGTCAGGCTGAACGCAGCTACGCCGATTTCCGCTCCGCCTCGCGCTCGTCGACATAGGCGGCGAGCTTGGCGCGCAGTGTCTCGACCTCGCACTTCAGGATTTCGAGCTGCTGTGTCGCGGGATCGAAACGTTCGCTGCACGGCGTGCCATAGGGCATGAAGTTCGCCTGATAATCCTGCGCGCCGATCAGCGTCGAGCGCGCGGGAATGCCGACCATCGTCGCCCCCTCGGGCACGTCCTTCGTCACCACCGAATTGGCGCCGATCCGCGCGCGCGGGCCGACGGTGATCGGCCCGAGCACCTGCGCACCCGATCCGACGATCACGCCGTCCATCAACGTGGGATGACGCTTGCCCGGAACGCCGTTCGCGGGGTTCGTTCCGCCGAGCGTCACGCACTGGTAGATCGTCACATCGTCGCCGATCACCGCGGTTTCGCCGATCACCGTAAAGCCATGATCGATGAAGAAGTTGCGCCCGATCGTCGCGCCCGGGTGGATGTCGATCGCGGTCAAAAACCGGGCGATATGATTGACGAGGCGCGCAAGCCAATAAAGCTGTCCGACGTAGAGCCAGTGCGCCACGCGGTGAAACGCGAGCGCCCATGCGCCGGGATAGAGCAGCACTTCCCAGCGCGACCGCGCCGCCGGATCGCGCGCGACGATCGAATCGAGGTAGGACACCAGTCCGCTGGCCATGGTCAAACTCCCGCGCGACTGCGCGGTGGCATTTAGGCACGCACGCGATCGGTTGCAAATCGCGCTCGAACCGTCATGATTGTGCAGTGCAGCAACGATCGCGCGTCTCAGCCGTTAAAGCCGCCAGCGAGCGAGGACCACGATGAAGATCAGCGACCCAATTGCAGACGACCGGCTGCACGACATGCCCGACTTCGGTCACAACCCGGGTGCACTGCGTGCGCGCACGTTCGTGCCCGCGTCGCTCGACCGTGGTGCTCCGCTCGTCGTCGCCTTGCATGGGTGCACCCAGACAGCGGCCGCCTATGATCGCGGGACCGGCTGGTCGCAGCTCGCCGAGCGCGAGGGGTTCGCGCTGCTGCTTCCCGAACAGCAGCGCGCGAATAACGG
Organism: Sphingomonas sp.; assembly: GCA_965248885.1. Classification (GTDB taxonomy): domain Bacteria; phylum Pseudomonadota; class Alphaproteobacteria; order Sphingomonadales; family Sphingomonadaceae; genus Sphingomonas_O. Next base: position 435,436 of record OZ252211.1, on the reverse strand, counting down.
CAATTTGTGTCTCAACTGGTTCGTGCCCGGCGATATCGAGCGCACCGGCGGCGAGGCCGAATCGATCGCATCGATGGTCGCAACGATGATCGCGGCGCACGATCTGGACCCGGCGCGCGTGTTCGTCACGGGGCTGTCGGCGGGCGGCGCGATGGCCGCAGCGATGCTGGCGACTTATCCGGAGCTCTTTGCCGCTGGCGCGATCATCGGCGGCGTGCCTTACGGCAGCGCGTCGAGCGTTGCGCAGGCGATGAAAGCGATGCGCGGAGGCGATGGTGGCGACGATCGCGCACTTGCGGCGCGCGTCACGACGGCGTCGGGCGGCCATGGCGGACCGTGGCCAAAGGTGTCGATCTGGCACGGCACCGCCGACACCACTGTCGTGCCTGCCAACATGGCCGTGCTGCGTCGCCAGTGGGGCGCGCTCCACGGCGTCAACGCGAGCGAACCACGGATCGAGCGGGTCGGGCGCGCCGAACGGCGCCGCTGGTCCGACAGCGCCGGCCGCGTCTGCGTCGAGGAATGGGCGATATCGGGAATGGGGCACGGCGTGCCGATCGATCCGGCCGGCCCCGACAGGCTGGGCAAGCAAGGCGCATTCATGCTCGACGTGGGGCTCGCGAGCACCGCGCTGATCGCACGGTCATGGGGCATCGCCCTGCCCGCGCAGCGCGCCGCGACCGAGGAGGCGAAGCCCGCCCTCCCGCTGCCCGCGCTCACCAAGCTGATCCCGCGCGTCGCTCGTCGTCAGCCATCGGCGCGGCCGGCAGTGCATGGGGGTGTGCAAAAGGTAATCGAGGATGCGCTGCGTGCTGCGGGACTGATGCGGTAAGCACGCCGATCTGTAGGAACGCCGCCAGCAAATTCGCTTGCGAGCCCCCGGAACCGCTGCAACACCGCGTGCAATGACTCTGGACGTCGCCACCGTCGAAGCGCTCCTGCCGTTCGTCGCGGCCGGTTTTTGCGCACAGCTCGTCGACGGGGCGCTTGGAATGGCGTTCGGGGTGATCTCCAACACCTTGCTCGTCAGTGTGCTCGGCGTCGCGCCCGCGCGCGCGTCGGCAGGCGTGCATCTGGTCGAGATGTTCACGACGGCCGCCTCGGGGATAAGCCATGTCCTCCACCGCAACGTCGATTGGTGGCTGTTCGTCCGTCTCGTCGGGCCCGGCATCGCCGGTGGCGTGGTCGGCGCCTATGTGCTGGTCAATCTCGACGCGAGCGTCACGCGGCCGTTCGTAATGGCCTATCTGTCGCTTATCGGCCTCTACCTGCTCGTCCGCTCGTTCGGTGTGAAACCCAGGCCGCGCCGCCCGCGCGTCATCGCGCCGCTCGGCCTTGTTGGCGGGTTTCTCGATGCGGTCGGCGGCGGGGGCTGGGGGCCGGTCGTCACCTCGAACCTGCTGCTTCAGGGGAGCGACCCGCGTCGCACGATCGGCACCGTCAACACCGCCGAATTCTTCCTGACCACCGCCACGAGCATCGCGTTCATCGTGGGGCTCGGGTTCGAGGCGTTCACGACCGCGACGATCGGACTGCTGATCGGCGGTCTGGCCGCCGCCCCGCTCGGCGCGCTGCTCGCCAAGCGCGTGGCGGCGATGATGCTGATGCGGCTCGTCGGTGTCGTGCTGACACTGACGAGCGCATTCAGCCTGTGGCGGGTACTCGCCGCCAGCTAGGGCTTGCCCTTACTTCGGGTTCGCCTGCAGCCAGGCGAGGATGTTTTCGGGCGTCGACTGCTCATAGGGGTCGGCGTCTTCGCCGGCGTCGTTGATACCGGGCTCTTCGAACCATGCCGCAACCTTGCCGTTGTCGATGACAGCGGCGTAGCGCCACGAACGCTGGCCAAAGCCCAGGTGACGCTTGTCGATGAGCATGCCCATGCGGCGCGTGAAGTCGCCGTTGCCGTCAGGAAGCAGCTTGACGTTCTTCAGCCCCTGCGCCTGGCCCCACTGGTACATTACGAACGCGTCGTTGACCGACACGCAATAGACTTCGTCGACGCCCAGCCCCTTGTACGCGTCATAGTTCGACTCGAAGCCGGGGAGCTGCTTCGACGAGCAGGTCGGCGTGAATGCACCGGGCAGCCCGAAGATCACGACGCGCTTGCCGCTGAAAACGTCCTTGGTCGCGACATCCTGCCAGCGGAACGGGTTGGGCCCCTCGACGCTTTCATCGCGGACGCGGGTCTTCAGGGTGACGTTGGGAACTTCACGACCGACTTGCATGGCGTATCTCCTGCTGGTGAACTCGTGTCCGCATATGGGAGGCGGTGCGCCCTTGCCAACCCTACATCTCGCCCTTGGCCCGCCGATGCGCATACCATTTCTGCACATTGGCGTTGTGCTGTTCGAGCGTGTCGGCGAACGCGCTGCTGCCGTCGCCTTGTGCCACGAAATAAAGCGCATTCGAGGGAGCGGGGTCGAGCACGGCGAGGATCGACGCCTTGCCCGGATTGGTTATCGGCCCCGGCGGCAGGCCGTTGTGGCGATAGGTGTTGTACGCATCGTCGCTCTGCAGTTCGGACCGCAGGATGCGCCGCCCGAGCGGCCTGCCCTTCGTCACGGGATAGATCGTCGTCGGGTCGGCCTGAAGCGGCATCCCGCGTTTCAGACGGTTCGAATAGACCGCCGCGACCAGTCGCCGCTCGCTCGCTCGCGCGGTTTCCTTCTCGATGATCGAAGCGAGCACCACCGCCGCCTCGGGCGTGCGGACCGCCGTCGTCGGCTTGCGCGCCGCCCACGCGTTCGCGAGCGCAGTCTGCATCGCGCGCTGCATCCGCGCAACGACGGCGGCACGCGCCTCGCCGCGCACATAGCTGTAATTATCGGGCAGCACCGACCCCTCGCGCGGGATCGCGGCGTCGCCGGTCAACAGCGGCGTCGCCATCAGCCGTTCGTGGATGAGGATCGACGGCATCCCCTCATACACCGTCACGAAGCGTTGGAGCACCTTTCCCGACTGGAGCAGCGCGAGGATGTCCCCGGCGCTCATCCCGCGCCTGATGTGGTATTCGCCCGGCTTGATCGGATCCTTCGATCCGAACAATTTGGCGTTGGTCAGGAAACCGTCGGCAGATTTCACCGCGCCCGCCTGTTGGAGAACGGACGCCGCGCGCGTCAGGCTCCCGCCCTGCGGGATGACCACATCGACGTCGCGAACCGCCCCACCGCCCCCGCCGCAGCGCGTCAGGGCGAAAACGGCCAGCAGTACGACCACGGAGACGATCAGCCAGCGGCGCATCAGTCGTCGGTGGGGCCGAGCCCGGCCGCCAGATCGCGCGGTCGGATGAAACGCGCCAGATGGCCCTTGCCCGCCGCGACATCTGCCCAGCGATCGACCTCGAAGCTTAGTTCGGCGACGCTTGCGGTCGGAAACTTCTCCTCGACATCGTCGCGCAGCGCCTCTTCGATCTTGTCCGGGACGAGCAGCAGGATCAGGTCCTCAAGCCCCGGATTATGCCCGCACATCAGCAGCCGGCTCGCGCTGTCGGGGGCGTCGTGCACCACGTCGAGCAGCGTGACACAGCTGGCCAGGTAGATGCGCCGGTCCCACACCGGGTGGAGCGTCTGGCCATAGCCCTCCCACAGTCCGTCGAGCGTATCGACGCAGCGGACGGCAGGCGAAGCGACGACAGCATCGAAGACCATGCCGAGGTCGCGCATGTGCGCGCCGACGGTGCTCGCGGCGCGCTTGCCGCGTGGGTTGAGCGCGCGGTCGAAATCGCGCGCGACCGGGTCGTCCCAGCCCGACTTGGCGTGACGCAGCAGGGTCAACGTCTTCATGTCGCCGCCTGATGCACCGATTGCGTGACGGTTGGAAGTCGCGAAACGCGCTGCACCGCCTCGTCGAGCGACACACGCAGCACGGGCGTGCCGCCCGGGAAAGCCGACAGAAGACGCGTCGGCACCGAAGGCGACAGCATGACGAAATGGCCGCGATCGTCGGCGCGGCGGATCAGCCGCCCGAACGCCTGCGCCAGACGCGCGCGGATCAGCGCATCGTCATAGGCCGCCCCGCCCCCGGCAAGCCGCCGGGCGCCGTGGAGCACCGTCGGGCGCGGCCACGGCACCCCCTCCATAATGACCTGGCGCAGTGAATTGCCGGGCACGTCGACCCCGTCGCGCAACGCATCGGTGCCGATCAGGCTCGCGGCAGGTTCGTCGCGAAATATGTCGACAAGCGTGCCCGTATCGATCGGATCAACATGCTGTGCGTATAGCGGCAACCCGTCGCGCGCCAGCCGGTCGGCGATCCGCGCATGGACGCTGCGCAGCCGCCGGATCGCGGTGAAAAGCCCGAGCGTTCCACCCCGCGCCGCCGCGATCAGCCGGAAATAGGCGTTGGCGAGCGAGGCGAGATCGCCGCGCTTGACGTCGGTGACGATCAGCACCTCGGCATTGGCGGCATAGTCGAACGGGCTCGCGACCTGAAACCGCGCCGCGCCGCCCTCGACATGCAGCGCACCGCTGCGCGCCTCGGCCAGGCTCCAGTCGCCGCCGCCGGTCAGCGTCGCCGAGGTGATCAGCACGCCGTGCGCGGGCTTGAGCACGGTTTCAGCGAACGGGCGCGACGGATCGAGCCAGTGGCGATGCACGCCGATATCGACGTCGCGCCCCTCGACCCGTCCGACCGCGAGCCAGTCGACGAAGTCGGGGTCGTTGGGCCCGCCCATCCGGGCGAGCATACCGATCCACGCAACGATCGCATCGCGCCGATGCCCGAGCGAAGCGACCGCGCCCTCGATCCGCGCGCGGGCGGGCCCGTCGAGCCAGTCGGGCGTCGCGGTCTCGCCGCCGTCGAGCACTGCTTCCAGCCGCCGCCCGAGCGCGACGAGCGGACGCAGCAGTGCGTCGAGCGCGGTCGCGGCCGCACCCGCCGCCTCGATCGTCGGCCCGTCGAGCTGCGCGGCTTCGGTCTCGAGGCCGTAACCCGCATCCTCGTCGGTGCTGCGCGCGTAGACGAGCCCGCGCACCGCACCGAGCAGTCGCTCGATGGGTCCATAGGGTTCGCCCTCGGCGATGCGTTGTGCCCAGCCGTCCGACGGCAGGCTCTGCGCGGCGTAAGCCGCGGCGTTGATCGCCGCCGCCCCTTCGGCATCATAACTCGCCACGTCGGCGAGCCGCGCCGCCAGCCCCCGACGCCGCCCCCGCGACGTCCCCTCTGGCCCGATCATCCAGCGGCGCAGTTCGATCGCTTCCTGCCCCGTCAGCGCAGCGGCAAAAGTCGAATCGGCGGCGTCGAAGACATGATGGCCTTCGTCGAACACGTAACGCGTCGGCCGATTGCTCGCCTCGCGCCCTCGCGCCGCGTTGATCATCACCAGCGCGTGATTGGCGACGACGATGTCGGCGTCGGCGCTCGCGCGCACGCTGCGCTCGATGAAGCAGCGGCGATAGTGCGGGCATCCGGCATAGATGCACTCGCCGCGCCGGTCGGTCAGCGCGGTGGAGCCGTTGCGGCGGAACAGGGCCGGCAGCCAGCCGGGCAGGTCGCCGCCGACCATGTCGCCATCGCGACTATAGGCTGCCCAGCGCGCGACGAGCTGCGCAAGGATCGCCGCGCGTCCCGAGAAACCGCCCTGCAGCGCATCCTCGAGGTTGAGCAGGCACAGGTAATTCTCGCGCCCCTTGCGCACCGCGACCTTGGCCGCGCGCGTCGCGGGGTCGGGGAACAGTCGGGCAGCCTCCTGGTCGAGCTGGCGCTGCAGCGCCTTGGTATAGGTCGACACCCACACCGGCCCGCCCGCGCGTTCAGCCCACAACGACGCCGCGCTCAGATAGCCCAGCGTCTTGCCGATCCCCGTCCCGGCCTCCGCCAGCACGAGGTTGGGCGTGTCGCGGCGCATCTTCGGCGCGAACGCCTGCGCCGCCGCAACCGCATAAGCACGCTGTCCATCGCGCCGCTCGCGGTCGGCGCCGGTCAGCGCGTCGAGACGCGCGAGCGTATCCCCTTCCGACAGCGCGACGGGGCGCATCGGCGGGCGTGGCGGCGCATCCTCCCATTCGGGCAGCCGCTGGAACAGCCCGCGCTCGTGCGCGTCGGGCATGGCGATGGCCGGTGCCACGACACTGCCCCAGCTCCAGCGCATCCGCGCAAGTGTCTGCGCGCTCGACCAGGCGCCCTCGCGCTCGGCCCAGTCGCTCCCCCCCATTCGCGCAATGAGCACCGCTGCCGCCTGACGCAGCAAGTCCGCCGCGCCTGCGTCGTCGTCGGGGACAAGGAGTCCCGTCGCCCTGGCAAGTCCGGCCGGCGTCGGCACCATGAAGCGCGCGGGATGCACGAACGCGAAGAGTTCGAGCAGGTCTAGCCCCGAAAGTTCGGGATAGCCCAGCCGCTGCGCCACCAGCGGCGCGTTGAGCAGGATCACCGGCGTCTCCGCCGCGCGCGCAATCGCCCCTCCCCGCCCCACGCGCCGCGTGCCCTGCGCGTCGGCGATCCAGATACCGGCGTGGCTGGCGTACAGCGCGGGGTGCGGGAGCGTAATCACGCACGCAATGTGGCGCGGCAGGAACGAAAGGGCAACTTTTACCGGAGCATGCTCGTCGAAATGGTCAATCCAGTGATGGTCGCCGAGGTCAACTCATCACCAAATGATAGCAAAGTCTGGCGCGCGAAATAATTGCCGTCCGGTTCCCAAAGCTTGTGAATTACCCGCCCTCCAAGGTCCAATACCCAATATTCGGGAACACTATGCTGTGCATACAACCGACCCTTTCGAACAAGGTCGAACGCGACGGTCGAATCGGCGATCTCGACCGCCAGCTTGACCATGTCGATCGTTACCGGCTCGCGAATGTCGAAGCGACCCGACGCAACCACGATGTCGGGTTCGGGCATCGAACTCGGCTTCATCAAGACCGACGGCGCAGTAAGCGCCGCAAGATCGCCCTCGATCAGATCGAGCGCGGTCGTCAGCGCGACGATCATTTGGCTATGATTATAGGCGTGAGGGCGAAACAATGCGCTCATCGTGTAAATCTCTCCATCGATGAGTTCGGTTCGCGTGTTCGCTTCGAACGCTCCCGATTCTGCCAGCGCAATGAAATTTTCGACCGTTAGTTTGTACGGTTGCGGATGGTTCAAGATTTGCGGCGCTTCCATGCGCAATATCTACCATTGGGCCTCGCCTTCTCCAAGGCAGATTGCGCGGCCTCGGGCCTAGTGGTCCTAAAGTGCAGGGGATTGGCGATCGCGACCGTGCGCCACGTGTCAGCCTGACCGCGCCTAGAATCGGTTAAGCAATACGTTAGGCGGTTACCCCTAGAACCAACGCCGAGGCGCGCGTCGTGCCGGGGATTGATGGAGAGCGCCATGGCGGGCGGGTTCGGAAAAAAAGGTGTCGTGGCTGGCGCACCGGTCGCGCGCAATTCAGGCTATACGACTCACGCGCCAGCGCGCGATGCGCCGTCTGCGGCTTCGCGAGCCGACGACCTTTCGCCGGCCGCACGGGCATTTCTCGCCGCAGAACGAGCGCGTGCGCCCGAGCAGGCAATGGTCGAAGCGGCACCGGCACGTGCCGCAGAGTCCGCGCTTCGCTGGGCACCCGAAAAGCCGAAGTCCGAACGCAAGCTGTGGATCGCCTATGTGCTGTGGTGGTTCGCGACGCCGCTTGCCGCGCATCGCTTCTATCTCGGTGCCTACCGCTCCGGGCTGGCGATGTTCGGCTTGTTCTGGGGCGGCCTTGCGATTGCAGCGGTTATGTCGAAGCAAAGCAGCTTGTCGATCGGCGGCTATTTCATGCCACCACCGGGAATCGCGATGGTCCTGGTCTGGATGTTATGGGCGTTGCTCGATGTCTTCCTCATCCCCGGGGTGCGCCGTCGCCACGCCCAGCCGCAACAGGCACGCGAGCTCAGCGCTATCTTTGCTTGACCGGGTTGCGGACCGCCGCCGACTTGCCTGCAAAGGGGCTAGCCCCCAAAGCGGCGGGCATGCCCCTGCCCGTCCCGTCAGAACTTCGAGCCGCCGCCCTCTCGTCAAAGGCGTGGCCGTATGAAGAGGCGCGCAAGCTGCTGAAACGCTACCTCGATGGCAAGCCCGCAGCGGTGGTGTTCGAAACGGGCTATGGCCCTTCGGGACTGCCGCACATCGGCACCTTCAACGAAGTGCTGCGCACGACGATGGTGCGGGGCGCCTTTCATGCGCTAAGCGACACGCCGACGCGACTGGTCGCGTTTTCGGACGATATGGACGGGCTTCGCAAGGTGCCCGACAATGTTCCCAACCCGGACCTGCTCGCCGCAAACCTCGGCAAGCCGCTCAGCCGCATTCCCGACCCGTTCGGAACGCACGAAAGTTTCGCGCATCACAACAACGCGATGCTGCGCGACTTTCTCGACCGTTTCGGATTTGCGTACGAGTTCGTGTCGGCAACCGAGCGTTACGAAAGCGGCGCCTTCGACGACGCGATGCGCGGCGTGCTGCGTGCTTATGATGCGATCATGGCAGTCATGCTGCCGACGCTGCGCAAGGAGCGCGCAGCGAGCTATTCGCCCATCCTGCCCGTCAGTCCGACGACCGGCGTCGTCCTTCAGGTGCCTGTCGAAGTCGTCGATGCGCAGGCGGGGACGATTGCGTTCTACGAGAATGGCCAGCGCATCGAACAGTCGGCGCTCGGCGGGCGGGCCAAGCTCCAGTGGAAGGTCGACTGGGCGATGCGCTGGGTAGCACTCGGGGTCGATTACGAGATGTACGGCAAGGATCTGATCGATTCAGGCACGCAGAGTTCGAAGATCGCGCGCATCCTCGGCGGACGTCCCCCCGAACAATTCGTCTATGAGATGTTCCTCGACGAGCGCGGCGAAAAGATTTCGAAGTCGAAGGGCAATGGGCTGACGCTCGACCAGTGGCTGACCTATGGCACGCGCGAAAGTCTGGCCTTCTACGCGTATCGCGAGCCGAAAAAGGCCAAGTCGCTGCACATCGGCGTCATCCCGCGCGCGGTCGACGAGTATTTCCAGTTTCGCGGGGCTTACGCTGCGCAGCCGCTCGAGCAAAAGCTCGGCAACCCGGTGCATCACATTCACGACGGGAAGGTGCCCGCCGACGTTCCGCCGGTGACGTACGGGTTGTTGCTCAATCTGGCGGGGGTGCTCGGCGCGGGCGCGACCGACGATCAGATGCGCGGTTATCTGGCAAATTATGTCGTGGGCGAGGTCGGCCCCGAGCTCGGCGCGCTGATCAGCCACGCACTCGCGTACAACCGCGACTATGTCGCTCCGACGCTCGAGCGCCGCGCGCCCGTCGGCATCGAGATCGGAGCGCTCGAACGCCTCGACCGCGAACTCGCGGCGTTGCCCGAGGGGGGCGATGGCGTCGCGATCCAGGACATCGTCTATGCGATCGGCAACGAAGCTGGTTTCGAGAAACTGCGCGACTGGTTTCAGGCGCTCTATGAAACCCTGCTCGGATCGAGCCAAGGTCCGCGCATGGGCAGCTTCATCGCGCTCTACGGGGTGGCGAACACGCGGGCGCTGATTGCGGAGGCGCTTGCTGCGGCTTAATCAGAGGTACGGAGGAGACTGACGATGGCCACACAGTTGAAGACGCAGATGACCACAAGCGAACGCGCGGCGCGGCAGGAGCTTGCCGCCTGTTATCGCATCTTCGCGCTGCTCGGTTGGGACGAGCTGATCTTCAACCACATCACGGTCAAGCTGCCCGACGAGGAGGGCGCGTTCCTCATCAACCCCTACGGGCTGCACTTCAGCGAGGTGACCGCGTCGAGCCTCGTCAAGATCGATATCGAGGGCAACATCCTTGCCCCGACGGAGTGGCACGTGAACCGCGCCGGTTTCGTCCAGCATGCGCTGTTCCACAAGCATCTGCCGCACGCGCACGCCATCGCGCACACGCACACGACGGCTGGGATGGCGGTCTCCTCGCTCGAGGGCGGGCTGCAGCCGGTTAATTTCTATGCGGCGAATTTCGTCGGGCAGCTCGGCTATCATGAGTTCGAAGGCGTGACGGTGCGCGACGAGGAAGGGCCGCGCTTTCTCGAGTCGCTGGGCGGGCGCACGATGATGCTGCTCAAAAATCACGGCATCCTCGTCATGGGACGCACGATCCCCGAGACGTTCCTCAAGCACTGGGCGCTGCAGCGTGCGTGCGAGATCCAGATCGCGACGCTGTCGATGGGTAAACCCGTCGTCATCCCACCGGAGGTCATCGCGGTGCATCAGCGCGATATCGGCCAGACCGCGATACCCGGCGGCCCGGGCAAGGCCGAGTTCGATGCGATGGTGCGGCGCGTCGACAAGCTCGACCGCAGCTGGCGTGACTAGTCTTACGGTAAACAACCAGCCGGTCCGCTATCGCATCGACCCGGCAACCCCGTTGCTGTGGGCGCTTCGAGACGCATCGAACCTGACGGGGACCAAATACGGCTGCGGGACGGGCGATTGCGGATCGTGCACGGTCGACATCGACGGGCGCGCGGTGCGCAGTTGCATGGTTGCGATCGGGAGCCTCGAGGGCGCGTTCATCACCACGATCGAGGGGCTGTCGCGCGACCGCGGGCATCCGGTGCAGCAGGCATGGGTCGCCGAACAGGTTCCGCAATGCGGCTTCTGCCAGCCCGGCATGATCATGGCGGTGGTGACTTTCCTGAAGACCAACACGCGGCCGACCGACGCCGAAATCGACGCGGCGATCACCAACGTCTGTCGCTGTGGTACCTACACACGCGTCCGCCGTGCGATCCATCGTGCGGCGGCGGCGTTGCGCGGCGAAGACACGATCGTCGCGGCGCCGCCCCCCGCGATCGACCCGCGCGACGCCGCGCGTGCGGTGCCGGCGCTGACCCCTCCGATGGTGCGCTGACCTCCGCCCGGCTTGCACCTGCGCCCCCCGCGCCATAGGGGCAGCGCCAGACCTAAAATCCACCGGAGAGCATGCGATGGCCAGCCAGGCCCCCAACCCCAACGCCCTGCCGATTTTCTACAACGACCTGGTACCGCTGTCATCGGTCGACCATGCCGCGTGGCACGTGCGCGAGATGGACAGCGCGAAATTCGTGCGCGGGCATCACGCCATTCCCGTCACGGTCGAGGAATTCGCGCTCGTCCAGCGGCACTTCCCGATCGTTTTTTCGGTTGGCGACAATCCGGTTCCGCTTGCGCTGATGGGGCTGAACGAAGGCGTCAACACCTTCGTCGACGACGAGGGCAAGTTCGGCGAGGCAGTCTATCTGCCCGCCTATATCCGCCGCTATCCGTTCATGCTCGCCAAGCTGCGCCCCGATGCCGAAGAGTTGTCGCTGTGCTTCGATCCGACGAGCGAAGTGATCGGTACGTTCGACGAGGGCGAAGCGCTGTTCGAGGATGGGAAGGCCACCGAGGCGATCACCCGGATCCTCGGCTTTTGCGAGCAGTTCGAGCAATCGGGAATGAAGACCGGCCAGTTCATGGCGGAGCTCGGCGAGCATAAGTTGCTGATGGACGGCGAAGTATCGATCCAGGTCGCCGAGAATGATCAGCCGTTTATTTATCGCGGTTTCCAAATGGTCAATGAAGAAAAGTTGCGTGACTTGCGCGGCGATGTGCTGCGCAAGATGATGCAGTCGGGAATGCTGCCGCTCATTCACGCGCATCTTTTCTCGCTGCAGATCATGCGCGAGATTTTCGGGCGCCAGATGCAGCAGGATAAGATCCCCACCGTTGCGACACCGTAACTTTTAGTGACAATTGCCACGAGGTTGGCAATTGCATGCGCACTTGAAACCTTTTCGCGCGCGGTCTATTTATCTCGTGACCGCTGGCGCGTCCCCCCTTTCGCGCCCGGTTGACACGCCCTCGGTTCCCCCGGGGCCGTGTCTCCTCCCTGAACCTGGCCACCGCGTGTTTCGACACGCGGTGGCGCTTTATTCTGCAGCGTCGGTGAGCGGGGTGTCGATCCGGTACCGCGTCAGGCACGACGTTAAATCCGCTATGGTCGCAATCATCGGCACGAGCCCTTGCCCGGGTTCATCGAGTGCCGGATCGAGATAACATCGCCGGTCAATTTCTATCTGTAGCGCGTGGATGCCGCGCGCCGGTGCCCCATGCTGTGCGACAATTTGCCCGCCCTGATACGGCCGATTGACGGCGACGCGCAGCGCGCCTGCTTCGAGCGCCGCAACCGCCTCAACCGTCAACGCGGCACCGGCCGAGGTGCCGCGCCGGTCGCCGACGACGGCGTCATGCCCGCTCGGCAGCGGCGGCATCGAGTGGAGGTCGATCAGGATCGCATAGCCGAAGTTGCGCCGCGCCCGTGCCAGCGCCGCCGCTACCGCGGCATGATACGGACGATGCACGTCGGCGATCCGCGCGCGCAGCGCGCTTGCGGTGATCCGATCGCGCCAGATCGCCGCACCGCCAGGGAGCCGATGTGGCACGACACCGAGCCCGGCACGCGCCAGCGGCGACAGGATGCGCCCCGGCGCGACAACCCCTGCCACGCTCCCCGGATCGATGTCACACTCGGCACGATTGAGGTCGATCATCAGCCGCGGCGTCCGCGCGATCAGCACGCAGTGGCCCGCCATCGCCAGCGGGCGCGCGAGCAGGTCGACATGACGATCCTCGAGTATTCGGACGGCCTCCAGCGGCACCGCGAGCTGTGCCGCAATGTCTACCGGATAGTCGCGCCCCGCATGTGGGACCGATACCACGACCGGCGTCGTCCCGGGCCCGAGCGAATCGATGAATTGAGCCATTGCGGCCAGTCGTAATGCAAATCGGGCCGGTCGCGCTTGAACAATCTTAACCCGCCCGCGCATAAGGCATGGGGCAAGCGCATAGTGACGTGCGCGCATGGAATTGGGCGATGATCCGCATCCTGCTGGCCGAAGACGATGACGGGATGCGTCAGTTCCTCGTGCGCGCGCTCGAACGTTCGGGCTATGCGGTAACGGCCGTCGATCGCGGCACGGCGGCGCTCGCCATGGTCGAGTGCGATACGGGCTACGACCTGTTGCTCACCGACATCGTCATGCCCGAGATGGACGGTATCGAGCTCGCACAGCGCGTCTCGGTGATCGCGCCTGCCATGCGCGTCATGTTCATCACTGGCTTTTCGGCGGTCACGCTGCGCCTCGGACAGTCGCTGCCGCAGGCCAAGGTATTGTCGAAACCTTTCCATCTGCGCGACCTCGTGCTCGAGGTCGACCGCCTGTTCGAAGACGTGCGCGCCTCGAAGCTCTGACGCTTGTCAGCGCCGCGGCACGCCGCTACGGGGACAAAATCGGGCGTGTAGCTCAGTGGTAGAGCACTGTGTTGACATCGCAGGGGTCGCAAGTTCAATCCTTGCCACGCCCACCATGAAGCCCCGCAGAAATGCGGGGCTTTTTGCTTTTATGGGCCCATTTTTCGCCTCCCGATCGGGACTACGTTGGAAGATTGTTCGGCGCGAGTTCGGCGCAGCGCGCCTGGAACCCGTTGCTCGATCTCGTCGAGAACCGCCTGCAGCTCGCTGACGACAGTCGGGAATCGGCCGGGTGCGTAGGTGTCGGTCGTGCCGCGCGCGTGGCCCAGCATGCCCTTCAGGTCCCACTCGCCGACGCGGCCGCCGCTGTTGCGCAGCCGTTCGGCGAGGCTGTGCCGGATGACGTACGGGCCCAACTCGCGCGTGCGCTCGAGGTCGAGCTCGCCGATCATCGTCCACCACGCGCGGTCGACGTCGTGAACGGGCCGGCCGTGATAGGCGACGACGTAGCCGCCCCCCGAGCCGCGACGCGGATCCTCTTGCGCGAGCGCGTCGAACGCGGCGCGCGCATCGACCAACCACTCCCCCAGCACCGGCAGCACAGGCACCACCGGACGGTATTTGCGCGTCTGCTGCCGGCCGAAGGGGTTGAGGTCGAGGCTTGGTTCGCCCGGGTGCCACTGCTGGCGCGCGGGATCGACCGACAGGTCGACGACGGCGTCGGGCCTAGCGAGCGTGCAGATCGACGCGACGAGGAAGGCGTGCAGCCCCTCGCGCCGCTTGCGCGGCTCGGCCGCGTAGCCGAGCATGTCGGCGAGCATGGCGACGTCGACGCGCAGCTTGCGCTTGCGGCTGACCTGGACGCGCGGAAGCGGCCGCCAGTCGGGGCGATAGTCGGAGCGCGAGGGCTTGGCGTTGGCGGCGTGGTTGAGCGCGGCGGCGAGCTGGAGCACCGATTCCTCGGTCGTCGCAGGGCTGCGGGCGCGCGACTGCGTCACCTCGCCGTCGCCGTTGCGCCACGTCACCGGCTGCGCCTGCGACCATCTGCGGAAGGCAGCGATGAACGGTTCCCCGCACGCCACCGCACAATCGGTTGCGGTACCGGACGCGCCGGGCTCGCTCGACACGTCGCCCGCCTCGAGGAAGTCGAGCACGTGGTTGAGGCGTGCGACGACACTGCCAGCCGAGCGGAGCCCGTCACCGTGCTCGAGGCGATAATCGCTGATCGCGTCGACGAGCAGATACGCCTCGGCGCGCGCGATCGGCTCACCGCATGCGTAGCAATAGGCGGGTGCTTGGCCGCGATCGGCGAGATATTTGCGGTCGAGCGCTAGGATGGCCTGCTCCTCGTCCGCCGTGCCCGTCGAGCAGCTCGCTTCGCGTCGCGCGACGGGGTCGTACCAGAAGATGTAGAAACGGGGACTTCGCGCGGCGCCATCGCTGCGCCGGAGGAAGTCGAGGCGGTATTTGCCGCGGCTGTAGATCGGGTTCTGCTGTCGCGGCATCGTGCTTGCTCCGTCAAATGGTCGGCGAGAGCCTGATGCGTCAGGTCGAGCAGGCCAAGCGCAACGAGCAGGTCGAGCTCCCACGATTCGAAGCGGATGCCCTTGTCGGCGTCGATCGCGCGATCGATGCGCGGAGACAGTGCAACGATCGAGCGCACTGGCGTGCGCGTACGGGCGGCCCTGGGCGAACTGCGCGATGCGGCCGAGGTCATGCGCGCATCAGCCCGGCGAACTGGGCGCGGTCGATAAGCTCGCGGTCGGTGATGATACGCAGGCCGGTGGCGGCGTGGAGCCACCCTCCCGCGATCTCGACGCAGCCAATACCAGCCTCGATGAAGCGGCGGTGGGCGACGCGCGCATCGAGGCGTTCGAGCTTGGCCTGCCAGTCGGGTGCTTCTCTCAATCCGTTCGTAGTACCGGCATAGGTGCGAGGCTTGGGCGTCGGGGGGTAGTCGTCGTCGACGAGGTCGCTGTAGCTCGGGCCATAACCGTAACTTGCGAAAAGCGGATCGGAGTCGTCGCGCGAGGCACCTGTCGGCATCGGACCGTATTTTGTTTTGAGCCGCGCAAGCATCGCGCGCGCCGCCGCCGCTTCGCCAGCGTTGGACGAGCGAGTCAGCGCCTCGACCTTGCGCATTCTTTCGCGCACGGCGGGGGTCACGGAAGCCTCCTCGGCTGGCGCGAGGCGAAGGTCGGTGCGGCAAGGCCCGCGCTACCCGGTTTGCCCACTGGATGCCTACCTCCGCGCTCGTCGAGACGGCAGAACTTGCCTCCGATGATGACGATGCGTTCGCCCGAGCGGATCAAGCGCCGAACTCCTCGTTCAAGCTGTCGGCAAGCACGAGGCGCTTGCCTGCTTCGGTGACGAGCTCGGCGCGCTTGAGATCGCCGACATGGCGGAGGAACGCACCGCCCTTTGCGGCCATCGACGCCTCGGCGGCGAGTGCATCACGGGTCAGGCCGCGCGAGCCGACACGCGCGAGAATTCTAAGCAGCCGCCCGGGTGCACCGAGGCGATCGGCCCACCACGCGACCAGCGCGGGGCCCGGTGCGGGAAGATCGGGGACGTCTTCGCCGGCCTGCGCGACGCCGGCCTCGGTCGCGAACCAGTGTCCGTCGCGCTGCTCGATCAGCCCAGTATCGAGGTAACCGCGCCGCCGCCGCTGCCACGCGCCGCCCTTGCGCGCGTAGCCGGTGCGTGCGGCCCAGGCGGCTTCGCTCAGCCCGGCGGGCCAGACCGCGACGAGCCCGGCGAGAGCGCGGTGTTCGCGCGTGGTTGCCGTCTCTCCGGCTGTCACGTCCATAAGCTCAGACGTTGCAGTCGCGGACCGCCCCGCGACGGGCCTACTGACCGGCTCCAGCGCAGGGGCAGTCTCCCCCACGCTGCCCTCACCGGCTTTCGCACGGGATCCTTCGAGATCGAGTATTCTACCCGATCTCAGGCGCACCACCATCTCTTCAATCTTGGTCAGACCTTCCGAGTAACGATCGGCCTCGGCGTCGATCAGGTCGTACTCGTTCTGCAGCTGGGCAAGTTCGGCCCCGAGCGCGGCGATCCGGTCGTCGCGCTCCTTGAGCATCGCGCCTACAGCCCAGCCCTTCGCGAGCGCCTCGGCGGGGTCGGCCGGGATCGTATCATTGGGATAGCTAGAATTCTGGCTTTCTGGCTTTCCCGATTTCGGGATCGGCGGTGGCGCGAGCGCGGCGCGGAGTTCGTCGACGAGCGCACTGGTCGCGGGCGCAGCGACGGGCGGAGCATCGCCGTGTTTCGGGGTGCGCGAGCTGTCGAAGGTCGCGTTGAGCGGGAAGTCGACGCGCGCGAGCTCGCCGGCGCCGGGATCCCACAGCCAGCCGCTTCCGGGTGCCAGCCCGGGAAGCCCGTCGATCAGTTCCTTGGCCTGACCCGCGTCGCTGGCGATCAGCTCGGCGACGGCTTTGCGATCGAGCATGCCGGTCTGGCGCATCGCGACGACGAGGCCGGCCTGGTTGCGCACGGTCGCATCGAGGCGCGAGAGGCGCTGGACGGTGAGCGCCAAGCGGATGCCGTTGCCCAGCCCCTGTTCGGCGAGGCGTAGCACGCCGCGGAACGCATCGCCGCCGCCGCCCTGCGGCACCCACGACTGCGCCTCGTCGAGGCCGAGGTGCAGTGCACCCTCGTTCCAGCGAAACACCGCGTCGGTGAAGTCGGCGACCCAGCGTTCCTGATCGTCGCGGTGCCACTGCGACACGTCGAAGATCGCAGGCACGTTGCGCTCAACGAACAATTTGCCGAGGAGCGCGCCCTGTTCGGGCATCATCGCCACCATCGCGCGCTTGCCGCCGAACACGACGAAATCCTGTCCCGCAGCCACGCCGTCGGCAGCGAGCGTCAGCCCCCAGTGATTGCCGAGCTTGTCGATCGCGCCGACGCGCCGCCCGGCCGTGCGCAGCTGCTCGAGCACGCCGCGCAGCTGGTAGGTCTTGCCCGAGCGCGTCTGGCCGACGATCAGGAGGTGACCCTCCTCGATGCGGCCTAGCGTGAGCGGGTGCGTCACGCGGCCCTCCGCCACGCTACCGAATTAGCTGCGGCGATCAGGACGTCGGCGTGGCACCACGCCGACGTAAGCGGACACCAGCATTGCAGATCGTGGCCGGCAAGACCGCCGATCCGATCGAGGACATGGAGGCGCAGCCGCGCGAGCGTGGCGGCTTCGGCGTTCGAAAAGCCCGCGCGCGACAGCACGTGCGGCGACGTGTCGCCGTCGATCCATGCCTGGTAGAGGATGACGCTCCGCGCGTGGCCGATCCGGTTGCGCCCGGCGAACGGGTTCGACCAGATCGTCGGGCGACCGACGTAGACTGCGCCCTGGGGCAAAGGAGCGCGACGGCGGGGACGCTGAAGGCGTACCGGTTGCTCGCTTCTTTTGTTTTCAGTCCCCGCGAAGCGGGGCTTGATCGGCGGGGCAACGCCCCGCCGATCCGAATCGTCGATCATGCGGCGACGAGCGCGCGCAGCGCGTCGTGGCGTTGTTTTGGATCCTGCGTCGTGGGCAGCCCCTCGTGCGGGCCGATCAGGATCGCTTGGCGAAGACCCTCAACGGTTAGTTCGTAAATCTGGTCAGCGGCCAGAGCGGCCAGAGCGGCCAGAGCGGCCCGAGCGGCCAGAGCGGCCAGATCGGCCAGAGCGGCCAGAGCGGCCAGAGCGGCCCGAGCGGCCAGAGCGGCCCGAGCGGCCAGATCGGCCAGAGCGGCCAGAGCGGCCCGAGCGGCCAGAGCGGCCAGAGCGGCCAGATCGGCCAGAGCGGCCCGAGCGGCCAGAGCGGCCAGATCGGCCAGAGCGGCCAGAGCGGCCCGAGCGGCCCGAGCGGCCAGAGCGGCCCGAGCGGCCAGGCGGTCGAGGTCGGCAACGGTGCGCGCCCGTTCGCATTCGTTTGCCAGCTCGTCGAGCGCAGCGACACCGTCTACGCGAAGCCACACCGGCATGACGCGGTTGACGGTCCACATCGCGAGGAATTTCGCCCGGGCGATCTCGTCGGCATGCGTCCCGCGCGTACCAGCGATCAGCGGAACCAGTGGCTTGAGCAGCCGGTCGCGCGCATCGGCGCCCATATTGTCATTGAGCGCGATGCCGTAGGAACCGAGCACCGGACAGGCACACGCGGGCTTGTCGCTATGCTTTTCGCCCGCAAACCACGCGACCATCTCCATAAAGCACAGGCCCTGCTCGGGTCGTGCATGCGCGCCTTCCGCGAGGCGAACCTCGGTAATTTTCGTGAAGTCGTAGCTTGTCATCGCTTGTCTCCTTTCGTTTGGGGTGTCGGTAGCGGCGCGAGAACCACGTCGAAGGTCAGGACCATGACGGGAGGGTTGTCGGTCCAGCGGACGGGGGTGAGGCCGATGGTCTTTCCGCTCGCGTGGATCGCGTTCCACAGCCGCGTGTAAGCGGTGCGGTCTTCGACGCCCTCGGCGCGCGCGCCGGCGTCGTCGATGTCGTGGAGCTGCTCGGTGCGCACGCCGCGCAGCACGAGGTGCATCCGGTGGAAGGCGCGCGGCATCTCGCGCGCGTAGCGTCGCCGACCGACGGCTGGCGGGAGGCGGTCGCGCGCATGGTCGGCGGCGAACGCGGCGACCTCCGCGCCGTGCTGGATCGCCGCCAGCGGCGCGACATCGTCGAGCCGCGCCGACAGGTGGAACGGCTCGCGCACCCAGAGGGCATCGCCGGGGCGACAGTCGGCGAGGCGACCGACCGGGCGGCGCGTCTCGGTCTTGGTAACGCTGCGCAACAGCCGGACCATCTCGTCGGTGAAGCTGATCGGCAGCACGCGACCACCTCCAACAATCCTCGCCGCATTCTTGTCGGTGCCGGTCACGCGCGCGCGCCCACTTTTGCGGCGATCGCGACGAGCTCATCGACGAAATCGTGAAGTTGCGCGCGGTCGAGCGCGACGAGCAGGCGACCGCCCGAATTCGGGTCGCCCGGGTGACGAAGCAGGCGGAGCACGAGCGCGACCTCGCCGCCGCCGTCGGCTGCTGCGGGAAGCCATGCCCAGTTCGCGGCGATGCCGGCATAGACGAAAGCGTTCGCCGTCCGATCGGGCGCATCGGGATCGGCAAAGCTCGCCATTCCATCGGCGAGCAGCTGGACGCGCTCGAGCTGCGACGGGACGGCCGGCGCGCGGCGCCTGGCACGCGGCTTGCGGCTGGCAAAATCGATCGCGGTTGCGGCCGCGACGAGTGCCAGCGCGAAGGCGACCAGCGAAACGGTCTGCGCCCAGTCGCTCACTGAACCGCCTCAGGCGCGCGTACGGCTGCGGGCTCGCGGCGGCGGCGCTGCGCGTCGAGGGTCAGCGCCAACTTGCCGAGCAGCTCGGTCGCGTGCGCGTCGTCGAGCGCGACGGTCAGGATGGGGCGAAATTCGCGCATCGGGCCGGGATCATGGCTGACCAAGACGATCACGCGGACGCCCTCGTCGGGGGTCGCCTCGGTTTGTCCAGGTTCGACGTCGAAAGCGTAATGCGCGGTCACGCGCCGTCGCCTTGCAGCTCGTCGCCCTGAAAGCGGCTGCGATCGGTGACGCCGTCGCACCCTTCCTCGACCGCGACTTGCGCGGCGCGGTCGAGCGCCGCCTGCAGCGGGGTCAGACCGTTCTCGTCCTCGTCGTCCTCGAGCGCGTGCGCGATCGCCGAGGCGAAGGCGTTGGCGTCGCTGACCTCGAGCAGCTCGGCGTCCCAAAAGTCGGCCTCCTCGACGCCGGCGATCAGCGCGTCGAAACCGATGCTGACGATCACGCGCGCGTCGGTGATCTCGACGCGCAGCGCCTGGTTGCGCAAATTCATTGGGCGGTCTCCTTTTCGGGATCGGGAATCGCAGCAAGCAGTGCTTCGGCGATCGCTGTCGCGTCGCGCGCGCCGACAGTCTCGTCGAGCGGACGGTCGGCGGTGCCGAAACGGAGCAACGGGTGGACCCACGCGGTCGCGGCGATCTTCGCCTTCGCATCGCGGTATGCGGTCGACGTGCCCGTCAGCAGCTCGTGGACCGCGCGGGTGAGTTCGGACGCCCTGAAGCGCTGCCACTTGCCGAACGTGACGCGCTCGAGCCACGGTTCGGCGATCGCGAGCCGCTCCTTGCCCGGGAGCAGTGCGAGCAGCGCTTCGGTCGGCGCAGCCCAGTGACGCGTCTCGCGGTCGCGATCATAAGTGTCGAGCGGATGGCTGAGCGCACGCGCCAGCGCGTCGTGGACCGCGATGCGATAGCCGTCGGCGTCGAGCGAGCGATCAAGCGCGAGCCCCGCGACGACCGCGACCGCGAGTTCCTTGGTCGCGCGCGGCAGGCCCTGGTAAAGCGCGAAGCTGTCCGACGGCTCGATCTTCGTCGCCAGAAACGGCTCGCGGTGCAGGTCGCGCAGCGCGTCGCTCCAGATCGCCGCTGCACGCGTGGCCTTGACATGGTCGCTCGCGACCTCGGGGTCGCGGTCGCGTGCCGCCAGCTGCCCGATGCCGATCGTCGATTGCACATCGCCGACGAGCAGCATGCGGAGCTGGGCCCAGACCAGATAATCGAGCGCGACCGAACCGCGCAGTTCGCGCGCGCCCTGAACAAGCATTGCGCGCATGATGACGCGCCGGATCGATCGCAGGATATCGACGCCGCTCGCGCTCAACCCCTCGTCCTCGCGCAGCGCGGCGAGTGCATCGCGCGCGCCGTACGGGTTCATATTGTCGAGCGCCGCACCGTCGCGGAGCCCGGACGCGCGCGGACGCGGCTTGACAGCCTTTGCGACCTTGCCTGCCTTGGCGGCGCGGCTCGCCCACCAATAGCGGACTTTCGCCTCGCTGGTTTCGCCGACGTCGATTGTCGCGAACAGGTCGCCCTCGGGCAGGACCAGCGCGTCGTGACTGTCGACGGAAGGTTCCGACGCGGGATCGAGGATGATCTCGAGCGCGAAGTCGGTGCCGTAATCGTTGCGCGGCGGCTGCGGCGCGAAGCGCAGATCGCGACCCGATCGACGGCGCAGATCGGCACGCAGCGCATCGAGCTGATCTTTCGCCAGCGCCTGCAGCAGATCGGGGTCGGTGACGCGACCACGCGTTCCCGCGACGTCGGCGAACAGGTCGAGCTCGTAGCGCCCCCCGGCGTCGCGGTAGGCGGCTTCGCCGACGAAGCGGAGCAGCCGCGCGAGCTGGACGTCGGCGACGCGGAGCTCGGCATGGATCCGCGCCGGCGTGTGCTGATAGGCGGGCAACCGCGCGAGCGTCTCGAACGCCGCGAGCTGAAGATCATGGTCTTCGGTTGCGGCATAGGCGCGCGCCTGTTCGAGGCTCAGCCGCGCGGCGGCGTAGGCGGCGAAGATCGGGGCGGCGAGCGTGCCGAGGCGCAGCGCTTTCCTGACCCAGGTCAATTCCTGCCCCAGCGCTTCGGCGATCGCTTTGTCGTCGTCGCCCGCGGCGCGCGCGCGCACGACCGCCGTGTAGATCTCGTAATCGTGCAGATCGCGGCGCAGGAAATTTTCGGCGGTCGACAGTTCGACCAATTCGGCGTCGGGCAGGTCGCGGACGACGACGGGCAGCGCATAGTCGGCGGGAAGTGCGCCGCGTGCGACCAAATTGACGACCGACCGGTAACGCCGCCCGCCGGCAACGACGCCGTAGCGACCGTCGCCGATCGGATGGACGACGAGCGGCAGGATGATGCCGCGATTGGCGATCGAGCGCTCGAGCGAGGACGTCTCGGCATTGTCGCGTTCGTTGGTGCGGACATTGAAATCGCTGACCGCGAGTTCGGCCAGCGTGAGCGTGGTCGGCGTCACCAGAGAAGCGGTCGGACCATCGGCCGCGACCTCGGCGGGCTGCGCGACCAGCCAGGCCGCGCCCTTGCCCGGCGAAGCGGCGATCGTCGGGGGATTGCCCGGTTCGGGATCGGCCAGTTTGACGTGCGAGCGCGCGGCGACCAGCGCGGCGCGGGTGGCGGCTTTGGCCATCAGAGGGTCTCCTCGTCGTCGACGCGAATGTGCGCGTCCCATTCGGACTGGCGGATGCCGGTCAGCACGAACTCGCGCTCGGCCGGGGTAAGCGCGGGAAAGGCGTCCTGGACGAGCGGCGGCACCGGTGCGTGCCACGCAGCCCACTCCGCCTCGGTGATCGCAAGGATGAGCGTGCGAACTTCGCCGGATACCAGGCTCCGTCGCGTGACGGCGAGGGTCGCGGCATCGACGCGGGCAACGTCGACACCGAAGGCGACGTCCGACAGCGGCGTCACGCGCCGAGCCCCAGCGCGGCCTTGTAGATGTCGAGGAGCGCCTCGGCTTCGTCGCGCGCATTCTTCTCCATTTTGCGCAACCGGACGATCTGGCGCATGATCCTGGGATCGTACCCCACTGCCTTGGCCTCGCCGTAGACGTCCTTGATGTCGTCGGTGATGCCCTTCTTTTCCTCCTCGAGGCGTTCGATCCGCTCGATCAGCAGGCGCAGCTGATCGGCCTGGATGATGTCGCTCATGCCGCTTCTCCGAGCTGGGCTGCGGCTTCGCAGGCGGTGCAGAGGTCGGGGTCGGTTGCGCTCCACGAACAGGAACCGGCGTAGGCTTCATCGCATGGGTCGAGCCAGCTGCACGCGCAGACCCGACAGAGGTGCGGCACGCTGAGGGCACCGCCCGCGTGCATCACGACGAGGTGGCTGAGGATCGCCGCGTCGAAGCGGAACACGCCGAAAAGCGATTTCTGAACGTCGTCGCCGACCGGCGCGGCGTCGGCCTCGATCAGCTCGAGCCACGCCTTGCGGTCGAGCTCGTTCCAGCGTGGCTCGGTGGCGAGCGCGGCCGCAACGTCGTCGATCGACAGTCCCGCCGCCTCGCGTCGCAGCCGGAGGTAGCTGCCCGGGCTCACTGGACGCTTCCCGCGCTCGTTCCCGGCGTCGCCACGAGCCGGAAGGGTTCGAGGTCGAGCGGCAGGCAGGCGCAAGCCCCGATGTCATTGGCGCTCTCACTGGTGGCGATGACGGCGCGGACGCGGGCGGCAACGAGCGCGAGCTGAAGCGCGATATAGGCACGCGGCTGCTCGGGCAGATCGCGCATCCACCGGATCTCGGTGCCGACGATCGTCAGCCGGTCGGCGATCGCGTCGAGCTCGGCGGCGCGCAGCGCGCAGGGATCGGCTGGGCACGGATCGTAGCGCGTGCCGCCGGTTGCGGAGCCGAATGTTGCGGGGGTGGCGGGTGTCAGCGAGTGCATGGGACACGGTCCTTTCGAAAACAGGCAACAGAAAACCGCTCGCGATCCGCATGACGCGACGCGATCGGCAGGGACGAGGAGACGCAAACGGGGGTGAAGCGACCTAGGGCGGGCGGCCGGTCGACGGGTGCATGTCGGACCCGCGACGTAAAAATGCGGGCCGGTCGCGCAACGCGGCCGGCCCGCAGGGTCCTATGGGAGAGAGGCAGACTGACGCCGCACGGAGCTTACCCCTGGGATGGGCGCGCGGTCCGACCGGTCTGCCAGCGGTCGAAAGGGTCAAGGATGCGATCAACGTACCGGCTCCAGATCGCGCGACGGGCCCGAAGGCGGCGCGTCGTCGCGCGGGTAGAGGTCGGGGCGGAGTTCGTGACGTGATACGCCGGTCGCCGCCTCGACCGTCAGGACGTTTTCGGCAGGACACGCCCTGCCCTCGCGAACAATCAGCGAGATTGCTTGCTGCGTCACACTCATCAGCTCCGCGATCGCGCGCTGCGAACCAATCACGCGAATGGCGTGGGCGAAGGCCGCAGCGGGCGAATCAAAGCGGTGATTCGTGTTCACAAGGCACATCAACAAGAAAACTTGTTATCGTGCAAGCAGGAAAACGCTAGACCGTCATAAAAGTTTGCCTGTTACTTGGTGCGCGTGCTCGATTCCGCCCGCCTTCGCAATCGCCTCGAAGCTAAGCAGTATAGCCAGAACGACCTAGCGAGGCGCGTTGGCATTACCCAGTCTAGCGTACAGCAAATGGTCGCGGGCAAGCAGTACGGAACAAAGCACCTTCACCTCATCGCGCGCGAGCTCGATACCACGCCCGCTTACTTGACCGGGGAGATCGACGATCCCTCGCCCGACGCGGCGCAGCCGCCGCCCGAGCCGCTTCACCAGTTCGTCACGATGCAGGTCGCGATGCCCAGCGAGGCCGTTCTGACTCGAATGTTCGAAGCGCTGCTGGCGGCGTCGCGGCGGCTGGACGAGGGCGAGCTTGCTCATGAGCTTGCCAGGCGTCTGCCCAAAGCGCTCGCGCTCGCGCGATCCGCGCGGTCGTCTCCGGCGAAGGGCGGGCGCGCCCCAGATCGAGCAGAGCCTGAAGCTCCCCCCATCGCTCGTCGCGAACCCCGACAAGCAAAGCGCAGCTGAACAGGCAGATGCGGCACCGATGCGCGCAAGCCGGTGGAGAGACGATCACTTCGGCGGATGCGCGACTCGCTACCATGTTCCTGTTTTGTTTCTTGTCACCCAGTGGTCAGATTGTCGAATCGCCAAGGCTAGCATGAACCGCTTAACCGCCTTATTATCGGCAACCGGCATGCTGATCGGCCTGCCCGGGTGCGACCTGATCAGGTCCGTGACAAATCCGGCGGACAGCCAGTGCGCGTCGGAGGCGACCATCGGCGACGTCAAGCAGGCGATATTTGACCATCTCTGGTCTCCCGATTCTCGCCCCGATCGCAACGATCCGCTTTCCACGGTTCGGAAATTCAGAAGCGCCGTCGATTTCGAAAAGCCCGTCGTCAAGCACAGCGACGGGCACACGGTCGAGTGCACCGCCTCCCTCGTTGTCAGCGGCGGTCGTGCTGCCGCCTTTTTGCCCGTTCCTTCCGGCTTGCGCGTCGCGATGCGCGGCAGCGATCGCATCGTCGTCGATATCGACTATACCGTTCAGCACGACGCCTCGACAGGTGAGGCAATCATTCGCGTCGACGATGCAGTATCGCTGGCCCAGATGATTTACACGTCGGTCCTCAGCGCCAGCCTGCCGGACGACCGATCCTCGGCTGCCGAAGACATCCCTGAGGGCAGCGACCGAAACTACCAAGGCACTGGCGGTTCATATCCGCCGCTGGGGTCACAGGATGCAGACCGGGCTGCGCCGCCGTCGACCCCCGATCCCGCCGACCCTCAACCTGCGGACGTGGCACCGGAGCCGATGAACCTGCTCGATCAGGTCGAGCTCACCAAGGGCGCCGGCAGCGACCGCACACGGTGAGGTAATCGAGGCGAACGCAGCCGTCGCCTGATGCAATCATAGCTTAAACTCTTCGTTCGCCCTATGTTTCGAACGGGGAGGCTTCGCGCATGCTGCCGATATCGCCGCCGCCGCCGCTGTCGCCCGTCATGGCGAGCCGAAAGGGGCAGGCGCTGATCTTTATCCGCGACTATCTGGCGCGCGATATCGGGTCGCCGAGCTATGGCGAGATCGCGGCCGGGATCGCCGTTTCGCGCCAGCACGCCAAGCGGCTGGTCCGCCGCCTCGTCGCCGACGGGCGCATCGTCCGCGAGACCGGCGCCAAACGCGGGATCACGATGGCCGCGCAAGTCGATCGCGCGATCGCCGAGCTGCAGGCGCTCGGCTGGCAGGTCAATCCGTCGATGCGAACCGCCGCGCAGTCCGACGGGGAGGGCGACGCGGGGGTTACAAGAAACACCCTGACGCTGGTGCCCGAGCTCGACCATGACCCGGTGCTGGGCACGTTGACCGGCGCGGCGGCGGCGCGCGCCTGGGCGGCGCAGAACGGGAGGGGGACGCATGAGAGCGAACGACCAGGACACGACGTCGACACCGACGCCGGTTTCGCCACCGACGACGACAGCCGAGGCGAAGGTCATGCGCACGATCGTCGCGCGCGAGCACGCGCGGGCCGCAGCCGAGCGTCGTGAAGCCCGAGAGGCCTTTCGCCACGCGCGCGACGTCACGCCCTCGCGCGGCGGCTGGGATCCGCGACCTGCGCGGCCGCGCAAGCCAAGCGCGGCCGAGATCGCGCGCGCCGAGCGCGCGGAGCAGGCGCGCCAGGACTGGACGCGGCGTAATCCACAAGTCGCGCGTGCCGAACGGGCGATCCGCAAGGAGCTGGCGGTCCAGCAGGAGCGTTTCGGCCACAAGGCGCGGCGCGGAACGGTGGCGACGCATGCCGCGGCCGAGCGGCGATCGCAGGGGGCGCTGACGCGGCTTTACGCGAGCGGTGCCATCAGCATCCACGAACTGGTCGCGGCGGTCGAGATCGCCACCACCGCCGAACGGATCGGTCGCGATGCAGCGATCAAGACCGCCAGCCTGGAAACGCGGATCGACAGCGGGACACGCGGCGACGCCAAACTCGTCGAGAAGCTCGCGCACGTCCGCCGCGAGATGGCCTATACGCAATGGCGGCGCGCGATGGGTGCCGATTTCCCGACCGTCATGCGCACGATCGTCGACGATGTCGCGCTGACCGTCGTCGCGCGCGAGCGGGGCATGCACCTTCGCCGGGCGAAGGCGCTGCTGATCGTTGCGCTCGATCGCTGGGCGGTCATCATCGGCCGGGTCGCGCGCGAGGTCGACGAAGGCGATCTTCGCAGCGCCGAGGCGCGCCTCAACTGACGTCCGAATTGCAAATTTGCACGAGGTTACAAGAAAGCCCCTCCCAATACGGCCACGACAAGGCCAGAAACGACCCCGCCACACGAATGTCCAAAGCCCGTCAGCGCACCCGCGCCGGCGGGCTTTGTCGACTCTGGAGGGCCCGCATGTCCCCCCTGATGCGCCCCTCCAGGCCCCAGTCGCCGATGACGGTCCCCGACAGGATCGACCGTATCATCCCGCGCGTCGACGAACTCGCGCGCATGGTGCGACTGGGGCACCCGCTTACACCGGCGCAATACAACGACGCCGAAGCCGAAGCCCGCGCGATCGCCGACGAGCTGGTCGCGATGTTCCGTAGATCTTCGCGGGCGGTCGCGCCACCGCTTGCGCATTCGGGTGGGAGGGCGATCTGGTGAACGATGCAGCGTCCCGCCCCTGCCCGATCGACATCGACAGCCTGGCGGCGATCGCCGATGGCGACGGCGTGCTCGGCAACCTCGCGATCGTCCAGCGCCGCTTCCTGAAATCGGTCGTCGTCGAGCTGCGCGAGGGACGCGCAGCGATGGCGACACTGTCGGCCGACCGCACGATCGGCAGCGTCTGTGCGGCGCTTTCAACATGACGCGCTCGAAGTCCCCGGCGCAACGTGCCCCGCAGTCGATCGAAGCGGCGACCGCGCTGCTCGCGCGCTATGCCGAGGCGAGCCTGACGATCGCCGCGCTCGAGGCCGCGCGCGGGGCCGAGATCGCCGCGATCGCGTCGCGCTGCGACCTGGCGGTCGCGCCGCTCGCCGGCGAGCTCAAGGAAATCGTCAAGCAGCTGAAGCCGTGGTGGGCGGCATCGTTCGATGCGCTGACGAACGGCGGCAAGCGCAAGTCGATCGAGCTCGGCGGATGCCAGATCGGCTACCGCGTCACGCCGCCCAAGGTCGAGCACACGCACGGCAAGGACGACGCCGCGGTCGAAGTCCTGCGGCCGACGGCGTGGTTCGCCAAGGTGGTGCGCATCAGCTACGCGCTCGACAAGCCCGCGATCCTCAAGGCGCTCGACGAGGAGGTTCCGGCCGAGGAAGACCTTGAAAGCGAAGACGTCTTGCTGAGCGGACTCGGCTTCGCGTCGAAGCAGACCGAGCAATTCTTCGTCGACGTCGTCGCACCCGCGAGCCTGGTCGAGCTGCTCGTGCCGACCGAGGCGGCGGACGCGGGTTGATTCGCGTCAACCTGAAGTCGAATTTGCGCCCGCTGCAGCGCGCGATGATCGACTTTCACTCGGATCAGGTGCCGTTCGCCATGGCACTCGCGCTCAACGAGCTGGCGGCCGGCCTCGTCGCCAGGGAGCGCGGCGCGATCGACGAGACGTTCGAGACGCCGACGCCGTTCACCGAGAACGCCTATCGGATCGAGGTCGCGACAAAGCGCCGACCGCTTGCCTCGGTGATGGCGAAAGATATTCAGGCGTCGTACCTGCAGCCCTATGTCGTCGGCGGGCAACGCTCGCTCGGCTCGAAGCGCGGCATGCTCGTCCCACGCCAGGTCAAGCTCAACCAGTATGGCAACCTGAGCAAAGGAAAGCTCGCCAGTCTGAAGGCGAAACCCAATGTCTTCATCGGCCCCGTGACTTTCCGAAAAGGAAAGCGTGCTGGTGAACCGATCTATGGTGTTTGGGAGCGATCATCTGCCGGACGACGCAAAGATGGTAGCTACGGCACGAAGGGCGACAGTCAGAATAAAGTCCACGGTGCCCGCACGACACTAAAGCTGCTGATTGAGTTCTCCGACAGCACCGAAGCGCCCAAGCAGCTTGACTTCTACGGACGCGGCGAGGCCTATCTGCGCGCCAACTCCGCAGGCGCGTTCGACCGTGGCGTCCGCCGCGCCCTCGCGACCAAGCGGAGACGGTGAGGCACGGTGCCGCCGCCCGCCCTGACCCGCCTCTCCCCGCCCCGCCCGCGGCCCAAAACGCTTTTGGGTCCTTCCCACCCCTATTTTCATCACGGGACATTGCGCGCCGCGATGTCGCCCCAGCTTAAATCCTGAAAAGTTGGTTGTCGGTTGCGGTTGCGGGGGAGGGGAATGGCTCAGCTGCTGTCGCTCGGTGCATTTGCCAAGACCCACGGCGTCTCTCGCCAGGCCGCAGCGAAGTGGAAAGAGCGCGGCGTTCTGCACTTTTCGGGCGACAAGGTCGACGTTGCCCGCTCCGATGCAGCGCTTCGTGGCGCGGGCCTCGGTCGCTTCAAAAGCGACGACCCGACCCCGCAACCGAACCGTGCAACTGACAACCGCACGCGACAACCGGTTGCAGCCGAGGTTGACGAGGCCGTCGACGAAGTCGTCCTCGAGCTCGAAGCCGCGATCGCCGACGGCGAGATCGACGACGAGATCGGCTCGGGCTTCGTCCAGGAGCTACTCGCCGGTCACTTCCGGACGAAGGTCCAGGCCGCGGCGATCAAGGAAAACGGCCTCGCCCTGAAACACCTGCTCGCCGCGCAGAAGCTCGCAGGCACGCTGGTCGAGATCGACCGCGCCGAGCGCGTCATCTTCGAGGATCGTCGCGCTGCCCGCGACGCATGGATGAACTGGCCTGCGCGCGTCGGCCCGCTGCTCGCCGCCGATCTCGGCATCGAGTCGGCGACGCTGGTGGAGGCGCTTCGGCCCTATGTCCAGCAACAGCTCGAAGACCTCGGCGAGCCCGACCTCGACTTTACCGACGTCGCCGAAGGCTGAACGAGCGGGGCCAAAGGCTGAAGGCGGGAGCAAGCTCGACCGTCTCGTGCGCGCTGCGCGACGGGGCTGGACCCCACCGCCGCGCATCAGCGTGCCCGAATGGGCCGACCGCTACCGCAAGCTCGCCAAGGAAGCGGGCAATTCGTCGGGATCGTGGCGCACGGCGCGCGTCGAGATCGCGCGCGGACCGATGCTCGCGGTCACCGAACCCGGGGTGCGCAAGCTCTCAGCGATGGTCGCGACGCAGCTGCTGAAATCGTCGCTGCTCGAAAACGTGACCGGCTACCACATGCATCTGGACCCGTGTCCGATGCTGATCGTCCAGCCCAAGGATGCCGCCGCCGAGCAATTCTCGAAGGAACGCGTCGGTCCGCTGATCAATGCGACGCCGGTGCTGAAGGCGCTGCTCGGCAAGACACGGACGCGTGACGGCGGCGATACGCTCGATTACAAGGCCTTCCCCGGCGGCTTCCTCGGCCTCGTCGGCGCGGGCAGCCCCGACAATCTGGCACGTCGCCCGATCCGGATCGTCATGTACGACGAGGTCGACAAATACCTTCCGATCAAGGAAGGCAATCCGATCGACATCGGCGACGAACGTCTCGCCTCGTTCGAAAGCAACTCGCTCAGCATCCGGGTCTGCTCGCCGACGATCAAGGGCGAAAGCAAGATCGAGGCGAGCTTCGCCGAATCGGATCAGCGTCGCGCCTCGGTCGCCTGCCCGCATTGCGGCCATCGTCAGTTCCTCGAATTCTTCACCCATGTTCACTGGACGGGCGGCAAGGACGGCAAGCCTCACCGGCCCGAAACCGCGCAGATCCACTGCGAGGCGTGCGGCGCGGCGTGGTCGGAGGGCAATCGCCAGCGCGCGCTGGCGACGATCCGCTGGCACCAGACGCGCAGCTTCGAATGCTGCGGCGAGCCTCAGAACCCGCTCGATGTCTATGCCGCGGCGAGCGCGATCGATGACGCCGGGGCGATCGCTGTCGTCTGGGACTGGTGGCAATCACGCCGCTGGGCGGTCTACCGCGCCAAATGCGGGCAGTGCGGCGCGTGGTCGGTCCCGAACGAACACGCCGGCTTCCAGGCGTCGAAGCTCTACAGCCCCTGGGCCAACGACACGCCGGCGCGGATCGCCGCCAAATATCTCGCCGCGAAGGGCGACGAAGACAAATTGCTCAGCTGGTGGAACACCCAGATGGCGCTCGCCTACCGCAAGAACGCGGGCAAGGAACTGCGCGTCGACCGGCTCGCCGCGCGCTGCGAAGTCTGGGCCGCCGATGTCCCCGACGGCGTCGCGGTCCTCGCGGTCGGCATCGACGTCCAGGACTATCGCGTCGAGCTCGAGGTCGTTGGCTGGGGCCGCAACGAGGAAAGCTGGTCGGTCGCCTATGAAACGATCGACGGCGAATTCGACGATCCCAAAGTTCAGGCGCTGCTCGACAAGCATCTGATGCGGACATGGCACCGCGCCGACGGCCGCCCCTTCGCGATCGCAGCGGCATGCATCGATACCGGCGGTCACCATACCAATGCGGTCTATGACTTCGCCAAGGCGCGTTTCGGCCGGCGTATCTGGGGCATCAAGGGCGAATCGGCGCGGACCGGGCAACGCAATCCCGTCTGGCCGACCAAGCGCCCGACGCTGCGCTCGAAGAAGAGCTATCGCCCCTACATCATCGGGGTCAACGCGGCCAAGGACACGATCCGCAATTACCTCGCCAAGGAAGTACCTGGCGCGGGCTACATGCATTTCACGACCGACCGCGACATCAATTACTTCCAGCAACTGACCGCCGAGCGTACCGAGATCAAGCAGGTCGGCGGTCACAAATACCGCGTCTGGGTTCCGATCGCGGGGCGTGCCAACGAAGCGCTCGACTGCCGGGTCTATGCCTACGCCGCGCTGCACGGGCTGATGCATATCGGGCTTCGCCTCAATCGCGAGGCCGATCAGGTCGGTGCGATCCAAACGGTAACGCCGATCGACGGCGATGCGCCCGACGACGACGCGTCGGAAACCGAGGTGGCAGTCACGCTTCCGCGAGCTGCGCCAGGGCCGACCGTCAACGTCGACGTCGCATCGGCGAAACGCACACGCGCAAGCCGCCTTGCTTCCTGAGAGGAGACAAGATGATGGTCGGTCTC
Source organism: Sphingomonas sp. (assembly GCA_965248885.1). Taxonomy (GTDB): domain Bacteria; phylum Pseudomonadota; class Alphaproteobacteria; order Sphingomonadales; family Sphingomonadaceae; genus Sphingomonas_O. Next base: position 403,829 of record OZ252211.1, on the reverse strand, counting down.
TTTGCCGGGATGACGCAGGTCCAGCTGCAGGCCGCGCTCGCCACCGCGCAAGCCGCCTATCTGCAGGTGGCGTCGGGCAACAAGGTCGAGGTCGCGAACTACACCCAAGGCGATGGCGCGAAGTCGATCACCTACACACGGACGAACATCGGCCAGCTGACCGCGCTAATCGCGCAGCTGCAGGCGGCACTCGGGCTGTCGCGCGGTCGCCGCTCGATGCGCTTCCTTCATCGCTGATGGTACAGATCCTCGATCATCGCGGCGACCCGATGGTGGCGACCCCGCCCCGGGCTGCCGCGCTGGTCGGCGGCAATAGCGCGATACCCTTCGACGCCGCCGACATGTTCGGCGATCACATGGCGGCGTGGCAGCCGTATCTGACCTCGCCCGACGGCGCGCTCAACGGCTATCGCGATACCATCGTCGCGCGCATGCGCGACATGGTGCGCAACGACGGCTGGGCGTCGGGCACGATCACGCGTATCCTCGACAACGCCGTCGGCGCGAACTTCAGGCCGATCTCGAAACCCGACTTCAAGGCGCTCGCCGCCTATTCGGGCAATCCGGCGTTCGACGAACGCTGGAGCTACGAATTCGCTCAAGTACTCGACGCCTGCTACCGCAACTGGGCGCTCGGGCGCGGGCGCTACGCCGATGTCGGTCGCAACCTGACCGTCCCCCAGATGTTTCGCTTGGCGTTCCGGCACAAGATCGTCGACGGCGACGCGCTCGGCATGATGCGCTGGATGCCCGAGCGCGTCGGCATCGGGCGTGCGCAATACGCGACCGCGCTGCAGATCGTCGATCCCGACCGGTTGTCGAACCCGACGCTGAGCTTCGACCAGATCATGATGCGCGGCGGGGTCGAGATCGACGCGGACGGGGTAGCGGTCGCCTATCATATTCGCCGCGCGCACCCCAACGAGATGTGGGCGAGCCCCGACAGCCTGATCTGGGACCGCATCGACCGCGAGACGTCGTGGGGCCGCGCGATCATCGTACACGATTACGAGCACGACCAGGCATCGACGCATCGCGGCGGTGCCGGCATTCTCGCGCCGGTCCTCCACCGGCTCAAGATGCTGTTCCGCTACGACGTCGCCGAACTCGACGCGTCCCTGCTCAACGCGATCTTCTCCGCCTACGTCGAATCGCCGTTCGACCAGGAGTTCGTCGAGGGCGCGCTGTCGGGGGCCGATGAGCTCAACGCCTATCAGGCCGAGCGCGCTGCGTTTCACAAGGACAATCGGATCAACGTGCCCGGATCGGGTGCGGCGATGACCAAGCTCTTTCCCGGCGAAAAGCTCGCGCAGGTCCAGGCCGCGCGACCCAACGCGAACTTCAACGCCTTCGAAGGCGCCGTCCTGCGCAATGTCGCGGCCGCCGCCGGCGTCTCGGCTCAGTCGGTCAGCAACAATTGGTCCGACGTCAACTACTCGAGCCATCAGGGTGCGTTGCAGGAATTCTTCAAGACACTCAGCCGCCGCCGTGACGACTTCGCCAACGGCTTTTGCCAACCGGTTCGCGAGGCGTTCGTCGAGGAATCGTTCGAGCTCGACGATCTCCCCCTGCCCGCCGGCGCGCCCGACTTCATCGAATGCGCCGCCGCCTATGCCCGCGCACGCTGGATCGGCCCGCCCAAGGGCTGGACCAACCCCGTCGACGAAGTGAAGGGTGCCGTGCTCGGCCTTGATGCGGCGCTGATGGATTATGACGAGCTCTGCGCCGAGCAGGGTTTCGACGGCGACGACATGATCACCGCGCGCAAGCACTTCATCCGGCGCTTCGAGGAAGCGGGCATCCCGCTGCCGACCTGGTCGGGAATGAACCCGCAGGGCGAACCGGCGAGCAAGACGATCACCGATCCGGAGGTCAAATGACCGAGCAATTCGGCTTCCTGGCCCAACGGCTCTTCAACACGCCGATCGCGATCCACCCGCGCAAGGGCGAGATCGCCTTTGCGACGCTCGCGCGGCGGTTCGGCATCGGTGAGATCACGCGCGGCGACGGCACCCCGCTCGTGCCCGGCGCGTGGTTCGACGACGATGACGACGACGAGTTCACCAGTCCCAAGGAAAGTCGCGACCCGGGTTACGATCTGCTCGGCGGCGTCGCGGTCATCCCGGTTGCCGGAACGCTCGTCCAGAAACGCGCGAGCCTTCGCCCCTATTCGGGGATGACCGGCTACAACGGCATCCGCCAGGCCTTTCTGACTGCGCTCGCCGATCCGGCGGTCAAGTCGATCGCCTTCGACATCAGCTCGGGCGGCGGCGAAGTCGCCGGCTGCTTCGACCTCGTCGACACGATCTACGAAGCGCGCGGTACCAAGCCGATCTCGGCGATCCTGACCGAGAGCGCCTATTCTGCGGCCTATGCCGTCGCCTCGGCGGTCGACCCAGGACGCATCTACGTGCCGCGCACCGGCGGCACCGGGTCGATCGCCGTCATCTGCATGCTCGCCGACATCTCGAAGGGTCTGAAAAACGCCGGGATCAAGGTCACTTTCGTCACCTCCGAAGGCGCCGATCGCAAGACCGACGGGCGTCCCGAGATCCCGTTGAGCGACGACGCCTATCAGGCGATCAAGGCCGACATCGATGCGATGGGCACATTGTTCCGCGAAACCGTCGCGCGCAACCGCGACCTCACCGCCGATCGCGTCCTCGACTTTCGCGCAGGCACGTTCCTCGGGGCCGCCGGCGTCACGGCCGGCCTCGCCGACGCCGTGATGGCGCCCCACGCGGCCTTCGCCGCGCTCATCGCCGAAACCGACTGACCACCAACGGAGAACTCCACATGAAGAAGAAACTTGCTGCGGAGACGTCCGCTTTCGCTCATCTTCTCGCGACCACCGCGGGCCTCGCCACGCGCCGCGGTCGCGCCGCCGCCGAAAACGACCAGCCCGACGATCCCGAGGGCGACGACGAGGACAAGGACGCCGATCCCGACGCCGAGGTCGATGATACCGCTGTCGACGACGACGGCGACGACAAGAAAACGGGGAAGAAGGCCAAGCGCGCAAAGGGCAAGGCCAAATCCGAAGACGACGACACCGACCCCGACGCCGAGGTCGACGATCCCGAGGATGAGTCGTGCGAGGATGAAGCGGACGACGAAGAGATGGCCGCTGCCCGCACCGCCGGATGGCGCGCGCAACAGACCCGCTGCCGCCGCATCTTCGGTTCGTCCGCCGCCGGAACGCGTCCCGACATGGCCGCGCATCTCGCGTTCAACGAAACCATGCCGAGCGCGAAAGCGATCGAGATGCTCGAGCTCGCAGCCAGCGGCACCGCGCCGCGCAACGCGCGCCTCCACGACCGCATGTCGCGCGTCGTGACGCCGCTCGTATCGCCGAACGGCGTGCGCCGCTCGTGCGAGGAAGCTTCGTTCGGCGAACTGGTCGCCGCCGCCGTCGCCAAGGTGCGCAAGTAACGCAGCCGACGATCGCCTTTCCCCCTACCCCTCCTATCGAAGGATAGCCTCTCATGGCCCTCGTTCCGACCAATTACGGCAACAGCCCGTTCCAGCCCGGCATCGCGCAGGACGTCTTCATCCCCGATCTGCTGATCGGCGGCGACATGAAGATCGTGACGCGCACGCGCACGATCACCGGTGGCGCTTATTACAAGCGCGGCTCGGTCCTCGGGTTGATCACCGCGACCGGCAAATACACGCTGTCCGCCTCGGCCGCCGCCGACGGCTCGCAGACGCCGGTCGAGATTCTGGCCGACGACGTCGATACCTCGGGCGGCGATCAGCTCGGCGGAACCTATGTCATGGGTGAGTTCGACGAGAATGCGGTCGTCCTGGGCGCCGGCATCACGCTCGCCGCTGCGCGAACCGCGCTCGAGCTGAAGAACATCTACCTCAAGTCCGCGATCACCGCCGCCGACCCGACCTGAGCGACCGCCCCTTCGCTTCCTGACCCCTTCGCCCGCCCAAGTCCTTGCCCGCAACGTGCGGGCTTTTTTGTGGAGCCCGCACGATGGCCGACAATCTTTCCTACACGACCGCCAAGCTCGTCCAGGTCGTTCCGAACCTCAAGGTGTCGCAGAATTTCCTGCTCGACACCTTCTTCCCCAACATCGTCGAATACGACACCGAAGAGGTGGCGATCGACGTCGATATCGGTTTGCGTCGCATGGCGCCGTTCGTATCGCCTCTGGTGGAAGGAAAGCTCGTCGAATCGCGCCGCTACGCGACCAACAAGTTCAAGCCCGCCTATATCAAGGACAAGCGCGCGCCCGACCTGCGCCGCCCCGTCCGCCGCTCGATCGGTGAGCGCATCGGTGGCGAGCTGACCGGCGCGCAGCGCGAGATGGCCAATCTGCAATTCGAGATGGAAGACCAGGTCGATATGGTCAATCGCCGCCTCGAGTGGATGGCCGCGAGCGCGCTGACTGGCGGCACCGTGACGATCGCCGGCGAAGGCTTCCCGACCACGATCATCGACTTCGGGCGGTCGTCGTCGCTGACGATCGCGCTCACCGGATCGGCAAAATGGGGCGCAACGGTCAACGCCCAGGGCCGCGATACCAACATCGCCGGTCAGATCGATGCCTGGGCCGCGCGCATCCTCAAGCAGTCGGGTGCGACGGTGACCAACATCGTCTTCACCAACTCGGCGTGGAACCGCTTCCTGACTGCCGAGGGCGTCCAGGGCGCGATCTTCTACCCCAATCTCGCCAACGGCGGAAACGCGATCAACCCGGGATCGAGCATCGAGGCCGGCGCGATCTACAAGGGACGCTGGGGACAGTACGACCTCTGGCTCTACAACGAATGGTTCATCGATGCCGCCGGCGTCGAGCAGCCGATGCTCGCCGACGGCACCATCCTGATGAGCGGCAAGGCGCTGATGGGAACCCGCGCTTTCGGGATGGTCATCGATCCGCGCTTCGCCTACAAGGCGATGGCCTATGCGCCGAAGACGTGGATTCAGGACGATCCCGCGCAGCGCATCATCATGATGCAGTCGGCACCGCTCGTCATCCCGAGCCGCGTCAACGCCTCGCTCGCCGCTGTCGTCTGCGACCCGCTCGGGTTCTGACGCAACTGACTGACCCCCGGCGCGCGCGCCGGGCTCCTTCCCTGCCTCGAACTCCGGAGATCGACATGACCGACCCCACGCCTGCGCCTGCGCCTGCGCCTGCCCCCGCTCCTGCCCCCGCCGAGAAGGCGAAGAAGCCGACCGGCCATGTCGTCGCGCCGGGACGCACGATGACCACCGACGACGGCGAGTTCGGGCCCGGCGAGCGCGTTCGTCTCGACGCCAAGGATGCCGCACGCCTCTTCCGGCTCGCCTTCCTGCTCGACGCCGACGGCAATCGCTTCGCTGGCGAGGAAGGCCCGCCCTTCGTCGCCGGTACCGAAATCAAGGCGCAGGGCTGAACGACGATGATCGACTGGGATGCCCTCCTCCTCGCGCCCGTCATGGGCGTGTTCGGAGAGGGCGACCCGGCGATCGCGGCGACGCAGCCGCTGTTCATGCCCGCGATCGGTATGTCCTTCCGTCTTCCCGATGCGGTCTTCGACGCCGAGTATCAGCAGATCGAGATCGAGGGCGAGATGTCCGCGACGACGACATCGCGCCCGGTGCTCGGCGTCCGCCTGGCGCGCTTTGCGGTACCGCCCGCGCAGAACGATCGCGTCTATATCCCATCGGTCGCCACGGTCTTCGTCGTCAAGGACGTCGAGCATGACGGCCACGGCCATGCCAAGCTCGTGCTGATGCGCACGGTCGACGCGCCACCCGCATGACCGCGCCCACCACCTCGCTCGATCTGCTGACCATGGTCGTGGCGGCACTCACCGTAGCGCCGGACACGACCGCGGCGGGGACCCGCGTCTATCGCCCTGGCGACTGGCCCACTCAACCGGGCCAGTTCCCGATCGTCAAACTGCGCTTGATCGGCGAACGCCGCGCGTCGACGGGTCGCGGCGGTGCCATGTCGTTCACGACGGTCGCGACCATTCGCCTTATCGGCGAAGTGTCTGCGCCGGCCACGGCGAACGGTGCCGGCGCTGCAGCCGCCGAAGCAGCACTCTGGGCGGTCAAGCGCCAGATCGAAGTCGCCGTCGTCAACAGCTATCCGCTGACGTCGGCCATCCAGCAGATCGCCGGCATGCGCGCCGAGCTCGCCTTCAACAGCGAGGGCGCGACGCACTTCGCCGGGATCCAGATCGATCTCGATCTCGAATTCTACGAGGACGAAGACAGCTTCGCACCGGTGCCGTCGACCGACGTCGCGCGCTTCGACGTGACCAGCACGCATTATCCGCCGCACGGCGTCACAATTCCCGTCATCTGAGGATCCCGCTCATGAGCCCCTTGCGCGTCCACATCGTCGCGGTTGCCGACCGCCTCGTGCGCGATCCCGAAACACGCCGTCCCGTCGACGCGACCGGGATCGCCGTCGACCCGACCGACCCGACCTGGGCGCGCTTCATCGCCGATGGCGACGTCGCCGTCGAGGACACCGCCATCGAGGAGCCGCACGCATGATCCCGTTCAAGAATATCCCGGCCAATTTGCGCGTTCCGCTGTTCTACGCCGAGCTCGACCCGAGTCGCGCGAACACGTCGCCGCCCGCGCAACGCGCGCTGCTGATCGGCCAGAAGACCGTCGCGGGAACCTTGGCCCCCAACGTGCCCGTCATCGCACGATCGACGTCCGACGCGCGCGCCGGTGCCGGGTTCGGCTCGGTCCTGGCCGGGATGATCGATGCCTATCGCGCCAACGATCCAAACGGCGAGCTCTGGGTGCTGCCGCTCGGCGATGACGTCGGCGGCGTGGCCGCGACCGGAACGCTGACCTTCACCGGGCCCACGACGGCGCTCGGGACGCTCACGCTTTACGTCGCGGGGCAGCTGGTGTCGGTCGTGATCGCGGCCGGGCAGACGGCGGCGCAGGCCGCGGCGACCGTCGCCGCCTCGCTCACCGCCGCGATCGACCTGCCCGTCACGGCAGCGTCGGCCGGAGCGGTCGTCACGCTGACCGCGAAGAACAAGGGCGAATGCGGCAACGACATCGACATTCGCGTCAATCACCAGGGCGCGGCAGGGGGCGAAGTGCTTCCCGTCGGCCTGACGGTGGCGATCGTCGCCATGGCGAACGGTGCCGTCAATCCGGTGCTGACGACCGCGCTCGGCAATCTCCAGGATACGACCTTCGATTTCATCGTCTGCGCGCTGACCGATGCGACGTCGCTCGCCGCGATCGCCGCGCTCCTGTCCGACACCACGGGGCGCTGGTCGTGGACTTCGCAGGCCTATGGCCATTGCCTGTTCGCGAGGCGCGGCACGGCGGGCACTTGTGCGGCAGCGGCGACCGCGCTCAACAATCAGCATCTGACGATGGTCGGGTTCAACGACAGCCCGTCGCCGGGCTGGGCCTGGGCGTCGGCGTTTTTCGGTACCGCCGCCGTCTCGCTGCGCGGCGATCCGGGCCTGCCGTTGCAATCGCTCGTCGTGCGCGGGATCCTCGCGCCGCCGCTCGCCTCGCGCTTCAACCTGTCGATCCGCAACAACAGCCTGCTCTACGGTGGATGCGCGACCTGGACCGTCGACGTCAACGGTGCCGTCACGATCGAAAATCTGATCACCACCTATGTGACCAACGCCGCGGGGCAGGCCGACAACAGCTATCTCGAGCTCGAGACGATGTTCCAGCTCGCCTACACGCTGCGCCGAATGTCGCGGATGGTCTCGCTCAAATACGGGCGGGTGAAGCTGGCCGCCGACGGCGTACGCCTTCTTCCCGGGTCGAACGTCGTGACCCCCGCGATTATCCGCGCCGACATCATCGCCGAATATCGCGCGATGGAGGCCGAGGGCTATGTCCAGCAGTCGGCGGCGTTCGCGGCCGCGCTCGTCGTCGAAAAGGATGCGGGCAACCCCAATCGCGTCAACGTGCTCTGGCCGGCAACGCTCGTCGGCCAGCTCCGCTCGTTCGCGCTGCTCGCGCAGTTCCGGCTGCTCTGAGCGCCCTGCCCTAGCCGCGACCGTATCTTCCTCGAGCCCAGGAGCCCGACCCGATGTCCGATCCCAACCGCCTTGCCGGCACCGCCTCCGTCACGATCGACGGGCGCGCCTATTCGATCAGCGGCGAAGGCACCTATCGTCCGAGCACCTCGAAGCGCGAAACGCTGCAAGGGCAGGACGGCATCCATGGCTACAGCGAGATGCCGCAGCCCGGCAAGATTTCGTGGAAAGGGCGTGACGGTGGCGGGCTGTCGATCGCCACGCTCAACGAGGCGTCGAACGTCACCGTCGTCCTCGTGCTTGCGAACGGCAAGGTCGTCGTCGGGCGCAACATGTGGCGCTGCGGCGAGCCGATCGAAGTCAACAGCGAGGACGCGACCTTTTCGGTCGAGTTTGAAAGCGCCGATGTGAGCGAGCAATGAGCGACGCGCCTGCTTCCGGCCCGTATCCCGGCCCCGCCTTCCCCGACGAGCTGACGCTGACGTTGCGCAAGCCCGTCGAATTCGCCGGCGAGACGTATCGCCAGCTCGTGCTGCGCGAGCCGACCGCCGCCGAATGGATGCTCTGGGACAAATTGTCGGGTGTCGAGGCCGACACGATGGCGGTGTCGACCGTCGCCGGCATGCCGCTTCCCGCCGCGCGGATGATCGGCGCGCGCGACCTCGTTACGGCATCGAGGTTCCTCGCCAATTTTTTGGCCTGAGGCCGCCCGACTGGCGCGTGCGGCTCGTCGCGATCGCGCGCCTGTTCGGCCAGCTGCCCGACACGGTGGCGACGCGGCCCTGGTCGGTCCTGAACGACTGGCTCGACTGGGCCGGGAAGAGTTGACCCGGGAGAGCTGAGATGAGCGACGCCAAGTTCGGCATCGACATCGTCGCCGACGACAAGACCGGCAAGGGTGCCGCCGCCGCCGAGAAGAGGCTCGGGCAGGTCGGCAAGCGTGTTGGCAAGCTGAATGAGCAATCGTTCGTCGGTGCCGAACGCTCGGTCGCTCGCTCTGGCAAGAATATGGTCTCGACCTTTAGCCAGGTCGAACGCGGTGCAGCCAAAGCCTTTGGCAATCGATCGATCATGTCGGGCGTCACCGCGCGCATGGGCGGGATCACCGAGGCCAGCTCGGCGATGGGCAATGGGTTCGCGATGGCCAGCGCCGAGGGCGAAGGCCTGACCGGTGTCATGGGCGGGGTTGGAGCTGCCACCGCTGGCGTCGTCGCGGTGATGGGCGCGGCTGCCTATGCCGCTTTCAAATTCGCCGACAGTTGGGCCAAGGGAGCGGCATCGATCGGTCGCACTGCCAGCATCATCGGCGTCGGCACCAAGCAGTTGCAGGAGTTCACAGCCGCCGCCGAGCGTGTCGGCGTTGACCGCGGTACGGCTACCGGTGCTCTCGGCGGTATCTCGCAGACGCTCAACGATGCGCGCTACGGGCGAAACAATCAGGCGCTCGAGGCGCTCCGGCGCCTGGGCGTCAAGATGGTGCTCAACACCGACGGTACCGTCAACGTCGGCGCGATGCTGCCCGCGATCGCCAACGCGATCCAGCGGCAGAACAGTTCGGGACGTCGAACCGCCGCACGCTTGCTCGGCATTCCGCTCGAGGCACTTCCCGCGTTTTCACAAGGTGGGGCCGCACTGTCGAGCGACATGGCAGATGCCGATACGCATGCAAAGATGCTCAGCGATCGCGATATCGCCGCAGGCACGCGCATCGCGCGCAAATCGGTCCTGAATGAGCAGGGCACGACGCGCGTCGGGTCGCAGGCCGCAGGTCAAGTAGCCGGGGCCGCCGAACCACTCTACGATCGCGCGGTCAAGGGTATCACCGCCGCGACCGATTACATCAACGATCAGCTCGCGCCTGCGGCGCGCGCGGTCAACCGTGTGCCTGCCCGACCCCGGGTCGGTTCGCCGAGCGGCGGGGGCTGGGGAGTCGGAGGCGGCGTCGCGGGCGCGGTGACCGGAGCCGCACGGTCGGCCTATGATGTGACGACCGCAGGCGCTTCGGCAGTTGCGGGATGGATTGGAAGCGCACTTGCGCCAGGTGCGCGAGCGGCGCCGACGGTGGGGTCAGGAGCAAGCTATGGTGGGGTCGGAGCCTCGGGTTTGTCGGGCGGTGTGCTCAGCCTGTCGGCGCAGGATGTCATCAATCTGAAAAAGGTTCTTTCGACCGAGTGGGTTCCCGGCGCAGGGCGCGCACAAGGCCAGGGAATTATCGACACCATACTCAATCGTCAGGCGTCGGGTCACTGGGGCAGGACGATCGCCGATGTCGCGAATGCCAAGCTCCAGTTCTCCGACGTCAACGGACCACCGGCTTGGAAGCATGGCTGGCATTCGGTCCAAGGCATGCCGATGTCGCGCATCAACCGACGTAGCTCCGAATTGGTGGATGCTTACCTCGCTGAGCGAGCGCGAGGCGCGCGATCGATCGTCGGCGACAACCTCAACTATGCCAATCCTAGTTACGTGACGCGAAACAATCGTGGATGGGTTAACGCGTTGGACGGTCCTGTTTTCGGAACCGGGAATAGTTCTCACCACCATGGGACGACATCGGGCCTACAACGCTATCGCCCCGGCGAGTTCCGGGTCGCGCCACCGGAGCCAATACCGGTCACGGTCAATGTGCGCATGACCGGAGCGCCTCCTGGAACGCGGGTGACTGCAACAGCTGGGCGGTCGAAGCCGGCGGTAAGCTATGCATGGGAACCAGGGTCACATATGTGACCTCACCGGCGGTTTTGCCTTTGTTTGCACATCACCGCCTCATTTGTTCGATTATACGTCCACCTCCGGAAGCCTGGGCCGAAAAATAACAGAACATCGTCGTCGTCGGTTTGGTAGAAATAACTCCCGTCCCGCGCGGCATACCTTTTCCCATCGACAGTGATGCTCGCTCCCGGTTCCCGAGTGTCGATCACGACATGTCCTGCTTTCGGAAAACGGCAGTCGAAGGTTTCGCCTAAGGAGCGCGCGTTAGCCGGCACGACGAATAGTAGCAGGGCCGTCATAAGCAGTAGAGTCATTTTCACAGTCAACATCTCCATTTCAATTGGGCCTGTTCAATCCGATCAGTCCAACCGGAATTTCAGCACCCTCGCTCGCTCGACCGTCATCGCGGTCGCACAATCATTCCTCGCCTCGACCCCGCAAGCCGCGTTCCGGCTCCTCCACCATCGTCGCTCCTCGGCCCGCAGCCGTGCCTGTTCGACGAGAGGAAGCCGAGCCATCAAGCTGGAATAGACAATCCGGAGTTCATCGTCGGCAACACGCCATTTGTTCGTGGGAGACCCGGCCACCTGCTCGTAAAGCAATGGCAGAACCTGCCAATGTCCGACCGCAAGGCCGATGAGCATGGCGACGAGATAGCCCCGGGCAGCGCGCCAGCGCTGGGATAGGGCGAGCCGGGGTGACCAAGCCTGCGGCACGACAGCCGACTGAACCTCTTCCGCCGGGAATGCAGCAGGCAGTTTTTCGAGATCGAAGCTGCGCAACCAATCAGCGAGCTCGATGACCTCTCCCGTTCCGGCATCGGCGACCGCCTGAATGCGATCGAGCCGAAACGTTCGGGCGGCGCGCGCCTTGTAGCAGTGAGCACGCAGATAGACGGGTGAGCCGCCGTCGCTCGCGCTCTCCACCGATCTCGGAAGTATTTTACGCAGCGTGTCGTCGCCATCGGCGTCGATATAGTTGATCAAAACCTTGGTCGCACTTGCCCGGCTTATCTTTCGGTTCATCGCGACTCGCCCCGACTTCGTCTTGGGAAAGGAACAGCTTTGGCACTCTTTTCCAAGGGGCTAATTCCCGCCTCGTTTCGTGGCGTTCCCTTTGCCGTGCTCGCCGACGATATCGGCGGCGGCCGGCGCATCGCGCTCCACCAATACCCGGGTCGCGACACACCCTGGGCCGAGGATATGGGGCGTGAGGCGCGGCGCTGGCATTTTCGCGGTTTCATCGTCACCGGCGACGTCGTCTTCGCCGGCGGGCCCGTCCAGCTCCAGCGCGCAACGCTGATCGCCGCGCTCGAAAAGGCGGGCCCGGGCACGCTCACCCATCCGACGCTCGGCATCCTCAACGTCAGCGTGCAGCGCTTCACCGTCGGCGCCGAACTGGGCGCGGGCCGTATGTCGAACGTCGACATCGAATTCGTCGAAAGCGGCAAGCGCAATTTCGCGTCATTGCTGTCGACCGCCTCGGGGCTCTTTTCGGCGGCGAACCTCGCCAGGCTCGCGCTCGTCCTCGATGGCGTCCGTGTCCTTGCGTTGCTCGTGCGTTCGGGCACCGCACGCGGGCAGGCGGCGACGACGACGACGCTCTGGGGCGCGCGCATCACCGCGCTGGCCGGCGACGCGACCGCGCTCCATCGCCTCACCGCCCAGCTGCCCGGCAGCTACGGCCGCTTCACCAGCGGCGGCAACGCCGGGCTCCAGGGCACGCGGGCATCGACCTACGCGGCGACGGCGACGACCGCAGATCTCGTGCGCGTCGCCTCGTCGGCGCGCGCGCTCGTCGTTACGACGCGCGCGGCGCTCGACGCATCGATCGTATCGGTCGCGCTGGCCGACGCCACCGACGTCGCCGATGCGATCGTCGCGCTCGTCGATGCGCTTGCCGCGGCCTGTGCCGATCCCGCCGATGCGATCCGCGTGCTGCTCGCGCTGATCGCGACCCCGACGATCCTTCCCGATGCGCTGTCGCCTGCCGGGTCGGCGATCGGCGGCATGGTCAGGCGCGCGGCAGCGGTCGCCTTGACGCGCGCCGTCGGCGAATATCAACCGACCAGCGCCGACGATGCCGTGGCGCGAATCCTCGCGATCGGCACGGCGCTCGATACGCTCGCAACCGACGCGGCCGACAAAGGCGACGACGCGAGCTACAAGGCGCTGCGCGGCGCGCGTGCGGCGATCGTCGCCGACCTGCGCGCGCGCGGATCGAACCTCGCGAGCGTCAAGACCTTCACGGCTCCGCAGCCGTCGCCGTCGCTCGCCCTCGCGCAACGCCTGTACCGCGATCCCGCGCGCACCGACCAGCTCGTCACGCAGGTGCGCCCGCGGCACCCGCTCTTCATGCCGACGCGGTTCGAGGCGCTGGCGGCATGACCGATACCGCTACCGCAGCCGGCACCGACGGCAACGGGATCGTCGTCACGGGCAAGCCGGTCGGCCGCGATCCGAACACGCTGACGCTGATCGTCGGTGGTGAGGAGATCACCGTCTGGCAGAACATCTCGCTCACGCTGCGCGCCGAAGGCTTCCCGAACAGCTTTTCGACGAGCATGTCGGCGCCGAGCTCGCTCAAGATCAAGGCGGGCGACGCCTGCACGGTGCTGCTCGGCGACGACAAGGTGATCACCGGCTGGGTCGACCGGCTGACCGAAAGCGGCGGGGTCAGCAGCCACGACATCGAGGTGACGGGACGCGGCCTGACGCAGGACCTCGTCGACTGCGGTGCCGAATGGCCGTCGCACCAGATGATCGGCGGCGACGCACTGACGATTGCGACCAACCTCGGGCTGCCCTATAGCATCGGAGTCGACCTCGCCGAGGGAGCGAGCGCCGGACCGCAGGTTCCGCAATGGGCGCTCAACTACGGCGAGACGCCCGCCGACATCATCCAGCGCCTCGCGCGCAACGCCGGCTTGCTCGCTTACGAAGATGCGCGCGGGCGCGTGCAACTCGCCAACGTCGGGCAGACCACCGCCGCCAGCGGGATCGAGTACGGCAACAACGTCGAAAGCTGGACGCTCGAAAAAACCATGGACCAGCGGTTCAGCGAATACATCTGTTGCGGCGAGTCGATGGATTCGATGATGGAGCTTCCCGGCGGCACCTTCTTCGACAAGGCGACCGATCCCAATGTTCTGCGGCATCGGCGGACATACCTCGTCCTCGAATCGGTTGCCGACGATCCGTTCCCCTTCACGTCACGAAAGGCAAAATGGGAAGCGGCACGCCGTGCGGGGCGCGGCCTCGTCGTCACGGCGACCGTCGACAGCTGGCGCGACAGCGCGAAGAAACTCTGGAAACCCAATACGCTCGTGCCGGTCAAACTACCGGGGCGGTCGGGCGAGCCGCTTTGCCTGTCCGAAGTCACGTTTCGCCGCTCGAGCGAAACAGGGACGGTCGCGATACTCACGCTGATGCCCAAGGAGGCGTTTGTTCCCGAACCGATCTCGCTCGTTCCGATCGGCTTTGCCGAAGCGGTCGGCGCGCCCGAGGACGCGCCGCAATGAGCTGGCTAACCAATCTGATCGGCATCGGGCACGCGACGCTGATCGACGACCGCGAGGAGCTGCAGCGCGTGCAGGTCACCGAGCGCGCGTTCGGCAACGGCTTTGCCGATCGCGTCACCGACCGGGTGCGAAGGATCACCGAATTCGGTTTCGCGAGTGTTCCGCCGCTCAACAGCGAAGTGCTGATGCTCCGTCGTGGTGCCGATCGCGCGCTGTCGACGATCATCGGCACGTCGCACCGCCCCTCGCGCCCGCGCAACCTCAAGCCCGGCGATACCGGGATCTACGACGTGCGCGGCGCCAGGGTCATGCTGACCGAGGACGGCCTCGTCATCGACTGCGCCGGACTTCCCGCCGTCATCCGCAACGCAAGCAAGCTGACGATCGACGTGCCCGAGGTCGAGATGACGGGCGCGCTGAAGGTCGCGGGCGAGATTACCGCGCTGACCGGCGGCGCACCCGTCGGCGTCGGCGCGCTGCGCGACAAGTATAACGCGCACAAGCACACCGGCGTCGCCGCCGGCGGTGCATCGTCGGGCACGACCGACCAGGCCGCCTGAACCATGGCCGACATTCAGACGGCATGGAATGCCGACACGATGGGTGGCGACTGGCTACTCGACCCGGGGACGCGTTCGCTGGTCTGGAGCGACCAGGCCGGAGCGACCATCGTCGACGACGTCGGGCAGCCGATCGATGCGTTCTTCGGGGCGAACGGCGGCATCGTCTCGGGCGGTGACCTGTTCACCGCCGTGCTGATCAGCCTGTTCACCGATGCGGCGGCCGGCGACGACGACGTCATTCCCGATGCCACGCGCGATCCGCGCGGCTGGTGGGGCGGCGCGATCGGGTCGAAGATCTGGCTGCGTCTGCGCGCCAAGACGACCGATACCTTGCTTGAGGTCGTGCGCGGCGACATCGCGACCGCGCTGCAATGGCTGATCGACGACGGCGTCGTGGCCGCGATCGACGTGACGACCGAATACACCAGGCCGTCGCTGCTCGGTGCACTCGTCGTCCTCAAACGATCCGATGGGGCGCGCACCTCGCTCAAATTCTCGCGTGTGTGGGAGACGCTCTGATGCCGTTCGCGCGCCCTACGCTGACCGAGCTGCGCCGCGCGACGGCGGGCGATATCAACGCGGCGCTTCCCGGCAGCGATGCGCTGTTGCGCTGGTCGAACCTCGGCATCGTCGCCGAGGTCCTCGCGGGGCTGGCGAGCGGCCATTACGGCTATCTCGACTGGCTCGCGCTCCAGATGGTCCCCTTCACCGCGACCGGCGAATATCTCGAAGGCTGGGCGGCGCTCAAGGGCGTAACGCGCAAGGCGGCCGCCCCCGCCACGGGATCGGTGACGCTGACGGGTACCAATGGCGCGACCGTTCCCGCAGGCGCGGCGCTGTCGCGTTCGGACGGCGCGGCCTATCTGACGCTCGCCAGCGCGACGATCGCGGCCGGGACGGCCGTGGCGCAGGTCCGTGCGGTCACGCCTGGCGCGGCGGGTAACAGTCCTGCCGGTTCGATCTTCAATCTCGCCGTCGGCATCGCGGGCGTCGCGGTGAACGCGATATCGGGGGCACTGACCGCCGGTGCCGATGTCGAAACCGACGACGATCTGCGTACGCGCATGCTGATCGCTTTCGCCTCGCCCGCGCATGGCGGCAATGCCGACGATTACGTCAACTGGGCGCTCGAGGTTCCCGGCGTCACGCGCTGCTGGCCGCAACGCAACGCGATGGGATCGGGAACCGTCGTCCTGCTGTTCATGAAAGACGTCGCTCAGGCCGCCAACGGCGGGTTCCCGCAAGGGTCGAGCGGCGTCGCGACGAGCGAGACGCGCGCGGCCGCGGCGACCGGCGACCAGCTCGTGCTCGCCAACGCCGTCTACCCAAGGCAACCGGTGACCGCGCTCGTCTATGCGGCGGCTCCGCTCCCCAACACGATCGCGCTGACGATCGCCGGGATCGCCACGGCTTCGGCGACGACGAAGGCGGCGATCACCGCAGCGTTCAAGTCCGCGCTACTGATCAACGCCAGGCCGGGTGGCGTGACCAATATCTCGACGATCGAGGCGGCGATCGCGGCGGTGACGGGCTCTGCGGGCTTCGTGCTGACGACCGTCACATGTTCGGCCGGAACGGTCGCACCGGGATCGGCGGGCAATATCACCTCGAACACCGGCGCACTGCCGACGCCTGGCGCTATAACTTATGTCTAGTCGCTTCGCGGTCGCCGACTATGCATCGGCGGCGCGCGCACTGATGCCGCGCGGGCGCGCCTGGAACGAAGACCCGGCGAGCGTTCAGGCGAGACTGCTCGGCGGCGTCGCGGCAAGCTTCGTTCGGTCCGATGCTTCGGGATCGGCACTGCTCGATTCGTCGAAACCCGGCGACGCGACCGTGCTCCTTCCGGAGTGGGAGGCAACGCTCGGCCTCCCAGATGCCTGCGTCCCCTTCAGCCCGGTGTTCAGCGATCGCCAGGCAGCGGCGGGAAACAAGATTGCGAGCACCGGCGGACAGACGCGCACCTATCTGATCGACCAGGCCGCGCGCATCGGCGTCCAGATCGCCATCGACGAATATTATCCGTTCCGGGCAGGCGATCGCGCTGGGCGGCGCTGCCTCGGGCCCGGGTGGCAGTTCGTGTTTCAGGTGCGCGTACTCAAGGGCACCGACACAACGGGAACGATCAGCGTGACGCGCTTTCGTGCGGGGGCGAGCAGCGCCGGCGATCGGCTCCGCATCGGCGGGCTCGCCGGCCTCGAATGCATCATCCGCCGTGCCGCCCCCGCGCACACGACCGTCGTTTTCAAATATCCTGAAACCGGAGCCTAATATGGACAGAACGAACGCGCTCGACAACGTTGGGCGGCAATTCAGCGAGGGCAATCCCCAGACCGGCCAGCCGGCCACCGTCGTCGGCGCGATCTTCCTAAACGGCGTTCAAGGCGAAATCATCAATGCGATCGAGGACAGCGGCCAGGTTGCATCCGACGCCGACCTCTACCAGTTGAAAAAGGCAATCCTCGCACTGTCGCTTACGGGAACGATCGCGGCAAACAGCTGGGTGAAGATCGGCGGTCGGCTTATCCTTCAATGGGTCAGCCTGCGGACGCAATGGACCACCGAGCAGACGGTTGCGATCACCTGGCCGACGTCGTTCCCCAATTCTTGCGTTTTTGCTTCGACGAGCAATTTCGGGACGGTCGCGAGCGACTTTTGGTCGCTCATCGCTACCCGCTCGGCCACCGGATGCAGCGTAACGATCAATTCCAACAGCCCGGCGGCGAACCCGCTGCTCGAGGGCATCGACGTGCTCGCGCTCGGTTATTGAGGGAGTTCACCCATGGGTATTTTCTGGAGCACCGCACGCTGCGGCTTCTTCGACGACACGCTTCATCACACGTTGCCCGATGACGCCTTCGAAATCGACGCCGAGCTGCACGCATCGTTGCTCGAAGCGCAATCCAACGGTGAAATCATTCAGGGCAGCGAACTCGGCGATGTTATCTCGGCGCCACCAAATTTCGAGCGCGCGACTTTTCTCGAGCATATCCGTCGGCTGCGCAAAGCGGCGCTGATCGACAGCGACTGGACGCAGCTCACCGACGCACCTGTCACGGCTGCCAAGGCAAAGGCCTGGGCTGCGTATCGTCTGAAATTGCGCGACTTGCCCGACCTCGTGAGCAAACAGCTCGATCATGGGGTGGATGCGAAAACGATCAAGCTGCCGAAGAAGCCCGGTTGATGGGAACGATTCCGACTTACCCTGGTATTGCCGGTGCCCTTACGGGCGATGAAGTCATCCCGGCGTGGAAGGACGGCCAGCAGGTTGCGATACCGTCGGCGAAACTGTTTGGTGAATCGTCCGCGATTGCTCTTGCGCAGGCAGCGATCGCGACTGCCGCCGCGGCAACTGCGACGAGCAGGGCGGCGGCCTCGGACACCCGCGCCACGGCCGCAGACGGATCGGCGGTCGCTGCTGCCGTCTTTGCGACAGCCGCAAACGGATCGGCGGTAGCCGCTGCCGGCTCAGCCACTGCCGCGCAGACCATCGTCGGCACCGCCCAAGTCGCGTTCGACTCGATCATGGCGACGCTGGGCTTGTTGCAGAATTCAGCGCCGCCCAACCTCGCACCGAATAGCCAGTGGGAACTGATGTCATCGTCGGGTGGGTTCGACCTTCGCTTCAACGAGGCCGGCACCGATACGCTCGGAACGCTGAACCTGACGTCGCACTCGACGGGAAACAATCTGGTTTCGTTCAACTTCACTGGCGACGCGTCGGTGTGGCGCGTGGGCGATTTGATGGCCATCGCCGGGTCCAATCAGCCAGCGATCTCGTTCAAGGCGATGGAGATATTGTCGCTGTCGGCGGGCAACATGACGGCGCGTTGCCCATGGTTCCTTTCGCCCTCAGCGACGAGCACGGGCACCATCAAGAATGTGAACATCGGCTGCTCGGCTTCTCTCAACAATGGCTTTGCGGCCGATGGCTGGACCAAATCGACGACCGCAATCGCCTGGCGCGAAGACTACCCGTCGAACGTGCCGCTCGGCGCGCTCTTCTCGCTTGGTTATAACAAGCGCATTGCAGACCCTGAAACCTTCTCCAGGTCTTTGCCCGTCAGGTATTTTCGGGGGCAGACCGTCACGTTCGGCATTCTCGTCAAACAGCGCGTTCGCGGCACAGGCTCCTGGCGGGTCTACATCAACACCGATGGGACCGGCGGTACCGTGTCCTATGGGCCAGCGGCAACCGCAGCGGTCAACAGCTGGCAGTGGCTCGAGAAAACCGTCGTAGTCCCGTCGAACGCCACTTACTTCGACGTCGGTGTCGAGTTCAACGGCTCGCGGTATGATACCTATTATCTGGCCAGGCCGGTCATCGCGATGGCCCCGCGCATCGGGGCAGGGCCTTCGGGGCTCGGTAATTACATCAAGCCGCGCGAGAGCATCCGAACGATATCGAGTATCGAGCCGTGGATCGCCGTCGGCACGAACACACCGCCGCTCGTCTTCCCGACGGCGACGACCTCGCTGATTCCGGTCGCGGCGCTCGGCTACAGCTTCTACGTCAACTTCTACGCCGACAGCGGAGGGGCGATGGCAAAAACTATTCGAACGGCCCACGGACGAATCGAAGGGGTCAACGATAGCGCGCCTGCGGACTATCCTGGCAATGCGCCGATAATGGGCTGGATCGACAGCCCCACCGCGCCGGCGCGCGTGGGATGCATCCTGCCTCACTATGTCGCCAAGAAAAAAGACTTTGCGTTGCTCGATCTCGGTCTGACCGACGGCGTAGCCTATTGCGTATCGGGCCTCAGCGCGGACAGCTGGTACAACGTGTCGATCGACCTCGATACCTTCGTCCTCGAGGGTATGTAGCGCGAATGCTCCGACGGTAGTCGCAGCAGAGCACCAATCCCGTTGGCAATTAGGAATATCGACATGAGAAAACTGCTTGCGGCCCTGTGGCTGCTGGGCCTGAGCACGGCTGCGCTCGCCGGGTCGGTCACCCTCGGCACGAACATTTCGACGCTCGTAATCCCCGTCGGCAGCGGTTCCGTGTGGACGGTCCAGAACCAGGGCGGCAGCGTGGTGCGGTGCTGGATCAGCGCGAGCGTCCCCGACGGCACGACCGCGCCCGATTTCACGCTGCAGCCCAATGCCGAACGGAGCGTCAAGGACGACGTCACCGTCTATTGCCGCTCCGCGGTTTCGGGCCCGGTCGGCGTCAACCTCGCGCCGATACAAGCGGTAGCCGGAGGAGGAGGAGGAAGCTCGGCGACCGCTGCCAACCAGACGACGGGCAACAACTCGCTCGCATCGATCGACACGAAGCTCGGTGCGGCACTGCCGCTTTCGACGGGGGCTGCTACCGCTGCGAACCAGGTCACGGCCAATACTGCGCTTGCGACACTTCACACCGATATGATCGCGCCCACGCCGGCAGGCACGAACTCGATTGGCTCGATCGCAAACATCACGGGCACGATCTCACTGCCAACCGGAGCCGCGACGACCGCGAAGCAACCGGCGCTGGGCACGGCCGGCACGCCGTCGGCCGACGTGCTCACCGTCCAAGGAACTGCGTCCGGTACCGCGCTGAACGTCGACACCGTGGTGCGCGCGGCGTCGGTCGATCGCGGCGCGATCATCGGCTTCACAGGCGCGCAGATCACGACGACCAGCGGCTCGGCGACGATCACCCTGACGACCGTGCCGACCGCCGGGGCGATCGTCCTGGGGCAGCAGATCGCAGCCACCGGGGTGCCTGCAGGTACGACGATCAACGCACTGGCAAGCGGCACGCTCAACGCAGCGAACTCGACCTACACGCTGTCGGTCAATGCGACCGCTACAGGCAGCGCGGTCGCGGCGACGAGCATTGGACCGCAGCAGATCATGGCTGCGAACAGCGCGCGTCGGGGAACCGCCTATCAAGTGCAATCCGCGTCGGCGAACATCTGGGTCAACGGCATCGGTGCGGCGACGGCGGATTATCGCAGCCTCAAGATCCCGTCGTCGACCTATTACGAGACGCCGACGTCGCACGTAGGTACAGGCGCGGTCGCGGCGATCGCCGACACGCCCGCCACTCCGCTCTACGCGCGGGAGTGGTAGGATGCCGATGTACGGCCCTGGCCAGACCGACCTGCGCGGCAGGATCAGGAGCAGGAGCGCGGTCGGCTCTGTGTCATATCTCCCCACGCTCGCGACCGCACCTTCGGCGGTATATGGCGTCAGCAAGCTAGTGTCGGGATACGCTGGCAATCTCTACCGGCTGGTCCGCGCAAACGACAGCGCGACGCTCAACATTGGAGCAGCTGCCAATGGCAGTGCCGACACGTCGGGTGTCGCGGCATTCGGCTCGGGGACGACGCTTAGTGTCGACACATGGTATGATCAGTCCGGGAATGGGCATCATGCGACGCAAGCCACGGCGGCGGCTCGCCCGCTTTGGGATGCGGCCAACACGATCCGCGGTGTCTCGGGCATCTTGTGCGGCATCGACCTGTACGGCAATCTGGCCGGGAGCACGTTCCTGAACATCCCCGCGACGCACTCGGTTCAGCTCCAGTCGCAAAGCGTGTTCAACGCCGTCGCGGTCGGGGTCGGCGGCTTGAACACGCTTGGCCTCTGGGGCCTTGGCTCGGCGACCGATGGCAGCGCCGCTGCGATGATGTGGTCGTCGCCTTACAGCGGCTGGTTCGCCTCAATGCCCGGATTTCGCAGCCTGCCCGACGCGGCGTTCTCGCACTTCTCGCCCGACGTGCTGTCGGTGGTCGGCGGCGCTGCGAACTGGAAACTTCGCGCACATAAAAAGGCGAGCAGCGCATCAGCGCCAACGAATGCGACGATGACGGGCGGGCGCATCGGGCATGCGCTGTGGTCGGCCTCGATCGCCGGTCCCGCCGCCCATTTCGCGATGGTTTGCTATCCGACCCCCCTGTCCGATACCGACGCGGTGCTGGTCGAGGATGCGCTCGCGACGATCTTCTCAATCAATCTCGCGCCGACTGCGCAGATTACGTTCGACGGTGACAGCATTACGCACGGCAGTGCCAACGGTATCTTCATGCGAAGCCTTCCGTTCGTGGTCGGTTCGAACCTCTCGCGCTATGCGGGCATGTACAACACCGCTGTTTCCGGCGACACGATGGCAAACGTATATTCGAGCCGGTCTAAGGCGCTCGGTAAATACTCGGCGGGCGTTGCCAAGAACTCGGTGCATCTCTGGGCCGGCACGAACGACATCGCCGCGCTTGCCGGCACGACGTTCGACACGCGTTTGACGACCGCCAACACAACCAGCGGCAGCAACGTGGCGGTCGTCGCCGATGCGACGAGCATGGCCACCGGCAACTTTGTCGGATCGGCTCAATTCCCGGCGGGCACGACGATTACCGGTATCGCGGGCACCTCGATCACGTGCTCTGCCAATGCCACGGCCAACAGTTCGGGTTCGGTATTTCGAGCCATGAGCGGCGCGCTGGCGACGGCGGCGGCGAACAACATATTCACGACGGCAACCCGACCGTATATTCTGGCGGCGATCGCAGCGGGATACGCGCCGGCGTCGATCGTAGTCGCGACGACGATCCCGCGTTTCTGGCAGTCGATCAGCGTGACCGCGCTCTACGGGTACGAGCTCACTCGCCAGGCTTATAACGCCGCGATCATCGCCGGTCGGCCAACTGACGGTTACACGCTCGCCGATTATGGCGCGGTAGCAGGGCTAGGAACGGGCACCGCGAGCGTTCCCAGCAACACCTATTATCATTCCGACCTCATCCACCTGAAGGCGGCGGGCTTTGCCTTCATCGAGACGGTTGCGCGAGCCGCACTCAACGCGGCAATCGCATGATGATCGGTTCGCCACAGACTATGCACTCCGGCCAACGCCTGAACAGCGATTGCAGCACTCGACGGATGACAGCGATCATCTGGCGGGTGTGTCACAGACTCGCGGACCGTTCAATCCTGGGCTATTTGCAAGTGCCTTCGCAGGGTGCCGTCATTCCCGCGATAATTACACTATGACTTCGCTTCTCGCCTTCGTAGCGCTGCGCAGCTCGATGATGTTCGTTTGGAGCATTCTCGTGCTTTGGGGCGTCCCGTCGATCGTCACGGCACTGCGCTGGCGGCCGACCGACTGGATCAAGATCGTGCTGTCCGTCGTCGGCGTACCAATCGTCGGATACCAACTGCTCGCGCTCGCGCAGGACAAGATCGCGACCGACCAGGTGCGCGCGACCTTTATCGCGCTGCAGGCCGTCGCCGCAGTCATTGCCATCGTCGTCAAATATCTTCCCGACACGCCCGACGCCAACAAGCGCGCGCTGCTCGGCGCTTACGCAGCGATCGCGGTGCTGAGTGGAATCGGGGGGTGTGTGGGGTGGCATGGCTGACATCGGCGCTCCCCGAGATCGAATATTGGTTGATGCTCGGTGTCGGTGCGCTATGCGGCCTCGTCGCTGCTTACGCGCGCGAGCTGCACGACGACGGCCATCCGGACCGGCGCTGGTGGCTGCTACGCCTCGCAATCGCGCCACTGCTGATGGTCGCGGCGGCGGCAGCCGACGACCGGCTCAGCATGTCCGATCACGTCGCGCTGTTCGTTTCAGGCGCACTGACGCTGCTGGGTTTCGACGCCTTGCGGGTGATATCGTCGGAAACCCGTAGGCGGCTGAGCGGAAAGGTCGTCGAAGTGTTCGCGCCACCTGACAGCAAGACCAGTATCCCGCCGAAGGGACCACGCGTTGAGGTGGTCTCGGTCGGTGACACAACCCCGCAGACGCCGGGGCAGGTGCTCATCCGTGAATTTCGCGACCGGCCTTTGGCCAAATCGCCCGAGCTCGACGGGCTGATCGACAAGCTCGACCGCAAACCCTGACCTTTACCCAGATTAAGGAAACCGACGATGGCGAGGACATTCGGCCCGCACGGGCTACGCGTGCTCAAAGGCTATGAGACCGGGGGCTTTCACGACGCGAAGGGCCGACTCCGCCTGCTGCCGCACGGCACGCCGGCGCTCGACGCCTACCGCGACGACGTCGGCGTGTGGACCATCGGCTGGGGACACACCGATCACGTCCGCCCGGGGCAGACGATCACGCCTGCGCAGGCGGAGATACTCCTCGCGGCCGACATCGCCTGGGCGGTCGCGTGCGTCGATAACGCGATCGGCAATACGCCGACGACGCAAGACCAGCTCGACGCGATGGTCCTGCTGACTTTCAACATCGGTGCCACACACTTCCTGTCGTCGACGGTCCTGCGCCGCCACTGCGCGAAGAACTACGCCGGCGCCGCCGATGCCTTTGCTGCCTGGAACAAGGGAACGGTTGGCGGGAAGCTGGTCGAGCTCGCCGGGCTGACCGAACGCCGCGCGACCGAGGCGGCCATCTATCGAGGAGCAATATCATGATCCTGAAATACATCACCGCGCGCCTCGAGGAGGCCTCGACCTGGGCAGGACTGTCGGGCGTGCTGATCGCGTCGGCCGCGCTCGTGGACCAGCTGCACGTCGCCGGCTCCACGGTACTCGTGTCGATCGGTGGTTTCTGTGGAGCGATCGCCGCGCTGCTGCGCGATCCGACGTCGACCGCGACGCATGCCCCCGCACCCAACCTCGAACCGCTCGAGCACCAAACCGAAGGAGACGAGAAATGAAGTTCGGCAATCTGGTCAAATTCATCGTCCGCGTCGCGCCGACGATCATCGCGGCCGCCCCGGTAGTCAAGGACACCCTCGACGTTGTCCGCAACCGATCGCGCGATCGGGAGAACGGCCGATGATCCGCCTCACCTTGATCATGGTAATGGCCAGCCTCTCGCTGGTCAGCTGTGCCGAAACCGACCGCTGCGCGACGGCCGCGAAGCCCGACGAGTGTCGCCATGTACGTTCTGCCGGCGGCGACGTGAACGATTATCTGCTCTACGGGATGGCAGGCTACATGCTCGCGAACGCCGTCAACGGCAGCGGGCAGCGTCAGCCGGTCCTCGTTCCCGATCCGGATTATCGCGGGCAGCGCCGCGCGATCGCGAGCTATCGCGCCAGCCCGGGCTTCGTGCGACGATCGACGACCATCACTACCACAACGGCACGCCCCGCGAACGTTACCAGCCCGGGGCGAACGGTTACGCGCAGCGTGACCCGGTCGAGCGCCATGCCGCGCTATTCGGCGCCGAGCTATCGCAGCTCGTTTCGATCGTCGCCGTCGTTCCGGTCGCGCTGATCGGCTTTCGACATCGATTTTGAATTTCGCTGCGCGAGCAGCTAATATTCCCCTTGCCGTCGAAAAGGCGGGGGTCGGCGTGCTGCAACACGTCGAACCGGCGGAAAGAGCCCGCCATGTCCTTGATCGGTCCCTCACCAGGGATCATGCCGCCTGCCCGACCGGGGCGCGGGAACACATAAGGAACATGGCGTGTCCGTGGAAGCCGTAACCCCCTGCCTACCCGTCGCCGGCTATGTCGGCGGCAAGAAGAATCTCGCCAAGCGCATCATCGCCCGGATCGAAGCGATCGATCACGATCTTTACGCCGAGCCGTTCGTCGGAATGGGCGGCGTCTTCCTTCGTCGATCGATGCGACCGCGCTGCGAGGTCATCAACGACCGGTCGGAAGACATCGCCACATTCTTCCGCGTGCTGCAGCATCATTACGTCGCGTTCATGGAGATGATTCGCTTCCAGATCGCGAGCCGCGCCGGGTTCGAGAGGCTCATCCGCCAGAACCCGACGACGCTGACCGACCTCCAACGCTCGGCGCGATTCCTCTATCTCCAGCGCATGGGCTTCGGCGGCAAGGTCGCCGACCGGAGCTTCGGTCTGTCGACAACGCAAAGTGCGCGCTTCGACGTGACGAAGCTGGCGCCGATGCTCGAGGCGCTGCACGAGCGACTGGCCCCGGTCGTCGTCGAGCGGCTGCCCTGGACGACCTTCATCGATCGATACGACCGCGTCGGCGCGCTTTTCTACCTCGACCCGCCCTACTACGGCACCGAGCATTTTTATGGCGAAGCGATGTTCGATCGGAGCGAGTTCGCGGCGATCGCCGAGCAGCTCGGCCGGCTCAAGGGCCAGTTCCTTTTGTCGATCAACGACCGGCCCGAGGTCCGCGACCTGTTCGGTGATTTTGCCATCGAGGCGTTCGCAACGACCTACTCGATGCCCGAGGGCAATCGTCACGCGGCGCGCGAGTTACTGATCTCGAAACCGACCGCGCGCTGATACCCGGCTGGGTAGGGGTATTGCCCCGCTCAACTCGGGGTATCGGCCCGATCGGGCGCGCGCGGGCCGCAGAACTGCGCCCTTTTTTGGACCATGGCGGATAGGTTATCCGGCTCGCCGCGTCTCGACACGCCGAGCCATCAACCAAATTGCACAACAAGATAATGCATATTGCATAATCTTGCCTGACTTCGAGGGGCCCGCCGATGCTGAGCAACGCCGCGGTCAAGGCCGCGCGCGCGCGAGCGCGTGGCTACAAGCTCGCCGACGAACGCAGCCTCTATCTGTTCGTCGCGCCCACCGGCACGAAGTCGTGGCGGATGAAATTCCGGCACCAAGGCCGCGAGCAGCTGCTGACGCTCGGCCGCTTTCCCGAAATCTCGCTCGCCGACGCGCGATCGCGCCGGGACGCCGCACGCGCGCAGTTGCGCCAGGGCAACAATCCGATCGCGCGCGCGCCCACGCGGGTCGCCGATGACGCCGACAGCTTCGAAGCGGCGGCGCGACGCTGGCACGCGCATCACGCACCGCGCTGGACGCCGGTACATGCCGCCGACGTCCTCGCCAGCCTCGAGCGCGACCTTTTTCCGTGCTTGGGAAAAAAGGTCCTCGCAGCGATCGATCCGCCGACATTGCTCCGCGTCCTGCGCGGGGTCGAGGCGCGCGGCACGGTCGAGACAGCCCGGCGCCTGCGCCAGCGCGTGTCGGCGATCTTCGCGCTCGCCAATTCGGAAGGGCGCGACGTCGGCGACCCCGCAGCGATCGTCGCGCGCGCGCTGCGTCGACCGGCGGCGGCAAAGCATCACCCTGCCCTTCTCGAGCTCGACGACGTGCGCGCTCTGCTGGCGGCATGCGAAGCCCTCGCGGCGGCACCGTCGATCAAACAAGCGTCGCGCTTCCTCGCCTTGACGGCGGTGCGCCTAGCGGCGGTGCGCGGTGCGCGCTGGGGTGAGTTCGAGGGCGTCGACTGGAATATCCCTGGAATATCCGACGGCGCGTTCTGGCGCGTCCCGGCGGTGAGGATGAAGCTCGCGGCCGCGCGCAAGCTCGATCCCGCCAATGCGCACCTCGTGCCCTTGTCGGCGGCTGCGGTGCAGATCTTGCGCATCGCGCGCGCGGGCGCGGGCGACGTCGCCGCCGATGCGCTCGTCTTCGTCGGTCGGGACGGGGGCAGCGCGATCGGCGAGGCGGCGATCGGCGCGCTCTACACGCGCGCAGGATTTGCCGGCCGCCACGTCCCACACGGATGGCGGGCGAGTTTTTCGACGATCATGAACGAAGCCTACCCCGAGGACCGCGCGACGATCGACGCGGCGCTCGCCCACGTCGCGAAGGGCAAGGTCGAGGCCGCGTACAATCGCGCGACGCATCTGGCGCGCCGTCGCTTCCTGTTCGACCGGTGGGGCGAGTTGCTCGCCGGCGATTGAGTGGCACGCTTCGTGCCCGCTGCCCCTCCGGCAGCCCTGCGGCGCTCGCGCCGCTACCGTCGCCGTCCCCGGGTGCGAGGGTTCGGCGTTGAGCGGTGCTCTTTCCGGCAGCGAGATCGAACAAATCAGCGTGAGGCGTAGCCTCTCCTCATCATCTTAAACCCCTGATGAGGGATAGCGATCGTCTCATGAACTCGCGCTCTGGATGTTCGCCCCGATGCGGGCGAGTGCATCGGCCAGCGTCGAGTCGTGCGGCATCGAGCCGCTGGGGGCTGCCGCCGGGCCGCCAGCCTTTGCCTGCGGGCCCGCTGGGCTGTCCTCGGCCCGCGTCCGCCGGCGGCGCGCCAGCAGGTCGCGGAAGCGCTGCGCGACGTTTCGCGCCATCCCCCCGGGGTCGAAGAAGTAGGCGTTCGAGGTCTGCTCGCGCTGCGGCCCATATTCCTTGGCATTGCCGGTCGCGCGGCTTCGCCTCACCCAGTCGAGGAAGCCGTGTGCCCTCAGACGCGCCAATGCGCGCACCACCGTCGCCTTGGCAAACCCGGTCCATCGCATGATCGTCAGGAGCGCCGGCTCTGACCGACCGGTCTTGAAGTCTAGCGCGCGACGCAGCAGCGCCTCGAACACCGTCAGCGTGTAGGGCGATAGCGGACCGCGCGAGCCCGGCGTCTTCGCGCGTTCGTGCAGGTCAAACTCTCGCGCGGTTTGCAGCATCGCGTCGACCCAGACGAGCCCGTCGCGCTTTGACCCGTCCCCGATCCGTCGCCAGACCTGCGCTCGCGGGTCGTCGACGTCATAGCTCGATCGGCGAACCTCGCGGTCGTTGCCGCGTTTTCTCCCCGCGAAGTGCGCTGAGGTCTGACGAATTAATTGTCGTGCCGCGCGCCTCTGAGCGGCGTCGATCGGTGCTTGGCTTGTGTCGGCGATTGTCATCTAGCGGGTTCCCGGTCGGGAGGTCGCGAGGACGCACGAAACCGCCGCCTGAACGCGATTTCGCCAGACGCCGGTCATGCGGGTGCGGTGGGCGCAAAAGCGCCGCTGGGATGGCGGGCAAGCTGTTC
The DNA here is from genome assembly GCA_965248885.1 of Sphingomonas sp. Classification (GTDB taxonomy): domain Bacteria; phylum Pseudomonadota; class Alphaproteobacteria; order Sphingomonadales; family Sphingomonadaceae; genus Sphingomonas_O. Next base: position 375,387 of record OZ252211.1, on the reverse strand, counting down.
GGCGCGACTTCGGCGCAGAGCCGAACGACACACGCAAATCTGCGACTAACGATGCACCCTGACGCATGCCGCGAAGTCAAAAATGCGCGGAATTCCGGGCTAGCGGCTTCGTTGACATCGCAGGGGTCGCAAGTTCAATCCTTGCCACGCCCACCATGAAAAAACCCACCAAGTCAGTGACTTGGTGGGTTTTTTATGCCCTCAGCACAACGATCTCGATGTCGGCTTGGGTGAGTTTTGGGTGAAGCGCCGTGCCGGCCATCCGCGTGAGGTCCGCGATCACCTCCTCGATCACCGCTTTGAAGGTCTTCAGATGATTGGGATCGTGGATAACATACAGTTCGGTCGTCGGGTCGAGAATGCGATGGCCGAGCACGAGGGAAATTTCATCCGGCGGCACACCGCGATTTGCGAGGATCGTCGACATCGACTGCCGGAGATACTTTGGGCCGCGTCCGGCAGGGATGCCGAGCGCGATCTTAGCCGTGTCCCACGCTGAGCGGATCGACTTCACCGGGAATTGCTCGATCACGTAAATCTGTTGGTCGTTGTCGAAGCTGAAACGCTCTTGGCAAATAAACCACCATCGGTTTGATCGAGCCAGCTGCGAAAGAGCGGAACGACCGGCAGGACCGGTCTGCGTTTGCGTGTTTGCAGCCATCCCGCCGGGTTTAGTACGATCAGTGCGGTGTCGGACATATACTGCTCGCGCACCGGACTGACGTTAAGATCGTAAATCGCGTCGAGACGGTTATGACACACGCCCGATTATGCTTTAGTAGATTAAGCAATCGGCATTGTATGATCTTGCATGAAGGGGGATCGGGCGTGAATGTCGAGGTGATTTATGACTTCATCTGCCCTTGGTGCCATATCGCAAAGCGTCATCTGACGCTGGCACTGGCCGCGCAGGCGGCCGAAGGCTTGCCCGGCCCAACGATCCACTGGCAGCAATTCATGCTCTATCCGCAGTTCGATCGCGGCGGTCACGATTTTCTCGAATTCTTTCGCCAGAAGTATGGCGAGGGACTGCGCGTGCCGATGTGGGACCAGATCCGCAGCGTCGCCGAACCCGTTGGGATCGATTTCGCGTTCGAGCGGATTACCCGAGGCCCGGCTTCGATCGATGGCCACCGTCTGGTGCGCTGGGCGGAACAGCAGCGTCCTGGAGTGACCGGGGCCATGGCGGAGGACATCGCGCGTGCTTTTTTTGAAGATGCAATCGTCATCGACACCGACTTCCTCGTCGCGCTTGCTGGGAGGCATGGCTTCGACGGCACAGCGGCGCGGGCATACCTCAGCTCCAGCGCCGACCTCGAAGCGCCTTTCCGCGAGACCGAGGCGCTCCGCGCGCGCGGCGTGACGTCGATGCCTCATATTGAAATTCACTATGACGACGGAGCGATCGAGGTGATCCGCCAGACCAGCGTCGAAGCATTTCGCGCGGCCTTCGCGCGTAGCCGTAAGGCGGTGATGGCATGAGCAGTCACGACACACCATCCACGCCTGAGCCCGCGCCGCTCGGCGACGACGGCGACTGGCCGTCGGCTGCGCGCGCTTGGGCCACCGTCTTTACGTTGCTGCTCGCCTATATCGTGTCGTTCGCCGATCGGCAGATCATGTCGCTGCTCGTCGGGCCGATCAAAGCGGATTTGAAGCTCAGCGACACTGAGTACAGCCTGCTTGCCGGGCTCGCTTTTGCGCTGTTCTTCACGCTCATGGGGCTCCCGTTCGGGCGGCTCGCCGACCGTGCCACGCGCAAAGTAATCGTCGCGATCGGTGCGCTTGCCGGCGGCAGCGCTGCCCTGACGGCCGGGCTTGCGAGCGGCTTTGCTCAATTGTTCGGCGCGCGGGTGTTCGCAGGCACTGCCGATGCCGCGCTTGGCCCCTCGGCCTTCTCGATGCTGGCCGACCTCTTCCCGCCCTCGAAGCGCGGGCGCGCGTTCTCGATCTAGAGCGGGATGACATTAGCTTGCACCATATCCTGAGTTGTTGAGGTATGCGGCGCACTCGTTGGGTGAGAAGGCGTCGAGGAGTGATCCGATGCGTCGCCATGTTTGTTCGTGGGACCGTTCGGCGGCCTTTCGCAGCAAGTGTTTGAGCTTTGCGAAGACTTGCTCGATGGGGTTGAGGTCGGGTGAGTAGGGCGGCAGGAACAGCAGCCGCGCCCCGACGCTGCGGATGGCGGCGCGCACTGCGGGTTTTTTGTGGCTCGACAGATTGTCCATGATGACGATGTCCCCGGGCGAGAGCGTGGGGACGAGACACTGCTCGACATAGTCGGTGAAGCTCTGCCCGTTGACGGGCTGGTCGAGCACGCAAGGGGCATCGATCCGGTCGCAGCGGAGCGCCGCGAGGAAGGTCATCGTGCGCCAGTGACCATAGGGCACCTTGGCGTGGAGCCGCTGCCCTTTGGGAGCCCATCCCCGCAAGGGAGCCATGTTCGTCTTGGCCCAAGTCTCGTCGATAAAGACGAGACGCTTTGGATCAAGCCGTCCCTGATATTTCTTCCACTGCGTTCGCCGCCGCGCGATCCACGGTCGAAGCTGTTCGGCGGGCAGTACGCTTTTTTTTGAAGCTCAGACCCTCGGCATGAACGAACCGCCACACCTGCACATAGTCGACCTTCACTCCACGCTCGGCCAGCTCGGCGACCAGCCCGCGCAACGTAAAGTCGTGCGCGGTACGCTCGAGCAACCAGTCACGATGCCGCGACAACACCCCGACCTTGTAACCACCGATCCTGGCAGGTGCCGCGCTCCCAGTAGCACGATACCGTCCCGACCAACGCACCACCGTCGCCGGACTGATGCTCAGCATCGCTGCCACCGAACGAACGCTCTCACCCAACAAAACCCGAGCCACCGCCCGCTCGCGCAAGTCCATCGAATAGGCTCTCGCCATCGCTGCCGACCTCCATCCTCGGCCAGCAGCTTGAATCAGACTTCAACCGGTTTGTGAATCCCTATCGATTCATCGCAACGTCATCCCGCTCTATTCGCTGGGCATCTACATCGGTGCCGGTATTGCCTTCGGTGCCGGGGGCGTGATCGTCGGCATGGTTGCCGAAACCCCGATGGCAACGCTACCGCTGATCGGCGAAGTAAAGTCGTGGCAGGCCGTATTCTTCGTCATCGCGATCCCCGCGATTGTGCTCGCCCCATTGCTGTTGCTCATCAAGGAACCCACACGCCGCGGCCGGACCAGCGCCACCGGCCAAATCTCGACCGGTGAGACCTTCACCTATGTCTGGGTCCGACGCGGTCTGTTTGCGCCATTCTTCGTCGGCTTCGGCATCGTCGTGCTCGCAGGCTTTGCGACGCTCGCCTGGGCGCCCGAATTCTTTATCCGGCGGTTCGGCATGTCGGCGCGCGATGCCGGCGTGAACATCGGCATGACGATGGTGTTCGCCGGGTCGGTCGGCGTGCTCGTGGGCGGATGGTTCGTGGACTGGATGGCGAAGCGCGGGCATAAGGACGCTGTGCTGATCGCGGGCATTTTAGCTGCAATCGGCGGGTTGGTGCCGGGCGTGCTGTTCCCGTTGATGCCGACCGCCGCTCTGGCGCAGCTTATGCTGGCCCCGGTGTTCTTTTTCGGGGCCTTCGCCAGTGGTGCCGCACCCTCGGCGATCGGTGCGGTAACGCCCAATGAGATGCGAGGCCAGGTCTCGGCGCTCTATCTACTCGTCATCAACCTGCTGGGAATCGGCCTAGGACCGACGGTGCCTGCGCTCATCACCGACTTCGTCTTTGGCGATGAAGCGATGCTGGGCCAGTCACTGGCATGGACAGCGGCAATTACCGGCCTGCCCGCCATCGTGCTGCTGTGGATGGCACGCAGCCGCTACGTCGCCGAAGCGCGCGATCGTTAGGCGCGCATTACCGTTCCTTCGGCGTTGTCGACGAGCACGTCGACGTCCATCAGCGAGACATCGGGCTCAAACCCGGTCGCTGCCTTGATGTTTGCCTTGGCCATCTCGAAAAACTGTTCTGCAGCTGTGCGGTCCGACCACAGATACACGCTCGTGCCAACGCCGTTTTCAACGTCGAGGTGAATGGCTTTTCGGACCAACGCAGGCCCGGCCGCTTGATATAGCGAAATCGTCCTGTCGATTTCGGCGAGCGCACCCACTCGGTCTTCGCCGGGCTTCAGCCGAAAGCGGACGCTCGCGGTCAGCACTGGCTACCCCGTCGCGGCAGGTGGATGGCCGCAACCCGACACGGTCGGGCAGCGGCCGGGGCGGTCTGCCCGTCGATCAGAATTTGACCCCCGCTGTCACACCGTATTCGCGCGGACGACCGATGTAATTGTACGCCACGCCTTGCGCCGCCAGCGCATTCTGGCCGAATGTATAATATTTCTTGTCGGTCAGGTTCTGGCCATAGACGGAGAGGGTATAGCGGTCGCTGGGATCGGCGTAGGTGATGCGCGCGCCCAGCAGGCCGTAGCCCTCCTGCTGTTCAAACGGCAGGTTGAACGCGGTAAAATAGGTGCGAGCCTGGTACCGGTAATCGACGCGTGGAGTGATGCTGCCGCTGCCACCGAGGTCGATCTTGTATTCGGCGCCGAGCGAAAGCGTCCATTCGGGGCTGAACGGCAGCTTGTTGCCGTTGATCGGCCCCACACTTGCCGGCACGTCGACAAACTTGCTGTTGGTATAGCCGACCGCCGCATTGAGATTGAGCCCCGTAACCGGCACCGCCGTCAGCTCGAGTTCGAACCCGTAAAGCTCGGCGTTACCCGCGTTCGCGACACGGAACTGCACCGCTGGATCGGAAATGGTCTGCTGGATGCCCTTGTACTTCTGGTAAAACGCGGTGCCGTTGAGGCGCAGCTTGCGATCGAGCAGATCGGTCTTGAACCCGGCCTCGAAAGCATCGTTGGTGTCGGGCGCATAGCTCGGCACGCTCGCTTGCGGCGCGATCAGGCGGCCGTTGAAGCCGCCAGAGCGGAAACCCTTGGTATAGCTGGCAAACAACAACGTGCCGCCGGTCTGATATTCGACACCGATTTTCGGCGTGAATTGCTTGAAGCTGCGCGACCCGGCGAGGTTGGACACGATCGGGAAGAGCACGCGCGCGCCGGGGGCTAGTGGCAAGCCGAAGCCGAACGGCGGCGGTGCCACGGCACCCGGGCCGACGGCATCGGGCCGGAAATCGAATGCCTGATTTGAAATGATATCCTTGGTATCCCAGGTGTAGCGCCCGCCGACCGTGATGGAGAACGCGTCAGTCAGCTTGTAACGCCCCTGGCCGAACAGCGCGAAGCTCTTGGTGACCTGGTTATTGCCCTGGTTCCATGTGTTGCACGGCCCGAAAGGCGTGAACGTCGAATTGCTGAGAGGCGCAAAACACAGCCGCAATTCCTGCACCGCCCGCTCGCGGAAATAATAAGCGCCGACGACATAGCTCAGCCGCTTGTCGAATGCCTCGCCCGCTAGCTGGAGTTCCTGACTGAACTGATTCTGTCGCGTATCGGTGTTCTGGTCATAAAGGCGATAGCGCGTTCCGTCGGGATCCGAAGTCGAGAAGCCGTCGAGGTCGCGATAGGCGGTGATCGACTTCAGCGTGGCATCGCCGATGTCGATCGCGATGGTTCCCGACAGGCCCCACACGCGGTTGCGTGCCTGGGGGCTGTTCGAACCATAGACGCGGTAGAAGTCGTTCGGGTTCTGAATGTCGTTGACGATAGCGGGCGGGAAGAACGGGAACGGCGCCCGCGCCAGCAGCACCGATGGCGCCGGGTTCGACTTGTCGAGCGAATAATCGGCCGCGATATCGACGCGAATATTGCTCGCAGGCTGCAGGCGCAGCGCCGCTTTCACACCGTGCCGGTCGGTCGCGCCGAACAGATTGCCATTGATCGAATTGCGCGCAAAGCCATCTTGCTTCCGGTAAAAGCCTGATACGCGGAGCGCGTTGTCCCCACCGAGCGGTGCGTTGATACCACCTTCGAACTCGATACGTTCACGGCTCCCATAGGTTGCACGCGCTTCACCCGAAAAGCCCGTGGGATCGGGCGCACGCGTCGTGACGCTGATCGCCCCGCCAAGCGTATTGCGCCCGAACAGAGTGCCTTGCGGCCCACGCAGCACTTCGACCCGCGCGATATCGCCCGAGTCGAGCATGGCGCCTACCGTGCGGCCGATATAGACGCCGTCGACATAGACCCCGACCCCTGGATCGTTGGTCACGATGAAATCAAACTGCCCGACACCGCGGATAAAGAAGTTCGCGTCGGCCGACCCTTGCGGACCTGTCGTCGAGGTGAGGTTTGGGACCGTCGCGGCGAGATCGTTGATGACCGCCACACCTCGTGACCGCAGCCCATCTGCCGAAATTGCGGTGATCGCGATCGGTGTCGATTGCAGGTTGGTTTCACGCCGTTCGGCGGTAACGACGATGTCGGGTACGCCCCCATTGTCTTCGGCAGAGGCCGCTGTCTGCGCAAGGCCGACGGTCGATACGCTCGATAGAAGAAGACCAAGGCCTGTAGCCCGGATTCGGCATAGCATGCGGTCGGTCATTTCAATTCCCCTCTGGCTCAAGCCTTTTTCTAGCTACAGACCTTTCAGGTTTGAAAGATTTGCGGAAATAACTTTCGCGCATGGCGCGATGAATACCAGTCAATATCGGAGCAGCGCTGCCGCGGTCCGCTCGGCAAGCGCAACGACGGTAAAGGTGGGTGATGTCCCCCCGGATGCTGGAAACAACCCCGAGCCGGTCAGCCAGACATTGTCGAACCCATGAACGCGCGTGTCGGCGGCCGCAACCGAATGGGCCGGATCGCCGCCCATGATCGTCCCGCCGTACAGATGGCCCGCGTTGAACGGACCGGTCCAGGTCTCGCTCGCGCCTGCCGCACGCATCGCGCGCTTGCCCTCTTCACCGACATAGCGCCACAGCGCCATGCTCTCATCGTCGAAGCGGTGCTCGACACGCGCGAGCGGGACGCCGAAACGGTCGCGTTTCGCAGACAGCACCACTCGGTTATCCGGGGCGGGCAGCTGGCCGATCATCGCGACTTGGTTGGCCATGCGCTGCGCAGCCGTGGCCATGAACTCGTGTAGCGCGGATCCGAACAGGTCGGCACGCGTCACTGCGATGCCGAAGATATCATTGGGCTTCAGCGCAGGCGCAATTTGCCAGTGCCAGCTGCCGAAGGGCGCATCCTTGCGCTCGCCATAGCGCGCGCGGTGGAGCAATTGTCCGGCGCTCACGCCCAGGTAGTTTTCGGTCGCCTCGTCGAACAAGCCGTAATTGAGCGCGACTGCATCGAGCATAAAATTGCGGCCGACCTGATCGCGCGCATTCCCCAGACCGCCCGGCCATTCGCGCGACGCCGACGCGAGCATCAGCCGCGGGTTCTGGACGCCTGACCCCGCCAGTACGACATGCGCCGCGTCGAGGCGGTGGGGCGTGCCTCGAGCATCGACCCACTCGACCCAACCCGCGCGCGTGCTGCTCGCCGGCACGATGCGCGTCACCATCGCCTGGCTGACGACCTCCGCGCCCGCCTTTTCGGCACGTGGCAGGGCAGTTATCAGCGGGTTGGCCAGCGCCCCGATCGGGCAGCCCGCATCGCACCATCCGTCGTAAAGGCACGGTGGCCGCCCCCGATACTCGGCGGTCAGGATCGCTGCGGGGAGCGGGGCCACGGCGAGACCAAGAGCCTCCCACCCGCGCTGCAACATCCGCGCCTGCGCAAAAGGTTGCTGTGGTGGCAAGGGATAGGGCGCACCTGCCGGTCGCCACGGCTCGCGCGCGGCATCGCCCGACACCCCAACGTCGGCCTGGACCCGGTCGTACCAGGGACGCAGCGCATCGCCGTCGATGGGCCAGTCGAATCCGCGACCGAACTTGGAGTGCACGCGAAACACATCGTCGGTCAGCCGCGGCCATGTTGCGTAATGATGCAGAGCCGCGCCGCCCTTCCCCCAACCGGTGTTGAGATTGTGGCCGAAACCCCGGTGATTGCCTCGAAACTCGACTGGTGCTCCACCCCATTTCAGCCGCCGCGCCCACAGCTGCGAACTGGCAAGGTCGGCGAGCTTCCACCCCGGCCCGGCTTCGAACACGACGACCCGCTTGCCCCCCTCGGCCAGTCGCGCCGCAATCGTGCTGCCAGCAGCCCCCGCGCCGACGATCACAACGTCGGCATCGCGTGGCACCGTCACCACGTCGTTGGGGGTTCGATGTGCGCCATGTAAGGGACGCCGAGCTTTTCGAAGCCTTCTTTGGTGCCGTAAACGACATCAACGGCGTCGGACCGTACCGCAAAATAGAGCATCGGCGAGGGCGGGCCGCGCCATCCGGCCGGTACCGCAAAGGCAATTTGCTTGACGAGCGCCGTGGCGCGATCGGCGGCAAGATCCGCGAACCGGCCTCCGGCGGCGGCGTCGAGCGCCTTTAGCCCATCCTTGTAAAACGGCGCATAGGGCGGCGGCAGGTCGAGATAGCGGACCGTCAACAGCGATTGTACCGGATCGATGGCGAGATGATGATCGACGAATGCCACAATTCCTGCCGCCGTCGCGCCGGGCAGCAGGACTTCGCCGAACGCTTCCAGCGTTGCCGCTTCATCGCTGGTCAGTATCTTCAGCGGCGCTCCGCGTGCCTTCGCTTCGCGCGGCGAAATCCATTCGCTACGCCCGGCGACCTGCCAGGCAATCAGCCCCAGCCCCGCCACGCCGCCGCCGACGGTAGCAGCCTTGAGCAACGTCCTGCGATTTGCCTCTGCCATACCTGCGAATGTGGCGCTGCACGCGGCCCACCAGCAATGTCATTCCCGGACCGGCGGCATAACCGCAGCGACGGGCGACGCGCGCGATTAGAACGAGGGGGCGTGACCAGGTTGGCGCTAGCTTGCGGTAATGCAGCGACACGAACGGCGTGACATCGTCATCATGGGTGCAGGCGCGGCGGGTGCGCTCCTGGCGGCGCGACTGGCGCAGGCCGGCAAGTCGGTCGTCGTCGTCGAAGCGGGCGAACCTTGGACGCTCGGCGATCTGAAAAGTTCTCAGCTCTGGGCGCGGCGGTTGAAATGGGGCGGCGCGCCGGTCGAGCCGGGTGGCAAGAACCCCGTCGGTCACAATTTTGCGACGGGCTCTGGTTTCGGCGGGTCGGCAATCCATCATTACGCCGGCTGGCCGCGCTTTGCCGAAGCCGATTTCACGATGCGGTCGGACCATGGTCGCGGGCTCGACTGGCCGATTACCTATGACGATTTGCGCCCACATTATGATTCGGTTCAAGCCGAAGTCGGCGTGTCTGGTGACGCGGCACAGGAAAAATGGCGCCCCCCCGGCGCGCCCTATCCGCTGCCCCCGCTCGGCAGTTTTGCGCAAGGGCGCATCCTGTCGCGCGGCTTTGCGGCGCTTGGCAAGCATGTGTCGCCCGGCCCGATGGCGGTATTGTCGCAGCCCTACAAGGGCCGCGAACCGTGTCTTTACGACGGCTGGTGCGATGCCGGCTGCCCGATCGGGGCGCTTGCCAATCCGCTCGTGCTACATATTCCCGCGGCACGAAAGGCAGGGGTCGAGTTTCGTGCACGAGCGGCGGTCGCGCGCATCGCGTTCGACAAGGCGGGCCGCGCCGAGGCGCTCGTCTATCGCGACGCAAACGGCGGTGAACACTGGCAGCCCGGCGGCACGATCGTGCTTGCCGGGGCGGCGGTTCAGAATGCGCGGCTGTTGTTGGCGTCGGGTACACCTGACCCTTCGGGGCTGATCGGCCGCTATTTCGCGATGCACTCGATCGCCAACGTCCACGGTCTGTTTGCTGAGGAAACCGAATGCCATATGGGTCTGTCGGCGGGATCGCTGACCAATCAGGACAGTTATCCCAAGGCGCGAGGCGCGGGTGGCCCCTTCGGCAGCATTACTTGGGGCATTGCGCCTGCGGTCAAGCCGAACGACCTGATCGGCATCGCGACGACGCGGCTCGACCTGTTCGGTGCCGATCTCGACAGTTTCATGCGCCGCGCGGCTAAGCATTTAGGGCTGATCAACGGTATCGTCGAAGCCGTGCCCGAGCGCGACAATCGCATCGAATTGAGCAGCAAGCGCGATCGCGGGGGCATGCCGCTTGCGCGGATCGTGCATTCGGCGAGCAGCAACACGCTGACGCTGTGGCAATATGCCATCGACGAGGGGATGTCGGTCGTGCGCGCGGCGGGAACGAAAGAGGCATGGTCGACGCCGCGCTCGGTGTGGGCGCATATTTCGGGCGGGACGATCATGGGGCGTGACGCGGACAGCTCGGTCGTGGACACCTATGGCCGCCTGCACGCGGTGCCGAATGTATTCGTCGCCGGTGCCGGACAGTTTCCCACGATTGGCGCGGTCAGCCCGACGTTCACGGTGCTGGCCCTCGCCGACCGTGCCGCGCCGGTTATTGCGGCTGCATAAAGAACCCGTGCGACGCGTCGCTCGCGTCGCGCGTTCCCTTCGTCATTTCGCCGTTGGTGTCGAACCACGTCGGGTCGGCGGCGACTTCGCGGCCCCAGTCGATGACCTCGCTATGCCGTGAGATCCGCCACACGTCGCCGCGCGCCTCGATCCGCGTCAGGTACCGGCCGTAAACCGTCAGCTCGCGCGTGCCAGCTTGGGTTTCGATGCGGTGCCAGGCCTGGACATAGCTTTCGACATCGGCATGCGTCGCGCCGTGGTCGAGGATCAGGACATTGCTGACATCGTGGCGTGTCATCGCCATCGCGCCCATGAACCCCATCGCGACGTCGAGGAAACCTTCGGGCCTGCCCCGGTAAATCTCGCCCAGTTCGACGTGCGCATCGGCATGAAAAATGGCGCCGAGCAGCGCTCGGTCGAGCCGGTCGACCGCGCGAGCATAGCTGTAGATCAGGCGGCGGGCATGTTCGCCGACAATGGGCAGGTCGCTCATAAACGGTCTCCGATTAGATGTTCGATATGGCCAAGGCGCTCGATTTCGACGCGCACGACATCGCCGGGCGTCAGCCAGCGTGGCGGATCGAACCCGATGCCCGAGCCGGCGGGCGAGCCGGTTGCGATGATGTCGCCCGGTTGCAGCGTCACCTGCCCGCCGATGTAGGCGAGCAGGGCCGGAATTCGCTGATGCAGTTCGGCCGTCGTCGACCGCTGCCGCACCTCGCCATTGATCCGGGTTTCGATGTGCAGCGCGTGCGGATCGGGAATCTCGTCAGCCGTCGTGATCCACGGCCCGAACGGCGCGCACCCCGGCGCGCTCTTGCCGAGCACCAGGGTATCGGGCTTGGCGAATGCACGCACGGTCAGGTCGTTGACGACGACATATCCAGCGATGCTGCCGCCGACGCCGACGACGACGCCAAGTTCGCCTTCGTAATCGAAGGTTTCGGCGGGCCGGGCGATCGTCGCATAGGGCGGGCTGACGGCACTTGCCAGTTTGGCGAAAACCGGAAGCACGTCGGGAAGCGCGCGCCCGATTTCGGCGGCATGGTCACGGTAATTGAGGCCAACGCCCAGAAAAGCGCGCGGCTGCGGCACCGGGGCCATCAACCGGGCCCGGTCGAGCGGAATGTTCGCCGTGCCCTGCGCTGCGCCCGACAGGTCGCTCTCGAGCAGCTCAATCATCGTGCGTGCGACGCCGCGAAGGTCGGCAAGCTGCCCTCCTTCGACGCGCGCCGGGCCGATGCCGTCGTCGAACCGATATGTCGCAAGCCTCATTGACAGCAGCCCGACGACATTGGAGCAGGTGCGGCAGGGGGAAACTTAATTTGCTCGACTCGCGCCGCCTGCGTCACTTCCTCGCGATCTACGAATTGGGAAGCATCGGTCAGGCGGCCGAGCGGCTGCTGCTGACGCAACCGGCACTGTCGAAGAGCATCCGTCAGCTCGAAGACCAGCTTGGCGTCCGGCTGTTCGACCGGACGACGCTTGGGGTCGTGCCGACCGTTTTCGGCAACAGCCTGGCGCTCCATGCCAAACAGATCGAACAGCAGATTCGCGCCGCGGAAGCTGCCATTTCGGGGATGCAGGGGCGTGCGAAGGGGCATGTGCGCATCGGCATCGGCCCGCTCGTCGCCGTGCAGATCATGCCGACGGTGGCACTGACAATTCGGCGATTGCACCCCGACCTCGAATTGACGGTAACCGAAGGGCTCGTCGACGACTTGCTGCCGCAGCTGCGCCGCAGCGAGCTCGACGTGCTGGTCGGCGCCTGGCCGCGCATCGTCGACCCGGCGTTCACAACCGAAGTGCTTTTGAGCGACACGATCCGCGTCTTTGCGCGCGACGGGCACCCGCTGATCCACACGCCTGTATCGCTGACCGACCTTATCGCGCAGAGTTGGGTGCTGCCACCTGCGACACAGCAATGGCGTCAGGTCTTCGAAGCGGCATTTTTTGAACAGGGATTGTCCGCCCCCCGGCCAACCGTAACGAGCAATTCGGCGGCGTTTCTGAAAGCCATGCTGACGCAGAGCGACGCGATCAGCTTTCTGCCCTGCCAGCTGATGGCAGGAACGCCCGGCCTGAGCGTTCTCGAGGTCGAAGGGCTGCGCGCTTTCGAGCCCGAAATCGGCATAACCTTTCGCGAACGGTCGCTCGGCGATCCCGCGCGCATGGAAGTGGTGCAGGCACTGCGAGCAGTCGCAGGCGAGATCGCCGCTCAGGCCTAAAAGCGTCAGGGGTGATCGCCGCATAAAACCTGCGCCAGGCCGAGGTGCAGAACTTCTCGCGTGAAATCGCACGAATAGCCGATCAGCGCATCGTTCAGCAGCCGTGCCGCGCCATATTCGCGCGTCACGCCGTAAGCGCCCAGGATTTCGACCGCGAGCGTGGCGTTGCGGATCGCGACATCGACCGCCTTCGCCTTTGCGGCGGGCCCCGAGAACAGTGCTGCGCGCATCGGATCGGTATCGCAGGCCGAGGCCGCCTCCCACACCATCAGCCGCGCGGCATGGAGTTCGCGCCCCATCTCGGCGATCTTAAGCGCTACCGCCTGGTGCTGCGCGATCGGACGACCGACGCTCGTACGCGTCCTGGCATAATCGACCGCCAGTTCGAGCGCCGCGCGTGCCAGCCCCACGAAACAGGCCGCGAGGCAGACAGGCATTTCGGGCAGCATCGCGAACAACATGGCCGCCCCGCCACGCTTGCCGATCATCGCATCGCCGGGCAGCCGCACGCCGTCGAAATTCAGCGACGCGTGGTGCGTCAGCGGCCAGCCGATCAATTCGGTATCGCGCCCGATGGCCAAGCCCGGCGTATCAGCGGGCACGTGGAACGCGCTGAGCCCGCCCATGACCGGCGCTTGCGGGTCGGTCCGTGCGAGGATCACATAATGGTCGGCAACCCCGGCATTAGTGATGAACGCCGATTTATCGCCGGTCAGCACCCAATCGGTGCCGTCCTGCCGTGCCGCAAGCTTTGGGCCATAGTCAGCATTGTCCCCCGCCATCATCAGCTCGGACCCTGCGACATTGGGCTCGCTTTGCGCCCCCGCCAGCACCATCGCCGGGGCCGCGAGGAAGATGTCGAGAAAGGCGCTGGCCTGGTCCGAGCTGCCGCCGCGCACCCACATCAGCGGCATCGTCATCGTCAGCGAGAAATAGTCCGATGCCATGCCGACGTCGGCAGCACCGATTTCTTCGAGGACGAGCACGGCATCGACGCAGCTCAGCCCGAGCCCGCCCAGCGCCTGCGGCACCAGCATATGCGTGAAGCCGAGCGCCACGCCTTCGGCAAGAACGGGGCGCACCGCACCCCAGGCATCCGCAGGCTTGCCCTCGCGCTGCGTGCGTTCGACGAGCGGCGCGACGTGTCGGCTGGCATAGCCGCGCGCGGTTTCCTGTAGCGCGCGTTGCTCGTCGGTCGGCGCAAAACCGATCATCGGACGGTCAGGACGAGCTTGCCGGTAAGACCGCCTGCATCGACCCGCGCATGGGCCTCAGCGGCCCGGTCGAGCGGCAGCGTTTCGATTTGCGGCGGACGCAGAGTGCCATCCTCAAACAGCGGGCGCAGCATGTCGAGGATTTGCGGTTGCGCGCTGAACGCGACGATCTTGCGGGTGACGCCGTACTGCGCCTGCCAATTTTCGGCATTCTGGATTTCGACCGGATCACCGCGCAGGACGACGAGCAATGTGCCGCCGCGCTTCAACACCTTATAGCTCGGCTCGATCGTGTCGCCGCCGATGACATTCAGGACGACATCGATGTCGGACAGCCCGTCGGCGAAATCGCTTGTCGCATAGTCGATGAACTGATCGGCGCCGAGCGATCGCACATAATCGGCCTTGCCGGCCGAACAGGTGGTGGCGACCCACGCGCCCTTCGCCTTGGCGATCTGGATGGCGTAGCTGCCGACGCCGCCGGCCCCTGCCTGCACGAGAACGCGGCTGCCCGGACCGATCCCGGCCATGTCGACCAGCCCGTACCAGGCGGTGCACGCTGCCATCGGTACTGTCGCGGCTTCGGCAAAGCTCAGATTGTCGGGCATCTTGCGCACAAGGAACGACGTCACCGCGGCATAGTCGGCATAGGAACCCGACCGCATCGTATCGATCAGGCCGTAGACGCGGTCGCCAATTTCGAACTCGGACACATCGAAGCCCTTGTCGACGACGATACCCGCCACGTCCGAACCGATGACGTGCCCGGGCGCGAGCGGGAACAGCCCCGCCAGCCAGCCGCGTCGCAGCTTTGCTTCGAACGGGTTGATCCCTGCGGCATGAACCTCGACCAGCACGTCGTTGTCGGCGCGGCGCGGTGGCAGCGGCACCTGCGCAACCTTCAGCATTTCGGGCGGACCATGCCCGGAAAGCACGACGGCGCGCATGGTTTCGGGAAAGTTCGTCTCGTTCATCTCTACCCCTCGATCCTCACGATTTGTTTGCCCGGTGCGGCATCGCCGAACAATGCTGTGAACGCCGCCGGGGCGTTGTCGAGGCCTGTCCAGATCGTCTCGACGGGCACGATCTCGCCCGTCCGCAACCACCGCGCCAGCGCGCGCCGGGCCGCGTCGAACCGGTCGGCCCAATCGGCGAGCAGGAACCCCTCCATGCGCGCGCGCTTCATCAGGACTGGTATGGCCTGGCCGTACCGCGGTGGCCCTGCGTCGTTATAACCCGAAATAAACCCGAGCAGGACGACGCGCCCGCGCGGACTGAGTTTGGCCAGCATCGCATCGTGCAGCGGTCCGCCGACCCCGTCGACAAAGACGTCAATATCCACCGGCGCTGCATCGGGGGCGGCATGGTCGACCGCGACATCATAGCCGAAGCCCGCCAGCGTGCCCGTTTGCGCCGCAGTTGCGATCCCGACGGTGTGCGCGCCTTTCAGCTTGGCGATCTGGCCCGCGATCGTCCCGACCGACCCGGCGGCGGGCGCAAAAGCGAAACGCTGTCCTGCGCTTACCTCACCGACGACGACGGTCGTCATATAGGCGGTCAGCCCGGAGGGGCCGAGCACGCTCAGATAGCGTTCGGGTGGGGCAAGTTCGGCATCGATCCGCTCGCAGCCGACAGGCGACAACACTGCGAGCGACTGCCAGCCGGTTTCGGCATGGAGCCAGTCGCCGACGACCCAATCGGAATGCTTCGACGCCACGACGCGTCCGACTCCGCGGCCGCCGACTGTGGCGCCAAGCGCCATCGGCGGTCCGACTCGACTGTCGGCGCGCATGCGAAGGCGTGGAAACGGATCCATCGACAGATGACTGACGGCAACAAGCACATCGCCCTCGCCGCAATCGGCCGTCGGCACGTCTTCGACAGCAAAATCGTCCGCTGTCGGAATGCCTTGGGGGTAGCGGGTCAGGACGACGCGCCGATTCATGCGACCTCGCGCAGGAAAGCATCGAGGACCGTGTTGAATGCTTCGGGCGCTTCGACGTTCGAGACATGCCCCGCGCCCGCGATCTCGGCAAAGCGGGCGCCGGGGATCGCCTCCGCCATCGCGCGCGCGATGTGAGGCGGGGCCACGCGGTCCTCGCTTCCGGTGATGACCTGCACCGGCACCGCGACGTCGGGAAAATCGGGAAAATCGGTAAAGCGCGTCACGGCTTCCAGCGTCTTCAGATAGCTATCGGTGTGGAGCGCCGCTAAACTCGCGGTCAATTCGGTTCGCTGCGCGGCGGTCGCGTTCGGTCCGACCAGCGTCTCGACGAGCAGCGGTGCCAGCTGGGCGGGCGTCTGCCCCTCGAGCAGGGGCTTGCGCCGCGCGCTCAGGAACGCCTCTATTTTCGCCGGGTCCTGCGTCTCCTTCGACCCCGCGCTGGTATCCGCGAGCGTCAGGCTCAAAACCCGCGACGGGTAGCGCCCCACTAGATCGAGCGCGATCCGCCCGCCCATCGACAGGCCACAGACATGCGCCGCTTTCGCCCCAAAACGGTCGATGACGCGCACGACATCATCGGCAAAGTCGGTGAAGGCGAGCGGGGTGTCGTAATCGTCGCTGTCCCCATAGCCGCGCAGGTCGATAGCCACGGCCGTAAATCGCCGCCCGAAAGTCGCGACCTGCCTTGCCCAGTTGCGGCGCCCCCCGCCGACCCCGTGGAGAAAAATCAAGAGTGGACCGTCGCCGACAATGTCAGCGGCCAGATGCGGCGCAGGGCCGATACGTACGGTATCGACCAAAGCGGTCATCAGCGGAGCGCCTCGACCAGTTCGCCGCCGACGACGACGGGCTCGCCATCAAGCGTGATCGTGCAATTACGGACGGGCAGGTCGAAATGGCCGAGCGTCTGCCGGTTGGCGAACGGATTCGCCCCGGTCGAAAACAGGAAATTGCCCGCAAACGCCCGCTGTTCGATGCCGTTCACTTGCCCTTTGTCATAGAACATCAGCGATTCCCACCGCGCGCCGTGGTTCATGCCCCATCCGGCATGGCTGGTACCATAGGCTTCGGGATCGTCCCATGCGGCGAAATAGCTGCGCGCGAGATCGGCATCGAGCCCGGTTCCTTCGATCCGGCGGACGTAATCCGCCGTGATTTCGAAGGTGACGGGCCGCTCGAGATAGCGTTTGAACGTCAGGTTGATGTCGCCTTCGGCGAGGACCAACGTACCGTCGACGCTGCCGTGCGCGGGGAAGAAGCTGCAGATACCCCCCGGCCAGGTCGCGAGTGTCGACGGGTCGAACGCGGCCCCCAGATTGCCGCCGATCCGCGCGCCTTCGAGGCCGACGGTCAGGTCGGTTCCGGCGGGCGACGTCACGCGCATCGTTTTGGCCGCGGCAAGCATCGTGCGCCCCTTCATGACGCGCGGGATCAGCGACGCGTCGGGTGCCAGGCGTTCGAGCAACTCGGGATGCTCGTTCGAGATATAAAGGACGCGCGACCCGCTCTGCATGATCTCGGGCGTCTCCTCCGAATGCATCAATCCTTCAACGGTCAGGTCGGCGATAAAGGGCACGGACTTCAGCGCGGCAATTGCGCCGCGCGATCCGCCGAGCGCAATGCTCGAGCCCGTCGAACGCACCGGCACAGGCCCTTCGAGCGGCGGCGTCGGCATGACGACATGGAACGGCTTTGCACCGATGCGCAGCAGCGCGAGCTCGGCGAGATGGACGTTGATGGGCCGCGTCTGTGTTTCGGAAAGGATCGCCGCCTCGTCTCCCGGCATCACCTTGCACAGCAGGAAAGCGCGCTCGAACGTGTCGATCCACTTCGCTTCGATCCGGTCGAGCAGCATCCCTCATCCCTTCGCCCTGTTGTCGTTGAGCTAGGCGATGGCCGGGCGGGGCCGCTCCTTCATTTACCAGCGACCGGCATAACTTTTTCAGGCGCGGATAACCTCGATACGTCCGGCACTGCCGAAATCGGCCACGACCGTGTCGCCGCGGGCGAAGCGGCAGGCGCGCGCCATGGCGCCCGATGCGATCCAGTCGCCGGGCTGCAACCGATGAGCCGAAGCGAGCCAATCGAGCGCATGACGCGGATCGCCGAGCACCATTGCTGCACTCCCCGCGCAAACGTCTTCGCCGTTACGCTGGAGCATGACAGTAAGATTTTCGGGCGCATCGAGCCATCCGACATCGATCCGTGGCCCGATCACGAGCCCGACGTGCGCCGCATTGTCGGCAACGATGTACCCGGCACCGAGCTGAAACGCGTCGTCGCGGCTCGGTCGCACGACTTCGAGCCCAAGATGCACCGCCTCGACCGCGCCTTCCGGGCCGATGCGAAAGACGATTTCGGGCTCTGCTTCGGCATCGCGGTCGCCGACGAGCGCAACCAAGCCCGGCGCGTGTAGCGCCGATGCGGGCACGCGCCCTATGATCGGGACCTCGATCCCGAGCATCGCCTGGCCGCCCGCGCTCGTTGCGCCGATCTTCCAGCCCGCAAGCGGTCCGAACCCGGCCCAGACCTGCTCGGCGATGGCGTATCCCTCGGCCAGCGACATCGACGCTGCCGCCGCAAGCAGCGTACCGCTCGTCCGCGCCGCAATGACGTCGAGCGGACTCATACCAGCGGCTGCACTTCGGCGCCGACTTCCTTCAGACGGTTGATAAAGCGCCGCGTGGGGGCAAGCATGACACCGCGCCGTCGATAGGTTGCGCCGATCACCACCCGCGACCAGATCGGCTCGACGAGCGACAGCGGTACGAGATGCGCATAATCGGCATCGCTCGCGATCAGCGCGCGCGGCAGATAGCTGAGATAGGCGCTGTCCTTAAGCAACGTCGCCATGAAGATCGACGAACCGGTCCGCACAGCGCAATCGGGAGCGCACAACCCCGCGGCACGAAACGCGTTGGCCAGCCGATCGCCCTCGGCCTCGCTCTTGTCGGGCAATACCCATTTGCAGCCCGCCAGATCGTCAAGCGTGATCCGGTCCTGCGCCGCCAGCGCGTGCGTCTTGCACGCAACCACCGTGATCCGGTCTTCGAGCACGAGTTCCTGACGCAGATCGTCGTCGCAGTCGTCTGGATTGACCGACCCGACGACGACATCGATTTCGCCGCGCCTCAGCCGTGTGATCAGATCTGCGCGTAATCCTTGCGCGAAGGTAACGTTGCCGCCTTCGGCCGACTCCATGAACCGCTTGACGACACCGGGCATCAGATATTGCATGATGCTCGTGCCCGCACCCACGCGCACGCTGCCGCATCCTTGGCCCTTCATTTCGGCGAGTTGTTCAACGGCGCGGTCGAGCTCGCTCGTTACCAACGTCACATAGTCGAGGAAAACCACGCCATAGGGCGTCGGCGTTACCCCTGACGGATGCCGTTCGAGTAAGGTGACGCCGAGCGATTGTTCGAGGTTGCGGATGCTCTTCGATAGCGCGGGCTGGGTGATGTGCAGCTTTTCGGCGGCCTGTCCAAAGCTCGCGCAGCGCACGATCTCTTGATAATGTTTGAGTTGGCGCAGTTCCACAACCGCAACGCTAACGCACCGACGCGTTAGCGCAAGCACCGTGCGAAATTGCCTATCTGCCGGATCGCGTCATGCCCTTCGTCGATCTGGTCGGCAAAGATCGGCCAGCAGTGGATCATCCCCGCCCATTGCTGCAGCAGCACCTCGCGTCCGGCGTCGTAAAGCCGAGCGGCGAAACGTACCGCGTCGTCGGCAAGCACTTCTTCGCTACCGCACTGGATCAGTGTTGGCGGAAAACCCGCAACCGGACCGAATAGCGGCGACGCGCGCGGATCGGCCGGGTCGGCCTCACCGAGGTAGGTCGCAGCGGTCTCGGGCATGGTCGCTACGTCAACGAACGGGTCACGCGCGCCGTGCGTGGCGACGGTCGCACCCGAATGCGTCAGATCGAGATAGGGTGACAACAGGATGCACCCCGCGGCGCGACCGACGCGCGCCTGCAGCGCGGCGGCGGCAAGATTTGCGCCTGCCGAGTCACCGCCGACGATGGGCGGCTTATCAAAAGTGTCGAGCAGCGTACCGACGCTGTCGAGCGCGACAGGAAACCGGTGTTCGGGGCTAAGCAGATAATCGATGAGCAGGACGCGCGCGCCACTCGCCGCCGACAATGCCGCCCCGAAAGCGCGATAGCTGTTCGAAGAGCCGAGCACGAACGCGCCGCCGTGCAGCCAGAGGATGGTCTGCACGGCATCGACCCCCGCGGCAGCGACCCACAGCCCGTTCGGGTGTTGCTCGACGATCGTCCCCCCCGGCAGCGGCAACGCGCCGAAGCGCGCCTCGAATCCGGCGCGGCGCTGATCGAGCGTGACGGGGGCCCCGCGCCGCGCCAGCATCGCGGCCCCGACGGCGCGTGCCTGGTCAAGCGACACGGCGTGCCTCCGCAATATCGGCGAGGGCCGCGGCCTTCAGCGCCTGTTTGTCGATCTTGCCCACCGGCGTGCGGGGGAGCCCGTCCACGATGCGGACAACCGACGGATGCTTGTATGCCACGAGCGCCGCCGCGCAGGTTTCGCGCACTGCCGTTTCGTCGATCGTGCCCACGACATAGGCCCAGATGACTTCGCCGCGATAGGCATTGGGCACGCCTATCGCTGCCGCCTCGACGATATCGGCATGCGCGGTCAGCACCTCGTCGATTTCGCGCGGATAAACGTTGAAGCCGCCGACGATCGCCATGTCTTTCGCGCGGTCCTCAATGAAGACATAGCCGTCGGCATCGATTCGGCCGATGTCGCCGGTATGGAGCCAGCCGTCGATCAGCGCCGTGGCAGTTGCGTCGGGCTGGTCGAGGTAATGCGTCATGATCTGCGGCCCCCGGGCGCGAAGTTCGCCGACGTCACCCCCGGCGACCTCGATCTCGGTACCCGGCAACGGCGGACCGACCGACGCCTGCTTCAATACCATGCCCGGACCGTGATAGGTCAGCACTGGCCCGGCCTCGCTCTGGCCATAGCCTTCGTAGACCGGCACCCCGGTCAGCGCTTCCCAGCGTTTGAGAATATCCAGCGGCAGCGGTGCCGAGCCTGAATAGGCGCAGCGCAGGCTCGCCACGGCTTTGCGTGTCAGCCCGTCGTAATTAAGCAAGGACGCAAACGCAGTCGGCCCCGCAGGCAGGCGCGTGATGCGGTGCGTGCGGATCGCATCGATCACCCAGTCGGGACGATAGCGAGGCAGGATGACGAGCGTGCTCGCCGCATAAGCCGCGAGATGCAGCCCCATCGCGACTGCAAAACTGTGGAACAGCGGCATCATGCACAGCACCCGCTCGTCGCCATACTCGGTCGGCAGCACGCATTCGCGCTGCGCAACATTGGTCGCCACGGCGCGGTGCGTCAGCACGACGCCCTTGGGACGTCCGGTGGTGCCCCCGGTGAACTGAACGAGGGCGGGAGAAAGCGGATCGATATCGCGGCGTGCATCCCCACCGGGAGAAGCCTTTTGCGACATCAGCGGCAGCGCCATCACGCGTCCCGCGCCCAGCCCCTCGACCTTTGTGCCCAGATCGGCGTGGGTCACCGTCACCGCCGGCTTGGCATCGGCAAACATCGGCGCGAGTTCGTTCGGCGTGTAATCGGGGTTGAGCGCCACCGATGTCGCACCCGCTGCCTGCACGGCAAAAGTCGCGACGCAGATATCGATGCCGTTGCGCAGCAGCAGCACGACGTGCCGTCCCGCGACATCGCCAAGGCTAGCTGACATCGCCGCGACGGCTGCGCCATAATCGCGGTAGGTCAGCTGCGCGTCACCACAGATCAGCGCGATCGTATCGGGCCGTTCGCGGACGGCGCGATCGAGAATTGCCACGGTCGTATCGGGCACCCAGACGTCAGCAAGCGTCCTCACGACACGCGCACGACGACGGCCATTGCGGTGTCGCCCGCCGCACAGCCCTGAAACAGCCCGGTGCCGCCGCCACGCAGGTGCAATTCCTCGATCAGTTCGATCAGGCCGCGCAGACCCGTCGGCCCCTGCGGATGCCCCCAGACCAGCGAGCAGCCGTAATCGTTCATCCGCGCCGCGTCGAAACCGGTCTCGCGCGCAAAGACCAGGTCGTTGACGATAAAGGGATTATGCGACTTCACGCAGTCGATGTCCGCAATCGTCAAACCGGCCTGCGCCAGCGCCGCTTTGGCGGCAGGAACGGGTGCTGCGGGCATGTACGCCGCATCGACGCGCGCCTGCCCAAAGCCGAGCAAGGCGATTTCGACAGCCTTGTCGCGCGACAGGTTCGAGGCACGCGTACGCGTCGCGAC
This sequence comes from Sphingomonas sp., assembly GCA_965248885.1. Classification (GTDB taxonomy): domain Bacteria; phylum Pseudomonadota; class Alphaproteobacteria; order Sphingomonadales; family Sphingomonadaceae; genus Sphingomonas_O. The sequence continues at coordinate 353,299 of OZ252211.1, read as the reverse complement.
GACCAGCCCCGCATTGCCGTCCGCCGGATGCGTCTGCCCGGCATAGCTCACGGTGCCGCCTTCAGTAACCGGTTTCAGTGCGCGCAGCTTTGCGGGATCGACGGGCTGAATGCCCTCGTCGCCGTCGAGTGTCGTCGCGGTTCGGGCAAAGCGCGCGTCGGGCACATCGAACGGCAGGTCCATGTAGCGCCGCTGGAACGCGCGGTCGTCGGCCAGCGCGTCGCCGTATTGGGCAAAGCGGGCAAGCGTCAGATCGTCCTGCTCGACCTTGTCGATACCCCATTTGCGCGCGCAGTTCTCAGCCGTCTCGATCATCGCCACGCCCGCAAAGGGATCGCGCGCAAAATTGTCCATCACCCAGTTTTCGGATGCCCCCGTGCCGCCGGGGGCCCGCGCGCTTGGGTAATAAAGATGCGGACCGTTCGAGACGCGGTCGCACGCCAGCACCAGCGCGGTCGTCGCCGCGCCGCTGGCGATCTCCGCCGCGGCAAGCGACACGCACCGCGCCGAGGTCGCACACGCCTGCATGATCGACGGACCGCCGACGCTGGCCGCGCCGATTTCGCCCATGACCCAGGGCAGGCCGTAAAAGCTCCCGGCCTGCGGCACGGTGAAGCCAAGCACGCCAAAGTCGAATGCTGCGGGGTCGATCCCGCGCTTCGCCAGCGCGGCGCGCGCCGTCCAGGCAACAAACTTCAGGCTGTGCAGTTCGGCAAACGCGCTCTGCCAGCGCGCGAACGGCGTCGACCAATAGGCGCCATAGGGAATATAGGCGATGGGCCCCGTCAAAAGGGTGCGGCCATGGCGTTGAACGCGCCATCGGCATTGATCAGGTCGACGCGCTTTTCAGCGATTTTAAGGCCATTGGGCGTCCGGCGCAATCGATGGCGGACGCGGCTGCCGAACACCCGTTGATCCTCTTCGAAGCGGTCGCGGTTGCGGTATTCGAGCATGATCTGGCTCGATACGACATGAACCTCGCCATCGCATTCGGCCTCTACCCGTATACCCGACACGATGTGCACCGTGCGCGGACTGGGTTCGGCCCCAAAGGCGCGCGGGTTGAGCAGGCGATGCGTGCGCACCATCATCACTTGCCGGTCGTCATGGAAATGCGCGGGTCCGTCGCGCGGCGACTTCATGTCGGGTGAGACCGGCACCCAATAGCGGCAGTCGGGCGTGAACAATTCAATCCAGTCGTCGTAGCGGCGGTCGTCGAGCAGCCCAGCCTCGGCATGGATGAACGTCTCGATCTCGCTCATGCCGCGCTCATCATCCGGCTCCACGCCGAAAACTGGTTGCGAATAAAGGCCTCCGACGTGGCGGGCACGCGCGACAGCGCGTTGGTCGTCTCGCGCTCTTCGCCCAGCCCGCGCGATATCGGGATCCATTCCTGCCCACCGTACCCGTTGCCAAGCAGCAACCGCTCATAGACTTCGAGGTCGTCGGCAATGACTGCCGACGCCGCCGAATTCGCGCCCGTGCAATATTCGATGGCGTTGACGTGCGTCTCCTCGGGCGCGCCGATCAGGCGAATCGTAAATCCGATCATCTCGGTCAGGTCGTGGCGCACCGGGCGGATCATGCGGACCGTCTGATACCGCGCGTGCCAGAAGCTCGAAGGGTAGAGCAGCATCAGATGGCGGTCGACGCCGAGCACCTCGCGCGCGCGCTCCGGCCCGTGATAGTCGATCAGCGCGCTCGTATAGGCGTCGGCGGTGTCGGGCGAATAATCGGCCCCCATATGCCCGCCGATGTAACTGTGTCCGCCCGGCACCGTGACCATGTCGAGATCCTGGAAGAACTGCACCGGCTTGCCGTTGGCCAGCATCATGCCGACCGTCGGCACGATATCGGCGCGGTCGATGTCACGCGTGACCGCCTTGGCACTGACCACCGAAGCCGAATGCGCGAATCCGGGGTGAATCGTATCGTTCAGATTTTCGAACGTCATTTTCCAGTTCGCCCGGTAGTAATGGCGCAGCTGGTATTTGCCCACTTCGACCCGGCCCGTCGGCGAACGGTCGACGAGATCGTCGATCGTCGATTTCATATGCCCGAGAAAATCCTCGAGCGGTCCCGCCGCAATGTCGAGATTGCCGAAGATGAACCCCCGATAGCTTTCGAGGCGCACCTGGGAGATCGCCGATCCGACCGGATCGGCATAGCCGCGCTCATACGGGATGAAGCGCACCGACCCGTCGGCGTTGAACGTCCAGCCGTGATAAGGACATTGATGCCCGTTCGGCGCGCTGCCCGACTGGAACGCGCACAGGGTCGCGCCCCGGTGCGAACAGCGGTTGAAGATCGCCTGCACCTCGCCGCCCTTGTCGCGCGTCAGGATGATGCCCTGTGTCCCCATATGGCGCACGACATAATCGCCGGCTCCCGGCAATTCGCTGTCATGCGCCAGATACAGCCAGGCACGCCCGAACACGCGCGTCATTTCGAGCGCGAAGATCGCCGGATCGGTATAGACCGAGCGGTGAACATGCGTGGGCGTGACCAGCGCAGCTGCGTCGATTTCCAGAGGGGTGAACTGCGTCGCCATGCCATCCTAGCTACGGATGTCGCAGCGGGTGACCAGACACCGTCGAACGCGGCACGCATGAAAGTTGGTTATGGGATTGACCTGCCGTGGCGCTGGTATCGCTTCGGCCAGCGCGTAAACGTCTGCCATGCCCGCACATCTCGACTGCCTCGCCCCGCTTCCAGCCGACGTCTTCGTCGTCGATCCCGTCGTGCATGCGCTTAACCTGAGCGCCGAAAACGTGGCTTCGAAATATGGCGAGCAACTCTATCAGATGAGCTACGGCCTCCATACCATGATGTCGCCGCCGCACGCGCTGTGCCCGCACGACGTGTATATGGCTGACATGCCCGGCGAGACGCTCGTCCGCACGATGTTCGAAGAATCGCAGACGAGCCTCGTCGGTACGCACACGCTGCGCCTCGACAGCTGGTTCCACGACGGGTTCGCCGCCGAACACAAGACCGTCAGCATGTGCCGAGACCATCCGGGCCGCGTCCTCGGCTATGTCGGGCTCGACCCGACGATGGAAAAGGCCGAGGTGCTCGACGATCTAGAACGCCAGGTCGCCGACCTGCCGCAAGCCGTGGGCGTCAAGCTCTACCCGCACCAGATGAACCCCTATCGCCACTGGCTGACCAACGACGATACCGTGATGGCGCTTATCGACCGCGCCCAGGCGCTCGGGCTGAAATCGATCGCGATCCACAAGGCCTTGCCCAACGGCAGCGTCCCGCTCGCGCCCTATCGGATCGGCGAAGATTTCGAGGAAGCCGCCGACGCTTTCCCCGGTATGGCGTTTGAAATCGTCCATTCGGGCATGGCCTTCATCGAGGAAACCGCGATGGCGATCGGGCGCTTCCCGAACGTCTACGCGAACCTGGAAACCACTACCGCGCTGCTGTGGCAGGCGCCCGGCCGGTTCGAGGCGGCGCTTGCGTTGCTAATGCAATGGGGCGGCCCTGAAAAAATCCTGTGGTCGACGGGGTGTACAGTCGTCCACCCGCAGCATCTGATCGAGCTGTTCTGGAACTTCGCGTTCAGCGAGGAAACTCAGTCGCGCCACGGCATCCCGCCTTGCGACGAGCAAATCAAGCGCATGATCTTCGGTGGTAATTACCTGAAAATGATCGGCAGTGCCGAGGGCGACTGGCGCCGCGCGCAAGCGAGCGACGCTTTCGAAGGGGTGGAAATGAAAGCACCATGGTCGGTCTGGACGAACGCGTAAGCGCGGCCCTTGCGGGCGTCTATGACCCCTGCAGCATCGCCGCAGGCCGGCCGACTTCGCTCGTCGACATGGGGCTCGTGCTCGACGTCACGATGGAGGGCACGACGCTCCACATTACCTTTTGCGTGACCTTCGCCGGCTGCACCATGGCCCCGCACTTCGTCGAAGCCGCGCGCACCGAACTGCTGAAGATCGAGGGGGTCGATCAGGTCGAGACGCGGGTCGACACCGCGCATGTCTGGGAACCGATGGGTAGGGTCGAGTTGCGCGGAGTGCCAAAAGCGTGGCGAGATCGGTCGACAGGATTGGCAGATCGTGTTTTCGCGGGACGAGAGCCCCCAGTGCGAGCAAAACCCGCTTAGGTTCAGTCTTTAACCTGGCCCCCGTGAAGCAAGCCGCGCGCAAGGCTCATTGCGGCTTCGAGCTGGCGCAGCTTGCCCGCCGACCGTGCTGGCCACGTGGCCGAAATAGCTCCGCTATTTCGTGTCGGCATCGGCGCTGAAAAATGCGTCCCACTTGTCCGGCTCTACGCACAAATGCCAGCATTCCTTGAGCTTGCCGTCTTCGACACGCCAGGTCATCGATTCCTTAGTGTCGAGGCTCCGGTCACCTTTGCGCGCGCGAACCATCGCGATCAGGACGACATGATCGTCGCTGCCGAAATAGTCGAGCGGGTGTGCCCAATAGGCGTCGACCGCAGCCTGCAGCATCCCGAAATTGCGCAAGATTTCGTCGCGTCCGTGGTAGCTTCCGGCAAGCACGTTGTCGCCGGGCATGTGCCACGCGACGTCGTCGGCCATTTGCGAAAACAGCGCCTCGATATCGCCTGCCTGAAACGCCTGGTGCGCAGTGTAGAGCATATGGGCGTTCGGATGGTCGCGCTCGGTCAGCGGACGCATCGGTGGGAATTCGCCTTCGCGCGCAAGTGCTGTAGCGTAAGCGGGGGCGGGTGCGGTTGCAATTTCGGTCATGCGAGGCCTCCCTTCACGATGAATTTCACGTCGACGTTGCCGCGCGTCGCATTCGAATAGGGGCAGACTTCATGCGCCTTGGCGACCAGGGTTTCGGCATCGGCCTGCGACAGCGCGGGTAGTTCGACCTCATGCGTCACCGCCAGCGCGAAGCCCGGGCCATCGTTGCGCTGCCCGATGCCGACATGCGCGGTCACGGTGCAGCCGGTCGTGTCCTGCTTGTCCTGCGCCGCGATGAACAGCATCGCCGACTGGAAACAAGCCGAATAGCCTGCGGCGAACAGTTGTTCGGGGTTGGTCCCCGCGCCGCCGGGTCCGCCCATCGCCCTGGGCGTCGTCAGGTCGAGCTTCAGCGTACCATCGTCGCTTTCGACATGGCCTTGCCGGCCGCCCCGGGCAGTTGCGACGGCAGTGTACATGGCTTTCATGAAACATCCTTTCGAACGGTCGATACAGCAAAGTCGAGGTGCGAGCGGGGGGTGCGACCGATGACGGCCCTGCTTTCGGCGATGTCGGCATCGGTCGCGGGGCAGCCCATGGCCTGCGTGACCTGAAGCATCAGCGAGAAATCATTCTGTTCCCATTTCCCGAAACCCGGAATCTGCGTAGCGAGCATATCGACGAACGGCGCGATCTCGTTTCCGGCATAGGTGACGGGACGACCCAGCGCCTCGGCCCAATGCGCGGCGATTGAAGAACCGGTCAGCCGCTCGTTCCCGCAAACGGGCACCATCGTCCCGTCCCAGTCGCCCTGCATCAGCGCGCGTGCCGCTGCCCGGCCGATGTCGCCCGTGTCGATACTGTAGACGCCCGCCTCGCCCACCGGCAGGGGATAGATGCCCATCGCCTGCATCGGCATCAGCACCATCAGGTCGTTCTGAAAGAAGAAGTTTGGCGCGACCACCACGCCGCCGTCGCGCGCCAACACCGAATCACGGATGGGCCGCTTGGTCTCGAAATGCGGGATCGCACGCATCGCGTCGAGATTGTGGATCGCCAGATACCCGATCCGCGTCACACCCGCCGCGACCAGCGCCGCATGCACTGCAAGGCCGATGTTGGTTTCGTCGGCCCCCAGAGGTGTAATGAAGAACGCTGCGTCGTAGCCGCGCGCCGCCGCCTCGACGGCGCGGGTATCAGTCATGTCGAGCGTCACGTCGCCGCCGTGGCGGGCAGCCGAGCGTGCCTCGTGACCGAGTTCGCGCAAGTGAACGACAGTCGCGCTGCCCACCTTGCCCGTGCCGCCGATAACGAGTGTCTTCACATAACCGATGCTAGCGTCTGCGCGGAAAGAGTCACCTCGCCACCGCGTCCGGTTATCGGATGGCGCGCGCTATTCATGGGCCAGCTGGCAATTGGCAGCGCACACTCGCAACCATGCTCGAAGGCAAATCGATTCTGATCACGGGCGCAGCGAGCGGCATCGGGGCGGCGGCGGCAACGCTGTTCGCGCAGTACGGTGCCGTGCTGACACTGGTCGACCGCGATGCCGAGAAGCTCGGCGCAGTCGCCAACGGCATCGCGGGGGCGCTGGCCGTGGCTTGCGACATCACCGATGCCGATGCGGTCAGTCGAATGGTGGGGCGCGCCGTCGCTCACCACGCCAAGCTCCACGGTGCCTTTAACAATGCGGGGATCGAGGGAGATGAGGGGCGCTTCCACCCGACCGCCGAGTATCCGCCGACGGCGTTCGATCAGGTGATTGCAGTCAATCTGCGCGGCCTGTGGAATTGTCTGCGCGCCGAATTGCCCGTCATGCTGGCGAACGGCAGCGGTGCGATCGTTAATACCGCATCGGTCACGGGCTGGCTCGGGGCACCGGGAATGGCCGCTTATGTCGCATCGAAGCACGCGGTTGTCGGCCTGACGCGCACCGCGGCGCTCGACTATGCAATGCAGGGCATTCGCGTAAACGCGGTGCTGCCCGGCGCGATCGCGACCCCGATGCTGACCGAGCGCGGCTTTATCGCCAACCCAGATTTTGCCGCCGGTGCCCCCGCTGCGCACCCGATGGGGCGGATCGGCCAGCCGATCGAAGTTGCCGAGGCGGCGGCGTGGCTGCTCAGCGACCGCGCGAGTTTCGTCACTGGCCATCTGCTCGCCGTCGACGGCGGGCTGTCGGCGGCCTGACATGCCGATGCTGTTGTCCGACGCCGCGCGACGGCGACTTTTTCCCGCAGAACGGTTGCCGCCGTTGCCCGTGCCTAGCCGCATCGTGTCGAACGGCGAGTTCACGCCACCGCGCCAGAGCCGCGCGCTCAAGGCCTATGAGGATCGCATGCTTGCCGCGCCCCCGACCGGGGCGACGGCAATGGCAAACGCGTTTGCAGCACTCAATGCCAGCTTCGGCGATCATTTTGCCGTTGCCGAAGACGAAGCGACCGACCCGGCCCGCGCAGCCGCCGAGCAGGACCGCCTTGCACGACAATTCGTGTTCGACGATCAGGTTCACTTTCTGAAAGACGACGCCGACCCCGCGCTGTTCACGCCGCTGACCGGCCTGATCGAGATTTCTGCCGACCTGCTCGGCCTGCCGCTCGGTGGGGGCAAGTTTACGCTCGACCACATCAAGTTCGCGCAGTTCGTGACCGACATCTATCTTGCCAGCGACACGAAAGTGGCGCTGCTTTCGGGTGCGCCGTCGGACAATCCCGAAGGGGCAATGCTCTCCAACGACGCGATGATCGCCGCGCGTGAGGCGGTGAACAGCGTCGCCCGGGGGCGACGGCTGCTCAGTCACGCGGTGCTTACTCCCGGCCATCCGGGCTGGCTCGACGAGATGGACCGCGTGCATGAAACGCTCAAACCCGATGGGTGGAAGGGCTATACGGTTGGCGAGCCGTTCTCGCCCTCACGCTTCCGCTGGCGGCTCGACGACGAGGCACTTATGTATCCGGCGTACGCGAAAATGGTCGCGGCCGGCGTGACGCGCTTTGCGATCCACAAGGGGTTGCTGCCTGCCGATCCCGACCTGATGCCGGGGGCCGAACCGTTCGCGAGGATCGACGATCTGGCAAAGGCCGCGCGCGACTGGCCGCAAATCGACTTCATCATCTATCATGCCGCCTACCGGACCATCCCGCAGCCGACCGAAGGCGAGCTTGCCAAGTTCGAAGCGACGGGGCGGATCGATTGGGTCAGCGATCTCGCCGAATTGCCAGCGAAATACGGCCTGACGAACGTCTATGCCGATACCGCGGCAAGCTTTGCGTTCACGGTTCTCACTCATCCGCGCCTAGCCGCCGCGATGGTCGGAATCCTGGCGAACGGGCTGGGTGCCGACCATGTTTTTTGGGGCACCGATTCGGTCTGGTACGGCAGCCCGCAGTGGCAGATCGAAGCGCTACGGCGGCTACGCATGCCCGAAGATCTGCAAGAACGCTTCGGGCTTCCCGATCTTGGCGACGCCGACGGTGCGTTCAAGGCGGGGATGCTCGGTCTCAACGCCGCGCCGATGTACGGCCTCGACCCCGCCGATTATACCGCGCCCGGGCTTGAGACTGCGCATCTCGACGCCGTCACGGCAGAGTGGCGCGCGGGGGGCGGCGCACCCGGCTATCGCACCTATGGCTATGCCGCGCCATGATCCGTGATCTGTTGCGTGCCCAGATCGAAGGCGTCTGGGGGCGCGGCAACAGCGAATTGGTCGATGCCAACTACGCCGCCGACTGCATCGACCATATGCCCGTCGCCGGCCAGGCCGCGGGGCACGAGGCGATGAAGCAGGTCGTGCACGATTTCCGCCGCGCCATGCCCGACCTGACCATGACGCTGACCGGCACGCTGGTTGCAGGCGACATCGGTATCGATTTCTGGACATTGCGCGGCACGCATACGGCCATGTTGTTCGGCGTCGAGCCGACTGGCCAGCGCGTCGAATTTGCCGGGATCGACATGGTTCGGGTCGCCGACGGGCAGATCGTCGAGCTGTGGCACGTCGAGGAAATGCTGCAATTCTGGCAGCAGCTCGGGCAACAGGATGCGCCGTTCGGACAGGCGCGTGCGCTCGATTTCGTGCCGCCGCCAACCAGCACAGTCTATGATCCCGGTGCCGGCGTCGCGATTGCCATCGCCGACCAGCCGACGCCAATCGAATTGCGCAACATTGGCGTGGCCCGCCGCCATATCGAGGAGATGTGGGCGCGTAGCAACGCCGCCGTCGGCTGGGAAGTCTATGCACCGGGCGTCGTCGACCACAATCCTGCGCCGCATCAGCGACCCGGGATCGATGGCATTGCCGACGTCATCGGCTGGATGACCGAAAGCGTTCCCGATCTGCAGATGCAGGTTCATCAATATGTCGTCGACGGCGACTTTGTCGCCGACCGCTGGACGATGCACGGCACGCACACCGGCGCGCCGCTGCTCGGGATCGCGGCTTCGGGAAAACGCTTCGAGATCAACGGCATGGATGTCGTGCGGATCGGCAGCGACGGTCGGATTACCGACGTCTGGCACGTCGAAGAGTTCGAACGAATGCGCGCGGCGATCAGCTAGCGCGAAGGGCGAAGCGCTGGAGCTTGCCCGTCAGCGTCTTCGGCAAAACGTCGACGAAGACGATCTCGCGCGGGTATTTATAGGGCGCGATCACGGCCTTGACATGGTCCTGCAAAGTTTTGGCGTCCACGGTCATGCAGGCGACGACATAGGCCTTCACCATCATCCCGCGCTCGCTGCACGGGCTGCCTACGACCGCGCATTCGGCAACCGCTGCATGGCCGAGCAGGGCGTTTTCGACTTCAGGTGCCGCGATGTTGTACCCCGACGACACGATCATGTCGTCGCTGCGCGCGACGTACCAGAAATACCCCTCCGCATCGACGCGGTAGGTGTCGCCCGTGACATTCCAGCCGCCCTGCACGTATTTGGCCTGCCGGTCGTCCGCGAGGTAGCGGCACCCCGTCGGCCCCTTGGCCGCGAGGCGGCCGGTGCCCTCGGTCACGGCCCGTCCGTCGTCGTCGAGGACGCACGCGGTATAACCCGGCACCGCGCGTCCCGTCGCACCAGGACGAATCGCGTCGCCTGCTGCCGAAATGAAGATGTGCATCATCTCGGTCGCGCCGAGACCATTGATGATGCGCAGCCCCGTGGCCCGGTGCCACGCCGTCCAGATCGCGTCGGGCAAATGCTCGCCCGCCGACACACAGGTGTGGAGGGCGGAGATGTCGTGCTCACCGATCAGCGGCAGCATAGCCTTGTAAGCAGTCGGAGCGGTAAACAGGGTCGAGATCCGGTGGCGCGACAGGGCTTCGAGCAGCCTGGCGGGTGCACCCGTTTCGACCGTCACCGACGTCGCACCGAAACGCCAAGGAAAGATGACGAGCGCACCAAGGCCGAAAGTGAACGCGATTGGTGCCGAACAAGCGAGCCGGTCGCCGGGTTGCGGCTGCACAAGATGTCGCCCGAAGGTGTCGGCGACGATCAGAATATCCCGGTGAAACTGGACGCAGCCCTTGGGTTCACCAGTGGTGCCCGAGGTAAATGCGATCAGTGCAGGATCGTCGCGCCCGGTATCTGCGGCGACGAAATCGTCAGGGAGATCGGCAAGATTAGCCTCCATCGCACCCCCGCCTGCATCGCCATGATAGGTAAGTATTGACGGTGCAAACCGCGCCAGACCGCACGCCGCGGCAAAATCGTCGAGCGTGCGATCGTCGACGATTGCGTGGCTGATTTCGGCCTTGTCGAGGATCGCGGCAATCTCGCCAGCGCGTAGCATCGGCATCGTCGTCACCACGATTCCGCCCGCCTTGAGCACGCCGAGCCAAGCGGCAAACAGCATCGCCCCGTTGCTACCACGCAGCAGCACGCGGTTGCCCGGGACCAGCCCTTCCTGCTCGACGAGCAACAGGGCAATCCGGTTCGACAGGCGCTGCATGTCGCCATATGTCCATTGACCGTTATCGTTGACGAGCGCCACGCCGTTGGACGCGTGACTGTCGATCAACGCCACCGCCGCATTCAGCCGATCGGGATAGGTCAACTCAGGGAGCCCGAAGATATATTCCGGTTGCGCCTCGGGCGGCGGCAAGCGATCGAGAACGAAAGTGTCGCGCATGACAACAGCTTGGCGCGCAGCGTTGGTGCGCTGAACTGAATTAACGGGCGCAGGGCATAACTAGCGTCACCGGCTGCCCAGCCCTGACCCGGCCCTTCACCCGAACGCCTGAATCCCCGTCTGCGCGCGTCCCAAAATCAGCGCGTGGACGTCGTGCGTGCCTTCGTAGGTGTTGACCGCTTCCAGGTTCATGACGTGGCGGATGACGCCGTATTCGTCGCTGATGCCGTTGCCGCCGTGCATGTCGCGCGCGACGCGGGCGATATCGAGTGCCTTGCCGCAATTGTTGCGCTTGATGAGGCTGATCGCCTCGGGCGCAAGCTGGTGCGCGTCCATCAACCGGCCCGCGGTCAGCGCGGCGTTCAGCCCGAGCGCAATCTCGGTCTGCATATCGGCGAGCTTTTTCTGCACGAGTTGCGTCGCCGCCAGCGGCCGCCCGAACTGCTTGCGGTCGAGCGTGTATTGGCGCGCGGCATGCCAGCAGAACTCGGCCGCACCCATGACACCCCAGGCGATGCCGTAGCGCGCGTTATTGAGGCAACCGAACGGCCCCGCCAGCCCCTTGACCCCGGCGAGCAGCCGGTCGGCAGGAATGTGAACCTCGTCCATCACGATCTCGCCGGTCACCCAGGCGCGGAGCGAGAACTTGCCGTCGATCTTCGGCGTCGACAGTCCCTTGTCGCCGCGTTCGAGGATGAAGCCGCGAATGGCGCCGTCATCGCACTTCGCCCAAACGACGAAGACATCGGCGATCGGCGAGTTCGTGATCCACATCTTGGCGCCGTTCAGCACGTAGCCGTCGGCCACGGCACGCGCACGCGTCGTCATCCCGCCGGGGTCGGATCCGGCATCGGGCTCGGTCAGCCCGAATGCGCCGATCCACTCGCCGGTCGCAAGCTTGGGCAGATAGCGCTCGCGCTGCTCCTGCGATCCATAAGCGTAGATCGGATACATAACGAGGCTCGACTGCACCGACATCGCGCTGCGATACGCCGAATCGACGCGCTCGACCTCACGCGCGATCAGCCCGTACGCGACATAGCCGACATTGGCGCAGCCATAGCCGTCGATCGTCGGGCCGAGCAGCCCCGCTTCGCCGAAGCGTTGCATCAGCTCGCGGTCGTAAGTCTCGTTGCGGTTCGACGCCTTGACGATCGGTGCCAGCTCGGCCGCGCAAAACGCCCGCGCACTGTCGCGAACCATGCGCTCCTCGTCGGTCAACTGCGCTTCGAGCAGCAGCGGGTCGGTCCAGTCGAACGACGGCCACTTCGGGGCGAAAAACGCGTCATTTGCAGGCTTCAATGCGGTTGCCATGATGCTTCTCCTTGTCAGTCTGGAATGACGGCAGTGGTTTCGATTTCGACGAGAGCGGCGGGTTCGACGAGGCGGACGACCTCGACCACCGCCATCGCCGGATAGTTGCGCCCGATCACGTCGCGCCACGCCGCGCCAACGGCGGCGAGCTGGGCGTTGTAAGCAACGACGTCGGTAAGATACCAGGTCATACGAACGATATGTTCGGGCGCCGCCCCCGCCTCCGCAAGGACAGCGACAGTGTTTTCCAGGCATTGGCGCAATTGCGCGGGCAGCCCGTCAGGAAATTGTCCTTCGACGTTCCAGCCGACGACGCCGCCGGTCCACACCGTCATGCCGCGCGCGACGATACCATTTGCGTAACCTTTCGGTTGCGGCCAGCCAGAGGGAAGGAGCGCGCGGTGCACCGTCATTTGGCGGCCTCCAGCCCTGCGCGCCAGTCGTCGGGCCAAGCGGTCGCCTTGCGCGTGTCCTGATCAACCAGTACCTGGCGGTAATCGACCACAAAGCGGGGCTCATCGGCGCATGTGGCATCGATTGTGAAGTTCACCGAGCTGCGCCCGACGCTGCCGATATTCAGCGTGAGCCGCAACACGTCGCCGTGAAAACAAACCGCGCCGAAACGCGCCGCCATTGTGACCGTCGGCATTCCCCGGCCGAGGTCGCGATGCATCACATGCCGCGGCACCCCAATGACATCTGCGGTCCATTCTTCGATTGCGCCATCGAGCAATTCGAAAAGCTTTGGATAATAGGCGATGCCAGCCGGGTCGCAGTGCGAAAACTTTAATGGGTAGCTGCGCATCCAGCTCATGCTGCTGCCGCCTTCAGATGCTCGCGCGCAATGATCATGCGCTGCACTTCGCTGGCGCCTTCATAGATCCGCAGCGCCCTGACCTCGCGGTACAGCACTTCGACCGGCACCCCGCTGACCACGCCCAGTCCGCCGTGGATCTGGACCGCGGTATCGATGATCTTCTGCGCCGTTTCGGTCGCGAACAGCTTGGCCATCGCCGCTTCGCGCGTTGGCCGTCGGCCTTGGACGTCGCGTACCCAGCCTGCGCGATAGATAAGCAGCGCGGCGGCATCGACGCCGAGCGCCATTTCCCCGAGCTGACTTTCGACAACGGCATTTTTGACGAGCGGCTGGCCGAACAGGACACGGCTGGTGGCACGCGTCGTCGCCTCGTCGAGCGCGCGTCGCGCAAAGCCGAGGGCTGCGGCACCGACGGTCGTCCGAAAAATATCGAGCGTTGCCATAGCAGCAGCAAAACCGCGCCCCGGCTCCCCGAGCAGCGCATCGGCGGGAAGGCGTGCGTCGTCAAACTTGAGCGTCGCTAGCGGATGTGGCGCGATCACGTCGATGCGTTCGGCAATGGTCAGCCCCGGGGTATCGGCATCGATCACGAACGCACTGATTCCCTTCGCGCCCGGTGCCTCTCCGGTCCGCGCGAACAGGACATAATGATCGGCAATCCCGCCGTTCGAGATATAGGTTTTTGACCCGTCGATCGACCAGCCGTTGCCCGAGGGGTGCGCGCTCGTCGTCATGGCCGCTGCGTCCGAGCCGCTTGCGAGTTCGGTCAGCGCAAAAGCGGCGATACGGCTCCCGTCTGCCACGCCGGGCAGGTATTTTGCCTTTTGCGCGTCGCTGCCGAACAGGCTGATCGTGCCTGACCCCAGCCCCTGCATCGCGAAGACAAAATCAGCGAGCCCGTTATGGCGCGCGAGCGTTTCGCGAATGATGCTGAGCGAACGGACATCGAGCGTCTCGAACTTACCCCAGGGGGCAGGCACGCAATAACGCAGCCAGCCGCCTTCGCCGAGGCGAGCGACAAGCGCGCGGCATTCCGCGTCGAGATCATGTCCGTGCGCGTCGGCAAGTTTCTCGGCCACGCACCACGCATCGAGGTCGCGCGCGAGCGTGCAGTGGTGGTCGTCGAAAAATGGCCAATCCAGGAACGACATATCGCTCATCAATTACCCTCGAAGCTTGGCGTTGCCTTGGCCGCAAAGGCGTCGAACGCGCGCCGAAAATCGTTTGTCTGCATGCAAATCGCCTGCGCCTGCGCTTCCATCTCGATCGCGACGTCGAGGCTGACCGCCCATTCGGTGTTCAATTGCGTCTTCGTGATGCCGTGTGCAAAGGTCGGCCCCTTGGCGAGCATGGCAGCAAGCGCGCCTGCCGCGGTGACTACGTCGCCCTCGACGAGCTGGTTGTAAAAGCCCCAGCGCTCGCCCTCTTCGGCGGTCATGATCCGCCCTGTATAGAGCAGTTCGGCCGCCCGCCCCTGTCCGATGAGGCGCGGCAGGATGGCACACGCTCCCATGTCGCAGCCGGCAAGCCCCACACGCGTGAACAGGAAAGCGCATTTGGCGCGGAGCGTGCCGAGGCGCAGGTCGCTCGCCATGGCGATAATGGCGCCTGCGCCCACGCAAATGCCGTCGATCGCGGCGATGACTGGCTGCGGGCAGGCGCGCATCGCTTTGACCAAATCGCCGGTCATGCGCGTGAAGGCGAGCAATTCGGGCATCGCCATTTTGGTCAGCGGCCCGATGATCTCGTGAACGTCCCCGCCCGAACAGAAATTACCACCCGCCCCCGTCACGACGACGGCCTTGACCTGCGGGGTATAAACGAGATCGCGGAACAGATCGCGCAGCTCGGCATAGCTTTCGAAAGTCAGCGGATTTTTCAGCGCCGGGCGATCGAGCATAATCGTCGCGACACCGGAATCGAAGGCCCAGCGAAAATGTGCAGGCGTGTAATTCTGGGTGTCGATCATGGCTGCTCCTCGTCGGCGATCGATGTCTTCAGCGCGCCGAGCAGGTCGAACAACGCGGTCTTTTCGCGCGCCGTCAGTCCGGCGAACATAGCCTCGATCCAATCGCGATGCGCTGCCGCCATTTCGGTGAAGCGTACAGCGCCGGCAGGTGTCAGGACGACGCTCGATACCCGCCGGTCGGTCGCCGACTGCACGACTTTCAAAAGACCCTCGCTCGCCAGTGTCTGTACAAGCGCAGTCACATTGCCGTTCGAAACCAGCAGCGTCCGGCTGAGTTCGCTCATCGTCATTCCACCGGACTGACGATCGAGCGCGGCGAGAATGTCGAACCGCGGCAACGTCGTTTCGAAACGATCGGCAAAGCGGCGGCGGACACGCTTTTCGACGACCATCGTCGCCGACAACAGCCGCAGCCAGACACGGACGCCCATGGCACCGTCGAGCGCGCCGTCATGCTTTTCGAGCAAGGCGGTCTGCGTCACATCGTTTCCCCGCCGCTAACCGAGATTGCTTGCCCGGTGATGCTGCCACTTTCGGGGCGACACAGCCATGCCACGGTCGCTGCGACTTCGGCAGGCTCGACAAGTCGTCGTTGAGGATTGAACGCGGTAAGTTCGGCAAGCGCCTGTTCGCTGCTGCGGCCGGTCTTCGCCGCGATATTCGCAATGGCTTCGTCGGCAATCGGCGTATCGGTAAAGCCGGGGCAGACCGCATTGACCGTGAGCGGCGTTCGCGCGACTTCGCGCGCCAGGCTCCGAACCATGCCGACAACGGCATGTTTGGCGGCGGCATAGGCGCTGGCATAGGCATAGCCGGTCAGCGCCGCCGTACTGGCGATCGCGACGAAGCGACCGGCGGGTGCGGCGCGCAGGTCGCCGAGCGTTGCCTGCGCCAGGTTGAAGCTGGTCTCGACATTGGCGACGAACATCGCGCGCCATTGATCCTGACGAATACGGTCGAACGGGGCGGTCAGCGCCTGTCCGGCATTAGCGACCGCAATTGCCACCGGACCGAAGTGCGCACGCGCCGTCGCCAATGCAGCATCAAGGGCAGCGCGGTCGGCGGCATCGGCGCACAAGGGCAGGCCACCAATCGCATGGGCGACGGTCTCGAGCGGCCCCATCCGCCTGCCGATGACCGTGACGCGCGCGCCTTCGTCGGCGAGGGCATGCGCAATAGCCGCGCCGATCCCCGTCCCGCCACCGGTAACAACGGCATGAACGCTGCCATGGCTCATGCGCGCAGCAACTCCGCCTGTTCGCGCTCGCGCTCGAGCGTGCGCACCAGCTGCGCCATCCCGGCCTCATAGGGTGGCGGGACGAAGGTGCCGCGGTGCTGAGCCGCGGCTGCTGCGCGCAGTGTCCAGCTGGGGTCGACCAGATGCGGCCGTGCCAGCGCCACGAGATCGGCGCGACCGGCGGCAAGGATCGAATTCGCTTGATCCGCATCGGTGATGTTGCCGACTGCCATCGTCGACAGCTTCGCTTCGTTCCTGATCTTGTCGGAAAACGGTGTCTGGAACATCCGTCCGTAAACCGGCTTCGCCCGTGTCGAGGTCTGCCCTGCCGACACGTCGATCAGGTCGGCACCGGCCTGCGCAAAGGCCCGACCGATCTCGACCGCCTCGTCGGGCGTCACCCCCTCGGCACCCGTCCAGTCGCTCGCCGAAATGCGTACCGACATCGGCCGGTCAAGCGGCCACACTTCGCGCATCGCCGTAAACACCTCGAGCGGGAAACGCAGGCGGTTTTCGAGCGTGCCGCCATATTCGTCGGTGCGCTGGTTCTGCAGTGGCGTGATGAAGGCGCTGAGCAGATAACCATGTGCACAGTGCAGTTCGACCATGTCGAATCCCGCGGCGACCGCCCGGCGGGTCGCGCTCACGAATTCGTCGCGCACGCGGTCCATATCGGCGCGCGTCATCGGTGCCGGCGGCTGGTTGGCGCCCGACCAGGCAACATCGGACGGCGCGATCAGCGGCCAGTTTCCGTGGGCTAGAGGCGCGTCCATGCCTTCCCAGCCGATATTGGTCGAACCCTTCGCCCCGGCATGGCCCAGCTGCAGGCACATTTTCGCCTTGCTGTTCGTATGAACGAAATCGACAATCCGCTTCCAAACGATGCCCTGCGCGTCGTTCCACAGTCCCGGACATCCCGGCGTGATCCGGGCATCGGGGGCAACACAGGTCATCTCGGTAAACACGAGGCCCGCGCCGCCCTGTGCGCGCGCGCCATAATGGACGAGGTGAAAGTCGTCGGGGATGCCGTCTTTGGCCATATAGGTCGCCATCGGTGAGACGACGATCCGGTTGGCGAGCGTCATGTCGCGCAACGCATAGGGCGCGAATACCGGCGGTGCGGCGCTGTTGGTGAGCGTTTGGGTGGCGACCCCGCTTGCCGTCGATTGAAACCAGCGTTCGACGCTGCCGAGCCATTGCGGATCGCGTTGCCGCAAGTTTTCGTGGCTGATCCGCTGGCTACGCGTCAGCAGCGAGTAGGCGAACTGAACGGGCGCGAAATCGAGATAGCGATCGAGGGTTTCGAACCATTCGGTCGAATTGCGCGCGCTGTTCTGGATCTTGAGCACCTCGACGGTGCGCTCGGCCTGATATTCCTCAAGCGCCGCCGCCCGCGACAGGCCTGGACGGTTCAGCACTTCGCTCAGCTTGATCGCATCCTCGAGCGCCAGTTTCGTGCCCGAGCCGATCGAGAAATGCGCGGTGTGCGCGGCGTCGCCGAGCAGGATGAGCTTGTCGTACGACCAGCGTTCGCACAGCACGCGACGGAAATTTAGCCAGGCCGCCGATCCACGGAGGTGCGCCGCATTCGACATCAGCCGATGTTCGTCGAGCGACGAAGCGAACACCCGCTCGGCCCAGCGGCATGTCTCTTCCTGGCTCATTGCGTCGAGTTCGAGCGCCGCGTGCGTTTCGGGCGAACATTCGACAATGAAGGTACTCAGGCCGTCCTCGAAGCGATAGGCATGTGCCCAGACCCAGCCCTCGGGCAGTTGTTCGAACGCGAAGGTGAACGCATCGAATATCTTGGTCGTGCCGAGCCAGACGAACTTGTTCGAACGCACCTGAATATCGACCCCGAAATGATCGGCATAGGCGTCGCGCCATTTCGAATTGACCCCGTCAGCGGCGATTACAAGATCATAGGCGGGATAATCGGCCAGGTCGGCCGAAAATTCGGTTTCGAAATGCAGGACGACCTCGAGCTCGCGCGCCCGATCTTGCAGGATTTGCAACAGCCGTTTGCGGCCGATGCCGATAAACCCATGACCCGACGAACGGATCGATTCTCCACCGATGCGGACATCGATGTCGTCCCAATGCGCGAATTCATCGATGATGGTGGCGGCGCTTACCGGGTCGCTAGCCCGCAAATTGCCCAGCGTCTGGTCCGAAAAAACCACGCCCCAGCCAAAGGTGTCGCCCGCCTTGTTGCGTTCGAAGACCTCGATCTCGTGCGCAGGATCGGCAAGCTTCATCGCGATTGCAAAATAGAGCCCCGCCGGCCCACCACCTAGACATGCAATCCGCATCGAACGAACTCCGCCACCCAATTGTTATAGACCTAAAGCATCTTGGGGAACGCGACAAGCGGCGGCACCGGGATGGGCGTGAAATTCATTCCTTCATGCATGCTAATTATGCCGCTCGTCGGAATTGTGTTCCCTAGGCCTTGATGGCTGGGACCGCTGATCGACGACCGCCAGGGCTAGGAGCAATCGCATGAATTCGCATCTGGCGTATAAGGACATCGAGTGGCGCGAACTGCCCGCCGCCGAGACCGTGTTGTCCGACTTGCTCGACGCCGCCGTCGCGGCATCGCCGCTGCTGGCAACGATCAAATTGCGTCTTTACGCCGAAGCCGGGGTAAAGCTGCGCGACGTGATCGATCACATCGCGGTTGCCGATGCCGCCCAGCGGACGCGTTTCGAAAGCGCGGGCTGGAGCCCTGAGGGCAAGGGGGTCTGGCGCAACGAGGACGGGCTGTTTCCCCCGCTCGTTGCCGGGCCGCGCGACGGCATTTGGTTGCGCGTGGAATCGGTCGAGGCGTTTGCTGCCAGCTATGGCATCGACAGCGCGGTCGAAGGCGTGGCGCATGGCCCGCTGCGTCGCATTTCGACGCTTTCGGGCACCCTCGACGTCGGGGCCGTCGAACGCAACGGGCATGCCGGGTTCGACGTGCCGCTTACCGATGTTGCGGCGATCCGCGCGGCGCGACTGCATTACGGCGCGTTTCGCGCGCGCCGTCGGCAGTTCGACACCGTCGAGGGCGGACTGATCCATACCGAAGCGCTCGTCGATGCGGCAGTCGCCGACATCGGTCCGCACTGGGCGTGCGACCTGTGGCTGCGCGCCGAACGCGACTATTGGATGCGTCGCTGCGCCGCGGGGCGCCTGCAAAAGGCGCGGCAGGACGCCGTCGGCATCGGCTATGCCAATATCGACCACCACACTTACGATGGCTCGCGACGTCACTTCCGTCACACGGTCCGAATCCTCGAGAAACTCGGCTATCAGCTACGCGAAATGCTTTACGCGGGCGAACTCGCGGGATGGGGCAGTCAGGTGCTGTGGCAGCCGGTCATCCGCTCGACGATCTTTGCCGACGTCGATCTTGCGCCCGAAGAGCTCGCGATCGATTTCGCGCATATCGAACTGCCCGACCTCTCGCGTCATCGCCGAGCGGGCCTGTTGTCGGAACTGCTCGGCGAATCGATCCTTGAGGCCGGGCTCAACCACGTCGCTTGCCTTTACGACCAGCGCGTCTTGCGAGCGCAACTGCACGATCACGGGGTCCGGATGATGGCACCGTTTTCCGACATGCCGCATCTTTATCAGGAACTGACCCTGGGCGACTGGGACGCCGTCGATCCCGCGCGGGTCGACGCGCTCGAAGCCGCCGGCCACATCGATGCCGTCGAAGCCGAGCGGTTGCGCATGGACGGATCGATCGTCACGCACCTCGAAAACATCGAGCGCAACAATGGTTTCAAGGGGTTTAATCGCGGCGGGATCGACAGCGTCTTGAAAAAGCTCGATCCGCGGGCCTATTCGGCGGAAGCGGTACCGACGTGACAGCCCATGCAGCGCTGGCTGCGCGCTTCGGCGATGCGTTCACGACGAACGAGACCGTCCGCGCGCAACACGGTGGCGGCGAAGGCTTTCGCGAGGGCGGGCTCCCCGACGCCGTGGTCTTCGCGCACAGTAGCGAAGACGTGGCGGCAATCTTTGGCATCTGCGCCAACCATCGCACTCCTGTCATCCCCTTCGGTACGGGAACCTCGCTCGAAGGGCAGCTTCATGCCAACCCCGGCAGCATCAGCGTCGATGTGTCGCGCATGGATTCGATCCTGTCGGTCAATGCGGCCGATCTCGACTGCCGCGTCCAGGCAGGTGTCACGCGTGAAGCGTTGAACCATCACATCCGCAACGAAGGGCTGTTCTTCCCGCTCGATCCCGGTGCCAACGCCTCGCTCGGTGGCATGGCCGCGACGCGCGCGTCGGGCACCAACGCAGTGCGTTACGGGACGATGCGCGAGGTGACGCTCGGGCTGACCGTCGTCACGCCGCAAGGGGCCATCATCCGCACCGGTGGGCGAGCGCGCAAGTCATCGACGGGTTATGACCTGACGCGACTGTACGTCGGTAGCGAGGGGACGCTCGGCATCATTACCGAGCTTCAGCTGCGCTTGTTCGGCATCCCTGAAAAAATCGCTGCTGCTGTTTGCCCCTTCGATACGCTCGAAGGCGCGGTCGAGGCGGTGACGCTTATTCTCCAGATGGGCATCCCCCTCGCCCGGATCGAATTGCTCGACGCGTTGCAGATGCGCGCCTGCATTGCTTATTCGAAGCTCGAGGGGTTTGCGGAAGCCCCAACGTTGTTTCTTGAATTTCATGGCTCCGACAATGCAGTTGCCGATCAAATCGAACATGTGCGTGGGGTGACCGATACTTTCGGCGGCGGCACGCTACGCTGGGCGGCTGCGCAGGAAGAGCGTACCGCGTTGTGGACCGCGCGCCACAATGCCTATTGGGCGGCACGCGGCCTGCTCGCAGGGCACGAAAGCTTCGCCACCGATGCCTGCGTGCCGATCTCCGCACTGCCCGCCACCATCGCCGAAGCTTCGGCTGCGGCGCGCAACGCGGGGCTGACCGCGCCGATCACCGGCCATGTCGGCGACGGCAATTTTCACATGCTCGTGCTTTACGATCCGACTGATATGGCCATGCGCGCGCGGGCATCGGCGCTGTCCGACACGGTCGCACGGATTGCGATCGGCAACGGCGGCACAATGAGCGGCGAACACGGCGTCGGTTTGCACAAGCGCGATCTGATGGTCGAAGAGCACGATTCCGGCGCACTCGACGTGATGCGGCGCATCAAGACTGCGCTCGATCCCCTGAACATTGCGAACCCGGGAAAAACCATTCCCGACTGAATTCTGACCAAGGCTGATAAGTCAAGGACACATTGCCCAGATTTTCGCTCGCATAACGTACAGCGATGCCGTCGATCCCTGTATCGATACGCGAAAGGATCTCGCGGAGAGTTGTGCGATCAGCGTCAGACAGGGCAGAAAATATCTGAGTTTCCATCTTCAATGCCCGGGGTTCAACGGCTGCATACAGATCGTGACCAGCCTGCGTGAGCGCCACAAGATGCGATCGTTTATCTTGCGGATTGGCATTCCGCTCCAGAACGGTCCGATTTACGAGCGTTATTGCGGCGCGACTGATTGGCACTTTTTCCATGTGAGTGATCTGGCAGATTTCTTGCTGGGAAGCGGGCCTCTGTCCGCAACGATCGCTATTATCCGCCACTCGGGCACTGTCAGGTCGAATAGGCCTGATATTAGCTCGCGATCATCTGGCTCGCGCGATTTGAAGTCACGGAGAGACCGTTCGGATGGGTGCGGCCTTTTGTCACGGCTATGGTCGCTGAAGAGCGGGCACGGTCACACAAAGGTACGGTCGGCATTTCGCGCAGCCGCTCTTGCCAGAGGCGGGCACCGATCACCTGCCGGTCGCTCGACATGCCGAGCGCGCCAATGGTGCCCCGCACGACGCTTTGCGCACCGACGCCTGGCCCCGCCAGCGTGTGCATGACGATGTCTCCGCAATAGCGTGAACGGCAGCCAGATGTTCTTTTCCTCCCAGATGCTGTGCGTGCAGCGCGTGATGTAATCGACGAAATCGCGATAGACGGATCGTAGCCGGGCAGGACATGACGCGGCGGGCCCTCGCGGAGCACCTCGGCGAGCGGCCGTCCGACCGGCGAGCGCACCTGCGGCATATCGTCCCAGCGCATCACGCGCGGTACGCCTGTGCCAGCACGCCGACCTCGTCGAACACCGTCCACTCCTCGACCACATAGCCGCCACCGAAGCGGAAATGCGTGTTGCCCATCACGAATACCGGCTTGCCCCCCGGCACCTCGCCGAGCAAGCCGCCGGGGCGCGTCGTTCCCTCCATCAGCCAGCGCGCCGCCAGGATGACGCCGTCGGTCTCCTCCGACCAGCCGACGAATTCGACGCGCAGCGTGGCGTCGGGCAGGCTCGCGAGCAGCGCGATGATCAGCGCGCCGATCGCGCGCGGCCCTTGCGCAATGTACCCGCCCGGCCAGTGCGCCACCGCGTCGCTGGCATAATGGAACGGCACATGTTCGAAGCGCCGAGCGTTCCAAATCTGGCCGAAATGATGCGCCGCCCAGCCCTCGGGCGTGTCGTTCGGCATATCATACCACGCGCGCGGCGACTGCCCGTCCATCCGCGGCGGCACCGACACGACCGGCAGGTCGATCACCGGCGCCTCGGCGACCAGCCGCGCTGTGTCGTGCAGGTCGAGGCCAAGCTGACGCACCACCGCGCCGTTGTCGCGCACCAGCCATTCGGTGTGGATGCGGTTGCCGCGGCTGACGCAGTCAGCACAGAACCGCGACGACACGCGCAGGCCTGTGGCTGGGGCGAAGGTCGTCGCACCCAGATTGGTTGCCGCGGTCTGCCCGAGGTGCGAGGTGTAGAAGCCGCTCACCTCGTCGCCGCGCCACGCGACATTCAGATGCTGCGTTTCCTCGTCGGGGAAGCTGTTGAGCGCGCCGATCGTCGCCGTGACGACTTCCTCGACTGATCGCACGACGCCGTACGACGAATAAATGCTGCAATGCGCGTCATAGGTTTCGTAGATCCGCCCGACTGCTCGGTCGATCCAGATCTCGTCAGTAATCCGCACGATGTAATCGACGATATCGGTATACTGGTCGTCGTAGCCCGCCATCGGCTGCGTGCGCTCGCCTGGCTCGATCGTTTCGCGCTGGCGGATGCGCGTCACCGGCGGACGTTCGGGCAGGGTAAAGGGCAGCACTCCGGACATCCTCAAACTGCAGCCATCAGTAGTAGCCGGGGATGCCGATCACAACGTCGGTAATCGCACGAATGCCGCTTTCGGGCACCGCCAGCGCAGAGGCGAACAACTGCTGCATCGCCGCTCAAGCGCCCGGCTGGAATTCGCGAATGCGCGACATGCGGCCGAGTACGTCGAGTCCCTGCACGGCGAGATAATGGAGGATGTCAATGAAGATCCAATTTTCCGCAAGCTTGCCGTCCAGAACGCGATAGAGATCGACGACACGCATTTCGGTTGGCCCCGGCCCCCTGGTCATACCCAGATAGCCGCCCGAGTTGAACAGCGTCAGATTCGCCCAACCGAAGAAGCCACCAAAATCACCCTCGGCCATACGGCACAGATGGCCGTTAAATTTGTAGCCGGTATCGAGGCCGTCGCTGAACGGCTCGCTGTGCTGCTTCAAATAGCGCGGGATCGTGTACGACGCGCCGATCCCGCCCGGCCCCCACCAGATCATGTCGTCGTGCCACACCCGCTGCAGCCGCTCGGCCTCGGTAATCCCCAAGTCCTTCGACTTCGGATTGCCGAGGAGCGCGTTGATCGCGGCGAGACTGCGCACGCCCTTGGCCGGATCCTGCACCTCGTACATCAGCCCTTCGTGGGTCATCGGCCCCGGCTGCACGAGCATCGCACCGGTCTGCGGCGGCAAATGGTTCTGCTCGGCCTGCATCATCAGGTGGACGATATCGATGAACATCGCGGTCTCGGCGATGCGGCCGTCCAGCACCCGGTTGAACTCGACGAAGCGGAGCATCACTATCTTGCCGGTCGGCAGGATGCCGAGCCATGGCCGATCGAACAGTGCCATCAGGTGCCCCATCTGCACCACCCAACGCCCCTCGAACCCGTCGATCTCGTTTAGCCCGGCCATAAAGATGTCGGCACGGCGCTGGACGCGAGTCATCGCTGTCAGGAACGGCTGCCAGAACACCTCTGCAACGGCTTGCGGCCCGTGCTGTTCGTGAAACGGGTGCATCCCGCGCCAGTGCCAGTCGGGCGACACGTGCCGCGCCAGCACGTCGCCGACGGTTTCGGGCGACGCCTTGGCAAGGTCGGCGTGGTAGGTGCGCACGATCTGCTTTTCGGTCTGGAAATCGGTCACACGAACTCCCGGCACTGGCGAGACTACCCACCTAGTGCAGGCGCTCTTCGGCGGCCAATGGGTCGAGCCGAACGCGCTTCATCACGAGTTCGACCTGCTGGCGCGCGCGGGTGTCGCACCGCTGCGGATACTGCAGATGGCGACGCTCGATCCGGCACGTTTCCTTAAGCGCGAGGCAACAATGGGCAGCGTCGAGTCCGGTCGCAACGCCGACCTCGTGCTGCTCAGTGCCGACCCGACGAAGAGCGTTGCGGCGCTCCATACGGTCGTCGGGGTTATACGAGCCGGCCGCTATCTCGATCGTGCCGCACTCGATGCCATCGAGGCGCGCGTTCGGCTTGCGCTACCGTGATCCTCGTCAACGCAGCCAACGGACAACAGGGCGGCCTGCTCGTCCCCAAGCTGGTCAAGGCCGGGCTCGCGGTGCGCGGCTGCGTGCGGTCCGAACGCTCGGCGGACACATTGCGCGCGGCGGGTGTGGCCGATGTGGTCGTGGGCGACATCGCCGACCCGGAGCTGATCGCGCGTGCGCTGCGCGGGGTCGAACAAGTCTATCACGTCTGCCCAGGCATTCACCCGCGCGAACGCGAGCTCGGCTTTGCGTGGATCGACGCGGCACGCGCGGCGGGGGTCAAGCATTTCGTGTTCAGCTCGGTCCTGCACGCAATCGTTTCCGACCTCGTTCAGCACCGCATCAAGCGCGATATCGAGGAGCATCTGCTTTCCTCGCATCTGGAATTCACGATCCTGCAGCCGACGATCTACATGGCCCCGCGCCGCTTCGACCGCATTTTCGAAACCGGCGTACTGCGGGCGGGGTGGGCGCTGGACCGACAGCAGTCGCTGGTCGATATCGACGACGTGACCGAGGTCGCGGCGATGGTGCTGAACGACAGCGAACGGCATGCCGCGGCGACCTACGAACTTGCCGCACCGGGCTGCTATACCGCGAACGAGATGGCTGCCATCATCGCCGGAATATTCGGCAAACCGGTCCGCGTCGAACAGATCGGCGCAGAGGCCTATCTGCAGGGCCTGTTCGGCGACCGCGATCCGGCGACCATGCCGCATGAAGTCAGCGTCAGCCGGTCGCTCACCGCGCGCTACAGCAGCCACGATTTCGTGGGGAATGCCAACGTCCTGACCTGGCTGCTGGGCAGACCGCCCAAGCGCTTCGAACAGTTCGTCGCGGACGCGAAGGAGGCACTTTTGAAATCCATACGCGCGTGAAGTCCGCCAAAGCAGCACGCCTCGTGTCGCCCGTGATGTTCGCGCTGGTCGTGACGGCGATGCTGACACCATGGGCGCAAGCCAGCGCGCATGCGATCGGCGGGCGCGACGCGGCGTTCGTCGCGGCAACGCAGGGCCCGGCAATCGGGCCGTTCCTGTATCTGGGGGCCAAGCATATGGTCACCGGCTACGACCATCTGCTGTTCCTGCTGGGCGTGGTCTTCTTCTTGCGCCGCTTCCGCGACGTCGTGCTCTACGTCTCGCTGTTTTCGCTCGGCCATAGCATCACCTTGCTGTCGGGGGTGTTGCTGGGCTTCGGACTGGACGGCTATCTGGTCGATGCCGTCATCGGGCTGTCGGTCGCGTACAAGGCGTTCGACAACATCGGCGGGTTCGACACGTTGTTCGGCTATCGCCCGAACCCGCGCGCCATGGTGCTCGGGTTCGGCCTCGTCCACGGGCTCGGCCTCGCGACCAAGCTCGGGCAGTTGCATCTCAACCGCGACGGGCTGGTTGCCAATCTGCTCGCGTTCAACGTCGGCGTCGAATTGGGCCAGGTGATCGCGCTGTCGGTCGTGCTGGCGCTGATGCTCGCATGGCGCCGGACGCGCTGGTTCGATCCGACCGCCATTGCCGCCAATGGCGCGATCCTGACTGCCGGGCTTGTACTGATGGGCGCGCAGCTCGGCGGTTATTTCTGGGGAACCGCATCATGATGCCCGCTGCCGAAGCCGAAACCGCCGTGCGCCGTCGCGTCGCCAAACGCTGATGGTGGTCGGCTCCGCGATCGTTGCGGCGCTCGCGATCCTGTTCGCCGCAGTCCTTCCCGCCGAGTACAACCGCGACCCGACCGGGCTCGGCAAGCTCACCGGCATCGCGGCGCTTTGGGCACCGGAAGAGAAGGTCATTAGCGCATCGTCGGGCGGTCAGGCACCCGCGCAGCAAAGCTACGCGACAGCTTTTCGCAGCGACGTCCTCGACATCGACCTGAACGACAGCGACCGTCAGGACGGCAGCGAGCAGGTCGAATACAAGGTTTGGCTCGCGAAGGGAGCGAGCTTCATCTATTCGTGGCAGGTGACCGGCCTTCCCGACCGCCAGGAATTCTACACCGAGTTTCATGGCCATACCGTCGCACAAGGCAAGGCGATGACCGTCGCCTATTACCGCAAGGCGACCGGCATTTCAGACAATGGCGTCCTGACCGCACCCTTCGACGGCGTTCACGGCTGGTATTTCCAGAACCAGTCGGCAAGACCGGTCAGGGTCCGCCTACGGATAGCGGGCTTCTACACCCTCATTCCGGATGGTCAGCCGGGTAACGAAGGCGGTCTGCACGCCCGACCTGCAGGTTGAATCAGCGCGCACACGTCCGCGCAAAGGCGAGCTGTTCGCTCTGGAATGCATCGCCCACGTTGTGGAAGTCGAGGCAATGCCCCATCCCCGGCATCATTGCGGCATCGACGCGGGGAGCCTGCGAGAGTGCCGCTTCGAATGCGCGCACTTCATCCTCGCCGGTAATCCACAGCCGGTCGAACTCGCCCTGCCGATAATGAACCGGCACGCCGACACGCGCGAGGACATCGGGCGCATCGCCCGTCCAGCTGGTGACGATGTCGACGATCTCGACGCGCGGCACGGTGCGGTTGGCGACGCGTGCCGCGGCCGGTGCGCCGGGGTCGAAACTTCCCTGCGGCCCGAACATCACGCCGTCCTTCACTTCGTCGGGCAGACCGACGAGGTCCTGTTGAGGAAAGGCCTGCCACATATCCTTGTGCTCGGGCGGCGTGCGCATGCCGACGCCCGATACTGCGACGCCGAGCAGCGTCGGGTCGCAGGCGTTTCCCGCCGCGAACAGCGTGATCGCGGCACCGATCGAATGCGCGATCACAACCATGCCCGGGCGTCCCGCCCCGTGCAGCTGCCAAAGCGCGCCAAGCGTCTCGACGAGGAACCGACCCTGCCCGCGCAGCGTCATGGCATCGCTGGCCAGCAACGGCGTTTTGCCATAGCCGGGGCGGTCGATCGCGACGATGGGCAGGCGCTCGGCCTCGGCTCGGTCGAGCAACGAATGACCAGGCACGTCGAAATACGCGGCATCATAGGTGCCGCCGTGGACCGCGACGATCAGCGGCGCAGCAGGGTCTGCTCCCGTCAGTCGCGCGCGCCCGGAAACCAACCCGAATTCGAGTGCCATATGATTTCTCCAAGGTGCGGCCCCTGTTCAGATTTCGCGAGCGGGGCGGCAAGACGCAAGCCCATGCGCGGCGATACCGGGAATGCATCGGTTCCAACCGGGCGCTATCTCGCAACGTGATGCGACGTCTATAGGAGCAGTCCCGGAGACTCATATGACCCAAGCAACGACCGCTCGCCCCCGCGTCGATACGATTGCCGCGCTCGAGGCGCTCGACACGCGATTGCGCTGGCTGTCGGCGTGGACGATCCACAACGCTAATGCTCTGCGCCCCAAGCGCGACGGGCTGAAAGTCGGCGGGCATCAGGCCTCGTGCGCGTCGATGACGGCGATCATGGCCGCGCTGTATTTCCACGCGCTGCGCCCGCAGGACAAGGTCGCGGTCAAGCCGCACGCCGGGCCCGTGCTCCACGCGATCCATTATCTGCTCGGCAGCCAGTCGCTCGATCAGTTGCAACGCTTTCGCGGGCTCGGCGGGGCGCAAAGCTACCCCAGCCGGACGAAGGACCATATCCCGATCGATTTTTCGACCGGCAGCGTCGGGCTCGGGGTGGCTTCGACCGCCTTCACCAGCCTGGTGCAGGACTATCTGATCGCGCATGGCGCGGTTGCCGAGGCCGACGCGGGTCGCATGATCGCCCTGATGGGCGATGCCGAGCTCGACGAAGGCAATATCTACGAATGCCTGATCGAAGGCTACAAGCACGATATCCGCAACTGCTGGTGGGTGGTCGACTACAACCGCCAGAGCCTCGATCACACGACCGCCGAACGCATGTTCCGCCGGTTCGACGATATTTTCGAGACCTGCGGCTGGCGCGTCGTCACGCTCAAATACGGCAAGCGGCAAAAGGCTGCGTTCGCGCTGCCCGGCGGTGCCAGCCTGCAGGAATGGATCGACACCTGTCCCAATGTCGATTTCGCGGTGCTGACCTATCAGGGCGGGGCGGCGTGGCGCGCGCGTCTGCTCGCCGATATCGGTGCCAAGCCCAACGTTGCCGCGCTGCTTGACCGGCATGACGACGCCGCGCTCGCCGACCTGATGACCAATTTGGGCGGGCATTGCGTCGAGAGCCTGATCGGGGCGTTCGACGGCGCGCAGGACGCGCTGCCGACGCTGTTCATCGCCTATACCGTCAAGGGGTTCGGACTGCCGCTCGCAGGGCACAAGGACAATCATTCGGGGATGATGAACCCCCCGCAGATCGCGGCGCTGCGCGACAGTCTGGGCATTGCGGAGGGGCACGAATGGGAGCCGTTCGGCGGGCTGGGCGACAATGCCGCCGCCGACCTGCGCGCGTTCATCGCCGACAGCGCGCTGGCACATAAGGCGCCCGAGCCCAAGGCGCCCGCGCTTGCCGTGCCCGAAATACCGACCCCCGACGGGGCCGAGCAATCGACGCAGGCGGCCTTCGGGCGCATCCTGCTCGATCTCGCCAAATCGGGCGCGCCGCTCGCCGACCGCATCGTCACCACCGCCCCCGACGTGACGCAGACGACCAATCTGGGCGCATTCGTCAACCAGCGCGGGCTATTCCGTCGCAGCGAGCTCGCCGACGTGTTCAGCAAGGCCAGAATTCCAAGCGCACAGAAATGGGCGGGGCACGCAGCGGGGCAGCATATCGAGCTCGGCATCGCCGAGAATAATTTCTTCCTGATGCTGTCGTCGCTCGGCCTCGCTGCGGCGCATTTCGGGACACGGCTGATCCCCGTCGGCACGGTCTATGATCCGTTCATCGCGCGCGGGCTCGATGCGCTCAACTATGCCTGTTATCAGGACGCCCGCTTCCTGCTGATCGGCACGCCGTCGGGGCTGACGCTGGCGGGAGAGGGCGGTGCGCACCAGTCGATCAACACGCCGCTGATCGGGATGGGGCAGCCGGGGCTGACCGCATACGAACCCGCGTTCGCCGACGAACTGGCGGCTGTCATGCAGCACGCATTCGGTCATATCCAGGCCGATGACGGCGAATCGGTCTACCTGCGGCTGACGACGCGCAGCATCGCGCAGGTCGAACGCGCCGACGAGGACTGGCGCGCGGGTGCGCTGAAAGGCGGATACTGGCTGAGAAAGCCCGCGCCGGGCGCGGAAGCCGCGATCGTGTTGAGCGGCGCGGTCGCGCCCGAGGCACTGAGCGCGTTCGACCAGCTTGCCGATGACCTGCCGGGGCTCGGGCTGCTCAACGTCACCTCGCCCGACCTGCTCCATCGTGGCTGGTCGGCGCGCCGCGCGGCGCGCTGGACCGGCACGCCGCCCGCGCCGTCCTATGTCGAGACCCTGCTCGCGCCGCTGTCGCGCAGCGCGGGGCTGGTGACGATCCTCGACGGATCGCCCGCCGCGCTGTCGTGGCTCGGCGCCGTGCGCGGCCAGCGCGTCAGCCCGCTGGGCGTCGACCGCTTCGGCCAGACCGGCGACCTCCCCGACCTTCAGCGCACCTATCGCCTCGATACCCAGGCGATCATCGAGGCTGCTGCGGAACTGTTTCTTGGTACATAATACGATCGCTGGGGCGCCATAGAGTCGAAGAATGGCGCCCACCCGCGTCGGGCGCTCGATGCCGCACAAGCAATTGCTTAGATCATCTTGATGCCGCGGCCGGCTCCATCATGTCTCGGCCAGTTTCCTCGACGGCCGCGCACGCCTCTCCCAGCGAGCTCACATAGGCATCCGCACCCAGCGCATTCTGCGTCGAGACATCGCCGAGCGCGGCTTCTCCTTGAGCCCACAGCCCGACGACAAGACGCGCCGACGGAGATTTCTGCCGTAGCCGCCGGACCAGGAACCGCAACTGCGCGGGCGAGCCGGCAAGCTCGAGATACGTCAGCGCGATGATATCGACGCCGGTCAGATCGAGGTCTGCGATCGCGCCCCGGGCCGCAGCCTGATGCCTGATCACCCGCACGGCGTAACCCCGACGGGTCAGAATCTGCCCGAGCATCGTCGATACGCTTTCGTCGAACGAACCGCTCCCCGTGATGCAAGCGATCGTGATCGGAGGCTGCTCACTATTCATGTCGGCCGCGTCGTGGTGGTCGAGGTCATCGAGGACCGCCCTCATCGTCTCGTTCATGCGGTCGATTTGAGCCCTGTCGATCGTGCCCTTCGCTTCGTCGAGGGCCGCAAGGCGCAGAGCGCCAAGGACGACATCGGCGTAATAATCGAGCAGCGAGTTGTCGGCGAGCATCGTCTCGGCCTGCGCGAGCGCCTCGTCGGGGTTTCCGGCAAGGATGCGCTGGTAAAAGCCCTCGACCGGCGTCAGCGCGGGGCGGTCGCCAAGCACGACGTCGAAAAATTCCAGTGCCTTCACATGCCTTCCCAGCACCACGAAGCACAACGTGAGCGGCGTCGACATGACGAGGCCAACGGGTCCCCACAGAAACGTCCAGAAGATCGCCGAGACAATGACCGAAACCGGGGAGAGCCCGGTCGAATGACCGTAGAGTAGCGGTTCGACGACATAGCCGATGATCGATTCGATCACGACGAACGTCAGCGCGATCAGGATCGCGGTCGACCAGCCCGGATCGATCGCGGCACCCAATGCGACCGGCGCGACCGCAGCCAGCACCGGCCCGATGTAGGGAACGAAGCGCAGCAGCCCCGACAACACGCCCCACATCGCCGGTGACGGCACGCCGAACATCCACAACGCGATGCCGATCACCACGCCAAACGCGGTGTTCACGGCCAGTTGCGCGATGAAATAACGGCTCAGGCGCTTGCCTGCGTCGTCGAGCGCCATCGTTGTCCGGTGCAGGTCGTTTGCACCGAATACGCGAATGAACCGGTCGCGCAGGTCTTCCTTTTGCAGGAGCACGAAGACCGCGACCATCAGGACGATGAACGTCGTTTCGAGCGGCCCGATGATCGGCTGCAGGATGGTCCTGGCAACCGTCAGCGGCGTCGTCTTGGGTGGCGCGACCTCGACCAGAACGGGCCGCCGCGGCGCGGTCAGGGCGTCGGCTGCCGCAGTCAGCGTGCGCGATTCCGGCGCACGGGCTGGCGCGCGCGTGGGCTTGCGACCGCCACCGAGTGCCTTGGTGACGGCATCGATCCTGCCTGCTGCCATGGCCTGAAACGCCTGAACCTTGGCTTCGATGGCCCCGGCATATTGCGGTGCGTTGACGCTCAGCGACGCAGCCTGCGTCCCAATGAGCGTGCCGATTGCGCCGATTGCGCCCAGTGCAGCCAGAACGGTAAGGATGACCGCGGGCGCTCGCCAGATGCGCAGTCGCTGGAGCAGATTGACCATCGGCGACAGGATGAAGGAGAGCATTACCGCAAGCGTGATCGGGACGAGCACGTTCTGGCCAAAGTACAGCGTGGCGATCACGGCTGCGGCCATGACGATGCCGGACAGCTGGCGCACCGCCGACGCCAGAGTGACCGGAACGGGCTGCGCCTGACGCTCGCCCGTCGCGGCGTCGCGCGTGCCCGCGACATGCTGGCCAACAGGCATCCACCCCGCCGCCGCCTTCGCCACGTCCTTCATGAACTGCTCGGCATGACGCTGACCTTGGATGCGATGGCGGCGAACGCAAGCAGAATAATTCGCTTGGGCGCGTCAACCTCGCGGCTGACATCGGTAGATCGACACGCGCCAGGCAAGGTGCGGAACAGCCAGGCTGTTCCGCACCCTGAAGTTACCGGTTTTAGTAGCTGCTGCCTGGCTTGGTGCCCTGCTGCGCCTCACCATGGCGCTCCTGCGCTTCACCGCTCTGCGTCAGGCTCTCGTTGCCCGTCAGGCCACCGATGCCCTGCTTGACGTTACCGATCGCCTCGTTGGTGAGACCCGCCAGCGTCGAACCTGTATTGCCCGTCGCAGGCTCGCCGTACGCGCTGTCACGCACCGTCGACGTGCCGCTCGTGCCGGACGTACCGATGTTTTCGACATCGACGTCGGTGCGACGGACGGTTTCGTTGATGTCCTCGACGCGCTCACCGCTCGTCTTGGAGACGAGGACTTCTTCGACGATCCGCGCTTTCTTGCCGACGATGGCTTCTTCGTTCGTCTCGGTCATCTCGATCGTCCGCTCACGAAACGCGTCATGATCGACGTCGGTCAGGTCGCGGTCGACCGGGCGGCGCTCGACACTGACCTTTTCGTCGCGCAGGCGGATCTGCTCGTGCACCGGCATTTCGGTGACGTAGGAACGCACGCGGACACCGCCGCGCTCTACTTCGCGCTTGCCGACTACGAGCTGTTCCTCGACGACGGGAATCACTTCCTCGCCCGCGTTGTTCGCCGTGGTGGCGTTCGCGCCCCCATCGAAAAACGCCGGCGTCGCGCCTGCAGTAGGGGCCGTCCAGCCTTCGCTGCGCCAGCCCTGCGAACGCTCGTCGATGTCGACGCTGTTGGCGTTCTCGAGCGCCGCTACAGCCTCGTCGACCTCGTCCTCGTCGACATCGGCCGTCAGGAGGAAGCCGCCGCGGCGCACGCCCTCTTCGTAAGTGTAACGATCCTCGTCAGGCAAAAAGGCGTTCTTGATCGAGCCCCAGATGCCCGGCTCCTGCGTCGTCGAATAGGACGCAGCGCTCGAAGTTGTCGACGACATGCTCGCGTTGTCATGGATGCGTACGTTGCCGGTGTCGATGTCGGCGGCAAGCAGACGCTCACGTCCGGCTTCTGCGTCGGAGCGGGTGTCGAACAAAGCTGTTACAGTACGTGACATGGTCATTCCTTTCCTTGGGTGGTGGTCGAAGGTGAGGGGTTAGCGGCTGAGGGCGACGACCTCGGTGCGGCGGTTCTCGGCCTGGCCCGAGGCGGTCGCGTTGGTGTCGACGGGATCGTTCTCGCCGCCCGTCGCGGTGTCGATGCGCGCACCATCGATCCCGTCGGCAACGAGTGCGGCCTTCACACTGTCCGCGCGCGCCTTGCCGAGTGCCGTATTGGCCGCGTCGCTGCCACGGGCGTCGGCATAACCCTGAACGCGGATTCGCGCGTTTGGATATTGTTTGAGCGTTCCGACGATCGCATCAAGTTCGGGCTTGTCGACCGGGCGAATGTCACTCTTGCCGGTGTCGAAGTTTAGCTTTTCGAACGCAAAGGTACGCGGAAGCGCTTCGGTGCCGCCAAGATATGCGCCAATTCCCGAAGTGCCGGGTATTGTCTCGCGCGCTGCAGGTGCCGGCGCGACAACCCGATCTGACGTGTTCGTCACCGTCACCGTTTCGTCGCGGTTGCAGCGGCTCAGCGCGAACAGCAACGCGAGCAGTCCGAGCGCAAGGGCGATCCATGCCAGCCAATTCGTGTCTTTCTTGCCTTCGACATGGATCTCTCGCGGCGGTGCGCCGTCCCTGCCATCATTATTATTCGCCATCTGGTCCTCGCTGTTGAGTTGGTGGTGAGTTCGGCGTGTCGCGTTCGACGACCGCCCGCATCACGCGGCGCGTGACGGGAACCTCGACCGGGAGCAGGGTCTGCTCCCGCCTGATGTGGAGCTCCTCGACAAGGAACAGGCGCTTCTCGATGACGAGGCGCTCTTCGACGACCGGCACGATCAGGACGCCGCTCTCCTCGCGGACTTGCGGTTCGTGGGCGAGTTCGATGTCGAACGCGAAGCGCTGAACATCGGCCGTGTGCCGCTGCAACGTCTCGCGCGCAATCAGCTCCTCGGTGGTGATCCGGGTCGACACGCGCACCTTGCCGGTCTCGTAAACGTGCTTCGCAACGTCGATCTCCTCGGCGAGCAGCGGGATGCGTAGATCGTCGGCCATGTCAGTCGAGGCGGTCGAAAGCGACGAACGATCCTGATTGCGCGAAGCGCGCGAGCATGATCGCTTGTCGAACAATGGCCCGTTGCATCGCCTGATTTGCCCTTATGTATCTTACCGGGCATTAACGGGTCCGTGGCGAATCGGTTCCCGCACGGCAGCGATTAATTCTTGTGTCACATCTTTTTTTCGCCACCAACGTAGTTCAGCTGCAGGAGATCGATGAGACAGCAAAAGAGACACGCCGCCGCGCTCGCGTTTCCCGACCGCAATCATCTCTTTGCCCGCGTATCGGACAGAGATCGCAAAAAACTCGCGCGCGTGCTCGAGCCTGTCACGCTTTCGGCGGGACAGGTCCTGTTCGCACCCGGGGCCCCGCAGACGCATATTTATTTCCCGACCTCGGGTATGATCTCGCTGGTTGTCGCGACGGAGGAAGGCGGAACCGCCGAAGTCGCGACCATTGGTCGCGAGGGCGCCGCCGGGATGAGCGCGAGTGGCTATGTCGATCCCGCGTTCACGATGGCGGTCGTGCAGATGTCGGGCGACGGCTTTCGCACGACCGCGGTGAATTTCGAGGACATGGTCGACACCAGCGTCGAATTCTGTTCGGCGGTGTCGCGCTGGCGCGACGTCCTGCTGCGGATGACGATGCAGTCGGTCGCCTGCAACACGATGCATTCAGTGCGCCAGCGTTATGCCCGGTGGATCCTGACGACCGCCGACCGGGTCGAGGATGACAGGCTGACGCTGACCCAGGCGTTTCTGGCCGAAATGCTCGGCGTCAAGCGCAACGCCGTCAGCATCGTCGCGCGCGATTTTCAGTCGCTGGGCGCAATCGAGTACCGTCGCGGCAAGGTTACGGTACTCGACCCGGAAAAATTGAAAGCAATCGTGTGCGATTGCTATCCGCGCATCCGCAGCGAGATTCAAAAGCTGCTCGTTGATCCCCCAAGTGCCGAGTGCGACGACTGAGCGCGTTATTGCCGCTTGAACCTCAGCAGAGTCGTTGGGCCTTCGGTCGATGTGATGTCAGCCTGCAGTCTGCTGCGATTGAGAACCGACGAACACGTCAGGGCGTAATTGCCTTGCGGATTTCGTCGGCACGTTGGGCGGTGAAAACCCCCGTAGCCAGAAGATCGAGGATCGATAGGACGCCCCCGCGCGATCCCCAGCTGCCCTCATCGATGACGCGGAACGTCACCCACCATGTGGGCGACGGTGCCTCGACGCCAAGCGCCTTGGTCAACGCCAGGTAGAGCCGGTCGACGACTTGGGCGCGTACTTCTTTCGGCCATGCACCGTCCATGACCGCGACATCGACCACCATGGCTTCGGCTCCCGTCTCCGACAAGAGCCTCCCGCCGATTGCCATATGGCTGCTGTCCAGCTCGACGAAGTGGACCTGGAAGCCCACGCGCGCGGCGTCGACCTGATGGCCGATCTCCGGCACTAAGACCGCGTCCGTGAGCGAACTCGCCAGAGCCTTTCGTTGGTCGAGATCGATCCGGCCAAACGGTGCGGTAACGGTGATGACGGTCATCGGTGGTTCCTTTCGATGTCGAAATCAGGAGAAGATCGCTACGCTCTGCCGTCCCACCATCAGCTGGACTCCGGCCCGGTTCCACAGCGTCATTCCCTGCATCCCGTATCCGTGGCGCAAATGGTCGGTGGCACTGCGCGACAGCCACCAGCCGTCATCGGTGTCGAAATTGTCGCCGAACAGGTCGATCGACCAGCACATCGTGCTGACCGCCGTCGGCTTGGTCAGCATGCTGAACGTCGCGGGCGGCGCTGCGTCGGCGAGCGCAAGCAAGGCTACCGCGTCGCCTGCCGCTTGCCGGTCGCGATGTCGCATCCAGAGCGTGTTGTCGGCGGCATCGGCCCCGCTTGCAGGCAGGGAACCTTTGGCGAGGCGAATATCGAAGTTCTGGACGAACGAAGGCTGGCGACCTGGGTCGAAGAACGTCAGACAGTCCTCAGGGCTGGGGACGTCCGGTGCAGGAGCCGCAGCGACCGCATATTCGGATGCGCGATTGCTTCCGAAGCAAAAGGTCGTGCGGGTCGCAAGCCCGGTCTCGGCCCAAAGGTCGCACGCGACGAATACGCTCGATTTGCCACGCCGCAGCAGGGTCGGGCGCATCTCAAGCTCACCACCTGCCGGACCTACGAACGCAATCTGTGCGCTGCGCAGCGGAGGGAGATCGGGCATCGCGCGCCTGGCGGCTTCGAGGCACAATGCGCTCGCGATACCACCATAAAGGGTCCGGCCTTGTGACCAGCTTTCGGGCGCGTGCACCCCAAAGCCGTCGGATGTCGGGGTTACCGAGGCGAGGAGTTCAACGAAACTGGTCACGCTGCTTCCCTGTCTGCCTGGAGCGGTTGGACGACAGGAAGCCGACTGCGGTAGGGCTCGGTCATCCGCGTTGGTTTCAGCGTCGCAAGGTTCAGCATGATGTAATCGATACGCGCCCGCAGCACGCGATTTTTGCCGCAAATGACGTCGAACCGACGGCTACCCGACAGTCGACCGTCGTTGGCCGCGATCCAGGTACGAACGGTGATCGCATCGCCGCATCGGGCTGCGCCAAGATAGTCGAGCGCCGCCGACCGGACCGCAAGCCCGCGCCGCGACGTCATCGCATAGTCGAGGCCGAGCCCGATCGTCTCGGCATGCCGCCACGAGCAGGCATCGAGCCATGCCAGATAGACGACGTGGTTGACGTGCCCATAGGCATCGACCTCGCTGGCATCGACGACGCGCCGATGCTCGAAGGCTTTGGCAGGATCATATTCAGGCCAGTCGCTCATTCGTTGTCGAGTTCGCGGACGAAGACGGGCTTGGCCGAGGCAGCCAGCATATCGGGCGCCTCGTGCCATTCGTGCCGCGCGGTCGTGACGTGCTCGGGGCAGATGCATCCGCGGGCCATGAGATCGAGTACCGGCGGGATGCCGACGCGCGCATTGCCGCGACCGATGCGGAACCGTGTGCCGCGCATGTACATCTCGTAGATCGGGAACGGCACGTCCTCAAAGTAGATGCCAACGCTGTCGCACATGCCTTCGGGGGCAACCATGCCGAGCCCGATCTGCAGCCACTTCGCGTTTGCGCTCGCATCGATGACGATGTCGAAATCACCCCATTCGGGCTTGGGCTCGCCCTTGAAGCAGGTCGCGCCGTAGCTGCGCGCGATCTCGATCCGTTTGCTCGAATAGTCGTTGTAGACGATGTCGGTTGCGCCGAGCGCGCGCGCCATGTCGACGCAATAGAGGCAGATACTCGCAGACCCGCCCATGATCAGGATGCGCGCATCGGGCTTGCGCTTTAGCTCGCCCGACAGGACTTCGTAAGCGACGGCGATGTTGTCGGAAACCGATGCCGCCGCCACCGGGTCCACCCCCAGCGGAAGCTTGACGAGCATGTTCCCGCCGAACGGCACGCGGACGTAGTCGTCGAACAGCCCGCCCCAGTCGCCGCCCATCGGGTGCCCGAACATCGCACGTGACGGCATCTTCAGGCAATGTGCGGTCAGCCCTGCCGTGCAGCGCGCGCACTGGCCACAGGCGATGTGCCACGGGATCGAGACGAGGTCCCCGATGGCAAGCCCGGTCACCGCCGAGCCGAGATCGACAATGCGCCCCACGGCCTCGTGCCCGATCGAGAACGGCCCCTGTGCCGGTGCGCCGCCGCGCACCATTGCCTGGTGACGTCGCACGTGGAGCTCGCGACCGGGCGGACGATGGCGTCGGTGTCATCGATCAGCCGTGGTGCGGCGCGCTCGCGCCATTCGAGCTGATGCGCACCGACGAACGTCAGCGTCTGGATCGTTTGCTGCGTCAGGTAGGTCAAGGCATCTACTCCGGTCGCGCAATTAGGACTTTGGTGAAGGGTTCACTCAGGGCGTCGATCGCCTCGTCCCACGTCGCCACCCGCGTCGTGACCGGGCTCGGATCGAAGCGGCCGCTTCGAATCAGCTCGAGCGGCTCGTCGATGATCGCCTGCGTGTGGACCCAGCCCGTATGGAACGACACCGACTTTTGATACATTTCGCGGACCGGTAGCGGAACATCGCCCCGATACATGATACCCGTTACCGATGTGCAGACCCCCGCGCGCGCAGCAAGGTGGAGCAGCGGTGCCAGCAGGGCAGGATTGCCCGAGCCTTCGACCGTAATGTCGAACCCCCCGAAGAGATTGCGCAGATCGGGCTTGAGCTCGGTCAGCGCGCGCGTCCCCAGGTCGAACGCTTCTGCCCCCAGCCGCTCGGCGATCGCGCGGCGCGCGGGATCGACATCCGCGTAAACGACCCGACAGGCACCCAGCGCGACCGCGATGCCGACGGCGTAGAGTCCGATGCTCCCCGGCGGCGCTCCGCCCAGCACCAGCACCGTTCCGCCCGGACGTTCCTTCAGGCCGGGGGCGACGGCGCGCCACCCATCGCTGATGTTGTCGGCCACCCCGCAGGCAAGGAGCGGATCGACTGCGGGCGGAAGCGGAGTCAGCATGAAGTCGGCCCACGGTACCGCTACCGCATCCGACAGAAAGCCGCCCCAGATAGCAGAACTCGGACCCCAGCCGTAGGACTCGGCGGGAAGCACGGTGGAGCACTGCGCCGAGTGTTTCCGACTGCAGGCGGGACAAGTGCCGCAGGCAATTTTCCAGGGAATGATCACGCGATCGCCGATCTTGTGTCGCTTCACCCGGTCACCGACCTGAATGACGACACCCTCGCCCTCGTGACCGAGCGGTTTGGGGCCCTTAAAGGGCAGCAAACCGGCGATCACCACGCCATCGAAATCGCAGGTTGCGACGGTCAGGGGCCTCACGATGACGGCGTCGTCGTCGGGCAATTTGGGCGTCGGCACCTCGCGCCACTCGAGCTTGCGCGGTTCGACGAAGGTCAATTGCGGCATCGTTGCCTGCGTCGCGAAGCTCATGGTCAGAACGTCTCCGAATAAGGGCGCAGGTCGAGTTCGTGGGTTCAGGCCGAGCGGTGTTGACTGTGAAGTTGCCAATACGCCTC
The DNA here is from genome assembly GCA_965248885.1 of Sphingomonas sp. Taxonomy (GTDB): domain Bacteria; phylum Pseudomonadota; class Alphaproteobacteria; order Sphingomonadales; family Sphingomonadaceae; genus Sphingomonas_O. The sequence goes on along the minus strand of OZ252211.1, from coordinate 313,725 downwards.
GGCGATTGCGTCGAGGCTCAGGACGCCGTCGACCGGCTTGCCTGCCTTGTAGCTCGGCACCAGCGTGTCCAGCCGCTCTCCGTCGATGCCGCCGTCGATGACGACGTGCGCGACATGGAGGCCCTCGGGGCCGAGTTCGCGTGCCATCGTCTGGGCAACCGCGCGCAGGCCAGCTTTTGCGGCGGCGAACGCGGCGAAGCGGGGTCTGCCACGCAGCGACGCCGACGCGCCAGTGAAGATCACCGTGCCGCCCGCCGGGAGCATTGTCCGCGACGCCGCCAGCCCGAACAGATGGCCGGCATAGCAGCCGACACGCCACATCGACTCGAAGAATGCAGGATCGGTGTCGGCATAGACTCGCGGATTGTTACCTCCGGCGTTGAAAACCGCTGTCCTTAAGCGACCGCGCAGGCAGGCTTGCTCGAACGCTTTCGCTACATCGTTTTCGGTGGTCGCATCGCCAACTAGGAGGTCGCAAATGCCACCAGCGTCGACGATGCTCGCGCGGACGGCGTCGAGCTTCGCCTCGGTGCGGCCCATCACGGTGACGGCGTGGCCTTCGCGAGCAAAGCGATGTGCGACTGCGCTGCCAAGCCCGCGAATGGCCCCGACGCCGACGACCAACGCGCTCGATTGCAACTTCACCCCCTGCCGCCTGACCAACCACAGTTGCGTATCTATAGACCGGTCACCATACAAGCAGAATGTTGGGCACCGTGACGCCTACGCCGGGGCAGTGTGGCTATCGCGTGGCGTGCAGTGCATAATGAAGACATGACATCGACGACTGCCGCCCGCGATGAAGATGCCGTGCCAGACACACGCGAGCGGCTCATTGTGGCTGGAACCCGATTATTCCAGCGGCAAGGCTATCACGGAACTGGACTGACCCAGTTGCTCGCCGAGGCCAATGCACCCAAGGGCTCATTTTATTATCACTTCCCCGGCGGCAAGGCGCAGCTTGCAGAGGTTGCGGTGTCGGCCGCAAGTGACCAGATCGTGGCGCTGATCGGTCGGGCGTTCGATCGTGCCCCTGATTTCAAGACGGGGGCCGGCGAGCTTGCCCGTCTCGTCGGCGATTGGTTCGCGCGCAGCGACTATCGGGAAGGTTGTCCGATCACTTCGGTGCATCTCGAGACGACGTCCGACTTACCCGGCATCTCGCAAGCTACCAGCGCAGCATTTTCGGCATGGATCGCGGCAATCGAACGATGGTGCATCGAACATGGCTTCGATCCTGCGGAGGCGCGCAGCCTAGCCATGGGGCTCGTACTGGCGATCGAAGGCGCCTGGATCCTGGCGAGAGCGACTCGCACCCGTGAACCGTTTGACGTCGCTGCCCGAATGGCGTTGGCACCTGCGTTCGGCACTGGCCAGGCGGTGAGGTGAATTGGTCGGCGTGAGACTAAATGTTGGTTCCACATTTCCTTTGGAGGCCGGGCGTATTGCGGACTATCGAACGGACGCAATTCGGATCGCTATCAAGTCGAGTTATTCCGTCGGGGACGTCAAATAGCGGCTCGCCGGCGTATCGGAGAACGAGCCGCCGAACAACGCGCCCCGAGCCTCGCTGAGACGTGTCCACAGCGTGTCATCCTCCACCGAGGGGAAGGTGATCGCTTCGCCCTTGTCGTACCCTGCCAGAGCGGCGTCGACCAGAGCCTCGGCGGTCATGACGTGTTCCGCCGGCATGGTGGAAAGCGAAAGGCCCATATTGTCCCAGATTTCGGTAGCGGTGATCGAGGGCAACACGCACTGAACCTTGACGCCAGATTCTGCCAACTCCTGCTGCATGACCAGGCTCAGGCTCAGGGCATATGCCTTGGTCGCCACGTAGACTGCGATGCCGGGCATCGCACCAACGGCCAAAGCCGATGCGATGTTGATGATCGCACCCTCGCCCCTCGCGACCAGACCCGGGACCACCGCCCGCGCGATGCGTGTGAACGCAACGACATTGAGGCTCAATGTCGTGTTGATGTCGGCTTGGGGTTGTTCCCCGAAATTTGAAGATTTGGCGATGCCGACATTGTTCACGAGCAATGTCAGGTCGCTGCGGTCGCCGAGAACGGCTTCGACCTTTGCAAGGTCGGCTTCGTTACAAAGATCTGCCGTGAGAATGTCCGTCTTCGTGCCGTGCTTCTCCTGCAGCAGCGCTGCCAGGGCCTCCAGACGGTCGGCGCGTCGGGCGATCACGACAAGATCATATCCCCGTTCGGCAAGACGGTGGGCATAGATCGAGCCGATGCCGGAAGAAGCACCGGTTATGACAGCTACAGGTTTGGAATCGTTCATAATATCACCTCTTTTGCTGCAGGTTTTTGAAAGCAGGGGCTGTTGTTGCGCTCGGATGTGTCGCTGATATCCGCGCAGCGTGGTTGTCAGACCGCGCGGTTGCGCTGACCGGTCATACGAGCGCGCCAAGCGAAGATGCGGCGAAGTCCTTCAGGGCGTCCTGGTTGCCAGTCCGGACCTTTTCGACCCAATCTGCATCGCCAAGCAGGGCTCGACCGACGGCAATCAGATCGAATTCGTCGCGCTCCATGCGATCGGTCAACTGATCGAGACCGGCTTTTCCGGATGTCTGGCCGCCAAGCGTAACCGTGAAATCGCCGGAAAGACCGACCGAGCCCACGCTTATGGTCGCGGCGCCCGTAACCTTCTTGGCCCAACCCGCCAGATTAAGACCGTCGTCACCATCGATCTCGGGAAACTCCGGTTCCCAGAAGCGGCGCTGGGAACAATGAATTACATCGACGCCAGCCTCGACGAGCGGCTGCAGCCAGTCGGCCATGAGCTCGGGCGTATCGACGAGCCTTGCACCGAAATCCTGTGTCTTCCACTGGCTGACGCGCAGGATGACTGGGAAGTCCGGACCCACCGCTTTGCCAACCGCCGCAACAACTTCGCCCGTGAAGCGCGACCGTTCACGAATCGTTGCCCCGCCGTAACGGTCAGTGCGGCGATTGGTATCTGCCCAGAAAAAAAAGTGATCGATCAGGTATCCGTGCGCGCCGTGCAGTTCAATCGTGTCGAACCCCAGCTGCTTCGCTTCCGCCGCTGCCGTCGCGAAAGCAGCGACGCTGTCCGCGATGTCCTCCTCGCTCATGGCTTCTCCGCGGCGAACTTCGGACGAGTTCAGACCCGACGGGCTCTCGATCGGTGCGTCCGGCTCCCAGTCCGTGGATTGGTCCTTGATCGATCCGCAATGCCAGAGCTGCGGACCCATACGACCGCCGGCGTCGTGCACCGCATCGATCACATCCTTCCACCCGGCAAGCGGGGCGTCGTCGTGGAAAAGAGGGATCGAGGATGGTTTCGCGCTGCCGGTCTGTCGACAGCCGTCCCTTCTGATAGACTGAGGCCGACACCGCCTTCGGCTCTTTTACGATAATAAACAGCGTTCGGTTCACCAACGATACCATCCGGCGCGAAGTACCGTGTCATCGGGGCCATGACGATCCGGTTTGCAAGCTCGAGCGAGCCGATGCGGAAGGGGCGGAAAAGAGAATCTGTGCGCAAATTGCTCATGGGAACGACTCCATTGCCGGTATGTGCAGCGGAGTATACGGTGGCTACCTAGCGTCAATTAGGCACCGTGAATTCACTAGGTATATTTGAGGATACCACCCATGATAGATTGTGCCGTGAGACGGTTCGCTGCGGACTGCCCGAGCAGGCAGCTCATCGATCAGATTGCCGATAAATGGTCGATGATGGTGCTGGCCGTCCTCGATGCTGGTCCGATGCGGTTCAACGCGATCAGGCGTCAGCTTGAAGGCGTGACACAGAAAGCCCTTACGCAGTGCCTCCGACGGCTGGAGCGCAATGGTCTGTTGTCGCGCCGTGTCATCCCGATCTCGCCGATTGCGGTCGAGTATGAAATTACGCCCTTGGGACGGTCGCTTCAGCCACCTTTCCGAGCGCTGTACGACTGGACAATGGCATCGTTCACTGCGGTCCAAGAAGCCCGCAGGGCGTTTGACCAGCGCTCCACGTCCGACTTCGCCCAGGCATGAAGTTTCGTCCTTCTGCCTTTGAGGATCGCTCGCTGAAACCCAGCAGTGGACAATCAGATGGACTGATAGGGTGCTTGAAAGCAGCCGATCATTCAGCAACGTCTGACGCGGCCAGAGCTGCTCTCTTTCGCTGCAGCTTCGAGGGCGGAACCGCAAATGCGAGCGTTTCGCCCAGGCTGGCCGCCTCCTCGCGCACGACCGCCCGCAGCCACGCGCTGGAAGGCTCCGCGTCTAAAGCTTCGGGCCAGATCGCGACGACGGTGAACGGCGCACGCGGCATCGGCGGAGGCAGCGCGACGAGATCGAAGGTGTCGAGGTAGCGGCTCGCCAGCGACTTCGGGAGAGTGACGACCAGCTCGCTCTTTGCGACAACCGCCATCGCGGCATAGAAGTGCGGCAGCGCCAGCCTGAGACGGCGCTTCAGCCCGCGGCGCTCGAGCTCGTCGTCGAACACGCCGCGCCCCTCGCCCAGGATGGTGACGAGCACATGGTCGAGTGCCGCGAAGCGCTCGAGCGTCCAGTCGTCGGCAGCCGGATGTCCGCGCCGCAGCAGCGTCACGAACGCGTCGTGATACAAAGGCTCGGATAGGATGCCGCGCGGCATCGGCTCGTCTGCGACCGAGAAGGACAGGTCGATCGTGCCGTCCTGAAGCTGAGACAGCAGCGAGGACACGAACGGCACGACCTTAACGTCGAGCTGCGGCGCGTCGCGGGCCAGCCGCGCCATCAGGGAAGGCAGAAGCAGAATCGTCTGGTGATCCGTCGCGGCGATGGTGATCCGGCCTGCCCATGACGTGGGGTCGAACTCCCCCTGCCTGACCAGCCCCGTTACATCGCGCAAGATTTGGGCAAGCTGTGCCTGCAGTGCCGCCCCCCGGGGCGTCGGGACCAATCCGGCGCTTCCCCGAACGAGCAGCGGGTCGTCGAACATAGCGCGCAGACGGCCGAGCGCGCGGCTCATTGCGGGCTGGCTCATATTGGCGGCAGCCGATGCCCGCGTGACGCTGCGATGCTCCAGCAAAAGGGCGAGCGGCCCCAGCAGGTTCAGGTCGAGACCACGGACATTCACTTCGCGCATAAAGGGCATATCAAACGTGCAGTGGCCGTATGCAATCCGGCGTGCCATCTCCACTTCAGGAAGCAAGGGAGCAATGGAATGTACCTTATCACCGGCATCGGCGGAAATACCGGATCGGCAGCAGCAGCAGCCTTGCTCGCACAAGGTCACTCCGTCCGTGCGCTGGTCAGGAACGCCGGTCGCGCCGCCGCCTGGCGCGAGCGCGGCGTTGAGCTGATCGAAGGCAACGTCACCGACGCGGACAGCCTCGCGCGCGCGTTCGACGGCGCCGAAGGTGCCTATGCGATGATACCGGCCGATCCGCACGACCCGGATCCGGTCGCGTTCTACCGTGTCGCGGCGGAGGCGATCCGGCAGGCCACAGCCACCGCCGGGCTGCCCCGTCTGGTCCTGCTGTCGTCCGAAGCGGCGCATCTGACTGGCGGGACGGGCCCGATCCTGGGCGCGCACCACGCCGAAGCGATCCTGAGCGGTGCCGCCCCACAGACCGTCTTCCTCCGGCCCAGCTTCTTCCAGGAGAACTGGCGGCCGGTCTTCGGGCTCGCCCGCGAGCAGGGGATCATGCCCTCGATGATGCAGCCGCTCGACGCCGCGCGGTCGCAGGTTGCGACCGCCGACATCGGCGAGGAGGTCGCCCGGCTACTGACGGAGGCCAGTCCGCCAGCGATCGTCGAGCTCGCCGGTCCGGCCGATGCCAGCGCCGCGGACGCAGCGGCGGCGATGGCCGGCGCGCTCGGTCGTGAGGTGGTGCCTGTCCCGGTCCCACGCGCGGCATGGGCCGAGACGCTCGTCGGAGCGGGGCTTGGAGCGCCCTACGCGGACCTGCTGTGCGAGATGTACGACAGCATCAACACCGGCCATGTCCGCTTTTCGGGCGAAGGTGAGGCACGGCGCGGTCATCGCACGCTCGACGACACAGTGCAGGGCTGGCTCGGTTGAGGCGGTGCCGATCTTGGCCGACCTGCTCAATGCCGCGCGCCAGCTAGCGAACCCGCCGGGATTTCCTCATCGGAATCCTTAATTGGGTTTAGTGCGCCACGCATTAAATCATGCCGGCGCGGAGGTTTGCTGAGGGGACGGGGATGCTGCTCGACAGCTGCGCCATGCCGCCTCCATCCCAAGCCGTTCTTCTGGCAATTTACGATAAGCGTTTGCTCAGCGCTCGGCAGCTATCCTCAAGCGTAAGCAAAAAAATCTGCACAGTTTCTATACAGACTAAACGTGCCAAGTTTTATATTCAAAATCGGTAGCTTATCCAAATATAATAGCTTGGTCGGGACGACAGGATTCGAACCTGCGACCCCCACACCCCCAGTGTGATGCGCTACCAGGCTGCGCTACGTCCCGACCGAGGGCGTGCGTGTAGGCAGTCCGGACGAGCATGGCAACCGGGCACGCTCGAAGTTGCGCGGTTGTGCGTCGTCTGTTACGCGCCCGCCTTCGCTTTTCACGGGTCCACGGTTCATGTTCATCACCCCCGCCTACGCGCAGGCCGCGTCGGGCGCAGCACCCGGCGGCGGCGCGTCGTTCTTTCTCCAGATCGCGCCGCTCGCGCTTGTTTTCCTGATCTTCTGGTTTCTGGTGCTTCGTCCCCAGCAGCAAAAGGTCAAGGCGCACCGGGCGCTGATCGACGCGGTGAAGCGCGGTGACACGGTCGTGACCGGCGGCGGGCTGGTCGGCAAGGTCACGAAGGTCGATGGCGACACCGTCGAGGTGGAGATCGCGCCCAATGTCCGCGTCAAGGCGATGAAGGCGACGCTGAGCGACGTAACGCAACCGGGCGGCAAGGCAGCGAACGACTGATGCTCGATTTTCCGCGCTGGAAGATCTGGCTGGTTCTGCTTGCCACGGCTTTCGGCATCATGGCCGCGATCCCCAATTTTCTGCCCGAAAGCATCGTGGCGCGCGCGCCGGGGTTCGTGCGCGGAACGCATTTCAACCTGGGCCTCGACCTGAAAGGCGGCAGCCACCTCCTGCTCGAGGCCGATACGAGCGACGTCGCGCGCCAGCGCGTTGCGGGAATGGCCGACCAGGTTCGCGACGCGATGCGCCGCGCGACGCCGCGCATCGAGGTCGGCGATATTTCGACGCAGGACGGCAACGTCAGCTTCTTCGTGCGCGACGTGACGCGGATCGACGCGGCGGTCGAGGCGGTGCGCAAGCTGAGCGCGCCGGTGGGCGTCACGGGTCAGCGCGACTGGGACGTGGCGGTGCGCGACTCGACGCGCGTCGTCGTCACCCCGACCAAGGCCGGGCTCGACCGCGCGCTGAACGACGCGCTCGAAACCTCGCGCGAAGTCGTCGCGCGGCGCATCGACCCCAATGGCACCAGCGAAGTCACTGTCGTGCGCCAGGGCGACACGCGCATCCTCGTTCAGGTGCCGGGGTTGCAGAACCCCGAAGGGCTGAAGGCGCTGCTCGGCAAGACCGCCAAGCTCGAGTTCAAGCTCGTCGATCTGGCTGCCGACCCGGTCGAGGTCGCCAAGGGCAACGCGCCGCCGGGAAGCCAGGTGCTCCCCTATCCCGAAGGTGCGGGCGGCAGGATCGCAGTGCAGCGGCGTGTGCTGGTGTCGGGCGACGAACTGACCGACGCGCAGCAGGGGTTCGACAGCCAGAGCAACCGCCCCGTGGTCAACATTCGCTTCGACAGTCAGGGCAGCCGCAAATTCGCGCGGGTGACGCAGGACAATACCGGCAAGCCGTTCGCGATGATCCTCGACGGCGTGGTCCTGTCGGCCCCCAACATCAACGAACCGATCCTGGGCGGCCAGGCGCAGATCTCGGGCAATTTCACCGTTGAATCGGCAAATACGCTGGCGATCTCGCTGCGCTCGGGCAAACTCCCCGTCGCACTGAAAGTCGTCGAGGAACGCACTGTCGGTCCCGATCTTGGTGCCGATTCGATTCGCAAGGGCGTGATCGCGGGGATCGTTGCGATGGTCGCGCTGGTCGGGTTCATGCTGATCACCTACGCGCGCTTTGGCGTCTACACGACGATCGCGCTGGTCGTGAACGCGGTGCTGATCCTCGGCATCATGTCGATCTTCGGCGCGACGCTGACGCTGCCCGGCATCGCGGGGTTCGTGCTGACGCTCGGCGCGGCGGTCGACGCCAACGTGCTGATCAACGAGCGCATCCGTGAAGAATTGCGGCGCGGGCGCCAGGTGCTGACCGCCGTCGAGTTCGGCTTCAAGGAAGCGAGCCGCGCGATCTTCGATGCCAACATTACCAATGTGATTTCGGCGACGATCATGTTCTATTTCGGCACCGGCCCGATCCGCGGCTTTGCCGTCGTGCTGATGATCGGCATCGTCACGTCGGTGTTCACCGGGGTCACGCTGACGCGGCTGATGGTGATGGACTATGTACGGCGCGCGCGGCCGCGGGAGCTTGTCTTGTAATGGCCTTCCCCCTCAAGCTCATTCCCGACAACACCAACATACACTTTTTGAAGTGGCGCAACGTCGCGATCGCGATCTCGATCGCGACGATCGTCGCATCGCTGGTGCTGGTCGGATTGCGCCAGTTCAATTACGGGGTCGATTTCGTCGGCGGGCAGATGATCCGCGTGTCGTTCAGCCAGCCCGCCAACCTCGACGACCTGCGCAGCCGCGTCGCGGGGCTGGGCCTCGGTGACCCGTCGATCCAGCAATTCGGAAAAGCCACCGACGTCGCGATCCGCATGCAATTGCCCAAGGGGGCCGAAAGCAACGAAGCGCTCGCCAACGCCGCCGCCGAACGCGTCAAGGGCGCGGTGCGCGCGCGTTACCCGGATGCGAAATTCCTCGCGGTCGATACCGTGTCGGGCAAGGTCTCGGGCGAGTTGCTCCGCACCGGCGCGATCAGCCTGTTGCTCGCGATGTTCGGTATATCGCTCTATATCTGGTTTCGTTTCGAATGGCAGTTCGGGGTGGGCGCATTGTTCGCGCTGTTCCACGACGTCGCGATCACGCTCGGCTTCTTCGCGCTGACGCGACTCGAATTCGACCTGAACGTCGTCGCCGCGCTGTTGACGATCATCGGCTATTCGCTCAACGACACGATCATCGTGTACGACCGCATCCGCGAGAATATGCGCAAATACCGCAAGATGGACATGGAAGCGCTGCTCGATCTCAGCGTCAACGAAACGCTGTCGCGAACGATCGTGACGAGCTTTTCGCTGATCCTGACGCTTACCATCCTGCTGCTGCTCGGCCCCGAGGTGATCTTCGGCTTCACTGCGGCGATGCTGCTCGGCATCTTCATCGGCACCTTTTCGAGCGTTTACGTCGGCGCGCCGATCCTGATCTGGCTCAAGGTGCGCGGCGACAGCTTCCTGCCCAAGGAGGCACGCGGCGGGAATGCCGAGCGCGTCACGCGACGCGACGCGGGGGTGGTTTAAGCGTAGCGATCGACCAGCCCGCGCAAGTGCAGATAGAGCTGCGCGGTATTCGCCTCCCAGCTGAAGCGATCGACCGTCGCCGCCACCGATGCGCGGGGATAGTCCGCCGCGATCAGCTCGCGTACCGCCGCTGCGATCGCACCTGCGTCGCGCGCCACCAGCCGACCCGCCTCGGGCCGGTCGATCAGCTCGCGCGCGCCGCCGACGTCGCACGTCACGACCGGCGTCCCGCAAGCCAGTGCCTCGACCCAGGCATTCGCCAGCCCCTCCGACGCGGTGGGTAGCACCATCGCATCGGCGGCAGCGAGCCAGTCCGCGATGCTCGCGTGCGGCACCGCGCCCAGGAAGCGGACGCGATCGGCCAAGCCCAGCCTCGCTGCTTGCGCCTTCAGCGCGGACAGGTCGTCGCCCTGCCCGATCAGCACGAGCGTCGCATCCGGAAGCTGCGCCAGCGCGTCGATCGCAAACGCCTGTCCCTTGCGCGCGATCAGCGCGCCGACGGTCACCAGCAGCGGCCCCCGGATGCCGAGCGCCGCCTTTGCGTCGGCACGGGCGCGCGGCGCGAACGCGGCGCGGTCGATCCCCGTGCGATGCACCGCGATCTTTTCTGATGGCATGCCAAGCGCGATCATGTCGGCGCGCATCGCTTCGGACACAGCGAGCAGCCCGTCGGCAGCCTGCCCCGCCGCAAGGACCTGCGCAGCGGTCGCGGGATTATGGCCCCAGTGGTGGATGTCGGCCCCACGCGCCTTGATCGACACCGGCACGCCGAACGCCTGGCCGAGCGAAACGGCGGCGGGTCCATCGGGCCAGAAGAACTGCGCGTCGATCACGTCGAAGGGGAATTGCACGCGAATGCCCTTGAGCGGACGCAACAGCGCACGCGACAGCGCTGCCGCGTCCCACCGTCCGCCGACGCCCGGAATATGACCGAAGCGCGTGCGGTAGACCGCAAGTCCCTTCGATGTTTCGACATCGGGCAATTGCGCGAGCGCGCGATAGCGGGGATGGAAACGCCCCAACGGGGGAATGCCAACCGGCGCCATGACGCGCAGGTCGACCTGCGGATGCGCCGCAAGGCCCAGCGTCTGGCGCTCGACGAACGGCCCAAAGGTTCGCCGCGTGGCGTCGGGAAAAAGCGTCGAGAGCGTGAGGACGCGGAGCATGGTTTGTCGTAGCCCGGCAATGTTGCGAAGTCGTGCAACGTACGTCGCTCCGGCCTTCGTCGGCGATGCCTCTTTTCAGACCAGAACGTCGGCCCGCCCAGCGCCAGGATAGGCGAACAGCACGTCCGCGCCCGGCGGAAGGCTCAGCACCGCCCTCCCCTCGACCATCCATCCCTGGCCTGCAGAAAATCCCACGCCGTCGATCGTGCCCCCGCCCACGACCGGCACCAGCCAGCCCGAAACCGCATCGGGCAAGCGAAGCGCGCGCTCGCCTGCCCACGACCAGCGTTCGATCACGAACTTGCCGCCCTCGCACAGCAATGCACGTCCTTCGGTTACTTCGCCGGGGATGCCAGGCGCGACGAACGGCACAGGTTCGCTGACCGCGATCCCCGCGCTCAAGTGCAGGTCGCGCGCGCTGCCATAGTCGTAAAGGCGGTAGGTCAGGTCGACATTCTGCTGGATTTCGATGAGCGTGATGCCCGCGCCGATCGCGTGCACCGTGCCGGCGGGTGAATAATAGAATTCGCCTGCCCTGACCGGTCGCCAGTCGAGCATGTCGACGATGCTGCCGTCGAGCGCGCCCGCCGCCAGCGCCTCGCGGCTCGTCACCTCCCGCGTCCCGAGCGCGATCGTCGCGTCGGGCTCGGCAGCGAGGATCAGCCACGCCTCATCCTTGCCGCGCGAATAGCCTGCCGCCTGTGCGGCGGTATCGTCGGGATGGACCTGCACCGACAGCCGCTCGCTGGTGAAAAGATATTTGATAAGCAGCTCGGGGTCGCCCGGTTCCTCGAACCAGACTTCGCCGACCGGCGCACCATCCGCCGAAACATCCTCGAACCCCGGCCAAAGCCTGGTCCGGCCCCAGGGTTTTTCGACGCGGCGTGTGGTAAGGCGGTGGGCGGGCATAGTCGTTCAATAGGCGGAGCGCGCTCCGGTTCCATCTGCTTTTGTTGCCGCTTGGCGCAATCGGCGAACCCGGCTAAGCACCGCAACGATGCCTAGTCTCCACCGCTCCGCCGCCTTCGCCGCGCTTGCCGCGATCCTGTTCACCGCCGGATGCGCCACGGGGCGGCGCAAGGGCGACGTCCCCTATATCGCGCGCGACGTCGACACGCTCTATTCGGCGGCGAAGGACCGGCTCGATCGCGGGCAGTATACGCTGTCGGCGCAATTGTTCGACGAGGTCGAGCGCCAGCACCCTTATTCGGTATGGGCGCGGCGCGCGCAGCTGATGAGTGCGTTCAGCTATTATCTGGGCCGCGACTATCAGAAGTCGATCGAATCGTCACAGCGCTTCCTGTCGATCCATCCGGGCAACAAGGATGCGCCCTACGCTTATTATCTGATCGCTCTCGATTATTACGAGCAGATCAGCGACGTGACGCGCGACCAGAAGATCACGCAACAGGCGCTCGATTCGATGAACGAGCTCGTCCGCCGCTACCCCGACACGCGCTACGCTGCCGATGCGCGGCTGAAGATCGACCTCGTCCGCGATCACCTCGCGGGCAAGGAAATGGAGATCGGGCGTTTTTATCAGCGGCGCGGGCAATGGCTTGCGGCCGTTATCCGTTTCCGGACCGTGGTCGACCAGTATGACACGACGACACACACGCCCGAGGCGCTCGAGCGACTGACCGAATCCTACCTTGCACTCGGCGTGCGCGACGAAGCGACGAAAGCTGCGGCGGTGTTGGGGTCGAACTATCCGGGCACGGTGTGGTACCAGCGCGCGTTCGACCTGATAAAGCGCAACCCGGCCTGACGCGAACGCGTCATCCCCGCGAAGGCGGGGACCTATCGCCCAACTTGATACTTGTGGCGATTGAAAGAGATGGGTTCCCGCATGCGCGGGAATGACGATAAGGGGGCAATGCTCCTCTCGCTATCCATCCGCGACGTCGTGCTGATCGAGGCGCTCGATCTTGATTTCGCACCCGGGCTGACGGTCATCACCGGTGAGACGGGCGCGGGCAAATCGATCCTGCTCGACGCAATCGGCCTTGCGCTCGGCAACCGGTCGGCGAGCGGGCTGGTGCGGCAGGGGGCGCAAGGGGCACGCGTCGTCGCGACGTTCGGGCGCCACGCACCCGTCGACGCGCTGCTGGTCGCGAACGACCTCGATTTCGACGCAAACGAGCCGCTGATCGTCCGCCGCTCGCTGCGCGCCGACGGCGGCAGCCGCGCGCATATCGACGACCGACCCGTGACTGGCGCGCTGCTGCGTGAAGTCGGCGCGCAGCTCGTCGAGATTCACGGGCAACACGACGACCGCGGGTTGCTCGCGCCTGCCGGCCATCGCGCACTGCTCGACGCTTTCGGGCGTTGCGCCACAGCGACCGTCGCGCGCAGCTATGCTGCCATGCGCGCCGCTGAGGCTGCGCTCGCCGAGGCGCAGGACGCGGTCGCCAATGCCGAGGCCGACCGCGACTGGCTGACGCATGCGGTCGCCGAAATCGATGCGCTCGCGCCGGAGGTCGGGGAGGAAGAGCAATTGGCCGACGCGCGCGCGGACATGCAAAAGGGTGCGCGGCTCGCCGGGGATCTCGACACGATCGACGCGCTGGTGGGCGCGGCCGATGGCGGGCTGTCGCAGCTGCGCCAGGCGGCGCGGCACCTCGACCGGATCGCGGCCGATCACACCTTGCTGAGCGAAGCGTTGGCGGGAATCGACCGCGCGATCATCGAAGCGTCGCTTGCCGAAGATGCTTTGCGTGCGGCGGGCGAGGCGCTCGCGTTCGATCCTGCACGGCTCGAAGCCGACGAGACGCGGCTGTTCGACCTGCGTGCGATGGCACGCAAGCACCGAACGACCGTCGACGCGCTTGCCGCGCTCGGCGACGAATTGCGCGCGCGCCTGGGCGCGATCGATGCCGGTGGCGCGGGGATCACGCGGCTGACGGACGGGGCGATCGCGGCGCGCACGGCCTATGCCACGGCCGCCGATGCGCTGACGCAAGAGCGGCGCGCGGCCGCCGCACGCCTCGACACGGCGGTCGCGTCCGAGCTCGCGCCGCTGAAGCTGGACGCCGCGCGCTTCAGGACGGTCGTCGCAACCGGTCCCGACAGCGAGCATGGGCGCGACCGTGTCGAGTTCGAGGTCTCGACAAACCCCGGCGCCCCCTTTGCCGCGATGACGAAGATCGCAAGCGGCGGCGAGTTGTCACGCTTCGTCCTCGCGCTGAAAGTCGCGCTTGCCGAAGAGGGCGGCGCGGGCACGATGATTTTCGACGAGATCGACCGCGGCGTCGGCGGCGCGGTGGCGAGCGCGATCGGCGAGCGGCTCGTGCGGCTTGCCGAACGACGGCAGGTACTGGTCGTCACCCACAGCCCGCAGGTCGCAGCGCGGGGCCACCAGCATCTGCTGATCGCCAAGGATAGCGCCGAAGACCGTGGGGGGCTCGTCACCCGCACCAACCTGCGCCTGCTCGACGCCGAGGAACGGCGCGAGGAACTGGCGCGCATGTTGTCGGGGGCCGAGGTCACCGATGAAGCGCGCGCACAGGCTGGCCGGCTGGTCGGCCTTTGAACCAGCAGCAATTCACTTTCCTACAGTAAACCGGTCTGGTTATCTCGCGCGACTCGCAGCAGGAGCGCACCATGGATATCAACCAGTTGATCGACGCCGTCATCGACCGCGAGGGCGGGTACAGCGCTCATCCCGCCGACCGCGGTGGTGCGACGCGCTATGGCGTGACCGAGGCGGTGGCGCGGGCGCACGGCTATCGCGGAGACATGCGCGCCTTCCCGCGCGACGAGGCGGAAGCCATCTATCGACGCGCCTATTGGGTTCGTCCGGGTTTTGACCGGATCGAGCCGCTCGCGCCTGCGATTGCCGCCGAACTGTTCGATACCGGCGTGAACATGGGTCCGCCGGTCGCCGTATCGTTCCTTCAGCGCGCGCTCAATGCGCTCAATCGCGGCGCGCGTGACTACGCCGATATCGTTCCCGGCCCGCGCATCGATGACGCGACGGTCGCCGCACTGACGGCTTATCTTAAGCAGCGGAAGGGCGGCGAGGCCGTGTTGCTGAAGGCTATCGAGGCGCTGCAGGGCGCGCGCTACCTCGACCTCGCCGAACGTCGGCCAGCCAATGAAACGTTTCTCTACGGTTGGCTCGCCAACCGCCTCGGCTAACGAGCCTAACCTTTAGGGTTAGTTATTTTTGACAGAAAGGACAGGACTTGCCGCTCCTCGATACCTTGATCAGTCCGATCGCCAGCCTTATCGACAAGATCATCCCCGATCCGCGCGCCCGCGACGCGGCCAAGCTTGAATTGCTCAAGCTTCAGGGCAGCCAGGAAATGGACACGATCCGCACGCAATTGTCGGCGATCATCGCCGAAGCGCAGTCGACCGACCCGCTCACCAGCCGGGCACGTCCTTCGTTCCTCTACGTCATGTACGCGATGATCTTGTGGGCGCTGCCGATCGGGCTAATCGCTGCAATCCGTCCTGACATGGCCAAGGCGATCGCGGCAGGGATGAACGCTTATCTCGGCGGCATTCCCGAGCCCTTGTGGGCGCTGTTCGGGACCGGCTATCTTGGCTACACCGCCGCACGCACGTGGGGGAAGGTCAAGGGCGTGGAGAAATGAGCGCATGCGGTCGTTATCTTGGAATGACCGCCGCTTGCGCTATCTTGCGGGCGGAGAACCGAGGGGTTAAGTGAGATAGATGCGCATCAACTCCGAAAAAGCCATGATCAAGGCGATCGAGCTCCGACGGAAGTCTGACAAGAGCTGGGCCGAACTGGCGCGCGAGTCGCGTGAACGGCTCGAAGCGCGTGACGATTACGCACCGCGCACCGCCGCCGAGTTCGCGGGCGGGTAATGCAGTAGACGCAGCGATTGGATGCGATCCCCCAGATCGGGATTTCGCTTCTGGTCGTGCTACCGGGCCTCGCGGCCTATTGCGCATTGTACGGCGTGTTCGGCAGCAACACCCTGGTCTCGACCGTTCCGCGCGACCCAAAGTCGGTCGAGGCGCTCACGGTCATTCTGCTCGCGGCGCTAGCGGCGCACGGCAGTGCCGCATTGATCGCATCGTTGGCGACGATGGCCTGCGGCGGCTCGCTTTGCGCGAGGATGCAGCCGGTAGGGCCCGAACCGATGACGGCGCTGCTGAGGATGGCGACCGAGCCATCGCCGTCGCGGATCGATCTGACGGTCGTGCTGGTCGAAGTGTTGCTCGCGAGCGTCGCGATGTTTTTCCTCGTCAATTTCTCGCTCTGGCAGCTCCAGCGGCACGACCGCCTGCCCTATTGGCTGTATCGCTGGACCGCGACGCTGGCGAACGGCGCCGATCATGCGCTCGATGCCAATCTGGCCTATGTCCTGACGACGGTCGATGTCGACAAGCCGATGGGCGCGGGCAAACAGACGCTGACCGTTCTGTACATCGGCCTGGTCGAAGATCTCGCGGTCGATGAAACTTTCAACATCGCCCGGATCGTGCTGGTGTCGTGCGAACGCCATCTCGTCGACCTGACGACCAGTTTCCGTACCGCGATCGCGACCGGCCAGTCGAACAAGACCAACGCGCTGATCCCGCGCATGGCGATCGAGGCCAAGATGATCCGCAACGTTTCATTCGAGCGAGTCAGCTTCGACGAGCCACCGGTTCCCGATCTGCTTGCGGCGGGATTGCGCCGACTTTACGGCCCGGGTGCGGCCCCTTGAAACCCTGCGCGCCGCTTTCCCATATGTGTTGCATGAACAGCACACTCATTGAAATCACGGGATGACGACGATCGTATCGGCTCGCCGGGGCGGCAAGGTCGTTATCGCCGGCGACGGTCAGGTCTCGATGGGCCAGACCGTCATGAAGCCCAACGCACGCAAGGTCCGCCGCCTCGGTGACGGATCTGTGATCGCAGGCTTTGCCGGCGCGACCGCCGATGCCTTCACCTTGTTCGAACGGCTCGAGCGCAAGCTCGAGGCGCATAACGGCCAGTTGATGCGCGCCGCGGTCGAACTTGCCAAGGACTGGCGGACCGACAAATACCTTCGCAATCTGGAGGCGCTGATGATCGTCGCCGACAAGGACGTGACGCTGATCCTGACGGGCAACGGCGACGTGCTCGAACCCGAAGGGGGCATTGCCGCGATCGGTTCGGGTGGCAATTATGCGCTGGCGGCGGCACGCGCGCTTGCCGAATACGAGCCCGACGCCGAGGAACTCAGCCGTCGGGCGATGAAGATCGCGAGCGAGATCTGCGTTTACACCAACGACCGGCTGACGATCGAATCGCTCGACGCAAGCGTCTGACTGGCCCCCGAAAGCTCGACTCATGCTCTACGCCAAGCTTGGTAATACCGGCCTCGTCGTCTCACGTTTGACACTTGGGACGATGTCGTTCGGCGCAGGCGGCGGCAACACGGCGATCGCCCGAACGCGTGAAGCCGATGCCGTCGATCTGGTCGCGCGGGCAATCGAAGCCGGCGTCAATTTCATCGATACCGCCGACGTCTATGCCGGGGGCGAGTGCGAGGAGATCGTGGGGCGCGCGATCGCCGGTCGCCGCGACGACGTCGTGCTCGCAACCAAGGCCGGATGGCGCACCGGCGCGCCGCTCAACCGGTCGGGACTTTCGGCCGCGCACCTTCACTGGTCGATCGATGCCAGCCTGAAGCGGCTCGGTACCGACCATGTCGACGTCTATATCGCGCACCGCGACGATGCCCATACCCCGCTCGAGGAGACGCTCCAAGCGCTCGACACGATCGTGCGCCACGGCAAGGCACGCTATCTCGGCGTCTCGAACTGGTCGGCGTGGAAGGTGGCGGCCGCGCTCGAACTTCAGCGCGCCAATGGCTGGGCACCGTTCAGCCATGTCCAGATGATGTATTCGCTGCTGGGACGCGACGTCGAGCATCAGGTGCTGCCGATGGCGGCGCACTATGGGCTTGGCTTCACGGCATGGTCGCCGCTCGCCGGGGGTTTCCTGTCGGGCAAATACACACGAGACAATTTGAGCGATCCCGACAATCGCTTGTCCGGGTTCGACATGATCCCGTTCGACAAGGACAACGGCTTTGCGCTGGTCGAGACGATGCGCGGTATCGCCGACGCGCACGAGGCAAGCGTGGCGCAGATCGCACTGGCATGGCTCTTGTCGAAGCCTGCGGTGTCGAGCGTCCTGATCGGTGCCTCGAAGGCGAGCCAGCTCGAGGACAATCTTGCCGCCGTCGATGTGTCGTTGTCCGCCGATGAGCTTGCGACGCTCGATACAGCCACTGAGCCGACACCCGACTTCGCAACGGGCGTGACGCGCGTCCCCGACATGCCGATCGTCAACGCGCTCGCCGCCAAGCCAGGCGAGCGTCCCGAACTGAAAGCCAAAGCCGAAGTATGAACGACGCCCTCACCCCCAAAGCCATCGTCGCCGCGCTCGACGCGCATATCGTCGGACAGGACGACGCCAAGCGCGCAGTCGCGGTCGCGCTGCGCAATCGCTGGCGGCGGCAGAAATTGCCGGCTGATCTGCGCGACGAGGTGTCGCCAAAGAACATCCTGATGATCGGGCCGACGGGCTGCGGCAAGACCGAGATCAGCCGCCGTCTCGCCAAGCTCGCCGACGCACCGTTCGTCAAGGTCGAGGCGACCAAGTTCACCGAGGTCGGCTATGTCGGGCGCGATGTCGAACAGATCGCGCGCGACCTTGTCGAGGAGGCGATCAGGCTGGAAAAGGAACGCCGCCGCGCCGCTGTCCGCGACAAGGCCGAGGAAGCGGCGATGACGCGCCTGCTCGATGCACTGACGGGCAAGGGTGCGAGCGAGGCGACGCGTGCCGCGTTCCGCCAGCGCTTCGAGGAAGGCGCGCTCGACACCAACGAAGTCGAGATCGAAGTCGAACAGGCCCCGCAAATGCCCTTCGACATTCCCGGCGGCAACGTCGGCATGATCAACCTGTCCGAGATGATGTCGAAGGCGATGGGCGGCGCCCCGCTCAAGCGTCGCAAGCTGAGCGTGCCGTCGGCGTGGACCAAGCTGGTCGACGAGGAAGCCGACAAGCGCCTCGACCAGGACGAGGTCAGCCGCATCGCGCTGGCCGATGCCGAGGCGAACGGAATCGTGTTCCTCGATGAGATCGACAAGATCGCGGTCAGCGACGTGCGCGGCGGATCGGTCAGCCGCGAAGGCGTTCAGCGCGACCTCCTCCCGCTGATCGAGGGCACGACGGTCGCAACCAAGTACGGGCCGATGAAGACCGATCACATCCTGTTTATCGCGAGCGGCGCGTTCCATGTCGCCAAGCCCAGCGACCTGCTTCCCGAGCTTCAGGGCCGTCTGCCGATCCGTGTCGAGCTGAAGGCGCTGACCGAGGCCGATTTCGTGCGCATCCTCCATGACACGCGTGCCTCGCTGACCGATCAATATCGCGCGCTGATCGGCACGGAAGGCGTGACGATCACGTTCACCGACGACGGCATCGCCGCGATCGCGCGGATCGCCGCCGAGGTGAATGCGAGCCTTGAGAACATCGGAGCGCGGCGGCTCTCGACGGTGATGGAGAAACTGCTCGAGGAGGTCAGCTTCGGCGCCGAGGACCGGGTGGGCGAGACGCTGACCGTCGATGCGGCCTATGTCGACGCGCAACTGGCGAGCGTCGCGCGAAATACCGATTTGTCGAAATATGTGCTGTAGGTGGGGTTGGTAGCGCATTTACCTCGTCATCCCCGCGAAGGCGGGGATTACGAGGGATCAGTTACCGTACCCCCATTTCGGTCAACAACCGCCCCGCGCCGTCGACCTTGGCCATCGTCCACAACATGAAACGCGAATCGACGTGGATCGTGCGGTTGATGCTCGGGTCGAACGCCCAGTCGGAGATCACGCCGTCGAGCGTCCCGTCGAACGCAAGGCCCACGAATTCGCCACGCGCGTTGAGCGTCGACGATCCTGAATTGCCATTGGTGATATCGACCGTCGACATGAAGTCGACGGGCAGCGTGCCAAGCTCGCGCGACGCGTAGGAGCCCCAGTCCTTGGCCCTGAGCGCGGCGATCATCGGCGCGGGCGCGTTGAAGTCGCCACGCCCGGTCTGCTTGGCAACGAACCCTTCGGCGGTTGTGAACGGCGTCCAGATCTGCCCGTCGCGCGTCCGGCCCGTGACGTGCCCATAGGTGAAGCGCAGCGAGCTGTTGGCATCGGGGTAGAGCATGTGCCCCTGCGACGCGGCATAGGCCACCAACCCGCGCGTATAAGTCGAGCGCGCGGCCTGCATCCGCCCGGCGCGGTCCTTCGCCGCCTGCTCGCGCGCGATATCGCCGGGGTAGAGCGCGACCGCGAGTTGCATGAACGGATCGCTCGACGCTTCAAGCTGCGCGGCGGTCATGTCGAGCCAGCCGAGCCGCACCGCAGTGTCGGCACCCTTGGTATCGGCATAGAGACGCGCGACGCCCATGCTGCCAAGCTTCGCTTCGAACGCAGCATCGCGGCGCGCGGGCGTCGCCTGGCGATATTCGACGAGCGACTGTTCGAGGATCGCACGGTCGACCCGCGCGACATAGCGTTTTTCGACGCGCGCCAGCCGCTCCTTGATGAATTGCAGGTCGCGGTCCTGAAACCCGGCCTCGCGCGCCGCATCGGGCTTGGCCCGTTCGCGTGTCCAGCGGTACGCGGCCCGCGCCGACGATAGCAGCGAAGCGCGCCCGATCGTCGACATGCGCAATTCGTCGATCTGCGCCTCCTGGTCCTCGGCGACCAGCGCGTCGAGCGCGGCGATCGACGCGCCATATTGTGCCTGGCGCGCAGGGTCGGCGGCGACCCATGCCCGATACGCCGCTTCCTCGCGCGCTTTGCGGTCGTTCAGCCCGATCGCCTCGGCCCCCGCCTGTTCGCCCAGCGTCTTCTTCTTGTAATTGTCCGCGCTCTTGATGATCGAGGCATAGCGGATCGTCGCGTCAGCATCGCCCGCAGTGGTCCGCGCGATCAGGTCCGAATAGTCGGACAACAATCGCTGGAACGTCGGCGCATAGCGCTCGAAGTTGAACTTCGCTTCGGCGGCGGTCGCGAGGCGGCTTGTGGTGCCGGGGAAGCCCGCGACCATCACGAAATCGCCAGCCTTCAGCCCTTCGCTCGCAATCTTGACGAAGGATTTGGGGCGATAGGGTATGTTCGCCGCCGAATAGGTCGCCGACGATCCGTCGGGCGCGACATAGGCGCGGTAGAAGCCCCAGTCGCCGGTATGGCGCGGCCACATCCAATTGTCGGTCTCGCCGCCGAAATTGCCGATGCCGGTGGCAGGCGCATAGACGAGCCGGACGTCCTTGATTTCGAGTTGCTGCTGCAGATAGTAGGTCGCGCCGCCGAAATAGGCGCGCACGTCGCAACGGCGGCTCGGCTGCTTCTCGCACGTCGCGATCAGGGCCTTGCGATTCGCGTCGATGCGGTTGTAGCGCGCCAGGCCAGGCATCGTCGCCGTCAGCCCCGCGTTCATCGCGGTGGTTACGTCCTTGAGCGATTCGATCACATAGATACGTGCGCCCGGCTCGCCCTGCGCTTCGTCGGCGCGCGTCTTGGCCATGAAGCCGTCGGTGATGTAATCGCGGCCCGCACGCGAATTATATTGTACCGATCCATAGACGCAGTGGTGGTTGGTGACGACGAGGCCCTCGGCGCTGACGAACGCCGCCGAACAACCACCCAGCGAGGCGATCGCGTTGAACGGTGCCGCGTTCAGGTCGCCGAGCTTGGCGGGGTCCAGCTGCAGCCCCGCCGCGCGCAGTTCGCGCGCAATGCCAGCCGTCTGATTAGGCAACCACATCCCCTCCTCTGCAAGCGCAGGGGCAGCAAGGACGAGCGCGAGCGCGGCTCCCGAACGGGCGAACGTAGCTGTCATAGAGAACCTCATCGACTTGTTGTGATGGCGCGTCATGGCACGGTGCGAAGGGCTCGAAAAGGGGATGAATAAGCATGTAATGATATGTTGTAACACGCAATCGGAGCGCCTATCGACCGCGTGAAATGAACGCCGGAGTCCTTCATGCTGCGCCCTGTCTCGTTCGCCGCCGCCTCGACGCTGGCACTGCTCCCCGCGCTCGCGCTCGCTCAGAAGACGCGTCCCGACTATCACGCGCCGCCATCGACCGACATCATCGTCACTGCGCCGTTCAACCGCGCGCGCGCCGATGTGCTCGCGGGAACGTCGGTACTGACCGGCACTGCGCTGACGCGCGACGTGCGCTCGACGATCGGTGAGACGTTGCAGCATCAGCCCGGCGTGTCGGCGACCTCGTTCGGCCCCAACGCCTCGCGTCCCGTATTGCGCGGGTTCCAGGGGGAGCGCGTCCGCGTGCTGAAGGACGGCATCGGCAGCATCGACGTCTCGAACACCAGCGTCGACCATGCGGTTGTCATCAACCCGCTCACCGCCGATCGGATCGAGGTGCTGCGCGGTCCCAACGCGCTGCTCTACGGCTCGTCGGCGATCGGCGGCGTCGTCAACGTCATCGACAGCCGCATCCCGCGCCGCGTCCCCGACGAAGCGGTGCATGTCGATGCGATCGCAAGCTATGGTTCGGCCGCCGAAGAGCGTTCGGGGTCGGGCGCGCTCGACGTGCCGATCGGCGGGCAGTTCGTCGCGCATGTCGACGGCAGCTATACCAAGACCGGCGACCTGCGCACCGGTGGTTTCCTGCTAGCTCCCGGGTTGCGCACGCAGGCGGCTGCCTCGACCGATGTGGGCGTGCGCGCGCTCGCCAATTTATCGGGGCGATTGCCCAACAGCGGCGCACGCACATGGGAAGTTGCCGGCGGGCTCGCCTACGTCGGCGACCGCGGCACCGTCGGCGCGTCGTACGGCCATTATGACAGCTTATATGGGGTTCCGATCCGCTTCTCGCTCGACCCCGCGGTCGACGCCGAGCAGGTGCGGCTCAAGGTCAGGCAGGACCGGGCCGATCTTCGCGCCGAGCTGCGCACCGACGGCGGCTTTCTCGACGCGATCCGGCTGCGCGCAGGGTTCGCCGATTATCGCCACAGCGAGCTCGACGCAGCAGGCAACATCGGCACAACCTTCCTCAACAAGAGTATCGAGGCGCGGCTCGAGCTCGCGCAGACGCAGCGCGGCAGCTGGCAGGGCGCGTCGGGCGTGCAATATTCGGTACGCGACTTCAACGTGATCGGCGCCGAGGCGTTCGTGCCCAAGAACGTCACGCAACAGGTTGGCCTCTTCACGCTTCAGCAGTTCGGCGAAGGCCCCTTCAAGTTCGAGGTGGGAGCGCGATACGAGCATACACGTTCGACTGCGGACGCAAGCGCGACGATCGGGAACCCGGCCTATGCGCGAAGCTTTGACGCTTATTCGGGGTCGGTCGGAGCCAGCTACGCGATCACGCCCGACGTTCGGCTCGGGCTGAGTCTGGCGCATACCGAGCGTGCGCCCGCCGCCGAAGAGCTTTACGCCAACGGGCCGCACGCCGGGACGCAGGCGTTCGAAATCGGCAACCCCGCCTTTGCCAAGGAATTGAGCAACGGTGGCGAGCTGTCGCTGCGCGGATCGGGGCGCGGCTATGCGTTCAGCGCGGCAGCCTATTACAGCCGCTTCGGCAATTATATCTATGAAATCCAGACCGGTGCGGTGCAAGATGACCTGCCCGTGTTTCAGTTCCGCCAGGGCGACGCCGAATATATTGGGGTCGAGGGTGAGGCGAAGGTCACGCTCGTCGAGGCGGCGCGCATCAAGATCGAGGCCGACATTCTGGGCGACTATACGCGTGCGCGGATCGTTCGCCTCGGCCCCGTCCCGCGCATTCCTGCATTGCGTGTGCTCGGCGGGCTCACCGCCTCGTCGGACAGTTTCGAAGCGCGCGGCGAGGTCGAATGGGTCAACCGGCAGGACCGCGTGACCGGGTTCGAAACGACGACGCCGGGCTATACGATGGTCAACGCCAGCCTCGTCTTCCGCCCGTTCGGTCGCGACAGCAAAACGAGCATCGTCGCGAGCGCGAACAACATCTTCGACGTCGAGGCGCGCCGGCACGCGAGTTTCCTGAAGGACTATGCACCGCTCGCGGGTCGCGATTTCCGGATCACGACGCGGTTGGCGTTCTAGGGCAAACCCGCTAGCGCGCGGCGATGACACCGCTCGACCGCATTCGCAATTTCAGCATTATAGCTCACATCGATCATGGCAAGTCGACGCTCGCCGACCGGCTGATCCAGACGACCGGCGGGCTGACCGAACGCGAAATGTCGGCGCAAGTCCTTGATAACATGGATATCGAGAAGGAACGCGGGATCACCATCAAGGCGCAGACGGTGCGCCTCGACTGGAAGGGGTATGAGCTCAACCTGATGGACACCCCCGGCCACGTCGACTTCGCCTATGAGGTCAGCCGCAGTCTGGCCGCATGCGAGGGCGCGCTCCTGGTGGTCGATGCCGCGCAAGGCGTCGAGGCGCAGACGCTCGCCAACGTCTATCAGTCGATCGAGCACGACCACGAGATCGTGCCGGTCATCAACAAGATCGACCTGCCCGCCGCCGAACCCGAAAAAGTGCGCAAGGAAATCGAGGACGTCATCGGCCTCGACGCGTCGAACGCGGTGATGACCAGCGCGAAGTCGGGGATCGGGATCGAGGCGGTGCTCGACGCGATCGTCGAACGCATCCCGCCGCCGCAGGGCGACCGCGACGCGCCGCTCAAAGCGATGCTCGTCGACAGCTGGTACGACCCCTACCTCGGCGTCGTCATCCTCATTCGCGTGATCGACGGCGTCATCCGCAAGGGGCAGGAAATCATCTTCATGGCGGCGGGGACCAAGCACCTCGTCGACCGTGTCGGGTGCATGCGCCCGAAGATGGAAATCCTCACCGAAATCGCGGCGGGCGAGATCGGCTTCATTACCGCACAGATCAAGGAAGTCGCCCAAACGCGCGTCGGCGACACCATCACCGACGTGAAGCGCCCGGCGTTGCAGGCCCTGCCCGGCTTCAAGGAAGTCCAGCCGGTGGTGTTCTGCGGGCTGTTCCCGGTCGACGCCAACGACTTCGAGAAATTGCGCGAAAGCATCAGCAAGCTGCGGCTGAACGACGCCAGCTTCAGCTTTGAAACCGAGAGCAGCGCCGCACTCGGCTTCGGCTTCCGCTGCGGGTTCCTGGGGCTGCTGCATCTGGAGATCATCCAGGAACGGCTGACGCGCGAATACGACCTCGACCTGATCACCACCGCGCCCAGCGTGGTCTATCGCCTGAACCTCAGCCATTCGAAAACCGAAGATGCGCAGACCGTCGAACTGCACAACCCTGCCGACATGCCCGACGTCAACCGGATCGAGAGCATCGAGGAACCCTGGATCGCGGCGACGATCTACGTGCCCGACGAGTATCTCGGCAGCATCCTGAAGCTATGCCAGGACCGGCGTGGCATCCAGAAGAACCTGACCTATGTCGGGGGCCGCGCGCAGGTCAGCTATGAACTGCCGCTCAATGAAGTGGTGTTCGACTTCTACGACCGGCTGAAATCGCTGTCGAAGGGCTATGCGAGCTTCGATTACGTCCAGATCGGCCACCGCGAAGGCGATCTGGTGAAGATGAGCATTCTCGTGAACGAAGAGGCCGTCGACGCGCTATCGATGATCGTGCACCGCGGAACCGCCGAGTCGCGCGGGCGCGGCATGGTCGAGCGGCTGAAGGACCTGATCCCGCGCCATTTGTTCAAGATCCCGGTCCAGGCGGCGATCGGCGGAAAGGTCATCGCGCGCGAAACGATTGCCGCCATGCGCAAGGACGTCACCGCGAAATGCTATGGCGGCGACGCCAGCCGCAAGAAGAAGCTGCTCGAAAAGCAGAAGAAGGGCAAAGCCCGCATGCGCGAATACGGCAATGTCAGCATCCCGCAGGAGGCGTTCATCGCCGCGCTGCGCATGGGGGATGACGCCTGAAGCGCTGTACCGAGCCAAGCGGCCATTTGGCGGCCAGCGTAGCGATCGGCGCGACGCCGATTCAAAGCGCGCCTCGTCGTCGTGGGTTTCAAGCTCGCGCGCGGCTTCCTTGAACTTGTCGAGTTGGGGCCTGTCGGGATCGGTCATGGCTTCGTTGGTTCGGCCTGCAGCGTCGGCACGATGTGCCCGGCATCCGCGCACCGACCGTCGCGGTCGCCCTTTAGCGAAACGGGTTACGTGCGTTTTTCTTCATTCCGCCAACGACCCCGTGTCGATGTGCACCCAGTCGGCGTGGTTCGGTGCCTTTTTCGTCACCGCCCATTCGTCAAGCATCGGCTGCGCGACGCGCTCCAGTTCGGCGTATTGCTCGGCGGTGCCGATGTTGCAGGCGAGCTCCAACCGATGGCCATTGGGGTCGAAGAAATAAATCGAGCGAAAGATGCCGTGGAACGTCGGCCCCAGCACGTCGATGCCCTGGGCCTCGACATGCGCCTTGGCGCGTTTCAGCGTGTCGAAATCGGCGACTTCGAACGCCAGATGCTGGACCCAGGCGGGCGTGTTGGCGTCGCGGCTCATGTCGGGCTGGTTGGGCAGTTCGAAGAAAGCGACCACATTGTCGCCGCCGCAGTTCAGGAACACGTGCATGTACGGGTCGTATTCGCCGGTCGACGGCACATGGTCCTCGGCAAAGGCGTTGGTGTATTTGAAGCCCAGTACGCGCTCGTAAAACTCGACCGTCTCCTTGGCATCGCGACAGCGATAGGCGACGTGGTGGATGCGCTGTGTGGCGAACGGAACGCTCATGCGGCGGTCTCCAGCATCCCGCGGGCTTTCTGGTCGGCCTCGATCGACTTGAACAACGCGGTGAAATTGCCCTCGCCGAAGCCTTCGTCGCGCTTGCGCTGGATGAATTCGAAGAAAACCGGCCCGATCTGCGCCTGCGCGAAAATCTGCAGCAGCAGGCGCGGGTCACCGTTTTCGGTGGACCCGTCGAGCAGGATGCCGCGCGTTTTCAACTCCTCGACCGGTTCACCATGCCCCGGCAACCGGTCGTCGAGCATCGCATAATAGGTCGCGGGCGGTGGTGCCATCAGCGGCACGCCGCGTGCGCGCAGCCGGTCGATACAGGCGATGAGGTCGTCGCAGATCAGCGCGATATGCTGAATGCCCTCGCCATTATAAGCGCGAAGATATTCGTCGATCTGGCCACCACCGGCCTTGCCCTCTTCGTTGAGCGGGATGCGGATTTTGCCGTCGGGCGCGGTCATCGCCTTCGACGTCAGGCCGGTATATTCGCCCTTGATGTCGAAATAGCGGATTTCGCGGAAGTTGAAGATGCGCTCATAGAACGACGCCCAGTGCGCCATCCGCCCGCCATAGACATTGTGCGTCAGGTGATCGATCAGGCGGAAGCCCGCGCCGACCGGGTTCCGATCGACATCGGGCAGATAAACGAAATCGATGTCGTAAATCGACAGGTCGTCGCCATAGCGATCGACGAGGTAGATCATCGCACCGCCGATGCCGCGAATTGCGGGGATGCGCAGTTCCATGACGCCGGTGCGCGTTTCGACCGGCTCCGCCCCGCGCCGCAGCGCCTCGTCATAGGCGATCGAGGCGTCGCGTACACGAAACGCCATGCCGCACGCCGAGGGGCCGTGTTCGGCCGCGAAATAAGCCGCAGGGCTGCCCGGCTCGTAATTGGCAATGAGGTTGATGCCGCCCTGCCGCCACAGGTCCACGTCCTTGGCGCGATGCCGGGCGACCCGGGTGAAGCCCATCGCCTCGAACACCGGCTCGATCACGCCCCGTTCGGGCGCGGCGAATTCAATGAATTCGAAGCCGTCGAGGCCCAGCGGGTTGTCGGGCATTGAGTCGGTCACGGACAATCTCCTTCGATACGGACCGTAACCGGTGTTACTGGTTTAGGTCAACCGCAGCGCCGCATGTTCGATTTTGCGGAGTGCCGTTTCGAGACTGGCCCGCTCTAGCTTGTTCAATTCGGCGAGTAATTCGGCTTCCAGGCGACGCGCTTCGGGAACTATTTTATCGTAAAGATCGCGCC
Organism: Sphingomonas sp.; assembly: GCA_965248885.1. Taxonomy (GTDB): domain Bacteria; phylum Pseudomonadota; class Alphaproteobacteria; order Sphingomonadales; family Sphingomonadaceae; genus Sphingomonas_O. The sequence goes on along the minus strand of OZ252211.1, from coordinate 286,121 downwards.
CCGTACTGGTAAGCGAAAGCCGGCGGGCCCGGCCGTCAGCTTCGTCGGGAATACGATCGATAAGACCACGTTCCACAAGCGGCCTGACCGCTCGGCTTATACTCATTTTGTCCATCCGACTTAAGGTCACCAACTCGTGCTGGGTGGCCGTGTCGTGCTCGGCAAGGAGAGCGACGACGCGCCATTGCGGGATCGCGAGTCCGAACATCCGCATGTATCCACGCGCGATAGCTTCACTCGCCAGGTTCGACGCGACCGAGAGACGGTAGGGTAGAAACTTTTCCAGCTGAAGCTGCAACTCGACCTCCTTGGGGACATCCCCCCCGCGATTATTTCTTGCGCTCGGATTTGCTCCGGCATGTCAATAAAGATCGGCATGGGGAGCGTTAGCAAAGGTCTGCCGGACGGCCATTCTAGCGAGCGGTTGCTTGTAAACAACGGCACAAGTTCTTTCTCGCGCATCGCCGCGAGCAATCCGCGCGCGTGCAAGAGAGACGTGGCCGATAACCCATATGGTTTGCGCTAGGGCGGCGTGTTTTGCTTGCCGTGCGTCGCCCCCCTCGGTAAGGGCCTCGCCTTGCCTTGGCTGGGTCGCGCAAGCGGCGCGGTCGGTCGGGGAGTAGCTCAGCCTGGTAGAGCACTGTCTTCGGGAGGCAGGGGCCGGAGGTTCGAATCCTCTCTCCCCGACCACCGCGCAGCGCGCGCACGGTTTAGCGTCGCTAAACCGCCGCCGCGCCAGCGCGGCCGACCTTGGCAACGCCAAGGATCGACGACGACGTGGCTTTGCCACGGCGCGGCACTCGTAAAAGGTCGTGTGATGCCTGAACAAACTCCGCTCGAAGCCTTCCGCGCGGTCCTGACGGGCACTGCGCGCGCGGTGTCGCGCGAGCCCGAGGTCGAGCTCGCCTATACCGCCGACGCGCCCGTGCAGGCAGGCAAGAATTTGAAGGTACCGATGCCGGGCCGCGCGCTGCCGCCCGAACAGGTCGCCGAGGTTCGCGGGTTCGCCGACGGGTTCGCGTTGAAGCTGCGCCACCACAATGCGGGCCTGCACGAGCGCAACGCGCCGCCCGAGGCGGCGGCGCGCGCTTGCTACGACGCGGTCGAGCTCGTGCGCTACGAGGTGCTGGGGTCGAAGGGGCTGGCGGGGATGAGCGCCAATTTGGGCGCGTCGCTGCAGGCGCGGATGCGGTCCGATCCGCTCGTGCGCGCCAGACAAGCCGACGAAGTGCCGGTGCAGGGCGCGCTCGCGCTGCTGCTGCGCGAACGGCTGACGGGCGAAGCGGTGCCCGCGATCGCCGAGGCGGGTGCCGCGATGCTGCGCGGCTGGATCGAGGACAAGGCGGCGGGCGATTTCGACGCGCTCGCGCTCGTCCTCGACGATCAGGCGGCGTTCCAGAAACTGTCGCTGCAGCTGCTCGAGCATCTCGACCTGACGCAGCCGTCGGAAACACCCGAGGCGACCGACGAGAATGACGAGACCCAAGGCGAGGACGACGCCGACAGCGACCAGGGCGACACCGACGAACAGCGCGACGGCGAAGGACAAACCGACGCGCGCGGCGAGCAGCAGGAAAGCGATGACGGCGAGGGCGAAGGCGAAGGCGAATCGCGCGCGCTCGACGACAGCGAGGACGGCAGCGAAGGCGGCGACGGCGAGCAGGAGGGGATGCTGCCCGTCCGCCCCAACCGCCCGCCCGCCGAGCTGACCCCCGATTTCGACTATAAGGCGTGGTCGACCGCGTTCGACGAGGTCGTGGGGGCCGACGATCTGTGCGACGCCGACGAGCTCGTCCGCCTGCGCCAGTATCTCGACCAGCAGCTCGTCCACCTGGGCGGGGCGGTGACGCGGCTCGCCAACCGGCTTCAGCGGCGGCTGATGGCGCAGCAGCTGCGCAGCTGGGACTTCGACCAGGAAGAGGGGATGCTCGACGCCGCCAGGCTTGCGCGGATCATCGTCTCGCCGGGCCATTCGCTGTCGTACAAGATCGAGCGTGACACCGAGTTCCGCGACACCGTCGTCACGCTGCTGATCGACAATTCGGGGTCGATGCGCGGGCGCCCCATCTCGATCGCGGCGATCTCGGCCGATATTCTCGCGCGCACGCTCGAACGCTGCGGGGTCAAGACCGAGATACTGGGATTCACGACGCGCGCGTGGAAAGGCGGGCAGGCGCGCGAGGACTGGCTGAAAGCGGGGCGCCCGCCGCTGCCCGGGCGCCTCAACGACCTGCGCCACATCGTCTACAAGCCCGCCGACGCGCCGTGGCGGCGTGCGCGTACCTCGCTGGGGCTGATGATGCGCGAGGGGCTGCTCAAGGAGAATATCGACGGCGAGGCGCTGCTCTGGGCGCATTCGCGGCTGATCGCGCGGCCCGAGGATCGCAAGATCCTGATGGTGATCAGCGACGGCGCGCCGGTCGACGATTCGACGCTCAGCGTCAATTCGGGGAGCTATCTGGAAAAGCATCTGCGCCAGGTGATCGGCTGGATCGAGGGCAAGTCGCCGGTCGAACTGGTCGCCATCGGCATCGGCCACGACGTCACACGCTATTACGCGCGCGCGGTGACGATCATGGACGCCGACCAGCTGGGCGGCACGATGGTCGAGCAGCTGGCGGGGCTGTTCGACGGGGACTGAGCCGGCGTCAGCGAAACCATCGCGCCCGGATGAAATACCATCCCACCGCGACCGCGATCGCCACGCAGACCGCGACCACCGCGGCGAACGCCCACGGTTGGTGTGCATAGGGGATGCCGTCGACATTCATGCCGAGCAGCCCGGTGAGGAAGGTCAGCGGGAGGAACACGAGCGCGACGACCGAGATCACCAGCCCGCGCGTCTCGGTCAGTTCGGCGCGCAGGTCGGTGAGCTGTTCGTGGATCAGCGCGGACCGTTCGCGGATCGCCTCGAGCTCTTCGGCCATGCGCGCTGCGCGATCGGCGGCTTCGCGCAGGTGCAGCCGGTCGTCGTCGTTGAGCCAGCTCGCCTCGAGCATGGCAAGCTTGTCGAGCGCGGCGCGCTGCGGCGCGACGAAGCGGCGATAGGCAATCGCCTTGGCGCGCGTCTCGGCGATCGTGCGGCGCAGCGCGAGCGCATTGTTGGGGCCGAACATCTCTTCGCAATCGTCGAGCAGATCGCCGAGCGCGGCGACGTCGGGATCGAGCCCCGTCGTGATCGCGGTCGCGAGCGCGGCGATGAAATCTCCCGGGTCGCGGATCTTGCCCGCCGCCATCGCCGCATCGACGTCGGCGAGCGCCGCCAGGTCCTTGCGCGTGACGGTGAAGACCCGGCCGCCCTCCGCCCACAGCCGGACAGAGCTCAGCATGTCGGCATTGTCGTCGGGCGTGCCGTCGAGCCCGCGCAGGTTGAGCAAGGCCTTGTCGCCGACGGCCTCGCTGCGCGGGCGCGTTTCGGTCGCGACGAGCGCCGCGACCGCGAGCGGCGGCAATTTGCCCTGCTCGCGCAGCCAGGTTTCGGTCGGGGCATCGCACTGGTCGAAATGCACCCAGACAAGCTGCGCCTGCCCAAGCGCGGCGGTCGCCTCGTCGCGCGTGACCGCGTGCGCGGTATCGTGGTCGAAGATGTAGCTGCGTTCGGTCATGCCATGACGATCCTGAGTGTCAGACCTTCCCCCGCGTCGGCGGGAGCGACGAGGCGCCGCGCATCGGCGCGCGCACGCGCGAGGATCGCTGCCGGAACGCCCGCGTCATGGACGATCGTGTCCGCCTGCCCCAGCAAGCGCGCCGCCCGCAGCGTCAGCGCGTCGGGGTCGGGCGAGGTCAGGGTGAGCGTTTCGGTGCGCGCCGCGACCGTCGCCCCGCCCGTCAGCCAGCCCGCGACATCGCCGTGCCCGCCGAGCGGATCGAGCATGCCCCCTTCCGCGAGTGCGGCGTCGAGCGCGTGGCGGCGCGCGACCGCATCGGGCCAGCGCGCGCGCATCGCCCCGCGCGCCGCCGCGAGCGCCTCGGCAAGCCGTCCCACACTAGGCGGCAACAGCGCTTCGATCCGCTGGCGCAGCACTTTGGCGAGCCCCGCCGAGGCGCCCCCCGTCCCGACCGCGACCAGCACCGGCGCGCGATCGACGATGGCGGGCAACGTGAAGTCGCACAGTGACGGCAGATCGACCGCGTTAACCAACACGCCACGTGCCTTCAGTCGCGCGATCGCAGCAGTATCGCCGTCGGCAACGATCGCGAGCGCCACCGCGCCCGCCTCGTCGACGATCCGCGCCCCAGCACGCTCGAGCAGCCGCCGCTTCGCGTCCGCTGCATCGCCGGTGCCGATCAGCGCCACCGGGCGGTCGCGGACGTCGACGAAGATCGGCAGGCTGTGCACCCCGCCCGTCTAGGCACGGTACCCCGGCTGTCCACCCGAAAGATTGACACCCGCGCGCACTCTCGCCAATGCGCGCGCTCGCTCGCTGGACAGGTGGCCGAGTGGTTAAAGGCGGCAGACTGTAAATCTGCTCTCGCAAGGGTACGCTGGTTCGAATCCAGCCCTGTCCACCAATTCCCGATTCCCTGTTTCCACCGTTCGTCAGCCTCGCCCCAAAAGAGGCGATTGGGCTGGCGGCTTTCGGTCTCGGACATCCGCCGTCCGATCGCCTGACCCAAAAAGCAGCTTAACGCGGCACTGGAACAGCTAGGGAAAGCGAGGCATGGCGTAACCGTCATGCCGCCCGAAAACACAGCCGGAGAAACGCCTGAACCGATCGGTGAGGTGAAAATCGACGTGCCGCTGGGGAACCCGAAATTCGGGCCCAAGACGCGGAATACCGCAACGGTCGGCTTTCGGCTGATCGAAAGTGGCTTGCTTATCACGATCGCACTGCTGACGCTCGGTGCTGCGGTCATCGAAATCATCGCAATCTGGCGTGCACAAACCATAACGCTTGCTGACATTCTCCTCATGTTTCTTTACACCGAAGTAATTGGAATGGTTGCGGTCTTCTATACGCGGCTCGGCTCGCCGTTCGTTTATCCGATCTTCATCGCGATCACCGCCCTGTCGCGGCTGATCGTCCTGCAGGGCAAGGAAATGGCCCCCGAAAATATCGTTTTCGAGGCCAGCGCGATCCTTCTGCTGGCGCTTGCAATCATTGTCATCGTGAAAGTCGGCAAAACGTGAGTGGCGCTCGCCAAGCGGGAAACACGGCGCGCATCGCGATCATCGGTGCCGGTCATGTCGGATCGACGGCCGCCTATGCGCTGATGCTGCGCGCGCTCGTCCGGGAAATCGTCCTCATCGACAGCAACCAGGCGCTCGCCAAAGCCGAGGCAGCCGACATCGCCGATGCCAACGCGCTCGCCCGACCCGCGCGGATCTGGGCCGGGAGTTACGCCGACGCGGCCACGGCGGCCATCGCGGTGATCACGGCCGGTGCCGCAACGCACGGCTCCGAAAGCCGCCTCTCGGTGCTAACACGAAGTGCCGCCATCGTGGGCTCGTGTGTCGAAGCGCTCGTCACGGCGGGTTTTTCGGGGATCATCCTCGTGGCTGCGAACCCCGTCGACATCATGGCACACATTGTGCTCCGGTGCTCGGGACTTCCGGCCAGGCAAGTCATCGGAACGGGCACATTGCTCGATTCGAGCCGCCTGCGCCAAGCGCTGTCCGCCAAGCTCGGTGTGGCACCCGGAGCGGTCGACGGGCTGGTTCTTGGCGAGCACGGCGATAGCGAAGTCGCCGCCTTCTCGACCGTGCGCATCGGCGGACTGAAACTCGAAGCCTTTGCAGACGCCGGCACGATGCCCGACCGCAAGAAACTCGCCAACGAAGTGCGCGAGGCGGGATATTCGATCGTCGAGGGCAAAGGGTACACCTCGTTCGGCATCGCGACCGCCGTCGTCCGGATGTGCGAGGCAATCGTCCGCGACGAACGCTTCGTCCTGCCCGTGTCGACGCTGTTGCATGGCCAATTCGGGATCGACGATGTTTTCCTCAGCTTGCCATGTATCTTGGGCGCAAGCGGGATCGAACGCATTCTTTTACCCGAACTGACCAGCGATGAGATCGAGGGCGTCCAGCGATCGGCGGCAGTCATTCGCGAGGCTATCGCTACGCTGGACGCCGCCTGACGATCGGCGGTTTTGCCAGTCATCGTACAGACAGCTTCACCCGCGCATACGGCCGTTGCGCTTGGATGAACGAGGCTTTCTCATGATCGACGTCGCAACCGCTTCGGGACGATACGGGCTTGGCATACGCGCGGGCGAGGCGCAGCGGGCCACCGCAATCCTGACTCAGTTCGATGCCTTCGACGCGCGGCCTGCGCCCTTTGCGGGCGCGCCGACGCGTGCGGTCGTGGCGCAGGGGCTGGCCGATTATCTCGAACAGACGCGCGAAGTGCGGCAGGCGAACATGGGGGCCGGTTCCAGTGCCGCTGTCCCTGCCGACGAGGCGTCGATGAAGATCGCGCTGAAGACGACGCGGCAATACGCGCGCGAGACCGCGCGCGGCCAGTATCTCGCGCTGGTTGGAGCGCGCGCCAACGCCGCGCTGACGAGCGCCGCGCCGTTCGTCGAGCGGATGGTGCATTTCTGGGCGAACCATTTCGCGATCTCGATCGAAAAACTGCCGGTCATCGGGATGGGCGGGCTTCTCGAGGTCGAGGCGATCCGCCCGCATGTGCTGGGATCGTTCGCCGACATGCTGGTCGCGGTCGAACAGCATCCGGCGATGCTGCTCTATCTCGACCAGGCGCAGTCGATCGGCCCCGACAGCCGCATCGGCCAACAGGTCGCGGCGCGCGGCGGGCGCAAAATCGGGCTCAACGAAAATCTGGCGCGCGAGATCATGGAGCTCCACACGCTCGGCGTGCGCAGCGGCTATGCCCAGGCCGACGTGACCGAATTCGCGCGCGCGATGACGGGGTGGACCGTCGCCGGGATCACGCGCGGGCCGATGGCGCGCTTTTTGAACGATGCCGCGCCGGGGAGCTTCGCCTTTGTCGAGCCGCTGCATCAGCCCGGCGAACGCATGATCCTGGGCAAGCGCTATGCCGCGGGCGGCGAAGGACAGGCGCGCAGCGTACTGCTCGATCTCGCCGGGCATCCGGCGACCGCGACGCATATCGCGACCAAGCTTGCGCGGCATTTTACTGGCGACACGCCGCCGCCCGCGCTGGTCGCGCGGCTCGCGGCGAGTTTCCGGACGACCGGCGGGAAGCTCCCCGATCTCTATCGGCTGCTGGCGACCGCACCCGAAGTGCAAGGCGCGGGCGGCAAGTTCAAATCGCCGTGGGACTGGACGGTGTCGGCGTTGCGCGCGGTCGGCACGCAGCAGGTCGAGGGACAAGCCGTCGCCGGACTGCTCAACCAGCTCGGCCAGCCGGTCTGGCGACCGGGTTCACCCGCGGGCTATGACGATATCGACGCGACCTGGGCGGGGCCCGACGCGCTGATGCGGCGCGTCGAGGCGGCATCGCGGATCGCGCAGCGCGTTCCGCCGACAGTCGATCCCGGCGTGCTCGCGGCAAAGGTCTTGCCGGGGGGCGGGAGTCCTGCGACGCTGGCCGCGATCGCACGGGCCGATAGTCCGGCGGAGGGGATCGCGCTGATGCTCGTCGCGCCCGAATTCATGCGGAGGTAGGGATGCTCACTCGTCGGTCCTTGTTGAAGTCGGGTTCGCTTGGCGCGGGCGTCGTCGCGCTGCCCAACATGCTGCTCGCGGCGACGCCGGGCGAAAAACGCTTCGTCTTCGTCATCCAGCGCGGCGCGGCCGATGGGCTGAGCATCGTCATGCCGATCGGCGATCCGGGCTTTGCACCGCTACGCGGACAGCTGGCGGTCGAAGGCGGCGCGCGGCTCGACGCGATGTTCACGCTTCACCCGTCGCTGGTCGAAACCGCAAAGATGTTTGGCGAGAAACAGGCGCTGTTCGCGCATGCGGTCGCCTCGCGCTACCGCGACCGCTCGCACTTCGACGGGCAGAACGTCCTCGAGACCGGCGGGACGACGCCGTATCAGCTGAAGGACGGCTGGCTCAACCGGCTGCTCGCGATGCTGCCGCGCGCACAGGCGGAGGCGATTGCGATTTCGACGACGATCCCGGCGGCGCTGCGCGGGCGCGTCGAGGTCGCCTCCTATGCGCCATCGGCGTTACCACAGGCGTCGGACGATCTGCTGACGCGCGTCTCGGCCATGTATGCGCCCGACGCACAGCTCCACGCGCTCTGGGCGCAGGCGATGGCGACGCGGTCGCTGACCGGCGACCTGACAGGTGGGGGCGGACAGAATGCGGCGACGACGGGCGCCCTGGCCGCAAGGCTGCTGAGTACCGGCGACGCGCGGATTGCGATGATCGAGACCGGCGGCTGGGACACGCACGCACAGCAGGCAGGTCGGCTGGCGCTGCAGCTGAAGGGGCTCGACGCGTTGCTCGCGGCACTGCGTACCGGGCTCGGCGCGGCGTGGAGCGACACGGTTGTGCTCGTCGCCACCGAATTCGGGCGAACGGTCGCGGTCAACGGCACCGGCGGGACCGATCACGGCACGGCGTCGGCGGCGATGCTGCTCGGCGGCGCGGTCGCGGGCGGGCGCGTGATCGCCGACTGGCCCGGGCTGAGTGCGGGCGCGCTCTACGAAGGGCGCGACCTGAAGCCGACGCTCAGCCTCGACACGCTGGTCGCGGCTGCGCTGGCGCAGCATTATGCGCTCGATCCGGTGCGGGTGCGCGGGGCGTTGTTTCCTGAGGAGAGCGGTGCGCGGTTTGGGGAGACGTTGGTCAGGACTTGATGCTGCACCAAGCGTACGCTACATTGTACGTATGATCCACGTCAGTGCCAGCGACCTCCGCAAGAACCTAGCCGCATACATGGACAAGGCGTGGGATGATCGCGACGCGATCCTCGTGACCCGCCGCGGGTCGGAACCCGTGGTTTTGCTCGCACAAAGCGAATTCAACGGGATGTTGGAGACGCTTCACTTGCTGTCCAGCCGCGCGAACGCAGAGAATTTGTTTGCGAGTATCGCCCAGGCCGACGCGGGCGATTTGACCGAGCACGAATTGCTTTCGTGAAGATACTTTGGACCGGGCTTGCCTGGGCTGATTATTTGCTGTGGCAGCAAGAGGATCGATCTATCTTGAACCGCATCAACATCCTGCTCGCGGATACGATGCGCTCTCCTTTTCGTGGGCTGGGCAAGCCCGAGCCGCTCAAGGAGGAGCTCGCTGGATGGTGGTCGCGGCGGATCAGTCAGGAGCATCGGCTTGTTTATAGGGTGAGGGGCGTCGGCAAAGAGCAGGCGCTGGAAATCATGCAGTGTCGCTACCATTATCCGCGCAAACGCCGCTAAAGCTCCACGAATGACCCTCTATCGCGATTTCGCTGCGCGGCTCGATGCCGTGCTCGCCTCGGTGCCCGAGCTGGCCGATTTGCCGCGTGGTTCCGTGACCGTCGAGCCGCCGCGCGACCCGGCGCATGGCGACCTGTCGACCAATGCCGCGATGGTGCTGGGCAAGGGCGCGCGCTTGGCACCGCGGGCGCTCGCCGAGCGCCTGACGCCCGAGCTGGCGGCGATCGAGGGCGTGACCGCGGTCGAGGTCGCGGGGCCCGGATTCATCAACTTCCGGCTGGCCGACGACGCCTGGCGGGGCGAGCTCGCGACGATCGCCGAACGCGGCGACGGCTATGGGCGCTTGACGTTGGGCGCGGGATCGACGGTCAACATCGAATATGTCTCGGCCAATCCGACCGGGCCGATGCACATGGGGCATTGCCGCGGCGCGGTGGTCGGCGATGCGCTGGCGAGCCTGCTCGAATGGGCGGGGCACCGCGTGATCCGCGAATATTATGTCAACGATGCCGGCAGTCAGGTCGATACCCTCGCGCGCTCGGTGCACCTGCGGTACCGCGAGGCGCTGGGCGAGTACATCGGCGAGATTCCCGAAGGGCTGTATCCGGGCGATTATCTGGTGCCGGTCGGGAAGGCGCTCGCCGGGGCATTTGGCGACCATTATGTCGCGGCTCCCGAAGCCGACTGGCTCGCGCTGTTCCGCGCGCGCGCGGTCGACGCGATGCTCGACCTGATCCGCGCCGACCTGGCGCTGCTCGGCATCCACCACGACGTCTTCACCTCCGAAGCCGCGCTTCAGGCGGCGCGCAAGCCCGAGGCGGCGGAGACGCGGCTGCGGGCGCAGGGGCTGGTCTACGACGGCGTGCTCGAAGCGCCCAAGGGGCAGGTCGACGAGGAATGGGAGCCGGTCGAACTGCCGCTGTTTCGTTCGACTGCGTTCGGCGACGATCAGGACCGCCCGATCCGCAAGTCGAACGGCGCATGGACCTATTTCGGTGCCGATATGGCGAACCATTTCCAAAAGGCCGAAGGCGCCGATGCGCTCATCGATATCTGGGGTGCCGACCATGCCGGGACGGTCAAGCGGATCAGGGCGGCGGTGCAGGCGCTGACCGCCGATGACGCGGGCGTCGGCAAGCCGTTCGACGTCAAGCTCGTCCAGATGGTGCGGCTGCTGCGCGGTGGCGAGCCGGTCAAGATGTCGAAACGCTCGGGCAATTTCGTGACGCTCGCCGATGTCGTCGGCGAAGTCGGCAAGGACGTGGTGCGCTTCACGATGCTGACGCGCAAGGCCGATGCGCAGATGGATTTCGACTTCGCCAAGGTCGTCGAGGCGTCGAAGGACAATCCGGTGTTCTACGTCCAATATGCGCACGCACGCATCCAGTCGCTGGGGCGCAAGGCGGCGGAGGCGGGGCTGCACGCCGTGCCCGACCCCGCGCGCCTCGACGCGCACGACCTCGCGCTCGTCGCGCTCGCTGCGCAATTCCCGCGCATCGTCGAGGCGGCGGCGCTCGCGCGCGAGCCACACCGCATCGCATTCTACCTCTACGACCTGGCGGGCGCGTTCCACGCATGGTTCAACGCAGGGAACGACGACCCGGCGCGCCGCGTCATTTTGGCACAGGACGCCGAACTGACCGCAGCAAGGCTTTTCCTCGCGCGTGCGATAGGGCAAGTCATCCGCAACGGGCTGTCGATCATGGGGGTGGCAGCCGCCGAACAGATGTGACCGCAGGAGACTTCAGGTGAGCGACATTGCCCGCGACCCGGCGTACGAGACCGCCGCGCACGAGGAAGATCGCCTGCCCTGGCTCGAGGCGGTCGACGAGGACGAGGCCGAACCCGGCGTGTCGGTGGCAAAGCTCGTCGCGCTGATCGTCTCGGCGCTGATCGCGCTCGGGCTGGTCATCGGCGGGGTCTGGTGGCTGCGTCAGCGAAACGCGCCGCCCCCCGCCGACCCGACGATGATCGCCGCGCCCGAGGGCGACTATAAGGTCAAGCCCGAAACCCCCGGCGGCATGCGTGTCGAGGGGCGCGGCGACACCGCGTTCGCTACCTCCGAAGGGGCCGAGGCGACGGGGCGCGTCGACACCAATGCACGGCCCGAGGCGCCGGTGCAGGGCACGCGCGGGGTGACGCGCGACGATGCGGCGGGAAAGCCCGCGACCGCCACCGCGCGCGTGCCCGTCGCGCGCCCGACGACGACGCTCGTCGCCCGGCCGCCCGCGACGGCGGCGGTGCCGGTTGCCGCCGGAACCAGGCTCGTCCAGCTCGGCGCGTTCGGCAGCCAGGCGAAGGCCCAGACCGCCTGGATCTCACTGGTCGCGCGGCACGCCGAGCTGAAGGGGATGAGCAACCAGATCGTCGCCGCCGAAGTCGCCGGGTCGACGGTCTATCGGCTGCGGACCAATGCCGGTGCCAACGCGAGCGCGCTTTGCGCCCGGTTGAAGGCGACCGGCGACAATTGTTTGCCGGTGAATTGAAATCCGTACACCCCGGCGAAGGCCGGGGTGACGTGTTGCTGAATTGACGGCTTGCCCGCCGAGCGTCATTCCCCGCGCATGACCCCCGCGATCTTCGGCCTTTCGGGCGCGGTGCTGACCGGCAACGAGCGCGCGTTCTTCGCCGAGGCCGATCCGGCCGGCTATATCCTGTTCCGCCGCAACTGCGTCGACCGCGCGCAGCTCCGCGCGCTCACCGATTCGTTGCGCACCCTGTCGGGGCGCGACGATGTAGCGATCCTGATCGACCAGGAGGGCGGGCGCGTCGCGCGCATGCCACCGCCCGAATGGCCTGCGTTTCCGAGTGGCGAGGCGTTCGACCGGCTGTACCGCATCGCGCCGATCTCGGCGATCGAGGCGGCGCGCGCCAACGCGCAGGCGATCGGCACGATGCTGAACGACGTCGGCATCACCGTCGACTGCCTGCCGCTGCTCGACGTTCGCGTGCCCGAGACGCACAAGGCGATCGGCGATCGCGCGCTGGGGTCGGAGCCGATGCAGGTCGCCTCGCTCGGCGCGGCAGTGATCGACGGGCTGCGGCAAGGGGGCGTCGTCGGCGTCGTCAAGCACATGCCCGGGCAGGGGCGCGCGCGCGTCGACAGCCATTATGTGCTGCCCGTGGTCGACGCCGACGCCGACGCGCTCGATCAGGATATCCACCCGTTCCGCCAGCTCTGCGACGCGCCGATGGGGATGACCGGGCACATCATGTTCCCGGCCTGGGATGCCGAGCGCTGCGCAACGCTGTCGCCGGTGATCATCGCCGAGGTCATTCGCGCAAAGATCGGGTTCGACGGGCTGCTGATGAGCGACGACCTCGACATGCAGGCGCTCGAGGGGTCTGTTCCCGATCGCGCAGTCGCCTGCGTCGCGGCGGGGTGCGATGTCGCGCTCAACTGCTGGGGCCGGATGGGCGAGATGGTGGCGATTGCCGAGCGGTTGCCGGAAATGGGCGACGCCGCACGCGCGCGGCTGGCGCGGGCGATGGCGACAGTGGCAGGCGCGCGCGAGGCGACCGATTTCGCCGAGCTGGTCGCCAAGCGGGATGCGTTGCTTGCGCTTGTTTAGCGCTTCTTCCCTCTCCCTGAAGGGGAGAGGGACAGGCGCGCAGCGCCAGGGAGAGGGTGTGTGTCTCTAAACGCTTGCACTGGTAGCCCTCTCCCTCCCGCGCCTCTGGCGCGAGGGACCCTCCCCCCTGAGGGGGAGGGCAGAGAAGCATCGCTCACCCTCGACCTCGGCGCGTGGGAGGGCCCGCTCGACCTGCTCCTCGCGCTCGCGCGCAACCAGAAGGTCGACCTGCGCGCGATCTCGATCCTCGCGCTCGTCGATCAATATCTGGCGTTTCTGGCGCGTGTCGGCGCCGAACGGCTCGACCAGGCAGCGGATTATCTCGTCATGGCGGCGTGGCTCGCGTACCTCAAATCCTGCCTGCTGCTGCCGCGTGCCGAACAGGACGACCCGAGCCCCGAGGAACTCGCGTGGCGATTGCAGCAGCGGTTGCTCCGCCTCGACGCGATGCGCGATGCGGGCGCGCGGCTGATGGCGCGCGACCGCGTCGACCGCGACGTATTCATGCGCGGCGCGCCAGAGGGGCTGGCGACCGACCGGCGGACCGCGTGGACCGCCAGCCTCTACGACCTCATCGCCGCCTATGGGCAGGTCGAGGCGCGCAGCGTGCCCGTGCTGCATCAGGTCGCACGGCGCCCCGTCGTCACGCTCGATGCCGCGATCGCGCGGATCGAGGCGATGGTCGGCAGGATGCGCGACTGGACCGCGATCGCCGCATTCATGCCGCCCTCGTCCGACCCGCTCTATCGCCGTTCGGCGCTTGCCTCGACCGTCGTCGCCACGCTCGAGCTCGCGCGACGCGGCACGCTCGACCTGCGGCAGGATGCGCCGTTCGGGCCGATGCTGGTCCGCGCTGCGTGACCGGCGAGGACGAACGGGCGCGCGCGGTCGAGGCGTTGCTGTTCGCATCGGAGGAACCGCTGTCGGTCGCCGAGATCGCGCGGCGGCTGGGCGTGCCTGATCTTGGCGACGCGTTCGAGCGGCTCGCCGCGCGCCACGCCGGATGGGGGATCGAGCTGGTCGAGCGCGGCGGGCGCTGGCATTTCCAGACACCCGCCGACCTGTCGAACCTGCTGCGTGAAACGCGCGAATCGGTGCGGCGGCTGAGCCGCGCAGGCGTCGAGACGCTCGCGATCATCGCCTATCACGAGCCCGTCAGCCGCGCCGAGATCGAGGCGATTCGCGGCGTGCAGATTTCGAAGGGCACGCTCGACGTGCTGATTGAGGCCGGGTGGATCGCGCCCGCCGGTCGCCGCGAAGTGCCCGGGCGTCCGCTCACCTATGCGACGACGCGCGATTTCCTGTCGCATTTCGGGCTCGCCGACCGGCGCGACCTGCCCGGCATCGACGATTTGCGCGCGGCTGGGCTGCTCGACCGGCACGACGACGCTGCGTTGGAACTGGAAAGCGCCGACGAGACCGACTAGATACAGTGCTCGACACTGGAGTATGACCGATGGGCCTCTCGCTTCCGCATATCCTGATCTTTGCCGTCGTCGCCATCCTGCTGCTCGGCGGCGGACGATTTTCGTCGATGATGGGTGACGTCGCCAAAGGCGTGAAGAACTTCAAGAAGGGCATGTCCGAGGACGACGGCGTCACGACCACGATGCCGAAGCCTGCGTCGACCACGCTGATCGAGGGCAGGTCGGCGGCCGAAATCATCGCCGAGCATGAACGTGCCAAGGCGGCGGCAGCGGCGGCAGCGGCACCGCGCGATACGACGGTCGCCTGAACACCCAGGTCCGATGTTCGACATCGCGCCTTCGGAGTTCATGCTCTTTGCCTTTGTCGCGCTGGTCGTGATCGGGCCGAAGGACTTGCCGCGCGCGATGCGCGTGGTCGGCAAATTCGTGGGCAAGGCACGCGGCATGGCGCGCCATTTCCGTTCGGGCTTCGATTCGATGGTGCGCGAGGCCGAGCTCGAGGAAATGGAAAAGAAGTGGAAGGAGGAGAATGCGCGGATCATGGCCGAACATGCCGCGCTGACCTCGCCCGATATCTTCGCTTCGCCCGCTCCGGTTCCGCCCCCGCCGCCGGTCGAGACCTTGCCGCCGGTCGAGGCCCTGCCCGCCCCGCCTGAGAAAGCGGCGTGAGCGAGGCCGACCCCGACATCGACGCGAGCAAGGCTCCGCTGCTCGATCACCTCATCGAACTGCGTCGGCGGCTCCTCTGGTCGGCGGCGGCGCTCGCGGTGGGCTTCGCGGTGTGTTTTTATTTCGTCAAGCCGATCCTGATCTTCCTTGTCCACCCGCTCGTCGCGGCGGACCAGAAAGAGCTGATCTATACGCAATTGTTCGGCGCGTTCTTTGTCGAGCTGAAGGTTGCGTTCTTCGCTGCGATCATGATCGCGTTTCCGGTCATCGCCAACCAGCTGTGGCTATTCATCGCGCCCGGCCTCTACAAGCGTGAGAAGAATGCCGTGCTTCCCTTTCTGTGGGCGACGCCGGTGCTGTTCACATTGGGCGCGAGCCTCGCCTATTTCATCGCCGTGCCGCTCGCGCTCAAATTCCTGCTGGGATTCCAGGGCGATCTGGGCGGTGTGCAGCAAAAGGCGATGCCCGACGTCACGAGCTATCTGAGCTTCATCATGCAGTTCCTGTTCGGCTTCGGCATCGCGTTCCTGTTGCCGATCCTGCTGATGCTGCTCGAGGCGACGGGCATCGTCACGCGCGCGCAACTTGTGGCGGGGCGACGTTATGCGTTCGTCGGCGCGTTCGGCGTCGCGATGCTGCTGACCCCGCCCGACATCGGCTCGATGATGCTGCTCGCGGTGCCGCTGTGCATCCTTTACGAACTCACGCTGATCGCGACGTGGTTCACGCAGCGGCGCCGCGAAAAGGCGCTGGCGTCGGACTGAACGAACGCCGGCGGCGCGGTTTCTCCGGGGGTCAGAACCCTTCGGGCATCTCGACCGGCCCCACGATGTCGCGAAAGCGCGCGATGGCGTAGCGATCGGTCATCCCGGCGATGAAGTCGCCGATGTGGCGGTCGCGCGCGACGGGCGCGACCGTTCCTTTGCGCCACCCCTCGGGCATCAGGCCCGGATCGTCGCGATAGGCGGTAAACAGCTCGGCGATCAGCGCGCGTGCCTGATCGGCAACGACCGTCTGGCGCGGGTGGTGATACAGGCTCGCGTACATGAAGCGTTTCAGCGCGCGCTCGTCGTCGGCCATTGCCGCGTCGAACGCCACCAGCGGCCGTCCGCTCGCGCGAACGTCGGCGACCGTGGCGATCCCCCAAGCGGCGATGTTGGTACGCGTCGTGTCGATCACGTCGTTGACCATCGTTCCGATCTGCTGCCGGATCAGCTCACCGCGCAGCCGCGCATGCGGCACATCGGGATAGCGCAGCAGCACCGCCGCCCACCCCCGCCCGACCGACGGGAGCGCGACGAGCGCGTCGAAATCGAGCAGTCCGGCGCGCAGGCCATCGTCGATGTCGTGATTGTCATAGGCGATATCGTCCGAGATCGCCGCGACCTGCGCCTCGAGACTCGGCTGGCTGTCGAGCTCGAGCGCGAACGCCGCATCGGCCTCCGCCAGCGCCCATCCGGGCATCGCGACCGGGCCATTGTGCTTGGCAAGCCCCTCGAGCGTCTCCCACGTCAGGTTGAGCCCGCTCCAGCGCGGATAGGGCGTCTCGAGCGCGGTCAGCACACGCAGCGTGTGGCCATTATGGTCGAACCCGCCCGCATCTGCCATCGCCGCGCGCAACGCGTCCTCGCCCGCATGGCCAAAGGGCGGATGGCCGAGATCGTGCGCGAGGCACAAAGCCTCGGTCAGATCCTCGTCGAGCCCCAGTGCGCGTGCGATCGTCCGCCCGATCTGCGCAACCTCCAGACTGTGCGTCAGGCGGACGCGGAAATGATCGCCGTCGGGTGCGACGAACACCTGCGTCTTATGACGCAACCGCCGGAAACCGACCGAATGGATGATGCGGTCGCGGTCGCGCTGGAACGCTGTCCTTGGACCGCGCACATCGCCGAGCGTCTCGAAATGCTGGCGTCCGCGCGTCAGGGTGGGGTCGCTCGCATAGCGCGCGCGCGGCGTCATTGGCCGAGCTTGACGACCTCTTCGCCCGCCTCGCTGGTGTAGGTCATCGCCGACAGCCCGTCCTTGCCGAGCGCGCGGACGAGGTCGCGCGCGGCGGCGGACGAGCGCATCGGCCCGACGAGCAGGCGGTTCGTGCGCTTCCACCCGGCGCTCCACGCCGACTGGCGCTTCAGCTCGGCGTGCGCGCCCTGGATCCGTCGCCAACTGACGCCCAGCCCGTCGTCGCGCGCGCCGGTCGCGACCTGCACCCACAGCCTTGCCGGGTTGCGCCGGGCGGCGAGCGCGGCGGCCGCGCGTTCGGCCTCGGCCTTGCGCTCGGCTTCGGCCTGCGCGGCGAGTTCGGCGATCTTGCGGCGCGCGGCGGCGCGCGCAGTGCGCATCTCGCGCGCGCTGGGCAATTCGACCGCGTTGCTTTCGGGTTCGCGCTCGAGCGCGTCGACGAGCCCCGCGAGCCGCGCGGCGGGCGTAATGGGCCGGGGCGCTGGCGTTGCGGCAGGCGCTGGGGCTGCGGCAGGTGTTGGGGCTGCGGCAGGTGTTGGGGCTGCGGCAGGCGTTGGCTGTACGACTGGTTGGGATGCGGCTGGCTGCGATACGGCTTCGGGCGTCGGGGCGGTGGCGGTCGCGACCGCAGGCGGGCCCGCCGGTTCGCCGCGCGACACAATGGCCGGTTGTGTGATGCTTTGAGGTGCGACAGGCGCGACAGCGGTCGGCCGGGGGGCGGGCGCGGGCGTCGGCTGGACGGCGGCGGGCACGGGTGCTGGCTGAACGGTGATGAGCGGCGCGCTGAAGCCCGGCTTGGGAAGGCTGGCTGCGGGAAGTGGCGCAGGCGCAGGTGAAGGCGCAGGTGCAGGTGCAGCTTTGGCCGGAACAGGCACAGCCACCGTGGCGACCGTGACGCGGACCGGCTGACGGACCGGTTCGCGGGGCACGGCGGTGGTGCCGAAGGGCTCTCCGGCGGGAATGAGACCGCTTCCCGTCGTCACCGGCGCGCTCGATGCCGCCGATGGCGGCCGCGCGGCGACCACCGCCTCGAACGGGTCGGGGCCGCGGCTCGCCAGCTGCGTGCCGCCGCCCGGGACAGTGCCGAAATTGACCGCATGCGCGCGCTCGCTGGCGTTCAGCGTCGCGAGGCGGGTGAGCAGCGGCGACATCGCATCGGCCATCGCGACCGGCATCAGCTGGTGCGCGACCGTGTTCGCGCCCGTGACGTCGCCGGTCATCGCGAGGATGAACGCGCGCGCGCGCCACGCGCCCTGGTCCTGCCGCCGCAGCAACGGCAGCAACCGTGCGAGCGCCCCCGCGCGGTCGCCCGAAATCCCCTGCGACAAGGCCCAGCGGCGGACGAGTTCGTCGTCGAGCCCGCGTGCCGACGCCAGCGCATAGTCGCGCTGCGCCCGCGCCGGGTCTCCGCGCAGGTCGTAGGCGAGGCCGCGGTCGCGCGCGATCTCGCCTTCGGGGATGCCGAGCGAAACCGCCTCGCCGAACAACCGCAGCGCATCGTCGGGCCGTTCGATCATCACCAGCGACGCGGCGAGCCCCGCCTTGGCGGCGCCCGAAGCAGGCGCGACCTGTTCGGCGCGCGCATAAAAACCGAGCGCGGCATTGGCGTCGCCGACATCGAGCGCGGCGCGTCCCGCCCCGATCAGCGAAGACAGATCTTGTGGGTACGTGGCCAGCACGCGCACATAGCGCCCAAGCCGCTCGACGGGGTCGTTAGGGTCGACGACGCCCTGGGCGGCGAGGGGCATCGCAATCAGCGCCAGCGCGCCAAGCGAAAGCGCGCGGAAAGGGAAGCGGGTCATCTCAGGAGAGCCATAGGCTGCGCAGTTGCGAAGCGGCAAGCGCGCCACGACAGAATGTTGGCCAGCGCCGACGACTTGTTTGCGCTGGTCGCAACAGTCTCGTCATCCCCGCGAAGGCGGGGACCCATCTCCTGAGCCTTAAGGAGATGGGTCCCCGCCTTCGCGGGGATGACGAGTGTTGCGCTCAATCCTGCGCAGATGCTTACTGATTCCCCTGCCGGTTCAGAAAGCGCGGGATGTCGAGCGGGTCGGCCTTTTCTTCGGTATCGTCGACGCGCGCGGTCGTCCGCGCGATGTTCGACATGCGTTCGAACAAGGTCGCGCCCTGCGGCTTGTCATTGCCCGTGGCGGCGGGTTCGGGAGAGAGCCAGCGGCTCCCCCCGCGCGTGACCGGCGCGGGTTCGACCTGCGTGTCGACCAGCAGCAGTTCGTCGTCCTTGGCCGGCGGCAGGTCGGCGTCGGCGAAGCGCGCGACCGGCGCAGGTTCCGGGGCCTGCGCCGCCACCGGCTCGGGTGCCACGACGGGCTCGGGTGCTGCTGCAACCGGGTCGGCCGCCTCAGGCGCGACGTCCGCCTCGGGCTTGGCAGGCGTCGATGCACCCTTGGGCTTCATGCCTGGAAACGAGAAGACCTTGGCGGGCTCGGGTGCGGTCGCGAGCGCATCGGCCTCGATCCCCGTCGCCACGACTGACACGCGGATCTTGCCCTCGAGCGCGTTGTTGAAGGCCGATCCCCAGATGATGTTCGCGTCGGGGTCGACCAGCTCCTTGATGTGGCTCGCCGCCTCGTCGACTTCCATCAGGCGCATGTCCTCACCGCCGACGATCGAGACGATCACGCCCTTTGCCCCGCGCAGCGATACGCCGTCGAGCAGCGGGTTGGCGATCGCCTTTTCCGCCGCCTCGATCGCGCGATTGTCGCCCGACGCTTCCCCGGTGCCCATCATCGCCTTGCCCATCTCGCCCATCACCGAACGGACGTCGGCGAAATCGAGGTTGATGAGGCCGGGCATGATCATCAGGTCGGTGATGCCGCGCACGCCCTGTTGCAGGACTTCGTCGGCCATCTGGAACGCTTCCTTGAAGGTCGTCGAGGGGTTGGCGATCAAGAAGAGGTTCTGGTTGGGAATCACGATAAGCGTGTCGACATGCTTCTGCAGCTCGGCGATGCCCGCCTCGGCCGCCTTGCCGCGCCGTGATCCTTCGAACGCGAACGGCTTGGTGACGACGCCGACGGTCAAGATGCCCTTGTCGCGCGCCGCCTTGGCGATGACGGGCGCGGCTCCCGTCCCGGTTCCGCCGCCCATGCCGGCCGCGATGAAGCACATGTGCGCCCCCTCGAGCGCGGCCTCGACCGCATCGATCGTCTCTTCGGCGGCGGCCTTGCCGATTTCGGGACGCGACCCCGCGCCCAGCCCCTGCGTGATCTTCAGCCCCAGCTGGATGCGGCGTTCGGCCGCGCTGGTGTTGAGCGCCTGCGCGTCGGTGTTGGCGACGATGAAGTCGACCCCCTGGACGTTCGATGCGATCATGTTGGCGATGGCGTTGCCGCCTGCCCCGCCGACCCCGATGACACTGATGCGCGGGCGCAGCTCGTCCACCTCGGGCGGCATGAATTCGATGCTCATCGACTTGTCCCCTTGCCTACGCGGGCCAAACTCCAGCCCCTCTTCACGTTCTGCACCAATCGAATCGCCGATTCACCTGAAAAGTTAACGACGTCACGAATTATTTCAGTATTGCTGCTTCACCGCGCGCATCAGCCGCGCGATCAGCCCGCCGCCCTGCACGCGCGTGACCAACTGGTCGCTCGCCACCGCCGCGCGCAGGTCGACCGGGTCGGACGCGGCATAGTGGATGAGCCCGGCGAGCGTCGCAAAGCCGCTGCCCGAATGCGCGTCGGGCAACCCGGCCAGCCCGCGCGGCCGCCCGACACGCACCGCGCGCCCCAGCACCCCTTGCATATAGTCGGCGAGCCCCTTCAGCTCGGCCCCGCCGCCGGTCAGCACGACCTGACGGCCGATGGGGCCCGAAAAGCCCATCTCCTTCAGCGCGCGCCCGATCTCGCCCACCAGCTGGTCGAGCCGCTGGCGGATGACGCCGATCAGCTGTGCGCGGGTGATGCGCGTTGCCTCACCCGCGTCGGCCTCCGCCGACATCGGCGCGACGTCGATCATGTCGTGATTGTCGCGCGGGCTCGTCGTCGCCGAACCATAGAAGCATTTCATCCGCTCGGCCTGCGCGCGCCGCGTCCCGAAGGCGCTGGCGATATCGTCGGTGATGTCGGCGCTGCCGAACGGGATCGAGGCGAGTGCGACGAGCATCCCCCCGGCGAACAGCGACACGTTGGTCACGCCCGCACCGATCTCGACCAGCGCGACGCCCAGCTCGCGCTCCTCGTCGGACAGGCACGCCATCCCCGTCGCGACGGGTGCCGCGACGATCGATTTGACCTCGAGGTGCGCCGACCGGACGCACAGGTCGAGGTTGCGCACCGGCGACGCATCGGCGGCGACGACGTGAATGTCGACGCCCAGCCGGTCGGCGTGCAGCCCCAGCGGCTTCTTGACGCCTTTCAGCCCGTCCAGCGTGTAGAGCGTCGGTTGCGCATGCAGCACCATCCGCCCGTCGGGATCGATCGCCGCGCGCCCTGCGCCGAGCAGATTGTCGATGTCCTGCTGTTCGATGCGGTGCCCGCCCAGCTCGACCTCGACCGAGGCGAGATTGCTGACGAGCCCGCCTGCCGAAAAACCGACCCAGACATCCTCGATATTTATGCCCGCGATCCGTTCGGCCTGCTCCACCGCCTCGCGCACCGCGCGTTCGGTCGCGTCCATATCAGCGATATAGCCGCGCCGTACGCCCTTCGATTCGCGCTGCCCGGTGCCGAGCACGTTCAGCTCGCCGCCCTCGCCGCGCTCGGCGATCAGTGCGGCGACCTTCCACGATCCGATGTCGAGTGCGGTGATCGTCTTGTCGGCGCGGGGGTGGGCCATCGTCTTGTCCTCAGGTCGAAAGAGCGGTTGCGGGAGCGGCAGGCGCGGTGCTGCGTTTTTCGCCGGGCAGGATGAACATGCGCCCGTCGTTGCGCATGTCGAAATGCTGGACGCGCTGGCCGAGCAGCCGGTGCTGCCCGTCGAGCCGCGCGAATTCGCGCAGCGCCGCTGCCGCACGCACCTCACCCGACGGCAGCATCAGCGTCTCGCCCGACTGGAAATGCAGGTCCCAGCGCCGCCCGCCGACCCATGTCGCGCTGTCGACGACGGGGTGAAGCTGCGGCGCGTTCTTCATCAGCGCGGTCAGCGCCGTCGCCTGGACATTGGCGTCGGGGCCGATGACGAGCGGCAGGTCGGGCATCGCGTCGAGCTTGACGGGCTCGAGGACGACGCCGTTCGCGTCGACCAGCGTCAGCTGGCGCGCATGCTGCCACACCGCGAACGGCTTGCGCTCGACGATGTCGACGACCAGCGTATCGGGCAGGCGGCGCGACACGCGCGCATCGGCGACCCAGCCATAAGCGAGCAGCCGCTGGCGCACCGCGTCGAGATCGACCAGCGGCATCGCCATCGATTTCTGTTCGAGCGCGACCGCATAGACGTCCATCCGGTCCATTCGGTCGATCCCGGTGATCTCGATGTGCTGCACCGCCAGCCCGGCGCGCCCGATCGCCTCGCCCGTCGCCGAGGCAAGCCGCGCGGGCAGGCCGAGCATCAGCACGATCGCGACCACCCCCGTCCCCGCAATCGCGACGATCGCCCAGGTGATCGCGTGTTCGACCGCGCGCGCGCTGAACGGCATCGCCGCGAGCAGCTTGCCCAGCCGCGACGGCCCCTTGCGCCTGGGCGCGGCGCGCTTGCGCGCGGCGGGTTTGCGTTGCCCCCCGCGCGTGATGGCTGCGGCCGTCATAAGGCTTCCTCCACGATCGTCTGCACCAGCGTGTCGTAATCGATTCCGACATGCCGCGCCTGTTCGGGAACCAGGCTGAGCGGCGTCATTCCCGGCTGGGTGTTGATTTCGAGCAGGTACAGCCCGTCGACCCCGCGCTCGTCGTCCCAGCGGAAATCGCTGCGCGACGTGCCGCGGCAGCCGAGCACGCGGTGCGCCTTCAGCGCGATGTCGAGGCACGCCTGCGCGATGTCGCCGGGGATGTTCGCCGGGCAGATATGCTCGGTCATCCCGTCGGTATATTTGGCATCATAGTCGTAAAAGCCGCTCTTGGGCCTGAGCTCGGTCACGCCTAGCGCGCGGTTGCCGAGCACTGCCGTTGTCAGCTCGCGCCCGCGAATGAACGGTTCGGCGAGCAGTTCGTCGAACTGCTGCCACGGCCCCGCCGCGTCGCGCGCGATCGGGTCGCCGTGAATGCCGCCCGCCGTGACGATCGCGACGCCGACCGACGATCCTTCGTTGACGGGTTTGAGCACATAGGGCCGCGCGAGCGGGTCGCCGAGATAGAGGCTTTCCGAACGCACGACATGCCCGCCGGGCATGCGGATGCCATGCTGGGTCAGCGCCTGTTTGGTGAGCTGCTTGTCGATCGCGATGACCGAGGCGACCATGCTCGAATGCGTGTACCGCAACCCCATCAGGTCGAGCATCCCCTGCACCGCCCCGTCTTCGCCCGGCGTCCCGTGAAGCGCGTTGAACACCACATCGGGCGCGGCCTCGGCAAGTCTGGCGGCAACGTCGCGCGCCATGTCGATGCGCGTCACGGCGTGGCCCAGCCGCACGAGCGCATCGGCAACGCCCGCGCCCGACACAAGCGAAACCTCCCGCTCCGCCGACCACCCGCCGTAGAGGACGACGATCTTCATCGTACCTCACCGGTCGCTTCAGTTTGATTCACGCGAGGCCGCGAAGCCGCGAAAGCGGTGTGGTCGTTAACGACGCGCTTCATACCTTCGCGGAAGCTGGCTGCACCGAAATTAATCAAAAGGCCAAGCGGCTGCTTGAGAAGCCGCAGATAGGTAAGCAACTGCTTGCCGTGCACTTTCGCAATCGCTTCGACCGACTTGATCTCGACGACCAGTTTCCCCTCGATCAAAAGATCGATCCGAAACGCGTCTTTGAATTCTAGTCCGTCGTATTCGATGCTGACTGAAACTTGCCGCTCGACGCGCAACCCGGCGCGTTCCAGTGCTTTTGCGAGCACGATCTCGTAAACGCTCTCAAGCAGCCCCGGCCCAAGGTCGCGGTGAATATGATATGCGCAATCGACAACGACACGTGCCAGGTCTTCGCGATCGGTAATCACTCCCGTCCCGACTTCTTCGCGGCTTCGCGGCTTCGCGTGAATCTCCTCGTTGATCACAACGTCGATCCCACCCGCTGTATCTCCCACTCGAGTGCGACACCCGAATGCGCAAGGACGCGCGCGCGCACGTCTTCGCCGAGCGCTTCGATCTCGGCGCTTGTCGCCAGCCCGAGGTTGAGCAGGAAGTTGCAATGCTTTTCCGATACCTGCGCGTCGCCGAGGCGCAGGCCGCGGCAACCCGCCGCATCGACCAGCGCCCACGCCTTGTGTCCGGGCGGGTTCTTGAAGGTCGAGCCGCCGGTGCGCGAACGCAGCGGCTGCGACGCCTCACGCTCGGCGGCGATCCGGTCCATCTCGGCACCGATCGTCGCCGGATCGCCGGAAACGCCGCGCAGCGCCGCCGACACGACCACCGCCCCTGCCGCCAGTTCGGAATGGCGGTAGCTGTATCCAAGATCGTCGCGTGCCAGCGTGACGCGGGCGCCCGAGCGCAGCACAATGTCGGCCGCGATCAGCACATCGGCGACTTCGCGCCCATAAGCGCCCCCGTTCATCCGCACGAAGCCGCCGACGGTGCCGGGAATGCCGCGCAGGAACTCGAGCCCCGCGATCCCCGCATCGCGCGCGGTGCTGGCGACGAGGATCCCCGAAGCGCCGCCCCCGCAGCGCAGCGTGGTCGCATCGACGCGCTCGACCTTGGCGAACGGCTTGCCGAGCCGGACGGTCACCCCCGCGACCCCGCCGTCGCGGACGATAAGGTTCGAGCCCAGCCCGAGCGGCCAGACCGGCGTCGCGGGGTCGAGGGTCTTGCAGAAGTCCTGCAGGTCTTCGGTGTCGGCGGGTTCGAACAACAGCTCCGCCGCTCCGCCCGATTTGAACCAGACCAGCGGGGCAAGCGGGGCGTTCGGAGTGAGTTTGCCGCGCGTGGTATCGCCGAGCGCCCCCGCCATACCGTTAGGGGTGAGCTTGTCGAACCCCGCGCTCCGCAAGCCAAGCTCCGCTCTGGTTGCCCGCCCTTCGACAAGCTCAGGGCTAACGGTCATGTTCACCGCCCCGCACCCCCGCAATCGCGTCAGCCAGCCCCGCCGCCCATTTGGTGATGTCCCCCGCCCCCAGGCACACCACCAGATCGCCCGCGCGCGCCTCCTGCGCCAGCACGTGCGCCAGCTCGCCCGCATCTTCGACGGTCGATGCCGCCCGGTGACCGCGCGCCTTCAGCCGCTCGACCAGCGCCGCCGCATCGACGCCGTCGACCGGCGCTTCGCCTGCCGCATAGACCGGCGTCACGAGCACCCGGTCGGCATCGTTGAATGCTTGTGCAAACTCGTCGATCAGCGCGCCGAGCCGCGAGAAGCGATGCGGCTGGCACACGGCGATGACGCGCGCGCCCGCCGCGACACCCTCTCGCGCGGCGCTCAGCACCGCGCGGATCTCGACCGGGTGATGGCCGTAATCGTCGATGATCGCGACGCCTCCCGAGTCACCGAAGGATATTTCGCCGACCTTGGTAAAGCGCCGCTTGACCCCGCCGAACTTGGCGAACCCCTGTGCGATCGTCGCGTCGTCGAGCCCCAGCTCGATCGCGACAGCGATGGCGGCGAGGGCATTCTGGACATTGTGTCGTCCGGCCATCGGCAGCACGATGTCCTCGATGCTGCGGGTCGATCCGTCGCGGTGGCGGATGATGACCTCGAAGCGGTTGCCGCCCTGCCCCGGCACGACGTTGACCCCGCGCACATCGGCCTGCGCGCTGAACCCATAGGTGACGATGCGCCGGTCGCGGACGCGCGGCAGCAGCGCCTGGACTTCGGGATGGTCGAGGCACAGCACCGCCGCGCCGTAGAAGGGGACGTTCTCGACGAACTCGACGAAGGCATCCTTGACGCGTTCGAAGTCGCCGTAGTGATCGAGGTGTTCGGGATCGATGTTGGTGACGACCGCGATCGTCCCGTCGAGGCGCAGGAAGCTGCCGTCGGATTCGTCGGCCTCGACCACCATCCAGTCGCTCGTGCCCAGCCGCGCGTTCGACCCGTAGCTGTTGATGATGCCGCCGTTGATGACGGTCGGGTCGACCCCGCCCGCGTCGAGCATCGCCGCGATCATGCTCGTCGTCGTCGTCTTGCCGTGCGTCCCCGCGACCGCAACGGTCGATTTGAGCCGCATCAGTTCGGCGAGCATTTCCGCGCGCCGCACGACGGGCACGCGCGCGGCATAGGCGGCGGCGACTTCGGGGTTCTCGCGCCTGATCGCAGTCGAGGTGACGACGACGGCGGCATCGCCCAGATTGTCGGCGCTGTGCCCGATTGCGACCGGGATGCCGCGCGCGCGCAGACCCTCGATCACATAGCCCTCGGCGACGTCGGAGCCCTGCACGCGGTAGCCCAGATTGTGCATCACCTCGGCGATCCCCGACATGCCGATCCCGCCGATGCCGACGAAGTGGATCGTCCCGATTTCGGTCGCGAGGCGCTTCAAGCCGCGGCTCCTGCGACCCAGTCACCCTTTTGCCAAGCGGTCGGCTCGGCGCGTCGTGGGCCGTCGACCGCAGGACCGAAGCGCTCGATCAGGTCGGCCAGGTCACGGGCCGCGTTGGGGCGCCCGCACGTCAGTGCGCGCTTGGCCGCATTGGCCAGCCCGCCCGCATCCAGCCCCAGTTTCTGCATCTGCTTGGCGAGTTCGACGGGCGTGAAGTCCGCCTCGGCGATCGCGCGCGCTCCGCCCGCCGCGACGATCTCGCGCACATTGGCGGTCTGGTGATCGTCGGTCGCCGAAGGGAGCGGCACGAGGATCGCCGGCCGTCCCGCCGCGGTCAGTTCGGAGATCGTCGATGCCCCCGCGCGCCCGATGACGAGATGCGCCCAGCCCAGCCGTTCGGGCAGGTCGGTCAGATAGGTCTGGACCTCGGCCGGAATGCCGAGGTCGGCATAGGTCGTGCGCACCTTGTCGATGTCTTCGGCGCGCGCCTGTTGCTGGACCTGCAGCCGCCGCCTCAGCGCGAGCGGCAACAGCGCCAGCCCGTCGGGCACGACGCGCGACAGGACGCTCGCGCCCTGGCTGCCGCCCGTCACCAGCACGCGGAAGATGCCGTTGTCGTCGAGCGGGGGATAGTCGATCTCGCGCAGTCGCAGCACATCCTCACGCACCGGATTGCCGACGAGGCGGACACGCTCCTTCCACGCCGGGCTGATGCGTGCCGTGTCGGGATAGCTCGTCGCGATCAGGTCGACGCGCGCCGCCACCAGCCGGTTGACGCGGCCGAGCACTGCATTCTGTTCGTGCACCGCGGTTGGAATGCGCTCGGCGAGCGCGCCGAGCAGCGCGGGCAGTGCAGGGTAGCCGCCGAAGCCGACCACCGCCGACGGCTGGAACTTCGCATAGAGCGCGCGCGCCTGCCCGCGCCCCGCCCAGATCGCGCGCGCCGCGCCGGGCCACGACAGCGGGCTGCTCGTCGCGCGTCCGGCGGGCAGCACGTGCGTCTCGACCCCCTCGAACAGCCCGGGAATCTTCACTCCGCGCGCGTCGGTGATCAGCACGACCGAATGCCCTCGCTTGGTGAGCTCGGCCGCGAGCGCGTGCGCGGGGACCATGTGGCCACCGGTTCCCCCCGCCGCGAGGACGAAATGCTTCGTCACTTGGTTCACCGCGGCGCATTCCACTTCACGACATAGGGGCTGCGCTTCAGATACGGGTTGCGGCGGGTAAAGGCGAGCAACAGCCCGAACCCCAGGCACAGCGCGATCATCGACGATCCGCCATAGCTGATGAAGGGCAGGGTCATCCCCTTCGACGGCGCGAGCTTCAGATTGACCGCCATGTTGATCATCGCTTGCACCGCAAGCTGCGTTACCAGCCCCGCGCTCGCCAGCACCACGAACTGGTCGTCCTCGTCGAGCAGTTTGGCGAACACGCGCACGACGATGGCGAGGAACAGCACCGCGATGCCGATGCACGCGATCAGCCCGAATTCCTCGCCGATCACCGAAAAGATATAGTCGGTATGCGCCTCGGGCAGCTGGAACTTGCGTTCGCCGCCGCCGGGGCCGGTCCCGAACAAGCCGCCCGCGAGCAACGTCGCATTGGCCTTGTCGATCTGATAGGTATCGCCGCTCGCGAACAGGAAATTGTCGATCCGCTGCGTTGCGACCGGATAGAAGAGATAGGCCGCGACGACGAGGCCACTGCACGCCGCCGCGAGCACGCCCATCACGCGGAACGAGACGCCCGCAAGCATCAGCAGCGCGAGCCACATCGTCACGAACACGATCGTCTGGCCGAAATCGGGCTGTTTCATCAGGAACGCCGCGACCACGGCGGTCAGCACGCCCGACAAGGTCATGACGGGCAGGCTGCGGTCCTGCGCTTTCAGCGACAATATCCATGCGAGCGCGACGACGAAACAGGGTTTGAGGAACTCCGACGGCTGGAACTGCATCGGTCCGACGCCGATCCAGCGCCGCGCGCCGTTCGCCTCCGACCCGATCAGCGGTACCGCGACCAGCATCAGCGAAAAGAACGCCGCGCCGAACAGCGCGAGGCGGCGCGCATGCTGGCGCGGCAGCATCGACACGATCATCATGATCGGCACGCCGAGCGTCACCCACGCGAGCTGACGCCAGAAATAATAGAGCGGCGCGACCGTCACCGTGCCCCCCGAGTAGCGCGAGGCGGCGGCGGGCGACGCGGCGGCGACCGCGATCAGCCCGACCGAGATCAGTACGAACGCAAGCATCAGCAGCACGCGGTCGGTCTCCCAGAACCACATCCCGAACGCCGAACGGTCGGATCGGCCGAGACGCGCGGCTTTGGGGCGGGCGGCAAGGGCGGTCATACTAGCCCCTCCCCTTCAGGGGAGGGGTTGGGGTGGGGTCTGTCTCCCCGTACCGAACCCTCGTATTGGTGGACAGACCCCACCCCAACCCCTCCCCTGAAGGGGAGGGGCTTAAGAGCGCATCTCACCGCCATCACAACGCCTCCACCAGCTTGCGGAACGTGTCCCCGCGATCCTCGAAATCGCGGAACTGGTCGAACGACGCGCATGCGGGGCTCAGCAGCACCGTGTCCCCCGCGACCGCGTCGCGCGCGGCATGCGCGACCGCGACGTCGAGCGTGCCCGACGCCTCGACCGCCATGTGGGGCGCGAGCAGATCGACGAACATCGGCCCCGCCTCACCGATCGCATAGGCCGAGCGGACATGCCCGAAATGCGGGACGCAGGCATTGAGCTCCGCCGTCTTCGCCTGCCCGCCGAGAATCCAGCGGACCGCCGGATACGCAGCGAGTGCAGGCGCGGTCGAGGTCGGGTTGGTTGCCTTGCTGTCGTTGACGAAGAGGACGCCGTCCCGATCGCGGATGCGCTCCGTGCGGTGGGGTAGGCCGGGGTAGGTGCGGAGGGCTTGCTCGATATTCTTCGACCGGCCGCCCAACGTGGTCTTAGATTGGACCCCAAGTGCTTCGCTCGCCAACAGCGCTGCGAGCGCGTTTTCCGCGTTATGAGGGCCTTGCAAGGCGGGCCAATTGCTCTGCGACTTACTCAAAGCGTGTACGGCGATGAAGTCCCAAGCCATCCCCCGTTTGTGCTGTTCCTCCGTAAACTCGTAAAGGTATTGTTCGAAATCGTAGATCAAGGTCCCCGAAGACATTTCGAACAAGCGCAGCTTCGCATCTCGATAGGCCTCGAAGTCCACATACCGATCCAGATGATCGGGCGTAATGTTGAGCAGCACCGCGACGTCGCAATCGAGCGTGAAGGTCAGGTCGATCTGAAAGCTCGACAGTTCGAGCACGTAGACGCCCCCTTCGGGCAAAGGCTCCTGCCCCAGGATCGGCAAGCCGATGTTGCCGCCCATCGTCGTCGGCACACCTGCGGTCTTCAGGATATAATGCACCAGCGCGGTCGTCGTCGATTTGCCGTTGGTGCCGGTGATGCCGACGACCTTGTGCGGAGGGAGTTCGGCACGCGCCTGTGCGAACAGCTCGATGTCGCCGATAACCGGGACGCCGTATTTCGCCGCGTGTGCCGCGATCGGGTGGGTGTTGAGCGGAACGCCGGGGGAGACGACGACGGCGGTGAAGCCGGTGAGGTCAAGGGTCAGGGGGTCGGCGAGGGACAAACCCCCTCCCTCCCCCTCAGGGGGGAGGGTACCACGCGCCGCAGGCGCGGGAGGGAGAGGGATACCCGAGTAACGGTCAGAATCCCGCATACCCTCTCCCTGGCGCTGCGCGCCTGTCCCTCCCCCCTGAGGGGGAGGGAAGAACGGAGTGCGGCTTTCCTCCCGCTCATCCCACGCGACGACCTCGGCCCCGCTCGCCAGCAGCGCGCGCACCGTCGCCGCGCCGCTCCGTGCCAGCCCGAGCACCGCATAGCGCTTCCCTGCCCAGGCGCGCGACGTGATCACCTGAGCTTCAACGTGCTCAGACCCGCCAGCGCCAAGACGAACGCGATGATCCAGAAACGGATCACAACCGTCGCCTCGGCCCAGCCGAGCTGTTCGAAATGATGATGAATCGGGGCCATCTTGAACACGCGCCTTCCGGTGCGCTTGTAGAAGAACACCTGGATGATGACGCTCATCGCCTCGACCACGAACAGCCCGCCGATGATGCCGAGCACGATCTCGTGATGCGCGGTCACCGCGACCGCGCCGAGCGCGCCGCCGAGTGCCAGACTCCCGGTATCGCCCATGAACACCGCCGCCGGGGGCGCATTGAACCACAGGAAGGCGAGTCCTGCGCCGACGACCCCGCCGCAGAAGATCGCGAGGTCGCCTGCGCCGGGCACATGCGGGATGCCGAGATAGGTCGCAAATTTCTCGTTGCCCGCCAGATAGACGATCAGCATCAGCGCGACGCTGGCGATGATCACCGGCATCGTCGCCAGCCCATCGAGCCCGTCGGTCAGATTGACCGCGTTGCCGAACGCGACGATCGTGAACGCCGCGAACACGATATAGGCAGGGCCCAGATCGACGCGGAAGTTGCTGAAGAACGGCACGTAAAGCTCGGTCCCGTTGTTCGCGGTAATCAGCCACGCCGCGAGCCCGGCGATCGCGAATTCGCCCGCCAGCCGCACGCGCCCCGAGACGCCCTTGTGGCTCGACTTTCGCACCTTGTCGTAATCGTCGAGGAAGCCGATCAGCCCAAAGCCGAAGGTGACCGCAAGGCACGCCCAGACGTACGGGTTACCCAAGTCCATCCACAGCAGCGACGACACGCCAAGCGCGGTCAGGATCATAAGGCCCCCCATCGTCGGGGTGCCACGTTTGGCGAGGTGCGTCTGCGGGCCGTCGGCGCGGATCGGCTGCCCCTTGCCCTGCCGCACGCGCAGCCAGCCGATGAAGCGCGGCCCGATCAGCAGCCCCAGGAACAGCGCGGTCGCGACCGCCCCGCCCGTGCGGAACGACAGATAGCGCAACAGGTTGAGGACGCCGGGGAATCCGAGCCAGTCGGCGAGCACGTAGAGCATCAGGCGATCCCGGACATGATTTGCGCGACGAGCGCGGACAGCCCGACCGAATTCGACCCCTTGACCAGAACCGCGTCGCCGGGCGCGAGTCTGGCGGCGAGGGTGCGTGTTGCGGTCGCGGCGTCGGGCACATGGCACCACTCGACGCGCCCCTCAAGCGCCTCGGCAAGCGGCTCGATCCCCTGACCGACGAGCAGTGCGAAATCGACGTTCGCCGCGATGACGGGCGCGGCGAGTTCGGCATGGAGCCGGTCGGCGTCGCCGCCCAGTTCGCGCATCGCGCCCAGTACCGCAATCCGCCGCGTCGCGTCCTCGGTACCCAGCACCGCCAGCGTCGCCGCCATCGAAATGGGGTTCGCGTTATAGCTTTCGTCGATCAACAGCGCGGTCCCCTCGCCTACCGCCAGCGTCCGCCGCGCGCCGCGCCCCGCGAGCTGCTCCATGTCGGCGAGCGCGAGCGCGGCGAGCCCTAGGTCGGCCCCCAGCGCATGGACCACCGCCAGCACCGCGAGCGCGTTCGATACCCAGTGCGCGCCCGGCTGGCCGATCGTCAGCAGCAGTTCGGCGTCGGGCAGCACGACGGTCGCGGTCGTGCGCCCCGCCTCGGTGGCCGCGTGAAGCGCGCGAACGTCCGCCCCCTCCCCCGACCCGAAGGTCAGGATGCGCGCGGCATGCGGCTTTGCGTGCGCGATCAGCCGGTCGCGGTGCGGGCTGTCGAACGGGATGATCGCGGTGCCGCCGGATTCGAGCCCCGCGAAAATCTCGCCCTTTGCGTCGGCGATCCCTTCGATCGAATCGAAGAACTCGATGTGTGCAGGCGCGATCGCGGTGATCAGCGCGACGTGCGGGCGGACCTGCACCGTCAGCGCGGCGATTTCACCCGCATGGTTCATCCCCATCTCGAACACGCCATAATCGCTGTCGGCGGGCATGCGCGCAAGGCTGAGCGGAACACCGGTATGGTTGTTGTAGCTCTTGACCGATCGATGCACGCGCGTGTCGGGCTTGCGCGCCAGCGCGGCGGCGAGTGCTTCCTTGGTGCCGGTCTTGCCGACCGATCCGGTGACGCCGACGATCTTCGCAGCCGTGCGAACGCGCGCTGCCGCGCCGAGCGCTTCGAGCGCAAGGTCGGTCTCACCGACCAGCACGTGCGGCTTGTCAACCGGCTGCGACACCAGAGCGCCTGCCGCGCCTTGCGCAAAAGCCTGGGTCACGAAGCGGTGCCCATCGGTCGCGGTCCCCGGCATCGCGACGAACAGGTCGCCGGGGCCGATTTCCCGGCTGTCGAACGCGACGCCGCTCGCGGCGAAGGGCGCGGACGCGACGCCGCCCGTGGCGGCGGCGATGTCGGTGGACGTCCAGAGGGTCACTCTCCCTCCCCCCTCACGCCGCGCACTCGCGCGCCACTTCGACATCGTCGAACGCCAGCGTCACCCCGCCGACGATCTGTCCCGTCTCGTGCCCCTTGCCTGCGATCAGCACGATGTCCTCGGCGCCTGCTTCGGCGATCGCGGCGTTGATGGCTTCGCGGCGGTCGCCGATCTCGGTCGCTTCGGGGGCCTTGGCGAGGATCGCCGCGCGGATGACCGCCGGGTCCTCGCCGCGCGGATTGTCGTCGGTGACGATCACGCGGTCGGCCATCGCTTCGGCGATCAGCCCCATCTCAGGACGCTTGCCCGCGTCACGGTCGCCGCCTGCGCCCATCACGAGGATCAGCCGCCCGACCGCGTGCGGCTTGAGCGCGGAGATCGCCGCCGCGAGCGCGTCGGGGGTGTGCGCATAATCGACATAGACGGGCGTCCCCCGCCTGCTGATGCACGCGCGCTGCAACCGCCCGCGCACCCCCTGGAGCCGCGCCAGGTCGGCGAGCGTCTCCCCCGCGTCGCCACCGGTCGCGATGACGAGCCCCGCCGCGACGAGCGCGTTGGCCGCCTGATAGGCGCCGATCAGCGGCAGCGAGATCGTATAGTCTTGGCCCCCGTGGACGACCGACAGCGTCTGCCCCAGCCGAGTGGGCGAACGGCACGTCAGCCTGAGCGTCGCGCCGCGCGCGCCGACGCCGAACAGCTTCAGCCCGCGCTCGCGCGCCAGGTCGATCACCCGGTCAGCGGCTTCGTCGTCCTGCCACACCACCGCGGTGCCGTCGACATCGACGACTTCGGAAAACAGCCGCAGCTTGGCGGTCAGATAGGCGGCCATGTCGCCATGATAGTCGAGGTGGTCGCGGCTGAGATTGGTGAAGGCGGCGGCGCGCACCGGCAGCCCCTCGGTCCGGTACTGGTCGAGGCCGTGGCTCGACGCCTCGAACGCGGCATGGCTGACGCCTTCGCGTGCGAGCCCCGCCATATTGGCGAGGAAGGTCACGACGTCGGGCGTCGTCAACCCCGTCGTCACCGTTTCAGAGCTTGTCGTGACCCCCAGCGTGCCGATGCTGGCGGCATGATGCCCCGCCATCCGCCACAGCTGGCGCGTCAGTTCGACCGTCGACGTCTTTCCGTTGGTTCCCGTGACCGCGACCGTCGTCGACGGAAAGGGCGCGAAAAAGGCGGCGGCGAGCAGCGCGAAGCGGCGGCGCGGCTCGTCGGCCTCGATACCGAGCGCCGCCCCGGTATCGACGCCGGGGAGGGTCACGACGGCCACCGCGCCCGCGGCAACCGCAGCAGGCACG
Organism: Sphingomonas sp.; assembly: GCA_965248885.1. Lineage (GTDB taxonomy): Bacteria > Pseudomonadota > Alphaproteobacteria > Sphingomonadales > Sphingomonadaceae > Sphingomonas_O. The sequence goes on along the minus strand of OZ252211.1, from coordinate 252,012 downwards.
AAATCCTCGCCGTTGAAGCGCTTGCCCCTGAACGCGCCGAACACCGTTCCCGGCGCGACCTTGCGGTGGTCGATCGCAAAGCCGGTGACAGGGGTCGGATCGGCAGTCCCCAGCAGGTCGCCGAGCGTGGTCATCGCTCGCCCTTGGCCTTCCACAGCAAGGGCGACAAGTCGCTGACGTCGATATCGCGGTCGGCGTCGGGGATGACGCCCAGCATCGGCCCGGTGCGCGCGATGACGCGCCCGACGACGGGGGCGGCGGTCCAGGCCGCGGTGCGTTGCCCGTGGCTCGCCGCCGATCCCTTGGGGTCGTCGAGCATCGCGAGCACGACATAGCGCGGCGCGTCCATCGGGAACGCCGCGACGAAGGTCGAGACGGTCGAATGCTTCGAATAGCCACCCTCGGCGGCTTTTTCGGCGGTGCCGGTCTTGCCGCCGATTCGCATCCCCTCGACATTGGCAAAGCGCCCGGTGCCGTCGGTGACGATCAGGCGGAGCAGCTGGCGCATCCGATCGCTCGTCGCCTGCGCGAATACGCGCGTTCCCATGGGCACATGGCCAGCGTCGCGCCGCATCAGCGTGGCAGGACGCCAGATACCGCCGTTGACGAGTGCGGCATAGGCGGTCGCAAGGTGCAGTGGCGTCACCGCCATCCCGTGGCCATAGCCCACCGTCATCACTGTCGTGCGACCCCAATAGACCGGCCAGATCGGGCGCCCGCGCTCACGCAATTCGATGTCGGGGCGCACGTCGAAATGCAGGCGGCGGAACAGCGAAGCCTCGCGCGCCTGCCCCAGTTCCTCGGAGATCCGCGCGGTCACGATGTTCGACGAGTGCACGAGCATTTCGGGCACGTTGAGCCAGCGGTGCGCAGGCTCGTCGTCGTGGATGGTGAAGCCGCCGACTTGAAGCGGCGCAGTCGCGTCGTACCTTTTGGCCATCGAGGTCACGACACCGCTCTCGATCGCGTTGGCAATCGTGATCGGCTTGAAGGTCGAGCCGAGCTCGTACACCGACTGCGTCACGGTGTTGCGGCGCGACGGGTCGTCCTTGTCCCCCGCCGGCTTGTTGGGGTTGAACACCGGCAGCGACGCCATCGCGATGATCTCGCCGGTGCGCACGTCGAGGACGATCCCGCTCGCCGCCGCCGCCTGCTGGTCGAGCATCGCGGCCGACAACTCGCTTTCCATCGCCGCCTGCACGCGCGTGTCGATCGACAGCGCGATCGGCCCCGCCGCCCGGTCGGTCAGCTCGCCGTTCAGGACGCGCTCCATGCCCGTCACGCCGTGCCCGTCGAGGTCGGTATAGCCCAGCACATGCGCCGCAAGCGTGGTCTGCGGATAAAGGCGCTCGGGCTCGCGCGCATAGCCCATCGCGGGTTCGCCGAGCGCGTTGACCGCCGCCACCAGATCGGGAAGCGCGCGCCGTCGCAGATAGGTGAACGGGATGCGCGATTTCAGGATCGCAAGATACTCGGCCTCGCTGCGTTCGGGCATCAGCTCGGCGAGCCTTGCGGCGAGCACGTCGGGCGGCGTCAGGATGCGGTCGGCGTGGATGCCGATCGACCAGGCCTGGATCGTGCGCGCGAGCACTTCTCCGTTGCGGTCGACGATGTCGTCGCGGTGGATGCCCGCGTCCGCCGCACGCTGCGCCTCGGCCCCGCCGAACACCGACAACAGGACGATCCGCGCGGTCAGGACGGCGACGCCCAGCCCGAACAGGATCATCAGCAGCATCAGCCGCTGGCGCGCGACGATTAGCGCGACCGTGCGCGCGGCCGGATCGCGCAGCTGCTGCGGCTGGGCGACGAGGGTCGTCACGGGCGTTTGCGGCGCTCGGCGCTCGCCGTCTCGCTCAACGTCGTCAGCGTCGCGCGCGTCAGCACCGCGCGATCGATCATCGCGATCCGCTTCGGCTTAGGCGTGGGCGTGGGCGCGGTCGCGGCGGGCAGATCGTACGACGCGTGCACCACCTTGACAGGTGATGCGACGCGCGGCCCCGGCAGGGTCGCGGCCGCCAGCGCGACGGGTGCCGCCGGTTCCGCCTTCGGTCCCGGGGGTGCCATGTCGGCGAGCATCGCCAGCCGCGCGCTGTCGTGGATATATTGCTTCGCCTTGGGCGCGCTGAGCGCGAGCACCTCGGCGTTCCATTTCTCGAGCTGGCGCATGCTCGACCGGCTGCCGAGTTCGGTCTGCAACGCCTGCATCTCGCGCTGCGCCGCCACGATCCGCGCCTCGACGCGGTCGAGCTTGGCGCGCTCGGCGGCGACCTGAAGGCTAACGAGATACAGGCCGGTCGCGGCGACCGAAATCCCCCCGACCCAGTAAAGCGCACCGAAACGCCGTGCGATCATATCATCCTACTCCCTCGATGGCCCAGGCGGGGTTGTGCGTGCGCTGCGCGTGGCGCAGCGTTGCCGAGCGGGCGCGCGGGTTGCGCGCGACCTCAGCCGCAGACGGGCGGATCGGCTTCGATACCGCCTCGAACGTCGGCAGCGGCGCGTCGTCGTGCACCTGCGGCGCATGGCGCGAGCCCATGGGGCTGGCCCCGCTGCGCCGCCGCAGGAACGTCTTGACCAGCCGGTCCTCGAGGCTGTGGAACGTCACCACCGCCAGCCGCCCGCCGGGTTGCAACGCGCGCTCGGCGGCGTCGAGCCCGTCCTCGAGCTCGCCGAGCTCGCGGTTCACGTGCATGCGGATCGCCTGAAAGGTCCGCGTCGCCGGATCCTTCTTGTCGTGCGGTTTCCACCCGCACGCACGCCGCACGACTCGCGCCAGCTCGCCTGTCGTCGTGAGCGGACGCGCCGCGACGATCGCGCGCGCGATGCGCCGCGACTTGGGTTCGTCGCCAAGCGCATAGATGGTGTCGGCCAGCTCACCCTCCGACGCACCATTGACGAAGTCGGTCGCGCTCGGCCCGTCGCGCTCCATCCGCATGTCGAGCGGCCCGTCGGCCTGGAACGAAAAGCCGCGTTCGGCGCGGTCGAGCTGCATCGACGAGACGCCGAGATCGAGTGCGACCCCATCGGCGGGCCCAGCCATCGCAGCGAAACGATCGGCAACGAGCGTCAGTCCCGCGTGCGCGCGTGCAGCCGCGATCGCGTCGGGATCGCGGTCATACGCGGTGACGACGGCGCCGCGCGCGAGCAGCGCGTCGCTGTAACCCCCCGCACCATAGGTGCCGTCGATGTGACGCTCGCCCGGTTGCGGCGCGAGCGCGGCGATCACCTCGTCGAGCAGGACGGGGACGTGATCGGCGCGCGTGCTCATGCCGCTGCCTTGCGTTTGCTCATCAGCCATTCGCAGCGGTTGCGCGTCCCCTCGCGCACGTCCTTCGTCGCGAGCAGGACCTCGGGGCTCCAGATCTGAAACGTGTCGCCCATGCCGACGAAAAAGGCGAGGTCGCTCAGCTGCGCACGGTCGATGACATATTCGGGCATCAGGAAGCGCCCGGCTTCGTCGAACACGACCGCATCGACATTGCCGAAATTGTGCAGCCCGGCATCCGACCGGTCGATCGGCGCGCCCGCGACGCGCGCGTCCTCGATCTCCTTGTCGACGCGCGCCTTCAGCAGGCGTGACCAGTTGCGGTCGTAGCCGACCATGCATTTGCCGCTGTCGTGGTCGCCGATCAGGAGCGTGCGTTCGCCCGAATTATTCTCGATCGCCGCGCGCAGCCCGACGGGAATCGTGACCCGGCCCTTGCGATCGACCGCCTGCAGAAAATAGCTCTGATACAGGTCGCGCTCGCCGCCCACGTGTTGTTTCCCTCCGGGCAAAACTCGACCGTCCGGAAAAACGACCCCTGTCGCCCTTCCGGCCTTGCGAATCCGCGTCAGGTGAGCCCCGCCCTTGTTCGACGGTGCGTATCAAACAGTCGGTTGGGCGACAATGGGAAAAAGTGGGAAAATCTGGGTGAGCCGGTGTTTAAAGAGCTGAATCGCACATGAATACGGTCAGTTCATGCAATGTTCTCCAGACGTGCGCAAAGGATTGGTGCGAAACTCACTCAGTCCTCTTGCTATCGCCGACTTGAATCTTCGCGGGCCGATCGCCTCAGATCAGCCCCGCGAGCGGCGAAGACGGGTCGGCGTACCGGCGCTGCCCCATCCGCCCGGCCCTGTACGCCAGCCGCCCGCTCTCGACCGCGAGCCGCATCGCGCGCGCCATGCGCACCGGATCCTTGGCCTCGGCGATCGCGGTATTCATCAGCACGCCGTCGCAGCCGAGTTCCATCGCGACCGCCGCATCCGACGCGGTGCCGACGCCCGCATCGACGAGCACCGGCACCTTGGCACCCTCGACGATCAGGCGGATCGTGACTCGGTTCTGGATGCCCAGCCCCGAGCCGATCGGCGCGCCCAGCGGCATGATCGCGACCGCGCCTGCTTCCTCGAGCTGCTTCGCGCCGATGGGATCGTCGGTGCAATAGACCATCGGCTCGAACCCTTCGCGCACCAGCACTTCGGTCGCGCGCAGCGTTTCGCGCATGTCGGGATAGAGCGTCTTGGCCTCGCCCAGCACCTCGAGCTTGACGAGGTTCCAGCCGCCCGCCTCGCGCGCCAGCCGCAGCGTGCGGATCGCATCGTCGGCGGTGAAGCAGCCCGCGGTATTGGGCAGATAGGTCACCTTGCGCGGATCGATATGGTCCATCAGCAGCGGCGCGTTGCGGTCGCTGATGTTGACGCGCCGCACCGCGACCGTGACGATCTCCGCGCCCGACGCCGCGACCGCCGCCGCATTCTCCTCGAACGACTTGTACTTGCCGGTACCGACGATCAGCCGCGAGGTGAAGGTTCGCCCTGCAACGGTCCATGCGTCATCGACCTCATGGTCGCCGCCGCCGACAAACGTCACGATCTCGATCTCGTCGCCGTCGATCACCTCAGCGTCGGCGAGCGTCGAGCGCGGCACGATCTCGAGATTGCGCTCGACCGCGACGCGCGTCGGCTCGAGCCCCAGATCGAGCGCGAGATCGGCAAGGCTGATCCCCTGCGCGACGCGGCGATGCTCGCCGTTGACGCGGATGCTGATCGTGCCGTCTGCGGTCATGCTCTGGTCCAGAATTTGCGGAATGGAGCGCATATAGCTAGCCCTGTGGACCGACGGCAACCATAGGGTGGTTCGATGACCGGGGCAGCGCTCATCGTCGGTGCAGGCGACGCAACGGGCGGCGCGATCGCCCACGCGTTCGCGCGCGAAGGGCTGGTCGCGTGCGTCAACCGTCGCGCGACCAACGCCGACAGGCTCGAAGCGCTCGCGCAGACGATTCGCGACGAAGGGCTGGGGGCTCGCGCCTTCCCGGCCGATGCGCGCGACGAAGACCAGATGATGGCGATGGTCGAGGCGATCGAGCGCGAGGTCGGACCCATCGAGGTCGCCGTGTTCAACATCGGTGCGAACGTCAATTTTCCGATCGCCGAGATGACCGCGCGCGTTTATCGAAAGGTCTGGGAGATGGCGTGCTTCGGCGGTTTCCTGATGGGGCGCGAGGTCGCGCGCCGCATGCTGACGCGCGGCCACGGCACCGTGATCTTCACCGGCGCGACCGCCTCGCTGCGCGGCGGCAGCGGCTATGCGGCGTTTGCCGGAGCCAAGGCGGCGCTCAGGATGCTCGCACAGAGCATGGCACGCGAACTGGCGCCGCAGAACATCCACGTCGCGCACGTTGTCATCGACGGCGCGATCGACACCGACTTCATCGCCGCGCGCCATCCCGACATCGACGCCGCGCGGGCGCGCGACGCGATCCTCGACCCGCACGAGATCGCGCGCGCCTACGTCATGCTCCACCGCCAGGCGCGCACGGCATGGACGCACGAACTCGACCTGCGTCCGTGGACCGAAAGTTTCTGACATGACGAAGACGCTCGACTTCATCTTCGATTTCGCCAGCCCCAATGCCTATCTGGCGTATCGCGCGCTGCCCGGTCTGCTCGCGCGCACGGGCGCTCGCTTGCGGATCGTGCCATGCCTGCTCGGCGGACTGTTCAAGGCGACGGGGAACAGCGCGCCGATGGTCCGCTTTGCCGACGTTCCCGCGCGGCTGGCGTATGAGCGGCTCGAGATCGGGCGCTTCATCGCCGCGCACGGATTGCACAAATTCCGCATGAACCCGCATTTCCCGGTCAATACGCTGGCGCTGATGCGTGGTGTCATTGTCGCCGAGGCCGACGGGCGGCTCGACGATTATGTCGAGGCTGGGCTCGTCGCAATGTGGGAGGAGGGTCGCGATCTGAGCGACGCGGCGACGCTGGTCGCGACGCTCGACGCGGCTGGCTTCGAAGGCGCAGCGATCCTCGAACGCACGCAGGACCCCGTGGTCAAGGCGCGCCTCGTCGCCAATACCGAGGGCGCGGTGGGGCGCGGCGTGTTCGGCATCCCGACATTCTTTGTCGGCGACGAGATGTTCTTCGGCAAGGACCGGCTCGCGCAGGTCGAGGCTGCGCTCGGCTGACGCGGCGACTTGCCCGTCGCGGTGCCGCCGCTTAGCGGGCAGCCGATGACTTGGGCCTCGCTTCGATCGTCGCGGCTCGCGCGACGCGCGCCGTCGCTGCTGATCGCGCTGCTGATCGAGGCGTTGCTGCTGCTCGCATTGCTCTCGACCTTCGGCAACTCGCTCACGCGCAAGTCGCAACCGAGCCTCGTCACGATCACCCCCACCCCGCCGCAGCCGCCCGCGAAGACGCGCGCCGTCGTTCGGCGCAAGGACGGGGGCAGCGCGCCGCCGCGTCCCGCGCCGCGCCCGTCCCCGGTCAAGGCCCCGCCGACGCCGCCCGCGATCGTCAAGCTGAGCCGCACCGATTTTGCCGCGAGCGACATCGGCAAGATCGCGTCGGCACGCGGCGAAGGCGCAGGCACCGACAGCGCCGCAGAGGGACACGGCGAGGGGCCCGGCGGCGCGCCGCTCTACAACGCCGAATGGTATGTCGAGCCGACCCCCGGCCAGCTTGCCAATTACCTGCCGCAGGGGCGCTCTCAGCCCGGCTGGGGCATGATCATCTGCCAGACAATGCCCGCCTATCGCGTCGACAATTGCCGCGCGCTGAGCGAGTCGCCGGCCGGCTCGGGGCTGGCGCGCGCGCTGCGTCAGGCGGCGTGGCAGTTCCGCGTCGTTCCGCCGCGCGTCGGCGGCCGCCCGATCATCGGCGCATGGGTACGCATCCGCTTCGACTGGCTCGAGCGCGCGGGCTAGCCGATGCTTTGCCACGCGCGGCCGCCCCGCCTATGACAGCGCGACCACCACCGAAAGCGCGCGATGCCGACTGTCTTCGTCCTCAACGGACCCAATCTCAACCTGCTTGGTACGCGCGAACCGGACATCTATGGGCACGACACGCTCGACGACATCGCCGCGATGCTCAACGACCGCGCGCGCGAATTGGGGCTGACGATCGATTTCCGCCAGTCGAGCCACGAGGGGCATCTGGTCGACTGGTTGCACGAAGCGCAGGCGATTGGCGCAAAGGCGGTGCTGCTCAACGCCGGCGGGCTGACGCACACCTCGGTCGCGCTCCACGACGCGATCAAGTCGATCGCGACCCCCGTCATCGAAGTGCACCTGTCAAATCCGCACGCGCGCGAACGCTTTCGCCACCGCAGCTATGTCGGCATGGCGGCAAAGGGCAGCGTCACGGGCTTCGGCGCGCAGTCTTATATGCTCGCGCTGGACGCGGCGGCGCGTCTCTGACAATTGCGTCAAAAGCGAACAAGGGGTTTGCGCATGACTGAAGAGACCGGCACCGGAGCGACAGGTGCCATACAAGTCGACACCGCGCTCGTCCGCCAGCTGGCGCAACTGCTCGACGAAACCTCGCTGACCGAGATCGAGGTCCAGGACGGCGACCGGCGGATCAAGGTCGCGCGCAAGCTGCACATGACGGCGGCGGCACCCGCCTATCCCGCGCCTGCCGCGCTCTCCCCGGCGTCGCCCGTCCAGCCGAGCACCTCCGAACCCGTCGCCACCGGCACGCCCGTCAAATCGCCGATGGTCGGCACCGTCTATCTCGCCGCCGAGCCGACTGCGCGGCCCTTCGTCATCGTCGGTGACACGGTGGCGGAAGGACAGACGCTGGTGATCATCGAGGCGATGAAGGTCATGAACACCATCGCCGCCCCGCGCGCAGGCAAGGTGATCAAAGTCTGCGTCGAAAACGGCCAGCCGGTCGAATACGACCAGTCGCTCGTCGTCCTCGACTGATGCCGTCGATCGAAAAGCTGCTCATCGCCAACCGCGGCGAGATCGCGCTGCGCATCCACCGCGCGTGCCACGAGATGGGCATCAAGACGGTCGCGGTGCATTCGACCGCCGATGCCGACGCGATGCACGTCCGCCTCGCCGACGAGACGGTCTGCATCGGCCCGCCGCCCGCCGCGCAAAGCTATCTCAACATTCCCGCGATCATCTCGGCCGCCGAAATCTCGGGGGCCGACGCGATCCACCCCGGCTATGGCTTTCTGAGCGAGAACGCCCGCTTCGCCGACATCGTCGAGGAACACGGCATCGTCTTCGTGGGGCCAAAGCCCGATCATATCCGCACGATGGGCGACAAGGTCGAGGCCAAGCGCACCGCCGGCGCGCTTGGGCTGCCGCTCGTACCCGGCTCCGACGGCGCGGTCACCGAAATCGCCGAGGCGCGCCGCATCGCCGCCGACATCGGCTACCCCGTCATCGTCAAGGCCGCGTCGGGCGGCGGCGGGCGCGGCATGAAGGTCGTGACCGGCCCCGAAACGCTCGAAACCCTGCTCGGCCAGGCCCGCACCGAGGCCAAGGCGGCGTTCGGCGACGACACCGTCTATGTCGAGAAATACCTCGGCAACCCGCGCCACATCGAATTCCAGATCTTTGGCGACGGCAACGGCAACGCGATCCATCTGGGCGAGCGCGACTGCTCGCTCCAGCGTCGCCACCAGAAAGTCCTCGAAGAAGCCCCCTCCCCCGCCATTTCCGCCAGCGAGCGGATGCGGATGGGCGGCGTCGTGGCTAAAGCCATGGCCGACATGGGCTATCGCGGCGCGGGGACGATCGAATTCCTGTGGGAAGACGGCGAATTCTATTTCATCGAGATGAACACGCGGCTCCAGGTCGAACATCCCGTGACCGAGATGATCACCGGGCTCGACCTCGTCCGCGAACAGATCCGCATCGCCGAAGGGCTGCCGCTCAGCGTGACGCAGGACGAAGTCGAATTTGCCGGCCACGCGATCGAATGCCGCATCAATGCCGAGGACCCGCAGACCTTCGCGCCCTCGCCCGGCCTCGTGAAATATTTCCATGCGCCCGGCGGCATGCACGTCCGCTTCGACAGCGGGCTGTATGCCGGATACCGCATCCCGCCCTATTACGACAGCATGATCGGCAAGCTGATCGTCTATGGCAAGACGCGCGAAGCCGCGATCCTGCGCCTGCGCCGCGCGCTCGAGGAAACCGTGATCGAAGGCGTCAACACCACGATCCCGCTCCACCAGGCGCTGCTCGGCGAACCCGATTTCCAGAATGGGGATTATTCGATCAAGTGGCTGGAGGAGTGGTTGGCGAGAGGCGCGAGCGACCCCCAATAGCTCGTCATCCCCGCGAAGGCGGGGACCCATCTCCTGAAGGTTCAGGAGATGGGTCCCCGCCTTCGCGGGGATGACGAGGATAGCATGAGCCGCGCTCGCAAAGATCGCTGTCCTGCGAGCGCCGTTACCGGCTACCCTTCGCGCATGCCTGTGCTCACGCCCATCGACAATTCGCCCCCGCTAGAGCGACGCAAACGCCTCGACCCTGCGAAAACTGTGTCATCAAGCCACGCAAATCCGCCGTTTTGCAATAATCGCGATCCTGGAGACCGACGACCGTGAACACCATAGTGCTCATCGTGCTGATCGCCCTCGCCGGGCTCGCGCTCAGCGGCATCCGCATCAATCAGGAATATGAACGCGGCGTGCTGTTCCGTCTCGGGCGGCTGGGTGCCACCAAGGGGCCGGGCCTCTTCTGGCTGATCCCGCTGATCGACCGCGCGGTGAAGGTCGACACGCGCACGATCACCGTGCTGCTCGACACCCAGGAAACGATCACGCGCGACGGCGTCGCCGTGCGCGTCAATGCGGTGCTGTGGTTCCGCGCGCTCGACCCCGCGCGCGTCGTGACCTCGGTGCAATTCTGGCAGTCGGCGGTGGTACAGGCGGCGGAGACCGCGATGCGCGACGCGATCGGCCAGAGCGACCTCGACGCGATGCTCAAGGACCGCATCCTGATCAACCAGCGGCTGCGCGACCTGCTCGCCGCCGCCGCGACGCGCTGGGGTATCGAGATCGAGGCGGTCGAGATCAAGGACCTCGACATCCCCGAACAGATGCAGCGCGCGATCGCACGCGAAGCCGAGGCGATCCGCGAAAAACGCGCGCGCATCATCAAGGCCGAGGGCGAGAACGAAGCCGCGCAACAGCTTGCCGAAGCCGCGCGCGTCATCGGCGGCGCGCCGGGCGCGCTCGAACTGCGCCGCCTCCAGACGCTGACCGAGATCGGCGTCGAGCATAACAGCACGATCGTCGCGATGCTGCCCGTCGAACTGCTCCACGCCGCGCAGGCGATCGCGGGCGGCCCGAAGCTGACCAGCGAATGAGGCGCGTGCTCAAATGGGGGGCGCTCGCGCTGCTGCTCGCGGTCGTCGGGCTGATCGCCGCCGCATGGACGCCCGACACCGATGCCGCCGCGATGCGCGCCAAATATGGCACGCGCGCCTCGCAATTCGTCGATGTCGGCGGTGGCCTGACGGTGCATCTGCGCGACGAGGGGCCGCGCGACGCGCCGGTGCTGGTGCTGCTGCACGGTTCGAACAGCTTTCTGCAGACGTGGGACGCGTGGGCGGTGCAGCTCGCCACCCGCTACCGCGTGATCCGCCTCGACCTGCCCGGCCACGGAATGACCGGGGCCGACCCGAAGCGCGATTATTCGCGCGCCGCCTTCGTGTCGGTCGTCGACCGCGTCGTCGCCAGGCTCGGCGTCGCGCGCTTCGTGCTCGGCGGTAATTCGATGGGCGGCGGCGTTGCCTGGGCCTATGCGTATGCGCACCCCGAAAAGCTTCGCGGGCTGGTGCTGATCGACGCGAGCGGCGAGCCCGAGCCCGAACAATCCTCGCCGCCGCTCGGCTTTCGGCTCGCGCGCACGCCCGGCATCCGCGACCTGATGACGGTCATCACGCCGCGCTCGCTGATCGCCGACGGCCTGCGCAGCTCGGTCGCCGACCCCGCGCGCGTCACCGACGCGACGATCGACCGCTATTGGGAGCTGCTACGCTATCCCGGCAACCGGCGCGCCACGATCGACCGTTTCGCGACGCCGCGCGAGGGTGCCGTCACCGGGCCGCTGTCGGTACCCACGCTGATCCTGTGGGGCGCCAATGACCAGCTGATCCCGGTGTCGTCGGCAAAATGGTTCGCCGGGCAAGTGCCGGGTGCGCACACGATCGTCTACCCCCATGTCGGGCATCTGATGATGGAGGAGATCCCTGAGCGTAGCGCGCACGACCTGTCGGACTGGCTCGCCAGCCTGCCGCCCGCGCGCTAGGGACGACCGCATGGCAACGATCGCAGTCTATTCGCTCAAAGGCGGCGTCGGCAAGACGACGCTTGCGGTGAACCTTGCGTGGAGCGCGGCGGTCCAGTCGTCGCGCCGCACCTTGCTGTGGGACCTCGATCCGCAGGGCGCGTCGTCGTGGCTGCTTGGCGGCGATGCGACCGCGCGGGACGCCGGGATCGCGGTGTTCGCCCGCGATGTCGCGCCCGACAAGCTGATCGTGCCGACCGTGACGCCCGGCCTCGACCTGCTGCGCGCCGACCCCTCGCTGCGCGGGCTCGACCAGTTCTTCCACGACCTCGGCAAGCGCAAGCGTCTCGCGCGGCTGCTGACCGAGCTCGACAAGACCTACGACCGCGTCGTCCTCGACTGCCCGCCCGGGCTCACCGAGACGAGCGAACAGGTGATGCGCGCCGCCGATCTGATCCTCGTGCCCGTCATCCCCTCGCCGCTGTCGCGCCGCGCGCTCGACGAGGTCGTCGGCTATCTCGCGCGCGAGCATGGCAAGCATGCGCCGGTGCTCCCCGTCTATTCGATGGTCGACCGCCGCCGCGCACTGCACCGCGAAGCGCTCGAGGCCGACCCCGCATGGCCGGTGATCCCGATGGCGAGCGCGGTCGAACAGATGACCGTCAGGCGCGCCGCGGTCGGCGATTTTGCGGCGGGGTCGCCCGCTGGCGAAGCGTTTGCGCGGCTGTGGACCGGTGTCGAGCGCCGACTGTCGCGGCTGCGCGGCTGATGGCGGACGAGCCGATCGTGTCGTCGCCGCGCGACCCGCAACCCGACCCGCGCGGCGAGGCGGCGATGCCGCTGCCCGACAAGGTCGCGCTGGTGCTGCAGGGCGGCGGCGCGCTGGGCTCGTATCAGGCGGGGGTGTATGAGGCGCTCGACGCCGCGCGGATCGCGATCGATCAAGTCGCGGGCATCTCGATCGGCGCGGTCAATGCCGCGCTGATCGCGGGCAATCCGCCCGAGCGCCGCGTCGCTGCGCTGCGTGCCTTCTGGCACCGCGCCGCCGCCGCGCTGCCCTCGTTTCCGATCTGGACCGGCGACTGGGGGCGCGAATGGCTACACGAGGCGTCGGCGGCGTTCGTCGCGACGTTCGGCGTGCCCGGATTCTTCACGCCGCGCCCGATGTCGCCGGTGTTCGGCCTGCCCGGATCGCCTGAAGGGATGAGCTTCTACGACACCAGCCAGCTCGCGCGCACGCTCGACGAGCTCGTCGACTGGACGCTGCTCAACGACGGACCGGTGCGGATCGCGGTCGGCGCGGTCGAGGTCGAAAGCGGCAATTTTCATTATTTCGACAGCGCCAGCGAAACGCTCGACGCGCGTCACATCCTCGCTTCGGGCGCGCTGCCGCCGGGGCTGCCGGGCGTCGAGATCGACGGCAAGCTCTGGTGGGACGGCGGGCTCGTCTCGAACACGCCGCTGAGCCACGTCCTCGAGACGCAGGATGCCGATCTGCTAGTGTTCCAGGTCGACCTGTTCGCCGCCGCCGCACCGCGCCCGCGCACGATCATGGACGTGGCGGCGCGCGAGAAGGAAATCCGTTTCTCGAGCCGCACGCGCCAGATCAGCGACCAGCTGCTCAAGCTGCGGGGTGAGCGCGAGGCGATCCGCAAGGTGCTCGCCAAGCTTCCCGCCGCGCTGCACGACGATCCCGACGTCGCGGCGCTGACCGAGATGGCGCACGAGTTTCCGGTCAACGTGGTGCAGTTGATCTACCGCGCCAACCGCTGGGAAGGCGGCGCGCGCGACTATGAATTTTCCGAACGCACCATGACCGAACACTGGACCGCAGGGCGCGATGCAGTGGCCGCGACGATCGAGCGGTCCGAACTGGTGGTGCAGAACATCCTCGACGGGAAAACGGCGGCGTTCGATCTGGGGTAGCTGTTCTTTTCTACCCTCTCCCCTTTTCTTCCCTCCCCCTTCAGGGGGGAGGGTACCACGCGCCGCAGGCGCGGGAGGGAGAGGGTGACCCGTGCAACGCCATATCGGGACTCACCCTCTCCCTGGCGCTTCGCGCCTGTCCCTCCCCCCTGAAGGGGGAGGGAGGAAAGAAGAAGGGATAGACAACCACCGCTCACCCCGCCAAACCCGCGTAACAATATTTCGCGAGGTTAGCCCCCATGCTCCGCACCCTGCTTGCCGCGCTTGCGCTCGCCGCGCCGCTGTCGGCCTTCGCCGCGCCAACGCGGCTGCCGAGCGATGTCCGCCCGATGCATTACGACATCATGGTCGAGCCCGACGCGACGAAGCTGAGTTTCACCGGCAGCGAGACCGTCACCGTCGACGTACGCGCGGCGACGCGCACGATCACGCTCAACGCCGCCGACCTGACGATCGCGAGCGCCACCCTCGACGGCACGCCGGCGCAGATCGCGATCGATACGGCGGGACAGCGCGCCACCTTTACCTTCGCGCGCGCGATCCCGGTGGGGCAGCACCGGCTGAAGATCGCGTATGCGGGCAAGATCAACCAGTCGGCGACCGGGCTGTTCGCGATCGACTATACCAATGTCGACGGCACGCCCGACCGCATGCTGGCCACGCAATTTGAAGCGCCCGACGCGCGCCGCTTTGCGCCGATGTGGGACGAGCCCGGAATCAAGACGAGCTTTGCGCTGAGCGCGGCCGCCCCTGCCGACCAGATGGCCTATTCGAACATGCCGGTCGCGAGCAAGACGCCGGGTGCGAACGGCAAGACGATCTGGCATTTCGCGACCAGCCCCAAGATGTCGAGCTATCTGCTCTTCCTCGGTATGGGTCATGTCGAGCGCAAGACGGTGATGGCAGGCAATGTCGAGATCGGCGTCATCACGCGCAAGGGCGTCGTCGACCAGGGCGATTATGCGCTGGCCAGCGCGAAGCGCGTCCTGGCCGCGTACAACGACTATTTCGGCACCCCCTACCCCCTGCCCAAGCTCGACATGATCGCGGGGCCGGGCTCGAGCCAGTTTTTCGGCGCAATGGAGAATTGGGGCGCGATCTTTTATTTCGAGCGCATCCTGCTCGTCGATCCCAAGCTCGCAACCGAAAGCCAGCGCCAGTCGATCTTCGGCGTCGTCGCGCACGAAATGGCGCATCAATGGTTCGGCGACCTCGTCACCATGGCGTGGTGGAACGACCTTTGGCTCAATGAAGGCTTCGCCTCGTGGATGGCGTCGAAGGTGTCGGGCGACCTCAACCCCGACTGGGGCGCGACGACGCAGACGCTCGCATTCGACCGTCAGCAGGCGATGTCGCTCGACGCGCGCGCGACGACGCACCCGATCATCCAGCAGGTCGAAACCCCCGACCAGATCAGCCAGGCGTTCGACGACATCACCTATCGCAAGGGCGAGGCGGTGATCCGCATGCTCGAGGGCGCGGTCGGCCCCGACGTCTTCCGCGACGGCGTGCGCCGTTACATGGCGAAATATAAATATGGCAACACCGTCACCGACCAGCTGTGGGCCGAGATCGCCGCGGCTTCGGGCAAGCCGGTCAAGCCACTGATGGACAGCTTCACGCTTCAGGGCGGCGTACCGCTGCTGCGCGTCGGCGAACCCGCCTGCCGCAACGGATCGACCACCGTCGCGTGGACGCAGGGACGCTTTGGCCTCGATGGCGGGTCGCGGGCCGCGCGGACGTGGGTCGTACCCGTCAGCCTCGCGACGCTCGGCAATCCGGTGACGCGCGTGATGTCGTCGACGGGTTCCAAATCGACGAGCGCGACGATCACCGGCTGCACGCCGCTGATCGTCAACGCGGGACAGACCGGCTATTACCGTACCGTCTATACACCGACGCACTTCGCCCGGCTGCGCGCTGACTTCGCGACGCTGCCGGTCGACGATCAGGTCGGGTTGCTCGCCGACAGCTATTCGCTCGGCAACAGCCAGGACCAGCCGATCGAGCGCTATCTGTCGCTGGTCGACGGCGTACGTGCCGACGCCTCGCCGATAATCTGGTCGCTGATCGCGTCGCAGATGCGCGGCATCGACAATAATTTGAAGGATACGCCCGGACAGGCCGCGTTCCGCGTTCGCGCGCGCGCGCTGCTCGCACCGATATTCGCGCGCACCGGCTGGGTCGCCAAGCCCGGCGAGACCCCTTCGGTCGCGCAATTGCGCGAGGATCTCGTGCCGTTGCTCGGGCGCTTCGGCGAACCTGGCGTCGTCGCCGATGCCGCCCGCTACGCGATGCAGAGCTTCGACACGCCCGACGCGGTTCCCGGCGCCATTCGCCTGCCCGCGCTCAGTATCTACACTTATGCGGCGGACGCGGCACGGTGGGAGATGCTGCGCGAAAAGGCACGCGCGGAACGCAGCCCGGTGGCAAAATTGCTCTATTACAGCAACCTCGGCAATGTCGCCGACCCGGCGCTGGCGCAGCGCGCGCTCGACCTCGTGCTCACCGACGAAGTCCCGCCGCCGATGCGCGGCAACATGGTCCAGGCGGTGGCGAACGCACATCCCGCGCTCGCGTTCGACTGGGCGGTCGCGCACCAGGCGCAGGTCGACGCCTTCCTCGAGGCGAGCACGCGTGCCGCGTTCATCGTGGGGCTGCCTGCGGGGGCGAGCGACCTTGCGCTCGCCAACCGCGTCACGGCGTTTGCGAACGCAAAGCTTGCCGCCGGATCGCGCAAGCCCGCCGAGACGACCGTCGCGGTCATCAAATACCGCGCCGAACTCCGCCAGCGGCTCGCACCAGCGATTGCAGGGTGGGCGCGAAAATAAGCTCTCGTGGAAGGCATCGCATGTTCCTGACCGGCAAGACCGCACTCATTACCGGCTCCACTTCGGGCATCGGCCTCGCCTATGCGCATGCCCTTGCCGCCGAAGGCGCGAACGTCATGATCAACGGCTTTGGCGACGCGACCGCGATCGAGGCCGAGCGTGCGGCGCTCGAAAAGCTGTCGGGCGCAAAGGCGCGCTATTCGGACGCCGACATGTCGAAACCCGACGCGATCGCCGCGATGGTCGCAACGTGCGCAGCCGAACTCGGCGGCCCCGACATCGTCATCAATAATGCCGGTGTCCAGTTCGTCGCGCCCGTCGACGAATTCCCGACCGAGAAATGGGACGCGATCCTTGCGATCAACCTGTCGTCGGCGTTTCACGTCATCAAGGCGGCACTGCCCGCGATGAAGGCGAAGCAATGGGGGCGCATCATCAACACCGCATCGGCGCATTCGCTGACCGCGAGCCCCGACAAATCGGCCTATGTCGCCGCCAAGCACGGGCTCGCCGGGCTGACCAAGACGGTGGCACTCGAAGTCGCGACGATGGGCATCACCGCCAACTGCGTGTCGCCCGGCTATGTCTGGACGCCGCTCGTCGAAAAACAGATTCCCGACCAGATGCGCGCGCGCGGGCTGACGCGCGAGCAGGTGATGAACGACGTCCTGCTGGCCGCGCAGCCGACCAAGCAGTTCGTGACCGTCGAACAGGTCGCGGCGCTTGCGCTGTTCCTCTGCCGCGACGAGGCCGCCTCGATCACCGGCGCGAACCTGTCGATCGACGGTGGCTGGACGGCGGCGTAGCGGCCGCCGCGCCAACGCTCGTGCCGACGTGGCGAAGCCGCGTCGTCGGTCCTTGCATAAGGCCGTCGGGTTGAGCGGCGTCTACTGATTAGAGCGTCGTGACGCAGCCCGCGGTCGTCAATCCTCCCCCAGCGAAGCGCAGGGGAGGTGCCCGCAGGGCGGAGGGGCCGTCGCGTCCAGCGACGGAGGCCCTCGCCGCGAACGCGCCCGCTCGCTTCGCTCGCGCCCCTCCGGCGCTGTCGCGCCACCTCCCCTGCGCTACGCTGGGGAGGGTTGACGCACGCGAGACGCTCTAGCTCACGCTAATCATTTGCCCCGTTCGACCTGCTCGAATTCGAGCTCGACCGGCGTCGCACGGCCGAAGATGCTGACCGAAACCTTGACGCGGCTGCGGTCGAAGTCGAGTTCCTCGACCACACCGTTGAAGCTCGCGAACGGGCCATCGAGCACCTTGACGGTGTCGCCGATCTCGTAATCGACCTTGATCTTCTGCTTGGGCGCTGCGGCCGCTTCTTCGCGGGTGTTCAGGATGCGCGCGGCTTCGGCCTCGCTGATCGCCTGCGGCTTGCCCATCGAGCCGAGGAAGCCCGTCACCTTCGGCTGGTTCTTGACGAGGTGATAGACGTCGTCGTTCATGTTGAGCTTGGCGAGAACATAGCCGGGGAAGAATTTGCGCTCCGACGAAACCTTCTTGCCGCGCCGCACTTCAGTGACGGTCTCGGTCGGTACCTCGACCGACTCAACGAGCGCCTCGAGCCCCATGCGCGTCGCATCGGCCATGATCTGGTCGCGGACTTTGTTCTCGAACCCCGAATAGGCGTGGATGATGTACCATTTGCTCACCGGCTCACCCCTTCGCCACGAAGCTGAGCAGCCATTGCACGATGCCCGAGAACCCCGAATCGAGCGCAAAGAAGAACAGCCCCAGCGCCGACGCCATCAATATGACCATCAGCGTCGTCTGCATCGTTTCCTTCGACGTCGGCCACACGATCTTTTGCGCTTCGGTCTTCACCTGGTTCATGAATTCGCCGGGAGATGGTCGTGCCACGTTCAGTTCCTCACTGCGCCCGGACAGCCGCCCGGCCCCGCTGCTGCGGACGGGAAAGGCTCGCCGATGTCGCGAAGCCCGCGATGTAGCGCGCTGCGCAAGGCAGGGCAAGGGGCCTAGCCGCCCAGTCCCCAGCGCTTGTAATCATCGTCGATCCGCGGCGAGATGCGGTGCGCCCCCGCCATGTCGGTGGCCGCGCTTGCTGCCTCGCCCCCGATCCGGCGGATGTGGCCGCGCAAATAAAGGCTTCCGGCCTGGTCGGGAACGCGGTCGAGCACCGCATCGAGGTCGGCCAGCGCGTCGGCGGGGCGCCCGAGCCGGAGATAGACCAGCGCGCGGCTGTCGAGCGCGGGTTCGGGCGAATCCATCATCTCGATGGCCTTCGAACAGTCCTTCAACGCCGTATCGAGCGCGAAATTGAGCGTCGCTTTCAGCCAGCAGCGCGCGTTGAGCAGGCCCGCCTTGCCCGGATAGCGTTTGATCGCCGCGTCGAGCGTGGCCAGCGCACCCTCGCGGTCGCCTGCATCGGCCTGCCGCGTAGCCTTGGCGGCGAGCAGTTGCGCCAGCCCGTCACCGCCCGCCGCGATCCGCGCGTCGAGCCGCGCGATCGCCGCCGTGCGCTCCCCCGCCTCGGCCTGCAGCTGCGTCGCGGACATCAACGCGTCGTTCGATCCGGGGTCGAGCCGCACCGCTTCCTCGGCATCGGCGAGCGCCTTGGCATCCTGCCGCACCTGCCAATACAGCGACGCGCGGCGCAAATAGGTGCCGACTTCGGGCGAAATGGCGACGGCGCGCGTCAGGTCGGCGATCGCCTCGTTCCGCGCATAGATGCGCTCATAAAACCACGCGCGATCGGTAAAGCTGTCGGCCTTGTCGGGCTTGGTCGCGATCTGGCGCGCATAGACCGCGAGCAGCGGCGCGAAGCGGCGCAGCTGCCCGGCATCGCCGACCCGCTGCCACAGCGGCGGCGTCCCGGCGGGCGCGACCAGCATCGGCTTGCGCGCCTGTGCGAGCGCGAGTTGAGCGCGTGCACCGGGCAGGTCGGCGGCGGCGGTTTCGCGGCCGTCGGTCGCAACCTGCGTGTCGATGCTCACCAGCGGCCCGGCGACCTCGATCCGGCGCTCGATCTGTGCCTCGGCAACCCGCACGTTCAACATCCGGTCGCCCTCGAGCGTGAATCCGCGGCCATCATCGGGCAGGCGGACCCGCACTTTGGAGACGATTCGAGCACCCGAGCCGCGCGCGACGGGGATGTCGCGCCACGCCGCGCGCGTGCGATCGACCGACAGCGACATTCCGGCGACGAGCTTGTCGAGCGCTGATTTCATCCGCCCGTCCTCGTTCGACCACGCCGGATAGGTGATGCCGCTCGCTTCGATCGACGCGGTACCCGTCGCGTCGTCGAACGAAAGCTTGCGGTCGACGACGAGCGGGTCGTCGAGCGAATCCTTGACCGCGCTCGCGACCGCGCGATCGATCTCCTCGGGACTCGCCTGCGCCGCCCCCTGGCGAAACTGCGCGGCGAGCTGACCGCGAAACGTCATGACGGCCCGGAACGGCACCGGCAGCCCGATCCCCGCGCTTTCGTCGAGGTCGATCGTCGTCGTGACGAACGGCCGCGCCGGTGCGTGCGGTACGATTTTTTCGAGCGTCGCGCCGCTCGCGCGCACGGGCAGCACATAGCCGAGCGCAGGCGCGTCGCCGATGTCGGCGAGCCGCGAGCCGCTGTCGGTCCCGTCGAGCCAGTAAGAGCGGCCCCCGATCGTCGCGCGGACGAAGATATGGTCGAACGCGCCCATCGACGGCAACCGCCGCGCAAGCGCGTCACCCATCCGCAGGTTGGCGAGCACCGGTTCGGCCTCGATCCCCAGCTTGTGCAGCAGCGCGAGCAGCATCAGCGTCTTGGCCTTGCAATCGCCATAACGGACCGACCAGCTGAGCGCGGGCGGTTGCGGGACATAATTGCCCGTCTCCATGCCCATCAGCTGATAGCGAAGCTTGTCCTGGACGAGCTGGAGCGCGGCGGCGGCGCGCCTGACCGGATCGCTCTCGGCCCGCGCGATGCGCGCCGCCTCCACTTCGAGCGGGCCGCCCGCCGCGATCAGCCCCTCGGTCGCGTAGAGCGGCCCCATGACCGAGGCGACCTGCGCCCAGTCGGCAAAGCTGCTGACCTCGACGAAGGGCAGCGGCTGGAAGCGCGCGGGGGCATCGGCGGGGATGTCGGCGGGCTTGGGCAGCGGCAGCGCGACCGTCAGGACACGGTCGTCGCCCTCGTCGACCGGCGCGAGCGTCAGCCCATCGGCATAGCCGCGCCACGCGACCGTCTCGCGCCGCGGCCACACGATGCGGGCGCGCGCGAAGCCCACGCGCGCGGGTGCGGCGATCGTTCCCAGCACGACCTGGCTGTTGCCGCGCAGTGTCGGATCGCGGCGCGTGGTCGACGTCTGGATGTGAAGCACGTCGCCGACCTGAAGCCCCGGCACCTGCATCGTCGCGGTCAGGACGCCGTCGAGGATGCGCTGGTCGAGCTGCTGCTCGCGGCGCAGCACCTGGAATGTGGCACCTTCCTTCAGCAGGTCGATCCGTTGCGGACCGCGCAGGATTTCGGCCTTGTGGACGATCAGGTCGCCCATCGCGGGTTGCCATGGCAGCTGGACGGTGCCGATCTGACCGAGCACCCCCTCGGTCGCCGCGCGCGTCGCATAGTCGGTGTAAGCCCACACCTGCCCGCCCTCGACGCGCGCCTGGTTGTCGAGCATCAGCAGGACGGGACTAACCGGGTCGAGCTTGGCGATGTCGATCGGCGGCGCGGGCTTCACCCATGCGGGGGCCGGTGCGAACAGCACTGTCTCACCCGCCGAGACCGGCGACGCAGCCATCATCACGACGATCGCCAGCCAGCGTCCGGTCATGCGCATCCCCAAGGACCGGGCTGGCAGGAGTGAGGGGACTCGAACCCATGACCCTCGGTTTTGGAGACCGATGCTCTACCAACTGAGCTACACTCCTGCAGCCGGTCTTTGCCGGTTAGCGGGGGCGACCCGCCGGAGCAAGAGGCGCGGGAGCACCCGATTGCTGCGTCGCGATGCGTGAGGGCGAGATCGAAACACCGTAGAGGCGCCAGCGCCCCTGCACCCACCGGAAATACAGGTCGAAGTCGATCGCGATCGGACGCAGCCCGAAGCTTCCTTGCACGCGCAACAAATTGTTGGGCAATTGCTGCGGCGCGCTGCGATAAGTGGGCGCTAGCAGGAGCGTGTTCGACAGATCGACTTGACTGGTACGCAGGCTGGCGAAGATCTCGGTCAACCGTGCGGCATCGTTGGCGATCTGGAACCCCGGCGCGGACAGATCGCGCAGCACGGAGTAATTGCCCGCGCGATTCGCATGATCGACCGCTCAAACCTGTCGCAGTTCGTCGAGGAAGCTCGTCAAAAGATGTTCGAGATCAGCGAATGTGGGATGGTCGGCAAAATGATGGGCAAGGTCGGCTAGTATCTTATCGCGCGACTTGGCATCCTCCTTCGATCGCTCGGCCCACTTGCGCCCGGGATGCAGCGTATCCCACGGTGATCGCTTGTTCGCGCGGGTGTCGGCATCGTCACCGTGCTTCCCAAGCCCATACAACAGCCCTGTTTCGCTGTTCCAGATCGGCCGAAAGAGGTGGATCAGATAATCTTCCGCAGCCGTCTCCCATCCGCTTTGAACAACGAGTGACCTAAATTGAAAATCGTTCAAATCGAGCGTCGTCGCCGCCTTTCCAATGTTTTTTTGATGATCCGACAATCGGCTGCAAAGCCGTGGACCCTGCTCGATGGGCGTTCGCGCGTTGTTTATTCGAGGCGCTGCTTGTCCGACATATATTGGTGTCTCGCTGCCAACGATTGGCGCATAAGGTAAAAACGTCCCATCGTAATAAATTGCATAGACTCCTGAGCCGTAAAATCGCGGGATTTTGGTAAGCGGATGACGCTGTTGCGCAACCAGCGCGAGTGAAACGAATCTCCCTACGACCTTGGGGTTGCCGGGATCGAACACGGCGCTCGGTTGCTGAATGGGGTCGAGGGCGTTTAACACACCGCTTAATTCGTCTATTACTGCAGTGAGTTCGGTTCGCATGGCTTTGCGACGGGGGGCCGACAATAACGAGGAATTGGCGTGATCGGTTAGCTCACTTATTGTCGCCCGAAGCTCAGCAATCGGAGAAACGATCGAGACCGGACTCTTGCTCATGCTGCCTTCAAACGATCGGCAATGTTGCGGGCGATCACATTCGCCAGCACTACTGGCACTGCATTTCCCAATTGACGCATTGATTCGCTCCAAGAGCCGTTGAGACGATAGCTATCGGGGAAAGTCTGAAGTCGGGCGCTTTCGCGAACACTGAAGTACCGCACGGTGCCATCGGGACGACGGAGCATATTCTCTCCACCGGGAACGCCGTGCACGCCGGCCTTGAGCGTTTTCGCTGGTTCGTCGAGTGGGCTCCCCGTATGTCCGACGTAGCTGCGAGCACCTGACTGAAAACGATGGTCTGCAAATAGCTCGCCAGAAGTTACGTCGTATTCCGGATCGGGGAGGCCATGGATCGCATCTCTTACCGTCGTCCATGGCAAGCCGCTCGGCTGTCCAACGAGCGCCATTCCGCGTGCGTGCAGGCGCGCGTCCATGGTTTGATCATTGCGTGCTACGCGATGTCGCTCCCAATATGACATCGAGCGGGATTGCTCCCAGAGCAGCGCATCAAGCGAATGGGATTTATTAGGAAACGTCCACGCAACTCCGAGATCCGCGCGGAACCCGACGAAAACGACGCGCTCGCGCCGTTGTGGAACGCCATAGTCGGCAGCATTTACTACGCGATGGACCACATTGTAGCGCAATTCGTCGCGCGATCCCCGTGCAGTATGATGACGTTCAAGGCGACTCAAGTGGTCGCCCCAGCTCTCGTCGGCAGCTCTTGTCGATTCCGGATAAGTCAGTTGATGTACAATGTAGGCGAGATAAGTCGCGAAGCTGGTGCGTGTCAGTCCTTTTACGTTTTCGAAGACAAACGCCTTCGGCCTTGTTTCGCGCACGACGCGAACAGCTTCATGCCACATGTCTCGAGAGTCCGCTTCCGCGCGATGTCGGCCTCCCAACGAAAACGGCTGGCAGGGGGGGCCGCCACTGACCAGATCGATCTTCCCTTGAAATTGGCAAAAATCTAGTAGCCGAACGTCCCCTTCCGTGGGGTCCGGCCAGTGGCGCGCGGCGCTAGAATTATTTCGGCGATTTTCGCGGATCGTATCGCAACACCAGCGATCCCATTCGACGATTTGCAGTGGTCGAAAGCCGGCCTGGCTTATCCCAAGACCCAAGCCACCAGCACCCGCAAAAAGCTCTATCGCGCGCACGGCTTACTCCTGCTGCTGGAATCACGTTCCCTTGATGTTCTGCCGTGTACTTCGACGGAATGCAATGATTCTGCGAACGGACTAAGGGTGCACGCTTGTCATACAAGCTGCGAGACGACCAGCTTTCACGGCACTGCTTTCTGTGCTGCGGCTCTTTGTACCGTCGGATTTATAATGTCGACCCGTCGAAAACTGCGTCACAATGACATGCAAAGTCGCCATTTCACCGATGCACCTGCAGGCCTCAAGCCACCCGGCGTTTCAACCCCTCGAACAGCGCGCCAGCGTCGCTCGCGGTCATCGGGCGGCCGAAGAGATAGCCTTGGACTTTCTTGCACCCCAGCCGCCGGACGAGCTGATATTCGACGTCGGTCTCGACTCCTTCTGCCGTCGTCGACATGCCCAGGCTGTCCGCCATCGCGATGACCGCGCGGATGATCGCGAGCGCTTCGGGGACGTTCTTGGCGGCGCCGGTCACGAAGCTGCGGTCGATCTTGATCGTCGAGAACTTCGTCTTCGACAGATAGCCGAGCGACGAATAGCCGGTGCCGAAATCGTCGAGCGCGAGGCGGATGCCGAGCGCGAGCAATTTGTCGAGGATCGCGACCGCGCCGGTCCCCTCGCGCATGAACACGCTTTCGGTCACTTCGAGCTCCAGCCGGTGCGCGGGCAGGCGGCTGTGCGCGAGTGCCGACACGACAGCGGTGACGAAATTGGCGTCGGTCAGCTGTTCGGCCGAGACGTTGACCGCGATGCGGACATGCTCGGGCCAGTTCATCGCCTCTTCGCACGCCGAGCGCAGCACCCATTCGCCGATCGGGCCGATCAGCCGCGCGTCCTCGGCGACGGGCACGAAGCGCGCGGGGCTGACATGGCCGAGCTCGGGGTTATGCCAGCGCAGCAGCGCCTCGAAACTCTCGACCACGCCGCCTTCTGCGCTGACGACGGGCTGGTAGGCGATCTGAAACTCGTTCTTCTCGAGCGCCTTGCGCAGCGCGATCTCGAGGACGCGGCGCTCTTCGGCATGCGCGTGGAGTTGCGGCTCGTACGCATTGTGCGCGCCGCCGCCCTGGTCCTTCGACCGGTAGAGCGCGAGGTCGGCCGAACGGATCAGCATCTCGACCGAGCGCCCGTCGCGCGGGCCGATCGCGGTGCCGACCGACGCGCCGATGTACAAAGTATGCTGGTCGACCTCATAGGGTCTCGACAGCGTGTCGATGATCTGTCCCGCGATCCGCGTCAGCCGCGCGCTGTCGTTGGCATCGTAGACGACGACAGCGAACTCGTCGCCGCCCAGCCGCCCGCACATATCCTTGCCCGTCATCAGCGTCTGCAGCCGCTCGGCGACGCGCGTCAGCAGCCGGTCGCCGATCGGGTGGCCGAGCGTGTCGTTGACCGCCTTGAACCGGTCGAGGTCGATCATCATGAATGCGCAACGCCCGCGCCAGCGCTCGGCCTCGGCCATCGCCTCGCCCAGCGCTTCGGTGACCTGAAGCCGGTTGGGCAGGCCGGTGAGCGTATCGAAGCGCGCCATATGGTTGATCTTGTCGGCGCTGCGGCGCTGTGCGGTGACATCGGAGCCCACGCCGCGAAAGCCCAGGAACGCACCGCGCTCGTCGTAGCGTGGCGAGGCCGACAGCTCCCACCAGTGCATTTCGCCAGCGATGGTGACGGGCAGGATGAGATCGGAAAAACTCTCGCGCCGCTTCAGCTTTTCGGCGAGTTCGCGCAGGCCCGCGGCGAAATTGCCCGCCTCCCACGTCTCGCCGGCCAGGATCTGCAGCAGCGGCTTGCTCTCGAGCGCGTCGATCTCGACGCCGAGCGCATAGGCGAAGCGCGAGCTGACATGCGTCAGGCATTTCGCCGCGTCGGTCTGCCACATCCAGTCGCCACCCGAATCGTCGAATTCGCGCAGCAGCAGGCTGACGACCTCGGTCTTTTCGGCGAGCGCATGTTCGGCCGCCTCGTGAATGACGAAGGTGCGGCCCGCGCGCAGGCATGCGTGCGCGAGCCACAGCGTGAAGCAGCACGCGATCGCCGCGACCATGCGCATCTCGAGCGCCCACGTCGCCCACGTAAGCGCGGCGCCGACGATGACGAGATAGGTGGCCGTTGCCAGCGGCACCGCCGACAGCGCGAACGCAGCGCCAGCCATCACGACCGTCGCCAACGCCCAGAGGATCAGCAATTGTTCGGGGCCGGCATGCGGCGCGAACAGCACGATCGCCGATGCCCAGCCGAGCCCGATGAGCGCGGACCAGATCGTCTCCCGGTGCAGCTCGATCCGCGTCGCGGTCTGCACCGTGTACGACAGGTTGCGCAGCCTGGGGTAGGCAGCGAGCGCGGCGATCGTCCCCGATACGATCGACCACAGGTAAATCTCGATCCGCGGAACCCGGCCCATCATCGTCACGATCACGACCGCGATCGTCAGCAGCGACATGATCAGCCGAAAGGGTGCCAGTCGCTGGAGCACGTTGACCTGCGCGCCGCGCACGCGCCCCCAGTCGATGCCCTTGGGATCGGCAAGACCGAGCACGGTCAGCCAGTTCGGCGATTCGCCCGCCGAGGGCGGCAACGGAGCAGGGGGGTTCTTCACGCCGACCTGCCTAGCGGCGGCACGGTTTACGGACCGTAAGCGACGAAGCGATTTAGAGAGTCAATCTTTGCGTCACGCGGCAAGCGCGTACGGCTGGATTTCGCCCGACAGATACAGGTTGCGCGCCTTGGCACGGCTCAGCTTGCCCGAACTCGTGCGCGGCAGTGTGCGCGGCGGAACCAGCTCGATCACGCAATTCATGCCGGTGATCGCGCGCACGCGCTCGGCAATCGCCTCGCGCAGGCGCGCGCGTTCGGCCAGATCGGTGGTACGGCACTGGACGAGCACGGCGGGTGTTTCCTCGCCGCCGGGCGTGGTGATTGCAAAGGCGGCTATGTCGCCGGGCTTGAACCCCGGCAATTGCTCGACCGCCCACTCGATATCCTGCGGCCAGTGATTCTTGCCATTGACGATGATCATGTCCTTGGCGCGCCCGACGATGTAGAGATAGCCGTCGGACAGATAGCCCATGTCGCCGGTATCGAGCCAGCCGCCCTTCATGCACGCGGCGGTCGAGACGTCATCGTGGAAATAGCCCGCCATGATGGAGGCGCCCGACGCCCAGACCTTGCCGATCGCGCGTTCGGGAAGCGGAGTCTCGTCCTCTTCGCGGATCTCGACGCGCATGTCGCGCACCGGCTTTCCGCAATTGACGATCGCACGATAGCGCTGCGGGCGCTTGCCCTCGGCCGGAACCCCCGACAGGTCGGTTTCCTCGACGAGTTCGACGACAATCCCTTCGCCCGGCGGCATGATCGAAACCGCCAGCGTCGCCTCCGCCAGCCCATAGCTCGGGAGGAACGCCGACGCCGCAAAGCCCGCGTCGGCAAACGCGTCGACGAACGCCTGCATCACGTCGGCGCGGATCATGTCGGCGCCGTTGCCCGCGACGCGCCAGCGCGACAGGTCGAAGCGGTCGCTGCTGCGCGTCTGCGACGAGATGCGGCGCGCGCAAATGTCGTAACCGAATGTCGGCGAGTAGCTGAGCGTCGTCCCCGGATTGCGGCTGATGAGGTCGAGCCACGCGAGCGGTCGCCGCGCGAAATCCTCGGTCTTCAGATAATCGGTCGAAATCTGGTTGGCGACGGGCGACAACAGGCAGCCGACCAGCCCCATGTCGTGATACCACGGCAACCACGACACGCAGCGATCGCTCTCGATCAGCCGCATTCCGTGTGAATGCGCGCTCAGATTGCTGAGCAGCGCGCGGTGCGTGATGACGACCCCGTGCGGAAAACGCGTCGATCCGCTCGAATATTGCAGATACGCGACATCGTCGGGCGCGGCATGGTGCGCGACGAAATCGCCCGCCGGTCGCGCCGCCAGCTCGGTCCAGTCGAGCGTTGCGATCCCGGCACCGGCGGCGGCATCCTGCGCCATCGCGCCGATATCGCTGGGGTAGAGCAGCAGCGCAGGTGACGCGCTCTTCATCTGCACCGCGAGCTGGTCGACATAGGCGTCGCGCCCGCCGAACGACGTCGGCAGCGGCAATGGCACGGGCCACGCCCCCATCAGAACGCAACCAAAGAACAGCGCGGCGAATTCGGGGCCGGTCTCGGCGATCAGTGCGACGCGGTCGCCGGGGCCGACGCGCTCCGCCACCAGCCGCGCGGCCATGCGCTGCGCGTCACGGTACAGCTCGGCATAGGAATAGGCGCGCACCAGCGTCCCGCGCGGATCGTGGAAGTTCAGCCCGCAGGCCCCTTCGGCGGCAAAGGCCAGCGCCTCGCCCAATGTCGCGAAATCGGCAAAGCGGCGGGGACGTCCGTCGTGGGTGGAGGTAGGGACGAGGTCGGCAGTCGAGGCTGCGAGATGGGGCAATTAACCGGCTCCGTGTGCGACGTCGTTACTGGCAGGTACGCGATTGTCCGATCAAAGGACGCATGTTCATACCGGTCCGACTGTGGCACAAAAACGGCGCGTGCCTTACTCCCAGCCTCGACGCGCCTCGCGTCCGCTCGACGCCGCCGCGCTCGACGCGCTCGCGCTGCGCTATGTCGGGCGCTATGCGACGACGCAGGCGCGGCTCGCGAGCTATCTCGCGCGCAAGATCGCCGAGCGTGGCGTTGCGGAGGGCGCCGCGCTCGACATCGCCGCCGTCGTCGCGCGCTGCGCGGCGGCGCGCTATGTCGACGACGCCGCCTTTGCCGAGGCGCGCGCGGGAACGCTCGTCCGGCGCGGCTATGGCGCGCGGCGTGTGCACCAGTCGCTGACGCAGGCTGGCGTCGCGCGCGCGGTGACCGAGGCGGTGCTGCCCGACGACGAGGCCGGCTTTGCCGCGTGCGAGGCCTTCGCGCGGAGGAAGCGCATCGGGCGGTTCGGCAGTGGCGACGCCGATCCCGCGCGGCAGCGGCGCGAACTCGCCGCGATGCTGCGCGCGGGTCATAAATTCGCGGATGCACGGCATTTTCTGGACCGTCCCGTCGACAGCGAAGCGTATGACGATTTCCCCGGCTGACAGCATAACGAATTGTTACGAATCGCGCGCAAATCATGATACGCTGACTGTCGGGGCTGTGGGGTTTTGCGTCGGTGGAGCTGGGCGTACAGGCTGATCCGGGCGATGGCGCATGGGCTGCGCCGGAAGAGGGCGTGCGCCAGTCCGGCCGGGTCAAATGGTTCGACGCAACACGCGGCTTCGGCTTCATCGTCGCCGAGGTCGGCGACGTGCTCGTGCATTTTTCGATGCTGCGCGATCACGGCCGTCGGACCCTGCCCGAAGGGGCCTTTGTCGTCGTCGAAGCGCACCAGACCGATCGCGGGTGGCAGGCGCTGCGCGTGCTCGAAATCGACCTGGCGACCGCGACCGGTCCCGATCCCGAGCTTCGTTCGGCCGAGCGCCGGACCCGCGCCGACCCGCGCGCGCTGCTCGACCAGGCCGGGCCGGTCGAGCCGGTGCAGGTCAAATGGTTCAACCGGCTGAAAGGCTATGGCTTCGTGGTGCGCCCCGACGGTGTCGAGGATATCTTTCTCCATATGGAAACGCTGCGGCGGGCGGGCTTTGCCGATGTCATCCCCGAACAGGGGTTGCGCGTGCGGGTCGCGCCGGGCGACAAGGGGCCGCTGGCGGTCGAAGTGGAGCCCGAGTGATGCGTATGCTGTTGTCGTTGCTGGGCGCGGTCGCGCTGACCGCCTGTGGGCAGGGGGTCGCGAGCGCGGGGTCGAGCGTGCCGCTGTCGATCGCGAGCGCCAACGGGCGGCATGATTTCAAGGTCGAGGTCGCACGGACGCCCGAGCAGCAGGAGCGCGGGCTGATGTTCCGGTCGAACCTGGCGCCCGACGCAGGCATGATCTTTCCGATGGAGCCGCCGCGCAGCGCGAGTTTCTGGATGAAGAACACGGTGATCCCGCTCGACCTGATCTTCATCCGGCCCGACGGATCGATCGCGCGGATTGCGGCCGACGCGGTACCCTATTCGCTGAGCCCGATCGATTCGGGCGAGCCGGTGTCGGCGGTGCTCGAGATTGCGGGCGGCCGCGCGGCCGCCCTCGGCATCGCCGAGGACGACAAGGTGACGTGGACCGGCAAGCCCTGAATCGGGCCATGACTTCGGCGCTGGCGTTGCGCTCCAGCGAGCGTCCGCCTAAACGCAGCGCCGATGAGCATCGGCATCCTGACGTGGTGGAACGGCGCGACCTTCGGGACGTGGCTCGCCACGCTGCGCCTGAGGCGCGTCGGCGAGGATGCGCTCGGCAATTTTTATTACGAGGGCAAGGCGATGCCCGACGGGCGGCTGCGGCGCTCGGTCATCTATAACGGCGCCAATGACGCGAGCCGGGTGCCGCCCGAATGGCACGGCTGGCTGCACCACCAGATCGACGCGCTGCCCGACACCGCGCTGCCGCCGGTGCGCCGCTGGGAAAAAGAGCCCAAGGCGAATGCGACGGGCACGCGTGCCGCGTATCGCCCGGCGGGTGCGCTCGAAGTCGGAGGACAACGCGCGGCGGCGACCGGCGATTACGAGGCGTGGAGCCCCGACGCGGCATGAAGCAGGCAGCGGTCGTGGCGGTCGTGCTCGCCGCCGTCGGCGTGGCGGTTGCGGCGCCGATGGTCGCGGGCGGGAATTCTTCCGACCCGGCCCCTGCCAGGCCTGCCGTCGAAGCCGTCGTCGCGCCCGCCAAGGGCGACACGCCGATGGCCGAACGCATCGCGACGATCGGTATCCTCAACAAGCGCAACGGGCTGTCGCGCGACCTGCGGCTGAAACCCGGACAGGCGGTGCGGATCGGCGACGCGGTCGTCCGAGTGAAGGCGTGCGACTCGACCGCCGACTGGGAGGCCGATCAGCTGACCGGCGCGTTCGTCCAGCTGATCGTCAGGAACCCCAGCGGCGACCGCTGGCGCAAGGTGTTTTCGGGCTGGATCTTCAAGGAGACGCCGTCGCTCAATGTCGTCGAACACCCGGTCTATGACGTCTGGGCCAAGGACTGCACGATGCGCCATGCCGAGGTCGGCCCCGACACGGTGACCGTGTCCGAAAGCGCGGCGACGCCGGGTGCGGGCGGCAGACGGTCGAGGGCGGCGAAATCGCCCGCCGCCGATGCGCCGTCCGCCAATTCTCCCGCCGACAGCGCTGAATCGAGCAACGCCATATAGTCGCTGCGCGCGATTTCGACCGCGCCGAGCGACGCGAGGTGATCGGTCATGAACTGGCAGTCGAGCAGCGTGTAGCCGCCCGCACGCAGCCGCGCGACGAGGTGTGCGAGCGCGACCTTCGACGCGTCGGTCGCGCGGCTGACCATCGATTCACCGAAGAACGCGCGACCGATCGCCAGGCCATAGAGCCCGCCGACGAGCGTGCCCGCGCTCCACGTCTCGATCGAATGCGCGAACCCGCGTTCGTGGAGCGTGCCGACGGCCTGCTCGATCTGCGCGTTGATCCAGGTGTCGGGGCGGTTCCTGACCGACTGCGCGCACAGCCGCACCACGTCGCCGAACGCGCGGTTGGCGGTGGTTTCGAAACGCCCCGAACCGAGCGTCTTCTTCAGCGACCGGCTCAGGTGGAACCCGTCGAGCGGCAGGATCGCGCGCGTCTTGGGCTCGACCCAATAGACCGACGCCGCACGGCGGCTGTCGGCCATCGGAAAGACGCCGACCGAATAGGCGCGAAGCAGCAGATCGGGGTCGAGCGGCGGGATGCGGCGGATCATGCCGGACAGGCTGTCACGGATCGCGACGACGGGCCGGGGGACCATAGGGGCATGCTCCGCGCCTTGGTCGCGGCGGCGCGGCATTGCAACGATCGGCGCGCTTGGGCATTCAACGCGTAACGAATTTGCCAGGGGACCGGGCGATGCGCCTCGACGACGACAATAATCTGAATGTCGAGGACCAGCGCGGCGGCGGCGGGTTCGGCGGCTTTGGTGGCGGCGGACTCGGCGGGCTGGGCGGCGGCAGTCCGCTCGGCGGCATGGTCTTCGGGCTGGTGCCCTTGCTGTTCAGCCGCCTCGGCTGTTTCGGCGCCGCGATCGTCATCGGGCTGTTCCTGATGTTTTCAGGCGGTCTCGGCGGCATCGGCGGCATGCTCGGCGGCGGCGGGCAACCAGCGGTGCAGCAGCGTGCGCCGGCCGCCGGCGGGTCGACGCTGGCGCAAAGCTGCGCGGTCGACCCCGCCAGCCGCCTGTCGTGCAATGTCCTCGCCAACGCCAATGGCGTGTGGGCACGGTTGTTGCCCGGCTTTACCCAGCCCAGGCTGGTGTTCTACGCGGGCAGCGGACGGTCGGGCTGCGGCGCCGCGCAATCGGCGATGGGGCCCTTCTATTGCCCGAGCGACCAGGGCATCTATCTCGACACCGAATTCTATCAGGAGTTGCAGACGCGCTTCGGTGCGCCCGGCGACTTCGCGCAGGCCTATGTCATCGCGCACGAACTGGGGCACCATATCCAGAAACTTCAGGGTATCGCCGACCGCGTATCGTCCGAACAGGCGCGCGTCGGGCGCGTCGCGGGCAACGCGCTGCAGGTCAAGATGGAGCTTCAGGCCGATTGTTACGCGGGGGTCTGGGCGGCGAACGCGCGGACCAAGGCGGGGCAGCCGGTACTCGAGCCCGGCGACGCCGAGGAGGGGTTGAAGGCCGCGTCGGCGATCGGCGACGACACGCTCCAGCGCGAATCGCAGGGGCGCGTGGTGCCCGAAAGCTTCACGCACGGATCGTCGGCGCAGCGGATGATGTGGCTCAAGCGCGGGCTCGAGACGGGCGATCCGGCACAGTGCGACACGTTCGGCGCCTAGGCACGGCGTGAGCGACCCGCTCGACCGGATCGCCGCCGCGCTCGAACGCCTGTCGCCGCCGCCGCTGGCGGACGCGAGGAACGTCGCCGCCGCGCGCTGGGACGGGCGCGTGCTCGTCGAGACCGAGTTGCGCGCGCTGCCGCTCGACCTGCTGACCGGGATCGACGAGGCGAAGGCAAGGCTGCTCGACAACACGCGCCGTCACGCGCGCGGCCACGCGGCGCACGATGCGCTGCTGTGGGGCGCGCGCGGGAGCGGCAAGTCGGCACTCGCCAAGGCATGCGTCGCCGCCGTCCGTGACGCGGGAGACCCGGTCGCCCTGGTCGAAGTCGCGGGCGGCGCGCTGGCCACTCTGCCCGTGCTGTTCGACCGGCTGCGTGGCTGGGACGTGGCGGTCGTGGTGTTCCTCGACGATCTGGGCTTCGACGATGGCGGGAGCGCCGCACGCGCGCTGCGCGCGCTGCTCGACGGCGGCGCGGCGGCGCGTCCGGCGAACGTCAGCCTCACCGTGACCGCGAACCGCCGCCATATCGTCGCGCGCGACATCGAGGAGCAGGCGTCGGCGATCAACGTCCGCGACGTCGTCGACGACCGGCTCGCGCTCGCCGATCGCTTCGGGCTCAGTCTGGGCTTTCACGTCGCCGACCAGCCGACCTATCTGGCGATGGTCGCGGCCTATGCCGCGCACCACGCGCTCCAATTCGACGCTGCCGACGCCGTGCAATGGGCGACGCAGCGCGGCAGCCGGTCGGGGCGCGTCGCATGGCACTATATCGTCGAGCTGGCCGGGCGCGCCGGGCGCGCGCTCGACTGACCGGCCGGAACTCTCGCGCGTCGCAGGGCGTTACGTTTGCGTATCGGTTGCCCACGCGACCGGACGACAGGAGAGAGACATGAGCAAACTGACCAGGCTGATCGCCGCAACCACACTGGCCGCCGCGTTCGCGCTTCCCGCCCAGGCGCAGATGACGGGTGCCGCCCCGTCGACCACCCCATCGACCACGACGAGCAGCAATTCGACGCGCACGACGACGACCAACCACACCGAAACGACGCGCCCGATGGTCCGCACGCACCGCGTCGTCCACCATCGCCGCGTCACGCATCGCAAGCCTGTGCACCGCGCGACCACCACGACGACGCAGACGACGACCGAGACGCGCTGACGCCCGCGACTTATACGGTCACCGTCGCGGCCGGGGCGCGCGACGGTGACCCGTTCGCGTGTCCGTCCGCAGCCGCAATCCCGCACCCGCCAAGCCGTTCTTGCCGCACTGCACGATCCGCGCTAGGGGCGCGCGCTGTTCCCCGCTTGCAGTCCAGGAAATCCAATGAGCCTCCGCAACGTGGCCATCATCGCGCACGTCGATCATGGCAAGACGACGCTGGTCGACCAGCTGTTCCGCCAGTCGGGTACGTTCCGTGAGAACCAGCGCGTCGAGGAACGCGCGATGGATTCGAACGACCTCGAAAAAGAGCGCGGGATCACGATCCTCGCCAAATGCACGTCGGTCGAATGGCACGGCACGCCCGGAAGCGCGACCGAAGGCGTCGACACGCGGATCAACATCGTCGACACCCCCGGCCACGCCGATTTCGGCGGCGAGGTCGAGCGTATCCTGTCGATGGTCGACGGCGTCATCCTGCTCGTCGACGCGTCCGAAGGCGCGATGCCGCAGACCAAATTCGTGACCGGCAAGGCGCTCGCGCTCGGCCTGCGCCCGATCGTCGTCGTCAACAAGGTCGACCGCGCCGACGAACGGATCCAGGAAGTCCTCGACGAGGTGTTCGACCTGTTCGTCAGCCTCGACGCGAGCGACGAACAGCTCGATTTTCCGGTCCTTTACGCCTCGGGCCGCAACGGCTATGCCAACGCCGACCCCGACCTGCGCGAGGGGACGCTGGCGCCGCTGTTCGAAAAGATCGTCGAGCACGTGCCCGCGCCCAAGGCCGACCCCGACGGTCCGTTCAAATTCCTGGTGACGTTGCTCGACCGCGACGCGTTCGTCGGACGCATCCTGACGGGGCTGGTGTTCAGCGGCAGCGTCAAGATCAACATGCCGATCCACGCGCTCGACCCCGATGGCAAGGTGGTCGAGACGGGCCGCGCGTCGAAGATCATGGCGTTCCGCGGCCTCGAGCGCGTACCCGTCGAAGAGGCCGGCGCGGGCGACATCATCTCGATCGCGGGGCTGACCGTCGCCACCGTCGCCAACACGATCGCCGACGTCAGCGTCACCGAGCCGCTCCACGCGCAGCCGATCGACCCGCCGACGCTCAGCATGCGCTTTGCTGTCAACGACAGCCCGATGGCGGGGCGTGAGGGGACGAAGGTCACCAGCCGCATGATCCGCGACCGCCTGCTCCGCGAAGGCGAATCGAACGTCGCGATCAAGGTCACCGAAGCGACCGACAAGGACAGTTTCGAAGTTGCGGGGCGCGGTGAGTTGCAGCTTGGCGTGCTCATCGAAACGATGCGGCGTGAAGGCTTCGAGCTCAGCATTTCGCGTCCGCGCGTGCTGTTCGCCGAGGACGAGGACGGCAAGCCGACCGAGCCGTACGAAACCGTGATCATCGACGTCGACGAGGAATATTCGGGAACCGTCGTCGAGAAGATGAACGTCCGCAAGGCCGAGCTCACCGACCTGCGCCCCAGTGGCGGCGGCAAGTCGCGGCTCACTTTCAGCGCACCGGCGCGCGGCATGATCGGCTATCACGGCGAATTCCTGTCGGACACGCGTGGCACCGGCATCATGAACCGGCTGTTCGAAAAATACGGGCCGCACAAGGGCAAGATCGAAGGCCGCAAGAACGGCGTGCTGATCTCGAACGGCGCGGGCGAGGCGAACAGTTATGCGCTTGGGCCGCTCGAGGAACGCGGTATCCTGTTCGTCGCGCACCAGGAAGCGCTGTACGAGGGCATGATCGTCGGGGAGAATGCCAAGCCCGACGACCTCGAAGTCAACCCGATGAAGACCAAGCAGCTGACGAACTTCCGCGCGTCGGGCGGCAAGGACGATGCGATCCGGCTGACCCCGCCCAAGCGCATGACACTGGAGCAGGCGATCGCGTATATCGACGACGACGAACTGGTCGAGGTTACCCCCAAGTCGATCCGCCTGCGCAAACGCTACCTCGACCCCAACGAACGCAAGCGGGCAAGCCGGTCCAAACTGGCGGCGTAAGGGGCGCGGCTGGATATCCGGTCGCGTGGAGTGCGCTCGGACCGAGCTAGGTCTGGCGAGTGTCGGGACTGACGTTTGAGGCGACCGTCCGCTGACGATATTTCGAGAAGCTAGCCGCCCTCCTTGGCTGACCGCAGCTGGGCAATCCAATAATCATTCATCCATCCATCATAGCCGAGCAATTCGCCCTCGCGTCGCTCGGGCTCGTCGGTCCAAGTGCTACTGGCTTTCAACGCAATCATAGCGTCAATCGGCCAAATCTCGGATGGCAACGCAAACAATATCCGATGCGTCGCGCGAGCTGCTGACCCTGATACCTCGCTTACGTAATCTCGCCGGATGAAGCGTTTCGATTGAACATGCCGATCAAATATTCGGAGATATCGAAGCATGACGTCGGGGAAGCAGTCTTTGCCATCGACGAACATTGCTAACGGTTTGCTGCCCGCGAGCATCAGCCCCAACTCACGATTGGTGTGCAACACGTAGGGCAGGCTCTGTATCCGTCGCATTGCGCCATCTTGGACAGACTCTACCGACGGTCAACGGTGGGCTTCTAGAGCGGGATGACGTTGCGATGAATCGATAGGGATTCACAAACCGGTTGAAGTCTGATTCAAGCTGCTGGCCGAGGATGGAGGTCGGCAGCGATGGCGAGAGCCTATTCGATGGACTTGCGCGAGCGGGCGGTGGCTCGGGTTTTGTTGGGTGAGAGCGTTCGTTCGGTGGCAGCGATGCTGAGCATCAGTCCGGCGACGGTGGTGCGTTGGTCGGGACGGTATCGTGCTACTGGGAGCGCGGCACCTGCCAGGATCGGTGGTTACAAGGTCGGGGTGTTGTCGCGGCATCGTGACTGGTTGCTCGAGCGTACCGCGCACGACTTTACGTTGCGCGGGCTGGTCGCCGAGCTGGCCGAGCGTGGAGTGAAGGTCGACTATGTGCAGGTGTGGCGGTTCGTTCATGCCGAGGGTCTGAGCTTCAAAAAAAAGCGTACTGCCCGCCGAACAGCTTCGACCGTGGATCGCGCGGCGGCGAACGCAGTGGAAGAAATATCAGGGACGGCTTGATCCAAAGCGTCTCGTCTTTATCGACGAGACTTGGGCCAAGACGAACATGGCTCCCTTGCGGGGATGGGCTCCCAAAGGGCAGCGGCTCCACGCCAAGGTGCCCTATGGTCACTGGCGCACGATGACCTTCCTCGCGGCGCTCCGCTGCGACCGGATCGATGCCCCTTGCGTGCTCGACCAGCCCGTCAACGGGCAGAGCTTCACCGACTATGTCGAGCAGTGTCTCGTCCCCACGCTCTCGCCCGGGGACATCGTCATCATGGACAATCTGTCGAGCCACAAAAAACCCGCAGTGCGCGCCGCCATCCGCAGCGTCGGGGCGCGGCTGCTGTTCCTGCCGCCCTACTCACCCGACCTCAACCCCATCGAGCAAGTCTTCGCAAAGCTCAAACACTTGCTGCGAAAGGCCGCCGAACGGTCCCACGAACAAACATGGCGACGCATCGGATCACTCCTCGACGCCTTCTCACCCAACGAGTGCGCCGCATACCTCAACAACTCAGGATATGGTGCAAGCTAATGTCATCCCGCTCTAGCGCACGTTTCCCCAGATCGGAGGAGCAAGTTTCGTTAGAAAGCGGGGTCCCAAAATCCGCTGACCGCGCATGATTGGGGCGTTAACCCGATCGGCTTGCCGGGTGAATGATCAGATCGGTAGTCGCAAAATCATTGCCCGTGCAGAGCAGCGGTTCTGCTCGCTCCTTGGCGACCGAATATACCATCAAGTCGAGCAGGTTGAGCACGCCGCCCGATCCCGCGCCTTTGCCGTAGCGAAGGTTTGCGTCGCTCGCGATGCGGGCGTGCTCGCTTGTGAATGGGACTGTCTCGAGGCTCAGTCGACCAAGGTGATCGAGCAACAGCGCGGCTTCACGGTCAAGTCCGACGCGACTGCCAGAGGCGACACGGAGATATTCGACACGCGCAGGCGACGGAAGCAGACCGCCCGCTTGTGCGATCGCATCGAGCAGCGCCTCGGCACCGGTTTCCCTCAGCAGGATCGCGACGAGCGCCGACGTATCGACGATCACCGGCAGTCGCCGTCGTCGTCATATTCACCCGCATCCAGTTCCTGCATCGTCGGATAGGCTCGCTTCGGCAGCCCCGCCAACAATTGCCGGATGTCCTCGATCGCTCGATCCCGGTCGCCAGCTATGGGAAGCGGCATTCGTTCCAGTGCTTCCTCGATCACATCGGCCTGGCTACGACCGCCTCTCGTCAGGAGCTGCAGACGCTTGAACGCGCGATCGGAAGCAAAGGCAATGCGGCGTTGCTGGCGGCGCGGCACACTGGCCATCGGCGATCTCCTTGGCCGGAGATATAGTCTCAGGCACATCGTTCTGCAACGTGGTGCACGAATAGGGCTGAGGATTGCACAAGAAGCATCCCGCTGTCCTACATCCGCTCGATCATGCAGCGTCGCGCGACTCATTAGCCCGATGGGCCAACTGCTCTTTGAAACCGTCGACGAAGCTATCGGCCTGTCAGGAGAGGGTACGGCACCTCCCCCGTGCGAAGTGTGTGAAGTCAACGCACGCAAATCCGCGCAATCCGCCCGTCAGGCGCGGCGCAGGATCGAGCGGACCGCCAGATTGTCGGGCGCGGCGCCTGCGGCCAGCCGCCCGAGCGATGCCGCCATCGCCTCGATATGCGCGGCGGGCATGGGGCGCGCGAACAGGAACCCCTGGAGATGCGTGCACCCCGCACGCTGCATCGCCTGCATCTCGACTTCGGTCTCGACCCCCTCGGCGACGATCTCGCGCCCCAGGATGCGCCCGAAATTGGCGACCGCTTCGACGATCGCCTGCGCGCGGTCCGACGTGTCGAGCGCGGCGACGAAGCTACGGTCGATCTTCAATTTGTCGAACGGGAAGTCGCGGATATACGCGAGCGACGAATAGCCGGTACCGAAATCGTCGAGCGCGAGGCCGAACCCGCGTTCCTTCAGGATGTTGAGCGTGCGCAACGTCCGCTCGTCCCTGGTCATCAGGACCGATTCGGTGATCTCGATCGTGATGCGTGCCGGCGACACGCCGTGGCGCTCGGTCGGCTCGATCAGGTCGCGCAGGATCGTCGCCGAGCGCAGCTGCGCCGGGCTGATGTTGATCGCGGTCTCCAGATTGGGCCAGCGCTTCGCATCGCCGACCGCGCGGTCGATGACGAAGCGGCCGATGTCGGCCATCAGCCCGGCCTCCTCGGCGATCGGCACGAACACGTCGGGTGGCACCGCGCCGTGGCGCGGGCTGGTCCAGCGCAGCAGCGCCTCGACCGAAGCGATATGCCCGGTCGCGGCCGCGACGATCGGTTGATAGAGCAAGGACAGCTCGCGGTTGGCGATGGCGCGGCGCAGATCGACCTCGAGCGCGTGACGCCGCTCGATCTTGTGCGCCATCTCGCCTTCGAAGCGCACGCAGCAGGCGCGGCCGCGCGCCTTGGCCTCGTACAGCGCGATGTCGGCCTCGCGCATCAGCGCCTCGAACGAACGCTCGGCGGGGCCGAACGCGAGCCCGATCGAGGCCGAGGTTTCGACCAGATGCCCGCTGACCGGCAGCGGTTCGTGGAAACAGCGCGCGACGCGGGCGGTCAGGTCGTCGGCATCGAAGGCGGTGGCGCAGTTGCCGAGCACCGCGAACTCGTCGCCGCCCAGGCGCGCGACGAAATCACCGGGGGCGAGCGTCTGTTGCAACCGTTCGGCCACCCGCTGGATGAGCTGATCGCCGGCATTGTGGCCGAGCGTGTCGTTGATATCCTTGAACCGATCGAGGTCGAGGCAGGCGACGGCGAGCCGGCTCCCCGCGTCGCCATCGGCGCGGGCGGCGAATTCGCCCTCGAACTTGCGGCGGTTGGGCAGCCCGGTCAGCGGGTCGTGGTTGGCGAGGTACTGTGCGGCTGCCTCACGCGCGGTCAACGCCTGCGACGTTCCCAGCAGGCGCCGCGCGAGCGCCCCGATCGCGACCGCCGCAACGGCCAGCCCGGTCAGCACGAAGGGCAGGATATTCTCGATCAGCGCCTGCCCCGGCCGACGCGGGGTCCACCGCAATTCGCCGAGCGCCGCGCCGCTGTCCGACCTGACGCTCATCTTGCCGAGCCGGGCATCGTCGGCGCGGGCGAGCCCGAGATCGGGGATCAGCGCATCGCGCCCCGCCTGCCGCCACCACGCCGCATCCAGCCGGATGAACGAGACCATCAGCCGCGGCCGCGCGCCCGCCAGCCGCATGTCGACCGACGGCGTGATCGCCATCACCGTCGCCAGCTCGCCGGTGCCGCCCACGTCGACCACGGCGGCGGCGCTGCGTCCATAGCGGCGGTTGGTGAAGCGGCTGTCCTCGTACCGGTCGGAGGTCGCATTGCTGTCGGCGACGCGCGGCGATGCGCTGGGCCCGCCGCGCGCCTGTGCGACGAGCGGCGCGATCGTGTTGAAATCGGCCCGCATCTTTTCCGGGGGCGTGTGCCCGCCGCGCGCAAAGCCGTAGATCGGGCGGTCGCGCTCGTCGAGGATCATGATCCGGTCGTGATGGAACGACCCGGTGACGAACGCGCCGATCTCCATGTCGAGCCAGCGCGTGTCGGGGGGCGTCGCGCGGCTGCGCACGACCGCCTCGTCCCACCAGGCGACGCTGCGCAACTCGCTCAGCGCGCGCGACGTGCGCGCGGTGACGGCATTGTCGAGCAGCTCGGCCTGTGCGGCGACCGCGCTTGCGTCCATCGCGCGCGCCGAAAGCAGGATCGTCGCGATCAGCAGCAGGCCGCCCGCCGCCATGACGACCGCGATCTGCACGACCAGTCGCCGGGTCGCGGCGATACCGCCCGTTGCCAGGCGGAGCGAGACAGTGCGCGAGGACATCGCCGCAAATCTAAACAAAGCAGGTTAACGAAAACCTGCACAGGCACGCCGCATGCGACTCCACGGCGGCGATGACGGTCGCAATTGTCAAGATTCGACGAGGCGGATAAGTGCGGCGAAGGGTAGCGGGGACGCGCGCGTGGTGACGGGGCTGGCGATTACAGCGGCGGCGCTCCAGCTGCTGGGCTATGCGCTCTATGTGCGGCTGTTCGTACAGCGGCGGATTCGCCCCAACGCCGCGAGCAGCTTCATGTTCGCCTATGGCACTGCGCTGCTCGTCCTGCTCGAATGGTCGGCGGGGGGCACGTGGCCGGTCCTGCTCCTTCCTGCGCTCTGCGCAAGTGCGAGTATCGTCGTTGCCTTGCTCTGCCTGCGCGCGGGGGCGACCGAGCCGGTTGACCGGGTTGAGGCGATCGCCTTTTCCGCCGACGTCTGGCTGACCCTGTTCTGGGCCGCGCTCGCGTTCGGATATGGCACGATCGGTCCCTATGCCACGGGGTTCCTGCTCGTGGGCAATCTGACCACGCTGACCGCCTTCTTCCCCGTGTTGCGGTCGACCTGGACGACGCCGATGCGCGAGCATCCCGGCCCGTGGATCGTCTGGACCTGCGCGTATGCGACGCTGGCGGCGACGACCTGGGCAGCCGATACGGGGCGCAACGCGGCGCTGCTGGTCTATCCGCTGCTCAATGTTGCGCTTCACGCGAGCATCGCCGCGCTCGCGCTGCGCCATCGCGGCCGACGCTTTGTCGATACGGCCCGCTCGGTCTATATTGCGCCGAGCGGCATGCACGGCGAGGGGATGTTCGCGGGGCGCATCTTCGCGCCGGGCGAGGCGATCTGGACGCTGACCGGTCGCTGGGTGTTCGGGGCGGTCACCGAATCGGGGCCCAACTATATCGGCATCGGTCGCGATGTGTGGATCGACCCGCACGCCCCGCTCGACCGGCTCAACCATTGCTGCGCGCCCAATGCGGCGATGGGCGCGCGACGGCGGCTGCGCGCGCTGCGGACAATCGTGCCGGGCGAAGAGATCACCATCGACTATTCGACGACCGAAGCCGATCCCGCGTGGACGATGCGCTGCGCCTGCGATGCGCCCGCCTGTCGCGGCACGCTGAGCGCGATTCAGTTCGCCTTCGCTGCCGAGCCGGAGGCGTCGCCGCTGATGCGCACGATCTGGCGGCGTTCGCACGCTAGCGCGTCAGGCTCAGCCCCAGTGACACTGCCCGTGGTTGTCCCAAATCCTGAACCCCGGTCGCTGACAGCCCCGCGACGACGCGCGCAGCGAAGGCGTTTTCAACGCGCAGCGTCGCCTGCACGCCCGGTGCCAGCGCAATCGCAGCCACCGCATCGACCGTAAAGGCCGACGGCAGGCGGCGCAGCGACAGATCGTCCTCGAACTGCGGCCCCGCGTAGCGCGCGGCCAGCCGCACGAGATGCGTGTCGTGGTGCCATTCGACCGAGCTGCTGATACGGTCGGTCGCGGTCTGTGCGGGGCGCTTGCCGTCGAGCGCCACGGCGAGCGCATTGGCACGGATGCGCGCATCGGCGTGCTGCCAAGAGACGCCGAGTTCCACCCTGCCGAGGCGGAGGCGCGCGTCGGCTTCGATACCGCGCACGACGATCGCATCGACATTGGCGCGCTGGCGATAGACGCCGCCCGCCGCAACCGTCCCGACCTGGGGAAAGTCTCCGGGGCCGGTGCCGAGCGTCACGTTGGCGATGGCGCCGCGCAGGCGGTTGATGAACCCGATCACCTCGACGCGCAGCCCGGCCGAGCGGTATCGCGCGCCTGCCTCGACCCCGCCGAGGCGTTCGGGCGACAGCGCCGAATCGGCCGCGGTGGCGTCGGCACCGACGCGAAACGGGCGGTAAAGCTCGTTCAGCGTGGGGAGGCGGAACCCGGTATAGGCGGCCGCGCGAAGCTCGAGCCCCGGCATGACCGAGACGATGCCGCCGCCGCGCAGGCTCGCTTCGCTTCCGGCGCGGTCGGCGAACCGCTGGTCGAGCGTCGCCACGCCCGTGCCGATGACGCGCTCGACCAGGCTGCCCCCGGCGATTGTCCAGCGGTCGATGCGTGCGCTTGCGCCGAGCTGAACGCCGCGCCAGCGCTCGCTGACGTCGAGATAGCCACCGAGCGACGACGTGCGCCCGCCCGCTGTCCGCAACCGCGTCGCGGCGTTCGATACGAAGCGGAACCGCTCCTCGGTATGCCCCGACGCGCTGCGCACATCGGCACCGATCCTTAGCGCGAGCCTGCCCGGCAGGGGCGAGCGAAGTTCGAGCTTTGCGCCAAGCCCCAGCGCGGGCGTGGCGAACTGGTCGAGCGTCGGCGTCGCGGTCGCACGATCGGGCGACAGCGCGACGAACCCCGAGCGAAAGCCACGCTCCTGCAGATAGAAAAGCGCTTCGACGCCCCAGCGCCCCCGCGCGACGAGGCGCAGGCTGGCGTCGGCGCCCCGGGTGCGCGACGCCGTGCCCGCGACGCCGCGCAGGCGG
This sequence comes from Sphingomonas sp., assembly GCA_965248885.1. Taxonomy (GTDB): domain Bacteria; phylum Pseudomonadota; class Alphaproteobacteria; order Sphingomonadales; family Sphingomonadaceae; genus Sphingomonas_O. The sequence goes on along the minus strand of OZ252211.1, from coordinate 209,047 downwards.
TGGTCGTCGAAGACGAGCCCCGACGCCTGCATCTCGACCTGCGACGCAACCCGAACGACCATTCGCGACGCGAGGCTCCACGCGTCATAGCCGGCGGCGATGTCGGCGACCCCGCGCTGTTCGGATGGCAAGAGGATTGCGCCGTCGCCGCGCTCGCGCCCTGCCGACAGCATGACGAAGCCCGCCCCGAGCGGCGCGACGACGCCGCCGCTCAACCCGTTTGCACGTCGGCTGCCGATCTCGCCCGCCAGGCGCATTTGCGGCAGGTCGGCGGGGCCGCCGCTCGACAGTTCTATGACCCCGCCGAGCGCGCCTGGCCCGAACAGCGCCGTCCCTCCGCCGCGCGTGACGCGCACCGATGCGAGGCGATCGGGACGCAGCGCGCTGAACGGGATGAAGCCGGTGAACGGGTCGGCCTGCGGGACGCCGTCGAGGATGACGAGCGCCCGGCTGGAAGCGTTGCCGCCAAGCGCGCGCAGGGTGATGCCCTGGCTGGTCGGATTGGCGCTGCGGCTATCGGTCCGGCGGAATTGCTGTATCCCCGCCACATCGCCGAGTGCTTCCTCGAGCCGCACGCTTTGCGCGAGCCGCTCGCGGTCGAGCACGACCTCGCCCAGCATGCCTTCCCCCGCCCCCGCCGCGAGCCCGCGCCCGGTCACCGTGATCGCCTCGGGCGCAGCGAACGCCATGGTCGGACACAGGGTGAGCAGCATGAGCGGACGCATGGCGCATGCCCGAGCGTGGTTTCTGCTTGCCGGTCAAGCCTGGTGGCACCAATCGCCTTTGCCTGCGTTCGCGGGTTCGACCAAATGGGGAGCAGCCATGCCGCGTGTTTCAGTCATCGTTCCGACCTTCGACCACGCGCGCTTCATCGCACGCGCGCTCGGCAGCCTTCAGGCGCAGCGCTTCGCCGACTTCGAGGCGATCATCATCGACGACGGGTCGGCCGATGCGACCGACACCGTGGTCGCGCCGTTCCTCGCGGACGCCCGCTTTGCCTTTCACCGACACGAGCGAAATGCAGGCCTTGGCGCGGCGCTCAATCGCGGGCTCGACCGCGCGACCGCGCCGCTGATCGCCTATCTCCCCGCCGATGACGTCTACCACGCCGACCACCTCGCGACGCTGATCGCGGAGCTCGATGCCGACCCGGAGGCGATCCTCGCGACCTCGGGAGTCCGTTACCGGTATAATCGCGAAAGTCGCGACACGCCGCCCGGCGAGCCGTTGCAGCTCGTCCAGGCGCTCCACCGTGCGACTGATCTGCGCTGGGTCGAGCGCGCAGAGCTGACCACCGACGACCTCGACCGCATGTTCTGGACAAGCCTGCGCGCGTGCGGGACGACGGTGAGCACGGGTCTTGCAACCTGCGAATGGGTGTCGCATCCGCATCAGCGGCACAAGATCATTCGTGAGCCGATCGGCGGGATCAACCCGTATCGCCTGCGCTACGGCGTCACCGAACCGATGATCTTCCATGCGACCACCGGTCACCGCATCGACGAGGTCGCGCGCTATCGCCGTCACCGCGAAACCGCGCAGCCCGCGCGTGCCGATGGCCTAAAGATCCTGCTGGTCGGTGAGCTCGCCTACAACGCCGAGCGCGTGCTGACGCTCGCCGAGCGCGGGCACACGCTCTACGGCCTGTGGAGCCCCGACGCCTATTGGTACAACACCGTCGGGCCGCTGCCGTTCGGCCATGTCGAGGACCTGCCGCGCGACGACTGGCAGGCGGCGATCGCGCGCGTGAAGCCCGACGTCATCTATGCGCTACTCAACTGGCAGGCGATCCCCTTCGCGCATGCGGTGATGCGCGCAAACACCGGCGTGCCGTTCGTCTGGCATTTCAAGGAAGGGCCGCTGATCGCGCTCGAGCACGGCATGTGGAACGAACTGATCGACCTGCATACCCAAAGCGACGCGTGCATCTATTCGAGCGTCGAGATGCGCGACTGGTTCGCGGACGTGGCTCCGGCGAGTGCGGCGATGCCGACGCTCATCCTCGACGGTGACTTGCCCAAGCGCGACTGGCTGATGGTCGAACGCAGCGCCAAATTGTCAGCCGACGATGGCGAAATTCACACCGTCGTTCCCGGCCGTCCGATCGGGCTTCACCCCGAAAACGTCGCCGAGCTCGCGACCAACGGCGTCCACCTGCACTTCTATGGCGAGTTCACGCATGGCCAGTGGAAGGGCTGGATCAAGCGGACCAAGAGCCTGGCAGGGCGCTTCATGCATCTCCATCCCAATGTCGATCAGGAGAACTGGGTGCGCGAATTCTCGCGATACGACGCGGGCTGGCTGCATTTTTTTGCAAGCACCAACCACGGGGACTGGGCGCGCGCCAATTGGGACGACCTCAACATCCCGGCGCGCATGGCGACGCTCGCCGCGTGCGGGCTTCCGATGATCCAGCGCGACAACAGCGGGCATATCGTGGCGATGCAGGCACTCGCCCGCGACCATGGCCTCGGGATCTTCGCGCGCGATTTCGGCGATGTCGCGCGCCAGCTTCAAGACCGAACTTCGCTCGCGGCAATCGGTGAACAGGTTTGGGCGAAGCGCGAGGTCTTCATCTTCGACAGCCACGTCGACGCGCTGATCGAATTCCTGATGCAGGTGAAGCGATAAGGTCCCGGTTCGCATGGATTTCTCGGCCATGAACGGAACGAGATGACATTTGCCGGGTTTGCTTGGGTACAGGCACCTTCCCGAGTGCCGGGAGACCCGCCACGATGTCCGACCAGCGCCCGTTGCTCCTCTGTTTTTCGCACTTGCGCTGGGATTTCGTGACACAACGACCGCAGCATCTGATGAACCGCTTCGCGACCGACCACCGCGTTATCGTGTGGGAAGAGCCGGTCTACGACGGCGCGAAACCCGAACTCGACGTGCGCGAGGCAGGCGGGGTGACTGTCGTTACGCCCCGCCTGCCCGACGCCTCCGATTGGGAAGCCAATCAGGTGCTTCTGGCGCGGCTGCTCGACGGCTTCCTCGGCAGGTCGACGCCGCGCGTGCGCTGGTATTATACGCCGATGATGCTGCCCTTCTCGCGGCACGTCGCGGCTGAGTGCGTCGTCTACGACTGCATGGACGAACTGGCGAACTTCAAGAACGCGCCCGCGCGCCTCGGGCTGCTCGAGGCCGAGCTGATCGCGACCGCCGATGTCGTGTTTGCCGGCGGGCGCTCGCTGCGCGACGCCAAACGCAAGCGGCGCGACGAAGTGCACGCGTTCCCGTCGAGCGTCGATTTCGCGCATTTCGCGCAGGCGCGTAGGGTGGCGATGGCCACGACGCGGCCGACGCTCGGCTTTTACGGCGTGATCGACGAACGGCTCGACCTCGACCTGTTGAGGGAGATCGCTGCAGCGCGTCCAAGCTGGGACATCGAGATGATCGGGCCGGTCGTGAAGATCGATCCCGGGTCGCTGCCCCGGCTGCCCAACATCGCCTATTCGGGTCCGGTCGATTACGCTGATCTCCCCGCGCGCATCGCGCGCTGGAACGTGGCGCTGATGCCGTTTGCGATCAACGCGGCGACGCGCTTCATCAGCCCGACCAAGACTCCCGAATATCTGGCCGCCGGCAAGCCCGTGGTGTCGACGCCGATCGTCGACGTCGTACGCGGCTATGGCAAGCTCGCCGGGGTGGCGATCGCCAACACCGCAGCAACCTTCGTCGAAGCGTGCGAGGACATGCTGGCGCTGGAGGAAGGCTGGCAGGCCGAGGCCGACGCACTGCTCGCTGCTTCCTCATGGGACACGACAGCGCATGAGATGCGCGCACTGATCGACGCGGCCATCGCCAACCCCGTGCGCGCGCCCTCGATCCCCAAGGGCGCGCATTTCGACGTGCTGGTGGTGGGTGCGGGCTTTGCAGGAGCCGTGATGGCCGAGCGGCTCGCCGCCGACGCGGGACTGAAAGTGCTCGTGGTCGATCGCCGTCCGCACATCGGCGGCAACGCCTTCGACCGGCATGACGCGCACGGCATTTTGATGCACCAGTACGGACCGCACATCTTTCACACAAACAGCCAGGATATCGTGGACTATCTGTCGCGTTTCACCGCGTGGCACCCGTACGAGCATCGCGTGCTGGGCGAGGTCGACGGCAAGCTCGTGCCGATCCCGATCAACCGCACGACGCTCAATGCACTTTATGACGCAGGGCTCGCGTCCGACGCGGACGCCGCCGCCTTCCTCGCCGCGCGCGCCGAGCCGCTCGACGCGGTACGCACGTCGGAGGATGTCGTCGTCGGTGCCGTCGGGCACGACCTCTATCGCAAATTCGTTCGCGGCTATACGCGCAAACAATGGGGTCTCGACCCGTCCGAACTCGACAAGTCGGTGACCGCGCGCGTGCCGACGCGGACCAACACCGACGACCGCTATTTTACCGATGATTTCCAGGCGATGCCGCTCAATGGCTATACCGCGATGTTCGAACGGATGCTTTCGCACCCTAACATCACCGTGCGGGTGGCGACGGATTACCACGACATGGCCCGGCTCGTGACGTTCGACCGGCTGGTCTTCACCGGACCGATCGACGAATTCTTCGGGCACCGTTACGGAAAGCTCCCCTATCGCTCGCTGCGTTTCGTGCACGAGCGTCTCGAGGTCGAGCAGTATCAGCCGGTCGCCACGGTCAATTATCCCGACGAAGCCGTGCCCTATACGCGCATCACCGAATACAAGCATCTGACAGGGCAAGTCAGCGACCGCACCTCGATCACCTATGAATATCCGACCGCAGAGGGCGACCCCTATTACCCGATCCCGCGGCCCGAAAATCAGGCGCTGTTCAAGCAATATGAGGCACTGGCCGATTCGGTTCCCGACGTGACCTTCGTGGGGCGGCTGGCGACCTATCGCTATTACAACATGGATCAGGTGGTCGGCCAGGCGCTGGCAACGTATCGGCGATTGAAAGCGGAAGGGAAATTGACTCCGACCGACACGAACGAGGGCGCAGCAGAACCTTTGGCGGCCTGACCGTCAGGCGACCGCTTCGCTCATTGCGAGCCAGCGGGCCTCGGCCAATTCGATCTTTGCGCTGACGTCGGCGCGCAGCTTCATCATCTCGCTCATCGTCAGCTTCGCGTCGGCACCCTCTGCCGACGCCGGATCGAACATCGCGCGTTCGATGGCGCTGCGCCGCTCGGTCAGCCGCGCGAGCTCCGCCTCGGCCTGAGTCATCGCCTTGCGCGCGGCCGCCTCGCGTTCGCGGGCGGCGGCGGCCGCCTTGCGCTCTTCCTTCTTGTCGCGTTTCGGCGTGTCCGCCTTGACCGCGCCCTTCAGGATCAGATCGGTATAATCGTCGAGGCTGCCGGTGAATTCGGTCGCCGTCCCTTCGTCGACCAGCACCAGCCGGTCGGCGGTCAGCTCGATCATGTGGCGGTCGTGGCTGACGATCACCACCGCGCCCTCATAAGCGTTGAGCGCCTGCACCAGCGCCTCGCGCGCGTCGACGTCGAGGTGGTTCGTCGGCTCGTCGAGGATCAGCATGTGCGGCGCGTCGCGCGTGATGAGCGCGAGCGCCAGCCGCGCGCGCTCACCGCCCGACAGCTTGCCGACCAGCGTCGTCGCCTTCGCCCCCGAAAAGCCGAACCGCCCCAGCTGCGCGCGCACAGCGCCCGGCGACGCGCCCTTCATGTTGCGCGTCATATGTTCGAGCGGGGTATCGTCGCGGTCGAGCTCCTCGACCTGATATTGCGTGAAATAGCCGACACGCATCTTGCCCGACGCCGCGATGCTCCCCTCCATCGCGGGGAGTTGTGCCGCGATCAGCCGCGCGAGCGTCGTCTTGCCGTTGCCGTTGCGGCCCAAGAGCGCGACGCGCTCCTCCGGGTCGATGCGCAGGTTCAGCCTACTCAGGATCGGATGGTCCGCCTCGTAACCGACCGCCGCCATGTCGAGCGTGACGAGCGGGGGACGGAGCGCGTCGGGGCTGGGGAAGTCGAAACTCAGGCTCGGATCCTCAGCGATGCTCGCGATCGGCTGCATCTTTTGCAGCATCTTTTGGCGGCTCTGTGCCTGTTTCGCGGTCGAGGCGCGCGCCGAGTTGCGCGCGATATAGTCCTGGAGCTTGGCGCGCTGCGCCTCCTGCGCCGCCTTTGCGCTCGCCAGCTGCGCGAGCCGCTCGGCGCGCTGCCGTTCGAACGCGTCATAGCCGCCGGTGTAAAGGCTCGTCTTGCCGCCCTCGAGATGAACGATGTGATCCACGACGTTGTTAAGCAGGTCGCGTTCGTGGCTGATCAGCACCATCGTCGCGCGGTAGCTTTTCAGGAACGATTCGAGCCACATCGTCGCTTCGAGGTCGAGGTGGTTCGACGGTTCGTCGAGCAGCAGCAGGTCGGGCTCGCTGAACAGCAGCGCGGCGAGCGCGACGCGCATCTTCCAGCCGCCCGAATAGCTGTCGAGCGGTCGGTGCTGCATGGTTTCGTCGAACCCGAGCCCCACTAGAATCCGCGACGCGCGCGCGGGTGCGGCGTGCGCGTCGATCGCGATCAGCCGCTCGTGGATCTCGCCGATCCGGTGATGGTCCTGCGTCGCTTCTTCCTCGGCCATCAGCGCGGCGCGCTCGGTATCGGCGGCAAGTACCGCCTCGAACGGCGTGGTGGTGCCCGACGGCGCCTCCTGCGCGATATAACCGATGCGCGCGGCGCGCGGCATTTCGACCGACCCCTCGTCGGGGTCGAGCAGCCCGGCAACGACCTTCATCAACGTCGTCTTGCCCGCGCCGTTGCGCCCAATCAGCCCGACCCGCGCGCGCGGCGGCAGCGCGGCCGACGCACGGTCGAGAATGGTGCGCCCGCCAAGGCGCACCGTGATGCCGTTCAGATTGAGCATAGTCGCGCCGGTAGCGGATCAGGGCGTCGGCGGCAATGTTGTCGTTGCGGTCGAAGGCAGCGGCACGCGGCGCACCGTCAGCACCTTGACCGGCTTGGAGAGCATCTGCCCGCGCAGGAACCCCTGCCCTTCGGTCGGCGACAGCGGCGCGTCCCAAATCTTGCGGACCACCTCCATCCCCGACACGACGTGCCCGAACGCGGCATAGCCGTCGGGATCGCTCGTCCGCGCGGGGTCGGCGTCGAGCCCCGGCATGTCGGACAGGAGGATCGAGAAATCACCGGTCGCGGTCCCCGGCGCGAGCCGCGCCATCGAGATCGCGCCGGCAGTATGCTTGACCCCGGTGACGTTGGTCGGCTCGTGCGCAATCGGTTTGAGCACGCGCTTCGGGTCACCGCGCACCCCCGCCTGCACGAGGCCGTTGGGCTGCGTCCCCCATTCGAGGCGCATCGCGCGGTAAAAGACGATGCCGTCGAAGCGACGACCCTCGACGTAGCGCAGGAAATTGCCCGTCGAGATCGGCGCATGCTTGCCGTCGAGGTCGATCGTGATCGCGCCCAGCTCGGTCGTCAGCACGACGCGCGCCGCGTCGGGTACGGGCAGCGGCGGCGCGGCCTTGCGCGGCGCAGCGGCGGTCAGCGCGAAGACGAGCGAGGCGAGGAGCGCGAGTCGGCGGATCATGCCGCGCATTATGCGCATGGCGCGCGCAAACGCGAGTGCTACGACGGCGCGATGCAGCGCGCCGCTTTCGACACCGACCGGTTCCTGGCCGACACCTGGCAGAAACAGCCGCTGCTGATCCGCGGGGCGTTTCCCGGTTGGACCAATCCGCTCGACCCCGACGAGCTGGCGGGACTCGCGTGCGAGAAGGAAATCGAGTCGCGGATAATCGTGCGGACTCGCAAGACGTGGAAGGTCAGGCATGGCCCGTTCAAGCCCAAACGCTTCGCGCGTCTCGGCAAGAAACCATGGACCCTGCTCGTCCAGGCGGTCGACCATCATGTGCCTGCGGTCGCCGCGTTGCTCGACGCCTTCCGCTTCATCCCCAACTGGCGGATCGACGATGTGATGGTCAGCTATGCCAGCGACGGCGGCGGGGTGGGCCCGCATTTCGACCAGTATGACGTGTTCCTCGTCCAGGGACTGGGGCAGCGCCGCTGGCGGGTCGGCGCGCGCTGCGACGCGACGACGACGCTGCGTCCGCACGACGATCTGCGCCTGCTCGCCGCGTTCGACGCGCGCGACGAATGGATCCTCGATCCGGGCGACATGCTCTACCTGCCGCCAGGCATTGCGCACGACGGGGTCGCGGTCGGCGACGATTGCATGACGTATTCGATCGGCTTCCGCGCGCCCTCGCGTGCCGAGCTCATCGCGCATTATTGCGATCATCTGCTCGACGGGCTGAGCGAGGGCGACCGCTACGCCGACCCCGACCTGCCGGCGCAAGCCAACCCCGGTGAGATCGGCGCGCAGGCGCTCGATGCGCTGCACGCGATGGTTACCGATCGCCTGCTCGACCGCGCGGCGTTCGCCCGCTGGTTCGGCCAGTTCACGACGACACCCAAAACCGCCGAAGCGGCCGACCATGCGATCGCGTCGATGCCGGTCGACAGCGGCGCCGTGCTGATCCGCAATCCGACGAGCCGCTTTTCGTTCGTCGATACGCCGCCGATGCTGTTCGTCGACGGCCGCTGCTTCGACTGCGACACCGATGGTTTTGCTTTCGCACAGCGATTGTGCGCCGCGACCCGCATCGAGATCGGCCCGGACGCGGCCTCGTCGGTAAGGACGGTGATCGCCGCGCTGCTCGAACAGGGCAGCCTGGTGATCGATACGCCGGACTGAAGCCCGCTATCGCGAGCGCCACGCGCCGACCGCCAATTCCTCGACCGTCCAGTCGCCGATCGCCCAGCGCACCAGCCGCAGCGTCGGATGGCCGACGGCGGCGGTCATGCGGCGGACCTGACGATTGCGGCCTTCGCGCAGCGTCAGGCGCAGCCAACAATCGGGAATGTGGCGGCGGACGCGGATCGGCGGCGTGCGCGGCCACAGGTCGGGCGCGGCGATGCGCTCGACCTCTGCCGGGAGCGTCATGCCATCCTTCAGCCGCACGCCGTGTCGCAGCGCGGCGAGCGCCGCGTCGTCGGGCACGCCCTCGACCTGTACGAGATAGGTTTTGTCTAGCTTGAAGCGCGGGTCGGCGATGCGCGCTTGCAATCGCCCATCATCGGTCAGCAGCACAAGCCCCTCGCTGTCGAAATCGAGGCGGCCTGCCGGATAGACGCGCCGCAGGTCGATAAAGTCCGACAGCGTGGGCCGCGGCGACGCTGTGCCTGCGTCGGTAAACTGGCAGAGGACGCCATAGGGTTTGTTGAAGCGGATCAGGCGGGCCATCGCTTCGTCATTCCGTCCAGTTGCCTCCACACCCGAAAAAAAGGGGCCGCATCGCTGCGGCCCCTTCCTTCGGTCCTCTCCCGAACGCGGTAAGGTGGTTCAGTCGTCGCGCGTCAGGAACGCGGGCGCGAATTCAGGCGCGGGGCCGTCGTCGTTCGTTTCGGTGCGCGCGGGGCGGTCTCCCCCGCCATAGCCACCGCCTTCACGACGCGGCCCGCGGGGGCGATCGCCGCCGCTGCGCTCGCCGCCGCCTTCGCGACGCGGACCGCGATCTCCGCCGCCGCCGCCACCGTCGCGGCGCGGGCCGCGATCGGGCCGGTCGCCCCGTCCCTCACCGCGTCCTTCGCCGCGAGGACGTTCCTCGCGCGGCGGCCGTGTGTCGGCGAGTTCGGCACCGGTTTCCTGGTCGACGACGCGCATCGACAGGCGGACCTTTCCGCGCGGGTCGATCTCGAGCACCTTGACCTTGACCTCCTGCCCCTCGCGCAGGACGTCGGCGACCTTTTCGGTGCGCTCGTTCCGGATCTCGGAGACGTGGACGAGGCCATCCTTGCCACCCATGAAATTCACGAACGCGCCGAAGTCGACCATGTTGACGACCTTGCCGTTATAGACCTTGCCGACCTCGGCCTCCTCGGTGATGCCGAGGATCCACGCACGCGCGGCTTCGATCTGCGCGACGTCGGACGAGCTGATTTTGATCAGCCCTTCGTCGTCGATGTCGACCTTGGCACCCGTCGTCGCGACGATCTCACGGATGACCTTGCCGCCGGTGCCGATGACTTCGCGAATCTTGGACTTGTCGATCTGCAGCGTCTCGATGCGCGGCGCATGGCTCGACAGCTCGGTGCGCGTATGGTCGAGCGCCTTTGCCATTTCGGCCAGGATGTGCGTGCGTCCCTCTGCCGCCTGGCTGAGTGCGACGCGCATGATTTCCTCGGTGATACCCGCGATCTTGATGTCCATCTGCATCGTCGTGATGCCTTCGGACGTCCCCGCGACCTTGAAGTCCATGTCGCCCAGGTGATCCTCGTCGCCGAGGATGTCGCTGATAACCGCGAATTCCTTACCCTCGAGGATCAAGCCCATCGCGATGCCGCTGACCGGACGCTTAAGCGGCACGCCCGCGTCCATCATCGACAGCGAACCGCCACAGACGGTGGCCATCGACGACGAGCCGTTGCTTTCCGTGATGTCCGACAGGACGCGGATCGTGTAGGGAAACTCGTCCTTCGACGGCAGCACCGGGTGCAGCGCGCGCCATGCGAGCTTGCCATGGCCGACTTCGCGCCGCCCCGGGGCACCGAAGCGACCCACTTCACCGACCGAATAGGGCGGGAAGTTATAGTGGAGCATGAAGTTCGAGTACGACAGGCCGTTCAGCCCGTCGATCATCTGTTCGGCATCCTTGGTGCCGAGCGTGGTGGTGCAGATCGACTGGGTTTCACCGCGCGTGAACAGCGCCGAACCGTGCGTGCGCGGCAGGAAGCCGACCATCGCGTCGATCGGGCGGATCTGCGTCGTGGTACGCCCATCGATGCGCTGTCCGTCCTTCAGGATGGCACCGCGCACGATTTCGGCTTCGAGCTTCTTGACGAGCTTGCTTGCGGCCATCTTGTCCTGCGGTGCGGCGTCGGCGAACGCGTCCTTGGCCTTGGCGCGCAGCGTGTTGAGCGCATTCGACCGCTCGGACTTGTCGGTCAGCTTGTAGGCCGCCGCGATATCCGCGCCGATCAGGGCGCGCAGCTTGGTCTTCGCGGCCGACAAATCGGCCTGCTCGGCCATCGCCCACGGGTCCTTGGCGGCCTGTTCGGCGAGGTCGATGATCGCGCCGATTACGCTCTGGATGCCGCGATGCGCGAACATCACCGCGCCGAGCATGACCTCTTCCGACAGCTCCTTGGCTTCGGATTCGACCATCATCACCGCGTCGTGCGTTCCCGCGACGACGAGGTCGAGATCGCCCTCGGCGACCTGCTCGTCGGTCGGGTTGAGGATATACTCGCCGTTCACATAGCCGACACGCGCTGCGGCGATCGGGCCCATGAAGGGCACCCCCGACAGCGTCAGCGCAGCCGACGCCGCGACCATCGCGAGGATGTCGGGCTCGTTCTCGCCGTCATAGCTCATCACCTGGCAGATGACGTTGATCTCGTTGTAGAACCCTTCAGGGAACAGCGGACGGATCGGACGGTCGATCAGGCGCGAAACCAGCGTTTCCTTTTCGGTCGCGCCGCGCTCACGCTTGAAGAAGCCGCCGGGAATGCGGCCGGCCGAGCTGTACTTTTCCTGGTAATGGACGGTGAGCGGGAAGAAATCCTGCCCCTCCTTGACCGAGCGTGCAGCGGTGACGGCGCACAGCACGACGGTTTCGCCGAGCGTCGCCATCACGGCGCCATCGGCCTGCCGCGCGACGCGACCGGTTTCGAGCTTGAGCGTCTGTCCGCCCCACTCGATTTCGACTGTCTTGGTATTGAACATATGTTTTCCTTCGGACCCGCGAGCCCAATGCTGCGGGGGCCTCCATGAGCAGACATCCGGTCTGCGAGCGGTGCGGGCGCTCTATGGCCCAATGCGCCCCGCCGAATGCGGGACATAAACAAACGGCCCCCGAAGGAGCCGTTCGAAACTATTTGCGAAGCCCGAGCTTCGTGATGAGTGCGGTGTAACGATCGACATCGACGCGCTTGAGATAGTCGAGCAGCGTGCGCCGCTTGTTGACCATCATCAGCAGCCCGCGGCGCGAATGATTGTCCTTGGCGTGCGTCTTGAAGTGATCGGTCAGCGCGACGATCCGCGTGGTCAGGATCGCAACCTGCACTTCGGGCGACCCGGTGTCGCCTTCGCTCCGCGCGTTTTCGGCGATGACTTCGGTCTTGCGTTCGGCAGTAATCGTCATGCTCGTCCTTTGCGGTATCGGGTCACAGGTTGAAGCCGCGCACGACCCGCAAGCAGCGGGTTTCGACCTCTACCAGCGCCACGGGCGTTTGACCGTCGCGCGCAAGATAAAGGCCGTCGGAAGCGGCGAAACCGTCCAACACGCGTCCTTGCCGGACGAGCGCTGCCTGAACGGGGGTGAGGGAGAGAGCCGGGATACCGTCCAGCCCTGCCTCGAGGGGCAAGCAGATGCCCTCTAACCCGCGCGCCCTAGCGACTTCATCCAGAATGTCCAGCGAAATTGCGTTGGCGAGGTCGAACGGTCCTGCGCGCGTGCGACGGAGCATCGTGACATGGCCGGCGCCACCGAGCGCAAGCGCGATGTCGCGCGCGAGGCTGCGGATATAGGTGCCTTTGCTGACATGCGCGGTGAGGGTGAGCGAGTCGAGGGGGGAAGAAGAACCCACCCCCGGCCCCTCCCGGAAGGCCGGGAGGGGAGTAGTATGCGGCAGACGCTCACGGCTCCCCTCCACGCCTTCGTGGAGGGGCCGGGGGTGGCTCTTCTTCGCTTCGAGGGAAAACACCGTCACCGCGCGCATCGCGAGCACCACCTCGACCCCCGCTCGTGCGAGATCATAGGCGCGCTCGCCCTCGACCTTCAGCGCAGAATAGGCCGGTGGAACCTGGTCGATCGTCCCCGTGAAGCGCGGCAACACGGCCTCGACCTCAGCGAGCGTCGGCCGCACATCGCTCGTCGCGATCACCGCGCCCTCGCGGTCGAGCGTGTCGGTCTGCTCCCCGAACGCAATCGTGAAGTCATAGACCTTCGACGCATCGAGCATGCGTCCCGCAAGCTTGGTCGCCTCCCCCAACGCAATCGGCAGCACGCCGGTGGCGAGCGGGTCGAGCGTGCCGCCGTGCCCGACCTTGACCTTGGCATAGCCGCCGCTGCGCAACGCGCGCTTGACCGCGCTCACGCCTTGCGTCGAGCCGAGGCCGAGCGGCTTGTCGAGGATGATCCAGCCATGCACGTCGGTTGCGATAGCGGCAGGCGGGTTCGTTAACCACAGCCGCGCTAGGCCCGCCCGATGCGCGTGCTGGGACTTTCGCGGGGGCAGCCCTGGGCGGCATGGGCGACGCTCGTCCTGCTCGCGTGCACGATATTTGCCGGGTTCATGCTCCCCGCGCCGTCGGCAGCGCCACGCGCGGGACCGGTCCAGCACGATGCCGACCTCTACCGTGCGATCGCCGCCCGGGTGGCGAGCGGCACGCCCTATTACCCCGCTGCTGCCGCCGAACAGCGTGCGCGTGGCTATCCGCTGAAACCCTTCGTCACGATGCGCCCGCCGCTACTTGCCGAGGTGACGGGGCTCGTTGGCACGACGGCGATGGGCTGGCTGTTGCGGCTGGCGGTGCTCGGTGCGCTGGCGGCGCTCGTCATCCGGCTGCGCGCGAGCGTCGAGCGTCCGGCCGAGCGCCTCGCCGCGCTCGCCATCGGCGCGCTCGCCCTGCTGACCGTCGCGCAGCCCGCGCTCGCGATCTGGCACGAGGTCTGGGCGGCCACCCTTGCCACTGTCGCGCTTGCGGTGCGCACCGATCGGCGCTGGCTCGCGGCGATCGGCATCGCGACGCTCGCCGCGCTGCTGCGCGAGCTTGCCGCGCCGCTGCTCGTGGCAATGGCGGGCGCGGCCTGGATCGAACGGCGTCGCGGCGAGGCGCTGGCATGGCTCGCGGGGCTCGGCGTCTTCGCGCTCGCGCTCGCGTTCCACGCGGGGCAGGTCACCGCCGTTACCCTGCCCGGCGATGGCGCATCACAGGGCTGGAGCGGCGGCGGCTGGCCGGTCGCGCTGACGATGCTCCACCAGACCAGCCTGTTCGCGGTGCTCCCGCGCTGGATCGCCGCATCGCTCGTGCCGCTCGCGCTGCTCGGCTGGGCGTCGCGCCGCGATGCCTTCGGACAGCGCGTCGCGCTATGGCTGCTCGGCATGACCACGCTGTTCTGCCTCGCGGGGCGGCCCGACAATCTCTATTGGGGGATGATGGTCGCGCCGCTGCTGCCGGTGGGCCTCGCGTTCGCGCCGCGCGCATTGCTGGACTTGGGGCTTGCCGCGCGGCATTGAGCCCCGCGTGCAGGGCAAGCGTATCCTCCTGATCGTCGGCGGCGGCATCGCCGCGTACAAAGTGTGCGAGCTGGTCCGTCTGTTCCGCCGCGCCGACATGCCCGTGCGCTGCGTGCTGACCGAGGCGGGGGCGAAGTTCGTGACGCCGATGACGCTCGCCGCTCTCAGCGAACAGCCGGTGTGCGATACGTTGTGGGATCTCGAGCGCGAGGCGAAAATCGGGCATATCGCGCTCAGCCGCGACGCCGACCTCCTCGTCGTCGCCCCGGCGACCGCCGATCTGATGGCCAAGATGACGCACGGCCACGCCGACGACCTTGCAACGACGGTGCTGCTCGCGACCGACAAGCCCGTGCTCGTCGCGCCCGCGATGAACGTGCGGATGTGGCAGCACGCCGCGACGCGCCGCAACGTCGCGCAGCTGCGCGCCGACGGCGTGACGGTGATGGAGCCCGACGAGGGCACGATGGCGTGCGGCGAATACGGGCCGGGCCGCTTGCCGCACGTCGATGCGATCTATGCAGCCGCACTCGACCGACTGAAGGCGTGACCGCCCACGTCATCGTGACAGCGGGGCCGACGCACGAGCCGATCGACCCGGTGCGCTACCTCGCCAACCGGTCGTCGGGCAAACAGGGGTTCGCGATCGCCGCCGCCCTTGCGGCGAGGGGCGCACGCGTGACGCTGATCGCCGGACCGGTGACGCTCGACACGCCTGTGGGCGTGACGCGCGTCGACATCGAGACCGCGCGCCAGATGGCCGCCGCCGTCGAGGCCGCACTTCCCGCCGACGCCGCGATCCTCGTCGCCGCCGTCGCCGACTGGCGCGTCGAGGCGTCGGAGCAAAAGATCAAGAAGGACGGTAGCGGCGCGCCCCCCGTGCTGCACCTCGTCGGAAATCCCGACATCCTCGCGACCCTCGCACGCAGCTCGATGCGCCCGCGCCTGCTCGTCGGCTTCGCCGCCGAAACCGAAAATGTAATCGCCAACGCGCAGGCAAAGCTGGCGCGAAAAGGCTGCGACTGGATCGTGGCCAACGACGTCTCGGGCGATGTCATGGGGGGAGAGGCGAACGCGGTGCACGTCGTGACGGCGGATGGCGTCGAGAGCTGGGCGCGGATGGGGAAGGGTCAGGTGGCGGTGCGTTTGGCGGAGCGTGTCTTTGATTTCTTATAAATCTATTATCGCATTCATCCAGTGCGAATTCCCATTTTCCTCACCAACGTCTGGCCACCCATTCCTTCAGCGCTTCATCGATCCGCGATTGCCAGCCCTGTCCGCCGCTTTTGAAGTAACCGATCACCTCAGGCGACAGGCGGATGGTCGTGCTGATCTTCGTTGCTGGCGCCTGTGGTCCGCGCGCGCGGCGCAGCTTGGCGGCAAGTTCAGGAAGTACCTCGGAAAAGGGGCGCATCCCCGCCACATCGGCCTTGGTCAGCTCCGGACTGTCCATCACCGCCGCAGCATCGGCGTCCGAATAATCGACCTTGGTCATGACAACAGCTTCCTTTCCTTTGCGCTGGCGGGGCGCGCCGATATGATCGAAATCGCCTCGTTGCCCAGCGTCGCGAAGATAACGACGGTAACGCCCTTATGATCGCCGATGGCGACCCAGCGCCCGTCCCGCGCCGGTTTGACCAAAGCACCCAGGAAAAATTCTGGCCCGATCTCGGCAAAATCGATCCCATGTTTGTCGAGGTTGGCCCGTCGTTTCGGCTCATCCCAGACAAGTATCATTTCTTTTTGTAGTAACAATTAAGCCCAAGGTCAATTCGTGACGAACCCGCGCGAAGCGGCTAAGCGTTTGCTCATGCCCGTCATCGCAATCCCCGTGCTCCGCCTACCCCATGGCACCAGCCTCCCGCTCCCCGCCTATGCCACCGATGGTGCGGCAGGGATGGACGTCGTGGCGGCCGAGGATTTGACGCTCGCCCCCGGTGCACGTGCCGCCGTCGCGACCGGGTTCGCGCTCGCTATCCCGCAAGGGTTTGAGGTTCAGGTCCGCCCGCGCTCGGGGCTGGCGCTCAAATACGGCGTCACCTGCCTCAACACGCCGGGAACGATCGACAGCGACTATCGCGGTGAGGTGAAGATCATCCTCGCCAATCTGGGGCAGGACCCCTTCGTCATCGCGCGCGGCGACCGTATCGCGCAACTCGTCCCCGCCGCCGTCCAGCGCGCGGCGCTGCACGAGGTCGATGCGCTCGACGCGACCGCGCGCGGCGACGGGGGGTTCGGCTCGACGGGGGTGCGGTGAGGTGGTAATTCGCTGGCCATGAACGCACCCGCCCGCATCCAGACGCCAGAGTCGCCCGATTACAACGCCGACGGCTATGGGTGGGCCATGGCGCAGGCCGAACTTCTGCGTGGACACCGGTTTGGCGAGGCCGATTGGGAAAACATCATCGAGGAGATCGAGTGCGTGGGTCGGCGGGAACGCAGCGAATATGAAAGTCACCTGATCCGCATCCTCGCGCACATGATCAAATGGGAGGTTCAGCCGGAACGCCGGGGAATGTCGTGGTGGCTGTCGATCATGAACGGTCGCGATGATGCCGAACGGTTTCTGAGCAAGAACCCCAGCCTCAAACCTCTTTTGACAGAAATATTTCTCGATGCGTTGCGCTATGCTCAGCGCCAGGCGGCACGCGAAACGGGAATTTCCAATCGTACCGTCGAAGCGGTCGACCTGTCGTACCAAGACGCGATCTCGAGACGGGTTCAACGCCCCGACTCCGAAGGCGATTGATTGACCCTGACCGATGACGAACTCGACCGCTATGCGCGGCACATCGTGCTGCGCGAAGTGGGCGGCGCGGGTCAGGTGCGGCTGCATGGCGCGCACGTGGTCGTCATTGGTGCCGGGGGAATTGGGTGTCCGGCGTTGCTTTATCTGGCGGCGGCGGGCGTGGGGCGGCTGACCGTCATCGATGACGATGTCGTCGACGTGTCGAACCTCCAGCGGCAGATCCTGTTCGGCGACGCCGATCTGGGGCGCGCCAAGGTCGCGGTCGCGGTCGCGGCGCTCGCGCGCGTCAACCCAAACGTCAACGCGACCGGGATCGGCGAACGCCTGACCGCCGACAACGCCGCGTCGTTCCTGTCGGGGGCGGACGTCATCCTCGACGGGTGCGACAATTTCGCAACGCGGCTGGTCGTGTCCGACACCGCCACAAGGCTGCGCATCCCGCTCGTTTCGGCGGCAATCGGACAATTCCAGGCGCAAATCGGCAGCTATCGCGGCTGGGAGGCCGACAAGCCCTGCTACCGCTGCTTCGTCGGCGATGCGTTCGATGCCGAGGACTGCGACAACTGCGCCGAACAGGGCGTTCTCGGCGCAATGGCGGGGCTCGTCGGTAGCTGGGCGGCGATGGAGGTCGTGCGCGTGCTGACGCGTTTCGGCCCCGATCCGGCAGGGCTCGTGCACGTGTTCGACGGCGTCACGCCTGCACTGCGGTCTATTCGCATCGTCAAGGATCCGGAATGTCGGGGCTGTGCTACGCCTTGACCGCCTTCTTCGCGGCAGCTTTCTTGGCAGCGGCCTTCTTCGCCGGAGCCTTCTTCGGTGCCGCTTTCTTAACCACGACCTTCTTGCCCTTCTTGACCGGGGCCATCGCGGCGCGGGCGTCGATCAGTTGGGCGGCTTCGTCGAGCGTCAGCGCTTCGGGCTCGATCGACTTGGGCAGCGTCGCGTTGGTCGTGCCGTCGGTGACATAGGGGCCGTAGCGTCCCGCCATCAGCTTCAATTCGGCCTCGGTTCGCGGATGCTTGCCAAGTTCTTTCAAGGGCGCCTGCGCGCCGCGCTGCGGACGGCCACCGCTGGCCAGCGCCTCGGCGAGCTTGACGACTGCGGTGTTCATGCCGGTTTCGAACACTTCGGCGGTCGATTGCAGCCGCGCATATTTGCCGTTGTGCGCGAGGTACGGGCCATAGCGCCCGATGCTCGCGGTGATCGGGGCGCCGGTTTCGGGGTGCAGCCCGACGTCGCGCGGCAGGCTGAGCAATTTGAGCGCAAGCTCGAGGTCGAGCTCGCCCGCGTCCTTGGGGATCGAGGCGCGCTTGGCATCCTTGCCGTCGCCGAGCTGGACATAGGGGCCGAAGCGCCCCGACTTGCGCGCAACGTCGAGCTTGCTCGCGGGGTCGATGCCGAGCACCTCGTCGCCGCCGACGGCTTCCTCTGCACCGCCGCCCTGCGCGAAGCGGCGGGTGTATTTGCACTCGGGATAATTCGAGCAGGCGACGAACGCGCCGAACCGCCCGCCGCGCAGCGCAAGCCGACCGGTGCCGCAGTTCGGGCAGACGCGCGGATCGCTGCCGTCGCTTTTTGCCGGAAACAGGAACGGCGCGAGATATTCGTCGAGCGCGACCGTCACGTCGGACGGGCGCGTCTCCATCACCTCGGCGGTCTTGGGCTTGAAGTCGCGCCAGAAGGCGTCGAGCACGGCCTGCCACCCCTCACGCCCGCCTGACACATCGTCGAGGCTCTCCTCGAGCCCTGCGGTATAATCATAGCTAACATAGCGTTCGAAGAAACGTTCGAGGAACGCCGTCACCAGCCGCCCGCTTTCGCTCGGGGTAAAGCGGTTCTTGTCGACCGTCACATAGCTGCGGTCCTTGAGCGTCTGGAGCGTCGAGGCATAGGTCGAGGGACGCCCGATGCCGAGTTCCTCCATCCGCTTGACGAGGCTCGCCTCCGAAAAGCGCGGCGGCGGCTGGGTGAAATGCTGGTCGGCGCGGACGCCCTTTTTGGCGGGGGCATCGCCCGACTTCATGCGCGGCAGGCGCGCGTCGTCCTCGCCTTCGGTGTCGGCATTTTTGCCGGAGCCGCCACGTGTCTCGTCCTTGCCTTCTTCGTAGAGCGCGAGATAGCCGGGGAAGAGCACGACCTGACCCGTCGCGCGCAGCGCGGTCTGGCCGGTGCCGTCGACGAGTTCGACCGTCGTGCGCTCGAGGCGCGCCGACGCCATCTGGCTGGCGGTGGCGCGCTTGAAAATCAGATCGTAAAGCTTGGCATGGTCGCCCGACCCGGTACGGTCGCGCGAAAAGTCGGTCGGGCGGATCGCTTCATGCGCTTCCTGCGCATTCTTGGCTTTGGTCGTGTAGATACGCGGCTTGTCCGGCACATAGCTCGCGTCGTAACGTCTGGCGATCGCACCGCGCGCGGCGGTGATCGCGCTATGATCCATCTGCACGCCGTCGGTGCGCATATAGGTGATTGCGCCGTCCTCGTAGAGCCCCTGCGCGAGGCGCATCGTGTGGCTCGCCGAAAAGCCCAGTTTGCGTGCCGCCTCCTGCTGGAGCGTCGAGGTGGTGAAGGGCGGCGGCGGGTTGCGCGTCAGCGGGCGCGTCTCGACCTCGGCCACCGTAAAGCGCCCGACCTCGACGCTGGTCTTCGCCGCCATCGCCTCGGCTTCGCTGCCCAGCGTCAGCCGGTCGATCTTGTTCCCGCGCCAGCGCGACAGCCGCGCGGTGAAAGGCGTGCCGTCATGTTCCATGTCGGCGACGACCGACCAATATTCCTGCGCGCGGAACGCTTCGATCTCACGCTCGCGATCGACGACGAGACGCAGCGCGACCGACTGGACACGCCCTGCCGACTTGGCGCCGGGCAGCTTGCGCCACAGCACCGGCGACAGGGTGAAGCCGACCAGATAGTCGAGCGCCCGGCGCGCGCGATAGGCGTCGATCAGATCCTCGTCGAGCTGACGCGGGTGCGCCATCGCGTCGAGCACCGCCGCCTTGGTGATCGCGTTGAAGGTGACGCGCTCAACCTCTTTGGGCAGCGCCTTGCGCTTGGCGAGCACTTCGCGGACGTGCCAGCTGATCGCCTCACCCTCGCGATCGGGGTCGGTCGCGAGGATCAGCCGGTCCGCCGATTTGGCGAGGTCGGTGATTGCTTTCAGCTGCTTGGCCTTGTCGGCGTAATTTTCCCATTCCATCGCGAAGTCGGCGTCGGGATCGACCGACCCGTCGCGCGGCGGCAGGTCGCGGACATGGCCATAGCTGGCGAGGACGCGGAAATCCTTCCCCAGATACCCTTCGATGGTCTTTGCCTTGGCAGGCGATTCGACGATGACAAGCTGCACGGATTTGGTCCCTCACACGTACGCGCGAGGGTGAAGGGGTGCGGCGGGGGGCGTCAAGCGCAAGGTTGAAGACGTGCTCGCTCCAAGAATAACCGCTTCCCCCGAGCGCAGTCGAGGCTGCGCACGTTCAGCGAGGGTCGCGTTTTCGACTTCGCTCGAACCAGCCCCTCGACTTCGCTCGGGGAAGCGGGTCTTGCTGTTGGATGGACTATCAAGACCTGACCTCCGCCATCGACGCGATCACCGCCGATGAGCCCGACACCATCGCCAATATGGCCAATGTCGCCGCGCTGCTGTTCGAACATCTGCCCGACCTCAACTGGGCCGGCTTTTACCGCATGATCGACGGCGCGCTCGTGCTCGGGCCGTTCCAGGGAAAGGCGGCATGCATCCGTATCGCGCTGGGTAAGGGCGTCTGCGGCACGGCCGCTGCGGATGCGACGACGCAGCGCGTCGACGACGTCCATGCCTTTCCCGGGCACATCGCCTGCGACGCGGCGAGCGCGTCCGAACTCGTCGTGCCTGTCGTGCGAGGCGGCACCGTGATCGCGGTGATCGACCTCGACAGCCCGACGCGCGCGCGCTTTACGGCTGCCGACGCGGCGGCGGTCGAAGCCGTTGCGCGGCTGATCGCGACGCGCATCTGACCCTGAACGGGACAGTCAGCGCGCACGGCTTGCCTTTCGAAAACGCAACGATTCTGCTAAAGCCCGCGTTAAGCAAATCCCGCTTTTCCGGGGTTTTCGCTCGATTGTGACGGAGCCTTTACCATGCGAAGCCTAGCACTCCCTGCCCTTTTGATCGCCGCGACCGCACTTCCCGCAGTCGCAATGGCACAAAGCGACTCGGGCATCGGCGCGCCGCCGGTGATTCAATCGGTTCCGATGGGGCAAATGGGCACGCGCATGCCGCGCCCCCCGATGATGCCGCAGCAGCGCATGCCGATGCCGGGACGTCCGATGCCGATGCAGGGTGCGGGTCGCTGGTCGAGCGTGCCCGGCGGCTGGAACGCCTATCGCCGCCCGTCCTATGGCTATCAGCTGCCGAGCTATTGGGTGTCGCCGTCGTATTACATCTCCAATTACAGCGTCTACGGCCTGCCCCGCCCGGCCGAGGGCTTCGGCTGGTCGCGCTATTATGACGATGTCGTGCTCACCGACCGCTGGGGCCGCGTCTATGACGTGCGCGGCGGAACCGACTGGAACCGCGAGCCGCGCTGGCAGGAGGATTATTCGGACAGCTACGGCTACCGCGAAGACGGGCGACGCGACGAGGGGCGCCGCAACGGCGACAATACGCTTGCCGGTGCGGCGGTCGGCGCCGTGGTCGGCGGCGTCGCGGGCAATGTGATCGCGGGGAGCGGCAACCGCCTCGCCGGGACGATCATCGGCGGCACCGCAGGCGCGATCGCCGGCGGTGCGATCGGCAGCGCGAGCGGGCGCGACCGCCACCGGCGCGACGGCGGCTACGGCGCGCGTCGTCATGGCGACGCACGTGGCGGCAACTATAGCTATGACGGACGCTGGACGGGGAGCTGGGACGGCGGACCCGAGCGCGTGTATGAGGGACGTTTCGAAGGAAACGTGCGCTCGCACTGGGATATGCACGGCGAGCAGGGCGGCACTTACCCGCAGGGTCCGGCGGTCGGTTACGACTATGGCAGCTACGGCTATGGCGGGGGAACCACGGTTACGACGACGACGGTGGTCTCGTCGGCCCCGGTCATGACGCGCACCGTCAGCTATGAGACAGACTATGTCCGCGTCGCCGCCCCGCGTCGCCATATCGTGCGTCGTGCCCGCCCGCGCCCTGCGTGCGGGTGTGTCGCCGGAAGCTGAGCTAGCTCAGCCGTTCGAGCGCTTCGCCGGTCAGCGACCCCGGCACGATCATGACCGGGCACGGCATCTGCCCCGCCTCGACGCCTGCGAAATGCGCGACGAGCGGGCCGGGTGCGCCGGTCGATGCGGCCGCGAGCACGAGCGCGGCGACATCGGGATTGCCGGTGAGCACCGCGCGGATCGTCGCGACCGGTTCGCCGCCCTGGACGAGGACCGAGGGGTGGACGCCCTCGTCGGCAAGCAGCCCGGCGGCGCGCGCGACCAGCGCTTCGGCATGCTGGCGGGCCTCGTCCTCCATGGTCGCCTGGACCTCCGCGAAACCGACGAATTCGACCGGCGCGATCAGCGCGAGGATGAGCACCGACCCGCCCGTCTTGGCGGCGCGACGCGCGGCAAAGCGCACCGCGACCATCGCCTCGGGCGTGTCGTCGATGACGACCAGATATGTCCGCACGGCATCGCTCCCCCGTTTTGCGTCCCAAGCTGCGCACAGCCGAGCCTTGACCGCAAGCCCCGTCATCGGGGAAGGGCGTACGGCCGCAGTGCAGAGGACGCCCCATGCCGATCGAGCTCAAGATGCCCGCGCTTTCCCCGACGATGGAGGAGGGCACGCTCGCCAAATGGCTCGTCAAGGTCGGCGACAGCGTCAAGTCGGGCGACATCCTCGCCGAGATCGAGACCGACAAGGCGACGATGGAATTTGAAGCGATCGACGAGGGCACGATCGCTGAAATCAGGGTCGCCGAGGGCAGCGACGGGGTGAAGGTCGGGACGGTGATCGCGTTGATCGCAGGCGAAGACGAAGCCAGCGCCGCGCCGGTTGCCGCACCCGCACCCGCGCCCGCACCTGCACCCGCGCCGACTGCGGCTCCCGCTCCGGCAGCCGAAGAAAAGGGCTATGGCGCGAGCCCGGTCGACGATGCGCCAGTGGTGCAGGCCGAACAGTCCGCGAAGGGGGCGACGGCTCCCGAACCTGCGCCCGCTGCTCCGGCTGGCGAAGACCGGGTGCGCGTCTCGCCGCTCGCCAAACGGCTTGCGGCGGCGCAGGGCATCGACCTCGCGACGATCACCGGAACGGGCCCCAACGGACGCATCGTCAAGGCCGATATCGAGGCGGCAGCGCAAGCCGGCGTTCGACCGGCTCAGCCCGAACGCGTCATGAGCGCAGCAACCAATGTCGCTGGTCCTGAGCCTGTCAAAGGACGGGCTGAGCAGGACGATAGCCCCGCAACAAAGCCCGCCCCCGCGCTGTTTACAACCGACATCCCGCACGAAAGCATCAAGCTCAGCAACATCCGCAAGACGATCGCGCGCCGCCTGACCGAATCGAAGCAGACCGTCCCGCATATCTATCTGACGGTCGACGTCCGCCTCGACGCGCTGCTCAAGCTGCGCGCCGAACTCAACGCCGCGCTCGAACCGCGCGGGGTGAAGCTCAGCGTCAACGATATGCTCGTCAAGGCGCTCGCGCTCGCGCTGATCGAAGTGCCCTCGTGCAACGTCAGCTATACGCCGACCGACCTGATCCAGTACAGCCGCGCCGATATCTCGGTCGCGGTGTCGACGCCGACCGGCCTCATCACCCCGATCGTCGTCGGGGCCGACAGCCGGTCGACGTCGTCGATCTCGACCGCGATGAAGGACCTCGCCGAACGTGCCAAGGCGGGCAAGCTTGCACTCCATGAATTCCAGGGCGGCACGGCGAGCATCTCGAACATGGGGATGATGGGCATCAAGCAGTTCGATGCGGTCATCAACCCGCCGCAAGGCATGATCCTCGCCGTCGGCGCGGGCGAGCAGCGGCCCTATGTCGTCGACGGTGCGCTCGCGATCGCAACGGTGATGAGCATAACCGGCAGCTTCGACCACCGCGCGATCGACGGAGCCGACGGTGCCCAGCTGATGGGGGCAGTCAAGCGACTCGTCGAGGCGCCGCTGGGGCTGGTAGGTTGATGCTTTGATCCGAAAAATGTATCGAACGGTTACACTTTCGGAGCACTGTCATGCGAATGGGCATCAAGGAATTTCGCGAGAGGATCAGCGAAGTGACGGCCTCGGGCGAAGCGGTGCTCGTTACGCATCATGGCAAGCCCGTGGCGAGCTATGCGCCATTTCGTCCAAAGGATCCCGAACAGGTTCGCCAGGCCGCCGACGAAATCAGGCAGTGGCAGGAAGAGATGCGCGCGGACGGCGTCGATCTGGACTCGGTGCTCGCCGGGTTGGGAATGAACCCGTGGGGCGAGCCACTCGACGATGTATCTGATCGTTGATGCCAATGTGTTGCTCGGATCCGTGTTGGGCCGGTCGATCGTGCTGCTTGAAGAGCTTGCTGCGAGCGGGACGATCATGCTCGTCCCCGAACAGATGATGCGCGAGGCAAGTCTGATCGTCGCCGACCGCGAACGCGTCGCGGTAAGCGGCGCCGAAGACCGGTTGAGGTCGGTCGCGACGACCGTGACGACGCTCGACTCGCCACATTTCGATCATGAGGAAGCGCGCGCCCGCGAACGCTTGTCCGCCGCCGGGCAGAAGGACTGGCCGCTGCTCGCGGCTTCGCTCGCGCTCGACGCGCCGATCTGGAGCAACGACAAGCATCTGTGGGGCACCGGCGTCGCCGTCTGGCGCACGCGCAACATCAGCTTCTTTGCGGCCGCTCTGCCGCGCGAGCTGTCCTCTCCCGCAAGCGGAGCAGAGTCAGGAGCATCCGATGCCTGAATCCTATGACCTCGTCATCCTCGGTTCCGGCCCCGGCGGCTATGTCGCCGCAATCCGTGCGGCACAACTCGGGATGAAAGTCGCGATTGTCGAGCGGGAGCGGCTGGGGGGGATTTGCCTCAACTGGGGGTGCATTCCGACCAAGGCGCTGCTGCGCACGTCGGAGGTGTATCATTACATGCAGAACGCCGCCGCCTATGGCCTCAGCGCCGACAATGTCGCGTTCGACCTGGGCAAGGTCGTCGAGCGCAGCCGCAAGGTCGCCGGGCAGCTCAACGCCGGCGTCAAGGGGCTGATGAAGAAGAACAAGATCACCGTCGTCGAGGGGGCCGGCAGGCTGACCGGGCCCGGCACGCTATCGGTCACCACCGGCGACACAGTGCGCGAACTCGCGGCCAAGAACATCATCGTCGCGACCGGCGCGCGCGCACGCGACCTGCCGTTCGCGAAGGCCGACGGCAAGCGCATCTGGACCTACCGCCATGCGATGGTTCCGCCCGAGATGCCGACGAAACTACTCGTCATCGGGTCGGGCGCGATCGGGGTCGAATTCGCGAGCTTCTATTCGGACATGGGTGCCGACGTGACGATCGTCGAAATGCTCGACCGCATCCTGCCGGTCGAGGATGCCGAGGTCAGCGACTTCATGGCCAAGGCGCTGACTAAGCAGGGAATGATGCTGATGACCGGCGCGGGCGTGTCGAAAATCGACGTCGGCGACGCGGGCGTCGAGGCGACGATCAAGAGCAAGGACGGTACCGAGACGATGCACGCGTTCAGCCATGTCATTGTCGCGGTCGGCATCGTGGCTAATACCGAGGAGATCGGCCTCGAGGCCCTCGGCGTCGCGACCGAGCGCGGACATATCCTGGTCGACGGCTATGGACGCACCAACGTTGCCGGGGTGCTGGCGATCGGCGATGTCACGGGCCCGCCATGGCTGGCGCACAAGGCGAGCCACGAGGGGATCGTCTGCGTCGAAGCGATCGCGGGCGAGAAGCCGCACGCGTTCGAGACATGGAACATCCCGGGCTGCACCTATTCACGCCCGCAGGTAGCCAGCGTCGGGCTGACAGAAGCCAAGGCGCGCGAAGGCGGTCGCGCCGTTCGCGTCGGCAAATTCCCCTTCATCGGCAACGGCAAGGCGATCGCGCTCGGCGAGGCCGAGGGGTTCGTGAAGACGGTGTTCGACGCCGACACCGGCGCGCTGCTGGGCGCGCACATGATCGGGGCCGAAGTGACCGAGCTGATCCAGGGCTATGTCGTCGCACGCCAGCTCGAGACGACCGAGGCCGAGCTGATGGAAACCGTCTTCGCGCACCCGACCCTGTCCGAAATGATGCACGAAAGCGTCCTCGGCGCTTACGGTCGCGCGATTCACTTTTGATAAGAAGCTGATAATAACTCTCAAGTGGAACGTCCGCGCGTTCCAGTCGTCATGCCTCCAACATCAAGCAGGAGGATGGTTATGACGAACAAAACTGGAACGACACGTCGCGATCTCGGTGCACTTGCGCTCGGCGGCATCGCCGTCGCGGCGGCCGCCCCCGCCTTTGCCGCACCGGGGATGGGCATGCCGAGCGTCGGCGCGCTGACCGCCGGCGACTGGATGGCGCAGGTCAAGGCGCAGCACATGGCGATCGACCGTCAGTTCGCCGCGCTGAAGGCGACGCGCGACGGCGACACGGCGGGACGGACCGCCGGGCTCAAGATGCTCGCCACGCTGTTGACCGGGCATTCGATTGCTGAGGAAGTCGCACTCTATCCGGGCGTCGCGATGAAGGGCGACACGGCGGGCTCCGACCAGCTCTACATCGAGCAGCAGCACGCCAAGGTGATGGTCGCCGAACTCGACGCCATGCCCAAGACCGGCCCCGAGTTCCTCGCGCGCCTCACCGCGCTCGAAACCGCGGTCAAGGCGCACGTCGCCGAGGAAGAGGGGCAGCGTTACCCCGCCTTGATGCGGGCGGCGACGCCGGCCGAAAACGCCAAGATGACCGCCGATTTCCGGCGCGAATTCACCCGCTACATCGCCTGATCGACCTGCCGGGCCCGGACTTTCGCGTCCGGGCCCCTCGCGTTTGCGAACAGGCGCGGGCGGCCGGACCGCGTGAACATGCAATTCGTGCACCTCACGCGGCGGCGATGCCGCTTTCATGGCAGCCGCGCACGGCGTAACAGCCGGACATGACCCCAGCCGAAACCGCATTGCTCCTCGCGCGCGCGCAGTTCGCGTTCACGGTGTCGTTCCACTTCCTGTTCCCCAGTTTCTCGATTGGCCTCGCCAGCTATCTCGCGGTGCTCGAGGGGATGTGGCTGTGGACGAAACGCGAGGTCTACCTTGACCTTTTCCGTTACTGGCTGCGCATCTTTGCGATCGCGTTCGCGATGGGCGTCGTCTCGGGCATCGTCATGTCGTACCAGTTCGGCACCAACTGGGCGGTTTTCAGCGACAAGGCCGGGCCGATCATCGGGCCGCTTATGGCGTACGAGGTGCTGACCGCGTTTTTCCTCGAGGCCGGCTTCCTCGGCGTCATGCTGTTCGGGATGAAGCGTGTGGGGCCCGGGCTGCACTACGCCGCGACGTGCATGGTCGCGCTCGGCACCTTCGTCTCGGCGTTCTGGATCCTGAGCGTCAACAGCTGGATGCAGACGCCGGTCGGCTGGGCGGTCAATGCGGCGGGCCAGTTCGTGCCCGGCCCCGGCGGCTGGTGGCCGATCATCTTCAACCCCAGCTTTCCCTATCGCCTGATGCACACCGTCACCGCCGCCTATCTGACCACGGCGTTTGCCGTCGGTGGGGTCGGCGCATGGCATCTGCTGAAAGGGCACAAGACCGACGCGGCCAAGCTCAGCTTTTCGATGGCGATGTGGATGGCCGCGCTCGTCGCGCCGGTACAGATTTTTCTGGGCGACCTGCACGGGCTGAACACGCTTCGAAACCAGCCGGTCAAGGTGATGGCGATGGAGGGGCATTTTCAAAGCCATGAGCACGGCGCGCCGCTCGCCTTGTTCGGCCTGCCCAACGCCGCGACGCAGCACCTCGACTATGCCGTCGAAGTGCCCGGGCTGTCGTCGCTGATCCTGAAGCACGACTTGAACGCCCCGCTTGCCGGGCTCGATACCGTACCGCGCGCCAACCAGCCGCCCGTCGCAATCGTTTTCTGGACGTTCCGGATCATGGTCGGGATCGGCTTTGCGATGCTGGGGCTGGGGCTGTGGAGCCTGGTCGCGCGCTTGCGCGGCAAGCTCTACGACTGGCGCTGGCTTCACCGCGCGGGTGTGCTGATGGGACCTGCGGGGTTCGTCGCGGTGCTCGCGGGCTGGGCGACGACCGAGGTCGGACGCCAGCCTTGGACGATCACCGGGCTCCTGCGCACAGCCGACTCGTCGTCGGCGATCGCGACGCCGGGGATGGCCGGGTCGCTGATCGCGTTTGTGCTCGTCTATTTCGCTGTGTTCGGTGCAGGCGGCTGGTACATCCTGCGGCTGATGAGCGCGCCGCCGCACGAGGGCGAGCCCGACGATGTCGCGGGGCCGGTGCGAACGGCGGGGATCACGGCTGCAGCGGCGGTGGGAACGGGCACATGAGCTTCGACCTCACCATCTTCTGGGCGGCGATCATCGCATTTGCGGTCGCGATGTATGTCGTGATGGATGGGTTCGACCTCGGCATCGGCGTCCTGTTTCCCAATTTCAAAGTCGGGCCCGAACGCGATCAGGCGATGAACGCGATCGCGCCGGTGTGGGACGGCAACGAGACGTGGCTGGTGCTCGGCGGCGGCGGACTGATGGCGGCGTTTCCGCTCGCTTATGCGATCGTTCTGCCCGCGCTCTATGCGCCGCTGATCGCGATGTTGCTGGGGCTGGTATTCAGGGGCGTGGCGTTCGAGTTCCGCTGGCGCGATCCGCGTCATCGTCGCCTGTGGGACAGCGCGTTCTGCTTCGGGTCGATCGTCGCGACCTTTGCGCAAGGGGTTACGCTCGGCGCGTTGCTCCAGGGGATCGCAGTAAACGGGCGGCGCTATGGTGGCGGCTGGTGGGACTGGCTGAGCCCGTTCAGCCTGCTGACCGGCACGGCGCTGGTCGTCGGCTATGCCTTGCTCGGCGCGTGCTGGCTGGTGTGGCGGACCGAAGGGCCGGTGCACAAGGACGCACGCCGCTTCGCCCGGTGGCTGACCCCCGCGCTGCTCGTCGCGCTTGCGCTGGTCAGCGCGGCAACACCCTTTCTCGAGGGGAAATATTGGCAGCGCTGGTTCGCGTGGCCCGGCGCGCTCGTGGCGGTGCCGATGCCGCTGCTCGTCGGGGGTGCCGGGCTGATGCTGTGGCGCGCCGTTGCGAAGGGTCAGGACCATGCTCCCTTCGGCTGGGCGCTCGCGATCTTCGCGCTGGCGATGGCGGGACTCGGCGTCTCGATGTGGCCCGACGTCGTTCCCGGTCGCATCACCATCTGGCAGGCAGCGAGCCCACCCGAGAGCCAGATCTTCATGCTGGTCGGCGTCGCGATCATGGTGCCGCTGATCCTGGCCTATACCGGCTGGTCGTACTGGGTGTTCAGGGGCAAGGTCGGCGACGACGGCTATCATGCGCACGACCATTAGGCGCGTCGCATGGTTCGTCGGCCTGTGGGCGGCGAGCGTGGTCGCGCTCGCCGCGGTCGCATGGCCGATCCGCGCGCTCCTCGCGCCGTAAGTCAGTCGGTGGCGAACAGGTCGGGATAGACCGAGAAACCGGTCGCGGGCTCGTCTCGTCCATCGGGATGGCGGACGGCGTAGCTGCCCCCGCGCCCGAGCGTGACGGGCAATCCTTGCGCGAACAGCGAGAAACCGAACCAGCTCTGATACTCGAAACCGTGGCGCTCGGTCGGGTCGAGCGTGACGCGCACGCCGGGACGGGCGAGCATCTCGGCGATCGCGGCAATGCCCGCGATCCGGCTCGCCATCAGCCCGGCATGGTCGAAGGTGCGGAGCGCGTCGAGCGCGGGACCGACCGGCCCGGTCGCGGCGATCAGCGGGAGCCAATCGGCGAACCCGGCCTCGGCCAGCCCGCCTGCGTCCTTCATGTCGAGCAGCGCATCGATCGCCGCGATCTCGTCGGCGGTGCGCACCCTGCCCGCCAGCGTCGCGACAAGGTCGGGAAGCGTGAGGTCGACGGTCAGCCCCTCGACCCCCGCCGCGCCGAGCGCCTCGACCGCAAGCGCGGCGATCTCGCAGGCCGCCGCGACCGAATCGTCGCCGATCAATTCGGCCCCGACCTGCATCATCTCGCGTTGCGGATCGAGCCCGGTCGCCATGAGCTTGAGCACGGGCCCCGCATAGCAGAGGCGCAGCGGGCGCGGCGCATCGCGCAGCTGCGTCGTCACGATCCGTGCGACCTGCGGCGTGAAGTCCGAGCGGACCGCGAGCGTGCGCTGCGACAGCGGATCGACGAAGCGCGCCAATTCGGTGCGCGGGCGTTTCAGTCGCGCGCCCAGCCCCTCTTCATATTCGGCGAGCGGCGGCGCGACGCGCGCATAGCCGCCTGCCTCGATCGTCCCCAGCACGGCGCGCACGGTCCGAGCCTGTGCCGCCGCCTCGTCCCCC
The DNA here is from genome assembly GCA_965248885.1 of Sphingomonas sp. Lineage (GTDB taxonomy): Bacteria > Pseudomonadota > Alphaproteobacteria > Sphingomonadales > Sphingomonadaceae > Sphingomonas_O. The sequence goes on along the minus strand of OZ252211.1, from coordinate 178,581 downwards.
AGACGGTCGCGCAACCCCTGGGGAAGCAGGTCGATCACGCGAATTTGAGCGATTTGACGGTCCGCACGCCGGGCAGGTTGCACAACGACCAGAGCACGGGTTCGGGAACCGCATCGTCGAGCGACAACAGCACGACCGCCTCCCCGCCCGCCGCGCGGCGCCCGAGGTGGAAGGTGCCGATATTGATGCCTGCCTCGCCGAGCGCGGTGCCCAGCCGACCGATGAACCCCGGCGCATCGTCGTTGACGATATAGAGCATGTCGCCTGTCAGGTCGGCCTCGACCTTGACGCCGAAGATCTCGACCAGCCGCGGCGCATTGCCGAACAACGTACCCGCGACCGATTTTTCGCCCGACTGCGTATCGACCGAGACGCGGATCAGCGTCTGGTAATCGCCCTCGCGGTCGTGGCGCACCTCGCGCACGTCGAGGCCGCGCTCCCTGGCCAGCACGCCCGCGTTGACCATGTTCACCGTGTCCGAATAGCGCCGCATCAGCCCGGCGAGCACCGCGCCCGTGATGGGCTTGATGTTGAGTGCAGCCGCCGCACCCTCGGCCTCGATCGAAATCTTCGTGAGATTGTCGTGTGCGAGCTGACCCACGAGCGAGCCCAGCTTTTCGGCAAGGCCCATGTAAGGGCGCAGCTTTGGCGCTTCCTCGGCGCTGAGGCTCGGCATGTTGAGCGCGTTGGTCACGCCGCCACTCATCAGGAAATCCGCCATCTGCTCGGCGACCTGGATCGCGACGTTGACCTGCGCCTCGCTCGTCGACGCGCCCAGATGCGGCGTCGAGACGAACCCCGGCGTCCCGAACAGCGGCGAGGCAGAAGCTGGCTCCTCGACGAACACGTCGAGCGCGGCGCCCGCGACATGGCCTGCGTCCATCGCGGCCTTCAGCGCGACCTCGTCGATTAGCCCGCCGCGCGCGCAATTGATGATCCGCACGCCCTTCTTGGTCTTCGCCAGCGCTTCGGCCGACAGGATGTTGCGCGTCTGGTCGGTCAGTGGCGTGTGCAGCGTGATGAAATCGGCGCGCGCGAGCAGCTCGTCGAGCGTCACCTTTTCGATGCCCAGGTCGATCGCGCGTTCGGGGGTCAGGAACGGGTCGTACGCGACGACTTTCATCTTCAGCCCCAGCGCGCGGTCGGCGACGATCGAGCCGATGTTGCCCGCGCCGATCAGCCCCAATGTCTTCGACGTCAGCTCGACGCCCATGAAGCGGTTCTTTTCCCACTTGCCCGCCTGCGTCGAGGCGTCGGCCTCGGGCAGCTGGCGCGCGAGTGCGAACATCAGGGCGATGGCATGTTCGGCGGTCGTTATCGAATTGCCGAAGGGCGTGTTCATGACGACGACGCCTGCCGCCGACGCCGCCGGAATGTCGACGTTGTCGACGCCGATGCCCGCGCGCCCGATGACCTTCAGATTGGTCGCGGCGGCGAGCACGTCTTTGGTCACTTTGGTCGCGGAGCGGATCGCAAGCCCGTCATAGTCGCCGATCATCGCGATCAGCTCGTCCTTGGTCTTGCCGGTGATCTCGTCGACCTCGACGCCGCGCTCGCGGAAAATTTGCGCGGCGCGGGGGTCCATTTTATCAGAAATGAGGACTTTTGGCATGACGATCCCTTCAGATCGTCACCTTGGGCTCCGACCCGGGGTCCCGCTTCTTCTCTAGCTCGAGGAAGCAGCGGGACCCCGGCTCAAGGCCGGGGTGACGGGTTTCTATTCTAATTCGTGCGAACCTGCGCCCAGGCCCAGTCGAGCCACGGCCCCAGCGCCACGATGTCGGCCGTGTCGACCGTCGCGCCACACCAGATGCGCAAGCCCGGCGGCGCGTCGCGATAGCCGGCGATATCATAGGCCGCGCCCTCGGCCTCGAGGAGCCCGGCGAACTTTTTGATCAGCGCCTCGTCGGCGCCCTCGACGGTCAGGCAGACGCTGGTTTTCGAACGCGTCGCGGGGTCGGGCGCAAGATGGCCCAGCCACGGTCGCGCCGTGACGATCGCGTCGAGCGCGGCGGCATTGGCATCGCTGCGCGCGATGAGCCCGTGCAAGCCACCCGCCTCATGCGCCCATTCGAGCGCGAAGATCACATCCTCGACCGCGAGCATCGACGGCGTGTTGATCGTCTCGCCCTTGAAGATGCCCTCGCTCAGCTTGCCCTTCGACACGAGGCGGAAGACCTTGGGGAGCGGCCATGCCGGCGTATAGCTTTCCAGCCGCTCGACCGCGCGTGGCCCCAGGATGATGACACCGTGGGCCCCCTCGCCACCGAGCACCTTCTGCCAGCTGAAGGTCGTCACGTCGAGCTTGTCCCATGGCATGTCGTAGGCGAACACCGCGCTCGTCGCGTCGTTGAGGCTCAACCCCTCGCGATCGTCGGCGATCCAGTCGCCGTTCGGCACACGGACGCCCGACGTCGTCCCGTTCCAGGTGAACAGCACGTCGTTCGACCAGTCGACGCTCGCCAGGTCGGGCAATGCGCCATAGTCGGCGCGCATCACGGTCGGATCGAGCTTCAACTGCTTGACGGCATCGGTCACCCAGCCATCGCCGAAGCTTTCCCACGCGAGCGTCGTCACCGGGCGGCAACCGAGCATCGTCCACATCGCCATTTCATAGGCACCGGTGTCGGAGGCTGGCACGATGCCGATCCGGTGCGTATCGGGAACGCCGAGGACGTCGCGGGTCAGGTCGATCGCGCGTTGCAGCCGCGCCTTGCCGATCTTGGAGCGGTGCGAGCGTCCGAGCGACTCGGTCGCAAGACGGGCGGCAGACCAGCCGGGGGGCTTGGCGCACGGTCCGGAGCTGAAGAAGGGACGCGCAGGTGTGGCGTCGGGTCGTGTCGTAACAGTCATTTAATCTCTCCTCACAGAGAGCAGCGCGGCGTTGGGACCGCGTGGCCCGTTGACTGCACTAGCGGCACTTTCCCTGCCGTCAAGCCGCGTTCGTCAATGGCCGCCGAACGCCATCAGACTGTCGACGGGGACGCCGGCTGCGCGCAACCGGTCGGCACCGCCGAGGTCGGGCAAGTCGATCGCGAACACCGCGCCGACCACGTTGGCCCCCGCTTCGCGGAGCAGGTGCACGCATGCCAGTGCGGTGCCGCCCGTCGCGATCAGATCGTCGACGATCAGCGCACGGTGGCCCGGCAGAACCGCACCGACATGAAGTTCGAGCCGGTCGGTCCCGTATTCGAGGTCGTAATCGACGCCGAGCGTCGCGCCTGGCAATTTACCACGCTTGCGTGCCGGGATGACCCCTGCCCCCAGCGCGACCGCGACCGGCGCACCGAACAGAAAGCCGCGCGCGTCGATCGCGACGATCCGGTCGGGCGACAGCGGCCGCGCGATCGCGGTCATTTCGGCGATGGCCGCCGCAAACCCCGCTCCGTCGGCGAGCAAAGTCGAAATGTCGCGAAACTCGATGCCCGGCTTGGGAAAATCCGGAATCGTGCGCACGAGGGATTTCAGGTCATCACGCGTCATCGGTGCCTCGCTCTTGCCAATGGCCGCCCGATTAACGCCTTGCCCAGCGTTGTCACGCCCTCGCGCGGGGCGAAACGATTACGCTTTGCGCGCCGACACATGCCGACGCTATGGGAGGATATGCCTCGCACGCCGCAACCCGTCGACGCTTGAACGGCAAGATCGCTTTCGATGCGTTCGTGCTGGTCGCACGGCTGCTGGGGACGGCGGTCGATCCTGATCGCATTCTCCACGATTTCGCGCGGCCCCTCGACGAACTGACGCTCGGCGATCTGCAGCGTCTCGCGCCGCGCTACGACGTGAAGGCGCGGCTGCGCGACTGCGACGCGTCGACTGTCGCCAAGATGCCCACGCCGCTGATCCTCACGCTTGCCGACGACAGCTATGGCGTGGCGTTGCGGCGCGAAAATGCGGGTGACGCCATGCGTTGGGTCGTCCACCGCGCAGGCGCGCCCGCGCCCGATGTCTGGACGCAGGAACAATTCGCCGAACATTTCGGCGGAACCGTCCTGCTGATCGCGACGCGCAGCAGCATGGTCGCGGCGGCGAGGCGCTTTGGCCTGACGTGGTTCGTGCCGTTGCTCGTCAAATATCGCCGTGCGGTGCGTGACGTGCTCGTCGCCTCGGTGTTCCTGCAGCTGCTCGGGCTGCTGACACCGCTCTTGTTCCAGATCGTGATCGACAAGGTGCTCGTCCACCAGAGCCTGTCGACGCTCGACGTCGTCATCTTCGGCATGGTGGTGGTGTCGGTGTGGGAGACGGCGCTCGGCGGCTTGCGCGCATGGCTGCTTGCGCACACGTCGAACCGCCTCGACGTCGAACTGTCGGCACGCGTATTCGCGCACGCAATGTCGGTTCCGCTCGGTTATTTCGAGAGCCGGCGGACCGGCGACACGGTCGCGCGCATCCGCGAGGTCGAATCGCTGCGCGCCTTCTTCACCTCGGGTGCGCTCAACTTCATCATCGACGCGCTGTTTTCGTTCGTGTTCCTCGGCGTCATGGCGCTCTATTCGGTGATGCTGACGCTTATCGTCATGGTGTCGCTGGTCTTCTATGTCGTGATCTCGCTCGCGGTGACGCCGCAGTTGCGCACCTTGATCGACGAGCGGACGGCAGCAAGTGCTGCGAACAACAGCTTCCTCGTTGAAAGCGTCGCGTCGATCGCGACGATCAAGACCTTCGCCGCCGAACCGCAGTTCCGGCGGCGGTGGGAGGACAGTTTCTCGGGCTATGTGAAGATCGCGTTCGACGCGTTCGTCCTGTCGAACTGGGCGAGCCAGGGCATCCAGATCGTCTCCAAGCTGACGACGGCGGCGACGCTCTACTTCGGTGCGCAGGCGGTGATCGCGGGCGACCTCACCGTCGGCGGGCTCGTCGCGTTCAACATGCTCAGCGGGCGGCTCGCGCAGCCGATCCTGCGGATCGCGCAGCTGTGGACCGATTTCCAGCAGGTGCGCGTGTCGGTGACTCGCCTTGCCGACCTGCTCGACACGCCCGAGGAGCGCCGCGGCCAACCCGCCGGATTGCGCCCGATCGCGATCAGGGGCGCGATCGATTTCAACGAGGTGCATTTCCGCTACCGCCCCGACCTCGACGACGTGCTGCGCGGTTTCGACCTCCACGTTGCGGCGGGGGAGACGATCGGCATCGTCGGCGCGTCGGGCTCGGGCAAGTCGACGCTCGCCAAGGTCCTCCAGCGGCTTTACGTTCCCGAACGCGGCAAGATATTGGTCGACGGCACCGACATCGCGCTGATCGACCCCGCCATGCTGCGCCGCGCGATCGGCATCGTCCCGCAGGACAGCGTGCTGTTCCATCGCAGCATCGCCGCCAACATCGCCATCGCCGACCCCGGCGCGGCGATGGACCGGATCGTCGCCGCCGCCCGGGTCGCCGGTGCGCATGATTTCATCCTCGGGCTCCCGCTCGGCTACGAGACGGTGATCGGCGAGCGCGGCGACACGCTGTCCGGGGGGCAGCGCCAGCGCGTGGCGATCGCGCGCGCGCTGCTGGGCGACCCGCGCATCCTGATCTTCGACGAGGCGACCTCGGCGCTCGATGCCGAGAGCGAGGCAGTGATCCAGGGCAATCTCGCCCGCATCGCGCAGGGGCGCACGACGATCATCATCGCGCACCGGCTGTCGGCGGTGCGCGCGTGCAACCGCATCGTCGCCATCGCCAAAGGACAGGTTGCCGAAGTCGGTTCGCACGAGCAGCTGGTCGGCGGCGACGGCGTCTACGCGCGCCTGTACCGCGCGCAGTCGGGCCTGAACCGATGAGGACGCCGCGATGAGCGAAGGTTTGACCCGCGTCTGGACGACGCTGGCGAGCGCGTGGCGCGACCGCAAGCGCAACGACACGCCCAATGCCAACGGCGAGGACCGCGATTTCCTCCCTTCCGCACTCGAAATCCTCGAAACGCCGCCGAGCCCGCTCGGGCGCTGGCTGTTGTGGCTGCTCTGCGGCCTGTTCGCCGTCGCGATCCTCTGGTCGTTCATCGGGCGGCTCGACGTGGTCGCGGTCGCCGAGGGCAAGACCGTGCCGACCGGCGGCAGCAAGCTCGTCCAGTCGTTCCAGCTCGGCTCGGTGCGCAAGATCCACGTCCGGAACGGCGAGCATGTCCGCGCGGGGCAATTGCTGATCGAGCTCGATCCGACGATGGCGGGGGCCGACGCGCAGGCGTCGAGCGACGTGCTCGCGCAGCGGCAGTTCGAGGCGGCACGCAGCCTGGCGATCCTTGGCTATCTTCAGGGACGCCCCGCGCGCCTTGCGCTGCCGCCGGGCACCAGCCCACAGATCGCGACCGCGCAGACCGACCTGCTGCGCTCGGCGATCGCCGAATATGAGGCCGCACGCAACCAGATCGCGCGCCGCCGCGACGAAGCCGAGTCGGATCGCGAATCGCGGTCACAGGAAGTCGCCAAGCTGCGCGAATTGCTGCCGATCGAGGAAGAGCAGCTGCGCGGGCGGCGCGAGCTCACCGAGAAAGGGTATTTCGGGCGGCTGCGCATGCTCGATTACGAACAGCAATATCGCGAACACAAGGCCAACCTGGGCATCGCGATCGAAAACCTGTCGCGCGCGAGCGCCACGATCGCCAGCCTCGACGCCGAAGCGCGCAAGCTTCGCGAAAGCTTCATGCGCACCGCCGCCGCAAGCGCGGTCGATGCACAGCGCGACTCGGCGATTGCCACCGGCGAAGTCGCCAAGGCGGTCCGCGTAAGCGAACTGCTCCAAGTCCGCGCGCCGATCGACGGCGTCGTCGAATCGCTTCAGGTCACCACCGTCGGCGGCGTCGTGCGTCCTGCCGACCCACTGCTCAGCGTCGTCCCCAACGGCCAGAACCTCGCGCTCGACGCGCGTGTCCTCAACCGCGACATCGGTTTCGTGCGCGCGGGGCAAAAGACACGGATCAAATTCCAGGCGTTCCCCTTCACCGATTTCGGGACGGTCGACGGCATCGTCGAAACCGTCGCGCGCGATGCGGTGGTCGACGATAAGCTGGGCGCGCTATTCACCGTGCGCATCCGGTTGCTGAGCAACGCGATCAAGCTGCCCACCGGCGGCGCGCAGCCGCTAGGCGCAGGGCTCGCGGCGACGGCCGAGATCCGCACCGGGTCGCGCCCGATCATCGCCTATCTTCTTTCCCCGGTCGCCAACCGTATCGCCGGGGCCGCGCTCGAGCGCTAGACTAGCTGCGGCAAGCACCCGGCGCGGCATCGAACACGCGCAGCTGTTGCCCCCGTTGCCAGAGCGACAGCCGATCGTCGCGCCAATGCAGCTCGAACGCGCGTTCGCGGGTGTCGATCAGGCGAATGGCGCGATGTGCGCCGCCGCGGTCGGTGATCGACGCGCCGCGCACGTAACGCCCGGCACCCACGGCGCACCAGCGGCCCGCCGACCAGAGGAAGATCGTCGCGCGCGCCGGGGTGCGCGGGGCGGCCAGATAATGTTGCTGCGGTGCCGCGAACACCACCGCGACCCGTCCTGCCCCGCCCTCACCCAGCGTCAGTTCGACGACGCGCGCCGGATCGACACGCGTCGGATTGATATTGGCGGGATCGACCGGTGCCGGACCGGCGGCGAGCGCAGCCAACGCGATCGTCGCCAGCACCGTCATCGTCAGAAGGCGACCTTGACGCTCGCCATTCCGGCGACGCCCATGGGTGCCGCCGCATTGTGCCCGGGCTGGCTGATCGCCATCCCCGACAGCGAGAAGCGCGCCCGGTCGGTCAGCCTTTTGTCGAAGTCGATCGTATAGCGCAGCTCGCGGCCTGAGGGCGCAAGGTTCACGCCATTGGCCTCGTAGATATAGCTATACTCGCCTGGCGCGGTCAGCAGGACCTTTTGCGGCAGGTTCAGGCTTGCGGTTCCGCGCGCGAGGCGGAGCGGTTGCGAGACGCCGAACGTCAACCGGCTGTTACGCGTCACGACATCGTCGGCGATCAGGCTGATCCCTGCCGATTCCGAACGCTGTTGCGAAAAGCCCGCGAACAGCCCGTCGCTGCGGGTACGCACGGCCGAAAAGGCGGTGACATAGTTCGCCTGCAGCGCAAAGCCGCCGCCCAGCGGTGCCAGCACGCCGATGCGCCCGAACCGCGTCACCGCGCTCGCGCCGAAGAACGTCGTGCTCGCGCGCGATCCCAGGAAGGCATCACGCTCGCGCATCTGGCCGCCGCTGACGTTGACCTGCAGCCGACCCGTCCGCCCGAGCACGACGTCGGCGACGAAGCCGTCGTTGCGCCCGCCGTTGCCGAGCAGCGCCGACCGTCGCGTATCGACCGACCCGGCCGTCGCGAACGCGGCAAAAGTCGTGCGGATGCTCGCGTTCTGCCAGCCGGTCGCCGCCCAATTCTGCGGCCGGTTGCCGATCGACAGCAAGGGGATGCCCATCGCCCGGTCGCTGATCGACGCTGAACGCAACGTCGCATGCCGCGACGCGAAGCCCAGCCCGTTGTCGACGTTCAGCCCGCTGCCGAACGCGACCCGCCCGTTCGCCCCGACGCGCTGCGCGATCGAGAAAGCGCTGCCCAGCCGCGCGTAACGGCCGCTGCTGTCGGGGACGATCGCTTGCCCGAAGGACAGGGTCAGCCCCTTGCCCGTCTCGACCACCGCCATGTTCTGGTCGATCATGCGTTCGCCGACGGCCAGCGCAAGCGTATTCTCGGCCGCCGTGTCGACATGGCCGGCGATGCTGCCGACGAAGACGCCGTTGAGCTGGTCGTTGTAGAGGTAGGTCGCACCGGCCAGCGCCGACGACCCGCCACCGAACGCGCTTCCCAGCTCGACCGTGCCCGCAATGCTGGCGACCGACACCGAGCGGCCCGTGGCCGTCACGGTGGCCGTCACGCCGACCGGGTTGAGCGCCGCCTGCAGATTGGGGAAACCATGACCCCAGATGTTGCTGACGCGGTGCGTGATCGTGCCGTTCGCATTGGTATAGCTGGCGGTCGAGATGGTAGATATCTTGGTATTTGTCGTAAAGAAGCTGTTGTCGGCGGTGTAAAGCAACCGTGCGGTCAAATCCGCCGCGCTCGCCGTCGGGAAAGCTTCGCGAAGCAGCGCGATCATCCCCGCGACCTCGGGCGTCGCCTGCGACGTCCCCGATTGCGACGTGTAGCTGGCGATACCGGTGTTCGACGCCGACCACGAAGCGACGCCGTCCTGCGTCAGGCAGAACGATGCGGCGAGGCCGCAATTCGCCGAATAGAGGAAAATATTGTTCTCGATCGTGGTGCTGCCGTCGACGAACCCCTGCGACTGGGCTTGCACCGCCAGCCCGCGCGACGTTCCGTTGACGACCGTGATCCATCCCGGCTTCAGCTCGGGAAACAGCAGCGGCACCGAAGAGTTCACGTCGGCGTCGTCGAGTCCCTTGAGGTCCGCAGGTGCAGTTGCGTTCGAGGTCTGATTCGGCCCGTAGTTCGAATTGGCCCAGACAACGACGCCACCCTTATCCTGAAACGCTTTCAGGCTTGCGACCGCACCGGCCCAATCGGCCGCAGTGCCGCCCTGAACGTCGGCCAGCGCCTGCGCCGAGCTGATGCCCTTGGAGTCGCGGTAGGCGATGACGTTTTTGGACGTTACTTCGTAGCTCAAGACTCCCGTTTTGTCGTCCTTCGTCGTTGCGACCGGCTTCCACGGTGAGTTCGCGTCGCCGAGCACGGGGATCCCGTACGAATTGCTCGAAACGTTGACGCCCGAAGCGGTGAATTCGTCGAACGTCGCCTTGAGGCCGGGGCCCGACGGGTTGGCATCGCCGTAATAGATCGACGCGTTATAGGCGATGCCCTGCATGACCGATCCATCGCGATTGGCGACGGCAAGCCCCGAGACGTTGGGCCCATGTGCGTCGCTTGCCGTCGTCGGATTCGCGACGAGCTGATTGAACTTGCCCGTACCATTGAATTCATTGTGCTGCGGCTTGCCGGCGACCAGATTCCACCCGGAATCGATGATGCCGACCTTGATGCCCGCACCGGTCAGACCGTAGCCATAGGCGACGTTGACCTTGGCGCGGACGAACGGATTGGTCGCGCCCGTCGCCTCGCTGCTGTCGGCGGCAAGTGCCTTGCGCTCGGGCGACTGCGAAACCCCCAGGAACTCGGCATCGGTCAGGAAGCTCGCCGCCAGCGTCGCATTATAAGTGCGCGCCGTCGGGACGAGCACTGCCGTCGGTGTCGGTGTCGGTGTCGGTGTCGGCGTCGGTGTTGGCGTCGGAGTGGGCGTTGGCGTTGGCGTCGGCGTCGGCGTCGGCGTCGGTGTCGGCGTCGGCGTCGGCGTCGGCGTCGGCGTTGGCGTCGGTGTCGGTGTGGGCGTTGGCGTCGGCGTCGGTGTCGGCGTCGGTGTCGGCGTCGGCGTCGGTGTCGGCGTCGGTGTCGGTGTCGGCGTCGGCGTCGGCGTCGGTGTTGGCGTCGGTGTGGGCGTCGGCGTCGGCGTCGGCGTCGGCGTTGGCGTCGGCGTTGGCGTCGGCGTCGGCGTCGGCGTCGGTGTCGGCGTCGGCGTCGGCGTCGGCGTCGGTGTGGGCGTCGGCGTCGGCGTCGGTGTGGGCGTCGGCGTGGGTGTCGGCGTCGGCGTCGGCGTTGGCGTCGGCGTGGGCGTCGGCGTGGGCGTCGGCGTCGGTGTGGGCGTCGGTGTGGGCGTCGGCGTCGGCGTCGGCGTCGGCGTGGGCGTTGGCGTTGGCGTCGGAGTCGGCGTGGGCGTCGGTGTCGGTGTCGGTGTCGGAGTCGGCGTCGGCGTGGGCGTCGGCGTCACGGCAACAGGCGTGGGCGTGGGCGTGACGGCGGTCGTGGCGACACGGTCCGACCGATTGAGCCGCGAGACGGCGAACACACCGGCCCCAAAGGCGGCAAGCCCGACACCGATCGCCGTTCCCGACACATGTCCGCCCGAAGCGGCTGCCTGTGTCTGGCTACCCGAGCCGCTCGACTGCGCGTCCCGTGCTGCCTCGGTCAGGAGCGCCATGATCTGCGCACGCCCTTCGAGACGCGCAGCCGCGTTCGCGATCCGCGATGAAAGCGTCGTCAGCTGCGCGGGCGCGAGACCACCGAGGCCTAGGCGCGCGGCATTCGCCTGCAGCGCACTGTCGATGTTGAGCGGGTGCGCGACCAGATAATCGGCCAGCTCACCAAAGGTTTCGGGGCGTGCGCCACTCGGCGTGCCGATCGCGGGAAGTTCGGACGCCGCCTGGAGCGGACCCGACGCCACGATCATTCCGATCGACATTGCCCCGACCAGCAGCCGCGCCTTGCGCTGCCGCCGTGCCCGCCCGGACTGAGAAACCGAAATATCGGTTACCGAATCCGCGCAAAGCATCGTGCCGATGGTCATGTCGAACGCCCCCCTGAGTTTATAATTCTTGCGCGGCCGATACCGCGTCGCGCGGCGATGTATGCGGGGCACCAAATCCAAGTCAATGATTCCGCGCAAAAAAATTTACTGGCTTCAGGAGGCGTTCATCCTGCGTCCGTGCGCTCGCCGCGCACGATCGCCGCGCGCGCGGGCGCGCCGCGCAGCGCGGGTTGCGCGACCGTCGCGAACAGCGACGCCCAGGCGGGCGCCGCGCGCTCGACCGTGAAGTGCGCGGCGCGCGCGCGGCGCGCAGCGACCGCCTGTTCACAGCGGCGCGCGGCGTCCATCGCGGCCGCGAGCGCCGCAACATCGCCGACCGGCACCAACGTCCCCAGTTCTCCGTCGTCGAGCAACGACCGCATGCTGACGCAGCAATCGGTCGCGACGATCGCGATCCCCGCCGCGAGCGCGTCGATGACAGCGGCGGGCACGCCCTCATAGCTCGACGACAGGATGAAGACGTCGCTTGCGGCAAACCAGCTGGGCAGATCGTCGACATGGCCGGGGAGGCGCACGCGCCCCGCCAGCCCGTGCGTCGCGACGAGCCGTTCGAGTGCGGCGCGCTCCTCCCCCTCGCCCAGGATCACCAGCCGGTCGTCGGGCGTCGCGATACGCGCGAACGCGTCGATGGCATTGGGCAACGCTTTTTGTGCGGCGAGCCGTCCGACACAGAGAAACTGCCGACCCGCAGCGTGCGGCTCGGCAACCGCAGCGGCAAAGCGCGCGAGCAGCGCTTCGTCCACCGCAGGGTCGTCGATCACCGAAACACGCGCAGCGTCGACGCCGAACATCGTGATGATTTCGGCCCGCATCGGCTCGGCGATTCCGACGAGACGGTCGAGCGTGCGCGCCTGGATGCGCAGCCAGCGATGATAGAACCAGCGGACCAGCCACGGCATGTCGCGCCGCGCGAGGTCGTTGCTGACCTTGGCGACGATGGGCGGACAGGCGGACCCGAGGAGCAGTCGCATGACGACGGCGATAACCGCATAGGTGTTGCCAGCGCAGAAGAACACGTCGGGCCGCTCGCGCAGGATGACGTGCGGCAGCGCAAGCAGCATCCACACCGTCTCCCAGCGCCGTGTCGGCAGCCAGCGCGGGGCGAGAATGCGCGGTTCCAGGGCGCCGGTGTCGATGGGCGTGAGACGCTCATCACGACCCAGGACGAGCATGACATCGATCCCGTTAGACCGCCATTCGCGCGCCAGCCGCAAGGCGACGCGCTCGACGCCGCCTGCGCCAAGGCTATGCAGCGGCACGAGAATACGCAACGCGCTCAACGCAGATCGCTATAACGCGACGGCACATGCGTCAGCGCGAAGCGGGAAAATGTTGCGTCAATGCTGCGCAGCAATGCCGGTACCTTGGTGTCGCCCGGGTGTACCGCGATCCGCGCGGTCGGCAGTGCCCAGGGGAGCATCCGTGCCGCCCGCGCAACACCGAGCGAGCTTGCGATCCGTGCCGGACTCCGGCTTGCCCACGTCACCACCGGCCCGCGCGACAGCACCGCATCGGTGCGCGGGTTCCACACTTTCCAGTGATCCTCGGCCAGCATGAAGTTCGAACGCACGAGCGCTTCTTTGGCGCCTGCCGAATAAAGCCACGCAGGCGCGATGAAGCCCGCGACGGGGCGACCGATCGCGTCCTCGACGATCCGCCGCCCTTCGCGGATTTTGCCGAGCGCGGCATCGACCCCGATCGCTGCGAACTCGCCTTCGCCTGCCGTCATGTGACGCTGGGCAAAGCCGCGCTGCGTCGCCGCGTCGCGGTGCGTATAACCGTGAAGGAATATCTCGACCCCTGCATCGGCCCAGCCGCGCAGCCTGGCGGCATAGTGCGGCGCGTGCGCGAGCGGTGCCTCGCCCCAATGGTCGGGCACGACGAGCATGGCGAAGCGCGGGCAGCCGAGCAGCCCGGTCAGCCGGTCGGCAAGCAGGTCGACCTCACGCTCGAACCGGGGACCGACATCGTGGATCGAAGCGAGCAGGCGACGCATACGCTGCCTTAGCCGCTCGACACACGCGCGCAAACTGGGCAGGTACGCGGGCGTGGACAGGCGTGGGTTCATCGCAGCCGGTGGGCTCGGCGCGGCGGGGCTGGCGAGTGCCGCCGTCGACCGGCTCGTCGATCTCGGGCTCCCCGGCGGGCCGAGCCAGAGACCGCTGCTCCCGCGCTTCCCGCAAAAAGGCGAGATGATCGTCCAGCGCATTCGCCCGCCATTGCTCGAAACACCGTTCGAGGTCTTTGATCAGGGCACGATCACCCCGAACGATCGCTTCTTCGTGCGCTGGCACTGGGGTGATATCCCGACGCGCATCGATGTCGGATCATACCGGTTGGCGATCCGCGGCGCAGTCAAGTCGCCGCAATCGCTGTCGCTCAGCGACGTCGTCCGCGCGGGGCAGCATATCGAGTTTGCCGCAGTCAACCAGTGCGCGGGCAACGGGCGCGGGCTGTTCGAGCCGCGCGTCGCGGGCGCGCAATGGGCGAACGGTGCGATGGGCAATGCGGTGTGGCGCGGTGTGCGGCTGCGCGACCTAATCGACCGCGCGGGGATTGGCGGTGATGCAAAATTCGTGCGATTCAAGGGGCTCGACAAGCCGCTCGTCGACGGCGCGCCGCATTACATGAAGTCACTGCCGATCGACGTCGCGCGCGCCGACGACACGATCGTCGCGTTCGCCATGAACGGCGCGGCGATGCCATTGCTCAACGGCTATCCGATCCGCCTCGTCGTGCCCGGCTGGTTTTCGACTTATTGGGTCAAGATGCTCTCGGACATCGAGGTGCTGACGGGCGAGGACGATAATTTCTGGATGGCAAAGGCATACCGCATGCCGACATCACCGGTGAAGCCGGGCGACAAGGATTTTCCGACAGTACCGATCAGCACGATGCCGCCGCGGGCGTTCGTGACACACGCGCCGCGTGCGCCGGTCGTGCGCGGAACACGCGTCGAGCTGGGCGGCATCGCGATGGGGGGCGACTGCGGTGTGGAGCGCGTGGTCGCGCTGGCAGGCGGCAAATCCTACCCCGCGACGCTCGAACCCGAACAGGGTCGATATGCGTTCCGGCGCTGGCGCGTCCGCCTTCCCGCGCTGGTCGGCGACGCCGAAGTCGGCATACGTGCGACCAATACGCGGGGCGTCGTTCAACCGGATACGCAGGCGTGGAACCCGAGTGGCTATGCCAGAAACATCGTCGAGCGCGTCGGGTTGAAGATGGCATGAGAGCGGCTCTCGCCCTCGTGCTGGTGCTTGGCAGTTGCGGGCAGCGCGCGTCCTTTGCCTTCCAAGACGTCAGCATCACGCTTCCCGACGACACCACCACCCTGCCCGATGGTCCGCACGTCGAAGCCGTGACGCAAAATTGCGTGTCGTGCCACTCGCCCGCGATGATCCTCACCCAGCCGCGCCTGTCGCGCGCGGCCTGGGAGGGCGAGGTCGCCAAGATGATCAAGGTCTACAAGGCGCCGGTCGACGCGGCGGCGGTGCCGGGAATCGTCGATTATCTCGTCGCGACCAACGAGCGGCTCACGCGCTGAACCCGGCTTCTGTCCCAGATCTGGACGGTCATGCTAAATATTGCTTTAACGTCACGTCCATTGCTGTTAGCGACCGGTCGGACGACAGGGGGAACTACCGATGAGCCGACTAGCATTTACCGTTGCCACCGCGAGCGTGCTCCTTGCGACCGCCTTTCCGGCCGCAGCAACGACCGTGACGGTGACCGAAAGTGCAAGCGAAGGGTCGACGACCGACCTGTTCAACGGCGCGAACGTCGGAGCGACGTCGCCGATCCTTTCCGGATTTACCGCAAAGGACGCGTTCGGCTCGGTCACGAAAGGGACGGTCTATGAAGAGGCGATCAAAGGAGGCACCGTGATCTTTGCCGATCAGCCCGAATCGAGCGTCAACTTCATCAAGTTCAGCACGGCTGGCCTCGTGAGCCTGTCGGGTATCAACGCGTTCGTCGCGCAGGATGGCCCGTCGAGCGCGCGAAGCTTTTCGAGTATCAAGTTCTTTGGAAGCAATGACGGCGGCGAAACCTATGGTGTCAATCTCGGGTCGTCAGGTGTGCTCAACTATGGCGAAACCGGATCGATCCTCGCGTCCTTTGCTTTCGATACGCCGTTCGTAGGCCAGTATTTCCTCTTCGAAGGCGTCAATTTCAGCAACGGCCCGCGGATCGTCGAAATCGACGCGATCGGCGCGGTGCCTGAGCCTGCGACCTGGGCGATGATGGTGCTCGGCTTTGGACTTGCCGGTGGCGCGATGCGTCGCAAGCGCGTTCAGCTCGTACACGCTTAACCGATAAAGCGCGTCGCGACTTCTGACGGGACGCGCAGGATCCGCTTCGTGGGGCGATCGACGATCGCCCACGTCGTTTTGGCTTCTACCAGCAGCTTGCCGTCGCGTTCGAAGGCAGTGTGGCGGTCCATCTTCGCGCCCTTGGGCGGCTCGTTGACCCATGTTCGTCCCTCGGCGCTCTCGCCCTCGCGAAGATTGCCGCGATAATCGATCTCGTGGCGAACGATGACCCAGATATAGGCATCGACATGTTGGGGCAGAGCCCGCGCCTGCCAGTGCGCGGTCGCGAGTTCCTGCACCCACTGCACCCAGACCGCATTGTTGACATGGCCGAGCTCGTCGATGTCATCGGGATGCGCCGTGAAGATGCGTGTGAACATCAGGCGAGGCCCGTCGCCGCGAGAAAGAATGCAAATTCCTCCGCCGTCTCGCGCAGGCTTTCGAAGCGCCCCGACTTGCCGCCGTGCCCGGCGCCCATGTTGGTCTTGAGCAGCAACGGATTGGCGTCGGTCTTGTGCTCGCGGAGCTTGGCGACCCATTTGGCCGGTTCCCAATAGGTAACGCGCGGATCGGTGAGCCCCGCCGTCACCAGCATCGGCGGATAGTCCTGCGCCGCGACATTCTGATACGGGCAATAGCTGCGGATGAGCTCGAACGCGGCCCCGTCTTCGATCGGATTGCCCCATTCGGGCCACTCACCCGGCGTCAGCGGCAGCGTGTCGTCGAGCATCGTGTTGAGCACGTCGACGAACGGCACGTGCGCGGCGATCGCCCCCCACAGGTCGGGGTCGGTGTTGACGACGACGCCCATCAGCTCGCCCCCCGCAGACCCGCCCGCCGCGCAGATGCGCCCGGCCGAGCTATAGCCCTTTGCCACCATCCCGCGCGCCACGTCGACGAAATCGGTGAACGCGTTCCAGCGCTTGTCGAGCTTGCCGTCCAATTGCCACTGCTGCCCCAGGTCGTCGCCGCCGCGGATATGCGCGATCGCAAAGGCAAAGCCACGATCGACGAGGCTCAGCCGCCCGGTCGAGAACCCCGGCGGAATCGCGATGCCATAGGCGCCATAGCCGTAGAGATAGAGCGGGCGGCTGCCGTCGAGCGGGAAATCGTTCAGATGCACGACCGAAGCCGGGATCGCGGTCCCGTCGCGCGCAGGCAGTTCGAGGCGTGTCGTCGTGTAGCGGGTCGCGTCATAGCCCGACGGAATGACCTGCTCCTTCAGCACCGTCATCGCGGCGGTGGCGGGGTCGTAGGTGACGACGCGGTCGGGCGTGACCATCGATTCATAGCTCAGCCGCAGCGTGGCGGGCGCATATTCGGGGTTTTCGTCGAGCCCGGCGACATAGCTTGCCTCAGGGAAAGCGATCCGCTGCCCCGCGCCGCCGGAATAGTCGTGCAGCTCGACCTGATCGAGCCCGTGCTCGCGCCCCTCGACGACGAAGCGGTCGGCGAAACAGGTGACGTCGGTCAGGTAGAAATCGGCGCGCGGTGCGATCCGCTCGATCCATTCGCCCGGTGACGTGACGGGCGCGGTGACGAGGCGAAACATCGGGTCGACATCGTTGGTGACGATGAACAGCGTGCCGTCATGCTCCTCGACATCATATTCGACCCCCGCCTGCCGCGCGCGAACGAGGATCGGTTCGGCGAAGGGATCGTGGCTGGGGACGAGGCGGACCTCGCTCGTCGTGTTGTCGCCCGTCGCGAGCGCGATCCAGCGGCGGCTGTGCGTCGTGCCGACGCCGCACTGAAACCCGATGTCGTCCTCGTGATAGAGTATCACGTCGTCGCTCACCGGCGTGCCGATGCGGTGCGCGTAGAGCGCGTCGATCCGCCATTGTGCGTTGACGCGGCCGTAAAGCAAGCTGTGCGCATCGTCGCTCCACACCAGCGCGCCCATCGTGTCGGGGATCGTATCGGGCAGGTCCTGCCCCGTCGCCAGGTCGCGGACGCGCGCGGTGAAGCGTTCGGAGCCATCGTCGTCGGTCGCATAGGCGAGCCAGCGCCCGTCCTCGCTGATCGATAGCGCCCCCAGCCGGAAATAATCCTTTCCCGACGCAAGCGCGGGCTCGTCGAGGATCAGCTGATCCGCGCCACCGGCAACCGGACGTCGCCACCATTTGCGATACTGCCCGCCGGTTTCGAACGCGCGCCAGTAGAGCCAGTCGCCATCGCGCGCGGGAACGCTCGCGTCGTCCTCCTTGATGCGACCCTTCATCTCGGCGAACAAGGTCTCGACGAGCGCGGCGTGCGGCGCGAGCCACGCCTCGAAATGCGCGTTCTCGGCGGCGAGATGCGCGAGGATCGCAGGGTCGGTCACCTCGGGATAGTCGGGGTCGCGCAACCACGCATAATCGTCGGCCAGCGTGACGCCGTGGTGGCTGGTCGTGGTGCGGCGGCGCGCGGCGGTGGGCGGTAAGGTCATTCCCACGTCCCTGACTGCGAGAGCGGCCGCTGGCAACCGCGGCCGCATCGTCGCCCTGCCCGTGCATGCGATCAGCGATCCCGGATCGGCATGCAGCCAGTCGGCATGCCGCGGTGCCGCCCTGGTGCGGTTCCGCGCGTCGAGCAAAAATGGGAGCTGTCGCCGCGCAGGAAAATGGTGCCCAGAAGAGGACTCGAACCTCCACGCCCTTGCGAGCGCCAGCACCTGAAGCTGGTGCGTCTACCAATTCCGCCATCTGGGCACGGGGTAGGCGGCGCGCTTAGCGGGCGGGGTTATTGCCTGTCAACGTGCGCGGCTTGTCAATGCGGTGTCGGGCGGGCATGGGCGCGGGCATGGCGGATGCGGGGTTACAGGACAGGCTTGTTACGGTGTTCGGCGGCTCGGGGTTCCTCGGGCGCTATGTCGTGCGCGCGCTGCTCGCGCGCGGCGCGCGCGTCCGGGTCGTCGCGCGCAACCCGGGTGATGGCTGGTTCCTGAAGACGCAAGGCGGGCTCGGGCAGACGCAGTTCGTCGCCGCCGACA
Source organism: Sphingomonas sp. (assembly GCA_965248885.1). Taxonomy (GTDB): domain Bacteria; phylum Pseudomonadota; class Alphaproteobacteria; order Sphingomonadales; family Sphingomonadaceae; genus Sphingomonas_O. The sequence continues at coordinate 159,966 of OZ252211.1, read as the reverse complement.
TCCGCAAGCCCGACAGCGTCGCCCGTGCGCTGGTGGGCGTCGACGCCGTCGTCAACCTCGTCGGCATCCTGACGGGCGACTTTCAGGCTTTCCACGTCGACGGCGCGCGCACCATCGCGCAGGCGGCGGCAAACGCCGGCGCGGCGGGCCTTGTCCATGTGTCGGCGATCGGCGCCGACAGCGCGAGCCCGTCGGCTTATGGCCGGTCGAAGGGAGATGGCGAAGCCGCCGTCCTGGCCGCCTTCGCCTCGGCGACGATCCTGCGCCCCTCGATCGTGTTCGGACGCGAGGATCAGTTCGTCAATCGCTTCGCCGGGCTGATCGCACGGCTGCCCGTCGTGCCGATCATTCGCGGCCCCGCCCGGTTTCAGCCGGTCTATGTCGGCGATGTCGCCGAAACGATCGCACGTTTGCTCGCCGAACCCTCGGCATATGCTGGCGCGACGCTCGAGCTCGGTGGACCCGAGATCCTGTCGATGGGCGAACTGAACCGCTGGATCGCGCGCGCGACCGGGCTGAAACGGCTTTTCGTCGCGGTTCCCGATACGGTCGCGGGCGCGATGGCTTCGGCGCTCGGCTGGTTGCCCGGCGCACCGATGACGCGCGATCAGTGGCTGATGCTGCAATCGGACAACATAGTCAGTGGGCGCGACGGTTTGCGCGAACTGGGCATCGTCGCGACACCGCTCGAGGCGGTCGCCGAGGGCTGGCTGGTCCGCTATCGCCGCAACGGGCGTTTCACCCCGGTCGGGGACTGATCTTGGACACGCTCAACGCGGTTCTGCTCGGCATCGTCGAGGGAGTCACCGAATTCCTGCCGGTTTCGTCGACCGGGCATCTGATCCTCGCCGACGCGCTGCTCGGCTACGACCCCAAACGCTGGGAAGTGTTCAACATCGTGATCCAGTCGGGCGCGATCATGGCCGTTCTCGTCCTGTATTGGCGGACGTTCCTTGGCGTCGCGCGCGGCCTGCTCGCGCGCGACGCTGGCGCGATCGCCTTTGTGCGCAACGTCGCGGTCGCCTTCTTGCCCGCCGCACTCGTGGGGGTGTTGCTGCACGACCGGATCGAGGCGATGCTCGGCAATGCCCGGCTGGTGGCGGTCGCGCTGATCGTCGGCGGGGTCGCGATCCTGCTGGTCGAACGCTTCGCCCGGCGCGCGACGACATCGTCGGTGGCGGCGATCGGTCTGCCGACCGCGCTCGGCATCGGCGCGCTGCAATGCCTGGCGATGATACCCGGGGTCAGCCGGTCGGGGGCCACGATCATGGGCGCGTTGTCGCTCGGGGTCGAGCGAAGGACGGCGGCCGAGTTCAGCTTTTTCCTCGCGGTACCGACGATGCTGGGCGCGACCACGCTCCAGCTGTTCAAACACCGGCACGAACTGGCGACCGCAGCGCTCGGGGAGATCGCGATCGGGTGGCTCGTCGCGTTCGTTGTCGCGGTCGTGGTCATCAAGCTGTTCGTCGGCATCGTCAGCCGCTTCGGCTTTGCGCCCTTCGCCTGGTATCGCATCGCAGCGGGAGCCGCGGCGCTCGTGTGGATGAGTACATAAGACTGGAACGGACCTATCGTGTATCTGAAATATGCGTTCGGTCTGCCCTCCTTAGAACGAGCGCTGATAATTGGTCAGTAAGGGTTACGCATCCCGTTGACGGCGTGATTTCCCGCTTGTAGCGCGCAGTCATGGCCGAGACTCCGATGCTCAAATTCGTAGACCGTTCGCAGGCCTACCCCGCCAAGCGCGAAGCCGCTGCGCGTGCCGATGATTTCCGTGAGATCGCCGATCGTTATGCCGTACAGAACGCCGAGGAACAGTCGGCGCGCTGTTCGCAATGCGGCGTACCCTATTGCTCGGTGCATTGCCCGCTCCACAATCATATTCCCGACTGGCTGCGCCTGACCGCCGAGGGGCGGCTGCGCGAGGCGTATGAACTGTCGAACGCCACCTCGACGATGCCCGAGATTTGCGGGCGCATCTGCCCGCAGGACCGGCTGTGTGAGGGCAATTGCGTCATCGAATTTTCGGGGCATGGCGCGGTGACGATCGGGTCGGTCGAAAAATTCATCACCGACACGGCGTGGGAACAGGGCTGGGTCGAGCCGCTCGTTCCCGGGCGCGCGCGCGGCCAGTCGGTCGGCGTCATCGGCGCAGGACCCGCCGGGCTGTCGGCGGCCGAATATCTGCGCGTCGGCGGGTATGACGTCCACGTCTATGATCGCCACGATCGCGGCGGCGGGCTGCTGACGTACGGCATCCCCGGCTTCAAGCTCGAAAAGCCCGTCGTGATGCGCCGCGTCGAGCGGCTGCGCGACGGCGGGATCGTCTTTCATCACGGCTTCGAAGTGGGGCGCGACGCCTCGCTCGACGCGTTGCGCCAGCGCCACGACGCGATCCTGATCGCGACCGGCGTGTACAAGGCACGCGCGATCAAAGCGCCCGGCGTCAGCGCGGGCGGCGTCGTCGAGGCGCTCGATTATCTGACCGCGTCGAACCGCAAGGGGTTTGGCGACGCCGTGCCTGCGTTCGATTCGGGCGCGCTCGACGCGCGCGGCAAGCATGTCGTGGTGATCGGCGGCGGCGACACCGCAATGGACTGCGTGCGCACCGCGATCCGCCAGGATGCGGCGTCGGTGAAGTGCCTGTACCGCCGCGACCGCGCCAACATGCCGGGCTCGCAACGCGAGGTCGCCAACGCCGAGGAAGAGGGCGTCGACTTCGTCTGGCTGTCGGCCCCCGAAGCGTTCGACGGCGACGCGAACGTGTCGGGCGTTCACGCTGCGCGGATGCGGCTCGGCCGGCCCGACGCGAGCGGACGCCGCGCGCCCGAGGCCGAACCGGGCAGTGCGTTCCGCCTCGACGCCGATCTCGTGGTCAAGGCGCTCGGCTTCGATGCCGAGGACCTGCCGCAGATGTTCGGCGCGCCCGATCTCGGCGTCACGCGCTGGGGCACGCTGCGTGTCGACCACAAGACGATGATGACCAGCCTCGACGGTGTGTTCGGCGCGGGCGACATCGTGCGCGGCGCGAGCCTCGTCGTCTGGGCGATCCGCGACGGGCGCGACGTCGCCGACCATATGCACCGCTTTCTGAAGGCCAAGGCGACAGCGATAAGGAAAGCCGCATGATCCGCACTCTCTTTTGCGCCGCGCTGTTCTTTGCCTCGCCCGTGCGTGCGGCCGAACTCCCGACCGCAGTGGTGGCGGTGGAGCCCGCACGTCTGGCCGCCGCGGGTCGCATGATGACGGCGATGAAAATGAACGAAACGACCAACAGGATGATCGACGCCATGCTGGGCCAGTCGATGAGCAAGATCACTGATCAGGTGATGACGGCGATGCCGCTTCAGCCGGGCGTCACCGACAGCCCCGAATTTCGCGCCATCATGAAACGGAGCGTCGATCGCATGATGGCGAAAATGTCGGGCAACATGCGTACCCAGCTGCCGATGCCGATCGAGCGCATGACAGCGATTTATGCCCGAAATTTCAGCGTAGCCGAACTCGACGACATCGCCCGTTTTTATGGCAGCCCCACCGGGCAGGCGATGCTCGAACGCATGCCGGCTCTGTCGCAGCAGACGATTGCCGAAACGCAGCAATTGTTGCTGCCGAAGCTTTTGGCCGACTTGCCGGAAATGCAGCGCGCGATGGCGGTCGAGATTGAGGCTTGGATGAAGTCCAAACCGCATCAAAAGCCCGCATCATGATTGCCCAAAGCGAACGCGAACGCCTCGCCCGTGACGGCATGTACCGCCCCGAATTCGAATCGGACGCGTGCGGGGTCGGGCTGATCGCGGCGACCGACGGACAGGCGTCGCGGCGTGTCGTCGCCTCGGCGATCGAGGCGCTGAAGGCGGTGTGGCATCGCGGCGCGGTCGATGCCGACGGCAAGACCGGCGACGGCGCCGGGCTGCTCGTCGAGCTGCCCGTGGCATTCTTTGATGAGGCGATTGCGGCAGGCGGGCATCGTCCGCTGCCGCGTCCGCTCGCGGTCGGCATGATCTTCCTGCCGCGCACCGACCTGGGCGCGCAGGAGGGATGCCGGACGATCGTCGAATCCGAAGTGATCGAGGCGGGCTATACCATCTACGGCTGGCGCCAGGTCCCGGTCGACGTGTCGGTGATCGGGCGCAAGGCGCAGCAGACGCGCCCCGAGATCGAGCAGATCATGATCGCGGGGCCCGCCGATACCGACGCGGCCGAGTTCGAAAAGAACCTTTACCTCGTGCGGCGGCGGATCGAGCGGCGCATCGTCGCGGCGCAGATCCAGGGCTTCTACATCTGCTCGCTGTCGTGCCGCTCGATCGTCTACAAGGGGCTGTTCCTCGCCGAAAGCCTGTCGGTCTTTTACCCCGACCTGACCGACGAACGCTTCGTCAGCCGCGTCGCGATCTTTCACCAGCGCTATTCGACCAACACCTTCCCGCAGTGGTGGCTGGCGCAACCGTTCCGCTGCCTGGCGCATAATGGCGAGATCAACACGATCCGCGGCAACACCAACTGGATGAAGAGCCACGAGATCCGCATGGCGAGCCTCGCGTTCGGCGACGAGTCCGAGGCGATCAAGCCGCTGATCCCGGCGGGCGCGTCGGACACGGCCGCACTCGATGCGGTGTTCGAGGTCATCGCGCGCAGCGGGCGCGACGCGCCGACCGCCAAGACCATGCTGGTGCCCGAGGCGTGGCAGGATCGCCCCGACATGCCGCAGGCGCACCGCGACATGTATGCCTATCTGGCGAGCGTCATGGAGCCGTGGGACGGCCCCGCCGCGCTCGCGATGACCGACGGGCGCTGGGCGGTGGCGGGTATGGACCGCAATGCGCTGCGCCCCTTGCGCTACACGCTGACCAGCGACGATTTGCTGATCGTCGGCAGCGAAACGGGCATGGTGGTGGTGCCCGAGGCGACGGTGATCGCCAAGGGACGGCTGGGGCCCGGACAGATGATCGCGGTCGACCTCGACGCGGGCCGCCTTTACGACGATCGGGCGATCAAGGACCGGCTCGCCGCCGACGCGCCCTATGGCGAGATGGTCGGCGATTTCCTGACGCTCGCCGATCTCGTCGCCGACGCGGGCGAAGCGCCTGCGCTGTCGCGCGCCGCGCTGACGCGGCTTCAGGTCGCGGCCGGGCAATCGATGGAGGACATGGAACTGATCCTGTCGCCGATGGTCGAGGACGCCAAGGAAGCCGTCGGTTCGATGGGCGACGACACGCCGCTCGCGGTCATATCGGACAAGCCGCGACTGATCAGCCAGTTCTTCCGCCAGAATTTCAGCCAGGTGACGAACCCGCCGATCGATTCTTTGCGCGAACGCCAGGTGATGTCGCTCAAGACGCGTTTCGGCAATCTCGCCAACATTCTCGATCGCGATTCGGGGCGCGACCGCGTGCTCGTGCTCGAAACGCCGGTGCTGTCGTCGTCCGACTGGCGGCGGCTGAAGGCGCATTTCGGCGCGGTCGCCGCCGAGATCAACTGTAGTTTTGCGGCTGGCGCGTCGGCCGACGCGCTGCGCGCCGCGATCCGGCGCGTCCGCGCCGAGGCCGAACAGGCGATCCGCGAGGGACGCAGCGAGCTGTTCCTGACCGACGAACATGTGTCCGAGGACCGCGTCGCGATCCCGATGATCCTCGCCGCCGCCGCGGTCCACACGCATCTCGTGCGCAAGGGGCTGCGCTCGTACGCCAGCATCAACGTGCGGTCGGCCGAATGCCTCGACACGCATTATTTCGCGGTGCTGATCGGCGTGGGGGCGACCACGGTCAACGCGTGGCTGACCGAGGAGTCGATCGCCGACCGCCACGCACGCGGGCTGTTCGGCGAGCTGAGCTGCGCCAGCGCCGTCGCGCGCTACGTCAAGGCGGTCGGCGAAGGGCTGCTCAAGATCATGTCGAAGATGGGGATCGCGGTCATCTCCAGCTATCGCGGCGGCTATAATTTCGAAGCGGTCGGCTTGAGCCGCGCGCTCGTCGACGATCTCTTCCCCGGGATGCCCGCCAAGATTTCGGGCGAGGGCTATGCCTCGCTGTTCGTCAACGCGACCGACCGGCACGAAGCCGCGTTCGATCCGGCGGTCGCGACGCTGCCGATCGGCGGCTTCTATCGCCAGCGCGCCGGGGGCGAGCCGCACGCCTATTCGGCGCAGCTGATGCACCTGCTCCAGACCGCGGTCGGCACCGACAGCTACTCGACCTATCTGCAGTTCGCGCGCGGCGTCCGCGACCTGCCGCCGGTGTATCTGCGCGACCTGCTCGAATTCAACTACGCGAGAGAACCCGCGCCGATCGACAGCGTCGAGGCGATCACCGAAATTCGCAAGCGTTTCGTGACGCCGGGCATGTCGCTGGGTGCGCTCAGCCCCGAGGCGCACGAGACGCTGGCGATCGCGATGAACCGCATCGGTGCCAAGGCTGTGTCGGGCGAGGGCGGCGAGGATTCGGCGCGCTACAAGCCCTATCCCAACGGCGACAACGCCAATTCGTCGATCAAGCAGATCGCCAGCGGACGGTTCGGCGTGACGGCGGAATATCTGGGTGCCGCCGACGAGCTTGAGATCAAGGTCGCACAGGGTGCCAAGCCCGGCGAGGGCGGACAGCTGCCGGGTTTCAAGGTCACCGAGTTCATCGCAAAGCTGCGCCACGCGACGCCGGGCGTCAGCCTCATCTCACCGCCCCCGCACCACGACATCTATTCGATCGAGGATCTGGCGCAGCTCATCTACGACCTGAAGCAGATCAATCCGCGCGCGCGCGTCTGCGTCAAGCTGGTCTCGTCGGCCGGGATCGGCACGGTTGCGGCGGGCGTCGCAAAGGCGCACGCCGACGTCATCCTCGTCGCCGGACACGTCGGCGGTACCGGCGCCAGCCCGCAGACCAGCATCAAATATGCCGGCACGCCGTGGGAAATGGGCCTGAGCGAAGTCAATCAGGTGTTGTCGCTCAACGGTCTGCGCCACCGCGTCCGGCTGCGCACCGACGGCGGGCTCAAGACCGGGCGCGACATCGTCATCGCCGCCATCCTCGGCGCCGAGGAATTCGGCATCGGCACGCTCAGCCTCGTCGCGATGGGGTGCATCATGGTGCGCCAGTGCCATTCGAACACGTGCCCGGTGGGCGTCTGCGTCCAGGACGAGCGGCTGCGCGCGAAGTTCACCGGCACGCCCGAAAAAGTCATCAACCTGATGACCTTCATCGCCGAGGAAGTACGCGAGATATTGAGCCGCCTCGGCTATCGCAGCCTGAACGAGGTCATCGGGCGCACCGAGCTGCTCCGTCAGGTCAGCCGCGGCAAGGAGCATCTCGACGACCTCGACCTGAACCCGATCCTCGCCAAGGTCGATGTCGACCACGAGTCGCAGCGTTTCGCGCCCGCGATGTTCAGGAACGACGTGCCCGACAGCCTCGACGCGCAGATCCTGCACGATGCCGGAGCGGTGTTCGAACGACGCGAAAAGATGCAGCTCACCTATACCGTGCGCAACACCCACCGCGCGGTCGGCACGCGGCTGTCGGCGGAAATCACGCGCCGCTACGGCATGTCGGCGCTCGCCGACAATCATGTGCGCGTGCGACTGCGCGGCTCGGCGGGCCAGTCGCTCGGCGCGTTCCTGTGCAAGGGGATCACGCTCGAAGTGTTCGGCGATTCGAACGACTATGTCGGCAAGGGGCTGTCGGGCGGCATCATCACGCTGCGCCCGATGGTGTCGTCGCCGCTCGAAAGCCAGCGCAACACGATCATCGGCAACACTGTCCTCTATGGCGCGACGTCGGGCAAATTGTTCGCCGCGGGGCAGGCGGGCGAGCGCTTCGCGGTGCGCAATTCGGGAGCCGACGTCGTGGTCGAGGGCTGCGGCGCGAACGGCTGCGAATATATGACCGGCGGGACCGCCGTCATCCTCGGCGATGTCGGCGACAATTTCGGCGCGGGCATGTCGGGCGGCATGGCGTTCGTGCTCGACGAGCACGACAGTTTCGCGCGCCGCGCCAACCCCGAATCGATCGTGTGGCAGCGGTTCCAGTCGCTGCACTGGGAGGTCAAGTGCCGCGCGCTGATCGCCGAACACGCGATCGCGACCGACAGCAAATGGTCGAACATGATCCTCGACGACTGGGACCGCTGGCGCGACCGCTTCTGGCAGGTGATCCCGCGCGAAATGCTCTCGCGATTGCCCTACCCGCTCGACGATCGCGAGATGCTGGTGGCGGCGGAGTAGAACGCGCGCGTCCCGCTGCGAGACAAGATGCCGCATACAAGGGATGGCAAACGGAAAGGGTGACAGGGTAGCCATAAGCTGCAGTCGCAGGGAAGTTGGGCAGATGCAGATGTTCCGATCGATACTTGGGCTCGCCGTCGCGCTGTTGGCCGTTCCCGCTTTCGCGCAACTGCCCGCAAGCCGCACCTTCGACGTCAAGTTCACCGGCGTCGTGACGAACGACGTCAGCGACACGATCATGATACGGCAACCCGACGGCTCGTCCGCGCGATATCAGGGACCGGTCCCGCAATATGAATATCGCACCGGCGACCAGGTGACGATCGGCTTCACCACCACCGTGCCGACCAGCGCCTATTACAATGCCGCCAATACGCCTGTCCCGGCGGACGGCCTCTACCGGATCGCGGTCAACGGACCGATCGGCAATCCCAACGCATTCGGCGTCGCGCGCAATTTCGACGTCTCGGGTTCGCTTCGCCCGGCGCCCGACTTCGGCGTCGGCGGAATCACCATCGTCTATGACCTGCTTGCCGACACCTACAGCCTCGAATTTCCAACCGGTCAGTGGACTGCGGGTTATCTGTCGGGGCCCAGCTATACCTATGATGCGGCGACCGGTTCGCTGCTGCCGAGTTCGCGCAATTGTTTCACCTCAGCATGCGAGGATGGGTCGCTATTGCGAGGGACCGACACCAGCGCAACGCTGACGACCCAGGTCGGCAGCGCGAACGAGCCGTCAGCGACGGGTTCGTTCAAGCAAGGCGTCGACGGCACGTGGAGCCTGCCGACGTATCGGCCGACACCGGTTCCTGAACCCGGAACGATGTTGCTGTTCGGAGGCGGCGTGGCTGCGCTGATGCTCCGCAGGCGGCGCGCGGCCGCCCGTTAGTCTTGCCTCACGCCACCTGCGCGACGGGCATTTCCTCGGGATCGCGCAGCACATAGCCGCGGCCCCAGACGGTCTCGATATAATTGTCGCCGCTGCATGCGAGGCTGAGCTTCTTGCGCAGCTTGCAGATGAACACGTCGATGATCTTGAGTTCGGGCTCGTCCATCCCGCCGTAAAGGTGGTTGAGGAACATTTCCTTGGTCAGCGTGGTGCCCTTGCGCAGCGAGAGCAGCTCGAGCATCGCATATTCCTTGCCGGTCAGGTGGACGCGCGCGCTGTCGACTTCGACGGTTTTCGCATCGAGGTTGACCGCAAGCTTGCCGGTGCGGATGACCGACTGGCTGTGCCCCTTCGAGCGGCGGACGACGGCGTGGATGCGCGCGACGAGCTCGTCGCGGTGGAACGGCTTGGTGACATAATCGTCGGCCCCGAAGCCGAAGCTGCGCACCTTCGAATCCATCTCGCCGACCCCCGACAGGATCAGCACCGGCGTCTGCACCTTGGCGACGCGCAATTTCTTGAGCACGTCGTAGCCGTGCATGTCGGGCAGGTTCAGATCGAGCAGAATGATGTCGTAATCATAGAGCTTGCCGAGGTCCAACCCCTCCTCGCCCAGATCGGTCGCGTAAACGTTGAACCCTTCGGACGAGAGCATCAGGTCGATGGCCTTGGCCGTCGTCGGCTCGTCTTCGATCAGCAACACGCGCATGCCACGCCCCTTTATCCTGTCCCGCACGATCCCGCCTGACGAGCTCGCGACGGCATCATTAACCCAACGGCGAATGAAGGGAAAAGGTTAATTTGCGGTAAACCCGCAGAAACGCGCGAGTCGCGCTTGTGCACTCGGCGGCCGCGCGGCAGGGTGTCGACGGGCACGCGACCATCGGGGAGTCTATCCGCACATGTCGAAAGCCATCGTCACCGCCTGCCTGATCGCGCTGTCGAGCCCGGCGCTCGCCGCGCCCGCTGCGTGCCCCGCCGATCGCGTCATCTATCGCCAGCCGGGCAATGCCGCGACGACGGTCGGCTTCGCGCGCCAGCGCGTGCGCACCGAATATAGCAGCGACCTCGTCTTGTGGGTGCGGTCGGGCCGCCAGATCTTCTGGTTCGGGTTCAGCGCACCCAACGGCTATGGCGGCGTCTTCATCGCCCCGCAGATCGACCCGCGCAAGGTCAAGGCCCCCGCCGACGACGGCGAGACCGCCGACGCGAGCCTGCCGGTGCCGCCCGCCGCACCGGGTGAGCCCGCCCGCGAGTATTTCAGCATCCCGTTCGATGCGTTCGACGCGCGGCTCAACGCGCTACAGTCGCCGCCCATCGCGAAGCGCCCGCCGCCCACGTACTTGTACCTCCGCCAGCTGGGCGAGGCGTTTCATTACAACCACGTCAACGAGCGGCTCGGCAAGCAGACCGACAGCGTCGGCATCGACATCGCGCTGTTCCGCATCGCGGGGTGCGACAAGGCCCCGCACTGACGTTCAGCCCACGACGTCGGCCTTTGCGCGTTCCTCCGCCACCAGTTCCTTGCGCGACAATTTGCCGACCAGCGTCTTGGGCAGGGAGTCGCGCACCTCGACCGCCGCGACGCGCTCGTGCTTGCCCAGTTGCGGGTTCAGCCACTGCTTCAGCGCCCCGCCCTCGATCACCCCATCGCTCGCCGCATCGGCATTCAGCGTCACGAACGCCTTGGGCAGTTCGCCGTGATACGCGTCGGGGATGCCGATCACGATCGCCTCGCGCACGGCGGGGTGGCGGTACAGGACATCCTCGATCTGGCTCGGAAAGACCTTGAAGCCGCCGACCGCGATCATGTCCTTCAGCCGGTCGACGATCGCGATATAGCCGTCGGCGTCGATCGTCGCGACGTCGCCGGTCCGTAACCAGCCATCGACGAAGCTGGTGTCGTCGGTGTCGGGCCGCTGCCAATACCCGCGCATGATCTGCGGTCCCGTCACCACCAGTTCGCCCGGTTCGCCGTCGGGTGCCGCGCGCGCCGGATTCTCGCGGTCGACCAGCCGCGCGCGCGTGCCCGGCAACGGATGGCCGATGCTGCCTTCCTTGCCCGACCCTTCGTACGGATTGCACGCGACGACACCGGCGCTTTCGGTAAGGCCGTAACCCTCGACCACGCGCGCGCCCGTCAGCGCCTCGAACTTGGCCTTGAGCGTCGCGGCCAGTGGCGCACCGCCCGAAATGCAGACGCGCAGGCTCGACCAGTCGGTCTTCGCCGCCGCCGGGTGGTCGAGCAGCGCCTGATACATCGTCGGCACGCCGGGCAGCGCCGTTGCCTTGACGCGCGCGATCGCTTTCAGCGTCGCCTTGGCGTCGAAGCGCGGCAGCATCGCGATCATCCCGCCCGCGATGACCGTGCGGTTGAGGACGCAGGTGTTGGCGAAGACGTGAAAGAACGGCAGCACCCCGACGATCCGGTCGGGGCTTCCCGCATGCGGGTCGATCGCATCGACCTGCGCGGCGTTCGCGGTCAGGTTCGCGTGCGTCAGCATCGCGCCCTTGGGAACGCCGGTCGTCCCGCCTGTATACTGGATCAGCGCGACGTCGTCGGGATCGACCCCGACCGGAACCAGCGGGGGCCGCGCGGTGCGCAGCATCGTCCTGAGCGCGACGATGCGCGCGTCGCCCACCGGCGGCACCGTCCGCTCACGGCGCCGGAACGCGCGGAACAGCGCACGCTTTACCGGCGGCAGCCAGCCCGAAAGCGCGCCGACGATCACCCGGTCGATCAGCCCCTCGTCGAGCAGTGCGCGCGCCGTGCCGAGCAGTTGCGGCACGTCGCTCGTCACGACGATCCGCGCGCCGCTGTCGGCGAGCTGGTGCGCGAGTTCGGCGCGCGAATAGAGCGGCGACATGTTGACGACGATCCCGCCCGCCATCAGCGTTCCGTAATAGGCGATCGGGTAATCGGGCACGTTGGGCAGGTACAACCCGACGCGGTCGCCCTTGCCGAGCCCCAGCGCCTGCAGCGCGCGTGCGAACGCATCGACATGCGCGCCGACCCGGCCATAGCTCAGCCGTGCGCCCAGAAAGTCGAGGAAGGGCATCGCAGCGTGCGCCGCGACGCTCGCCGCAAACATCGCGGGCAAGGTCGTCGGCACGAATGCGCGATCCCATGTTCCGGGATGCGCATAATGCGCGCGCCACGCGGGTTCGCCGTCGATCATGCCGCGTGATACCAGAACACGCCCGCGCGATCCTCGACGCGCGCACGGCCGCTGACCTCGAGGTGACGCAGGTGCGCCATCGCTTCGCCCGTCGCGAGGCCGAGGATCGACGCGTCGATCGCGCGCTTGAACAGCACGCCGAAACAATCGACACCGCGCGCGGGGGCCTTTTCGAGGTGCGCGTGCAGGCGGTCGAGGCTGTCGCGGTGCCCCTGTTCCAGCCGATCGAGCCGTGCGTGCAGGCCGTAGAAGGGCTCACCGTGCGCAGGGAGAACGAGCAGGTCGTCGGGCAGCGCGCGGAACTTGTCGATCGAGGCGAGCCAGTCGCCGAGCGGATCGCCGAGCGGCTCGACGATCGACACCGACACGTTCGAGGTGATCCGCGGCAGCACCTGGTCGCCCGCGATCATCAATTTGCCCTGCAGGTCGACGAGGCAGACATGTTCGGGCGTGTGCCCGCTGCCGATCCACACCGTCCAGTCGCGCGCGCCGATCCGCACGACCTGGCCGTCGACCAGCCGGACATGGCCGACCGGCAGCGGCGCGACGATCCGCGCAAAGCTGCCCCAGCCCTGCGCGCGCGCGCGGTCGACCTGCGCGTCGTCATAGCCCGCCGCGACCATCGCCGCGATCGCCTCGGCGGGGGGCGCGTCGCGCACGTCGGTCGTCAGCATCCGCGCCAGCAGCCATTCGGTCCGGTTCATCCACAGCCGCGCGTCATGCCGCGCGCACAGCCACCCCGCCGCACCGATATGGTCGGGATGGAAATGCGTGCCGAACACGCGCGTGACGCGCGCGTCGCCCAGCACGGCGTCCCACCCGGCGTGCGTGGCGGGAAAATTCAGCCCGCAATCGACGATCGCCTTGCCCGGCCCCTCATCGTCGGCATCGTCGAGCACCCACACATTGATATGGTCGAGCGCACCCGGCACCGGCATGCGCGTCCAGCCGACCCCGTCGGCCAGCGCGTGCAGCTGCCCCGTTTCGGGCGCGAAGCCGCCGAGCGGATAGGTCAGCCCCTTGGCCGTCACGGGTTCGAAGCCATGGTCGGTCAGGCTGGCGTCATAGGCAGGCGGAGAGGTTGTCATCTGAAACGCTTTAGGAAACAACCCGCCGTTGCGCCAGATGGGGCGATGCGAGGTGCGGTGGCGATCAGGTTCTAAGGTGCGTGCTTGGTGGCGGGGAGTGGTGAATGGAAGTCTGTCCGCTTTCGTCGGAGGCTGGTCATAGGCGCGCACCGTAAGATCGCGCAAAAGGAGAAACCATGTCGCGCTTTCGTCTCGTCGGCGTTCTGCTCGCAGCTGCTGGCTGATCCGGTCGGGCTCCGCCGCCAAAGTATGTGACTGGTCAGGTGTGGGAATACCGCACCCGTCAGCAGGATGCAGGATCGCTTCTCAAAGTGCAGCGCGTAGAGATGTTGGGATCGACAAAGGTCTATCACATCAGCGTTATTGGCGTTCACTTCTCCACACGCGGACTAGCTGGCGTATTACCGCATATCCCAGTGTCGGACGAGACGCTCGATGCGAGCGTAACCAATCTATCGGCGACAAAAGTAGATTTTCCAACGACCGCTGTGGATGAAGGCATCGTCGAGTGGCGAAGTGCAAAGGGCGGGGTCTTCACGATCCCCATGTCACAAATCATCGGCATCATTGATGACCAGACCGCGACGGCACGGACGCCGACGGGGGCACAGCAAACGGGATCGTAGTGACCGCTATTAGCGCGAAAGCAAATCCTACCGTTCTTCGTCGCCCCGGGCTTGACCCGGGGCCCCGCTGGCTCGACGGAGGCATGCGCGAAGAAGCTGGACCCCGGATCAAGTCCGGGGTGACACATTTTTGCGCAAAAAGAATTTCGGCGGTTTCGACGGGCTGCTCGTCGCTCATCGCCTTTACCACCTCGTCGCCCCGGCTTGACCCGGGGCCCCGCTTACTGGCGGACGTCGCTCAGGCCAAACTGTCGTAGAGATCGAGCCAATCCGGATTGGCTCGTTCAATCAGCGCGATCTTCCAGTCGCGGTGCCAGCGCTTCAGCCGCTTTTCGTGCGCGATGAGTTCGCCGATGTCGGGCCCCGCTTCGGCCAAACGAGGCGCGTCAAGCCATGTTCGGCGCAGAATTGCGACCCGCGCCCCTGACGATGCTGCCATACCCGGCGTGCCAGCTGCGTCGTCACGCCGACGTAGAGCGTGCCGCGATAACGATTGGTCATGATATAGACTCAGCCGCCGCGCTCGCTTGCCATTGTGCGAAGTGAGAAGAAGCGGGGCCCCGGGTCAAGCCCGGGGCGACGGCTGAACTGCAGCGAGTGCAACGGAGGCAGATTCTCGACTTTTACTCCTCCGTCGCCCCGGGCTTGACCCGGGGCCCCGCTACCTTGGGCGTGATCGCAGAAGAAGCGGGCCGTGCTGCCGTTGGCCCTGTCCTACACCGCACCGATCGTGCAGCCTCACCGACTCGCTTGCCCGCCGGGCCATTGCTCTTTGAAACCGTCGATCAGCCCGTCCCGCATCGGGAAAGGGTGCGCACCCTCACCCGTGCGAAGTGTGTGAAGTCAACGCACGCAAATCGGCGCGCGGTGGCCGCCGGACCGGTGCCGCAAACCCCTCGCGACCCCGCTCGCAACAGTCTTCAGGCGGTCAGCGCCTCGACCAGTGCGCGGACCTTTTTCTGTCGCCATTGCGGCAGCGGCGCGACCAGCCAGTATCCGCGCGCGTCGTCCTGCGCCGAGTCGGTGCCCCCGCCAAATCCCCCGGCGAGCAGCGCGGGGACCGTCGCCTGCCCGAGCCCGGCGCGTGCCGCATCGAGCGCGAGCCCCGCGTCGGCGACGAACAGTCCTTCGGCGGCGACCGGGCTGCCCGGCCAGCCGATCGCGTCACCCGTCCCGACCGTCGCCCAGCCGCGCGGTCCCACTTCGACGCCCTCGTGCGCACCCTTGTCGGCGGCAAAGCAGATCGCGAGGTCGAGGTTGGCCTCGGTGAAATCGAGCCCGCCGTCGCTTGCGACAAGCAGGAAACGCACCTCGGCATTCGCCGCGCGATAGGCCGCCAGCCGCGCGAGCAGCCATTTTTCGGTCAGGTCGCGCGGGGCGGCGATCGTCAGCGATTGCGACGACTGCCCCGCCTGCATCGCGCGCACCGCATCCTCGAAGCTCAGGAACCCAGCACGCAACGCGCCGAGCCCCGCCTCGCCCTCGGGCGTCAGTTCGAGCCCCTTAGGCGTGCGGCGGAACAGCACCAGCCCCAGCGTATCCTCGAGCGCGCGAATCTGCTGCCCGACCGCCGCCGGGGTGACCGCCAGCTCGTCGGCCGCGCGCGTGAACGACAGATGCCGCGCGGCCGCATCGAGCACGCGCAGGCCATTGAGCGGGAGATGCGTACGCTTCACGAGCGCGCTACCTTTGCGTCAATACCGGCGCGGTCAGCGCGAACTTGGGCACGCCGACCTGGAACACCGACCCGTCCTCGCCGACCATCTCGTAGCTGCCCTGCATCCACCCCGTCGGCGTCGTCAGCGGACAGCCCGAGACATAGTCGTACGACGCGCCCGGCGCGATCAGCGGCTGTTCGCCGACGACGCCCTCGCCCTCGACCTGGTGCTTGGAACCGCGCCCGTCGGCGATCGTCCAGCGCCGTGCGAGCAGCTGTACCGCCATGGGCCCCGCGTTCTCGACGCGGATATGATACGCCCAGAACCAGCGCGCCTTTGCCGGATCCGACTGTTCGGGCAGATAGCTGACCGACACGCGCACCGTCACCCCGCGCGTCGTTTCGGCATAGGGGAACAGCCCCTTCACAGCGACACCGCGTGCAGCGCCTGGTCGAGATCGCCGATCACGTCGTCGGGGTCTTCGAGCCCCACGTTGATCCGGATCAACCCCTCGTCGATGCCCATCGCCAGCCGCACGTCCTCGCTCAGCCCCGAATGCGTCGTCGAAGCGGGATGCGTCATCATCGAACGCGAATCGCCGATATTGTTCGAGATGTCGATCAGCTCGAGCGCGTCGAGCAGTCCGTGCGCCTGTGCGCGCCCGCCATCGACACGGAACGAAAAGATACACCCGGCCATGTCCATCTGGCTCATCGCCAGATTGTGCTGCGGATGGCTCGGCAGCCCCGGGTGGAGCATGCGCGGCACGCGCCCCTCCAGAAAGCGCCCGACCTTGAGCGCGTTGTCCGACTGGCGGCGGATGCGCAGGTCGAGCGTCTCCAGCCCCTTGAGCACCACCCACGCGTTGAACGCCGACAGTACCGGCCCGGTGTTGCGCGTGAAGGGGAGGAGCTTGTTCGTGACGAAATCATCGCTCCCGCACACCGCGCCCGCGAGCACGCGCCCCTGCCCGTCCATCATCTTGGTCGCCGAATAGGCGACGACGTCGGCACCGAACTCCATCGGCCGCTGGAGCGCGGGCGTCGCAAAGGCATTGTCGACGACCGTGACGATGCCGTGCGCCTTTGCTAGGTCGCACACCGCGCGCAGGTCGATGACGTCCATCGTCGGGTTGGCGGGCGTTTCGAAGAAGAAGACCTTGGTCTCGGGACGAATCGCATCCCGCCACTGGTCGATGTCGCGCCCGTCGACGATCGTCGTCGCGATCCCGAAGCGCGGGAGCAGCGTGTCGGTCAGCCAGCGACACGACCCGAACAGCGCACGGCCCGCAACGACATGGTCGCCGCTCGACAGCTGGCAAAGCAGCGACGCCGTCATCGCCGCCATGCCCGACGCCTGCGCGCGGCACGCCTCGGCCCCCTCGATCAGCGCGATCCGCTGTTCGAGCATCTCGACCGTCGGGTTCTGCAGCCGCGAATAGGTCATGCCCGGCTGATCGCCCGCGAAACGCGCCGCCGCATCGCCCGCGCAGTCATAGGCATAGCCCGACGTGAGGAAGAGCGCCTCCGACGTCTCGCCCCATTCGCTGCGCGCGGTGCCGCCGCGCACCGCCTGTGTGGCGGGGCGCCAGTTGCGCGTGATGCTGCGGTCCTGCCCGGTCTTGCGTTTCATGTCCGCCGCTTTGCCGTCTTGGCCAGCGTCACGCAACTGCGCGCTGCAGTCGCTCGATCAACCGCTCGCGCGCGACGAGGATGCGGCGGCTGCGGTCGGGCACGACATGTTCGGCGAGTTCGCGACCCATTGCCGCAAGATCGGTCGCGCGCTCTTCGCGCCCATAGCCGAGTTCGCTCAGCACGATTTGTTCGAAGCGCAGCAGCGCCTCCGCCCAGCCGCGCGCCGACGGCGCCGCCGCAATCGCGTCGAGCAGCCCCGTGAGCGCGGCGTGGATGCGCGGATAGCGCTGCCCCTCGGGCAGCGCAGTCGCGACGAGCGCGGTCGTCCACGCGAGCGCATCGGCGGCGACCGGCTCGCCCAGAAGCCCGGTCCGCGCGTCGACCAGCTCGACGGTCATCGCCGCGAGTTGCGTTTCGGTACGCGCGCGCAGATCGGCGCGGACGACATTGCCGGGAATGAGGATCGGGCGCAGCCGCGTCGAGCGCCCGCCACGCACATAGCCCGCGAGCAGGCCGTGATCGTGCGTCATGATGCGCACCACGGCGCCATGTTCGGCGTGCGCGCGGACGCCGACCACCACGCCTTCGGTCTCGATCCGCATGTCTCGATCAGGCACGACGTTGACGCTTTTGTAAAGCCGCTGTGCGAAGGCGCGCGCTGGGCCGAAAAGGGTAAGTGCTTGCACGGCGACGCGATCAGGGCTGACCTGCGGATCGACCTGCCCCCGGCGGCGGTCGCGCGCCGCGTGCTGCCCGACGCGTTCGGCACGCGCTTTGCGCTGTTTGGCGATGCCGAGGAAGAATTCGACTGGCACGGACCGTTCCGCCGCGATGCGATGGCGACGACGGCGATGGCGGCGCTGCCTGCGGCCAATGCGCGATTCCTGGCGGCGGGGCTGAAGCCCTGCTGGCTCGCCGATTATCCGATCGTGGCCGACGATTTCAGCCGCGCGATCCTTGCGCAGCTCGTCGCCGACGGCGGGTGCACCGTCGGGTCGCAGCTTCATCCCTGGGTCACCCCCCCGTTCGACGAGGATGTCAGCACCGCCAACAGCTATACCGGCAATCTCCCCGAGGCGCTTCAGGCGGCCAAGCTTGCCGCGTTGACCACGCAGATCGAGCGCGCCGTCAGCCTGCGCCCGACGATCTATCGCGCCGGGCGTTACGGCATCGGGCCGCGCACCGCGCAGATCCTGAGCGAGCAGGGCTATCGTCTCGACGTGTCGGTCCGCGCGCGCTTCGACTACCGGCGTCAGGGTGGCCCCGACTTCACCGAGCATCCGGTGTGGCCGTGGCGGATCGCAGGCGGACTGCACGAACTGCCGCTGTCGACCGGCTATACCGGTGCATTGCGACGCTTCCCGGGGCTACACCGGTCGGAACATCTGCGCGGAACGATGGCCAACACCGGGCTGCTCGCGCGCGTGCCGCTGACGCCCGAAGGGGTTCCGCTGGCCGACGCGCGCAAGGCGGTCGACTCGTTGCTCGACGAAGGCGTGCGGCTGTTCAGCCTGTCGTTCCACACGCCCTCGCTGGTCGCCGGGCACACGCCCTATGTCCGCGATGCACAGGATCTGCGCGCATTCTGGCACTGGTGGGACGGCATGTTCGCGCACTTCGCGCGGCGCGGCGTGACACCGGTCGACAGCGACGCGATCGTCGCCGCGCTTGAAGCCGCGTGATGAACGCGCGCGCGCACGACTTCGCGCAAGCGACGCCGGCACCGGCGACCGCGATTGTACCGATCTCCGAGGCTGTCGCAACCTTGGCCGCCGAATGGGCGGCGCTCGGCACCGACGCTGCGGTCGCCAACAGCTTTGCAGAGCCATGGTTCGTCGCGGCGAGCGTTGCCGCGCTGCCCACCGACGGCGTGCGCATGGTCGTCGTTCGCGAACAGGGTTTCCTGATCGGGCTGATGCCGATCGTCGTCGCGCACCGCTATGGCCGCCTGCCCGTCGCGCACGTCGAAAACTGGATGCACTTCAACAGCTTTTTCGGTGCGCCACTCGTCCGGCGCGGGCGAGAGGCGGCGTTCTGGTCGGGGTTGCTCGAAGCACTCGACGACGACCGCGCGAGCCCGGCCTTTCTCCACGTCGTGGCACTCGACGCCGACGACGCCGTGACGCGCGCGCTGCTCGCCGCGCGTTCTGCGACGGCGGTCGTCCACCGGATCGAACGCGCGCTGCTCGCCTCCGACCTGTCGCCGCGGGCCTATTACGAGGCCACCGTCCGCAAGAAAAAGCGCAAGGAGATCGCACGGCTCCAGTCGCGCCTGCGCGACCTGGGCGAGGTGAGTTTTCGCCGCCTCGAAAACGCCCAGGAACTGGCCGACTGGACCGATTGTTTCCTGACGCTCGAAGCGTCGGGGTGGAAGGGGCGCGATGGCGCGGCGCTCGCCAACGACGGCGCGACCGCGCAACTGTTGCGTCGGGCGCTGACGGGGGCGTTCGCGGCGGGCAGGCTCGACATGCGCCGCCTCGACGTCGACGGCCGCGCAATCGCGATGCTCGTCAATTTCCTCGCGCCGCCCGGCAGCTTCAGCTTCAAGATCGCCTTCGACGAAGACTATGCGCGCTTCTCCCCCGGCGTCCTGATCCAGCTCGACAATCTGAACATCCTCGACCGCGCCGAGATCGACTGGATGGACAGTTGCGCCGCACCCGATCACCCGATGATCAACAGCCTGTGGGGAGAGCGGCGCGCGATCGTGCGCGTCACCGTGCCGCTGAAGGGATGGCGACGGCGCGCGACGTTCAGCGGCTGTCGCGCGCTCGAAAACCTATCGGCACGGCGGCGCGCTTCGTGAGCGCGTTTCCTCTGCTCGACACTTTCGTCGCATTTTATCCCGAGGTGCCGGGCAAGCTTGCGCACGCCATGACCGGGCATCCGATGTTCGAACTCGACGCGCTGCTCGCGCTTGCCGCGCGGATGCGGCCCGTCGATGTCGAATACAATCGTGCCGACCTGCCGATCGGTGTCGACCCGGCCGCCGCAATCGGCAACGGGCTGTCTATCGCCGAAACGATCCGCGACATCGAGACCAACGGCTCGTGGATGGTGCTCAAGTTCGTCGAGCAGGACGCGGCGTATCGCGCCTTGCTCGACGCCACGCTCGGCGATCTGATGCCCGTGGTCGGCCCGGCAACGGGACCGATGCTCAAGCGCGAGGGTTTCATCTTCGTGTCGTCGCCGAACGCGATGACGCCGTTTCACTTCGACCCCGAACACAACATCCTGCTCCAGCTGCGCGGGACCAAGACGATGACGGTGTTCGCAGCCGATGACGAGCGCATCGTGGCGGGTATCGAGCATGAGCGGTTCCATGCCGGGGGGCACCGCAACCTGCCGTGGCGTGACGCCCTCTTCGCGCACGGACGCGCGTTCGAGCTGACGCCCGGCGACGCGATTTATGTGCCGGTGAAGGCCCCGCATTTCGTCCGCAACGGTCGCGATGTGTCGATCAGCTTCTCGATCACCTGGCGCTCGGCGTGGAGCTATGTGGAGGCCGATGCGCGCGGCATGAACGCTCTGCTGCGCCGCGCGGGGATGAACCCGGCCGCCCCGGGGCGCTACCCGGCGCGCAATCTCGCCAAGTCGATCGCGTATCGCGCGGTTCGCAAATTGCGCCTCGCCCCCACTTCCCGTTGATCAAATCGCCACGCCCGCTGCCCAGCCGCTCGCCCACGCCCACTGGAAATTATACCCGCCGAGCCAGCCGGTGACGTCGACCGCCTCTCCGATCGCGTAAAGCCCGGACACGCGCCGCGATTCCATCGTGCGCGAGGACAGTTCGGCGGTCGAGATGCCGCCGACGGTCACTTCGGCCTTGGCGAACCCCTCGGTCCCGCTCGGGTGAAAG
Organism: Sphingomonas sp.; assembly: GCA_965248885.1. Classification (GTDB taxonomy): domain Bacteria; phylum Pseudomonadota; class Alphaproteobacteria; order Sphingomonadales; family Sphingomonadaceae; genus Sphingomonas_O. The sequence goes on along the minus strand of OZ252211.1, from coordinate 138,815 downwards.
TCCCAGGCCGACAGTCGATGCTCGACCCCGTCGAGCGCGGCGTCCTTGTGGTTCGCGAGTTCGCCCGCGAGCGCAAGACGCTCGGCGAGCGTCTCGGCAAGGCGTGCAGGCACATAGGTTGCAAGCGCCGACCGGAGCGACATGCGCGGGTTCGCGCGTTTGACGGCGCGCAGCCAGCCGCGCCCGGCACCGGGAAGAAAGTCGATCGCGACCGCCTCTCCGGGCCGCCAATACGAAGAGACTTGCAGGATCGCGGGACCCGACAGCCCGCGATGCGTGAACAGCGCGGCCTCGCGGAACGACGCCGCGCCACTGCGCGCGACGACCGGGGTCGCGACGCCCGACAGTTCGCGAAACAGAAGCTGGTCGCCGCCCAGCGTCAGCGGCACCAGTGCGGGACGCGGCTCGACGAGCTTCATGCCGAAGCGACGCGCGAGCACATAGGCAAAGTCGGTCGCACCGATCTTAGGTATCGAAGGGCCCCCGGTTGCGATGACCAGTGCGGGCGCGCGCGAAGCGCGATCGCCGTGGCGCACGGTAAAGCCCGCGGCGTCATGCGCGATGTCGTCGATCGCTGCACCAAAGGCGAAGTCGGCACCCTGCGCCTCGTCCATCAGCATCGCGACGATCTGGCGCGCCGAGCCGTCGCAAAAGAGCTGGCCCAGCGTCTTTTCGTGCCACGCGATGCCATGCCGCTCGACCAATGCCAGAAAGTCGCTCGCGGTGTAGCGCCCCAGCGCCGACTTCGCGAAATGCGGGTTGGCCGAAATGAAGCGTTCGGGGACCGTTCCCCGATTGGTGAAGTTGCACCGACCGCCGCCCGAAATGAGAATCTTTCGCCCCGGCTCGTTCGCATGGTCGACGACGAGTACGCGCCGCCCGCGCTGCGCCGCGACGCCCGCGCACATCAGCCCCGCCCCGCCCGCGCCGAGGATGATCGCGTCGTAATCGGCGGGGGCGGCAGTCATACGCCCCTGTGGCGCGCTTGCCCCGCGACTCGCAATGCCCGAATAGATGCAGGCAAGGGAGCATGCTTCAAATGTTAGCCTATCTGACCGACCTGTTGTCGTCGAACGCACTGGCGCCGCACGGTTATTGCCTGTCGTGGCGCCCGGGGCTGGTGTGGACGCATGTCCTGTCCGACGCACTGATCGGTGCGTCGTACGTGACGATCGCGATCACGCTCGCGCTCCTGGTCAGGAAGCGCGACGACATCGCGTTCAGCGGCATCTTCTGGTGTTTCGCGGCGTTCATCCTGCTGTGCGGGGGAACGCATTTCTTTTCGATCCTAACCTTCTGGTACCCCTATTATGGCGCCGAAGGACTGTTGAAGGCGATCACCGCGATCGTCTCGGCGGCGACCGCGGTGATCCTCGTCGTCCTCGTTCCGCGCATTCTGACGCTGCCCTCGCCACAGACGCTGCGCGTCGCCAACGCCGCGCTCGAGCGCGAGATCGCCGAGCGCAGCCGCACCGAGGCGATGCTGCGCCAGGCGCAGAAGATCGAGGTGGTGGGGCAGCTGACCGGCGGCGTCGCGCATGACTTCAACAATCTGTTGACCGTCATCGGCGGCAATGTCGAGCTACTCGGGCGCGCGCTGGGCGAGTCCGCCAGCGAAAAGGTCGCTCGCTACCTCGCCAACGCGACCAAGGGCGTGGCGCAGGCCAAGGAACTGACCTCGCGCCTGCTCGCCTTTTCGCGGCGCCAGACGCTCGATCCCAAGGCGACCGACGTCAACGCGCTGGTCGCCGAAATGCACGACCTGATGGCGCGTTCGCTGGGCGAGGCGGTCGAGATCGACGTCCAGCTTCCCGACGACGTCTGGCCGATCGAGGTCGACCGCAACCAGCTCGAAAACGCGATCCTGAACCTTGCGGTCAATGCCCGCGACGCGATGACGAGCCAGGGACTGGCGAGCGGCAAGCTGACGATCGAGACTGCCAATACGCAGCTTGACGAGGGCTATGCGCGCGCGCATGTCGACGTCGTGCCCGGCGACTATGTCGCGATCTGCGTCAGCGACACCGGCGTCGGCATGAGTGCCGAGGTGATCGAACAGGCGCTCGAGCCGTTCTTCACCACCAAAGAAGTCGGCAAGGGAACCGGGCTCGGCCTGAGCCAGGTGTTCGGCTTTATCAAACAGTCGGGCGGGCATATCAAAATCTACTCGGAGCTGGGTTTGGGAACCTCGGTCAAGCTCTACCTGCCGCGACTGACCACCGACGTCCAAATCATGCGCCCGGTGGCAGAGGCGGCGAGCCCGCAGGCCCCGCGCGCGCAGGGCGAAAGCATCCTCGTCGTCGAGGACGATGCGAGCGTGCGCGCCTATGTCACCGAAAGCCTGCGCGAACTCGGCTACGCCGTGACCGAGGTGTCGCGCGGGGGCGACGCGCTCGACCTGCTACGCGGCGGCGCGACCCCCGATCTCCTCCTCACCGACGTCGTGATGCCCGGCATGACCGGCCGCCAAGTCGCCGACGCCGCGCTTGCCATCCGGCCCGGGCTGCCGGTGCTGTTCATGACCGGCTATGCACGCAACGCGATCGCCCACGGTGGCCGCCTCGACGCGGGCGTGCGCGTGCTGGTGAAACCGTTCACGCTGACCGCACTTGCGCTCAAGGTACGCGAAGCACTCGGCCAGGCCGCCTAGCCGTTCAACCGCCCGCGCAGCGCCAGCTTCAGCGCGAGAAACACCAGCCCCGCCGCCCCGGCCAGCGCGGCGTGGAGCAGCCAGAACCGTGTCACCGGCATCGTTGCGAACAGCCCGCCGACATAGCCGACGGCCGCGTTGGCGAGGAAGAAGGCCATCGAATACATGCCGACGACGGTCGCGCTCAGCCGTGCGGGCGCGAGCCGTGCGAACAGCGCGAGGCCGACCGGCAAGATCAGCGCGAAACCGATCGAATTGACGATGTGGAACAGGACGGGCCAGAACAACCCGATCTTGGTGCCCGGCGCCTGCGTCGCCGCCGCCATGAACAGGCACAGCATTCCCCCGACCGCGAACACCGTGCCCAGGATGATTTTTGTCAGCTCGTCGGGTTCGCGCCAGCGCCTGGCGTACCAGCGAAAGAACAAGGCGACGAGGGCAAGAAAGCTGACCGAGACGATGGCGTCGAAAGTGATCAGCCACGTCGTTGGCAATTGCGTCGCGCCGAAGCGCAGCGCGAAATCGCGGTCGCCCCAAAGCAGATAGGCGTTGAAAATCTCCTGATTGGGTAGCACCGCGACCGCCATCGCTGGAACCAGCAGCACGCAAACGCCGAGCCGCAACCAGTCGTCGCGCGTCATCGCCGGGCGCGCGACGCGCGTGCCGCGTGCCGCGCGCTCTGGTTCGGGCGGCAGATAGCGCTGGCCTGAAAGATAGATGGCGATGCCGATCAGCATGCCGACCCCGGCCGCGCCGAAACCCCAGTCCCAGCCGACCTTTTCACCCAGCGTCCCCGCGATCAAAGGCGAGATGATGACGCCCGCGTTGATCGCGAGATAGTAGATCTGGAACGCATCGGCGCGGCGAAGATCGTCGGGGGCGTAGAGTGCGCCGATCTGGCTCGCCAGATTGCCCTTGAACAGCCCCGACCCGATGACGAGCGCGAGCAGCGCGAACAGGAAGCTGACCTCGAACGCCATCAGGAAATGGCCGAGCGCCATCAGCAGCGCGCCGCCAAGCACTGTCCGCCGCTTGCCGAGCCAGGTGTCGGCGATCAGCCCGCCGAGCGTCGGGGTGAAATAAACGAGCGCCGCATAGGTGCCGAAGATCGCGCTGGCGAGCGCGGGCCCCTCGAGCGCGCCGAACAATCGCCGAAAGTCGGCAAAGAACGCGATGTTCTCGACATGGCCGGGAAGCAGCAGCTGTTTGGCCATGTAGAGCACGAGCAGCGATTGCATCCCGTAATAGGAGAACCGCTCCCACGCTTCGGTGAACGCCAGATAGCCGAGCCCCTTGGGATGGCCCAGGAACGCGCGGTCGGTCGCCGGGGGGTCCGCCGCAAGACGCCGATTGCTTGATGCTGCGATGCTCAACTTGGCGCTCCTAAACTTTATCTTCGCTGCCCGACCGTAAACCGCAACCGAGGCCGTCTGTCACGCGTATGGCTTAGTGGACCGACCCCCGCTCCGCCCCCAAGGAAAAGATGATGACGATGATCAAGATCGCGGCGTTCGCGCTGCTCACTGCCGCTGCCGTGCCGTCGTTCGCGCAAATGTCGAGCGGCAATTCGATGATGGCCGCACCTGCTATAAAGCCGATGACCAAGGCCGAAAAAACGATGATGGCGAAGTGCAAGGCGATGGCCCCGGAAATGATGCAAAAGAACGCCAAATGCACCAAGCTGATGCAGATGCACCAGGGTATGTGACGAACGGCCTCCCCCCGGCATCGCCCGGGGGGAGGCGTTTAGCCGAACAGCCAATGTCCAAGCAGCCGGTCGAAGGGGAAAGTGAAGAACCCCGCGATCAGCAGTGCGCCCGTCGTCATGCCGCGCACCGCGCTGCGATGCCCGCGCACATTATGGCTGTGCGCCATCCACACGATCAGCGGAACCTGAACGAGTGTGTAGAGCGACAGGATGTGGATGAAGCTGAAGCCGCCGTCGTTTGCATTGCGAACGGTAAAGCTGATCAGCGCGGTCGCCATCATCGCCCCGACCCAGACATAGCCGAGCAGGCGATGCCGCCGGTCGCCGCGCGGGCGCAGCAGCATGACCGGGGTCAGCGCGAGCGCGAGCATGATCGTCGCCAGATGCGCCCAGATATTCGCCGGAACCTGGACCTAGTCGCCACGCCCCTTGGCCAGGGCAACGACAGCGCAGCCGAGCAAAACAATGGCGCCCAAGGCCAGCAATTGTTCGAACCGGTCGGGTGCAAGCGGCGCACGGCGCACGATGGGCGGGGCGAGGCTGGCCAGCGGCGATCCCTTCGTGCGTTTGGTGACCCCAACGGGAATCGAACCCGTGTTTCAGCCGTGAAAGGGCCGCGTCCTAACCGCTAGACGATGGGGCCATGGCTGGCCGGTGCTGACCATGAGCGTTGCGCCGCATAGCATAACGCGCATAGCCGTCAATCGCACCACGCTGCGTCGTCGAGATGAAGTTCGGCCGCCGGACGCTGGCTCCAGTCGTCGCGCTTGACGCGGCCCGCGACCCACAGGCGCCGGTCGCGCGGCGCACCGAGCAACGCCTGGCCGAGCGCGGTTTCGGCCTGGCGAAACGCGACGGTCTTCACGCTGCGCCCGTCGTCCCCCGCCATGATCGCGCGGACATGCCCGCCGCTGCCGACGACGTCGGCGCGCACGACGCGCATCGGACCCGAGGCGACGCGCGGCTGTGGCCAGCCCATGCCATAGGGGCCTGCCGCCTCGAGCGCGTCGCACAACGCGAGCGTCAGCCCGCCGGGTGCGACGACCGTATCGAGCAGCAAGGCGCGGTCGGCGGTCGCGCGCGCGACCGCCGCTTCGAGCCGGTCGTGGAGGAATTGAGCGAGCGCGTCGACACGGTCGGCGTCCATCGTCAGCCCCGCCGCCATGGCGTGGCCACCGCCCGCAAAAAGCAATCCCGCCTCTTTGGCGGCGAGCACCGCAGCGCCGAGGTCGACGCCGGGAATCGAACGTCCCGAGCCCTTCCCCATCACCCCGTCGAGCGCGACGACGATGACAGGGCGCCCGAGCTTTTCCTTGAGCCGCCCCGCGACGATGCCGATGACGCCGGGGTGCCAGCCGAGCCCCGCGACGACGACGACCGCGCGGTTGCCCTGCGCGCGCGCGACGGCCTCCGCCTCGGCCTGCACGCCGCCCTCGATCGCGCGGCGTTCCTCGTTCAGCCGGTCGAGCTCGGCGGCGATCGCCTCGGCCTCGGCGGGGTCTTCGGTGGTGAGCAGGCGGACGCCAAGGTCGGACTTGCCGACGCGTCCGCCTGCATTGATGCGCGGACCCAGTGCGAAGCCGAGGTCGTGGCAGGCGGGCGCACGCGTCAGCCGCGATGCGGCACGCAACGCGGTCAGCCCGACATTGCCCCCCGCCGCCATCACGCGCAGCCCCTGCGTGACGAAGGCGCGGTTGAGTCCGCGGAGCGCGGCGACGTCGGCGACCGTGCCGAGCGCGACGAGGTCGAGCAGATCGATGACGCGCGGCTCGCCGCGACCCGTGAAGAAACCACGCGCACGCAGCGTGCGCATGAGTGCGGCGGCGAGCAGAAAAGCGACCCCGACCGCGGCGAGATGCCCGTACGCCGCCCCCTCGCGCTCGTCGCGCCTGTTCGGATTGACCAGCGCGTGCGCAAGCGGAAGCGTCTCGGCGCATTGGTGATGGTCGACGACGATCACGTCGACCCCGGCCGCGCGCGCCATCGCCAGCGCCTCGAATGCCTGTGCGCCGCAATCGACCGTGACGATCAGCGACGCGCCACCCGCCGCGATCCGCACCAAAGCCTCGCCCGACGGGCCATAGCCCTCCATCAGCCGGTCGGGGATATAGGCTTGCGGCTCCAGCCCCAGCTGGCGCAGCACGCGGATCAGTAGCGCCGCCGATGTCGCGCCATCGACGTCGTAATCGCCGAAGATCGTCACCGCCTCACCCGCCTGCACTGCATCGGCGAGCCGGTCGGCGGCGCGGTCCATATCGCGAAACATCGACGGGTCGGGCATGAAGTGGCGGATCGTCGGCAGGCGGTGCGCCTCGACCGCGTCGACGGGGCAACCGCGTGCGAGCAGCAGTTCGGCGGTCAGATCGTCGCTCTCGCCGGCCCACCGCCGTCGCCACGCCTGGCCGGAAATCGATGCGGTGACGGAAAGCGGGGTGTGCATCGTGCCGGGTCTAGCCCATCGGCGGCGCGAACGGAATCCCAACCGCGCGACGCGTCAGGCAACCGCCCTGAGCTTGACGGTCTCGAGTGGGCGGACATCCTCGGCATGCGCCCAGCACAGGTCGTGCAACCCGAGCACGCGCCCGTCGTGCGACAGGATCGCGACGTCGCGGATGGGTTGCTGGTCGCGCTGGTCGACGAGCACCGGCGTCGACGGCACGCCCGATTCCCAGCGTTCGCCCCACTGGCGCAGCGCGAGGACGGCGGGGAGCAGTTCTGCACCCTTTTCGGTCAGCCGGTATTCGACCTTGCGCCGGTCGTCGGCCATCGCCTCACGCGACAGGATGCCGTGATCGACCAGCCGCCCGAGCCGATTCGCGAGGATGTTGCGCGCGATACCCAGCGTCGACTGGAATTCCTCGAAATGGTGCAGCCCGTTGAAGGCGGCGCGCAGGATGAGGAACGACCAGCGTTCTCCCATCGCCTCGAGCGCGGCGGGCAACGCACATTGCTGCGCCAGTTCGCGCAGGTCTTCCTTCAGCATTCCCATCCTGGCGGCATCCTAACGTCAAAAAAGCGTCATGCAAATTTGTTCTGAGTTTCTAGTTGCAACTCGCTACCTATTGAACTAGGTAGTGATTCGCAACTGGAAAGAAAGGGTTTCTGCCATGCTCCGTCTCCTGCCTCTCGCTGCTTCGATCGCCGCCGCTGCGTTCACCTTTGCGGTCGCCGCGCCGGTTCACGCGCAGGCCCCCTCGTACCGCGCGGTTCCGGTGACGCCGATGACCGTTGCGCAAAACGTCATCGTCGCCGACATGATGTGGAAGTGCGGGCCCGGCGGTTGCACGACGGAGAACGCGACGGCGCGCCCCGCCATCGTGTGCGCACAGGCCGCGCGCAAGCTTGGGCGCATCGAGAGCTTCAGCGTCGGCACCGCCGCGTTCGACGCCGACGCGCTCGCCAAATGCAACGAGCGCGCCAAGTCCTAGTCAGCCAAGGTGCCCCTCGCCCCGTTTCGACAGGGGAGGGCATCAGTTGATAATTGCTGTGCACAAGCCCCGGGACTAGAGCGCGGCAATGGACAGCCCGATTTTTTTCGACGCGAGCGGTCGGCGCAGCCGATGGGCGATGCGCATCGTCGCGGTGCTGCTCGGGCTCGTCCTTGCCGCCGCAGTCGGCTTTGCGCTGACGATCGTGGCGGTCGCACCGGGTCGGCCGCTCTATCCCGTCGGGGAGCGCAGCCAGAACCGCCCGCTGCCCGAGCAGATCGCCCGGTTACGCCGAAACGTCGGCGCGTGGCTGCCGGGCGGCGGGACGCAGATCGCGGCGCGGACGACGCGCGCGCTCGACGTCGCTTTCTACGTACCCTGGGATGCCGACAGCAAGGCGTCGCTCGCGCGTCACGTCAACACGCTCGACTGGGTCGTGCCGACGCTCGCCTCGATCACGCAGGGCGGGCGCAAGATCGTTTACGATCCCGATCCCCGGCTCCAGCAGATACTCGCCGCCGCCACGCACCGGCCCGCGGTCCTGCCGATGATCCAGAATGCCTTCGGCGACAAATGGGACGGACGCGGCATGGTCGCGATCCTGCGCGATCCGGCGCGGCGCGGGCACCTCGTCGACTGGGCCGAGGCGATGGTCGCGCGTCAGCGCGGTGCCGGCGTCGTGTTCGATTTCGAGGAGCTACCGCCCGCCGCGCTGCCCGACTATCGCCGATTTCTGGGCGAGGTGCGCACGCGCTTTCGACCGCGTGGCCTGCTCGTGACGCTCGCGGTGCCCGTCGGTGCCGATGGTTGGGAGCTGGGAAGCTTCGCCAAGGTCGCCGACAAGCTGTTCCTGATGAACTATGACGAGCATTCGCCCGGCGACGTCGCGGGGCCGATCGCGTCGCAGGCGTGGTTCGTCGCTAATCTGAAGCGCGCCCTGGCACAGGTTCCGCCCGACCAGGCGATCGTGGCGATCGGCAATTACGGCTATGACTGGCACGGCCAGACCACCGACAACATGACCGACGAAGAAGCCTGGCTCGCGGCCAACGACAGCGACGCCAAACCGGCATTCGACCCGCGCAGCGGCAACACGTATTTTTCGTATCAGGAGGAAGACGGCGAGGTCCACACGATCTGGATGCTCGACGCGGCGAGCGCGTGGAACCAGCTGCGCGCGGCGCACGCGATGGGCGTCGGCGGTTATGCCCTGTGGCGACTGGGCAGCGAAGACCCCGGTTATTGGGACGCCGTCCGCGCGGTGGGGCGCAGCCGCCTGCCCGACCTTTCGACGGTCCACCCGGCGGGCAATGTCGATGTCGAGGGGCGCGGCGAATTACTGCGGATCGAGGCGACACCGCAGGACGGCACGCGCCATATGGCGGTCGATGCGGCGGGGCTGATCCGCGATCAGCACTTCGTGCACCTGCCAACGCCGTTCGTCGTGCGGCGCGGGGGGGCACGGCCCGGCATGGTCGCGCTGACATTCGACGACGGTCCCGACGCGACGTGGACGCCGCAGATACTGAACATCCTCGAGGCCAAACGCGCGCCCGCAACCTTTTTCGTGATCGGCGAAAACGCCTTGTCGTTTCCGCTGCTGCTCAACCGCATCATCGCGGCGGGCAGCGAGCTGGGCAATCACAGCTACACGCACCCCAACCTCGCGCGCGTTTCGGAGACCGGGACGCACCTCGAGCTCAACACGACGCAGCGGCTGGTCGAGGCCTATACCGGGCGCACGATGCGGCTGTTCCGCGCACCCTATTTCGGCGATGCCGAACCGACCACCGCCGACGAACTGACGCCCGCGCTGACCGCGCAACGTTCGGGGTATCTCAATGTCGGGCTGCACGTCGACCCGTCCGACTGGAAGCGTCCGGGCACCGCCGCGATCGTGGCGGCGACGCTGAACGAGGTCGTACAGGTGCGCGCCAACGAAACCAACCAGATCGTGCTTCTGCACGACGGCGGCGGCGATCGTGCCCAGACGGTCGCGGCGCTGCCCGCGATCATCGACGGGCTGCGCGCGCGCGGGTTCGAACTCGTGCCGATTTCGAAGCTGGCGGGCGTGTCGAGCGAGGCGGTGATGCCACACGTGACGGGGCGCGATCTTGTCGCCGTACGCGCCGACATCGCAGTCTTCCTGCTGATCGCCGCGCTGCTCTGGACGATCAAATGGCTGTTCTTCGTCGCGATTGGGCTCGGCATCGGACGCGCGCTGCTGATGACCGCGCTCGCGCTGCGCGCACGGTATCGCAGCAGCGCGCCCGTCGCGCCGCCGATCGATCCGGCGCGCTTCGTCTCGGTGCTGATCCCGGCGTTCAACGAGGAGCGCGTGATCGTCGAGTCGGTGCGCCGCGTCCTGACGAGCAGCGATGTCGAACTTGAAGTCATCGTCATCGACGACGGATCGACGGATCGAACGAGCGCGGTGGTCAGCGCGGCCTATGCGGACGACCCGCGCGTCCGCCTGCTGACGCTTCGCAATGGCGGCAAGGCGCGTGCCTTGAACGAGGGACTCGCGCTGGCGACGGGCGACGTCATCATCGCACTCGACGCCGACACGCAGTTCGAGGCGACGACGGTTGCGCGGCTCGCGCGCTGGTTCGCGGACCCCCCGATCGGCGCGGTCGCTGGCAATGCCAAGGTCGGGAACCGCGTCAACCTCGTCACCCGCTGGCAGGCGGTCGAATATGTCACCGCGCAAAACCTCGAGCGCCGCGCGCTGACGCAGTTCGACGCGATCACCGTCGTGCCGGGCGCGGTTGGCGCATGGCGGCGCGCGGCGCTCGATTCGGTCGGTGGCTATCCGGTCGACACGCTCGCCGAGGACCAGGATCTGACGATCGCCATCCAGCGCCAGGGCTGGCGCGTCGGGTACGACACCGACGCGGTGGCCTGGACCGAGGCACCCGAAAGCTTCGCCGCGCTTGGCCGGCAGCGATTCCGCTGGGCATATGGCACGCTGCAATGCCTGTGGAAGCACGCAGGTATCCTGCGCAGCCGCAAGCCCGCCGGCCTCGCGCTCGTGGGCATTCCGCAGGCGTGGCTGTTCCAGATCGTGTTTGCGATGATCTCGCCGCTCATCGATTTCGCGCTGGTGCTGAGCGTCGTCGACACCGCGCGCCGCGTCGCGCAGCATGGCTGGGCGCAGACGCAAAGCGACGTGCTGACGATGGGCGCTTATTGGATCGCCTTTACCGCGATCGACGTGGCGTGCGGCGCGGTGGCCTATGCGCTCGATCCGCGCGAGCGGCGTTACCCCGCGCACCTCCTCGTCGCGCAACGCTTCATTTACCGCCAGCTGATGTACGGTGTCGTCATCCGCGCGGTCGGCGCGGCGCTGCGCGGCCCGAGCGTCGGGTGGGGCAAGCTCGAACGAAGCGGGCGCGTCGCCGGAAATCCGGTTCCGGCGTAACGCCGATCAGGCGAGCACCGCGGCCGATCAACGCGTTCCCCGGAGCACCTTGTCCGCGACATAAGGGTTGGTCGCACGCTCGTGCGCGAAGGTCGACATGGGGCCGTGGCCGGGCACGAAGCTCGTCGCACCGCCCAGCGGCCACAGCCGACCGACGATCGCGTCGAGCAAGTCCTGATGATTGCCCATCGGAAAATCGGTGCGTCCGATCGACCCCTGGAACAGCACGTCGCCGACCAGCGCGACGCCCGACGGCGCATGGTGGAACACGACGTGCCCCGGCGTGTGCCCCGGGCAATGATGAACGTCGAATGTGAGCGCGCCGACCGTCACGGTGTCGCCCTGGCTCAGCCAGCGGTCGGGCTCGAACACGCGACCGGCGATGCCATAGGCGCGTCCGTCCTCGCCCAGTCGCGATATCCAGAAACGGTCGGCTTCGTGCGGCCCCTCGATCGGAACGCCGAGTTCGGCGGCAAGCGTCCCCGCCTCGCCGCAATGGTCGATATGGCCGTGGGTGACGAGGATTTTCTCGATGGTCACCCCCGCTTGCGCCGCCGCAGCCTTTAATCGGGGTAAATCGCCACCCGGGTCGACGAACGCGCCGCGCATGGTTGCGGTGCACCATAAAAGAGTGCAGTTTTGCTTCAAAGGCGTCACGGGAAGAATCGCGGCGCGCATTGGTGGGGCTGTCATCACAACGACATGGCGTCGGTGTGAGAAGGTGACAAGGGAGACCGCCGATGCTGCGTCGACTTGCGCTGTTCGTCCTGATGAGTGCCACTCCGCTGTCCGCTGCGTCGCTGCCCTCGGCCTCGGTGTCGGCCGACCCGCCACTCGTTATCGGGCATCGCGGTGCGAGCGGTCTTGCCCCCGAACATACGCTCGCTGCCTATCAGCTGGCGATCCTGCAGGGGGCCGACTTCATCGAACCCGACCTCGTGATGACGAAGGACGGCGTGCTTGTCGCGCGCCACGAGAACGAGATATCGGGGACGACAGACGTCGCCACCCACCGCGAATTCGCCGCGCGCCGCACGACGAAGACTATCGACGGCGTACCGGTAACCGGCTGGTTCACCGAGGATTTCACGCTCGACGAACTGAAGACGCTGCGCGCACGCGAGCGGCTGCCGCAGCTGCGCCCCGACAATGCGCAGCAGGACGGGACGTCGACCATAGCGACGTTTCAGGAAATCCTCGACCTCGTCGCGGCGACGAGGGACCGGCGCGTCGGCATCTATCCCGAGATCAAGCATGGGAGCTATTTCGCGCGAATCGGCCTCGGCATGGAGCGTCCCCTGCTCGCCGTGCTGACACGCGCTGGCTATACGGGCGCGAACGACCCGGTGTTCATCCAGTCGTTCGAGGTCGGCGCGCTGCGCACCCTGCGCGGGCTTACGCGACTCCGTCTCGTCCAACTCATCGATGCCGACGGCGCCCCTGCCGACCAACCCGCCACGCTCTACCGAACGATGGTGACGCCCGCCGGGCTTTCTCAGGTCGCGCGCTATGCCGATGCGGTAGGGGTGACCAAGGCGCTGATCGTCCCGCGCGACGCGACCGGGCGGTCGTTATCGCCGACCAGGCTCGTCACCGACGCGCATGCGGCAGGCCTGAAGGTCCATGTCTGGACCTTCCGTGCCGAAAACGCCTTTCTTCCGCTCGAGCTTCGGCGCGGCGAGGGACCGATCACGCACGGTGACCTGTCAGGCGAACTGCGCCAATTCTATGCGCTTGGCGTCGACGCGGTATTCAGCGATTTCCCGGGCGTCGCGGTGGCAGCGCGATCAGCGAGAATTGACGGCCATAGGTCGGCGCGTGCCGATGCGTCGCCCGCCGGTAACTGAAGAAACGATCGGCAGCGCTATAGGTGTCGAGACCGAGTCGCTCGATCCGCTCGATCCCCGCAATCGCCAGCCGTGACGCGACATAGCCTTCGAGATCGAAGTGAAAATGCCCCGCGCGACCCTCCGCGAAGAACGCGAAGTCCTGACGCGTGAACTGCTCGGCAAAGCTCACATCGACCTCGTACGACGCCTGCGCGATACACGGGCCGACGGCGGCGGCGATGTCGCGCGCGCCGAGGTCGCGCATCGCGGAAACGGTCGCCTCGACCACGCCGCTGAGCGCCCCCTTCCACCCGGCATGCGCCGCGCCGATCACGCCTGCGTGCGCGTCGGCGAGCAGTACCGGTGCGCAGTCGGCGGTCACGATCCCAAGCACCAGCCCTGGCGTCGCGGTGACGAGCGCATCGGCGCGCGGGCGGGCGTCGTCGGGAAAGGGCGCGCATGCGGTCACGACCTCGGCCGAATGCACCTGATAGACGGTAACGAGCTGTGCGTCGGGCGCGACGGCGGCGACCGCACGGCGACGGTTTTCGGCGACCGCCGCAGGGTCATCGCCCGCGCCGAGTCCGACGTTCAGCCCCGCGACGTCGCCGATCGAGACGCCGCCGCGACGCCCCAGAAAGCCATGCGGAACGTCGGCGAGCAAAGCCGACCGGATGATCTCGACCGTCATGCGAACCCCGCCGGAGCCGGCCAGCCGCCGCCGGTCAGCGCCATCGCGCGGAACAAGGTTCCCATCGCGCCCTCCCCGGTCAGCCGCGCATGCGCCGCAGTCACCTCGTCGGCGCGTTCGGGCGCGGTGCGTACGAGCGCGGCTGCGCGCGCCGCGATGCCGAGCTGGCCCAGGAAATCGCGCTGCGGCACGGGCCCGTGGACTTCGGCCCCCGCGACGCGCGCGGCCGCGCCGAGCACGGCGAAATCGACATGCGCGCTCAGGTCGATCGTCCCCGGCGCGTCGAACGGATTGGCGAACCCATGCGCGCGCACGCCTTGCAGCGTTTCGCCGAGTGCGGGCCCGTCATAACCGTAATCGATGATCAGCATCGCGCCGCCGCGTGCCACGACTCGCGCCGCCAGCGCGCGCACGACGCCAACCGAGGCGGGTGACGATTCGACGATGCTCCCCGGCGGCGCATCGCGCAGATGCGCCGGAATCACCGCATCGGGGACCACCGGCCCGGCGATCGGCACGAACAGCGTGTCCTGGCACGCGACCAGTCGCCGCTGCCATCCGTCGTGCCCGCGCACCAGTTGTTCGATCGGGAGCGCATCGAAGAATTCATTGGCGACGACGATCAGCGGTGCATCGGGCAGCGTCGCGACCGAGTCGTGCCACGTCGCATTGGCCACGCGCTCGGCCTGGAGGCGGCGCAACGCCGCGCTCGTCTCGACGAAATACACGGCTGGGAGCACCCCCGCCTTGTCCAGCACGCGCAGCGTATCGGCCATCAGCGTGCCGCGACCCGGGCCGAGCTCGACCAGCACTGCGTCGCGCGCGCCGCTGCGCGCGATCAGGTCGGCGACCCATGCGCCGACCAGCTCGCCGAACATCTGGCTGATCTCGGGCGCAGTGACGAAATCGCCGCCGATCGCCTCGCCGTTCGCATAATAGGCCGCATTGGCCGCCGCCATGAACTGCGACACGGGCATCGGCCCCGCCAGCGTGATCGCGCGGGCAAGCCGATCGGCGAAGTCGCCTTTACCCGACGCTGGCAAGGCCGCCGACCGGCTCGACACGCACGCGCCGCGCTTTCGACGTGAACAGCAGGTAGAGCCCGACGAGCAGCACGGGGAGCGACAGCGTCTGCCCCATCGTCAGCCCCCACCACAGATGCTCGAGCCCGGCGTCGGGTGCCCGGACGCGTTCGAGTGCGAAGCGCACGACCGCGTACCACGTCAGCCCCGCTCCCGCGAGACGCCCCGGGTAATAACGCGCATCGGTCCGCCAGAACAGAAATGACAGCAGCGCCATCATTGCCAGCCCTTCGAGCCCGGCCTCATAGAGCTGGCTCGGGTGGCGCGGCACGTCGTCGCCGGTGCCGGGAAATATGATCCCCCAGGGCAGCGACGTCGGACGCCCCCACAGCTCGCCATTGACGAAATTGGCACATCGCACCGTGACGACGGCAATCGGCGTCACGCAGCCGATATAGTCGAGCACGCGCAGGTACGGCAGCTTGTGGTTGCGCGCGAAGATATAGGCGGCGAGCACGAAGCCGATCAGCCCGCCGTGGAACGACATGCCGCCTTCCCACAGTTTCAGCGCGTCGAGCGGGGTGGCGAGCATCTCGGGCTTGTAGAACAGCACATAGCCGATGCGTCCGCCCAGGATGATCCCGAGCGTTGCGTAGAAGATGAAATCGTCGGCGTGGCGCCGGGCCATCGGCGCGCCCGGCTGCGCGAGCAATCGCACCAGATACCACCAGCCGCCGAGGATGCCCGCGATATACGCAAGGCTGTACCAGCGCAGCTTGAAGAAGCCCAGATCGAGCGCGACCGGCGACAGGCCGAGAGCGTCGAAATGAATGGCTCCGGCGGCACCCGCCACGATTGCAGTTAGCACCGTTTGTCCCCTAAGCTTGGCCGCAGCCGCGCTTTAGCGGGCGAATTGGCGAAGACCAAGGCACGAGGATCACGAATGCGCACTGCACTGGACGACCGTATCGACGCCGCCTTCGCCGAGCTGACCGGCACGGGCGGACCGCTGGCGACGGTCGACTATGATCTGGGCGGGGTGGCGGTGCCGATGATCGCCGCCGCGCCGCCGACGCTGATCCCCTATTACGCGCATTACGCCGCCGAACATGGCGACAAGGATTTTCTAGTGGACGGCGACGAGCGGCTGTCGTTTGCGCAGGTCCATGCCGCCGCGTTGCGCGTCGCCGCCGCGCTTGTCTCGGTGCACGGGGTCAGGACCGGCGACCGGGTTGCCATCGCGGCGCGCAATGCGCCGGCGTGGATCGTCCTCTACATGGCGATTCAGCTCGCGGGCGGCTGCGCGGTTCTGCTCAACGGCTGGTGGCAGGGCAGCGAGCTGTGCGAGGGGATCGACGACGTCGGCGCGACGCTCGTCTTCGCCGACCCGCCGCGCATGAAGCGTATTGCCGAGTGCGACGCAACGTGCGGCGCGACGCTGATCCCGGTCGATGTCGCGCTTCCGCTCGACGAAGCGATTGCGCCCTTGCTCGTCGGCAGCGATCCCGGCACGACGCTTCCCGAAGTCGGCCCCGACGACATCGCGACGATCCTGTTCACGAGCGGCTCGACCGGCAAGTCGAAGGGCGCGTTCTCGACGCACCGCGCGGTGGTGCAGGCGGTATTCAACTATCTCGTCACCACGCTGATGGCGCTGAAATTTGCAACCGAGGACGGCACGCTGTCGGCACATCAGCCCGCGACGTTGCTCAACGTGCCATTGTTCCACGTCACCGCCGAAGTGCCGGTGTTCCTGCAAAGCTTCGCGATCGGGCGAAAGCTTGTGTTGATGCCCAAATGGGATGCGCGCGAAGCGATGCGGCTGATCGCGGCCGAGCGCATCACCTATTTCGTCGGGGTGCCGCTGATGAGCTTCGAGATCATGACGCATCCCGACCGCGCGCAGTTCGACCTGTCGAGCTGCACCGCCTATGCCGCCGGTGGCGCGCCGCGCCCGGTCGAGCATGTCCGTCGCCTCGCCGCCGAAATGCCCGGGGCATTTCCGCTGCTCGGCTATGGCCTCACCGAGACCAATGCGATCGGCTGCGGCAACCTCAACGAAAATTACCTCGCCAAGCCCAACTCGACCGGGCGCGCGTCGCCGCCGCTGGTCGATCTCGCGATCCTCGATGATGCGGGTACCTCGGTGCCGCAGGGCGAGCGCGGCGAGGTCTGTATTCGCTCGGTCGCCAATTTCAGCGGCTATTGGCACAACCCCCAGGCCAGCGCGGCCTGCATGACCGCCGACCGCTATTTCCGCACTGGCGACATCGGCTATCTCGACCCCGAGGGCTATCTGTTCATCGTCGACCGCAAAAAGGATATCATCATCCGCGGCGGTGAGAACATCAGCTGCCAGGAAGTCGAGGCCGCGCTCTACGAACATCCCGACGTCGCGGAGGCCGCGGTGTTCGGGCTGCCCGATGAGCGGCTGGGCGAAATCCCCGGTGCCGTCGTCCATTACCGCGAAGGCGCACACGTCAGCGACGAAGCGCTGAAATTCTTCCTCGGCGAACGGCTCGCGGCGTTCAAGATTCCCGCGCGCGTCTGGTTATCGGAAGAATTGCTTCCCAAGCTGGGCACAGAGAAGATCGACAAGGTCGGCCTGCGGGCAAAGTACCGGGGAGTGTTTGCGGCGGAGGGCGTGGCCTAGTTCGTCAGCTCACGGCCTCTGCGAGCACCGCGCGCACGCGGCGCAGGTCGTCGAGCAATGAATTTTGAAGGCGCGGCGCGGGTAGCGCTTCTGCGCCCGCGAGCAATTTCTGCACGCCCTTGATCGTATAACCGTCCTGCCCCAGCGCCGCCGCGATTCGGCGTGCGAGCGCCACGTCTTCGGGCCGGTAATAGCGGCGGTTGCCCGCGCGCTGGAGCGGGCGGAGCTGGGGAAAGCGCGTTTCCCAATAGCGCAGGATGTGCTGCGGGACGCCGAGGTCGGCGCTGAGTTCACCGATCGTGCGAAAGGCCTCGGCGCTCTTTCCGCCCCCCTCAGCCACCGTCGACGATCTGCCCGCGCATCGACTGGCTCGCGCGAAAGGTCAGCACGCGGCGCGGCTCGATCGGCACTTCGACGCCGGTCTTGGGATTGCGTCCGACGCGCGGCCCCTTGTCACGCAGGATGAAGCTCCCAAAGCCTGACACCTTGACGTTCTCGCTATTCGACAGCGCAGCGCACATGTGCCGCAGGATCCCCTCGACCATCGACGAGCTTTCGGCGCGCGACAGGCCGATCTTGCGATGGATCGCTTCGGCGATGTCGGCGCGCGTCAGATTTGCGATCTTGACCATTTTGCCTCTCGGCTCCCCCACTTAAGCCCCTGCTATCATAGCCGTCGGGGCATCAGCGTCAAATCACCAGCGCAGCACCGATGCGCCCCAGGTAAAACCGCCGCCCATCGCCTCGAGCACGACGATGTTGCCGGGAACGATGCGTCCGTCGCGCACTGCGGTATCGAGCGCGAGCGGGACCGATGCGGCCGAGGTATTGGCGTGGTCGGCAACCGTCATCACGACCTTGTCGGGCGAGAGCCCGAGCTTTTTGGCGGTCGCGTCGAGAATGCGCGCGTTTGCCTGATGCGGCACCAGCCAATCGACGTCGGACGCCTGCAATCCTGAGACGTCGAGCACTTCGCGCATCACCGCCGACAGATTGACGACCGCGTGGCGAAACACCTCGCGCCCCTTCATGCGCAATTTGCCGACGGTCTGCGTGGTCGAAGGACCACCGTCCACGAAGAGCAGTTGATTGTGCCGCCCGTCGGCGTGGAGCCGGGTCGCGAGTACGCCACGCCCGTCTTCTGCGGGGCCCATCACCACCGCCCCCGCGCCGTCGCCGAACAGCACACAGGTTCCCCTGTCGTTCCAGTCGAGAATGCGGCTGAACGTCTCGGCCCCGATCACCAGCGCGTGCGTCGCCGACCCTGCGCGGATCATGCTCTCGGCGACCGACACGGCATAGAGGAATCCCGAACACACCGCCGCCACGTCGAACGCGACGCAATCGTCGATGCCCAGTGCGGCCTGCACCAGCGTCGCGGTCGCGGGAAACGTCTGGTCGGGGGTTGCGGTGGCGAGAATGATCAGGTCGATGTCGGGCGCCGACATGCCCGCCGCATCGAGCGCGCGGCGCGCAGCGTCGGTCGCGAGCGTCGCCGTCGTTTCGCCCTCGCCCGCGACGTGGCGGTTGCGGATACCGGTGCGCTCGACGATCCACTCGTCGGTGGTATCGACCGTTGCCGCCAGCTCGGCATTCGACACTCGCCGCACCGGCAGCGCCGACCCGGTGCCGAGAATTGCGGCACGCCTCATGCCGCGCCCGCAAGACTTCGGTAGTCGGCGAAATGGTCGAGGTCGTCGCTGATCCGCCGCGTGATGTCGTTCGCGACGAGCTTGGCCGCAACGCCGATCGCATTGGCGACCCCCTTCGGCGTCGCACTCCCGTGGCTCTTCACGACGATGCCGTTGAGCCCCAGAAACACCGCGCCATTGTGGTTGTTGGGGTCGAGATGGTGGCGCAGCAACGTCGTCGCCGGGCGCGAGATCAGAAATCCGATCTTCGAGCGCAACGAACTCGAAAAGCTTCGCCTAAGGAGGTCCGTCACGAAGCGTGCGGTTCCCTCGGCGGTCTTGAGCGCAATATTGCCCGAAAAGCCGTCGGTCACGATGACGTCGCTATCGCCGCGCGAAATCTTGTCGCCTTCGATGAACCCGCAAAATTCCATCGACAAATCGCCCGCCCCGCGCAGCAGCTGCGCCGCGTCGCGGATCGCCTCGGTCCCCTTCATTTCCTCGGTACCGATGTTGAGGATGTGGACACGCGGGCGTTCGAGCCCGAGCGCGCAGCGCGCATAAGCCGCGCCCATCACCGCGAACTCGACGAGGTTGCGCGTATCGCATTCGGTGTTCGCGCCCAGGTCGAGCATGACATGGTCGGTTGCGCCCAGGCTCGGCAGCAGCGCGGCGAGCGCGGGCCGGTCGATCCCCGGCATCGTCCGCAGCGACAGCTTGGCCATCGCCATCAGCGCACCGGTATTGCCCGCCGATACCGCAGCGGCGGCGTGTCCCGATTTCACTGCGGCGACCGCCAGCCCCATCGACGTCGTCTTGGCGCGCCGGATCGCCTGCGTCGGGCGTTCGTCGCCCGCGATCACGTCGGCGGCGTGCTGCGTTTCGGCGACGGCGGCGAGCCCCGGGTGCGCACGCAAGGTTGCGGCGATGCGCGCCTGATCGCCGATCAGCACGAAGCTGAGGTCACCCCATTGTTCGTGCGCAAGCGCGGCCCCGCCGAGCATCGTCGCCACCCCGTCGTCACCGCCCATCGCATCGATGGCGATTCGCCGGGTTTCGGCCACGCGCTCCTACTCCCCTCGCAGCCGTTCAGGCGTCGATCGCGACGATTTCCCGACCGTTGTAGTGGCCGCAAGCCATGCACAAATTATGCGGCCGCTTCAACTCACCGCAGTTCGGACATTCCTGATAGGAAGGCACCGCCAGCGCATCGTGGCTGCGCCGCATGTTGCGCCGTGACGGCGTGGTTTTTCGCTTGGGAACGGCCATGGAATCGGTCTCTTGTCTATCATGCGGGTCGCTGTCGAATCGCGACACGAAGGCCGGAGACGCTTACGCGAGCGAAGGCGCGCGCTATATCCATTTTACGCCGCGTTGCAAGCGCCCGCACGCTGTGCCATCGCCGCCGATAAGTTGCAAATGGGGAGCTATCGACCATGATCGTCCTGCCGATCACGCTGACCGCCGCAGGGGCTGCCGCGCTCATCAACCTGTGGCTCGCGATCCGCACGGGCGGCGCGCGCACGAAGCACAAGGTCAATATGGGCGACGGTGGCAACCCACAGGTCATCGCGGCGATGCGCGCGCATGCCAACTTCGTCGAATATACCCCGTTCATCCTCATCCTGCTCGCGCTGATCGAACTGGCGTGGGGCAGCCCCTTGTGGCTGTGGATCGTCTCGGCGCTCTATCTGATCGGGCGCATCCTCCATGCGCTCGGCATGACCGGCGGGCACAAAGGGCGGATGATCGGAACGATCGTCACCTTTCTGGCGCTGCTCGGGCTGGGCGCGGTCGCGATCGCCATTCCCTATCTTGCGATGCAGCCGCACGAAACGGTTATCCGCGCGGGGTAGCGTCGGCGGCCCGCGCTCGGCATAGCGCGCGATCATGACAGAGATGCTCAAGATCAGCCTCCCCGACGGTTCGGTACGCGAGGTCGCGCACGGGACGACGCCTGCCCAGATCGCCGCGAGCATCGGGCCCGGCCTTGCAAAGGCCGCGCTTGCCGCGCGCGTCGACGGCGAGCTGCGCGACCTCGACCGGCCGCTCGAGGCCGACGCGGCCCTCGCTTTGGTTACCGCGCGCGACGAAAGCGACGCGCTCGACCTCGCACGCCACGATTTTGCGCATGTGCTGGCCGAAGCGGTGCAGCACCTTCATCCGGGCACGCAGATCACCTTCGGTCCCTCGACCGACGACGGCTTTTATTATGATTTCGCCCCGACCGCGAGCAGGGGCCCGTTCACCGACGAGGATCTGCCCGCGATCGAGGCCGAGATGCGCCGCATCATCGCACGCGACGAGCGGCTGGTGCGCGAAGTCTGGGACCGCGACACGCTGATCGCCAAATGGCGGGCCGAAGGGGAAAGCTTCAAGGCCGAATGGGCTGCCGAGCTGCCCGCCGACGAGGACATCACCATTTACCGGTCGGGCACGTGGATGGACATGTGTCGCGGGCCGCACCTGCCCTCGACCGGCAAGCTCGATGCGCAGGCGTTCAGGCTGATGCGGGTGTCGGGGGCCTATTGGCGCGGCGACCAGCGCAATCCGCAATTGTCGCGCATTTACGGGACAGGCTGGCTCAACAAGAAGCAACTCGACGCGCATCTCGTACGGCTCGAGGAGGCCGCCAAGCGCGACCACCGCCGCATCGGTGCCGAGATGGACCTGTTCCACCTTCAGGCCGAGGCGCACGGCAGCGTGTTCTGGCATCCCAAAGGCTATCTCATCTATCGGGTGCTCGAGGCGTATATGCGCCGCCGCCTAGACGCGGCGGGCTATGCCGAGGTGCGGACCCCACAGCTGATGGACGCCCGCCAATGGGAAGCATCGGGGCATTGGGGCAAGTACCGCGAGAACATGTTCGTGGTGCCCGACGAAGTGCCCTCGGTCGAGGACGACGGGCCCGTGTTGCCAAAGTCTCTGGGCGGCGATGCCGATATGATGGCACTGAAGCCCATGAACTGCCCTGCGCACGTTCTGATCTTTCGCCAGGGGATCAAGTCGTACCGCGACCTGCCGCTGCGCATGGCCGAATTCGGCTGCTGCCACAGGAACGAGCCGCACGGCGCGCTTCACGGGCTGATGCGCGTGCGCCAGTTCGTGCAGGACGACGCGCACATCTTTTGCCGCGAGGACCAGCTCGTCGACGAGGTCGCGCGCTTCTGCGACCTGCTCGACACGGTCTACAAGGACCTCGATTTCGCGCATTACCAGATCAAGCTCGCGCTGCGCCCCGAAAAGCGCTTCGGAAGCGAGGCGATGTGGGACTGGTCCGAACAGTCGCTGCGCGATGCGGTCGTCGCGACGGGGCGCGACACGCCCGAATTCGGGTGGGAGGAGCTGCCCGGCGAAGGGGCGTTCTATGCGCCCAAGCTTGAATTCCACCTGACCGACGCGATCGGGCGGACGTGGCAGGTCGGCACGATCCAGACCGACACCGTCCTCCCCGAACGCCTCGACGCAAGTTATGTGGGGGAAGATGGCGCGCGCCACCGCCCGATCATGCTTCACCGCGCGATCCTCGGCAGCTTCGAACGCTTCATCGGCATCCTGATCGAGCATCACGCCGGGCGCTTTCCGCTGTGGCTCGCGCCGGTGCAGGCGGTGGTCGCGACGATCGTGTCCGACGCCGACGATTACGCGAGCGAAGTCGCCGCCGCGCTGACCGCAGCGGGGCTGCGCGTCGATACCGACGTCCGCAACGAAAAGATCAACTACAAGGTGCGCGAACACAGCCTCGCGCGCGTCCCGCACCTGCTCGTCGTCGGACGCCGCGAAGCCGAGGAACGCACGGTCGCGGTCCGCACACTCGGCGGCGAAGGGCAGCGGATGATGCCGCTCGACGAGGCGGTGGCGTGGCTGGCGGGTGAGGCGGTCCCGCCCGATTTGCGGTGACGGCAATTTCGCCTGCGTGATCGGACGTTCTGAGGGGCCTCAGACCGTGGGAATATGCCGCACGACGAACAGCCGTCCACCCTCCGCCACGAATACAGCGGCCAGCGCGACCAGCCCGGCGACGACGACACCGATATACAGCGGCAACGTGGTCCCGTCGAAGCTCTGTCCGATCGCCGCGCCGCCCAGCGCACCCAAGGTGGTGGCGAACGAGCCCTGAAGCGAGCTCGCGGTCCCCGCGACCTCGCCCATCTTTTCCATCGCCATCGCCCCGAAATTGGCGGCGGTCAGCGAAAAACACCCCATCATCAGCGCCTGCAGAACGACGAAACTCGCGAGCGTCTCGTGCCCCGCGAGCGCGACCACCGCATGGAGCGCGCCGAGCAAAGTGAACGCGATCAGCGCGGCATGCCCGATCCGCCGCATGCCGAAACGCATGACGATCTGCGCGTTGATCAGGCTTGCGACCATCATGGTTCCCGCAATGATCGCGAAACCGGCGGGAAGGAAGTCGCTGCGGTGCAGCACGTCCGAAAACACCAGCTGGACCGACGTGAGAAACCCCTGGATCGAAACCGTCAGGCAGGCAGTGCCGATCGTGTAGCCGACCGACTGACGGTCGGCGATGACGATGCGCGCGCCGTCCAGCACGCTGCTCGGGGTAATCGCGCGGCGCTGGGCGGGAGGGAGCGTTTCGGGCAGGCGGATGAGCGACCAGAGAAACGCGGCCAGGCCGAGCCCGCCGAGCGCGATGAAGATCCACGGCCACGGCGCGATCCACAGGATCGCGGTGCCCATCGACGGCGCAAGGATGGGCGCGGCCATGAACACCGCCGACGACAGGCTCATCACCTGCGCCATGTCGCGTCCGGTGAAGCGGTCGCGCACCACCGATTGCGCGATCACGCGTCCGCCCGCCGCCGCCGCCCCCTGCAGCGCGCGCGCGATCAGCAGGAGGTCGAAGCTTTGCGCAAAGGCGGCAAGTACGCTGAACGCGACATAGCCGGTGAGCGAGATCAGCAGCAGCGTGCGTCGCCCGAAGCGGTCCGAAAGCGTGCCGACGAAGAGCTGCGCGACGCCGAAACCGATCGAGAAGAAGGTGATGACCAGCGACCAGCGCGTTTCGTCGGGCACGCCGAGCGACTGACCGATCGCGGGGAGCGCGGGAAGCATCGCGTCGATCGCGAACGCGATGAGCATGGTGATACCCGCGACGAGCGCGATGAATTCGATCCGCGACGGCTGGGGCATGGCCGCCTCTTATGTTGCACTGCGGCGAAAGGCTAGGCCGCAGGGCCGTCCGCGAACAGCAGCACCGGCGTTTCGATCAGCCGCCTGACCGCCTGGACGAAGCTCGCCGCATCCCACCCGTCGACGACGCGGTGGTCGCAGCTGATCGACAGGTTCATGAGCTTGGCGCGGCGGATACGATCCCCCTCGCCCGTGAACACCGGACGCTCGACGATGCGGTTGGGGCCGATGATTGCGACCTCGGGTCGGTTGATGACCGGGGTTGTCGCCACGCCCCCTAGGGCGCCGAGCGAGGTGATCGTCAGCGTCGACCCCGATAGCTCAGCACTCGTCGCCTTGCCGCTCCGCGCGGCTTCGGCCAGCCGCGCGATCTCGCGCGCCAGTTGCCAGACGTTCTTTGCATGTGCGTCGCGGATGACGGGGACCATCAGCCCGGCGTCGGTTTGCGTCGCCATGCCGAGGTGCACGGCACCCGATCGCGTCACGACTCCGGCTTCGTCGTCGTAGCGCGCATTGAGCATCGGATAGTCGGGCAGCGCGCGGCAGATTGCGACGATCAGCAGCGGCAGCAGTGTCAGCTTGGGACGTGCCCCGTTTTCATTGGCACCGCGATGCTGGTTGAGGTCGGCGCGCAGCTCCTCGAGCCGCGTGACCTCGATCTCTTCGACATAGGTGAAATGCGGAATGTGCCGTTTCGATGCCGCCATATTCTCGGCGATTCGGCGACGCATGCCGATGACGCGCACAGCCTCGTCGGGGCGCGTCGCGAGAGGCGGGCCAAATCCGCCCGCGCTGCTATAGCGCAGATAGGCGTCGAGATCGGCGTGGCGCACGCGCCCGCCCTCCGACGTTTTGACGTGCGCGAGATCGATTCCGACGTCCTTTGCGCGCGCGCGCACCGCGGGCGAGGCAAGGATCGCAGCGGCCGATGAGGCTATAGCAGACCCGTTAGGAGTCAGCTTGTCGAACCCCGGCGCATCAGGGGCAGGACCATCGTGGGTTGCCCGCCCTTCGACAGGCTCAGGGCTAACGGCGGGAGAAAACTCCCCGGCATCCGGGTTCTCGGCATCGATCCGCGCCTCAACTTCGTCCTCAACCCCTTCGACCTCGATTACGGCGAGCGTGCTGCCGATCGGCACCATGTCACCGACCGCGCCCGCCAGTTCGACGACAACCCCCGACACAGGCGATTCCATTTCGACCGTCGCCTTGTCGGTCATCATATCGGCGAGGTTGGCGTCCTCCTCGATCCGGTCGCCGACCGCGACATGCCACGCGATGATCTCGGCCTCGGCAATCCCTT
This sequence comes from Sphingomonas sp., assembly GCA_965248885.1. Taxonomy (GTDB): domain Bacteria; phylum Pseudomonadota; class Alphaproteobacteria; order Sphingomonadales; family Sphingomonadaceae; genus Sphingomonas_O. The sequence continues at coordinate 113,328 of OZ252211.1, read as the reverse complement.
CGCCGATGTCGGGCAGGCGGAAGTTGAATTTCGCCACGGTCAGTCCTTCATCACCGCATCGAGCGCGGTGGCAATGCGTACCGGCCCGGGAAAATACGCCCATTCGAGGCTGTGGGGATAGGGGGTGTCGAACCCCGTCACGCGCTGCACCGGTGCCTCGAGGTGGTAGAAGCAGCGTTCCTGAACCAGCGCGGCCAGCTCGGCACCGAAGCCGCCGGTTCGCGTCGCCTCGTGCACCACGACGCACCGCCCGGTCTTGCGCACGCTCGCCTCGATCGTTTCGATGTCGAGCGGCATCAGCGTGCGCAGGTCGATCACCTCGGCGTCGATACCCTTCTCGTTCACCGTGCCCAACGTGACATGCACCATCGTGCCATAGGCGAGCACGGTCACATCGCTCCCCTCGCGCACCACGGCCGCCTTGCCAAGCGGGACGGTGTAATGCCCTTGCGGAACGTCGGGCGTCTCGACCTTCGACCAGGGTTGTACCGGGCGGTCGTAATGCCCGTCGAACGGACCGTTATAGATGCGCTTGGGTTCGAAGAAGATGACGGGGTCGTTGTCCTCGATCGCCGCGATCAGCAGCCCCTTCGCGTCGTAGGGGTTCGACGGGATCACCGTCTTCAGCCCCGCGACGTGCGTGAAAATCCCTTCGGGCGACTGCGAGTGCGTCTGCCCGCCGAAGATGCCGCCGCCGAACGGTGAGCGCACCGTGATCGGCATAGGAAATTCGCCCGCCGAGCGATAGCGCAGCCGTGCCGCCTCGCTCACCAATTGGTCGAGCGCGGGGTAGATATAGTCGGCGAACTGGATTTCGGGGACCGGGCGCAGGCCGTACGCCGCCATCCCGACCGCGACGCCGACGATCCCGCACTCGCTGATCGGCGTGTCGAACACGCGGCGCTTGCCGTGCTTGGCCTGAAGCCCTGCGGTCGCACGGAACACGCCGCCGAAATAGCCGATGTCCTCGCCCAGCACGATCACGTCAGGGTCGGTGTCTAGGCACACGTCCATCGCCGAATTGATCGCCTCGATCATGTTCATGCGCGGCATGTTAGATGCCTGCCGCAGCACGTTCGGCGCGCATCTGGTCGCGCTGTTCAGTCAGGTGCCACGGCATCTCCTCGAACACATCCTCGAACATCGTGTCGAACGGCTGGTGCATGCCGTGCCCCAGGATGCCGTTCGTCTCGGCTTCCTTCTGCGCGGCCTTGACCCGTTCGGCGAGCGCGCGGTCCTGCGCCGCGTGGCGTTCGTCGTCCCATTCGCCGAGTGCCACCAGATGCGCCTTCAGCCGCGCGATCGGGTCGCCCAGCGGCCACGCCGTCGCCTCGTTCGCGCTGCGATACGCGCTCGGGTCGTCCGAGGTCGAATGCCCCTCGGCGCGATAGGTGAAATGTTCGATCAGCGTCGGCCCGCGATTGGTCCGCGCGCGCTCGGCTGCCCAAGCGGTCGCGGCATAGACCGCCAGCGGATCGTTGCCGTCGACGCGCAACCCGGCGATGCCATAGCCGACCGCGCGCGCGGCAAAGGTCGTCGCCTCGCCCCCCGCAAACCCGGCGAAGCTCGAAATCGCCCATTGGTTGTTGACGATATTCATGATGACCGGTGCGCGATAGACGGTGGCAAACATGCACGCCGAATGAAAATCGCCCTCGGCCGTCGACCCCTCACCGCACCATGTCGCCGCGATGCGCGTGTCGCCCTTTGCCGCCGACGCCATCGCCCAGCCCACCGCCTGCGGATATTGCGTCGCAAGGTTGCCGCTGATCGAAAAGAACGCCCCCTCGCGCGTCGAATACATGATCGGCAGCTGACGCCCCTTCAGCCGGTCGGCGCGGTTCGAGTAGATCTGGTTCATCATGTCGACCAGCGACCAGTCGCGCGCGATCAGGATTCCCTGCTGGCGATACGAGGGAAAGCACATGTCGTCGCGCTGCAACGCAAAGGCGGCGGCGACCGCGACCGCCTCTTCGCCGGTCGACTTCATATAGAAGCTCGTCTTGCCCTGCCGCTGCGCACGGAACATCCGCTCGTCGAACGCGCGCGTCAGCGCCATCGCGCGCAGCAGCGCGCGCAGCGTGTCGGGCGTCAGCCGCGGGTTCCACGGCCCGACCGCCGCGCCCGCATCGTCGAGCACGCGTACCAGCCCATAAGCCAGTTCGCGCATCGTTCCCGCATCGGCGGCACTGTCGGGACGCGGCGTGACGCCTGCCGCGAGTATCTCCACCCCGGCGAAGTCCGCCTCCTCGCCAGGGCGGGTGACGGGCTCTGGGATATGGAGCGAGAGCGGCGGCAGGTTACGCTGTGGCGCGGATTGCGACGACTCAACCAAGCGACTCTCCTCAGAGTGGAGCCTTAGCTGCGCGCAACAATATTTCAACGTCGCCTTGAGGCGATCAAGCTAGCCGCGCGCACTAGGTATCCAGATCGTGCACGACAGACCGGCGGAGGCGGGACTGCCGTCGCGGTTTTTCACTTTCATGAAACAGCCCCCAAGCGGAAACGCACGCGACAGCCATGTGCCATCTTCAACGACCTGCTCCCATGACGGTTGGTTAAGCGCGGCGAGATGATACCAGAGCGTTTCGGCGGGCTTCCCCGCGCAAATATATTTCCATCGCCCATCGACGCGCGACACCTCCTTCGTTTTGGCTGCGTTGGCGAGACAGGCTTCAATCAGCGCGGGTGTCGGCTCGGGATATTCAACCGGAGCGGCGGCGGCGACCGCAGCCGCAGCGATTAAAGCGAGCATCGTCCATCCCCGTCTTGCGCCAAAACTAGTAGTTCAAACTCAAGCGCGCAATCAACTTGCCGGACTGATCTACGACCCCTAGGCTTTACGCGCACGTAAAGGAAGCTGCCATGTCGCTCGATACCCTCGCCCGCACCGCCTATACCGAGGATCACGAGGCGTTTCGCCAGACTGTCCGCCAGTTCATGCTCAAGGAAGTCGCGCCCCATGCGAAGCAATGGGCCGACGACAAGATCGTCCCGAAGTCGATCTGGCCGCGCGCGGGCGAGCTGGGCATGCTGTGCCCGACGGTTCCGGAAGACTATGGCGGGCTCGGCCTCGATTTCGGCTATAATGCGATCGTCGACGAGGAATCGGCGTATCACGGTCGCGTCGCGACGGGGTTCTCGCTCCAGTCGGACATCGTCGTCAACTACCTCGTCAGCTATGGCAGCGAGGAGCAAAAGCGCCACTGGCTCCCCAAGATGGTGTCGGGCGAGGTCGTAACCGCGATCGCGATGACCGAACCCGGCGTCGGGTCGGACCTCCAGGCTATCCGCACCACCGCGAAAAAGGACGGCAATCATTACGTCGTCAACGGCAGCAAGACCTATATCACCAACGGCCAGAACGCCGACCTGGTCCTCGTCTGCGTCAAGACCGATACTGAGGTCACCCCGGCGTGGAAGGGCGTGTCGATCGTTCTGGTTGAAGCCGATCGCGAGGGGTTCAAGCGAGGCCGCAACCTCGACAAGATCGGGCAGGACGAAGCCGACACGTCCGAACTCTTTTTCGAAGACGTCCGCATACCGATGACCAACTGCCTCGGCGAGGAAGGCAAGGGCTTCGTTTATCTGATGAGCGAGTTGCCGCAGGAACGCCTGTCGATCGCGGTCTCCGCGCAAGCCTCCGCGCAGCGTGCGTTCGACGACACCGTCGACTTCACGCGCGAGCGCAAGGCGTTCGGCAAGCCCGTCCTCGACTTCCAGAACACGCGCTTCGTGCTGGCGGACCTCAAGACCAAGCTCCAGGTCGGCTGGGCGCACCTCGACTGGGCGCTCGCCCGCCACCTGCGCCGCGAACTGACCAACGAAGAGGGTGCCGCCGCCAAGCTGTGGCACACCGAGCTGCAATGGGAAGTCGTCGACAAATGCCTCCAGCTCCATGGCGGTGCCGGCTATATGAACGAATACCCCATCGCCCGCGCGTGGCGCGGCGCGCGCGTGACGCGCATCTTCGGCGGCACCAACGAAATCATGAAGGAGCTGATCGGTCGGAAGCTGTGAGAGAGCGGAGCATAGCCATGGCGGTGCGGCCCTGCCGTAGCGTCGGCAGAAAAGGGCTAGGCAAGCGCTATCGCCGCGCGGCATAGGCTTTACGCAAACGTCAATCGGAGAGGCGCGAGCACATGGATTTCGACCTGACCGAGCGCCAGCGTTACTGGCGCGACCGGGTGCGCGATCACATGGCGCAGCACGTCTTTCCGCGCGATCACGACTATCACGCGCAACAGGCCGAGGGCGAACGCTGGAAAATCCTGCCCGTCGTCGAAGAGGAAAAGGCGCGCGCCAAGGCGGCGGGCATCTGGAACCTGTTCATGCCGCCGAGCGCAGGCCGCATACCCGTTGACGACAGTTTCGCGTTCGACGGGCCGGGGTTGTCGAACCTTGAATATGCACTGTGCGCCGAGGAAATGGGGCGCATCGGCTGGGGGGCAGAAGTCTTCAACTGTTCGGCGCCCGATACGGGCAATATGGAGGTGTTCCACCGTTACGGCACACGCGCGCAAAAGGACCGCTGGCTGAAGCCGCTGATGGAAGGCGACATCCGCAGTGCGTTCCTGATGACCGAGCCCGCCGTGGCCTCGTCCGACGCGACCAACATCGAGACGTCGATCCGCCGAGACGGCGACGAGTATGTCATCAACGGCACCAAATGGTGGTCGTCGGGCGCGGGCGATCCGCGCTGCAAGATCGCGATCGTCATGGGCAAGACCGATTTCGAGGCGAAGCGCCATGCGCAGCAGTCGATGGTGCTGATGGAACTCGACGCGCCGGGCGTGGAGATCGTCCGCCATCTGCCCGTATTCGGCTATGACGACGCGCCGCACGGCCATATGGAAATCCGCCTGAACGACGTGCGCATTCCGGCGAGCAACATGCTGCTGGGTGAGGGGCGCGGGTTCGAAATCGCACAGGGACGTCTGGGCCCCGGGCGCATCCACCATTGCATGCGCACGATCGGCGTGGCCGAGGTCGCGCTCGAAAAAATGGTACGGCGTCTGACGACACGCGTTGCGTTCGGCAAGCGCATTTCCGAACACAGCGTCTGGGAACAGCGCGTCGCGCAGGCGCGCATCGAAATCGAGATGAACCGGCTGTTGTGCCTCAAAGCCGCCGACATGATGGACAAGATCGGCAACAAGGGCGCGCAGGCCGAGATCGCGATGATCAAGGTTGCTGCGCCCAGCATGGCACTACGCATCCTCGACGACGCGATCCAGGCGTGGGGCGGCGCCGGCGTCACGACCGATCCGGGGCTGGCCTATGCCTATGCCGGGCAGCGTACGCTGCGCCTCGCCGACGGGCCCGACGAAGTGCACAACCGAAGCATCGCGCGGATCGAGTTCGGGAAATATGCGGCCTAGGCGATGAAAGCCGCGATCCTCAGCGCGGCGAACACGCCGCTCGCGGTCGACGACGTGACGGTCGGCGACTGTGCGCCGCACGAGGTGCGCATCCGCACCGTTGCGTGCGGAGTGTGCCGGAGCGATCTGCACTTCGTCGATGGCGTCTACCCGCACGTCATGCCATGCATTCCGGGGCATGAAGCGGCAGGCGTCGTCGAGGCGGTGGGGAGCGAGGTGCGCACGATCGCGGTCGGCGACCATGTCGTCACCTGCCTGTCGGCCTATTGCGGGCAATGCGAGTTCTGCGTGACCGGGCGGCTGTCGCTGTGCCTGGGCGGGGATACGCGCCGTGCAAAGAGCGCGCCGCCGCGCCTGACACGCGCCGATGGCGCGCCGATCGCGCAGATGCTGAACCTGTCGGCGTACGCCGAGACGATGCTGGTCCACGAGCATGCCTGCGTGCGCATCGACCGCGACATGCCGCTCGATCGCGCGGCGATCCTCGGATGCGCCGTGGTGACCGGCGCGGGAGCCGTCTGGCACGCAGCCGACGTGTCGCCGGGCGAAACGGTGTGCATCGTCGGATGCGGCGGGGTCGGGCTCGCGGCGGTGAATGCGGCAAAGATCGCCGGCGCCGGGCGCATCATCGCGTGCGACCCGGTCGCAGAAAAGCGCGAACTCGCGGTGAAGCTCGGCGCGACCGACGCTGTCGATGCACTGTCCGACGATGCAGGCAGGCAGGTCGTCGCGCTGACGCGTGGCGGAGTCGACCACGCCATCGAAGCGGTCGGGCGTCCCGCCTCGGGTGAGCTTGCCGTCGCCAGCCTGAAGCGCGGCGGCACCGCGACCATCCTCGGCATGATGCCGCTCGCGCACAAGGTCGGGTTGGGGGCGATCGACCTTCTGTCGGGCAAGAAGCTGCAGGGTGCGCTGATGGGCGGCAACCGCTTTCCGGTCGATATCCCTCGGCTGGTCGATTTTTATCTGCGCGGGCTGCTCGACCTCGACACGATCATCGCCAAGCGCGTGCCGCTGGGGGCGATCAACGAAGCTTTCGACGACCTGCGCGCAGGCGACTCGGTGCGCACGGTGGTGGTTTTTTGACACCCACGACGGCCTTCACCGGGACGGTCGCGCCGGAGGGTGCCGATCGGCTCGACGAGCGCCGCCTCACCGCATGGCTCGAAGCCACGGTCGAAGGCTTTCGAGGTCCGGTTTCGGTCGCCAAGTTCGCGGGTGGCCAGTCGAACCCGACCTACCGGCTCGACGCCCCGTCGGGGAGCTATGTGTTGCGGCGAAAGCCGTTCGGCACGCTCCTGCCGAGCGCGCATGCGGTCGACCGCGAATATGCCGTCATCGCGGGGCTACATCCGACCGGCTTTCCCGTCGCTCGCCCCTATGGCCTGTGCACCGACGACAGCGTGATCGGCGCGATGTTCTACGTGATGGGAATGGTCGAGGGACGCACGCTGTGGGACGGCGGGCTGCCCGGGTTGCGCCCGGACGAGCGCACCGCGACCTATCATGCGATGATCGACACGCTTGCCGCGCTCCACAACGTCGACCTGACGACGTCGGGCCTGATCGACTACGGAAAGCCCGGCAATTATTTCGCGCGCCAGGTCGGGCGCTGGACCAAGCAATATCGCGGATCGGAGACCGAACGGCTCGAGGAAATGGAGCAGCTGATCGAGTGGCTGCCGCGCACCTTGCCCGAACAGGACCGCACGACGATCGTCCACGGCGACTATCGGATCGACAACCTGATCTTTGCGCCCGATGGCCCCCAGGTGCTGGCGGTGCTCGACTGGGAATTGTCGACGACGGGTGATCCGCTCGCCGACCTGTCGTACTTCATGATGAACTGGGTCACCGAACCCGAAGGTCGCTCGGGTGTGCTCGGCCTGTCGGGACCAGACACCGGCATCCCGACGATCGACGAGTTGGTCGCGCGTTATTGCGCGGCGACGGGGCGGGCGGGCGTGCCCGACTTGAACTGGTATTTCGCGTTCGGGCTGTTCCGCCTGACGTCGATCGTCCAGGGCATCAAGAAGCGTGCGATCGACGGCACCGCGTCGTCGCCGCATGCCGCCGAAATGGCGAAACGCGTTCCCCGCCTCGCCGAACAGGCATGGCATTTTGCACAAAAGGCAGGCGCATGAGGCTGGCAGGCAAGGTCGCGATCGTCACGGGCGCGGGGTCGGGGATCGGACGCGCGACCGCAAAGCTGTTCGCCGCGCAGGGCGCGCGCGTCGTGCTCGGCGACGTCAGCGAGGGCGCGGAGGCGACCGCAGCCGACATAGGCGAAGCGGCCTTTGCCATGCGCATCGACGCAGGGCGCGAAGCCGATGTCGAGGCGATGGTCGCGGCCGCGCACGACCGGTTCGGACGGCTCGACGTCGCCTATGCCAATGCCGGGATATCGGGGGGCCTGCCGGGCATCTTCGACCAGTCTGCCGAGGACTGGGCCGAAATCCTGCGCGTCAACCTGATCGGGCCATTCCTGATGATCAAGCACGCCGGGCGCGCGATGATGGCGGCGGGGAACGCCGGGAGTCTCGTCTGCACCGCGAGCGTCGCGGGGTTGCGCTCGGGCGCGGGCGGTCCGGCCTATTCGGCGTCGAAGGCCGGCGTCATCAACCTCGTCCAGACCGGCGCGCAGCAATTGTCGGGCACCGGCGTGCGCGTCAACGCAATCTGCCCGGGGCTCGTCGAAAGCGGGATGACCGAGCGCGCGTTCGTCTATGCGCGCGAGAAAGGCGTCATGGACCGCGTTGGGCGGCTCAACCCGCTGCGCCGCGCAGGCCAGCCCGAGGAAGTCGCCGAGGTCGCACTATTTCTCGCCTCCGACGCGTCGAGCTATGTCAACGGACAGGCGATCGTCGTCGATGGCGGACTGTCGACTTCGCACCCCGTCACACGGCAAGAAACAGGGAAAACGGCAGCATGAAGACGCGTCAACTGGGCGATTCGAGTATCGCGGTCTCGGAAATCTGCCTCGGCAGCTGGCTCACCTTCGGCGTCGGGGTCGAGGCCGATGCAGCGCGCGCGTGCATCGACCGCGCGTTCGACGAAGGGATCAATTTCATCGACACCGCAAACATCTATGGACGCGGCGCGGCCGAGACGTTTCTCGGGCAGGCGCTGGCGGGGCGGCGGCGCGACAGCTATGTGCTTGCGACCAAGCTGTTCTTTCCGATGACCGACACCGACAAGGGCCTGTCGGCAGGGCAGATCGCCAAACAGATCGACGCGAGCCTGATGCGGCTCAAGACCGACTATATCGACCTCTACCAATGCCACCGCCACGACCCCGACACGCCGATCGAGGAGACGATGCACGCGCTGAGTGAAGTCGTGCGATCGGGCAAGGCGCGCGCCATCGGCTTTTCCGAATGGCCGGTCGCGCAGATCGACGCCGCGCTCGCGGTTGCGGGCAGCGTAAAGTTCGTCTCGTCGCAGCCGCAATATTCGATGCTGTGGCGCGCGCCCGAGGCCGAGGTGATCCCGCTCTGCGCCGCGAACGGCATTTCGCAGATCGTCTGGTCGCCACTCGCGCAAGGAGTCCTGACGGGCAAGTACAAGCCCGGCGCGCCGCCACCCGCCGGAAGCCGCGCGACGAACGACAAGATGAACGGCTTTATCAACCGGCTGATGCAACCGCAGGTGCTCGCGGGTGTCGAGCAGCTTCGCCCGATCGCCGATGAGGCGGGTTGCACGATGGCGCAATTCGCGCTCGCCTGGGTGCTGCGCGAGCCCAATGTCGCCGCCGCGATCATCGGCGCCAGTCGCCCCGATCAGGTCAGCGACAATGCGCGCGCGAGCGGGCTGAGGATCGACCCCGCGCTGTTCGCGCGCGCCGAGGCCGTGATCGCGGAGATCGCGGCTTGAGGTTCGACGCCGCTCGCCTCGCGCGCATCGACGCGCTGGTGCACGACAAATACATCGCCAGCGGCCGCCTGCCGCACGCCGCTCTGCTCGTCGGGCAGGGCGACGACATCGTCCACCGTTTCGTGATGGGCGATGCGCGTCCGGGCGAGCCGCTGCGCGAGGACGCGATCTTTCGCATCGCGTCGATGACCAAGCCGGTGACGTCGGTCGCGTTCATGCAACTGGTCGAGCAGGGCCGCGTCGCGCTCGGCGACCCAATCGCAAAATACCTCCCCGAGTTCGCGCAGACCGGCGTCTTCGTCAGCGGTGGCGGCTCGACCCCCTTCGTCACGCGCCCGCCCGCGACGCCGATCCGGATGATCGACCTGCTGCGGCATACCTCCGGCCTGACCTACAGCTTTCAGGAGCGCAGCAACATCGACGCGGCCTATCGCCGGATCGGGTTCGAACGCTTCGACGCGGGGCCGATCGACACGTTCGTGAGGGAGGTCGCCAACCTGCCGCTCGAGTTCGATCCCGGCACGGCGTGGAATTATTCGGTCGCGACCGACATTCTTGGCGCGGTTGTCGAACGGGTCGCGGGCACGTCGCTCGCCACCTATTTCGCCGAGCACATCTTCGGGCCGCTCGACATGAACGATACGCAGTTCGACGTGCCCGCCGACAAGATCGACCGCGTACCCGACTGCCACGTGATCGACGCGGAGAAAGGCACCAAACTCTATGACGCCGGCGCGACGACCGCGTGGGGCCGGACGCCCGGCTATTATTCAGGCGGCGGCGGGCTCACCTCCACGCTCGGCGACTATCACCGCTTCGCGCGCATGCTGCTTAACCGTGGCGCGTTCGAGGGAAGCCGGATTCTCGCGCCGCACACCGTTGCGCTGATGATGGCCAACCACCTGCCCGGCGGCGGTGACCTCGCGCATTGGTCGCGGAGCCTGTTCAGCGAAGCCGATTACGAAGGGGTGGGCTTCGGCCTGGGCTTCTCGACGGTGCTGAAACCGATGCTCATCCCCGGCAACGCCGGCGAGTTCGGCTGGGGTGGAATGTTTTCGACCGCTTTTTGGGTCGATCCCGTCGACCGGATCACGATGGTGTTCATGACGCAGCTGATGCCGTCGAACGCCTACCCCATCCGCCGCGAACTGAAGACGATGATCTACAGCGCGCTCATGTCCTGACGAAAAAAAGCAGAAAGAACATTTAGCATGACGACCTCACCCATCCGCACCGAACTGCACGACGACGTCCTGGTGATCATCTCCGACAATCCGCCGGTGAACGCGCTGGGCGCAGCGGTGCGGCAGGGGCTGATGGCGGGGATCGAGCAGGCACGCGACAACGATGCGGTCAAGGCGGTCGTCATCCGTTGCGACGGGCGCACCTTCTTCGCGGGGGCCGACATCACCGAATTCACCAAGCCGCCGGTCGAACCGTTTCTGGGCACGGTGATCGACGCGATTGAAGCGAGCGCCAAACCCGTAATCGCCGCGATCCACGGCACCGCGCTGGGCGGCGGATGCGAAGTGACGCTCGGCTGCCACTACCGGATCGCGGTGCCGAGCGCGAAGATCGGCACGCCCGAGGTCAAGCTCGGGTTGCTCCCCGGCGCGGGCGGTACGCAGCGCCTGCCGCGCCTGGCGGGTGTCGAGCTTGCGGTCGAAATGTGCGCGGGCGGCGCGCCGGTGTCGGCCAGGCGTGCGCTCGACGCCGGGCTGATCGACGCGATCGCAGGCGAGGACAGCCTTGCCGCAGACGCGATCGCGTTTGCGCAAAGTTGCATCGTCAAGGGACCGCGCGTCACGCGCGACCTGCCGGTCAAGGGCGATGTCGCGGCAATCGATGCCTATGCCACGGCCAACGCGAGGAAATTTCGCGGCTTCGACGCGCCTGCCGCCAACATCGCCTGTGTCGAGGCGGCGACGCGCCTGCCTTTTGCCGAAGGAATCGCGTTCGAACACACCGAGTTCATGAAACTGATGCGCGGCAGCCAGGCGCGCGCGCAGCAGCATCTGTTTTTCGCCGAACGCCAGGCGGCCAAGATCGACGGCATCGGCCGGGACGTTGAGCCGCGCCCGATCAGACGTGTCGGCGTCATCGGAGCCGGTACGATGGGCGGCGGGATCAGCATGAATTTCCTGTCGGCCGGAATTCCCGTGACAATCGTCGAGATGAAGCAGGACGCGCTCGACAAGGGCACCGGCATCATGCGCAAGAGTTACGAGGCGAGCGCCGCCAAGGGTCGGCTGAAGCCCGAACAGGTCGAAGGCGCGATGGGCCTGCTGACCCCGGCGCTCGACCTGTCGGCGCTCGCCGATTGCGACCTCGTGATCGAAGCCGTGTATGAGGAGATGTCGGTCAAGAAGGATATCTTCGGGCGGCTCGATACCCTCTGCAAGCCCGGCGCGATCCTTGCGTCGAACACCTCCTACCTTGACATCGACGAGATCGCGGCGTCGACAGGCCGTCCGCAGGACGTGCTGGGCATGCATTTCTTCTCGCCCGCCAATGTCATGAAACTGCTCGAAGTCGTGCGCGGCGACAAGACCGCGCCCGATGCGCTGCTGACGGCGATGGGGCTCGCCAAGACGATCGGCAAGGTCGCGGTCGTCGCGGGCGTATGCCACGGCTTCATCGGCAACCGGATGCTGATGCCGCGCCAGGTCGAGGCGATGAAGCTGTTGATGGAAGGCGCGACGCCGCAGCAGATCGACAAGGTCCACGTCGATTTCGGCATGCCGATGGGCCCGTTCCAGATGAGCGACCTCGCCGGCGTCGATATCGGCTGGCACCGCGATCCCACGCGCATCGAGAATATTCGCGACGCGCTGGCCGCCGTCGGTCGCTGGGGGCAGAAGACGGGCAAAGGATTTTACGATTACGACGAGCGCCGAAACCCGTCGCCCAGTCCCGAGACGCAGGCGATCATCGACGACTTTGCGGCGAAGTCCAACCTGCCGAAGCGCACCATCACCGACGACGAGATCATCGAACGCACGCTCTACCCGTTGGTCAACGAAGGGTATCGCATCCTCGAGGAGGGCAAGGCGCAGCGTGCCTCCGACATCGATGTCGTCTGGATCTATGGCTATGGCTGGCCGGTCTATCGCGGCGGGCCGATGTTCTGGGGCGACCTCGAAGGAGCGGGCAAGATCGTTGCGGGGCTCGAAAAGCACGGGTTCGACGTTGCGCCGAGCCTGAAAGCCAAGGTCTGATCCGCGTACGACCGCGAAACGGCGAGCCCCCGCGCGGTCCCCATGGCGGCCCCTGCATTTTCGTGCGGTCGCACATAAACGCGGACGACGCTTGGGAATTCGGCGTGCACGGCGGCCTCGATCTCGGCGACCAGCCGTTCGACGTCGCCCGCGCTCAACCGGTTGTCGAAATCGACGTTCATCGCGGCGGCGATCTGCGTCGGCGCATTGTGGATGGTGATGATCTGCCCGATCCCCGTCACGCCTGGGCGCGTTGCCGCACGCCGCAGGCCGTCGACTATCGCGGGGTCGGCCGCCTCGCCGATCAGCAGCCCCTTGGCCTCGCGGGCGAGGAACATCGCGACGACGGCAAGCAGCACGCCGATCAGCACCGAGGCGATCCCGTCCCAACGGGGATTGTCGGTCAACTGGCTGATACCGAGCCCGACGGCGGCGATCACGATGCCCGCCATCGCCGCGCCGTTCTCGAGCAGGACGATGACGGTCGTCGCATCCTTCGTTTCGATCAACGCGCGCAGCCACGACTTGCCGCCGCGCGCCGCGTCGAACTCGCGAAACGCGGCGAAGGTCGATCCGCCCTCGAGCGCAAAGGCGACCGCGAGAACGATGTAACCGATCAATGGCGAGGTCGCCTGTTCGGGTGCAAGGATATGCAGGATTCCTTCGTAAACCGACACGCCCGCGCCGAGCGCGAACACCAGCAGCGCGACCACGAAGCTCCAGAAATATAGTTCGCGCCCGTATCCGAACGGGTGGAGCGCATCGGCAGGCTTCGCCGCGCGCTTCTGCCCGTAAATCAGCAACAGCTGGTTGGTTGAATCGACGAGACTATGTACCCCTTCGGTCAGCATCGCCGACGACCCCGTGATCGCGGCCGCGACGAATTTGGCGACGGCGATGCCGAGGTTGGCGGCAAGCGCGATGACGAGGACGCGATTGCTCGCCCCTGGCTTCATTCGTCGGTTCCGGGCAAATATTCGCTCCCGTCCGCCAGATCGTCACCGATTTCCGCACCCTCGTCGGCAGCCAGCTCCGGCGGCGCGACATCGACCACGATCTCGGCCTCTTCCTCGCTTTCCTCGATGCGTGCCGCCGCCACGACATGTTCGCCGGCGGCGACGTCGAACAGGCGCACGCCGGCCGAGTTGCGCCCGATCACGCGCAGGTCGCCGGTCGTCATGCGGATCAGTTTCGCCTGATCGGTGACGAGCATCAACTGCTGGCCATCCCCGACCGGGAAGCTCGCAACGACAGGGCCGTTGCGCGCGATATTATCGATGTTGCCGATGCCTTGTCCGCCGCGCCCCGTGCGGCGATATTCATATGCCGACGAGCGTTTGCCATAACCGTTGGCGCAGACGGTCAGGATGAACTGTTCGCGTGCGGCGAGCTCGGCGATGCGCTCGGTATCGAGCGTCGGCGCATTGTCGTTGTCCTTCCAGGCGGCAGCGCGCAGATAGGCATCGCGCTCGTCCTGCGTCGCGCCCGAGCGGTGAAGGATCGAAAGCGAGATCACCTCGTCGTCTCCCTTCAGCGACATGCCGCGCACGCCCGCCGACGTGCGGCTCTGAAATTCGCGCACGTCGCTCGCCATGAAGCGGATCGCCTTGCCCTGCCGCGTCGCCAGCAGCACGTCGTCGTCTTCGGTGAGCAGCGCGACGCCGATCAGCCGGTCGAGACTCTCTTCGTCGAAGCGCATCGCGATCTTGCCTGCGGTCGGCACATTGGCAAAGGCGTCCATCGCGTTGCGCCGGACGAGCCCGCGTGCGGTCGCGAACATCACGTTGAGCTGTCCCCAGGTCGACACGTCCTCGGGAAGCGGCAGCACCGCCGAGATCGTCTCGCCCTTGGCGAGCGGCAGCAGATTGATCATCGGGCGCCCGCGCGTTGCGGGTCCGCCCTCGGGCAGCCGCCACACTTTCATGCGATAGGCTTTGCCGGCGGTCGAAAAGAACAGCACCGGCGTATGCGTGCTCGTCACGAACAATTGCGTGATCGCATCCTCGTCCTTGGTCGCCATCCCTGCGCGACCCTTTCCGCCGCGCTTCTGTGCGCGGAACACGGCGAGGTTGGTGCGCTTGATGTAACCGTCGAGCGTGACGGTCACGACCATCTCCTCGCGCTCGATCAGCGCCTCGTCGTCGATCCCGTCCGCCGCGGCGACGATCTCCGACTTGCGCGGGGTCGCGAATTCGTCGCGCACCGCCTGCAGTTCCTCGCGCATGACGGCGTAGAGCTTCACCCGGTCGGCGAGGATCGCGAGCAGTTCGCCGATGCTCCCGGCCAGCGTGCGCAGCTCGTCGCCGAGCTCCTCGCGTCCCAAAGCGGTCAGCCGTGCCAGGCGCAGGTCGAGGATCGCGCGCGTCTGCGCGTCGGACAGTGTGTAGACGGTCGCCCCCGCCTGCGGCTCGATCGCCTCGACCAGCTGGATGTACGGCAGGATCTCGCCGATCGGCCATTCGCGCGCCATCAGCTCGTCGCGCGCGGCGGCGGGGCTTGCCGAGCCGCGGATGATCTTCACCACCTCGTCGACATTGGCGACCGCCACGACGAGGCCGAGCAACAGGTGCGCGCGTTCGCGCGCGCGCGCGAGTTCGAATTTCGAGCGCCGCGTGATGACGTCTTCGCGAAACTTGACGAACGCCTCGATCATGTCGCGCAGCGTCAGCGTTTCGGGACGTCCGCCGCGGATCGCGAGCATGTTGGCGGGGAAACTCGATTGCGCCGGGGTGTGTCGCCACAATTGGTTGAGGACGACGTCGACGCTGGCGTCGCGTTTCAGGTCCATCACGATGCGCACGCCGAACCGGTTCGATTCGTCGCGCATGTCGGCGACGCCTTCGATGCGCTTGTCCTTGACCGCCTCCGAGATTTTTTCGACGAGGCCGTTCTTGCCGAGCTGGAACGGAATTTCGGTCAGCACGATGCTGCGCCGGTCGCCGCGCCCTTCCTCGACGATGTGGCGCGAGCGGACGAGGATCGACCCGCGTCCCGTCGCATAGGCCGATTTCGCGCCGACGGTGCCGAGGATCAGCCCGCCGGTCGGGAAATCGGGCGCGGGAATGATTTCGGCAAGCTGTTCCGCACTGATCGCGCCGTCGTCCATGAAGGCGAAGCACGCATCGATGACCTCGCCCAGATTGTGCGGCGGGATGTTGGTCGCCATCCCGACCGCGATCCCGCCGCCGCCGTTGACGAGCAGGTTGGGAAACCGCGCGGGCAAGACCGACGGCTCTTCGCGGCTGCCGTCATAATTGGGCTGAAAGTCGACGGTGTCCTTGTCGCTGTCGGCGAGCAGGAAGTTCGCCGCCTTCGCCAGCCGCGCCTCGGTATAGCGCATCGATGCTGCGGGGTCGGGGTCCATCGACCCGAAGTTGCCCTGCCCGTCGACGAGCGGCACGCGCAGCGACCAGTCCTGCGCCATGCGCACGAGCGCTTCATAGATCGCGCTGTCGCCGTGCGGGTGATAATTGCCCATCACGTCGCCGACGATCTTGGCGCATTTGCGATAGGCGCGCCCGGCGACGAAGCCGCCCTCCTGGCTCGCCCACAGGATGCGGCGGTGAACCGGCTTCAACCCGTCGCGGACGTCGGGCAACGCACGCGCGACGATGACCGACATCGCATAGTCGAGATAGCTCGACTTCATCTCGTCGACGATGCTGATCGGCGAAATATCGGATGGATCGGCGATGACGATGTCGTCGCTCATGCAGCGCGCGCTTTCAGTGACGGTTGAGTGACAGCCGTCCTAGCGCGCGCGCGCACAGTGTTCCACCCCGTGCGGACAAACACCGGTTGGCAGCTTCGGCCTCGCGTTACTTGCAGGCGGCCTTGGTCGCGTTGCCAGCGAGCGAACAATTATAAGTGATCGTCTTGCCCGTCGAAGTCCGCGTCGTGACCATGCGCCCGGTCGCCGTAGCCGTTCGCCTCGGGGAAGCCGCAGCGCGGGGCGCATCTGCGGCGCGCGCTGCGCGGGATGCAGGCTTTGCCGCCATCGTCGGTGCCATCGGGTGCTGCGCTGAAGCGGGTCGTGCTGGGGCCATGGCTGGCTTGGCGGCGGGTGCCGTACGCGCAGCGGGCGACGCGGGCCGAACGGTCATGGGAGCGCTGGAGTTGGCAGCATTGGCCGCGCCCGCTGTAAGAAGGATAATGGCAAGGGCGATCGTATAATGCCTCATAGTGACCTCTTTCGTTGCGCGTCGCTTGCCACGCTTGATTGCCCGGCACGAAGTCACGCTTCGATGTTAGGAAGCGCGCCGCAAGCTTTCTGCACGATGAACGACTGCACTCACAGTGTGAATGCTTGTCACGCGAACTGTGCGCCGTGCGCGCGTCACCGCCGCTTGTCCTTACTCGCCGACCGCTTTAATCGAGGATCGCAGACGACCGCGACGCGTTGTCGCAGGGCTCGACAGGAGTATGGATGTGAAGACGGTATCGACGGTCGCGCTCGGCGCGGTGCTCGCCCTTGGCCTCGCGGCCGCGCCTGCGATTGCGCGCGAGAAGCCGGCGGCGGCGGCCCCTGCGGCACCACAGGTCAATCTCTCGAAGCCGTTCCGCGCGGCGGCCGGACCGTTGCAGGCAGCGGTAGTCGCGAAAAACTGGCCTGACGCGGCGAGCAAGCTCGGCGCAGCCCAGGCGGCCGCTACGACGCCCGACGACAAGTTCATCGCGGCGCAATTCGCCTACCAGATCGCGACGGGGACGAGTGACGCGCCCGCGCAGAACGCCGCGCTCGAAGCGATGCTCGCAAGCGGCGGCGCACCGACGGCGCTCGCCGCACAGGTCAATTATCAGCTGGGCAGCCAGGCTTATTTCAAGCGCGATTACGTAAAGACCGCGACGTACCTGAACGAGGCGATCCGGCTGGGCTACAAGCCGCCAGAACTGCTGATCATGGCGGCCGACGCACAGTTCAAGCAGCGCCAGTTCGCCGCTGGGCTCGCCTTCGGCGACCAGGCGATCGCCGCGCAAAAGGCCGCCAATCAGACGGTTCCCGAGGATTGGTACGCGCGGCTGCTCGGTGCCGCGTACAACGCCAAACTGTCGCAGCAAGCAGTCAACTATTCGGTCGCGCTGGTCCGCGCTTATCCAAAACCCGAGAACTGGCGCAGCGCGCTCGTGCTCTATCGCGACGGCAAGACGCTCGATCCGCAGACCTCGCTCGATCTCTACCGGCTGATGCGGCTGACGAAGAGCGTCGCGGGTGAACGCGATTATTTCGAATATGCAGCACTCGCGAGCGAACGCGGCTTGCCGGGCGAAGCAAAATCGGTCGTCGACGAGGCGTTTACGACCGGCAAGGTTCCGGCGACGAGCCGTCCGCTCACCGAGATTCGCACCTCGGCCGCCGCAAAGATCACCAGTGACCGCGCGTCGCTCGCCGGGCTCGAGCGGTCGGCCATGGCGTCGGGCAATGCACGCAGCGCGGTCGGCACGGGGGATGCCTATCTCGGCTATGGCGACGACGCCAAAGCCGCGGCGCTTTACCGCTTGGCGCTGACAAAGGGCGGCATCGACGCCGACATCGTCAACACACGACTGGGCATCGCGCTTGCCCGGTCCGGCGACAAGGCGGGCGCCCGGTCGGCGTTCACCGCAGTCAAGGGGCCGCGTGCCGAGCTTGCGGCATTCTGGATGCTGTATCTCGATCAGCAAACCGGCGCATGACGTGCGCCTCTCCGGCCTGTGCCGGGTGACGCCATTCAATCGACCGGAACCCCTGGTAACGCCTTGGACGTCCGGATCGTCAGCGACGTCTTGACGCTCGCGACATTGGGCGCGGGCGTCAACCTTGTCGTCAGGAAACGCTGAAACGCGGGCAGGTCGTGCGCAACGACCTTCAGGATGAAGTCGATTTCGCCGTTGAGCATGTGACACTCGCGCACTTGCGGCAGCGACTCGACGTGACGCTCGAACGCGACGAGATCGGCCTCGGCCTGGCTTTTCAGGCTGACCATTGCGAACACCATCACACCATAGCCGAGTTGCTCGGAATCGAGCGCGGCGTGATAGCCAAGGATCGTACCATTCTCTTCGAGCGTGCGCACGCGGCGCAGGCACGGCGGCGCGGTCAGCCCCACGCGCTGCGCGAGTTCGACGTTGGTCATTCGTCCGTCGTCCTGCAGCTCGCGCAGGATCTGGCGATCGATCGGGTCGGCGATCCGGCTCATTGCGAAAGCATTATGAACATGTCGCGTTCGAACGCTACAACATAATAAAGTAACGCCCTGCTGACACGACTGTCCCAGCTTGCGACGTCTCGTTTTGAGCGCTTGCGGCGGACTCGCCACCCGGCCATCAGAGGCTGTGGTCCGCAGTGGGCGGACCGGCCCTGGAAGCCCAAGCCGCGCCATGTCGGGACGATTCGAAGCGATGCTCGCCACGGCGCTGACGCTGGGCAACGGCGACCTCGCATCGCGTGCAGCGGCGTGGCGGCAGATCGTCGACATCCTTGCGCAGGCAGGCGCGCGCCTTGGGGCCGACGACCGGTCGCTGGCCTTTTCGCGCGCGGGCGAATTGCGCGCCGATGTGCCACTTCCCGAGCGGCGCATGGCAGCGGCGAGCCTTGCCGGGCGGAGCAGCGACCCCGCGATCGTCGCGCTGTTCGCCGCCGATGCGCCGGTCGTCGCCGCGCCGTTTCTGACGGCCGCCAGGCTCGACGATGCGCAATGGGCAAGCGTCATCCCGACGATGCCGCCTGCGTCACGCAACATCCTGCGCAACCGGCGCGACCTGTCGCCCGCAACGCTGCGGCTGCTCGACCGGTTTGCACCCGGCGATCTTGCGCTGCCACCGCGCGAGATCGCGGTCGCGAGCGAGGGCACCACGCAGATCCGCGATCTGGTGGAACGGATCGAAGCGTATCGCGCGCGGACGCCGTTTATTGCCGCCGATCCCGAACCGGCTACGCGCGCCGAACGCTTCGCGTTCGAAACCGATGGCGAGGGCGTGATCGACTGGGTCGAGGGTGCGCCGCGCGAGGCGCTGATCGGTGCGACCATCGCGCGCGCCGCAGCGATGGGCGAAGCTGGCGTCGATGGCGGGGTCGCGGGCGCGTGGCGGCGGCGCGCGCCGTTCAACGATGCGCGGCTGTCGGTCGGCGGCGAGGGCGCCGCATCGGGCGCGTGGCTCATCTCGGGGCTTCCGCTGTTCAACCCCGCCGATGGGCGCTTCACGGGATATCGCGGTCAGGCTCGTCGTCCGCTCCCCGGCGAACGCGCCGACAGCGGCGAGGCGATCACTGGCCTTGCGCCAGATTCGCTCCGTCAGCTCGTCCATGAATTGCGCACGCCGCTGGGCGCGATTCACGGGTTTGCCGAGATGATCGAGCGCCAGATGCTTGGGCCTGCCGCCCACGCCTATCGCGATCATGCGCTGTCGATCATAGCCGAAGCCAATCGGCTCGTTGCGATGATCGACGATCTCGATACCGCCGCACGTCTCGACGGCGGGCGGCTGTCGGCCGACGAGGGCGACGGCATCGATCCGTCCGTGCTCGTCGCCGGCGTCGTTGCGGCGCAGCGGGCCGCCTCCGAGGCACGCGGCGTCCATATCGTCGAGACCGTCGCGCCGACACTTGCACCACTGGCGACGGGCGCGGCGATGGCCGAACGGATGATCGCGCGGCTCGTCTCGGCGTCGGCGGGCGTGGCGATCGCGGGAGAAGCCGTCGCGGTCGATCTGCGCGACGCGGCAGGGGGCATCGTGCTGACAGTGACGCGTCCTTCGGCACTGAACGGCGTCGACGATCGCCGCTTGCTTGATCCCGATTACGGCCCCGATGGCGAATGGCCCGATGCGCCGCTGCTTGGGCTCGGGTTCACCTTGCGTCTTGTCGCGCGGCTGGCGGCGCAACATGGCGGAAAACTGACGATCCATCCCGATCGTTTCGCTTTGACGCTGCCGGTCGTGGCGGCCGCTGTCGGGCATGCACGCTGATCTTGGCGCGCGCGCGCCGCTGCGTTAGGTATCGCTGCGGGGCCTGTAGCTCAATGGTAGAGCAGGCCGCTCATAACGGCTAGGTTGCGGGTTCGAATCCTGCCGGGCCCACCGCCTTTCCGGCCCCACCGCCTATGCAAGCACGTCGACATGATCGTGTCACCCCGAACGTCCGCGCGGTGCAGCGCGTGAATCGGCGAGGCCGACAATATGTGACTTGCCGTTAACGTAAACCCGACCTAGCACGGGTCCAACGCTGGTTGGGAGAGCCGCAATGGACGATCTGGACACATTCCGCGCCGAGACGCGCGCGTGGCTTGAGGCGAATTGCCCGTCCGAAATGCGCGAGCCGGTGCGCAGCGAAGAAGATGCCTGCTGGGGCGGCCGCAACGCGACCTTCAGCAGCCCGGCGCAAAAGCAGTGGCTCGACGTGATGGCGGCGCGCGGCTGGACGGTGCCCGACTGGCCCAAGGCTTACGGCGGCGGCGGGCTCGACCCGGCCGAGACCAAGATCCTGCGCGAGGAAATGGCCAGGCTGCGTTGCCGCTCGCCGCTGTCGAGCTTCGGCATCTGGATGCTCGGGCCGGCGCTGCTCAAGTTTGGCACCGAGGAGCAAAAAGTCCATTATCTTGGTCAGATCGCGCGCGGCGAAATCCGCTGGTGCCAGGGCTATTCGGAACCGGGCTCGGGATCGGACCTCGTCAGCCTGCAGACTTTCGGCGAGGACAAGGGCGATCACTGGGTCGTCAACGGCCAGAAGATCTGGACGAGCTATGCCGACAAAGCCGACTGGATCTTCTGCCTCGTCCGCACCGACAAGACGAACAAATATCAGGGCATCAGCTTCCTGTTGTTCGACATGAAGTCGCCGGGCGTCTCGACCAAGCCGATCCTGTTGATCAGCGGCAACTCGCCGTTCTGCGAGACGTTTTTCGACGATGTCGCCGTTCCCAAGGACCAGATCGTCGGCGCGCTGAACCGCGGGTGGGACGTCGCCAAATATCTGCTCGGGCACGAGCGCGAGATGATCTCTGGCGGCGGCCTCGGCACCGACATGATGTCGATCGGCAAGCAGTTCGCCGATGTCGCGTCCGAGGAACCGGTGCTGCGCGCCGACATGGCGAATTTCGACGTCGAGGTCATGGCGTTCCGCGCGATGAGCGAGAAATTCGTCGACGAGATGAAGGTCGGGCTCAACCACCCCGCCGCGCCCAACATGATGAAATATGTCGGGACCGAACTCAACAAGCGCCGCCACGAGCTGATCATGGCGGCGGGCGGGTCCGACGCGCTCGAATGGGAGAGCGACGAGTCGCGCGGTGGTGCGAACGCGCGCCAATGGCTGCGCACCAAGGCGAACAGCATCGAGGGGGGAACGAGCGAAATCATGCTCGGCGTGGTGGCCAAGCGTATCCTGGAGCTCCCGGGGGGGTAAGGCGAACCATATGCGTTGCCCCGGCGGAGGCCGGGGCCGCTTCCTTGTCGGAGCGCGCACGCGAAACGCCAGCGGCCCCGGCCTCCGCCGGGGTGACGACGCATCGGAGTTTTCATGCCCCTCTACCTGACCGAAGACCAGACGATGCTGCGCGATACGGCCAAGCCGTTCCTCGCCGACGCAGCCCCCGTCAAGCATCTGCGTACGCTTCGCGACACGAACGACGCGACCGGGTTCAGCCGCGAGCTGTGGAAGCAGTTCGCCGAGATGGGCTTTACGGGCATCATGATCCCCGAAGCGCACGGCGGGCTGGGACTTGGCCATGTCGAGGCGGGGATCGTGCTCGAGGAAATCGGGCGCAACCTGACGCCCTCGCCCTTCCTGACGACGGCCGTCGCGGCAGTCGAGGCGCTGAAGGCGAGCGCGCGGCTGAGCGAGGAATGGCTCCCCGGGGTCGCGAGCGGCGATGCGATCGTCGCACTCGCGATCGACGAAGGCGGCAAGCACCGCCCCGACGCGATCGCCCTGACTGCCGAACGCTCGGGCAACGGATTCAGGCTTTCGGGCCGCAAAAGCTTCGTGCTCAACGGGCATGTGGCTGACATGATGATCGTCGCGGCAAAGACCGGCGACTCGCTCACGCTTTTCGCGGTGCGAGCCGACGCTGGCCAGACCGTCGACCCGCGTCGCCTGCTCGATTCGTCGCTCGCCAGCCATGTCACCTTCGACGGCGTCGAAGTCGACGCCGATGCAGTGCTCGGCGAGGTCGATGGCGGCGCGGCCGTGCTGAACAAGCTGCTCGACGCCGGGCGCGTCGGCGCGGCGGCCGAGATGCTCGGGGTCGGCGGCGCGGCGATGGACATGACGGTCGACTATCTGAAGCAGCGCAAGCAGTTCGGGCGCGTGATCGGCGAGTTTCAAGCGCTTCAGCACCGCGCTGCGCATCTTTACGGCGAGCTCGAAGTCGCGCGTGCCACCGTGCTCAAGGCGCAGCAATTGCTCGACGCGGACGATCCGCGCGCCGAAACGATGGTCGCGGTCGCCAAGGCCAAGACCGGGCGCGCGGCGCTTCTCGCGGTTCAGGAGGGGGTGCAGATGCACGGCGGGATCGGCATGACCGACGAGTATGACATCGGGCTGTACATGAAGCGCGACCGCGCGCTCGAGGAATTGTTCGGTGACGCGCGCTTCCACGCCGAACGGCTCGCACGCATGAACGGGTATTGAGGACCAGCCATGATGAATATCATCGACCTTTTCCGCCTCGACGGGCGGGTCGCGCTCGTCACCGGCGGGTCGCGCAACATCGGCAAATGGATCGCCGAAGGCTTCATCGCGCAGGGAGCCAAAGTCTATATTTCGGCACGCAAGGCCGACGCGTGCTTCGCGACTGCCGAGGAGCTCGGCCCCAACTGCATCGCGCTGCCGCAGGACGTGTCGACGGTCGAGGGATGCAAGGCGCTTGCCGCGCAACTCGGCGAGCATGAGAGCAAGCTCGACATCCTCGTCAACAACGCCGGTGCAGCGTGGGGCGAGGATTTCGATACCTTCCCCGAAAAGGGCTGGGACAAGGTCATGGACCTGAACGTCAAGTCGCCCTTCTTCCTGACGCAGGCGCTGCATGCACCGCTGATCGCGGCCGCGTCGGCCGAGCGACCGGCCAAGGTGATCAACATCTCGTCGATCGACGGGCTGCGCCTCAATGAATGGGAAACCTACAGCTATCAGGCGTCGAAGGCGGCGATCATCAATCTGACCAAGCGGATGGGGGCGCGGCTGGTGCGCGACCATATCCATGTGTCGTCGATCGCACCCGGCGCGTTCGCGTCGGAGATGAACACGGTTGCGCGCGACCACGGCGAGGCGGTCGCCGCAAACATTCCCGCCAAGCGGATCGGACGCCCTGAGGATCTTGCCGCCGCTGCAGTCTACCTCGCAAGCCGCGCGGGTGATTACGTCGTCGGCGATACGATCGCGGTCGATGGCGGAGTCGTCTATGCGTCATATGGGTCGAGCATCGACGGGTGATGCATCCCGCGCGCCACGCCGCACGCGATCCCGACAGGCCCGCCGTCATCGTCGCGGAAACGGGCGAGGCGTTCAGTTACGCTGATCTCGACGCCGCTTCGAACCGCGCGGCGCAGGCGTTTCGCGCATTGGGGCTGGTCGCGGGCGACCGGGTCGCGATGCTGGTCGGCAATGTTCCCGACTGGTTCGGCATCGCGTGGGGAGCACAGCGCTCGGGTTTGCTGCTCGTCACTGTCTCCACGAAGCTCACGAGCGGCGAAGTCGACTACATCCTTGCCGACAGTGGCGCGAAGCTGCTGATCGCCGACGCCGCGCTCGCGGATATCGCGATCGACCTCGCGACGCCAACGCTGCGCTATGCCGTGTGCGGCACGGTCGATGGCTTCGACGACTGGGCCGCGCTGGTGGCCACACAATCCCCGACCCCGGTCGCCGACGAGACGGCTGGGCAGGCGATGCTTTATTCGAGCGGAACGACCGGCCGACCCAAGGGTATCATGCCCCCGGCCCCCGCCGACGCCGCCATCGATGCCGTCACGCCGCTCGTGACGATCGCGCAACGGATTTTCGGGCTGGATGCGCAGACCGTCTATCTGTCGACCGCGCCGCTTTATCACGCGGCGCCGCTCGGCTGGACGATGGCGGTTCACCGGCTGGGTGGCACGGTGGTGCTGATGAACCGCTTCGATGCCGAAGCCAGCCTCGCGCACATCGCGCGCTATCGCTGCAACGCAGGGCAGTTCGTTCCGACGCATTTCGTGCGCATGCTCAAGCTGACGCAAGCGACGCGCGACCACTACGATGTGTCGAGCATGAAGGTTGCGATCCACGCTGCCGCCCCCTGCCCCGTCCCCGTCAAGCAGGCGATGATCGACTGGTGGGGCCCGGTGATCGACGAATATTACGCGGGCAGCGAAGCGAATGGTTTCACCGCGATCAAGGCAGCCGACTGGCTGACGCACCCGGGTTCGGTCGGCCGTGCGGTCGGCGAGGCGAAGCTTCACATCTGCGACGATGAAAGCAACGAGCAGCCTCCGCGCACCGAGGGCGGTGTGTATTTCGAAGGGCCGCGGCTTTTCGATTATCATAACGATGCGGCAAAGACCGCCAAAAGCCGCAACCGGCACGGCTGGACGACACTGGGCGATGTCGGCTGGGTCGACGAGGAGGGGTATCTCTACCTGACCGACCGGAAGAGCTTCATGATCATCTCGGGCGGGGTCAACATCTACCCGCAGGAGATCGAGAATCTGCTGATCACCCACCCCGCCGTCGCCGATTGCGCTGTAATCGGTGCGCCGCACGACGAAATGGGCGAGCAGGTCGTGGCCGTCGTGCAGCTCGCCGGTCCTGCGTGCGCAGACGAGCTCGACGCTTTTTGCCGCGCGCATCTCTCGGGCGTCAAAGTTCCGCGCCGCTTCGACTTCGTCGACGAACTGCCGCGTCACGACACCGGCA
Source organism: Sphingomonas sp. (assembly GCA_965248885.1). Classification (GTDB taxonomy): domain Bacteria; phylum Pseudomonadota; class Alphaproteobacteria; order Sphingomonadales; family Sphingomonadaceae; genus Sphingomonas_O. Next base: position 87,991 of record OZ252211.1, on the reverse strand, counting down.
AACTCTACAAGCGCCTGTTGCGCGATACGTATTGGAGCCCCGCATGAACGACCGCGTCACGATTCGCTACGAAGGACCGATCGCGCAGGTGCGGCTTGCGCGCCCCGACAAGATGAACGCGCTCGACGACGCGATGTTCGAAGCGATCGTCGCGGCCCAGGCCGAGCTTGCGGTGAGCAAGGCACGGGTCGTCGTGCTGTCGGGTGAGGGGCGTGCCTTCTGCGCCGGGCTCGACATGGCGCGCATGGCAGGGATGGGACGCGGTCGCGATCTGGTGGCGCGCGATTATGGCGACGCCAATCTGGTCCAGCAGGTTGCGATCGGCTGGCGGCGGCTGCCGATGCCCGTGATCGCCGCCGTGCATGGCATCGCTTTTGGCGGTGGTTTCCAGATAATGCTCGGGGCCGACGTCCGGATCGTTACGCCCGATTGCCGATGCGCGATCATGGAGGCGAAGTGGGGCCTGGTTCCCGATATGGCGGGAATGGTGCTGGCGCGCGGGCTGGTGCGCGACGACGTCCTGCGCGAGCTGACCTATACCGCGCGTGAGTTTTCCGGTGAGGCGGCGGTCGGCTATGGCTTCGCGACGCGCGCAACTGCCGATCCGCTTGCCGCGGCCACCGCGCTCGCCGACGAGATCGCAGCGCGCAGCCCCGAGGCGATCCGCGCGGCAAAGCGGCTGTTCAACCTGTCCGCCGATGCCGACGCGCCCACCATCCTTGTCGCGGAGACCGACGAACAGGTCGCGCTGATCGGCCGGGTCAATCAGGTCGAGGCCGTCATGGCCGGGATGCAGAAGCGCATCCCCCAATTCGTCGATTGAGCGCATGCCCAGGGATCAGCTGCGGCAGGGCGCCGTCGAGTTCCCGATCTGCAGTTCGCACGTCAGCAGCCGGGTTTCGTGCGCGAGCTTGGGATTGGCGAGCTTTCGGACGATCGTCTCGATCGCGGCATTGGCGAGCTGCGGCAGCGGCTGGCGCATCGTCGTCAGTCGGTAGCGGTCCCAGCCGCCCGGCATAACGCCGTCGAACCCCGCAACCGAGATATCGCCCGGCACCGAATGGCCGTGCATCGTCAGTTCGTCGATCGCGCCGATCGCCATGAAATCGCTGACACACACCAGCGCGGTGACGTCACGGTGCTGGCTCAGGATGGCCCGCGCGCCGTCGCGTCCGCTTTCGTAACCGAAATTGCCAACCGCAGAGGGCACCTCGCGCCGCATTATTCCGACATCGCCAAGCGCGTCGAGCACCCCGCCTGCGCGTTCGAGTGACAGGTTCGAAAATTGCGGTCCGCTGACGATGCCGAACTTGCGGTGCCCGAGCCCCAGCAGGTAATGGCCGAGCACGCGCCCGGCGGCCCGATGATCGCAGCTGACGAGGTTCGCCGGGTAATCCGATAGCGAGCGATTGTAGAGGACGAGCTCGACCCCCTGCCCCTCGAGGATGCGTGCGTCGGGCGCGGGCATTTCGGTGAGCGAGAGGACGCCGTCGACCTGATAGGCCAGGATCTGGTCGACGATGTCGGGCACGGTCGCGGGATCGTCGAGCGTGAACAACATCACGCGCTGCTTGTGCGCATCTGCAGCGTGCGACAGCTCGCTCAGCACCTCGGGAAAGTGTGAGTTAGTGTGCGTCGTCATCAAAATCGCGATGACGTTCGACCGGCGCGTCAGCAGCGTACTCGCCATCGCGTTGGGTCGATAGCTGAGCTCGCGCGCCGCCGATAACACGCGCGCGCGGACATGCGCCGACACGCTGCCGTCGCGAAAGGTGCGCGAAACCGCCGACTCGGAAACCCCCGCAAGCGCCGCGACGTCGGCCGCGCACACGCGCGAGGGACGAAGGTTGCTCGCGGCAACGGTACGCCGTCGACGCGGCACCTTAGCGAGTGTGTCCATCGAACCAGTCTACGGCCCTTGCAAAGGGTTGCAAGAGAGATGCACTTGCCTTGTTCGAAAACCGGTGGCAGCGTTGCAAGACTTGCGGGGAACCAGTCATGGCGGACATCGAAAGCGATCAGCGGCACGATCTGCCGTTCACTCTTCCGCTTCGGCCCGAAGTAACGCGTATTCGTCAGCGCGACACGCGCGAGCTGCGCGAGCCCAAAGGCATGCGCACGCAGCCGATGGACGGGTTCGAGGATCAATATACCGATATCGTCGACTATATCGTTCGGATCACCGACGAGATCTGGGTCGATCGCGCGGTCGGGCGAATCTACGATACGTACGACGCAGGCTGCACCATTTACTCGTCATACGGCGTGGTGCGATCGGTCGAGGATGTCGTTGCGTCGACGATCGCGACGCTCCACGGCTTTCCCGACGGCGAGGCGCATCACCTGAACGTCGCTTGGAGCGGCGACGCGACGCAGGGCTTCTACACGTCGCACCTCGGCCAGTCACAATCGACCAATTTGGGCGCGTCGGCCTATGGCCCGGCGACGGGCAAGCGCGTCAACCTGAAATTCTGCGCCGATTGCATCAGTCGCGACAACCGCATTCACACCGAATGGCTCGTACGCGACAATGGCGCGCTGGTGCGTCAGCTCGACCTCGACCTGCACGACACCGCGCGGCGCGTCGCCGAATGGCCGTCAAGCGATGTCCCCGTTATTTCTGTACCGACGCGCATGGACGGTCAGGCACCGCGCGTCTGGTACGACATGCCTAACGATACCCCCGAGGCTTGGGTCGCGCATCATTTCGGGCAGGTATGGAACGCGCGGCGTCTCGACCATGTGCCGTTCCACTATGCACGCGATGCCGTGGCGCACTGGCCGGGCGCGCGCATGGCCAAGGGTCCGCGCAACATCAGCGCGCTGATCATCGGCCTGCTCGCCAGCCTGCCCGATGCAACGGTGCGCGTCGACCGCGTCTGCTGGTCAGAGGAAACCGACGGCGTCATCGTGGCCGCGCGCTGGCTGATGGAGGGGACGACCCGCACCGGCGGGATGCTGGGCGAAGTGCCCGCAGGCAAGCCTGTGTTCGTGATGGGCAACACGCATTTCCGCTTCGGCGGCGGTTACGTCGTCGAAGAATGGACCGTGTTCGACGAAGTCGGCGTGCTCGCGCAGGCCTATCGCGGGTGAGCGCCACGCGCGCGGTGCCGCCGCTGTCGTTCGCGATGAAAGTCGCCTACGGCCTCGGCAGCACTGCGGAAGCGGCGTCGATCACCGCGTCTTCGGCGTTTTTGCTGATCTTTTACAACCAGGTGCGCGGCCTTCCCGCCAGCCACGTCGGCATCGCGCTGGCGAGCGGGCTTTTCGTCAACGCAGTGTTCGACCCGCTGATCGGATCGTGGTCGGACCGGACGCGCTCGCGGATCGGGCGGCGACACCCGTTCATGTTTGCCTCGGTCATCCCGGCCGCGCTCTGCTTCTACGCGGTGTTCAACCCGCCCGACTGGGACGAGACCGCGCAACTGATCTGGCTCGGCGTCATGAATACGTTGCTGCTCCAGGCGATGACGCTCTACCATACCCCGCATCTCGCGCTCGGCGGCGAGATGTCCGACGACTATCTTGAACGCACCAGCATCATGGGGTTCAACACATTCTGCTTGTGGATGGGCGATACCTTGGGCTGGGTGCTGTCGTACCGCTTCTTCTTTGCGCCGAGCAAAGGCTTTGCGAACGGTGCGCTCGACCCGGGCCGCTACCCTTTGTTCTCGGTGGCGATCGCCGCCGCCATCGCCGCGCTGCTCGCTTTTTCGAGCTGGTCGACGATGCGGCGTATCCCGTATCTCAAGCAGCCCGCGGCGGGCGCTTCGGGCTTCAACGCGGCCAGCTTCCTGCGCGACGTCGGGCGCACGCTGCGTAATCGCAATTATGTCGTGCTGCTGTTGGGGCTCGCGTTCATCTCGATGATGTCGGGCATTCGCCTCGGGCTCAATTTCTACACCAACAGCTATTATTGGCAGCTCTCGAACGACCAGATCAGCCTTTTCGTGATCGCGAGCTTCCTCGGCTATCTGTTCGCCGCGTTCGTCGTGAAGCGGCTGCACCACCGCTTCGACAAGCGCTGGACCGGAGCGATCGCGCTGCTTGTCTATTGCGTGGGGCCGACGATCCCGCTCGCGCTCGGCTGGCTCGGGTTGTTGTCGTCGTCGACGCCGGGGCTGATCTGGATCCTCATCGCGTTCGCGCTGCTCCAGCATTTCCCCTATAGCGTAATGACGACGACGGTCTATTCGGCGCTCGCCGACATCGCCGACGAGAATGAGCTGCGCTTCGGCGAACGCCAGGAAGGCATTTTCTATTCGACGCGCACTTTTTTCGCGCGCGTCGACCAGGCACTCGGAACCGCGCTGGCCGGCGCCGTGCTCGCCTATGTCGCTTTCCCGGCGAAGGCGACGCCGGGGCATGTCGATCCCGCGATCCTGCACAATCTCGTCGGGGCACTGCTGCTTTCGACAATCCCCGGGCTGGTGGCGGTCGTCTTTTACGCGATGTTGCGCGTAACGCGCGCTACGCACGATGCCACACGCACCGCGATCGATGCCCGCCGCGCAACCGCCTGACGCTCAGGAGCCACCATGACCCCGCACGCCGATCACAAGCTTCTGCTCGCCAATTTGCTCGCCGACCTGTCGACCGAGGCACCGATCGAGGGCGTCCTCGACCGCCATTGCCACGCGGATTGCCGATGGGAAGTCTTTCACCCCTTCAACCGGCTGGATGGCAACGCTGCAGCGGCGGCGGGATGCTTCGGGCCGCTGCGCGCGTCCTTCCCCAACCTCGAGCATCGCCCCGCGTTCGTGATCGGCGGCGCGTTCGAGGGGCGCGACATCGTCAGCAGCTGGGGGCTGATGATGGGAACTTTCGACGCCGCGTGGCTCGGTATCCCGCCGACGCACGGAATGGTGTTCCAGCGCATCGGTATCAACGCCGTCGTCGAGAACGGCAAGATCGCCAAGGCCTATGTCCTCCTCGACATCGTCGATGTGATGCATCAGGCGGGATGGTATCCGTTCCGCGCGATGCCGGGCACGCCGCAGCAATGGCCGTTCCCCCCCTGCGACACCGGCGCGACCGCGAAGTCGTGGGACGGAGAACGCGGCGCGCGCACGCTGACGATCGTCGAGGAAATGCAGCGCGGGCTGCCCAAGCCGTCGGAAATCGCAGGACTCGCGACCGCGCCCAGCCGCCACAGCCACCATTGGCATGCGAACATGAACTGGTATGGCCCTGCCGGGATCGGGTCGATGCGCGGGCAGCGGGGGTTTCGCGACTTTCACGGCGCGCTGTTCCTCCAGGCATTCCCCGACCGCACCGGCTATCCGCGCGTCGCGGGCGGGCCGGAGGACGCGCCGGGCCATTACGTCCGGCTGGGCGACGGCAATTACGCCGTGACGGGGGGCTGGCCCTCGCTCCATGCGACGCATCTGGGCGGCGAATGGCTCGGGCTGCCGCCGACCGGGCGGCATGTCGAGATGCGCGTCGCCGACTGGTATCGACTCGACGAGGAAGGCCGCATCGTCGACAATTGGGTGATGATGGATGTGCCGCACATCGTGAATCAGATGGGGCTCGACATCTTTCATGACCTCGAATTTCGCATCAACCCTTCGCGCGAGCGCTGGCCGCTTTAATTTCTGCAATCGGTTGCACGCATATTGACTTGATTTGCACCCTGCCGTTGACTGTTCACAACGGTAAAAAAAGGGGGATTACCATGTCCAGCTTCGCGCGTTTCGCATCCGCACGTTTTCTCGCCACCAGCGCGCTTGCGCTCTGCGCCGCGCCCGCCTTTGCGCAAGCGCCCGCTTCTTCGACGCCCGCCGACGCCGCCCCGGCAAGCGACGGCGAGATCATCGTGACCGCGCAGCGGCGCGCCGAACGGCTCCAGGACGTTCCGTTGTCGGTTTCGGCGGTGTCGGGCGACGCGCTCAAGAACGCCGCCGTCACCAATGTCGAGCGGCTCGAACAGCTCGTCCCTGGCGTGCGTTTCGGTCGCTCGGGCGCCGCGCTACGCCCTGCCATCCGCGGCACTTACACCGAAAACGTCGCGATCAACGGCGATCCGCGGATCGGCATCTATGTCGACGACATCTATCAGTCGCGCACACAGCAGATTCCGCCAATCGTCGACCTCGACCGGGTCGAAGTGCAAAAGGGGCCGCAGGGGACGCTTTACGGACGCAACAGCTTCGGTGGCAACATCGCGTTCGTGTCTGCGCTACCCAGCGACCAGCTCCACGCCGGGATCGACGCGCTTTACGAACGTTTCAATCATGGACGGGTCGAGGCGTTCGTCAATCTGCCGATCACGCCGGGAATCGCGGTGCGCGTCGCCGGTCTCTACGAGGAGGGCGGCAACTACATCAAGAACCGCAACGCGGCGGGCAGCGACGCGGGCGGCAACCCGCAGCAGTTCATCCGGGGCACGCTGCGCATCGCGCCCGAAAGCCTCCCCGGCTTCGAAGCCGTGCTCCGCGGGTCGTATCTGTTTCAGGGGGGCAATGGTCTTTACGGGTTTGGCTACAAGGAAGTCGGCGTCCTCGTCGACACCTCGCTGATCCGTGCGCCGGGCCAGTCGCTGACGCGCAACGGCGTCACCTACACCTTCCCCAACGGCTTCAACGGGCAAAGCTACACCGGCCAGCCTTTACAGGTCGATTCGCGCTATCGCGACGGCATTGCCGATATCAACGGTGTCGATGTCGGTATTCCGGTCGATGCCGATCCCTATACGATCAACTTCGCGGGCCCCACGCTGCGCCGCACCTACGAACAGGCGTACAGCGGCCAGCTCAGCTATGATTTCGGGAGCGTCAAGGTCCGTTCGATCACCAGCTACACGCATTTTAACAATCTGGTGACGGGGAACAGCCTGACGCCGGTGCTGCTCAACTATTCGTACATCCGCACCAAGGCGAACACCTTTACGCAGGAACTCCAAATCCTGTCGAACGATCCGACCAGCCCGTTCCAGTACACGCTCGGCGGATATTATTACAACGACGACATCACCGAGCATAATGTCACCAACGTCAACCGTAGCTACAATACCTTCACCGCGCCGGCCGGGCAGCAATATTATAGCTTCGGGTTTACCGCATTCCCAACACTTGCGACGAGCGCCACGAGCGTCGGCAACGGCTTCAACCAGAGCGCATCCTTCGACAGCTTCAGCTTCCTGCGTCAGCGCATCTTTTCGTCGGCGCTTTACGCCCAGCTGTCGTACACGTTCGCCGACAAGCTCACCATCACAGGCGGCATCCGTTATACGCGCGACCGCAAGACGCAGACGGCGACGCGCTTCAACACGGGGCCGACCGGACCGGGTGCCTATTATGCGCACAGCATCGGCGATCCGATCAATACGACCTGCGGCGGGTTCATCGCGGCGAACTCTGCGTCGATCTCGGCCGACCGCACCGTGCTCGCGAATGCCTATCAGAACGTCTGCCAGAATTTGAAGCAGGACTTCTTCACCTACCGCGCCGCGATCGATTACAAGTTCAACCGCGACCACATGGTTTACGCCAGCTACTCGACCGGGGTTCATTCGGGCGGTTACAACACGGGCATCCTGTCGTTCACGCCAGGTGTCTTCTCGCTCGTTCCGTTCAACCCCGAATATGTCGAGGCGTATGAGGCGGGAACGAAGAACACGTTCCTGAACGGACAGCTGACGCTCAACGCGACGGTCTTCCTCAATCGCTATCGCGACTTGCAGGCGCAGACCTCGATTCCGAATCCGACCAATCCGGCGGCGGTGCTCGCACTCGTCCAGAATATCGGGCGCGATCGCGCCTATGGGCTCGACCTCGAGGCGATCATCAAGCCTGACCGAAATCTGACGATCAACCTCGCGTTCAACTACCTCCACGCGCGTGAGATCGACTATGCCGTCAATACATTCAACTTCGGCGGCCTTGCGTCGTTCTGCAGCGTGACCAACCCGATCAACACCGCTGGCGGTTGCACCACCGTGAGCGGTGAGGCGAACACGGTTCAGGGGACGCCCTTCCCGAACAGTCGCACCGACCCCAACCGCTTCATTCCCGTGATTGGTGCCAACGGACAGCCGGTCAAGGCGGCGGACGGGACGCCGCAGTTGCTTTACGTCATTGCCGGTCGCGGTGCGGACGGTACGGTCTATCAGTCGCGCAAAGCGTTCCAGCCCGATTACACGGTACAGGCGGGCGTCGCGTACAAGATCGACCTGGGCAGCGCCGGGACGCTCACCCCCGAAGCGCAGATGTATTTTAGCGGTGATTATATCCTGACCGACCTGACGCCCGACTTCGGTAACCAGAACGCCTTCACGCGAACCGACCTTCGACTGACCTACCGCACCGCCGACGATCGCTTCCGCATCCAGGCCTTCGTCAACAATGTCGAGAACGTCGCGGTCATCACGCGTGCGGTCTATGCGAGCAACCGGACCTTGCAGGCGAGCTATGCGATCCCGCGCACCTATGGCGTGTCGGCGGGGTTCCGCTTCTGATGGCCAGTGTGTCGCGGCGCTCGGTTCTCGCCGGGGCCGCGGCGGCCACGGCGGCGGCGGGCCGCGCGACCCCGCCACGGTCGGCCAAGCCCGGCTTCCTCTGGGGCGTTGCCACCGCAGCGCACCAGATCGAAGGCAACAATACTAACAGCGATTATTGGGTGCTCGAACACATCGCGGCAACCTACTTCAAGGAGCCGTCGGGCGACGCTTGCGACAGTTTCAACCGCTGGCGTGAGGATCTCGCGCTGATCAAGTCGGCGGGGCTCAACGCGTATCGCTTCTCGATCGAATGGGCGCGGATCGAGCCCGAGCCGGGGCAATTTTCGGTCGCGATGCTCGATCATTATCGGCGCATCTGCATCGCCTGTCGCGAAATGGGCATCGAGCCGATCGTCACCTTTCACCATTTCACCAGCCCGCGCTGGATTGGCGCGATAGGCGGGTGGGAGAATCCGGAGACCGCCGACCGCTTCGCGCGCTATTGCGCGGTCGCCGCGCGCGCGCTCGGCGACGTCATCGGCTGGGCATGCACGATGAACGAACCCAATGCGCAGGTGACGTCGAAGGTCATCGCGATGGACAAGCCGTGGGACAAGCAGCCCGCGATCCTCGCACAGGCTGCGAAGGCGGTCGGTTCCGACCGCTTCGGCGCCTATTTTCTGGGCGATGCGTACAAGGTCCGCGACGTGTGCCTGGTCGCGCATTCCAAGGGACGCGACGCGATCAAAAGCGCGGCACCGCACGTCAAGGTCGGTATCACGCTTGCCCTCCAGCAATTGTCGGCCGCGCCGGGGGGCGAAGCGATGTACAAGCGCGTTTACGACAACGCGCGCGCGCCCTTCTACGCGGCGGCGGCCAGGGACGATTTCATCGGCGTCCAGACCTATAACCGCATGCAGACCAAGGCCGACGGCTATGCCGACACGCCGGTCGTACCCGGAACGATCGTCGACATGTATGGTCGCGATGCCGATCCCGGCGCGCTCGCTGCCGTCATCCGCGAGGCGCACGGTGCGAGCGGTGTTCCGGTCATGGTCACAGAGAATGGGCTCAACACCGTCGACGATGCCGTGCGGGTTCGTCACATGACGGGTTCAATTACGGGAATGCGCCGCTGCATCGCCGACGGCGTGCCGGTGCTCGGCTACATCCATTGGAGCCTGCTCGACAATTTCGAATGGAGCTCGGGCTACACCCCGCGCTTTGGGCTCGTTGCGGTCGATCGCACGACCTTCAGGCGCACATCCAAGCCGAGTTTGGCGCATCTCGGGCGGCTGGCGCGGGGATAGGCTTCAACCGCCGACCAATCGAACCCGCAGGTCGTGCGCCGGGCGCTCGCCGCCAAGATCGCGCAGAACCTCCACTTGCCCGTCGCGCCAGAACGCCGCGGCGTGGCTGAAGCCGCCGCTGCGCACCGCGTCGGGGCCGAGCCGATGGACCGCATAGAGCGCCGCGCCGCGCGTGGTCGATCCGAACGCCCGCAGCACGAAGGCGCGCGCGCGAAAGGCGGGGGCCGCATCGACGATCTCGCGGCCGCCCTGCATGACCCACCCGGCCGCATCGGGTGCGAGCGCCGGATGGTCGCTCGCGCCAAACGCGACGTCGCCGCACGCCTGCGCTAGATCGGGGTCGAACGCGACCGAGACGCCGGGCTCGTGGAGCGCGAAGGCCGGACCGCCGACGCGCCACAGCCGCCCGACGACGTCGCCGTAGAGATCGGCAAACACGGCCTCTTCACCGTTCAACAGTGCGAGATGGCCCGGTGCTTCGAAGCGCTCTCTCTTGTCGGAAAGCGTGAGCGGCGCGGTGCGGAAGGCGGCGCGGATCGCCTCGTTGCTATAGGCTTCCACGCTGCCCTGTTCGAAACGGCACGCCGCCGCCACTGCGCTCACTGCGTCGCCGCGCACGATCGCGCTCAGCGTGTCGACTGCGCTCATGCCCCCAGCCCTCCCGCGACCTGACGCAGGATCGCCAACTCGTCGAACACGGTCGCATCCTCCACGATCGCACCCGCGCGCAGCCGATAATGCGACACCCCGAGGATATAGATCTCTCGCCCCGTCGGTGGCCCCCAAAGCCCCGCCCCGCGGTGAATCCCGGCCATCGACCAGCGCAGCGCGACCGCCACATCGTCGCCGGGCAAGGGGCGCGCGGCCACATGTTCGAGCCGCCATGTCGTATCGTGGAGCAGCGCGCGCAGCTGAGTCGTACAGCCAATCCAGTAGCCGCGGCCATAGCCAAGGCGGTTCGACGGCCAGCGGACCTCGACCGACGGCGACAGCACCCGCGCGGCCTGTCCCGGATTGTCGTCACGCAAGGCCTCGGCCAGCATCGCGGCCGGTAGCGCGGCCGGATGATCGACGGGGATCGTGCAGTCGGGCTGCGTGCGCGTCGCGTGGATCGCTTCGGCGCGCCAGTCGTGCCGCGCCGGGTCGCCCTCGCAGTCGGCTGCCGCCTGCAGCTGCGCGAGCGCCCACGGCTCCTGCCCGACCTGCACGACCGCGCGCCAATTATCGCGCACCAGCCATTCCTCGACGATGCGATTGGCGACGCACGCGCAGTCGGCGATCGTCATCACGCCCGCCGCGCGCATCGACGCGGGGCCAAGCATCGCGTCGTCGCCCATGTGCGTCGACTGGCTTTTGATGCGGTGCGAGCTATAGAGGCGTCCGTCGTCGTCGGCGCTCCAGACTACGTCCTCGCCGATCACGCGGCGGTCGCTCGACATCGCCAGCGCGGCGATCGTGCCCTGCACGACCGCCTCCGCACCGACCGTCTCGCCCGCTAGCGTGTGCATGACGCAGTCGGCGCCATAATGCGTACGGCACAGGCCCGGGTTCTTTTCTTCCCAAATCCGGTGCGTGCAGCGAAGGATATAATCGACGAAATCGCGATACACGGGTTCGTAGCCGGGCAAATCCTGCCGACGGGGGCCTTCCTCGAGCAGATCGCCGATCGTGCGCCCGACGGGCGAGCGGACTTCGGCGAGGTCGTTCCAATTCATCGTCTTTCCCTCAGTCGAGCGCAACCGCGCGCACCGTGGTGCCCGTCTCGACGCGCAGGTCGCGCGCAAGGTCGGCGTCGATCGCTCCGTCGGCATCGAGCGCGCCCCGCGCGACACGAAAACCGTCGGCGCGCCCGGCCGAAACGAGGCAGCGACGCGTGGCCGTCCCGACCCGCTCGATGGCAACCTCGCGCGCGGTGCGCACCGTCAACACATCGTCGATGTCGGCAAACACCGTCGGCCCCCCATCGAAGATGTCGACATAGTCGCCGCTTGCAAAGCCTTCGGCGATCAGCATGTCATAGGCGGGACGTCCGTCGTCGTGCGGACGGCCGAGCGCGGCGCGCGCGTCCTCGGGCAGCATTGCGCAGTAAAGTGGATAGCGCGGGCCGAGGTCGGCGATGAACTGGTTGCCACCGATCGCGTTGACGCGGTCGGCTTCGTGGAAATCCATAGCGTAGAAATGACGGCCGATCGCTTCCCACACCGGAGACCGCCCGGCGGCATCCTGCCAGCCGCGCAGCTCGGCCATCACGCGCCGTCGGAACCACTCGCGGTGCTCGGCGATGAACAGATAGCGCGCGCGCGCGGCGAGCGCGCCGAGTGCCAGTCCGCGCCGCAAAGGGTCGATGAACAGCCCACCCACCTCGGCCTCGCCGTCGAAATCATTGACGATGTTGAGCAGCGTTTGCGCCTGGAGCTTGCCGATCGCGGTCGAGCGATGCGCCTGCCGCGTCAGCCGGTACGAATAGAACGGCCACTCGGCCCCGACGCGCGGCCAGACCGCGCTGGTACCGACGACCTGGCTGCCGAGCGTCACGACGAGGAAGATCGCCGCACCCGCTTCGCGTGCCTCGGCACCGTTCAGTGCGCGCTCGCTCGCCTCGAGCTTGGCGGTAAGCGCAGGCCGGTCGGCAGGAAGGTTGGTCAAGCCCGAGCCACCGCGCGAGACCAGGTCGAACACGGCATCGACGTCGCTGACGCGCGCGGTGCGGACGATCGGCTGGTCGCTCATGCGCCCGGCGTGCCTGCCGTTGCATTCGAAGTCAACACTTCTCGCGCGCGGTCGCAGTCGTGCGCCATCTGATCCGTCAGCGCGTCGAGCGAGTCGAATTTGGCTTCGTCGCGCAGATGCTCGATCAGCGCGACTTCGATCGTCTGCCCGTAAAGATCGCCCGAAAAGTCGAAGAAATACGGCTCGAGCAATTCCTTCGGCGGAGCGAAGGTCGGACGAATGCCGAGGTTCGCCGCCCCGTCGAGCATCTGCCCGTCGGCGAGGCGCCCGCGCACCGCGTAGATGCCGTAGCGCGGGCGCAGATAATCGCGCAGGTCGAGGTTTGCGGTCGGATAGCCGATCGTCCGCCCGACCTTGTCGCCGGGCTGGACAACGCCATCGATCGCGAACGGTCGCGTCATCAGCCGCGTCGCGGTCGCGCAATCACCCGCCTGAAGGGCCGCTCGGACGCGGCTCGACGAAACCGGCTCGCCGTCGCGCGCAACCGGGCCCACGGTCTCGACGATCAGCCCTTGCAAGGCGCCCAATTCGCGCAGCACGCGCGTGTCGCCGCCGCGCGCGCGCCCGAAGGTGAAATCCTCGCCCGTCACCACCCCCGCAGCACCCGCGCGCGCGATCAGCCAGTCGGTGACGAAGTCGTTCGCCCCGACCGCCGCAAGCTCGGCGTCGAACCCGAACACCAGCATCGCATCGGCTCCCGCCGCGGCGAACAATCGCGCGCGCTGGTCGAGCGAGGTCAGCCGGAACGGCGGTGCGTCGGGGCGAAACCAGCGTACGGGATGCGGATCGAAGGTCGCGACGATCGCAGGCACGCCGCGCGCGCGCGCCAACGCGACCGCTCGCCCGACAACCGCCTGGTGGCCAAGGTGAAAGCCGTCGAAATTGCCGAGCGCGACGATCCCGCTGCGCAACGACCCGGTTACATGATCGACCCCGCGCAGCACGTCCATCGGTGCGCCCTATCGCTCGCCCGTGCCGATCGCAACGTAGCCGACGAAGGCGTACCCCTCATGGCCCTCGCGTGCGACTTCGCGCCAATGCGCCGGGTCGGGGGCAGGCAGAAAGGTGTCCCCGTCGGGCGCACCGTCCACTTCGGTGACCTCATAGCGATCGGCATGCGGCTCGAACAAGGCGAACACCTCGGCCCCGCCGATCACGCTCGCCACGTCACCGGCCATTGCAAGCGCGTCGACGACGTCGTGCGCGACCTCGGCACCTTGCGCATGCCAGTCGGGCGAGCGTGTCAGCACGATATGCCGTCGTCCGGGCAGCAGGCCGGGAAGGCTTTCGAACGTCCGCCGCCCCATGATCATCGGCTTGCCGAGCGTGAGCGCCTTGAAGCGCTTCAGGTCGGCCGGCAGGTGCCAGGGCAGCGCGCCGTCGCGCCCGATCACGCCATTGTCGGCGCGTGCGACGATCATCGTGATCGTCACACCGCGACCTCGGCCTTGATGTGCGGGTGCGGGTCGTAGCCCTCGATCGCGAAATCGGTATAATCATATGCGTCGATCGCAGGCGCGCGGCGCTTCAGGATCAGCCTCGGCAGCGGGCGCACCTCGCGCGTCAGTTGCAGCCGCGCCTGCTCGAGATGGTTCGAATAGAGATGCGTGTCGCCGCCCGTCCACACGAACTCGCCGACCTCGAGCCCACACTGGTCGGCGAGAAGATGCGTCAGCAGCGCATAGCTCGCGATGTTGAACGGCAGCCCAAGAAACGCGTCGCAAGACCGCTGGTAGAGTTGCAGCGACAGCCGCCCGTTCGCGACCCAGGTCTGGAACAGGCAATGGCACGGCGCGAGCGCCATGCGGTCGAGCTCACCGGGGTTCCACGCGCTGACGACCTGCCGCCGCGACGCCGGGTTGCCGCGAATCTGGTCGATCAGCCCCGCGATCTGGTCGATGTGTCGCCCGTCGGGGGCGACCCAGTCGCGCCACTGCTTGCCATAGATCGGCCCGAGCTCGCCATCGTCGCCTGCCCATTCGTCCCAGATGCCGACGCCGCGTTCGTTGAGCCAGCGATTGTTCGTCTCGCCGCGCAGGAACCAGAGCAGCTCGATGAAGATCGAGCGGAGGTGCAGTTTCTTCGTCGTGACGAGCGGAAATCCCGCCGATAGGTCGAAGCGCATCTGGTGCCCGAACACGCTCAGCGTCCCAACGCCGGTGCGGTCGTTTTGCGGCACGCCCTCGGCAAGGATGCGGCGGAGAAGGTCGTGATAGGCCTGCATCGCGCCGCTATGCCCGTGCGCCGCGCCCCCGCCAAGCCGGTGCGTGGCTTGCGACGTCCTGCGCGAAGGGGCAGGTGCGCGCGATGCTGCTCGCCGACCGCGTCCTGTTCATCGATGCCGAGGCGATGATCGTCGACAAGCCGCACGGCCTGCCGGTCGATCCGCCGCGCGACGGGTCGCTGTCGGTCGCATCACACCTCGAGTCGTTGCGCTTCAGCTATGTGCGGTTGCCGCAGCCGGTGCACCGCCTCGACCGTGACACATCGGGCTGCCTGTTGCTCGCGCGCAACCCGCGCGCGCACAAACGCTATGCCGCCGCGTTCGAGGGCGGGCAGGTGGCGAAGACCTATCTCGCTGTGGTCGAGGGCGTTCCCGAGGCCGCAAGCGGGACGATCGACCTGCGGCTCGCCAAGACGAGCAGCGCAGAGCACGGCTGGCGGATGATCGCCGATCCGCGCGGCAAGAGCGCGACGACGGCGTGGGACGTGCTCGCGGTCGAGGGCCGCCGCGCGCTGCTGCGCTTCACCCCCGCCACCGGGCGCACGCATCAGCTGCGCGTGCACGCCGCGAGCGGGCTCGGCACGCCGATCGTCGGCGACCCGGTCTATGGCCACACCCAGGGCCCGGGGGCCCCGTTCATGCTGCTTCACGCGCACACGCTGTCGGTTCCGCGCGGCGACAAGCCGTCCGCTGCGGCGACCGCGCCGCTGCCGCCGCATTTCCCCGCCTGGACAAGACCGCATGGCTGACTGGCCACCGCTGCCCGAAGACGCGCTCGAGGAGAAATTCCTGGCAGGAACCGGTCCCGGCGGGCAGAATGTCAACAAGGTCGCAACGGCGGTACAGATGCGCCTCGACGTCTTCACGCTGCGGCTGACCCCGGCGGTCTATGCGCGCCTGAAGGAATTGGCCGGAAGCCGCTGGACCGGCGAAGGCGAGATCGTCGTTACCGCGCGCACGCATCGCAGCCGCGAGGCCAACCGCGAAGCGGCACGGCTGCGCCTCGCCGAACTCGTCGGGCGCGCACACCAGCTTCCGCCGCGCCGCGTGAAGACGCGCACCCCGACTTCGGCCAGGGAGAAACGGCTGACCGGCAAGTCGGTCCGCGCCGACGTGAAGCGCGGCCGAGCCAAGGTCGACCCCGACTGAGCTATGCCTCGCCGAACACGCGCGCGAAGATCGTGTCGACCTGCGCGAAATGATAGCCAAGATCGAACTCGGCGCCGATCTGTGCGTCGGTAAGCTTTGCGGCGACTTCGGGGTCGGCCTTGAGCAAGGCTTCGAGCGACAGCATGCCGTCCGATTCCCAGACCTGCATCGCGCTGCGCTGCACCGCGCGATACGCATCCTCGCGGCTCATCCCCGCCTGCGTCAGCGCGAGCAGCACGCGCTGCGAATGGACGAGCCCGCCCATGCGGTCGAGGTTGCGCTGCATCCGCGCCGGATAGACGAGCAGTTTGTCGACCACCCCCGTCAGCCGCGCGAGCGCGAAGTCGAGCGTGATCGTCGCGTCGGGGCCGATATAGCGTTCGACCGAAGAATGGCTGATGTCGCGTTCGTGCCACAGCGCGACATTTTCGAGCGCGGGCGTCACCGCACTGCGCACCAGGCGCGCAAGACCGGTGAGGTTTTCGGTGAGCACCGGGTTGCGCTTGTGCGGCATCGCCGACGACCCTTTTTGCCCGGGCGCAAAATATTCCTCGGCTTCGAGCACTTCGGTGCGCTGGAGATGGCGGATCTCGGTTGCGAGTCGTTCGATCGACGAGGCGATGACGCCCAATGTCGCAAAGAACATCGCGTGCCGGTCGCGCGGAATGACCTGCGTCGAGATCGGCTCGGGGGTCAGCCCGAGCTTGGCGGCGACATGCGCCTCGACCGCGGGGGAGATGTTGGCGAAGGTGCCCACCGCGCCCGAAATCGCACAGGTCGCGATGTCGGCACGCGCCACGACCAGCCGGGCACGGTTGCGCGCGAATTCGGCATAAGCCTGCGCGAGCTTGAGGCCGAAGGTTAAGGGCTCGGCATGGATGCCGTGGCTGCGCCCGATCGTCGGGGTCAGCTTGTGCTCGAACGCGCGCCGCTTGAGCGCGACGAGCAGCGCGTCGAGATCAGCGATCAACAGGTCCGACGCGCGCGTCAGTTGCACCGCGAGCGCCGTGTCGAGCACGTCAGACGACGTCATCCCCTGGTGCAGGAAACGCGCCTCGTCCCCCACATGCTCGGCGACCCAGGTCAGGAAAGCGATCACGTCGTGCTTCGTCACCGCCTCGACCGCGTCGATCGCCGCGACGTCGATGGCAGGGTTCGTCGCCCACCAGTCCCAGACTGCCTTAGCCGCGGACGCCGGCACGCTTCCGACGAGCACCATCGCATCGAGCGCATGCGCTTCGATCTCGAACCAGATGCGGAACCGCGTTTCGGCGGACCAGAGCGCGGTCATTTCGGGGCGGGAGTAACGCTGGATCATGGCTACAGCCGCTAGCAGGGACGAGTCGAGCCTTCAACGCGATCAGGGAAGCAACATTGCGTGTCGACCGTGTGTTGAATGTTCGGACGATGACGCTTCGGTGTCGACGTCTCGTAACCACAGAGAAGATTGATGAAAACCCTTCTGATCGCGGCAAGCGCGCTGGCGTTTGCCACCCCGGCTTTTGCGCAGATGGAAGCGGGCACGACGTCGACCGCGCCTGCACCGCAGGCGGCGACACCGCCCGCCGACGCGACGACGCCCGCCGACACGGCAACGACGACGACAACGACAGCAGCCGCCCTCGCCACGCCGCAGGATGCCAAGGCGCTGATCGCGTCGGAGTTTCCGACCTATGACAAGGATGGCAACGGCGCGCTGAACCGCACCGAGTTCGTCGCGTGGATGACTGCGTTGCGCACGCGCAGCGGACAGGGCGCGATGCCAGCGGCCGAGGCCGACGGTTCGTTCCTGAGCGCCGACAAGGACAAGTCGAAGGCGGTGACGCTCGCCGAGCTGCAGACCTATCTGACCAAAGGCGCCTGACGCGCCGACCGGCGTGCCCCTCCCGATCGGGAGGGGCGCGACCCGCTCGACTACGGGGCGTCGACGAGCACGATTTCCGACGCTTCGCGCGCAACGATCGTAACCGGGCCTTCGCCAAGCGCGAGGCCATCGCGCATGTCGACCGTGCGCCCGTTGACCTCGAGCGTGCCTGTCGCCGCAACGAGATAGGCATGCCGCCCTGCGCCGACGTCGTGCGACAGCCCCTGCCCCGCTTCCAGCGTTGCGCCCATCACACGCGCGTCGGCGTTGATCGGCAGCGCATCGGCTTCGCCGAACCCGCTCGCGAGGACCGACCAGTTCCCCGACCGTTCGCCTTTGGGAAAGGGCTTCGCCCCCCACGACGGCGCAACACCGCGACTGCGCGGTTCGATCCATATCTGGAACAGCGTGGTCGGCACGCTTTCCAGATTATATTCCGAATGCCGGACCCCCGTCCCCGCGCTCATCACCTGCACATCGCCCGCCTCGGTTCGCCCGATATTGCCGAGCGAGTCGCGATGCGTGATCGCGCCTGACCGGACATAGGTGACGATCTCCATGTCGGCGTGCGCGTGGGTGGGAAAGCCGGTGTCGGGCTGGATGGTGTCATCGTTCCACACGACGATGCTGCCCCATCCCATCCGCGCGGGGTCGCGGTACCCGCCGAATGAGAAATGATGCCGCGCGTCGAGCCAGCCATGATCGGCATGGCCAAGGCTAACGAATGGACGCAGGTCGGGACTGGTCAGCGCGGCGGTCATGAGTCGATCTCCTTTGGCTGGAAGGTGGGAGCGGGTTCCACGCTTTGCAACACGGTTGCTTGCTGCCCCGGGTCGACAAATCAGGCGGCGGGCGCAAATCTCGTGGCACGGGTCTCACCGCGTCCCGTCGAGAGAACACAGCGTCGCGCGGAACGATTCCGTCGTAGTGCAGACGGGGGCAGGCGGTCGACAAGCGCGCCTGACGTCCCTATCGCGCCGCCAAACAGCCAAGGATGCGCCCGTGCCCGCCAGTCTGCCCGCCGCCGTTCAGCCAAGCGACACGCTCGACCGTGTCCTCGTCCTCGAAATGGTGCGTGTCACCGAACAGGCTGCGATCGCGGCCTCGCGGATGATCGGGCGCGGCGACGAAAAGGCCGCCGATGCCGCCGCGGTAGAGGCGATGCGCGACGCGCTCAACAGCCTCTATATGGACGGGACCGTCGTCATTGGTGAAGGCGAGCGCGACGAGGCCCCGATGCTGTTCATCGGTGAAAAAGTCGGCTCGGCGATCGGCAAGGGCCCCAAGATCGACATCGCGCTCGACCCGCTCGAGGGGACGACGATCACCGCCAAGGCGGGCCCGAACGCGCTTGCCGTGCTCGCGGTCGCCGAACATGGCAATCTGCTCAACGCGCCCGATGTCTATATGGACAAGCTCGCGGTGGGGCCCGGCTATCCCGCAGGCGTGATCGACATCGACAAGTCGCCGACCGAGAACATCGCCGCCGTCGCCGCCGCCAAGGGGGTCGCGCCCGACGAGATCATCGCCTGCGTACTCGACCGGCCACGCCACGAGAAACTGATCGCCGAGCTGCGCGGCATCGGCTGCGGGATCATGCTCATCCCCGACGGCGACGTGGCGGGCGTCATCGCGACGACCGACCCGCAGACGACGATCGACATCTATATGGGCCAGGGGGGCGCGCCCGAAGGCGTGCTCGCGGCGGCCGCGCTGCGCTGCGTCGGCGGGCAATTCAAGGGGCGGCTGGTGTTTCGCAACGACGACGAGCGTGCCCGCGCGCGCAAATGGGGCATCGACGACCTCGACCGCGTCTACGACCTCGAGGATCTGGCGAAGGGCGACTGCATCTTTGCCGCGACCGGGGTGACCGACGGATCGCTGCTCGCCGGGGTCAAGCGGCTGGCGGGCGGGCGGATGACGACCGAAAGCGTCGTTATGCGTGCGTCGTCGGGAACGGTGCGCTGGGTGCGCGGCGACCACAAGACGCGATAATCGCGCCTCCCGGGCGCTCAGAAACTGTCGGCGGCGTCGAGCAACCGCGTCAGCCGACGCGGAGCGACCGCGCGCCAGCTTTTCGCAAGCCAGTCGGCGACATGGTCCCAGTCGACGCCTGCGCGGTCGAGGCGCAGCGCGACCCAGCCGCTCGCGCCGTAATAGGCGGGGCGATAATAGATGTCGGGTTCGGCTTCGATCAGGGCCGCCATCTCGTCGGGGCCGCTGGTCTTGACGAGCAAGGCGACCGCATCCTCGCCGTGGTGGCGGATCGAGACATAGGCGAAGAATTTGCCCGACTTCTCGCCACCGACGCGCCAGCCGTGGCTCCCGTGCGAAGGGCGCGCATCGGTTTCGGGGAGCGCCATCGCGCGCTCGCCGACGCGCGCGACGATCCAGTCGGGGTCGCGCTCACGGCCGACATAGTCCGCGAGGATGCGCGGGTAGAGCTGATGTTCGGCGATCAGCACGCGCGTGGCGAGGCTTTCGGGCGTATCGTCCGCAAGGACAGCGACGTCGATTTGCCCGAGGACGGGGCCGTCGTCGAGCGCGTGCGTGACGAGGTGGACGCTGCATCCCGCGACTCTGTCTCCCGCCGCAAGGGCGCGCGCGTGGGTGTGCAACCCCTTGTATTTGGGGAGCAGCGAAGGGTGGATGTTGAGCATCCGCCCCTGCCACTTGGCCACGAAGGCGGGGGACAGGATGCGCATATAACCCGCGAGCGCGACATAGTCGGCGTGCGCGATACCGGCGTGCATCAGCGCGTCGTGGGCGTCGCGCGTCATGCCCTGGTGCGGGTGCGCAAAAGTCCCGATGCCCTCCGCGGCCGCGAGCTTCAGCCCGGGTGCAGCGGGATCGTTCGATCCCACGATCGCGATTTCGAACGGGCAGTCCGGCTGTTTCGCCGCATAAATGAGCGCGGCCATATTAGTGCCGGTGCCCGAAATGAGGATCGCGACGCGGGGTTTCACCCGTCGGCACCGGGGTAATGGTCAGGCATGGCTTGCTGTCCAAGCGCTCCGAGCGCTCCACGTGCCCGCGCTGCCGCGCACCGTGCAGCCTCGTGCGCCCTCGGCGATCGCGCCGATGCGGTGCACGACTTCGCCTGCGTTGCTGAGGTCGGTTGAAACCGCGTCGGCTTCGTCCGCGCCGACGACAACCGCCATCCCGATCCCGCAATTGAACGTGCGCGCCATTTCCTCGGGTTCGATCGCGCCCTGTGCCTGAAGGAACGCCATGATCCCCGGCTGCTCCCATGCGTCGGCATCGATCGTCGCGTGCAGTCCGCCGGACAGCACGCGCGGAATATTCTCGAGCAGCCCGCCGCCGGTGATGTGCGCAAGCGCGTGGATGCGCCCGCCACGCAGCAGCGGGAGCAGCGCGCGCACATAGATGCGCGTCGGAGCCATCAGCGCGTCGATCAGCAACGTGTCGCGGTCGAACCACGCGGGGCGATCCATCCGCCACCCCTTGTCGGCCGCGAGCCGCCGCACCAGCGAATAACCGTTCGAATGCACCCCCGACGAGGCGAGGCCGAGCACGACATCGCCCGCCGCAACCCGGTCGCCGGTCAGCAACTGTTCGCGTTCGACCGCGCCGACCGCGAACCCGGCGAGGTCATAGTCGCCGCCCGAATACATGCCCGGCATCTCGGCCGTTTCGCCCCCGATCAGCGCGCACCCTGCCTGACGACACCCTTCGGCAATTCCGGCGACGACACGTTCGGCGACCTCGGGCACGAGTTTGCCGCTCGCGTAATAGTCGAGGAAAAACAACGGCTCGGCGCCCTGCACGATCAGATCGTTGACGCACATCGCGACCAGATCGATCCCGACGCCGTCGTGTCGATCGTAATCGATCGCGAGCTTCAGCTTGGTGCCCACGCCGTCGTTCGCGGCGACGAGCAGCGGATCGACGAACCCCGCCGCACGCAGATCGAACACCCCGCCGAACCCGCCGAGTTCGGCATCGGCACCCGGGCGCCGCGTCGAGCGCGCGAGCGGCCCGAGCGCGCGGACGAGTGCATTGCCCGCCGCGATCGACACCCCCGCCTGCTCGTAGCTGTACGAGCCCGCCACCTTGCCGCCCCCTTTATTGGTCGAGGAAGCTGCGCATCTTGCGGCTGCGGCTGGGGTGCTTGAGCTTCCTCAGCGCCTTCGCCTCGATCTGGCGGATGCGTTCGCGCGTCACGCTGAACTGCTGGCCGACTTCCTCGAGCGTGTGGTCGGTGTTCATGCCGATGCCGAAGCGCATGCGCAGCACGCGTTCCTCACGCGGGGTCAGCGAGGCGAGCACACGCGTGACAGTTTCCTTCAGGTTCGCCTGGATAGCCGCGTCGACCGGGATAACCGCATTCTTGTCCTCGATGAAATCGCCCAGATGCGAATCCTCCTCGTCGCCGATCGGCGTTTCGAGGCTGATCGGCTCCTTGGCGATCTTCATCACCTTGCGGACCTTTTCGAGCGGCATCGACAGCCGCTCGGCCATCTCCTCGGGCGTCGGCTCGCGGCCCTGCTCGTGGAGGAACTGGCGGCTGGTGCGCACCAGCTTGTTGATCGTCTCGATCATATGCACCGGAATGCGGATCGTGCGCGCCTGGTCGGCGATCGAACGCGTGATCGCCTGGCGGATCCACCACGTCGCATAGGTCGAGAATTTATACCCTCGGCGATACTCGAACTTGTCGACCGCCTTCATCAGGCCGATGTTGCCCTCCTGAATCAGGTCGAGGAACTGCAAGCCGCGGTTGGTGTATTTCTTCGCGATCGAGATGACGAGGCGCAGGTTCGCCTCGACCATTTCCTTTTTCGCGATGCGTGCCTCGCGCTCGGCCTTTTGCACCATGTTGACGATGCGGCGGAACTCGCCGAGCGACATGCCCGTCGCCTGCGCGATTTCGCCGATTTCGACGCGAATGCGATCGACTGCGTCGCCCTCGTTCGTTGCGAACGCGGTCCATTTCTTGTCGAGCTTGCGCACGCTGTCGAGCCACGTCTCGTCGAGCTCGCGATCCACGTACGAATCGAGGAACGCCTTGCGCGGTACCTTGTGACGCTCGGCCAGCCGCAGCATCTGCCCGCCGAGCGCGGTCAGCCGACGGTTGAACGAATAGAGCTGGTCGACCAGATATTCGATCTTGGCGTTGTGAAACTGCACGCTCTCGACCTGCGCGGTCAGCTCCTCGCGCAGCCTGTGGTATTTCTTTTCCTCGTTGCCGGGGAAGTCGTTGCCGAGCCCGAGCGCGTCGATGCGTGCGGTCTGCACCTTCGAGAATTTCTTGTAGAGCGCGGTGATCGTCGCGAATTTCTCGAGCGCTGCGGGCTTGAGCAATTCCTCCATCGCGGCGAGCGACAGCGTATTGTCCTCATCCTCGTCGTCGACCGGGCGCGGCGCGCGGCGCTCGGTCAGCGCCTCCTCGTCATGCTCGTCGTCGCTGACGACGACTTCCTCGGGCTCGGCCTCTTCCTTGAAAGAGGGGCCTGCGGTCTTCTCGCTGATCTCGGCGTCGGGCGAATCCTCGTCGGTCAGCGCTTCGGGCGCGGGGTCCTTGGACAGCATCGCGTCGAGATCGAGGATCTCGCGCAGCTGCATCGTGCCTTCGTTGAGCGCGGTCGACCAGTCGATGATCGCGTGAAACGTGATCGGCGATTCGCACAGCCCCAGAATCATCGTGTCGCGCCCGGCCTCGATGCGCTTGGCGATCGCGATCTCGCCCTCGCGGCTCAGCAGCTCGACCGCGCCCATCTCGCGCAGGTACATCCGCACCGGATCGTCGGTGCGGTCGATCGTCGTCGACTTTTTTTCGCCGACGTGTCCGCCGTCGGTACCGTCGGCGGCCGCGCCATCGACGGTCTCGACCTCGTCCTCTTCGTCGCGGCGCTGCTCGTCGCCATCCTCGCCCTGCTCGTCGTTCTCGACGACATTGATGCCCATCTCGTTGAGCGCCGACATGACGTCCTCGATCTGGTCGGTCGTCATTTCGCCGAGCCCGGCGTTCAGGTCGTCGACGGTGATGTAGCCACGCTTCTTGGCACGCGCGACGAGCTTCTTGAGCTCGGCATCGTTCAGGTCGATCAGGGGCGCATCGCCACCGTCGTCACCACCAGCACCGCTACCGCCAGCAGCTGGGGGCGCTTCGGCCGTCATCGTCTTCGCCATCAAATCTCGTTCCTAAATCTCTTCGCGCTCAGTCAGCGCCTGAAGCGTCCGGTCCGCCGCTGCCTTTGCCGCGATTAGACCGGACTGTTCGGCGAGCCGATCGTCGTCCATTTCTTCCATCAGCCGCTCGGTCGCCATTGCCAGTGCCGCCTCGATCTCGGGACGTGTCGCCAGCGCTTCGATCACCATCGCAAGCTCGCGGCACGCCACTTCCGTCGGCGCATCGCCGCGCGTGAACGAAAAGGCAAGCCCGTCCGCACGTTCGAGCGATGCGACCAGCGGCGACAGCCCTGCCCTTGATATGGGATCGGCGGTGGTCGAATCAACCGACACGGGCTGATACGCCTCGGCAAGCAGAAGTGTGCGCAGCCGGTCGAGCTGCGGATCGGCAAAGGCAAGCATCGCCAGCGGCTCGGCACAGGTTGCGACCATCGCCCGGTGACGCACCAGCCCTGCCATGATCGGGCGCGCATAGAGCGTATCGATCGCCTGTGCGCCGATGCGCTGGACCCGGTTCCCGGGCGGGGGCGGCGCGGGCTGGAACCGGTTGCCCTTCCACGCCGTCGCGCGCGCAGGTGTCTGAGGCTTGCGCGCGAAGAAAAGCGCGTCGAAGCGCTCCTTCCACGCTGCGGCATAGTGACGGCGGATTTCAGCGTCGGCGATCGTGGCGAGCGATTCGCCCAGCCGCGCCTTCAACCCCGCGCGCGCCTCGGGCGTTTTCAGCGGGCGCGCGTCGCGCTGATGCTCCCACAGCAGATCGACCAGCGACACGCGCGCCTCGACGACGGCGTCGAGCGCGGGGCCACCGCCGCTGCGCACGAGATCGTCGGGGTCCTGACCCTGCGCCAGCACGACGACGTCGAGCGATCGCCCCGGGGTCAGCAGCGGCAGCGCGCGTTCGGCGGCGCGGATCGCCGCCTTGCGCCCGGCACTGTCGCCGTCGAAGCACAGGATCGGCACGTCGGCGATCCGCCACAGCCGGTCGAGCTGCGCCTCGGTCAGCGCGGTGCCGAGCGGCGCGACTGCCTCGCCGATGCCTGCCTGCGTGAGCGCGATCACGTCGAGATACCCCTCGACGACGATCACCCGCTTCGCGGTGCGCGCCGCCGTGCTCGCGCGATGCAGGTTGAACAGGGTGCGCCCCTTGTCGAACAACGGCGTTTCGGGCGAGTTCAGATATTTAGGCTCGCCTTCTCCGATCACGCGCCCGCCGAACGCGATCACGCGCCCGCGCGCGTCATGAATGGGGATCATCAGCCGCCCGCGGAACCGGTCATAAGGCGCCTTGTCCTCGACCTGGATCAGCAGCCCCGCCTCGACCAGCAGCGCGTCACCGAACCGCGCGAGCGCCGTCCTGAGCGCGTCGCGGCGGTCGGGCGCATAGCCGATGCCGAATTCGGCGATCGTCGCGTCGGACAGCCCGCGCTTGCTGCAATAGGCGCGCGCCTCGTCGTTCATCTGCGCGGCGAACCATTGCGCGGCGGCACCCGTCACGTCGTGCAGCCCCATCGCGCGTTCGGCGCGCGCCGATGCCGCCGGGTCGGGCGCGGGCAACGCAAGTCCGCTCGCATCGGCGAGTTCCTTGACCGCGTCGATGAAGCTCAGCCCGCGTGCGTCGGTCAGCCAGCGGATCGCATCGCCATGCGCCGAACAGCCGAAGCAGTGGTAGAAGCCCTTGTCGTCGTTGACGTAGAAGCTCGGCGATTTCTCGTGATGAAAGGGGCAGCAGGCGCGCCATTCGCGCCCCGCGCGTTGGAGCTTGACGCTGTGTCCGATCAACCCCGACAGCAACGTACGCCCGCGGAGTTCGTCGAGGAATTGCGGTGACAGGCGACTCATCCGACCCGCCGCGCCTTTTTATCCATCCCGGACGCGCTGTCGCTCGCCCGGAAGCGGCGAAAGTGACTCGCAGGCCGTGAAAGAAAAAGGCGCATTGGAGGACAATCCTCTCCCCTGCCTGGCGATGGTGTCGCGCGTCGGCCTCGAAGTCGTGGCGATCGACCGGCTGGCGCATCGACCGATGCCATGGTCTACGCGCGCGGCCCGCCTAATGGCAACGTCCATCATGCGGAGCCTCGACGTGTCGGCGCGCGAAGGTGCGCGTAACGGGAGCCCGCCCTCTCACTCACCCAGCGGGGAGATAAATCTCGCCGCCGTTTTCCTTGAACACTTCGCTCATCTCCGCCATCCCGGCCTCGGCATCCGCGGCCGCGATGAAGGCGGTCGCCTCCTGATTCTGCTTGGCGGCGAACTCGCGCACTTCGGCGGTGATCTTCATCGAGCAGAATTTGGGGCCGCACATCGAACAGAAATGCGCGGTCTTCGCTCCTTCGGCGGGCAACGTCTGGTCGTGGAATTCCTCGGCGGTGTCGGGGTCGAGCGACAGGTTGAACTGGTCGCGCCAGCGGAACTCGAAACGCGCGCGGCTGAGCGCGTCGTCGCGGAGCTGCGCAGCCGGATGCCCCTTGGCGAGGTCGGCGGCGTGCGCGGCTAGCTTATAGGTGACGACGCCGACCTTGACGTCGTCGCGGTCGGGCAGGCCCAGATGCTCCTTGGGCGTCACGTAACAGAGCATCGCGCATCCGTACCAGCCGATCATCGCCGCGCCGATGCCGCTGGTGATATGGTCATAGCCCGGCGCGATGTCGGTGGTCAGCGGCCCGAGCGTGTAGAAGGGCGCCTCGCCGCACGACTCGAGCTGCTTTTCCATGTTGACCTTGATCTTGTGCATCGGCACGTGCCCCGGTCCCTCGATCATCACCTGGACGTCCTGCGCCCATGCGCGCTTGGTCAGCTCGCCCAACGTATAGAGCTCGGCGAATTGCGCCTCGTCGTTGGCGTCGGCGATGCTTCCGGGGCGCAGCCCGTCACCCAGCGAATAAGCGACGTCATACGCCTTCATGATTTCGGTGATCTCGTCGAAGCGTTCGTAGAGGAACGATTCGCGGTGGTGTGACAGGCACCATTTCGCCATGATCGAGCCGCCGCGCGAGACGATGCCGGTCACGCGCTTGGCAGTCAGCGGGATATAGGGTAGCCGGACGCCCGCGTGGATGGTGAAATAATCAACACCCTGTTCGGCCTGCTCGATCAGCGTGTCGCGGAAAATCTCCCATGTCAGGTCTTCGGCGACGCCGCCGACCTTTTCGAGCGCCTGATAGATCGGTACCGTGCCGATGGGGACGGGCGAATTGCGCACGATCCATTCGCGCGTGTCGTGGATATTGCGCCCGGTCGACAGGTCCATGACGGTGTCGGCACCCCAGCGGATCGACCAGACCATCTTATCGACTTCGGCGGCGACGTCGGAGGCGACCGCCGAGTTGCCGATATTGGCGTTGATCTTGACGAGGAAGTTGCGCCCGATCGCCATCGGCTCCGACTCGGGGTGGTTGATGTTCGATGGAATGATCGCGCGCCCGCGCGCAACCTCGTCGCGGACGAATTCGGGCGTGACGTGATCGGGGATCGACGCGCCGAAATCCTCGCCGTCGCGAACGTGCCCTGCGATGGCCGCGCGACCGATATTCTCGCGCGCCGCGACATATTCCATCTCGGGCGTCACGATGCCGCGCCGGGCATAATGCATCTGGCTGACATTCGCGCCCGCACGCGCCCGCAGCACGGTGCGGCGCACGTTGGGAAAGGGTTCGACGCCGCCGCTGCGGTCGGGACCCAGCTGACCATTGTCCTCGGGACGCACTTCGCGCTGTGCAACCTCCTCGACATCGCCGCGCGACCGGATCCAGTCGCGGCGTAGTTCGGCAAGCCCCTGCGCAATGTCGATACGGACGGCGGGGTCGGTATAGGGGCCGCTGGTGTCGTAGACGTTGAGCGGCGGTTCGCCGCATGAGGGCTCGACATCGACCGCGCGCATCGCGACCTTGAGCGGCCCGACGTAAATCTTGCGGCTGCCGCGGATCGCGCCCGTGGTGACTTTGGGGGTTTCGTAATCGGCCATGGCGCGCTCCTATCGGGCAAGGAGAGACGGCGGTCCTGCGAGGAGATCAGGATCCGCTCCCTCCCTACGCCCGTGCTAACGGGATCAGGTTCGCGGGTTCGGGCAGTTGCCCATCTCAGCCGCCGACGCGGCACCCCGGGGAATGCGAACACCCTAGGGGGTCGGATCGTTGCTGTGAAGCCGCTGTCGTCATCATGAACACATAGGCCAGAACTCGTTCAGGCGCGGCGCGTTACGAATTGATCATGAAGCCGGTTCTTCCCATGCTGATCGCATCGCTCGCCATGCCCGCCCGCCGCGCACAATGGCGTCGCGCACGATCCCAACCTCGCGCCCGAGACCAAGGCGCAGATTCACGCCGTGGCCGACGCGGTGCAACGTTACCGCGACTTTGCGGTCGCCGAGCGCGAGGGTTGGCGCAAGTTCGGCGACGACGAACCGCTGATGGGCGAGCATTGGGTCGATCCCAAGGGGCTCGACTTGACCGGTAGCGACGCACAGCTCGACTTCGCGCGGCCGACCAATCTGATCTACACCGTGATCGATGGAAAGCGGGTGCTGACCGGGGTCGCTTTCACCGTCCGCATCGGTCAGGGCGAGGCGGTACCGGTCGGCTTCGCTCGCGACGCCGACCGCTGGCACGTCCACGACTTCGAAAAGGCGATCGGCGCGGCGCTGCAGGATCGCCCGTTACTGCGCTGGCTGGCGAACGGGTGGCTCGATGCCAATTACCGAAGCAAGGGCGACAACCGCGGGCGCGTGGCGATGGTGCACGCCTGGGTGACCTTGCCCAATCCCGATGGCATCTTCGCCGACCATAATCGCACGATCCCCTATCTCAAGCTCGGGCTGCCCGCGTCATTCGCCGACGGCGCGAACGAGGATGCGGCGCGCGGGCTGAACCTTGCGACCGAAGGCGGGTGCAAGGCGGCGATGGATGGACGGCTGTGGATCGCCAACGTCCCTGCGGTCGTGGCGAAGCCGCTGCATTCGCAGTGCGCCGCCGAAGCCTATCGCGTGCGGGCTGCACTGTCGGGTGGGTCGCCCGTTGCGATCAACGCAGCTGGCGAAGCCGCGTGGCGCGCGTTCGATGCGTCATGGAATCGTGCGCTTACCCCTGCGCAACATGCGCGCATCGCGACGATGGGCGAACATGGCGAACATCCCGCGTCGGGCATACATCACCACTGACGCTGAGCCCCCAAGCTGCGCGGCGTCGCCGCGAGTAGCGCGCGCGTATAGTCATGCGCGGGCGCGTCGAATATCTGGTCGCGCGTTCCGATCTCCACCAGCTTGCCGCCCTGCATTACCGCGACGCGGTCGGCGATCTGTTCGACGACGCCGAGGTCGTGACTGATAAACACCATCGTGAAGCCGAGCCGCGCGCGCAGGTCGGTAAGCAGCGCAAGCACCTGATGCTGGACGGTCACGTCGAGCGCCGAAACCGGCTCGTCGGCAACGACGAAATCGGGGCGCGCGATGATGGCGCGGGCAATCACGACGCGCTGGCGTTGCCCGCCCGACAATTCGTGCGGAAGGCGCGTCGCCTGATCGGGGGTGAGCGCGACATCGGTCAGCGCCGCCGCGATCCGATCGCGTCGTTCTGCGGCGCTCAAGCCAGAAAGCAGGCGCAACGCTTCTCCGATAGCATCGCCGATGCATAAGCGCGGGTCGAGCGAAGACCATGGATCCTGAAAGATCATCTGCGCGCGCCGCCGGAAGTCGCGCAGGGCCGCTCCCGACAGCGACGCGACTTCGGTCGCGTCAAAGCGCACCGCTCCGCTGGTCGGCACTGCCAGCCCGAGCAACGCGCGCCCGACGCTCGTCTTGCCGCTCCCCGATTCGCCGACCAGCGCGAGCGTCTCGCCGCGCCGCACGTCGAAGCTGACACCCTGCACCGCGCGGACGGGTTCGGGCCTGGGCCCAAACAGTTTGCGCTTGCGAGCGAAATCGATGCGCAAATCGTCGATTTCGACCAGAGGCGCGCTATCGCGTGGCTGCGCAGGTGCGCGTTTGGGAAGCGCCGCGACCAGCGCGCGCGTATAGTCCCGACTCGGCGCGCGGAGAACATCGGTGGCGCGCCCCGCCTCGACGACACGTCCGTCGCGCAGCACGACGACGCGGTCGGCGTGTTCGGCGACGAGGCCGAGATCGTGGCTGACCAGCAGTACCGCCGTCCCTAGCTCACGCGTGAGATCGAGCATCAGCGACATCACGTCGGCGGCGACGATCGCGTCGAGCGCGGTCGTCGGCTCGTCGGCGATCAGCAGGCGCGGACGCAGCGCGAGCACCGAGGCGATCATGATCCGCTGACGCATGCCGCCCGAAAACTGGTGCGGATAACAGTCGAGCGCACCCTGCGGGTCGCGGAAGCGCACTTTGGCGAGCATGTCGAGCGCGGCTGCGCGCGCTTCTGCCGCCGACGCGCCGGTGTGCAGCCGCAGCCCTTCCCCGATCTGCATGCCGACGGTCAACGCGGGGTTGAGCGAGGCCATCGGATCCTGGAAGACCATGCCGATCCCGGCACCGCGCACGCCGCGCAGCTCTTCGGCCGAGAGCGTGAGCAGGTCGCGCCCCTCGAAGCGCAGCGACCCGCCCGCGACGACGGCTGCGGGAGGAAGCAAGCGCAGCAGCGACCGTGCGATCATCGTCTTACCGCTGCCCGATTCGCCGACAAGCGCGAGCAATTCACCCGGCGCGACGTCGAACGACACGGCATCGACGACGCGCCGTTCGGCGATGCCGTGGCGAACGATATCGATCGACAGGTTCGCAACCGACGCGACCGTCACTTCGTGCGCGTCCGAGGGTCGAAGGCATCGCGCAGCGCGTCGCCAATCAGGTTGATACCGAGCAGCGCCGACGCGATCGCCAGCCCCGGCGCAAGGGCGAGCCACGGCGCATCCTCGAAATAACTGCGGCTGTCGGACAGCATCCCGCCCCAGCTTGGTGCAGGCGGCGGCACCCCGAGCCCCAGGAAGCTCAGCGCGCTTTCCGCGAGCAATGCCCAGCCAAACAGCGAGGTCGCGAGCACGGTCACCGGGCCGATCGTATTGGGCAGGATGTGGCGGACGAGCGTGTAGGCCCGCGAATTACCGAGCACCGTCGACGCCTCGACGAACTGGCGGCGTTCCAGGCCGACGACGACGGCGCGGACGACGCGCACCACGCTGGGCAGATAGGCGACCGAGAGCGCAAGGATGACGCCGATGTTGCTCGCGCCGAGCACCGCGACCATCGCCAGCGCGAGGATGAGCGAGGGAAAGGCGAGCAGCGCGTCCATCAGTGCGAGCGTTGCGCGTTCGAACCAGCCGCCGAAAAACCCCGCCGCCGCGCCCAGCACCGTCCCGGCCAGCGTCGCGGCAAGCGCGGTGGCGCTCGCGATACTGACGCTGACCACGGCACCGCCGAGCAGGCGGCTCAACACGTCGCGGCCCCATTCGTCGGTGCCGAGCCAGTGCGTGACCGATGGCGACGCGAGCCGCGTCAGATAATCGACATCGATCGGGTCGAACGGCGTCCAGACCGCGCCGATCAGCGCGGCGACCAGCACCATGCCGAGCAGGACGAAGCCGACCAGTGCGTTGGGGCGATGCCGCAGCCAGCGCCACGCATCAGCCATGCGCGCTTGCCGGATCGAACAGCGGCATCGTCAGCTCGACCGCCAAATTGACCAGCACGTAGACCGCGGTGATCAGAAGCATGCAGCCCTGAATGACCGGATAATCGCGCGCGAAAATCGAATCGACCATCAGTTTGCCGAGGCCCGGCAGCGTGAAGACCGTCTCGGTCACCACCGCCCCGCCGAGCAAGGCACCGAGCGACAGGCCGATCATCGTCCATGTCGGGGCCATCGCGTTGGGCATCACGTGGCGCAGCATCACGGTGCGTTCGCGCAACCCCTTGGCGCGCGCATGCCCGACATAATCGAGGCCAAGGACTTCGATGGTCGAGGCGCGCATCATCCGCACCAGCACGCCCGCCTCGATCAGCGCAAGGCTCGTCACCGGCAAAACGAGATATGCGAGCCCGCCAGCAAAATCGTCGCGTGGCGAGACATAGCCGATGACAGGCAACAGATCGAGCTTCACCCCGACGAACAGCAGCAGCATCAGTCCGAGCCAGAAGCTGGGTATCGACAGGAACAAGGTCGCCGCCGTGACGATCGCCGCATCGGCGCGCATTCCGTTCTTCCACGCGGCGAGCATTCCCGCCGGAACCGCGATCAGCACGGCGAGCCCGACCGCAGGAACCACGAGCGACGCGGTGACCCCGAGCGCCGCCGGGAGGATATCGGTGACTGCGCGTTCCTGCACGATCGACTGGCCGAGGTCGCCGCGAAGCAGGTGCCCCAGCCAGGCGATGAATTGGAGCGGGATCGGCTGG
The DNA here is from genome assembly GCA_965248885.1 of Sphingomonas sp. GTDB lineage: Bacteria > Pseudomonadota > Alphaproteobacteria > Sphingomonadales > Sphingomonadaceae > Sphingomonas_O. Next base: position 55,774 of record OZ252211.1, on the reverse strand, counting down.
TCGAGAGCCATCTGCGCGCGCAGGCGGGCGAGTGCGGCGGGGTTCTCGACGTCGCCGAGCATCAGCTGCGCCGGGTCGCCGGGAACGAGGCGGATGAGCAGGAAGATGAGCGCGCTGGCGAGGAGCAGCGTCGGGATCGCAAGTGCGAGGCGGCGGAGGGCGTAGGTCAGCATCCGACGCTATCGGCAGTATATCCTTCCCCGAGCGACGCGAGGAGCTGTTTCGAGCGAAGCGAGAAATTCGCGGCGAGATACCTCGCTGCGCTCGGGGAAGGAAAATCGGTCGGTTGGGCCGAAGCGATCACCGCGCCGCCAGCACATCGGCGACCGCGTATCCACGCACCTCGCGCACTTCCGCCTTGTTGTCGGCGAACGCCTTCCAGGCGGGCACGCTTGCGAGCTGACGGCGCACCGCGCGCGTCGTCGCGTCGCGACGTCCCAGCCCCTCGTCGCCACGATATTCGAGCATCAGCATCGACGACCATGGGCGTGCGGCGGCAAAACGCGCGAGCTGAACGTCATAGCCGCCAAGCACATTGGCATCGATCCACCCGCGCATCTGCGGGACGATATAGCCATCGACATATTTGATATAATCGTCAGCGGCGATCAGATAATCATAGCTGATGATGAGATAGGTCGGCGTCGCGTTGGCCGCCCCGTGAAAGCAGCGCAGCGTGTCGGCGGGCGAACTGACCACCGACTTGACAAGCCGGAGTGCGGTCGCCGGAAGCGCGCCGCCCGCCTCCTCGACCGTCCGCCAGTTGGCGAGCGGGGTCGCGCCGTCGAAATCGAGCGCGAGCAGCACGTCGAAGTTCGAGTCGTCGGCGTAGCGTCCCCAAAGCAGGCGATAGCCCGCCATGCGGTGCTGGGCACGCAGCGCGTCGAGCTTGCGGACCCCCTCCCCCGCCATGATCGCGCGCATCGCCGCGCGGTCGGCGGGGGCGACCTTGTAGGTGACGATCAGGCTGAGCGGAGCCGCGTCGCGTGGATCGGGCGCCCCCTGCGCGAGCGCGGAACCCGTGAGAAACAATATCGCAAGGAAGGCGAGCAGGCGCTTCACCGCCCCGCGCCCGGCGTAAGATATTTGTCGAGCCAGGCGAACGTCCGCGTCAGGCCGTCGGCGGCCTCGGGCGTTTCGGCGTTCATGAAACTGTGACCGCCCGGGGCATTGTCATAGACGTGATAATCCCAGACCTTGTTGGTCCCCTTCAAAACCTCGATCAGCCGCCCGCCGTGGAGCGAGAACGGCGCGATCTTGTCGCCGGTGGTGTTGAGGATCAGCAGCGGTGTCACGATCTTGTCGACGAAATTGATCGGCGACACCGCAATATAGGCGGGCAGGTTCTTGTCGGGGGTACGCCCCCCGAAACCCGCATTCTCGTCGGCGATCTCGCGGCGGCGATAGTCCGGCTTGTACGACATGTAAGCGACGAAGTCGGTCAGCCCGACAATGTCGACCGCTGCCTTGAACAATTGCTGGTTCTGCTGGATCGACAGCAGAGTGACCATGCCGCCGCGGCTGATGCCGACGATGCCGAGCCGAGCGGGGTCCACCCACGCTTGCGTCTGCGCCCATTTCGCCATCGCGACCGTGTCAACGACGTCGGTGGTGCCATAATCGTTGGTGTAATAATCCTCGGTATAGCCGCGACTACCGCGATATTCGGGGAAGACGACGACATAGCCGCGGTCGACCGCGCTGCGCACCAGCTTGAACCATTCCTGGCTGAAGCGTTCGTGGAAGCCGCCATGGACCATGACCAGCGCGGGGTAACGCTTGCCGGCAACCATCGTCTTGGGCCGAAAGGTATAGCCGGGAATGATCTCGCCCTTGTCCGACGGATAGAAGACGAACCGCATCTCGACGGCGTCGCCGTTCTCCTGGTTGAACAATGTCTGGATCAGCTTCTGCTGATTGACGTAGATTTCCTGCTGCAGGATCGACAGCTTCGCCGGCACGTCGTTGGTCGAATAATTGGTATAGCTGTCGAGCGCGCCCTCACGATTGTCAGCCGCGCGCCCGAAGTTGTTGACGGCGTTGCGCGCAGAGGCGGCGGGCGGAGGTCCGCCGGGCTTTGGCCCGCGCGGCGGCGGTGCGCCTTGCGCCAACGCAGCCCCTGCGACCGCAAGCGCGGCGAGCGTGGCGATGATCTTCATGCGTGTCCTCCCGATTTGATTACGTTCCACAGTCGCGGCGTCTCGAGCATCCAGCTGCGATAGCCCGAGACGCCCTTGCGCGTCGCGTTGAGATCGGCCGCGTTGAACAGCACGATCATCGGCACTTGCACGACCATCATGCGGTGCAGCGCGTCGAACGCCGCCTGTCGCTGCGCGCGGTCGCCGACCTCGCCAGCGGTGCGCAGCAGGGCAATCGCGGCGGGAGCTCCCCACACCTTGCGCTTGCTGACATGCTGGTCGCCGAGCATCGCGTCGTACGACAGATAAGGGTCGGCGCGCGCGGAGTAGATGAATGACATCAGCTGATACTCGCCCGACTGATAACGGCTGAGCTGCGTCGCCCAGTCGAGCACCTCGAGCCGGATGTTGATCCCGACCTTGCGCGCCATCGCTTGCACGATCAGCGCCTGGTCGAACACATCGACATAGCGGCGCGTCGTCACCATCGTGATCGGCTCGCCGCGATACGCGGTCTGCGCGACCAGCGCGCGTGCGGCGGCGGGATCATAGCGCAGCGCGGCGTCGTGCGCGCTGACGTGGAAGGGCGAGGCGATGGGAACGACACTCGCATTGGGACGCCCCGTTTCGCCGGTCGCAAGCGCGGTGATCGCACGCCGATCGATCGCCATCGCCAGCGCGCGACGGAAGCGGATATCGTTCAGCGGCGCATGGTCGGCGCGGATCAGGATCGCGTTGATGCCCGCAACGGGGGTCGACATCAACGACGCACCCGCAATTCGTCGCACCTGACGCACGTCGGGACCGCCGAGGTCGCTGAGCACGTCGAGCTGCCCTTTGGCGAACGCGGCCATGCGGCTTTGCGAATCGCGGATGATGTAAAAGCGCAACTGGCGCGTGCTTGGGGTCTTGCCGCCGGTAAAGCCGTCGCGTGCCCCGCCACGGCTCGCGTAGAGCGGGTTGGCGACCAGATCGAGATATTCGCCCTTGCGCCAGTCGGCGATCCGGTACGGGCCGGTCGCAACAGGCAAACGCCATTTGCCGCTGGCATCGACCGACGACGGGTGGATGATCGCCGATCCGCCGCATTCGACCGATGCCATCCGCGCGCGCAGCAGCGGGTCGGGTCGGTCGAGCGTGAAGGCGATCGTCATCGGGCCGGTCGCCGCGACCTGAACAACGCGCGCACCCTTCGTCCCATCGAATCCGGGCAGACACAGCCAGCCGGTCGCGGGGTCCAGATAGCGGTGCCAGCTCCACACGACCTCGCGCGCCGTCAGCGGTGCCCCGTTGGAGAACCGCACCTTGTCGCGCAGCGTAAAGACATAGCGTCGTCCATCGGGCGACACATCGATCGTCCGGGCGAGCATCGGCCCCGGCGTCCCGTCCTCACGCGCGGCGACCAGCCCCTCGAGCACGTGCATCATCACCGTATCGGTATTGGCATCGCGCCGGATGCCCGGCTCGGTCCCGCGAATGTCCGACGATAAGGCGACGTTCAGCCGGTCGCGGTCCGCAATCGGCGAGGGCGCATGCGCGCATCCGCCAAGGGCAACCATCGCTGTACAGACCGCAAGATAGTGCGTGTGGCGCATCCATCCTCCCGGCCGAATGGTGCATTATGTCGTCACACAATGCAACGCTCGATAAACTGAGCAATGTATATTTGATATTGAACAGCGATCAGTTTCCTGTTACCACCGAGTCGGTCTACGGAGTCGGTCGATGCTGTCGTTCATACTTTTCGTCGCGTTGCTGTTCGGTGGCGGCTTTGCGTTCAACACGATCGGCGGGCTGCGCGCCCGCCTCGCGCTGCTCGAACGGATCGTCGACCAGGTCGTCGCCGAGGTGCAGCGCCAGCGCGACCTGCTTGGCGGAAGGCCCGCGCCAGTTGCCGAACCCGCGCCGCCCGAACCCTCGACCTATCGCTATTCATACCGTCAGCCTGATGTTTCCGTGGTACCCGCGGCGGCCGAGGCACCGCCCATCGCCGTGCCCGCGCCGATCGTAGAAGCCGTCGTCGAAACCCCGGTCGAACCTGTCCGGATCGCGCCCGAGCCAATTCTCGAAGCCGCACTGGTCGAGCCTGTCGCCCCGACCCCGACCCCGCCGCCGCCGCCGTCGCCGCCGCCGTCGCCGCTGCCGCTGCCGCCCGAGCGCGCCGAGGCACGCCCCCGCCTGGGGTTCGAAGAGATTTTCGGGTCGAAGCTGCCGATCTGGGCGGGCGGCATCACGCTCGCGATCGCGGGCGTCTTCATCGTCAAATATTCGATCGATACCGGGTTGTTGTCGCCGCCGGTGCGCGTCGTCCTTGCGCTGATCTTCGGTGCCGCACTCGTTGCCGCAGGCGAATTCACGCGGACGTGGCGCCAGACCGCCGCCGATCCGCGCGTGTCGCAGGCGCTGGCGGGCGCGGGCGTCGCGGTCGGCTATTCGGCAATCCTCGTCGCGGCCAATCTCTATCATCTGATCGACGCGAGCGTCGCCTTTGGTGCGCTTGCCGCGATCACGGCGGGTGCACTCGGGCTTGCGCTTCGCTTTGGACCACCGTGCGCGGTGCTTGGACTGGTTGGCGGGCTCGCTGCCCCCGCGCTCGTCGGCGCGCCTCCGGGCAATGTCGGCGTGCTGTCGATCTATCTGTTGCTGACGATCGCCGCGCTGTCGGGGCTGGCGCGCAGCCAGCGCTGGCGCTGGCTCGCGGCGGCGGCGCTGACCGGCGGCTTCGGCTGGGGCGCGGTGATGCTCGTCGCCTCGGTGCTGACGGGCGACGATAGCCTGATCATCGGCGTCTACCTGCTGCTCCTCGCCTTCGTCGCGCCGCTGATCGCGGGCGACTGGGCGCGCGGACCGCTCAAGCTGCTCCCGCCGTTCGTCGCCGCGCTGCAGATGGGCGTGCTCGTCGCTCAGGGCGGCTATGCGCCGCTGGTCTGGGGTCAATATGCCCTGCTGAGCGCGGCCGTCACCTTCCTTGCATGGCGCGACCCGGCACAGCGCATGCTGCCGCCGCTCGCGGCCGCAGTTGGCGCGGTCGTCGTCCTGCTCTGGGCGGTCCCACCGTTCGCGCTGCTTGGCGTCGTGCTGATCGTCGGCGCGCTGATCTTTGCCGTCCCTGCCGCGCTACGCGTCGCGAACGGCGACGACCTCGACGCCGGACAGTTCGCGGGCACGCTGGTCGCGACGCTGGCGCTTGGCTGGTTCAAGCTGCGCGGAGTCGACGACCGCAGCTGGGCGGCGATCGCCGTCGCGTTCGCGAGCCTGTGCGCCGCCGTCGCTTGGACGCGCTGGCAGGCACAGCGCCGCGCCAACGACCAGGTCTTCGCGACGGTGGCAGGCACGGTCGCGACCTTCCTGATTGCGGCGTCGGTGCTTGCCGTGGCGCCGCTGTGGCTCCCCGTCGCGCTCGTCGGCGTGGCCATCGCCAGCGCCGTCGCCGGACACGCCACCACCAACGACCGCCTGACGCAACTTGCGCGAACCGTCCTGACGGGAAGCTTCTTCGCGCTCGCGGTTGCCCCGGCGGCAGGGCATGAATTTCAGCGGCTAGTCGGGGTGGGCGTACCGCTGATCCAATCGGCGTTTCGCTGGGCGATGCTTGCGCTCGGCACGGTGTCGATCGCCCTGCTCGAGCGCGACCGGCCCGCCGCGCTCAGCCTTTCGGTGGTAGCCGCGCTCGCGGGCGTCGCGTCGCTGGCGCAGGTCGTTCCGGCCGACTGGCTCGCGCTTGCTTATGCGCTTGCCGCGATCGCGCTTGCCAGGCTGCCGCGATACCGCGCGCTCGCGCTTCCTGCCGCCGTCACCTTCGGGCTTGCGGCGGGCGCATGGATGCTCGTGCCGCTCGGACGCATCCTGATCGGTGTACTGCTCGCATGCGGTGGCGAGCCGCTGCTCGTGACGATGCTGCCAACCCCCATCGAGGCCCTCCTGCGGCTGATCGCACCCGCCGGCGTGCTGATCGTCGCCGCGCTGCGCGCAACCGACCTGCCGCAACGCCGCCTCGTCCTTTGGGGCGCGGGCACGGTTATCGTCGCGGGCGTTTTTGTCCTGGCCAAGCAGGTCTTTCACATCGCCGATCTCGACGCCTTCTTGGCGCGCGGAATGACCGAGCGCGTGCTGATGACGATCGCACTTTATGCGCTCGGCTGGACGGCTTGGCAGCGTGCGGGTTGGCGCTCAGTCGGCATTGCGCTGACCGGCCTCGCGCTCGCGCGCACGATCGGCTTCGACCTGTTCGTCTATTCTCCGCTGATACGGGCGCAGCAGGTCGGCCCGCTGCCGCTCGCGAACTTGCTGGCGCCCGCCTACCTCCTGCCGATCGTCTGGGTCGAACTCGCTGCGCGGCGCGAGCCTGTGTGGGCGGCGCGCGCGACGCTTCCGCTCGAAGGGCTCAAGATCGTGCTCGTTCTCGCCTACGCCATCGCCGCGCTGAAGCAAGCGTTCCACGGCACCATCCTGACCGCGTTCGACGTCAGCCCGCCCGAGGACATCGCACGTTCGCTCGTCGCGATCCTGCTCGCGCTCGGCTTCCTCGGCTATGGCATCCGCGCGCGCTCGCGCATCTGGCGCGTCGCCTCGCTCGTGCTGATGCTGGGGGCGGTGGGCAAGGTGTTCGTGTTCGACGCGGCGGGGCTCGACGGGTTGCTGCGGATCGGATCGTTCGTTGCGCTTGGGTTCAGCCTGATCGGGATCGGCTGGCTCTACAGCCGGTTCGTCGCACCCGTCACGCCCGAAGGTTCGTCGAACTCGCCCGCCGCGGTCAGGTGATCGCGCATCAGCGCTGCCGCCTGCGCCTGGTCGCCGCGCTCGATCGCGTCGAGCACCGCGAGATGCTCGGCGCAGCTCTCGGTCACCCGCGCGGTGTCATAGGTCCAGCCATAAGCGAGAAAACGCCGCAGCCGGTTCTGCGAGCGCACCGCTTCGTGGAAAAAAGGATTGCCCGATGCCGCCGCGAGTCGCTCGTGAAAGTCGGCATTCACCTCGAAGAAACGGATCATCGACAGCCGCTTCGGGCTGGTCGCGAGCAAATTGCGGTGCGCGCGGCGCGAACGCTCGGCCCAGGCGGGATCGAGCGCGAACTTGGGCTCGACCAGCGCTGCGGGCTCGACCGACAGGCGGAACCGATAGCTTTCGTCATGCCCCGCGCCCGCGCGCAGCAACGGTGCAAAGGTCCAGCCATGACCGGGGTTGCGAACGACGATGGCGTCGCGCGACAATTGCTGGAGGACGCGCAACACGAGCGCGCGACTCGCTCCGTAGCGGCGCATCAGATCGGCTTCCGATACCTGCGCAGCCAGGCGGTTCGCAACATAATCGGCGGCGATGTGCAGCGTCAGTGCCTCTTCGGGCGAAGGTCCTTCGGGTTCCTCGACCGACGCTCCGGGCTCGAGGACGACGAACCCGCGCTGTGCCGGGCGCACCACACCTTGCCGTGCGAGATGGCCGAGCGCGCCGCGCACGGGAGTTCGCGACACGTTGAAAAGTTCGGCGAGTCCGACGACCGTGAGCGGCTGTCCGCTGCGCCAGTCCTGCTCGGCAATATGCTGAACAATCCGCGTTGCGAGGCGGCGCTGAAGCGCGGTCGGTTCGGGGGCAGGCGCGGACATTCGCATCCGTTTTTCAGGCTTAGCGCCGTCTGACTAGACCTCGCTTCGCGTTGACCATGTATTTTGTCGCGATATAGCGCAGCGGCGTCGTCAGGAGGGCGCCTGCCGACATGGACCTTGCCCGGACCGCGCCCTTCCCGCTGATCGAGATCGAAGGATCGCCCACCGAGCGCGGACGCGCCTATGGACGCGCGGCAGGCGAGCGGATTTTACGAAGTATCGAGGTTTACCGAAGCGCGCTCGCCAACGACGGGCTCGACTGGGAGGCCGCACGCGTCATCGCGCGGCGTTTTGCGCCCGACCTCGACCGCAGCCACCCGCTATTGATGGACGAGCTGCGCGGCATCGCCGAAGGCGTCGCCGTCGACCTCGCCGACATCGTCGCGATCAACGCACGCACCGAGTTGCTGTACGGGCGCGAAGGGCCCCCAAGACTTGCCGAACCAGACGGCTGCACCGGCGCGATCGCGTTGCCCGAAGCAACGCACGACGGGCGGCTGCTTCATGCGCAGAATTGGGACTGGCGCGACGAATGCGCCGAAACCGCGGTCGTGCTCCATATCCGTCCCGACACCGGGCCCGACATACTGACCTTCGTCGAAGCGGGACTGCTCGCGCGCTGCGGGATGAACAGCGCGGGCGTCGCACTGACGGGCAATTTTCTCCAGTGCGAACATGATTTCGCGCGCGCGGGAACGCCCGCGCCGTTCATCCGCCGCTCGATCCTGATGGCCAACGGCCTGTCGAACGCGGTCGAGACGGTCCTCACGTCGAAATTCAGCTTTTCGGCGAACATGATGATCAGCGAGGCGTGGACCGATGCGCACGGGCTGAGCGACGGGATGGCGGTCGATCTGGAAGCGACGCCGGTCGAATGTTTCTGGCTGACGCCCGAGGACGGGCTGCTTGTCCATTCGAACCATTTCCTGGCACCGACCGCGCAGGCGAAGGTGCACGATCTGGGGCTGATCGACACGCCCGATTCGATCTATCGCGATGTGCGCGTCCGCGATTTTCTTCGCCGTCGGCATGGCCGCATCGATCGCGCGGCGATGATCGTCGCGTTCCAGGACCGTTTCGGAGCCCCGCGCGCGGTGTGCCGTTCGCCCGTCGAAGGGCCGGGCGGGTCGTCATCGTCGACCGTCGCGACGATCGTCATGGACGCCAGCGCCGGCCGCATGTGGGTCGCGCCGCGTCCCTATGGCCCGCACGAGTTCACCGAATATCGCCTCGGCTAGGCCGCGGCCCGCATCGACAAACGCTCCCCTGCGCCGAAGTCGAACCCGCTGTCGGGCGGTTCGGGCATCGTCCGTATACACTTGCCAGAGGCAATTGCTGCGGTGTGTCGCCGAAACGTAACGTTGCGGTCTTCACGCTCTTGATTTCGAAAAAAATTCTGCTTGCGATCAACAAGATTGACGATCGTACATGATCGCAGTGGTGCCCGGCATGCGGAGCAGCAGGAGCCGGCACGCCTTTCCCCTCGCTGCAACCCCCGCTACACCTCGGGCAGTGACCACCCCTCAACCCTATCGCGTCCTCGCGCGCAAATACCGGCCGCAGCGGTTTTCCGAACTTATCGGTCAGGACGCGATGGTGCAGACGCTGGGCAACGCGATTCGGCGCGATCGGCTGGCGCATGCGTTCCTGATGACCGGGGTGCGCGGAGTGGGGAAAACCTCGACGGCGCGGCTGATCGCCAAGGCGCTCAATTGTATCGGCCCCGACGGGCAGGGCGGGCCGACGATCGACCCGTGCGGGGTGTGCGAGCCGTGCGTCGCGATCGCCGAAGGGCGGCATGTCGACGTCATTGAGATGGATGCCGCGTCGAATACCGGGGTCGACGACGTGCGCGAGATTATCGAGGCGGTGCGTTACGCGGCGGTCTCGGCGCGGTACAAGGTCTATATCGTCGACGAAGTCCATATGCTGTCGAAGAACGCGTTCAACGCGCTCCTCAAGACGCTCGAGGAGCCGCCACCGCACGTCAAATTCCTGTTCGCGACGACCGAAGTCCACAAGGTGCCCGTCACCGTCCTGTCGCGCTGCCAGCGCTTCGACCTCCGGCGTATTTCAGCCGACATGCTCGCCGATCATTTCGCGCGGATCGCACAGGCCGAAGGCGTCGAGGTCGACCCGCAGGCGCTGCTGCTGATCGCACGCGCGGCCGAGGGGTCGGTGCGTGACGGGCTCTCGATCCTCGACCAGGCGATCGCGCATGCCGAAATGGACGCGTCGTCGGGCGAGGCAGGCGGCCGCGTGACCGCGCTCCAAGTGCGCGCGATGCTCGGCCTGTCGGATCGCGGCGCGTTGCGCGACCTGTTCGCGCGCACGCTCGACGGCGATGCGCCGGGTACGCTCAAGCTGCTCGCCAACCAGATCGATCTCGGCGTCGATCCGGCGGCGGTGCTGCGCGGGCTTCTCGAGATCGTCCATGCGACGACCAGGATCAAGGTGGGGGCAGAGGTCGACGCGGGGCAGTCGGCCGAAGAACGGCTGGCGTTCGAGGCGTGGGCCAGCGGGCTGTCGTTCGCCGCGCTCCACCGGCTGTGGCAGCTGCTGCTCAAGGGGCATGACGAAGTCGCGCGCGCGGTGCATCCCGGCGAAGCGGCCGACATGGCGCTGCTGCGGCTGATCCATGCAGGGCAAATGCCCGACCCTCAGGCGGTCGCGCGCGCGCTGCAGGGGGGCGTCGTGGTAGCGGCGACGCCCGAAACGCCCGCGCTCCCCGCCGCACCCGAAGCTGCGCTGCCGCCGAGCTTTGCCGCGCTCGTCGACCTGCTCGAGGCCGAGCGGCGGCAGGTGATGGCGAGCGATCTGCGCCACGTCGGCCTCGTCGACTATGCTCCGCCATGCCTGACCATCCGGCCGCGCGGGCCGTTCGATGTCGCCAAGCTGACCGCCGTCCTCGCCGAAGTCACGGGGACCAAGTGGAAAGTGACGCTCGACGACACCCCCGGTGCCCCGACGCTCGCCGAACAGGCGCGCGCCGACGAGGCAATGGCGCGCGACGCAGTCCTGAACGATCCGGTCGTGGCGGCGTTGATGACGCAATTCCCCGATGCCGAACTGACCGGTTTTTCGAACAGCATGACGACAGGAGCAAGCGCATGAATTCGCTCGACGATATCTTGAAGATGGCGGCTAATGTGCAGGAGGAGCTGACGAAGGCGCAGGCCAACCTCGATACGATCGAGGTCGAGGGGGCGAGCGGCGGCGGGCTGGTCAAGGTGCGCGCCTCTGCCAAGGGCCGGATCGTCGGCATCTCGATCGACGACTCGTTGATCGTGGCGAGCGAGAAGCAGATGCTCGAGGATCTGATCGTCGCCGCGTTCAACGATACGCGCGCAAAGGCCGACGCGGTTTCGAACCAGGAGATGGGCAAGATGACTGCAGGGCTGCCGCTGCCGCCGGGGTTCAAGCTTCCCATGTGAACGACGCTTATCGCTGGTACTCCGATACCCGCCAGCAAAATGGCGCTTTTCTTGACATCTTAGCGGCAACCCGTCATTTGCCCGTCCGAACGCCGCTCCGCTTCGGGGCGGCGATGTTCGTTTAAGGATCGCGGGCCATGAAGGCGCTGATGAAGACGACCAAGGCGGCCAAGCCCGCCGAGGTCGAAAAGGCATGGCTGTTGATCGACGCCGACGGTCTCGTCGTCGGACGCGTCGCGTCGATGGTCGCCAATATCCTGCGCGGCAAGCACAAACCGAGCTACACACCGCATGTCGATTGCGGCGACAATGTCGTCATCATCAACGCCGAAAAGGTTCGGTTCACCGGCAAGAAGATGACCGACAAAATTTATTACAAGCACACCGGGCATCCCGGCGGCATCAAGGAAACGACGCCTGCCAAGATCCTCGACGGCAAGTTTCCCGAGCGCGTGCTCGAAAAGGCAGTCGAACGGATGATCCCGCGCGGGCCGCTGGGCCGCGACCAGATGCGCGCGTTGCGCATCTACAAAGGCAGCGAGCATCCGCACGTCGCCCAGTCGCCGACCGTCCTCGACGTCGGCGCGATGAACCGCAAGAACAGGGTGGGCGCGTAAATGTCCGATAATCGTCAATCGCTTGCCGATCTCGCCAATCTGACCGGTGCCGCGCCTGCGCCCGTCCGTGTCGAGCCGACCGACCAGATCGTCGACGACATCGCGCCTGCACCCGCTGCGCCGACCATGCCGCTCCGCGAAAAGGAAATCGACGCACAGGGACGCAGCTATGCGACCGGCCGCCGCAAGGACGCGGTCGCGCGCGTCTGGCTGAAGCCCGGCAGCGGCAAGATCGTCGTCAACGGTCGCGACAGCGAAACTTATTTCGCGAGGCCAACGCTGCGCCTCGTCATCAACCAGGCGTTCGAAGTCGCCGACCGCGTCGGCAGTTACGATGTCGTGGCAACCGTCAAGGGCGGCGGGCTTTCGGGACAGGCGGGTGCGGTCAAGCACGGCATCAGCCAGGCGCTGACGAAATACGAGCCCGAACTGCGCGCGCCGGTCAAGGCCGCAGGGTTCCTGACGCGCGACAGCCGCACCGTCGAGCGCAAGAAATACGGCAAGGCCAAGGCCCGCCGCAGCTTCCAGTTCTCGAAACGCTGATCGAAGGGCGAAGCGCATGGCTTGGCGACAGGTCGTGCCGCTCACCGTCGCGCTCGCCACTGCCGCCTGCGTTTCGCCCCCGCCGCTTGTGGTCGTGGGACAGGTACCAGCCGGAGTCAGCCGTTACGCGCTGATTGCCGAGAACATGATCGACGCCGACGCGCGCGATGCGCTGGCAAAGGCACTGACGGCGCGCGGGCTTCGACCGGCGGGCGAGGCGCGGCCCGATGTGGTGATCGGCGTCGAGCTGTCGGATCGTCCGCTCGCGAGCGGGACGGTGGCGGGGACCGATGTGCCGTTGCGCCGCGACGACCCCGCATGGACCGACCGGCCGCAGCGCAGCGGCATGTTCTCGCGCGGGCGGCGCGCGGTGCGGCTGACGGTGCGCTTTCTTCAGCCCGACGGGCGTCCGCTCGCGATAATGGTCGCGAGCGAGACGCTCGGCCGACAGGCGCCAACGCCGTCGATGGCTCTGCTCATCGACCGGGCTTTTGCAATCACGCGGGCCCAAACTCGACCGTAAAGAGCGAACCGAGGTCCTCACGGCTGACGCAGGTCGCCCGCCCGCCATGGCGGCGTGCGACCGTCTCGACCAGGGTAAGCCCGAGCCCGACGCCATCGGCGCGCGTCCGTCCGGCGCGATCGAACGCCGCAAAAAGCGTGGCGACGCGTTCAGGGGGCATGCCAATGCCCGTATCGGCGACAGTGACGAAGACCCGCGCGTCGGTCGCCCACGCACGAAGCTGGACCACCGAGCCGCGCGCGCCATATTTGAGCGCGTTGTCGACGAGATTGGTGAGCGCGCGCGCGAGCAGTGCGCGGTCGGCCTCGACCTCGAGCAGTGCCTCGGACGCAGCAACCGCGATCCGGCTGCCGACACTTTGTGCCGATTCCCAGCATCCGTCGGCGACCTCGTCGAGCAGTTCGCCGATCACGAGGGGTTCGAGCGTCAGCGGCGCGGCCTGAGCGCGTGCCACATGCACGAACTGGTCGGCGAGGCGCAGGACGCGTGCTGCCTGTGCGGCGATCCGGCGGTCGCGCACGTCGACGCTTGGGCCGATCAGCGTGACGATCGCCGCGGCCGGGCTGCGCAAGTCATGGCTGAGGAAGGCAAGCGTCTCCTCGCGCTCGGCACGCAGTGCGGCAATGCGCGTGCGGCCTGCCTCGACAAGTGCCATCTGGCGCGCGATGCGATCGCCGCGCGCGGATGCCATTGGCACGTCACCGAGCCGCGCCAGCTCACCCGTCAGGAATTCGCTTGCCGCCGCCAGTCGTCGCCAGCCCCAGACAGGAAACATGATCGCGACCGTGACGAGCGCGGCGGCGGGTGCCAGCCAGAGCTGCGCGACGACAAGCAACACGGCGCTGATCAGCGTCACGGCGACAATCAGCACGCCGGCTGCAATCAAATTGCCGCGCGGCGACAGGGTCAGAAACGCCGCCCACAAGGCGAGCAGCGCCGCAGCGGCGAGCGCGAACGCACCCAGCGGCCCCGCTTCGCTACGCAAACCGCCGTGCATCAGCGCGTCGACGATGTTCGCCTGGATCTCGATGCCCGCCATCATATCGTGCTCGCCGCCCACCGGCGTCGCGAACCGGTCGCCGAGCCCCGCAGCGGTCGCGCCGACGAGGATGATGCGGTCGCGGATCAGTGCGGGCGGAACCTCACCGCGCAGCACGGCGGCTGCCGAGACGGTCGGATAGCTGCCGGGCGGCCCGGCGAACGGGATCAGCGCGCCCGTGTCCGTCACGCCCGGCACGGCAAGGCGCAGCGTCGCGAGCGACAGGTGCGGCCATGAGGCGTGGTCGCCGCTGCGTTCGACGGTGACGATCCGGCGAAAGCTGCCGTCGGGATCGGTGCGCGCGACGACGTGCGCGTTTTCGTTGCCGGTTCGGACGACCGGCGCGGTCACGCGAAACGCCGCGCCATTCTCGCCCGGTGCCGACACGATCAGCGGGAGGATAACGTTGCGCGCGCGTGTGACCGAGGCCTGCAGCGCGGCATCGTCGGGCGACCGATCGACGAACAACACGTCATAGCCGATCGCGGCAGGTCTGCCCGCCGCCAACCGGTCGACGATCTGCGCATGGACGCGGCGCGGCCACGGCCAGCGCCCGATGTCGGTGACCGCAGGATCGTCGATACCGACGATCAGCAGGCGCGGATCGGGCGTGCGCGGCGTTGCACGGACCAGCGCGTCGTGGATCAGCCAGTCGAGCGGCTGGACCAGCCGCGTCGCGACCAATGCGGCGGCGAGCGCGAGCGCGAGCATGAACAGCGCCACCCACGCGCCCCAGCCCTGTCGCGCAACGCTAACGCTGCTTGGCAATCGTCAGGCTCTGCAACTCGCCGACCGCGGTCACGACATTCCCATCGACGAAGCGGGTGATCGCGACGCGCCACCAATACGTCGCGGGCGCAAGATCGGTGACGGTAAACACGGGTTCGCGCAGACCCCCCATGTCGACGACGGGACGGCGACCGGCTTCGTCGGCGAACAGCGTGAAGCGATATTCGCGCGCACCCTCGCCGCCGCCCGACCATTTGAAGCGAAAGCCGCGACCGACGCGCTCGGGCGGGCGCGACGACAGCGCGAGGCGCTCGAATGCGAAGACGCTGGCGAACCCGTCGATGCCGCTCGGGTCGGTCGCGGTGACGCGCAGGAAATAGCTGCCGTCGGACAGCGCGGGAAAAGCGACGTGCCCGTCGGTCCCGCGCGCCTCGCGCACGCGGTCGATGATCCCCGCATCGGTACCGATTTCGAATACGTAACTGGCCGCGCCCGCCACCGGCCGCGCGACGAAGTCGAGCGTCGGGCGCGACTGGGTGGTACCGGGGCGCTCGACCGCCGGGGCGGCGAGGAGCCCGACCGGGACGCCGACGCCGCCCGGCCCGACGGCGACGCCCTGCCCCTTGGGAAGGGCGACCGCGCGCGTCGGGTTTTCGCCCGATACACCGACGGTCCCCTCGATCACGCCGACGGTCGCGACCTGGTCGTATCCGACGCGAAATCCGGTGCCGCGCACCGCCGAAACCGACACCGGCGTCGTGACCATGAAGCGGCTGTTAGGCGTCGGAGCGGGGCTGGCGCGCCACTCGCTGCGCCCGCGCGCGGTCGTGAATATCTTGTCGACGTCGCCGTTGAGCAGGACGCGCCGCAACCGCGCGATGCCGACGCGCGTCTGCGACGGCAGGCTGAAGCGCGAGCCGTCGGCGAGTTCGACGGTGATCGAGGCGTCCGACGCGGTCACGATGTCTGCGCCTTCGCCGACCACCGTGCCGATCGCCGCCTGCCTGCCCGAAACGAGCGCGCCGCCGCGAAACGCCACGACCTTGCCCGATACCGGCTCGCTCCTGAGCAGATCGCGCGGGATTTGCAGGACCAGCCCGGTGCGCATGCGGAACGGGTCGGCGACGCGATTGAGTCGCTGGACGACGGCCCAAGCATCGGGCCGGGCGAACCAGCGCTTGCCGATGCCGATCAATGTTTCGTCGGCGCGCACGGTGTAGCGCACCGGTGGCTGCACCGGCGCGGGCAGCGGCCGCACGCTCGCCGCCGCGAGCGCGAGCAGGACGATCATACCGCTGTGTCGGTCATCTCCGCCCCGCCTTCGACCGTTTCGAGGCGATAGCCATAGCTGTAGATCGGTGAGAGGCGAAACCCGTTCTGCGGGCGCAGATTAAGCTTCAGGCGGAGGCGTGCGACGTGCGAATCGAGCGTCCGCGTGACGACGTCGGGATGCCGGTTCCAGACGGTCTCGAGCAGATAAGCGCGCGACAGCGGACGGCCGAGGTTCCTGAACAGAACCGTCGCGAGCTGATATTCCTTCGACGTCAGCTGGATCGCCTCGTCGCCGCGGCGAACGATTTCCTGCGGCGCATCGAACACGAACTGCCCGTAACGCTGCATCGGCTCGCTTTGCCGCGCGCTGCCGCGTCGGCGCATGACGGCGTCGATGCGTGCGAGCAGGACATTGCCGTCGACGGGCTTGATCACGAAGTCGTCGGCGCCCGCCTGAAGCCCCGCGACGATGTCCTCATCCTCGCTGCGTGCGGTCAACAGGATGATCGGCACGTCGAGCGACAGTTCGTCGCGCAGCACGCGCACGATGCCCAGCCCGTCGGCGCCCGGCAGGTTCCAGTCGAGCAGAATGGCGTCGAAAGTTTCGGTCTTGACGAGGCGGAGGAACGTCGTCCCGTTGTTCGAGACGACCATCGTGTGACCGGCATTGCCCAGCAGTGCACTCAGGAACGAAGCGAAATCGGTGTCGTCATCGACTATGGCAATCCGCATCGCACCCCCCGGTCCGCGCTCAGCACGTCCCTATCCTGTCGCACACTCGACATTCAAGTCTAAGTCGTTTTAAAACAAAGCGCAGCGATTCACTGTCAACTATTGTAAACGCGAATTTAGTCGGATTACGACAGTTCAACGCTTGGGTAATTGTCTCGATCAGGCCGCTCGCCCATTGCTGCGCGATGGGGAGATCGACGATGGCGAACAGCGTGACACGGACACGCGCAGAGGATCTCGCGCTGTCGCGGCGCGTCATCGCCTTTGCGACCTTGATGATCTTCGAATTCTTCTACGGCTGGTGCTGGAACACGGTCGACGTGCTGCGTCCGCAAATCCGCGAGTCGCTCGGGCTGACGCTGACGCAGGCGGGGTCGACCTATACCGCACAGAGCATCGGCGCGCTTGTCGGCGCGGTCGTGCTGGGACAGGTCGCCGATCACTTCGGGCGGCGTCAGACGCTGATGCTCGTCGTCGTCGGCTATGCGCTGTGCGCGGGCGCGGGGGTGTGGGTGCCGAACTACCCGCTGTTGCTCGTCCAGCGCTTCGGTCTCGGCTTTTTCCTCGGCGCGATCTTTCCGGTACTGATCGGGCTCTACATGGGGCTGTTTGCCGCGCATCTGCGCGGGAAGCTCGCGAGCCTGGGGCAGGGAACCTATAATCTCTCGGTGGTCGCGCTCGGCTGGGCGATGGCGCTGCCCTTTGCACAGAGCGACTGGCACTGGATCCTGCTCGCGGGTGCCGTCCCGCCGCTGGTGCTCGCGCCCTTGCTGTTCCTGCTCGTCCCCGACGACCGCGCGATGCGCGCCTGGGGCGAGGGCGACGCGTCGCCCGCCAAGCTCGCGCGCCTGCCGATGATCGAGCTGTTCGGGCCCGACCTGCGGCGATTGACGATCCTGCTGTTCTTTCTCGTCGGGTGTAATTTCTTTGCGTACCAGGCGTTCGGCGGCTCGGTGACGACCTATCTCAAGGAAAATCTCGGCTATCCTCAAGGTGTCGTAGGCCGAATCGTCGCGTGGCAGTTTATCGGTGCGACGCTGGGCGGGTTCTTCTGGGGCTGGTTCAGCGACCGGTTCGGGCGGCGGCTTTCTGCGGTCGGCTTCCTGCTCGGCGGCCTGTCGGTCATCCTCTATCTGCTCGCCTTCCGCAGTGTCGCGGCGTTGTCGTTCGGCGGTGCGCTCTGGGGGTTCCTGATCACCGCGTCGGTCGCCTGGGCGCCGTGGATGTCGGTGCTGTTCCCCGTTCACCTGCGCTCGACGGCCATGTCGATCTTCAACTGGGGACGGCTGATCTCGATGACCGCGCCGCTGATCACGGGCGCGGTCGCCGAAGCCTTTGGCCTGCAGACCGCGATGCTGTTGTCGGCGGCGGGGTTCGCGATCGGCGGGGTGGTGTGGCTGATGCTGCCCGAGACGCGCGACCCTCGCGCCGCCTAGCGGATCGGGTTCTCGCGCACCTGTTCGCCCGCATTCTGGTCGAGCGCTTCGGCGATGTTGCGCGTCGGCTGGCCCTCCATCGGATGCTGGTTCTTCGGCTTGCGCAAGAAGCGCACGAGCAGGACGACCGCGATGACGAGCACCGCGACGATCGTGAAAAGCGCAAGGCTCGGAACCAGTTCGCTGCGTAGCATGTCAGGCAACTCCGTCGTGTCCCGCTCATCGGTTCAACGGCGGGACACGGCTTCGGTTCCTAGGGTGCGACGGCGATGCATGCCTGCCCGGCGGCGCGCACCGATGCGCAGAGCTTCTCGGCGGCGGCTTTCGAGGCGAGCGGACCTGCCTGAAGCCGCGTGATCGGGCCCGCCTGCACGACGAACGCGCGGTACGGGCCGAGCGCGCCGATGCGTGCGTGAAGGTTGTTCCACAGGCCATTGGCATTCGACGCGTTGCCGAACGCGGCAAGCTGAACCTTCCAATTGCCCGAAGGCGCGGCAGCGACGGGCACTGGGACCGGTCGAGCGACGGGGCGCGGTCCCGGGCGCGGGGGTGCAGGACGCGTCGCGACCTCGACCGGTTCAGCGGGCATCGGCGTTGGCGTTGGCACCGGTGGGCGCGGGCGGATCGGGCGCGGCACCGGCATTGGCATCGCCTCCCGAACCGGCGGTGCGCCGACGGCAGCCTGCGACGGCGGCAGCGCTTCGCTGCCGATCAGCGTGCCGCCGCCCGCGCTGGCCAACCCCGGGCGCTGCGCGGCCTCTTCGAAGCTGCGCGCGAGCGCGAGGCCACGCTGGCGCTGGTCGAGCGGGATATATTTGTCCATCTGGGCCAGGCTGGTCGATGCCGCCGTCAGCCCCGATGCCGACGCGCGCGTCATCAGTGCATAGGCGCGCACCCAGTCCTTCGCCATGCCGTCGCCGTTGAACAGCGCGGTGCCGAGGACGTATTGCGCGCGCGGTTCGCCGCGTCCCGCCGATTCCTCGATATAGGGCATCGCCGCCGAGCGGTTGCCGTTCTGGAACAGGATCAGCCCGTAATTGTCGCGGCTCGGCTGGTGCCCCTGTGCCGCCGCCTTGGCATACCAGCTTTCGGCCATCTGCAGGTCGGTCGGGACCCCGCGTCCCAGCTTATAGGCCTGCGCAAGATTATACTGCGCCTCGGGATTGCCGGCGATCGCCAGCGGCCGCCATTCCTTGACCGCGCCGAAATAATCGCCGCGGTTCCACATGTCGTACCCCGATTTGACGTCGGCGAGTGCGGGGACCGCAAGGCAGGCGGCGGTGACCAAAGCCAGATGACGCAACTTCATGACGCGTGTCTCCCTCAAACCCGGCGCTTTGCACGACACATCTTAACCGCCGTTTAGCATCGTCGCGCGCCGATAAGCGACACTCTTGTGAAGCGCGATTGTGGCGGGGTGTTAACCAAATCTTAGCGACACGCGTGACATTCCCTCGGCAAGCGGATTTCACGCAAGGATCGTCGATGCGCGTTCTGGCCATGGCCTCTCAAAAAGGCGGATCGGGGAAGACCACCCTGTCCGGGCATCTCGCCGTCCAGGCGCAGCGCGCAGGGGCGGGGCCGGTCGTGCTGATCGACATCGATCCGCAGGGGTCGCTCGCCGACTGGTGGAACGAACGCGAGGCCGAATTTCCCGCCTTTGCACAGACCACCGTCGCGCGCCTTCAAGCTGACCTTGAAATGCTGCGCCAGCAGGGGTTTCGCCTGGCGGTAATCGACACGCCGCCCGCGATCACGATGGCCATCCAGAGCGTCATCGCGGTCGCCGAGCTGATCATCATTCCGACGCGGCCCAGCCCGCACGACCTGCGCGCGGTCGGCGCGACCGTCGATCTGTGCGACCGCGCGGGCAAGCCGTTGCTGTTCGTCGTCAACGGTGCAACCCCCAAGGCCAAGATCACCTACGAAGCAGCTGTCGCGCTGTCGCAGCACGGCACCGTCGCCCCGGTCACGCTCCACCACCGCACCGACTTCGCTGCGTCGATGATCGACGGGCGCACCGTGATGGAGGTCGACCCCAAGAGCCGGTCGGCCAACGAAGTCGTCGAGCTGTGGAGCTATGTCAGCGACCGGCTCGAAAAGAATTTCCGGCGCACCGTGTTCGCCGCCCCCGGCACAGGGACGCCTGCGCATATCCATCGCCCGGCACCCGGCGGCTTTGGCCGTCGCGTGGTGGCGCAGTGAGCGCGGCACCCATGGCGGAGCCCAAGCCCATTGCGTCGCTGTCGTCGTCGCTGCTCGCGCGCAAGGGGCACGCGAAGCCCGCGATGCGTCCGCAGGGCTTTGCAAGCTTCGGCTATGCGCAATCGGCGGGCTATGACGATCTCGGCTGGAACGACATGGGGACCGAGCCCGTCGCCACGATCCATGCGGTCAGCGCCGATGTCGTGCCGATCGTTGCGACGGCCATCCTCGCGCCCGAGCCGACACCCGAGCCCCCGGTCGTCGTCCGCCAGCAGGAAGATCTGGCGCGCGAGATGACGCCCGACCCCGTCGTCGATGCGCCGACCCAGGCCGCCAAATTCATGCGCGCCGCGCCTGGATCGAAGGGCAAGGCCGCGTTCACGCTGCGCCTCGATCCCGACCGGCATTTGCGGCTGCGGCTGGCGTGCGCGGTCGCGCATCGTTCGGCGCAATCGTTCGTCGTCGAAGCGCTCGACGCCGCGCTGTCCACTCTGCCTGCGATGCACGATCTCGCGCGTGCGGCAGGCATCGACCGAAGCGAGAAATGACCATGTTCCGGGGGAAGATCATGACGCGGATGACCATGCTGAAGCTCGCCGCCTCCACGCTGGTGCTCGGCGGCACCTTTACCGGTGCGAGCACGATCGGCATCGCGAGCACCCCGACGGCGGTGTCGGAAGCACGCGCGATCAAAGTCGCCGCGAGCGCTGCACGCAATGCGAGCAAGGCGCTGGTCAAGAAGGATGCGCCGCGCGCGATCGGCTATGCCGAGACCGCCGTCGCTGCGCAGCCGCGCGACGCGGGTTATCGCATGTTGCTGGGGCAGGCCTATCTGGCGGGGGGGCGGTTCGCGTCGGCCGAGGCGAGCTTCGCCGACACGCTGACGCTCGATCCCAACCGCGAGCGTGCCGCGCTCAACCTGACGCTGTCGCAGATCGCGCAGGGAAAGCACGATGCCGCGCTCGCGACGCTGCGCGATTATCGCGAAAAGCTGCCCGCCGCCGATTATGGGCTGGCGACCGCACTTGCCGGCAACCCGGCCGAGGCGGTGCGCGTCCTCGAAGTCGCGGCGCGCGCGCCCGATGCCAACGCCAAGACGCGCCAGAACCTCGCGCTCGCCTATGCGCTCGCGGGTAATTGGGCGAGTGCCAAGGTGCTTGCGGTGCAGGATTTGCCGCCCGCCGAGGCGGACGCACGGATTGTCGAATGGGCCAGCTTTGCCAAGCCCGCGACCGCCTCTGATCAGGTCGCCTCGCTGCTTGGCGTGCGCGCGGTTGCCGATGGCGGGATGCCGACACGGCTCGCGCTGGGCGTCGCGCCCGCCGTCGTGCAGACGGCGCAGGTCGAGGCGATGGCCGCCCAACCGGTCGCCCCCGAGCCTGTCGCCCCCGAGCAAGTCGCCGCCGCACCCGTCGCCGAAGCGCCTGCACCGGTCGAGGTTGCGATGGCACCGTCGGTCGCCGAGCCCGCGCCCGCGTTCGAAGTCTCGCCCGTCGCCGACACCCCTGCCCCGGCCCCGACCCCCGTGGTCGTCGCGCGCATAGTGCCCGTCATTCACGCCGAACGCGCGCCTGCGCGTCGTCCCGCGCTCAAGGCGGCGGCGGTGAAGCCCGTCGCCCGGCCCGAGCCGGTTGCGACCTTTGCCCATGCCAGCGGGCCGAGCCGCTTCGTCGTCCAGCTCGGGGCCTTCTCGACCGCCGCTGCCTCGCAGCGTGCATGGAGCGCCGCTTCGGGGCGGTTCGGCCTTGCCAGCTACGATCCCGTCGGCGGGACCGCACGCCTGCGCAACGCCAGCCTCGTGCGCCTTTCGGTCGGCGGCTTTGCGACACGCGGCGATGCCGACCGCGTGTGCGGCAAGATCCGGTCGTCGGGCGGCATCTGCTTCGTGCGCGCCGCGCAAGGCGATGCGCCGACGCAATGGGTCGCGCGCGCCAGGCCGATGCGCGTCGCTTCGCGCTGATCGCTAGAAGCTGAAGCTGCCCTCGATCACCGTGACGCATCGGCCGGTCAGCACGACTCGGTCGCCGTCGAGCCGACAGCTAAGCTGCCCGCCGCGCGCGCTCGCCTGATAGGCGGTAAAGGCATCGCGTCCGAGCTGCGACGCCCAATAGAGGGTCATCACCGCGTGGGCCGATCCGGTGACGGGATCCTCGTCCATCCCGAAGCCCGGCGTGAACACGCGGCTGACGACATCGGTTTGCCGTCCGCGTGCCGATACGATTACCACCATATTACCGACCGCCTGGAGCGCGCGATGGTCGGGCGCGCAGCCACGGACGATGTCTTCGTCGGCAACGATCAGCAGCGCATAGCCCTTGTCATGCCATAGCGTATCGACCGGATCGACGCCGAGCGCGGCGGCAACGGCGGCCAGCGGTCGCGGGTCGGGACCCCATGCAGGCAGCGCTAGTTCATAACCCGCATCGACGCGCGCGACACGCAAAATGCCTGCCTGTCGCGTACGAAAGCTGACGGCGTCACGCTCGCCGCCTGACAGCAGGAAATGTCCGCTCGCGAGCGTGGCATGACCGCACAGCGCGACTTCGGCGGTGGGCGTGAACCAGCGCAGCGCGTAATCGCTCGCGCCGCTCGTGTCCAAAACGAGGAACGCCGTCTCGCTGACATTGTTCTCCGCAGCGATCGACTGGAGCACTTCGTCGTTCAGCCACGCGTCGAGCGGCATCACCGCCGCCGGATTGCCGGTGAACGGTCGGTCGGCAAAGGCATCGATCTGGGCGAACGCGATTTTCATGCGGCTTCCTCGGCAAGTGCCGTCGGCAGCGACCGTTCCTGGTCGACATGCCCTTCGGGATCGGGATGGATCAGGATTTCGGTGCCCGGAAATTCATGCGCCAGCTTGGTTTCGACTTCGTCCATCACGCGGTGCGCTTCGGCGATCGTCATGTCGGGGGCGACCCACACGTGGAACTGGACGAAATCCATCGTCCCGCTGGTCCGCGTGCGCAGGTCGTGGATCCCCGCCAGCTCGGGGTGCTGCGCGGCGACCGCCATGAAGCGCGCGCGCTTTTCCTCGGGCCATTCGCGGTCCATCAGCTGGTCGATCGCCGCACTCGACGCGCGCCATGCGCCCCACGCGAGGAACAGCGCGATGACGACGCCAAACACCGGGTCGGCCCAGCCGATGCCGGCATATTGGTCGAGCAGGAGCGCGGCGATGACGGCGATGTTGAGCAGCACGTCGGACTGGTAGTGGACGTGGTCGGCATGGATCGCGACCGACGCGGTGCGGGCGATTACGAAGCGCTGATAGGCGAGCAGCCCGAGCGTGACCGCGATTGCGACGAGCGACGCGCCGATGCCGATTTCGAGCTGCGCGGTGACCTGGTTCTGCAGGAGCCGGTCGATCGCCCGCCACAGGATTGCGCACGCCGACAGCCCGATCAGGAAGACCTGTGAAAGTGCGGCAAGCGCTTCGGCCTTGCCGTGCCCGAAACGATGCTCGCGGTCGGCGGGCTGGGCGGCATAGCGGACGCCGTAAAGCGTGATGACCGAGGCGAACAGATCGAGACCGGTATCGGCGAGCGACCCGAGCATCGCCACCGACCCGGTGACGATGGCGGCATAGCCCTTGATCAGCAGCAGCACGAGCGCGGTCGCGATGCTGGCAAGCGCGGCGCGGTTGGTCAGCGTCGCGCGCGTTGCACCATGATGGGCGTGCGCGTGCGCGCCGGTCATGGATAAAGTCGTCCCGTCGACCACCCGCCCTTGCCGTCGGGGGTGTAGACCATCCGGTCGTGAAGGCGGTGTGCGCCGTCCTGCCAGAATTCGAGGCGCTCGGGCGCGACGCGGTAGCCCGACCAGTGCGGGGGGCGCGGCACGTCGGTGTCGGCAAAGCGCGCCTCGACCTCGGCGAGCCTCGCCTCGAGCGTCGCACGGTCGGCTAGCGGGCGCGACTGGTCCGACGCCCAGGCACCGAGCCGCGACGCCCGCCCGCGCGTCGCGAAATAGGCGTCGGCGGTCGCCTCGTCGACCGGCGTCACCGCGCCCTCGATCCTGATCTGCCGCCGCAGCGATTTCCAGTGGAACAACAATGCCGCGTGGCCGGTGGCATCGAGCTCGTTCGCCTTGCGGCTCTGGTAATTGGTATAGAAAACGAACCCATCGCGGTCGTGCCCCTTCAACAACACCATCCGTATCGACGGACGCCCATCGGCCGCAACCGTTGCCAGTGCCATCGCATTGGGGTCGTTAAGCTCGCGCGCCTCGGCCTCGGCAAGCCAGTGGTCGAACAGCGCGAAAGGGTCGTCGTTCATCGGTGCGCTTTAGGGGCAGAAATTGGCGACGCCAATGATGCTGGTGCACTGTCCCTCTTTTCCTTGCCTCGCCCTTCAGGGGAGAGGGAGAGAGCCAACGCGGACTCTTCGTGTTGCATTGCACCCAAGCGACCGGCATTGATCGTCATCAAGAGGTTCAGGGACACTGCGATGGCACCGCAACGTGGCTAGCGCGCAGCCGGTCGCGCCGGGGAATCGCGCCGCCGACTGGCTGGCGCGCTATTGTGCGCACGTACTGCGCGGCGATGTCGCCTGCCGACCCGCACCCTTCTGGACGACGATGCTGGGCGAAGCCGCCGAAGCGTCGGGCGGCGACCTCGATGCGCTCCGCCAGCGCGCCGAGCGTCAGGCAGGCGCGATCGGCATGGGGTTCCGCCCCCCCGGCGATGCCGAAGAGCGCCGCTGGCCGCTCTCGCCGATCCCGCTGATGATCGGCGCCCCCGAATGGCGGCGCGTCGAAGCAGGCATCGTGCAGCGGGCGGCGCTGATGGAACTGCTCCTCGCCGACATCTATGGCGCGCAGCGGCTGACGGGCGGCGGTCTCGTCCCCGCCGCGCTTCTGAACGGCAGCCCGCATTTCTTGCGCCCGATGGTCGGGCTGGTGCCGCAGGGCGGGCATCACCTGCACGTCTATGCCGCCGATCTCGCGCGCGGGCCCTCGGGCGAATGGCGTGTGCTCGCCGACCATACGCGCAACCCCGTCGGCGCGGGCTATGCGCTCGAGAACCGCCTCGCGATGTCGCGGGTCCTGCCGGGCTTGCAAGGCAAGCTCGACGTCGAGCGGCTTGCGCCTTTCTTCGCCGATCTGCGCGGCGGGATCGCCGCAGCCTGCCAGCGCAGCGATCCGCGCATCGCGCTGCTGACGCCCGGGCGTCTCAACCCTAGCTATGCCGAACAGGCGCACCTTGCGCGCTACCTCGGCATGTTGCTCGTCGAGGGCGAGGACTTGGCGACGCACGACGACCGGCTCTACCTGCGCACGGTCGAGGGGCTGAAGCGCGTCGACGCGCTGTGGCGGCGGATCGACGCGCGGCTGGTCGATCCGCTCGCCTTCGACTCGTCGTCGCGGATCGGTGTCGCTGGGCTGATCGATGCCTTCGCCGCCAACGCCGTCGTCGTCGCCAACGCGCCCGGATCGGGCGTGCTCGAATCGGCGGCATTCGCGGCATTCCTGCCACGGCTGGCCTTGCGCGTGACCGGCGAGGAACTCCGCCTGCCCAACATTGCGACCTGGTGGTGCGGACAGGATTTCGAGCGTGCGCATGTCGAGGCGGCGCTCGACCGGCTGGTGATCGCGCCCGCGTTTCCCGCGCCGACGCGCGCGCTCGAGGGGCCGCGGCTGGGCGCGTCGCTCGACGCGGAGGAACGCGCGTGCCTGCTTGCCGACCTTCAGCGGCGCGGGATCGATTATGTCGGGCAGGAAGTCGTCAAGCTGTCGACGCTGCCGACGGTCGAGGGCGACGCGCTGACCCCGCGTCCCTTCACGCTGCGCGTCTTTGCCGCGCGCGACGCGAGCGGAGGCTGGCGCGTCATGCCCGGAGGCTTCGCGCGGATCGGCGAGGGGAGCGACGCACGCGCGATCGTCATCGGCGAGGGCAGCTTTTCGACCGACGTCGTCATCGTCGCCGACACGCCCGTCGCGCCGATGACGCTGATGCCTGCCGCCGCCGCAGTCGCGATCCGGCGCAACCCGGGAACCTTGCCCAGCCGTGTCGCCGACAACCTCTACTGGCTGGGCCGCTATCTCGAACGCGCGGATCAGGTGCTGGCGATGGTGCGCTCGGGGCTCGGCGGGTCGGTCGATGTCGACGGCGGCGCGAACCTGCACGGTGCGACGGCGGCGCGGCTGTCGGGGCTGCTCGTCGCGGCGGGCGCGGCACCCGCGCCGGGCGATCCGGCCGCTGCCTGGGACTCGGCGTCCCCCGCGAGCGTTGCGGCGCTCCTCGTTCATGCCCGCACGATCGGCGCGGGGTCGCGCGAGCGGCTGTCGAGCGATGTCTGGCAGCTGCTCGACGCTGGCTTGCCAATTGAGGGTCCGCTACCGATGCGGGCGGCCGCGCTGGCGCAGCGGTTAGCGGCGCTTGCGGGGCTTGCGGCCGAAAACATGGCGCGCACCGCGAGCTGGCGCTTCTTCGACCTCGGACGGCGCGTGGAGCGTGCGCTCGGCGTCGGGCGGCTGACGCGCACTTTCGGGGGCAATGCCGCGAGCGCCGAAGACCTCACGCTGCTGCTCGACCTGACGAGCGCGGCGATCACCTATCGCCAGCGTTATCCGCAGGGGCTCGCGGCGCTCGCAGTGCGCGATCTGGTCGTCCTCGACGGCGCGAACCCGCGCAGCTTCGCGTTCCAGGTCGAGGCGATCGCAGCGCATCTCGCCGCGCTTCCCGTGCTCAGCGACGACGGGATGGCCGAGCCGCAGCAGAGCGAGGCGACCGCCCTTGCCGGGGTCATCGCGACTGCGACGGCGGCGACGCTCGACGCGGCGGCGCTGACCGGCTTCGACAATCGCCTGCTCGCGCTGTCCGACGCCATCGCGCGGCGTTTTTTCCTGCGCGGGGCTGAACCCTTGCGCAGCGGCGGACTGGTGCTGGCTTGAGGTACCACATCCGCCACGAGACACGCTTCACCTATGCCCAGCCGGTGCGCTTTTCACGGTGCAACCTGCGGCTGAAGCCGATCCACTGGTCGGGGCAGACATTGATCGACCATGCGCTGAGCGTGACGCCGGGGGGGCAGCTCAGCCTTGCCCGCGCCGACGCCAGCCTCGCCAATGTCACACGGCTGATGGTGCCCGAAGCCGTGCGCGCGCTGTCGATCGTCAGTACGGCGACCGTCGACGTCGAACGTGCGATCCCCGTCGTGCTTCCCGGGGATGCCAGCATCGCGGAGGTGACGGCAGCGGCGCGCGCAAGCCGCGACGTCAAGGCCAACGCACCTGCCAATTACATGTTCGCCTCGCCGATGGTCGAACTCGACGCAGGCATCGCCGATTACTGTGCGCCCGACCTCGACCCCGAGCGCCCGGTGACCGAGGCCGCGATCGCGCTGGCGCAGCGCATTCAGCGCGATTTCCTGTTCGATCCCGACGCGACGCACACCGCGACGCGCCCCGGCGAGGCGTTTGCGTGCCGTGCAGGCGTCTGTCAGGACTTCGCGCAGGTGATGATCTCGGGATTGCGCTCGGCGGGGATCCCGGCGGCTTATGCCTCGGGCTATCTGCGCACACTGCCGCCGCCGGGACAGCCGCGCCTCGTCGGCGTCGACGCGACGCACGCTTGGGTGCTCGTCTGGTGCGGGCCGGTGCGGGGGTGGGAGGGAGTCGACCCGACCAACGGCATCTGGATGGCGAACGATCATATCGTCGTCGCGATCGGCCGCGACTATTCCGAAATCGCCCCTATCGACGGCGTGTTCATGGGATCGGGCGCACAGACGATGATGGTGTCAGTCGACGTCGCGCCCGAGGACGAAGTGCGTCCGAGTTGAACCCGCGCCCGCACGCTCATAGGTAGCGCGCCATGGCCGATCCTTACACGACACTGGGCGTCGCACGCGGGGCGAGCGAGGCCGACATCAAAAAGGCGTATCGCAAGCTCGCCAAAGAGCTTCACCCCGACCGCAATGCGGACAATCCGGCGGCGACCGAGCGCTTTTCGCACGTCACCGCCGCCTACGACCTGTTGTCCGACGCCGACAAGCGCGCGCGCTTCGACCGCGGCGAGATCGACGGCGATGGCAATCCGGCCGCTCCTTTCGGCTTTGGTGGCGGTGCGGGCGGCGGCGGGGTTGGCGGTGGCAGGGGCGCGCCGGGCGGGTTCGAGTTCCAGAACGGCGGTGCGGACTTCGGTGATATCTTCGAAGGGCTGTTCGGCGGAAGGCGCGGCGCGGCGGGGGCGAGCCCGTTCGGCCAGCGTGCCCCGCAAAAGGGGGCCAACGTCGCCTATCGCCTCGCGGTCCCCTTCGAAGACGCCGCCGCCAGCCGCGCGCAGCGGATCACGCTGGGCGATGGCAAGACCATCGACCTCAAGCTTCCCGCCGGCGTCGAAACGGGCACGCAGATGCGCCTGTCGGGCAAGGGCGAGCCGGGTTCGGGCGGCGCGGGCGACGCGATCGTCACGATCGAGATCGGCAGCCATGCCTTTTTCCGGCGCGACGGCGATGCAGTGCGGATCGACCTGCCGGTGGCCCTCGCCGAAGCCGTGCTCGGTGCGAGTGTGCGCGTGCCGACGGTCGACGGGCCGGTGATGCTGACGGTGCCGCCGGGCACATCGTCGGGCAAGGTTCTGCGGCTGCGCGGCAAGGGGTTCACCGGCAAATCGGGAACGCGGGGCGATCAGCTCGTGACGCTGATGGTCGAGGTGCCCGCAGACGACGACGCACTCAAGTCATGGGCGGAAGCGGCGATCGGCTCGGTGCAGAATCCCAGGGCGCGGCTTGGGGTATAAGCGAAGGGCTGGTTGGAATTGCGCCTTCAGCCCCCGAGCGCGAACCGCATCAGCCCACCTGCCGCCGCGACACCAAGCGTCTCGAACACGCTGCGCTTCATCACAAAAAGCCAGACGGTCGCGAGCAGCGACAATGCCAATGCCCACGGATCGAGCGAAGCGAGTTCGGGTAGGTCGAACGACAGCGG
The DNA here is from genome assembly GCA_965248885.1 of Sphingomonas sp. GTDB lineage: Bacteria > Pseudomonadota > Alphaproteobacteria > Sphingomonadales > Sphingomonadaceae > Sphingomonas_O. Next base: position 26,578 of record OZ252211.1, on the reverse strand, counting down.
CCCCACCGCGGCCCGCCGCAGCGTCCTGAACAGAAAGTGCAGCGCAAACCAAAGCGCGAGGTTGAGGATGACCCCGACCACCGCAGCGGTGATCGCGCCGAGCGCCGACGCGAGCGCCCGGTTCTCGCGCAGCCGCTCGATGAACGGCGCCCCCGCGAAAATCCACACGAAGCACGGCACGAACGTCACCCATGTCGTCAGCATCGCGCCCAATGTGCCCGCGAGCAGCGGCGGCAGCCCCGTCGACGCGCGAAATGCCGCAAGGAAGCCGACGAATTGCGTGACGATGATCAGCGGCCCCGGCGTCGTCTCGGCAAGACCCAGCCCGTCGAGCATCTCGCGCGCCGACAGCCAGCTATAGCGCCCCGCGCCCTCCTGCGCGACATAGGCGAGGACTGCATAGGCCCCACCAAAAGTGACGACTGCCATGCGGCTGAAAAAAGTCGCAATATCGCTCCACACGCTCGTCGGCGCGAGCAGCGCGAGCGCGCCGACCGGGATCAGCCAGAGTGCAGCGAGCACCAGCGCGGCGATTCGCGTCGAGGCGACCGGATTACGGACCGGCCCGTCGCCGAGCAGCGAGTCGGCGTCGGCCAGCCCTGCACCGGTGCCGCCATGCCCCCCACCCGTAAACGCCGCCGACCCGCCTCGCCCCGCGATCCAGCCGACGAGCGCGGCGGCCGCGACGATCAGCGGGAACGGCGCGCCCAGAAAAAAGAGAGAAACGAACGCAACCGCCGCTAGCACGCGGCTCGAACGCGATGTGAGCGCGCGTCGCCCGATCCGTACCACCGCCTGCATGACGATCGCCAACACTGCGGCCTTGAGCCCGAAGAACAGCCCCTCGACCGGCCCGAGATTGCCGAACAGCACATAGACCCACGACAGTGCGAGAATGGCGATCGCACCCGGCAGGACGAACAGCGCGCCCGCCACCAACCCGCCGCGCACCCCGTGCATCAGCCAGCCGATATAAGTCGCGAGCTGCTGCGCTTCGGGCCCGGGCAACAGCATGCAGAAATTGAGCGCATGCAGGAACCGCCGCTCCCCGATCCAGCGTTGCTCGTCGACGAGCACGCGGTGCATCAGCGCGATCTGGCCCGCCGGCCCCCCGAAGCTCAGCAATGCGATCCGCCACCAGATCCGCGTCGCCCGCGACAGGGTTGGAAATCTGCGCATCTGCCAATTCTAGCGCGTCAGAACCGCTTGGCGATAGTCACCCCGTAAGTGCGCGGATCGCCGAGCTGGCCGACGACCAGCCCGTTGTTGCCAGGCTGGTTGGTCAGGAACTCGAAATATTTTTCCTTGAACGCGTTGCGGACCCAGCCGAACACGTTCCAGTTGCTGCCGTCGCGATAGCCCGCGCGGAAATTCGCGATCGTGTAGCTATCGACGATGAAATACGGCGATGGCGTGGCGTTCGACGAGTAGGACGATCGATAGCTGGCGTCGGCCCCGACGTAGAGCTGAGCCTCGTTGCCACCGATCGGCACATTCGCCTCGCCGCCATACGCCAGTGACCATTTCGACACGCCCGGAAAGCGCTGGCCACTGATATCGACCTGAGTCGCGGTGCCGCCGGTAAACTCGGGCGCGATCGGCGCGTCGGGAAAGCGGGTATAGATGGCGTCGTTGTAGGCGACGTTCACATAAGCGTTGAACCGCTCGCTCGGCCGGATGCTGAACTCGCCCTCGACCCCCTGGATGCGGACGTCGGCATTCGCCAGATAACCGCGCACGACGTTGAGGCCACTGCCGCTGTTCGACACCGTCGTCTGATAGTCCTTCACCTTGGTGTGATAGGCGGTCAGGTTGACGGTGGCGCGGCGGTCCCAGAACTGCGCCTTCACCCCTGCTTCGAAGTGATTGATCTGCTCGGGTTTGACCTCAGCCAGCCCCGTGGCCAGTGTAACATTGTCGGCAAGGAAGGGCAGACCATTGAGGTTGATGCCGCCCGATTTGAACCCGCGCGAATAAACGCCGTACAACAGCACGTCGGGCGTCAGCTTGTACGAGACATTGATGTCGCCCGAGACATTGAAGGCGCGGTAGCGCGCGGTGTAGGACGACGCCGGCAAGGTCGCATTTTTCTGTGCCTGTTGCGCCGCCGTCGGATTGGCAATCCCGCCGGTGACGGTAGCGTTGTAGCTCGCGTCCTTGGTGTCATAGTTGAACCGCAGCCCCGGCTGGATGCGCAACTTGTCGGTGACGTTCCACGTTAGCTGGCCGTAGGCGGCGAGACTGTTGTTCTCGAACGCGATGCGATTGTTCTGGGTCAGTCCGTCGAGCACGGCGGCATTGGCCCCCGCCGTTGGCCCGTTGGTGAACAAATTCGCCGCCGCACCCTGTTGCTGGATGCCGTTGGTCTTGATCGTCTGGCGATAGCCGAACACGCCCGCAACAAAATCGACCGTGTTCTTGCCGCTCGAGGCAAAGCGGAATTCCTGCGTCAGCTGGCGCTGATCCGAATTGTTCGCCGACTGCGTCGTGATCGGCAACCCGATGAAGTCACGGTCGCTCGACGGACGCCAGGTCCAGAACCGCCATGCGCTGACCGACGTCAGTGTGTTCTCGCCGAGGTCGAGCTCGGCAATCAGCGACGCGCCGCCAAGGAACTGGCGCGACTTCAGCGCGGTGTCGACATCGGTGATCCGCGCATAGGGATCGGTCGTCGGCAGCGTATAGCCGAGCGCGGTAAACAGCGCGCCGATCTGGCGATTGGCCGGGCGAAGCGTCGGGAAATTGCGAACGACCACCTGCGTATAGCCCTGCGGATCCTGATGCGCATAGTCGCCCGACAGGGTGACCCTCAGCGTGTCGGTCGGCTTCCACAGGATGCTGGCGCGCAACCCCTGATTGTCGAGCGAATTGGTCCAGCTGTTGGTGCGCACGTTGCGCACGGTGCCGCGCCGCGTGGTGATTGCCGCGCCGAGGCGGATCGCGACCGTGTCGCTCAGCGGACCCGAGACCGAGCCCTTGGCCTGGAAGAAATCATAGTTCCCCCCGGTCAGCTCGATCCGTGCCTCGGGGCTGAAGCTCGGCGCCCGCGTGCGGATGTTGATCGCGCCCGCCGTCGTATTCTTGCCGTACAACGTGCCTTGCGGCCCGCGCAGCACCTCGACCTGTTCGGTGTCGATCAGGTCGAACGCCGACGACGCCGGACGGCTGTAATAGACCTGATCGATGTACAGCCCGACGCCCTGTTCGATGCCGTCGTTGGTCAGGCCGAGCGGCGCGCCGAGGCCGCGGATGTTGATCGCCGAATTGCGCGGGTTCGACGCGTAATATTGGATCACCGGCTGGATCTGCGCGATGCGGCCGATGTTGTAGGTTCCGGTCGAGGTCAGCTGGCGTTCGCTGAACACCGACACCGGCAGCGGCACGTCCTGCAGCGATTCCTCACGGCGCCGCGCCGTGACGACGATGGCGTCGGAGGTCGCGGCGGGCGGGTCGGTGTCGGGGGCGGGTGCCTGCGCCATCAACGGCAACGGCATCGCCAGCGTGGCGAGAAGCAAGGCGCGGGTGCGGTAACGCTGCATGACGGTCCCTCGATGGTCCGCGCTTACTCCACCAATTGCGTGGGCATTATGAAGCGAGCTTTTCTTCGCACCCCCCAAGCGCGACTCTCATGACAGCGGTGTCGCGCCCTGTGCCCGGCGCAAATCAAACCAGCCGCGACTGCCGAACCGCCGCGCCGATGAAGCTGGCGAACAGCGGATGCGGGTCGAAGGGTTTGCTCTTCAGTTCGGGGTGGAACTGCACGCCGATGAACCACGGATGGTCGGGGCGCTCGACGATTTCGGGGAGCGTCCCGTCGGGCGACATGCCCGAAAAGATCAGTCCGCCGGCCTCGAGCCGGGCGCGGTAGTGCGCGTTGACCTCGTAGCGGTGGCGGTGGCGTTCGGCAATTTCGGTGGCACCATAGATCGTCCCGACTTGGCTGTTGCCGCCGAGCCGCGCGGGATAGGCCCCCAGCCGCATCGTCCCACCCAGATCGCCGTTGACGGCGCGTTGCTGTAACCCCTCGGCGCTCATCCACTCGGTGATCAGCCCGACCACGGGCTCGTCGGTCGCGCCGAATTCGGTGGTCGAGGCGTCGGCGATCCCGGCCGTGTTCCGCGCGCCCTCGATACACGCCATCTGCATGCCGAGGCAGATGCCGAAGAACGGCACCTCGCGCGTGCGCGCGAATTCGACGCTCGCGATCTTGCCCTCCGACCCGCGCTCCCCGAACCCGCCGGGGACGAGGATGCCGTGCAGCGGCTCGAGCTGCCCCGCAATGTCGTCGTCGCCTTCGAACAATTCGGCGTCGAGCCAGCGGATGTTGACCTTGACGCGGTTGGCGATCCCGCCGTGGACGAGCGCCTCGTGGAGCGATTTATAGGCGTCGGGGAGCCCCACATATTTGCCGACGACGCCGATCGTCACTTCCCCCTCGGGGCTGGCAAGCGCATCCTCGATCTCGGCCCAACGCGACAGTTCGGGGTCGGCCAGCGGTTCGATGCCGAACGCGCGCAGCACTTCCTCGTCGAGCCCCTCGGCATGATATTGCAGCGGCACCGCGTAGATCGACCGGGCGTCGAGCGCAGGGATCACCGCTTCCTTGCGCACGTTGCAGAACAGCGCGATCTTCGCGCGTTCGCCGTCGGGCAACGGCTGTTCGCAGCGGCAGACGAGCACGTCGGGCTGGACGCCGAGCGCCGCAAGCTCGCGCACCGAATGCTGCGTCGGCTTGGTCTTCAGCTCGCCCGCCGCCTTGATATAGGGGACGAGCGTCACGTGGATCGACACGCTGTTGCCGCGCCCCAGATCGTTGCGCAGCTGGCGGATCGCCTCGATGAACGGGAGCGACTCGATGTCGCCGACGGTCCCGCCGATCTCGCACAGCACGAAATCCAGATCGTCGATCTCGTTCAGTGCGAACGCCTTGATCGCGTCGGTGACGTGCGGGATGACCTGGACCGTCGCACCCAGATAATCGCCGCGCCGTTCGCGCGCGATGATCGTCTGGTAGATGCGCCCGGAGGTGACATTGTCCGACTGGCGCGCGGCGACGCCGGTAAACCGTTCGTAATGGCCGAGGTCGAGGTCGGTCTCCGCGCCGTCGTCGGTCACATAGACTTCGCCGTGCTGGTACGGGCTCATCGTGCCGGGATCGACGTTCAGATAGGGATCGAACTTGCGGATGCGGACGCGGTAGCCGCGCGCCTGGAGCAGCGCCGCGAGCGACGCCGCCATCAGCCCCTTGCCGAGCGAGGACACCACGCCGCCGGTGATAAAAATGAACCGCGCCATGGGAGAATGCGCTTAGCCGCCACGGTGCGACCGGGGCAAGGCGGCAAATTTCGTCGATCGTGCACGAATTGAGTCTTCGACGCGTTCGCAATGTGATACGACCCATAGTGGGATTGCACCGGAAACGTTCGGTCGTGCGGTTTCGGCAGTGCTACCGGGTATGGCTTTCGCTTCGCGAGTCTCCGGGTTGCCAAGGCTGGCTTCGGCCATGGAACTGATGAAATCGCTCATTCCCAGCGAAGCCGCGAGCTTAGGCATCGCGCTCGTCGTCTCGTCGAACACGCCCCTGCTCCTTCTCAGCGAATCGCTCGTCGTCGTCGCGGCGAGCGAATCATTTTGCCGACAGTTCGCGCTCGACCCCGCAACGGCCGTCGGCCGTACGTTCTTCGACCTCGGCAAGGGCGAATGGAACGTGCCGCAGCTTCGTTCGCTGCTCCGCGCGACGGTGACGAACGACCCTGTCATCGAAGCCTATGAGTTCGATCTGGTCAGGCCCGGGCGCGCCATGCTCTGCCTCAGCCTTCACGCGCGCATGCTCGATGTCGCCACCGCGAGCGAGCGCAACGTCGTCGTGGCGATCGCCGACATCACGGCGATTCACGCTGCAGCCCAGGTTCGCGACCAGCTCGTTCGCGACAAGCAGATCCTGCTCGACGAGCTCCAGCACCGCGTCGCCAACAGCCTTCAGATCATCGCCAGCGTGCTGATGCAGAGTGCGCGGCGCGTCCAGTCGGACGAGGCGCGCCTCCACCTCCACGATGCGCACCACCGCGTGATGTCGATCGCGACGCTGCAACGCCAGCTCGCCGCGACGCAACAGGGCAAGGTCAAGCTGCGCGCCTATTTTACCGATTTGTGCGCGAGCATCGGCGCGTCGATGATCGCCGATTCCACGCTGATCCGCATCGACGTGACGGTCGACGACAGCGAGACCGGGTCCGATGCTTCGGTCAGCCTGGGACTGATCGTCACCGAACTCGTCATCAACGCGCTCAAGCATGCGTTTCCGGGACGCACGCAGCGCGGCACGATCGCGGTCGGTTACCGGTCGTCGGGGGCCGACTGGACGCTGACCGTCGCCGACGACGGCGTCGGCATGCCGAGCGATGCCGCCGACACGAAGCCGGGGCTCGGAACCGGGATCATCGAGGCGCTCGCCAAGCAGCTCGGCGCGACGATCACCACAGCCGCGACAAAGCCAGGCACGTGCATCACCGTGACGCGCACCGGCGCCATCGCGGCACCGACGCGCTTGGTCTGAGCGTCAGCGCGCGGGCGCGGGCGCGGGCGCCGGCGTGGTGGGCGGAACGATCCCGCCGAGCGGGACGTCGTTTGCGGGGGCGGGCACGGGGGCGGTCGGCGCGGGCTTGCGCGCGAGCGACGTGTCGACCGTGGACGGTGCCGAAAGCCGCGTCGCCAGCACCGCATGCGTGATCGACAACAGGATGAAGACGGCCGCGAGAATCGTCGTCGCGCGCGTCAGGAAATCGGCCGCGCCGCGCGCCGACATCAGCCCCGTCGGGCTCCCCCCCATGCCGAGCCCGCCGCCCTCCGACTGCTGCATCAGGATGACCCCGACCATGACGGCAGCAACGATCGCCTGAACGACGAGAAGGAAAGTGAGCATGAGTCTGGTGTCCGGATAGCGAAAGCGGGCAGATAGGCTCGGTTGCGATCGCTGACAACCGAGCGAATTTCATCAACTCGGACGATCATACCTGCGTATCGGTCGTATGGATCACGACATCGGGAAACCCATCGAACCAAGGTGTCCGGACCGCAGTCACGCCGCCGCGACGATCGGCACGAAGTCCGCCGCCGTCAAACTCGCGGCGCCGACGAGCGCGCCGTCGACGTTGGCGACGTGGAGCAATTCGGCGGCGTTCGAAGGCTTGACCGATCCACCGTAAAGGATGCGCACGTCGGGGCCGACGATCGCACGGATCGCGGCGTGGATTTCGGCGACGTCGCCGGGAGACGGCGTGCGGCCGCTGCCGATCGCCCAGACGGGCTCATAGGCGACGACGACGTCGGACAGATCGTCGGGGAGCGAGCCGCGCAGCTGCCGCGCAACGACCTCGACCGCCTCGCCGCCGTCGCGCTGGTCGAGCGTTTCGCCGACGCAGACGATAGCAGTTAGCCCCGCGCGCTTCGCGGCCATGGCCTTAGCACGCACCATGATGTCGGTTTCGCCCTGGTCCGCGCGCCGCTCGCTGTGCCCGACAATGACGAAGCGCGCACCCGCCTCGGCAAGCATTTCGGCCGACACGCAGCCGGTATGCGCGCCCGACGCTTCGGCGTGACAATCCTGCGCGCCGATCGTCAGCCCCTGCGCCTCCGCCACCGCCGAAACGATCCAGACCGCGGGCACCGCGATCGCGACATCGATGTCGAGCAGGCGCGTCGCGTCGGCAATCGCCGCAAGCTCGCCGAGCGCCGCCCGGCTGCCGTGCATCTTCCAGTTTCCGGCGATCAGCTTGCGTCGTGTCATCGCGGCGTCCTATGGGGAGCGCCGTTCGCGCTCAACCCCCTGTCCCGGACCCGGCCCCCATGCTTTCCTTCTTTCGCCGTGCCGCCGCCTCGCCGATCGGCATCGGGATCTTCGCGCTCCTGCTCGTCGCCATGGTCGTGACCTTGTATGAAGGGCGCTCGGGGCTCAACCTGCCTGGCACGGGCGGTGGCGGGGTCGCGACGGTAGGCGGCGAGGACATTCCCGAGGGCGAGCTCGTTCGCCGCGTCCAGAACGAGCTCGAGGGCGAGCGCCAGCGCCAGCCCGCGATCGACATGCCTGCCTATGTCGCGGCGGGCGGAGTCGAGCGGACGATCGAACTCGTCATGAACGGTCGCGCGATGGAGCGTTTCGCGCAAAATCAGGGCATGGTCGCGAGCAAGCGGCTGGTCGACGGCGCGATCGCGAGCATCCCCGCCTTCAACGGCCCGACCGGCAGCTTCGACCGCTCGACCTTCCTCAACGTCCTTGCCAATCGCAAGCTGAGCGAGGTGCAGGTGCGCACCGACTTCGCGCGTGAGGCGCTGACGCGTTCGCTGCTCGTTCCCGCCGCAGGCAATGCGCGCGTTCCCGCGACGCTCGTCGAACCCTATGCCGCCTTGCTGCTCGAGGCGCGCAGCGGACAGGTTGCCGCCGTCCCCAGCGCCGCGTTCGCGGGCGGTTCGCCGCCGACTGACGCCGAGGTGCAGGCGTTCTACCGGCGCGCCATCGCGCGCTACACCGTGCCCGAGCGGCGCGTCGTCCGGTACGCGATGTTCGACAAGTCGCGCTTTGCCGACCAGGCGCGCGCGACCGATGCCGAGATCGCGGCGACCTACAACGGCAATCCGGCGGTGTACGGTCCCAAGGAAAAGCGCGGCTTCACCCAGATCATCGTGCCGACACAGGCGCAGGCGAACGAGCTGCTCGCCAGGATCAAGGGCGGCATGCCGATCGCCGACGCGGCGCGCACGATCCGGCGCGAGGCGCTGAAGGTTCCCGAAAGCGACCTTGCCGCCTTTGCCAAGCTTACCGGTCCTTTGGTGGCGCGCGCTGCGTTTGCGGCCAGGCAAGACGATTATGCGGCGGTCGAACGCTCGGGGCTCGGCTGGCACATCGTCCACGTGGATAGCGTTAAAGCGATCCCCGCGACGCCGCTCGCTTCGGTGCGCACGACGCTCGCCGCCAACATCGCGACGCAAAAGGAATTGCGCGCGGTCGCGAACTTTACGGGCAAGATCGAGGATGCGATCGCCGGGCACGCGACCCCGGACGATCTCGCCAAACGCTTCGCGCTGACCTTTGCGACGACCCCGCCGCTGACGGGCGAGGGCCGTGCCTTCGAAGCGAAGCCCTATACGACTCCGCACGAACTCGGGCCGATCCTGCGCGACGTGTTCCAGGCCGAAATCGACGACGATCCGGTGCTGACCGCGCTGCCGAACAATGCGGGTTACATCCTGTGGAAGCTCGATCGCACCGTGCCTTCGGCGCCCAAGCCGCTCGCCGAACTGCGTCCTCAGGTCGTTGCCGACGTGATGCTCGATCGCGGATCGAAATCCGCCAAGACCGTCGCCGATGCGATCGTCGCTGCGGTCAACGGCGGTGCGCCGCTGGCGCAGGCGATGGCGAAGGCGGGCGTCAAGCTCCCGCCGCCCGCGCCCGCAGGCGCGCGCCGCATCGACCTTGCGCGGCAGCAACAAGTCCCGCCGCCGCTGGCGCTGATGTTCACGCTGCCCGAACACCGCGCGCGCATCCTTCAGATGCCCGACAAGCAGGGCTGGTTCGTCGTCTATCTCGACAAGATCGTGCGCGGCGACCTGCGCAGCGCACCCGGTCTCGTCGACGCGACGCGCGAGCAGATCGCACGCGTCGTCGGCGACGAATATGTCCAGCAGTTCGCGCGCGCGGTACAGTTGAACGTCGGCGCGTCGAAAAATCCCGCCGCGACCGCCCGGCTGAAGGCGACGCTGACCGGCGGAGGCGCGGCGCGCCCGTGAACGCCGTCGCCGACGCGGTCGCGGCCGAGGCGCTCGGGCAAGGACGCCCCGTACTCGTCTGGCGCGAGCAGGTCGCCGACACCGAGACGCCGGTTTCCGCCGCGCTCAAGCTGATCGAGCCCGAACGCGGCGATTTCCTGCTCGAATCGGTCGAGGGCGGGCGGTCGCGCGGTCGTTACAGCCTGATCGGTCTCGCCCCCGACCTCATGTTTCGCGCGCACGGCGACCGCGCCGAGATCAACCGCCGCTGGCTGACCGACCGCCCGGCGTTCGCCGCGCTCGACTTGGGTCCGCTCGACGCGCTGCGCGCGCTCGTCGCCGAATGCCGCATCGACGTGCCCGAGGAGTTGCCGCCCGCACTCGCCTGCCTCGTCGGCTATTTCGGCTATGAGACGGTCGGCCTCGTCGAGCGCCTGCCGCGCGCGCCGGCCAGCGACCTCGACCTGCCCGACATGCTTTTCGTGCGTCCGACTTTGGTGCTGATCTTCGACCGCCTCGCCGACCGGCTTTTCGTCGTCGCGCCGGTGTGGCCGGGGGGATCGTTGCCCGATGCCGTCGACCGGATCGAGGGGACGTTGGCAAAACTTTTAAAGCCCCTCCCCTTCAGGGGAGGGGCTGTCCGGAACTTCAGCCCGTCCTGCCCCCCGGTCGCTACGCGCAGATGGTCGCGCGCGCCAAAGCCTATATCACCGCAGGCGACATATTTCAGGTCGTGCTCGCGCAGCGCTTCACCCTGCCCTTCGCGCTTCCGCCGTTCGCGCTCTACCGCGCGCTGCGTCGGATCAACCCGTCGCCGTTCCTCTATTTCCTCGACCTGCCCGGCTTCGCGCTCGTCGGGTCGAGCCCCGAAATCCTCGTGCGCGTGCGCGATGGCCCGGATGGCAAGGAAGTAACGATCCGCCCGATTGCGGGAACGCGCCCGCGCGGGCGCAGCGATGCCGAGGACGCGGCCAATCGCGCCAGCCTGCTCGCCGACGCCAAGGAGCGCGCCGAACATCTGATGCTGCTCGATCTCGGGCGCAACGACGTCGGGCGCGTGGCGCAAGCAGGGAGCGTCACCGTCACCGACAGCTATGGGGTCGAATTCTACAGCCATGTCATGCACATCGTGTCGAACGTCGTCGGGCAGCTGGCCGCGGGCAAGGACGCGCTCGACGCGCTGTTCGCGGGGTTTCCGGCCGGCACCGTCAGCGGGGCGCCCAAGGTGCGCGCGTGCGAGATCATCGCCGAGCTCGAACCCGAAACGCGCGGCGCCTATGCCGGCGGCGTCGGCTATTTCTCGCCCGACGGCAGCATGGACAGCTGTATCGTCCTGCGCACCGCAATCGTGAAGGACGGGGTCATGCATGTGCAGGCGGGCGCGGGGATCGTCGCCGACAGCAATGCCGAGTATGAACAGCGCGAATGCGAGGCCAAGGCAGGGGCCTTGTTCGCCGCCGCGCGCGAGGCGGTACGCGTCGCAGGCGAGGCGCGGTACGGGCAGTGAATTCCGCTCCCCTAAGTCCTACATCGGCGATATGGTCTACCCCATGACCCCGCTCGCCGACATCCTTGCCGACTATGACATGCTCGACGGCGACGATCGCTATCGCCTGCTGATCGACCTCGGGCGCGAGCTCGAGCCGATGCCCGATGCGCTCAAGAACGACGCGACACTGGTGCGCGGCTGTTCGGCGAGTGTCTGGGTCTATCCGACGCGCGACGGCGATCGTCTGCATTTCCTCGCCGATTCGAACGCCGCGATTACGAAGGGGATCATCGCGCTGGTGCTCGCGACGGTGCAGGACCGTAGCGCCGCCGAGGTCGCTGCGAGCGATATCGAGGGTGCGCTCGCGCCCTTCGATCTCGGGCGCCAGCTGAGCTCGAACCGCACGCAGGGCATTCCCAACATGATCGCGCTTATCCGCGCGACCGCCGCGCGGCTGCCCGCGTGACGTTCGCGCTTGTCGCTGCGCTCGCCGCCGTGCTGTCGGTCGGTAACGTCAGGCTCGCACCGTCGGACTATCTCGACGGGCGCGCGATCGCGGGAGCCGACGGCAAGCCTGTGGTGATGCTCACGCTCACCCCGGCCGCGCTTGCGCGCCTCAAGCGCGCCGGGACCGTCGCCATGCTCGATGGCAAGCCTGCGAAGATGCGTTTGGTCGAGCAAGCGATCGAGCTCGACGGCGTCGCCGATTTCAAGACAGCCGAGGCGCTCGCGCTCGCGCTGACGGGCAAGCCCCCGGTTCCCGAAAGCCTCGACGAATAGCATCGCCTTGCCACCCGAATGCCCGCGCCCTAACGTATCGCTTTAATGAACTTGTCGTTCCCGCATCGCGACCTGACCGGGATCGCCGGGCTTCAGCCGCACGAAATTCTGTTCCTGCTCGACGAGGCCGACGGGTGGGTCGCGCACAACCGCGCGCATGCCAAGGGCGATGCGCGGCTGGACGGACTCACGCAGATCAACGCCTTTTTCGAAAATTCGACGCGGACGCTGCTGAGCTTCGAGATCGCGGGCAAGCGGCTGGGGGCCGACGTCGTCAACATGCACGCCGCGCAATCGAGCGTGAAGAAGGGCGAGACGCTGATCGACACCGCGATCACGCTCAACGCGATGCGCGCCGACGTGCTCGTCATCCGTCACGCCTCGTCGGGGGCGGTCGCGCTGATCGCCGACAAGGTCGACTGTCCGGTACTCAACGCGGGCGACGGTGCGCACGAACATCCGACGCAGGCGCTGCTCGACGCGCTCACGATCCGGCGGCGGCTCGGGCGGATCGCGGGGGTGCGCATCGCGATCTGCGGCGACCTGCTCCATAGCCGGGTCGCACGCTCGAACATCCTGCTGCTGACCGCGCTCGCCGCCGAGGTGCGCGTGGTTGCGCCCGCGACGCTGATGCCCGCCGGGATCGAGCGGATGGGGGTGACACCCGTCACCGATATGGACGCCGGAATCGAAGGATGCGATGCGGTGATGATGCTGCGCCTCCAGACCGAGCGGATGGCAGGCGGCTTCGTCCCCTCCTCGCGCGAATTCCACGCGCTCTATGGCCTGACGCACGAACGCCTCATGCGCGCGGCACCCGGCGCGCTGGTGATGCACCCCGGCCCGATGAACCGCGGTGTCGAGATCGCGAGCGCGGTCGCCGACGACCCCGACCGCTCGACGATCGCCGAACAGGTCGAAATGGGCGTCGCGGTACGCATGGCCTGCCTCGACGTGCTGACGCGCCATCGACTCGAGGGGGGACGGCGATGAGGATCGTCGGGGGGACTCTGGTCGATGCGCGCGGGATGCGTGCCGGTGACCTGCGCATCGACGGCGACACGATCGCGCCTTTCCCCGGCGACGGCCGGGGCCCGGTCGGGGAGCGATCGGAAGAGCAGGACCTGGGCTCCGGCGTTCGCCGGGGCACAGAGAGCGACGACAGCTTCGACGCGCGCAATCTCCACATCCTCCCCGGCATCGTCGACCTCGGCGTCTTTACGGTCGAGCGCGGCGCGTCGGCTGCGGGCGGGATCACGCGCGTCGCGCTGATGCCCGACCAGGCCCCGCCGCTCGACGATCCGGGTCTCGTCCAGCGCGCCGCGCTCGCCGCCAAGCCGCAGCTGTGGGTGCATCCGCTCGCCGCCGCGACCAGGGGGCTCGCGGGTCACGAGCTTGCTGAATATGCGCTGATGGCGCGCGCGGGCGCAAAGGCGGCCGCGACCGGTCGGCGCTGGATCGCCGATTCGGGCGTCATGCGCCGCGTCCTCGCCTATGCGGGATCGCTCGGTCTGACGGTGATCGCGCATGCCGAGGATGGCGGGCTGGCCGACAGAGCGGTCACGACCAGCGGCGAGATGGCGACGCGGCTCGGGCTGCCCTCTGCCCCCGCGCGCGCCGAGGCGATGGCGGTGGCGCGCGACCTCGCGCTGGTCGAGGAGACCGGCGCGGCGCTCCATTTCCGCCAGCTGACGACGGCGGCGGCGTTCGACCTGATCCGCGCGGCCAAGGCGCGCGGGCTGCCAGTGACGTGCGGCATCACGCCTGCGCATCTGTTGCTGTCGGACATCGCGATCGGCGATTACCGAACCTACGCGCGGCTTTCGCCTCCGCTCCGTCACGACGACGACCGGCAGGCGAGCCTTGCGGCACTCGCCGACGGCACCATCGACGTCCTGTGTTCGGGGCACGACCCGCGCGGGCCCGAGGCAAAGCGGCTGCCGTTTGCCGATGCCGAGCCCGGCGCTTCGGCGGCCGAAACGCTCGTGCCGCTCGCCTTGGGGCTGGTGCGCGACGGGGTCATCGACCTGCCCCGCCTTGCCACGCTGACGAGCGCGAACCCGGCGCGAATCCTGGGCGTCGACGGCGGGCGGCTCGACGCGGGGGCACCCGCCGACCTCGTGCTGATCGACATCGACCGACCCTGGCGCATCGACGGGGCGAAATTCCGGTCGATGGCGGGCAACACGCCGTTCGACGGCCTGCCCGTTCAGGGACGCGTGGTGCGCACGATCAAGGGCGGGCGCGTAATCTTCGAGTAAGAGTCGAAAGCAAGGGGCTATGCCGCCTCGCGCAGGTCGGCTGGCACTGTCGCCTCGATCCACCCGCCGCCGACCACGCGCTCACCCGCATAGAGCACCGCCGCCTGCCCCGGCGCGACACCGTATTCGGGCGCGGCAAAGCTCAGCTGCGTGCCGTCGAAATGCGCCGCGACCGGCCGCGCCGCCGAGCGGACCTTGACCGTCAGCGGTGCGGCGGGAAGCGCGCCGATCAGATTGACTTCGGACAGCGTCGCCGCCGCAACCGCCAGCGCCGAGCGCGGGCCGACGACGATGCGGTTGAGCTCCGCATCGATGCGCACGACGTAGAGCGGGTCGGCAAGCCCGCCGATGTCGAGGCCGCGCCGCTGCCCCACGGTGAAGCCGACGATCCCGCCGTGGCGGCCGAGCACGCGCCCGTCGAGGTCGACGACGTCGCCGGGGTTGAGCGCCGCAGGGCGAAGCCTTCGTACCAGCCCGGCATAATCGCCGTCGGGAACGAAGCAGATGTCCTGGCTGTCAGGCTTGGCGGCGACGGCGAGCGCAAGGTCAGCGGCAAGTGTGCGCACCTCGCGCTTGTCCATGCCGCCCAGCGGAAAGCGCAGATAATCGAGCTGCGCCCCAGTCGTGGCGAACAGGAAATAGCTCTGGTCGCGCGCCGGATCGATCGCGCGGTGCAGCTCGGGCCCGCCAGGTCCGGCCACTCGCCGGACATAATGGCCGGTCGCGAGGCAATCGGCGCCCAGATCGCGCGCGAGCGCGAACAGGTCGGTAAACTTGACGCCCATGTTGCACCGCACGCACGGAATGGGCGTACGCCCGGCGAGATAATCGTCGGCGAAGCGATCGATCACCGATTCTCGAAAGCTGCTTTCATAGTCGAAGACATAATGCGCGATGCCGAGCCGGTCGGCGACCGCGCGCGCGTCGCGGATGTCCTGCCCCGCGCAGCACGACCCCGCACGCTTCACCGCCGCCCCGTGGTCGTAGAGCTGCAGCGTCACGCCGATCGTCTCGGCCCCCGAGCGCGCGGCGAGCGCGGCGACGACCGACGAATCGACGCCGCCCGACATGGCGACGACGATGCGCTTGCCGCGTGCGTCGCCGAGCTGAAACAGATCGTCCATGGCGCCTACATAGCGCTTCGCACACGATTTCGCGACGCTTTACCGCAAGTTCACCGCGCCCGGTGCAGTGCGGACGCGATGGACTTGTCGTTCGCTCTACGCCAGCGCCGCCGCGGCGAACCGCAATTCGCGCAACTGCTCGCCCTGTCGAGCGTGGCGCAAGCTACGTCGCCGACGGCGCGCGCGCACGCGGCGCTCTCGACTCGCAGCGGCCCGGTCGATGCCATCGACATGCGGATCGACCTGATGAACGGCGCGGCGCATCCCGTTGCGGGCGCCCCAGCAAGCTTTGGCAGGCCGATCGTCAGCGCGCGTCAACCTGAATGAAGGCGGCGTTTACCTTGGCATTTCAACGTTCCTTCAAGCGGTCGCCGCTACACCGCGAGCACAGACGGACACACCGGCGCGTTTCAGCCGATCGAGGTAATGGATGATCGAGAACCAGAAGATACGACCGGCTCAGGTTATCGGACCGCTCGGCGAGCCGCTGACGCTCGCCACGCTGCCGCCGCCGTCGACCACGCGCTGGGTGGTGCGGCGCAAGGCCGAAGTGGTCGCCGCGGTCAACGGCGGGCTGTTGTCGGTCGACGATGTCTGCGACCGTTACGGGCTGACGCTCGAGGAGTTCGCCGGGTGGCAGCGCGCCGTCGATCGCTCGGGCATGCAGGGGCTGCGCGTCACGCGAATCCAGCATTACAAGTCGCTGTACGAGCGCCAGCAGAAATACTGATGCGCACTTGATCTCAAGCGAAGTCGTTTCGGCAAGGGAACCCGAATCGACCGCGAAGCGTCTAGTCCTCCGTCAATGCCGGCCGCGGTCGGACAACAGGAGGAATTATCATGATCGGCTTCATTCTCTGGATCGTCATCGGCGGCATCATCGGCTGGCTCGCCAGCATTGTCATGCGTACCGATGGTCAGCAAGGCCTGTTTCTCAACATCATCGTGGGCATCGTCGGCGCGTTTCTGTCGGGGCTGTTGTTCAACCGTGACGGGCTCAACAACGGCGTGATCAATGTCCCGTCGCTGCTCTGGGCGTTCCTGGGCGCGGTGATCCTGCTCGCGATCGTCAACCTGATCCGTCGCGGCAGCGTCCGCTAAAGGCGGTTTTCGGGGGCCGTGCCGGTCGGCGCGGCCCCCGAAACCATAGACGGTGTTATCGCGTCCGCCCGCGCATCACGAGGCGATAGACGATGAGCAGGACGATCGCACCCGCCGTTGCCGCGACATAGTTCATCAGCCCGCCACTCAACTGCGTACCCATTGATTGCGCGACGAAGCCCGCGAGCAGTGCCCCGGCAATGCCGAGCAGGATCGTGACGATGAACCCACCCGGATCGCGCCCCGGCATGATGAACTTGCCGAGCACACCCGCCACGACACCGATCAATATCCAGCCCAGAAAACCGCGTTCGTTCATCTCACGTCTCCCGCCCGAAACCTCGTGGCCTTCATGCCAGCAAAGGCGTCGCGATGCGAGTCGTTGCGCTTGCGAAAGGCACAATCGCGGTTCATGGCAGCGCAAATGGGTTGAGTGTCGCGTGTTATCGACATAATACACCTCGCGACGCAAAATGGTGCAGGCGCAGTCGATGAATTACGAAACCGGTATCATTCGCGACCTGCGTGAGCAGGACCTCGTCTTCGACGAGCAGCGTCGCGTGTCGCGTCGGCGCTGGACGATCGTCGCGGTGGTCGTCGCGGTGATCGCATTGATCGCGATCGGCTATGCGCTGACGCGGCCCAAGGCTGCGGCAACGCAGGCTGCGGGAGGGCGTCCGGCCAAGCAATCGCCGACCGTGTCGGTCATGGTCCCCGGTCGCCTGACGGTCGATCGCATCATTTCGGCCACGGGCAATCTGGCCGCGCGCCGCGAGATGCCGGTCGGTGTCGCGGGCGAAGGCGGCATGGTGACCGCCGTCCTCGTCGAGCCGGGCCAGTGGGTCGGCGCAGGGCAAGTGCTCGCGCTGGTCGACCGCCGCGTCCAGTCCGAACAGGCGCGCGCGCTCGCCGCCTCGATCGCCGTATCGGAGGCCGATGCGCGCATCGCCCAGTCGAACCTCGACCGTTCGCTCACGCTCGTCAGCCGCGGGTTCATCTCGCGCGCCGATGTCGAGAGCAAGACCGCGATCCGCGACGCCGCACGCGCCAGGGTCAACGTCGCGCGCGCGCAGCTTGCCCAGGCGCAGGCGTCGACGGCACGACTCGACATTCGTGCGCCCGCCGCCGGGCTGGTCCTCACCCGCGCGGTCGAACCGGGCCAGATCGTATCGCCGGGGTCGGGCGTCTTGTTCCGCGTCGCCAAGGGCGGCGAGTTCGAAATGCTTGCACGGCTCGGCGAAGTCGATCTGGCGCGGCTCAGTGCGGGTCAACGTGCGACCGTCACGCCGGTCGGGTCGCCCGCGCAGTTCGCCGGGCAGATCTGGCAGATTTCGCCCATCGTCGATCCGCAGTCGCGACAGGGGGTCGCGCGGATTGCGCTGTCCTACGACAAGGCGCTGCGCCCCGGTGGCTTTGCCTCGGCCAAGATCGTCAGCGGTGCCGCCAATGCGCCGCTGCTTCCCGAATCGGCGGTGCAGAGCGATCCAAAGGGCAGCTATGTCTATATCGTCGACGGCAACAACAAGGTCGTCCGGCGCGACGTCACGGTCGGCGATGTCAGCGACGCGGGCATCAGCATCCTGACCGGACTCAACGGCAATGAATCCGTCGTCATGTCGGCGGCCGCTTTCCTCAACCCCGGCGAAACCGTCATTCCCCAGCGGGTCAAGTCCGCCAGCTAGCAGGCGCGTGTCATGAGTTTCCGCAACATTTCGGCATGGGCGATCCGCAACCCGATCCCGCCGATCGTCCTGTTCATCGCGCTCCTTCTCGCAGGAATCCTGTCGTTTACCGGCATGCGCGTCAACGACACGCCCGACATCGATTTCCCCGGCGCCCAAATTTTGATCTCGCAGCCCGGGGCCGCGCCGACCGAGCTCGAAACGCAGGTCACGCAAAAGGTCGAGGCGGCGGTGCGCGCGGTCAACGGCGTCGACGAGATCAATTCGGGCGTGCGCGAGGGCGGATCGAACACCTTCGTGCAGTTCGCGATCGGCACACCGGTCGACCGCGCGGTCAATGACGTGCGCGACGCGGTCGCCAACATCCGCAGCGACCTGCCCGAGGGCATTCTCGAGCCGCAGATTCAGCGTGTCGACATCGCGGGCGATCCGATCGGCTTCTTTTCGGCCGAGGCGACCGACATGACGCTCGAGGAATTGAGCTGGTACGTCGACAATACCGTTGCAAAGCGATTGCAGAGCATCAGCGGGCTGGCCGCCGTCGCGCGCCGGGGCGGCGTGAGCCGCGAGATTCGCGTTATCCTCGATCCGGCCAAGCTCCAGAGCCAAGGCGTGACCGCAAGCCAGGTCAACCAGCAGCTGCGCGCGACCAACGTCAATTCGGCAGGCGGGCGCGCCGAGATCGCCGGGGCCGAACAGTCGGTTCGCGTGCTGGGCAACGCAAGCAACGCCTTCGCGTTGTCACAGACCAACATCACCGTTGCGGGCAGCCGCACCGTCAAGCTCGCCGATCTGGGCGAAGTGCGCGATTCATTCGGTGAACAGCGCAACTATGCCAAGATGAACGGACGTCAGGTGCTGGCGTTCTCGATCCAAAAGGCCAAGGGCGCTTCGGACGTGGCCGTCTATCAGGCGGTGGAGAAACAGCTCGAGCTGCTCCACAAGGAAAATCCCAAGGTCACCTACACGCTGCTGTACACCAGCGTTCCGTACACGATCGGCCAATATCATTCGGCGATCGAGGCGATGATCGAGGGCGCGATCCTCGCGGTCTTCATCGTTCTGCTGTTCCTGCGCGACTGGCGCGCGACGGTCATCTCGGCGATCGCGATCCCGCTGGCGGCCATCCCGACCTTCTGGTTCATGGATCTGATGGGCTTTTCGCTCAACAGCCTGTCGCTGCTCGCGCTCAGCCTGGTGGCGGGCGTGCTGGTCGACGACGCGATCGTCGAAATCGAGAACATCGTGCGACACATGCGGATGGGCAAGACCGCCTATCAGGCGTCGATCGACGCCGCCGACGAGATCGGGCTGGCGGTGCTGGCGACGACGATGGCGATCGTCGCGGTGTTCCTGCCGGTCGGGCTGATGCCGGGGCTGTCGGGGCAGTTCTTCAAGAATTTCGGGCTAACCGTCGTCGTTTCGGTGCTGCTCAGCCTTGCGGTCGCGCGCCTGATCACCCCGATGGTCGCGGCGTATTTCCTGAAAAGCCACGGCCACGCGACGCACGGCGAGGGGCCGATCATGGACCGCTATATGCGGCTGCTCCACTGGACGCTCGACAACCGGTTGAAGACGATGGCGATCGGCGCATTCAGCTTCCTGCTGACGATCGTCATGTTCGCGGGACTTCCGTTCGGGCTGATGAAGTCGCTGCCGATGACATTCCAGCCGACGATCAACACCGATTACAGCCAGGTTCGCATCGAATTGACACCCGGTTCCACGCTCGAGCAGACCGAAGCCGTCGCCGACCGCGTGCGCAACATGCTCCAGGCCGCGCCCGAGGTCGACAAGGCGTTCTCGTCGATCAACGTGGGCTCGGCGAACATCTATCTGACGCTCAACAAAAAACGCAGCATGACGAGCGTCCAGTTCGAGCACAGCTGGGCGCCCAGGCTGAACGGCATCCCCGACGCACGCGTGATCTTCCAGAGCCAGCAGAACGGCGGCCCCGGCAACACCGGCCGCGACGTGACCATTACGCTTGGCGGCGACAATCCGGTTCTGCTCGTCGCGACCGCGAACAAGATCGTCGAGGAAATGCGCACGCTCCCCGAGCTGCGCGCACCACGCTATAACGGCGACCTCCAGCGGCCCGAGATCACGATCAAGCCGCGGCTCGACCTCGCCGCCTCGCTTGGCGTGACGACGCAGGCACTCAGCCAGACGATCCGTATCGCGACGATCGGCGACATCGATCAGAACAGCGCCAAATTCTCGCTCGCCGATCGCCAGATTCCGATCCGCGTTTCACTGGGCGCCGAGTCGCGGCGGACGTTGTCGACGATCGAGAATCTGCCGGTGCCGACTGTCAGTGGCGGATCGGTGCCGCTCAAGATCGTCGCCGACGTCAGCTTCGGCGAAGGCCCGGTGATGATCCAGCGCACCAACCAGACGCGCCGCACGTCGATCGGCACCGACCTCGCTCCCGGGATCGTGACCAGCGAAGGCATGGCCAAAATTCACGCGCTGCCGACGATGGCAAACCTGCCCGAGGGTATTCGCGAACTCAAACTCGGCGAAGCCAAATGGCAGGGCGAGCTGGTCGTCAACTTCATCATCGCGGTGATCGCGGGTATCCTGCTGGTCTTCGCGGTGCTCGTGCTGCTCTACAAGCGCGTCATGCCGCCGTTCGTGAACATGGGGTCGCTGCTGCTTGCACCGCTGGGTGGCGCGCTTGCCCTGCGCCTGACCGGCAACCCGGTCTCGATGCCGGTCTTCATCGGCTTTCTCATGTTGCTCGGCATCGTCGCCAAAAACTCGATCCTGCTCGTCGACTTCGCGCTCGAGGAGATGAACAAGGGCGTCGACAAGGCGACCGCGATCCTCGACGCGGGGCACAAGCGTGCACAGCCGATCGTCATGACGACGGTCGCGATGGTCGCTGGCATGGTGCCGGTATCGCTGTCGCTGAGCGGCGACGGCGCATGGCGCGCGCCGATGGGGATCGTCGTGATGGGCGGGCTGACGCTCTCGACGGTGCTGACGCTGCTCATCGTACCCGCGACCTTCAGCCTGGCGGTCGGGTTCGAACAATGGATCGGCCCACGCCTTGCGCGCCGCCTCACCAATGGCGGCGAGGGGGGTCCGGTCGGCATCGGCGTCGCGCAACCCGCCGAGTGAGCCGCGCGTTCGCGCGACCATGACCCACGCCGCTCCCGCTTTGCGCATTCCCGTACAGGGCGGCGCGGCGGCGATGCGTGCGACCGCGACCGGACTGCTGATCGTGATGGCGGGCGTCTATCTCCTGGCGCGCTTCTGCGCCGGGCTTCACCCGTCGATCGGCTATGTCCGCGCCTTTGCCGAAGCGGCGATGGTCGGCGGCATGGCCGACTGGTTCGCGGTAACCGCGCTGTTCCGCCATCCGCTCGGACTGCCGATCCCGCACACCGCGATCATCCCGCGCAACAAGGATCGCATCGGCGACACGCTCGCGAGCTTCCTCCGCGACAATTTCCTCACGCCGCGCGTGATTGCCCGGCGCATGTATGCGCTCGACGTGGCGGGGGCGGGCGGGCGCTTCCTGCTGCGCGGCGATGGCGGCGGCGGGCGAATGAAGGAGGGGGTGTCGCGCCTCGCGGCCGACATGCTCGGCGCGCTCGATCCCGAACGGCTGGGCGGGATGGTCAAGAACGCGATATCGTCGCGAATCGCCGACCTCGACCTCGCACCCCTGCTCGGACAGGCGATGGCAGCAGCGATCTCGGAGGGGCGCCACCGACCGCTGCTGAATGGCATCGTGCGCTGGGCGGCGACGACGCTCGCCGCGAACGATCATCTGATCCGCGAGATGGTCCACGTGCGCGCAGGATCGGTGCTGCGCTGGACGGGGCTCGACGAAACGCTCGCCAATGCGATCATCGACGGACTGCAGAAGATGCTCGTCGAGATGGCCGACGACCCGGCGCATCCCCTGCGCGCCAAGGCCGAAGAAGGACTCGCGCACCTCGCGATCGATTTGCAGGACGATCCCGAGATGCGCGGGCGCGTGGCGCGCCTGCGCGACGAGATCATGCGCAACCCGGCGATGCGCCGCTGGCTCGACGGGCTCTGGGAATCGGCACGCGCAGCGCTGATGCGTGCGGCGCGCGACCCCGATGCCGTGCTTGCGGGCAAATTGGGCGAGACGATCCAGCAGTTCGGGCAGACGTTGCTCGACGATCCGACGCTGCGCACGACGATCAATCGCTTCGCGCGGCGCACCGCCGTCGGCATGACCGCGAGCTATGGCGACCAGATCGTGCGGCTGGTGTCGGACACGGTGCGCGGATGGGATGCACAAACGATCACCGACCGCGTCGAGGGGGCGGTCGGGCGCGACCTGCAATATATCCGCATCAACGGGACGGTGGTCGGCGGGCTCGTCGGCGTCATCCTCCACGCGATCGATGCGGCGCTCTAGCCCCTGCGACGCGCAGCACCGCGAAGCCGGCAAACGCCGACACGAGCGACCCCATCAGCACGCCGACCTTGACGAGATCGGCTTGTGGTCCGGCAGGAAACGCAAGGCCGCCGATGAACAGGCTCATCGTAAAACCGATCCCGCAGAGCAGCGCCGTGCCATAGAGCTGCGTCCAGCTTGCCCTCGCTGGCCGCGCGGCGATGCGCAGTCGCACCGCCAGCCACACGCTCCCGAACACGCCAACCTGCTTGCCGATGACCAGCCCCAGCGCGATCGCGAGCGGCAGCGGCCCGAACGCCGACCCCGCGCTGCCCAATGCGACACCGGCGTTGGCGAAGCCGAACAGCGGCACGATGGCGAACGCGACCCAAGGCTGCAACGCGTGTTCGAGGCGGTGGAGCGGTGAGTCGACGTCGTCGGGCGTCCCCGGCGTATTCTTGAGCGGCACCATCATTGCGGCGAGCACGCCGGCAACGGTCGCGTGCACGCCCGAAAGCAGCGTGAAATACCAGAGCACCGCGAACGCCGCGAAGTACCAGCCCGGGTGCATGACGCCGAGGCGCTTCATCGCCGCCATCGCGCCGAGCACGCCGGACGCCGCCGCCACGGCGCCCCAGTCGAGCGATGCTGTGTAAAACAGCGCGATGATCGCGACCGCGCCGACGTCGTCGACGATCGCCACCGTCGTCAGGAATAATTTCAGCGAGGTCGGCACCCGCCGCCCGAGCAGCGCGAGCAGGCCGAGCGCGAAGGCGATGTCGGTCGCCGCCGGGATCGCCCAGCCCCGCGCCAGCCCCGGCGTGCCACCGGCAACGGCAAGATAAACGAGCGCGGGCACCGCCATTCCTGAAGCGGCGGCGATAAACGGCAGGCGGCGGTCGGCCCAGCTCGACAGATGCCCGTCGCGAAACTCGCGCTTGATCTCGAGCCCGACGAGCAGGAAGAACAGGCTCATCAGCGCATCGTTGATCCACAGATGCGCCGTCATCGCGCCCAGTTTCGGCGAGAGCATGGGGCCCGTCACCGCGTGTAGTGCGTCGAAATACGCATCGCTCCACGCCGAGTTGGCGATCGCCATCGCGACGGCGGCCGCCGCGATCAGCAACATGCCGCCCGCCGCCTCCGACCGGAGAAACTGGCGCAGCACCGAACGCGGGCGACGGGTGACGCGACTGAGCATGCGCGCACTCTATCCGCGCATTGGCAAGCTCGCCACTGGTTCCTGTGCGTCTGGGAGCTGACAAGCTTGGATTGCGGACCGGTTGGTGCCTAGCTGAAATCGCCGTCGCTAGCGGAACCAGGTCGCTTCTGCTTGTCGATGAGCACGGCCTGTTGCCACCGGCTGGGCGCTTTGTCGGTGCGGTGAATGCACCCCGCCCAACAGCACGGCCGCTTCTTTCCTTCGAGAAGCTCTTCGCGGGTTCGCGCGATACGGCGCTCTCGCGTCCTGGGTTGTTTGGCGTCTTCGACCCAGCAGATGAATTCGTTGCGGCCCAGCGGCGACAGGTTTTGCCAGAGCGCGAAGATCTGGTCGTCCGAACGCACCGCCGCCTGCATTTCGGCGCTCGCTTCGTGGACTGTCCCGTGAAGAAAGTCTTCGGTCACGAGAGACTAGCGACGGTCCACGTCGCGATCAATCGGCCCGCTGGCCATGCGCTGCGCGATCAGGCCTTGCCTCGTCGACTTCGCTTGAACAACGCCCGCCTTCGCGCCTATCTTGATGGCCGAGCGGAGGACATCATGGCGACACAGACGGCCGACCCCACCGACCTGGTGCTGACCGCGCCCGACCCCGTCGCGCCGATCGCGACGACGAAGGCGGCCGGGCTCGTCCCGCTCGACGAGGGGCAGCGATCGCAGCTCGACGCCAAGGCCGAGGCGTTCGTGGCCGATCTGGTCGCGCAGGACGCCAATTCGCCCGAATTCGGGCGGCGCGTCGACCTGATCGCCGACATGGGGCGCACCGAGATCGCGGCGGCGGCGGGGCAATCGAATCGCTTCCTCGACCGCCCGGTCAAGTCGATGGACAAGGAATCGCACGTCGGCTCCGATCTCGCCGAGCTGCGCCGCACGATCGAGGATCTCGACCCGGGCAAGCAGGGCAGCCTGCTCGCCCCCAAGAAATTGTTCGGCATCATCCCGTTCGGCGACAAGATGCGCGATTATTTCGACGGGTATAAGTCGTCGCAGACGCACATCGCCTCGATCCTGACGCGGCTCGCCAGCGGCAAGGACGAATTGCTCAAGGACAATGCCGCGATCGCGACCGAACGGCAGAGCCTGTGGGCGGCGATGGGCCGCCTCGAGCAGATGATCCATGTGTCGAAGGCGCTCGATGCCAAGCTCGAGGCCAAGGCGAACGAGATCGAGACGTCGGAGCCCGCAAAGGCAAAGGCGATCCGCGAATCGGCGCTGTTCTACGTCCGCCAGCGCACGACCGACCTGCTGACGCAGATGGCGGTCAGCGTGCAGGGCTATCTCGCGCTCGACCTCGTCAAGAAGAACAATGTCGAGCTGATGAAGGGCGTCGATCGCGCCTCGACCACCACGGTCTCGGCGCTGCGCACCGCGGTGACGGTGGCACAGGCGCTGACCAACCAGAAGCTCGTGCTCGAACAGATCACCGCGCTGAACACGACGACCGCGAACATCATCGATTCGACCGGCGCGCTGCTCAAGTCGCAGACCGCGACGATCCACGAACAGGCCGCGTCGTCGACGATCCCGCTCGAAACACTGAAGCGCGCGTTCCAGAACATCTACGACACGATGGACGCGGTCGATGCATTCAAGGCGAAAGCACTGGTGTCGATGAAGACCACGGTCGACACGCTGACCGACGAGGTCGAGAAGTCGCGCGGCTATATCGCGCGGGCCGAGGGCGCGGCACAGGGGCGGCTGGGCGCGCCCGCCGACAATCCGCTGGCACCGGTGTGAGCGCAGCCTGATGTCCTCGGCCGACGAGATACTGGCGCGCGCGAGCGGCGTGCTCGAGCGCAGTCAGGTGCGCGCGGCGGTCGAACGGGGTGCGCGCAGCGCAACGATCCGCGCGCGGCGTGCATTGGTCGCCGGGGTTGCGATCATCCTGGCGGCGTTTGCTTACGGCGTGTTCGTGGGGCCGCTCGGGATCGGCGGCGTGCTTGCCGTCGGGCTACTGATCGTGCTCGCCGCGCTGCTGATGCTGTCGCTGCCGACGACCAAACGCGTGCGCGTGCCCGATGTGAAGAGCCTGCCCGCGACCCCGTTGCCGCAGCTGCCGTCGCGCGCCAAGGCGTGGCTCGATGGCCAGCGGCTCGCGCTGCCCGCGCCCGCCCGGACGCTGGCCGATGGCATCGGGCTGAAGCTCGCCGCACTCGAACCGCAGCTCGCCATGCTCGACGAGCGCGAACCGGCGGCCGCGGCGGTGCGGCGGCTGATCGGCGACGAGTTGCCCGAGCTGGTGCGCGGCTATGGCGCGGTGCCGGTGGGGCTGCGCAAGACCGAAACCGACGGGATGATGCCCGAACGACAGCTGATCGAGGGGCTGTCGGTCGTCGACAGCGAGCTGAAACGGATGAGCGAGCAGCTCGCACGCGGCGATCTCGAGCGGCTGGCGACGCAGGGCAAATATCTCGAACTGAAATATCGCGGCGAGGGCGAGCTGGGCTGAACGCGCGGTTGTTTGCGGTTCATGCAACTTCGTGCAAGGTCGGGCCGTTACCGATGCACGAGTTCAACACGAAGGACGATACCCATGCGCACTCTCATTCTCGGTCTCGCCGCCGCCACTCTGGCGATTCCTGCGACGTTCGTCGCCCCCGCCAGCCATGCCGAAGCCAAGCGTGCCAAAGTCTATCGCGGCAATGATTATAATTATCGGCGCTGTCGCCGTTCGTCGGGAACGACTGGCTTGGTCGCCGGTGGTATCGGCGGCGCGATCCTCGGTGACAAAGTGATCGGCGGCGGCATCGCCGGTCCGCTGGTCGGCGCGGCGG